>NZ_CP174334.1:1172500-4305000 GCF_056231245.1 Microbulbifer maximicatervae (SeqCode)
TCGAGTCGGCCTGCGCGGAAGATATACCGGGGCTCAAACTGATAACCGAAGCTGCGGATGCTCTTAGGAGCATGGTAGAGGAGCGTTGTGTAAGCCGTTGAAGGTGGATCGGGAGGTCTGCTGGAGGTATCACAAGTGCGAATGCTGACATGAGTAACGATAAGGGAGGTGAAAAACCTCCCCGCCGGAAGACCAAGGGTTCCTGTCCAACGCTAATCGGGACAGGGTTAGTCGACCCCTAAGGCGAGGGCGAAAGCCGTAGTCGATGGGAAACAGGTTAATATTCCTGTACTCGCTATTACTGCGACGGAGTGACGGAGAAGGCTAGGCCGGCATGGCGATTGGTTGTCCATGTTTAAGGTTGTAGGCTGGGGACTTAGGCAAATCCGGGTCCCTAAGGCTGAGAACTGATGACGAAGCCCACTTAGTGGGTGAAGTGGTTGATGCCCTGCTTCCAGGAAAAACTTCTAAGCTTCAGGTAATAGTGAATCGTACTCTAAACCGACACAGGTGGTCAGGTAGAGAATACCAAGGCGCTTGAGAGAACTCTGGTGAAGGAACTAGGCAAAATGGTACCGTAACTTCGGGAGAAGGTACGCCGGTTTTGGTGATGGGACTTGCTCCCTAAGCTGAGGCCGGTCGAAGTGACCAGGTGGCTGCGACTGTTTATTAAAAACATAGCACTCTGCAAACTCGTAAGAGGACGTATAGGGTGTGACGCCTGCCCGGTGCCGGAAGGTTAATTGATGGGGTTAGCTTCGGCGAAGCTCTTGATCGAAGCCCCGGTAAACGGCGGCCGTAACTATAACGGTCCTAAGGTAGCGAAATTCCTTGTCGGGTAAGTTCCGACCTGCACGAATGGCGTAACGATGGCCACGCTGTCTCCACCAGAGACTCAGTGAAATTGAAATCGCTGTTAAGATGCAGTGTACCCGCGGCTAGACGGAAAGACCCCGTGAACCTTTACTACAGCTTTGCACTGAACTTTGAGCCTATTTGTGTAGGATAGGTGGGAGGCTTTGAAGCAGCGACGCTAGTTGTTGTGGAGCCGTCCTTGAAATACCACCCTGGTATGTTTGAGGTTCTAACTCTGGTCCGTTATCCGGATCGAGGACAGTGTATGGTGGGTAGTTTGACTGGGGCGGTCTCCTCCCAAAGAGTAACGGAGGAGTACGAAGGTGCACTCAGCATGGTCGGAAATCATGCAATGAGCATAATGGTATAAGTGCGCTTGACTGCGAGACAGACATGTCGAGCAGGTACGAAAGTAGGTCATAGTGATCCGGTGGTTCTGTATGGAAGGGCCATCGCTCAACGGATAAAAGGTACTCCGGGGATAACAGGCTGATACCGCCCAAGAGTTCACATCGACGGCGGTGTTTGGCACCTCGATGTCGGCTCATCACATCCTGGGGCTGAAGCCGGTCCCAAGGGTATGGCTGTTCGCCATTTAAAGTGGTACGCGAGCTGGGTTTAGAACGTCGTGAGACAGTTCGGTCCCTATCTGCCGTGGGCGTTGGAGATTTGAGAAGAGTTGCTCCTAGTACGAGAGGACCGGAGTGAACGAACCTCTGGTGTTCCGGTTGTCACGCCAGTGGCATTGCCGGGTAGCTATGTTCGGACGGGATAACCGCTGAAAGCATCTAAGCGGGAAGCCTCCTTCAAGATAAGATCTCCCTGAGGCCTTGAGCCTCCTGAAGGGCCGTGGAAGACTACCACGTTGATAGGCTGGGTGTGGAAGCGTTGTGAGGCGTTGAGCTAACCAGTACTAATTGCCCGTGCGGCTTGACCATACAACAGAGATGGTTACTAACGACTAGCTAAGCTAGCGGATTGTGAGTTAGAGACATACGATCGCTTGCGGTGTATTACTACAGATTGTTTTACCGACTTATTTGGGGTTATCGCCGGTCAATAACATGACCGAGGCAAACAAGCGATAACGCGGCAGGCCAAGCACTTTGCTTATAAGACCAACGCCAACCCAAGCCAGTTTGCCTGACGACAATAGAGTTGTGGAACCACCTGATCCCTTGCCGAACTCAGAAGTGAAACGCAACATCGCCGATGGTAGTGTGGGGCTTCCCCATGTGAGAGTAGGTCATCGTCAGGCTTCTAATCCGAAAAGGGCCACCCAATAGGGTGGCCCTTTTTTTATGGCTAAAAATATTTAAAAAAACAAAAAGCAAAAAACAAAAAAATAAGAAAGAGAAAGCAGAAAATACTTGGCAGAAATTAAATGAAAAAAATAAAAGTAACTCTGAAAAAATTTTATGATCAACTTTCTGTTTAAAAAATCAGTCAGTAATTAAAAAAAGAAAAACCTAAAACTACCTGAGCACCTTAAACAGACGCTCTCCTAAAAAGCCTATAAAAATAGGTCTTTACCTACCTCCGTCGCACTTATATAAAAAATCATCCAACAAAAATAACTCGCGTAAAAACCAGAAAAGTACCCATACCACTCCCGCCAAAAATTAAATTTAGCCGGTAAAAATATCGATGATTTTTTAGTCTCTGCAGTAATCCCTTGTAACACGGGGCCTGCAGCCCGTTTATTAAAGTTATACACAACTCTATCCAGACTTTCTGTTAGTAACTCCAGACTGTGGAAATCCGCGTAAAACAAAATCCCTGCAAGTTTCCCTGTTGTTTGGATAGGGTGAAATACTTTTACTACCGGGCAGCACCTGCGCTGCCATGTGAGTCGTGCGCGATCCCGGAGCCGTGCCAGCTTGGAACACTGGAGGCGCCCATAGGGTAGTGTGGGACAGCCCTACCGGTGGTCTAAACCGGTATAGTGGTTTATCAGGCTTCTAATTCGAAAAAGGGCAGTCTAATAGGGCGGCCCTTTTTAGTGCCTGCGCTTGTACTCTAGCTTAGCTGGCGAGTCTTCTATTAGGAATTCCTAAAGGTAGCTGTCATTTAAATTACTGTAACAGCTATACATTGGTGAGGTAATTTAGTGTCCTCTTTTCACTCCAACATTAAAGCTATAAACAAACGATATATCGCTATTATTGAGCTCTTCCTCAAGAACTGGGTTAAAAGAAAATTTATTTTTTATAGAGTCAGGAATTATTCTTTTGGTAATAAAATGGCGCATGCAGAGGATGCTGTTTTCGCTAGCTGCTGAGTATATTGCGTTTAGTAGGGAAACAAAGCTCTTTTCATCAAGATAAGCTGAGACGTCAGAAATGGAGAATTTATCAATTTTATTTTCACAGTTGTATAAATATTGTTCTATCGGTGAGGTTACTATTTCTATGGCTGTTTTATCTAGTGCTCCCTTAATTACTGGGTAGTTATTTTTTTCCAAATATAAAGGCATTCCATATTCGGGGTTGTATTTTCCAGTTAGCAGGAATGTCATAAAGAAATTGTCGAGAACCAGGTGGTTCATTAGAGAGTGGTCCATTCTGCCTAATAAATACTCAGAGATTGACACTTCTTGTGGGATGTGTTCGTAGAACCCAGGATCTTTAAGGAAAGTTCTGAAGAAATATTTATTGGTAAGGAAATGCAAAAATGTTTTCCAGGTTGGGGTATTCCATTTGTTTTTAACAAACTCACGCTGTTCTTCAATGCTTTTTAGGTGAGTTAGAGTTTTTATTTTGCTGGGTCGAATAACTTTAATGATCATACTGATTAACTTGAAGTGCTTTTCGAAAGCGCCTTCATAAATAAACCCTTTTTCAATGATATTTATGTTGTTTGACCAAAATAACTCCGCCTTTTTTGATAAAGAGGATTTTATGTTGTCATAGATGTTTAATCTCTTTTTGCATGGGAGTATTCCTGAGAACCTTAAAAATTCCTCATAATTTAATTTCTGGATGCCAATTTTTTTTAGTTCCAAGAGATAGTTTTGGCTGGGATTCAAGTCAATGGCGGTTATTTTTTTGGGATTACCCAGTAGAAGGCTTAATACGCGATCTCCACCGCCAGTAACACATAAAATACTATCATTTTCATTGATATTTAGAGCTTTAAGCTCTGATCTTGAATCTTCATTTGGCCCTGAGTAACTGATTCTGTTTGCATAATGGGAAAGTGATATGTCACTAGGTTTGTTCATGGCATACCTGATCGGGCTGAATTTAGTTACGCTTGATTTAAAAAATAGTCCACCACTTTGGTCAGATAACTCTTGCTATTACGCCATTGATTCTGAACAGGGTGACCTAAGACTCTTTGGCTATTTGCGCTGCAAAACCTGAAGTCACTGTTTAAAAATGGTCCATTTTGCATTCTATTAATAATCTTAAGTATCCGCCTTTCTTTTTCTGGTAGGCTACTTAACAATACGTGGCTGTCTTGAATTTGCCTTAAATCTAGCTCAAAGTAATCGCGATTAAACTTAACGAATTCGTCGATTGTCATTGGGTTAGAGTCGGCAATATTAAAGTATTGGTTTTTTGTGAGTTCATGGTTGTTTGAAATCTTTAATATTGCATCACAGCAAGTGTCAACCGGAATGACATTGATAAGGCAGTTTGGAAGATATTTTAGGTGAATGGGGGTCTGTACATTCTGTTCTTTTAGTCTATTTAGCAGTTTTACATATTCATAGTAACCGGACTGAGAGTTTGTGTAGCCAGTCACCGAGTCTCCTAGGACAATAGTTGGCCTATAGATGGTGTATTCCAGGTTTTTGGACTTTGCGATTAAGTTCTCTGCTGCATTTTTGGTGTAATCATAAGCATTAAAAAATTCTTTAGGTTGATAGAGTTTTTCCTTTATGGTTACTCCGCTGGCATGATCTTTACCGGCAATAAAACTGGTTGATATTTGGTTGAACCGACATTTTGCTGCTACAGCAACCTCTATTAATCGTTCCACACCGATAACATTTGTATTAATGCTTTGCTGTAGGTTGCTATAGCTATAGCGCATGTCAGCTGCACAATTCCAAATTGAACCAATGTGTAGAGAGAGTAGTTGTCTGTAAGACCTAGAACTTAAGCTGAGCTTTGGCCTGTTCAAGTCTCCTGAAATGATTATAAGTCGGTCGAAATCATTTTTCGAAAGTTTGTAAATAGGATTGGCAAAACTATTTCTTTGTTTTAGTTGCTCGAATCGATCATGAATATCATTTCGCGCAATTAAAACTACATTAAAACCTTTTCGTAATAATCCCCATGTTAAGTACTGGCCTATAAAGCCAAGACCACCAACAACCAGTTGTATTCTTTTCAGGTCTTGTATTTCTGATAATTTTTTAAAGGTATGCTGGCTTTCTTTCATTGATCCATACGAACCAGTCATAGTGGTGAATTAGATGTGTGTTTCTTTAGCCCAAAAGAATTATTCTCCTTGAGAGTTACTTTTACTTTTTTACTGTGGAATATAAAAATTTGGTCTGGTGTCGGGTGTATCTTGAGGGTGCTTATGATTAACACAACTAAGCTATCCATCTATTTAACAAGGTCTATAGGCTCGCTGTGAAGTCAAACGATGGTAATAAGTGGTAGTCGTATCATGGTGATGTTATCCATTGCGAAAGTTGTACCAATAACTCGAGCTATGAATTTTCAGTAGAGTACCGTTGAGTAATCGTAGTACATCTGAGTATTTGGCCGTAGATTGACTGTAGATTCTCTATTTTTACTGTCCCCGTCATAAACGGATCTGGCATCACTGTAGGAGACTTGAATTTATTCTTCCGCTGAAGCGTCTTCTTATAGACGATTTGGAGTTTCCTGCAATCGATACTTTTGGCTATAGCTCTTATTGGATACTTCAATATGATCTATTGCTTGTTTTGGTTTCAAGATTTTCCCATGTAGTTTTAAAAGCGATTTCATATGGGGGACAGTGATCTAAGGATCGAATAGGCTCGCGAAATTACTCAGGGTTAGTTTGTTGGATATTCCCTCTACTGGAGAGACGTTAGCTTAGATGCCAAAAAGCTTGCCTGGTTCTCATTTTTTGAACACGTTCTGAATAAAGCTTGCTGTAAGCGGCTGAAATGAGAATTGGCGGGTAAGATTGGTCAAAACCGGTAAAAGGAGAATTACCAGTGAAGCGACTAAGGGATGTTATAGCAAAGTTAATGGCGTTGGGTATTTTGAGCCTAATGGGGGGGTGTTCAAAGGATGCGGAAATAACAGTAGGAACTAAAGTACTTGATCAGCAACATATAGCTGCACGGATTGATGGCCAGGAGGTCAGCGTAGAGGCCTTGGATAAGGAACTCCAGCTTGTGCTGTATGATATTGCTGAAATGGAGCATAAATTACGGCTCAACAAACTGCATGAAATAATTGCCAAAACAGCAAAAGATGGTCAAGAAATAGAAGTTATGCTTCCCGTTCCAGAGCCACCACGGATTGATCTTGATTATGGCGGGCGCGCCGCTCGAGGAAATCCCGAAGCGCCTATAACAATTGCTGTGTTCTGCTCCTTTCAATCTCCCCACTGTAAATCCTTTCAGCCAACCTTGAGGCGTATGTTGAGTGACTATTCTGGTTGGGTTCGCCAGGTAAATTTTGATTTTCCCCTTAAGTTTCATCGGGAAGGTATCAAAGCTGCTGTTTCAGCTAAGTGTGCTGGTGAGCACAATATTTTTTGGGAATATCACGACGCCTTATACGCAAAAACTCCAAACCTTGGTGAGAAGTCTTACTCCCAGACCGCAAGAAGTTTACTGATTGATAACAAGCAATTTAAAGCCTGTATTGGAGATATGAATTATAAAGAAGTTGTTCTGGGGGATCAGGAAATTGCTTTAGAGCTTGGCCTTACAAATGTGCCGGTTGTTTTTATAAACGGTTTGTATCTAAAGGGCACGCGATCATTTGAGCAATATTCTTACTGGATAGAAAAAGAACTAATCAGGCTTGATATATATCCTCAGAAAAAATATATATGGAAACAACAAAAAGATACTGAGAATCATTTACCTGTTACGGATCTACCTCTTGCCCTGGTAGGAGTTAGTGAATCGAGTATAGAAAGTAAGTCCAAAGCTTTAATAGAAGTAAATGGGCAGAAGGCACAGAGTTTTTCACTGGGGCAGTCTGTTCTTAAAGATGTCGTTCTGAAGAGTTTGAAAGGGCACTATGCCGTTATTGATAATCAGGGATCCCTGGAGCGTCTGCTATTGCAAGGTGAAGAGGGTAATATTATCCCTTTAACTTTGTCCCATCAGCACGATGAGGAGCTGCGCAAACGTATTGAACAGCCTCAGGGAGAAAAGGGTAAAAAGCTAATCGAGCCGGCTGGTGTGTTGACTCTTGGGCAAGAGTGGTTGGTGAAGCAACTCGAACAACGAGAATTCTTGGAGGCTAAATTTATTGAGGCGGAGCTGGAAGTTGAGGGCCACCATTTGATGCGCTTGGAGGGGGTGGCCAACAATGAGTTCTTTACTGCACTTGGATTCGAGGAAAACGATGTGCTGTTGAGGGTCAATGACAGTTGGGTCCACAGTGGTCAGAATAAGCTTTGGAGTGCTCTTACCAGTGGAAAAGTAATTGATGTTGCCTTTATGAGAAAGGGTTTGCCGCATAGATTGCAGTATGTGGTTGAAGAGAGTGGTTACTTTGATGAGGATTTAGGTAAGTGAATTGATTAGGGCCCGCGGTACTTTATTGCGGGCCCTGAATTTACCGAGCAGTAAAAGTTACTTATTTATCCGGATTTCCTTGCCACAGTAGGTCAGCGACAATATTTTGTCCTTGAATGCTTGGGTGGAAACAGTCTCCACCATCAATATCATCTTTATTAAACTGAAAAGTCCCGGCATTTAACTGATCCTCACCGGTATATTCAGCAACAACTTCTACCCCATTCATACCGTTGTAACTTTCTGCTTCCTCAACAAGGATTTCGTTATAACGTTGTTGGGCTGCGGCTATTCCGTTATAACGAGTAGCAAAGCTCTCTCCATTCATCGAGCCGCCATTCGTTGCAATTCGGCAGATTCCGAAAGTCGACCAGACACTCTCGCAATCTACCCGGGAATTACCGCTTTGCTTATCCAGACCTGCTGCCCGGAGATCGTGTACTCGTGGTACTGAGCCGAGTACTATCGTTGAGCCGTTAGGGAGACCATCGACTAATTTGTCCAGTCCAGCTTGAACTGCCGAGCGCCACTCGCTATCGGTGTAGAGTGGATCGTTACAGTTGGCTGGATCGACGCAATCCCGGTTACAGATGTCATTACCGCCCAATACTACCTCGACATGATCAGGTAAATTACTTTGGGATAGAATCCGATCGGCTTGAGTGGAGAAATTGTCGCCTCCACTACGCATCTCAGCACCGGATTCCGCTGCACTTTTATTGGCAGCCATATTGGGGTAGCTAACTTTATATTTATCGTGAACACTCTCCACTGAATTGTCGTCGCCGTCAAACCAGGAATGCTCGGGTTGGTCCCCGCCGAGAAGACAAAACAGGTCCCAGAAATACTTATTGCGGGTACAGTCTGCACCGAATGCCATGGTAATACTGTCACCCGCAGCAACAGACTTGGAGGGGGCTGCCATTGCTGGCTGTATCGATAAGATGCTCAAACAGAGCGTTACTAGAACTCCATATTTATTCAACATTGTATTTTCTCCCACACCGACTTTCGCCGTAAGTTGTTATCGTTTTATTCACTGCTCCGGTAAACGAGAAGGAGTGTAGGACGCACTCAGATATTGTGAGTGATGAATGCTTGAGACCCTTTGGTCAGTTATCAATAAATTGAAGTCTGTTGGAGTTTTGTCGCCAAGAGCATTGATTACTTTATTGGCGTTTAAAAGCTTTACTTTTTCTGGCACAGTTTTATGCCATCTGTTTTTCTTCGGGCGCTTCCACTATACTGCGCTCTACTTGTCGGAGTGCCTGTGGGCTGAGATCGCTGTTGCGAGATCCGTTGAACCTGATCGGGGTAACCCCCGCGTAGGGAACAAGATCTGAAGTCGCCTGTTTTGTTACAGTTTGGCGTCTTTTCTCTTTGTGTGTGCCCTGGATGCTGCGACCTTTAAATTTCCAAGTTTTAAGGTTACGCATGTCTGAGATCATTGAACAATCCGGTAAAGCCGGAAAGTCCTCCCGCGCTGCCAGTCGCGATTCCGCTAAAGAATTTCTTGAAAATCTCACGGTTCAATCTTTCCCCAACTCGAGCAAGGTGTATTTGCCCGGAGAAACTCCCGACATTCAGGTTGGTGCTCGTCAGATCTGTTTGGGAGATAGTTTGGTAGGGGGGGATGCAGAGAATCCGGTGTTTGAACCCAATGAGCCCCTAACCATTTACGACACTTCGGGCCCCTACTCCGAGCCCAATTTTAAAGTGGACGTACGGGAAGGGTTGCCCAAATTGCGCCAGGGCTGGATAGAGGCCCGCAGAGATACTGAACTGCTGGACTCTCGCCAAGCGGCCTACAGCCAGAAGCGTATGGCGGACCAGGGGCTGGATCATATCCGCTTTGAAAACCTTCCCAGCCCTCGCCGGGCCAAACCGGGACAGAATGTATCTCAGATGCACTATGCCCGCCGCGGCATTATTACCCCAGAGATGGAATTTATCGCAGTGCGCGAAAATATGGGGCGAGCCAAGTTGGCAGCGGAAATGAGTGAAAGTGAATACCAGAAGGCACGTGATGGTATTTACATCCCCGAGCAAATCACGCCGGAATTTGTGCGCCGGGAAGTTGCAGAGGGGCGGGCAATTATCCCGGCGAATATTAATCACCCGGAAGTGGAGCCGATGATTATCGGGCGCAACTTCCTGTGCAAGGTGAATGCAAATATTGGTAACTCGGCTGTGACTTCTTCCATTGAAGAGGAAGTGGAGAAACTGGTTTGGTCTACCAAGTGGGGCGCGGACACGGTGATGGATCTGTCTACCGGTGCCAATATCCACGAAACCCGCGAGTGGATTCTGCGCAACTCGCCAGTGCCCATCGGTACTGTGCCGATTTACCAGGCGCTGGAGAAAGTAAACGGAATTGCTGAAGATCTTAACTGGGATGTGTTCCGCGACACCTTGATTGAGCAGGCGGAGCAGGGGGTGGATTACTTCACTATTCATGCTGGTGTGCTTTTGCGCTATGTGCCGCTCACTGCCAAACGTATGACCGGGATTGTCTCTCGCGGTGGTTCCATTATGGCCAAATGGTGTCTCGCCCATCACCAAGAGAATTTCCTCTACACCCACTTCGAGGAAATCTGCGAGATTATGAAGGCTTACGATGTGAGCTTTAGTCTCGGTGATGGCCTGCGCCCGGGCTCCATTGCGGATGCTAACGATGAAGCCCAGTTTGGCGAGCTGCACACGCTTGGCGAGCTGACTGAAATTGCCTGGAAGCACGATGTTCAGACGATGATCGAAGGCCCCGGTCATGTGGCTATCCATAAGATCAAAGAAAATATGGATGAGCAGCTGAAGCACTGCCACGGCGCACCTTTCTACACGCTAGGTCCATTGACCACGGATATTGCTCCCGGCTACGACCACATTACTTCCGGCATCGGCGCTGCACTTATCGGCACCTACGGTTGCGCCATGCTCTGCTATGTGACCCCCAAAGAGCACCTGGGTCTACCCAATAAAGAGGATGTTAAAGAGGGCCTTATGGCCTATAAGATTGCGGCTCATGCCGCAGACTTGGCCAAAGGGCATCCTCGGGCACAGAAGCGCGATGACGCCCTGTCAAAAGCTCGCTTTGAATTCCGTTGGGAAGACCAGTTCAACCTCGGCTTGGATCCGGAGCGGGCACGCACCTATCACGATGAAACCTTGCCAAAGGAATCTGGCAAGGTAGCTCACTTCTGCTCCATGTGCGGCCCGAAATTCTGCTCCATGAAAATTACCCAGGATGTGCGCGATTATGCGGCCAAGCAGGAAGCGGCACAGGGCATGGAGGAAATGTCGATTAAATTTAAGGACATGGGTAGCGAGATTTATCACAAGGGCTAATGAGTATTTTGGGGGAGAGTCCTCTCCCCCAAGAATCGGATAGCAAAAGTACGGTGAGTGCATAGCGCATATCGCTGGGTGTCGATTTGGATTTGCGAAGATAGGTGGTCTGTGACAAGCGAAACCAAAGCCAAAGTAGCTATTGCCGGTGGCGGCCTGTTAGGTCGCTTGCTCGCCTGGCGGCTCTGCCAACGGGAACTGGATATTACCCTGTTTGAAGCGGGTGATCTGTCGGCACCAGTCGGGGGAGCTTGCTGGACGGCAGCGGGAATGATCTCACCACTATCGGAATTGGTGCACAGCGATAAACAGGTTTACAACCTGGGGCTGAAAAGCCTTGAGCTTTGGTCTGAGTGGGTCCGGCAGTTGGAGGAGCAGAGCGGGCAGGACGTGGAATACCGCCGAGCGGGCTCAGTGCTGGTTGCTCATGGCAAGGATAAAAGTGAGCTGCTGCAATTCCTGAGGGAGCTACAGGGCAAGTTGGGCGAGTCTGCCAGGGAGCAGGTGCAGCCACTCGATTGCAATACTTTAGCGAAATTAGAGCCCTCCTTACACGGCTTTGAACAGGGGCTTTACCTGCGGGGTGAGGCGGATATCAATAATCTCCGCCTATTGCCTGCGTTACTCAGAGTATTGCGCCGAGGCGCAGTCACTCTGCGAGAGCAGAGCAAGGTAAATTGCGAAGCCGGGTATATCTCTGTGAACTCGGAATGCGAACAATTTGATTGCGTGATCGACTGCCGTGGTCTCGGTGCCAAGGGGCAGATTGAAGGCTTACGCGGTGTCCGTGGTGAGGTGATGGTGGTGGAATCCCGGGAAGTGGTTTTGCAGCGTCCAGTGCGCCTGCTCCACCCGCGCTATAAGCTCTATGCTGTACCCCGAAGCGATGGACGCACAGTAATTGGCGCCACGGAAATTGAGAGTGAAGACCAGTCGCCCATTTCCGTGCGCTCCAGTATGGAATTGTCTTCCGCGCTTTACTCCCTCAACCCGGCTTTTGCCGAGGCTCGTATTGTTGAGACCCGCGTAAATTGTCGCCCCGCCACTATGGATAATATGCCTTATATCCACAGCGAGGACGGGCTGATTAGGGTGAATGGCCTTTACCGTCACGGTTATCTTTTAGCGCCGGCAGTAGTGGAGCAAGTGGAGAATCAAGTGGCACAACAACTGTTACAGGTGGTTTGATGCAGGTACTAATTAATGGGGAAACACAGAGCCTTGAATCCCCGCTAAAACTCTCTGCGCTTTTACAGCAGCTCGGCTATCGCGGAGAAACGTTTGCCGTTGCGATCAACGGTGGATTTATTCCCCGTACGGAATATAGCAATACTGAGATAAATAACGGCGATAGCCTGGATATTGTTGCTCCGGTAGTGGGGGGGTAAAGGTGAGCGATCTATTAACACTTTACGGAAAAACATTTAACAGCCGGCTTTTGGTGGGCACTGCCCTGTATCCCTCCCCAGCGATTATGCGCGAATCGGTGCAAGCCTCAGCTTCAGAAATTATTACTTTGTCTCTTCGCCGGCAAAATCCGGCACAGCAGCAGGACAATCGATTTTGGGATTATATTCGCGAGTCCGGTTGTCAGTTGTTGCCCAATACCGCCGGTTGTAAATCGCCGCGAGAAGCGGTGGAGCTGGCAAAAATGTCCCAGGAAATTTTCCAGACCGATTGGCTCAAGCTGGAAGTGATTGGCGATGATTACAATTTGCAGCCAGACCCCTTTGGTCTGGTAGAAGCTGCGCGGGAATTAATTCAGTTAGGCTTCAAGGTTTTGCCT
Organism: Microbulbifer maximicatervae (SeqCode); assembly: GCF_056231245.1. Taxonomy (NCBI): domain Bacteria; kingdom Pseudomonadati; phylum Pseudomonadota; class Gammaproteobacteria; order Cellvibrionales; family Microbulbiferaceae; genus Microbulbifer; species Microbulbifer maximicatervae (SeqCode). Next base: position 1,185,199 of record NZ_CP174334.1, read on the forward strand.
TATTGCACAGATGACCTGGTTCTGTGTCGAAAACTTTTGGATGTGGGTTGCGAGGTATTAATGCCCTGGGGGGCTCCCATCGGTACCGGGCAGGGCTTGCTCAATAAATATAACCTGCAAACACTGAGCGAGCGCCTGAGTGATGTACCGCTTATTATTGACGCCGGAATCGGTGCGCCATCACAGGCGGCAGAAGCGCTGGAGATGGGCTTTGATGCGGTGTTATTGAATACCGCGATTGCAAAAGCCCAGGATCCGGTACTGATGGCTAATGCCTTTAAACTGGCTGTGGAATCCGGGCGCGCCGCCTTTAATGCCGGCTTGATGCTCAGGCGTCAAACTGCCAGCCCCAGTACCCCCACCCTGGATATGCCTTTCTGGCAGCAGGCAGAGAGCATATTGCAGGATTAGTATTTTTATGCGCGATCAACTCCAATTGAAAAAGCCAATTGTCTGGACCATTGCCGGCAGTGACTCCGGCGGTGGCGCCGGCATTCAGGCGGACCTGCTGACTTTTGCCGATCTCGGCTGCCATGGTTGCAGTGCTATCACGGCCAATACCGCACAGAATACGGTGGAAGTCACTGCAATTAATGCAGTTTCCCTAGAGGTCTTGGCTTCACAATTGCGGGCCTTACAGCGGGATCTATTTCCTGCCGCAATTAAAATCGGTCTGCTAGCGAATGCTGAACAAGTTGTTGCGGTGGCAGATTTTCTGCGCCAGCTGAAAGCGGTGCAGCCGGTTCCGGTTATTTACGACCCGGTTGCTGTTGCTACCAACGGAGCCAGGCTCACCGAAGGGAATATTACCGCAACGGTGTTGGCTCAGTTGATGCCACAGTGTGATCTGGTCACTCCCAATTTACATGAATTGGAATGGCTTACCGGAGCCAGTGTCACTGGTGCGGAATCTATTGTGCAAGCTGCGCGTCAGTTGCACGCCCACGGCGGTACTGCAATTTTAGTTACCGGCGGCCATACGCAGTTGCGTGCGGGAGAAGTTGCCGACTTACTGTGGGATGGTGAAAAAGCCGATTGGTTTATTGGCCGGGAAGTGTCCAGTACGGGCACACATGGCACTGGCTGCACCCTGTCCTCCGCTATTGCCGCCTGCCGCGCTTTGGGCTACCCGTTGCGAGATGCCTGCGTTGTGGGTAAAGCCTATGTTCAGCGGGGCTTGCGTCGGGGAAATAATGCACATATCGGCGCTGGTGCTGGACCTGTAGGTCATTGTGGCTGGCCTCTGGATTTAATCGACTTCCCGGAGATTTTGGTGCCGGGAGAAGAGCGTGCGCTGGATTATGGTTTTGGTGCGGCCCAGCCTCTTGTTCAAGGGTTTGCCCAAACAGACTCTCAAGCATTGGGTTTATATCCGGTAGTGGATACAGTGGAGTGGTTGCAGCGCCTGGCTGAGCTGGGGGTGCGTACTTTACAGCTGCGAATAAAGAATCCGGGTGGGGACCTGCGCGCACAGATTGAGAGGGCAGTGGCTATTGGCAGGGCGTATAACCTGCGCCTGTTTATCAATGATTACTGGCAGTTGGCGATTGAGTGCGGTGCCTACGGCGTGCATTTGGGCCAGGAGGATTTGCAGTCTGCTGATCTGAGGGCAATTCAAGCGGCAGGATTGAAGCTGGGTATCAGTACCCACGGCTTCTATGAATTACTGTTGGCCTACCGTTATCGCCCCAGTTACTTGGCGATTGGTGCAATTTATGCAACCAACACCAAGGATATGTCGGATCAGTTGCAGGGCGTGCAGAAACTTGCGCGAATGGCCGCACTATTGCCCGATTATCCACTCGTGGCAATTGGTGGTATTAATATGCAGCGGGCCGGTGAGGTTATCGCTAGTGGCGTTGGCAGTATCGCCGTGGTCAGCGCTATAACTAAAGCGGAAGATTACAAGCAGGCGGTTGCCGATTTTAATGTCCTGTTGAAAGGTAAGCATGCGGAAGTAGAGCCATGTTAAGTAGTAAGGAATTACAGCGTTACAGTCGCCAGATAATGTTGCCCCAGGTGGGTGAAGAGGGACAGAAAAAGCTGTCTTCTGCTCGAATTATGATTGTTGGTTTAGGTGGGCTCGGCAGCCCGGCAGCGATGTATCTGGCCGCAGCCGGTATTGGAGAGTTGCACCTAGTGGATGGTGATCATATCGATCTCTCCAATTTACAGCGCCAGGTTTTGTACAAAACCAATCACCAGGGAAAATCCAAAGCCATGGTGGCTGCACAACAATTGGCTGCAGCCAATCCAACTATTCGCATTCACCCCCACAACCAAATGGCGAATGAATCCTGGCTGCTTGAGCAGGTAAAACAGGTGGATCTGGTGTTGGACTGCACCGATAACCTGGAAATCCGCCATACGATCAACCGGGTTTGTTATCAGGCAGGGTGTCCGGTGGTAATGGCATCGGTGCAGGGGTTTTCCGGCCAGCTGATTAGTTTTGATTTTTCTGAAGGAAAAGGCCCTTGTTATGCCTGCCTGTTTCCGCCCCAGGAGCAGGCTGAAGTCCAGAACTGCTCTACAGCAGGTGTGATCGGTCCTGCGCTGGGGGTAGTTGGTAGCATGCAGGCTCTGGAGGCCATGAAATACCTGATGGATTTGCCGGTATCGAGCTTGAATAAATTGCACTTAATCGAGACGGAAACCTTAGCCCTGCAAACTTTGCAGCTGCCGAGCCATAGTAATTGCCCGGTTTGTAGTGCCTGATTTCTTGTGTTGCCAGCAGGGGGCTCGATAAATAGTTTTATTTGGAGAGTCCCTTATTGGCAATGTCTTGTCGCAAAATTTTCTTCCAATAGCCGGGTTAAAATTCACGCCATTTTTGTACCTTATAAATCTTACTTGTCTATATAAATAAGCTATTGGCTCGATAGCTTGTGAGAAGTGAATAAAGGTACCAAAATGGCCTCATAACCATTTCGGTGACAACAGTTTTTGGAAGAGGGATTTGTGTTATGAAAAAAATCGATATTGGTATCAGTGAAAAGGATCGGGAAAAGATTGCTGCCGGTTTGAAACATTTGTTGGCAGATAGCTACACCCTTTACCTGCAAACCCACAACTTCCACTGGAATGTTACTGGGCCTCTGTTCCGCGAATTACACCTGATGTTTGAAGAGCATTACACCGAGCTGGCCACTGCGGTGGATGATATTGCCGAGCGCATTCGTACCCTCGGGGTTTCCGCTCCCGGTACTTACCAGGCTTTTGCTCAACTCAGCTCCATCAAAGAAGTTGTTGAGGTACCACCGGCGGAAGAAATGGTAAAAATTCTCACTAAAGGGCATGAACAGGTGATCAAAACCTGTCGTGAAGTTTTAAAAGATGCCCAGGCGGGAGAAGATGAATCCACAGTTGCCCTGGTATCTGATCGTATGAGAGTTCACGAGAAAACGGCTTGGATGCTGCGCGCAACCAGCAGTCACTAGTCGCTCAAATAAGTAGAGGCACTTTTATAGACCTCAACCAGTAATCGCGGATAAAAACGCGGTTGCTGGTGCCGACAAGGTGCCTCGGCTCTTTAATAATATCCCCACCTCCTGGCTCACTACTGGTGCCGATAGCGGCAGGGATTCCAGCCCATATTCCCGAACCTGTGTTTCACACAAGCTCGGTACAGCACTAATCCCCATTCCCGCACGTACTAACTGGCCGATTGTGCTTAGTTGATTAGCTTCGCAGATATAGTGAACGCCTTTGCCACTTTGCCCGAAGGCCTCATCGGTCCAGCGCCTCACCGCTGAGCCGCGGTTCATAGCTATAAAAGGAAAACTGGCCAGGTCACTCCAGCGCACTTTTCCTTTTTCGCTGAGGGGGTGCTGGGGTGGCATGACTGCGATAAAACGATCCCTGTGTAGGGGCACAAACTCAAGCCCGCCTAAATCCTCGGGGCGAAAACTGATGCCCAGCTCTGCCCGGCCATCTTGCACCGCTTGGGTTACTCGCTCCATCACCACATCTTCCAGCAGGATATTGATTTGTGGGTGTTGGCGGTGAAAATTGGCTAATAATTGGGGGAGTTGGTTGAGCGCATAGGCGGGAATTACTGCTAGGCGCAACTGCCCTCGCTCCAGACGAAAGGCCTGCTGTATCGCATCCAGGGATTGATCCCAGTTGTGCAATAGTTGTTCGGCGCGGGAGAGAAATTCCTCGCCCTCTGGGGTGAGAGCGAGTTGGCGGGCTTCTCGACTGAAAAGAGGGCCGCCAGTCGCATCCTCCAGGTTGCGGATGGCAATGGACAGGGCTGGCTGGGAAGTGTGCAACTGAGCGCTGGCCTGGGCCAGGCTGCGGCTGCGGGCCACTGTGACAAAGGCGCGTAGTTGTTTGATCGTGGCACTCACAGCGGCAGGTTCCTGGGGAATTGATAGATTTAGCTATGTTAACTTTTATTTAACAAATCTAAAAAAGATTAAAATAGTTTTAAGTGGTGGGGCAGGGCATGATTGCTCCCCTTGTGCCCGAGAGGGCGATTTGAAAACACAATAATGAGCCACAAGGTCTGTTGAAATGAAGGACAACTCCCAACCGCTCTGGCAACCCAGCGCAGAGGCTATTGCCGCCACTCAGATGGATGAATTTCGTCTCAGGGTCAACCAGCAATATCAGCTGGATCTCAATGATTACGCGGCCTTATATCAGTGGTCAGTAGATAATCGCGAAGCTTTCTGGCAGGAGTTGTGGGATTACACCGGAGTTATTGCTGCAGATAAGGGTGATGAGACACTCAGTAACGATTCCATGCCCGGAGCGCAGTGGTTTCCACAGGCACGCCTGAACTTTGCTGAGAACCTGCTGCGATATCGCGATGACAAGGCTGCCCTGGTCGAGCGCCTGGAGAACGGTAGCCGCCGCGAGCTGAGCTACAAGGAGCTGTACGATCGGGTGGAGCGCCTGTCAGCGGCCCTCGTTGCCCAGGGCGTTGTTGAGGGAGATCGGGTAGCGGGTTTTATGCCCAATGTGATCGATACCGTAGTGGCCATGCTGGCCACCACCAGCCTCGGAGCTATCTGGACCTCCTGCTCACCAGACTTTGGTATCAATGGAGTATTTGACCGCTTTGGCCAGGTGCAGCCGAAAGTGCTATTTGCCTGTGAAGGATACTTCTATAACGGCAAGGTTATTGATTCATTGCCGCGTCTGCGCGAGATCATGCAGCGAATCGAATCCATAGAAACTTTGGTAGTGGTGCCGGTTGCTCGCTCAGAAGAGGAAACTGCTCAGGTACTAGCGGCAGAGCCGCTGGGTAAGGCGGTACTACTGCAAGCTTTTGAAGCAGCGGCGCCCGCTCGCGCACTCTCCTTTGTACAAACAGAATTTAATCACCCCCTGTACATCATGTACTCCTCAGGTACTACTGGTGTACCCAAGTGCATCGTCCATGGAGTGGGGGGCACTTTGCTCCAGCACCTGAAGGAGCATCGCTTGCATGGCGATCTGCGCCGTGAGGATACACTTTTCTACTTCACCACCTGTGGCTGGATGATGTGGAACTGGCTGGTGAGTGGCCTGGCTTGTGGGGTGACTCTAGTGCTGTTTGATGGCTCACCTTTCTACCCTTCATCCCAAAGTCTATGGGATATGACCGATGAAGAGGGAATCAGTGTGTTTGGCACCAGTGCCAAATATATTGCTGCGCTGGAGAAGAGTGGCTGCAAACCCCGGGAGACCCACAAACTGGAGAAATTGCGTGCGGTGCTCTCCACAGGCTCTCCGCTGACCCACGAAGGCTTCCGCTATGTCTACAGAGATATAAAAGCAGATCTCTGCTTATCCTCTATTTCCGGCGGCACCGATATTGTGTCTTGCTTTGCCCTTGGCAACCCAACTCTACCGGTCTATGCCGGTGAATTGCAGTGTCGCGGCTTGGGTATGGCGGTGGAAGTCTGGAATGATACAGGCAGTGCAGTGGTTGAAGAGAAAGGGGAGCTGGTTTGCTCCAAATCCTTCCCCTGTATGCCGATTGGCTTCTGGAACGATCCAGATGGAGCCAAGTACCGCGGTGCTTACTTTGATAATTGGCCTGGTGTGTGGGCGCATGGGGACTATGCCGAGATTACGGTACACGGTGGTGTTGTGATCTATGGCCGCTCCGATGCAGTACTTAATCCCGGCGGTGTGCGTATCGGAACCGCAGAGATTTACCGCCAGGTGGAGAAAGTCGAGGAGGTGCTCGATAGTATCTGTATCGGCCAGCCCTGGCACGACGATGTACGGGTAGTGCTGTTTGTGGTTTTGCGAGAGGGTATTGTACTGGACGAGGGTCTGACCCAGAAAATCCGCTCCACGATTCGCGCCAATACCACGCCTCGCCATGTACCGGCAAAGGTGATCCAGGTGGCGGATATTCCTAAAACTATCAGCGGTAAGATTGTGGAACTGGCTGTGCGCAATGTGGTGGAGGGTAAACCGGTTAAAAATATGGAGGCCCTGGCCAACCCTGAAGCCTTATCGCTATTTGAAAAGCTGCCGGAGTTGGCAGAGGAGTAAGTTAGGGAGCGTAACCCGGCGCCATTTAGTTTGCTGCGGTTCTGCGCTACCCTTCACTTTATAAACACCAATAATTCACGGTAGAAAAACAGTCATGGTTACTTATTTGTACTGGGCAGCGGTGATTGCCCTGGTTATTGCTTCTCTTTTTATCGGCAGTCGCCTGGGCAGCCTTAAGATCGGCGCAATCGTGGCTGCGGTTTTCTTTGTTGGCGGCTGGCTTGCCTACTACTTTCACTATGAGCAGGTTTTCGTGAAGCGTTTTGGCGGGGTCATGCGTATCTCTGTGCCCGATGGGTACCGCCATATCGGCGCCACCTGGAAAGAAGATAATTTGTGGATCGAGAATTATAACCCCAAGACTAACCAGTGTATTTTCACTGAGTATTCCAAAGGAAATATTCTGGAAGGGCGGGTGATTATCCAGGATTGTAATCCCTTAATGCCCAGCCAAGGCACTCAGCCATAGAAGTCCCAAACGCCGAATCGGCTTATTGGCTGCTCAATAAGTCGATTTAATTATCCAAGCTGTTGTCATCAGCTGGATATTCCAGCCTACGGAGGGAACGGATACCCGGATTTTTTGCGGAGTAGCCGCTACTGACATTGGATAAAGATCTTGCGAATTCTCTTTGTCTCCCTACTTGTTGCCCTTCTAGCGCTGCCAATGCAGCTGGTAGCAGCAATCCCATTTTTTGATCGCTTGCCGGGTTTTACCCTACTGGTGCAGGGCGATCCCCAGCTGCAGGAAAAATTGACCTCCGAACTCAACGAGTTGCGCAAGAACAGTAGTGCGCTGGAAAACTACGATGATCCGGCAGATATTGCGCACTATGAGCGGGGTAACCTGGAAAAATTACTGCGTGCGCAGGGATATTATGATGCCACTGTGTATGAGTCTGTTTCTGGTAACCAAATTTTCTATAGTGTCACTCCCGGCCCCCAATACCATATCAAGAGCCTGGATATTGATATGCCGGCCGGTTTGCGGGCAGGCTTTAGCGGCTTACCTATCCATGTTGGAGATCCCCTGATTGCCAGCAAGGTACTTGAGGGCGTAGAAAAAATTACCAAGTACCTCAATGAAAATGCCTGTCTGCTGAATGTGGATGTCAGCTACCAGGCAACGGTGATTCACCGGGAAGCTGCTGCGAGACTGGAATATCGGGTGGCCCCCAGCCCCGAAGTCCATGTTGGCCAAGTCCGCATTGAAGGAGTCACCTCTATCGAAGAGGACTACCTGTTGGATAAGGTCAAGATTAAATCCGGGGATTGCTTCAGCCGCAGTAAACTGGATGCTGCGCAGTTGCGTCTGCTGCGCACCAACTTAATTGCCAATGTAAATACTGAAGTTTCTGAACCTTACGATGGGTTGGTGGATGTTACTTTTGTTATTCAGGAGCGCAATCACCGCACCATAACCTTGGGGGTGGGGTACACCTCCGATGAGGGAGCCGGTATTTCAGCAGCCTGGGAACACCGCAATGTTTTCCATCGTGGGGAAAAAATTGAAGTCGAAAGTAAGCTGAACGAGGTAAAGCAAACCCTGGAAGGCAAGCTCACTATTCCCCGTTTCTTCCATGACAAGCAACGCTTGACCGCCAGTATTGCTTTGGAAGGTGAGGATGTTGATTCCTACCGTTCAGAGTCCCTGACATTCAGTGCACTGGTATCGAGAAAAATCAGTAAGCATCGCACGCTGAGTGGTGGCGCCGAGCTGAAATTCAGTGAAGTGGACGAGAAGGTGGAAGGGGCAGTTGAAGCAGATGATCCCGATGAAAACTACACACTGTTAGCTTTCCCCCTGGGCTTTAAATTAAACACGACAGACAAACCCCTGGATGCCCGTCGTGGCGCCACTTCTGCGCTGGAAGTAAAACCCTATATCGATCTTAGAAATACCAATACCACCTTTGTTAAAAATACCCTACAGCTCACAGCGTATAAAACAGCCGATGACTGGCGTTATAAGCCCACCTTGGCAATAAGGTTGAAAGCCGGGGCAATTACAGGGGAGTCGAATCTTGAGCTGCCTGCGGATGAGCGCTTTTATGCCGGTGGCGGTGGCTCCGTGCGGGGTTATGGTTACCAGGAGTTGGGTCCGCGACTTATTGAGATTAATGATGAGGGTGAGGAAACCCTCTCCGATGCTATCGGTGGTCGGGGACTCAGCGAGATTTCTTTTGAGGGCCGTTTTCGTTTTACGGATACCTGGGGCGGTGTGATTTTTCTCGATGGCGGCAATGCCTATGAGGACGCAGCGCCCAAGTTTTCCGACCTGTTTTGGGGAACGGGTTTTGGCGTGCGCTATATCACCTCCTTTGCCCCCATCCGCATGGACATCGCCTTTCCCCTCGATCGCCGTGAGGGCATCGATGATCGCTACCAGGTGTATGTGAGCTTGGGGCAGGCATTCTGATGCGCTGGTTGGGCCTGTTTGGGCTGGGCGTTGCCCACTGGGTGGGTGCTTTCCTGCGTGGGCTCTGGCGCTCCCTGGGTGCTGGGGGTTCCCTGGTAACAGGCATTTGTCTGTTCCTCCTGATGTCCGCTATCTATTTCCTCAGCACGGAACCGGGGCGCGTCGGCCTTACTCGTGGGGCTTTTTACGCTGCCGAGCAATTGGTGGACGACCTCGAAATTGAGGCAGAGGGAATTCACAGTGAAAAATTAGGATTTTGGTTTTTCGAGCGACTGAGAATTGACTATCGAGCTAATACGCTTGCCGAAGCCCAGGACCTGGAAGTCAACCTCAACAGCTTGTCCCGAGATCCCATCGATATTGAGCGAGTGGGGGCCAAAGATTTACTGCTCAACCTAAATATCCTCAATGAACTTCTCTCTGCGCTGGCAGATTCTGGCGAAGAGGAGGTTGAAGTTGTCAGAGAGGAGCAGCCATCGACTACTTGGGAGTTGCTAGTTCCCGGGTTTCGCTTGGCGCAGCTGGATATAGCTCGCCTGCAATTGGTGGACAGCCGGTTGACGGGGATTCCCCCTGTTGCTATTCAGGCTAACGCCCAATACCGCTGGCAGGATAAACCGGCGCAGCTATTTATCGAAGTGAGTGAGCTGAATGGTTCCGAGTTTAATCTCACTGTAAATGGCCGGATGCAGGGCGAGCGCTTTGTAATCGATTTCTCTACCAGTGAGGTGGGCCAGGGGTTTGTCAGCCGACAGCTGCATCTGCCGGAAAATCAGGTATTGGATGCTCGCGGCGAACTATCCCTGCGTAAGCAGGGTGAAAAACTGCTGCTGGATATTAATTCGATCGCAGCTCCTCTAGCAGAACATCAGCTGGATCTGACAGGGAGTATCGAAGCCGATATTAACCCCTGGCGTCTCTCTTCAAAGGGGATTTGGCTGCGAGTGGATGAGCGGCGCAGTACGATTAAAGGCAACATTAGCGCGGACGGTGTCAATGCGACAGTTAATCTCAATCAAATCCCGCTAACACTTTCCCGCCCTTGGCAGGATATCCTGGACAGTGGTTGGCTCAGCGCAGATTTTTCGGTGCAGGGCTCCCTGCAACAGCCGAATATTAATGGCAGCTTACAAGTGGAAAGCAGCTATCGGAAGCAGCCCCTGCAATTGGAAGGCCGGGTCGATACCCAGGCAGGTGTGATTGACTTGCAAGCCTTGTCTTTGCACTTTGCCGGTGCACGGATCGAAGTGCTCGGTACTGTAGATACGAATTTGAAAGCACTGGATTTGGTGGGAGAGATTGATGAGTTGGGTGTTGAAGAAATTCGCCGGCTTGCAGCTTCGCTACCCCAGGCTGATAGGGTAGATATCCCCACTGCTTTATCCGGCACCTTGCACCAGTTGCGTGTGGAGGCCATCGGCTCATGGAAAAACCCAAACCTCAATTTGTCTCTGAGTGCAGTGAGTACTTACCACGACTTACAGGGTGAGTTGACGGCGGCGATAAGTGGAAACCTGCACGCGCTGACTATTGATGAATTGGTATTTACCGGTGAGAAGCTCAATCTGGAAGTAATCGGTCAGCTTGATATTGAACAGAAGCAGTTGGATTTACACGGGCAGATCGATGGCAAAAATATTAGCTTGCGCGATGACCTTGGAGTTACCGAGGCAGAGGGGGTAAGTCTAGGGGGGACTTCCGAAGTAACAGTCCGGGGGGAGTGGAGTAATCCCCAGGTAAGTATTTTACTGGATTCCAATGGCGTCGCGCAGGATTACCCCTTTAACTTAAAAGGGGAAGCCAGTGGCGATATGGACCTGATAGAGGTCAGTGACCTGCGATTGGAGTTATTTACCAACGGCAATGGCAACCAGTTTGGTTCATCCTCAAGCAGAGGCCCTCAGTCCCCCGTGATTGCCTCAGGTTTTGATAAAGGGGAGCCGGAGCCCCTACAGAGCCAAAGCCGCCTGACAGCCCTCGCTGAAGATGCCCAGCAGTTGGGTCGGGTGGGGGTGGCATTGTTGCAGACCGATGGCTCTATCGAACCTAGGCAAGACCGATTACAAATTGATATGGGCGCGCGCAATCTACCGCTGTTCCTGGTAGATCTCGTCGGTCTCTCTCTCCCTAACTCCCTTGAAGGGGAGTTGAGCTTGGATGGCAGGGTTGATGGGGCTATTTCAAACCCGCAGATTAAAACCAACCTGATCGCCCAGGGAGAGTTTCATCTGGAGCCCTGGCATTTACAGGGTACTTTGGACTATGCAGACAGGAGTCTGGTAACTGATGGTATCGAGCTGCTCTGGGCGGGTCGCAACCAATTATCAATACTGGGTAGCTTGAATGCAGAGCGACTGGATTTAGAGTTGCGCGGCCAGGGTGATCTATCGGATTTGGCGAATAGTTTTTCCAGCGGTAGGGCGGGTAATGGTGATGTCAGCCTTTATGCCAGTATTGGTGGAAGTCCCAAGCAGCCTGAATTCCAAGGGGAGTTGCGCGCTACTGGAGAAGCCCTGGGGCGAGGGCAGCGCGGAATCCAGGTTCAACCGCTTTCGATAGTATTGGATTGGCAGACAGAGAATGGAGAGCTGGATGCATCCCTGATTGCCCAACACGGCGGTAGCAACGCGGTAAATAGCCAAGTAAGTGTCTTGATTGCGCCGATCTTCGAGCAACTATTTGCTGAGAATAATCAAACTGGTGGCCTGCGAAATGTGCCCTTTCAATTGCAGGGGCGCGGTACGGCCGATTTGTCAGTGATTGCGGAATATATTGATCCCCGTGTCCACCGTATGCGCGGTTTGCTCAGTTTCAATGTTGACGGTACCGGAAATTGGCAGCGTCCTCTATTAACCGGCGATATCGAATTGAGTAATGGTCGCTATGAGCACCGACCGAGCCATACTCGCATTGCGGATATTAACTTCTACGCGCAGCTGTCTCCTGAGGAGTGGCGGATTGTACGAGGAAGCGCTACCGATGGTGATGGTGGGCGGATAAATCTGGGAGGGGCGGTCTTTTTACTTCCGGATAGCTCGCCCAGTTTTGATATCGTATTAAGCCTCAGTCGGGCCCACTTGCTGAACTCACCGGGAGTACGCGGTGCAATATCCGGTGATGCCCGTTTGTCGGGCTCAACCCAGGATGCAGAAATTACCGGGCGATTCACTTTGAAGCCGCTGGCCGTACAGATTGAGCAATGGATTGGCAGCAGTGTTCCGGAAATCCAGGTGGTGGAAGTTCAGGTCGATGGCCCACAGGTGCAGCGATCCTCTCCCCTGTTTAGCAAAATTGGATTGGATGTAGAGATTGTTTTGGACCAGCAATCCTATGTGCGCGGACTTGGATTAAATTCTCAATTGCGCGGCGTGGTAGATATTCGAGGCACCGCAGATAAGCCAAAAGCCTCCGGCGAATTAACAATTGTTCGCGGCAGCTTTGATTTATTCGGCAAGAAATTTGATCTGGAAGATGGAGAAATTCGCTTCGAGAATAATGAGGTCGCTATCCTGGTTGAAGGTGTCTATGAATATAGCGATGGAGAAATAACCGCGCAGATATCAGGTACTGCTGCGGACTTGGATATTACATTTACCTCTGACCCCTCGGCCTCTCAGGATGAGATACTGGCGCAATTGCTTTTTGGGAAGTCATTATCAGATATTTCACCTTTACAGGCTGTTCGCTTGGTTAGTGTTGTTCGCAGTTTGCAGTCGGGTCGAGCGGTATTGGACCCTATCGCTAAGACACGCGAGCTGTTGCACCTGGATACACTCAATATTGAGCAGGAGGAGGGAGATGAAGGTGATGAGTACGCATTGAGCTTGGGCAAATATATTACCAATCGAATTTATGTGGAATTACAGAGAAGTACCGATCCTCTCAGTCCCTGGCAGGCGGAGATGCAAATAGAACTTAGGGATAACCTCAACCTGGAGTTCAAAAGTGCCGATGACGGTGACAGTGGTTCCGGTAGTGTAGAGTTACAGTGGAAAAAAGATTATTAGGGTTTTCGCCACTAACCCCCTATCGTTGTAGAAAGCATCGCTAATATTTGGTGATTAGCATATCCGTTATTTTTAACGTGCAACCTGGCTGGGGTGGATTGTTGACGCCCCAGTTGTCGATCACGATCATCATGGATTCATCAAAAATTACAGGCCCCTTTTCCCGGTAGGCATGCCAAAGCTGATTTGAATCATCGCACTTATACGCAGATGCTTCACACACTCTTATATCCCATTGATAGGTTCCACTAGCTTCACCCGATATGATTTTCCTGGATGTAAAAGTTATATGCTGTTGGGCACCACTCTTCACCTGTAGGGGACCTGTTTGGCTTGTCCACGCCGCCTGTTTGGGAAGCCCTCCCCAATTGGAAGCGAAACCTCCCGGACCATTGGAGCCTGTTGTTTCTACAAAATCGACTTCCCGCTGCCCCCCGGCCCAACATCCACCGGGTTGTTCACACCAGGGGAACATATAAACGGCAATCCACTCTTTAGCACCACATTTACCTGGGGGCACGTCAACCTTAAAGTCAATTGCAGAAATATCTTTCATTCTAATCTCGGTATTCCCGCACTGAACCGCAGATGTATAAGCGCAGGAGCCTTTGGTATCGCCATCCATAATAATAACAGCGGATCCTTCCGTATTGCTTGGTTGAAAGCTGATTTTAGTGCAGCGATTGTTCTTGGCCACTTTGTCATCTTGATGATTGAATATGGGCTTACATGTTGTTGCTGATGCCAGATTTAAGGTGGATAGGGCAGCAAAGATCAGGAAGAGTCGGGTTGCTTGTAGCATGGCGTGGAGCTTGCAAACTATAAAACTCAATAAATTATAGTTTGTGTCTTGATGATCAGGCTTTAGTAGAAATGTTTAGCCTGTCAATAAGGTCAATTTTGGCTGGTAGCACAAAGGTCACTTTCACTTATCCAGAAGGTAACCTTTTTATAGATGAAGTCCAATGATCGTTGAGTGCTTGCAAATGATTCTGAACGTAACTTAAAACATCTGTTGGAGTGCAATTGCCCATAAATCTATCTTGCAGGCTGTAGGCCATTTTTTCCAGAGGTGCACCGTTGTAGCCGTAAGTCTGAATTTCACTGATATAACGTTTGATAAATGACTCTGCTCCCAAGAGAGACCATTGGTGGACATGGACTAACTCATGGAAATGGAGGGAAATTTCCGCAGCAAAAGGTGTTTTGACAAAGTAGGTATCTTTGTAAGTGATACCGGCTACTTCCATGTCGACAAAGTCACCCAGACCAGCCTGGTAGAGCTCGGGAAACCTCGGTTTTGGAATATTATCAACCACTACAAAGTAGCTTTCGCTAAGAAATTCTTTCGTATAATACCCTGAAAACTTCTCTGTGAACCTTGCGCAAGATTGTCTCTCTTCTTTGAAGTCTATCAGTATTTGATCAATCCATTGGTCTATTTTTTGCAACATCTATATCGTCCTGATTGGGAGGTAACTCTGGGGCTTTGCTCACCCCAGAGCAGAATTTTTAATATACGAAATAAAGTTGTGCCGAGAGTTATACGTAGGAGTATATCACCGACCCACTTTCTTTTTTCTTTTGAAGATATTTCTTGCAGGGATAGTAAAGTATCGCAATCAGAGCAATCCAGTAAGCATAGGTTCTCAGTAAGTTAGGTGTGTAGCCCTCAGGCCATACTTTGGAGCCGTTGAAGAAATTAGTTGCAACTCCAAACTCTAAGTAACTCCATAGATGTGCGGACAGATTGATCACTGGGACATGGATTAAATAGAAGAACAAAGAGGCCTGCCCAAAGAGGAGCAATACATCCAGTATTCGGTTTTGCCGATTTTCTACGATAGCCATGATTAAGAAAACTATACTCATTGTCATAAGGATATAGCTGAACGACATTGGGTACTTGGCGGTGTTGATAAAGCCCAGAAGCCCCTGCTGTGAAATCCAATCATTGGGGTCGCCAAAGCCTATTAGTCTAACCGCAATAAATATAATCGATAGCGCAGTTGCTGTTGTTATTAGTAGACGCACTCGTTGCTTGTTTGCCATCTCGTAAAGAGGCCCAAATACATAACCTAGGGAACCTCTGAATAATTCTGAGTCAATTTGGTAATATTCACCTACCCATCAAGACTACGATGAATCATGCACCAAGTCACCTTTGCCGAAGCAGAATATAAGCTAAAGCGTCGTATAACTCGCCGAGAGAAGTTTCTTTCTCAAATGGAAACCCTCGTCCCATGGCAGCGACTAGAAGCTCAGATCACTCCTTGTTACCCACAAGGTAAACGTGGCCGACAGCCATATCCATTGAGTGTCATGCTTCGTATTCATTGCATGCAGCTATTTTACAATCTCAGTGATCCCGCTATGGAAGATGCACTGTATGAAATTGAATCCATGCGTAGTTTTGCTGGATTGACTTTGAGTAGCCCAATTCCCGATGAAACAACGATTCTTAACTTTCGCCACTTACTGGAGCTCAATCAGCTAGGTGCAGCTCTTTTTGATGAAATCAACAAACACCTTGCTGAGAATGGGATGGTACTGCGTGAAGGTACGATTGTAGATGCCACTATTATCTCTGCGCCAACTTCAACTAAGAATGAAAAGAAAGAACGTGACCCGGAAATGCATCAAACAAAGAAAGGCAATCAGTGGCATTTTGGGATGAAAATGCATATCGGGGTTGATGATGTGCTCGGAGTAATACATAGCATAGATACAACAGCAGCGAATTCGCATGATGTCACAACCACAGAGCGAGTTCTCCACGGGGAGGAGAAAAGAATCTGGGGAGACTCTGGGTACATTGGTGCGGAGAAACGTGAAGAGTTGAAAGAGCGGGAGGCGGATTGGTATATAGCAATGAAGCCGAGCAAGCTAAAAACTCTTCCAGGGCGTGATGCACTCCGTAAAGCGGAAAAGATCAAGGCGCAGATAAGAGCGAAGGTCGAGCACCCCTTCCGCTACATCAAACGGGTATTTGGTTATGACAAGGTCCGCTATCGGGGACTGGTAAAAAATACTGAGAGGCTGTGCTTACTGGCAGGCTTTACCAACTTATTAATAGGGAGAAAATACTTGGCTGCCTAGGGGTGGTTCGCCTGAAACCCACCTATTGAGGGTTTCAGATGAAAAATTAGGGGACTATTACGCGAAAATTACGCGTTTGTGCGTAATAAAGTGAATTTTTCAAGCAGCTCAGCTTAATTCTGGAAAAATGCTTCGTTGATCAGAGGATCCCTAGGTACATAAGAGCAAAGAGGGGAATAATATTGTAAGCAGCAAAAATCCCGGTGTTGAACTCGAAAAGTCTAAAACTAGTGCGTACATGCGCAAGAATCCAAAGCCATTCATAGCCACCTAATAGCTGGCGCATGAAGTCATCATTCAGGTATCCATGTAAGGATATTACGGCCAGGCAAACGATGGTGGTCCATATCATTGGCAAATAGATTAAGCACGCCAGTATGATCATGGATACGCCCAGGGCCCAGATTACCTGTACAAAAGCGTAATTATAAGCAAACTGCCAAGAGAGGTTTACCAAGGTTAGTTCGAGGATAACTAGTACTAACCCTCGAAGTATTAAGAATTTTGCCAACTCCGGCTTGGAGTTAAGTTTTTTACCGTGAAAGTAGGCACTCAATCCTGTAAGAAATATAAATCCAGGGGCACATATATGCGTGATCCAACGAGTTAAAAACAAAGCGATGGACGATTGGGATAGGTTCAATGGGTCAAACTGGGTCGAAGTCCAATAATCTCGAGTATGATCGAGGGCCATAATAATTACTAATATACCTCTAGTGATGTCTATTGCCGGATATCGCAATTTGTTATCTCCAAAGTTAGTGAGTTCTATAGTGTTTTCTCTCTAAGGGTTCTTGTTACCATGAGGTTGGAATGTAGAGGCGGTTAAAGAGGGCTATAAATGATGTCTCTCGATCTTTGTTTATTGTTGTTTAGGGGCAGGTGGGAGCTGTCTACCTTTCATATTGTACATATATTCTTCAGGCAACCAATTGCTTTTTAATCGTGTAATATGTAGGAGGAGGGACGATAGTGCAGGCATTTTGGTTCTGGCAAGTCCAAGGAATTTTGCCCACCTAATAATCAATATTATTTAATTTGTTTAGTTTTGCTTTTAGCCTGGGGGCAGCTAGAGGCCGGATCATGGATTTGAAAGTAAGACAAAATCAGTGATCGCGGCCTGTTCCCAATAAATATATTTTTCTGTGGTTAAAAGAGAGATTTTTCAGTTGGGCTTATTAATAACTACTTTAAAATTATTAAGCTACAGGTGGAGCATATCAGTTTACTTCGATATTACCATGCTTCGCTTGAGTCACTACGGTATACGGTAAAACAACGGTATCAGCGGCTACAGAAAAAACAGCATCTATAGCTACCAGTGGAACACGGTTGATAGTTGATCCAGTATTTACAGTCTGACTGGGTTCGCTATTTAGCAAGCAAAAGGAGTAAGAGGTTCCGCTATAAACTCTTGGAATACTTTCGCAATAGCTTTTGTGGCCTCTATGAGTAATATCTACCTGATTATTCTTAGGGTTAACTGTCTTCACTGTGGCGCATGAGACACAAACTAGAGAGGCTGATACTAAAGAAATAATACGTTTCACAAACTAATCCTTGCTGATGTGATCTTTTGCGGGGCTATAGAGTAGTGTTTTCTAAATTGGTTCCAGATTTTGTGTGTACTATAAGTATTATCTGTACTCAATTGGAAGTGAAGAAAGTCAAAATTTTCACATCTGAGGTTTACTTTGTCGCTGCTTAGCGGTATCTCAAATTTAGAACATTAGTTTCAAGTAATGGGCAGGCTGATATACGATATTGGTTGGAATTTAAATATTTTTTACCTGATGGTAATTTTTTAGAGTTATACCCATTTGGCCTCTATGCCTTTTCTTTTGAAATCTTCTAAAACTTCTGGATTTTCTTCATTGTAGAAAAGTATGAGCTTTTTCAGGTTTGGTAGGAGGTTTGTGTCTTCGGTGGAATGGATATCAAAGTCGTCAGTAGTTCCACACCAGAAGGGAATGATTTGTAACCAGATATGGCCACCCCCATCCTGATGAAGGTCAGTAATATCGTTTAGCCACTCTTTCTTAATTGGAATGGACCGGAAGTGGTCGAGAGCTTCGGGGATAGGCTCGTACCCTTCTTCTTCTATATCTATATTTCTTTTGGTGTAACTATCGGCAAACTGAAAAATATCGAATTCAGGCTGTATTATCTTATAATGGTACATCAACTTATCCAAGACTAATAACCTGAAGTTTTCATCCTTGAATTCTGCATATTCGCTCATTTTTAAGTCCGCCTTTTCTTCCCATATAAGTATTGTGAAATCCATTTTTTTCATTGTCTACAATATATTTCGTAATAGGGGAAGTTCTTTCGGCTTGAACGAATAAAAGTAGTTTTTACTAGGTTGGTCAAGAATTTTAGGTATTTCTTTGGCGGTTAAGTAATGTCGGAAAGTTGGAGGATTTGAGTTATCGTACTAATTGCGAATGTTGCTTGTTTCAAATGCCCGCCAAAACTCCCGCTCATAGGCTTGGATTAACCGCACGCGAATGGCAATATCATTTTCTCGAACACCTGAAGCTAGTCCCCTTGCAATTATATCGATAGCCTGTTCCCTGAACCCTTCTGGAAGTTGGCTAAAAGTCATTAAGAAACTGAGCTGTTCATTAGTAAAGCGTTTATTTTGTTTGAGAGCTTTTGCAACGCGCTCAGCATTTTTGCCAAAACTCTGAAAGTTTATTAACAGGGCAGCGGCAATTTCGGCGGGTGTAGCGTAGTTGGCTAGCCAGGTAGTATAGGCTGGATAGGCTTGGGCACCTGCGAGTGGTTGGTACTGGGCGATCTGCTCGGGTGAGATGCCCAATGCTTGAATCAGATTGGGTAGCAGGGTATTAGCTTGAATTTCTGCTGTCGTAATTCGAGTAAAAAATGCTCTGGTACTATGTCCCGGTAAGCCACCAAAACGATGCAGAGATAGTGCATTACTTCTCAAGTCCGATAAGTTAATAAGGCGTTGCTCCATTGCAAAAGCCTGTAACTTAGCGTCCGGTAGAGTATTTTTTTCCAGCTGTAGAACAAAGACAGGAGTAGGGCCCTTGAGATACAGTTTTTCAAGGCGCTCTATCAGAGCTTTTGCATCCTGTTGGTTTGTGGCGATATCTGCTGTGGCCGGTTGAGTCATGACCAAAAGAACAACCAGTCCCACAAGAGCGAATCTTAAACAATGCGTATTGGCCACTATTCCAACTCCGCTGGTGCACGAAATAAGCATAGCAGGAAGACAGAAACCGGACTGGTAGCGTATTTGTCAGGCCACAGTACTTTTTCCGCGTATTAATTCGGCGGGATCAATTCGATAGAAATGACTTAACTCCTTATAGAGTTCCGGGTGTAAGGCGTGCATAGCCGTTGGGATCGTATAGAAACTTTCTGTTGCTACAGCAAAGAACTCAGCGGGAGACTGGGCGCCGTATAAATCGAGCACAGAGGGTGTATCACCAGGAAACTCACCGAATTCAGCTCTTTGTCTCAAACGGTGGAATTCCCGGCTCATAACCTCAGCCCAGGTGGCCCCTTCATCACTGCTTTCAAATAGAGGGCGGCCATCAAAGTAACCATCCTCTTCATCGACTTTGTGGGCGAACTCGTGCAGGGCGACATTGTGGCCCCGTTCAGGCGATTGTAAATCTTTCTCCAGGTCACCCCAGGAGAGGACTACGGGTCCACGATAATGTGCCTCCCCTTCACGGGCACTGTGCCTGGCTGTTTCTATATAGCCTTCCCGACGTGTTTCGTGAGCGACATAGGTGTCCGGGTAGAGCAACAGGCTGTAAAGGTTGGGGTAGCATTCATTCTTGCGGCCCAATAGGAGTAGGCAGGCATGGGCAGCGATGGCCACCTTCATGCGTTCATTGACCTGAAGCCCCTCGCAACCGACAAACTCTTTGCCGTGGAGAAATAGGGCGATATTACTGCATAACTCTTGCTGTTGATTGGAGTTAAGGTAGTGATAGAGAGGAAGATTTTCCCTAATGAGTTGTAGCTGTTCCCGTGTTAAGGGTTGTGAGCGGAGGTAAAAAATGCGCCACTGTCGGTAGAAGTGGGGAACCAGCCATATCGCCAGGGCCAGCAGGATAATTGCGATAAAAGCACTCACAGCTTAAACGCCGGTTGTTTGCGTGAGATATTATCTTCCAGCTTAAATTCTTGGCAGGGAGTCCCCTGGTGAAATTTCATTTGCCACTGCCCTTTACTTCTAACCCAAATAGATGATCGCTTACAAAACCCCTTGTACTCCCCTTGCTGGCCTCGCCGTGCAGATTTATACAACAGCATAATGACTGTGTCAGAGAGAGGAATGCACTCATAGTTTTGGCTGTGAATTTCCCAGCCCGTATTTTCCTCCTGTTGCATTGATCGCACTATTGCCTTGAAATCAAAGGTCCGCCCGGATTTCCCTACCTCTATAAAATCAGGGCTTAGTAGCTTGCATATGACTTCAGGGTCTTTGCGTATCTTGAACTGATGCAGCTTTGTTTCATTCTCAATCAGAATATCGGCAATCTCATGTATCACTGTTTTACCCGGTATGCCCCAGTTGCGACAAATTACTATTTGCCTGGTTTTAGAATGGGGAGTTTACTGCCGAATTCAAGGTTTCGGGTGGATAGAGTAATCCGGAAGCGAAGCTTGATAAATGGGGGATGTCTGCCAACACTTAGAGCGTCTGGGTGATTTTCCTGTCACTGTGGAGAAGCTTATGCGTTCGCTATTGGCCTTTCTTGTCTTGATGTTTGGAGTCTGCATCCAGGTGCTGGCCCAGTCCGGCGAAACTCCGTTAAAAGTAGCGATCGCGGGGGATGCACCGCCCTATGTGATTGACGGTGCGACCAGTGGTTTGGAAATAGATATCGTTCGGCAAGCTCTCCCTGGCTATAAGTTGGAGTTCGTACAGATGGGGTTTGCGGAGACGGCCCCGGCACTTGAGCAGGGTATGGTTCAGGCAGCGGTGAATGTACTCAAGAAGAATGATGGCCTATTTTACTCGAACAATATGATCAGCTTTGCCAATTACGCTATTGCTAAAACCAGCGCAGAAATGAAGATTGGCAGTATTGCAGATCTCGCGGGCAAGAAAGTGATCACTTGGCAGGGAGCTCCTATGGATCTTGGGCCCGAATTTGAAAAAATGTTTGGGCCCAATGGCACCCAGAAACAAAATGTTATGCAGGCGCCAACAGCTCGTGACTTGGTTGCCCAATTCTGGAAAATGCCAGATGCGGTCGCCGTGGTGGATATGGAGCTATTTAAGTACTACAGCAATAAAATGGGCCATACCATGGCTCAGGTTGACCTATTCCAGATATTCCCGATGATGACAGACTTTCGAGTCGGTTTCCGCGATGAAAAAGTGCGAGATGACTTTAATCGCGGGCTGGCAGAGCTGTGCAGCAGTGGCCGCTACAAGGCCCTATTGCAGAAATACGATGTGGTGCAAAAGCAGGATATTTGTAAGTAGATAGCCTGAAACTGCGGAACAATTAATCGAGAAAGAAGGGGCCAGAATCTTGTGATTTAGGCCTTTCTTGATTGGTGTAGTGGGGCGGGTTCGGATCTACTGCACCTAGTTCGTTGCCGGCAAATAGAGACTTGCTGCTTAATGAATTCTTGCGGGGTTATCGATAAATCTTATCGGTATTAGGTCCCAGTTTCTGAGTGCTCATAACCTCTGGCCAGTTTGATAAAAGCGCTCAGGTATTCAACCTCGCTGTCGTCTTCACGAGTTCCTAAGAAAATCTGTTTGGCAATACCTTGTTGTCCGAGGCGCACCACCGAAAGTGCCAGCTTGGTAGAGTACTCCTCTGCAAGCCAGCGAGGCAGGGCTGCGACCCCGCGGCCGCTGGCCACCATCTGTAGCATGATGTCGGTAGTTTCACTGGTCTTGTGGCGCAGTGGCACCACGCCCGCAGGGTTGAGAAACTGGGTATAGATATCCAGGCGGTCCGGCGGCACGGGGTAAGTTAACAACACCTGATCCCGTAGGTCTTCTGCTGTCAGGTACTTTCGCTTTGCCATTGGGTGATCTCGAGGGACGACTAGCACCTGCTCGTAGTCAAATACAGGATCGAAGCGCAGTCCGGCTTTATAGAAAGGGTCAGGGGTAACTAGCAGGTCGATTTCGTAACCCAATAAAGCGCCGAGACCTCCAAACTGAAATTTCTGCTTAACATCCACATCCACGTCCGGCCAATCTTCCAGAAATGGCGACACTACTTTCAGTAACCACTGATAGCAGGGGTGGCATTCCATACCGATACGCAGGGTACCGCGCTCACCTTGAGCCATTTGCTTTAGCTTGCTCTCAGCATGTTCCAGTTGTGGCAGGACACGGTTGGCCAATCCAAGTAGATATTCACCAGCCTGGGTCAAGCGCAAGCTGCGGCCCTCACGCAACCAGATAGGGGCCCCGAGGTTCTGTTCCAGCTTGCGTACCGTGTGACTCAGCGCCGACTGGGTTAGGCAAAGGTGCTTGGCCGCAGCGGTTAGCGAACCGTGATGGTCTACGGCCTGGATTATTGTTAAGTGCGTGCGCTCTAGCATAGCTTTACCCGAGCAAACCATGAGTAAAATTAATGGATGGTTGAAAATATACCATTTTTGTTCATTTATAAAGAGGCTTATCCTGCCTGGCAATGTCAATCACCAAGCAAAGAACTCAGTTTTTGCCTTAGGAATCAGGATACCAGGCCGCAATGAATAAAGAGTTTGCATTCACCATCAAGAGCTTACGTTTTGATGAAAACTATCGTCCAGCGGATAGCACGCGGATCACCACCAATTTTGCGAACTTGGCGAGAGGGGAGAGCCGTCGGGATAACTTGCTCAACACCTTGAGAATGATTGATCGTCGATTCAATGCCTTGGCGCATTGGGACAACCCTAGTGCAGATCGTTACTCTGTAGAGCTGGATATTATTTCCGTTGATATTGATATTGAAGGCAACGGAGAAGCCTTTCCTACCATTGAAGTATTGAAGACGAATATTGTTGATCATAAAAACAATCAACGGATTGAGGGCATAGTAGGAAACAACTTTTCTTCATATGTGCGGGATTATGATTTCAGCGTATTGTTGTTGGAGCATAACAAGAAGCAAGACAAGTTTAGCCTTCCTGAAGGTTATGGCGATCTTCACGGGAAAATTTTTCAATCGTTCCTGAGTTCAAATGCCTACAAGGATAGTTTCAGCAAGCCCCCTGTTATTTGTCTGAGTGTATCGAGTAGTAAAACTTATCATCGAACTGAAAACCATCACCCCGTGCTGGGTGTTGAGTATCGGCAGGACGAATACTCTTTAACTGATGAGTATTTCGAGAAAATGGGATTGCAGGTTCGCTATTTTATGCCACCGGATAGTGTTGCCCCTTTGGCTTTTTACTTCCAAGGTGATTTGCTTGGTGATTATACGAATCTTGAGCTTATCGGCACTATCAGCACGATGGAGACCTTTCAAAAGATATATCGACCTGAAATATATAATGCAAATTCTGTAGCGGGGACCTGCTATCAGCCCAGCTTGAAGCACGAGGATTATTCACTGACTAAAATTGTTTATGACCGGGAAGAGCGTAGCCAGCTGGCTATAAAGCAAGGGAAGTTTACTGAAGAACAATTTATCAAGCCATACAGAAGTATCCTTGATCAGTGGGCCGCTAATTACGCGCTTTAATTAACAAATATAGATAAGATTATTTTTCATGAATCGCCTATTGCCAACTTCAAGCGCTGGAAGCTTGCCTAAACCATCCTGGCTCGCAGAGTCCGAAAAACTTTGGTCTCCCTGGAAATTACAGGGGGATCAATTACAAGAAGGTAAACAGGATGCCTTGCGCCTGACATTACAAGAGCAACAACAAGCCGGTATCGATATCGTTAGTGACGGGGAACAGACCCGCCAACATTTTGTGACTACATTTATTGAGCACCTCAACGGCGTTGACTTCGAGAAGCGGGAAACCGTTAAAATCCGCAATCGCTATGAAGCGAGCGTGCCGACAGTTGTTGGCGAAGTATCTAGGCAACAACCAGTATTTGTTCAAGATGCCAGGTTCTTACGCCAGCAAACCAGTCAAGCTATCAAGTGGGCATTACCTGGCCCCATGACAATGATTGATACTCTCTACGATAGCCACTACAAAAGCCGCGAAAAGCTCGCCTGGGAATTTGCCAAAATTCTCAATCAGGAAGCGCGTGAGTTAGAGGCTGCTGGTGTTGATATTATTCAATTTGATGAGCCCGCATTTAATGTGTTTTTTGATGAGGTGAATGACTGGGGGATTGCCACTTTAGAAAAAGCCATTGAGGGGCTGAAGTGCCAAACTGCCGTACATATTTGCTATGGCTACGGTATTAAAGCCAATACAGACTGGAAGAAAACTCTGGGGTCAGAGTGGAGACAATATGAAGAAGCTTTTCCAAAACTGCAAAAATCCAATATCGATCTAATTTCGCTCGAATGCCACAACTCCTGTGTTCCAATGGATCTCCTTGAGCTGATTCGTGGTAAAAAAGTGATGGTGGGCGCTATTGATGTGGCAAGCAACACGATTGAAACACCGGAGGAAGTAGCCGATACCATACGAAAAGCACTCAAGTATGTGGATGCTAAGGATCTCTATCCCTGTACGAACTGTGGTATGGCGCCTCTATCCCGCCAAGTTGCAAACGGTAAGCTCAATGCGTTAAGTGCAGGTGCAGAAATTGTTCGAAGAGAGCTCTCGGTTTAGCTGTCTACAATATTTAGGTGTCCCCATGTCACTTTCCAGTACAGCTATAGAACCATTGCGCTTTCGCGAAGCGCTGGGGCATTACGCCTCCGGTATTACGGTGATCGCATCGCACTGTGAAGGTGAGCCGATAGGCTTCACCTGCCAGTCGTTTTATAGCGTATCGACGAACCCGCCATTAGTGTCATTCAGCGTTATGTCGAGTTCGTACAGCTACCCCAAAATTCGTCAGGCAGGCCGATTTTCAGTCAATATCCTGTCGGATGATCAGGTCAAGATTTCCAACCAGTTTGCTCGTCAAGGCGCGGACAAATGGAGCGAAGTTGAATGGCAGGAATCGCCGCTGGGGAATCCCATTATCGCCGGCAGCCTGCATTGGCTTGACTGTGAAATTCATGCTGAACACGCTGCGGGAGATCACCTGATTGTGATTGGTGAGGTGAAGGCGTTAAACCTACAAAAAGCTGCTGCAAGGCAGCCACTTCTGTATTTCAAGGGTCAATATCGCAACCTTACTGCGGTGTCCCCAGTCGGGTAATACATGTGAGCAACGGGTTGCGGACATGCGGCCCCATCGCCTGCTCCCAGAAGAAACCCGCATCAATCAATTCGAGGAATTTATGGAATTTCTACTCTACCTGCTGCTAGGGGCTGTGGCCGGGGTGTTGGCCGGTTTGTTTGGCGTCGGTGGTGGCATCATCATCATTGTACCTGTGCTGGTGTTCAGTTTTACAGCCCAGGGTATCGATCCGCATGTACTGACTCACCTGGCTGTGGGCACTTCGCTAGCGACTATTGTGTTTACTTCGATTAACTCGGTTCTGGAGCATCAGCGCAAAGGCGCGGTGCTATGGCCGACGTTTGCCTGGATGAGCCTGGGTATTCTTCTCGGTGCAAGTCTCGGCTCCTTTACTGCGGCAGCTATTCAGGGGCCGATGCTACAAAAGATTATTGGTGTATTTGCTATCACCATTGCCATTCAAATGGCACTGGAGCTTAAGCCCAAGGCCAGTCGCGCTGTTCCCGGCAAGCTGGGGCTGACAGCGGCCGGCGGGGTAACAGGCTGGGCCTCTGCCATCTTTGGCATCGGCGGCGGCACACTGACAGTACCCTTTCTAACCTGGCGCAGCGTGCCGATGCAGCAAGCAGTGGCAACTTCCTCAGCCTGTGGTCTGCCGATTGCTGCCGTCGGCGCTCTGAGTTTTGTGGCTATTGGTTGGCAGCAACCTGAACTGCCGCAGTGGAGTTTTGGTTTTATCTACCTGCCAGCCATGGTCGGCATCGCTATCACCAGCATGTCCTTCGCCCGTTTTGGAGCGCGACTGGCCCACAAGTTATCTCCGCGATTGCTTAAGCGTTTGTTTGCCCTGCTGTTGCTCTGCGTGGGTGGGAGTTTTCTTCTCTGAGGCATCAATGAATTGCAGTCTATCGATTGCTATCTCGGTGTAGGCGCGGCTGCAAAGGTGGGAGGGGGCTTCAATCCTCTTCCAGGTGCGATCGGGCCCAAGTTAGGAGTATTAACTCCTTACTTTCTTTTGTGTGTCGAAATCTCTGGTCGAGCACAGGACCCTAGTGAGATGAAAATGGATTAACGTATCTGGAGGTTGGACAGTTGGTGCAATTGCTCCCGCTGACTGATGTGCGCATATCTATCCGCTGTATGGAGCGAATGAAAAAGATTGTTTTTAACCCTGTTGGGTCATTCAAGTTGTTTGTGATTGCTTGAAGTGAAGGGGGGTTGCTGGGGTAGGGCGAGGCCGCGAAGAATAAATTGTGCAAAGAGCAGTTTGGCACTAGCTGTTCTACAACAAAAAAGGGCTTACGTCGTGAAACGTAAGCCCTTTTCTTTGTATGGCGCGCTCGGGAGGATTCGAACCTCCGACCGCCTGGTTCGTAGCCAGGTACTCTATCCAGCTGAGCTACGAGCGCGTCGTTATGGGTGCGAACTATAGAGAATTGATTCGTTGCCGTCAACCTCTTTTTGAAAAAAATCCTTAAAAATCCG
This sequence comes from Microbulbifer maximicatervae (SeqCode), assembly GCF_056231245.1. Taxonomy (NCBI): domain Bacteria; kingdom Pseudomonadati; phylum Pseudomonadota; class Gammaproteobacteria; order Cellvibrionales; family Microbulbiferaceae; genus Microbulbifer; species Microbulbifer maximicatervae (SeqCode). The sequence goes on from NZ_CP174334.1 coordinate 1,211,972, forward strand.
CAACTTATCGAGTTTCTGGGGCCCTCTGGGAGCGGTCGACCAGTCTCGACAGGGCGCGAATTCTGCCGTGCCTTTCCTCAATTTGCAAGTCTTACTTTGAAAAATATGCCTTGAGTACCGATTGCGCCAGTGATCCAGGGGCGAGGCATTAAATTCTTCGGTGTGATTGGCGGCGAACTATACTCATTACTCTACCGGGATTCCGATGATTCGCACCTTTTCCATTGCCCATTGCCAGGTCCGGCCTATCTTCCGGCGGCAGGCTTCTCCAGAGATATAGTGAGAATATATGGCGGACGAGCAGGACCAAGAGCGAAAGCTGCCGCAGGGGGAGTCTCCTTCACCGCCATCGGGAAAGCCGGTTCCGCAAGGGCCGCTGAATTGGCTTCAGTACTTCCTGTGGATTTTCCTTTTAATACTGACTGTACAGTACTGCACTAACGGACAGCTTTCTGGCAAGCGGACTGAGTTAGCTTACAGTGACTTTAAGAAAGAGGTCGCCGAAGGCAAAGTTGCCAGCGTGGTTATCGAGGGGGATAGAGTCAGCGGCACTTTTAAGCCGGAGGCGGGCAAGCTGCCGGCGTCAAACACTGGCGAGAAAGAAAAAAAGGCTCCACAGCCTGAGCACTTCACAACCATTCTACCTTCCGTTCAGGACCCCGATCTGCTCCCCCTGCTGGAAAAGGAGAAAGTGGAAATCCTGGCAGAGTCCCCGGGAGGGGGCTTTATGCAGCGGATGTTGATTCTGCTTCTGCCCTGGATACTGATTATTGGGCTCCTGGTTTGGATGGGGCGGCGAATGCAGGAAAAGATGGCGAGTGGGGCTCCCGGCAGTCCCTTCGGTTTTGCTCGATCACCAGCAAAGCGGTTTGAGCGCAGTGAGTCCCAGGTGACTTTCGATGATGTGGCCGGGTTGGCAAATGCGAAGAAGGATCTGCAAGAAGTGGCGGGGTACCTCAAGAACCCGGAGCACTATCGCAAGCTCGGAGCGAAGATCCCCCGGGGCATTTTGCTAATGGGGCCTCCCGGTACGGGCAAAACCCTGATGGCGAAAGCGCTGGCCGGTGAAAGTGAAGCGCCATTTTTCAGTATTAGTGGCTCTGAGTTTATTGAGATGTTTGTAGGGGTGGGCGCTTCCCGTGTGCGGGATATGTTTGCCGAAGCCAAGAAAGATGCTCCTTCAATTATCTTTATCGATGAGATTGATTCCGTCGGCCGGGCGCGGGGAACGGGTGTTGGTGGTGGACACGATGAGCGGGAGCAGACGCTCAACCAGATCCTTGGTGAGATGGATGGCTTTGATCCCCAGGAAGCGGTGGTGGTGGTTGCGGCAACCAACAGGCCCGACGTTCTCGATGCGGCGCTGCTAAGACCGGGGCGCTTTGATCGAAAAGTTACTCTGGACCTTCCAGACAAGGCCGCACGCAAGGAAATTCTTGAGATTCATTCCCGCGATGTCCCATTGCACGGCAAGGTGGATCTGGAGCGGCTCGCGGCCCTGACCGCGGGTTTTGCCGGCGCGGATCTGGAAAACCTGATTAATGAGGCTGCGCTGTTGGCGGGGCGAGAAGATAAGTCCGCAGTGGATATGGATTGTTTATTGAGGGCGAGGGATAAAGTGGTTCTCGGTGGCGAGCGCGAAATGGTTATCAGTGAAGAGGACAAGCGGATTATCGCCTACCACGAAGCGGGACATGCGCTGGTAGCAACGCTATTGCCGAATGCAGACCCCTTGGAGAAGGCGACTATTATTCCCAGAGGGCACAGTCTCGGCGCTACCGAGCAGATTCCCACCGAAGAGCATCACAGTATGCAGGTCAGTTATCTCCGTGATCGTATCGGCGTAATGCTTGGAGGGAGGGTCGCTGAGCGGGTGGTATTCAAGGAGGTGAGCACTGGTGCAGAGGCAGATTTAAAGCAGGCGACGCGACTGGCCCGTCACATGGTGACGCACTGGGGGATGAGTGAAAAATTAGGACCCGTTGCTTTCCGCCGGGGAGAGGAGCATATATTCCTGGGGCGCGAGATGGCCCAGCAGAAGGACTTCAGCGAACACACCTCAGAGATTATTGATGACGAAATTATTGCTTTGATCAGCGGTATTGAGATGAAAGTAGATCAGTTGCTGACAAAAAATCGCAAAAAATTAGATGCATTGGCTGGGGCTCTTTTGGAAAAAGAAACCCTCGATGCAGCGGAAATAAATGAAATACTTTCCCATGTGGCTGCGGGTGGTGATGACACATCTATTGCGCCGAAATAGCTCCTGGCTTTAATGGAAATTTATTTTTCAGGTAGACCCACTGGTCAAATTTAATGTATTTAAATGTACCAGGTTAATTGAGTTTATTAGTTTTGAATTGCCGTTAACCTGAAATATCGAAGGGCACTTTCAGGCTAATCTAAAAGAGCTGAGAGCGCATTTATTTAAAATAGACAAAAAGTTTTGTGTTTTTGGGGTGGTTTAGATACATATTGTCATTGGCTTTTTTGAAAATAATCAATTTTCTATGTAAAAGGGCAACTTAGGGTATCGCCCTTAAACAGTGCATAATTTTATTTTTTCCATTCCCTTTAATTTTTTTCTTCAAGTTGAAAGAACTTTCCAGACTAATTGAGTTATTTTTACAGACATTTACGTTAAATAGACTTCCACACACGGTTGTGAGCCTGTAACCTGTCCATGTCACAGATTCACTACGAAATCTGTGCCTCTTTATCAGCGCGGTCTTGAATCGGAGCTTCACTTAGTCGGAGCCTCTTTATAGAGGTAGAGCGGTGGAGCCAGGCAGTACCGATTGCGATAAGTCCGTTGTTGTACATAAAAAAAATAAAACAATGGAGAGAAAACATGGGAAGTCCGTCAAAACCCAAGCAGCACTCTGCTCTGCTTTCCGCCTGTTCCGTAGCAACTCTTTGGTTAGCCAGTGGTATTAGCCCCAGTTATGCCGCAGAGGGAGCAGTCGGCACCCTTATGGAAGAAGTGCAGGTAACAGCCCGTAAGCGTGCAGACGCAGAATTACTTCAGGATGTTCCGGTAGCGGCAACCGCCTATTCCGGTGACCAACTGGAGGCTCTGCAAACCAGGGATTTACAAAGCCTTTCTTTCAAAATGCCCAACGTCCAGCTGGAGGATGTGGGTACCGTAAAAAATACGGCAAACTTCACTGTGCGCGGTCTTGGAGTGAATAGCTCTATTCCATCAATTGATCCCACAGTAGGGGTCTTTGTCGATGGTATGTACCTCGGTGTGAATGCGGGTGTTGTTACCGATGTGTTTGACCTGGAGGGTATCGAAGTTCTCCGTGGTCCGCAGGGCCTGCTATTTGGTCGTAATGTTACCGGTGGTGCTGTCGTAGTTAAAACAGCGCGCCCAACTGATGAATTCTCTGCTCGCGTCAAAGTGTCCACAACGGATAATCTGGATGTGGTGACTGCGGGTTCAATTAATGGTGCCATCTCTGACGATGTTAACGGCCGCTTGACCGTTTACTACAACGATGACCGTGGCTGGTTCGAAAATGTTGCCACCGGCAATGATAATGCCGGTGCCTCTGACAGCTGGTTTATTCGCCCAAGCTTTAGTGTTCAACTCAATGAAACGGCAGAGCTGCTTGTGCGGATGGAGCACGGGCGCATGGACTCCGATGGGGTGGTTGCGCAAAACCGTGGTAATGAACCTTATATAGTTACCACTGAGAACGGTATTGTTGCCTACCCGAGTGCAACCCAGATTGCTGAGGCTTTCGGTATTCCTGATTGGGACAACAGTGAAGATTCTTTTGAGGTAGCCCAGGACGAAGAGGGTTATCAAAAAGACGAGTGGTCCCAGATCATTACTGAGTTCAATAAAGATGTTGAGTTTGGTGATGGCACTATCACAAATATCCTGGCTTGGCGTGAATATGAGGCGCGGGGCTTAGGGGATATTGATTCCCTGCCTTTTGTTGGTTTCCATGCGGACTCAAGTGTGGATCAGAGCCAGTTGAGTAACGAGTTGCGCTATGCCGGCCGTTTCGGTCGCACGGCCATAACTGCCGGTGCCTATTGGTTCTCTCAGGATGTAACCTACCTGGAAAATCGTTTGCTGGCCGACGGTGAGGGCGGTATTATCGATTGGACCGGTGGTGGTGTGCAGGATCACAGCACTTATGGATTCTTTACCCAGGCTGATATCGACCTGAACGAGGCCTGGGTGTTGACCCTGGGTGGACGCTACTCGAGTGAGGAGAAAGACGCGAAGATTGCCTCTATTCCCCTGAACCTCTGCACACTGGACGGCTGTGCTGCCTACGACTTTGAAGATAGCGAAAGCTGGAATGCCTTCACTCCCAAAGTTGGCTTGCAGTGGACTGTTTCAGACGAGACGCAGCTCTACACATTCTGGACCAAGGGTTTCCGCAGTGGAGGGTACAACTTCCGCAACGCAGGTATAGATCCGACCACAGGAATGCCTTATACCCCGCAGGCAACGGACCAGGAAGAGCAAAGCAGCTTCGAAATTGGGGCTAAGGTAGACTGGCTCGATGGCCGTGTTCGTACCAATATGGCGGTATTCCACAACACTATTGATGATATGCAGCGGGAGGAGAATCTCGCTGACGCAGTGACCGGTGTGGCGCAAATCATTCGAAACACCGCAGATGCGACAATTCGTGGTGCTGAACTGGAGACCATGGCTGCGCTTAGTGAAAACCTGCTGCTTACCTTCAACGTGGGCTATGTAGATGGCGATTACGATAAGGTACTCGGTGACCTGAATGGTGACGGCCTTGTGGATGATGAAGACCTGGGTCTCGAGATCCCACGCCTGGCGCCATGGACTTATGGTATAGGGTTAGTGCACGATTTGTCTCTGGGTTCCTACGGAACAATCACCTCCCGCATTAACTACAATCATCGCGATGAAGCACCGTATACGGATGACAACAGAGGCATGCTGTCTGAAGTGGAAATGGTGGACTTTAGTATTGGTTATACTGCGGATAGCGGCCAATATACAGTTTCTGTATTCGGCAAAAATATGCTTGATGAAGTTACTGAGGGTAATGACACACAGCTACCAGTTACCCTTGGTGGTATCGGTGCCAGCTTTACCCCGCTGAATAAAGGTCGTGTTATGGGGGTTGAGTTTATTTACGAACTCTAATCCCGGCTGAGAACTTGCTGCTTAGAGAAAATATTTTTTAAGTCAGCAGACTTCGAAACGGCCAGTTCCTTTTCACAATTAAAAGTTGTGATGGGGCTGGCCGTTTTTTATTGGGTTGCGTGTTGAATAAAAACTGCTTGATGATTTTTGATACTCTTGTTTTGTTAGCGTGGCAATAAAAGTGGACCTATAAAGGGGAAAAATATGCGGTTTATTGATCTGCCTACATTTGGTGGGCCTGAAGTCATGCAATTGCAGGAGATGGATAAGCCTGCTCCCGGCGCAGACGAAGTCCTTATCCGTGTAGCCGCAGCTGGGGTTAATCGCCCTGATCTTGTGCAGCGCCAAGGGCATTATCCGGCACCTCCCGGAGCATCGCCGGTATTGGGGTTGGAAGTGGCTGGTGAGGTTGTTGAAGTTGGGGAAAAAGTTGTGCGCTGGCAGGTGGGAGATAAAGTTTGCGCCCTGACCAATGGTGGAGGCTACGCAGATTATGCAGTAGCTCCAGAGGGGCAGTGTCTCCCGGTCCCCGAAGGCCTTAGTCTTATTGAGGCAGCTGCATTGCCGGAAACTTTTTTCACCGTATGGACTAATGTATTTGACCGCGCCGGTTTAAAACCGGGCGAGGTGATTTTAATCCATGGTGGTTCCTCTGGCATTGGTACCACGGCGATCCAGCTGGCCTATCAATTGGGAGCCCGGGTTTTCACTACTGCGGGAACAGAAGATAAATGCGCAGCCTGTGTGGCTTTGGGAGCGGAGAAGGCGATTAACTATCGGGATGAAGATTTTGTCTCCGTTGTGCGCGAGATGACAGATGATCACGGAGCTGATGTTATCTTAGATATGGTGGGCGGTAGCTATATCAATAGCAATATTCGTGTGGCCGCTAACGACGGCAGAATCGTGAATATTGCCTACTTGGCTGGCGCTAAAGTAGAAGTAAATATGATGCCGGTGATGTTGAAACGACTTACATTGACCGGCTCAACTTTGAGGGCACGCTCGCCAGAAGTGAAAGCCGGTATTGCGAAATCGTTGAAAAAAAAGGTTTGGCCGCTAATTGAAGCGGGTAAAGTTCAGCCGCAAATAGCCGCTGAGTTTCCTCTGCACCAGGCGGTTGAGGCCCATAAATTACTGGAGTCCGGCACTATCACCGGAAAAATCGTTTTAACCTTGTGAGGGCTTGTGGTTGCCTAGGGCGAGGAGTAAGTGGGCATCCGCTGAATGACGCCCTCAGGCACATCCCCGGGTTCACAATAGATTTTGCCGGGCAGGCGCTGTAGAGGTGGGCGGACTGTCACATCATCGCTCATCATTTCCACATAGGCTTTGTAGAGATTGCTGATATTGCGCACATACTGCACGGGCTCGGAGCCTCTCACATAGCCGTATCTAGCCCGCTTAAAGTACTGGGGCTGGGCCAGTTTCAGCATGGCGACTTCCACATTGTCGAACCACACATTGGGATCCAGTCCCAGTTCTTTAGCCAGCCGCTGGGCATCGAGTAAGTGGCCGTATCCTGCATTGTAGGAAGCGAGAGTAAACCAGAGTTTATTTACGGTTGGCAAAGCGGGATTAAAGCGATCGCGTACCCAATCCATATATTTTACCCCCGCTTTAATACCTCTTTCAGGTTCGAACAGCGGCGGAGGAAATCCCATTTCCTCGGCTGTGGCAGGCATTACCTGCATCAATCCCTGCGCGCCAACTGGAGATACGGCTTTAGGGTTGAAATTGCTTTCCTGCCACATCTGCGCGACGATCATGCGCCAATCAAAATCGTATTTAAAGGCGGATTCCTTCACCAACTCATCGTAAGGAGAGAGGTTTTCTCCCGGTATTACCCGGGAACTTACTCGCTGGGTAAATCGTTTGTTCGGCTCAAAATAAGCCTGGTATTGTTTTTGATATTGGCTCGTTTTTCTGTAATTTTTCAAAAACTTATTCAAGTTCTGTAACAGGTGCCAATTTTGTCTTAATACCATCCAGCCCTGTGGACGCGGGTCACCGATAAGGGTTCCGAGTACCAGTTGTGGCTGAACGGATGCCTCAATCTTGGCTCGACCGGAGTGGGATATAGTCGCATCTACCAGCCCGTCGGCGATTAATGAGAAGATTTGTGACTGGGAAATATCTGGCGGCGCCACACGGATATCGACATCAATACCTGCTTCTTTCAATGTTTCAGCGGTTTCAATAAATGATGAATAGGCGCGCAGGGTTAACTTGCGGCCATTAAGATCCTGAATCTGGGTGATGGGAGGGCTGCCTTTACCACTGACGATCTGGTCTGTGGATTCGACATAGGGCTTGGTGAATACCATGCCCTGGTCTTCACGGGCACTGGTAATATTGAGTTCAGCCCCGGCAAAGTCACCGCGACCCGCCCTCAACCAGTCAGCAAGGTCTTCTTCGTAGGGGACAACAATAACCTGGAGTTGGAGTTTGTGCTTATTGGCAAAAGCCTGGGCAAGATCGTAGTCAAATCCCATTAATACCCCTTTCCATAAGAAATAGGTTGTCGGCCCATTGTAAGTGAGTAGCCTGATTACCCCCGATTTTTTAATACCCTTCCAATCGGTAATACGTTCTTCCTGGGACTTAACCAGGTTGCGGGTCAAAAAATTATCGAGAGTGGTATGTAGGCGTTTGGAATCTTTGCGTACGCCCCAGGCAATATTTTGCACTTCAGATACATCTGCACCAATCCGCATGTCATCGCGGTAATTGCGCAAATCCTGGGCTGAAAAATCCTCCAAAATAGCAACCCGGTTCTTCTGGCCATTGATGATATCCAGCAGGGTATCTCGGTTACCATTGATATCAATTTCTCGAATAGTTAGGTTTGAGTTTGGATTTTCGGCAACAAGTTGCTCTGCAGTTTCTTTAATAGAGGAGCCGGCGGGAATAATAAATTCCAGGTCCTTTAATTTGCTCGCATCTGAAATATCTGGACCTTCAGGGCCAGTGACGAGTACTAACCGCGAATGGCGAAGAGGAACCGTGAAGTCAATAATTTCTTCACGGGCGTCAGTGACAGTCAGGTTATAGGCAATTACATCTGCCTGGCCATCGATCAGCATTTGCACCGCGTCATCGGGCGTTTCAGCTTTTATCCACTTGGGCTCCAGCTTTAACTGTTTGGCCAGTTTGTTGGCCAGTTCGAAGTGACGGAGACTCACCACATCGTCACGAGGTAGCAGGTCCTCGGAAGCGCCGGTTAAATTAACGAACCGAATTGTGCCGTGTTTTCTTATGTCCCTAAGGTCACCGGTTTCGATGTAGTTGACTTGCTGTTCTTTAGCGGGGGTTATCTCAGGCAGTTGCCCTGATCGCTTGTCGGCATCCTGCGCTTCGGCAGCTGACATGGTGACTGATTCGGCTACTCCAGATTCACGATCTGGTTCCGTGCAGGCTGCAAGGGCAAGCAGTAGTACTGAAAGTAGTATCAAGGTCCACTGGTTGAGGTGGATAGCAGTAGATTCACTATCCATATATTGCTCCGAAGGCACTCTACCTCAACCATTATAGTGTCATAGTGTCATAGTGTCATAGTGTCATAGTGTCATAGTGTCATAGTGTCATAGTGTCGCTTGATTTGCGCTCTTTAATTGTTAAGGAAATCAGTTTTCGATGGTTTTAACTTTTGCAGTGAAGTTCCCTTTGGCCAGCTTAATATGGACTTGCTGGTCGGTATCCAATTCTGCGCTATCGCGAATTGCGCGATTTTCTGAATCCAGAACAATGGCGTAGCCTCGCTGCAATACTGCCAGGGGACTGATGTTTTGTAGTAATTGGGCCCCGTGGGAGAGTTTGTCGCTGCCGCGCTGTAATATCAGTTGCATCGCACGCTCCAGGTTTCCCTTGAGTTGCATTAACTGCTTTCGACTATTGTCGAGTCGGCGTGTCGGTAGGTTGTGGGCAAAAGCTCTGGAGGCGGAATCCAATTGGGATTTGCGACTTTGGATTTGCTGTTGGCAAGCTGCTACCAGGCGCATCTCCAAATGATCCAGGCGCTGGGCTTGATTGAGGAGCTGCTCCTTGGGGTGGCGCAAACGGTTGCGTCGCAATTGAACCTGTTGAGATAAATGCTTCAGCTGGTTGTCCATGGCGCGGTGCAATCTGCGCTGGACCTGGTCAAGCCGCTGTAAAATTTCTGCAGCATTGGCGCTGGCTATTTCCGCTGCGGCAGAGGGGGTGGGTGCGCGCAGGTCTGCGGCTAAATCTGCAATAGTCGTATCGGTTTCGTGGCCGACTGCAGAAATAGTGGGAATAGGGCTTGCGGCCAGTGCGCGGGCGACAATTTCTTCATTAAAAGACCACAGGTCTTCCAGGGAACCTCCGCCGCGACCGACAATTAATAAATCGTGGCGACCACTGCGGCCCGCTTTTTCAATCGCTGCTGCGATTTGCTGAGCGGCATCCTGACCTTGAACGGCTACGGGCCAGATTTCAATTTGTGCAGAAGGGTGTCTCCTGCCCAATACGTGAATCATATCCCGTATTGCTGCGCCTGTCGGCGAAGTGACAATGCCGATATTGGTTGGCAAAAACGGAAGAGAGCGTTTTCTGCTTGTTTCGAACAGGCCCTCAGCATTCAGTTTTGCTTTGAGCTGTTCCAGCTGGCGCATCAGGGCGCCAAAGCCGGCCTCCTCCATATGCTCAACGATTAACTGAAATTCTCCGCGCCCTTCGTACAGGCTCACCCTGGCCCTGATTAAAACCTCGCGACCATTTTGCGGCCGAAAGGCGACACTGCGATTGCGACCGCGAAACATGGCGCAGCGCACCTGGGCCCGCGCATCTTTAAGGCTAAAATACCAGTGCCCGGAGCTGGGTATGGAAAAATTGGAAATCTCCCCACTGATCCATAGAAGGGGCACACTGCTTTCCAGAAGATGTTTAACTTCCCGATTCAGGTCACTTACCGACAGCACGCTGCGCTTGGCATTTTGACTAGGGGGAATTGTCTGCATCGGTGAATCTCGTCGGGCGTATTGGGCGGAGCAATATTGCAGTATCGCCCTTATAGGTAAAGAGCTTTACCGTACAAATCCGTTTTTCTGCAAATTGATGTTTGCGCTTTGGGCGCGTAGAGGTATAATCGCGCCGATACCCAATCCCGCCTATTCGAGGTTTGAGTGTCAACAATGTCTGAATCCAATCTGCGCATCGCGCGCGAAGCCCTCACTTTTGACGACGTCCTACTTGTGCCCGGATATTCCGAGGTCACGGCCAAGGATGTGAGTTTAAAAACCCAACTCTCCCGCAACATTACCCTGAACATCCCCATTGTGTCCGCTGCTATGGATACAGTGACGGAAGCTCGCCTGGCCATTGCGTTGGCCCAGGAAGGGGGTATCGGCATTATTCACAAGAGTATGTCGATAGAAGAGCAAGCTCTTGCCGTTCGCGCGGTGAAGAAGTTTGAAGCCGGTGTTGTAAAAGACCCTATTACTATTGAGTCCGATGCCACTGTGCGCGAGTTGATCGCGCTGACCAGTCACCACAATATTTCCGGTGTACCGGTAATGGATCGTGGCGATTTGGTAGGTATCGTCACCAGCCGCGACGTTCGCTTCTTAACTGATCTCGATGTCAGTGTCGCCAGCATCATGACGCCGAAAGAGCGTCTGGTGACGGCCCACGAAGATGCGAGCCCCGACGAAGTCCGCGAACTGCTGCATAAGCACCGTATCGAAAAGGTACTGGTGGTTAACGACAACTTTGAGTTGCGCGGCCTGATCACTGTTAAAGACTTTAACAAAGCAGAGCAGTACCCGAACTCCTGTAAGGATTCCGACGGTCGCTTGCGTGTGGGCGCGTCTGTGGGCACCAGCCCGGACACCGATGATCGCGTAGCCGCATTGGTAGAAGCCGGCGTTGATGTGCTGGTAGTAGATACCGCTCACGGTCACTCCCGCAACGTGATTGAGCGCGTGCGCCGCATTAAGGAAATGCACCCCCAGGTGGACGTGATCGGTGGCAACATTGCTACGGCTGATGCAGCGCGTGCACTGGTTGAGGCCGGTGCGGATGCGGTTAAAGTGGGTATTGGCCCCGGTTCTATCTGTACCACCCGTATCGTAACGGGTATCGGCGTACCCCAGGTGACGGCAATTGCAGAGGTTGCCACAGCCCTTAAAGAATTTGGTGTGCCCATGATCGCCGACGGTGGTATCCGTTACTCCGGCGATATCTCCAAGGCAATTGTTGCCGGCGCCTCATCAGTTATGATGGGTTCCATGTTCGCCGGTACCGAAGAGGCGCCGGGCGAAGTTGAGCTCTATCAGGGCCGTACTTACAAGTCCTATCGTGGGATGGGTTCTCTCGGTGCTATGTCCCGCACCCAGGGTTCTTCCGATCGCTATTTCCAGGATGCGAGCAAGGGCGCTGAAAAACTGGTACCGGAAGGTATCGAAGGTCGAGTGCCTTATAAAGGTCCGCTGTCAGCCATTGTTCATCAGATGATGGGTGGTTTGCGTTCAGCCATGGGTTACACCGGCAGTGTCGATATCGAGATCATGCGCACTCGTCCTGAGTTTGTGCGGGTCACGGCAGCCGGTATGGGTGAGTCCCATGTCCACGACGTTCAAATTACTAAAGAAGCCCCCAACTACCCGGTGGGCCGACGCTAAGCCTTCGACCTTCCCCAGGTGAAAAAATTTAGACGGAACAAGCAGCAAACGGACCTTTAAGGTCCGTTTGCCGTTATTTAATCCAGTTATCGAGTAAGTCATGAGCCAAGATATCCATTCCAGCCGAATACTCATTCTCGACTTCGGGTCCCAGTACACACAATTGATTGCCCGCCGTGTCCGCGAGCTGGGCGTATTTTCTGAAATTCGCGCTTTCGATATGACCGAAGAGGAAATTCGTGAGTATCAGCCCAAGGGCATTATTCTCGCCGGTGGCCCCGAGTCGGTACCGGAAGAGGGCTCCCCGCGCGCGCCGGAAGCGGTTTATAACCTGGGCGTGCCGGTACTGGGCATTTGCTATGGCATGCAGACCATGGCTCATCAGCTTGGAGGCACCGTACAGGGCAGCGATATTCGCGAATTTGGCTATGCCCAGGTAAAAGTTGAAGGCCAATCCAACTTGTTGAGCGATATCAAAGATCATATCGCTGATGATGGCAGTTCCCTACTGGATGTTTGGATGAGTCACGGCGACAAGGTAGTGGCGATGCCAGAGGGCTTCGAGCTGTTGGCTTCCACCGATTCCTGCCCAATTGCCGGTATGTACCACGCCGAGAAGAATTTCTTCGGTGTACAGTTCCACCCGGAAGTGACTCATACCCTGCAAGGCATGCGTATTTATGAGCACTTTGTGATTGATATTTGCGGGTGTGAGAAACTCTGGACTCCCGCGAACATTATTGAAGACTCTATTGCTAAAGTCCGCGATCAAGTGGGCGAGGGCAAGGTGCTGCTCGGTTTATCCGGTGGTGTCGACAGCTCTGTGGTCGCCGCTTTGCTGCACAAGGCTATTGGCGATCAGCTGACCTGCGTATTTGTAGATAATGGCCTTCTGCGTAAAAACGAAGGCGACCAGGTAATGCAGATGTTCGCCGACAATATGGGCGTCCGCGTTATCCGTTCTGATGCGGAAGAGGATTTCCTTGGGCGCCTCCAAGGTGAAAAAGACCCTGAGGCCAAGCGCAAAATCATTGGTAATACCTTTATTGAGATTTTTGATCGCGAAGCTTCCAAGTTACAGGACGTGAAATTCCTGGCCCAGGGCACTATCTACCCAGACGTTATTGAGTCCGCCGCCGCAAAAACCGGCAAGGCACATGTGATTAAGTCTCACCACAATGTGGGCGGCTTACCGGAGGATATGCAGTTTGAGCTGGTAGAGCCCCTGCGTGAACTGTTCAAAGACGAGGTTCGTAAGATCGGCCTGGAGCTGGGCCTGCCTTACGACATGGTTTACCGCCACCCCTTCCCGGGACCGGGTCTGGGCGTGCGGATTCTCGGTGAGGTAAAGCGGGAGTATGCCGATATTCTGCGAGAGGCAGATGCGATCTTTATCGAGGAGCTGCACAACGCCGATTGGTATCACAAGACCAGCCAGGCCTTTGCCGTATTCCTTCCGGTAAAATCTGTGGGTGTTGTCGGTGATGGCCGTCGATATGAATACGTGGTTGCTCTTCGCGCGGTAGAGACTGTGGACTTTATGACAGCGCGCTGGGCGCATCTCCCCTATGAGCTGATTGAGAAGGTTTCCAACCGCATTATCAATGAGATAGAGCACATCTCTCGTGTGGTCTACGACGTTTCCAGCAAGCCTCCCGCGACAATTGAGTGGGAGTAACTGCCGAATCAAGAGGGGGGTGCTTAGCACCCCTTTCTTTTTTTGTTTTGGGCTTCGCGTCTCATTTTCCACAGCGGCCCCTTCTCTCTATTCGATCTTTAATTGGTACGGATTGTCGCTAAACGCTCAGCTAAGACTTCGCTAACTCGTTGATTTTTTGAGCGTTTCCCGGGTTGTTTATTTTTTCTTCATATTGTCACAAAGACCAAATGGCGGGCCTTTCCGGCCTACTACTCTAAGTTAGTCACAGAGATATCCACAGAATCTGTGGGTAGTGGATAATCCTGGTTAGATTGGGATTGAACTCGTGGGATAAGTTGAGGGAGTGGGAGGCGGGCACCTCCCATAGGGGCAGAGTTAGATTTCTCGACGGAAGCTAATTAGTGCGGCCGTGACCGCTACATTCAAGCTTTCCACATCGTTTTGCATGGGGATACGCACCAGTTCATTGCACTGAGCTGCGACGGCATCGCTAACACCGTGGGTTTCATTGCCCAGCACAAAAATTGTGAAGACGTTACTGGAGACCTCTTTCAAGGTGGTCCGGGCGTGGGATGACAGCCCACAAACCTGAGCCCCCGCTTCGCGAAACTCCCCCAGGGTGGCTGCCAATTTGTCACAGCGCAAAATCTGGGTTTTAAACAGTGTGCCTGTGCTGGCTTTGATAACCAGGGGGTCTATCTGTGCACAGCCTTTCTTTGGCAGGATGATTCCATCAATGCCGCCGGCACAGGCTGAGCGAATAATCATGCCCAGGTTTTGAGGGTTGGTTATGCCATCCAGGGCCAGAAGTTCATAGGTGTTTTTGTGCTCTGGGGCTGCAACCTTCTGTAAAAAGTCCTCCGCTCTGCCGTAGTGGGGCAGGGCCAGGTCGAGGGCTACACCTTGGTCCTGACGGGAATTCTTCGAAATCCGGGACAGGCCCTTGCGATCCCAGTAAGCAATTTCAATCTGACGCTCTTCCGCCAGGGTTTCCATCCGCTGGATCAGCTGGTCGCGCCGGTTGCTGCTGGCCAGATGTAATTTATGGACGGGTACAGATAAATCCTCGAGAGCCTCGAGCACAGGCTTGCGCCCATAAATTGTCAGGAGGCTATCGAAGAAGGCTTTCTTTTCCAGGTATTCGGAGGAGTCTTTCACCGCGTTGGCTCACTCAGCAGTTCGATCAATCTGGCTGCGCTCTCAGGTGAGAGCGAGCCGCGCCGCGCCAACTCTACACAGGCGAGGCCCAGATGGCGATAGCAAAGTGCCAGTTGGCTATCTACTGATGCAAGGCTTTCCACCTGGGCTCCAACGGTTTCCACATCCCCCCTGGCAATGGGACCTGTCAGAGACCTCTCTGGTCCCAGCTCCAAATTGTTTTGCAGAGTCTGTGAAACAATCGGCGCCAACAGGCGAAGAGCACTGTCCCGCTCTATGCCAGCGGCTGCAAAGCTTTGTAAGCTCAGGTCCATTAGGGTGGTGAGGTAGTTGGAGGCGATCACTGACCCAGCGTGGTACAGGGACTTGTTAAGGGGATCAATAGCCAGTGTTTCACAGCCAATGGCTGCAAAAGCCGCAGAAATAACCTCTACCGCATGACTATCCCCTTCGACAGCGACGCTGGTTTTGGCAAATGTTTGCAGCGAGGTTTCCGGTTCGGCAAAACTGTGGACCGGGTGGGCACTGGCAACCAGGGCGGGTCCCAAGGGGGCTAGTTCTTTAGAGCTGAGAGCGCCACTGCAGTGGAATATAATAGTGCGCTCATCGACCAGCCCGCTATCGGCAAGCCTCTGCGCAAATATAGCGATTTCACTATCGACACAACCAATCAGCCATAGGTCTGCTGAAGGCATTTCTGAGAGGGAATCGACAGCATTGCCTGCACCGATAAATCGACAGGCACTTTTTCCACTTTCGAGACTGCGGTTATAAATTGACTGTATCTCGAATACACCGCTCTCCTGCCACAGCCGCCCCAGGGTTTTGCCAAGGCGGCCTGCGCCAATAATGTTGAGGCTTTGCATCAGTTTCCAGCGAGGCAGTCGACGTAGGCGTTAACGGCATTCTCCAGGCCCATACTGATAGCATCGACAGTAAAGGCGTGGCCAATGGAGACTTCCTGCAAGCCCGGTAATGTGCGATAGCGCGGTAGGTTAACCAGGTTGAGGTCATGGCCGGCATTAATCCCCAGTCCCAACTGATGTGCGTGCTCGGCGGCGGCACAGTGGGCAGAGAAAATTGTTTCCAGCCCTGGGCTCTGTTTGGTTACGGCTTCGGCATAGGGGCCTGTGTAGAGCTCAATACGGTCAGCACCGACCTGTTTGGCCAGGCTGATCTGGTCCAGGTCTGGATCCATAAACAGGCTGACACGTATCCCGGCATTTTTAAGTTGATCAATTATCGGAACTAATCGATCTCCATCTTGCTTGAGGTCAAAGCCGTGATCTGATGTGAGCTGATCATTAGTGTCGGGAACCAAAGTGCACTGGTCCGGTTTGGTTTCCAAAACCAGTGGTATTAGGCCGGGGTAGTCCCCCAGGGGAGCGGCGAAGGGGTTGCCTTCAACGTTGAATTCTATGTTCTTGCGGCTGGCGCAGAGTTCTGCCAGGTCGCGCACGTCGCCGGGGCGAATATGTCGTTGGTCTGGACGGGGGTGTACGGTCAGCCCCTGGGCTCCGGCGTCGAGGCAAGTGCGCCCGTGGGCGATTACGTCGGGAAAATTGCCCTCGCGGGAGTTGCGGATTAAGGCAATTTTATTGAGATTTACGCTGAGAGCGATCAATGCTTATTCTCCCTTGCTGTGTTCAGCGACTGTGTTGTCGCTGGTAGTAATTCGTTTTGCGGAAAGAATCCGAATCGGAGTATTGGGAGCCTCTGGGTGCCTGCGATAAAGGCCTCGGGGTTCCCGCTCAATTTTTTCTACGATATCCATTCCCTCGATAACCTTGCCAAAAACTGCGTAGCCAGGCTTATCCTCGCTGGCATCCAGACGGGTGTTATCTACCAGGTTAATAAAAAACTGGGACGTGGCACTATCGGGATCGTTTGTGCGCGCCATGGAAAGGGTGCCACGCAGGTTTTGGAGCCCGTTAGCTGACTCGTTGGCGATAGCCTCGCGAGTTTCTTTTCTTTGGAAATCAAAAGTGAAACCACCGGCTTGGACGACAAATCCAGGCACAACACGGTGAAAGATAATTCCATCGTAGAAGCCGCTATCGGTATAAACGAGGAAGTTCTCTACGGTGACTGGTGCTTGCTTGGCATATAGCTCGATACGAATAACCCCAAGATCAGTTTCTAGTTTCACCTGAGGGTTTTGGGCAAATAGCGGAAGGCTGAATAGAGTACAGAAAAGAAAAATAACTAATTTACGCATCATCCGTGTCCTTTGAGTGTCCGGGGGTAATCGGTTTACCTCTGTGCCAGCGAATGGTTATAGGTAGAGAAAAAGTATTTGAATATCGCTGCCTGAGGGATGCTTTTCAGCATTCCCACAGGCGTATAGTAAGCGATTTTGGATGTGGCGAGGGAGATCAGTTGGCCCACTCGGAATTGCGTTTGCGCGGGCGCACATGGGGGGCAATCATCGCCAGAATAGCGCCTAATACAACGGATAGGGCACCGTACACTTGCCACTTGCGGGCATCGCTACCGGACAGGCGCTGAATTTCCGCCTCCGCCATGCTTTTTTCCTGTTTCAGTAATTCGTACTGATGCAGGAGCTTTTGATGGCGATCGTTGAGCGAAATTGCGTCGGCAGAAAGGGATTTCAGGCTCTTGAGTTCGGCGGCCAATTCCTGGCTCTGCTGCTGGGCAGAGGTCAGGGCGCTATTCAGTTCGCCGTTTTCTGTCTCCAGCCGACGAACTTCTCCCCCCAGGTTACCTTCCATTTTTTCAAAGCGGGCCAGGTTGGCTTCTGCAGTTGCCAGCTTTAATTTCGCCACGGGCTCACTGACTAAATATTGGCGTCTGATCCAGCCCTCGGTGCCGTTGGGCGTGCGCACTTTTGCCCAGCCGTCCGAGGCGGCATCTTCGAGCAGAGCCAGCTCGGTACCACTGGCCAGGCCGCGGTGTAGAATCCGGAATTCATTGCCTTTGCCAGAGCGCATGGGCACGTGAAGTTGGTCGGTAATATAGCGGGTCTCCGCTGCAAGTGCCGCTGGTGCTGAGTTCAACAGCGCTACAGCGAGCACACCGGACAGTAATTTCTTCATTGTGATGCAGCTTTTTAGTTAGAGTTTTTATCAGGGCAGTACAAGCTTGTAGGGCTTGACTGTAACCGATGCATAGACGCCAGCTTCGATATAGGGGTCACTGCCAGCCCAGGCTTTGGCCTCCTCCAAAGAGGGGAATTCAGCAATTACCAGACTGCCGGTAAAGCCGGCTTCACCGGGTTCTTCGCTATCGATGCTGGGGTTTGGGCCGGCAGCCAGGAGACGACCTTCATCTTTGAGAAGGTTGAGTCGGGCCAAATGACCGGCGCGGGCTTTTTTGCGTAAAGGGAGACTATCGCTAACATCTTCACTGATGATTGCGTACCACATTGTTTTGAATGCTCTTGTTAGTTTTTTTAAGGTGTTATTGCGCGACCATCACTTCTTCCAGTTTCAACCCGGTCAGCTTGCCGATACGGGAGAACAGGAAAAAGAGAGCACCCATCAGAATCAGGGTTGATGGGATCGCAATAACCAGATATCCATAGGCGGTCATTTCGCCCAGCTCGGTGTTGTAGGCCTCTGTGCCCGGCGGGCTGGTGACGATCATTTTGGCGAGAATGTAATTCAGCGCCGAGGAGAAAAAGAATGACCCGGCAACGATCCATGAAGTCTGGCGCAAGGTGCGGTCGAAGGCTGGCTGGTTACCATTGGCCTGTAATGACTCGGCGATCTTTGTCGTATTCAGGATTTGATCGTTGTACAGCAGGGTTTTGACCAGCGGCCAGCGGGTGTAAACGGATAGTGCCGTGGCAACACCCAGTAGGCCAGGGATTGCAGCTTCCTTAATCGCAATATACTGCGGGTCCAGCTTGAGCAAGCTGATGCCGCCAGTGAGCAGGATGCCAATAAATCCGAGGGCTGAGAAGAAATTGACCTTGCCCAGGCGCAGCAGGTCGCGAAGGCCATATCCCAGCGGGAAGGCCAGGGCCACTATCAACGCCCAGGTTGGGCCCAACCAGTCATCCCCAGAAAGCTTGGTCAGTATCAATGTCGGAATAATGACATTGAAGGCGATATTGCTGAGAAACCCTTCCTTTTTAGGTTTCTCGGGAGATGTCGTGGTCGAATTCGTTTCGGTCATACTCAATTCCGGTGATAATGCCCGCTGGAAACTGATGGGGCTGATAGCCCGTTCAATTTCCCCGCTGACAAAACTACTGTCAGACTTCGGCCCTGGCGAGTCACCTGTGAGTGACTGCTAGTCCGGGCCTTATCCCTGAAAACGCCGAGTGCCGCATAGACAGCGCAATAGGGCGATTGTTCCTGAAAAGACGGATATGGCGATCTTTTTCATCGTCGAACTGAGTGAGAGCCTGTTGTTGAAGACCCTTTCAGCCGATTTGAATACAGACCTGGTAGATCTGCACTGCCACAGTACCGCGTCTGACGGTATTTTAAGTCCTGCGCAGCTGGTGTCGAGAGCGAAATCCCAAGGTGTGACGATGCTCGCCCTGACCGACCACGATACGGTGGATGGAGTGCATGAGGCTCAACAGGAAGGTGACTGCTTGGGCGTAGATGTGGTGGCGGGGATTGAGTTCTCCAGTCTTTGGGGGCGCAGACCCGTACATATTGTTGGTCTGAACATTAATCCCGAATCGGGGCCTCTGCAAGAAGCCATTCAGCTGCGTGAGCAGTTGCGCGAGGAGCGGGCAGAGCGTATCGCGGAGAAGCTAGAAAAACGCGGCTTTAGCGGTGCCTTGGAGGGTGGACGTGCCCTGGCGGGCGACTCGGTACTGGGTAGGCCCCATTTCGCACGATGGCTGGTGGAAGCTGGGCATATAGATGATACCGGTAAGGCATTTAAGCGTTACTTGGGTGCCGGCAAGGTGGGGGATGTGCGGGTCGAGTGGCCCCAGCTGGGAGAGACTATCGCCACTATTCACCAGGCCGGTGGCTGTGCGGTATTGGCTCATCCCCTCAAGTATGGATTGACCCGCACCCAGTTATTACGATTGTTGGGCGCATTTCTGGAAGAAAAAGGAGATGCTGTCGAATTGTTGTGCGGTCGGCAGAACCCGACACAGACGAGGGAGTTGAGGAAACTACTATTCTCAGCTGCGGAAGCGGCGGGCAAATCAATGCCATATTGCTCTCTTGGCAGCGATTTTCACCAGCCGGAGCAGCCCTGGCGTGAATTGGGTTGTGTCAGGTTGCCCGCAGACGTCGAGCCGGTGTGGAATCTGTGGCACACTCTGCACCGGGAACAGCGGGGTCACGTTTCGCTGCCCTGATTCCGGCTTGTGAATTGGGGGCCATCGTCCGGCTTTAAGCCTGGTGGATGGCAGTGAGGTATTTTCAATCGGTAAGGCTTTTGGGGGGCTTTGTGGCGCAGTTTTTTCAGATTCATCCGGATAATCCTCAAGGCCGCCTGATCACTCAGGCAGCAGAGATCGTCGCCCAAGGGGGCGTTATTGTTTTTCCCACCGATTCAGCTTACGCCATAGGCTGTCGACTGGGAGAGAAGCTGGCGGTTGAGCGCATTCGAGGAGTGCGCCAGCTGGACAAGCAGCACAACTTCACATTGATGTGCCGAGACCTATCGGAGCTGGCGACCTATGCCAAGGTCGACAACCAGATGTTTAGGCTGTTAAAGAATCATACGCCGGGTTCCTATACCTTTATTATGCCGGCGACCGCCGAAGTGCCGCGCAGGTTAATTCATCCGAAGCGCAAGACCATCGGTATTCGCGTGCCGGATAATCCCATCGCCCTGGCCCTGATTGAAGAATTGGGCGAGCCGTTGATGAGCTGTAGCCTGATTATGCCCGGCGAAGAACAGCCCCTAACCGAACCTTACGATATCCGCGATACCCTGGAGCACCAGGTGGAATTGGTTATCGATGGCGGTTTCTGCGGGTTGGAGCCCACCACCGTGATCGACCTGACGGGTGATGAGCCCCAACTGATTCGTCAGGGATGTGGGGCAACTGACGAAATACTCGGCTGAAAGCTGCGGCGCCGTGTATAATCGCGCGTTTGCACGATTGAGGGTGGGGCAGGGTGTCCAGTGATGAGTTACTAGCAGAGGTCGAGGAGCAAGTGCTGGCCGAGGTTGCGGCGAGCGATGATGAAGCTCCTGCCCAGGCTGGCGATGCGGAATCGCAGGGCCAGGACTCGGATGAGGATTCCCCCCTGGCCTTGGTGCAGGGCGAAATCTTTAACGACCTCCCGCAGGATCTCTTTATTCCACCAGATGCTTTGGAAGTTGTTCTGGAGGCTTTCGAGGGGCCTCTGGATCTCCTGCTATACCTGATTCGCCGCCAAAACCTGGATATTCTCGAGATCAACGTCTCCGACATCACCCATCAATATATGGCGTATGTGGAGATGATGACGGCAATTCGCTTTGACTTGGCCGCCGAGTATCTGGTCATGGCCGCTATGTTGGCGGAAATAAAATCGCGGATGCTGTTGCCGCGACCGCCGGAAGCGGAGGAGGAAGAGGGCGAGGACCCCCGCGCGGCTCTGATTCGCCGTTTGCAGGAGTATGAGCGTTTCAAAACTGCGGCAGAGGATCTCGATGAAATCCCTCGTGTTGGCCGGGATGTTCATCAGGCCAACGCAGAGGCTCCCGATCGCAGCATCACACGCCCCGACCCTGAAATTGACTTGAAAGAAGTCCTGGTCGCCCTGGCTGATGTGCTGCGGCGTGCGGATATGTTTGAGAGCCACCAGGTTGAGCGGGAGAAGTTGTCCACCCGCGAGCGTATGACCCAGGTGCTGGATAAGATCCGCCACGGCCAGTTTGTGCCCTTTGTAAGCCTGTTTACCGTTGAGGAGGGTCGCCTCGGTGTCGTAGTGACCTTCCTGGCAGTGATGGAGCTGGTAAAAGAGTCACTGGTGGAGCTGGTGCAGAATGAAGCTTTTGGCCCGATCCACGTGCGCGCTCGCGCTGCGACCCACAGCAGTGAAAGCGAAGACGGTGCTGACAGCGAGCCTGAGGACCAGATTCTCGAAGAGGTTGAAGATCCAGAGGACGCTGTAGAGGCCTTGGATAAAGCATCGGAAATGTATTCGAGTTAGAAAATAGAAGATGACAATCGCCCCCGAATTACTGCGCAAAATCGTCGAAGGCGCCCTGTTGGCCGCGGGCCAGCCTCTCAGTGAAGAAAAACTGTTGTCTTTGCTGGACGAGGAAGAGCAACCCTCCAAGACTACCCTGAGAGATGTGCTTGAAGAAATCGCCCAGAGTTGTGCTGACCGAGGGTTTGAACTGAAGAAAGTTGCGAGTGGTTGGCGTTTTCAAGTGCCGGAAGACCTGGCTCCATGGGTGAATCGGCTGTGGGAGGAAAAGGCGCAACGGTATTCCCGTGCAACCTTGGAGACCCTCGCCATTATCGCTTATCGACAGCCGGTAACCCGTGGTGATATCGAGGATATCCGCGGCGTTGCGGTGAGTTCGCATATTGTTAAAACCCTGCTGGAGCGCGGTTGGATTAAAGTTGTGGGACAGCGGGACGTGCCCGGTAAGCCGTCTCTCTACGCAACAACCCGGGAGTTTCTCGATTATTTTAATTTGAGCACCCTGGATGATTTGCCGACTCTGGCGGAGATCCGCGATATTGAGAGCCTGAACCAGATTCTGGAGCAGGAAGGTTTGCCTCCAGAGCCGGTTCCCGAGGAGGGGGAGTCCGAGGTGGGCAGTAGTGCTTCGGAAGACTCTGAGTCAGAGCAAGGCTCCGAGGCAGAGCCCTCTACTGAAGCCCCTGCGGCCGAATATGAAGATATAGACGATGCCTTGGTAGAGGCTTTGGCTGAGGAAGTTGCTGCTGAAGCATCAGGCGCCGAGTCCGAGTCCGAGCCCGGAGTAGACGCCGAAGTAGCGCCCGCCGAGACGGATGCAGAGGAAGACCCAGTGGAAACTGCGGCAGCAGAGATTCAGTGGGAGATGGCGCAGGAAGACTCTGAAGATGATTTGGAGTTGGATATAGATGTTGATCTAAGTGAAGAGAGTGAACTTCACAGTGATGAGGAAAGCAGCGCTGAATCGCTGCAAGCAGAAGAAGAGAGCGAGGACTCTCTAACGGCAACGTTACCACCCAGCAGTATGTTTGCCGAAGACGACACAGCTGAAGAGGTCGCCGAGAAGTCGGTGGAGGCAAATGCTGATGTCGATGAAGATTCCAAAGAAGTAGTACAAGTGGAAAGCACCACCCCATGAGTGATGGTACCCCGCCAGCAGGCGAGAAATTACAGAAAGTATTAGCGCGCACCGGCCTCGGTTCGCGCCGTGAAATGGAGCGCGCAATTGATGCGGGCCGCGTAACCGTAAATGGAAAAGTGGCGGAGCTCGGCGAGCGTGTAACCGACGCGGATCATATCGAGTTTGATGGTAGCCGGCTGCCTTCGGCAGAGCAGAATCGCTGCCGGGTAATACTCTACAACAAACCGGTTGGGGAAATATGCTCCCGCCACGACCCGGAGGGCCGCCCGACGGTCTACGATCGCCTGCCGAGACTGAAAACCGGCCGCTGGATTTCTGTTGGGCGTCTGGATTTCAACACCAGTGGTTTATTGCTGTTTACCAATAGCGGAGAGCTGGCCAATAAATTAATGCATCCCTCCTCGGTAATCGACCGCGAATACTTGGTTCGAATCCAGGGTGATGTGGATGAGGAAATGAGGCGGCGCCTGCTCAAGGGCGTGTTGTTGGATGATGGGTCGGCGCGCTTTACCGACATCGTAGAGAGTGGTGGTGAAGGTAAAAACCGCTGGTTCTACTGCGTAGTGATGGAGGGCCGCAACCGCGAGGTGCGTCGTCTGTGGGAGTCCCAGGGAGTTAGAGTTAGCCGCTTGAAGCGTGTGCGCTACGGCAGCGTCTTTATTCCCTCCCATGTGCGCGTCGGGCAGTGGATTGAGATGGAGCCCCGCGAGATCGATGACCTCTGCGTAACGGCGGGAATGCCGAAACTGGGCCAGCGCCCATTGACCCAGGGTGAGAAACAAAACCTGGAGCGCCAGCGCAGGAAGTTGCGCAAGTCACCGGCGCCAGCCGCGCGACGCAATCGACCGAAGTCGGTTTAAACAGAAAAAGCCCGCAAATTGCGGGCTTTTTTG
This sequence comes from Microbulbifer maximicatervae (SeqCode), assembly GCF_056231245.1. NCBI lineage: Bacteria > Pseudomonadati > Pseudomonadota > Gammaproteobacteria > Cellvibrionales > Microbulbiferaceae > Microbulbifer > Microbulbifer maximicatervae (SeqCode). The sequence continues at coordinate 1,235,699 of NZ_CP174334.1, forward strand.
TATTTCAGTAATCGCTACTCTTAATTGCTGAGTGTTACTGCTGGTTTTCCGGTGTTTCTCCTGCTTCCTCTTCATTCTGGTCTCGCAGTTCACTGGGGACACCCTGAGGGCCATCACCCATTGCATCATCTACATCGGATGGAATATCTGAAACTGAATCGGTGGAGGTTCCGTCGGAGGTGCTATTTTCCGGTGCTGTTTCAACCAGGTTTTTAAGTTTTTCCAACCCTTGTTCATAAGACTCTCCCACCATTTTTTTCACTGCCAAGCCCATCCAGCGTTCTCTGGGACCACCGCCGGTATCGCTGTGGAAGTTCCAGGTAAGAAGGGTGCCGCCATCCTTTGGTTCCAGCTGGAATTCTGCCGTGGCCTGGCTGCCATCACCAAAATCCAGCTTGGTGGCGACTACAGAATCTCGCTTGCTGGCGAAGATAGTTTGACTACCGCTTCCGGCTTTGGAGTTTTCGCCGCGCCAACTCATTTTGGCGCCGACGCCTTCCAGGGGACCGCTGTACTCATAGAGTACCGAGGGGTCGATATGGCGCCATGGGGACCACTCGTTGAATTTGTGGAAATTATTAACGTAGGGGAAAACCACTTGTGGCGGTTTGTTGATAAATACGCTGCGATGAACAGTGACTTCGCGTGGGAATAAATATCCCGCGAGCACGAGAATTACCAAGGCAATAAGAATATAAATAATCCAGCGCATAGCGGGTTCCTTTGCTATTTGCGGGTGCAAGGAAGCAACCGCCAGAAAACTCTGGCGGTAGAGATGCTTATATTAGCTGCTGCGATGCTTAATCGTCGGCAATATGTAGCAGGGGGAGCTTAATCTCAACACACAGGCCCGCATCCCGGCTGTTTTTGGCGCTGATGCTTCCCTGGTGATGCAGGATGGTGCGCTGGGCGATAGCGAGTCCCAGTCCAAAGCCACCACTTTCCCGGGTGCGTGCACTATCTGTGCGATAGAATGGGCGGAAAATAGCCTCCAATTCCTCATCTGCCACGCCGGAACCTGAGTCAATGACTGAGATAGTGCAGGATTCTGAGGATTCTTTAATCGACACCTTGACCCGGCCGTGCTCGGGACTGTACTTGATTGCGTTGCGCAGGATGTTCTCCAGGGCAGCGGTCAGGGAGCTGCCCCGGGTTGCGACAAGGAGCTCTTCCCCTTCGGAGCGAATTTCAAAGGATAGGTCTTTGTCAGCAGCTTCGCTGTGGAGGTCTTCCGCCAGGGCGCTTATCAGGGCATTTACTTCCACTACGTCATCCAGGGGGCGCTGCTCCTGGCTGCTAATAGGAAGTGATAGCACGTCGGCAATAATATCTTCCAGGTAGTCCGCTGCCTTGCCGATTTTATCCAGTTCTGTATCGAGCCCGTTAATTTGCTTTTGGCGGGCGATGGCCAGTGCCACTTGCAGGCGCGCTAATGGCGAGCGCAGTTCGTGAGAGACATCCTTGATCAGGCGGCGCTGCTCGGACATCGACTCCTGAAGCTGGGCAGTCATAGAATCGAAGTCCAGGGCCAGGTCAGTCAGTTCATCATTCCGAGACTTCAGGGATGGAGCCACGCGGTAGTCCAGTTCGCCGGCAGCCACGCGCTTGGTGGCGGCGCGCAACTGTTCAAGAGGGCGGCTCAGGTAGCGGGCCAGCCAGTAGCAGGCTAGGCCTGAGGCGATCATGGAAAGCAGTAACATCGGCCAAAAGTTGCGCCACAGGAAGCGCAGCAATAGGCCTTCCTTGCTATCCCCAGCAACGACGACGATACGCAAGGGGTCTCCGGTGCGCAGCGGCAGGAAGAAGCCTACAGTGGGCTTGTTATTTACCAGTTTGTGAGCTTCGCGATTGCGGTAATCAAGACTGTCGATCAACGAGCCCATATTTGATGGCACTTCGCGACCGAGGATGTCGTTGCCTTGTTGATCAACCGCATAAACCCGCCGTTTGACTTTTTTGGGGGCTTTCTCGAGCCAGTGCTGGAATTGTTCGGGACCGTGACGGCGGGCGATTCGCATATTTCGCATGACCTCGCGAAAAAGGGCGGGGCCCTCCCAGCGTTCCTCTTGTCGGGGATCGCCGAATTCACCGAAGTGGGTAATGTAAATGGCGGCTACAACCATCACCATGGCGGTGATCCAGGCCCCAAAGAACATTTTCCAGAAGAGACTGCGCATCGTGGAAAACCTACTGCTTGCTCTGGGTGAGCATGTATCCGGCGCCTCGGATGTTGATAATCAGGTCGCGGCTGGCACCTTTATCCGCGAGCTTTTTGCGAATGTTGCTGACATGGACATCGATGGAGCGGTCGTAGGGCATCAGCTTACGGCCAAGGGCACTTTCAGTGAGAACCTCTTTGCCAACCACTTCACCGGCATGCTGAACCAGTACTTTGAGCACGGCGAACTCTGCGCCGGTCAGAGCCAAAGCCTGATCGTTCCAATAACCCTGATGCTCTGCAGGCAGTAGTCGAATCTGGCCACTGCTAAGACTGTCGTCGCTCTCTTCAGTTTCGACTCGGCCGCGGCGGAGCACTGCGCGCAGTCGGGCCGCCAACTCCCTGGGATTGCAGGGTTTGGGCAGGTAGTCGTCGGCACCCATTTCAAGGCCGACGATACGATCCACAGTGTCTCCTTTTGCAGTAAGCATCAAAACCGGCAGGGAGCGGCTTGCTGCTGATGCCTCCTCCCTGAGTTTGCGCAGTACTTCAAAGCCATTGTGAACGGGCAGCATGACGTCCAGAACCAGAGCGTCAAAGCTCTCGCTCTGAGCAAGCTCTAATCCCCGGCCACCATCATTGGCAGCAGTTACTTGAAAACCCTCTCCGGTAAGGTACTCCCTTAGTAAGTCGGTGAGTTCGGTGTCATCGTCGATTAAAAGGATGCGGCTCATGGCGTTCTCTCAGTTTCTGTGTGGCCATTATATGCAAAGCGCTGGCGCTGGTTACCGCCGGCGATGGAGCTTTTTACCGTTCTTAACAAATGTTTACCGGCGTTTTCCCCCGTTTACATAAGCTGCGCTTACTATGAAGTCACTGAACGCGAACATGAGGACGAAGGAATGAAACACTGGAAACAAGCGATAGGAAGCTTGGCCTTGGTAGGTGTCCTGGTTGCTCCAGCAGCGATGGCTTTCGGCGGTGGTGAAAGCGGTCAGGGGCGCGGATTTGAATATATGGTCCGCCAGCTTGAGTTGACCGAAGGCCAGCAAGCACAGCTGAAGGCCAATCGTGAGAGTACTCGTGAAGCGCGAATGGCGCAACGTGAGCAAATGATTGAACTGCGCCAGCAAATCAATGAAGCGATCGAATCTGGTGCTGACCAGACGACACTGGACCAGCTGGGTGAGGAGCTTGGCAAACTAAAGGTTCAGCAGATGCAGAATCACGATACGATGAAAGAACAGTTCAAGGCCATTCTGACTGATGAGCAGAAGGCCAAGCTGGAGCAGCTTAAGAGTGAGCGCAAAGCGCGCCAAATGAAACGGCGCGATGAAAGCTCTGCAAGCCAGGATACTGAGTCCTAGGCCCCCCAACCAAAGACTCCTTGTGCGATCCGCTGGGTGCACCCTTCCCCAAGGCCCAGCAGGTTCATAACCCTTAGCCCCCGCTGCCCCGGGGGCATTTTTCTTTATACCTGCCGAAACCTGATCAGATAGGTAACTTGCTGAGCCCGGTTATTGCTGGGAGAATACGCCGCCTTGTAATTTAGTATGTAGCGGCCCGGACTGGGCGGAGAGGGTTGACTGTGAATAAAATCGGCTTGTTCTATGGCAGTGATGAGGGTAATACCGAGTCTGTAGCTTTGCGCATCCGCGCCCGCCTTGGCGAAGACAATGTAGACCTGTTTGATATTGCCGATGTCACCCAGTTGGATATTGCTAATTATCAGTACCTTATCTTTGGAATCCCTACATGGGACTTTGGTCAGATTCAATCTGACTGGGAAGAGTTCTGGGAGGATGTGCAGGAAATCGATTTTAGTGGAAAGACCGTCGCTTTATTTGGCCTGGGAGACCAGTTTGGGTACGGCGACTATTTCCTGGATGCGATGGGCATGCTCCACGATGTTATTGTGGAAAAAGGAGCCACTATAGTCGGTCACTGGTCCACTGAAGGCTATGAGTATGAAGCCTCAAAAGCTGAAGTCGAAAGTGGAGCAAAGTTTGTCGGTCTGGCTATTGATGAAGACCAGCAGGAAGAGCTGACCACAGAGCGGCTGAATCGCTGGTGTCAGCAAATAGCTGAAGAGCTTGCGCTTGACAGTGATGTTCTTGAGCTGGATGACTGATTCGTTATGAAAAACTCCCTGTTGTTCAGCGAGTTTTGGCCCTGGCTGGCAGAGCATACAAATTGCATCGTCAGGGCCGGAAGTAGTGATTCGGTAGTATACGATGATGATGACTACCACTGGCGCTTCACCGCTGAAGATGCCCGTACCAAGTTGGTTCAGGTAATGCGCGGTAAACGACCCGTCGCCGAGCTGTTTATTGAGCCTGAACATATAGCCGCTGTGCGTATTTCTCCCGGGGAGCGGGGAGAGTACAACTTTGACCTGGTAGCAGAAGTCCAGGGGCGCGAACAGGTTGTTTATTACTTTGTTCTGACTCACTCACTGGAAGATGTGGATACGAAACAAAATCCCTCCTCAGCCGCTCTCCATTAAAAAGATTTTGATGTTGTGGAAGTTATACTAGTCAGGCCTGTATAACTTCCGGATTAAATTTCTAACTTAAATTCTATCCCTCTCTTTTATTTCCCTTCACAGCAATTAGTTTGAAAATTTTTTTACAGTTGGTGCATTTTGTAAGCTGTATTTATTATAAAAAGCGCTTGTTGTGAGTTCTTAACAAAGGTTTACCACAGTTATCCCCCGTTTACACGGCGCCCACTTACTATGTACTTACTGAATGCAAACGAGAGGGTTGAACGATGAAAAACTGGAAAACTGTAGTAGGTAGTTTGGCTTTGGCTGGCGTTGTAGCAGTACCAGCCGTTGGTATGGCATGTGATGGTAAAGGACGTATGGAAGGTCGCGGCCATGGACCAGAAAAAATTGCTAAAGAGCTGGACCTGACGGAAGCTCAAAAGGATCAACTGAAGGAGCTTCGCGAGTCCAACCGTGAAGGAAAAATAGCTAAGCGCGAAGAAATGCACAAAGCGTATGAAGAGTTGCGTGAAGCAATACGTTCCGGTGCCGATCAGCAGACACTGGCAAGCCTGGGGGCGGAGATTGGCAAACTGGAAGTCGCTAAAATGCAGAGCCGCAACCAGATGCGTACTCAATTTGAGTCTGTATTAACAGATGAGCAGCTCGCCAAGCTGGAAACCCTGAAGGCTGAAAAAAAGGATCGTCATATGAAGAAGTGGAAGGCGTATCGCGATCATGGTTGAGTGAGAGTCTTTTTAGGTGATCGCGAAATAGAGAACATGTAGCCCCTGGTTGATTGGGGCTACATTATCAGTTTAATACTCTACCCTCTGCTGGGCTGTTTTTCGGCCGCTCCAACACCTATATGCTCGTCTAAAAACTCAAGAAGTTCTGTATAGAGTTTCATATTATTTTCTTCTGTGTAGAACCCGTGGCCTTCTCTTTTCACAAATAAAGTTTTAACAGGCTTGTTCATTTTTTTGAACTCTTTCACCATGGCTTTTGCGTGTTCAAAGGGAGCCCTTTGGTCTTCTTCACCATGAATCAAAAATATCGGCAAATTAAGCTTTTCCAAGCTGTAAAGGGGGGAGTTTTCATTGAGGAAATTTTTATCCCTGCTGAGTTCTCGGTTTAAGTAAGCAATTCCGCGATCCCTCTGCTTGATATCCCCTTTTGTATACATCATTTCTAAGTTATATATACCAACATAACCTGCCGCACACTTGTAGAGACTGGGGTGGCGAATTGGATTCATAAGTGCCGAGTAGCCACCGAAGCTTGCACCATAGATACATATACGCTCAGGATCAGCGTAACCTTTTTCTATCGCCCACATTACTGAATCGGCAATATCCTGTTGAATCTTATTGCCCCATTCCTTCTCTCCAGCGGTATAGAACCCTCCACCGTATCCCGTTGAGCCTCGAAAATTCATTTGCAGAACCAAGTAACCGTTCATAGACAATATTTGAGCGGTTTGGTTGTAATTCCAATAATCACGAGAGTGCGGCCCGCCGTGAGGAATTACGACCATTGGCAGTCTTTCTTTTCTCTTCTTGGGGAATGTTAAGTAGGTGCCAATGCGAAGCTTGTCGTCAGTTATAAATGAATCTGCAACCATTGGATTGAGTGCTTGTGGGTCTAGCCACTCTGATGAGGAAATTAGGAAGTCAACTTTTTTGGTTTTAGTATTAACTAAGAAATAATCTCCAGGAAGCCTGTCGCCATATACTCTTAATACCCCTAAGGAACCGTCAGTTGTAAAGCTTGTAAATAGAAGGTTGTATCCATCAAAGGCCTTTTTTAGGCCGCGGAAATATGCAGAAAATCCATCGCCATCATCAAAGAAATATTCCTCAGGGTAGTCTGGGTGGAGATACACTCCAAGTGGTCTTAAATCTTTGGGGTTATAAATGATGCCTTCGATATCTGAAATTTCATGCTGGAATACAGACTTGAATTCCATTGACTTGGTATCTAATTTAATAAGTTGTTCAGTGTTGTCACTGTGATATATCGATAGGTAGAACTCATTGGTTGTTGAGTCTGAACCAACAGGGGTGCCATTTTTTAATACAGGTTGGTCTACTAACTTCCAACCATTATCAGTCATTTGATAAAGCTGCTGATAACCTTCTTCATGTGTGCCAGTGGCAAATACTATATTACCTGCATTATCTGTGTGAACAACCCCGTCAACCTCTGGAAGTCGAGCTACTTTTTTCTTGATACCACTGTAGATATCTAGCTCTAAAATCTCTCCAATAGCTTCTTGGTTTTGAGCCCATGGGCGTGTGGATATCAGTATCTTTTTATCTTTATGGATTAGAGGATCTACCAAGTCAGCGTGTGCATATGTGGCTTTAGCTTTTTTAAAGCGAGTGCCAGTTTGCATTTCACCACTTGAGTGACCAAAAATATTTTTGGCTTTCGTATTGTCGTAATTGACTGCATAAAGCGAACCATAAGTGACAGGAGTTTCCAGTGAGGTTTGTCTGGACACTATCTCAGCAACAACCCGCTCATGGTTGGCCCAGAAAAAATCTCCTACCTCTTCCTCACCGCGAAAACGTAAAAGACCTGTAACTTTCCTTGTTTCCAAAGACATGAAAATAAGCACTCTCTCACCTTCGTGGAGTTTTCGTATTGCTATATGTGTACCTGTTGGTGAGATTTTAACTTCTTCTATATCAGCATGACGTATTAAGTCATTTAAGGGAATTTGACTAGAGAGGACTAAGGTGGGCCAGAGAAATAGTAGAAATATTAGTTTGCGCATGATCTCGTCCATGTCTGTTGTTTAAGAGATTATGCGGTACAAATGACACTAGTAACAAGATTACTCAGTGGGCTCAAAGAGCCCACTGAAAATAAAGTGTCAAAATATAACAAATTGAATGGTTATTTATCTTGCTACAAGGTCTTCGCTTTCTTGGTTGGGATTATGTTTATCAAACCAATATAAAATCGATGCAACTTTTGCCACTAGCTGGCTTGGCCTGGCAGCGATACTGTGGGATGCCCCCGGAATGCGAACCATGGCAGCATCAACGTCATTAAGTTTTAGTGCTTGATAAAACTGCTCTGTTTCCGACATCGGTGTGCGGTAGTCCTCTTCCCCGGTTAAGAGCATAGTGGGAGTGGTAACGTTTCCGACATAGGTGAGCGGTGAGCGACGCCGGTATTCCTCAGGTTTCTCCCAGGGCATCCCTGAGAACCAATAGCTGGTAAAGAATCTGGAATAATCGGCAGTTAAGACAAAGCTTTCCCAGTTGATGACAGGCTTGGCGACAACAGCGGCCCTAAAACGGTCAGTTTTACCAATGATCCAGGCTGTCAACGTGCCTCCGCCGCTGCCACCAGTAACAAATAACTGCTCTTCATCAATATAACCTTGAGAAATTACAGCGTCGACGCCAGAGATCAGGTCGTCGTAATCCTGGCTCGGGTAGTTATGGTGAATTAAGTTGGCAAATTCATGGCCGTAGCTGGTGGAGCCGCGGGGGTTAGTGTACAGAACAACGTACCCAGCAGCGGCAAATAACTGGACTTCGGCGGCAAATCTGGGGCCGTAATTAGAGAAGGGGCCACCGTGAATTTCCAATAGAAGGGGATATTTCTTCTCGGGATCGAAATTGGGTGGGTAAGCGACCCAGCCCTGAACATCTCGGCCATCAAAGCTCGATTTGTAGTTGATCTCCTCAATATTTGCCATCTCGCGCAGTGGCATCAGGTCGCCATTGAGCTCGGTGAGTGCCTGGGTTTTGCCGTTGCGCGCTAGAGCCAGTTCGGCGGGATTTTGAGGGGTTGTTTGTGTGTAGGCGATGTCCCCGCGTTTGGAGACTGCAAAATTGGCACCGGAGTATGGGCGTCCCAGCGAAAGGCCTCCAGCGTCGCTGGCCATTAGGGTTTCGCTGGAACCAATTTTCTTGATGGCAATTTTGGTGGAGCCGTGATCGTCGTAGCTATAGGCAATTCGCTTGCTATCGCCCAGCCAGTGGAAGTTGGAGATGCTGCGATCCTTGGCAGTTTTTATTTTACGGGACTTCCCGCTATTGAGATCCAGGACGCGCAGAGTATGTTGTTGGTATCCGAGCTTTTGATCCTCAAAGCCTAAATAGGCCAGCTTCGTACCATCTGGAGACATCTGCGGGTGATGGTCGGGACCATAACGTTCGGTAATTTGCTCGATACTGCCGTTTTGTAGGCTCACCTTGTAAATTTCCGAGTTCATCAGCTCGATTTCGTGATCGGGATGACGATTGGCTGAGAAGTAAATTGCATCGTTATTTTTACTCCAGGCGAGACTGCTGTGATGATCGTACTCGCCTTCGGTAAGCTGGCGAGGGGTACCGCCCTCTCGAGGGATCACAAAAACCTGTACATGCCCCTGCTTTAAATAGCCCATGCCATCTGAACGATAAATACTGCTGTCGATAAACTGTGGTGGCTTAGCCCACTCTGCGCCTTCCGGGGCACTGGGGAGCTGTACTGGCAGAGGTTTGCTTTCCGGTACGAACATAGTGAAAGCTATTTGCTTACCATCCCGTGACCACTGGATATTGGAGGGGGATTTTGGCAGGTGAGTAATCTGCAGATTCTGGCCATTATCTAACCACAGCAGGTGGATCTGCGGGCTGCCACTGCGGGTGCTGATAAAAGCGATGGTCTTCCCGTCTGGAGATAGCTGTGGGGAGTAATCGGAGTAGTCTCCAGAGGTCAGAGGGCGGTGATCTTTGCCATCGGTACCGATACGCCAAAGGTTCGCGCGCTTGCCGTCTTTCATTTTGTTCATTGAGTTGCGGACGTAATAAATACTTTTCCCGTCACTGCTGAACTGAGGGCTACTCGCGTATTCGAGGTTAAATACATCCTCGTAACTAAAATTGGGTAGTTGGTTATCAGCGAGCGCAGGGCTGGCGATAAACATCGCTGCGACAATTTTTATTAGCCGGTTCATGATCTTTAGGCTCCTCCTTCTTGTTTCCTAGAGGATACCTGAGGAAGGGGGGACAAAGGGAGTGATCCGTTGACTGGTGTGCTCGACGGGATAATCCGTGATGGAGCAACAGGGTGGCTGACCTGCTACTCCGTTATTTGGCCGAATATACCTGTAAAATTTTGAATTAGTTGGTTGCCAAATCCTCGCTTTCATTTTCTCTATCGGGTTTGTGTTGATCAAACCAGTAGAGGGTCGAAGCTACTTTAGAGATTCTCTTGCTGGGTCTATCGGAAAAGTTATGGGATGTGTTTGGAAGGCGCACCATAGCTGCCTCTACATCATTTAACTTTAGTGCTTGGTAAAACTGCTCGGTCTCAGATATCGGGGTGCGATAATCGTTTTCTCCAGTCAATAGCATGGTCGGTGTAGTGACATTGCCAATATATGTGAGTGGAGAGCGGCGTCGATACTCCCCGGGGGCCTCCCAAGGCATCCCGGAAAACCAGTAGCGAGTAAATATTTTGGAGTAATCGGCGGTTAGAACAAAGCTCTCCCAATTGATTACCGGTGCGACAACTACCGCAGCCCTGAATCGTTCAGTTTTACCAATAATCCAGGCCGTCAGTGTGCCGCCGGCACTCCCACCTGTGACAAATAATTGATCCTCATCGATATAGCCTTGGGCGATAACTGCATCGACACCTGCCATTAGGTCATCGTAATCCTGGCTAGGGAAGTTGTGATGGATCAGGTTGGCAAACTCATTGCCGTAGCTGGTAGAGCCACGAGGGTTAGTGTAGAGCACGACATAGCCTGCGGCGGCAAATAGTTGCATTTCGGCAGAAAAGCGCGGGCCGTAGTTAGATAGTGGGCCACCGTGAATCTCAAGTAACAGGGGGTATTTATTTTGGGGGTCGAAATTTGGGGGGTAGGCGATCCAGCCCTGGATATTGCGACCATCGAAGCTGGATTTATAGTTGATCTCTTCCACATGGGCCATATTGCGTAGAGGTATCAAATCACTGTTGATCGCCGTGAGAATTTTTATCTTACCGCCACGAGAAATTGCAAGTTCTGCGGGAATTTGAGGTGTGGTTCGGGTATAAACTACGTTTCCAAGTTTGGAGACAGCAAAATCTGAAAAACTATAGGGCGCGCCTAGTGTCAGTCCACCAGCGTCATCCGCTATCAAGGTTTCCTTTCCGCCAATTTTCTTAATGGCAATTTTGGTTGAGCCATGATCGTCATAGCTGTAAGCAATACGCTTACTGTCAGCGAGCCACTGAAAATCGGAAACGCTACGATCGCTGGCAGTTTTTATTAGCTGGTTTTTTCCACTAGCGAGGTCGATCACTCGCAAAGTGTTTTGGTGGTAGGAAAACCGCTGATCTTCATAGCCTAAATATGCCAGCTTTCTTCCGTCGGGTGAGATTTGAGGTTGAAAATCGGGGCCAAATCTCTCGGTTACTTGCTCAATATTTCCATCGTTGATATTTACCTTGTAAATTTCTGAATCCAGCAGTTCAATTTCATGATTTGGGTGGCGATTTGCTGAAAAGTAAATGGCCTTATTATTTTTGCCCCAGCTGAGCTGGCTGTTGTGCTCGTAGTCCCCACTGGTGAGCTGACGGGGAGTGCCTCCTTCACGGGAAATCATGAAAACCTGTGAATTACCCTGCTCTAAGTATCCCTGGCCCTCAATGCGATACAAGCTCTTGTCGATAAACTTAGGTGTTTCCTCCCACTCGCCCCCTTCTGGTGGTGTGGGAAGCTCCACTGGCAGCGGTTTGTTCTCGGGCACGAACATGGTGAAGGCTATATGCTGACCATCGTGGGACCACTGGATATTTGATGGGGCTTTGGGTAGATGGGAAATTTGCTCACTTTTACCATTGTCTAGCCACAACAAATGTATCTGGGGCTTTCCACTCCTGTCGCTGATAAAGGCAATGGTTTTTCCATCTGGAGATAGATGTGGCGAGTGATCGTGAAAATCTCCCGAGGTTAGGGGGCGATGATCTTTGCCATCATCGCTGATATACCAGAGGTTTGCCCTTGTGGTATCTGCCATTTTGTTCAGGGAGTTGCGCACGTAATAAATATTTTTATCGTTAGTGCCAAACTGTGGGTCGCTGGCGTACTCCAGGTCGAAAATATCCTCGTAGCTAAAATTGGGTGAATGTTCATTTGTATTTGCGTGGGTGGAAAATGCCGGGCTTGCAATAACTGCCGCAGCAATAAACTTTATAAACCTATCCATGGCCCGTGAGCTCCTTTTTATTGTTAGATACAGCATACCGAAGGGGTGTCAACAGAGGGGATAAATACGCTGAAGTGTAGTATTGAAGGGATAGTCAGTTTATTTGGCGGATAAACCTTTTGGAGTTTTACTTTCTCAAAAGGAAAGCCGGGGCAGATCAAAATTAAACTTGGTGCTTTCGTCTTTTTTGAGCCTGTAAAATAAGCCAGATTAATCGAAATAGTAGCTATGTTAATACTTTCCGATAAATATCTTTGAGAGTATCAAACTGGTCGATCCCAACCATTTCGTCACACTGTGTGAATAGTAGTTTTCGGGTTCTAATTCGGTAACCACAATTCTGGTGGGCACGGTTCTAATGGGACCTGGGTGTGTATTGGGCTAACGGAACAAGGGGTGACCTACCACTACGATAATAGCGGCTGTATTGAAAAGGAGGTGAGCTACGGTACTTGGTGGCTTTAGGTTTCACTCTGCCATGTGTTGGCCGTTTCCTCTACGAAACTTCGATAGCTTCGCGGACCCTGTGGTAAAAGTGCGGCCTGAGCCTCGAGATCTTCCTGATTGACTGGATGGCCGTTTGTTTTGAACCAGCGATGCATGATCAGAAGATCGAAATTCAGCCATGGAGGCACCATGGTTTCGATGCTGTTGGCAAAGTCTTCCGGCGTTAGGTCAGGGTAGATGACGGCGCGACCAAGTGCTATGGACCAGAGTGCAGCGGTTTCATTGCCGTTAGGGGCATCCAAACTCGACAAAAGAAATACTTCGTTCTTCGCCCTTATGTCTAAGAGTGCTGACGCTGCTGCGAGCGCAACATCACGGGTATCGATGCGTGCAACCGGGTGGGCCCCCAACGGCGTTGCATAAGCTCCTGCAGTGATCACATCCTTCTGAACAAGATCATTCTGAGCGAAGTAGGTGGGCCGTAGTATCGTGTGCGCGATCCCACTTGCTCGCAGCGCTGTTTCAATGGCGAATTTTCCACCCGCATGGGGAATCATCGGTGCGCGAACTGCAAGATCGCTCGATAGATAAACGATGTGCCTGGGGGGTGATTCAGCGGCGATCGCCAGTGTGGAGAGGCCTTGATGAGTCTCCTTGGGACTATTTGCGATGAGAAGAAAGACACTCTCAACTCCCTTAAATGCGGACCTCAGGGTGGAAGGATCGTCCATATCGGCAATGACTGTATCAATATCATCGGGGAGACTTGCGGCATAGGCAGTCGATCGTGTGGCGACCCGGATCTTTGCTCCACTCGCATATAAGATCGGAATGAGGGCCCGGCCGACGTTTCCTGAGCCGCCAAAGATGAGGACAGTCATCGATGTGATCCATTGATGATGCTCAGGGCCAGACTGCGCAAAAGAATGCGCGAAAAGGTTTGTCGGCGTGCCACCCTACCGGGGCATTCAATGGTGCGAAGAAGCTGTCGCCGGCGTGGAAGGCCTCCTCGCCGTTTGACGTTGTGACCCGTACCGACCCCTCCAGCATACATATCAGCTCGCTCCGACTGAAATCTGTGATATCGCAACGACAAGGGCCGGATATTAATGTGCCGACCTGGATCCTGCCATCACCAGACTCGTATGCCAGATGCCGGGCTTGGTGTGGCTCTAGAGTGCTGAGACTGGTCTCTTTGCAGTCGTCTTCTGAAATGTTTGGAAGCGGGCGCACGACTCTCAGCTTAGACGGATCAGTCTCTGCAGGATACTCATCATTGAATAAATTGATAAAGTACTTGCGGTAGTATACCGGCATGTCCCATGCGCAATTAAGGCCTTGCGGGAGGAAAAACGGCTCTCCAGCAGAGATAACTTCTTTGTGTCCTGTTTCGTCGATAATGCCGACGTGGCCCTCGATCAGAAGCATGAACTCAAAGAGTGGATAGGGATTGAGCCCTGTGCTGCTTCCGCCAGAGCAATCCCAGGTCCCAGTGCAGAGGCCGTTGCGCTCAAAGGCTTTATACCCTCGCTGGATAGGTGTCGGGCCGGTAAGAAAAGAGGGAGGGATGACAGCCCAGGACTCAAGGCCTTCGCCACTTGGGTTGTGCGGGTCCAACTTGATTACGCTTTTCATGGCGTCTTTCTCGAGGGCTCGAGTTGGTGGCAGGAGCCGCGCGACTCGAGAATCAGTGAGCGGTTGGTGGTCGTCGGCGCGATTCACTAAGTATCTCTGCCGCAACTCATTTAGTAGTCTAATCCAACTTGGCGATAGATGTTGCTCTCGATAAATTGTGTCGGCCCGAGCCACCCTGCACGGTCTGGAGCAATGGGATGTTGTATTGGCAGAGTTGGCAAATACGCTGAATAGTAATATTCAAGAGGTAGCCAGTTTTTGGCAAGATAAACCTACTGGAGTTTTACTGCCCCAGCCATGAAAGCCGGGGCCTCTCAAAAGAATACTTTGAGCTTTCGCCCTTATGAGCCTCTAGGTTGAGTCGGATTAATTTAAGTGAGTAACTCTTTTAAGACTTCCCGATAAATATCTTTAAGGATATCCAAGTGGTCGGCCTCAACCCTTTCGTCCACTTTATGGATAGTGGCATTTACTGGTCCCAGTTCTACGACCTGGGCTCCGGTAGGGGCAATAAAGCGGCCATCGGAAGTGCCACCGGCGGTCGATAGCTCCGTTTTTTCCCCAGTGATGGTGAGAATTGCCTGCTGAGTTGCCTGAACCAGTGGGCCTGCGGCAGTGAGAAAAGGCAATCCGGATAATTTAAAATTCGCCTCGTACTTGAGGTTATGCTTATCCAGGATTGCGCGGGCCCGAGTCTCAAGGTCTTCGGCGGTTAATTCAGTGGAAAAACGCCAGTTGCAGAGTAAATCCACTTCGCCGGGAATAACATTGGTTGCGCCGGTGCCGCCATTGATATTGGAAACCTGGAAGCTGGTTGCGGGGAAGAATTTGTTCCCCTGGTCCCACTCTTCGGCAGCGAGTTCAGCGAGAGCAGGGGCCAGGGTATGAATCGGATTCTCGGCTAAGTGAGGGTAGGCTACATGGCCTTGGGTGCCGAGAACTTTTAGTTCCAGGCCGAGTGAGCCCCTGCGCCCATTTTTGATGATATCGCCAACCCGTTCACTACTGGATGGCTCGCCGACGATACAGCAGTCAATCTTTTCTCCCTGTTCCTCTAGCCACTCGACAACCTTAACGGTGCCGTTTATTGCGGGGCCCTCCTCGTCGCTGGTGATCAGAAATGCTATGCGACCACTGTGGTCTGGGTGTGCCGCAACGAACTCCTCACAGGCAACCACCATGGCTGCCAGGGAACCCTTCATGTCCGCCGCACCGCGGCCATATAGAAAACCGTCACGAATTTCAGGTTCGAACGGGGGGGAGCTCCAGTTTTCTTCTGGGCCTGTGGGTACGACATCGGTGTGCCCGGCAAAGGCGAGTAGGGAGCCTTCACTAGAGCCATCGCGTACTGCCCAAAAATTATCGGTGTCACCTCTGCGCAATTTTGTTACCTGGAATCCTATTTTTTCCAGGCGCTGGATCATAAGGTCCATACACCCCGCATCTTCGGGGGTGACAGAGCGGCGGCAAATCAGGTCGAAAGCGAGTTGGAGGGTGGGAGTCACTTGGGCTTTCCTTGTATAGGGAGATGGGCCGCAAAGAAGCGGCTAGAGGGGTGGGGTGCATCGGTGCAGAACTGAAGTTCCGCACCGTGCAATTTTAATTGCTGTGTAGAGCTTCATTGAGCTCGATAGCACTCTTGTTGGTGAGACATTCCACTGCACCATTAGTGGAGTTGCGGCGGAATAGTAAATCGGATTTTCCGGCCAGATCTCTGGCCTTGATGTGCTCTACCAGCTTGCCGCTGTCATCCAGCAGGGCGATTTTGGTTCCAGCGGTAATGTAGAGCCCTGCCTCGACAGTGCAGCGGTCGCCAAGGGGAATGCCGATGCCGGCATTAGCGCCGAGCAGGCAGTTATCGCCTACCGAGATAACGATATTTCCGCCGCCGGAAAGCGTGCCCATGGTGGAGCTGCTGCCACCGAGATCGGAACCTGCGCCGACAAATACCCCGGCGGAAATACGGCCTTCAATCATGCCGGGCCCTTCGGTGCCAGCATTAAAGTTAACAAAGCCCTCGTGCATGATTGTGGTGCCTTCCCCAAGGTATGCGCCCAGGCGCACTCGAGCGGTGTGTGCGATACGAACCCCAGCCGGTACTACGTAGTTGGTCATTTTGGGGAATTTATCAACGCAGGAGACATCCAGGTACTCGCCTTTGAGTCTTGCATCCAGTTGTCGCTGCGGTAATTCCTCGAGATCGATGGCCCCCTGGTTGGTCCAAGCGACATTAACCAGCTTGCCAAAAATACCATTGAGTTTGGTCTCGTGGGGTTTTACCAGACGGTGGGAGAGAAGATGTAGCTTTAGGTAGGCCTCGGGCACTGACTGCGGGGCTTCGTCAGTAGCCAAAATAACTACTGCGAGTGGTCTTTGGGAATTGGCGAATTGCTGCAGGATTTCCGCCTGGTCAGCGGCGCCTGCACTGTGGAGAGCATCGGCTAATTTCTGTAGCTGGGTGGAGTCCAGAGGCAGGCTGTGATTTCCCTCTGCCACGCCCAGAGTTTCAGTAACTGCGTTAGCGATTTCTGCGCTGGGTTTAAACAGGGGTTTGGGGTAGTAAACTTCGAGCCAGTCGCCCTTGCTGTTACAAGTGCCGACACCAAAACCGATGCTGTAAATATTGCTCATGGTGGTTATCTCCTAATTCGACTAGCTTTGCAGTTGTTCGAAGGTCGCCTCTTTAAAACCGAAAAGGGTTTCCTTTGAGGTGGTGGTGACCGGGCGTTTGATTAAGGTAGGGGTCGCACTGGCCAGATCTAAGGCGAGTGCATTGTCCATTTTGTTTTTCTGTTCATCGCTCAGTTCACGCCAGCTCGTTGAGCGGCGATTCAGGACCTCCTGCCAGCCAAATTTATCCAGCCATGCTTGTAGGGGAACATCTTCCATGCCGTCTACGCGAAAATCGTGAAAGCGATAATCGACTCCATTTTTCTCCAGCCATTTGCGGGCTTTTTTTACGGTGTCACAGTTTTTAATGCCGTACAGAGTAATCACGGTTACGCCTTTTTGGTTTTCTTGGGGTTTTTACGGTTGGGGTAGCAGGTTGTGCAGATTTCACAGACGGTGCCGTCGCAGCCTCGCGCAGAGCAGAACTCGCGACCGTAGAAAATAATCTGCAGGTGCAATTTATTCCACTTGTCTCTTGGGAACAGCCGCTTCAGGTCTTTTTCCGTCTGGGTGACATTTTTGCCATTCGTCAGGCCCCAGCGCTGGGCCAATCTGTGAATGTGAGTATCGACGGGAAACGCCGGGTGCCCAAAAGCCTGTGACATAACCACGCTCGCCGTCTTGTGTCCGACCCCGGGCAGGGTCTCCAGTGCGGCCATATTCTCGGGCACTTCGCCGTGGTATTCGTTGATCAGGATCTGCGAGAGCTTGCTGATGGCTTTGGATTTTTGCGGTGAGAGGCCACAGGGGCGAATGACTTTCTGGATCTCCTCTACTGGGACCTGCGCCATATCCCTGGGGTTGTCTGCCAGCTGCCAGAGCGCAGGGGTTATCTGGTTGACACGCTCATCGGTGCATTGCGCGGATAGGAGTACCGCAACCAACAGGGTATAGGAGTCTTTGTGATCGAGAGGAACGGGAGTTTCCGGGTAGAGTTCCTCCAGGCGCTGCAAAATATAAGTAACGCGCTCTTGCTTGAGTAGATTTTTTACTGCCATTGTTAAGATATGCCTGGGCGTGGAGTTCCTGTATGTGCTCGAGTTGTCAGTTGTTCTTGAAAAGTGAGTTGGCCTTACCTGCAAAATGCCTTTATACGGTGCGCTGCGTCGATGCACTCTTGCAGTGTCGCTACCAGTGCCAGACGCACATACTCGCGACCGGGGTTCAAGCCGATGCTATCGCGGGCGAGAAATGCACCGGGAAGTACCGTGATATTTCGCGCCTCGTAGAGTTCCTTGGCAAAACGCTCACCATCCCCGACCTTGGGCCATAGGTAAAAGCTTGCCTGTGGCTGTTGTACCTCTAGGCAGCCGTCGAGAATTTCGAGAACTGAAGAAAACTTTTCACTGTAAAGCGCGCGATTCTGGCGGACGTGTTCCTCATCCTGCCAGGCTGCGATCGAAGCATATTGATTGGGCAGCGGCATGGCGCAGCCGTGGTAAGTTCGATAGAGCAAAAACTTTTGCAGCAGATCGGCATCACCGGCGACGAAGCCCGAGCGAAGCCCGGGTAAGTTCGAGCGCTTTGATAGGCTGTGGAATACTACACAGCGGCGAAAGTCTGTTCGCCCCATTTCCTCGCAGGCCTGTAATAATCCTACCGGCGGTGATGACTCGTCAAAATACAGCTCCGAATAACATTCATCGGAGGCGATGGTGAAATCGTAGCGGTCTGCCTTCTCTATCAGCTGTTTAAAATCTTCAGCTTCGAGAAGAGCGCCGGTGGGGTTGCCGGGAGAGCAGAGGTAAAGCAATTCGCATTGCTGCCAAACCGATTCCGGCACCGAGGTGAAATCTGGTTTGAATTGGTTTTCTGCTACACAGTTAATAAAGTGCGGCTGCGCCCCGGCGAGAAGGGCCGCGCCCTCATAGATCTGGTAGAAGGGATTGGGCATCAGGACTTTGCTGCCTGCGGAAACGGTCGCCTGGGCGAATGCAAAAAGTGCTTCCCGGGTCCCGTTGACCGGCAGCACCTGGCTATCTGTGCTCACATTGGATAGCTGAAAACGCTGGCTCAGCCAATTGGCGATCGCCTGCCGCAGGGGCTCTATTCCCTTGGTCAGTGGGTAGGCGGCAAGCTTGTCCAGGTGTCGAACAAGCTCTGCACTGACAAACTCCGGTGGCGCATGCTTGGGCTCACCGATGGATAGTGCAATATGCGGTTTGTCCGCCGCTTGGAGGCCCTCTTTCAGGGCTTGCAGCTTGGTAAATGGATAGGGCTGCAGCTGTTCCAGATTTGGGTTCATGGTCGTGAGCGGGCCTCGGGCGTTTTTTCGGTTAGGCGTCTTGGTTGTTCAGTTCCAGGCAAATGGCTTTTTCCAGTGCGCCGTTGGCCTCGATGTCGGTAAGTGGTGATCCCTCGGCGTCGGTAATGTGAAAAATATCTTCGACTCGTTCGCCGAGTGTCGAAATTTTTGCATTGTGCAGGCGCAGATCGTGGGAAATAAAAATACGCGCGATGCGGGCCAGCAAGCCGGGTCTGTCGGCACTGGTAATTTCCAGGGTGCTGTAATGATCGCCGGGCTCAGTGGAGAGATGAGCCTGGCTCTTCAATTCAAACATTTTAAGGCGGCGGGGCGTACGTCGCTGAATGATCTTTGAGTAGTCCTCAACCAGGGCCAACTCCTGCTGTAGAGTGTCGCGAATCTGCGCTAGGCGCTGGGGTTCGTCCAGTAGCGGTTGGCCCGCTTCATCCAGCACGTAAAAAGTATCCAGCGTATAACCAGAGGCAGAATTGTACAGGCGCGCATCGTGAACGTTCAGGTTGAGCATATCCAGCCCGGTAACCGCTGCGGCAAATACGTTGGCTCTATCAGGCGTGTAGACAAAAACCTGGGTAGCGCCATCGTGCTCGCCGGGCCCCGAGTTTCGCGTTAAAACCAGGGTGTCTTTTTGGCTGGTGTCGGGGCTGCTGTGCAGTTCGTGGATGGCTGAAGTGTGCCAGGTGATATTGTCAGCGGTCTCGC
Organism: Microbulbifer maximicatervae (SeqCode); assembly: GCF_056231245.1. Taxonomy (NCBI): domain Bacteria; kingdom Pseudomonadati; phylum Pseudomonadota; class Gammaproteobacteria; order Cellvibrionales; family Microbulbiferaceae; genus Microbulbifer; species Microbulbifer maximicatervae (SeqCode). Next base: position 1,255,267 of record NZ_CP174334.1, read on the forward strand.
GAACAAAATAGTCATCCCCCATTTGTGCCCAGATATTTTCCACCGAAGCTTGCGGAAGTCCCATAGCGTCCAGTTTTTCCATTGCCTGGCAGCGGGTTTCCTCGATGATTTCTTCCCGGTCGATGGGGTTTTCCAGGCCTCGGCGCAGGGCGTGCCGGGTGGCCTGGTAGAGCTGGCGCATCAAACTGGCCCGCCAGCTGTTCCAGAGCTCCGGGTTGGTGGCATTGATATCTGCGACAGTGAGGGCGTACAGGTAGTCCAGGTGTTCGCGGTCACCCATCTCGCGGGCGAATGCGTGCACGACTTCGGGATCACTGATGTCCTGCTTCTGAGAAACCTGGCTCATCAATAGATGCTTTTCTACAAGCCAGCAAACCAGACGCCGGTCGCGGGCGGGCAGGTGGTGGCGCTGGCAGAATTCCGCTGCATCCACAACGCCCAGTTTGGAGTGGTCGCCACCGCGCCCTTTGGCGATATCGTGGTAGAGGCCGGCGATATACAGCAGTTCCGGTTGGCGCATGCGCTCGAGAATGTCCGCTGCAATCGGGAATTTTTCCCGCGCCTCGGGGCTCCGGAAGCTGCGCATATTGCGCACAACTTGCAAGGTGTGGGCATCCACGGTGTAGATATGGAATAAGTCGTGCTGCATTTGCCCGGTTACCTGCCCAAATTCTGGTAGGTATCGCCCGAGAATGCGGTAGCGGGTCATTCGGGATAGCTGTGTCGACAAGCCCCGGGGTGAGCGAAGCAGCTGCATAAACAACTGGGTATTTTTCGGATCTGCGCGGAACTGGTCGTCGATCAGGTGTCGGTGCTCGCGAATCAGGCGGATGGTGGAGGCACGTACCCCACTAATATCCGGGTTGTTGGCCATCAGCACGAAGATCTCGAGCAGGGCCGAGGGCTCCTGGTTAAATACCTGGGGGTGGGTAACCTCAATATTGCCGTCGCGCAGCTGGAATCGCTCATTTAGCGGAATGACCAGCTGGCTGCCTTTGCGCTGAAGGATGGCTTCGCCGAGATATTGGAGAAGTACATCGTTCAATTCCTGCAGTGCCATCACGATGCGGTAGTAGTTGTGCATAAACTGCTCAACGGCGAGCTGGGTGTCGCTATCTACATAACCGAATTGCTTCGCCAGTTCTCTTTGGTAGTCAAACAATAGTCGCTCTTCCGCGCGGCCGGCGAGCAGGTGCAAGCCGTAGCGCACACGCCAGAGGAAGGTTTCCCCGGACTGTAATATGGCGAACTCTTCCTCGGTAAAAAATGCCTTTCCCTGCAGTTGCTTCAGGGTGCGCACCTGGAAAAAATATTTGGCAACCCAGGCAATTGTCTGGATATCCCGCAGGCCCCCGGGAGAGTTCTTAATATTGGGCTCGAGAATATATTCAGCAGCCTGCTGATTGCTGTGCCGCTTTTTCTGTTCGGCGAGCTTGGCCTTGAAGAATTCTTCGGTGGGCCAGAGCCTTTTGTGTTCCATTTGTGCAGTTAGTTGCTCGCCAACAGTGCTGTCGCCGACAACTGTGCGAGATTCGGTGAGGTTGGTGGCCACGGTGATGTCCTTCGCGGCCAACTCCAGGCACTCCTCGATGTTTCGTACAGAGTGGCCGATATCCAAGCCCAGGTCCCATAAAAAGGCTACCAGGCGCTCTATGTTGTCGATGGTATCCGGGGTTGGGTGATCGCTGGAGAGGATGAGTAAATCGATATCGGAGTGGGGGTGCAGCTCTCCGCGCCCGTATCCGCCCACAGCGAGAAGCCCGATACCGTCTCTCCACTCGAACTGGTGCCAGGCGTAATGCAGAAGGCAGTCAACAAACAGGGCGCGCTCGTGTACCAGTGTGACAACGTCCTCTCCTTCGCGAAAGCGCTCTGCCATTTGCCGTTCGGCTGCGCCGACAGCATCTTTGAATATCTCCAGAGTGGGTTTGTCACCGGAGCTTAAATCCCTGCGAAAACGAGACTGATCAAAGAAAAACAGGGGGCGTTCAAAGTAGGGAGGGCTGACTGGCTGCATGGGAAGTCCGTTTTGCTCTTGGGCTGCCGCAGGTGGGGGCGGCTTGGGTTCGGTTTGCGGAGATTCGCTACTGTGGTGCCGCGAGTATTGCAATTATTCCTCGCGGCACTGTCAGTACGGCTTTAGAAGTTCTCCTCGCTACGTGCTGTGAGTACTTCTACCCCGTCGCTAGTCACTGCCATGGTGTGTTCCCATTGGGCGGAGAGACGGCGGTCCTTGGTTACCGCAGTCCAGCCATCTCCCAGCACGCGCGTGGCCGCTTTGCCTGCGTTAATCATGGGTTCAATGGTGAAGGTCATGCCCTCTTTGAGCACTTCACCAGTTCCCGGCTGACCGTAGTGAAGAATTTGTGGGTCTTCATGGAAGACGTCGCCGATGCCGTGTCCGCAGAAGTCGCGTACCACTGAGTAATAGTTTTTCTCAGCGTGCTGCTGGATGACGTGGCCAATATCGCCGAGGGTAGTGCCGGGGCGGACAATTTCGATGGCCTTGTACATGCACTCCTGGGTGATTTGTACCAGGCGTTCAGCGTGGGCGGCGGGCTTGCCGGCAAAGAACATCTTGCTGGTGTCACCGTACCAGCCATCTTTGATAACGGTCACATCGATATTAATGATGTCGCCCTTCTTGAGAATTTTGCTCTCGGAGGGGATACCGTGACACACCACTTCGTTGACGGAAGTGCATATAGATTTTGGGAAGCCGCGATAACCGAGGCAGGCCGGGATCGCTTTCTGTACCTTCACGATGTGTTCGTGGCAGCGTCGATCCAGTTCTTCGGTAGTGACTCCTGGAACGACATACTCGCCAATCATTTCCAGCACCTCTGCGGCGAGGCGGCCTGCGGTGCGCATCTTGGCGATTTGTTCTGGGGTCTTAATGGCTGAGGTCATGCGTATCCTTTGTTTCTGGGTTGGGGCGGGTAGCGCCCAAGAGGCGGGCTATTGTAGCGGATTGCTGGCTGTAGGACACATTTTGCCGCTATTGGCGCAAGCGTGGCCCAGGCGTCCCGCCAATAGTATTGAGGCGTGATCATTTGCGCGAAATCGGTGCCAATTCTTCACTATGGGGTGCACTTGTGGTATAAAGCGCGCCGCCTGGGGATACTCCCTGGGCGAGTAAAAGCCGCACACGCATCGACACATGTGTCTGGGTGCCCTGAAAGGGGTTGACGCATGGGATACGTGGAGGACTAACCCGTATATATAGAGGTTTATTATGCCGCAAGTAAGTATGCGCGATATGCTGCAGGCTGGTGTTCACTTTGGTCACCAGACCCGCTACTGGAACCCGAAGATGGGTCAATTCATCTTTGGTGCCCGCAACAAGATTCACATCATCAACCTTGAGCACACTGTACCGGCTTTCAACGAAGCCCTGCAGATCATCAAGGGCATGACTGCTCAAAAGAAAAAGATTATGTTTGTTGGCACCAAGCGTGCTGCACAGAAGTCTATCAAAGAGCAGGCAGAGCGTTGTGGCCAGCCTTACGTCAGCAACCGCTGGCTGGGTGGTATGCTCACCAACTACAAAACCATCCGCGCTTCCATCAAGCGTTTCCGTGAGCTGGAAGCCCAGTCTCAGGACGGTACTTTCGAGAAGCTGACCAAGAAAGAAGCTCTGATGCGTACCCGTGCCATGGATAAGCTTGAGCGCTCCATCGGTGGTATCAAGGATATGGGTGGCCTGCCTGACGCGATCTTCGTAATCGACGTTGAGCACGAGCGCATTGCTATCCAGGAAGCTAACAAGCTGGGTATCCCCGTAATCGGTGTTGTCGACACCAACAGCGATCCCGCTGGTGTTGATTACGTGATCCCCGGTAACGACGACGCTATCCGCGCAATCAAGCTGTACACCACAGCTGTAGCCGACGCAGTACTTGCTGGCGCTGCAGAAGCTGGTAACACCGTTGCGAAGGACGAGTACGTCGAAGCTAACGATGACGAAGCCGCTGCAGAGTAATTTGCAGGGCTAAGTGGTGTAACACAGTCGTTTTACACTACGAACTCAAAAAGGGGCCCGAATTACGGCCCCTTTTTTCTAATTTTTAGTGACAGAACCCCGAGGATTGAATCATGGCGATTACCGCGTCTATGGTAAAAGAACTGCGCGAGCGTACCGGCCTGCCGATGATGGAGTGTAAGAAAGCTCTGACGGCTGCTGATGGCGACATCGAAAAGGCGATTGAAGACCTGCGCAAAGCCTCCGGCCTGAAGGCCGCTAAGAAAGCTGGCCGCACCGCTGCTGACGGCGTTGTTGCCGCTAAAGTTGCAGAAGACGGCAGCTACGGCGTACTGGTTGAAGTGAACTCCGAGACTGACTTCGTTGCTCGCGATGAAAACTTCCAGGCGTTTGTTGCCAAGGTTGTGGAGAAGGCATTTGCCGATCGCCAGCAAGACGTAGCTGCCCTGATGGAAGGCGAGCTGGAAACTGCTCGTGAAGCACTGGTTCAGAAAATCGGTGAGAACATCGGCGTGCGTCGTATCGAGCTGGTTGAAGCCCCAGTTGTAGGTGCTTACGTTCACTCCAACAACCGCATCGCTGCCCTGGTAGCTCTGAGCGGTGGAGAGATCGAGCTGGCCAAAGATGTTGCCATGCACGTGACTGCGGTTAACCCGCAGGTGAACAAGCCGGAAGATATGCCTGCTGACGTCCTGGAAAAAGAAAAGGACATCATCAAGGCTCAGCCGGATATGGAAGGCAAGCCGGCTGAAATCGTAGAGAAAATGATGGGTGGCCGCATCAAGAAGTTCCTGAAAGAGAACAGCTTGGTAGAGCAGCCTTTTGTTAAGAACCCGGACGTAAGCATTGGCAAACTGGTTAAAGATGCCGGTGCCGATGTGGTTTCCTTTGTTCGCTACGAAGTGGGTGAAGGTATCGAGAAGGAAGAGGTGGATTTCGCAGCGGAAGTTGCGGCCCAGGTTAAGTCCTCTTCTTAATCGCATATTATTGGGTGCCCTCGGGCGCTCAATCGCAGTGGGGTGCTTCCGCTGGGGTTTCTTACCCACAGTGGAGCACCCCTCTGTGTAAATGACTGAAATTGTTGTAATGTTCAGCGGCAAGGCCTGGCCACTAACAGGTACATTGAAGGGGACTAACGAATGCCCGGTATTAAAGACCGCAAGTATAAGAGAATTTTGTTAAAGCTCAGCGGCGAAGAGCTGATGGGTGATCAGGGTTTCGGTATCAGTCCCAAGGTGCTGGACAAAATGGCCCTGGAGATTGGGCAGCTGGTCGGTATTGGGGTCCAGGTGGGTTTGGTTGTTGGCGGCGGCAACCTGTTCCGTGGGGCTGCGTTGAGCGCTGCAGGTCTCGACCGTGTGACCGGTGATCACATGGGAATGCTGGCCACGGTAATGAACGCCCTGGCACTGCGCGATGCCCTGGAAAGATCTGACATCTCCTCGAGAGTGATGTCTTCGATTCAAATGAGCGGTATTGTCGATCACTACGATCGCCGTGCGGCTATTCGCTACCTGGAGCGTGGCGAAGTTCTGATTTTTGCTGCCGGTACCGGCAACCCTTTCTTTACCACTGATTCTGCAGCTTGTCTGCGCGGTATCGAAATTGAAGCCGAATTGGTTTTGAAGGCGACCAAGGTCGATGGCGTCTACTCTGCTGATCCCAAACTCGACCCGACAGCAACTCGCTATGACCAGTTGACTTACGATGAGGTTCTCGACAAGAAGCTCGGCGTGATGGATTTGACCGCTATCTGCCTGTGTCGCGAACACAATATGCCTGTACGTGTATTCCGCATGGATAAAAGCGGAGCGCTGTTAAATATTGTGGTTGGCGGCGTGGAAGGCACCTTAATTGAAGAGGAAGTGAAATCGTGATTGAAGATATAAAAACAGACGCGAAAGCTCGTATGGGTAAGGCACTTGATGCCCTGGCTGGAAATTTCAACAAGATTCGCACCGGCCGTGCACACCCGAGTATTCTCGATGGCATCCACGTCTCCTATTACGGTTCTGATACTCCGTTATCTCAGGTTGCCAATGTTACTGTTGAGGATGCGCGCACTCTTTCCGTAACTCCCTGGGAGAAAAACCTGGTCCCGGATATCGAAAAGGCCATTATGAAGTCCGATTTGGGCCTCAACCCCAGCACAGCTGGTGCGGTTATCCGTATTCCAATGCCTATGCTGACCGAAGAGACCCGCAAGAACTTCACTCGCCAGGCAAAAAGTGAGGCAGAGACGGCGCGGGTTTCCATTCGCAATATTCGTCGCGATGCGCTGGCGGACGTGAAGTCACTGGTCAAGGACAAGGAAATTTCTGAGGACGATGAGCGTCGCGCAAGTGACGACATTCAGAAAATTACCGATCAGTTTGTCGCTGATGTGGACAAAGCACTGGCAGCGAAAGAAAAAGATCTGATGGAAATTTAATGAGCATCGGTGGTACCGAGCTACATGCTCCCGGCCCACGTCACATCGCCATTATTATGGATGGCAATGGGCGCTGGGCTGCCCGAAAGGGCCTTTCCCCTTCAGCCGGCCACAAGGCCGGTGTCGAGCGTATCCGCGACCTGCTTTCAGCTTGTAAAGCTCGCGGCGTTAAAGCGCTTACTCTGTTCGCCTTCTCCAGCGAGAACTGGCAGCGCCCTCCGAAGGAGGTCGAGCTGTTGATGAGCCTGTTTAATTCCTATTTGCGCAAAGAGGCCCGGCGGATGCGGGAGGAGGGGGTTCGCCTGAGAGTTATTGGTCGACGGGACCGATTTTCTCCTCGCTTGCAGCGCGCTATAGCCGAAGCGGAAGATATCACCCGCGAAGGGACTGAGGGCGACCTGATAATTGCTGCTGATTACGGCGGGCGCTGGGATATAGCTCAGGCGGCCCGTAGATTGGCTCAAGAGGTTGCCGATGGTACGCGCTCCCCAGAGTCGATTACTGAGGATGTACTTGGTAAGTACGTACGGCTTCAAGAACTGCCACCGGTAGACCTTTTGATCCGCTCCAGCGGTGAGCAGCGTATTAGCAACTTTATCCTCTGGCAGGCCGCTTACAGTGAATTCTATTTTACTGATACGCTTTGGCCCGACTTTGACGAAGCCGAACTGGATAAGGCTATCGCAGAATATGAGTTACGTGATCGCCGCTTCGGCGGTCGCGCGGAGGGGGATGACGCGATCGCTCAGGCGTGATCCGGGCAAGTCTGCGGCGCTAGGCTTGCGATACAAATTGGTTGGAAATCTTTGCCGACACGCTCTTGATCTGTACAGAGTATCCAGACAGAGTGGTCAAGTTACTAACAAAGGGGTTTGCGGTGCTAAAACAAAGAATAATTACTGCTTTGGTGCTATTGGCACTGTTCATGGGGGTATTGTTTTTACTTCCAATGCAGTGGTTTTCACTGATATTTGTGGCGGTTATCTTGCTGGCGGGCTGGGAGTGGGCCAACCTCTCGAATTTGAATCGAGCCTTGCGCGTCGTTTTTTTGGCCGCACTGGGGTTAACCCTAATGGTCACGGCTCAATACGTCTTTTCAATGAATTTTGATGATCCAGATATCGATCGTGGCCGCCAGATTCTGGCTGTAGCCTGTGGTTGGTGGGCGCTCGCTTTCTTGTGGGTGCAAAGCTACCCGTCCAGTGCTGCTCTGTGGGGCAACCGATGGGTACGAGGCCTGATAGGCCTTGTTGTGTTAGTTCCAACCTGGTTGTCACTGGTAGTTTTGCGAGGCTTGGATCACGGAGCCTGGCTGGTTCTTTATGTGGTGGCGATCGTTGCAGCGGCGGATGTCGGTGCTTATTTTGTAGGCCGCAAGTTTGGTAAGCGGAAGTTGGCTAGAGAAGTTAGTCCGGGCAAGTCCTGGGAGGGCTTTTTCGGTGGCTTGGGTGCTTGCTTGATTTTGGCTCTCGTAACTTCCTACCTATTTGAGCTTCCACTGAAAAATACTGTCTTGTTCACTTTTGGTGTCTTGGTTACTGCACTGGCGTCAGTTATTGGGGACCTGGTGGAGAGCATGTTTAAGAGGCACAGAGGGATTAAGGACAGTAGTCATATGTTACCGGGGCACGGTGGCATCCTCGATCGGATAGATAGCCTTTCCGCGGCTCTTCCAGTGTTTACGATGGCCGCACTAGCGAGCGAGCTGCCGAAATACCTGTAGAGGCGTTTCCGCTCCAGTTTTGTGTTTTATTCGCTAGCGCCCAGCTTAATGCTGGGCGTGCAATTGTTTGGTGGCAGCAATATTGCTATCAGAGGTACGAAAAGGGCCTATGCAAGTAATTCCCCCGCAACAAATTACCGTTCTCGGCTCCACTGGTTCGATCGGCGTGAGCACTCTGGATGTGTTGGCGCGACACCCGGAAAAATATTCTGTTTTTGCCCTTACCGCCCGTGAAAGGGTTGCCGATCTTGCTCAGCAGTGTCGGCGGTTTAAGCCTCAATATGCTGTTGTTGTCGATGAGGCGCGAGCTGAAGAGTTGCGAGTACTGCTTGGCGATGAAGTGGATACGGAAGTCCTAAGTGGGGTGGAGGGTTTGTGTCGTGTTGCCTCCGATACTCTGGTCGATACAGTCATGGCGGCGATCGTAGGAGCTGCGGGATTGCGCCCAACCTTGGCGGCAGTAGATGCGGGCAAGAAAGTGTTACTGGCGAACAAGGAAGCGCTTGTTATGGCGGGCCCAATATTTCAGAGGGCCTTGAATAAGAGTGGCGCGCAACTGTTGCCGATTGATAGTGAGCACAATGCAATCTTTCAATGTTTGCCATTCCCCTGTGAGGATCTCGAAGCTGCGGGCGTGGAAAAAATACTGCTTACGGGTTCGGGCGGGCCATTTCGCACACGGGCTGCGAATGAGTTGGGGGCGGTGACGCCGGATGAAGCTTGTGCACACCCCAATTGGTCGATGGGCCGGAAGATCTCTGTTGACTCCGCCACAATGATGAATAAAGGGCTCGAGTTTATAGAAGCGTGCTATTTGTTTAATGCGCGCCCTGAGCAGATTGAGATAGTCGTGCACCCCCAGAGTATTATTCACTCGATGGTACAGTACCGGGATGGCTCTTTACTGGCGCAGATGGGTAATCCGGATATGCGCACGCCTATTGCCCATGCCCTGGCTTTTCCCCAGCGCATTGATGCAGGGGTGCCAGCTTTGGATCTGATTGCGCAAGGCAGGCTGGATTTTGAGGCCCCGGATTTTAATCGTTTTCCTTGTCTGCGTTTGGCGCGAGAGGCTGTTAATGAGGGAAAAAGTGCTCCAACAGTCTTAAATGCAGCGAATGAAATTGCAGTAGAAGCCTTCCTGGAGGGGCGTTTAGCATTTACTGATATTGCATTGGTGATAGAAAAAGTGATGAATAGGGCTCCCGTTGTTGAACTGTCGGGACTCGAGGCAGTCGAAGCCATTGATTTCAATGCGCGAGAACTGGCCAAGCAGGCGCTTGCCGCCCTCTAAACACATTGCCCGGCGTATAATGGCCGCTAAATTGCGTATGACAAGAAGTTGTAGCTGAGTATGGATCTAATTCAGACGGTAATCTGGGCCTTGGTGGCTCTCGGTGTACTGGTATCTTTCCACGAGTTTGGGCACTTTCTTGTAGCACGTCTGTGTGGTGTTAAGGTGCTGCGCTTTTCTGTGGGGTTCGGCCGCCGGTTGATCTCCCGCTATGATCGCCACGGTACCGAATTCACTATTTCCGCTATCCCCCTCGGTGGTTACGTAAAAATGCTCGATGAGCGCGAGGGGCCTGTAGCGGCTGAAGAGCTGGATCAGGCGTTTAACCGCAAGAGCGTATGGGCGAGGATGGCGATTGCCGCTGCCGGCCCTGCCGCTAACTTTCTTTTGGCGGTAGTCTTTTTCTGGGCTGTGTTCCTCGGTGGAACAGCGGGCCCGGTTCCTATTGTGAAATCCGTTGAGCCCGGGAGTATTGCTGCGTCGGCAGGCCTTGAGTCCGGGCAGGAAATTGTTGCTGTTGATGGTGAGGCTACCCCCACTTGGCAGGCCCTCAATTGGCGCCTGGCAAACCGCCTGGGTGATAGTGGCACCATAGAATTCTCTGTGCGCTATTCGGATTCCAACCTCGAATACCATATGGTGGCGGATATCAATCGCTGGCTTGCCGGCCGTGAAGTTCCCGATCCGCTCGGGGAGATTGGACTGCAGCTCTGGACTCCACCGGTGAGTATGACTCTTCATAATGTAGTGGAGGGGAGTCCGGCAGCCTCAGCTGGACTCAAGGCTGGAGACAAGATTGTCTCGACCGATGGCCGTGACTTTTCATCTTTTCAAAGCTGGACCGATTATGTGAGAGCCCGCGCTGGTGTTCCAATGGATATCACTGTCGAGCGTGGAGGCGAACCGCTGACGGTGTCCGTAACACCGGCGGAGATCAAGCTGGACAGCGGTGAAACCATAGGGCAGGTCGGAGTGCAGCCGGTATCAGAGACTTGGCCCGATGATCGAGTACGGATTTACCACTATGGGGTGGGCGGCGCTTTAGTAAAGGGCTTGCAGGAGACCTGGGATAAAACAGTCTTTACCCTGAATAGCTTGAAGAAACTATTATTTGGTCAACTTTCGACCAAAAACTTGAGTGGCCCCATTACCATTGCTAAAGTGGCGGGTACTTCCGCGGAAGCGGGATGGCAGTCTTTCCTGTCATTGCTGGCGTTGCTCAGTATTAGTCTTGGTGTACTCAATCTGTTGCCTATCCCGGTACTCGATGGTGGTCACCTCCTTTACTACGGTATTGAGGCGATCAAGGGGTCCCCTGTGTCAGAGAGGGTGCAGGTGATTGGTTTACAGGTGGGCATGGCCCTGGTGCTCTGCATTATGGGGTTGGCTCTGTACAACGATATTTTACGTTTGTAGTGCCCTGGATTGGCTTTTTTCCGGGCTGATAATGTGAGTGAGATTTTTATACGTGTGAGACGTTTTGTCTTGGCACGATTGTGTTGTGAGTAAAAGCGACTCGGAAGCGGTATGAAGTATTTGCTGAAAGCGATCTTTCTGGGCCTGGTGCTGCCTCTCAGCGCTTTGGCACAGTCGTTCGTTCTCAGCGATATCCGAGTAGACGGGTTACAGCGGGTTTCTGCAGGTACAGTTTTTTCAGCGCTTCCGATTCGGGTAGGCGACGAAGTTGAGCCTGGCGAGATTCAGGATGCAACCCGAGTATTGTTTCGCACTGGTTTTTTTGAAGATATTCAGATTGGCCACGAAAACAGCGTTCTTGTTATTACCGTGAGAGAACGACCGGCTATATCAAAGATAGATATATCCGGGAACAAGGCGATTGCCACTGAGGATCTACTGAAGGCGATGAAGGAATACGGTCTCGCCGAAGGCCAGATCCTAAAGCGTTCGACCCTCAGGGGGTTGACCCAGGAGTTTGAACGCCAGTACGTGGCGCAGGGTCGATATGGCGCCAGTGTTAAAGCGGAGCTCAAGGAGCTGCCACGCAACCAGGTTGAACTACGGGTTGCTGTCGATGAAGGGGCTGTTGCTGCGATAAAACATATTAATATCGTAGGAAATCGAGCCTTTTCTGATAAAGAGCTGGAAGAGATTTTTGAGCTTAAAACTACTGGCTGGCTCTCTTGGTTGCGCAGCGATGATAAGTATTCTAGTGAGAAACTCACTGGTGATTTGGAGCGCTTAAAGTCCTATTACCTGGATCGTGGATATCTTGGTTTCCAGATTGATTCGGCTCAGGTATCTCTAGGGCCGGACAAGAAGAGTGTATTCATTACTATTAACGTGGTTGAGGGTGGTGTTTACACGGTTAGTGAGGTGGAAATTGCTGGAAACCCGATAGTAGCGGAGGAGGAAATCAACCGCCTGCTATTGGTGCGAGAAGGTCAGCGGTTTTCCCAAGCGAGGGTGACGACCACTTCAGACTATATTGCTAAACGCTTGGGCAACAAAGGTTACGCTTTTGCCGAAGTGAATGGTGTTCCTGAGGCCAATGAAGACGAGAGTACAGTAAAAATTACCTTCTTTATTGATCCGGGAAAGCGCACTTATGTGCGACGTATTAGTTTTCGCGGGAACACTCGCACCGCAGATGAAGTCTTGCGGCGTGAACTGCGCCAGATGGAGTCAGCTTTGGCTTCCTCTGCGCGTATAGAGCAATCCAAAGTGCGTCTTGAGCGCCTTGGATACTTGAAGGTAGTGAAAGTTGAAACAACTAAGGTGTCCGGCACCTCAGACCGGCCCGATGTTGATTACATGGTAGAGGGGCAACCCTCTGATTCTGGGGGAGCGGGGCGCTAGTTGGCGCTGTAACTCCTGGATTGCGAATAAAAACACCTGGAATTAGTAGATGAAACATTTCCTGAAAGCGGCTTCTCTTAGTCTGGCACTGCCTCTCAGTGCTTTAGCACAGTCATTTGTAGTTGATGACATCCGTGTGGAAGGGCTGCAGCGCGTCTCTGCCGGTACCGTATTCTCAGCTCTCCCTGTGCGAGTGGGGGATGAGGTGGAGACTCTGGAAATTCAGAGTGCCACTCGGGCGCTGTTTCGCACTGGTTACTTTGAGGATATTCAAATTGGCCAGGAGAATGGTGTCCTGGTTATCACTGTGCGCGAGCGACCTGCAATTTCCAAGATTGAAATTACGGGTAACAAGGCGATTGCAACAGAAGACTTGTTGAAAGGCATGCAGGAGAATGGCCTTTCAGAGGGGCAGATCTTCAAGCGCGCAACCCTTGAGGGGTTGGCTCAGGAGCTGCAGCGTCAATATGTTGGCCAGGGACGCTATGACGCCAGTGTTAAAACTGAAGTAAAAGAGTTGCCGCGCAACCAGGTTGAGCTTCGCGTAATTGTTGATGAAGGCTCAGTAGCCGCAATTAAGCACATCAATATTGTCGGCAATAAAGCGTTCTCCGATGAAGAGCTTGGAGAGATTTTTGAGCTGCAAACCACCGGCTGGTTGTCGTGGTTGCGCAGTGATGACAAGTATTCCCGCGAAAAATTGACCGGCGACCTGGAGCGTCTCGAATCCTACTACCTGGATCGTGGGTACCTGGATTTTAAAATTGACTCCACCCAGGTATCCCTGAGTCCCGATAAAGAGAGTGTATTTATCACCGTCAATGTATATGAAGGCGATGTTTACACCATTAGTGAAGTGGACCTGGCGGGTGATCCTGTAGTCCCAGAGGAAGAAGTTAAGCGCTTGCTGCTGGTACGGGAAGGGCAGACCTTCTCCCAGGTTCGGATGACAACAACCTCGGATTATATTACCAAGCGCCTGGGGAATGAGGGTTATACCTTTGCTGAGGTTAATGGTATCCCTGAGCCGAATAAAGAAGAGAAAACGGTAAAAATTACCTTCTTTATCAACCCCGGCAAGCGGGCTTACGTTCGTCGAATTAACTTCCGAGGTAATACTCGCACCACAGATGAGGTTTTGCGCCGCGAGATGCGTCAGATGGAGTCAGCTTCTGCTTCCTCTGCCCGTATAGAGCAGTCTAAAGTCCGCCTTGAACGCCTGGGCTACTTCAAAGAAGTTGAGGTGGAAACCTCAGAAGTACCGGGTACATCCGATCAGATTGATGTTGAATACACGGTTGAAGAGCAGCCTTCAGGGTCGATCGGCGGCACAATTGGTTGGGCCCAGAGCAGTGGCTTGGTACTGGGAGCCAATATCCAGGAAAATAACTGGTTAGGTACGGGTAAATCCGTAGGTATTGGGATGAATGCCTCCACCTACCAGACTTCTGTGAACTTCTCTTACCTTGACCCTTACTTCACACCGGATGGTGTGAGTCGCGGTTTTAATGTCTTCTACACAGAGAATGATTACTCCGAAGTTAACCTTTCTGACTACAACACCACGACTTATGGTGGTGGTGTTAGTTTTGGTTACCCGATGTCGGAAATATCTCGTGTCGGCCTTAATGTGAGCTTTAACCACCTCGAGCTATCTACGGGCTCAGGTACTGTCCAGGAGATTGCATCAAGCCCAAGCCTTCTTGATGGTGTCGCCCGGAAGGGAATTACAGAAGATAACTATGATTTGATTCTGGAAGCTCTTGCAGAAGATGAGACCCTCGATCTTGCGATGGATATTGACGATAGTCAGTTTAATACTACTTCTGATGGATTTATCGATCGCTACGGAGACTCGTTTGACAATGTTGCCTTAACAGCATCTTACGCCCGCTCCACCTTGAACAGAGGAGTTTTAGCAACTCGAGGGGCCTCACAGAATCTCTCTTTGGAATTTACCGTTCCCGGCAGTGACCTCGAATATTACAAGTTGGTTTATACCGGGCAGTACTTTCGACCATTAACTAAGAGCCTTACCTTGCGCTTGCGTACCCGATTGGGCTATGGCGATGGATTTGGTGATCTTGATGAGCTGCCTTTCTTTAAGAACTTTTATGCAGGTGGTTTTGGCTCCGTACGCGGATTTGAGCGTAATACTCTAGGCCCTCGTTCTACGCCTTATGAATACTATTCGGCTCTTGGTTGTGCCACTGAGGATGGGGAGATTACAGAGTATTGTTATTTTGTCGACGATGATGGTGATTTGGTAGTTAACTCCTATGATGACGCTGATCCATTTGGTGGAAATATCCTGATTGAAGGCAGCGCAGAAGTTATTTTCCCACTTCCATTTGTCAAGGATCAGCGATCACTTCAAACCGCTTTCTTTGTTGACGCGGGTAACGTTTTCGATACCAGTTGTGGAGATACCCAAATCAACTGTTACGATGTGGACTTTGGTAAGATGAATGTCTCCGCGGGGATTGGCCTGACCTGGATTACCGGTTTTGGTCCGCTGACATTTAGCTTGGCAAAAGCCCTTAAGAAAAATGAAGATGACGATGTGGAAGTATTCCAGTTCACTCTGGGTAACAGCTTCTAAATTTGTCAGATAAAATGAATTAGGCGTATATCAGCGCAATTAAAATAAAATCTATTGGAGAGACCGACGTGCTTAAGAATGTAAAAATTGTTGCAGTATTACTTGCAGGTATGACCTTGTCCGGCGCAGCGCTGGCGCAAACCAAGGTTGCGGTACTTAACCTACAAGCTGCGATCATGAGCACAGATGCAGCGAAAACCAAGGTTAACTCCTTGAAGACCAGCTCTGAATATTCGAAGCTGCAGAGCAGTGCCGAGTCAATTCGTTCTGAACTGCAAAAAATGGCTGAAGATGCCAAGAAAAACAGTGTGACCTGGTCCGATGAGCAAAAGACTGAGTACCAGCGCAAAATGAATTTCCAGCGCTCAGATTTTGAGACAACGGTGAAAAAATTGCGTGCAATGGAAGCTCAAGTGGGTCAAGAGATCCAGGCTTCTATGGGACCAAAGGCCAGGGATGCCCTGGACGCACTGATTAAAGAGCAGAAGCTTGACGTAGTGCTGGATTCCAATACTGCCTACTATGTAAGTCCCAGCGTCGACCTGACAGAGGCTGTTGTTAAGCGTATGAACGCAGCCAAGTAAGTCGATAGTCTTCTATGAAAGATAGCTTTTCTCTTGCCCAGTTGGCGCAAGAGCTGGGGGCCGACTTGCGGTTGGCGCCCGGTTCAGATTCCAATCAAAAAGTTCAGGGTTTAAATACACTGCAGGATGCCGGTGCAGAGCACTTGGCTTTCCTTGCAAGCCCTAATTATCGACGCTTTCTGAAAACGACCAAAGCTGCCGCAGTGCTGGTATCGGAAGAGTTTGTTGAAGAGTGCCCGGTAACGGCTTTATGTGTTGCGGACCCCTACCTGGCCTTTGCTCGAGCAACAGCCCTGTTTGATACAACTCCTGAAGCACCTATTGGTATTCACCCCTCTGCAGTAGTTCACCCCACGGCAGAGATTGGTGCTGGTGCCAGTGTGGGGCCCGGCTCTGTGGTCGAGGCCTACGCAAAATTGGAGCCTGGAGCGATTGTTGGTGCTAACTGCTATGTTGGCGAGGGCAGTTTAGTCGGTGCAGGAACACGCCTGTATGCCGGCGTTGTTTTTCATCATAACTGCTCTATCGGTGCACACGGTATTATTCACAGCCAGACGGTTATTGGAGCCGATGGCTTCGGGTTTGCGCCTAATAAAGGCAGCTGGGTGAAAATTCACCAGCTTGGTGGAGTGCAAATTGGCGAAGATGTGGAAATTGGAGCCAATACCTGTATAGACCGTGGAGCTTTGGGTGATACGGTGATTGGGCGAGGAGTCAAGATCGACAATCTGGTCCAAATCGCGCACAATGTGAAGATTGGTGACTACACGGCCATAGCCGGGTGTGCCGTAATTGCCGGTAGTGCTGAGATAGGGAAGCATTGTCTTCTCGGTGGCTGTAGCCGTATTAACGGGCACATAACGATTGCAGATGGCAGTCAGGTGTCGGGTAACACGTTTGTTACTAAGTCGATAAAGGATACTGGTAGCTACTCTGGAGCGCTATCCTTTGCCGATAGTTCTACCTGGCGTCGTAATGCTGTGCGTTTTGGTCAGTTGGATCAAATGGCGCGCAGATTGAAAGATTTGGAAAAACAGGTTCAGGCACTGTCCCAAAAGAGTGGGACAGACGATTGAACTTTAGTTATTAATTAATTTGGCTTTGTTGTTTTCGGGGCGTTTTACGCCCCGAAGTGGTTTCTGGGGGCATTTGGAATGATGGATGTACGTGAAATTCGCGAGTATCTGCCGCACCGTTATCCTTTTTTGTTGGTGGATCGTGTAGTAGAACTCGAAGAAGGGAAGTATATAAAAGGCTATAAAAACATTTCTGGAAATGAAGAAGTTTTTAATGGCCACTTTCCGGAAATGCCTATTTTCCCGGGAGTGATGATTGTTGAAGCCCTGGCTCAGGTCTCGGGAATCCTCGGCTTTAAAACGTTTGGCAAAAAACCGGAAGATGGATATCTGTATCTGTTCGGTGGGGTTGATAAGGCGCGCTTTAAGCGTCAGGTGATCCCAGGTGATCGCCTTGAGCTCGAGTCTGAAGCGGTATCTGTTCGCAGAAATATCTGGAAATTCGCTTGTAAAGCCAGTGTTGATGGCGAGCTGGCAGCTTCTGTTGATATCCTATGTGCCGTCAAAAAGGTTCAGTAATTCTGTAAAGCTCGCTGGAGAGTTAGATTCAGGATTTTCCGGGTAGCCTTTGTTTTTAAGGGTACAGGTTACCCAGTACGATTAATGCCGAGGAGTAGATCCCAGAATGCAGACAAGTATCCACCCTACAGCTATTGTCGACTCTACGGCAGTAATTGGTTCCGGGGTGAGTATTGGTGCTTACACCATTGTTGGAGCCGGCGTAGAGATAGGTGATGGCTGTGATATTGCCTCTCATGTGGTGCTTAGTGGGCCGACCAAACTGGGGAAGAACAACCGAATCTACCAGTTTGCTTCCGTAGGGCAGGATACCCCGGACAAAAAGTATCGTGGTGAAGAGACGACACTCGTTATTGGCGACAATAACGTGATTCGCGAGGGGGTTACGATCCACCGTGGTACCGTTCAGGACCGAGGTGAGACCACTATTGGTGACGAAAACCTG
Source organism: Microbulbifer maximicatervae (SeqCode) (assembly GCF_056231245.1). Lineage (NCBI taxonomy): Bacteria > Pseudomonadati > Pseudomonadota > Gammaproteobacteria > Cellvibrionales > Microbulbiferaceae > Microbulbifer > Microbulbifer maximicatervae (SeqCode). The sequence goes on from NZ_CP174334.1 coordinate 1,272,740, forward strand.
ATCATGGCCTATGCCCATATTGGCCACGATAGTGTTGTTGGTAATCACACTATTATGGTGAATAACTGTGGTTTGGCCGGTCATGTTGTTGTTAAGGACTGGGCGATTCTGAGTGGTTATAGTTTGGTTCACCAGAACTGTACTGTGGGAGAGCATGCTTTCCTGGGAATGGGCGCTGCTATCGGTAAAGACGTCCCTGCTTATGTTATGGTTGCCGGAAACCCTGCCGAAGCAAAGACCATTAACTCAGAAGGGCTGCGCAGACGGGGCTTTTCTAGAGAAGATATTGCCCTGATCAATAAAGCTTACAAGACCGTTTATCGTCGCGGTCTTACTATGCAAGAGGCGCTGCAGGCCTTGATGGAGTTGCGCGAACAATCTCCAGTTATTCAGCCGTGGATAGAGTCTTTGCAGTCTTCTGCTCGCGGCATTGTTCGGTAATTCACTTCTCTTTGGAGCTGTTTCGTGCGGCTCCGATTGCACTTTATGCAACTCCCATTTAATTCCAACGTAAACAGCTCCCCAAGAGGAGGGATTTAGGCGTGTCAGAAAAAAATAAGCCGATACGAATTGGTATCGTTGTCGGTGAGGCGTCAGGAGATATCCTCGGTTCTGGTTTGATGGCCGCATTAAAAACTCGGCTTCCCAATGTAGAGTTTGAGGGGATTGCCGGGCCGCGCATGCAGGAACTGGGTGCTAAAAGTTTATTTCCTATGGAGCGGCTATCGGTAATGGGGCTGGTAGAGCCATTGAAGCGCCTTCCGGAACTGTTGAAAATCCGCAGATCTCTCCGTCGCCACTTTACTGATAACCCTCCCGATCTATTTATTGGTATAGATTCCCCGGACTTTACATTGACTCTTGAGGCTGCACTCAAGGCTGAGGGTATCCCCACCGTCCATTATGTCAGTCCTTCGGTTTGGGCCTGGCGGCAGGGTCGAATTAAAAAGATTGCGCGGGCTGTCGACCACATGTTGACCCTGCTTCCATTTGAAGCGAATTTCTACCGAGATAACCAAGTACCGGTGACCTTTGTTGGTCACCCTTTGGCTGATGAAATTCCCCTGCAAGTGGATGTCGCCGGCGAACGCAAAGCATTGGGCTTTGAGAAAGACGACCGGGTAATTGCCCTTTTGCCAGGCAGTCGTGGAGGTGAGGTTCGCATGCTGGGGCCGTTGTTTCTGCAGACGGCCCGATGGTGCCACCAGCGTCACTCGGATATTAAATTTGTTATTCCCGCTGCCAACAAGCAGCGTATGGAGGAGATTCAAGAGCAGCTTAAAGATTACCCTGAACTCCCTATCACTTTACTTGAGGGGCAATCGAGACGGGCCGTTTCTGCGGCAGACTGTGTGCTCATTGCATCGGGTACAGCAACCCTTGAAACGATGTTGCTTAAAAAGCCCATGGTCGTTACCTACAAGCTGGGCAGATTGACGTCTATGATCGTCTCGCGGATGCTGCATACCCCATGGGTTTCGCTACCAAATTTACTTGCCCAAAAAGAACTGGTACCGGAAATTTTGCAGAATGATGCTATTCCGGAGAATCTTGGTGCGGCGGTGATGCAGTACTTTGAAGATCCGCTTCTTGGGGATCATTTAGAGCGCGAGTTTTTCGAAATGCATCAACAGTTGAGACGCAATGCTTCTGAGCGGGCTGCCGATGCCGTGGTGGGGCTACTGGAAGCTAAGCCTGAATCTGCCGAGTAGTTAGTTATGAGTAGTAAAACAGAATTGCCCCCCTATGTTTGCCCTTTCAAGGGTGATTTGATTGCAGGTGTCGATGAGGTTGGGCGCGGCCCCTTAGCTGGTGATGTAGTTGCCGCAGCTGTGATTCTTGATCCTAACAAGCCAATTGCCGGGCTTGCCGACTCCAAAAAGCTGACTGAAAAAAAGCGCGAGCGGTTGTTTGATGAGATTTGTGAGCGAGCGCTCAGTTACTCCATAGCTCGTGCAACAGTTGAGGAAATTGACCAGCTAAATATTTTGCAGGCAAGTTTACTGGCGATGCATCGTGCAGTTGCGCAGCTATCCGTGCAGCCCGAATTTGTGTTGGTGGATGGCAATAAAAAACCGAACTGGGATTACCCTTGCGATACCGTTGTAAAGGGCGATGGTCGTGTCGCTGCAATTGGGGCGGCATCTATTTTGGCTAAGGTGACCCGTGATAGGGAAATGGTGGTGCTGGACTCAGAATATCCCGGTTACGGCCTTGCAGGTCATAAAGGGTATCCCACCAAGGCGCATATGGAAGCTTTACAGTTGCAGGGTCCCACTCCAATACACCGCACCAGCTTTGCACCGGTAAGGCGCTTGCTAGAAGAGGTTGAGAGATAAACGGTTGTAGCGCTATTTATCGATTCGCTTGATTCTGGCCCGGGTAATCATCTTGTCTGAGACCTCCTCAATTTCCACCAGGTAATTGAGGATGTACAGGCTGATATTGCCGTCGGGGATGCTCTCCAGGTGTTCCATTGCCAGGCCGTTAAAAGTTTTTGGCCCGTCAGTGGGCAGCTCCCAGCCCAGGGTACGATTAATATCGCGAATAGAAGTGCCGCCCTCGATCATGTACCAGCCATCTTCTATGGCGACTATCTCCTCGTCATCGCTGGGTACTGGACTTGCGGTGAAGTCGCCGACAATTTCCTCCAGCAGATCTTCCAGGGTAACGATACCCATTACCTCTCCGTACTCATCAACTACCAGCCCCATGCGGCGCTTGGTTTTCTGGAAGTTCATCAGCAGTGTGGGGAGTGGTGTTGCCTCGGGTACGAAGTAAGGCTCATCGGTGAAGGAGTTGAGTCGCTCTGCCGTTAAATTTTCCGGTCCGTCCCGCAGTATTTGCGCCGCTTTTCGCAGGTGAAGTATGCCTACTACTCGATTGATGTCACCGCGATATACGGGGAGGCGAGTGTAGGAGCTTTCCGCTAGCTGCTGCAGGATCTCTTCGGCGCTATTTTCCAGGTCAACGCCCATGACTTCATTGCGCGGAATCATGATGTCTTCAACGGTTGCCTGGTCCAGGTCCAGCACGTTGAGCAACATGCCTTTGTGCTTGCTGGGAAGCAGGGCGCCTGATTCGAATACAACGGTTCGGAGTTCTTCGGGGGCCAAGTGTTCCGCTTCGCTATTCGCTTTTGTTTCGACTCCCAGCATACGCGCCAGGCCGTTGGATATGCCACCAATCAACAGCACCAGGGGAGTGAGCAACCACTGCAGCGGGCGCAAAATAAATGAGGCGGGGAAAGCAATTTTTTCCGGGTGTAGAGCGGCAATAGTCTTTGGTGTGACCTCAGCAAAAATCAGTAGGGCAAGAGTTAAGACTATGGTGGTGAGTATTTCTCCGTAAATTTGCGCGAATACCGAGCCGGCGATTACGGATACAAGAACGTTAACGAGATTGTTGCCGATTAGAATTGAGCCGATCAGCTTGTCCGGGCGTGCGAGTAGCTCGGTGGCGCGCTTTGCCCCGCGGTGCCCGCTTTTGGCTTGGTGCCGCAGACGATAGCGGTTAAGCGCCATCATGCTGGTTTCGGAGCTGGAGAAGAAGGCGGATATCAGTATCAATAGGGCCAGCAAACCGAATAGCAGGCCCGTGGGCATCTCGTTCAAGGGAGAACTCTTTTTATTTCCAAGCGGAGATATTGGAACATATTGCCGACCTCCGCAAGCTTTGCAGTCGTATATTCGATTACCCGCGCTGGAGAATGACTTCCATAACCAGCTTACTACCAAAATAGGCAAGTAGTAGGGCGGCGAAAGCGCTTAAGGTCCAACGCACAGCGGTATTGCCTCTCCAGCCCAACCTCCAGTGTCCCCATAGGAGTATGGTGTAGAGAACCCAGGCGACCATAGAGAGGATGGTTTTGTGTATTGGCCCCTCTTCAAACAAATTGCCAACAAAGACGAAACCGGTCAGCAGGGAGGCGGTGAGCAGTAGTTGCCCGAAAGTGATCAGGCCAAACAGCAGTGACTCCATGCTCTGCAATGGTGGCAGAAGACGGGTGGCGCCTACCGGCCTGTGGTTGTGCAGTTGCTGGTTAAGGTAATAGAGATAGATCGCCTGAAGGGTAGCCAGGGTCAGCAGCGAATAGGCAGAAATAGACAGTAGAGCATGTACCGCAATGCCGGCAGAGATCTGTTGATGTGGCGTTACGGTGCCCCAAATATGGGATGCAGCAAATTCAGTGGCGGCTCCCACTGGTGCGAAAATAAGAATAAGTAGAGTAAGTGGCCGGCCAACGGCCAGGATCAATAATAGAAAGTTAACTACCCAGGAAATCAGCGAGAGCATTGCCAGCAGGTCGAAGCGATAGCCTTCGGGTGAAAAGAGAACGTGTCCCAGGGATATTCCGTGGGTGACAAGTGCACCCGCCAAAAGGCTGAGAAGCAGTTTGGAATTCGGCTGTTGTTTTTGGGCCAGAGCCGCACCTGCAACTATGGTTGTGGCCAGGTAGAGAGCGATAGCTGTCCAGTGGGCGAAAGCCGCCATGGGTAAATCCGTGTCTTCATTATTGCGTTAGGGCAGGAGTGTGTCATAGCCAGTTGAAACAAGGAAGACTTGCGATATTTCGGCTGTGGCGAGACCTGGGCTATACTGCCGCGCCTCAGAGAGGGAGTTGCAGTTTGCTCCCCCCTAATTTCGCGCCCCTCCGCACTGGGGTTGAGTCCGTAAACGGAGAGATCGAGACGAATTTATGTTCGATAACCTGAGTGACCGCTTATCGGCGGCCTTAAAGAAAGTTACCGGTAAAGCGCGCCTTACGGATGACAATATCCGCGATACTTTGCGCGAAGTGCGCAAGGCGCTGTTGGAGGCGGATGTCGCTCTGCCAGTGGTTAAGGCGTTTGTTCAGCAAGTGCGCACCGCTGCGGTAGGACAGAAGGTTAGCAAGGCTCTCAACCCGGGTCAGCAGTTCGTCAAGATTGTTCAGGATGAGCTGGTTAAGGTGATGGGTGCGGCTGCAGAGCCTCTCAACCTCGCCGTACAACCTCCGGCGGTAATCCTGATGGCGGGCCTCCAGGGCGCTGGTAAAACCACCAGTGTGGCCAAGCTGGCCAAATACCTGCAGGAGCGTGAAAAGAAAAAAGTCATGGTGGTGAGTGCGGACGTCTACCGCCCCGCCGCTATTAAACAGCTGGAGACCCTGGCCGGTGAAGTGGGGGCACAGTTTTACCCCTCTACAGCTGAGCAGAAACCGCTGGATATTGCCAAGGGTGCTGTGGACGCTGCCCGCAAACAATTTGCCGATGTGCTGATTGTGGATACTGCTGGTCGACTGCATGTGGACTCCGAGTTGATGGATGAAATCCGTGAGCTGCACAGCGAGTTGGACCCGGCGGAAACCCTGTTCGTGATCGACGCAATGATCGGTCAGGATGCGGTAAATACCGCAAGTGCCTTTAATGATGCGCTGCCGCTGACCGGTGTGATTCTCACCAAGGCCGATGGCGATGCCCGTGGTGGTGCCGCTCTCTCCGTGCGTCACGTCACCGGTAAGCCAATCAAGTTTATCGGTGTTGGTGAAAAGACCGACGCTCTGGAAACCTTCCACCCGGATCGTATCGCCTCCCGTATCCTGGGTATGGGTGACATTCTGTCTCTGATTGAAGAAGCAGAGCAGAAGATTGATAAAGAGAAAGCCGAAAAGCTGGTTAAGAAGGTCCAGAAGGGTAAAGGCTTTGACCTGGAAGACCTGCGCGATCAGTTGCAGCAAATGCAAAATATGGGTGGCTTTGGCTCCCTGTTGGAGAAAATGCCCGGCATGGGCGGTGTAGCGCAGGCTGCACAACAGGCCGATATGGGCAAAGAATTTAAGCGTATGGACGCATTGATTTCCTCCATGACGCCGGCCGAACGCCGCAATCCTGACCTTCTTAACGGTTCGCGCAAGCGCCGCATCGTTGCCGGTTCCGGCACCCAGCTACAGGACTTGAATCGCCTGCTCAAGCAGCACAAGCAGATGGGCAAGATGATGAAGAAGCTCAAAGGCGGGGGCATGGGTAAAATGATGCGCGGCCTCGGCGGCCTGCCCGGTATGGGCGGTGGTATGCCTGGCGGTATGGGCGGTATGCCCGGAGGCCTGCCACCGGGCCTCAAAAAGAAGTAGAGAACCGCGGTTCTCCGGGCGGCTTGGCGACCCTATACAAATCTGGGGTGGTACATTAGAATACGCCGCCTTTCTGCCGGCCCTGCTGCCGGTAAAAAGTTGTTGTGGTGACTGCTTAGTGCGGTTGCCTAGTGTTGAACCTATAGGAAAGTTACATGGTAACCATTCGTTTGGCCCGTGGTGGTGCTAAAAAGCGCCCATTTTATCATCTGACCGTTACCGACAGCCGCAAATCTCGCGACGGTCGTTTTATTGAGCGTGTTGGTTTCTTCAACCCGGTTGCCCGTGGTCAGGAAGAGCGTCTGCGTGTTGATCGCGAGCGTGTTGATTTCTGGCTGGGTCGTGGCGCACAGGTTTCCGACCGCGTCGGCAAGCTTCTGAAAGAATCTGCTTAATTTGCGCGTAAGTGGTGCTCCTGTGACAGATAACGGAAAACCTTCCGAAGAGTTGGTCACGGTTGGGCGCGTTACTACCGTTTATGGTGTGCGCGGCTGGGTCAAGGTTCACTCCTATACCGAGCCGATGGACAACATCCTGCAGTTCCCTAATTGGCGCTTGCAGGGGCCGAAAGGTTGGGAAGCTCTCGAAATTGACGCTGGTAAGCGTCACGGCAAGGGCTTGATTGTGCATGTGAAAGGCATTGATGACCGCGATTTGGCGGCTCGACTTTGCCAGCGCGATATTGCTGTAGCTCGTGAACTGATGCCTGAGCTTGAGCATGGTGAGTATTACTGGCACCAGCTCGAAGGGTTAAAGGTTGTCAGCCATTTCGATGGCGAAGATCACGACTTTGGTACCGTCGCTCGCATGATGGAAACTGGCGCCAACGATGTAATGGTGGTGCGCGGTGGAGCGGATAAGCGCGAGCGCTTGATTCCCTATCTACCTGATCAGTTTATTACCAATATTGACCTGGAAGTCGGTGTAATAACCGTCGACTGGGACCCGGCTTTTTAAGGCGTAGGAGCGATGACAAAACGAATCGCTCTGGTAAGCATTTTTCCGGAGATGTTTGCCGCATTGACCGAGTATGGCGTCAGTGGACGGGCTGTGAAAGATGGCCTTTTAGAAGTTCGCTGTTGGAATCCTCGGGACTTTACCAGTGACAGGCACCGGACTGTGGACGATCGCCCTTACGGCGGCGGACCGGGAATGGTGATGTTAGCTGAGCCCCTTTACCAGGCTCTCGAGGCTGCTCGAGCTTGGGCTGGTGAAGACGGTGAATCTGTACGCAGTATCTACATGTCTCCCCAGGGTCGACAGCTCGATCAGGGTGGAGTGGAGCAGCTGTCTGCAGCTGGCAACCTGGTGTTGTTGGCGGGGCGCTACGAAGGTGTGGATGAGCGTATCGTCGAATCTATGATCGACGAGGAGTGGTCCATTGGTGACTATGTCCTCAGCGGTGGCGAACTGGCTGCTATGGTGATGGTGGATGCTATTACCCGCTTGATTCCCGGCGCACTTGGACACAACCAGTCGGCGGTTGAGGACTCTTTCTCCTCTGGCCTGCTGGACTGCCCACACTACACCCGACCGGAACAATATCGGGGAGTAGCGGTACCGGAAGTTTTGCTTTCTGGCAACCATGAAAAAATACGCCGCTGGCGCCTGAAACAGGCATTGGCGCGCACGCAACAGCGACGCCCGGACTTATTGCAAGGGTTGGAGCTGAGCGATGAGCAGAAGTTGTTGTTGGATGAGATCCAGCGGGAACAGAAGCTCGAAGAAAATTGAGGCCGAATTCGCCGGGAGGCGCGAGTAGTTCGGTGAACTAGCTGAGAAGCTACACAATCTGTATTTGGGAGCGATCCAAATGACTAACAAAATTATCCAGCAGCTGGAGCAGGAACAGCTGAAGAGCGAAGTACCTCCCTTCGCACCGGGCGACACTGTAATCGTTCAGGTAAAAGTAAAAGAGGGCAACCGTGAGCGTCTGCAGGCGTTCGAAGGCGTGGTTATCGGTAAGCGCAACCGTGGTCTGAACTCCTCCTTCACCGTGCGTAAAATTTCCCACGGTGTTGGCGTTGAGCGTACTTTCCAGACTCACAGCCCGATGGTTGACAGCCTCAAGGTTAAGCGTCGCGGTGACGTGCGTCAGGCCAAGCTGTACTACCTCCGCAGCCTGACTGGTAAAGCTGCACGTATCAAAGAGAAGCTCAACTAAGCTCTCCTTGATCGCAGAAAAAGGCCGAAGCGTACGCTTCGGCCTTTTTTGTATGTGGGTTACGAGCAGCTTATTTGGTGTGCCAGATGGGGTCTGCTTGCCTTAACTGACATAAATGGACACGGGCTTGCCCTGGCGCGGGGATACAGTCAATTTCGCTAAAGCGCTCACGTCTTGCGGTGTTTTGCGTAGTCCAAGGTGACTGGATATGTTAAAACGTGCCAATTAGGTTCGCAGCGGCAAAGAGCTGCCATACTGGCTGGAACTGAAGGCCGATGATTAAGTCGAAGCCCAATGAGAATTTAAGGAGCAATTGGTAATGACGCTTATCAAGAAGCCGCTGGCAATCGCTGGCGCGCTACTCAGTCTGGTGGGCTCTGCAGCGTTGGCAGAAGTCGATACCAACGTTGTTAAAACCATCAAGACACGCCTTGAGGCGAGTAATCCCAAAGCAACCTATGGAGAGGTACGGGAGAGTCCAATTGAAGGGCTTTACGAAGTGGATGTCGATGACGGCAACACGACCCTGTTCGTCTCTGCTGATGGCAATCACTTTGTTTATGGCGATCTCTACCAGGTGAAGGCTGGCGGTGTTGCCAACCTTTCCGAGCAGCGTAGAGCGACGCGCCGCGCTGCGGTTATGGGCGCCCTTGATACAGACGATATGATTGTCTTCTCCCCGAAAGGTGAAACCAAGGCAAGCGTTTATGTATTTACCGATGTGGACTGCGGTTACTGCCGCAAGCTGCACCAGGATGTGCCCGAGTTGAACAAGCGCGGTATCGAAGTGCGCTACCTGGCGTTCCCGCGCGGTGGTCTTAACTCCCTGGGATATCGCAAACTGGCAACTGCATGGTGTGCGGAAGATAGCAACAAGACGCTGACTGCACTTAAGAACCGTGAAAACGTGCCTTTGGATGTCTGTAAGACAAACCCGGTGGCAGCTCAATACAAGTTGGGCAACGAGGCTATCGATGTGCGCGGTACGCCGACTATCGTGATGGAAGATGGTCGGGTTGTTCCCGGTTACTTACCACCGGATCGCCTGCTTAAAGAGCTGGGAATCTAAGCCCGGCTGATAGCTAAAAAAACCGGCAACCGAGAGGTTGCCGGTTTTTGTTTTTAAGCAGGGTTTTTAATTTCTACTTTTCTCGGCTGGGTCATATTCTCCGGCGCGAGGATATCGTTCAGTTCCTCCTCACTCAGTAACCCCTCATCAAGGATTAACTGCTTCACACTGGCTCCGGTAATTAGTGCCTGCTTGGCGATGCGGGTGGCATTTTCATAGCCAATAAACGGGTTTACCGCAGTAATCAGGCCGATGCTGTTCTCAACCAGTTGCAGGCAGTGCTCTTCGTTGGCAGTGATGCCGCTTACACAGCGATCCGCAAGCGTGGTCATGGCTTGGGTCATCAGGCGCATGGACTGTAGCAGGTTAAAGGCGATCACTGGCTCCATTACATTGAGCTGCAACTGACCGGATTCAGCAGCCAGGGTAATCGTGAGGTCGTTGCCGATCACCTGGTAGGCAACCTGGTTAACCACTTCGGGAATAACCGGGTTGACCTTGCCGGGCATAATGGATGAGCCGGGTTGCATCGGCGGCAGGTTAATTTCATTGAGGCCAGCGCGAGGGCCGCTGGAAATCAGGCGTAAATCGCTGCAAATTTTCGAGATCTTAACGGCGATGCGTTTCATGACGCCGGAGAACATTACGAAGGCGCCCATGTCGGAGGTGGCTTCCACCAGGTTTTCTGCGCAGATAAAATCGATGCCGGAAATTTCTGACAGCGCGTTAACAACCAGCTGGCGATATTCCGGGTCGGTATTAATGCCGGTGCCGATCGCGGTACCACCCATATTGATCTCTTTGAATAGGGCGACCAGCTCCTTAACTCTGTCGACATCTTCGCGCACAGTGGCGGCGAAGGCGGCAAACTCCTGGCCCAGGGTCATAGGTACCGCATCTTGCAGCTGGGTGCGCCCCATTTTAATTACTGAGGCAAACTCTTTGGCCTTCTTGTCGAACTCAACGCACAAGCTCTCCATGGACTGAACCAGGTCGCTGTAGCTGAGCAGAATGGCCAGGTTTATCGAGGTTGGATAAACATCATTGGTAGATTGCGACAGGTTTACATGGTTGTTGGGGTGTACTTTTTTGTACTCGGCTTTGTTGTGACCGAGTAATTCCAGCGCGCGGTTGGCAATCACCTCATTGGCATTCATATTGGTAGAAGTGCCGGCGCCGCCCTGAATCATATCTACCAAAAATTGATCGTGCAGTTTGCCATCGATAATCTCGTCACAGGCGGTGGCAATGGCATCTTGCAGTTTGGGTTCGAGGTAGCCGAGCTGTCCATTGGCGATGGAGGCAGCTTTTTTAACCATCGCCAGTGCTTTTACCAGATTGGGGAAGTGATTCAGGGTAATTCCGGTAATCTGGAAATTTTCCAAAGCGCGCAAAGTTTGAATACCAAAATAGACATCTGCCGGTACTTCGCGCTCACCCAATAGATCTTTTTCCAAGCGGGTTTCTGCTCCTGCACTAAAAACCGGCATTGGTTTGAGGGTGTGGAAATCGTTGGTCATCAGTTTCTCTTCTCTTCATCGTATGGGCCTGTGTGGGGTGGGGTAATATCTCCACCTCCCGCAAGCCTCGTGTTGGGGTAATTTAGTAATGAATTGGGAAGTATTTTTAGAGTGGTGTCGCAAAGAAACTCTGCGGCCCCTCTGTAGAGGTTGCGCGAATATTCTCGCGGATGTTTTTGTTTATCTCTTCGGACTCAGGACCAAAAACACCACATAATTTCAGTGCGTTTTTAATGCTGATGTTGCGACCGAGAGATTCGAGAACTACTTTTGTGCAGACTGGCTCACGCCTGTCACTGGCGGATGCTCCCAGTTTTAATCCGGATAAATAGCTGACTCGGCTTTTATAGGTAGGGTATAAAATAGTTTGTGCGATTTCATTGTGAGTCAGTGATTCATAGCCAACCAAAAAAATACGATCGGCAAGAAAGAGCAGCATGCCTTTATAGCGGGATTTATACCACTCATCCCTGTCTGGGTAGCGCATTCGTTCGAAGCGCTGAAAATAATACCCATCACCATCCGACTCAATATGCAGCAGGCTGCGAATAATATGGTCGGAGAAGGTCATGGAGTAGTGGTACTCGAAATAGAAGCCTAAATATTTATCGGCCCGCCCCTGGGACTCCCGCATCAGAATATCAATATCGCGATTGTAGGGCCTGGCGGGGAGGCTGTCGGAGACGGGTGCGCTGCGCACGCGAACAATTTGGCTGAATTGCTCGTGGGGCATCACGATTTCATGGGGCTCTACGCCAAAAAAATGACATATCTTTCCCAGGGTATACTGGGAGGGTTGAGTGTTACCGTTGATATATTTATTGAACTGGGCACGGTTCACCCCAATTCGCCGGCACACCTCGGCTATGGATGGGTAGAAGCTGCACAGAAGGCGGAGGTTTTGCGAAAAATCGTTGCTCATCGGTATTTTGCTTCTGGATAGAGGTTATCCCTTCAATCCCTGTTAATCACTCGATCCCTTTTTAAAGGCGAAGCCATATAGCCTCGCCAATAGTTTCAGTTTTTATCAGTTGGGGTGATTGCACTCACCGCACAGCGGGCGCTGTAATAGGGTTTTAATTTCCGTATCGGAATGGCCCATTGCCAACAGGTGGTTGAGCTTTACAAAACAGGCTTCGCTGGTCATATCCAGACCACCTATAACGCCGGCATCAAGCAGTGCGGAGCCCGCAGCGTATTTACCCAGATCCACCTGGTGCTCCAAACACTGGGACACTGCTACACAAATAGTGCCGAGCTTTGAGGCCTTCTCAAGCTGCTCGGTAAATGCGCTGTCGTCAGTCGGCGCATTGCCGGTGCCGTATGTTTCAATAATCAGGCCCTTGGTGCGGCTCTCTAAAATTTTCTCAATCAGTGAGGGAGATATACCGGGAAATAGTTTCAGTAAAATCACTCCGCCATTGGCATTGGTGGGAATCTGAAACTGCGGTTCACCGGTGGGCACCAGCAGGGCGTTGTGGTCGATATTGACCTGGATACCCACTTCCCCGAGACAGGGGTAATTGGGGCTGCTAAAAGCATCCAGTGAGCCAGAACTGACCTTCACTGCACGGTTGCCGCGTAGAAGCTTGCCGTTGAAGTAGAGGCAAACCTCCCTGATATCGTCGGAGCCGCTTAATAATAGCGCCGCAATTAAGTTGTTATAGGCGTCGCTACGCATCTCCCGCAAGGGAATCTGGGAACCGGTGACGACCACGGGCTTTTCAATGCCTTGTAGGGCAAAGGACAGTGCTGAGGCGGTGTAGGCCATGGTGTCGGTGCCGTGCAACACCAAAAAGCCTGAGTACTGGCTATAGTTGTCGCGTATCAGGCTGGCAATGTGATACCAGTCCTTTGGTCGCATATTGGCGCTATCCAGCAGTGGGTCGAGTGCTTGGAAATCGTATTGTGGAAGCTGGCCGATAACATCTTGTAAGAGGCGGCCCAGAGCGCCTTCCAGGTCGGCGTCAGGCACATAGCCCGATTCGCTTCGGCGCATTCCCAGGGTTCCGCCTGTATAAAGGATTAGGGTTTTCTTCATTACTCGACCACTATCTGAGTCCGGATTCAGTACGCCCCTATTTTGTGCAAAGGCGCGGTGGATGCAATTTCGCAGGTTGCTGTTACCTGATGCTAGTAGATGCTTCTATAGCATCTACTGAGGACGCTGTTGGTTTCAAGAGGTGATTTTGGGTGACAGAAGTTTCGACTCTACTCTAGCCGGAAGCGGTGCCTTTATGGCGCAATTATATTGACTTTTTTACGTTCCGCTCGGTAAGGTTGATGATCTTTTGTCAATTTTATTTGCATTTATTGCGCGGCTTCCTGTGGTGGCACTTTCTATGTAATCGGGGGTAGATCCCGGTCTGGTTCGCTGCCCCTATAGTTGCGCGGAGGAACATTGTGAGCGCAACAGTGGAAGAGACTGCGGAGGCGGAGGCTCAGGTGGTTGTAAAAAAGGCACCCCGTGCCGTGCGGATCGGTATCTGTGGCCTGGGTACTGTCGGCAGTGGAACGGTGAATGTATTGGCGCGCAATGGGCGGGAAATTGCAGCCCGATGCGGTCGCGCCCTGGTCATTGAACAAATAGGTGCGCGCCGCGATAACGCACACTGTGATACCAGCCAGATAAACGTTACCCGGGAAATTTTCGATGTCGCCAATAATCCCAACGTGGATATTTTGGTGGAGCTTATCGGTGGTACTACGGTAGCCAAGGAGCTGGTGCGCACAGCGATTGAAAATGGCAAGCATATTGTCACCGCCAACAAGGCGTTGATTGCCGAACACGGCAACGAGCTGTTTGAGCTGGCCACAAAGCACAACGTCACCATTGCCTATGAGGCGGCAGTAGCCGGCGGTATTCCTATTATTAAGTCCCTGCGCGAAGGATTGGTGGGCAACCAGGTGCAGTGGCTCGCCGGAATCATTAATGGCACCGGCAATTACATCCTCACTGAGATGCGGGAGAAAGGGCGCAGTTTCGATGAGGCACTGGCCCAGGCCCAGGCTTTAGGATATGCGGAAGCGGACCCCACTTTTGATGTGGAAGGTATCGATGCTGCCCACAAGCTTGTGATTATGGCTTCCCTGGCATTTGCTATGCCGCTCGCTTTTGACAAGGTGTACACCGAAGGCATCAGCCGGATCTGTAGTGAAGATATTCGCTACGCCGATGAGCTGGGATACCGTATCAAGCATCTGGGGATTGCGCGTCGCACCGACAAGGGCGTGGAGTTGCGGGTGCACCCGACCTTAATCCCCCAGCGCCGCCTGATCGCCAACGTAAACGGCGTTATGAATGCGGTGCTGGTCAGCGGCGATGCTGTGGGACCAACCCTGTATTACGGCGCTGGTGCGGGCGATGAAGCTACGGCATCGGCAGTGATCGCCGATCTTGTTGATGTGGCCCGCACTCTTGAGGCCAAGCCGGAGCACAGAGTGCCGGCAGCGGGTGTCGCTCTTGCGGATCAAGGGGGAACCCAGGTTCTGCCGGAAGAAGATGTTATTACCAGTTATTACCTGCGTATCGCCGCCCACGACAAGCCCGGTGTTATGTCTCAGGTGGCCACCATTTGCAGTGATCAGGGCATCAGCATCGAGGCTCTGATCCAGCACGAACCGGTTGAAGGTGAGGCACTTGTCCCGGTGGTGATTTTGACCAGCCGAGCCGATGAAGCCAGCCTCCGCCAAGCGGTTGCACAAATAGAGGCGTTGGAAACGGTCGAAGGTGAAGTCGTCAGGATTCGTGTCGAGAGCCTCGGATAAACCTCGCGGGCGCCGAGTGACATAACCCCGGGCTCGGTGCCCCAATCAATAAACTCCCCAGCCAGCGATAAGAGCCAAGAAATACTGTGAAATTTGTCAGCACACGCGGCAGCGCGCCGTCTCTCTCCTTCGCCGATACTGTACTAACAGGCCTTGCCAGCGATGGAGGCCTCTATGTTCCCGAGACTTTGCCGAAGTTTTCTCGCGAGGAAATTGCCTCTATGGCGGGGCTCGATTACGAGCAGCTGGCCTTTCGCATTATCCAGCCGTTTGTGGGGGATGATCTCAGTGATGAAGAGCTGAGCGGTATTATCGGACGCTCCTACAAGCACTTCCGCCACAAGGCTATTGCCCCGCTGGTGCAGACGGACACCAATGAGTGGGTGCTCGAGTTGTTTCACGGGCCCACCCTGGCATTCAAAGATTTTGCCTTGCAGTTCCTCGGTCAACTCTTTGATCACCTGCTGAAAAAGCGCGGTGAGAGAGTGGTGGTTATGGGGGCAACTTCTGGGGATACCGGTTCGGCCGCGATCGAAGGTTGCCGCCACTGCGACAATATCGATATTTTTATTCTGCACCCCCATAACCGTGTGTCTGAAGTCCAGCGACGCCAGATGACCACAGTGCAGTCGGACAACGTATTTAATATCGCTCTCGAAGGTAATTTTGACGATTGCCAGAATATGGTGAAAGCGAGTTTTGCCGATCAATCATTCCTGCCCGATGGACGCCGCCTGGTAGCGGTTAACTCCATTAACTGGGCGCGGATTATGGCGCAGATCGTCTATTACTTTTATGCCGCCCTGCGCCTGGGGGCGCCGGATAAAACCGTTAACTTCTCCGTGCCCACCGGTAATTTTGGCGATATTTTTGCCGGTTATCTGGCGAGGCAGATGGGATTGCCTATCGACCAACTGGTAATTGCGACCAATGCCAACGATATTCTGCATCGTTGCATCAGCGGCAATGACCACACTCCCAAACCACTGGTGCACAGCTTGTCTCCCAGTATGGATATTATGGTGTCGAGCAACTTTGAGCGATTGCTGTTTGATCTCTACGGTCGCGATGGTGCGACGGTTGCTGAATTGCTCGCGGATCGCAGCCAGCCCATGCATTTGAGTGAATCGGCCCTGGGCAAAGCGAGGGAAGTTTTCTCCTCCAGCCGGGTGGATGATAAGCGCACGGTTGAAGTGATTGGCGAGACCTTCAGCTCCTGCGAATATCTGCTCGATCCGCATACAGCTATCGGGGTTGAAGCCGCACGACAGGTACGTCACTCCACCGAACAGCCCATGGTTTGCTTATCTACCGCACACCCGGCAAAATTCCCCGATGCCGTGGCCCAGGCCCTGCCAGAAAAAGAGATTCCCCTGCCGACTCATATGCAGGATCTCTGGCAGCGGGAGGAGCGCTTCAAGGTATTGCCCAATAACTTGTCCCAAGTACACGACTATATGGCGACGATGCTGTCAGAAGGCAGTTAATCGGCACGCTGTCGTGTAATAAGCGGCAACCGATTAGCTATTTGTTTGCTGAGAAATACATTGAGTACAAAAATTCAGCGGCGGCCAGTGGATTTGTCTACTGGCCGTTTTGCTTCTGAAACACCAAAAATATTGCAGCGTGTCCTGTTGGGGCGGGGAATTGTCAGCGAAGAAGCGCTGGATCACAGTCTCTCTCAATTACAGAGCCCGCAGAGTATGCGAGGGCTGGAGGCTGCCGTTGCCTTGCTGGTGGATGCTATCCACGGGCAAAAGAAAATCCTTATCGTGGGGGATTTCGATGCGGATGGAGCCACCAGCAGCACCTTGGGGGTGTTGGCCCTGGGTGCAATGGGCGCGCCGGGGGTGGAGTACCTGGTGCCGAACCGCTTTGACTTCGGCTACGGGCTGACTCCAGAAATTGTCGAGGTAGCCAAAGGTTATCAGCCCGATCTGCTGATCACCGTAGATAACGGTATCAGCAGTATCGAGGGCGTGGCAGCGGCAAAAGCTGCTGGTATGAAAGTGATTGTGACGGATCACCACCTGCCCGGCAGTGAGCTGCCGCAGGCGGATGCCATCGTAAACCCGAACCAGCCGGACTGTGACTTTCCCAGCAAGAACCTCGCTGGGGTGGGGGTGATCTTTTATCTGCTCAGCCGTTTGCGCACGGCCCTACAGCAGAGTGGGTGGTTTGAGCAGAGCGGTATTGCCCCGCCCAATATGGCCGAATACCTGGATTTGGTCGCCTTGGGTACTGTGGCCGACCTGGTCCCGCTGGATCACAACAACCGGATTCTGGTTCACCAGGGCATCGCCCGTATCCGCGCCGGCCGCTGCCGGCCCGGTATTGCCGCCCTGATGGAGGTTGCCGGGCGCGACCAGCGCAGGCTCTCTACCACAGATATTGGTTTTATTTTGGGGCCGCGAATTAATGCGGCTGGTCGTCTCGACGATATCGGCACCGGTATCCGCTGCCTGCTCACCCGCGATCCCAGTGAAGCGCGGGAGCTGGCCGGCGAGCTGGACGCCCTGAACCGGGATCGCAAAGCGATCGAGCAGGGGATGCAGCGGGAGGCAATGGCGGCCCTGGATGAGTTGCGCCTGGAGGGCGAAATTCCCTGGAGTTTGTGTCTGTACGATGCCAACTGGCATCAAGGTGTGGTGGGTATTTTGGCCAGCCGCATCAAAGAGAAATTCCACCGCCCGGTGATCGCATTTGCTGAGGGTGATAACGGCCTGGTGAAGGGCTCTGCGCGTTCGATTCCCGGGCTGCATATTCGCGATGCCCTGAGTGACGTAGCCGCCTCTCACCCGGACCTGATCAGCAAGTTCGGTGGCCACGCCATGGCGGCGGGGCTGAGCTTACCCCAGGAAAACCTGGAGGCTTTCCGCAAGGCTTTTGAGCAGGTGGTGCGCAACCGCCTGAATGAAAACCAGCTGCACGCGGTTATCGACTCTGACGGTGAGTTGGAATCTGGGGATTACACTTTGCACACGGCAGCCATGTTGCGCGCTTGTGCGCCCTGGGGACAGGCGTTTCCAGAGCCGGTATTCGACGGTGAATTCCTGTTGCTGCAACAGCGCATCGTCGGCGAGCGCCATTTAAAAATGGTGGTGGCGCCGCCCCAGGCGCCGCAACTGGCGCTGGATGCTATTGCTTTTAATGTGGACACCGAGCAGTGGCCGCAGCCCACGGAAAGAGTGCGCTTGGCTTTTAAGCTCGATGTTAATGAATTTCGCGGGCGGGAATCCCTGCAATTAATGGTGAGCCTGTTAGAAGCGGTATAGGGCGCACTTTGTATTTGGCTGTTGGGAAAAACACGGAGTTTTTTGCAACAGCTCCCAAGTTGTTTGGAAGTAAAAAGTAGTGAAACGTAAACAAGTCCAGGCCGAAGTCCTACTGTTATTAGCCGCTCTCTTCTGGGGCGTTGCCTTTGTGCCACAAAAGATTGCCATGGCGGATATTGAGCCGCTGGCATTTAACGCATGGCGTTTTATTCTCGGCGGTTTAATCCTGATCCCCATCGTTTACTGGTTGTCCTCCCGTCGCGATGCCCAGCCCGGTGAAGCCGAAGGGCAATCGGTGAATCACACCTGGCGGGCCTGCCTGCCCGGTGGCGCACTGTTGGGTTTTTGGCTGTTTCTAGGCGCGGCACTGCAACAGGTGAGCCTGCTGTATACCACTGCCGGCCGCGCTGGATTTATTACCGGTTTTTATTTACTGCTGGTGCCTGTAATCGGTTTGTCCCTGGGGCATAAAACCAATCGCTGGACCTGGATGGGAATTGGTCTCGCTTTGCTCGGTCTCTATTGGTTGGCGGACTTCAGTGAAGAATCCCAGCTGGTGGGCGACTTAATGGTATTTGCCAGTGCCTTTGTTTTTGCCATCCAGGTGTTGACGGCGGATCGATTGGTAAAACGCTACGACGCTTTGCGACTCGCCTGTATCCAGTTCCTGGTGTGTGGCCTTTTGTCCGCCGTAGCTTCGCTATTTACCGAAGAGGCGACACTGCAATCGGCGATCGATGCGGCTTGGCCTATCGCCTATATGATGATTTTCTCCACGGCACTGGCGTTTACTTTCCAGCTCTTGGCCCAACGCTACGCCGCGCCTTCTCACGCTACCGTAATTATGAGCTTGGAGGCAGTTTTTGCCCTGGCGGCGGGCTGGCTATTCCTCAATGAAATGCTCAATACCACGGAGTTAATTGGTTGTGGTTTGATGCTGGCGGGGATGCTGGTCAGTCATTACGGCAACCACAGCGGTACTCACCACTAGGAATATCAATGGAATTATCGACACTGGCACTCTTTGTTCCCGCAAGCTTCTTTGCCTCGGTCACACCGGGGCTCTGCATGATGCTATCACTGAGTCTGGGAATTACCCTGGGCGTGCGCCAGACTCTGTGGATGATGGTGGGAGAGTTGATCGGTGTTGCGTCGGTGGCGATTACCTCTGCACTTGGTGCTGCGGTATTGATGGTTCAGTATCCGACTTTATTTCAGCTATTCAAATACTGCGGGGCCGCCTATTTGGCCTGGATAGGCGTGCAGATGTGGCGCTCCCGAGGGCAGCTGGCTCTTATGGATCAGGGTGATACGGTCGACGCTAGCCGACCGTCGCGAAGAGCGCTGGCACTACAGGGTTTTGTTACAGCTGTGGCTAACCCCAAGGGCTGGGCGTTTTTTATTGCGTTATTACCGCCATTTATTAACGATACCAAACCCCTGGTACCGCAGCTCTCAGTCTTGCTGGCGATATTGCTGCTTTTGGAGGCGTTGTGCCTGCTGATTTATGCCAGTGGCGGCCAGGCCCTGAGTCGATTGTTGGAGCGGTCTGAAAATGTGCGTTTGGTTAATCGGATTTCTGGTACTTTGATGCTATCGGTGGGAGCCTGGTTGGCGTTATCCTGACACGGCTATTTATCGCTTTATGGAGGATGTTCTGTGCTGAAAAAACGGTTGTCATTCTTATGGGTATGGGCCCTGATTATCTCGGTGGCGGCTTGCGGCCAGTCGAGGGAGGAGAAAGCGATGGAGAACGAGGTTGAGAACACACCCGGCGCGGCGGAACCCGAAGTCGCACCCACACCTCCCGCAGCGACTATGAGGCCAGGGGATATGGTGTGGATTTACCGCGGTAGTGGCAGCAAGCAGTGCGAAGGGGGTGGCATGACCCTTCAGCAGAGTCAGGCCAAGTTGAGTGACAATGGGGTGAAGGTGCAGGAGTCCCGCTGTGGAGTCCGCACCGACAGGATGTTCCCCGCCGTATGTGGCGCACCCACAGGAGATATCCTGATGCACCTGATCGGTATGGATGCCCTGGATGCCTCAATTGAGCTGGGATATAGCCCCGCCGAGAAAGTGCAGTATCAGTTTGCTGCCTGTCGGGACAACAGTGCCTGAATTGAAACCTTAAGTGGGGTAATCGTGAACATTTCCCAGGCCGCAGAGAATTCGGGCCTCAGTGCAAAAGCCCTGCGGCACTACGAAAATATTGGCCTGGTGGTGCCCGGCCGCTCTGCTAATGGCTATCGGGATTACTCCACTGCCGATGTCGAAACCCTCTGCTTCGTGCGCCGCGCGCGGGCCTGTGGCTTTACCACTGAGGAGGTCCGGGCGCTACTGGGGTTGCGGGATAACCCGGAGCGCCACAGCCGCGAGACCAAAGACCTGGTCAATCACAAGCTCGGGCAGCTCGAAGAGCAGTTGCAGACTCTGCTGGGGATGCGCGCAACCTTGCGGGCCTTTGCCGATAGCTGCGCCGGCAATGAGTCCCCAGACTGCGCAATTCTGGAAAAGCTCTCGGGACAGACCGCCTAGTAGAGGATTTGCCGCCATATCAGCCTCTATCTGACTGGAAGGGCCCCCGCGCGCTGCGGTAGAATGCGCGCCGCTTTTTATTTTGTCCGGACACCGAAAGTTCATGGAAATCAATCCCCTCATCAATCAATTAAAAGACCTCGAAGAGCGCACCGACGTTCTTAGGGGGTATCTTTGACTACGCCAGCAAGAAAGAACGCCTTACCGAAGTAGAGCTGGAGCTGGCTGAGCCGAGTGTTTGGGACGACCCCAACCGCGCACAGGAACTGGGGCGCGAGCGCTCTTCCCTGGAAACGGTGGTTAATACCATCGAAAACCTCGACTCCGGCATCGCCGATTGCCGCGAGCTGCTGGAAATGGCAGTCGAGGAAAATGATGAGGACTCCGTAGGGGAGGTCTCCACTGAGATCGAAGGTCTCCAGCAGCAGCTGGGGATTCTGGAATTCCGCCGTATGTTCTCCGGCGAGAACGACGAGAACAATGCCTACCTGGATATCCAGGCCGGCTCCGGTGGTACCGAGGCCCAGGATTGGGCGGAAATGATCCTGCGCATGTACCTGCGCTGGGGTGAAGCCCACGGCTTTAAGACCACCCTGGAAGAGGTCTCCGCAGGGGAAGTTGCCGGTATCAAGAGTGCCACTGTGCATTTCGCCGGCGACCACGCCTTCGGCTGGCTGCGCACGGAAACCGGCGTACACCGCCTGGTGCGCAAATCGCCATTTGATTCCGGCAACCGCCGTCACACTTCTTTCAGCTCGGTATTTGTGTCACCGGAGATCGATGACAATATCGAGATTGAAATCGACAAATCGCAGGTGCGTGAAGACACCTACCGCGCCTCCGGCGCCGGTGGTCAGCACGTGAACAAAACCGATTCTGCGGTGCGTTTGACCCACACAGAATCCGGTATCGTCGTACAGTGCCAGAGCGAGCGCTCCCAGCACCAGAACCGCGACAAAGCCTGGAAAATGCTGCGCGCAAAAATGTACGAGCAGGAAATGCTCAAGCGCAACGCAGAGAAGCAGGCCATGGAAGACAGCAAGGCCGACATCGGTTGGGGCAGCCAGATCCGCTCTTACGTGTTGGACGACCAGCGTATCAAGGACCTGCGCACCAATGTCCAGACCAGCAACTGCCAGGCAGTACTGGACGGAGACCTGGACCAATTTATCGAAGCCAGCCTAAAAGCCGGCCTCTGATTTAAAGTCTCCACTCTCACCGCGCCCCTCGTCGATGAGGGGCAATATCAATCACAAAACTGATAGATCACCATGACTGATATCCAGCAAGACGAAAACAAACTGATCGCCGAGCGCCGCACCAAGCTTTCCGCTCTGCGCGAGAAGGGCAATGCTTTCCCCAACAGTTTTCGCCGCGAGAACCTCGCTGCCGACCTGCAAGCTGAGTTCGGCGATAAACAGAAAGAGGAGCTGGAAGAACTGGGTAAACGGGCGTGCGTAGCAGGGCGAATCCTGGCTAAACGCGGACCCTTTATGGTGATCCAGGATGTGTCTGACCGCATCCAGCTCTACGCCGATAAAGCGGCACAGAAAGATATTAAAGAGCGCTTCGGTGCCTGGGATATCGGCGATATCGTCGGCGTAAAAGGCACACTGCACAAATCCGGCAAGGGCGACCTCTACGTCAACTGTGAAGAGTACAGCCTGCTGACCAAAGCACTGCGCCCGCTGCCGGAAAAATTCCACGGCATCGCCGATCAGGAAATGCGTTATCGCCAGCGCTACGTGGACCTGATCGCCACGCCGGAAGCCCGCGAAGTGTTTCGCGTGCGCTCCAAAGTGATCGAGTACATCCGCGATTTCCTCAACGCCCAGCAGTTTATGGAAGTGGAAACGCCCATGCTGCAAGTTATTCCCGGCGGTGCCAGCGCGCGTCCGTTCGTTACCCACCACAATGCGCTGGATATCGATATGTACCTGCGTATTGCCCCGGAGCTGTACCTGAAGCGTCTGGTCGTGGGTGGTTTTGAGCGGGTTTACGAGATCAACCGCAACTTCCGCAACGAAGGTCTGTCCACGCGCCACAATCCCGAATTCACCATGCTTGAGTTTTACCAGGCGTACGCGGACTACAACGACCTGATGGATCTCACCGAGAAGATGCTGCGCGGTATCTGTGAAGATGTACTGGGCTCTACCACTGTGGAATACCAGGACAGCAGCTACGACTTCTCCAAGCCGTTCGCGCGTTTGTCTGTGTTCGACTCCATCCTGCACTACAACCCGGAACTCACGGCGGCCGATATCGACAATATCGAATCCGCCCGCGCGGTAGCTGAGAAGCTGGAAATCCCGCTGAAAGACAGCTGGGGCCTGGGTAAGGTACAGATCGAGATCTTCGAGAAGACTGTAGAGCACCGTCTCGACCAGCCGACCTTTATCACTGAGTACCCAACCGAAGTGTCTCCGTTGGCTCGCCGTAACGATGACAATCCGTTTGTCACCGACCGCTTTGAATTCTTCGTAGGCGGCCGCGAGATAGCCAATGGTTTCTCCGAGTTGAACGACGCGGAAGATCAGGCCGAGCGCTTCAAAGCCCAGGTTGCGGAGAAAGATGCCGGTGACGACGAAGCCATGCACTACGACGCCGACTATATCCGCGCGCTGGAATACGGCCTGCCGCCCACGGCTGGTGAGGGCATCGGTATCGACCGTCTGGTAATGCTGTTTACCAACTCTCCGTCGATTCGCGACGTACTGCTGTTCCCGCATATGCGCCCTGAAGCGAACGACTAATCGCTTCTCACTGCCGGGTAGTTTTACCTGCCCGGCAGTATTTCCTCCCCCTATGCCGCATATTTCCTCACTCTGAAACTTCCCTCAGCTCTATCTATCCTTATTCATTGGTGCTCTATCGAGCCTCGAATGATTTGGAGCGGTTGCTGCTATGAAACAGGGACAGGGGAAAGTGAAAAGCGCAAAGCAATTATTGGCGCTGGCGCTCTGTAGCTTTATCTCCTGTGCCGCCGCTGCGCAAAGTTCGGAACCTGCACCAGCTGTCAGACTAACTTCCAAAGAGCCCGATGACTGGCGCTTCCTTGCCACTCCCTATCTTTTTCTCCCGCTTCGCACTAAAGGGACTTCTACTGTCGCTGACACCAGTGTCGATATTGATCTGGATTTAAGCAAAACCCTGGAGCTCCTCAACGCTGCATTTTCTGTACGTCTGGAAGCCTGGAAAGGGCGCTTTGGGGTAGTGGCGGATCTCTACTATGTGCACCTCAGACTGGACAAGGGAGCAACCATCACCCCGCCGCGAAACCCACAGCTGGATATCGATGTAGATATTGATGTGGAAGTGGATGCTCGCCAGGGCTGGATAAATGCCCTAGCCGGTTACCGGATTTTGGAAGGGAACCTGGCTAATAGTGGGCGAAAGTACTTCGTTGATGTGGGAGCGGGTTTGCGCTGGAACCGATTAAAGCAGGAAGTGAAAGCACGAGCGGGAATTAATATAGGCCCCAGACCCGAGTTCAGGAATCGCCTCGGAGGCAAACAGAGTTGGTGGGAACCTACACTATCTGCGCGAGGTGCAATCGGAATTACTGAATGCCTAACCATTGCTGTACGCACGGAATTGGGAGGCTTTGGCGCTGGGGGTGATGACTTACAGTGGAATCTACTAGCCGGATTCGACTGGCGCGCCTGGAAGACAACCTCGCTGCGTTTTGGGTATCAGTATTACAGTATTGATTATTCCGATCGACTCTCTGATGGGCGTTTTGCTTATGATATTACTCAACATGGGCCGTATATAGCGGCGACTTGGCGGTGGTAGTTGAGCGAGTTCTATTTTTGATTAAAGCGTGTGGGGTCGCTCAATGATCTTCTTAGTGACCGTTATTTATGAAGAGGCTAAGATTTTTAGAGTAATAATCTTAAAATCAAAGAGTTGGTTATCTATCTGCAACATTTGATAGTGGTTATATTGATCATACTTTTTTATTTGGTTCGATGGTCTCATTTATGTACATCTAATTGAAATGATAGTGAAAGGTAAATGTGAGCAGTTGATTTACATTTGAAATAGTAGTCAAGATAATAGTGGTTAGGGTGACTACTATATAAATGCTGCATGAATGGATGATTAGGTGGGTTGGCCAATATTTTTAGAGAAATATTACTCTTTGACAATTATAGGTATGGTCGTAGGGCTGATTTATCCAATGTATATGACCTGTTGGAGTAACCAAGCTAGGCGTGGAGAGTTGTCGGAAGAATCTAGAAGTCGAGCTTCTCTTATGCTCAGTAGCATAATCTGTTCATTTAAATTTGGAGTTTTTACATTCCTGTTTTTAACAATAGTAGCTCTTTTGTGCGGTATAGCGCTTACGACCTGGGCAATATTCCATGAATTATACAGCTAGTGGCTGTTATCGATCCTATGGGGCGGAATGGCTTTTCTACTGCTTTAAAGTTAGGCACTACATTCATTAAACGTGAGTCACTATGGAAAATCCTGCAGTCTACATCATTACATTGATAGCTGGCGGACTGGCTCCACTTTGCTGGTTCCTCATCCGACGTAATCATGTCCTCTCCGAAAAAATTGGAATCCTCCAAGCATCGATTGATAGTAAAGATAAAGAGTTGCAAAGGCTTATTGCCGAAAGGGAAGAGGCTGATAAAGTATATAACGAAGCGATCAAGACTCTCACAAAAGAAAATAAAAACCTTAAAAGTGTAATTTCTCAATACAAAAAACCAATTCATATGCCACAACCTATAAAGCCCATGGGTAGTGGTGTAAAGTAAATGTAACAAGTTTAGGCTTTGCTCCTGAATAATGACCCATATTTGGACGTTAGGAGTGAATAAATTTCCTGAGATCTTCGAGAATATGAAAATTGATAAAAGTGATGCTCGAAAAAGAGCCGATGAAATTAAGCCTTATCGTTGTAAAAATCTGATAGCTGTTCTCGAGTGTCCAATGGATATGAAGAACATTGGAGCAGTCATTAGAAACGTCAATGCATTGGGTGTTGAAAAAACGTATATTATTGATCCACGCAACCTAATACCCGATGACTGGCAGGAAATGAGAGAAAGGAAATCACTCTCAAAACCGTCTGTCTCTGCGATCAAATGGAGTTTCGTAAAGCGTTTTGATAGTACCAAAGAATGCCTGGATCATTTGGTGAACAACGGATTTATCTCGATTGTCACCTCTCCCCATGTAAAAGGAAAAAACAACTTTATATTGCATGAGGCTGATTACACTCAGCCAAAACTGGCTGTTTGGTTTGGTAACGAATCTAGAGGTATAAGTGATCTAGCAGTCGAAAATAGCGCTTTCTGCGTATCCATTCCAATGTTTGGAATGATTGAAAGCTTGAACCTCGGAACAACTTCTGGAATTGTATTGTATGAAGTTACTAAGCAGCGCCGTGAATACCAGGAAAAGTACAAGAGAGCAAACCGTAGCGACTAATAGAACGATGAAGTTGATGTCCTATTTGTGTGTTTTTTACACGGTGGCTGCATTCTTTTCCTCAAATGGGTTAAGAAACTTTCCTTATTGAATAGGCACCTACCTTTCGGTCGCAATTACTCTTGGGTAACTTATAAAACAAGCAAAAATTATTTCGTCCTTAAAAGCACCCCAAAACGATAAGGTCAAAGTTACTTTAATATGAGCAGAATAGAGTTTAAGGAACTAACCCAAGCGAATCGAGGTGAGCTGTTAGCTGTACTCAATGAGGATTCACTTAGGGAGCACTTAATTAAACATGAATATTTTGATGACCAAAGCCTTAATGGGTGGATCAAGTCTAAGTTAGAAGTAGACTCCCTGCCTGGGTGCCGTGTTCGACTAATTTACATCGGTGGAGTATTAGCTGGGTGGTGTGGTATTCAACCTGACGATAGCGGCTTTGAGATGGCCGTTGTCATATCTCAACAGTTTTGGGGTTCTGGACTCTCGGTATTCAAAACAATGATCGGTTGGGCTAAGGAGTTAGGGCATAAGGAAATGGTGTGTCATTTGCTTGACAGTAGGCCAGAATACAGAGCTTTGAAAAGAATATCCAAAACAGTACATAAAACTGAGCTGTTGGGTCGATGTTTTACGACATACTGTATCGAACTCGATAAATATGTATAGATTAAACTATAACTGGTCGGTGTATCGTTTCTTTCTTGTTATATGAAAAAATAAACTATGGCTTGGATTTTGGTTTCAGATATTTTTGGTCGTACAAAAGCGTTAGAGCGATTTGCAGCTGATCTTCCTGGTAGTGTAGAGATAGTTGATCCGTATAATTCAGAATTGATGAATTTCGATTGTGAAGTTGAGGCGTATTCACACTTTACATCAAAGGTTGGGCTCGATAAATACGTTGAAAAATTATCAGAACGAATCAGCGCATCATTTGGTCATGTGAGTTTAGTAGGTTTTAGTATTGGTGCATCGGCCATATGGAGATTATCTGATCATCAAGCTTTGAGTAATGTTTCAGGGGCAATTTTATTTTATAGTTCACAAGTTCGCCATTACGTCAAAATTGATCCTATATTTCCTACGCGCTTGATATTCCCGGCGATGGAGCCTCACTTTTCTGTATCAGAGGTCATGCAGACGTTGAAGCAGAAAGAGCAAGTGGAGGTTCATCATTCCACTTACCTTCATGGCTTTATGAATCCCCATTCCAGAAATTATAATGCAGAATCTTATGCTAAATACAAGCAGATAGTATGTAATACGCCCTTCAATGACCCCATCTGTAAAGGTTTCAGTTGAGTGCAGTTCGTATTGGAGTTTGAAAAATATCACATAGAGACAGTTGTTGTTGGTTAGTTTGTGCAAGTATTTAGCTAACCGAGGCCTTTCTAAAGGTCATAGACTAACTGGAAAGCCGCTGGGAAGACCGAACATTTGCTTCTCAACGGCTTCGACACTTCACCATCTATTCCTTTTGGATGCGCCTATATATTTCTTCTCGATGAACAGGTACGGATCTGGGGGCATGTATCCCCATCTTCACTTGATTGCCTTTAACCTCTAATACCTTAACCGAAACTTTGGTGCCGATTCGTAGGCTTTCACCTATTCGGCGTTTCAACATCAACATATTCGTTTCCTATTGATACAAGCTACAAGAAAGGGCGTTCTCTTGGGTGAGTATTGAAAGAAGCGGCTAGAAGAGGGGGAGCACGAGAGCGATAAGCATAGAAGAAGAAAAGGCGAGCGCAACGCTCCCAGGGCTTGGGGACACGCCTCAAGCTGCTGAATGTACACCACTTTATTGAAGACGAGCGGGTATCTAGCGTATGATGCATATAGCCATTTTGATAATTATGGTATCAATTTGGTTAGCTGGCCCCGGGTGTTGGTAGCACCTTGGGTCAGCGCCTTTTACTTATTCTTATATCTCGCTACCGTTCTCCTCTTGAAGAAATAGATCGTTTAGGAAGTTCTGGTACTTCTATTTAGGTGAGAGCCGAATCAAGCCCAACCAAAAATAACAAAATATTAATAGAGATCTATCGATTTTACGCATCTTTGATATGGAAACAAACTTAATTGTTTCTAATAGGATAATTTAAGCGCCTTTTATTTACCTATGCGCTAGTGTGATGAAGCTCAACCAAAGAGTTTCTCTCGTAAAATACAAGCACCTGGTAGGTCAGCTTCAAATTCTTAGAATCTATATATTAAACATAAAGAATCTGAAAAATTTTGGTCGAAATATCGTAAGTGTTTTTTAATGAAAACCCTGAAGCTTTAGGAATAATTGCCAAAGGTAACTTGCTACGGGGCCCATTGGATTAGAAGCTTGTCTTGCCACGCGTACTTCCAGTTCTTGCGGTTTTGGGATCCCTTCCACTGCAATGGGAGATAATAAGCCCTGTTCAAGCTCCGCTTCTATCATATGTTCTGGTAGCGTACCCCAACCCATACCTTGAAGAATAATTTCTTTTTTAGTTGGAAAATCGTTGACTCTCCATTGATCGCCCCCTTCAAGCACCCCGTAGGTTTTAGTGGATGACTTCCTACCACTGATGATCACCTGGGGATGGCGTAGCATAATCTGCCTTGGGACTTCCTCGTATTGGGTAAGTAGGGGAGAGTCGCCAGCGATCACAGAAATGAATTTCATATTCATTAGATGAATGGATTCAAGCTGGTCGTAAGTTTCAGTCCACGGAATAATAGCTATGGAAACCTGGCCTCCCTTCAATAAGTCCAGTGGCCCAAGGCCATTTTCGGAATAGACCTCCAAGCGTGTTTTTGGGTACTCAATTTTGCACTGACGGATTGCGCTGAGTATTGGGCCGACTGGTATGGCGGAAGTAAACGCAATACCTACTTCCAGTTCTTCTCCTGCGACTAGCTGTTTAGCTAAGCTCTCAAACGAGTGGGCTTCAGCTAGTACATGTTTGGATTGTTCATACAGGGCTTTGCCGTCAGCTGTGAGTGTGCTCCTGTATTGGTCCCGATCAAACAACTGTAGATTGAGGTCCGCCTCTAATTTCTTGATGGCGGCGCTTATAGTGGGCTGTGTTCGGTGAAGTGTTTGGGCAGCAGCTTTTAGCGAGCCACCTTCAACTATCGCCTTAAAATATCGTAATTGTTCCAAAGTCATAGTGGCGTGAGCTTAGAGAAAATATAGGTAAGTTTCTGATGCAGCATATTTGAGGATCTTAAACTGAAAATAGCCATTAACTGGCTTTCTTTTGTGAAGCATCTTTTCTGTTGTGCTGACAACATGAGTAATCTGCACTTGATACCATTTGCCAGTGCTTGCAAACTGGACAGCATCAACACCGCTGATCATTTTGAATGAGTAACGTAAACCAGCTATTTGTTTTTCTTCTGCCAGCAGAAGCTGGGAGTCTGCATACACCTTTTTACTACATACCTGCGCGGTATCATCACCCGATATCAGCTAAACCAACATGTTAGTCAAAAGCTAACAAGAGGTTAGATTATAGTTAATATCATTAGCTTAAGTCTAACTTTATCCTTATCTCCCTATCAAGAAGTGACCTGTTCGTGAGGCATTGCGAACGGTCGCGCTTTATCCGAACATTTGGACGATATTGAGGCGAGTTATGATCAAACGGACAGACGTGTTAATCGTTGGCGGAGGCTTTGCTGGTGTTTCTGTGGCCCAAAAGTTAGCTAAGCAGGGTATGCAGGTGGTGTTGGTTGATCGAAAGGACCATTTTGAAGTGACCTTTGCCACATTGCGTAATGCGATAGCTCCTAGCTTACTGACTGCTAATCCACGTAAGTATTATCGTGACTTTATTCAGAGTGATTTTGTTCAAGCAGATGTGGTTTCCATGGATGACCGGATAGCAAAGTCATCGAATGGATTAGAGATTTACTTTAAGCGGGCAGTTATCGCGACAGACAGCCGCTACCCAACCTTGCCGATAGCTAAATCTACATCAGCTTATACAATTTCCGAGCGTGAGCAAGAAATGCGGAATGAGCAAAAAATACTGTCGAAATCTCAGTCAGTTTTGATTGTAGGAGGCGGTACGGTTGGCGTGGAGCTGGCCGGGGAAATTAGCAGCGCTTATCCCAATAAAACCGTGACGTTAGTCCATTCTAAAGATGTACTACTTGGCCATCTTAAGCCTAAAACTCAGAACAAGGCGCTAGAACAGCTTGCGGCTAAGGGTGTTAGCGTACATCTCAATACCCGGCTAGTTAAGGAAGGTGCAATTTACCGTTCTATGAATACTCAAGAAACTTTCAAGGCAGACTTGGTTTATGAATGTGTAGGTATGTCGCCAAATACCGAGTTTCTGAAAACAGAATTACCCGGTGTGTTAGATAAGATGGGATTAATTAAAGTGGACGAATATATGCGAGTTAGGGGTTATTCTAACCTTTATGCGATAGGTGATTGCTCTACTCTGGATGAAAATAAGCACGGCTATATAGCAAACGTTCAAGGAGGCATCTTAGCGAGCGTTATCATTAATCAAGCCAAAGGTAAAAAGGTTAAGCCTTATAAAACACCTAGTTATGCCATTGTTACACCGACCGGTACAGAGACTGGTGTAGCTCAAATGCCCTTTGGTGTATTTACCTCAAAGCTATTCGTTAACTTAAAACAAAAAGACATGGGGATAGGCCATATGCTTAAAGCGAGCGGTACAACTCCAGACTTACTTAGCTAGAGCTTTTTGGTATGCAGTAGAGTATCTCTGATGAAAATCTACTAGTCTTTAAGGTTCCTTTGAGTAGACATTCTCACTGGCCATTGAAAATTAAGTAAGAGGTAGTCCAGATACTAGCCATACTTGCCAGATGCGTATGAGGCGGCATAGAGGTGTTACTGCCATTAGTAGTAGTTTATTTGCGTAGGTAGGTTCCCCCCTCTGAATTGATTACAGGAAACCAGGTGGCCTTTTCTTCTTAATTTGCGGTATTGCGTATTTACTTTCTTCAACGTAATGTTTATGCCGAAAGCATGAAAATGTAAGAAGTGAGTTCCCGCTCTTATGGGGTTCTACGGGGCACCCGTAAGGGCTGGTGAAGGTCCAAACTTATGGACGGCTCCTTTCGTGTGATGAATATTTTTCATAGGCTGTAATCTGAATGGGAAATTGAGCATAGGTAGGAGGTCTGTATGTTTATAGGAGAGGTGTCAAGAAGGACGAATCTCACTGTAAAAGCGATAAGATTTTATGAGGAAAAAGGCCTCATTGCCGTTCCTAAAAGGCAGGGCAGATATAGAGTCTATACAGCAGAAGATGTTGAAATTCTTACTTTGATCTCAGAAGCCAAAGTACTTGGGGTGACTTTGGCTGAGTTGAAGGATGTTATTCGATACCATAATGGAGAGGTTGATTGGGCTCGAATCAGTGTCTTTCTGAAGAAAGTAAAAAGAAAAATTGAGGCTGAATTGGAATCACTTTCTAATAAAGCTGAAAAGGTTGATCAATGTATTGCGTCTATAGATTCCTGTCATAAAAGCCTTGACCCTCCCCTTAAGGGGAGACGGTAGACTTTTCATCATGTCTTTAAGCAATAGTATGACGAGATGAAAAATATCCTACTTATAAATGGCAATCCAAAGAAGAACAGTTTTGTTAAGCAGTTGAGCGATGTCTATGAGTCTGAAGCAAAGAGACAGACTAATGTTCGACGATATAACCTGTCGGAAATGGACTTCAATTCGAATTTAGAGTTTGGGTACGATGACTATCAAGTATTGGAGGATTGTCTATCTGAATTTCAAGAGGCTCTTAAATGGGCACAGCATATTGTTGTGGTGTCGCCTATTTGGTGGGGCGGATTGCCAGGAAAGCTTAAAGGCTTGATTGATCGATCTTTTCTTCCCGGAATTACCTTTAAATTTGAGAGTGGTAGTGCAGAACCGATACAACTTCTTAAAGGCAAAACATCAAGAATAATTTTGACAATGGATGCCCCTACAGAATATTTAGAAGAACAAGCAAAGCCAGTATTAGAGCAGCTTGATCGATTTACTCTTCAATACTGCGGCTTCTCGAAAGCAGAGGTTAGTTTATTTGGTTCAATGATTATGTCTGATAAGAAACAACAGGACTCCTGGTTGAAAACTGTTAAAGCACTTGGTGCTAGCTGTATTTAGCCTAGAACAAATCAATCTATGTTAGTTATGACTTCCTAACGACAACCAATACACTTGACGATACCTTAACTTCAATAGTTATGATTATTGGCAACAAATCCTGTATAAAAGCCATTTACCCTATGGAACTTTCGGGGAAAATTTGACAGTCTCTGGGCTTATCGAAGATGAAGTCTTTATCGGCGACCAACTTAGCATAGGCGATTGTCTCCTCGAGGTAAGTCAGCCAAGAATTCCATGTTTTAAACTCAATATGGCTTTAGATAATGATAATACCGTTAAATTATTTAAAGATTACTTCAACACTGGTGTGTATTTTAGGGTGCTTGAGGAAGGTTATATAGGACAAGAAAAAAACTAAGTAAAGTTGCTGAGGCACCTGGTTCTGTCAGTGTAAATGCCATGTTTAGAGCCTTATTTGATAAGGAGTATGCTTTTAGCAAACAAGTACTTGAGGCCGTCCATCAATTGCGGCCCCTCTCCCAAGAGTGGCGAGAAAAAGTGGAAAGACGCCTGAAGAGGATTGATTAGATAAGCAGTTTTGTGATGGCTCGTAAGACCTTCCTGTTTGTATCTTTGGTCAATGGCGCTAAAGCATTATGCCTGCACTTCAGATTGATTTGCACTGCCAAGATGCACGGCCTTGCCCCCTAAATGTATTACGTCAAGTTGCTTGAGCAGATTCCTCACTGTCAATCCGTTGAGGGTTATGAGTCACTGCTACCTTGGGGCATCCAACTTGAGAGAGTGGAGTGGCCATTAATAGTTAACGCCTTTAAGTTTTGATAATTATTTCAAATCTGCTTTGAGCGCATTGATACCGTGCTTGCCAAGAACACATTTCACAAATACGCTTTACTAAGTACAGCCCTTGCCCCAAGCCGGAACTATGTTTGTTTTTTGCACTTTCAGTAAAAGGATCTTTTATCAACTTCTGCTGAATCTCATCAATATTATTCGAAAAATGTAAATTTCCTTGTGAAAATTTAATGCTCAATTTATGGTCGCTGGCGTAATGATCTGCATTTTCTATGAGGTTAGTAAAAAGGTGCAGCAACAAATTTTCATTAGCTCGCACCTTTTCTTCAGCAGAAACCTGAAGTTCAAAAGTTAAAAGGCTATCAGGGCTTGCTTGTACATGATTTAATATCGATTTTTCAAGTACAAACAATAAGCTTACCTCCTGGCGTTCCAGTGACTCCTGCCTTGCCAGAGCCAGCAGAGTTGATATAGTTCTTTGCATCTCTGATGAAGATTTTTGTAGTCTCTCAATCTCCATTAAAGATATTCTGCCAGTACCAGCTACTTTGCTAATAATATTACGTAATACACTCAATGGAGTTCTGAGTTCATGACTAATGTCCCGAGTAAAGTCGGACTCACGCTTTAAGATGACTTGTTTATACAATAAGGTATCTTCAAAAGTCTTTGCCAAATAACCTATTTCATCTTTAGGGTAAGCTCTGGCGAAGCCCGGCGAAATGGGCTGCTGCTTACTTCTTGAGATTGCATAAGCAAGAGATTGTAGAGGCTTTAAAGTATAACTTGATACCCAGAAGGCCAGCAATAAACCTAAAACTACGAGTAACACAAGCATCAATGATAGCCATATCGTTACTTCTGGTAGAAAATCAGTACTAACTTCGTAAGCGGAAATGTCTGCAACTAATACCATTTCCAGCTCCCCCAGAATTACTGGTTTGATATGGAGAGTTGGGCCTCGATCTAATACAAATTCAACTCTTTCTGGATCTTGCTCTAGCAAAACAGGAATATTACCTGGCAAAGCACTTCTACTTCCATACAACTGAATAAACTGCAATCTTGGAGTTGTAATTTCTCCCGATGATTTATAGACTTCCTTGAGATATATGGCCTCATTATTGACTAATCTATTAAAAATATTATCTTCTACTACCCAAGCATAAGCCACTATTACAAGACTATAAAGCAAACCCAAAAAAATTGAGTAAATTGCAATTAAATACAAGGTGCGCTGCTGTATGCCTTTCTTTGGCCACTGAGCTGGGTTATTCATATGGCACATCTAATTTATATCCAACCCCATGAATATTTTTTAGCATGTTATATGAAAAAGGCTTATCCAATATACTTCTCAATATATAGATATGTGATCGTAATACATCACTATCAGGAAAATTATCTCCCCAAATTTTACTTAATAGTTCAGAGCGGGTCATAGCTTGAGGGAACGCCTTGGCGAGTAACAATAGTAGTTTGAAGTCTGTACGACTGAGCTTTAGAGTCTGCCCTCGGCGGGTAGCTTTATGCTGGCGTATATCAATACACAATTCTCCAATATTAAGGATTTGAGATCGATAAAGGTTATGTCGACGATATAAGGCCTTACACCGCATAGCCACCTCTTCCAATGAAAATGGCTTGGTTAGATAATCATCAGCACCAGCTTCAAAACCAATCCCTTTGTCATAAATACTATCTCTAGCGGTGAGCATCAACACCGGGGTATTCACTTCATAATTAGTTTTGATCTGTCGGCATAACTTAATACCATCAATATCAGGCAACATTAAGTCCAGCAATACTACATCATATTGATGTTGTTGAAACAGGCTATACCCCATCTTGCCACTACTGGCATAGTCTACCTGGAACAGTTGTTGCTCTAAAAAGTCGCACACCTGGCAAGCGATGTCTGTATTGTCTTCAATTAATAAAGCTGTCAGGCTCATGATTACCTCTTAGTCAGCACTATTTCGTAAAGATAACACTTTGTTGATGGCCAAGTCATATCCGGCAGCGATAGCTTCTGCATTCGGAGTTACTGGGATATCTGGTATTACACCGCTAACTTTATTGTCCCCATTGGGCCTTACCAGCTTGCGTGTAGTGATATAAGCCCTCAATTGTGAATGTGGCAAATTAAACAAGTTACCTTGCGCAGTTTGGTTAGAGTAGCCTTCCGTTTTCTGACCAATCAATGTAGCAAATCGATGATCTTGAGCCGCACTAGAAAATACGATAGCAGCAGAATAAGTAACCGGGCTAATCAGTATATAAACTTCTCCTTCAAATAAGTTATTATTATCTATGGGGCGGTGCCATTCATCCCAGTCGTATTGAATCAATTCTCCAGCTTTTCCCTTATAGTTAAAAAGCCCTCGATTTTGTTGATTCAATTTTTCTGTCATATAAGAAATCATACGAAACTCTTTGTGGGCAATATAGCTTAATAAATAGGTGGCGCTATCAGTATTACCCCCTAAGTTTTCGCGCAAATCGATAATCAAGCATGTAATTTTTCTATTTTTGATATCAGTAAAAGCTTGATCGATAAACTTGCTAAACCAGTCCAATCCTACATCAAAGCTGCCTATATGAAGATAAGCAGTGTCATCTGATATGACTTTAAAATAGAAGTCCTGCCTGCCATTGATAATTTCATCTTGAAGGTGCCAGTTTTGTTTGGAAAGTAACTGGGTAGTATGATTGGATCGGCTTACAGGCTCCTGCCATTTCAATTCAAAATCGTCAATAAACCCAAAGACAGCCCATAACATTACACCAAACCGTTTAGTAATAATTTGCTCTCTTAGAAAGCGAGACTCCCCACCTGCAAACTTCTGCATATGATCCATCAAGGTTTGAATACTTTGACCATTAATTCCTGTAATTCTTGCCCCTGCCGGCACTGATTGCCTACCATTTATATACGTATTCTTTGTTACGATACTACCATCAGGAGTTAAAGTAACAGCCAATGGAAAGGGCTTTTTGCCACTGGCTATAAGTTTTTCATACTCCTGATAAGGCCATATCAGAAAAGAATGACCATCATTAAACTTGTGCGCCAGTTGCCCTACAATTCGATAGAAATGGAGTCGATTCATAGAATCAGAGATTTGTAGCTGTAAGTCTCTCACCGCTTCTTCCAGCTCCTGCAAATCGGTATAATGATCTAGTGCCGGATGTCTTTCTAAAGCCCCCAAGTAGAATGCCTCCACATCTTCTCGCATTTCAGCAACAGTTAATTTTTTTTCCAACAAAGAGCTGTCTGTTAACTCAGGAAAAATCTCTAGATGTGATGAGTTACAAGCAATAACCAATACTGAACTTACCAGAAAAAAACAAATTTGATATAACCTTTTCATTTCGAAAACTCAAGTTTGAAATGAGCAGCTTAACAATGGGGTTGTGAAGATTCTGTCAAGCTACGTAATAGCAAAGCTAGAAGCTATTCCATTAACTCAACAGGCCTAGTTAAACACCCAGTTCAACTTGCGTCAGCTAAAGGCAGGTAGTTTGTTTGGCATTGCATCTCTGTTATTTGGGTAAGTTACAACCCCAGGAGCAGTTCTGGAAACCCAGCAAATAGAGTATTGACACCGGAGCTGATAAAATGTTGTAAATTCAATAGCTTGTCTAGTTCTAGGAACCTAACGCCCAGGGTTCTTTCTCCCAATCCAACCTCTAGACATCACTTACCAAGCCTCCCACCAAGGAAAGCGCTCTCACTTCAATAGGTAGAGATCTAAGAAAGTGTGTTTCATGCAATGTATCTAATTGAGTGTATTTTCTACCAGGTTTATGTCTATCTGGTAGAAAGTGCAGTAGCTATTGGGGCTATAGTATCGCTCAATCTTAATCCCGCAGAATAAAAATTGATCATTCGATTGATATTAGAAAATAGTGCTCGTTACTCCATAGTTTCCATCATCATCTATTCTTTTGGACAGACTTGTGGATTTACTTACAGCGAATAGGTGGATATCTGAGGGTGTATCTATAAATTTAAGATCGTCGTGTCCCGATAACTCTCTCTGTAACTGAGTGCTCAGTGTGGATTGGCAATACTAAATGAGCCGCAAGGTCAGTATATATGGAGGGCAAGAGGGAGGTCTGAACCTTCGCTATAGAGTCGCTTTTGTGTATATTTCATACAAATAGTCGGCGGATCACACCTCTTCTCACAAGAATCAGACAAAATTCATATGGACGTCAGGTCTTATAAAGCCTGAATAGATACATTGGTTGCTTATTACTTCATGTTTAAGCAAGGATATGTCATGAGGCACCTTTGTATTTCAATTGCTCTACTCTCACTCCTAATTTTGAGTGTTCACAGTTATAGTCAGGATACACCGACAGCTCTTGAGGGGCCCTATCTTGGACAGAAACCTCCTGGGTTAACTCCAAAGTTATTCGCTCCTAATCCCTCGAAAGAGTATCGGGATTGGGGTGGCTACTTCACGCCTGATATGCAGGAGTACTACGTTACAAGAAGATATCACCAAAGTGGCGAGTCTTCGAAGGTTGTATTTAAGCTTGAGGGTAATCGCTGGTATGAATCGGAGGTGGCCTGGGGTGGCTCTATCTCACCTGATGGTCAAATAATGTATTCTAGAAATCGATATAGAGAGCGCACTGACAATGGTTGGTCAGAACCTAAAACCATGGGGCCACTATTTGAAGACTTTCGTATCATGCGCCTTACGGCTTCTGCAAAAGGAACGTTTGTATTTGATGAAGTAGGTTCAAATGGAGATGGTATTCTTCGCTATTCGCGTCTGTTAGATGGTAAGCGTGAAGCGCCAAAACCTTTTGGAGAGCAGATAAATACAGGCAAGTGGACTGCTCATCCGTTTATTGCCCCTGATGAGTCCTACATTATCTGGGATAGTGAAAGAGAGGGTGGATATGGTGATAGCGATATGTACATCAGTTTTCGTCAACAAGATGGCTCATGGGGTGCGGCTATTAACTTCGGTGATAAGATCAATACAGAGGGGGAAGATGGTGGTGGATATGTAACGCCCGATGGGAAATACCTTTTCTACTGTCGGCGTTGTACTCCACCGAATTTTGAAATAATGTGGGTAGATGCGAAGTTTATTGAGGCCCTTAGGCCTAAATAAAATTTACACTAAGCTACGCCTAGTTCTCTGTATCTATCATCATGTTGCTAAATTTAAATTCTTTAATGATATTTCCGGTCTTCACGATACATGAAGCCCCGGTTGATCCCGCAGCAACTTGTTAAGTTGTATAGAATCCTTTCACCAAGTGAGAAGGTGAGCACCACACTAAGTGTGCTGGCGCTCACTTTTATATATTGCTCAACTCAGCCTCTATTAGCCACTTGCTACCGAAAACTTGAATCTATGTTGAGAGAAATCAGGTTAGATAAAGGTTTGTGCAAATAGATATGCGCACCACAAAAGCCTGTTCTTTCTGATAACCTTTTATCTATTTGGAGCGGAAGTTCAGTCTGAGACATTTGTTGTAGAACAGATAGCTAATACCGGAGTTAAAATTAGCTGGAGG
The DNA here is from genome assembly GCF_056231245.1 of Microbulbifer maximicatervae (SeqCode). Lineage (NCBI taxonomy): Bacteria > Pseudomonadati > Pseudomonadota > Gammaproteobacteria > Cellvibrionales > Microbulbiferaceae > Microbulbifer > Microbulbifer maximicatervae (SeqCode). The sequence goes on from NZ_CP174334.1 coordinate 1,311,085, forward strand.
GATTGTTCAGTGCGAATAGATGCTCTTTTGGGGCTCCATGATCGGTTAAAATCTATACAAGGTGATATAGATGTCTCAGATATGTGGGCTTTGTATCTTTCTATTACTAAAAAAGGAGTGTCTTTTTGACTAAAGGTGAATGCAATTGTGGAGAGATAGCTTATGAGATACAAGAATCCCTCACAGATTTATATATGTGCCACTGTTCAATCTGTCGTCGTTCCACAGGGAGTGGCGCTATTACTGTAGCTATTGTGCCTACCGAGAAGTTTAGTTGGGTTAAAGGTAAGGAGAACCTTAAGTACTGGTCTAAGCCCGGGCATGATTGGCATACAAATTTTTGTGCTACTTGCGGTTCGACTCTGCCCGGAGAGAATGATTCTTTAAATACTTACATTCCTGCAGGAAGCTTGGTGGATGGTAACGAGAATCTAAAAGTGGTTCATCATTTATGGGTTGACTCAAAGGCCTCTTGGGAAGTAATAGGTGACGCCGGGAAGCAGCATCCCAAGGGGTTTGAATCTTAAATTATTTAACGTCCTGGTTTATTGCGCTTTATATTTTTACTCATTATTACGTGTGTAGTGGCAGGGAGGTTAATTTTGGAGTGAGTTTTGTTTCTGGAGCTTGAGAATACAAGGCATTTTTAGGTGTATTATCTCGGCTGTAATAGCCAGAGAGATAACTCATTCTCCTGTTCAGAAAATTGCCGAAACAAGCTCATATCCTCTATCTAATGTCCATATAAAAGCAATTGCGCTACAGAGTCCAGCAACAGAATAACGTATCCGGATTTCCCACTCCTTTTTCCATCGACTGGCCAAATAGGTAAGGGGCCATATGGCAAGAATTATGAGTACTTGCCCGGCTTCTATTCCCAGGTTGAAGGCCAAGAGGCTTTGCCAGATATTTGGGGAATCAACTTGGAGTATTTCATGTAATAAAAATGAAAAACCCAGGCCATGGAGCAGGCCGAGCATGCAGGTGCCGATAAAAATTGTACTTTCGCTGCCTGTGATCTTAGTGTCTTCCCTGTGTAGTGATATCCAGGCCATATAGATTATGGATAGGGCGATACCGGTTTCTACCATAGGCACAAACCAGCTGACTGTGGGAACAAAGCCAAAGAATCCGGCTGAGAGGGTGATACTGTGACCGATGGTAAAGCCGGTAGCGCGCCACAAGAGTAGGGGTAGGCTGAGTGCACCGAGGCTTAGGCAGAGTACAAACAACACGTGGTCCAACCCCTTCAGGATATGGGCCATGCCCTCCGCCAGAAAAGTCTTTACAGCGTCTATTGAGGAGTGGGTAATCAGTAGTGGCTTTTGCATAAGACCGCGTGAGCGAAATACCTGGGTCTTACCTGGGTTGTAATCCAGCACCAGGTTTGCGGTGTCTTCCTGGTTGGGGAGGCCGGGGTTAAGAGAGCTGGATAGTTGGTATTCACCAAGGGGAGCTTCCAGAGGGTAGTAAATCTGAATATCAACCAAGGTGTCGCCCACATACAACCTTTGATTGGTATCTTCAGGAAAGTATTGCTGCATAAATGCCTGCTGTGCCTCCTCCAGCGTTGCAAAATCCGGTTCATTCCCTATCCGATACAGGCGCACGGCTTTTACATCGCCTTTTATTTGCATGTCAGTATTGCGGAGAAAAGTGGCGCTCTCTGTAATACTACCGAGTCCTAGAGGCGCTAGCTCCAGCTGCTGGAAATCCACATAATGGACCAGGTCACCTTGATCCAAGGAGTTTTTGGTATATGGGGCGGGTTGTGGGAGTTTGCCTGTATAGGGGTCGCGCCCCTTTCCTGCTTTATCTGCCAGTAAATAGGGCATAGGCACTCTCATATATAGGTTGGCACCACTGGCTGTGTGCTCTATATGGAAAATCCGTACATTGAGGTTGAGAAGGAAATGCGCTTGTGCTTGCCCGCTGATGCTGGACATGAGGAGGTATAGAACAAGCATTGCGGGGAACCTGTATGTGCTGTTTTTCATGGCCCTAACTATTTCTCTATTTTATTCTTACCGCACGGATAGGGGAGTAAATCCAGCGATTTTCCAGTGGTTATCAGACTGGATAATTGCGATATTGGCCCGGGTTTCTTGCGGTCTTTGTTCAAAGTGTCCCCAGCTTCGGTCCTCTACTACCGCCTGCCAACTTGTAATCAATCGGAACCCTTTATTGCCATTCAGGTTAATTTGGCTGGAGTACTCGACTTTAAGATTTGTAATAGTACTGATTGATCCCAAGCCACCACTCGTTGTTTGGGGGCGATAAATTTGTGCCAGATTTGCATAGGTACTTTCGAAGCCTTCCTTGGTAATCAGGTTTTTTAGCTTTAATTCCAGATTGATCGGTAGAGGTTCTTTAAATGCGGCTGCAACTTTTAACAGTAGCTGTTCTGTTACTTGGCCCAAGTCCCGTTTTTTAGCGGTTCCTGGGAGGTTTACCAGGTATTCTTCTGGAAGATTGAGGTACAAAGCGCCAGCTGAGATTATTATGGCGGTATAGATAATAGTTGAACCCTTGCGGCCTAAAAGTGAGTGTTTGGTGGATAGCGTCAATACAATTATCGTAATAATAAGAAATGAAAATAGGATAGCCATAGGGACCGCCAAACTAGGGGTTTCTATTACGAGTGGATCGCTATTTGGAGGTCGGTAATCGTATAGGTAGTTGTGCCACTGAATATCAGGAAATGAGGGAATTACATGGGTGGGGAATGGGCCTGTGGGGTCCTGAATAAGGGTGGGAACGGAGTTGATCGTATCGGTGAATATATTCCAGTCTACGGTAACACTCTGGGGCAGTGCATCGATGGAAAATTTTTCCCGGTAGCCAATCATCACTGAGCCCATTTCAATAGTGTCATTCTCTGAAATCTGTGAGTACCCGCTATTATTTGCGCGGAGAAAAACAGTCTCAATGCTATTCGGCTGTGAGGGCGACTGATCAATAGAAGTTGGATTTTTATTATTTAGATAGCTGCGTACTGTGTGGTGCAGGAAGGCCTTACTTTCTGGTGTTAATGGTTGCCAGGCATCAAAAGGGTGATTGGTCCACTCCAGTAAGTCCTTGGTGCGCACGAGTATCTCATGGCGTATCTGGCGGGGCTCTACGTAGAGGAAAGACATTAGAGGGTAGCGATTATGCCGACTAATGTCGGTGTTCTTAAAATGTGTATTCCATGGGTCTTTCCAGTCGATAATGAGTGGCTCAGGTTGGGATAGGTAGTGAAAGCCGCTGATAGGTGTTTGCCCGTGGCGACTGGTAAAGCCAATTGTCACGGATGCCAGCTTGTCACTACCGATGGGTGGTTTTAGTTGCAGGTCTGAAAGTCCACTGATAGGATATTTCAGCTGAGTTAAAAGAATCTTTTTATCTGCTGGGAAATCCGGCATTTTTATGCCGGTGCGGGGATCGGTTTGCCCAGCAAAAGGGGAAATTCTAGGTTTCCTCTGGGCTACTCGAATTGAGATGACTTTGGGCTTAATGCTCTTGTTTCCAGAGAGTACTTGAAAATCGAAAGATTGCTGGGTTTTTGCCGATTGGGCCAGTCGATAAATGTCTGGTGTATCTTCAATTCCTGGCCAAAATAGTTTGGCATCGCTTGCTGATATCTCGAATCTAATGTTTAGGATATTTTTTTGTATATCAATCTCCGCAATATTGTTGGCGGTCTCTGCGCCACTTAAACTGATGAAATCAGCCTTGCTGGTTGTTGATAATGTACTGTTGAATAGTATCAGGGCCAGGCTGATAAGTATTTTGTCGAATGATAAATAAAATTTCGCTTTGGGAGTCATGTGTTGCTTGAGCAGAGTTGATCAGTTGCACATTATTCGTTTTTGAAGGGGGGTTAATTTAGTCTGGTGCTTCAAGATTAGTACCGAAGGCTGCATTGACTTCCCCGTAGATTTTCTCAATCAGCTTTTTATAAATTACTTTTCCGCCATAAATGGTAAGTATGAATACAACCTCAGTAGGGGCAGCTGGTAACTTTTCGGACTCCGCCTTTGTACTGCTGGGGTCCCAGGTCGGAAATTTCACTTGCCGGTTACTGATGGCCCATTCCATTCTGAGGGCGTCGAGATCGCCAATGTGGTTGCTGAGCAAATGCTCGACATGAAAAGTTAATTTGTCGCTGTTACTCAATGCTGGCAGGAAGTAGGTGGTGGCTTGCTTTTGGCGAGGGGAGGCTATACGAGCGCCGGGCAAGTAAGCGTCCCCGATTGCCGAAGTCGTATTTTTCTTTTGTAGTTCTTGAGACCAGAGAGCATCACTGAATCCGGATGCCAGTAACAGAAGAGTAATACTGAAACGCTGCAATAGGGTTTTAGTCGGAATCATCTTCTTGTACAGAGTTTACTTATGGGTTTTATGCCTTTAGGCAGCTTAGTTGATGATTCAAGTCACAATATGAGGGTAGGTTGGTATGGCGTGGAGTTTCGTTTTGAAACTTGAATAAGTTGGTGTTGCCAGTTTTGGGGGGATACGGGGATTTAATTGATGACGACTAGATGATTCGGCAGTTCATCTTTAATGGTGCTGGTGGGTATCGCTTCGTGAAGTAGATCTCCGCATTGCTCAATACATGCCAGTAATGCCTCTCCAGCTTTTCCCCGCTTGATTTGTTGCACAAAATTTTCAACTACTCTCTGCCAGTTGTCATTGGTGATGTGTTGAGCAATGCCTCTGTCGGCCAGTATTTCTACATAGTGTTCGGCTTCTGAAACAAATATCAGTAGCCCGAGTCGGTCCTTGGTTGCGTGTAAATCCTGCTCCAGAAATTGCCTGCGGGCTAAATTTGAAGCTCGCCAGAATTTTATTTTCTTTGGTACCAGGCGCATGGTGATGGGGCGCCAGCGGAATATTACTGCCAGGACAATAAATAAAATCCACTGAAGCGTCACCGCCTGTTGGAGGTTGATCCAGAACGGCAGGAATTCGATCAGAGGGGAGACTAACAGTGTTAGGAATGCGGCCCATAGGGTAGAGATATAAAGGTAGTTGTCGGCTTCCTTAGCGACCACAGCCATGACTTCAGCGTCGGTGCGGGACTCTACTTCCTTGATTGCCTCTGCTACCTGGCGTTGATAAGTATTGGTGAGCATTACCATCCTCCCGATGCGCCCCCTCCGCCAAAACCTCCGCCGCCCCCGCTAAACCCGCCCCCAGAGCTGCCGCCGGATAGACCTCCGCCAAATCCACCTCCACCATAGTAGCCGCCGTAGCGCCCCCGCTTAAAAATGCGGCTCTGTGCAGGTGAACCCAGTGCGGCACTGCCGAAGAGGTGTAGCATGACCAGCAGAAGGAACAGGCCGACCAGTACAGCAATTCGACGCCTCTCTTTGGTTTCTACGGGTTCAGCGACATATTCATTTTTCGTCGCGGCGATAATTGATCGAACCCCTGCATTGATTCCGCCGCTAAAATCGCCATTGCGAAACTCTGGCAGTACTTTGGTTTGGATAATATTTGCCGCCAGTGCATCGGTTAGGGCTCCTTCCAGGCCGTAGCCTACTTCGATACGGACCTTTCTATCATTGGGCGCAATCAGGAAAAGCACTCCATTGTCTTTGTCTTTTTTTCCTAGCTTCCACTTGCGTGCCAGTTGGTTGGCATACTCCTCTATAGTGATGCCCTGAAGCTCGGGGATGGTGGCTACAACCAGCTGATTGTCGCTGTCGCGCTCATACTGCTGTATCAACTCAGTAAGTTGGTATCTCTCATCGGCCTTTAACAACTCTCCCTGATCTACTACCCGGCCGGACAGCGCTGGAAACTGTACATCGGCCCAGGCTGCTAAGGCACAGACCAGAGCGATCAGGGTGGTTATGGCAAGACTGGGGCGGTTCATTTTGGGGTCGATGGCGCCTGTCTATTGGAAGTTGAGGAGCCTCTAAATAACTCCGTAATACCTCTGCGGGTCTTGAAGGCTGCAGATGTTAGGCGCAGCTCGCCGCGAATGGCCGTAGCCCTTTGCAAGAGCTGCAACACAGCAGCTGTGGCCTTCAAGGCCCGCCCTTCGGGGCTTGCAGAGCGATTCACACTCCGCGTTACGACTTCTTGAAAGGTCTAGACATTCCTGCGAAGCCGCGCCTTGATTGTGAACCGCTCTGCATGCCAGAGGTATCATGGAGTTATTCAGAGACTCCTTAACCTCAGGTGCCTTATCGGCATCTTCACTGGTGGCTTCGAAAGTTTCTCGAAGCGGCATATCTGTGTAGAGCACGGCATGCCAGATTCTTCCTGGAAAAGTGCGAATCTCACGGTTGTAGCGCTCTACAGCCTGGATATAATCCCGGCGCGCGACACTGATGCGGTTTTCGGTGCCCTCTAACTGAGATTGCAGTGTGAGGAAGTTCTGGTTGGCTTTGAGGTCGGGGTATCGCTCTACCACCAACATAAGGCGGGATAGCGCGCTCGTTAACTGGCCTTGTGCTGCTTCGAACTGTTGCAGCTTGGCTGGGTCATTGAGAAGGTTGCCGTCAACCTGGAGAGAGCTGACTTTGGCCCTGGCCTCAGTGACGGCTTGTAGGGTTTCCCGTTCGTGGGATGCGTAAGCTTTTACGGTTTGCACCAGATTGGGAACCAGATCGGCACGGCGCTGGTATTGGTTTTGGACCTGGGCCCAGGTGGCTTTAACCTGCTCGTCATAGGTTGGGATATTGTTGACACCACAGCCGCTGAGGGTGGTTGCCAGCAGCAGTAGCAGTGAGCTCTGCCAAAAGGGCCAGCCGCTGGGGAGCGCAGAGGTCATGCGGAATATCCTTATTCTCACGTGAACCCATCAAGAATAGTCCGCCTGACTCCCGGCGCTGGAGAAGGCATCACCATGGAGCCAAAATGGCGTTAAAAGCAACAATATTTAAAGCCAAAGTCCAGATATCCGATATGGACAGGGATTATTACGCCGAACATCCGCTCACTTTGGCGCGACATCCCTCGGAAACAGATGAGCGTATGATGGTGCGCCTACTGGCTTTTGCACACAATGCGGCGGAAACGCTGGAGTTTACCCGGGGATTGTCCTCCGATGAGGAAGCGGATCTCTGGCAAAAAAAACTGAGCGGGGAAATCGATCTCTGGATCGAAGTGGGGTTGCCCACTGAGGAACGAATTCGCAAAGCCTGCAACCGCTCGAAGCGCGTTATCGTATACAGTTACGGGCGCCGTGCAGCACCAATCTGGTGGCAGAAACAGGCCAGCCAATTGGAGCGCTTTGATAACCTTACCGTCTACCATTTAGCCGCTGATGCCACTGAGCAATTGGCGGCTATGGCTGAGCGCAATATGGACCTGAGTGCAACCATTCAGGATGGCCACATCTGGCTGGCTGATAGTGACAACAACGCGGAGATTACTCCGGAAACCTGGAAATAGGAGCAGACAACTTAATGCCTTCTTTTGACATTGTATCTGAAGTGGATAAGCACCAACTCACCAACGCTGTGGATCAGGTGAATCGCACTATTACCAACCGCTTCGACTTTAAAGGTGTGGATGCGGAAGTGGAGATGAGTGAGTTCTCCCTGGTAGTTCGCGCTGAAGTGGACATGCAGGTAGACCAGATGGTGGATATGCTGCGCGGCGCACTGATCAAATGCGATATCGATCCACTGGCGATGGATGTAGGTGATAAAGAGCAGTCCGGCAAGCAGGTCAAATTGGACGTGACCCTGAAAAATGGCCTTGACAAAGAACTGTCAAAAAAGATTGTTAAGCTGATCAAAGATGAAAAGCTCAAGGTGCAGGCTGCCATTCAGGGTGAGCAGGTGCGTGTTACTGGCAAGAAGCGCGATGACTTGCAGCAGGTGATCGCCTTGTTACGCGGTAAAGAGCTGGAACAGCCATTGCAGTTTAATAACTTCCGCGATTAATTGGTTTTGCAGTGATCAAGCGTACTCTCTTCAGTGTTCTATCCGTGCTGTTGTCGCCACTGGCGATAGCCGCAGAAATTACCCCGGCTAGGTTGCTGGCCAGCTATTGGGTTGATAGTAGTGCAGGCCTGGATATTTCCGGCTTAAGTTTTTGTTCTGGAGATCTGCTGGCAGTCTCCGATAAGAATTCTGAAGAGATCTACACGCTTGAACTTCGCGATGGCAGTGCCGACCTGGTATCACATCTTCGCTTAAGCGGCCTTGGGATACCGGAGCAGGATGAGCCTGTCAGCGCTTGGGAAGGCTTCAAGGAGTTGTTCCGCCCGGCAGAAGATCTGGACTTTGAAGGTGTTACCTGTAGCGATGGCCAGGTCTATCTGGTCAGTGAGCATTACAACCGTATTGCCATCGTAGATATCGAGGGAAATGCACGCTGGCAGGAGCATAGCTGGTCGGCATTAGCCAGGTCCCAGGGGTTTCTACAGAAGACCAATGCTTCCAGCGAGGGGTTGGTGAAAGCCGACGATACTTTCTGGATAGCCATGGAGCGCGAACCCCGTGGTTTGTTGAGGCTTAATGCAGATGGCGAGGCCAGCACACTGACTCTGCCTCAAGTAGATGGTCTGGACTTTGCTGGCCGTTCAGAGGACTTGGCGGGATTGGATTACCACGACGGCGCACTCTTTACCTTGGAGCGCAACGCCCACGCCGTGTGCCGCAGGGCACTTCCTAGCCTGGAAGCAGAGTGGTGCCTGGATTATCGCGCCCTTGAAGAATCTCCCGAGCGGGTTTATGAAGAAACCCGCTATGGAAAGGGCGAGGGGCTGGCAGTCGGAGAGCAGGGTATTTTCGTTATCCTCGACAACAATAATGTTGGCCGTGCCCAGGCGCCTGACGACAAGCGCGCGCTGCTGTTGCATCTGGCAATGCCAGATGAGGTCAGTAGGCTGCAATAATTGACTCTGTCTGGCGCCGTACTTTCCGGGAGTCGGCGCTAATCCCATCCCTTTAGTTCTTTCCCGTTCAACAAGTCCCTCCATTTTTAAAATATCTTCTAGTCACTAGCGCTAAAATTGTTTAGAGCAATTGGGGTAACTATGCTGTGTACCAATAGCTATTGGGACCTTACAGCTTGGTAGTGTCTGTTGGCCGCAGGGAATCTCCCGGTTCTTAAATCACTTTGGCGATAAATTGGAAGGATCGTGATTAAGCGTATTTTTTTAACTATCGTATGTGCGCTCTTGTCATCCTTGGGGCTGGCAGCTGAAATTATTCCCGCCAAAAAAATAGCTCATTATTGGGTGGATGATAGTGCCGGGTTAAGCATATCTGGACTGAGTTTTTGCGATGGAAAAATGGTTACGGTGTCGGATAAGCAATCCAGGGAGATCTACCAGATAGTATTGGGAGATAGGAGTGCAACCTTGGAGCCTTATATCAAGCTGGCTGGGCTCCGGGTTCCGAAAAAAGATAGGCCTACTAATTTATGGTATTTTCTACTGGAACTTACTCGCCCAGCTGCAGCGATGGATTTTGAAGCCATCACCTGTGCCGATGATAAATTCTATTTGTTGAGTGAACGTTACAACCGCATAGCTGAAATAAATATGGAGGGAAAGGGGCATTGGTTAGAAAATATGTGGTCGGCCACGGCTAAAGCCCAAGGCTATATGCACGGGTACAATCTCTCCGGTGTAGGGCTGCAGAAGGTGGGCGATGACTTTTGGATGGCTATAGAGCGGGATCCCCGTGCCCTGGTAAAACTCGGCCCCAAGGGAAGTGTACAGATTTTTACACCGCCGCCAGTAAAAGGGCTGGATTTTCGTGATGAGTCGGAAAATATGGCAGGCCTCTATTACTATGATGGGGCTTTGTGGACCCTGGAACCTAATGCCTATGCAGTTTGCCGCAGGGAATTACCCAGCTTGAAAGCCGAGTGGTGTCTGGATTACTGGGAACATGAAAACTCCTCTGAACTCGGCTACGAGGTATCGCGGACCGGTGGAAAGGGAGATGGTTTGGCTATTGGAGAGCGGGGCGTTTTTATTGTGTTTGACAATGATAATATCAGCCGTATTCACGACCCACAGGATCGCAGAGCACTCTTATTACATCTGGCTCTACCAGATCAATCTGACTAAATACCAATAGAGACTTTCTATTATTGGGATTCGAATAGTCAGGTAGTGTTTAAAGGGGGATGTAATGATCAAGACAGTTTTCCTCGCAATTAATTTCATATTTTTAGCATCCGTGGGGATGGCTGCTGAGATTTTTTTGGCTAAAGATATTGCTGATTACTGGATAGATAATAGCTCGGGTGTAGGTCTATCTGGTTTGAGTTTTTGTGGCCAATTAATAACGATTTCTCCTAAAGAATCGGAAAAAATATATAGAATCAATTTACACGGTCAGAGTGCGACATTAGAAAAATACCTGAAAGTTAGCGGCCTGCCTCCGCCCAAAAGGGGAGTAGCCGATAATGTTTCTCACTTTGTTATGGATTTATTGCGGCCTAAAACCGCAATGCGTTTTGGTGGAATATGTTGTAGAGACGACGGTACATTTTTATTGAGTGAACGCCACAATCGAATAGCAGAAGTGGACACAGATGGGAGTTCACGCTGGATTAATAACAAGTGGTCATCAGCAATAGAACACCTGGGTTATTCGCTGAGATACAATAATGGCGGGGAGGGAATAGTTGAGGTTGGCGATGACTTGTGGGTAGCTTTAGAGCGGGAACCCAGGGGATTGTTAAAGGTGGGAAATAAAGGAGAGTTTCAAGTTTTCTTCTTGCCTTCTGTAGTGGGGCTGGATTTTGGAAACCACCCGGAGAATCTGAGAGGACTTGATTATCATGACGGCGCTCTTTTTACTCTTGAAAGCAACGCATATGCGGTATGTAGAAGAGCTCTGCCGAGCTTGCAAGCTGAATGGTGCTTGGTTTACCGTGAGATTGAAGAATCCCCGGAGCACGCCTATGAAGTGTCGCGGTTGGGGGGGATGGGGTCTGGAGTTGCTGTAAATAACCAGGGGGTATTTGTGGTTTTCAATAACAATAATATCAGTCGTGTCCGTGATCCCCAGGATCGCCGCGCGCGGTTGTTACATTTAGCTTTCCCCGACGGTAAACAATAGGGACATATAGTAGGTGGTAGTTGAGAAGTTACCGGCACTGCTGGAGGAAATACGGGCTTGTCGCCTCTGTGAAGAACAGCTTCCTCTAGGGCCGAATCCAGTCTTGAGGGCTGCAGCGTCTGCACGCTTACTGATCGTAGGCCAGGCCCCGGGCACCAGGGTCCACGCTACCAGTATCCCCTGGAATGATCCCTCAGGAGATCGCCTGAGAGATTGGCTGGCGATTGATCGGGACACCTTTTACGACGAATCCCAGATTGCCATTATTCCCATGGGCTTCTGTTACCCTGGGCGCGGCAAGGGCGGTGACCTGCCGCCGCGACCCGAGTGTGCCGCCACCTGGCATCAGCGCCTAATGGCACAATTACCCAACTTGCAACTGTCGCTGTTGGTGGGACAATACGCCCAGCGCCATTACCTCCCGCACTGGTATGGCAGTATTACCGAGAATGTTCGCCATTACCGCGATGCTCTGCCAGCGGGATACTTTCCCTTGCCGCATCCAAGCCCGCGCAACACCCTGTGGTTGCGTCGCAGGCCCTGGTTTGAGGAGGAAGTTGTGCCCGAGTTACAACACTATGTTAAAAAGATATTGAAGGTTTAAGAATGCCGGTTCCGGACAAAATAAAGATCCACCCCTCTTGGTACGATGTTTTGGGCGGGGAGTTTGACCAACCCTACATGGCCCAATTGCGTCAGTTTTTAAAGGGGGAGAAGGCTGCCGGTAAGAAGATCTACCCAGCCGGTGGCCAGATCTTTAATGCCTTTAACTCCACACCTTTTGATCAGGTAAAAGTCGTTATCCTGGGTCAGGACCCATACCATGGCGTTGGCCAAGCCCATGGCCTGTGCTTTTCTGTGATGCCCGGAGTACGCATTCCTCCATCGCTGCAAAATATTTATAAAGAGTTGCACTCCGATATGGGTATTCCCCCTGCACACCACGGTTGCCTGCAACCTTGGGCAGAGCAGGGCGTGCTTTTGCTAAATGCCACCCTTACTGTTGAGGACAGCAAGGCCGGCGCCCACCAAGGGCAGGGTTGGGAGCAATTTACGGATGCGGCGATTCACAAGCTAGCGGAACAGCGCGAAGGGTTAGTCTTTGTTCTTTGGGGGAGCTATGCCCAAAAGAAGGGAGGCTTTATCGACCGCAATAAGCATTTAGTGTTGCGTGCTCCACATCCTTCCCCTCTATCTGCGCACCGGGGGTTCTTTGGTACCCGTCCTTTTTCCCAGGCAAATCACTGGTTGCAACAGCGTGGAGAAAAGCCTATTGAATGGGCTTTGCCAGAGGCGGGTCAATTGAAGCGGATTGCTGTGGAGATTTAGTGGCTTGACCCGGATAGGTATTATCTATCCGGGTTTGTATTTATCCAGAGCGCCAAAAATTCTATTCCTGTTATCCTTCTCTTGGCTTCCAGATAAAAAATCCTTCTATTTTTTTTAGTGGTTATATGTGTCAACTCTCTGCTTCGGCAGTGTTTTGTGATGGGGGTCTTTAGAGACTTGAAAGCCAATCAGAGCTATTATCTATTTTTGGCTCTTTTGAAGTTATTTATCTGTCAGATAAAATATAACTTATGAAATCTAAGGTGATATTGCTATGAAAATGATGACTTGTAAGGAGTTGGGAGGTGCCTGCGATGTGGAGTTTCACGGGGATAGTTTTGAAGAGGTGGCGGAACTCAGTAAGATGCACGGAATCGAGATGTATCGTAAAAATGATGCCCAGCACTTACTGGCTATGAAGAAAATGCAGGAACTGATGAAAGATCCTGAATCGATGAAGAAGTGGTACGAGTCAAAAAAAAGAAGAGTTTTCAGCTCTCCCGGATTGTAAATAGAGAAGATTAGTATTTATAGGTAAAAATCATTTGAGCGTAAAAAATGGCGCTAAAATCGTGTTGGAATTGACTGTAGATATAAAGCTTGAGTAAATCAGAAAGTATTTCCAGTTGAGTGGTGATATATTAATTGCTCAATAATCTTCTCTGTTTTGGATTAGCGGCCCTTCACAGGGTGTTTATTTTTGGTTTCAACGGCCTTCCAAAGAGGTCGCATTAACAACCGGGCAAACGCAAAGCCGACAAAAAACAAGTTACAGATATAGGCTAAAAAATAAGGGCCAAACTCTCTTTCGAAAAATATGCCAGTAGCGTTGAGGGTGCTGACGATAACTACCGATGAAGCGATACTGAAAAGCCCATAGTAGGTAACTTTCATTACAATAGACACAAATTTGAAGTGTCTTTTTTTCCACAGATAGACAATAAAGCCTGTGGTGGCTATTCCCATCAAGGAGCTGCTTGTAGACCAAACATAGCCAGCATCAATACGGAAGTTCAAAAGCGCCAAAGAAAAGGCGGCGAGCAGTGCGCTGAATAGGCTGATATAGACAATCATGGCCAGAGACACCACATGGCCCCTAGAGATACTCTCTATTCTCCTTGATTGAAATGTGGCAACCATTGCCGCAAATCCTGCCAGCACTATGGATATTTCAATAATGACAAGCAATTGATCGATTTGTACCGACAGTTTTTCCATCTTCCGCTATTGTCCCAAGCAGAAAGGTTAAATAGGAAAGTTGATAACAGTATATGAGTGAAATGGAGAGCTGGTAAGTTGTTTCCCGTCTCACAATTAGCTTTATTTTAGCCCGCTTGCTATATGGTTAATAATTGTTGTTAGGTGTAGGTGTCCAATGGTTGGCGCCACATTTTTAGCTGAAAATCAGCCGGACGCCACCGTTTTCTCTTTGCCGGTTCGGCCTAGTTCATTTTCTCTAACAGCTACCCATAATGGGCGCATAAGCAGTCTTGAAAATGCATAACCGACGACAAATAGGTTGCAAACAAAGGATAAAAAATACGGCCCATACTCCCTGTTGAAAATGACCCCTAGCGCATTCATGATATTGATAATAACGACTGAGCCGGCAATTCCAAAAAGAAGGAAATAGGTAACCTTGGCAACAATTGAAACAGATTTGAGTCGCTTCTTTATCCATAGGTAGCCGATAGAAAACGACGTAGCCACACTCATGGCAAAACTGCTTACTGACCACAGGGTGCGATCAGCGAGATCAAAATTGGATAGAGTCAGGGTGAAGGCTGCCAGTAATGCGTTGATCAAACTGATATAAATAATCATTGCGAGGGATACAATTCTTCCTTTGCCAAGATTTCTGCCTTTTCTGGGTTGGAGTGTGCCAACTATTGCAGCAAAGCCTGCCAGAATAATGCAGCATTCAAGAACGACAATTAGTTGGTCTAACTCTTTCAATATTGCCTCCCTCTACTGCTTTATTTAGCTGAAATTTTGAAGCCCAGGGAAATATCCATAAATATAGTAGCGGTAGTAAGCTGCGTTTTGATTGGTGCAAACCTTTTTACTTTCCAGAGGTTTTTTCTGGTTGTTAAATCATAAACAAAAAAGGCGACTAAAAAGCCGCCTTTTTGATTAAAAGTACTTTTCCGGTTTAGGCTAGCGGATCGGCGTCTGCATCGTAGGGAAGTTCTCCGATATCCAAAGTGCGGCCATCTTTCAGGTGTAAGGTTTCACCTGCGGCCACTTTGGCGATGGTGAGTACGGCGAGTAGCTGAACGCCTTCTTTGCTATGGCAGGCTTCCACCAGATTGCCAATGCTTTGCTTTCCATCTCCAAATATCTCCATGCCCGATTCAGGGAGATCCCCCGAAGCGCAGCTTGCCCGGTAAAGGCGACGCTTGGCGGCGCCGCGGAATTGCATACGGGCAATTACTTCCTGGCCGGTATAGCAGCCTTTTTTAAAGCTCACGCCACCGAGCAGGTGCAGGTTGGTCATCTGCGGGATAAACATCTCTGTAGTGGCGACGTCCAGCTGGGGGATGCCGGCTTCAATTTGGCGCATTTGCCAACAGTCATAGCCGGTAGCTTCACACTCTGGTGATAGCTTTTGCCACAGTTGCTGGACCTTGCTGGTGGGTACCAGGATGGCTAGTTGCAGGTCGGTAATACATTGGGCAATGCAGCGCTCTCCTTCCAAGTCAAATAGCTTCACCTCGCCGACAGAGGGTTGCTCGAAGCCCAGCAGTTTGGAGGTGCGCTCTGCCACATCGCGCCCCTGCAGGCCTAACCAGTGGGTTTCATCACTGATGTCGTGCAGCTCTGTTTTGAAAAAGACGGCGTACTTGGCCAGCGCTTGCTGGGCGATGGGGGCCAAATCCTTTGGCAACCGGAAGATGAACTCACTTTGCGAAAGTTTCAGTGCACTAAAAGCACTGATCATACGCCCCTTAGGATTGCAGTGAGCTCCCAGGGTGCTGTGTTCATCGGGAAGGTTGATCAAGTCACAGGTGAGCTGCCCCTGTAAGAACTTCTGGCTGTCGGGTCCGGTAATGGAAATAGCTCCGATTGGGCCCAGGTCCAGCAGGTGCAAACTCTGAGGGTCTTCGCGACTAGTGAGAGGGAAGTGAGCTTTGCTGCCCTCCCAAATGGCGCCCTCGTTGCTGAGAAAATCCTGCCACTGTTGCTGATCCATAATCCTGCCACCTGCATTTGTATTCGGGGCATAATTTGGGGGTCCTTCGCGCCCTTTTCAAGTTTGGTGGGGCAGGGGGTATACTGCGCTTTTTATCTGGTTGGAAAGAAGTATGGATCGCAACCGCCTGTTTTGGGCCAGTCGCCGTGGCATGTTGGAATTGGATCTGGTTTTGCTGCCGTTTCTGGATAATGTTTACGAGACCCTGGAGCCAGAGGATCAGCAGCGCTATATCCGCCTGCTTGATGAGCAGGATCAGGATCTGTTCGCCTGGTTCTTGCGTCGAGAAGACCCGGCTGACCCGGACTTGAAGCGTATAGTGCAAATCATCCGTGACAACACCGGACTCCAGGAATAGCTCGACACCCCCGCTTTATGAGCGCAGCGCCCGCTTAAGTTGCGTCGTTGCGCCTTCCTTTCTTTTGCATTTGCTCCTTTTGCTGATCACCTTCCTGGCGATCTTACTGGTCTGGTTGTGTAACCTGCCTTTAGTGTTATCAGGGCTGGCGAGCCTTTTTGTTATGGTTTACGCCGGGATAGAGTGGCGCCGGGTGAAAACTGTGAGCGGCCATTTATCGACCCGTGAGCGAAGGTGGTTTTGGCACCCTGATGGCGCAGATCGTCGCGAATTCCAGTTTGTAAATGAGCTGGTGTTGTGGTCTTGGTTGGTGGTGATAAATGGTCGGGACAGGGCTGGGCGCCGGCTCCGTTTGGTGTTGGCCAAGGATATGCTGGCGCCGCAGGATTGGCGCAGGCTACAAGTGGCACTGCGCTATTCCCGCTAGTTAGCTGGGTTGCCGTGGCGGGCCCAGTTGGCTAAAAATTGGTCGGTTAAATAAATTGGCGTTGGCCGGCAAAGTTCTCTGGCACCAAAATCGTGTCCATAGCAAGTTCACGTAGTTGGGGGTAGTCGAGGGAGTAGTGCAGCCCCCGGCTCTCGCGGCGATCCAGGGCCGAACGAATAATCAATTCCGATACCAGGGAGAGATTGCGCAGTTCAACCAGGTCGCTGCTGATGCGGTAATTGGCGTAGAACTCGCGAATTTCTTTCTGCAGCAACGTTACTCGGTGTTGTGCGCGCAAGAGTCGCTTGCGGGTGCGCACAATGCCTACGTAGTCCCACATAAACCGGCGCAGCTCATCCCAGTTATGGGAAATCACTACATCTTCATCGGAATCGGTGACTCGCGATGCATCCCAGTCTGGAGATGGGCGGGGCGCCTGTACCATACCCAGGTGCTCATCGATATGCAGGGCTGCTGAGCGAGCGTAAACCAGACACTCTAACAGCGAGTTGCTGGCAAGGCGGTTGGCGCCGTGTAAGCCGGTAAATGTCGTTTCGCCAATGGCGTAGAGCTGGTCCAGATCTGTGCGCCCATGGCGATCGACCATAATGCCTCCACAGGTATAGTGAGCTGCAGGCACCACTGGAATAGGCTCTCGGGTGATATCAATGCCATATCGAAGGCAATTGTTATAAACCGTTGGGAAGTGATCGCGGACAAACTGTGGATCTTTGTGGGAAATGTCCAGATAGAGGCAATCTGCCCCCAGCCGTTTCATCTCGTGGTCGATAGCGCGGGCGACGATATCCCGTGGCGCCAACTCTCCTCGCTTGTCGAAGCGGTCCATAAACCGGCTGCCGTCGGGAAGCTTGAGTACAGCGCCTTCACCGCGCAAAGCCTCTGTCACCAGCAGGGCTTTGGCCTTGGGATGGTAAAGGCAAGTGGGGTGAAATTGATTGAACTCCATATTGGCCACGCGGCACCCGGCGCGCCAAGCCATTGCGATTCCATCGCCGCTGGCACCGTCCGGGTTACTGGTATAAAGGTAGGCCTTGCTGGCCCCCCCGGTGGCCAGGACGACGGCTTTAGCCTGGATCAGCTCGACCTCATCGTTGCTCTTGTTGAGTACATAGGCGCCGGCACAGCGAAATCGGCCTTTATCTGGATCCGGCTGGCGGATTAGATCGATGGCAACGTGGTGTTCGAAACAGTCGATATTGGGGCTGTTTAGCACCTTGGTGATCAGGGTGCTGTGTACCGCTTGGCCGGTGGCATCGGCGCTATGAATAATGCGCCTGTGACTGTGCCCCCCCTCTTTGGTGAGGTGGTAACCCTGTTCCTCGCGGGTGAAGTCCACACCCTGATCGATTAACCAGCTGATCGCGGCAGTGCTCTCCTCTACGGTAAAGCGCACTGAAGCGGGGTGGCAGAGTCCTGCACCCGCGTCTAATGTGTCTGCAATATGCGACTCAACCGAATCCATCTCATCCAGCACTGCAGCGATGCCTCCCTGGGCGAACCAGGTGGAGCCATCTTGCAATCTCTGTTTGGAGAGCAGGGCCACGCGATACTGGGAGGCGAGATGCAGGGCCAGTGTAAGGCCTGCTGCACCGCTTCCAATTACGAGAACGTCGTAGTTTGCCTGGGCATTCATAGATTTCAATTATGTTTAAGGGTCGCGTAGTATAGCGCCTCCTGATTATTCGTCGATTTGACGTGGAACTTATGTCCTATTGTCATTGTCATCAACACAGTAAAAGAAACGCCTGCGCCGGTGGCCCCGCAGTCAAATTTTGTGGCGCCCGCAGTGTGGCTGGATATGGGAGTTGGGGATGACAGCGCATCAGGCGTCAACGAGTGACCGTGAGCTGGTAGAACGGGTACAAAAAGGGGACAAACGCGCTTTTGACCTTCTTGTACTCAAGTACCAGCACAAAATTGTTGCTGTAGTGAGTCGGTTCATTAAGGACCACAGTGAAGTACAGGATGTAACCCAAGAAGCTTTTATTAAGGCTTATCGTGCTCTTGCCAATTTTCGCGGCGAGAGTGCTTTTTACACCTGGATGTATCGGATTGCGATTAATACCGCCAAGAATCACCTGGTTTCCCGCAGTCGTCGGCCGCCATCTTCCGATGTTGAACTGGAAGATGCTGAGTTTTACTCGGGTGCTGACCTGCTGCGTGACAACGAGACACCTGAAAGTCAGATGTTTCGCGACCAGCTGGAAGCGGCGGTGCATCGCGCTATTCGCGCACTGCCAGAGGATCTGCGCTCAGCGGTAACGCTGAGAGAGCTTGAGGGACTGAGCTACGAGGAAATCGCCGAGGTTATGGGATGCCCGGTGGGAACTGTGCGCTCTAGAATATTTCGCGCACGGGAGGCGATAGACCGGACAGTCCAGGCCGTGATGGCCGGCGAGCCGGAAACACTGGGTGACAGGGGTTAAAATTGCGGAAAATTTTCCCAGTCGGGGAAACCAACCGCTCAGACTCCGGTCATAACATGTAACCAAATATGGTGCTTGTGGGCACCGAATAAATGATTGCACAAGAGGGTTAACCCCTATGTCCCACGGGAATCATCAGGAACGTCTTAACGAGTCGCTCTCGGCGCTCATGGATGGCGAAGTCAGCGAACTGGAGCTGCAACGGCTTCTGAAGGCCAGCGCGGCCTCTGAAGAGTTCGGTGAGCGCTGGTCGCGTTACCAACTTGCGGCGAGTGTTATGCGCCGCGAACAGGTCGCGCCGGTCGACATCGGCCTTGCAGCGAGTATTTCTGCCGCCATCGATGAGGAAGAGCCTCTGTCGCAAAACGGCAATGGGGGATCTGCGGTTGCTGGCAATTTGGTCAACAATCGCTGGTGGCGTCCGCTGTCCCGTGGTGCTGTTGCTGCGACGGTGGCTTTTGCTGCCATTTTGGGTGTGCAGCAAATGACAGATTCTCCGCAGAACACCATCCAGGGGGGGAGCCAGCCAGTAGCATCGGTTGAGCGTGAAGCCCAACCAGTGGTTCAGTCTGCTCCGCAGCCTTCCGGTTTTTATGTGCCCGCTCCCTCTACGCGCTCTGTGAGCACTGCGGCTCCCCGCTTTGTACCCGAGCAGCGCACAGGTGTTGTGGGGCAGGCTGTAATACAGCAGGCACCAACCCCCGAGTTGATGCGCCACCTGAATCGCGTAATGATTCAGCACTCAGAACAAGCCGCTCATGTGGGCAGTCAGGGCATGGTGCCTTTTGCTCGCGCCACTTACGGCGAACAAGTTGGAATGTAGTGTGACGAAAGTCGAAACCAGGGGGCGCCGAATCCTCAGTGGGATTCTCAAGGCCAACGGTCTACTGTTGGCCTCCTCGTTATTGGCACCCATGTCATTTGCCCAGGTTGACGCTGGCGTAGAGCCCAGTGCCCCCACCACTATCAATCTCGATATGAGTACTGCTCCCGCAGCAGCCCCGGCTGTTGTGGAAGTTGCTATGACGGACGGGGGCTCGGGAGAGGTGGAAAGTCCCGCTGCGGTACCGGCCGTTCCAGCAACTGCAACTCCAGAAAGTGCTGTTGGCGGCGTGCCGGCGCAAGAGACGGTGACATCTGGCGTAGTTAACCTCAACCCTGCAGCGCAGAGCGGCATGGTAAGCCCGGGTGTGGTGAGTAATAACGAGGTTGAGCATTGGCTAGCCAAGTTGGCAAAGGCAGTAACTGAACTTGAATACAGTGGTCTGGTGACCTTTGAGCATGCGGGCCTCCTGGAGACTTTGCAGGTTGTTCACGCGGTTCGAGAAGGTGAGCAGGTAGAGCGCGTGCGCTACCTCAGTGGTGAGCCTAGAGAGTTGATCAGCCACGGCAGTGCCGGAAATTGCGATGTCAGTGCTTCGCCAAGAAATCGTGCTACAGCATGGAGCTCGGCGGGCCAACAACAGGCTCAGCGCGCCTACCAATTTATCTTGCGGGGTGAGGAGCGAATCGCGGATCGCGATGCTGTTGTGATTGAGGCGCGACCGAGGGATCGCTATCGCCTGGGCTTGGTAGTGAGTCTCGATAAACAGACTGGGCTGCCGTTGAAGACCATGCTGGTTAGCACTCAGGGCCGCGTACTGGAGCGTTACCAGTTTGTACAACTGGATCTCTCCCCTGTAGAGGATGCCGCACTACAGGCGGTCTCCAATAATGCCCGGCGCATCGATAATCGGAATGAGTGTACGGCTTCACAGAGCCGCTGGCAGGTGGGCTGGTTGCCCGACGGTTTCCGGGTAGTGTCCGTCAAGCCCTTATCTGATGGCGATATGATGGTGTTTAGCGACGGGCTGGGAGTGTTTTCTGTATTTGTCCAGCGCCTCGGTCCAGAACTTGAGGGCTTTAAAGGTCGCGCAATTCGCGGAGCCACAACAGCCTATATGGACCGTCTGGAAATTGAAGGCGTTGCTTACACTGTAACAGTGGTGGGTGAAATCCCCGAAACTACAGCGCGCCGTGTCGCCAGCTCAATTACCGCAAAGAGCTAAGTGAGTATATAGGTGCTTCAAGAGCGTGGCCGGGTGGTGGCCATAGAGGCCGATGCTATCTGGGTGGAGACCACCCAGAGTAGCGCCTGTAATGGCTGTTCTACCAAGTCCAGCTGTGGGACCGGATTGCTGGGCGATCTGTTTTCTTCTTCGACCCGCGTTAAAGTAGCTCTCAACGGTTTTTCCGTAGATAAAATCCACCTCGATGATGTGGCGGTAATTGGTATTACCGAGAATGCCCTGACCAGTAGTGCCTTGCTGGTTTACCTCGTCCCCTTGATGTCCCTGGTGCTAGTTGCACTGATTGGGGATTCGCTCTTCGCTGAACCCGGCGCTGTAATCGGGGCCTTGATCGGTCTGGTCTTAGGTGCTTTGGGAGTTCGCTGGTACAGTAGGTCCCAGTCGCAAAACCCCACCTACACCCCTGTACTTCTGCAGATTGAGCCCTCCCAAATGAAATAGTCCGTCGCCTCCGCCTTCGCCAGCTAGCCCTCGTCTCCCTGACCTAAACTGAGAGTTCCTTTTATTGCCTGGAGGCTCTGCCAATGAGGGCTCGCTGTTTTGATGAGCGCTGGCCTCTACGTACTGCATTTGTCATCTCTCGTGGCGCGCGCACTGAGGCTCAGGTTGTGGTGGTGGAGCTTAGTGATGGTGAAGTCTCTGGCGTCGGTGAGTGCACGCCTTATGCTCGCTATGGAGAAAGTGCTGCCTCTGTTTTGCACCAGCTGCAGCCGATGCTCAAAGAGGTGAGCGATGGGTTGACCCGAGAGCAATTACAGCTGCGTATGCCTGCCGGAGCGGCGCGAAATGCATTGGATTGTGCGCTGGCAGACTGGGAGGCTAGAAAAGCGGGGCGTCTATATCCGGCTCCGGATTTTCTCCCTACCGTACAGACATTAGTTGTTGATAGTCCCGAGGCAATGGCAAGTGCTGCGAAAATTGCTGTGACTGCGGGAGCTGATGTTCTCAAGTTGAAACTTGATGACCAACATGTGCAAGAAAGGGTGTCGGCAGTACGCTCAGCAGCACCGGATGCCAGGTTGGTGATTGATGCCAATGAGGCATGGCGAAAAGAGACCTTGTTGCAGAGATGTCATGATTTAAGCAAGTTGGGGGTGGCGATGCTTGAGCAGCCACTTCCAGCGAGTGAAGATGAATTTTTGGAGAGCTTTGAACACCCGCTGACGATTTGTGCGGACGAGAGTTGCCATACTCGGGAGGATCTGCCGAAGTTGCTTAAACGCTATGAGATGGTCAATATCAAGTTGGACAAAACTGGCGGGATTACCGAGGCCCTGGCACTGGCAGATGAAGCGACTGATCTCGGCCTGGAAATTATGCTGGGATGTATGCTGTGTACCTCTCGGGCTATCCGCGCAGCCTGGCCCTTGGGAAGTCGAGCTAGCTTTCTGGACCTGGATGGGCCCACCTGGCTGGCCAGCGATGTGGAGCCCCCTCTGCGTTTCAAGGCGGGTAGAGTTTATTGGTCGTAAGTCAGCAGATCGATTAGCGCTTGCAGATAGTCTTCACTTGCCGCATCAGCTGATATTGGGGGGAATTCAAGGGTAATACAGGGCAGTGTTTGCTCGGCACACCAGGTGCCGAATGATCCTGGGGTCTGGTAACCCACATCCCCAACCAGAGGCAGCTTGAAATCACTGGCAAGCTGCATGCCCAGAGGGCTGTTGCTGGGGTCCTCGACACAGGCAAGGGGCTCGTGAATGGAAACGGTCCAGGTCGGTCCCAGCTTTGCAAGCAGCTGGCAAAGTGCAGAGGTCTCGGGTTCAGAGGCGGCGCTATCACCTGTACTTAACCTAACATCGCGTTTTTCCGCAGCACTGTTCCACCGGTAGACATTGCCACTGCCATCCCAATTTGCAGTGGCAAAGTTGCGGTTGAGATCTACGCCGCGCGCGTTGGCCCTGGTGCCCAGCTGGCAGCCATCCGGATTGACAGCGAGGATTACGTGATGTCTCAATGAATTGGTGGCGAGGGCTCGCAACGCGCAGGATAGAGCGACGACTGCGGCGACTTCATCTCCGTGGGTGCCGGCCATTATGAGGCCGTGGTGGGTGCCGGTTTGCGCGGGAAAATAGAGTAGGGGGGCGCCCAAAACACTTTGGCCGTAGAGCTCGGTGGGCAGGTGAAACTGACCGCGTTCTGGGCGCGGGCGCATTTCGGACATCGTTAACTCTTTACACAGTTTTACAGTCTGTTGTAGAACTTTGGTGACTAGATCGCCACTAAGTCGTTACTGAGAGTCCCTAAGGGGCTGGACAAGCCAAGGCTCGCCCTTGAAAGGACTCGAAAATCCAATGGTTTCATATTAGAAGGGATCACTAGGGGTAACAAACCTATGGTTAAACGTTGTACACAATATCTACTGGTTCTTTGTCTGTTGGTTTCCGGGGCTGCCAGTGCCCGCGGACTGCCCGAACTTACGGAGTTGATCGAAGATAACTCTCCGGCAGTCGTCAAAATCAACACGGTTGATCGCAACCGCACTAGTCGCAGTAGCCAGCCGCAGCTTCAACAGGAAATTCCCGATATCTTCCGCCACCTTTTCGAGCCGCGCCAGCGCCAGCAGCGCCCGGTAGCGAGTATGGGGTCCGGCTTTATCATCTCTGAAGACGGTTATATCGTAACCAATAATCACGTGGTCGATGGTGCGGACCAGGTAACCGTTACATTGACTGATCGTCGCGAATACGAGGCGCAGGTTATCGGCAAGGATGTGCGCTCCGACCTGGCCCTGTTAAAGATCGACGCGGAAGACCTGTCGTCAGTACGCTGGGGGGATTCCGAAGAACTACAGGTGGGAGAATGGGTTGTCGCTATTGGCTCTCCCTTCGGCTTGGACTACTCCGCAAGCGCCGGGATCGTAAGTGCGATGGGGCGCAGTATCCCCAATGAGAGCCGCGAGAATTACGTTCCTTTTATCCAGACAGATGTTGCAATTAACCCCGGAAATTCCGGAGGCCCGCTTTTTAACCTGGATGGCGAAGTAGTGGGTATCAACTCTCAGATCTATACCCGCAGTGGCGGATCTATCGGGCTCTCCTTCGCTATTCCCGCAAGCCTTGCCCAGGATGTGGTTGCCCAGTTAAAAGAAAAAGGGCGGGTGGATCGCGGGTGGCTCGGAGTGGGAATCAGTAATGTCGACCGCAATATGGCGGAAGCCATGGGTCTTGGTAAGCCTGCCGGCGCCCTGATCGATCAGGTAAGCCCTGGGTCGCCCGCAGCTCAAGCGGGAATTATGCCCGGTGATATCATTTTGCGATTCCATGGTCAGAAGATAGGGGTTTTTGGCGACCTGCCTCACGTTGTAGGGCAGATTCGACCGGGTACACAGGCCCAGGTGGAGTTGATCCGCAATCGTAAACCCGAGCGTCTGAGTGTTACTGTCGGCACCCTACCAGGTTCTGAAGATGAAGCGAGGCAAGTGGCAGCCAATCCCAGCTCTGGAGTGGGTGGGCGCCTGGGAGTCGTGGTTGAGGAAATTCCCGATATCCTGAAGCAGCGCTGGAATGTGGAAACTGGGGTGCTGGTGAAACAAGTGATTCCAGGCAAGCCTGGTGCCAAAGCAGGTTTGCGCAGTGGCGATATCATCGCGCAACTTGGTTTTGAAGAAGTTGGCGACATTAGTGACTACAAAACTGTCGTCAAGGATCTGCCGGAGGATGAGCTATTGCCGATTCGCTTCTTCCGCGCCGGGCAGTCCACTTTCCGTACAATTAAGATCGAAAGCTAGCCGCTTTCCAGCGATTGGTGGCCCATTGGGCCACCTAGCTCTCACCTCTGTCCATGAGTTCTGTTAGACTTGCGCCACACAGTTGGCACTATAGCCAGCTAATCATTTGATTTTGCAAGGGTTTTTATTCCGCAGTGGCCACAGATCTCTCTCATATCCGCAATTTCTCCATTATTGCCCATATCGACCACGGGAAATCTACCCTGGCTGACCGCTTTATCCAGGACTGTGGTGGCCTCTCCGATCGGGAGATGGCTGAACAGGTGCTGGACAGCATGGAGCTCGAGCGCGAGCGTGGGATTACCATCAAGGCGCAGAGTGTGACGCTCGACTATGAAGCGCGCGATGGTAAGACCTATCAGCTGAACTTTATTGATACCCCCGGACACGTGGATTTCTCCTATGAGGTGTCCCGTTCTCTGGCAGCTTGTGAAGGCGCGCTACTGGTGGTAGATGCCGCCCAGGGCGTTGAGGCCCAGTCGGTTGCCAACTGCTATACAGCCATTGAACAGGGGTTGGAAGTTATCCCTGTCTTGAACAAGATGGACTTGCCCCAGGCAGACCCTGAAAAGGTTGCCGAAGAAATTGAAGATATTATCGGTATCGATGCCGCCGAAGCGACTCGTTGCAGTGCTAAGTCTGGCCTCGGTGTTGAGGATGTACTGGAAGATCTGGTGCGTTCGGTACCACCGCCGGAAGGCGATGTCGATGCTCCTCTACAGGCGCTGATTATCGACTCATGGTTTGACAGCTACCTGGGCGTTGTTTCCTTGGTGCGTGTTGTCCAGGGCACCCTGAAAACCAAAGAAAAGATTGTCACCAAATCTATCGGTCGTGCCCATGTTGTGGACAGCGTGGGAATCTTTACACCCAAGCGCCACGAAACCGGTGTACTTCGCGCAGGTGAAGTGGGCTTTGTGGTGGCAGGGATCAAGGATATTCATGGCGCTCCTGTGGGCGATACACTGACCCATGCTAAGGGCGCCGATGATATTGATATGCTGCCGGGCTTCCAGAAGGTTAAGCCCCAGGTTTATGCAGGCTTGTTCCCGGTTAGTTCAGATGATTATGAGGCTTTCCGGGATGCGCTGGAGAAGCTGTCGCTGAACGATGCCTCCCTGTTCTACGAGCCAGAAACATCTGATGCCCTGGGCTTTGGATTCCGTTGTGGCTTCCTCGGCATGCTGCATATGGAAATTATCCAGGAGCGCCTGGAGCGGGAATACGACCTGGATCTGATTACCACAGCGCCGACCGTGGTTTATGAAGTTGAACAGTCAGACGGTGAGATAGTGATGGTAGATAATCCATCGCGCTTACCCGATGTAGGCTCCATCGAAGAGATGAGGGAGCCGATTGCCGAGGTGAATATTCTTGTACCTCAGGAGTATCTGGGCAACGTCATCACTTTGTGTGTGGAAAAACGCGGTATTCAAAAGGACATGCAGTACGTAGGTTCACAAGTGTCCCTGCGCTATGAACTGCCGATGAGCGAAGTGGTTATGGACTTCTTCGACCGTCTCAAATCCGTAAGCCGCGGCTTTGCCTCTTTGGATTACAGCTTTGTCCGCTTTGAAGCTGCCAAGTTGGTGCGACTGGATATCCTGATTAATGGTGACCGGGTGGATGCTCTGGCGCTGATTGTCCACCGCGATAATGCGCAGCAGAAAGGCCGCGCAATGGCGGAAAAGATGAAAGAGCTGATTCCCCGTCAGATGTTTGATGTGGCGATCCAGGCGGCTATTGGTGGTCAGGTAGTTTCGAGAACCACGGTGAAGGCGCTGCGCAAAAACGTGACGGCCAAATGTTACGGTGGTGATGTTACTCGTAAGAAGAAACTGCTGGAGAAGCAGAAAGCGGGTAAGCGCAGAATGAAGCAGTTGGGCCGTGTTGAAGTGCCGCAGGAGGCATTCCTGGCGGTACTGAAGGTGGATCAGTAGGGCTTCGGCCCTACGCCACGACGAAAAATAAGGGATAGTAGAGAAAAGTAATGGATATAAATTTACCTCTGATTCTGCTGTGGTTGGTTGTGATTAGTGGCGGAATCTGGTTAGTTGACAGCCTGTTTTTCGCCCGTCAACGCAAGAAGAATGTCGGGGACCAGCAAGAAGATCCGATCGTTGTCGAGTACGCGAAGTCTTTCTTCCCGATTCTGGCGATCGTATTTGTTCTGCGCTCTTTTATTGTCGAGCCCTTCCAGATTCCTTCAGGTTCAATGATTCCAACATTGGAAGTCGGGGATTTTATTCTGGTCAACAAGTATGCCTATGGTGTGCGCTTGCCAGTGTCCCGAACCAAGGTAATGGATGTGGGTGAGCCCAAGCGCGGCGATGTCATGGTGTTCTTTCCGCCCCACAATAACGATACCTACTACATCAAGCGGGTGATTGGATTACCCGGTGACAAGATAGAACTGAAGAACAATGTGCTCTATGTCAACGGTGAGATGGCTCGCCAAGAACTGATCCGGGCTATCCCGCCGAGTAATCCGCAAACAGAAGTCATGTGGGAAGATCTCGATGGCTATCGCCATGAGATGCAGAAAAGTGTCCGTCCCCGGCAGTACAGTAACTTTAGTGGTGTAGTGCCGGAAGGGCATTATTTTATGATGGGCGATAACCGCGATAACAGCCTCGATAGCCGGGAGTGGGGCTTTGTCCCAGAGAAGGATATCGTCGGCAAAGCTTTCGCCATTTGGATGCACTGGGACAAGTTGCTCAGTTTGCCCAGCTTTAAGCGTGTAGGCTCAATCCAATAAAGAAACCAGCCGGGCGTTAGCCCGGTTATTTATAAAGGATAGAGGGCATAGTTATGGGTAGTAAACTCAACCTTTCACTGCAGCAGCAGCGCGGTATGAGCTACTGGGGTTGGCTGCTGATTATCGCGATGTTGGGATTTGCTTTGACCTGTGTGTCCAAGATGGCACCGGCCTACGTAGATGCTCGTTACGTTAACGAAGGGCTAAAAACCCTCGGTCAAAACCCAAACCTGGAAGATATGACCACGGGTCAGATTAAAAAAGAGCTGAGCCGTTTTTTCCTGGTAAACAATGTGCGCGGAGAGCCTACTAAATCTGTGCAGGTAGTTCGCGGCGCAAAGGGATCTGTGGTGAGCATCAACTACGAACTGCGCCAGCCACTGATATACAACGTGGATGTTGTGATGAAGTTTAATAAACAGCTCGACACTGCGAAGCCGGAGCTTTGCTGTGATGCGCTGATCGATCTGGAGCAATTCCGCAAACGTGACTGATCTTTTATTGGAACGCCTTTGCAAGCGCCTCGGCCATGATTTTGATCAGGCCGAGCTGCTTGAGTTGGCTCTTACTCACCGATCCCATGGGAGTCGTAATAATGAGCGCCTGGAGTTTCTCGGCGACTCGATACTCGGGTTCACTATCGGCGCGGCACTTTACGAGCAGTTCCCCAACGGGCGCGAGGGGCAGTTGAGCCGCTTGAGGGCACAATTGGTTAGCGGTGAAACCCTGGCAAAACTTGCCCGGGAGTTGGAAATTGGCGATTGCCTGCGCCTCGGTGAAGGTGAAATGAAGAGTGGCGGCTTTCGTCGGGCATCGATTCTGGCCGATGCCGTAGAGGCTCTTATTGGGGCCATCTATCTGGATGCCGGTTTGGAGGCTGCGCGCGCCCGGGTACTTGAGTGGTTTGCATTGCGCTTGCAGGGCCTATCATTAGAGACTGTGAAGGATCCCAAAACCCGCTTGCAGGAGTGGCTGCAGGCGCGTAAAAAACCTCTGCCGGAATATAAAGTCGTAGATGTCTCTGGCGCTGAACACGCCCAGCATTTTGTAGTGGAGTGCCGTGTCAGTGGCCTTACACAGCCCGTAAAAGGCGAAGCCAGCAGTCGCCGTAATGCTGAAAAGACTGCGGCGGTGGAAGCTTATAAGCTCCTCACCGGGCAGGACTAACCTTACAATAGAAACGACGCGCCGGATCCATTTCCCGCATCGTAATGACAGCCTCCTGTATCATTGGGGGCGCTTCTGGCTCCGGGGATTCCCGGAGACCTCCAACTCTTTCGGAGAAATTTCTTGAGCGAACAACCTTCTCGCTGTGGCTATGTCGCGATTGTCGGCCGCCCCAATGTGGGAAAATCCACACTGTTGAACCACCTGCTGGGGCAGAAACTCGCGATTACTTCGCGCAAGCCGCAGACCACCCGCCACAATATGCTCGGTATTAAAACCGAAGGTCCAAACCAGATTATTTTTGTCGATACTCCGGGTTTGCACTCCGATCAAGAAAAAGCGATTAACCGCTATATGAACCGAGCTGCCGCCAGTGCTGCGCGGGACGTGGATGTAGTGGTGTTTGTTGTAGAGCGCACTCGTTGGAGTGAGGCAGACCAGTTGGTGGCAGATAAGCTGCGCGGTATTAAATGCCCATTAATTATCGCCGTGAACAAGGTGGATCAGCTTGAGGATAAAGCTGATCTACTGCCCCAGCTACAAGCCCTGGCTGAGGAGCATCCAAAAGCTGAAATTGTTCCCATATCAGCCTTGCGCAACGTAAATCTGGATACTCTGGAAGAGGTTATTCTGAAGCACTTGCCTGAGGGGCAGCATTTCTTCCCCGAAGATCAAGTGACTGACCGCAGCTCGCGCTTTCTCGCAGCAGAAATTGTTCGCGAAAAGATTATGCGTCAATTGGGTGCCGAGGTTCCCTACCAAGTTACTGTGGAGGTAGAGGAGTTTGCCCAAGAGGGTAAGGTCTTGCATATCAGCGCTGCTATTTTGGTTGAGCGGGCAGGCCAAAAACGTATCATCATTGGAAATAAGGGCGAGCGAATCAAGCAGATTGGCAGCCAGGCTAGAGAAGATATGGAGCGCTTGTTTGATAGCAAGATAATGCTCAATTTGTGGGTGAAGGTGAAATCTGGCTGGTCTGATGATGAGCGGGCTCTGCGCAGTCTCGGTTATAGAGACGAGTAATCATCAGGGTAATTTCCCCTGAACCTATGAAAACGCCTCAACCGCCTCAACCCGCGTATATCCTCCATTCGCGGCCCTACAAAGACTCCAGCTTGATCCTGGAGCTTTTCACTCCCGATTACGGTCGACTGGGCTGTGTCGCCCGTGGGGCCCGCCGTGACAAGCAACGCCGCCAACAAGCGTTGCAGCCCTTCACCCCGTTGCTTGTCACATTGATGGGAGCGGGTTCACTTAAAACGCTCGGTCCAGTCGAAAATGTTGGTGTACCACTATGGCTCAAGAGCCGAGCGGTTTATGCGGGCCTTTATGCCAATGAATTGATGGTAAGGCTCCTTCCCGAGGGCGAGGCGCATTACACGCTGTTTGCAGCTTATCAGAGCCTGCTGGAATCTCTGTCTCAGCTGGAGGGACTCTCCAACGCTGAACTGGAAGGTCCGCTTCGTCGCTTTGAGTTACAACTGCTCCTGGAGCTCGGTACCTGCCCGTCCCTCAATATTAGCGGCCCGCGAGGAGACCCTGTAAGTGAAGATGGGGTTTATCGCCTGGATGATGAGTGGGGTTTAATTCCTGTTCACCGCTCCAAAGATGAGAGTCTGGGAGAGTGTTTTTTTTCAGGTGCCGAACTATTGGGGGTGGACAGCGCTATGAATGGGGGTGGCTGGTCAGGTGAGGCTTTAGCACCTGCAAAGCGTCTTACACGTTTATTGTTGAGGAAAGTATTGGGGGATAAGCCTTTGCAGAGCAGAGAGCTTTTTCGGCAGGTTTACGGAAAAAAATGATTGTTAGTATTGGCACCGATATTTGTAACTACGACCGTATCGAGGTGGCGTGGCAGCGCTTTGGTGATCGCTTTGTTGAGCGTGTTCTTAACAGTGCGGAGAGGAAGGACTTTTATGCTATGGCTAAGCCCATCCGCGCTGCATATCTGTGCAAGCGATTTGCGGCGAAGGAGGCTGTAGCCAAGGCCTTGGGCACTGGGATTGGTGAGGGGATTTCCTGGCAAGACATCGATGTCCGTCGCCGCAAGGGCGCTGCACCGCAGGTGGTGCTGGCGGGCGCAGCTGAGGAGAGGGCCGAAAAACTTGGTGTGGACAGAATCCACCTCAGCCTGTCTGATGAAAAAGACTCGGCCCTGGCATTCGTCGTATTTGAATCCTGCTAGGCAACTACCTCCAGGCCAAAGAGCGCATCCAAGTCCTGTTCAGAGGCCCACTCGCGCAGCGCCCGGATCTCCCTGAGAACAGCATTGAGTTTGCGCTGGTCAAAGGCTTGGGCATCGGAGCCTTGGATAGTGCGCAATGCCTCTTGTAACACGCAAGTTGATTCTCTCAAGCGTGAAACTCCGCAATAGCAGCAGCCACCGTGCATGCGATGAGTGAGTTCGAACATGCCCTTGTAATCCCCAAGGTTGTACAACCTTTCCAGTTCTCTCTCATCTGAACTGAGACCGTCAATCAACATGCGCAGCATGTCCCTGGCCAGCTTGGCATCGCCGTTGGCGAGGGTCAGGCATTCGCCAATGTCTACCAGGCGCATCTCCTCAATCTTCACTTTTTCTGCGGCCTGGGGAGTGATGATCTTAAGCCAGCGCTTGATCATATGGGAGAGCTGGGCCTCGCTAACAGGCTTGCTTAAGTAGTCGTCCAGTCCCGCAGACAGCAGGCGTGCTTTCTCTTCGGCGCCGGCGTGGGCGGTGAGGGCAATGATTGGAGTACGGCGGCCGGTCTCCTGCTCACGAATCAGGCGTGTAGCTTCGATACCATCCATCTCGGGCATTTGAATATCCATAAATACCAGGTCGAAAGCTCCCTGCTGCCAAAGCTGTAGAGCTTCTTCGCCGCTTGCTGCAATAACGACTTCTACATATTGTGCTCGCAGAAGTTCGCCGACCAGTCGGCGGTTTGCCGCGTGGTCATCCACTGCCAGCACACGCGGTGGTGCGGGCCACGGTAGCGCCTGTACCCCGCCACTAACCCGCTGTTGCCCCTGCTGTGGTACTGCTCGTTTCAGGGACCGCAGCAAATTGTCTCGGGTGACGGGTTTGCTAAGGAAAGTGAGAGTGCGGGTGCGCAGTTGGTCGTAGCAGCGACGCAATTCAGCGGGTGGGCCCAGTACGATCACGCGGCACTGATAGGTATCAACCAGCGACTGCACTTTGCTACTGAAATTATCAAAATCACCTTTGGCAGTAGCTGTATCGATAATAACCGCATCCGGTAAGGCATCGTGCCGCCACATTTGCTCGATTGCCGGTTGCAGAGTATCGGTATCGCCGAGTTCTATGGGCTCCACTTGCCATTGGCTGAGTAGCTGAGCTACCTGGGTCCGTGTAACTGGGTTGGGGTCTGCAAGTAAAATTCGGCAGCCAGGATATTGAATACGCGGATACATGCCTCGATTGCGTTCAGCCTGGAGGGAAATTTGCACCCAACAGGTGCTGCCGTCATTGGCTGTTTCTTCAATACCTGTGCAGCCGCTCATCCTCTCAACTAGGCTGCGGGCTATAGACATCCCTAAACCATTTGCGCTGATTTGTTGGGTGAGCTGTGGGGACTTGCTGGTGAGGATGTTCTCAATTTCACGGCGACCAGCCTCGTCTAGACGGTTACCCAGGCCGGTAACCGAAATACGGAGTACAAGTTCTGAGTTATTAATGCTATGTACTGACAAGCGCACGGGGATATTGCCATTTGCCGAGCTGCGCACCGCGTTACCCACCAAGTTTGTAAGTATTTGCTTTATTCGCAACGGGTCTCCGATTAAAGTGGGAGGGAGTTGAGAATCGATCAAGGGCACCAGTTCCAGATGGTGCTCATAGGCGTTTGGGGCCAGTATTTGCAGGGTCTCTTCAAGTAGTAAGCCAAGGTCCATAGGGATATGGTCAAGGACCAGGTTGCCGGACTCAATGCGGGAAAAGTCCAGGATGTCGTTGATGGTAGTCAACAGGTTTTCCGATGAACGTAAAATGGTTTGCAGGTAATCCTGCTGTAGCTCATCAATTCCAGTTTTTAACAACAGGTTGGTAAAACCGATAATTCCATTTAAAGGTGTGCGAATCTCGTGACTGGTATTGGCTAGGAACGTCGATTTAATCCTGCTTGCTTCCTGCGCCCTTTTACGTGCTAAGTCCAGCTCAATATTTTGTTCTTCCATACTGTCCAGGGATTGGCGCAGGTCATCCATAGACTGGAGCAAGTTGGCTTTGTATTCCTGTTGGTAACTGGACAGGTTTTCAGCCATCTCGTTAATTTGGTTTCCCAGTTGAGCGAGTTCTCGATTCTCCGTTTCATGGGTGCGTCGATCAAACTCACCTCTGCCAATCGCCTCCAGAGTATGTCCCATTCTAATCAGGCTGTGAGCAAAGCGCTCAGACATGATGACCGACCAGGCCAGCGCGGCTAGGGTACAGAGAATCAACCCCACCAAGCCTACGAGTAAAACTTGGTAAGTTCCCACCAGGAAATAGGGGCGATGTAGCTCAATACTTATCCAGCAGGTGGTGATATCGCCTTTCAATGGCTGTAAAACCTGAAGGGTCTCATCATCTTCAAAAATAAAGGGTTCGCGCTTGTTAAGGGTGTCTCTGCTAATGGGGGTGCGTGGACGCGGCCCGACACTGGCCAGCAAGCTGAGTCCGGTGCTGGGGTTGAGGGCTAGCTTGGGGCTGGGTTCGGTGGAGTAGACATGAACAGATCTGACCATATCTTTTTCTAGCATAAGCGCCAGCAAACTTTTACGCAGCCATTCCATTCTAAGTTCAGCTGGATGGCCCCCGCTCATCTCAATTAGTTCAGCTAGTTGTTCGGCGCTGGCTCGACCGTGGCTTAATAGCAATTGGCGACGATCGTGCATTTGCTGCAGGGTGAAAACGAGAGCGAGGAGCAAGGACAGAATTAGTGCGGGTGCTACAGTAAGGCGAAATACCAGGGTTCGTAAGGATCGAGGTTGCTCTGGTTCCTCGATTGAGAGAATAGGGTTGCCTGGGGCCATGTTAAGAGGGGCCTTGTACGATTATTTTTCCCTCATTTTACCGTTATGTACATCTGAGCGCACTCATTCACTTATCAGAAAACGCTTCTTTTTTGTCACAATATGCGCGTTTTAGAGGCTCAAAGATTCACCTTGCCAAGATTAGATAGCGCGGCATAGCCATCTGAATAATACCGCTTCAGGTATAACTCCCTTAATAACCTGGGTAGGGAGTAGACCAAAGTAGACGGTATTTAGTGCGTAGTACCGCTTGCTGTACACTTGGATCCCGCGAGATATTTCTGGAATTTATTGCATTATGGATTATCCAACAATTGCTGACTGCGTAGGCAATACCCCGCTGGTTAAACTACAGCGCCTGCCA
Source organism: Microbulbifer maximicatervae (SeqCode) (assembly GCF_056231245.1). NCBI lineage: Bacteria > Pseudomonadati > Pseudomonadota > Gammaproteobacteria > Cellvibrionales > Microbulbiferaceae > Microbulbifer > Microbulbifer maximicatervae (SeqCode). The sequence goes on from NZ_CP174334.1 coordinate 1,344,967, forward strand.
GGTGATACCAGTAATACTGTTTTGCTCAAGCTGGAAGGCAATAACCCTGCGGGTTCGGTAAAAGACCGCCCGGCACTTTCAATGATCAACCATGCGGAAGCTGCAGGATATATTTCTCCAGGAGATACCCTGATTGAAGCCACCAGCGGTAATACGGGAATTGCCCTGGCAATGGCTGCAGCGATTAAGGGCTATCAAATGATATTGATTATGCCAGACAGTGCTACCGAGGAGCGCAAGGCTTCAATGACAGCTTATGGCGCTGAGTTGATATTGGTTAGCGCTGAAGAAGGTATGGAGGGTGCGCGGGACTTAGCTTTGCAAATGCAAGAGGATAAGAAAGGATTGGTACTGAACCAGTTTGCCAATAGCGATAATCCACTGGCCCACTATGAGGGAACCGGTCTGGAGATTTGGCAGCAGACCTCTGGAACGGTGACTCACTTTGTCTCCTCAATGGGTACAACCGGTACCATTATGGGATGCGGGCGTTACTTGAAGGAGCAAAATCCCGATATTCAAATCGTTGGATTGCAGCCAACTGAAGGCTCCAGTATTCCGGGGATTCGCCGTTGGCCGGAGGCATACTTACCTAAGATTTTTGTTCCTGAGCAAGTGGATATGGTCATGGATATGGACCAGCGAGAAGCTGAGGATATGACTCGCAGGCTGGCGAAAGAAGAGGGTATCTTTTGTGGCGTTTCCTCTGGAGGAGCGGTAGCCGGTGCTTTAAGGCTGTCTGCGCAGCTAGAAAAAGCGACGATTGTTGCAATTGTCTGTGATCGTGGAGATCGTTATTTATCTTCAGGGCTTTTTGCCGCCCCAAAATAGTTCTTACTTTTATTCTCTAATTTATCTTATTTTATTGAACAATGCTGGAAATAAAGTACCTTAATTCCAGTATTGTTCCTGATATCTACTAGCAAAAACGTTGTGAGATTTGCAGCTTTGTAAAGTGATTTCCCAATCAATTTACAATCATCTCTTTTGCCCCTTTTTTTGGGGGGGGGCCGCTAATCCTCTTGCTATATGTGCATTGCCAGTTAAAAAAAGCAATAACTAAGCTGGTAAATACAAAAAACTGATAGTTTGTAAAGTTCGGTAAAGTCTTGTTTTATGTTCACGTAGAGGTGGAGAAATTCACTTTTAAGTAATAGATGTAACCTGTCCACTTCTATCGATTTCCCCAATATCACAATTTTGGTTTTCTATAGGCATTGGTTTTGCAGGTTTACTGTTGGTTAAAAGGTCAACAAGCTGCACAAGACTTATACCCTCCCACTCAAATTGGTACGAAAAACTGCTGAATTTCGCGCAGCTTATTGAAATGTATACAGAAAATCATGGACTTTGGTGAGTTCAAACCTATGATAGAGAAGCGCTTAATCCAGCATGAGCACTGAGTAAATGTGCTGCTAAGCCAGGTAACGACAAAATTATGCCAATAACACAAATGACTCTTGTTAAAACATGGTTCAAGTAAGAAAGCATCATTCCTTTGGTGGAGAAGGTGAACTCGACCTTGAATCCTGGTTGCGCCATGTACAGAAACTCGCGGGCCTGGATGGTTCTGCGATAGTAACTTTGCGGCGCGCAGCTGAGGTGAGTGCCGAAGCAGAACAGCGCGCAATTGAGGCGGAAAATATCTGGGCTGAGGGCGCTAGCAGTTTTGCTACAGGCCTTGAGATGGTTGAGATTCTCGCCGACTTACAAATTGACTCAGAAGCACTTGTCGCGGCGGTGCTGTACCGTGCCGTACGTGAAAAACGCCTGCCACTACAAGCTGTGGAAAAAGAATTTGGTGAGCGAGTTGCCAAGCTGATTCGTGGTGTTTTGCGTATGGCTGCGATTCGCAGTCGCAGCGCAGATACCGGAGAAGAAAGCCCGAGTGGTGCGGTAGAGGAACATTCAGAGAATATCCGGCGTATGCTGGTGGCATTGGTCGACGACGTGCGAGTCGCTTTGATCAAACTCGCTGAGCGTACCTGTGCTATTCGTGCTGCAAAAAACTCAGAGCCGGCTAAACGCCAGAGAGTTGCTCGTGAAGTGGCCGATGTTTATGCACCCCTTGCCCACCGCCTGGGAATTGGTCATATCAAATGGGAATTGGAAGACCTATCATTTCGCTATCTTGAGCCGGAAGATTACAAGCAGATTGCTCGCTTGTTAGATGAGAAAAGACTGGCTCGGCAGCAGTATATCGACGAAGTATTGGAGCTATTGCGCTCTGAACTCGAGCGCGCGCATATCGAAGGTGATGTCTACGGGCGAGCAAAGCATATCTATAGTATCTGGCGGAAAATGCGCCGGAAAAATATCGGCTTCTCCCAGGTTTATGATATTCGCGCAGTACGTATTCTTGTCCCAACTGTAAGGGATTGCTATGCGGTTTTGGGTATAGTGCACAACCTCTGGCGCAACATACCGAATGAATTCGATGATTATATCGCCTCCCCCAAAGAAAACGGTTATCGCTCTCTGCACACGGCTGTAATTGGCCCTGAACGAAAGGTGCTCGAGGTTCAGATACGAACTTTTGCTATGCATGAAGAGGCGGAATACGGTGTTTGTGCTCACTGGCGTTACAAGGGCACTGATCTTAAGAGCGAGAGTAAAGATAGCTACGAGCAAAAAATATCCTGGTTGCGTCAGGTGCTCGATTGGCATGAAGAGGTGGGAGGTAACCCACTACAAGATGATTTGCGCTCCAGTGAGGCAGATTCACGTATTTATGTATTTACCCCCGGCGGTCATGTTGTAGACCTGCCTCGGGGTGCAACACCATTAGATTTTGCCTACAAGATCCATACAGAAATTGGTCACCGTTGTCGCGGGGCTAAAGTAGATGGCCGAATCGTGCCGCTCAACCACCGGTTGGAGACAGCCAATCAGGTTGAAATCCTCACAGGAAAACTCGAAGCGCCGAGTCGCGATTGGCTCTCTTCGGGCATGGCCTATATCACTACCTCCCGTGCCCGAGCCAAGATTATTCACTGGTTTAAGCAGCAGGCTCGGGATCAGAATATCGCCGATGGCCGCAGTATTCTCGACCGGGAATTTAAGCAGCTGGCGCTGAGTGATTTCGATTTCGATAAGTTGGCAGCCAAGCTCAACATGCATTCCCTAGAGGACCTCTATGCGGCAGTGGGTGCCGGTGATATAGGCGTGGGTCAGGTTCTCAACGCAGCCCAGCGAATGGTGAAGGTCGACAATGTGCCTCGGGTACCATCGCTGACGGCTCCAGTTGCCCGGGGAGAAGGCAAGGCAGATGTTTATATCGACGGAGTGGGTAATTTGCTCACCCACATTGCCGGCTGTTGTAACCCCGTTCCAGGCGATGAAATTATGGGATATATCACCCTTGGGCGCGGGGTTTCAATACATCGTAAAGACTGCGCAAATATGTTGCGTATGCAGGTTGAGGAGTCTGAAAGGGTACTCCAGGTAAGTTGGGCGGAAAAACCCCGCGAACTTTACGCCGTTGAAATTATGATCGAAGCCTACGATCGCCAGGGCCTGTTGCGGGATGTCACAGTGATGCTGGACAGTCAGAAAATTAATATTACCGCTATGCAAACCCGCTCTAATAAGAACAAGCATACGGTAGAAATGATCGTGACTGCTGAGATCCACAACTTTGAAGAGTTGAGCCAGGTTTTACATCGGATCAATCAACTGCCCAATGTGGCAGCGGCAAAGCGACGAATTCTGCGCTGAACGCTGAGTAAGGAATAACGTGGAAAATAATTATTCTGTGGAGGACCTCCTCCACTTGATGGCTCAGCTTCGCAGCCCTGAGGGCGGTTGCCCTTGGGACCTGAAACAGGACTTTGCCAGTATTGTCCCCTCTACGATTGAAGAGGCCTATGAGGTAGCAGAGGCTATTGAGCAGGAAGACTTTGAGCACCTGCACGAAGAGCTCGGAGATCTGCTCTTCCAAGTCATTTTTTATGCCCAGTTAGGGCGTGAGAAAGACCACTTTGATTTCCCCCAGATTGTTGACACTTTGGTACGCAAACTAGTGCGCAGGCATCCCCATGTCTTTCCAAGTGGAACCCTCTACGGCGACCGCTCTGCCGAAGCTCTTGATGAAGCTGAAGTAAAGAGGAATTGGGAGGCGATTAAAGAGGCCGAACGCACTGCCAAAGGGGATGCAGGAACCCTGGCAGGAGTAGCTGTGGGTCTTCCGGCTTTGACGCGTGCAGCCAAATTACAGAAGCGCGCCTCCCGTGTCGGTTTTGACTGGCCCAATATTGATGGTGTCCTCGATAAGATTGGGGAAGAGGTTGCAGAGTTGCGGGAGGCCGTGACAAATGGGGATACGGAGCATGCAAAGGAGGAGCTGGGGGATCTGCTTTTCTCTTGTGTGAATGCATCCCGCCACCTGAAGGTTGATCCTGAGGCAGCTTTGCGGGGGTGTAGCAGGAAATTTGAGCGGCGTTTTGGTTATGTTGAGTCCAGTTTACACAGTGAAGGTCGGCAAGTATCAGAGGCAACGCTGGAGGAACTGGACAGACTTTGGGACAAGGCCAAAGTTCAGCGGGAGCCCGGTGCTGATAGCTAGGGATCTTAACAGGCTTACATAGAGCGGAGCTTTAAGCCCCTTTTAGTACTCTGTGGTTTGTATGGATTGTGGGGGTATCGGTAGCAATCTTGCCCAATCTGAGGTGTGAGTGTAAGGTAGCGCTCTTTTAGCGCGGCGGCTTTTGGTTCGTCGATAGTATTGGAGGCTTACTGAACATGCGAATTATTCTCTTGGGCGCGCCGGGAGCCGGCAAGGGCACTCAGGCTCAATTCATAACAGAGAAGTTCGGCATTCCGCAGATCTCCACCGGCGATATGCTTCGCGCTGCGGTGAAGGCGGGTACCCCTCTTGGCCTACAGGCCAAGGATGTTATGGACGCGGGAAAATTGGTTTCTGACGACCTGATCATTGCGTTAGTTAAAGAGCGCATTGCCCAGGAAGACTGCGCTAAAGGGTTCCTGTTCGATGGTTTCCCTCGCACCATTCCTCAGGCTGAAGCCCTTCTGGAAGCCGATGTACATATCGATCATGTTCTGGAGATAGCTGTTGACGATGAAGAAATCGTAAAGCGTCTCTCGGGCCGCCGGGTTCATGAAAACTCTGGTCGCGTCTATCACATCGTATACAACCCGCCCAAGGCTGAGGGTGTCGATGATGTGACTGGCGAGGCACTGATCCAGCGTACAGATGATACTGAAGAAACTGTTCGCAACCGTTTGGCGGTTTATCACGAGCAGACGGCACCGCTGGTAGGCTTCTATCGCGAGCTGGAAGCACGCTCTCCTGAAGCGGCTCCCAAGTACAGCAAGGTAATGGGTGTTGGCGGTATGGATGAGATTCGCGAGAAAGTGTTGGAAGCTCTCAGCTGAGATCATCGCTAACATTTTTTAAAAGCCCCCACTTGGGGGCTTTTTTGTATCTCCAGAAGTGATATAGAGCGAGTTGATCACGGCGGTATTGGCCTGGCAGTATGCGCTCTTCCCTGCCCGATAACTGGCAGGATTTCTTGAAAGGATAAGATTTCTAACGGGGCGGTTTATGTCTACGGCAATAATTTTGATGAATTTAGGTACTCCAGCTGAGCCTACACCTACAGCAGTAAGAAGTTTTTTGCGGGAATTCCTTTCAGATCCGAGGGTTGTCGAGATACCGCGGCCAATCTGGCTGACCATATTGAACTGCTTGGTACTGCCTTTTCGTCCACAACGTATTGCCCCTGCCTATGCGGAAATATGGAATAGCAGTGCAGATGAAACAAAAGTGGAAGGATCGCCGCTTCTCTACTATACGCAGAAGCAAGCAGAGCTGTTGCAGCAGCGTTTAAAAGTAAAAGGTTGCGATGTCGCTGTTGAATATGCCATGACTTATGGTGAGCCCCGCCTCGACAACACCATAGAAACTCTGCGCAAGAAAGGTTTTGAGTCTTTTATAGTGCTTCCCCTATATCCCCAATATTCGGCTACCACAACTGCAGCAATTTATGATCAGGTGGCGCAAATTTTTCGCAATAGTCGCGATATTCCGGATATTTCTCTGATTCGAGATTATTACCAAAATCCCCTCTACATAAAATCCCTGGCCAATTCAGTAAAAGAACACTGGGAAAAAGCAGGGCCAGCGGAAAAATTGTTACTTTCATTTCACGGTATCCCAAAAGCCAATGTTGATAAGGGGGACCCCTATTATCGCCATTGCATGGAAACCGCACGGTTATTAGCGGATGAACTAGAAATCAGTGAGGATAAGTGGCAAGTCACATTTCAATCGCGCTTTGGTAAGGCAGAGTGGTTGCAGCCATACACCGATAAGACCCTTATTGAATGGGGTAAAACAGGAGTTAGTAGTGTCGATGTAATTTGCCCGGCTTTTTCTGCGGATTGCCTGGAAACATTGGAAGAAATTTCGGTAGAGAATCGCGCTAATTTTATTGATGCTGGGGGCAGTGACTACCGATATATTCCCGCATTAAATTTGCGTGAGGATCATATAGAGGCGCTTGCGGGAATTGTGCAAACTAAGCTCAATGGGACAAAATAATTTCTACCAAAGTGCTAAAACGGGACCCAAAAGTGAAAATTGATAAGAAAAATATACTTTTTTTATAAAAAGTTTCTCATTTTTCGCTTTTTTACTTGCAATGCCGGGTATTTTTATTAACTTTGATAAAGTTGTATCGAAATAGGCGGTGCGGCGCTCTGCATAAGTAATAAAAACGGCCGATTCCAGTTTTTATTCGATAGCTAAAAGGCAATGCTGCCGGCACACTTTTGGATGTACTTCTTCTTTCAGTGAGGAGACAAGGGATGGCAAGAGTAGTAAAAAAAGGTACACGCGCGAAACGAGCAACTAGTGCGACCGCAGCGTCGCCAGCGGTCGTGAAAGCGCAGAAGGCGGTAGATTCAGCGACCAAATCGCTGGATGCGCAAATGGACCGTGTTGCTAAGGCTAAGGCTCGAGCGCAGAAAAGTAATGCGGCAACAGCGAAAACTTCGCTGGCCAGTGCCAATAGTAAGGCAAAGGATTTACGCGCCAAGCTGGCAGCGGCAAAGATGGATCTTGCCAAAGCTAAGGCTATGGATGCCGTACATATGGCTGAAGCTGCTGCAAAAGAAAAGGTGGAAAGTCTCTCTAAGAGCCTCTCCAGCAAAGCAGATAAAGAGTTAGCTGCCGCACTCAAGGCATTTGAAACACGCTGGGTAAAAACCAAAGAAAAGGCTCATGCCAAGAAATTGAAGGCTGCTGAGAAGAAGGCTGAAGCTAAGGTTAAAGCAGCTGCAAAGAAAGCTGCCGCTAAAGTTAAAGAGTTAGAGAAGAAGGCTAAAGCCAAATTAAAAGCCGAAACTCAAAAGGCCAAGAAGAAACCTGCAGCCAAGGCCACAGCAGCGAAAAAGCCCGGACGCCCCAAGAAGGCCGCTACAGCGACGGCGAAAAAAGCCGGCCGTCCAAAGAAGGCAACTTCAGCGGCTAAGCCAGCAAAAAGAGTCGGACGACCCAAGAAAGCGACTGCGACAGCAGCTGCTAAGAAGGCTCCAGCCCGTCGCGGCCGTCCACCGAAGGCTGGTGCTGCCCGTCGAGGTCGGCCACCGAAAAAGGCCGCCTAGGGTCATATATATGGGCTCAACGATGTGAACTTTGGCAGGCTCCTCATAAACCCCGGTTAGTCCGGGGTTTTTTAGTTGCGGGTTGCGATATTGGGCATGACTCCCCTCCGCTCCCGTGCCACAATTCCCTCCCTTTTTTATGACCAGGATTAAGAACGCTGTGAAAATACTTGCCCTGGATACAACGTCGGGCGCCTGTTCTGTTGCTCTCATATCTGATGGCCAGCTGATTGAGCGTTTTGTACAGGCAGAGCGCGATCACACTCGTCGCCTTTTGCCAATGGTGGATGACGTTCTCGCAGAAGCCGGCATAAAGCTGGCAGGCCTGGATGCTCTTGCTGTCAGCCGCGGGCCGGGGTCATTTACTGGTCTCCGTATAGCAATTAGTAGTGTGCAGGGGTTGGCTTATGCTGCAGATCTACCAGTGGTTCCGGTTTCCAGCCTCGCAGCCCTAGCACTTGGAGCTCGGCGATCGCACCCGGACTGGGGACAGTCACCGGTCGTGGCAATGCTGGATGCTCGTATGCAACAAGTATATTGGGGGGTTTACTCCAGTGACTCTCCCTGCGATAGCTTGATCCCGGAGGCGGTACAGAACCCGGAGGAGGTTCTGCTGTCTTTAGAGAAATCGGAGATTTGTACTCCGATCTATGGGGCGGGCCCGGGATTACATTATGAGGCTTTTGAAGGGGCGTTATTGGCTGCCGTTGATCAAGCCAGTCTCATTCACGCTCGGGATATAGCGCAGCTGGCAGTACCACTATGGGAGCAGGGTCATACAGTGACCGCTGAAGAGCTTGAGCCTGTTTATTTGCGCAATGAAGTGACTTGGAAGAAAAGACAAAAAATCCGATCTTAATAACACATGGAAACATTTCAGATTGTAATTTTGGCCCTGATACAGGGGCTGACAGAGTTTCTGCCCATCTCCAGTTCCGCGCACTTGATCTTACCTTCTGAGGTATTGGGTTGGCAGGACCAGGGGCTGGCCTTCGATGTTGCTGTTCATTTTGGCTCTTTACTGGCAGTAGTTTTCTATTTCCGCAAAGATATTTGGGTGCTGATTAGGGATGGTCTAGGAGGATTTACGGATAAACAATTTACCGATGAGGGGCGGCTGGCCTGGTTAATTGTTCTCGCCACTATACCTGTGGGACTGATAGGCCTGGTATTCAAAGGGTTCATAGAAACTTACCTGCGTTCAGCCGGTGTTATCGCTGCTACGACTATTGGCTTTGGTATTTTACTGTGGTGGGCTGATGCAAAGGGGCGCAGGGTCGAATCTCTAGCCCAGTTAAATTGGAAAAAAGCACTTCTGATTGGCTTATCACAGGTGTTGGCCCTAATCCCTGGCACCTCCCGCTCTGGTATCACAATGACTGCTGGTTTGATGCTTGGCATGAAGAGAGAGGCTGCAGCGCGCTTTTCGTTCCTGATGTCTATTCCTGTTATTGCCCTCAGCGCTATTTTGTTAACGATTGAATTACTTGCGCTGGAAAGTGTTCCATGGAATGACTTGCTGCTTGGTACCGTTTTATCTTGTATTAGTGCTTATTTGTGTATTCATTTTTTCCTTCAATTTATTAGCCGCATTGGGATGGCTCCATTCGCGATTTATCGCTTGGTTCTCGGTGTAATACTTATTTGGATGGTATGGGGGTAGAGGAAATGGCAACAGTTGCATTTATTGGCTTGGGGGTGATGGGATATCCCATGGCGGGGCATCTTTCTAATGCTGGCCACATGGTGCGAATTTACAATCGCACTGTTAGCCGTGCGGATCAATGGCTACAAGAATATGATGGAGAGAGCTTTGCAACGCCCGCTGAAGCCGCAAAGGGCGCGGAGGTTGTTTTTGCCTGTGTAGGCAATGACAACGATCTCCGCCAGGTGGTGACAGGAGAGCAGGGGGCATTCACGAGTATGGGTGACGGGGCTTTGTTTGTAGATCATACAACAGCCTCTGCCGATGTTGCTCGGGAATTGGCAGTTGCAGCTGGCGAAAAGGGAATCGGTTTTCTGGATGCCCCTGTCTCTGGAGGCCAGGCCGGCGCTGAGAATGGTGCTTTAACGGTTATGTTTGGGGGCGATAAGGCAGACTTTGATAAAGTGCAACCTCTTATCGACTGTTATGCGCGGGCGAGTAACCTGATGGGGCCAGTAGGTAGCGGCCAGCTGTGTAAAATGGTCAATCAAATTTGTATCGCGGGTGTCGTTCAGGGGCTTGCTGAAGGTTTACATTTTGCCAAGGCAGCTGGCCTCGATGGAGAGCAGGTTGTCAATGTGATATCCAAGGGGGCGGCACAGAGCTGGCAAATGGAAAACCGCTCAAAAACTATGTTAGCTGGCGAGTATGACCACGGTTTTGCTGTGGACTGGATGCGTAAGGATTTGGCTATAGTCCTTCAAGAGGCACAACATAACGGAGCTTTACTGCCCGTAACTGCCCTGGTAGACCAGTTTTATAGTGAGGTACAAGCTATTGGTGGTGCTCGTTGGGATACTTCCAGCTTGTTTGCACGATTAATGAATGTGCGCTCTTTCGATTAACCCCTCCGATCAATAGCTACCGGGGTTAAGTTTGATCCCGGTGCCGCTTCTTCTTGTTACTATTTAATGAAAGTTTTATTACTCTCCGCTTATGATGCGGACAGTCACAAGCGATGGCGTAAAGGGCTGGTAGCGGCATTTTCTGATTGGCAATGGACCGTACTAACCTTACCACCGCGATACTTTAGCTGGCGAATTCGCGGTAATAGCCTTTCCTGGGGCCGTGGGGAAACTGCGCAAATATTGAAGCAGCGTTGGGACCTTATTGTTACAACCTCAATGACCGATCTAAGTGCCTTGTGCGGTTTAGTTCCTGAAATCGTTAGGGTGCCTACAGTTGTATATTTTCATGAGAATCAATTTGCTTACCCAGTGAGCTCTGATGCGTTTCGATCGGTAGAACCCCAGTTGTTGAATATTTACACGGCCTTGTCCGGTGATCTGGTCTTGTTCAACTCTGAATACAACCGCAGTACCTTGTTAGGAGGAGTAAAGAAATTACTCAAGCGCTTTCCTGATTGTGTTCCTCCCGGAATTTGTGAGGAGATTGAGGAAAAGTCGCGAGTTCTTCCTGTGCCAATAGAAGACATCGTTTTTGATAGTGCGAAAACTGAAGAGGCCTTTTCCTGGAGCTCCTGCGCAGAGAGCATTTATGGGGGCGAGATAGGTCAAGATACTTTGATTATCAGTTGGGCGGCCCGTTGGGAATATGACAAAGGCGCGGACCGATTGCTGGATATCCTTCGGGGCTTGAAAGCCAGAAATGTTAAGTTTCTTGTTAATCTAATGGGGCAGTCATTTCGTAATAGCCCTGCTGAGTTTGCTCAAATACAAGAAGAGTTTGCCGACCATTTATTGGTACTCGGGTATCTCGAAAGCGCTAAAGACTATCGTCAAGTACTGCGACATAGCCATATATTCCTTTCTACGGCTTACCATGAATTCCAGGGGCTGGCGGTGATGGAAGCAGCTATTCTCGGTGCGACTCCACTGGTGCCAGATGAACAGTGCTACCCAGAGTTCTATTCCGAGAACTTCTGTTATTCAGACTGTAATGATGCAGTAAAAAAGCTGGAATCAATGTTTTTGTCAATTCTATCGGGTTCAAAATTAAAAAAAGTTGATTTAAGTAATTTCTCAGGGAAAGTGATTTGGGCAGAATATAGGAAGCAGTTATTAAATCTGGTTCAGAGTTAGGCCGGCTACTATAGAAGGCGGGTTTATAAAGGCTCCCAAAGTTATTGGTGAGTAAAAGCAGCGCCCTGAAAATTTTTAATCAGGGCCTGTTAAGCGAAATCCTAGCTAATTGGATACATGATCTATTGCTTTCAATAGCCCTTTATCTGGGATGTTACTGGGAAGAATACAAGAAGGAATATCTGAATGGCCAAGATTTTTACCATAAAGTAAGTTGCAAGCCATAATCTTGTGGCCCTCAGTTGTAGGGTGTACCGGGTCTCCAGTTGGGACAATATTTTCTTGGTCTGCTAAGAAAATATTTTTGGTATTGGAGGCCTCTGATAGTGACTTCCTGATTTTTTGATTATAAAAGTCCGTACAGTAATTTTTCGGATCTTGTCCGTCTAAATCACTTCGGCGAGGGATAGTTGAAATTACGAATGCAATTTTCTCTGTTGGAATATCTATGCTCTCAAAGTAATTTTGTATTCTATCTGTTATTGATATGCCTTGAATATTATTGGGTGATGATATTATCTTACTAACGACCATATTTAGCTTCTGGGCGGATTCACTATTTTCTTCTATAGGAAGGCTACAATCAATCGCATTATTCATGCTAAGGAAGGTGATGTCGTTAGTCCCGAGCTGTATAGGTATGACAACGCTATCCTCAGAGGTTATATCCCGCGTTAAATTGCAGGCTTGATTAGTGAGCCAGCCAGAACTAGTTTCGCCCTCCATGCACATTTCGCTGAGAAATTGATTGAAGTTCTTGATGGAATTGAGGCAGTTGGTGAAATTGTAGCCTGGGGTGATTTGATGGCCTATCGGATCAAGATAGCAAAGTAAATCGCTGGTTGTAGCTCCAGGTATCCCAGAGTGCCAGTAATTCTTGGTCTGTTGAGACATATCATCAGGGCCTGTTGGTCCAGTGATAGTGCCAATCGTTTCTAGTTGTTTTCCATTGTATTTTAGAATTAGCTGCTCACTGGTAGATTCTTGATCTATAGGAAAGATTGAGTTGCCATCGGCCGCTTTGGCAAGATAGCCCCAGATCTGGCTACGAAATCCGTTTGAATTATAAGGGAGTGTTGTCATGCCGTAAGTAATCGAATCACCAATAAACCATAGCTTAATACTGCTATTATCTGAATGTTCATTGGGCTGATTGGGGGGCTGACTAGGTTGTGAAGGTTCAGTTGTGAGTGTACCCGTGCAGTTGCCAATTATAATTGGTGGGATGTTTTCTCCAGAGTAATCTGCATTAAACCCAAAAGCCTGGGCCTCTCCTGGCGGAATAGATGATTCACTAGTAACAGTTATTGTCCCGTTACTTTCTGCGATTTGTGCATTCCAGAAGTGTGTGATTGATTGGTTACCTTGCCAGTTCCACTGTAGCTGCCATTTATCAAGAGAAGTCTTTCCTTTATTATAAATAACCACATTTGCCATAAAACCATTCCCCCAATCGTTTTGAACTGTATATTCCACATTACACTGGCCTGAAGGTTCACCGGGTTCTTCCGGTACAGTAGGGGGAGTGTCAGGTTTGGGCTGTGGTGGTGGGGTTTTCGATGATTCAAACCATTTTAAGGCATAGGCTCGAAATTCACTTTCTGACGGAAGGGAGGAGTTTTCCATATAATAGTTATCTAAGAATGCTCTCGCATCCTTATAGTACTCTTGGTGAGTCTTATAAATCTCCTTTTTATTACCATCCTTGTCAATCAGCCAGTAGCCAGTGAATTCACTGATCCAGCTATCATATTCATTGTCATACATTTGCCAGTACAAAATAAATGGAGCACCCCACTGGAGCGCCGTTTTTATTACATTGCGTGATAGCAAATCCTGGGCTTCGCCAGAGCGGGCTCCCCAATCCTTAAACCAGGACTCTCCGTAACCATATTCGCCAATGAAAACCCGCTTTTCAAATGGCAGCCCAGATTTTTTGGGAAGATTTGAGTTGATAAATTCTAGAGCTGAAGTCAACTCACTATGTAGAGTGGCAAAATCTGAATGCTTTTCTTTGGTAGTGAGATCGTAAGCTGAATAAGACACTAAATCTACATTAGTATGGGGAAGTACGGCATTGGTTATCCGTTCTTTGCCCTGTATTGCAGATTCAACCCTATTGACCTCAATATAGTGATATAAGTTAACGTCAGAGTGGGTGATATTTGCTTTGGCATCGTCAATGGCTTTTTGTCGAATATTGATCCAGTCAATTAGACCCTGTAAACGCTTAGGAGGGATAGTTTCCTGACTGTCATCTCTAGTACCATCAGTTTTTTGAACCAGGTTCCAATCGCCTTCCCAATGCCCGATCATGAATGTCTTACCGGAGCCGTTATATTCAGTTAGTAAATATTCAGCCAACGAATAAATTTTGTCATATTGCCAGTTTAGCTCTTCTTCACTCATTCCTTTGTTATCCATCCAGGAACCTGAGTCCTCAACCCAAAACATGTAGATGGAGAAATCCATTTCCAAGACTTGCTGAAATTCTGGTATTTCTTTCAGTATTCGCTTGAATTGATAGTCGAGTCCAGAGTTACTTAGCTCGCTATATAGGCTCGGAGAAAGGGCAATCTTGAGTAAGTTAGAGCCCATTGAGTAAATGGCTTCAGCACTTTCAACAAGTGATCCCTTATCTGTAAATGTATACCTAGGGTTTATCGTTTGAGTGCCTAAAATTAAATTGTATTGTGAAAGGGGGTCTAGCAGGTCTTGTGAAGGTGGGGTCGGATCTGGTTTATTGATGGTGTTGTTGCAACTAGCGTTAATATGAGTAGGCGTCTTTTCACCACCCGAGTAGCGAATATTAAAACCAAAAGATTGGGCTTGGCCAACGGGTACTCTTACATAGCCTTGTTTTCCAACTACAGAGATCAGGTTTTCATCCTGGGCTGAAGTAGCATTCCATATATGTGTGACTTCTTGGTCTGAGGGCCATTGCCATGAAAGTTCCCAGTCACTTATTGGCTCGGTACCTGTATTACGTACAACCACTGAAGCCATATATCCGTCTTCCCATTCGCTCTGTATCGTCATTTGTACATCGCACTTTTGACCGGCCAGGGATGGTAGGGATAAGAAGGTCAATATGGAAAAAACTGAGAGGGGGAGAAGTTTAGCGTGCATTATTTATGTATCTATATGGATTACTGCAGAGTAATCAGATATTGATAGCTACATAAAGTTCACATATTTATAGTCAGGGGCGTCAAATGCTAAAAGGGCCGATTATCAATGTTATCCAACTTCCACCTTATTTCCTGTCAAGACAACTTTGAATGTTAAGTACAGATGTTTGCCTAATTAATTGTTAATTTAATTGTTTTTGTGAACAAGAGGTCAATCTATAGAATATAATTGGAAACTGGTTGAGTGCTAATTTTGAATAACGAAAGTTTTTTACATTTCCTCTCTAAACGCAATTCAAATCCCCTAATCTATCCTTTCTTTACAGTCATTTTTAGATTGTGCTTGCTTAAATTGTAAATATTTAGGTTTGCTGTAGTTCAGAAAATCTTCGTATATTTAAAACTATTTTACTTTCGACTCTAAATTAACGGATTTATGGCGGGCAATTACTCTGTGGGTGCTACCAAATACAGCCAGTTAGGGTATTCTGAACATGCGTACTAGAGCTGTACTCTCAGTTTTAGTGTGCTGACAGCAGGGAGGTTATGGCTACTATGAGTATTTTTAAAATAATAAAGCCGCTTTTCAGGATGAGATAATAAAAGCCAAGATTACATTGGCTAACTATCTAGAGAGTCGCGTCCGAGTTGATCGGAAGTGGCTTATTCAGGTATCAACTTTCAACGAAAAGGATACGCCTTCACTTCTGTGAACTGGCGAATGTACTCCTGCGTGTATAGATTCTGGAGAAAAAATGAAAAAAATAATTAATGGTTACGTCATTGCTTTAATAGTATTTATTGGAGCTTCTTCCACTGTTAAAGCATCTGACTGGCGTGTTGGTGTTGGTAAGTATGATATAACTGGCCCGGCAGCAGATGTTGGAATGGTAGGATATGGAGAAACGGGGCAGACAACCAAGGGAATTCATACCCGTTTATGGTCCCGCGCATTCATAATTTCTGATAGCTCTGAAAATGAGCGTTTGGTATTCGTATCAGCAGATCTGCAAGGTATTCCGCAGGGCGTGAAGCAGGGTGTCGTTGATAAATTAAAAAATCTCTATGGTAATAGTAAGTACACCGAAAAGAATGTGATGCTGACTGCTACACATACCCATGTAGGTCCTGGCGGGTATGATCATTATGTCATGTTGAATATGAGTGCTCTCGGTTATGCGGAAGATAACTATGACGCTATTGTTGATGGTATTTTTCAGTCAATCGTTGAAGCAGATAGTGGACTAACTCCAGGTGATATCTTTATTGAGCAGGGGATACTACTCGATACCAGTATCAATCGAAACCCAGACCCTTATTCAGAAAATACTGATGCAAGCGACTATCAATACGATACCAATAAAACCATGACCCAACTCAAGTTGGTTGATGCCAACAACAAAGCACTGGGAGTTATTAATTGGTTTGCAGTACACAATGTCTCTTTAGGGACAGGGCAGCGGCAACTTAGCGGGGATAATAAGGGGGCGGCGAGTCAGTTGCTGGAGTCTTGGGCTGCCGAGCAGGGTGCTGCAAGTCAATTTACTGCGGCATTTGCCAATAGTAATTTAGGTGATGCGTCTCCGAATATTTGTGGCCCTAGGGATGGATGCGGAAATTCTGAGTATGAAAGTTTACTTTTATCTGCTGAAAAGCAAGTTGCAAAAGCTCAGTCTCTTTACCAATCAGCTACTGTGAAACTTGAAGGTGGATTAGATTATCGACATCAACATATCTATTTCCCTGGCTATACTGTAGCAGGTGAATTTACCGGTGAGGGGCAAATAGATATTTGTGAAGGTGCTGTTGGCTGGTCATTTACTGCAGGATCAAGTTGGGACGGTCCCAGCAATATTGATGGTATTTTTGAGGGAATGTCTGTTGAAAATGAGGGGGTGGATTGGGATAGAGATGTGGGACTATTCGAATCAGCGATTAATGGTTATCCACTTTTTGGCCTGATGAGTGCATTTTCTGCAGCCGCTGTATATGAGGATACTCAGGATGACCCCTGCCAGTACCCCAAACCTACATTTGTACAGCGTGAGGTAATAGGCCAAGCACTTTATACCCCTTACCTACCTTTCCAAATGTTTCGCATAGGCTCACTTGCTTTGGTCGCCGCGCCGGGTGAAATGACGACTATGGCAGGCCGACGTCTTGAAGCAGAAGTCTTGTCAGCTTTTGAAGGAAGCGGTGTAAACACTGTGGTGATTGCCGGTTTGGCAAATGCCTATTCCGGTTACATAACTACCCCTGAAGAGTTTGATAGGCAGCACTATGAGGGAGCACATACCATATACGGCCCCAATACCCTTGCAGCCTATAGACAGATTTATACCGAAATGACACATGCTATGGTCAATGGCGTAGATATTGCTGCAGGGCCTACTCCGAAAGATCTGTCTGATGACCAAATCATTAATGTAATTGGGGTTGTTTATGATGACAAACGCCTGTGGGAGTCTTTTGGTCAAGTCTGGGATGATGTAGGTACCAGCTACAGTGCTGGCGATACTGTATCTGTCACTTTCCGTTCTGGCCATCCCCGTAATGACCTGAAGACTGAGAGTACGTTCATTGAGGTACAGCGTAAAGTTAATGGTAGTTGGGAAACTTATCTTACCGATGATGATTTGGATACACGCTTTATTTGGACGCGAGATACAGCTATTGATTGTATGGCCTGTTCTTTTGCTGAAGGACAGTGGATCATTGGAGAGGATACGCCATCAGGCACTTACCGAATAAAGCACTTTGGTAACTGGAAGAGTGGTTGGACTGGAAAGATTTCCAGCTATTCAGGTAAGTCGAGTAGCTTTACTGTTAGCAATTAGTGCTCATTACAGATCGGTTGGATAATCCAGCCGATCTATTATGTCTATACCCATAACAGACGTACCTTTATATATAAATATTCGACTGCTGAATCGTTATCAATTTTGTATTATATTATTTGAGCGAATACTATAATTTACGCTGACAATTTAATGGGACTCAAGTGCTCTCTTTGAGATTAGTTTACCATCCATAACTTTAAACTATATTTAATGTCGCTAAATGGTACTTTTTTGTCAGAATATGCCGCCATATATCGCTTGACTGTGATTTTCTTTCTTTGACCCTAGTCAAATTTAATTGCACTATATGCAGTGTACTCTCCTGTAATCGTTTTTTCCTATCGCAACAATACAAATTAAGTTAGCTTTCACCTAATTTCTAGTTACTCCGAAAGATGGTGGTATGTTAGGTATCCTGGAGGATTGGCTTAGTAGCTATTAGATAGGGATTATAACTATTTCGTTTAGATCATTTGAAAAGTCTTTAGATGTGGATGAATTATGGTTTTCCTATTGGTATAGCTTTTGATGTTGCTATTTTGACTTTTAATATTTTGCTTGTGATAGTGAAGACTTGAATGTGAATCGAGAGCTTATTGTTCCCGGCTTTGAAACACGCACTACTAAACTTCACACTCATTGTCAAAATTTTGGACGTAGAAACTGTTCTTGGTTCAGCCGATTTTTTAAAACCGATGTAAGAAGGCTGAAATATATTTCTTTGTCCTTTGAAAGAAAAATCGTCCCAGTAGAAATGATTATGTCGAAGTTGAGCACCTAGTTTAGGTGCTTTGAATGGATTCGTTTTTTGATGACCGCAGAATAGTCGGTCAGCGGTTGATAGGATTTAACTTTTGATACAGCTCTATATCGAAAACTCTCAGGGCTCTCGTTATGCGGTGCGGCCTGGATGGATATGCCAGACGGGTCCCTCTAGAAAGATTGATGCTGCTGAATTATTGAGGATGTTCGATACTAACACTCTTCAGTTAGTGTATGACCAGTACCTTGGCTTATACACAACCTTTGCGCCAGATATAGACCCTGAGCAAGAGCGTCCCCCATCTCAATCGCGATTAAGTAATGTGCCTGGCTATCTTAATGAGCGGGATAAAGCCATTTATCGGGCATTGGCTCAGAATCAACTGATTATTGAAGAGGCCCCATTGCCATATTCGGCATTGGGGGATCTACAAACAGAGTTGGTTGCTAAGATTCGTATGGGCTTGCAGAAAATTATTACGCAGGAAGTTGCAGATAAGGCTTTTATTAGCCAGCAAACTGATTGGAGTTGGGTGAAGCGTGTAACAACTGCAAAAAAGAAAGTAAAAGAAACTGACAGCTCTGTGTGGCGCTTATCGATTTGGTCAAAGAGTGCTGTTGATGTTGAGAAGATAGTAAGTCCAGCACGTCAATCATTTGAGTTTAGCTCTGCGGCAATCAATTATGTCTTATATGAAGAAACTCCAGAAGAAGAAGCTGATGAATGTGTAACCTCCCTGTATCGAGGTGTGATTGATGTACTAGGCTTTAATCCCAGTTCTGTTTCAAAAAAGCAGCTCCGCTTGAGTTTCAACATAGCCGAGGTTATTTATAGTGACCCAACTCTTCGGGGAGCAGTTTTTCATTTTGCCCAGGACTACATTAAAACACAACATAGCTTGCAGCACACAAACTTAACTGCAAGTGGTACTTTTGAGATCATTTTGACTATAGCACTTGCGGCATTGACTGAGGGAGATGTAGCTATAACATCCTTAACTAAGAATAAGCGCTTAGTGAATGCTTTTCGTAATATTGGCGATTTAATGTTTGATTTTGCCAGGACAAAAAAGCAAAGGAAAATACTTGCTAAAAATTCAGGATATCCGACAGTAGGCAAAAGCACTGCTGTATCCGGAAAGAAAACCCCCAAAATAGCTGCACCCCGAAAAAATAGTCGAAATTTAGTGCAAGTCAAAGTGGGTAACGAGCTGCGAGAAAATAAAAGGGGTAGTGAACAAGCTTTCACAGTGCCCCATGATGTAAAGTCTGAATTTTATAAGATAAATTGTGTCAGGGATTATTCATATGATACTGATAACCACATTAGCGAAGTAGGTGAAAATTATAACTCCGATATATGTCAGAGCGATAATGTTACTGGTGAAGTAACTAGGTCTGTAAATCTAAAAACTGGAGAGGTTCAGTTTACTTTAGAAGATTTTGTATTGGAGGGGTCACTACCCTTATCGGTAACTCGTACCTATCGCAGTAGTAATTCAAGAAATTTCGGATTGGGTTGTGGCTGGACTCATACATTTAGCGAGCGCTTGGTTTGGCGTCCAGGCAAACCCATACTCTTCTTTGATTCTGAAGGTAGAATAATTAGCTTGCCAGCTCCCGGAAATAGCTCGCGCAGTCATAATATTTATGAGAGATTAACTCTCACGCGAGTAAACGATGAGCATTGGATCATTACGACATATGGAATTTCCAATGGAGTACAAAGACATTTTAAAGCTACTGGTGAAACTGGTGCGTTAAAGCTCGCTGAGATTCGGGATGATAACGATAACTTTTATTTATTCAACTACTCAGGGGATTATTTAAGATCGGTCGAGAGTAGTTCCGGTGAAATTTTATACATTAGCTCGCTTGATGAATCTCCTGAAAGTCACCTTATAAATACTTTGACAAAAGAAAATAATTCGGGAAGTTCTGAGGTAGTAGCTCAATATGTCTTTGATAGTGAAAATAATCTGACTGAAGCTGTAGACAGTGTTGGCAATAATGAAAAGTATGTTTATCACAAAGGCCTTATTAAACAAAGAACTTTAAAAACTGGTTATAGTTTCTATTTTCAGTGGGATGCTGAGGGTAGTTCAGCTCATTGTATACGGCAGTGGGGGGACCCTATTGACGAAAAAGCTGCTTACAGTTATCAATTTATCTGGGAGGAAAGTGGTCACGGAGCAACGATGTGTGACACGAGAGGCGGGCGGCAACGTTTTCACTTCAATAATCGCGGATTACTCACGTTCCATCAAGATGCTGAAGGTGGAGAAACGTGGTATGAATACAGCGAGCTAGGTCACGTTACAAAGGTACGGCTACCCAGTACTGATGGGACTATACGTGAGGAGTTATTCCGATATGACAATCAGGGTCGCTTGACCGAGAAGATAGATGTGGCCGGTAATAATTATCAAATTGAATATAACAATGAAGGTCTCGCCACAAAGTATACTGATCCATCAGATAGCAGTTGGCAGTATAGTTACAACAAAAAAAGACAGCTGGTGCTAGCTGAAGACCCGCTCGGCAACCAAGTGAAATATGACTATACCTCTGCTGGCATGATTAATTCTATTAGTGACTCATTAGGTAATGTTACGAGTTATCTGTGGGGAAGCAGCAATAAGCTATTAAGAATAAGTTGCCCCTTCGGACGATCTATTGATTGTAGATATGATGTTGATATTCGCACGGAATTGTTAACGCCTGCTGAGACGAAAGAGGCTTCTTGCAAGAATGAGGATCAGGGTCGGATCAATGTTAAGGTTGCTCAAAAAGATACAGATATTCAGTGCAGGTTTAACCAGCATGGATTAGTTTCAGAAATATTAGATAAGGATGGGAATTATACGCGTTATTCTTATAACGCACTCCATCAAATAAAGAGCAAGACTAGTTCCAGTGGCAGTCAATTAGAATATCATTATGATGGAGAGGGCAATTTAATTTGCCTTATAAATGAAAAGGGTGAGTGTTATCGGCTGAAATATGATCTCAATAACCGATTAATAGAAGAGGAGGATTTCTATGGTCGTGTTACCCACTATGCATATAATGTCGCTGGCCACTTAGTAAATTCTACGGAAGTAATTGCTTCTCAATCAGGCATTGGTACCGATATCTACTTTGAACGTGATTTGCTGGGCCAGTTAATAAAAGAAACTACGCTAGAGGGCGTTAATAGCTTTAGATATAATTGCCTAGGGCAACTGATCGAAGCTAAAAATAATTACTGTAGTCTGAAGTGGGAATATGATGCTAGTGGTCGTATTGTAGCGGAATGGCAAGATGATGGTAAGCTCAGTTATAAGTATGATATTTTAGGTAATCTTACGGCAACTTCACTACCCAGAAAAGAAGATGTTAAATTTATCTTTGATCATTCTGTGGAATCTGAGAATTCACCCTTCTCCTCAGTAAATGGAAATTTCAATTCTTTGTTGATAAAAACAACCGAAGGGTTGAAACCTCTGGACAATTATGATCCTCAGGTTTATGTGCAAGGCTTTATTGTCAGTAAGTTTGAAAGGCCAATTGATACAGTTACAAATATTTTGAATTTATTGCCGAATAGTAGCTGTTCACTTGCCAGAGTTAATTATTCCGGCAAGGTTAATAAAAATATCTTTAATGTTCATAACTTTTGTAAGAGTGATTCAGATCAGTTTCTTGCCTTCTTAATTTATGACCCCGCTGATAGTCTCCTAGGTAAGCTTAACTCGACGAGTAAGCTTGATAGTCAGATTCCTGGCAAAGAAGTTATTGAGAATAGAATCGTTGATAATGGCAATATATCCCGTGGTTATACCTCTTCTACAGGTCGTGTTGAAGAAGTTGGAGGGGAGGGGGCACAGAGGATTCGATACCATTATAATTGTCAGCAAAAGTTGATAAAAATAGAAAATCTAAAAGTAGAAAAAGGTGTAGAGAAATTTCAGGATGTGATTCGGTATCAATACGACCCCTTGGGGCGATGTGTAAGAAAAGAAAATTATGATGGTTGTGTCAGATTCTTTTGGTCTGGTGATACGCTTATTCAACAGCTTAAGAATGACGATCAAAGTAAATGAAGTATTATTTCGTAAAGGCTTATAAGTTGTCTGTGATATAGGGGGTTAACTCGAAAGCTTGAATACGTTAATTTGCGTAAGTTTTTACAGCAGTATTGCATTTTGAGATAAATCATATTCAGTGCTTCTTTACATGAAGACAAGTTGCTGTCCTTTTTAACTTATATAAGTCTATGCGGGTTAAATTGCTAGATAGGGCTTTCGGCAACATAAAGGGCAATAGCTTTAGTGTGTTATTTTCCATAAATAATGAAAACTCACTTTCTGAAGTCTTGGCTATCCTGCCAAGGTTGTCGGTAGTCATTGCTTATCCGCCCTGGAAGTAGCAGATTACCATGCGTAGCCTGAAACCTATCTATATTTAATAACCCTCGAAAGTCCCAGCTATGGGGCTCAGCACCCAACCGACTGTAACAATATGTTAGAGAGCTTACTAAGCCTGGGGGTATTTGAGTCGATAAATTATTTAAATTTCTATGAGATTATCAATATTTTGATGCTCATATGAACGAATAAGTAAGTGGTACGGCGGTACACTTCTTGCGGGCTTTTAGGTCGTTATACGATAGAGCGAAGGCTTTAGGCGATAAATGTGAGTTTCTTTTGTTTCTTGCCTTGAATCAATTCATATTAGCTGAGATGAATAGGACTTTAGATATTTACAGCTCCTTTTACTAGGAATGATTATCTTTTTCCTTTAATGGCGTTAGGTCTTTGAAGTGGCTCTTCTGTTGATGTGGCTGGGTAGTGTTTCTTTGTTGTAATTATTGGCCGCAATCAAAGTTTATTTGGCAGGATGCAGGGCTGTTTCATATACGACTATATATTCCGAAAAAAAATATCGTTATTACTTTACAGAATAGAAAAAGCTGGTACCTTAGGGTCAGGATTGCTTAATTATACAGGATTAACAGTTTGTGATGTTGGTTCTGAAGGTGCCTTATTAAATAGCATTTTTATGTATATGGATGATGAGAGTATGGCTGATGGATAGTGTGTTTGCCTGTAGTCTCTAATTGGGGTAAGAATCATCGTGTGATCAATTCTCACTATTGGGTAGTAGCCACCTGGTATATTACTCGGATCAAGTGAAGAATTAACTTATTAGTAGTGTTTCCAGTTAATCTGGATTTTATTTAGGTTTTATTAAGCTTCCGCTATGGCGTTTTTTCACCTTCCTCTGAGGTGGTTGGGCTACCCAAGATAGTATTCCTGAAGTTTCTTTTAATAAGTTAGTAATCCGCACAGTGATTTTTGAGTTTGGTATATAGTTTTACGCTTATTCTGCAATTTAAAATGAACTGTAAAAAGAAAGTATCTATCGTATTTTACCCTGGGGCACACTCATTAGATGTAATGGGGCCCGCAGAAGTGTTTTCGCTGGCAAATCAGCAGCTAAAGGATAGGGGTTTTAGTTGTGATGATCAGTATGAGGTCGAATTCTTAGCCGAAGATGGAGATACCAAGGAAATCTCATCAGGTTTAAGGATATGCTCAGATAGATGTTTTACTGATTCAAGAGGAATTCATACTCTCCTTGTGAGTGGTAATCTTAATGCTGCTGATGATTTGAATATCAGTGAATGTTTGAGTAGATGGCTTTCTCTTCAGTCTGGTTTAGTTAAGCGTATAGGCTCTATTGGCAATGGAGCTCTGATTCTCGCAAAAGTAGGTTTGCTAAATGGTCGGCGTGCCACTACCCATTGGAGATATATTGATCAGCTGAAGAGATTCCCAGAAGTGGATGTCGATTCAGAATCTGTATTTGTCAAAGATGATCATATATATACTTCTGCAGGTGTTAGTGCGGGGGTTGATATGGCTTTGGCAATGGTAGAGGATGATTTTGGTCGTGGTATTGCTTTAGCTGTTGCTCAATTAATGGTCTTATATCTCAAGAGAGATGGAGATCATAAACAAAGTAGCACTTATCTTATGAGCCAGTTAAAGAGTGATCGTTTTTTAGAGCTGGTGCAATGGATTCATAGTAATTTGGATAAAACTTTATGCGTTAATAGTCTCGCGGAAAAGACATCTATGAGCCCGAGAAACTTTGCTCGCTGCTTTACTCGGGATATGGGAGTAACTCCAGGTCGATTCGTTGAGAAAATTCGCATTGAAAAGGTTTGCCAGCTTTTAGCAACTCAAGCGTTAACTCAGGAGCGTATAGCTACTATCTGTGGTTTTAAGTCTCAAGAGCAGCTTAGAAGGGCATTTCGCCGAAATAAGGGTATGTTGCCGAGGGAATACCGTCGAAAGTCGTCGTGAGATAATTTATGGGACAGTCTATTCGGTAGGGCTGTCTCATTTTCATAAAAGATATTTTTATCCTTGATGTAAATATAAATAACATTTTCTGTTAGAGATTTTTGTTCTTCTTACCTAATTCTTGCTTGTCTTTCCTTTTGTAGATGCCTCCACTAGATTTACATCTGGGAAAAAATCTTTTAGCTGGCTTTTTATTCTTACTCGATAATTTACACAGCTTGATTCTCTCCATTATATAACCTTGCTAGGGTTGATTGAGTCGCTCCCATGAATAGGAATTAATTTGTTGTGTTAACTAGAAGCTCCAATTTTCACCGGTAGACTGCGAGCTTCTCGGTCTCTATTAGGACCAGGCCGGTAGCAATTGGTAAGTGATATAGCATAAAATCATATCCCGATATATATAGGTGTGGTGAAAAAATAGTGATAGATTTGCGGCTAAATAAAATTAGACCCATGAACGGAAGCCCTTTAGTGGTGTAGATATTCTGGGAATCTAATATTGTTGGTGCGTTGTGGGAGTCGCGATCATACCCTTCGCAATATTAAATTTCTGAAAAATTTATAATGTACCCTTAATTATGGTGGATATATTGAAAGTTAGATGCCTTAGAAATGGGAAAAGCAGGTGCTGCAGCGAGAAGTATAGTTAGAATTTAATCTAAGATTTCTGGCCTGACAATTTCCGACATCTAATCTTCAGTATTAATTGACATATAATTAGCTACTCAGTCTAAGCTTTTCTATAAAAGATTGCCTGAGAGAATTTTTTGGACATCAAAAACAATCTTTCAAGGTGTGCAGTAGCGATTGCCATTTAGTATGCCTCTCAGCTTGCAGATATACTTACTTTACCTATTAATGGATATGCTTTTAAGGGATACAAATTATTAGCTCTAGCCTTATTAGTTGCACTCGCTTATGAACCAAATCTCCTCTTGGGCATTTCTGCGCTTGGAATAGCCTATGTCAATAAAGCTGATAGATCTGATTACCCTGGACTACCGGAAGTTGATATATAGTGGCCTAAATAGCTTAAGACCGCCCATATAGAGTGGCGGTTCGATGTATAGGATGGAGAGGTAAGATGGACTATCAATCTTCTAAAAGCCCGGTACTTAATCTGTGGGGGCGACTTGGCGGCTCGGCATTGGGCCGCTGGCTGGTGTCTAAATTAGTGGCACTTAAGGCACCGTATTTTCGTTCAATCAAGCCGCGTTTCCTGGAATTATCACCGGGTAAAGTGGAGGTTTTACTGAATAAGCGTTGGAGCGTGACAAATCATATCGGTACTGTACATGCTATCGCTATGTGTAACGCCGCTGAATTAGCTGGCGGTGTTTGTTTGGATGTGTCTTTGGATCGACGCTTTCGCTGGATACCAGTAGGGATGGAAGTCAAGTACTTAAAGATGGCGAAGACTAATCTACGAGCCGTTTGTGAGTATCCAGGGTTTAAAACCATTGAGGCTGGCGATGTTGTTATGCCTGTGAGCGTTATTGATACTAATGGAGAGGAAGTATTTCATGCCGATATTACCATGCGTGTATCAGAGCGCCCCAACGCGAAGTAGTAGAGTTGTCATTTGAGGTCAACTCTTGGTGTATTTTCAAGGGGAATTGCCTTACTTTGAGCTTGAATATGGAGAAGAGTATGCAGGCTGGGAGGGGATGAAGTGTGCTCTACTCATAAATCTCGTAGAATATTTCTTTGTTCAGTCTTGATGTATTTGGAGGGTTTATGAGATTGGCTTGGCAGATAGAAAAGTCGACATGCCTCTTTGGTGGTGAAAATAAAACTGCTACGGAGCATGAGTTACACCGATCGGAAAGTACTGCCTTGGCGAATGATGATATTTATCAGGACCTTTCCGAGGTATTACAGCTCGCAATTTCCAAGCTTGATGAAAATGTAAGTGATACTTCTCTGTACTTCCTGATTAGTTGGGAGTCTGTATCTGCTTCTATGACGGTATCTGTAGTTGATGATAGCCGAAGCAATGACTCTAAAGTAGTTGTGCACTGTCACTTTGCTGGACTGGCTTCCCAATATGATGCTGAGCCGAAGAGGCAGGAAGCTTTGGTTAAATGGTCGGATGAACTTAGGTTTTGGTGTAAAGAGTATCTATCTACTGATCAAGGTTTTTCACAGTTTTCTCTGGTTGCATTGTTCGCGACAGGCTCCAGAGCTACTGCTGTGATTCTTTAAAATGTAGCTGAAAACGATGCTTATATAGTGTGAACAACTAGGGCGGGGAGGCGAGGCTTAAAATGCCCTCCCTGTACAAATAACATAGGAAATGGAGATTTCTATGAATGTTTACTATTTGTGTATTGGGCTCTTAGCGGCATTATCCTTTCTGCTCGGCGCCTTGGTTACTGTTGGGCGCGGTAAGTATGAGGTTTTAGTTGGGCATTCCTTCGACCCCGATAATACCCTACACAAATGGGTAAGGGCCCATGCAAATACAGCAGAATATGCTCCCCTCTTGATGGTACTTATTTACTTAGTGAGCTTAGGGCAGTCTTCTACCTGGGTTTGGTGGTTTGTTATTCTGCTGACCGCCTGTCGATTTCTTTTTGTTGCAGGCATCTTATTTCCCTCCACTATGGCAAAGCCTAACCCAATGCGCTTCTTGGGTGCCGTAGGCACTTATATCTTTGGATTGGGGCTTTGCTTGGCACTGGTGCAGCAAGCCCTGAGGTTTTGAGTTGGTTGCAAGCGCTTTCAAACCTTATATTGGTTGGTGCTTAAACTGATCAAAATCGATTGGTCTATCGATAGCTTTTAACTTTTTGCCAGCCGGCAAAAACTGTTTACGATCCTGGCTGTATAAAAAACAACCTAACAAGTTTCCCTGCAGGGTGGTTGACCGAATGCGACGCTTGTCGCACACTAGCCCTGACTGTCACACGGGAAGATAAAATGAAAAAGGTAAAACCGTCCCCATCAGAACTTGCGCTGTTGAAAGCCCTTTGGAGGCGAGAACCGCTGAGTGCCAGAGAGTTACATGATCGGGTAGGACCTGAATTGGGTTGGTCATACTCCTCTACTCGAAAGACACTAGATCGGATGCGGGATAAGTCGTTTGTGGCTCAATCTGAGATCCATGGAATCCATGTTTATAGCCCTGCGATTGAGAAGGTGGAAACTCTGGCGTCATATGCAAAAGATTTCGCTGAAAGAGTATTAGAGCTTGATGGTCCCCTTCCTGTGTCGATGTTTGCCGGCAGTAAGTTAATGAGTGATAAAGATATCGAGGAGCTTCAGGCAGTACTCGATTCCTGGCCTGACTCTGAGCCGGTCAGCAAGGATGGTGAATAGGCTATGGCCGAGATAGTCTCTACAGTTCTACCATTTGCACTGGATTTTCTAGCTACTTCTTTCTTCTCAATATTGTGGGCGGGGTTGGTTTTCATTGTTATTTGGCTGGCAACAGCTAGAAATAAAGACAGCTTTAATGCGATATACCATTGGCGAAGTTTCTGGTTGTGTGCAATGGTTGCTGCCGGTTCCCCATTTTTTCTTGCGCAATTGAGCGATCAGTTAACGTTGGGTATTGCTCCGGATCTGAATTTTGAATTACCGCCAGCTTATGAGGTTACCTCTATACCACCAATTAACGTAGTTCTGCATGAGTATGTATCTACCTCTTTGAGTTCTGTTGAATTACTGGCTTTTCTTTGGTTGCTTATATATCTGTGCGGGGTGTTTTTTACCTTATCTAAAGTGGTAGTAAGTCAGTTTTTCTATGGCAAGAAATTGCGTTTAATAGCAAATAATAAGCTTTCTATTGGTAAATTTGACCAGTTTTTTACTTCATCTCAAAGTGATTTTCTAATCAGAAGTAAAACTCAGGTGTTTATAACACACTCAACGATTACACCATTTGTGATGCAGCTATTCAGTCGTAAATTGGTGCTTCCCTCCTATATTTTATCAATGAATGAAACGGAGCGTCATCTAATCATTGAGCATGAAATTATGCACTTGAAAAGGCTTGACCCCTTGTTGATTCTGATTGTGCATATATTTACTTGCATCCTATGGTTCAATCCCTTCTTAGGTTGGATGAAGTCTCGATTCAGCTGGGCGATAGAGTTGGGGTGCGATCGCGAAGTTCTAAAGTCATGTAAGCGAGAATTATACCGTGTTTATGCACAAGCAATGATTGACACTCTTCGACGGAACTCTTCACAAAGAACAAGTGACTGGGTTGTAGCTTTCTCTTTCTCTGGTGGTAGGAGTCAGGCTCCTTTTTTCCGACGCAGACTTTTGAATATTATGGAAGCCTCAAGGGCGGGGGCTAATAATGGCGAGTTAGGTGTCTATTTACGCGCTATGTTGTTCTGCAGTTTTTCAACCATTTTAATACTCGGAGGGCTACTGTTAAAACCGGGATTAACAATGGCTTCAGTGGAGATTACCAAATTGACAGTCCCGGTTGAGAGTGCCCGTATTAGTAGCCCTTTTGGTGATTTCAGTAAAATTCGCAAAAAAACCCATGAAGGTACTGACTTTGCGGCACCGATTGGCACTCCGGTGGTTTCAGCTGAAAGTGGTGTTGTAATAGTCTCTACTGATGATTATAAGCATAAAAATTATGGGAAAATCATAATTATTGATCATGGTAATAATACGAAAACTCTGTACTCCCATTTAAATGAGCGGGAAGTTGAGGCAGGGCAGTCAGTACGTGCCGGCCAGGCGATAGGAACTGTGGGTATATCAGGGCGTGTAACAGGGCCACATCTTCACTTTGAACTTATCAAAGAAGGCAAGCGAATCAACCCAGACACTTTGCTTGCGAAGTAAGGGGGGAGTGTGATTTATTACTTAAGAAAAGTAGGGTTACCCGTGAGGCGATTAACTATTTTCTTTCTGATCGATATCTGGAGGATGGCTTTGTTGCTGGTTCTTTTATCGATTCAATTACTGGCGATAGCAGGGCCGTTATTGGAAAACCATTCCAATGTTAAATCGGTACAATATGATTTATCTTTTACAATGCCCCTACTCAATGATCTATCCTTGGTACATCAAGATGAAGGGATGCAGCGTAGGGAGGTGGCCCCTCCATATAGAGTTGAGGAAGAATATCTAGAGCGCACAAAAAAAGTTCAACTAGCTAAAAACCAAGGGGTTTTATCACTATTGGTGGATAGTGGAGTCGATCGTGCAGAAGCGTATAAAATAATTCAGGCTTTATCGGAACATGTCAATGTCAGTATCCTACCAGTTGGTAAGGAATTTAACTTAACAATAGATACCACTGGAAAGCTTAATAAGCTTACCTTGGTTGTTGGCTTTGCAGAGAGTTTGGAGTTGGTTAGACATGGAGACAATTATAGAACTAATCAATTTGAATCTCCTGTCGATGCCAGGAAATACTATGTTAAAGGTGAAATTTCGGGCAGTTTATACCAAAGTGGAAAAGAGTCTGGCCTATCTAATTCTGTACTCACAAAACTAAATGAAATATTTAGTTATTCCGTAGATTTTCAACGGCAGATTCGAGCAGGTGATCAATTCTCTGTTTTCTATGATACCTTGTTCAATAGCCAAACTGGAAAGGAAAAACTAAATAGAATTTTATTTGCTGAGCTTATTCTTAGTGGAGAAAAGATAAGTTTATATCGGTTTTCTACTGAGGGACCTCAGGGGGTGGATTATTTTTACCCTGATGGCCAAGGCTCTAGAGGGTTTCTAATGCGTACTCCGTTAGAGAATGCAAGGTTGTCATCTTATTTTGGGCGTCGCAAGCACCCAGTCCTAGGGTATACCCGAGTACATAAAGGTTTGGACTTTGGAGCCCCTTTGGGCACGCCGATATTGGCTGCAGGTGATGGTATTATTGAGCGAGCTTCTTATTTTGGTAGTTTCGGCAACTATATTCGTATTCGCCATGGCTCCGGGATAAAGACTATTTATGCGCACCTTAAGGGGTACGCGAAAGGAATTAGTAAAGGGGGAAGAGTAAAACAGGGGCAGGTAATCGGTTACCTTGGCGCTACAGGTCGTGTGCAGGGGCGTCACTTGCACTATGAGATTCATAAAAATGGTACGGCTGTTGATCCATTAAGGCTTGACCTCCCTATTAGTAAGGGGCTGGTAGGAGATTCTTTAAATCAATTTTCTCAACAGGTTCAAAAGATTCAAGATGAATTGATAAAGTACGCTCAACCAAATCAGTTTGATTCATAATTAAGCTTTTCTTTATCTTTTTTATTTCTCTCTCACCTTATTATATTCAGGGTTTAACTGAATTACATTTTGTTGGTAGCGAATTTTTTCTTAAAGCAATATTGAGTATAAAATTAAACTAGGTTAAATATGATTAGAGCTATTCTGCTGATAGCCATTCTGGTGCTGTCTAATTCACTAATTGCAGAGCCCCTCATTACCAAGGTTTCTGAATCTTTTGAGTTAAGTGGATCTAAAATATACACAGTTGACTCTGATATTCTCAAACGCAAATACGACTTATATGTGAAGTTACCATCAGGTTACTCGAACGATGACAATAAAAATAAGACCTACCCGATAATTTACCTTAATGATGGGCCTCATACATTTAAGGTTGCCTCGGGTGTTACACACTTTAAGGATATGGATAAAGCCATCGTAGTTGCTATTTCATTCGCTCACGGAGAAAACGGGCAGTATAGTCGAGTTCGAGATCTCACGCCCGTAGTCGATAGTGGGTGGAAGCGTTATACAACTGGTGGAGCCAGTAAGTACTTACAGTTTATTGAAAAAGAAGTAATGCCCTTTATTGAGGGGAGTTTTAGGGGGGATCCCACACGTAGGATTCTTTCAGGTCATTCATTGGGTGGATCTTTTGGTGCTTGGGTATTACTTACCAATCCACAGTTGTTTTCCACTTATATCCTGACAAGTCCTTCTCTTTGGTTTAAGGATGAAATGATCTTTGATTTGGAGAATAAATATGCAAGCCATAACAACACACTGCCTGTAAACGTCTATATTGCCACTGGCGCTTTGGAGACAATACAAAAGAGCCACATGCGTAATGATATGGTAGATGGGCATAAGAGATTTCTTGCTAAATTACAGTCGCGTAATTATCGTGGATTAAAGCTTAGTGGAGAGGTGGTGAGCGGTACGGACCACTATTCCACTTTCCCGGTGGGGTTGGCAAAAGGTTTAAGGTGGGTATATCAGGATTTGTGGGCAATATAATAATTCTCGCGGTAAAAGAAGAGCTATAGCTGCCCGCGACAAATGGTAGATCTGTTGTGCTATTGGAATTATGCGCGTTTGCCACTTTGTCCGGTCATTACTGCCGCGCCAATCATATGGGCTAAACGTAGAGCTTCAGGGACATACCCAGTGTCAGTGGTTTGCTCTAACACCTGGGCGGCAATCCCCGGTTCACATCCCTGCACTTGAAAATGGAAGTTATTGTAGTTATGGATACTCCCAGCTTTCATCAGGGTCTCTTTACGCAGTAGATAGTCAGGAAAATTTTGCAGCGCTTTATCAATGGCTTGAATGTCTGGTGGTTTTCGCATTAACGCGATACAAGGGCGCTGTAAGATATCGGCCAGCTTGGGCAGATCAATAATATTGAAACCACCCACTGCTACTCCATCGGTCAATACGACATTTACCTGGCTGTAGAATTTACTTTCTTTCAGCAGTGTGGCAAGAGTTTCTGTAGCTTCCATCCCATCTTTGCTTACCTGCCCCCAAAGCATTCCCTCAAAGCGAGTTTTGGTGCAGATAATACCGCTTACTTTTACCGGCGCGCCCCTTCGTTTTTCAAAAGGGGCGTCATCAAAACCGATAACTCGGATCTGCTTCCTTAATCGTAATAATTCTGCCAGAGGCTTCATTATTTCTTGTTGCCCTGAAGAAATAAGTAGGGAAATAACTTTAGTTTTTCCTCATGGCTTAATGATTCCATACGACGGATATTATTTTCTGGAATACTCTCTGGATCTGGATATAGATCAATCATTTTTTCCAGGTTCTCTTCTCTCAGCAGGTGTAAGATAGGATAGGGTGCGCGATTAGTTAGGTTTTCCGCATCGGCGGCTGCAGTGCCAGCAAATTGATAATCTGGGTGGAAGCTGGCTAATTGATAGGTTCCTACATAGTCGTTGCGTTCCAGTAACCACTCTGCTAAATCCAGGAACTGGTTGTAGTCGCTGAATTTCCCTAGGTGATTAGGGATAATCAATAAGGTGGTAAGCAATTCAGATTCCGAAGTGGTATCGAGCCGACGTAATTCCGACAATAGATCACTGAGTAGCGCCTCGTCTCCTGTGGCAGGACTCACCTTGAGTCGAATTTGCCCTGCACGCAGAGGTTTGCGTGCGAAAGGGCAGAGGTTGAGACCGACAACCACATCAGTAAGCCATTGTTCTACCGCCTGAGTAACAGCTTTTTCCATTTGACTGCTTACCACATAAGATCATCGGGGATCTGAAAGTCTGCATAGGGATCATCTTCATCTACCACTGCTGAACTTTCAGCAGGCCTGATTACGATATCGCTATTGCGCTCCGCAATTTTCTCGGCAATAACCCGTGGAACCAACTCAAATTGTTCTCCCTGGACAACAATCATCAGGCGCCCCGCAATCAAGTGATCCCTTAATTCTTCGCTGACATAGATGGTTTTGATTTTTTTGTCGAAAGTGAAGTTATAAGTAATTTCACCAGAATAAGGTTGGCGATTTTTTTCCACCAATTGCTTGATTTGCGCGGCAATAGCTTTCTGCTGTGCAGCCGCATCGCGCTCAGCATTGAGGGCGCGATCACGAGCGGCTTTCTCTGCTTGAGCCTTTTGTGCTGCTAGCTTTGTTTCATCAATCTGGGGTTGTGAAGACTTCTTCGCAACTTTCTGTTGCTTCCGTTTATCTTTGCTGATTTGTTTGGCTTTCTTTTTATCGACAAGTCCTGCTTGGAGTAGTTGGTCTTGCAATGAGGCCATAGTCTCTTCCCCGTGAAAGTCTAAAGTTTCGGCAGCCTTTACAGGTATGCCTGATCAAATTTTCACCAACCATATGGGTTGATAGTTTGTGAGGGTATTTTACCTGAAGATGGTCCAACTACCGCTAAAGATTTTTATGGTGTCCAAGGCTTACCGGAGGTAGCAGTTGCGATGATTTCATCGGGTTCCTTGCCGTCACTCAGCATTTGAGCGCCCCCTGGAATTACCAGGGCTGAGCCAGTAGCAATAGCCACCCGCTTGCCACTGGGAGTATCAATGTTGCAAGAGGATACTCTCAGCTGCCGGCCGCGGTGGAGTACCTGCGCCTCCAGAATCAAGTCGCCACTGTTGAGCTTGGCTGGGCGAGCAAAGCGGATATGCATGTCCAGAGTAGCGAATATAGATCCTGCAGGCAGTGTGGAGTAGACCGCGCCTCCCATGGTGAAATCTGCGGCCCATGCCAAAAGTCCACCATATATAGAAAGGGTCCCATTGGAGAACCAGGGAGAGGAGGGCATAGTCGAGATACAGCGACCATTTTCAACCTCTATTGCGCGGTAACCTGTGAGCATCCAGATAGGGTGAGTTCGCCCCTCACTAATCGTGGTTCTCTGCAGTTCGATAGGGACTTGCTCCGGTAAGTGTGCCATGTCGCAAAAGAACGTTTTTGGAGGAGGGCGAAGATAAGGGTCAGGTGTATCTGTTGGTCCTAGGTCGGGAATTGGAAGCTCCTGATCTGGGTTGACTGGAAAGTCGGCAATAAGGCAGCGAGTGCTACCGAAAGCGAGGGTTCTCCCCTCCTGATCGTTAATCTGAATACTTGAGAGCCCCACCTGGTTGCCTGAATGAACGGTCGTAGCTCTACCAACAATATTTTGTGTACTGCTAGTGATGGGTCGAATAAAGCACATATTTAATTCTGATGTGCTCAAGACTTTACCAGCTGGCAAGGTTGTCCATATTGCGGAGGCCAAGGGGGCGTCTGCAAACATCGCATAGATACCCCCCCAATAGATCCCGGTCCCATCAGCTAGCCACGGCGTAATAGGCATAGAATAGGTGGCCTTACCAAGGCCGGCCTCGGTGGGAGTCATACCCGTTAGTCGCCAAAAAGGGGGCCCGGGTAAGCTGCCGCGAATGTAACGTTTAAAGGTGTCGAGACCAGGTTGCTGCAACGCCCTGAGGTCACAGATGGCACCACGATGGACTTCGTCGGTGATATTGGTCATCCCCCAGCCTCCAGTTGCTTCTAGGACAAGGGTAATGTGAGGGTTTGTTGGATGCGAGAAAGGGAGAAAGCTGCGGAAGAGTCTTTTACCCTAACAGCGCAGCTATCGATCGGCGGATACTGGTTATGGAGCTAAGTTGGGTAGTTTGGCTACGATATGGGTATTCGGGATAGGCTGCCCCTCCATAAATAGATTTATCGCATCCTGGACTTCAGGAGAAGCCATTAATAAATTATGCCCTGCATTTTCGACTGTTACTTTAGTGGCGTTTTTGAACCCTGAAATGGCTTCATATTGACCTTCCAGATAAGTTCTTCCGTCCAAGGTCCCGCTAAATAGTAATACCGGAATATTGCTGACTGGCTTTTCTCGAAATTTATCCCCAAGGTCTAACTCTGGCGCCAAATTATCGTAGTGCAGAGAGAAATTTAGGTAGTCTTTCAGTAGAGATTTTTGTGCCTGCTCAACAACCTGTGCTTTACGCTTCATATCAATTCCAGAGGCTATATCCATCGCCGTAGGCATCGGGCGCAGGGATATGGGTATGCCTGGTTGCAGAAATTCATCGGGGAAGTAACGTCTGGGCACCTTGTCGAAACTTAATGTAGCTCCTTGGTCCAAATCGCGATAAAACCTGAGTAGATGGCTGACACTTTTAGGGTCCGCAATGAATGCCGAGGCTAGTTGTTGCATATCCCTACGCTGTAGGAGGGATTCGACTTCCCTGCCATCCCGTTGAGGCATTTTAATTTTCAATGGTTGTGACTCAAGTTTTTTATGGACTCGGCTTATAAGTGCTTTAATATCTGGATAGGCTTTTTTTGCTGCGGGTTGCTGATTGACTGCCTGTTGTAGACGGTTTAGATAGTAATCTGTTCGGGCGGGCAGCTTGATGGTTTGGTCCAAACCCTCTGCACTGGATAAAATTAGCTTATCAATAGAACCTTCGATCTCCTTTACCGCTGCCAAAGAGAGATGGCTTCCATAAGATGTTCCCCACAATACTATTTTCTCTGCACCCAAATGGCTCCGTATGGCATCAAGATCTCGGGCATTTTCGAGAGTATTATAGGCATTTAGGTTTACACCAGTAAGCTCCCAAAAATGTAAGCACTCTTTTAGGGCTTTGCGGTGGTAGTTGATATACTGGGTATCGGTGATTGGTTCAAGGGAAGGTACAATTTGCTTGGATTCACAATTGGGAAGGTCATTGGAGCGGCCGCTACCACGTTGATCTAATGCGATAACATCACCAAATTGTCGCAACGCCATAAACATATCAAAGCGATAGTTAACGGCCGTAATTCCTGAGCCACCAGGGCCGCCTGCCAGGTAGATTATTGGTGGGCCCACTTTCTTTCCTGTTGCAGGAAACCTTACATATTGGAGGGTGATATTACGGCTATCTTTCTTAGTGCGATCTTCTGGTACCTCAATAAAGCCTTGATAGCCCTCTGCAGTTTGTTTGCTCCATGTAGTAAAGGTGTGCGGTTTTTCATTGTTAATGGACTTTGCTGATCCGCTGACAGGGCTCAGTGATAGCATTATTATTAGCGGAGCGAAAAGATGTGCTTTTTTGGCATTATTTTTCATTGTTTCGATACTTCCTTATTGTCGAACTTAGGCGAATGTTATTGTTTTAGATTGGGCTCTTATTTTCAAGTGGATAAATAGTTTATTCGAGAGCTCATGGGGCTTTTCTCGATATAGATACCCCGTGAATATCGGTAATATAAGCTATTAACCTCTCACTAGGGGTTTCGATTTAATTAGGCTGTCAGACAGAAGTCCGGAAAATAGTAGGTGGATGTTTAAACCCCAGTACTAATGGGCTTATAGGGTCCGTGCAAGGTTATAATCAATGATAGGCAATATTGCTACTCTATGAAAGCTAGCTTTCCTTAAATTCACTATATAGCAATTAAGCTCTTGCTCTAAAATAACTAAAAAATGGTTCTACGCCTGGGGTGGCAAGTGTTCAGGTATTATGGGTTGTTATATAAAATCATTATGCTCAGATTCATGGGGCGCCTCTGATGTAGATATTTTACCTGAAGCAGGGTGTCTGAGAGAGGATCGTATGGCGATTTGAAGTTTATCATCCCTAGATAATAGCTTTGGTAAAGTGAGGCTATAGTGTCAATGAAAAAATGCCAGCTATAACAATAAGGATAGCCTTTTTATCTTTGGTTTGTTCATCACACCTATGAGATTTTTATAAATTTTAGTGGTTGTATATCGTTGATATAAAAGACCTTTGTATTGATAAAACTGTCATCTAGTAGCTCATATTTTTATTGCTCTTACATTCTCGTTCTGTATAGCAAGCCAAGTCCTAAATGGCAGTAGTTGGAAATGAAGTGCCATGATTTGCTTCTGGAATAATGAGCAGTCGGGGGCTTATCTCTAGCCTTCTTCAATGACTAATTTTCTTTGGGGCTGCCTCGCTCCCCTTACCATGTCGTTGCGAATTTGGCTTTTTTCTGGAGTTTCTATAGCACCAAATCCAATAAACACCTTTCGGTAATTAGAGCTGAAAGTAGCTTTCATATTAAAGATTCTTGCACGATCGTGCCACACCGATATCCTGCTGAGGATATAGTCATCAAAGCCGCTTAGCCTGGTAAGCAACATATATGTGCCAAATAGCCCGCCTAGAGAGTGCGCTATAAAGGTGTGTCCGATGTCAGATAGGCTATGTGATCTTGCTAGGAGGGGCAAAATGACGTCATGAATAAAAGTGGCATGCGCATAGGCCTTGCCAGTTAAATATTTCCAGTTTTTATCGCTGATGGGGGTAAAGTCCCGAAGACGGCTGGCATGATTTTTGACCCTTTTGAGTAAGATAGTCCAACTAAAATGACTTCCTGCAGTTTGCCAAAATCCATCGGCACTTGAGTTGTACCTGAAGTGGCCTGAAAGGCTGAGTCTGCATCTGTCATAAGCACTAAAGGATATCGTTAGTCGAGGGTACTTTCGTAACTCTTAGGTAACTTAACGTAAAGTGAATAGGACCTAGTACTGATAGGATCTTTAACTCCAGGCTGCTGCTTCGAGGAATTTGGAACGGTGAGATGTCTGCGTTCAATGAAAGTGAAGGGGCTGAACAAAGGCTGAGAGTGCAAAACAAGGTTGCTTAGGGCCCTCTCAGGGCTTTAGCACGGATAAAACGCTTGTACTTTTTGTATAGTGGCTTGACAGGCTCTATAAACGAAAGTGTCATTTTCTTTCCCAGTTGCGACTATGCCGGCGTGAACAAAAAGTCAGGAAAGTACTCTAGCATATAGAAATGATTCATCTTGAAAACTGTTCGCATAAGATTTATTCAAAAGATAGCAATTTTTTTTGTAATAAGATAAAGAGTATGAAGCTCTCAATGTTTCTGTGGAAGTGTAAAAATCTACTTTACTACTACAAAAACGGAAGAAGTAAGTAATTCTATTTTTATATTTCGTAATGTAACTTTTTCATATCTACAATTATCCAAGTACTTGTTCCATTTTCCCCTCTTTTATTTTCCCTCCTTTTGAAGGTTAATAGTCTACGATTTGATTAGCCTTTAGGCGCTGAAGTTCATAGTAATACCTCTCTATGCTTGTAATTTAGGCGTTACTTTTTTCCAGTCACTGGAGGTGGTCGTTTATCGTATGTTTTTTGTCTACTCTCTGTGTTTTTAGGGGAAGTTAACTTTAGTAAAACTAAAGACTTATATCGGTTTAGCTAGTTGATACTCGATTTTGAAAAGAAGGCTGGTTTTGTACTACAAAAATAATTTGACCAAAAAATAATTGATCGATGGTTTGTTTTGTTCATTGTCTCTAGAGAGCCTCTGTAAGTTGTACTAAGTATTGCAAAATTTTCCAGAAGCTCAGGGAAACCGGTCGGTCACGCGAGATGGTTTACTAGAAAAATGGAAAACTTTTATCAGGATGATGTGACGCAGTGGGTTGGTGAGTATGGATTGGATTTGAAACGTTACTTTTCTTCCCGAGTTAATCTATCTGATGTTGATGATCTAGTTCAGGAGGTTTTTATTCAGTTATATATTCGTATCAAAAAGTATGGAGGGCAAATCGAAAACCCAAGAATTTACATTTATGCCATGGCAAGAAATCTTTTGATTAGTCATGGTAGGCGTCAAAAGTCTAGGTGTGGAGGGTTACATGACTCTATTGATCACAAAGTCGATATCCCTTACATGATTAGTCCGGAACGGACGGTGATGGGAATACAGGCTTATACCCGAGTTCTGGAAGCTATTTTAGGATTGCCGCCAAGAGCTGGTACAGCTTTTCGCTATCATCGCTTTGAGGGAATGACTTATCAAGCAATTGCGGAGCAAATGGGAATCTCTAAGGATTCGGTTAAAGAATTAATACAGCGTGCTTTGACCAAGGTTAGGCAGGTGGCAGAGGAAGCTCCTTGATGGCGCAAAATAGGTCATATTGTGCTGTAGGTTGTGACCTTTTTTCGAGTAGATGTCTAACGGGACAACAAGTTCAACTAGAAATTTTTTGGTGAGTGATTCTGCTAGCGCTACGCCAGAGGTTTGGCTTTTTAGTTCTAACTGTTGCAGCTTTCTAAATATTTAGTTAATAATTCTGCTTTAGCCCGCCAAAAATAAAGTTTATTTTTTATCCCCCCTTTCTTTTAGCTCTCGCGTCTTAAATGTTGTTGAGCCTGAAATAGGTTTATATCAGGTCAATAACCCAATAATACCGACAATAAAGAGAGACGTAGTGTGATGATGAAACCTGTCAAAAAGAAAACATTGATTGCACAAGCGATTTATCAATCTGGACATTCATGCCAAATTACTCCCTGGTACAGCTCCATTGTTGCCTCTTTGGCATTTGCAGTTGTTCCTACCATTTCCAGTGCCCAGGAGAGTGAAGAAGGTAAACACCCAAGACAGGTGATTGAGGAGATCACGGTTACTGCGCAGAAGATTGAAGAGAGTATTCAAGATGTGCCCATTGCAGTATCTGCACTCAGTGGTGACAGTATGGATGACCTTAAAATTGAGCGGGGGGAAGAGTTGCTACGAGCTGTCCCAAATGCCAATTTTTCTAAATCCAACTTCAGCACCTATAACTTCTCTATTCGCGGTATAGGCACTAAAGCTGTTTCTGCTGCTTCAGACCCGGCGGTTGCTGTGAGCTTCAACAATACTCCTTTAATTCGCAATCGATTATTTGAGCAAGAGTTCTTTGATGTGCAACGGGTTGAAGTCTTGCGTGGCCCCCAAGGTACACTTTATGGCCGCAACGCGACAGCTGGCGTAGTTAATATGTTGCCAATTATGCCTGGAGATGAGTTTGCCTCTGAGATCAAGGCGGAGGTGGGCAGTTATAACACCAAGCGCGCCAGCGGAATGTTTAATATGCCATTGGGGGAGACCATGGCGTTGCGTTTCTCCGGGGCCATGACTAAGCGTGATGGTTTTGATTACAACACTTATACCGGTAACGATGTTAATGACCGCGATCTATATTCTACTCGTGCAATCTTTGAGTGGGAGCCCAGTGAATCCTTTAGTGCCAATTTAATATGGCAACACTTTGAAGAAGATGATCGGCGCTCACGCACGGGCAAGCAACTTTGTACAAAAGATCCAGGCCGAACACATATTGGTGATACTGAACTAACAGGCTTTACGCCAGTGTTTTTTAGTCAGGGTTGTCTGCCTAGCTCGATTTATAGTGATGACGCTTACAGCGCACCCAATGCCCAGGGTTTTGCAAGCGTTTTGGCTACCGGGTTAATTGTCACGAGCTATGGCCAGGTTATTGACTGGTTTACTGACCCTTATGCGAATTCAACGCAGTCACGTGATCTTCGTAAAATTGAAACCAGTTATGATCCGGTATTCCGCGCAGAGAATGACTTAGTGCAACTGAACTTCGAATGGGGCCTGACAGACTCTCTTACATTTTACTCTCAGTCGACTTATGCTAAGGACGATTACTATTCATCCCAAGATTATAATCGTTATGTTTCAGATCCCATCTTTAATGATGGGGGTAATTTAGAACCTACACCGGGGGGAGTTTTTACTGATCCACAGTTGGGACCCTCTGAAGGACTGTTGGCAGTTGATATTAGTCGATCAGATAATAAACAGTGGAGCCAGGAATTCCGATTGCAGACATCTTTCGATGGTCCTTGGAATTTTTCAGTGGGCACAAACTATTTAGACTTTAAAACCCAAGATGACTATTTTGTATTCAATAATATATTTAGTATGGTGGCGCAATATCTATATAATGCCGACCGCGATGAAAATTTCAACTTAGTATTTCAAAACTGTACTGATCCAGAAGTAAATGTTGGTTCAGATTGTATTTATGTTGACCCTAATTCGATAGAAAACATTGATGAGGAAGGACATAACTATTTCTTGAGCCGAAATTTGGTGGAAGTTAATTCTTGGGCATTATTTGGTGAAACTTATTGGCAAATTAATGATGATGTAAAGCTAACTACCGGCCTTCGCTATACAAATGATCGCAAGCGCTCTACTCCAGTACCCAGTCAGCTGTTGTTAGGTACTTTTTATGATCCGGTAACGGGGGAAGTCTCCTCCGGTGAAGTCTCCGGGGGGCTTGTCCATCGAGGCTATCCGGAAGGTGATCCGGCTACTCAGAACTGGAAGGAGTACACCGGGCGTGCAGTTTTGGACTGGAGAACGGATCTGCCCTTTACGGATGAAACTATGCTCTATATGTCCTTTGCGCACGGTTATAAAGGTGGTGGTACTAACCCTCCCCGAGCCGAGGTTGATCCAGCAATAGTACAGTTTCAGCCCCTGGAAGATTCTTTTGAGCCGGAGTTTGTCAACGCAATTGAGTTTGGCAGTAAGAACATTCTTTTCGATGGTAGCTTATCGCTTAATGCTAGTGCCTTTTACTACGATTATACCGACTATCAAGTCTCTCAAATTGTTGACAGAATTTCTCTCAATGAGAATTTTGATGCGGAAACTATGGGGCTTGAGCTTGAGCTGGCTTGGCAGCTTACAGATGCAACACGAATAGATATGAATTTAGGGTACCTAAAAACCCGAATTGCAGACGGAGAGGAATCTGTTGACGTGATGGATCGTACTCAGGGCAATGAAGATTGGGTACTGGTTCGTCCTAGCATCCAGGTGCCGTCTAACTGTATTGCACCTGTGGATTTAGTTGAAGCGGTTATGGCTGCGCCTAATATTTTCGCTATTTGGTCGCTTTGTGCGGGTTCCGCCCAGTATGGTTCATTCTCTCCAGAAATCGAAGTCTCGGATGCATTGCGCCATGATATCAATTATGGAGTTGATCCCTACAACCCGCTAACCGATGCACCTAATGGGGGGCGTGGTTTTGCTGCTGATTTAAGTGGAAATGAGTTGCCCAACGCACCACGTTTCACCGTTAATTTCGGAGTGGAACATACGATTCCTATTGAGAATTGGGATTTAACTCTACGAGCAGATTACTACCGCCAGTCGGAAAGTTATGCTCGTGTATATAACACTGAGTATGATCGTTTGAAGGCTTGGAGTAATCTCAATGCTTCAGTTAGCCTCAGCAATCCTGACTCTGATCTATATATGCAGCTCTACGTGAAGAATATTTTTGATGATGCGCCTATCACTGATATGTTCACTAATAGTGATGATTCAGGTCTTACTACTAATGTGTTTACATTAGAGCCTCGTATTGTTGGCTTAAGTGTTAGTAAAGGGTTTTGATTAATCCGGTGAAATCTGTGATTCATTGTTTAGATTTGATTGAATGAATATGTAGGTTGGTGAGGGGATTTCTTGCCAACCTATTTTTGCATTTTTATAGATGTCTTCTGAAGTCTAGCGGTCTTGGCTTTAGGGGGCGCTGCCAGTTTTCGTGCTGCATATGAGTTTTGGGTTACAAAAATAGTCATTGATTATTGTTGGCAGGTATATAAATTAACTGTTTCCGTAATGCTAGTGTTGTTAGCATCTAGGGCTATTAATTAAGGCGGGATAGACTTAGAGGCTGTATAGCTGAAATGAGAGCTTGTTGAAATTACACTATTAATTTTCCTTTAGCTGTCTGAACCTGCGCTGGGAGTTTTGGCGCTGTTGAAGATAGTTTTTCCATTGGCTGATTCAATGATCTTATGAGGTCTCCAGCATATTCACCGACTGTCGTCTTAATAAGTCTATTTTTAATGAACATGGTATTGCTCATGCACTTATAGGATAAATCGTGAGGTTCCATCTTGCTGAAAAAATCAATTTATTTTCATCATTTACTTCTTGCTTTCAGTAAGGTTAAGAGCTTTTATTTTGCGCTTTGCTGTAGTGAAGCGAATGTTGAAATTCCAGTATCGAGGTATCGGCGATAAATCCTGGAAGGCCAAATAATGGATTGATTGTATTTTATGGTTTATTTTATTGTTGGCTTTCATTTGTTAGTAAGCTCAGTTAAGTAGGGTGTCCAAGGTCATCCCTCTCAGTCAAATTTCCAAAGAATATGGGTTTTGCTTTATTAAAATTCACATGCCTTGATTTAGTTAAAAATTCAATTTAATCGATAAAATGGATTTATAGGCAGATTAAGTAGTTGTGATGGAGGATTATGGGTTAGTAATGATAGTGCCACTTACGGTACATGGGGAAACCGGCTGCGTTATCGTTAGGAAACTCAGCCTCATCGGAAGCGATTTCCCCAATTAGCGTATTGGGCGGATATGTCCTTGCTCTTACAGTT
Source organism: Microbulbifer maximicatervae (SeqCode) (assembly GCF_056231245.1). Classification (NCBI taxonomy): domain Bacteria; kingdom Pseudomonadati; phylum Pseudomonadota; class Gammaproteobacteria; order Cellvibrionales; family Microbulbiferaceae; genus Microbulbifer; species Microbulbifer maximicatervae (SeqCode). The sequence continues at coordinate 1,388,348 of NZ_CP174334.1, forward strand.
CGTTATCAGCTTTTCTTATAAAGCGTCATAGACTTGAAATAACTTATGGAGCTCTGGTGTCGGGGCAATTGAATTGCCGGTTGGCACCAAAAGATAAGGTGCGCCAGGTCGGGAGTATTTGCCCATAGCGGACCACCTGCTATCGGCTTCTACACCTTGTAGGCTGTATTTGCTGCCCTCTGGGCAATTTTGTTTGGTTTTTGCTCTCCCTGCTCCAGATTCATATTGCTATACTCCACGCCCTTGAAAGCCCCCTGTCTTTATATGGAGAACTTGATGTCTGATTCACAGTGCGATATTGGCTTTATCGGCGCCGGTGTGATGGGTAAGAACCTGATCCTGAACCTGGCCGACAATGGCTATAGGGTCTGTGCCTTTGATTTGGATCACAACCGGCTGAATGCGCTGCTGGAGCAGGACAAGAAAGAGCGTGGAGACCAGCCTGCGCGTGTTGAAGCCTGCAACTCTTACACAGAGCTGTTGGCGAAGGTTAAAGCCCCGCACTTGATTATTCTCTCGGTTCCGGCTGGAGACCCCGTTGATGATGTATGCAGCAAGTTGCTCGATGCGGGCTTAAAGGCTGACGATATCGTTGTTGATACTGGTAATAGCCTGTGGACTGACTCTGTGGAGCGGGCTAAACGGTATGAAGGCAAATTGATCTTCTTCACCACCGCAGTATCCGGTGGCGAAGTGGGTGCTCGTTTTGGGCCATCCCTGATGCCCAGCGGCGACCGTTATGCCTGGAGTCGTATTGAGCCAGTTTGGCATGCTATTGCCGCCAAAGTGGATAAAGCCAGCGGCCAGCCGATTGAACGCTTTGAGCCTGGCAATCCGGTTCGCGAAGGTGAGCCCTGTGCGGCTTATATCGGCCCGATAGGCTCAGGCCACTATGTGAAGATGGTGCATAACGGTATTGAATATGCCGATATGCAGATGATCTGTGAGGCCTACCATGTGATGCGCACGGCGCTGGGTATGGCCCCAGAGGAAATTGCAGAGGTATTCCGCGAGTGGAATCGAGGCCCGCTGAACAGCTATCTGATCAATATCAGTGCGGAAGTGCTCTCTACCTTGGACTCCGTGACAGAACAACCGCTGGTAGACGTTATCCTCGACCGAGCAGGGCAAAAAGGTACTGGTCTCTGGACAGCCATGAGTAGCCTGGAAGTGGGCTGTCCGGCCCCGAGTATTGCCGAAGCGGTTTACGCCCGTTCATTATCTACCCGGAAGGTATTGCGTACCCGCGCAGCGAAGAAACTGCAAGGGCCTGAGTTGACACCAGTGGCTCCAGAGCAACGGGAAGAAGTGATTGCACAGCTGCACGACGCTCTCTACTGCGCAAAGATCTGTGTTTACGCTCAGGGCTTCGATTTGATGAAGCTGGCTGCGCGGGAGCAGGGATGGCAGTTGAACTTCTCTGAAATTGCCAGAATTTGGCGTGCAGGTTGCATCATTCGAGCAGTGTTCCTGCAATCTATCAGCGATGCTTACGATCGAGATTCCAAGCTTTCCAACTTGCTACTGGATGATTTCTTCACCCAGCAGATTGCCGATCACCAGGCCAACTGGCGCCAAGCGGTGGCGAGCGCCACTCTGAATGGTATTCCGGTGCCGGCCCTGTCATCGGCGCTCAATTACTACGATGCCTTCCGCACCGAGTCGCTGCCGGCGAACCTGCTACAAGGACAGCGTGATTTCTTTGGAGCCCATACCTTTGCGCGTGTGGACCAGCCTGAGCAGCGCAAGTATCACGTCCAGTGGACCGAACCTGGCCGCCCAATGGTTGAGATCTGATTGGTGGGGTAGGGGGCAGTTGATACGTGCCTTTCAGGTACGCATCACAATGTGAGTTCCCTAAAGAACGACCTCTTCTACCTCTTTGGCCAGGGCCTCCGCTTCTTGGCGGCTGGCTTTGGCGACCAGTTCCTCAACGCTAGCCGACTCGGTGTTGACGCCACCGAAGGCGGAGAGCAAGTCTTTGGTCAGGGCTGAGATCTCCAGAGTCATCACCGCAAAATCTGCATCAAATCGCTGGGCTGCACTTTCTGCATCGGCACTATCGGCCTTCTCCAGAAGCTCGTCACTGAACTTGATACGCTTTAGGGACAACTGATCATCTACCAGGAATTCAACGCCCCCACGCCAGGTCAGCCCCAGCTTGTGCACTTGTAGTCCCGCCACCAAGTGATTGTGAATTTCCTCTGCACAGAGGTCCTGGTTTTTACAGCGGATAACACTGCCGCTGTCTTTGGGATCGCGCAACTCGCATTCGTGGCCAAAATCAAACTGATGCGGTGCTTCAGGGGCACTGAGCCAGTGGGTCATCGTTTGCTGTGGTAGGTTCTTAGCGGAGAGTGGTACCACGGCAAGGCTACTGATAGCCTCGCGGAGGTTCTCCAGCAGTTCCTCGGCGGCGGAGGCAGAAGAGGCGTCAACCACTACCCAACCATCCTGAGGTGCAATATAGGCATATTGCAGACGGGAGCGAGCGAATGCCTTGGGGCGCATTTCAAGGAGAATCTCGTCTTTAAGGTTTTGCCGCTCCTTGCGACCTACCTGCCTGGCTTCTTTTTCAGAAATAGCTTGTGCCAGCTCTTCAACTTTCTCATTGACTACCGCAGCAGGAATCACTTTTTCTTGCTTCTTAGCACAGACCATTAGGTAGCCATTCGTTGCGTGCACCAACTGGCTGCCGTGGCGCCCTAGTGGAGGCACCCACCCATAGCGAGTGCTGTCCTGACTGCCACAGGGAACAAATGCATGGGGCTCCAGCAATTCGTTCAATTTTTCAGCATCCAGGGAAAATTCTTTCGTCAAACGATAAATACGGAGGTTTTTAAACCACATACATCAGGCCATCTGTTTTCAGTTGCGAGTGCGGCCTGCATTATGCGGAAACCGGGGCGGGGCAGCTAGAGCCTGTTAACACTTAATTGATGGGTTCTTTAAGTTGTTATCAAGCTCCAGAATATTACTGGTCCAAGGCGGTGAAAATTTGTTCAGCCGAACTTGTCAGGCCTGGCTGAACAAAGGTTTATTTGAGAATACTGTCTATTGCTTTGCCACTATCCTGCGAGAACTCTTCTGACTTATGGCCGAGCAGTTGTAGTGCGGTTGCGGCTATCTGATCCTGAAAAATGGCTTCTCCCCTGGATACTTCTCCCAAGGCCTTAATGTCTGGGCCCAGTGCGGCAATCCAGATTTCATTGGAGCCGGGTATACCCGCTTTGTGGGGGTGGTCTTCTTTACCGAAGTATTGGGTCAGTGCAGGGCCACTGGCGTGGTGGGGCCAGGATTCAGCGGTGTTGCCACGCCCGTGGTCAACGGTAATGAGTAGGTTGGTATTGTCTCGGTATTGATCAAGAGATTGCAGTGTCTGCCAGAGTTTGGCGAGTATCATGTCGCTCCGATGTGCGGAGTGGAGATACTGATGATATTCCTCATCGTGGGCAAAATCGTCAGTTTCACCCAGGGCAATGTACATTACCTTGGGCTTTTTGCTAATTAAGTACTCTTTTGCAAATCCATAGGTAAATGCATCGGGCCGCACGTTTTCCCAGAAAACCGGCAGTTGCCCCTGCAAATCATTGAGAAACCCTGCTCTTTGGCTCAATTTTGGCCAATCGGCAGCTTCCAGCCCCGCGTTAATGTAAATACCACTGCGATCACGATTAAGTATCGAGGAGAATACCCCCCAGCTGCCGAATGCAGCGATTTGGCCTTTGTACTCAGATTTGCTGTTTAGCCACTCGAGAAAGGTAGTATTGGCATTGGGAGTTGGGTCGTTACTATTGATTTTGGGGTCGGCGGAGCCGGTTAAAATCTCATTGTAACCGGGATAGGAAAACCACCAGCTATTGGTAACTTGTGCTTTAGACCCCTTGTCGCGATTGCCAATTAAAACCCCTTCTTTAGCCACTGTTTGCCAGATAAAAGGCAATAATTTTTGACGTTTTTCGATGAGTGAATCGCCGTGAAAGTGATTGATAAGGTCTTGTTTATTTTCAGTGAACTCTGTGTGGTTGAGAAGTTCAGGGTCATAACCGGAGAACACTTCCTGCCAGCGCAAACCGTCGATAGTAACTAATACGAGGTTGTCTGCGGCAAGGGATTGAATAGAAAGAAACAGGGTCAGGATTGCTGTAGTCAATCTGTTCATTGAAAGAGCTCTTTGCATATTTTTGGATTATTTATATTTGCCGCAAATAATCAAAATTATTTTTCGACTATATTTATTATTTATTGCACTTTATTTTTGAATCTACTGCTTGACTAAACATACGCACAATCGGCTAGCATTTCCAGCCGATTGTGTGGCTGCCAAAAAAATCTTAGAAATCAATAGTTGCAGAGAGTGAAGCTGTCCGTGGAGCACCTATCCAGGCACCGTCAGAAACGACAGTTCCTAAGTAATCCTCATCCAGTAAATTATTTATCACTAAATTCAGGTTGGCTCCCCGTAGTGCCGGGCTAAATTCTCCCAGATTCATGCCCAGGTAGGCATCGACAACTACATAGGAGTCAGCTGTCCAGCTATTGTCTAAGTCGACAAAGCGATCTCCGGTAAACTTACTGGAGATGCCACCGTAAAATATTTCAGAATTCCAATCCAGGCCAATCACATAGAGTTGATCAGCTATCCCGACTACGTCATTCCCTGGTGTTATTCCTTGAGTTTCATCTACTGCTGAGTTTCCTGAGCCAATATAGGTAGTGTCCAGCAGGGTATAGGATGTATAGAGATTTAGAGTTTCTGATAAATCGTAGTCCAGGAAAAGTTCCAGACCATCAGATTCGATTCCGCCGGCATTAAAATAGGTCCCATTGGTACCTATCAAATAGTTATTACCTGCGGAAGTATTGTTATCCAGGAAAATGATCCGGTTTTCAAAATCATTTTGAAAATAGGTGGCAGTTGCCGAGAAATTATCGGCGGTATAGCGAAGCCCTAGCTCTGTGGTCTCTGAGGTTTCCGGTTCGATATTGTCGAGATCTGAATCGGGCCGCTCTAATACGCTGTCTCCAATCGCCTTAAAGTTTTCAGCGTAGCCTGCGAACAGCTCTGCACCTTCCAGGGGTGTTTCCCAAATCAAACCGGCGGAGAGCAGGATATCTGAATCAGAGTCAACACTTGCATCGGAAGACTCCTGAAACAGATCTTCCCTTTCAACATCGACAAAGAACTGCTTGGCGCCCAGTGTCAAAGTGAGAGTGTCGATGGTCAGGGAGTTCTGTAAATACCACTTTGTGCTGGTTGAGGGATAACTGCGGTCGTATTGCACCCAGTAGGGTGTTGAATTGAAACTGGCACCCTGAGTTGCATCAGTGATTTTGTGCCAATCGCGGTGTTCGTCACGGGTGGAGTCTTCATACCAGAGGCCGCCTCGTAGCTCATTGTCCAACCCGGCGATGGTGGTAGCGTATGTAAAGTCTAGAGTCAGTCCGGCACGCTCTTTCTCATAATGAGTGTGCCGATAAGACATCGTGGGTATGGCGCCCTCTGCATAGCAATCTGGATTGTAGGCCGGTCCTGAATCGCCATAGATATTGGTGACTGACGCTGTACATGTTTCATCATAAGTAAGGGCATTGCCATTGGCATCAACAAAATAAATGATGCCCGACTGGCTACCGCCATAGGCAGTTGAGCCGCCGAGGAACTCGGACTCGCCCTGTTCGCTGTCATCTGTAATATCAACCAGGTAAGGGGGCACCCAGTCCCCACGGCCTTCGTTGCTGTGGTAGTAGAGTCCGGCCTGTAGATTGAATGAGTCTGTCAGGTCAAAATCGAACTGGGTGTAGGCCAGCAGGTTCTCGCGCAAGGTAGACCAGCCACGGCGATAGAGTTGATCGATATAGGGAATACCGGACCAGTTGCCGGTAAGGAAATCGTTTTCAGGGTACTCTTCAAATTGGGCGTCCGAATAGACTCGTTGATAATTATCTTCGTGGATATCGTCGTAAGATATGTAGGCCTTGATGGTACCAGCTTCCAAGCTGGTCACTAGTTTTGCCGCGATGTGCTCTCGTTCATTCTCAGCAGTTTCAGTAATCCAGTCGGTCGCTTCCTGGTTAGAGTATGAGATCCAGGCTTTGCTGTTCCCGGCAAAAATACCAGTGTCATAGCGAAAATATACTCTCTGTGCATCAAATTCGCCTGTGGACAGTTCTATTCGACTGCGCTGTGTGTCCAAAGGATCATCAGTGCGATAATCAATAGTGCCTCCCAGGGCTTCGTGGGAACGTGAAGCGATATCTGAAGTACCCTGTGATACTTCTACTGAACCGATATTACCCGGATCAACAAAGCGGTTTGCTTTTGAGCCTCCACCGTAATTCGAACCGCCATTGGGAATACCATCGATGGTGGTGCCAATTTGCTGTTCATCTAAGCTGTTAGTAAATCCGCGAATACTGATATTGGTTGACCAGTCGTCAAAGCCGTAAGTATCTCCTTCATTGACTGAGACACCGGGGAGGTTATCGATCAATGCATTAACGCTGGTGATAGAGGACTGTTGCTTGCGCATTGCCTCAGATACTTCGCTGCTGTTAAAAGTGCTACCGGAGCCCAGAACCATTACTTCTTCAATTTGTGCGTTGCTGAGGTCTTCAGCGGTCACGGGACTGGCACTCATTATTGTGGCCACTGAAATGGCGGCTGCCAGGTAGGTCTTTTTAGTATTCATCGGGATACCCCAGTTTGTAGTGATTCAGCAAGTGTTAACCAGCCTGGTTAGTGGCTTGGGTTATTTGCGCGCGTACATTGACGCGTCTTGATGAATAATTCTTTACAGGGGGGTTAAACTCTTTTTACCCGTTGGTGAATGCTCAATAAATCCTGAGAGCCAGAAACATGAGCTGATTCAGACTGACTAAATAGTGTCCTTAGTAGTGGGGGTGATTCGGTGAGTAATCTTGATTGAGTGTAGGGGGGAGGGCTGAGTTACCCCAGCCCAATTTAAATAGAAATCAGATAGCAGCTTTCAAGGAAATGCCGGTGCAAGCTTCAATTGTTCCCCAAAGAACTCCCAAAACTGCATTCCAGACTTTCTCAATGGTGACTAACAGGAGTCCACGTAAAGTGTTGGCGAAGTTCTTGGCCATATCCTCCAGGGAGTCGAGAAAGTAATCTTGCAGGTCGCCAGATATTTCATCAGATGCAATTGCTTTAGCAATCATTTTTGTTTGCTGAGCCATTGCGGATAACTGGCGCTCGGAAAATCCCCTGAGTTCAGAAATATCACTGTTGATTACCGCAGAAGCTGCCCCTTTGATATCGGCAACGAGTTGGTTAACGTCAATAGACATAGTAATTTCCTCAGCGATTCAGAAAAGACTCATAGGTGAGTGCTTGGTCCATGGAAACAACAATTTCATTTTTGAATAGAGAAACAGCGGTTGCGTTTAGGCCCTTATCTTCATCTACCGTGCGCATCATGTTCAAACTCTCTGAAATTTTCTCCAGTGACGCAACACTGGGGGGTTCCCGCTCAAAGCTAATATTCCTGCCAGAAGATTCCAAATAGTTGTTAATCTTTTTGAGTAGTTTACTTTCAGGCGCAGGGCGGGTTTTCGATTGCATAGCCAGCGCATCTACTTTGCCGATCAATGCATGGTATCTCTCATCTCTTTTTGAGTAAGAATCTTTGTTAGTTCCACTGGAAACTGAAGAGAAAAATTCCATTATCTCTACATTGACAGTGGTTAAATCTGAGTATAGCGCGGCATCATAGCGCGGCGCCATTTGTGAGCATCCGCTAACTAGAATGGTAAGAAAGGCTAAAACTGCAAAGATTGCTATTGGCTGCCTTATCATGACAACTCCCCCTTTAATTTTCATTTTAATAGTTCAATTCGGCTCTTTTCAGCCGCCTAAAGGGTGGCTGAGAGATATACAGTTCTTTCCAATTTTTTCGTCTGGGTACCCATTTATACCGGTTCCAAAATCTCATGCGAGGTCGGCGAAATACTGGGATCATTTTTCTTTTCAAAGTAAGTCAGCAGTAAGCGAACAGCCTCCTGATTATCGAAATATCGGGAGTGAACTCGGGCTGCCAGTTTGTCCGGAAAAGTACCGTAAGACCCGATAATTCTCTCATAACAGTGGTGACGTGCTGGGACCGCAGAACCACTGGCAAACCAGTCTGAGTGAGATTTGATATCAATCCACTCGATTAGATCTTTTCTTTGTGACAGTTGTTCTACTTCATTCTGCAGCCAAGGAGCCTGCTTACCCAGAACTTCGATTAGGGACCCCATTGTTAGGATACGGATAGGTTTACCGATTGGCGGAAGATCGGCAAAAAGGTCTACAGTAACAACACTGCCAAAACTATGTCCGACAATAGTTACGGAATCGTAGTCGTATAGTTTAATACTGTTTTCGAGCTGTTCTCTGACCCGTCGGATAATCTCAAAGCGGACTGCAGGCTTGCCCTTGGCCGCCGGCTCATTGGTGAGATAGCGCTTACAAAAGTCAGAAATATCTACTAGTAAGGCAACCGGCATAACGGCAACAACGGCAGTAGCAATCAGCCAGATCCGCCAGCCCCCTATATACTCAACACCTTGCTTGAGCTGTTGTACTGCGGGATAAAACGGGCTGTCACTGGTGGGCTCAACAGCTTCGACAAACAAAATGATGGTACCAATGTACCAAACAATAAAGGCTAATGCTGAGAGGGTTAGACCAAATGTCAGGTACTTTCGTTTAAGCACTCCTTTCCAAATATGGAGGTTGGCCAGCCAGAACCAGATTAGGGAGAAGCCTCGGGCTAAGCGGACTTTCAGGCTCTGCTGGGTAATGCTAGGAACCAAGTCGTTCCAGTAAGCTTCAACCAGATCAAGCTCCTGTTTATCGTTGACCCTCAGGCGGTTGATGCCGGCAGGGACGGTAGGATCAGAAATCTGAGTGAGAGGCATACGCTCACTGGCTGCGATCATTCCCTCGGTGAACTCTGACAGTTGGGCGGTGCTGGTGACTCGTGTCAATCCAGGCACCAGCATAATTAAGCTTCTTCTCATTGTTATTCCAATTGGCTCTATTCTGGAGATATAACCTTCTGCCAAGGTTTGCTCCTGCCTTTGTTTTTTCTGTGTGAAAATCGTTTCAGTAAGTGAGTATTTCCATATATAAGTACGCTAGCCAGTAGCTAGCTGCGGTGTATCTCAGTGGTGAAATTTTGTGCGATGGCCAGCTCTATACTAACCGAAGGACATTGGATATAGGTGCATGTCAACTGAATGTTACTCGATTTATATGTGATACAAAATGAGATGTAAATATAGAAAAGAAAAAGATTTATTGATTGGGAGGGGAAAAGCCGCTTCGTGGTTCTTTTCTTAAATTACTTGTCGGAAGTTATTTCATCGCGGTTAAGGGGGGAGACTAGCGAAGGTGAAGATCTGTTGCTGCTTACACCGCACTCTATGGGGGAATCAGAAGCGACAGGTTAAAATTTACTCTACGGTTTCTTTTTGTAGTTCAACTAAAATAAATTCGTTGCCGTAGAGATCTTCAAAGTGGGCAAACTCTGCACCCCCTTCAGAAGTGGGTGGCTTGCTGAAGTGAACGCCATTTTTTGCAAGTTTTTTATATTCTCTGTCAAAATTATCTGTATAAATAACGGCACAAGGCTGCCCTGCAGTTTGTGCTCCCACTTTCTTTTGCTGGCTTTCAGAAGTTGCCTGAAGTAACCATATACCCATATCTTTTTGTGCCGGAAGTCGAATATGAACAAATCGATGCGGTGCTGCTTGAGTGTCAATAAATACTTCAAACCCCAATTTGTCACGATAAAAGGCAATAGCTTCTTCATAGTTGTTGACTAGGATTACCAGTCTGCCAATTGAGTTCATTAGGGGCTCCGTGATTGGCCTTATTGCTACTTCGATAAGAGGGATTATTTCTTTTTGGTTAATAGGTGTACAGTTTTTCAAATAGTTTTTATTTGAGTAGCCTATACCAAAATGAATGCTTTTAGCGTGAATCTGATTAGCTGTAAAAGTTTACTGAAGTTACAAGATATTTGAACTGTACATGTTGAAAGCGGTGTCAGTTTCTGGACCTTTACGCCAAGGTTGCCAAGTATTGGACTGAAAGACAGTCTCACCATTGTTGGCCATCTATGATGGAAACCGGACTTTCTATTGTTTATAGCCGATTATAGTGACTGTAAACGATCAGTATATTAATTAATGATTTCGAGGGATGGTTGGCAAAGTGAAAAGGATTTCATGTTTTTCTAAAGCTATAAACTCCGTTATGGTTTTTGTTGTTGTAGTGCTGTGCCTACTCGAGCCCAGGTCTTCGATTGCTTGTACCCGAATACTCTATGAAACTGGTGATAAGACCTATATTACTGCCCGTAGCATGGACTGGAGTGATACCGATGCAGCTATGGCATTTTGGGTTTTCCCTCAGGGGATGGAGCGCAATGGTGGCTTGGGCCCAAAATCTATTACTTGGACATCGAAGTTTGGCTCAATTGTTATCAGTATTTACGATGCGGCTACAACTGATGGGCTCAATGAAAAGGGCCTCGTTGGCAACCTTTTATACTTGGCTGAGGCAGATTATGGGAGTGCTGCCGATAGGGATAAGCCGACTATCTCTGTTGGGGCCTGGTTGCAATACATCCTGGATAACTACGCAACGGTTGATGCTGCGGTAAAGGGGTTAAAGAGTGACCCATTCACTGTGGTTGGCGCAGATCTTCCCAATGGGAGACCGGCAAGTACACATATTGCAATTTCAGACCCCAGTGGTGATTCCGCTATTTTTGAATATCTTGATGGTGTGCTAAAGATCCATCACGGTAAGCAGTTTACGGTAATGACTAATTCTCCTCCTTATGATCAGCAACTGGCAATCAATTCCTATTGGAATTCAATTGGAGGCCAAAACTTTCTACCGGGTACAATTAGTGCGGCGGACAGGTTTGTACGGGCGAGTTATGCTTTAAAAACATCACCAGAATATAAAAAGTATCGCGATGCATTGGCATCCGCATTCTCCCAAATTCGTGCTGTCAGCGTGCCGCTGGGAATGGATGATCCCGATAAACCCAATATAGCTTCAACATTGTGGCGGTCGGTTATTGATCAAAAAAGTAGCCGCTACTATTTCGACTCTGTTATTAATCCATCAGTAATTTGGTTGGATATGGATAATGTTTCTATTGAGCCGGGATCTAAAGTAATGACAATGAAATTAGATACTCCAATGGACACTGGTGGGGAAGTGGCATCTAAGTTGAGTCCTTCAGAACCCTTTAAGTTCCTCGCTCCAGGTAGCTGAATAAATACGATAACGAGAAGAGTCTAAGTCAATGCATGAATCATTTACTGTTCGGGAGATGACACGTAAAGAAGTGGATTTACTGGTTGACTGGGCTGCACTTGAAGGCTGGAATCCGGGGTTGCACGATGCAGAAATTTTCTGGAAAACAGATCCAGAAGCTTACATTGCGGCGGAAGTTCGGGGCGACTTGATCGGAGGAGGGGCAATTACTGCGTACGGTGATGATTTCGGTTTTATGGGATTCTTTATCGTTAGGCCTGAATTCAGAGGTCATGGGTTTGGTAACAGGCTTTGGTATATCCGACGGGACCGCTTAAAAACCCGGTTGAGACCTGATGCAAGCATCGGTATGGATGGGGTATTTGCGATGCAGGATTACTATGCCCGCGGCGGTTTTAACTTCTCCCATCGGAATCTCCGTTATCGAGTCGAGCACTCTGCTTTTGAGGGTGTGAGTGCTCAATGCCCTGATGAAATTATCCCGCTTAGTGAAGTTTCTTTGGATCAAATAATTGCTTACGACAGGACCTGCTTTCCCGCAAGTAGACGGGTATTTCTGAAAGCATGGATTTCCCTGCCAGAGGCTCTGAGTTTGGGCTATGTCCAATTTGGAAGTCTTTGTGGCTATGGTGTAATCAGGCGCTGCCGCAATGGATGTAAAGTCGGTCCTCTGTTTGCAAATAGCTATAAAGTGGCAGATACGTTGCTGAAGCGACTGGTCTCATTTGCAGATGATGGACCTATCTTTCTGGATGTGCCGGAAAATAATCCTGCGGCTATGTCGCTGGCCAAGCACTATGGAATGGAGGAAGTTTTTGGCTGCGCAAGGATGTACCTGGGGCCAATGCCAGATATTGCGCGGGACCGAATTTTTGGTGTAACGACATTTGAGCTGGGTTGATGCACAAGAGAAATCTGGAGGGTTACGCTGGGCGTCCGCCTCATCCCCGCTGGCCTGATCAGGCCCGCATTGCAATTCAGTTTGTCTTGAATTTAGAGGAGGGGTCAGAATCCACCAAGTTAAACGGCGATACCCAATCTGAATCTTACCTGCATGAACTTCCTGGCAGGCCTGCACGGGTTGGAGGGCGGGATTTCAGTGTAGAGAGTATGTATGAGTATGGTTCAAGGGCTGGTGTCTGGCGGCTTCTCGATATCTTTAAGACTTACAACGTACCTTTAACAGTTTTTGCTACCGGTCAGGCGTTAGAGCTTAATCCGAATTTAGCGCTGGCCCTGATTGAAATGGGACATGAGATTGCTGGCCATGGATACCGGTGGATTGATTATAAAGATACTCCTAAGGGTCGAGAAAAACACGATATTCAGCTCACTGTTAAGATAATCGAGCAGTTAACCGGTAGGCCTCCGTTTGGGTGGTATACAGGCCGGGTAAGCTCCCATACTAGGTCATTGGTACGAGAAATTGATGGATTACTGTATACGTCAGATTCCTACAGTGATGATTTGCCATTCTGGGAACAGAAATCAGATTCATTGGTGGTGATTCCCTACACCTTGGTGAATAACGATATTCAGTACCTGCTGCCCAGTGGCTGCGCGACTGCCGATGATTTCTTTTTATTGCTAAAAGATGCTTTCGATCAGCTTTGGCGGGAAGGGAGCGTGAGTCCTAAGTTGATGAGTGTTGGACTACATGGGCGAGTCAGCGGCCACCCTGCCAGGGCTGCTGGAGTTTATCGTTTTTTGAAATATATCCAGCGATTTGAACCCATTTGGCTTTGTCGCCGCAATGAGGTAGCGCAACATTGGATCTCCAATTTCTCTACCGCTAGATAACTTGGGTGGTAGCTTTCCAAATTGCTTGTGTGCGGAAAATTTAGGCCTTATGTATACCCGTAAGTTTTCCTCTGTTATAGCAGCCGTTTCTGCTCTGAGGCTTTTGCAACTTCCCCCGGCCACCTGTGGAGTTAGGAAATATTAAAATAGCCCAGTGGCTCTCTAACAATAGCTAGAAAGCAGTTTTTAGAGTGATTGATACGTTGGGTGTAGTAATTGGAGGGCGGCGTGGAAAGGCAAGGTGTCGGGCCTCGGGGTAACCCGAGGCCCGATTGGGCAATTAGTCGCGAGTGGGAATTGCCTGGACCACTTTAATAAAGTAATCCCAGAAATTGGCGACACTCTGGATATGTACCTTCTCTTCAGGAGAGTGAGCGCGGCGAATGGTTGGGCCAAAGGAAACCATATCCCAGTTGGGGTAGGGTTTGGCCAGCAATCCGCACTCCAGGCCGGCGTGAATAACTTTTACTTCAGCTTCCTCGCCAGTCATCTCTTTGTAGACATCCTTCATCATCGCCAGCAGCGGTGATTCGGGATTTGGTGTCCAGCCAGGGTAGTCGTTGTCCAGTGTTGTTTCTGCACCTGCCAGCTGGAAGGTGGCGGCGACATTGAGGCCGTGTTGGTCGCGGGCACTGTCAGAGAGGCTGCGTACAAGACATTGGATTTTTACTCGATGCTCACCGTTCTCCTCCATTGTTACAACACGGGCCAGATTGTTGGATGATTCAGCAATGCCTTCGAGAGCAGTGCTCATTCGCTCAACACCATTGGGGCAGCAGCGGATTGCGCGAATAAGGGTCAACTGGCTATCTGCGTCGAGGGTGTTGGCTGGAGTTTCGGTAGCTTCCAGGGTGATGTCCAGTGCCGCTTCATTGTCCAGTTCACGGGCAACTTGAGCGCTTTCGCTTTTTACAATTTCCTGTACTTTATCGACCGCTACTGAAGGCACGACAAGGGTTGTGAAGGATTCGCGGGGAATCGCATTGCGCAGGCTACCGCCATCCAGGCTGGCAATACGCAGCTCGGGGACCTGGGTTAGAGCGGCGTGGATAATGCGGTTTGCGATCTTGTTGGCATTGCCTCGGCCTTTGTCGATATCCAAGCCTGAATGCCCGCCACGGAGGCCGCGAACAGAGAGTTTTACTGCTTCGGCACCGGGCAGGATCGCTTCTGGCGTATAGGGCAGGCTGACATTGACGTCGACACCGCCGGCACAGCCGATATACAGCTCACCTTCATCTTCAGTATCCAGGTTGAGGAGCAGGTCAGCTTCAAAGTAGCCAGGCTTAAGATTCTTGGCGCCGGTCATGCCCGCTTCTTCATCGATTGTCAGCAGGGCTTCCAAGGCGGGGTGGGGAATATCAGTAGATTCCATCAGGGCCAGGATTGCGGCAACGCCAATACCATTGTCTGCGCCGAGTGTGGTGCCTTCCGCAGTTACCCAGTCTCCATCCACGTAGGGTTTGATTGAGTCAGTGAGAAAGTCGTGCTCAGTGTCGGCATTCTTCTGCGGCACCATATCCACATGGCTCTGCAGGGCCAGTGTCTTGCGGTTTTCCATACCAGGAGTGGCCGGCTTCTTGATCACAATATTGCCGATTTCATCCAGCTGAACGCCTAGGCCGCGTGCTTTAGCGAAGTTAACGATATGCTCCACTACGCGGTCTTCATGTTTGGATGGGCGTGGAATTTCACAGAGCTTGGAAAAGTGTGCCCACAGTGGAGTTGGGTTCAATTCAGCAATATTGCTCATGAGTGGCCTCGATTTATTCTATTGGTGCCGGAGCTATAAGCTAGCTGGCCGATCAAAGGCGGTGGGCTTTGGCCCCCGGCAGGAAAGCCCGGCGAGCGCCGGGCTTGGGTAAATGTGCAGGAATTTATTTCTGGGCCGCGTCGGCAGCCTCAGTTTTTTCAGCGTTCAGTTCAAAGGCGATGCGTCGTTTGTCTACATCGACAGACGCTACTTTAACTGAAACTTCCTGTTCTAGGTGGAAGCGTTTTTCATTGTGTGTAAGAACCAGGTGCTTGCCATCGAAGGTGGGCAGGTTCTTCTTATCGCCATTCATGCGCACAAAGCCGTCAATACCAAAGTCGTCGAGTCGCACGCCGATGCCTGCGCCGTTTACCAGGGTAATTTTCCCTGTAAATTCCTGGCCAACTTTCTTCTCGATAAATTGAGCGTAGAGCCATTGCTCCAGGGCTCGGTTGGCCTGGCGACCGCGAATCAGGCTTTCCTGCAGGGATTCAATTTTATCATCGGCCAGTGTGGAGGCTTTCTCTCCCTGCGCAGCAGCGCGCAGAACGCGGTGGTTGTGCAGGTCGTTGTACTTGCGAATTGGCGAGGTGACGGTGGCGTAGGCCTCGAGGCCCAGTCCCAGGTGAGCCCCTACCTTGTTATCGAGCTGGCCCGGGCGCAGCATACGCTTGAGCACGGCTAGCAGGTTGTTCATCTGCGGCTCTTCATGGTTTTCCAGGTGCTTAACCAGTGCAAGGTAATGCTCCAGTTGCCCCAGATCGGCCTCTGCATGCTCAGGTAGCAGTTCTTTCAGCAGGCTGCGAACTTCTCCCATGCGCTCTTCGCGGAAGCCCAAGTGAACAGAGAAGCAGCCCTGCTCAATCTCGGCGAGTTTGCCACCCATGCTGATATTGGTAGCGAGCATGGCTTCCTCGACCATTCGCTGAGCGATATTGCGTTCCTGCTTTTCGATACGCTCGATCTTGCGCTGATCGTTCAAGCGGATTTCATAGTCCGGGCGATCTTCCATTGCCAGTGAGTGGCTGGCACGGTATGCGGCGCGCGCTTCGTAGATCGCCGCCAAATTACGCAGACTGTCCTGTTGCTCCTGGGGCACGGCGGAGTCGTCACCCTCAATAAAGCGGCTGACTTGTTCATAGCTCAGTTTGTGCAGGGAGCGAATAGCGGCAAATTCATAGCGGCTATTACCAATGGTGCCATCGTTATCGATATCGATATGGATAACCAGGGCGGGGCGCAGCTCGCCGGGAACCAGGGAGAACAGGTTCTCACACAGGTTGCGGGGCAGCATGGGTAGGGTTTCGCCCGGTAAATACTGGCTGTGGGCCCGATTAAACGCCTCTTTATCCAGGGGGCTGTTCTCATCAATTAGCGACGATGGGTCTGCAATAGCAATGTGCAGGGTCCAGCCCCCGTCACGGCTGCTTACGGCCAGAGCGTCGTCCATATCGCGAGTGGTTTCCGCATCGATAGTTGCGAAGCCCAGCTCGGAAAGTTCGGTGCGCTCACCGGTAACTGTTGTCAGTTTCTCCGCAATTGTGTCCGCCTGCTTTTGTGCAGCGGCACCAAATTGCTCAGGCAGCTTGAATTGGGCGACAACATAGGCGTGTTCGATACCGGGCATATCGGGCTTGCCGATAACGGTTTCCACCTTGGCCTGGGCTCTGCCGTCTTTAAATGGATGGCGGTTTACTTTGCAGGCAATAAACTCTCCCGGCTGGGCCTTGCCGCGAGCCTTGGGAGGGAGAAAAATCCAGCGGGACAGGCCATTTTGCGTGGGCTGGATAAAGTGGCCCTGGCCGCGCTGTACATACTGGCCAACAAGGTAGTCGAGCTGGCTGTCGATCAATGCATCGAGCTCCGCCGCGAGTTTACCCTTGTTCTCCTCTGAGAGACTTACTCGAACCCGGTCACCGGGAAATACACGCTCCATTTCATTGGGAGGCAGGAAGGCTTCCCTCCCGTCATCCAACTCAACGAAGCCAAACTTGCCGTTACTGCCGCGAACCCGGCCTTCGGCAAACTCCTTACTGGAGCGAATATCTGTTTTCAGTTGCGAAAGTTGTTTTAGAGCGTCGGCATTCAGCATCGAGTTTATCTCTATGGGTCGATTTGGGCGCGGATTCTACCAGACCATACGCAGAGGATGTAACGCGCTTAGGCGGTGGAAATGATCTTAGTTGTCAGTGTTGTGAGGTTTTCAAAAATTTTTGAAAAAGTAGACATATTAAGGAAGGCTTCAAAAAGTGGTTCTTTGCCAGAAGATTTATACAGGAATCGTGTTCTCTTGAGGGGCAGTTATAGGAAATTTATAAGAGAGCCGCCAGCGGTAGGAGAGGGCCCGGTATTCAATGCCAATTGATGGAGAAATAAGAGCGTAGAGCTAGCCGCCTAGATTAATGACTGGGCGGCCCAAGTTATTCCGGGGCAAACGAATATCCTAAAAATGATATTTTGGTGTGATGCTTTAGCTATTCTAATGCTCATGTGTGCAAAATATGCAAACTTTGTCTGTGGGAGCTGGATATAATCTTATTCCAGATAAAAACAGATAAGGGCTGTGGTTGTTCCCCAGCTGTAGAACCGGCCTTCCGGAGAGGAACAGTTAATGAGTATTTTTTCCCATTCCGCCTACGATAAACACGAACAAGTGGCGTTTTACCAAGATGCAAAGAGTGGCTTGAAGGCCATTATCGCGGTACACAATACGAATTTGGGTCCCTCACTGGGTGGCTGCCGTATGTGGCCCTACGCCGACGATGGCGAGGCCCTGAATGATGTTCTCCGTCTTTCCCGGGGTATGACTTACAAGTCCGCAATGGCCGGTCTCAAGCTGGGTGGTGGCAAGTCCGTAATTATTGGTGACCCGCGCAAGGAAAAGACTCCTGAGTTACTGCGCGCTATGGGTGAATTTATTAATACCTTGGGCGGCCGTTATATCACTGCTGAAGATTCCGGCACAAGTGTGTCTGATATGAGTGTTATCGGTGAGACAACCGAGTTTGTCTCCGGCCTGTTTGCGGGCTCCGAGTATGGTGGTGATCCTTCCCCTTCGACTGCTTACGGTGTGTTTGTCGGCCTGAAAGCTGCGGTAGAACACCGCTGGGGCAAGACTGACCTGACCGGCTTAAAAGTCTCTATTCAAGGCGTGGGCAACGTCGGTTTCCGCCTGGGTAAACTATTGAAGGATGCCGGTGCGGAACTGTTTGTCACCGATATTTTCCAAGACAATATTGATCGTGCGGTTACAGAGCTTGGTGCCATAGCCGTAACTGCCGACGAAATCTTTGACCTGGACGTAGATCTGTTTGCCCCCTGTGCGATGGGTGCAATTCTCAACGATGACACCATCAGCCGTTTGAAGGTTCAGGCGATCGCTGGCGCGGCCAATAACCAGTTGGCGGAAGAGCGTCACGCTGAAGTGCTTCGCGAGAAAGGTATTTTGTACGCACCGGACTATGTCATTAATGCTGGCGGTATTATCGATGTTTACTACCAGCAGAAAGGCGATTACGACGCTGCAGAAGTGCGCGCTCATATCGAAGAGATTGGCAACACTATGAAAGAAGTGTTCGAGCGTGCCGATGAAACCGGCCAGACCACCGCTCACGTAGCGGACCGTGTTGCCGAGGAGCGCTTTGGTCACCATACGGTTGTAGGCGAGGCCGAAGACAAGTCTGGTACTGTGGCAGCGTAATGTTTTCAGCGCAGGAGTAGAGCTGGTGACCTGATTCCTTGGGCGATTGTCATCTCGCTTCTCTCTGTGATGTATTGATTTGGGCACTTCGGTGCCCATTTTTTTGCCTGGAATATTTGCTAAATTGCGGTTGGTAAAAGGTTTTGCTGACACTCTGGAGGAAAGCTGGCCTAAACTTGCCATCCTGAAATTGCGGTTTTTTAAAAGGGAGTGACAATATGGACTTGCGTCCGCTACTTATCAGCGTTGCCATCGCTATTACTGGCCTTACCGCTTGCGGAAAGTCTACCGATGATACGCCTCATGCGCTTTCGGTGGATAAGGAAGCAGCAGCCAGTAGTAAGGCTGCTGCATCCGATAAAGAGGCGTATGTCCCGCCACCCAAGTTGGAGATTCCTTTCCATAAGGAAGTATTGCCCAATGGCCTGACGGTGATTGTGCATGAAGACCACAAAGCCCCCGTTGTTTCTACCAATCTTTGGTACAAAGTTGGCTCTAAGGACGAGCCGCCAGGTAAAACCGGATTTGCTCATTTATTTGAGCACTTGATGTTTAACGGTAGCGAAAACTTCCCAGGGGAATATTTCGAACCCTTCCAGCGCTCTGGGGCCACCGATATGAATGGCACCACCAGCAATGACCGCACCAATTATTTTGTCACTGTGCCCAAAGGCGCCCTGGATATGGCGCTGTGGATGGAGTCCGACCGAATGGGGCATTTTAAAGGTGCAATTACCCAGGAGGTTTTGGATGAGCAGCGCGGTGTTGTAAAAAATGAAAAGCGCCAGGGGGAGAATGCACCTTATGGCAAAGCGTTCGATATTATTGCCAAGAGCACCTTCCCCAAAGGACACCCCTATTCGTGGACGCCGATTGGCTCGATGGAGGACCTGGACAACGCCAGTCTTGAAGATGTCAAAAAATGGTTTGAGGACCATTATCAGCCCGCTAATGCAGTTTTGGTAATTGCGGGTGATGTTACGGTCAAAGATGCGATGGCCAAGGTGCGCAAATATTTTGGTGATATCCCGAGCACAGGTGTACAACCGCGTATTAAGAATTGGGAACTACCCACCCAAGTGAAAAAGAGAGAGGTAGTTTACGATCAGGTGCCCCAAACTCGAATTTACAAGGTATGGAATGTACCTGCAGTGGGTAGCGAAGTGGAAGACGCGCTGGAATTAATGACTTCCCTTCTCGCCAATAGAAAAAACTCTCTTCTTTACCGCCGTTTGGTTCGTGATGAGCAAGTGGCTACCAGCGTCAGCGCTTTTTATTATGGCCGTCAGCTTGCAGGGCAGTTGATGATTATCGTCGACGTGAAACCCGGGCAGTCCGTAGAAAAAGTTGAAGACTTACTGAATAAAGAATTAAAGCAATTCGCAAAAAATGGTGTGAATGCTGATGAGCTGCGCCGGGTTAAACAGAGTGAGTTTGCCGGGCTGGTAAAGGGGTTGGAAAAAACCGGTGGTTTTGGTGGTAAGAGTGACATCCTTGCCCAGTCGGAGTTTTATTTTGGTGATCCCGGAGCCTTGATAGAAGGCGTGGAGGATTATGCAAAAGTATCCGCTCTCGAAGTTCAGGAAGTGGCTGAGCAGTGGTTGAAAGAGGACTCCTACACCTTAATTATGGAGCCGAAGCAGAAGTATACGGCAGCGGCGGAAGGTGCTGACCGCAGCAAACTCCCCGAGGTGGATAAAAATGTAGAGCTGGAACTGCCAAAACAAAAAGAATTTACTCTCAAAAATGGATTAAAAGTTGTTCTGGCTGAACGCCATGACACTCCCGTGGTACTGATGAATCTGCAATTTCGCAGTGGCGCCTCCGCAGATAAAAATAAGCCGGGTCTGGCTTCAGTTGCGGCGCAAATGCTGAACGAAGGTGCGGGTGATCTGGATAGCCTGGAATTTAGCTCTCGCTCAGAAGAGCTTGGTGTAAATATTGGTGGTGGTAGCGGCCTTGATTATAACAATATCAGCATGAGTGCCCTTAAGACGCAGCTGGAGCCATCGCTGGAGCTATTTGAGAAGGTGGTTACTGAACCTCGTTTCCCCGAGTCCGACCTGGAGCGGGTTAAGTCCAATCGCCTGGATGCAATAGCCCAGGAAAAAGCCCAGCCTCAGGGCTTGGCTATGCGTGAACTGCCGCCGCTGCTATTTGGAGAAAACCACCCTTATGGCTCTCCCTTGACGGGATCGGGTACTCCTGAGGGAATTAAGTCCATAACCCGTGAGGATCTGGTTAATTTCCAAAAGACCTGGGTGCGACCGGATAATGCAACCCTGACGATCGTGGGCGATGTTACTGAAAAAGAAATAGAGCTTCTGCTGAATGAAACACTCGGAAAGTGGACTGCTCCTAAATCAGAGCTTCCCAAAATTGACGTTGCCAAGGTGCCCCGTCCGGAAAAGGCTCGAGTTTATTTGCTTGACCGCCCCGGCGCACAACAGAGTTATATCATGGCGGGTTTGCTGATGCCGCCTTGGCAGCCGCAGGGAGCTGAAGCTTTTGATGCGATGACAAATATTATTGCCGGAAAGTTCACTTCCCGGGTCAATATGAATCTTCGTGAGAACAAGCATTGGTCCTATGGTGCCCGCGCGGTTTCCCTCGATACAGAAGGGCAGCGTCCTTATATCCTCTTTGCTCCTGTGCAAACTGATAAAACAGCTCCAGCCATTAAGGAATTGGTAAAAGAGTATGAGGAATACTTAGGAGAGCGTCCTATCACTGCAAAAGAGCTTGAGGACTACCAGAATGATGAAGTCCTAAAGCAAAGTGCTCGATTCCAGACCAAAGGGCAATTGCTTTCCAGTATTAATTGGCAGGTGGAGAAGGGGCTTCCAGAGGAATATATTGCTGAATATCCACAGCGGGTTTCAGCACTGAATAAGGAAAAAGTGGAGGCCTCCGCGAAGGAGTATCTTGCGCCAGATCAATTCACCTGGGTGATTGTTGGGGATCTGAGTAAGATTAAAGGCGAGGTTGAAGCCTTGGATATTGGCCCCGTTGAGGTGCTTCCTGCAAAGGACTGATTGAAATTATTTCCCCGCCCTGTTTGGGCGGGGAAATAGAGTTTAAGCTTTAAAACTGGGGCGCTCTTTAAGTTGTTCACGCCACCTGATTAGGTGAGAGTGCTTGGACGGATCGGGTCGAAGGTTTTGAACTTTGCCGAAATCCAGTCCGCAAACCATGCTGATATCGGCCACTGAAAAATAGTCACCAACCAGGTATTCATGGTCTGAAAAGTGATTGTCGAGGGTATCCATAAACTTCAGGGCTCGTTTGCCTGAATCCTCACCAAAATCGGGGTAAACATTCATCCGGTCCTTAAAGAAACCGGAAACGTGCTGGAAACACATCCCGACAGGAAACATAAGGTTAAAGTCGGCACGGCGATTCCACATTTCCACCAGTGCTTTTTCCTTGGGGGTGCGGCCGAAGAGTGGTGGCTCTGGGTGTAGCTCCTCAAAATAACGCTGAATGGCCACTGATTCCGCAATGTAAGTGCCGTCATCCAGCTCCATTACGGGTACTTTTTTATTGATATCTTTGCTTCGAAACTCTGAGCTAAGATTTTCCCCTTTTGTAATATCTATTCCGACATATTCTGCATCTAACCCCTTTTCTGCCATAAACATGCGAACACGTCGACAGTTTGGTGCTGCTGCGAACTCATAGATTTTCATAGAGGCTTCCTCTCGCCTGGGTAATTGCGTAGATTGTGCGATCTTGGTAAAGGACGTTAAGAATCTAAAAGAGATCTACTGGGGACGACAATGACAACAAAGACCAACCGAAGCTACTTTGTCAACCGCGCAGCCGCCGTGGCTTTGTCGGTATTTGCCGGGCTTTTCAGTTTGCAGGCGAGTGCTGAGAGCATCGCAATTTACGCTGGCAAATTATTTGATAGCAGTAATGGAAAATTATTGGAAGACCGCACCATTCATATTGTCGACGGACGGGTTGAGTCCGTGCAGAAAGGGTTTGCCAAGCGCGATCGAGAGCGCTTGGTCGACTTGAGAGAATATACGGTATTGCCAGGTTTGATGGATATGCACAGCCATCTCACTTACGAGTTTGGGCCGCGTGCTTATATGGAGTCTTTCAGCTGGAATACTGCCGATTTTACCTTGCGCGGCGTGGATGCTGCACATCGCACTCTACAGGCTGGATTCACCACGATTCGAAATCTTGGTGATCACGACAACGTGACTGTGAGTTTACGTAATGCAATCAACAAAGGCCTGGTGGAAGGTCCGCGTATTTATACGGCGGCAAAGACAATCGCAACTACCGGTGGGCACGCTGACCCCACCAATGGGCTCAGGCAGGACCTGATGGGGAACCCTGGCCCGGTGGATGGTGTTATTGATGGGCCTATCAGCGCGCGCAAAGCGATTCGTCAGCGCTATAAGGACGGCGCTGACCTGATCAAGATCACCGCGACTGGTGGAGTCTTGAGTGTGGCAAAGAGCGGCCAGAACCCTCAATTTATGCAGGATGAGTTGGAGGCAATTGTTGAGGCTGCTAAGGACTATGGTTTCACGGTTGCAGTACATGCCCACGGTAAGGAGGGAATGATCCGCGCAATTCGTGCTGGAGTGGACTCCATTGAACACGGCACCTATATGGATAATGAAGTGATGGACCTGATGCGCCGTAACAACACTTGGTTTGTGCCGACTCTAATGGCTGGCGAGTGGGTGACAGAAAAATCGGCGATTGAAGGCTTCCTGCCGGACCTGGTGCGCCCGAAAGCCGCGACAATGGGGCCTTTAATGCAGGATACTTTTAGCCGCGCTCACAAGCGCGGAGTAAAAATTGCATTTGGAACGGATACCGGTGTTACCCGTCACGGCGATAATGCCCGTGAATTTTTACTGATGGTGCAGGGTGGAATGAGCCCGGCCGATGCATTGCGTTCAGCGACTTGGAATGCGGCCCAGCTGCTGCAAGTACAGGATGAACTGGGCAGCATTAGCGAGGGCAAGATAGCTGATATTATCGCTGTGGCTGGAAATCCCCTGGAAGATATTTCGGAAATGCAACGGGTTCTGTTTGTAATGAAAGAAGGCGTTATTTACAAAGAGTCCAGCGAGCTGCCAAGTGATGTGTTTCTTGAGCAAGATATCAGCGGTTAGCCGGTAGAGAAGAATGGCAGTGAAACAGCAAGGCTGTTGTGCTGTTTCACTGCTGGCAAGACATCAGCTACTGAGGGGGAGCAGGGAAGAATCGAAATGCACTGTGGATATATTCAAGCCCCGAACGGCCCCAAGCGCGGTGTATCCTTCCTGTCTTCGTATGTGAGTAGCTATTGCTCCGTATTAGTCCTCGAGTTCGTATACCAGATCCAGATTGACGGTAAGAGTGGTTTCTCCCGGTGAAATGGGGGTGGAAGCGCTGTCTTTCATGGCCGCCATTTCAGTGCGGTACATGGGGCGTGGCATACCGCCGTTGCCATTTTCTGAAATACTGACAATGCGACGTACTTTTGTACCCAGCGCTTTGGCGTACATTTCTGCACGTTCCTGGGCGTCTTCAAGGGCTTTTTCCCGGGCTTTGGCTTGAACTGGAGCAGGTTCACCAATTTCGAAGCTCGGACCGTTGATCTGGTTGGCGCCAGCGGCAGTAAGGTTGTCCAAGACCTTGCCGAGTTCATCCAGTTTGCGAACCTTCACGCTGACGGTATTTCGCGCGGTGTAACCAGTGATCCGGGGTTTTTTGTTTTGCTGGTACTGGTAGCGCGGAGACAGGTTAACGCCTGTGGTTTGAATATCTTTCTTGTTGATACCCGATTTTTTGATGGCGGCCATTAAAGACTCCATCTGATTGGCGTTATCGCGCATTGCCTGTTTGCTGTCCTCTGACTCGGTTACCACTCCGACAGAAATTTTTGCGATATCAGGAACCTGACTTGCCTCCCCTCGTGCAGCGATGGATACCATGGTCCCCCGGTCTTCTGGAGCCCGCTCGTTACCACAAGCGGTGGCGAGCAGGGCGAGAAGGGAAATTACTGAAATTTTTACTGCTTTCATAATGCTTCCTTATCCATTGAGTGCTGATTGTTGTGACGAAAATGGCGCCATTATTTTATAAATTGAATCCTGAACCGCAGCTGAGCCGGTGTGCCTTTTAGGTGTGAAATATGCTCTAGCGGCGGTGGTAAAAATCACTCTGTCCTCTTAGCTCTAAAGCTTTAAGAGTTAAAAACCTGCTGGTAAGTTTCATCCTTATCGTGATAGATGGCGAATCCCAGCCTGAGAAACTGTTGTCGGCGATCACACAGAACTGCTCGAGCCTTGAGCTCTTCCTGAACCCTCTGTGAGATTTCTGGTTGTGAGCAGTCAAATGTGAAAAAGTGGCCGTGACCTTCTTCCAGATCATGACAAATCAAGTTGTTGCGATTCAAGATGGGGTGGTCTGAGTTATCCATGCTATTCAGAAATCGGGTTTGCGCATTGAGAACATAGCCGTGTATTTTCTCGATGGTAATGCCTTCGCGATGGAATAAATCGAAAATAGCCAGGGCTTTGTAGAGTGTTGAATAGTCCATGGTCGCCCCGGCAAAGCGCAGCCAATTGTCGCTATATCCGACTTCTCCCGAGCGATTCTCCAGCTCAGCCATTTCTGCGAACCAGCCGGTATTTACAGGGCGCAGTGTGCAGTTCGCAGGAATTGTCATAAAACACAGGCCTTCACCGGCGCCTAGGTACTTATATGATCCTGCCGTAAAAAAAACCTTGTCTGCAACGGTTGAAAGATCGATTGGGCGGGCAAAAAAACCGTGATATCCATCGATAACGAATTGTGTGCCATGCGGTTTCTGTGCCGCAACCTCCAGCAGCCGGGGAAACACCACACCGGAGTCAAAAAATACCAGGCTGGCATAGGCCAGATGGTATTCATTTTTATGTAGTTCGGTTTCAAATCTTTCCGCCAGGGTGGCGTAGGGTTCTTTGGCAACTCTCGTTACCTCTACTTGAGGAAGCTCTTCCAGACGTTGTAGTTGGCGAGTAAAACTGTAGAACTCTCCGTCTGTAGTGAGAATGCGCAATGGTTTACTGGGGTCGAATGAACTCAGTAGCCGATACACTAGTTCATGGGTATTTGGGGCTATAGCGATCAAGTCTGCCCTGGGCAAGTTGAGGGATTTTGCGATCGCCGCTTGCCATGAGGGTATCTTCTCCTCAAAAATTGGCCCCCATTTTTCATCGGCCAGAAGTGCTGAATCGCGCCAGTACTGCTGTAGTGCATCAAGGGTAACATCGGGCCAGTAGTGGTGGGAGTGGCAAGCCATGTGCAGCATGGAAGAGGGACTGCCACTGGGCGCCTGAAGGAACTCGCGATAGAATTTTTTATACATATGCGTTTAGCTTTAAAAAGCCGATTTATTTGTTATGGGCTGATTGTAGAGCTTGGCAACAAGAAGGAGTAGAGGGTGAAGTACTTACACACGATGGTTCGCGTAACCAATCTGGATGAATCTCTGGCGTTTTACTGTGAAAAGCTGGGCCTGCAGGTCGTTAGTCGAAATGATTATGATAAAGGGCGTTTCACCCTAGTGTATCTCGCAGCTCCCGAGGATCTTGAAGCGGCCAGGGAGAATAAGGCCCCGACATTGGAACTCACTTACAATTGGGACCCGGAAAGCTACACTGGCGGGCGGAATTTCGGACACCTGGCATATCGGGTAAATGATATTTACGGGGTGTGCCAACGCATGATGGATCAGGGGGTGGTCATCAATAGGCCTCCGAGAGACGGCCATATGGCATTTCTTCGCTCCCCAGATGGGATTTCCATTGAGTTGCTGCAAAGTGGAGAGCCCCTCCCACCCCAGGAGCCCTGGATGTCTATGGATAATCAGGGTGAGTGGTAGCCCGGGATAGTTGAAGCCTGAGATAAATTCTGACGGCCAAGAAAAAGAGAAAGTGAGTGAAAAATACCAGTTGTATTCTACTGGCCGGAGAGACGGCTGCGCGGCGCATACGTGAAGAGGGGTTGTCCCAGAGACAATTTTCGACGCTGGTCGGCGCTTCCGGCGGTCCCAAGTGGCTGGTGATTAGCCAGTTGGATCGGGTATTGATGGGGGAGTTCTTCAAGGCGCGGAGCGAGCCAATTGTCACCTTGGGATCATCTATCGGTAGTTTTCGCAACATGTGTTACGCAATGGCAGAGCCGCTATCAGCACTTGAACGATTAGAGCATCACTACATCTACCAAGCCTATTCTGACAAGCCCTCCCCTGAAGAGATTACTGCCGGCGGTCGCAAGATGCTGCAGGCAGTGTTGGGTGCTGAAGGTGCGCGCGAGGTAGTGGAAAATCCCATTTGGCACAGCCACTTTGTGGCGGTCAGGGGCAGGGGGCCACTGGCCAGTGAAAACAAGGCGCTGTTGGCGCCGGCATTACTCGCCTCGGCACTGGCAAATGCTGTATCTCGCAACAGCCTGAGCGCTTTTTGGGAGCGGGTGGTTTTTCATTCGCAAGAGTCGGCAGGCATCCACTTCCAGAACCTGAGCACCGAAAATATTCCGCTGACTGAGCAGAATACCTGTGCTGCTGTACTGGCCAGTGGCTGTATCCCTTTGGTAATGACAGGGGTGCAGACACCGGAGGGAGCTCCACAGGGTAATTATCGCGATGGCGGTATCACCGATTACCACTTTGATCTGCGCTTCCGCCACCCCCAGGGCCTAGTGCTCTACCCGCACTTTTTCCCCTATATGGTGCCCGGCTGGTTTGATAAAGGGCTCTCTTGGCGACGGGTTCGCGGAGATGCCATGCAATCCACTCTGGTTGTGGCTCCTTCGCCCAAATTTGTTGCCTCCTTGCCCTATGGAAAAATTCCAGACCGCAATGATTTCTACAAGCTCGACCGTGAAGACCGTTTGAAGTACTGGGGGCGGGTGGTTGATCTCAGTCGCCGGGTGGCAGATGATTTTTATGAAATTTGGCAAAGTGGCCGGGCGGCTGAACATTTAATTGAGGTGGGTGCGGAGGATGTCCCTCATATGTTGGAGCAGGTCAGGGCAGCATAGGTATGGTGCAGGAATTTAACAGTCCCCAGGAAGAGTACCGCACAACCCAGGAGAGGGTTTATTTTCAGGTGCGGGATGCCATTCTGCGGGGAAAGTTTTTGCCGGGTAGGGCGATTACTATCCGGGGTCTGGCCTCGGAGCTTAATTGCAGTCCAATGCCGGTTCGCGAAGCGTTGCGTCGCCTGACCTCGGAGCGGGCCTTGGAGCTGTCAGATACCCGCCGGGTCAGGGTGCCGACAATGACCCCGGAAAAACTGGCAGAGATTTGTGCCGCTCGTGTGGCCCTGGAGTGTCAGGCCGCTGAACAGGCCCTGCCATTGGTCGGGGATGCAGAATTAGCGCAACTTCGGGAGCTGGATGAGCGTGTAACAGAAGCTCTCGCTCAGAAAGACATCGAGCGCTATGTAACCACTAATCTGGAATTTCACTTTACCCTTTATCGCCTGGGGCAGCCCCATATCATCCTATCCCTGATCGAGAGCCTGTGGCTACAGACAGCTCCCCTCCAGCACTTGGTTTTCCAGCGCTTTGGCGTGCAGGAGTTGCCAGACCGGCATCAAGATCTGCTCGAAGCTATTGCCAGTAAAGATGAGTTGAAGGTGCGCAAAGCCATTCAGCAGGATATTGAAGAGGGGCTCGGCTCTATCTCTGCAGAGGAGCTGCTGTAGCGGCTCCTTTCCCCCCCAGTTGACTATTTAGTTCCCTTTTTTCTCCTCGCACTGGCGCGATTCGACCTTATGTTTTCGGTAAGGGCAGATAGACCTTGCGCTTCTGTCGATGGCCCCACTAGAATGTGATCACAAATTAGTGGTAACGATTTGGCCTTTTGAGCCCGATTGGTGGGCGCTGAGCAAGGCCTGTGAAAGCCAGGAGAGAAATATGAACAAGACTGAGCTGCAGCAACACGACCGTGAGCACCTGCTACACCCATTTACTGACTTCCATGACTTGGGCCAGCAGGGGACCCGTGTGATTACCAGCGCCGAGGGCGCTTACATCACCGATATTGATGGCAACAAAATGCTTGATGGCATGTCAGGCCTCTGGTGTTGCAACCTCGGCTACAGCCGCAAAGAAATCAGCAATGCGATCTACGAGCAGCTGAATACCCTGCCTTTCTATAACAGCTTCTTCCAGTGCACTACGGTGCCCTCGATTGAACTGGCCGACGCCTTGGCTGAAGTGACCCCGGCGCATATGAACAATGTGTTCTTCACGGGTTCCGGTTCCGAGGCAAATGATACTAACCTGCGCCTGATCCGCCGTTTCTGGGATATCCAGGAAAAGCCGGAGAAGCGCATCGTTATTTCCCGTAAGAATGGCTATCACGGCTCTACCATTGCCGGTGCCAGCCTGGGTGGTATGAGTGGTATGCACAAGCAATTCCAGCCGCTCGACTACATTGAGTACGTACAGCAGCCCTACTGGTTTGGTGAGGGCGGCGATATGTCTCCAGAGGAGTTTGGTATCCAAGCGGCTCGCAGCCTGGATGAGAAAATCCAGGCGCTGGGCCCGGATAATGTTGCGGCGTTTATCGCTGAGCCAATCCAGGGGGCTGGCGGCGTAATTATCCCGCCGGAAACCTATTGGCCGGAAGTCAAGAAGGTGCTGGACCAGTACGACATCCTGCTGGTGATGGATGAAGTGATTTTTGGTTTCGGTCGCACCGGTGAGTGGTTCGGTGCTGACTATTACGGCATGAAGCCCGACCTGATGACTTTCGCCAAAGCAGTAACCAATGGCTACTTCCCCCTGGGCGGTACCATGGTGAGTGATCGTGTCGCTGAGGTGATCAAAACCAAAGGTGGCGAGTTTACCCACGGTTACACCTACTCCGCGCATCCGGCTGCCTGTATGGCAGGTCTGGCAACTATCAATATTCTGCGCAACGAGAAGATTATCGAGAATGTCCGCGATATAACCGGCCCCTATTTGTCCAAGCGCTGGGCTGAACTGGCGGAGCATCCGATCGTTGGCGAAACCCGCAGTTTGGGTATGGTCGGTGCCTTGGAGCTGGTAAAAGATAAGGCCAGCCGCGCTCGTTTTGATGATGACTGCACCGCTGGTGCGGTATGTCGTGACCTGAGTATCAAGCACGGTTTGGTGATGCGCGCCGTTGGCGATGCCATGGTTATCGCACCGCCGCTGATTATGACCACTGAACAGGTCGATGAGCTGGTAGAAAAAGCGCACCGCGCCCTGGACGACACTGCTAAAGCACTGGCGTAACATAGCGGCAAGATACTCTGTTGCAGAGGCGGTCTGATACCCCGTTTTCCATAGTTTGAATGGAAAAGCGGTGTGGAGCCGTCTCTGCGTTTAGATTGGATCACCCCAGGCACCTTATGTCTCAAGAAAAAGAATTCACTGCCCAGCTCGATCTGCTGGAGCAGTCGCAAAAATTCCTGGCAGAGCACTCGGACCTAAAGTGGATCGAAGGCTTTATGTTCGATATCAATGGCGTGCCGCGAGGGAAGTGGTTGCCGGCAGAAGCTGCGGAGAAATTGCTCAAGGGCAGTCTGCAAATGCCGCGCAGCGCGGTCAGTCTCGATATTTGGGGGCGGGATATCGAAGACAGCCCGCTGGTATTTGCCAGTGGAGACAGCGATGGCGTTTGTCTGCCGGTTTCGCCTATTAGCCTGGCGCCCTGGCATCGCGAGTCCACCGCTCAGCTGCATATGCAGTTGCATGAGGCAGATGGCTCCTCTCTCTATGCCGATCCCCGCAGCCAGTTGCAGCGCGTGGTAGAGCGTCTCGGCAAACTGGGTTATACGGCCGTGTGTGCGACCGAGCTGGAATTCTATCTGCTCCGCGATGAGGTGGATCACCTGGCGCGTCCGCGCCCGGTTAGCGATAACGACGCCGAGCTGGTGCCTTCCACCGACGTATACGATCTGTCCGAGCTCAATGCACAGCGACACTTCTTTGCCGATGTGCGAGCTGCCTGCGAGGCACAGGGTATTCCCGCAGATTCAGTATTGTCGGAGTGTGCGCCGGGACAGTTTGAAATCAACCTGTTGCACAGTGCCGATCCCGTTAAAGTAGCAGACCAAACATTACTGTTTAAGCGCTTGTTAAAAGGGGTGGCGCGCAGTCACGGCTTCCGCGTGAGTACCATGGCCAAGCCTTTCGGGGATCAGGCGGGTAACGGAATGCACGTGCATATGAGTTTGATCGACGCCAATGGAAAGAACGTTTTTGATGACGGTTCTGATACTGGCTCTAATTTACTGCGTTATGCCGCAGCAGGAATGCTGGCGA
Organism: Microbulbifer maximicatervae (SeqCode); assembly: GCF_056231245.1. Lineage (NCBI taxonomy): Bacteria > Pseudomonadati > Pseudomonadota > Gammaproteobacteria > Cellvibrionales > Microbulbiferaceae > Microbulbifer > Microbulbifer maximicatervae (SeqCode). Next base: position 1,419,212 of record NZ_CP174334.1, read on the forward strand.
CTGCCAACGATGCGATGGCGTTTTTCGCACCTCACAGCAACTCCTATCGTCGCTTCCAAGAGAGCTCTCATGCACCGCTGAATCTCTGCTGGGGCTACGATAATCGCACTACAACTTTGCGTGTGCCCGCCAGCGATCCTGTGGCACGGCGTATCGAGCACCGTATTGCCGGGGCGGATGTTAACCCCTATCTGGTGTTAGCTGCGATTCTCACTGGTGTGTGTCATGGCATTGAGAACCAGATGGAAGCGCCTGCACCTGTGGAAGGCGATGCTTATCAGGTAGAGAGTGAGAAGTTGATCAATACCTGGAGTGGTGCACTGGAGCGATTTGAGCAGAGCCCTTTGTGGCGCGAGCATCTTGATCCACGCTTTGTGGAATTGTTCTCTCTGTTGAAAAGACAGGAGCAAGCAGAGATAGCTGCCCGCGTTACCGATGTTGAATACCAGAGTTATCTGCATCGGGTATAAACATTGGCGGTGTGCTTTAGCGCCGATTGCCGTTTTAGTGAACGGCTTTCACGACAGGAGAGTTAGTGGGGGTATTTCCTCTGCTATACCTAAATTTAAGTGCGTAATGTGCTTGAAACTCTCCTCCTGAAAGTGTGTTCGAGAAATCTGGCCCGCCTTTTGGCGGGCATTTTTTTATTCTCGATTGACTTATTTCCACTTCCTGTTCGTGTTAATCCCTTCTTTTAAAGTCGCCATGGCTTGAGTGTATCGAATGACACGGTGTGCGGTTGCTGGGCTTTTGTTGCTATTTTGGCTTGCGAGCACACATCCTTGGGCCAGGATACCAAGAGTGTGGACCGCTTCCGCCTAGCAGTCATTTCTCCGCCAGTGTATTCTTCCGCTTTACCAGCGAGACACCCAAGACGGTCGGCTCTTAGACGTTGGCATTCGCAGAATGTCTGTGCGAGAGCGGATAATGTTATGGGGTATAAGAATATTGCAGATGGGGAAACTATGACCGCCTTGGGAAATTGTGCAGACGGTCCAACGGCTGGCGAGACGCGGCCACTAAAAATATGCCTTTTAGGCTATCGCAGCAATCCACACAGTGGTGGTCAGGGCATCTACCTGCGCTACCTGAGTAAAGCACTGGTTGATGCTGGTCACTCCGTGGATGTTATTTCTGGCCAGCCCTACCCAGAACTCGATGAGCGCGTAAAACTCATCAAAATGCCAGGGTTGAACCTCTATGAAGTTGAGCGTCCAGCGCGGGCCTTGAAACCTCGCCACCTGCTCTCGTGGGCGGATTTTTTTGAATGGTGGAGTAAGCTTACCGGCGGTTTTGCCGAGCCTTATACCTTTGGCCGTCGGGTAAATAAATACCTGCGCAAGCACGGCAAACAATACGACATTGTTCACGATAACCAATCACTGTGCTACGGCTTGCTGGATATCGAGAAAAATGGATTGCCTGTTGTCGCGACAATTCATCACCCCATTACCCGGGATCGCCAACTGGCATTAGATGCCGCCCCCGATTGGCGTTTTCGTTTGCTGGTACGTCGCTGGCATAATTTTTTGAATATGCAGATTAAGGTATCGCGGAAGCTTCGCCATATCGTGACAGTTTCCAAGCAATCTGAGCGGGATATTATCGAGCAGTTTGGCGTAGCTCCCGAGCAGATTCACCTGATTTACAACGGTATTGATACCGAATTATTCAACCCAGGGGCAGAGAATAAGCGCTTGCCTCTGCGAATTATGACCACCGCATCGGCAGACCAGCCGCTTAAAGGTCTGCGCTTTTTATTACAGGCGTTGGCGGAATTACGCCAGGAATATGAAAACATAGAGTTGTTGGTGGTTGGCAAATTACGCGAAGGTGGCGCCACGGAACACTTGCTTCACGATCTGGATCTTCAGGATAGGGTTCAGTTTGTCTCCGGTATTTCTAACGAAGAACTGGTCGATAATTACCGCAAGGCTACAGCGGTAGTTTGCCCATCGCTCTACGAAGGATTTGGTTTACCTGCCGGGGAGGCAATGGCATGTGGTGCTCCGGTAGTATCCAGTGACGGGGGTGCTTTGCCTGAGGTGGTTGGGGATGCCGGAATCGTGGTCCCTGCAGGAAATCACGAAGCTTTGGCTAATGCCCTGCGCCAGGTTTTATCCAGCGAAGCGCTGCGAAAAGAACTCAGTGAGAAAGGTCGCCAGCGCATTGAAAATAAATTTTCCTGGAAAATCGCTGCAGAGAGTTTGGTGAAATATTACCGGGAAATTCTCGGACATACACTGGCGGAACAACCCAGTAGTCATGAAATAGAAACTCCGAATATGCGCAGTGCGGAGGCGGCTTAATGATTACTGTAGATCCCCAGCACTTAAATCTGCGCCCCGGCCAAAAAGTCCTCGACTTGGGGTGCGGTGAAGGGCGCCATTCCATTCACTTGATGATCACTGATGAGGTTGATGTTTACGGCATTGACCTGTGTTTTGATGATGTGCGCACTGCCAGTGAGCGAGCGGAACCTTTCCGCTCTCCCGAACATTCAAAGGGTCGCTTGCAGTTCGGAGTTGCCAATGGCTTGAAACTACCATTTTCCGATGGGAGTTTTGATGTGGTTATCTGCTCAGAGGTACTTGAGCATATCCCCGATTACAAGTCTGTCTTGGCTGAGATTAACCGGGTATTAAAACCCTCCGGTATTTTTGCCGCGACGGTGCCGGCATTTTTCCCCGAGTGGGTGTGCTGGAAACTCAGCGATGAATACCATCAGGTTGAGGGTGGGCATATCCGAATATTCCGCGAGCGCGAGCTGCGGGAGGATATTGAAAAGCTGGGGCACCACTATTTTGCCCGGCATAAGGCCCATGCGTTACATGCACCTTACTGGTGGTTAAAGTGTTTGTTTTGGGACAAGCCCGATTCCCGTTTGGTCTCTGCCTATCACCGGCTATTGGTGTGGGACCTGATGAAGAAACCAGCCTTTACCCGGATTCTCGAAAAACTATTGAACCCGCTGTTGGGAAAAAGTATCGCTCTTTATTTTGTGAAACCTGCTGGTTCGACACAACGAGTGGATGCGCCTCTCTCCCTGTCTGAGGGAGCTGAAGCATGAGTAAAGTTTCTATGCCGGCAAAAGCTTCTGGTCTTTTCCCTGAAGGATTTATCCAGGATAGCGCCGCCTATATTCTCTCCCAGCAGCTCCCCGATGGTTCAATTCCCTGGTTTAAAGGGGGCTATGCCGACCCCTGGGATCATGTTGAAGCCGCTATGGGGCTCGCCATTGCCGGAGAATTTAGTGCTGCTGAAAACGCCTATTGCTGGTTGGCAGAGATTCAGTTGGAAGACGGCAGCTGGTGGGCCGCTTATAAAGATGGCGATATTGACAACCGGGAGCGCCGTGAAACCAATTTTGTTGCCTATGTGGCAACAGGAATTTGGCAGTACTTCCTGATCAGTAGAGACACACTGTTTTTACAACGCTATTGGCCGATGGTGGAGCGTGCAATCGAGTTTGTATTGCGCTTGCAAACGGAATTTGGCGAAATTCATTGGGCGGTAGATTCAGAGGGCGCCCCTATGGAAGATGCCCTGATCACCGGTTGCTCTTCCATTTATAAAAGTCTGGAATGCGCAATTAATATTGCCCACCAGCTAGGGGTTGCTCGCCCGCAATGGATGCTTGCCCGGGAAGCTCTGGGCGATGCGCTGCGCAATAAACCGGAGCGCTTTGATCGCACCTGGGAAAGCAAGGCGCGCTTTTCAATGGACTGGTTTTACCCCGTATTAACCGGTGCCTTTTCTGGTGAGGCAGCGCAGTTGCGGCTTCAGCAGCGCTGGGATGAGTTTGTCGTGGCTGGTTTGGGGTGTCGCTGTGTCAGCGATGAGCCTTGGGTGACAGTGGCAGAGTCCTGTGAACTCACCATGTCTTTAATGGCTGCTGACCAGCGTTCGCGGGCGGAAATTTTGTATCGCGGCTTGCACCGCTGGCAGGATAAAGATGGGGGCTACTGGACCGGCTATGTCTACCGGGATGAGGCCATCTGGCCGGAGGAAAAAACTACCTGGACTGTAGGAGCCATGCTTTTGGCTGCCGATGCGCTCGCCGGATTAACGCCAGCGAGCGAGCTGTTTACATCGGTGTGCCTGCCCTCAAATGCGGCGCAGGATTCCCAGGGTGTCGACAGTTTCGACGAGCTCGAATTGAGCGGAGGCCAGGGCTAGCTTGTAAATATCGTAGGGCGCCTGGCCGCCATCGGCGGGGTCCGGGAAAATATCGTGGATAGCCAGGTAGCCGCCGGGCACGATATGGCGGGACCAGCTGCGATAATCGGTCATGGCCGCTTCCAGGGAGTGGCCGCCGTCAATAAATACGAGACCCAAAGGGGTATTCCAGCAGCGTGCAGCTGTTGCGGAGGGCGCGACGATGGGAACAACCCAGTCATCCAATTCAGCCGCGCGAATATTCGTGCGGAAAGAGCGGAAACTGTCCATTAAATTGGCTTGGCCATCAAACAGTTCGGGATCGTGATACTCCTCTCCGGGCTGGTGCTCTTCAGATCCGCGATGGTGGTCTACGGCGAACAGGATGTTATCGGTCAGTTTACAGGCACTGGCCAGGTAAATTGATGATTTTCCGCAGTAGCTGCCCACTTCAAGGCAGGGGCCCAGTGAGCTGGCTTCAGCTGCCAGGTGGTAGAGAGCTTCCCCTTCATGGGCAGCGAGGAAACCTTTAATTGCTCGAATATCAATAGGTAGTTTTAGGGACATGGGTAAACGCTTGCTATTTTTCGTGGCCGAAACACTAAACTGCCACTAATACAAAAGCAATTGGGTTTTTACTCAGGACTCCGTAAATCCCAGAAAATAAAAGTAGAAATTAAAATATGCGTAAGGATCACAGGCCCTATTGGCTCAAGCGACTGCAGCTCCGTTGGCGCAAATGGCGAACAGAATATTTCCTTCTGCCACAATTCGATGCGGTCGGGATTGAGCCGGAAGTAATGGACCCGGGTTCTGTCCATGTTTTTGGCGGAAATGTTCGGCTCGGAAATTACCCTCACTTAATCTCCAATAACGAGAAATGTATTCGCTTTACCACCTTTGGGCACAAGGGCGGAGAGGCATTTATTACTATTGGTGATTTTGTGTTGATCTCTCCTGGGGTGCGTATATCTGCCGCTCAATCTATTGAGATTGGCGATGGCTGTATGATTGCTGCCAATGTGTATATTTCCGATTCTGATTGGCATGGGCTCTACAATCGCACGCGGCCCTTCCGTTGTACTTCCCCGGTGCGCCTGGGTAACAATGTTTGGATCGGGGATAGTGCAACTATCTGCAAAGGTGTCACTATCGGTGATAATTCTGTAGTGGGAGCCGGAAGCATCGTTACTAAGGATGTCCCCGCAAATACGGTTGTCGCCGGTAATCCGGCAAGACCCATTAAATCAATAAACCCCAAGCGGCGAATGATTACCCGCGAGGCATTATTTGCCGATGCCTTCCGTCAGACGCATAATCTGGATGAATTGGATAAGATGATGTTGGGAGAGAACACCTTATTGGGCTGGTTGCGCTCGGTGTTTTTTCCCCGCCGTGGCGATTGAATGTGCAAGTATTAATAAAATGAAAAAAAGAAAGAGTATTGTCCTGATTGGAATGCCTGGCGCCGGTAAAAGTACGCTGGGGGTGTTGTTGGCAAAGGAGCTGGCACTGGGGTTTACAGATACTGATGTTCTGATCCAGTCCAGGGAGGGCAAGACTTTGCAGCAAATTATGGCTGAAAGTGACTACTTGAATCTTCGTGCCATTGAAGGGGAGGTATTAGCTGAGGCCACCCTCCCCAGTGATGTTATTGCCACTGGAGGAAGCGCAGTCTATAGCGAAGAGGGCATGGCGAATCTACGCAGTCAGGGTGTGGTAGTGTTTCTTCAGTGTTCAGCGGAGGAATTGCGCCGGCGTATCCATAATTATGAAAGCCGTGGCATTGCGAAGGCGCCCGGGCAGTCTTTTGCGGACTTATTTGAAGAGCGACAGGCCCTTTACCGGCAATATGCAGAAATAACAGTGGAATGTGACAGCAAATCACTGCAGGAAACGCTTGATCATTTACTTAATGCGCTGCAGGAAGTTGCAGAGTAACCGAAATTTTCTCTGTAAGCCCCATGCGTTAAAACAAGGGGCTTTACTTTTCACACTTTTGGCTTAAAGTGGCAGCTGGGTGGTGTACTTCACCTGCTTGAGGGCAAAGGTGGAATTGACTGAGGCCACGTTTGGCAGGTGTACCAGGGAGCGCTTCAGTAATTGCTCATAGTGCTCCACGCTATCCACTACAACGCGCAGGACATAGTCTTTGTCTCCGCTGGTGGAATAGCACTCGACCACCTCCTGGACATCCTGAACTGCTGATTCAAAGTTGTTCAGGGATTCCTCATCGTGATTGTGGATGGTAACGTAGCAGTATACGGTGACACCCAGATCCAATTTGCGTGGGTCCAGCAAGGTAACACGGCCACGGATAATACCTTCGGCTTCCAACCGCTTGATTCTGCGCCAGCAGGGAGTGTGCGAAAGGCCGACTTTATCGCCCAGCTCTGCCATGGAGTAATCTGCGTTCTCCTGCAGCGCTCGCAGAATCTTACGGTCAAAATCATCCAGGTCTGTCGAACGCTTCATAAAGACTCCTATCCTATAAAAATTATCTAAATCGAAACTTCTATCACAAATTTACGCATATTTGCGTGAATAAAGCAATGCTCTATTGCGCTTAACGAACTAGTATGACCTGACTAAACCGTTTCGGGATAGGTGCAGTGTGCCCTGAGCCGCTCTGGGACTTTGCGGCAAATATAAAAACAGGCGCATCTGACCACGGAAAACGGACTATTCGGAAGAATAATGACTAATAACTCGAACCGGGTTTCGAGAAGAATAATTAACCGGAAGTAGGTGTATGACTGAAAAAGTAACCAGTCCTCAAAGTACGGCGGATTCCCAAGTAAAAAAACAGGTTTCATTGGACGACCGCTACACCATGCTCAAGGGCCGTGTGCTCCTTTCAGGTATCCAGGCCCTTGTGCGCTTACCCATAGACCAGATGCGAATGGACCGGGATCGCGATCTCAATACCGCGACGTTTATCTCCGGTTATCGTGGGTCGCCCTTGGGTGGCTACGATCTGCAGTTATCCAGGGCGAAGAAACTGCTGGGAGAGTACAACATCCGTTTCCAGCCTGGCGTCAATGAAGAGTTGGCGGCTACGGCAGTTTGGGGTTCCCAGCAGGTGGGCTTGTTCCAGGGTGCAGAAGTGGATGGCGTCTGCGGGATTTGGTATGGCAAGACACCGGGTGTCGATCGCTCCTGCGATGCATTTCGCCATGCCAACGCCGCTGGCTCCTCTCCCAAAGGTGGCGCGCTGATCGTTGCCGGCGATGACCACGGCTGTAAGTCATCCTCCTATCCCGGGCAGTCTGAATTTGCCTTTGTGGATATGCATATTCCAGTACTTAACCCCGCCACCGTGCAGGAAGTGTTGGATTATGGTCACTATGGGCTGGAGCTGTCTCGCTTTAGCGGCTGCTGGGTGGCAATGATCACCCTGGCAGAAAATATGGATAGCTCTGCGACCGTGGAAGTGGACCCTGAGCGGGTCAAATTCCACTACCCGGATATTGAACGTCCCGAGGGCGGCCTGAATATTCGCAAGCAGGACAACCCTCTCGAGCAGGAAGAGCGCCTGTGGCGCTACAAGCGCCCTGCTGCGCTGGCTTTTGCCCGCGCCAATAAACTCAACAAGGTTGTACTGGAAAATCCTGAGGCGAGCCTCGGCATCGTCACCACCGGTAAGGCCCATCTGGACTTGATGCAGGCCTTCGAAGATATGGGTATCGATGAGCAGAAGGCCAAGCAGCTCGGTATCCGAATCCTTAAAGTGGGTATGACCTACCCGTTGGATGTGCCGGGTATCCAGGAGTTTGCCCGTGGCTTGGATACGCTGCTGGTGCTTGAGGAAAAACGCAGTTTGATGGAAGTACAGCTGAAAGAGGAACTGTACAACGTCCACGTGAAGGACCCGAATTTCCCGCGTATTCTCGGTAAAGTGGACGATTGTGATCAGCCGCTGATGCCCGCTTATGGCGAGCTGTCGCCAGCGATTATTGCCCAGGTATTGGGTTTTGTTTTGGGTGAGGACAAGTTGGATGAAGGCGGCAAGCACCGCTTGATGCGTCTCAATGCGCTGGCTGAACGTATTTCCCAGCAGACTGGCTCAAGTGTGTCTCGCTTGCCTATGTTCTGTGCCGGCTGCCCTCACAACCGTTCCACCAAGGTGCCAGAAGGAAGCCGAGCCTTAGCAGGTATTGGTTGTCACTATATGGCCCAGTGGCTCGACCGGGAGACTTATACCTTCACCCAAATGGGTGCCGAAGGGGTCAACTGGGTAGGGCAGGCGCCGTTTACTACTGAAAAGCATGTCTTTGTAAACCTGGGTGATGGTACCTATTTCCACTCCGGTATTTTGGCGATTCGCGCTTCCGTGGCTGCCAAGGTCAATATCACTTACAAGATCCTGTTTAATGATGCGGTCGCCATGACCGGCGGCCAGCCCCACGATGGTGAGTTGGCTCCGGATATGATCTGTCGCCAAGTTTTGGCAGAAGGGGTGCAGAAAGTTGTCCTGGTGATGGATAACCCGGATAAATACAAGGGTGCGCTGTCCTTCCCCAGTGAAGTTGAAATTCGTCACCGGGATTACTTGCCCGTTGTAATGGATGAGCTGCGTGAGGTTGAAGGTTGTACCGTTATTATTTACGACCAGACCTGTGCCACCGAACTGCGCCGCAAGCGCAAGCGCGGGCTACTGCCTAAAGCCGAGGGGCGCCCCTTCATCAACGAGCTGGTGTGTGAAGGCTGTGGGGACTGCGTCCAGCAGTCGAGCTGTATCGCTGTTGAGAAAGTGGAAACGGCGCTGGGCGATAAACGCAGGGTGAACCAAACCGGCTGTAATCAGGATATGTCCTGCGTTAACGGCTTCTGCCCCTCATTTGTCACTGTGAAGGGTGGCAATATTGCCAAGGGCGCCGGGGTAGGTGACGTGTTGCGAACTGAAGCGGCCAAGTTGCCCTCGCCACAGCTTCCGGGCTTACAGCAGCCGTATAATTTCCTGGTTACCGGCGTTGGCGGTACGGGTGTAGTGACCATTGGCGCCTTGCTAGCGATGGCGGCACATATCGAGGACAAAGCGTGCAGCACCCTTGATCAGACCGGATTGGCTCAGAAGGGCGGAGCGGTTTACTCCCATATTCGCTTTGCGGCTGCGCCCGAGTCTTTGCAGGCGGTACGTATTTCTGACGGTCGTGCCGATGCCCTAATGGCCTGTGACCTGATTGCAGCCGGCAATGTGGCAGCTTGTTTGGTTAAACTGGATAAATCGCACAGTCGCGCGGTAGTGAATACCCACTTGAGCCCAACTGCGGCAACGGTTCTCGGGCGTGAGGATGTCCATTCACCGCAAGCGGTATTGGATACGGTGAGTGGCGCGGTTAATGAGCTCAGTTCTGTGGAAGCGCATCGCCTGACCAAAGCAGCTCTGGGTGATACGCTCGCCGCCAACATTTTCATGCTCGGCTACGCCTGGCAGAAAGGGCTGATTCCGCTAACTGAAGCCTCCCTGCTGGAAGCGATCCGCTTAAACGGTGTCGCTGTGGAAGGAAATCTGCAGGGATTTGCTGCAGGTCGATTGGCGGCAGAAAATCGCAACGCTCTGGACAAACTGTTAATCCACGAAAAAGTTGCAGTAGAGGTACCACAAACTCTTGAAGCGATTGTGGCTCACCGGGTGGAGCACCTCACCGGTTATCAAAATACGGACCTCGCCGAGCGTTACCGCAGTTTGGTCGATACGGTGAAATCTGCTGAGATTTTAAAAGTGCCCGGGAATGTCCAGTTGGCCGAGGTGGTTGCGCGCAATTACGCAAAATTGCTTGCCTATAAGGATGAGTACGAGGTGGCCCGCCTATACACCGATAGCCGCTTTACCGAATCGCTAAAAGAAAACTTCAGTGGTGACTTTACGCTGGAGTTCAATTTGGCTCCCCCATTACTGGCGCGCTTCGATAAAGGCTTGGGGCGTCCCCGCAAAATGAAATTTGGCGGTTGGATGTACAAGGCATTTGGTGTTTTGGCGAAGCTGAAATTCTTGCGCGGATCGGCGCTTGATATTTTTGGCTATACAGCAGAGCGAAAAATGGAGAGGGCACTGATTAGCGAATATGAAGAGTTGGTTAAGAAAGTTCTGGGCCAATTAAATTCGCAGAATCACGCTGCTGCAGTTGAGCTACTTCAATATCCGGATATCATCCGGGGCTACGGCCCGGTGAAGGAGGCCAATATTGAGAAAGCAAAAGAACAGCGAAATATCGCATTAAATCGATTTGAAAACCCGGTTCGGGATATAAAACTTTCAGCGGAAGTTGAGGTTTTTGACCCAGCTAAGGCACAGCAAGTAGGTTAATTGCCTGTTTGATAAAGTGGCTCGAGGACTGTCTTGAGTCACTTTATACCCCCCTACCAAACCCCTTGTAATCGTATGGCGAATTGGTTGGTTTTATCTCCAGTAAAATCGTCATCGCCGAGGGTGATGTTCATCATTACCCGGACTTTTGGGTTGAAATAGTAATTGACCCCAAGTGTAAAATTACTGGCTCGTAGCTGGCGAAAATCCCGATTCTCTATAGCGGTATATCTTGCGGCAACTTCCCAGGCACCCTCTGGAGGAGATGGTTTGATAGATTTAAATACTCCGATCTTGGAGTCGTAGGGTTTATGTTGGCCGGTAATTGCCCAGCTTCCCATAATGTACCAGGCGTGAACATCCTGCCCCCCAATAAAGCATCCGCTTATGGGATCGCAAAAAAAACTTGGCGGAAGACCGAAGAATTCCTCATAGGTCAATTCAGCGAGGTATATCTTCCCTGTGAAATGACCATACGCATATTCCGCTTGGCCGAATAGAGGGCCGTAAGTCGCAGCTAGCTCGAAACCAGTAGTATTGACCCGGCCTCCGCCATCTCCAAGGAAAAACTCATCGTCACCAAACTCGCCAAAAAAATTATCTGATCCGCCAGGTGTGATTGCTATCAGCTGCTCCGGCCCTCGTCGGCCCGCATAGGCAACTTCAGCAACGATATCGGGACTGTTTTGATTCGCTTTTTCGTAGCTACGGTATACACCTAGGTGAACTGTTGATAAGGCATCGTTAATTGGGGCCCAGGTCAGTCGGGTTGCTGCGCCAAACCCAGAATTTCTGGGGTCACCGGGGTCCCGTAAATTGAATAACGTAAAACCAAATGTATAACAGCACCAATGCTTATGCCAGTCGATACCCTGTTGACGTCCACGTCCAGAATAAATACCTGCAGCGCTGGTAAATGCCCGCTCCATAAGCACTAGGTCATTGGAGCTTGTCAGCTCATTGATTGAGCGGCTGGGTTTAAAATTGCCGATGGTTAGTTTTCCGGTAGAGAACTTTGTTGCTAAGTAGACATCCCTCAACCCCCCAGCTCCATCATCCGCAAAGTCTCTTTCAAGCTTATAGTTCCACTTCCATAGATTGCCTTTCATTGTCAATCTAACCCGACGGAAGTCGGTTGTATTGACCGGATCTTCTAGGTCTTTGTCAAAAATGTATGTATCGAAGTGAATCCTTCCGCCGAGTTGTGCGGAGAAATCCCCATCGTCAGAGACAATTTTCAGCCCGCCTTTTGTCTCGGCTTCATCAGCAATAGCCGGGAAGCTAAAAAAAAGAATTGATATGGCACAGTATGCTCCCCAGCATTTCATCGGACGCCTCTAGTTGAGAGTTGTCATTGGTCACGGGAAAAGTGCTATTCGAGTTTAGCAATAGAAAAGACTTTGGACGGGGAGGGGGGATGGGACGGCGCAGAAAATCTGCGCCGAGGGTTACTGGATAGTTGATTAAAGGCGTTCTAATTTGTAACCAGTGTCGCCTAGAAACTCGATAACACTGCGTTCGCCCACCAAGTGGCCAGCGCCGACAATGACAAACAGAGACTGGTAGTTTGGCCCCTTAAGGGCAATTTTCTCAGCCATCCTTTCATTGCGATTAAAAAAAAGTGTGTCATAGAGCGGCTTATATTCAGGGTTTTCAGTTAGGCCGTCGAGGATAATAAGGCGATTCAAAGCTTCTTCATCTCCTCGCTTCCATGCGCTGGTAAGTTTGGGTAAAAAGGTTGAAATATCCCCAACTTGCTCAAGGGTTTGCTGGAAGAGGAGCGCAGGGTTGTCCAGGTCGTTTAACATCTTGAATTGTTGCAAGACACCTTCCAGCTCCAGAACGGATTTCCCATCCTTTTTTGCTTTTTGTAAAAAGTGCCTATCAATGCCTAGTTCTGGGTTGAGGCCGTGGGCTTGCATCTCAATCATGCTCATAGAGATCATGGCTATGGCGGGGCGCTGCCGGATAAACATAGCCTCGGGCATACTACGCTTGTGCATCCACGACTTTAGTTGGCTGTATAGCGCGGGTGGAAGTTCGTCTTTTAAAGTTCGTTCACCTTGGTAGATAGACTCCATCATGATTCGCTGTTGTAACAGGCTGTCGCCTTCTGCAGCGAGAATGTCAGCCTCGACGGCAATGGCATCACTATTGGAGTAGGCTTGTTCAATTTTTGATCTTAGAGGGTAGAAGTCCTCAGTTGCCAAGTGAATCGAGCCTAATAAGTAAACGGTTTTATTATCTTTAGTTGCTTTCCAGAAGATGCCTTTATCACTCTCAGCGGCTGAAGCTCCTATTGTTAGTAGAAGCAGTGTAAAGGCGAGAAAGTAACTTATTTGTCGCTGAAGCATTGTCGGGTCCCTGAGTAATTTGCCTTTGCAAATACTATCACTAACACCTTCAGGTACCAGAGGGGCTTTTAGGCATCAAGTCACTGACTTGTAAATTAGTGATGATTTACTGGGAAATTATCCTATAGGAAGTCAAAATAGACCTTTTGGTCTGTTTCACGGAAGTCAAATTGAAAGTTGTACAGTTTTTGCCCAGCCTAGAGCCTGGGATCACAGCAACTCTTGCGCTTGAGTTTGCAAATGAACTGGTCAAAAAAGGCCACGAGTCCCTGGTGATTTCTACTGATGGACCATTGGAGGCGCGGTTTCGTTTGCACGGTAGTGACTTTATCAGCTTTCCAAAAATCAGTGAGTCAATTTGGTCTTTGCGGCACAAATCCCGCCTGCGTAAGATTCTCGCAAGGTTGCAACCGGATATTGTCCATACCTATGGTCGCTCAACGGCTTTTCTAGCTTGGCGCGCTTTAAACAGTGAGTCAGCTACAAGTCGCCCTAAGCTGGTGCCCCTCGTGCATCAAGATTTCCCCAACAGTTATTTTAATAAAGGTATGCTGTCGGGAGATGGAATTATCGCAAGCTCCCGAGGGGTTGCAGAGAACCTTAAGAAGTCCTCCCCCAAAATTGCAGAAGACTCGATAGAGGTTATTTATCACGGTATCAATATTCGCGAGTTTGATCGTGAAAAACCGGTAGCGAGCCAGTGGCAACTGAAGCTTTTGAATAGCTATCCCCAGTTGGAAGGGAAAAACTGGTGGTTAATGCCGGGAGATATCTCTGCAAGTGGGGGCCAGGAGGAGTTTTTACATTTGTTGGCCCAGGCTGCGGCACAAAGCGATGATATTCACGGAGTGATTGTAGGAGCTTTGGCTGAAGATGATTTACGTTATCTGAAAAAACTTGAAGGGCTCGCACAAGACTTGGATCTCGGTAGTAAGGTTACATTCCTCGGTGAACGCCGTGATATGCGTGAACTGTACGCAACTTCTCAGCTGGTTTTTCAGCTCGCCAGCGAGAAAGATGGGAACGCAAAATATTCCAAAGAGGCACTGGCGATGGGGCGCCCGGTAATTGCTTATTCCGAAGGTTGTACGGGGGAGGTTTTACAGAAACATTTTCCTGAAGGGCTGGTGAAGAAAGGTGATCTGAAATCTTTAATGGAAGCGAGTTTGAATTTGGTGAGCAAGCCAAATAACCCGAATCCACAAAAGTTTAGCTATGCAGCTTCAGCTGGAAAAACCATAGACTTTTTTCAGCGCTTGCTTAATTAAATTGAAAGCAATCTTAGTCGTTAGCAATCTGGAAAGTATTGAAAGGTTGAATTTCTAAAAGTTAAGGTGCCCGTTCAAAGAGGCGAAATCAAAACCGGGATTGGGTGTATTGGTTCTGGCGTTTGAAAAATGACTGTATCTTAAAGAAAGGACGTGGCCTCTGGAAAAACGGTACCCGAAAGCAAAGTGCAGGGCAAAATTTAGTTTGGTGCTCAATCCAATATCACCGAAGTTCTTTTGGCTTAAGTAGGATGCTCCTGCGCCTGCTTCAGCAAAGCCGCCCCGTAATTCACCTCGGGGGTACCAGCGTAGAATAGGTTTAATTTCGAGAATATTTTGTTGCTGTTTCTCGCTGTGGTGTTCAATCCGCATATGGGAGTAGCTGCCTTGACCCCACCATTGAAGTGAATTGTCGCCAAGGCTAAATGAAGACAGTAGATAGGAGTAGCTGAATCCAGCCATTTCTGAGGCCGAAATGGAGCGATACTGCATTAACTCATTTCCCAACCCTTTACCTGCGCTTGCGATGAGCTCGGATTCTGCTTGGGTCGGTGGGGCTAGAAGTAGTCCGCCGACAAAAAAATAGGTACAGCATTTAAAGGCACAGTATTTTTCGTTGAAGACCGCTAACTTACGCATAACTTCGCAGTACTAACTGATAGAACTGTTTTAAAGACTAGTGGGAAAGGGTTCGATGGCAAGCTCTCAGGAGAGGCTTGCCATCGACTTCTTCCTTTTCTAACGCCACTGCCGCTTCAATTGTCGAAGTGCGTCAGAATGAAGTTGTCGCGCGCGCTCCTGACTAAGCCCCAATTGCTCGCCAATAACTCGAAAAGAGCAATCTTTGTCAGAAATTAATCCATACCGCAAGTTGAGGACTGTCCTTTGTCGTGCGGGGAGGCGGGCAACAGCTTCACGGAGGCGTTGAGCTAGCTCCTGGTTAGTTACAAGCTCATCGGTATTGTAAAGTTCATCAGCAGGTGCGTAGTCCAGTCGGGTACTGCTCTGGTCGTCTGCGACTGGGTCATCGAGAGACCCAGTTGGTCCTGGGAGTTTTAATAAGCTCTGGATTCTCTCAATATCTAGTCCTGTGTGGCGGGCCAGATTGTCATCGGATGCAGGTTGCCCCTGAGCGCGCACTTCACCAATGGCTCTGTAAATCGCTCTTAAATCATCCTGGACATTGGCTGGTTGTCGGACAAGATCTTCGTTGCGCCTTAAAGCTAATTGAATTTCTTGCTGAATCCACCAGTAGGCATAGGTCGAAAAGCGGTATCCCATTTGCGGTTTGAATCGCTCAATGGCTTTCATTAATCCAACATTGCCTTCTTGAATTAAATCGATAAAGGGAACTGATGGATTGCGAAAACGTTTTGCGATGGCAATAACCAGGCGCAGATTACATTGGATTAGTTTTTTCCTCTGTTTTTGAAAGCGCTGTAGGAGCCCGGTCAGCCTGCTGCGACCGCGCCTATCCAGGAAATTGCTGGTAAGCAGGATTTCAGTGTGGGCAATTATAAGTCCATGGTCGTAGGCGCCTGTACTTCCGCGCTGCTCCACTCCTTCGCTGCGTAGCTGGACCAACTCGGTGCCGCTCTCCTGAAGGTTGGAAATGAGCTTTTCTTCCAGGTCGCGTAATAGACAGGTGGTACTGTGCTCTTCCTCCGGAGTTAATAGCTCAAGCCGGTAGAGGTGCTTGAGATAGCTTTGCATTGGGGTGGTGCCGCTCTCGGAGAGGGTATCACCCGCTGCATGAATCTCTTCCGAGTCAGGGTCTCGCTCGACTTGAGGGTCGGGCTCGCTGGCACCCTGGCAGGAGTCAGAGAGTGGTTCGCCTGTATCCTTCAGCCATTCTTCATCCCTTGAGTAAAAATGTTCTCGGGACAAGTGCTTAAACCTTTGTTGGCTGTGTAAGTACTACACGCTGTTTAGTCTCTCAGGCGCTTTTGGCGCCTATTCCTTTCTCACTATAGAAGAGAGCTGGTGGAAATGCTCGGGTTGGTTGAAATCAGGGGGAGGGATTACTGAAGTGATGGGGCGGGGTGGGTGAAAACACCCACCGGGAGGAGCGCGGAATGTTACTTGATGCGTTTCACACGAAGCTTTGGCCCACCGTCGGCAGGTTTCATAAAAAAGGAGCCGAACATGGCCCTCTCAACGACTACAAGGTCGCCTATTTTCCAATTTACTCCTTTCGAGTCATTTTGTTTCCAAATTTGGCCGTTATTGAGGGAAATCATTCGTTTTTGGTGTGCGGCCATTTGGATTGCGACTATTTCCGCCTCAATTTGGTTGGGGGCCTCTTCAGCTATCCGTTTTTGTTCTTGGCCAAACTCCTTAACTTCTTGTTGATCGAGGGAGTTGGCGATCTGGTCATAGCATGTGAGTCGACCTTCCTGGGGTTTAATTTCAGAGCAGGATTTGACTTGGTTCTTTAATGAATCCGCAAATATTGGCGAGGAGGAAAGTATTAGTAAGGCAAAAATGATGAAGGCTTTCATAATTCAAGGTGTCGACTTATTTGCTAATTATGACTTTTATTCTGCCTGACATAGTCGGCGTGAACAAATAGATTTGGGAAAACGCTCACACTTTTCAGCTTGCCAACATGAAAGAATTTGCGCAATAGCACAGATGACCTGAGAAGCAGCTTTAAGGCTAATTTATTTGAGATACTGAGACAGGATTGTAGTTGGGGGATGACTAACTATCCCTCTAAAGCCTGAAAACTATCAATAATCAAGAAACCATAAAATTTAACTATCCAGGGGTGGAAAGATGAAGGGGTTGCTAACACCTGCAGCATTGCTTGCTGTTGTGATTGGGTATGTGTCTTGCGAAGGAATAAGTCTCGCGGTGTCTGATCGGTCTGCAGCTTATGCTGTGGAGATCATGCTTAGTGAGCGTGATGATCAGTCTGTTGACTACAACCAATACTCGGGAGACGCTCAAGATATAGAGTTGTTTGATGGCTCGCATATGATGGAGTTTGAAGGTGATGTATTTGCCGATGCTCCGGAGCATATGCCGCCAGTTGGAGAGGGCTCAGGTGCAAAAGATGGTGATGAAAAGGGCTTCGGTGAATAGTTAATTAGCTACCGAGTACGATGCCAATCAAGAACTGCATGGACAAGCGTCTGAGAACGAAGCTCAGATTCTTGTCCATGGGGCGGGATCTCTATTTCTTCTGGGCGCTGAAGTGCTTCCCACTAACTCCGTTACTGTCTCTGCCCATTAAATAGAGATAGGTGGGCATAATATCTTCTGCAGAGGTTACCGACTGAGGGTTTTCTGCTGGGTAGGCAGTTGCTCGCATTGTTGTACGGGTTGCCCCTGGGTTTAGGGAGTTAACCCGGGTATTGGAAACCCCTTCCAGTTCATCGGCGAGTACCTGCATCAGCCCTTCAGTGGCAAACTTCGATACTGAATAGGCCCCCCAATAGGCTCTCCCTTTAACCCCAACGCTGGAGCTTGTAAAGACAACAGAGCCGGCTTCTGATTCCTCTAGCAGGGGCAGCATTGCCTTTGTTAGTCCAAATGCCGCATTAACATTCACCTGCATTACCTGTTGCCAAGTGTTGAAATTGTAATTGCCGATAGGGGTGCGTTGCCCGAGCAGGCCGGCATTGTGCAGGAGTCCATCCAGGCGGCCAAACTCGTTGCGAATAGCTTCTGCGAGGCTCTCGAAATCCTCTATTTTTGCCGTACCCAGGTCCATGGGGAAAATAGCCGGCTGTGGTCCACCGGCAGCCTCGATTTCGTCATAGACTGCTTCTAACTTGGGAGTTGTACGGCCTAGCAAAATTACTGTCGCCCCGTAAGCGGCAAAAGTCTTTGCTGCAGTTTTACCTATGCCGTCTCCGGCACCGGTGATAAGAATAATTTTGCTCTTTAATAGGTCGGAGGGCGCTTGATAGTCGCCAACAAAGTCTGACATGAAATATCCCGATACTGTCACCGGGCTTGGGTGCCCGGTATTGCTTCAAGTTTCAAAAATAGTGTTGTTCTAGAAGGGGCCAAATTTCATTGGCGGAATTTACCAGGTGGTCTGCCCCCCAATTGGCGGGGTTGTCTGTAGAGTCAATATAACCATACCCGCAAGCGATAGTTGGCATACCAGCCTTTTGGCCGGCGATGATATCGCGCTTGTGGTCGCCGATATAAATTGCTTCAGCGGGAGCGCAGCCAATCTGGCTGCAGGCTAAAAATAGGGGCTCGGGATCCGGCTTGGATTTGCTGACGTGGTCAGGGCAAACAATTGCAGAGGCTGGCGGTAGATGGGTAAAAGCCTCCATCAGAGGAGTGGTGTAGGCCTCCGGTTTATTGGTGACAATCCCCCAGGGAAGGTTTTTTTGAACCAGGTTGTCGAGCAGATTGTCGATACCGGGGAAAGTGGTTGTCTTCTCTGCAAGATGTGCCAAGTAGAGGTCCAGCAACCTTTGCAATAATCCTGGGAAGGCGGGGTCACCTTCTTCTTTGTTAAACCCCAGTGTGACTAGCGCCCTGGAACCATTGGATACAGTTCCCCGGATCGTCTTGTCAGGCAGTGGAGGTAACTGTTCCTGTTGGCGCAGTTGATTTAATACAACAATAAAATCTGGCGCTGTATCAAGCAGGGTACCATCCAGGTCAAATAAAACGGCTTTCATTTTGCAGTTCACTTATTCTGGTTTGCTGGCATACATCAAATAATTGACGTCGACATCCCGGGGGGTCAATTTGTAGCTTCGGGTAACCGGGTTATAAGTCATACCGGTTATATCGTGCGCTTCCAGGGACTCATCGCGCAGCCAGGCGCCCATTTCTGAGGGGCGGATAAACTTACTGTATTCATGAGTGCCCTTGGGCAGTAAGCGTAGGACATATTCTGCTCCGACTACGGCAAACAGCCACCCTTTAGGGGTGCGGTTGATCGTAGAGAAAAATAGCTTGCCGCCAGGTTTTACAAGTTTTGCGCAGGCGCGAATGACAGAAGAGGGGTCTGGTACATGCTCAAGCATCTCCAGGCAGGTAACAATATCAAAGCTCTCGGGCGCTTCTTCTGCCAGGTCCTCTACTGCCACTTTGCGATAATTGACGCTGACGCCACTTTCGAGGGCGTGGAGTTTGGCGACATTGAGTGGGGCTTCCCCTAGATCGATACCAGTGACATCGGCTCCCCTCTGCGCCATGGCTTCAGCCAGGATGCCACCACCGCAGCCCACATCAAGGAGCTTCTTACCGGCAACCGGAGCATACCGGTCAATGTAATTTGCACGTAGTGGATTGATTTCGTGTAGTGGTTTGAACTCGCCTTCCTTGTCCCACCAGCGGCTGGCAAGTTGCTCAAATTTGGCGATTTCTGAGGGATCTACATTGCTCATGAACTTCTCTGCAAACTCCGTCGCTCGTAACCGGCATTTTTCAGTGATTGGGCCGGAATCAGTTATCTAGCGTAAATTTCCGCTGATTCTATCACGCCATATTTGCGCCCGCTGGATAACCTCAGTTTCGTTTAAGGTTTGTAGCTGGCGCTCCTTTAAAAGTTGTCGCCCTGCAACCCAGACATCGCTGACATTGTGTCCTCCGTTGGCATAAATCAACTGGGACACTGGGTCATGCAAAGGCTGCTGTTCTAGACCGCCGAGATTGATAGCAGCAATGTCTGCGCTTTTGCCTACTTCCAGGCTTCCGGTTATATCTTCAATTCCCAGTGCTTTGGCTCCGTTGATGGTCGCCATGCTCAGTGTCTGATGCGCGGGTAGGGCTGCTGCGTTCCCGCTAACAGCTTTTGCCAGTAGTGCGGCTGTGTTGGCTTCGGAGAACAGGTCTTGGGTGTTATTGCTCGCAGCGCCATCGGTGCCAAGGGATACGTTGATGCCGGCTTCCAGCATGTCATAGGCTGGGCAGAAGCCTGAGGCGAGCTTGAGATTAGATGATGGGCAGTGAGAAACATGGGCGCCACTTGAACTCACTAGCTCAATGTCTCGTTGATTAGTGGCCACCATATGTACACAAAGTGTCTGCGGCCCCAATAGCCCAAGGCGGAATAGCCGCTCGGTGGGCCGCTCTCCATTAGCTTTCAGGGCACTTTCAACTTCAGCGTGGGTCTCGTGGAGGTGCATTTGCATGGGGATCTGCGCTTCGGCAGAGCAGACTGCAATTTTCTCCAGAGTTTTATCCCCCACGGTGTAGGGGGCGTGAGGTGCAAATACCACCTCAATTCGATCGTGCGCACGGTAATCATCGCGTAACGCCAATCCTTTGTGCAGAGCCTCGTCGCTATTGCGGCTCCAGGGGGTTGGGGCATCCAGCACGGGGAAGGCGATATGGGCCCTGATTCCGCTTTCCCGCGCAGCAATGGCGACGGCTTCCGGGAAGAAGTACTGATCAGAAAAAGTAGTAGTACCAGAGCGCAGCATCTCGGCAATCGCTTGCCGGCTGCCGTCAGCTACAAATTGCGGACCTACCCAGCGTTGCTCTGTCGGCCAGATGTGCTGCTCCAGCCACTCTTTAAGTGGGCGGTCATCAGCGTAGCCGCGCAATAGCGTCATGGGCGCATGGTTGTGAGTATTAATTAACCCTGGAATTAATGCGTGTTGCCCCAGGTCGACTTCATCTTTTGCTTGAAAACGAATTGAGGCCTCAGCTGTGGGTACCAGGGCAGAGATTTTGCCCTTCTCTATCGCGAGCGAACAGTTTTCGTACACTTTTTTCTCGGGTACGACGGGTATGATCCAGCGTGCGTGGATCAGGGTATCGACAGCTTGTTGCATGAGGACTTATCTGGTGGCTGTTGTGGGGGTGTTTTACTGTAGCCGCAGTCAAAGGGGGCGACAACTGTGGTTTGGGTTGCAGTTTTATATCTCATAGTCCTGCGGCTCCAAACATCTCAAACTATGGTAGAATCGCCCGCTTATCCCGGGCACAGTACGTACGCCCGCGCTATAAAAGGAACGCCGTAAGCCATGGGCGAATTAGCCAAAGAAATCTCTCCGATTAATATCGAAGAAGAACTCAAGCAGTCTTATCTCGACTATGCCATGAGCGTGATTGTCGGGCGCGCACTGCCGGATGTACGCGATGGCCTCAAGCCGGTACACCGCCGCGTGCTCTACGCGATGAGCGAGCTTAAAAACGACTGGAATAAACCGTACAAGAAATCAGCGCGTGTCGTTGGTGATGTAATCGGTAAGTATCACCCGCACGGAGACACTGCGGTCTACGACACTATTGTGCGTATGGCGCAGCCGTTTTCTATGCGTTACACCTTGGTAGATGGCCAGGGTAACTTCGGCTCTATCGATGGTGACAGTCCAGCTGCCATGCGATACACCGAGATTCGTATGGACAAGTTGGCCCATGAGCTGCTGTCCGACCTCGATAAAGAAACTGTTAATTTTGTCGATAATTACGATGGTTCTGAGCAAATGCCGGAGGTGTTGCCTTCGCGTGTGCCGAACCTCTTGGTCAATGGTTCCTCCGGTATTGCGGTGGGCATGGCCACCAATATCCCTCCCCATAACCTGGGTGAGGTGATCAAGGCTTGTCTGGCTCTGATCAATAATTCCGAGTTGACCGTCGACGACCTGATGGAGTACATCCCCGGGCCGGACTTCCCCACGGGCGCCATCATTAATGGCCGCGCCGGTATTCTCCTTGCTTACCGCACTGGCCGTGGGCGCATTTATGTCCGTGCCAAAGCAGATGTGATCCGCGATGACAAGACCAATCGCGAAACCATCATCATTACTGAGATCCCCTTCCAGCTGAATAAAGCGCGCTTGATCGAGCGTATTGCTGAGCTGGTGAAAGAGAAAAAGATCGAGGGTATCTCTGAGCTGCGCGACGAGTCCGACAAAGACGGCTTGCGCGTAGTGATTGAGCTTAAGCGGGGAGAGCTGGGTGATGTGGTTCTGAATAACCTCTATTCCCAGACCCAGCTGGAAAGCGTCTTCGGTATCAATATGGTAGCCCTGGTCGATGGCCAGCCCAAGGTATTGAATCTCAAAGAGCTGCTCGAGCACTTTATTCGCCACCGCCAGGAAGTCGTTACCCGCCGTACGGTCTACCTGTTGCGCAAAGCCCGCGAGCGCGGTCATATTCTGGAAGGTCTGGCGATTGCCATTGCCAATATCGATCCGGTAATCGAGCTGATCAAATCTTCCGCCACGCCGGCAGATGCTCGCGAGGCGTTGCTGGCTAAAGGCTGGCCTGTGGGCAATGTACAGCAGTTCCTGGAGCGGGCTGGTGCTGATGCCTGCCGTCCAGATGACCTGCCGCAAGAATTTGGTCTGCGCGACGACGCTTACTACTTGTCCCCGGCCCAGGCCCAGGCAATTCTCGAATTGCGCCTGCACCGCCTGACGGGCATGGAGCACGACAAGCTGCTGGCAGAATACCAGGATCGACTGGAGCAGATTGCTGAATATCTGCATATCCTCGGCAGCTTCGAGCGTCTGATGGAAGTGATCCGCGAAGAGTTAGAGCAGCTGTCAAAGGACTTTAACGATGAGCGTCGTACCGATATCGTTGCGTCTCGCCAGGATCTGACCGTTGAAGACCTGATTACCCCGGAAGACAAGGTAGTAACTATCTCCCACGGTGGTTACGCCAAGAGCCAGCCTCTGACCGATTACCAGGCCCAGCGCCGCGGTGGTATGGGTAAATCCGCGACCCAGGTAAAAGACGAGGACTTCGTCGAGCATCTATTGATCGCCAACTCCCATGACACCCTTCTGTGCTTCTCCAATAAGGGCAAGGTGTACTGGCTGAAAGTCTACGAAGTGCCCACCGCTGGCCGAGCCTCCCGTGGTCGCCCAATGGTTAATATGCTGCCCCTGGAAGAGGGCGAGCGTATCAGTAGCATGATGCCGGTGTCTGAGTACGACGAAAATCACTTTATCTTCTTCACCACTGCCAATGGCACCGTGAAGAAAACCCCCCTCACCGCTTTTGCCCGCCCCCGCAGTGTTGGTTTACGTGCAATTGAGCTGGAGGAGGGCGATCGCCTGGTAGCCACTGCGATTACCGATGGTGAGCGCGATGTAGCGCTGTTTACCAGCGCCGGTAAGGCAGCGCGCTTCTCCGAGTCCAATGTGCGCTCTATGGGCCGTGTTTCCCGTGGTGTTCGCGGTATTCGTATGCAGGAAGGTCAGCAGGTTATCGCTATGGTTATCCCTGAAGAGGGTGGCTCTGTGATGATGGCTACTGAGAATGGTTACGGTAAGCGCACAGCTATCAGCGAATTCCCCACTAAGGGACGCGGTACCCAGGGTGTTATTGCGATCGCGGAAAGTGAACGTAACGGTGCCTTGGTTGGGGCCTGTCAGGTGCACCCAGGTGAGGAGATGATGTTGATCTCCGACCAGGGCACTCTGGTGCGTACCCGTGTTGATGAAGTGTCTGTACTTGGGCGCAACACGCAGGGGGTGCGAGTGATTCGCCTGAAGACTGGCGAGAAGCTGGTTGGTCTCGGTCGCATTGAAGAGACCGAAGATGACGGTGAAGAAAACGGTGGGGAAGAGTGACCCACCGCTTCAGACCACTAAGAAAGGCTGCGTTTATCGCGGCCTTTCTTGCCTTTGGCTCCCGCGAAAAACGCTAAAGGCGCGATATCTATCCCCCTGAATGGCAATTTGTGCGTAGACACATCTAGTTGTATTTGAAACCTTTTTTGTATTGTGGAAATCAGCTCATGAGGAAGTTTAATTTCTGTGCAGGCCCTGCCGCTTTACCGCAGCCCGTATTGGAGCAGGCGCAAAGGGAGTTGCTCAATTGGCAAGGGCTCGGTTGCTCTGTAATGGAGGTCAGCCACCGTTCTCCAGAGTTTGTTGAGGTAGCTGAGCGGGCCGAACAGGATCTCCGCGATCTGCTCAGTGTGCCGAGCAACTACAAAGTGTTGTTTCTTCAGGGCGGGGCAACTGGGCAATTCAGTGCCGTGCCCTGGAATCTTCTCGGTGCCGGCTCATCCAAAGCTGAATTTATACACTCCGGTAGTTGGGCGGCCAAAGCTATTAAAGAAGCTCGTCGCTACGGTGAGGTTAATGTGGTTGCATCCAGTGAGGATCGCAACTTCAGCTATGCACCTGCGGCAGACAGCTGGCAGTCGAGTGGTGATGCGGCTTATTTCCACTATACCCCCAACGAGACGATTGGCGGTGTTGAGTTTGGCTATGTGCCGGAAGTGGAGTGCCCGCTAGTGGCGGATATGTCCTCAACTATTTTGTCTCAACCGATTGAGGTGGAAAAGTTCGGCGTTATCTATGCCGGCGCGCAGAAAAATATTGGCCCCTCAGGTATCGCTGTAGCCTTGATTCGGGATGATTTACTCGATCGCTCACTGGAAAATATTCCTCGCAGTTTGAGCTGGAAGGTGGCGGCAGAAGCGGGCTCTATGGATAACACGCCACCTACTTTCGCTTGGTACTTATCTGGTCTTGTCTTCCAGTGGTTGAAAGATCAGGGGGGTGTTGATGCGATGGCTAAGCAGGCCGATGCTAAATCCAAAATGCTGTACGACTTCCTCGACAGCAGTGACTTTTTCTCCAGTCCGGTTGAGGAGGGAAGTCGCTCCCGCATGAATGTGCCCTTTGTGTTGGCTGACGACCGCCTGGATAAGCAGTTTTTGATTGAGTCAGAAGAAGCGGGTTTGTTGAGCTTAAAGGGGCACCGCTCTGTGGGGGGGATGCGCGCGTCGCTATATAACGCCGTTCCCATGGAGGCAGTGGAGGCGCTTGTGGCATTTATGGCGGATTTTGAAGCGCGCAAGGCTTAGGTGGCTAATTCAATCTTGATGATTTCTAGAGAAAGTAGATAAACGAATGGCAGAGGAAACTGTGAATGGTGACCAGCGACTGCTGGAGCTGCGCAATCAGATCGATAGTATTGATGGAGAGATTGCTCGCTTAATTAGTGAGCGGGCTCGCTGCGCCCTGGAGGTTGCAGAGGTTAAGAAAGCTACTGGCGAGGATGCTCTCTATTATCGGCCGGAGCGTGAAGCACAAGTGCTGCGCAAGGCTATGGAGCGCAATAATGGTCCGCTGACTGATGAAGAAATGGCGCGACTGTTTCGCGAAATTATGTCGGCCTGCCTGGCCTTGGAAGAGCCCATCAAAGTGGCCTACCTGGGCCCTGAGGGTACCTTTACCCAGCAGGCGGCATTAAAGCACTTCGGCAACTCTGCCCAGAGCCGGCCGCTGGCGGCAATTGATGAAGTTTTCCGTGAGGTAGAAGCAGGTGCCGTCAGTTACGGTGTTGTGCCGGTAGAAAACTCTACCGAAGGGGTGATCAACCACACCCTGGACAACTTTATGCACTCCAACCTGAGTATCTGCGGTGAGGTGGAGCTGCGTATCCATCATCATTTGATGATCTCAGATGTAACGCGCCCAGAGTCAATCACTCGTATTTATTCCCATGCGCAGAGCTTAGCGCAGTGCCGCAAATGGCTTGATGCCCATTATCCCAATGTGGAGCGTGTTGCAGTTGCCAGCAATGCGGATGCGGCCAAGCGCGTTAAGGGTGAGTGGAATACTGCGGCGATAGCTGGCGATATGGCAGCGGAACTCTATGGGTTGAAGGTGCTGTCGGAGAAAATAGAAGATCGCCCGGATAATTCCACCCGCTTCTTGATTATTGGTACCCAGCAAGTGCCTGCGAGTGGGGATGATAAGACCTCATTGATGGTATCAATGCGCAATGAGCCAGGTGCTCTGCACGATCTCCTGGAGCCGTTTCGTCGCTACAGCGTCGATTTGACCCGGGTAGAGACCCGGCCATCGCAGTCTGGCAATTGGACCTATGTGTTCTTTATCGATTTTAGCGGCCACCGCGATACCCAGGGAATTGCCGAGGCGCTAAAAGAGGTTGGAGGCTGTGCCTCAGATCTGAAAGTGCTGGGTTCCTACCCTCGCGGAGTGCTGTGATGGGGCAAGCTCAAATTGGCCGACTGCTGGTTGTTGGGATCGGTTTAATTGGGGGGAGCTTTGCCCTAGCACTGAAAGCTGCCAGGGCTTGCCGAGAGGTTATCGGGGTCGCTCTGGAAGAGAGTGTCTGCGATGAAGCTAGGGCGCTCGGTATTGTTGATCGGGCCAGCACCAGTCTCGAGCTGGTATTGCCGCAGCTGGAGCCGGGCGATTTGGTGTTTGTGGCTGTGCCGACACTGGCGATTGAGTCTGTATTCGCGCAGCTGAAAGAACACCTGCCGGCGGGAGTCGCTGTGACAGATGGTGCCAGCGTAAAAGGTAGCGTGGTGACAGCGGCAGAGAAAGTGTGGGGGAGTGCTCCAGGTTTTCTGGTGCCAGGGCACCCAATCGCTGGTTCTGAAAAAAGTGGTGTTACCGCGGCGAGAGATGACCTCTATAGGGATCACCGCATTATCCTGACGCCGCTTGCGAATACAGGGGCTGCTCATTTGCAGCTTGTGGAGCGAGCATGGCAGGCCGTGGGAGCTGAGCCCCTGACAATGTCAGTGGAGGAGCACGACGAGGTTCTGGCTGCTACGAGCCATCTTCCCCATGTCATCGCTTTTAGCCTTGTGGACACTTTGGCCCACGATGCGGAAAACGAAAATATCTTCCGCTATGCGGCGGGAGGCTTCCGTGACTTTACTCGTATCGCTTCCAGTGATCCGGTGATGTGGCGAGATATTATGCTCGCCAATCGGGATGCCATCTTAAAGGCTATCGACCTATACAGCCTCAACCTTTCTTCCCTGCGCGACGCTATTGCCTCCGGTGATAGCGCAGCCCTGATGGGGGTTTTTACCCGCGCCAAAGCGGCACGGGATCACTTTACCAAAATGTTGGCAAAACAAGCGTATTCGGAACCTATGCAAGAACAAGAGATTACTTTTATCGTGCAGCCGGGCGATGCTGTAAATGGCAAGCTCAGGGTGCCGGGGGACAAATCCATGTCGCACCGCTCAATTATGCTGGGCTCCCTGGCCGAGGGAGTTACAGAAGTTGAGGGCTTTCTGGAGGGTGAGGATGCACTGGCAACCCTGCAGGCTTTCCGCGATATGGGGGTTGTAATTGAGGGGCCGGACAACGGTCGGGTTGTAATTCATGGCGTGGGTCTTAATGGCTTGCAGGCACCGCCCGGACCGCTATATCTCGGTAACTCCGGGACCTCCATGCGCCTGTTGGCTGGATTGCTTGCCGGGCAGGATTTCGACGTAACACTCACTGGCGATGAGTCCCTGTCAAAGCGCCCGATGAATCGCGTGGCTAACCCCCTGCGTGAGATGGGTGCAAATATTGAGACTGGCCCGGAAGGTCGTCCGCCGCTTTTGATTAAGGGTAGTAGTGCGTTGAAAGGGATCGATTACCCGCTGCCGATGGCCAGTGCCCAGGTGAAATCAGCGGTATTGCTGGCTGGGCTCTATAGTGAGGGTCAAACGTCTACCGTTGAGCCGGCGCCCACTAGAGATCATACCGAGCGCATGTTGCAGGGCTTTGGTTATAAGGTGGAGCGGGATGGTGCTCAGGCTAAGTTGGTGGGCGGTGGCTCACTGAAATCCTGTCGCATCGATGTGCCTGCCGATATTTCTTCAGCCGCATTCTTTATGGTTGCTGCCGCTATCTCTCCCGGTTCCGATGTTGTGCTGGAGCATGTGGGGATCAATCCCACCCGCGATGGGGTTATCAATATCCTCCGTGCAATGGGCGGCAATGTCGAATTGCTGAATATGCGCGAAGTGGGCGGTGAGCCGGTGGCGGATATTCGTGTTCGCTATGCGCCCTTGAAGGGAATTCGCATCCCTGAGGATCAGGTACCCCTGGCGATTGATGAGTTTCCTGCATTGTTTGTTGCGGCAGCTTGTGCAGAAGGTGAGACCGTCCTGACTGGTGCGGAGGAGTTGCGGGTCAAAGAGAGTGACCGGATTCAGGCGATGGCAAATGGCTTGATTGCACTTGGGGTAAAAGCTGAGCCAACACCGGACGGTATCGTGATCCAGGGCTGCAAAGAGGGTGCGGTATTTTCTGGAGGCACCGTCGATAGCTTGGGGGATCACCGTATTGCTATGGCGTTTGCAGTGTCATCGCTGCGCGCAAAGGATACAATCCGCATCCTTCACTGCGCCAATGTGGCGACCTCATTCCCGAACTTTGCCGAACTGGCAACGGGCGCGGGTCTCAAGTTGCAGTTGGCGTGACACGGACATTCAGGTTTGGGCGGTTGTGATTCGTTTGAGCGCATCCGCCAGAGATGTTGAGTTGTATAGATAATATGAGTGATACAAACGGGTTGCCACCAGTAGTTACCATTGATGGTCCCAGTGGTTCGGGCAAGGGGACCATTGCAAAGCTTTTGGCTGATCGCCTGAAATTTTCCTTGTTGGACTCCGGGGCCCTTTATCGGGCTGCAGCTTTGGCCGCACTTAATAAGGAAGTTGACCTCTCCAATGACAAGTTGCTGACCGAATTGGCGAAAGATCTCGATGTGCGCTTTACCGTGAGTGCCGGTCAGTTGCAGGTGTGGCTGGAAGAGAGTGACGTCACCGCAGATATCCGTATGGAGCGGGTAAGCATGGCCGCTTCCAAGGTCGCGGCAATTCCCGGAGTGCGGGCAGCGCTGCTGCAGCGCCAGCGGGACTTCCGTCAAGCCCCCGGCTTGGTTGCCGATGGTCGGGATATGGGCACTACCGTGTTTCCCGACGCGCCGGTCAAGGTTTACCTAACCGCCAGCGCTGAGGAGCGCGCTAACAGGCGTTTCGCTCAGTTGCAGGAGAAGGGGGTTTCTGTTAGCCTCCGCGACCTGCTGGAGGACATCCGTGCCCGAGATGCACAGGATATGAACAGAAAAGCCTCCCCCCTGGCTCCCGCTGAGGATGCGGTTGAGCTGGATAGTACGGGGGTGGGTATCGATGAAGTCCTCCGAAAAGTGCTCGATTTGGTTCAGGACCGTATTTCACCCTGAAGTTCGGGCGGTAAATAGTTTTCTAACGACAGCGGCCGGGATCAGCCAGAATCGCCCGGCCGTTATCGTAATCCGACCCGCGTGCTGGCAGCGCGGTTGGGGTCGCGGCTGGCGGTTGACTAGACTTAACAGTTACCAACGGCTGGACCCAGCACTATAGGTAATGTAATGAGCGAGAGCTTTGCTGATCTATTTGAAGAGAGCCTGAAAAGCGTTGAAATGGCACCGGGCGCAATTGTTACTGGTGTTGTAATCGACGTAGATAAAGACTGGGTTACCGTTCACGCGGGCCTGAAGTCTGAAGGCGTTATCCCTGCTGCACAATTCGCCAACGATAAAGGTGAAGTTGAGCTGCAGGTGGGCGACGAAGTACAGGTTGCCCTGGAAGCTGTAGAAGACGGTTTCGGTGAAACCCGTCTGTCCCGCGAAAAAGCCAAGCGCGCTGAAGCCTGGAAAATCCTCGACGCAGCTCACGCAGCTGACGAAGTGGTTAAAGGTGTTATCAGCGGTAAGGTTAAAGGTGGCTTTACTGTTGATGTTGCCAATATCCGTGCGTTCCTGCCCGGCTCTCTGGTTGACGTTCGTCCGGTTCGCGACACCGCGCACCTGGAAGGTAAAGAGCTCGAGTTCAAAGTTATCAAGCTGGACTCCAAGCGCAACAACGTAGTTGTTTCCCGCCGCGCCGTTATGGAAGCTGCCACCTCCGAAGAGCGTGAAGCTCTGCTGGAAAGCCTGCAGGAAGGCATGAGCGTCAAGGGTATCGTGAAGAACCTGACCGACTACGGTGCTTTCGTAGACCTGGGCGGCATCGACGGCCTGCTGCACATCACCGATATGGCTTGGAAGCGCATCAAGCACCCGAGCGAGATCGTGAACGTTGGCGACGAGATCGAAGTAAAAGTACTGAAGTTCGACCGCGAGCGCAGCCGTGTATCCCTTGGCCTGAAGCAGTTGGGCGAAGATCCTTGGGTATCCATCAAGCAGCGTTACCCAGAGAACAGCCGCGTGAAGGCGGTTGTAACCAACCTGACCGACTACGGCTGCTTTGCCGAGCTGGAAGAAGGTGTGGAAGGTCTGGTACACGTTTCCGAAATGGATTGGACCAACAAGAACATTCACCCGTCCAAAGTTGTCCAGGTTGGCGACGAGGTAGAGGTGATGATCCTGGATATCGACGAAGAGCGTCGTCGTATCTCCCTGGGTATCAAGCAGTGCCAGGAAAATCCGTGGGATGCCTTCGCGCGTAAATTTGCTAAGGGCGACAAGATCTCCGGTAAGATCAAGTCCATCACTGACTTCGGTATCTTCATTGGTCTCGACGGCAGCATCGACGGTCTGGTTCACCTGTCCGACATCTCCTGGAACGAAGCTGGCGAAGAAGCTGTTCGCAAGTTCAAGAAAGGCGACGAAATCGAGACTGTTATCCTGGGCATCGATTCCGAGCGTGAGCGTATCTCCCTGGGCATCAAGCAGTTGGAGTCCGATCCGTTCTCCGACTACGTTACCACCAGCGATCGCGGCAGCATCGTTGTAGGTACTGTTAAGGAAGTTGACGCTAAGCAAGCAGTAATCACCCTGGCGGACGAAGTAGAAGGCGTACTGCGCGCTTCTGAAATCAGTCGCGACAAGGTTGAAGATGCTCGCAACGTTCTGAAAGAAGGCGAAGAAGTAGAAGCTAAGATCACCAGTGTGGATCGCAAGAACCGCGTGATCAGCCTGTCTATCAAAGCCAAAGACCAGGACGACGAGAAGCAAGCTATCAAGGATCACAGCAAGAAGCAGTCTGAACAAGTTCAGCCCGCTACTATCGGTGACCTGATTAAGGCGCAAATGAACAACAAAGACTAATTGTCTTTGAGTGTTCACAGCTCCAAATGGATCATTTGGAGTGACTCGAAAGCCGGACTGGGGTTGCCCAGTCCGGCTTTCTATTAGATGATTGGTGCTCTACTCCAGAATAATCAATGACTTACAAAGGTTGCGGAGCGCATGACCAAGTCCGAACTGATCGAAAGGATTGCGTTGAGGTTGGATCAGCTGCCAGTTAAGGATGTAGAGCTGGCGGTAAAAGTGGTGCTCGACACCATGTCAGATGCCCTGTCTCAGGGTGAGCGTATAGAGATACGCGGCTTTGGTAGCTTTTCTCTTCACTATCGAGCTCCGCGTACGGGCCGGAATCCCAAAACTGGGGACGCGGTTGATCTCGCCGGGAAATATGTCCCGCATTTCAAACCTGGCAAAGAGTTGCGCGACAGAGTGAATCGAAGTATGCACGATGAGGCGAGTATCGAAGTATGATTAGATTCCCTGGCAGCAGTATAAATACTGCCATTAATCGGGGTGAGCTTCGTCGTTAATCGATAAAGTTTTTGTGGAACGTGGAGGTTCCCTTGTCATTTTTGCGTTGGCTGACACGCATCGTCTATGGGGTCGTCGCCCTGCTTTGCATCGCCTTGGGGATTTATTTCGCAGTTGCCAATCCGGAGACTATCAAGCCAAATATTGTGGGCTATCAACTGCCGGCAGGAAGTGTAGGCTTTTGGTTGATTGGTTTCTTGTTGCTGGGGTTGTTGCTGGGTTTTGTCGTTAGCCTGCAGCCTGTTTATGCCAAGCGTCGCCAAGTGCGGTCGCTCGAGAAGCAATTGAAGAAAATGGAGCGGGAATTACACACCGCCCACCGCAAGGCTTCTGGAGACTGATTTGCTCGATTTTACCTATTTCTTTTTCCTGCTTGCGGCAATCGC
Organism: Microbulbifer maximicatervae (SeqCode); assembly: GCF_056231245.1. Classification (NCBI taxonomy): domain Bacteria; kingdom Pseudomonadati; phylum Pseudomonadota; class Gammaproteobacteria; order Cellvibrionales; family Microbulbiferaceae; genus Microbulbifer; species Microbulbifer maximicatervae (SeqCode). The sequence goes on from NZ_CP174334.1 coordinate 1,450,947, forward strand.
GATCGGCTGGGTGCTGGGGCGAGGCAGCGCCAAAAAGAAAGTGGCGGATTATAGTGAGCAAGAGCATGCGCTGGTGAGGTCTTATGCCCAGGGTTTGAACTATTTATTGAGTGAGCGCCACGACGATACCATCGATAAATTTATTGACTCTTTGGAAGTAAGTCAGGCTACTTTTGACACCCACCTGGCTCTTGGAAGTCTGTTGCGCCGAAGAGGGGAGTACGATCAGGCGATTCGAGTCCATCAAAATTTACTCGGGCGCCCGAGCTTGTCCAGAGTTAGTCAAAACAAAGCTCAACTTGAACTTGCCTGTGACTATATTTCTGCTGGCTGGCTGGATAGAGCTGAACGTCTGCTACAAGAGCTGGTTGAGACTTCTCAGGAGTTAAAGGCTGTTAGCCTTGAGCGTCTGATTGAAGTCTACCGGGATGAAAGGGAATGGGCTAAAGCGATCCATGCTGTAAACCTGTTGCATGGCCGACGGTTCAAGCGCCTCTCGGCTGACTGGGCCCCGGTTCAGGCTCATTTTTGCTGCGAATTGGCAGAGGAGTCAATAGCGGCAAAGGATTACCTAAGTGCGAGGAAGCATATCGATTCTGCCCTGAGTTATGAGCGCAGCTCAGTGCGGGCAAATTTGCTGTGGGGTCGCCTCGAATATCTGCTTGGTAAGCCAAGAGAGGCCATTAAGGTTTTGCAGCGGATCCCCAAGCAGAGCCCGGACTATATTCCTGAAATCCTTGAGTTGTTGATTACTTGTTATGGGGATTTAGGGGATGGCAAGGGGTTGGATCGCTATCTTGAATCCCTTTTGAAAGAGCACCCCTCTAATAGTGTATTGATTGCCCTGACTGAGCGTATTCAGCAGCAGGATAGCGAGGCTGCAGCGGCTGCATTTATGGGGAAGCAGCTGGCGCTGCGCCCGTCTTTGAGGGGGTTGGGACGCTTTCTCGACCTCCATATTGATAGTACAGAGGGTAGGGCGAGAGAGAATCTCTCTCTACTCAAGACATTAATCGACCAGCTTATAGCGAGCCGCCCTCACTACCGGTGTAGCAATTGTGGGTTTTCGGGTAATCAGTTGCACTGGTTGTGTCCGAGCTGCAAGCACTGGGATTCGGTACGCTCCGTTAAGGGGATTGAGGGCGAGTAAAGTAATGACTGTCCTGCTCACCGGGCTGACGGCCTGGTCGGGGCGGCTTTTGAAATGAATGAGGTTTTTCTTGCAGTCTAAAGTTTCTTCTCCGGTTATCGTTGCTCTGGATTACGACAATGCTGAGTCTGCACTGGCAATGGCAGATCAGCTCGATCCGTCGCTGTGTCGGGTCAAAGTTGGTAAGGAGCTGTTTACTGCCGCTGGTCCAGACCTGGTGAAAACGCTGGTTGACCGGGGCTTCCAGGTATTTCTGGACCTTAAATTTCACGATATCCCCAATACTGTTGCAAAGGCCGTTAAAGTTGCTGCGAAATTGGGGGTATGGATGGTTAATGTTCACGCAAGTGGTGGTGAGCGGATGATGTTGGCTGCCGCCGAGGCCCTGCGGGAATTTGGCGAAGGTAAGCCTCTATTAATTGCGGTTACCGTACTTACCAGCACAACTGCAGAGGAGCTGGCTGCGGTTGGCGTGGCTACTCCGCTGGAAAAGCAGGTGTTGCACCTGGCCTCTCAGGCTAAATCCTGCGGTCTCGACGGTGTAGTCTGCTCCGCACGGGAGGCCCAACTACTGCGCAGTGAATGTGGGGCCGATTTCTCCTTGGTGACGCCGGGGATTCGTCCTGCGGGCTCTGATGCTGGGGATCAGCGACGCACTTTGACGCCTGCTGAAGCTTTGGAGCAGGGTTCTGACTATTTGGTTGTGGGTCGTCCCATCACTGCTGCTGCTGAACCCCTGGCGGCCCTAAAGTCAGTACTGGCCGAACTGGCAAATTAGGATGGTTATCTTGCTTCGCAGCTTGTAATGATGTGTAATTAGGCTTGAGCCGACAGAATGTCGCCTGTTGATATCATGGCGTTGCTTGGGGGAAGTAATTGTAGTCCCAAAGTGAAACTCATAATTCACTGGGAGTTAGTCATGAAATTGACCTACCGATTGTTTTCTGTTGTTTTTGCATTAGCTGTTTCGCTCTTTCTAAATCCTTCTGCATATGCAGGGGAGCCAGACAGTGTTGATGCCAAAGAGATTGTGTTGTCAGTCAATGTCAATAGTGCCTCAGCTGTTGAGCTTGCCGAGAAGTTAGATGGTATTGGTGAAGCGCGAGCGCAATTGATTGTCAAATATCGCGAAGAGCATGGTCCGTTCACCTCTGTGGAACAGTTGTTGAATGTCAAAGGGATAGGTGCGGCAACCCTGGATAAAAACAGGGATGTAATTCAGCTCTAGTGAACACTGATCCCGATTGGTGGTTTTTTATAGCCTCCGGTCGGGATCTTGAACTGATGAACAAGAGAGTCGTAATAGATGAGTCGCCTTGGTGTCGTTCAACTGCAATTCTCGGTAAGATGTAACGCTTGGATTGTGTCACTCATCGATTCTCATATTTTATGGTGTTCTGCCTCCCGCTCTGATCTTCCTTTAATTATTGGCGAATGTTCTCTGTTTAGGCGACCTCTAGGGTTTTCCTTTAGGGGATGTAGAAAGTCGTGATTGCTTTTCAGGCAAACATTTGCCGTGTTAAGGGTGACTGGAAAGATTGGCTTGCGTAGAAGTTATGAAGGGTTAATTGCTTGAGTAGTATGGCTTGGGATTGGGTGGTTCCGTTATTGTTGGCTGTGGCAACAAGTTACGGCGCCACCTCAGTGTTTATCGTGCGAATGCGCAATTTTGCACTCGACATTCCAAATAATCGTTCGATGCACTCGGTGCCGGTTCCTCGTACAGGTGGGTGGGCTTTCCTATTCGGCTGCTTGGTCGCAGTAGTTGCTAGCCCGCTTAATTTGTCTCCGTTGGTGTTGGGTGCATTTGCGCTGCTGTTAGCTGTATCCGCACTGGATGACCTGAGGAGTGTGGCTATACACTTTCGTTTTTCAGCTCATCTTCTGGCGGTAGCCTTGCTGTTAATTGCGTTGCCGGAAAGGTTGGATTGGTGGTTTTACCCAATATTCATTTTGGCTGGTGCTTGGGCTATCAATCTCTATAACTTTATGGATGGGATGGATGGCTTGGCGGGGTCAATGACGCTCGTCGGCTTTTCTTCTCTGGGATTGGTTTGCGCTTTAAATGGAGATGTTGAGCTAGCTTGGCTCTGTGCGCTGTTGGCTGTTTGTGCATCTGTTTTTTTGGTCTTCAATTGGCCTTCAGCGAAGATTTTTTTGGGCGATGCCGGCTCAACAGGTATAGGTTTGGCGGTGGTTGCTGTCAGTTTGTATGGCTGGCAACGGGGAGCGTTTGGGCTTTGGGTGCCGGTGGTTATATTTGCACCTTTTTGGCTGGATGCTACTTACACGCTATTAAAGCGAATGTTGGGCGGTCAGCGTTGGTGGGAGGCTCATCGCGAGCACTTTTATCAAAGATATGCAATTCGGGTTGGAGTAAAAAAAGCGCTCGTAGTGCAGTTGGGTGTGATGGTGCTCTTCTCTTCAGTGGCATTAGCGGTTGCCGTATTTGAGAAGATCTGAGTAGCCTCTACAAGAGGATGGTTTTTTGTTTGTAGGTAGATTTCGGGGAGTCATGTGACAAGGGTTTGGCGAGGCGTAAAGAGAATCCAAAAGCCGGTATTGATGTTGGCATTTGATATGCTGATGTTAAGTTTGGCCTTTCTGCTAGCTATGGCAATCCGGCTCAATGGCGTCGCACAATTTCTTGAGTGGCGAATGTTTGCTTGCTTGGGGTTAACATTAGTTGCTACTAGTTTTATTTTCTTACGGCTCGGTTTGTACCGGACTATTATTCGGTACATGGGTCAAAAAGCTATCATCGCGGTTCTGCAGGGGGTCACTCTTTCTGCCGTGATGTTGGCGCTCTTTTCTTACCTGACTACGGCAGGGGTTCCCCGCTCTGTCCCTGTTATCTACTGGTGCTTTGCATTTATTGCGGTTGGTGGGTCCCGCTGGTTGGTCCGCCTTTACTATCAGACAGCACTTGAGATTCATAAAACCCGGGTGGCCATTTATGGTGCTGGTACTGCGGGCCTGCAAATGTATAAAGCGTTGGTTCACGGGCAGCTATATAAGCCCGTTGCTTTTTTTGATGATAACGCCTCCAAACAAAAGACCTTTATTGATGGGTTGCTCGTGTATAACCCTGCAGACATTCTTGAAGTGGTTGCGGGTAAAGATATAGCAGAAGTTATTTTGGCTATGCCGGGGGTGCCCCGGCGGCGGCGCAGGGAGATAACCAAGGCGCTCAGAGAGCGGGGCCTAGTGGTGAAGGCGATTCCCGGAGTGGAGGAGCTACTCGACGGTGTGGGGCGAGCAGGGGATGTCACACAAACCTATGAAAATATCCTGGGGCGCGCTCCTGTTGAGCCACAAAAGGAGCTCGTTTCTGGCTCTATCAGTGGCAAGGTGGTTTTGGTCACTGGTGCTGGTGGGTCCATCGGGTCAGAATTGTGCAGGCAGATATCGCAATGGAAGCCTGCCAGGCTGGTTGTTGTCGAGTCCTCTGAATATGCCCTCTATCAGATAGAGCGCGAGTTGAGACAGCAGCATCAGGATGACGGGGTCCAGTTTGAAGTAACCGCGCTGCTTGGCGATGTGCGTAACACTGAGCGTATGGCGGAAATTATTCAGGGCTTCTCCGTGCATACAATTTACCATGCGGCCGCATACAAGCATGTGCCCTTAGTTGAGCAGAACGTTGTTATTGGTGCCGACAATAATGTTCTGGGCACCCTCTCTGTGCTTGAGGCTGCGGAGCAGTGTGGGGTTGAGCAGTTTGTGCTTATCTCTACTGATAAGGCTGTCCGGCCAACCAATGTTATGGGGGCCACTAAAAGATTTGCTGAGCTGATTTGCCAGGATTTTGGTCGCCGCTTCAACAAGATGCGTGTGTGCATGGTCAGGTTTGGTAATGTTATCGGCTCTTCCGGCTCGGTAATTCCCTTGTTCACGGATCAGATCAATGCCGGCGGTCCGGTAACTGTGACCCACTCAAAAGTAACCCGTTACTTTATGACGATTCCCGAGGCGGCTCAGCTGGTATTGCAGGCTGGGAGTATGGGGCGCAATGGGGATGTATTTGTTCTCGATATGGGTGAACCGGTTCGTATCTACGATCTGGCTGAGCGCTTGATTCGTTTGATGGGGCACACGGTAAGGGATGAAGAAAACCCTGATGGTGATATTGAGATTCAGCTCACTGGGTTGCGTCCTGGGGAGAAGTTGTACGAAGAATTGTTGTTGGGGGATAACGTGCTGGGCACGGACCACCCAATGATTATGCGCGCCGAAGAGGAGCGTCTCGACAGTGAGGCTTTGCAGCTTCTGGTTTCAGAGCTCAGGGATGCGTGCGGCTCTCATGATTGCGAGCAGGTCCGCAGGATTCTATGTCGGGCAGTAAAAGGCTATTCACCCAAGCAGGGGCTGGTCGATGTTGTCTGGTCGAGGCAGGGGCAGGTGCGTAAGGCGAGTGGAGGGGCGACTGTGGAGAGGTTGCCTTTAGCTGGGGAGGCTGGTTCCCGCTAGTGTATATTTTGGGCGGCTAACTAATACGGTTGGCCGCTATCTCACAATCTCCATATAGATTAAAAATATTTGAGCAGAAAAGAAAAAGCCCGGATAGATGGAATCTATCCGGGCTTTTGTTTGGCTCCGCCTGCTGGGCTCGAACCAGCGACCCAATGATTAACAGTCATTTGCTCTACCAACTGAGCTAAGGCGGAATTTAATCTAATTTATAGAGCGCAAATTAAGCTGCGCTTTGAAATTTGGCTCCGCCTGCTGGGCTCGAACCAGCGACCCAATGATTAACAGTCATTTGCTCTACCAACTGAGCTAAGGCGGAATATCTTTTCGGCTGTGCCGTTGAGATGGCGCGTATATTATAGAGCACTTCCGAACAGGTCAACCCCTTTTTTCATCTTTAACTAATTGATTTGTCAGGAAATTATTTTTTGGGGCCATGCGCAAAATGCTGCAGGTCAGAGTTGGGAAGGGTAGGACGCTATTCTCTTGCAATTGTGGGTCGTATGACGACAGCCTACAATCCTGTGTTGCATGAATGATTAAGCGGTTGGGGGAAGTGTATGGAGTCGCGACCTTTTAAGGTGGAATCCAAGTATCAGCCAGCGGGCGATCAGCCTCTGGCGATAGAGCAGTTGTCAGAAGGAATTGATGATGGCCTCAGCCATCAAACGCTGCTGGGTGTTACCGGTTCGGGTAAGACCTTCACTATGGCGAATATTATTGAGCGCCTGCAGCGGCCGGCCATTGTGATGGCTCACAATAAAACGCTGGCGGCCCAGCTCTACGGTGAGTTTAAAGAGTTTTTCCCGAAGAATGCGGTGGAATATTTTGTTTCTTACTACGACTACTACCAGCCGGAAGCTTACGTTCCCTCTTCGGACACCTTTATCGAAAAGGATGCATCCGTAAACGAGCATATCGAGCAGATGCGCCTATCGGCCACCAAGGCACTTATTGAGCGACGCGATGTGATTGTGGTCGCCACAGTTTCGGCAATTTACGGTTTGGGTGACCCGGACAAATATTTGAAGATGGTGCTGCATCTGGATCGCGGTGATCTCGTTGATCAGCGCACTATCCTCAGGCGTCTGGCAGAACTGCAATACACTCGCAACGATGCAGATTTTCGTCGCGCCACTTACCGGGTGCGCGGCGATATTATCGATATCTACCCGGCAGACTCCGATTTGGAAGCGGTGCGCCTGTCTCTTTTTGATGAAGAGATCGAAGAGATCACCATATTTGACCCGCTCACTGGAGAGCAGCTCAGGAAGGTGCCCCGAGTGACCATCTTCCCCAAGAGCCACTATGTGACGCCGCGAGAGACCATCGTCAGCGCCATCGATGAAATCAAAGATGAGTTACGAGGGCGCCTGGAGCAATTGCGTGGTAACAATAAGCTGGTCGAAGCGCAGCGGCTAGATCAGCGTACCCGCTACGATGTGGAGATGATGCAGGAGCTTGGCTACTGCAATGGCGTAGAGAACTATTCCCGCTACCTCTCCGGTCGCGGTATTGGTCAGCCGCCGCCCACGCTTTTTGATTACCTGCCCAATGATGCACTGTTATTTATCGATGAGAGTCACGTGACAGTGCCGCAAATCGGCGGTATGTATCGTGGAGACCGGTCGCGCAAGGAAACTTTGGTGGAGTATGGCTTTCGTCTGCCATCGGCCCTGGACAATCGTCCTCTCAAGTTTGAAGAGTGGGAGGGGTTGGCACCCCAGACGGTTTTTGTGTCCGCAACCCCAGGGGCCTATGAGCAAGAGAATGCGGGGCAAGTGGTCGAGCAGGTGGTTCGCCCGACAGGGTTGGTGGACCCGGAAGTCGAAGTTCGCCCAGCATTGACCCAGGTAGATGATGCCCTGTCTGAAATTCATCGCTGCGTGGATGCCGATCAGCGAGTACTGATTACCGTATTGACCAAGCGGATGGCGGAAGACCTGACTGAATATCTCTCCGAAAGTGGTGTTCGTGTCCGCTACTTACACTCCGATATTGATACTGTCGAGAGGGTGGAGATTATCCGGGACCTGCGTATTGGCGAGTTTGACGTGCTAGTTGGCATTAACTTGCTGCGAGAAGGCCTGGATATGCCGGAAGTTGCCCTGGTGGCAATTTTCGATGCCGATAAAGAGGGCTTCCTCCGTTCCGATCGTTCGCTGATCCAGACCATTGGGCGGGCTGCGCGAAACCTGGAGGGGAGGGCGATTCTCTACGCGGACAAAGTCACCGGCTCTATGGAGCGCGCTCTCGAAGAGACTCGTCGCCGCCGCGAGAAGCAGCTGGCCTTTAATGAGGAGCACGGCATTACTCCAAAAGGTATCCGCAAGAGTGTGGCGGATATTCTGGAGGGAGCGGTGGCCCCCGGTGTGCCGAAGAAAGGGCGTCGCAAAGTTGCCGAGGGTAAAGGTGAGTACAAGGTGGATGTTGAGGCCCTTACCGATAAGCAGCGCTGGGCCCGAATTGCCGAACTGGAAGAGCAAATGTACCAACATGCGAAGAACCTGGAATTTGAAGCAGCAGCAAAATTGCGCGATGAGATTACCCACTTAAAAGGTGTGGAATAATCCTTGCTGAAGGGCGGGACTTGGATCTACATTTTGATAGTCCCGCACTGCCTTGTTGGTGCTTGGTCGCTCTTAAAAAATTTCACACAAAAGTTCAGTAAGTTGTTGAAAACACTGAAAAGCGGTGCTAAAGTTCGCGCTCTTCACAGCACAGGGTTCCCCCGCTGTAGAGCTTTAGACCCGTAGCTCAGTTGGTTAGAGCGCTGCCTTGACATGGCAGAGGTCGGCGGTTCAAATCCGCCCGGGTCTACCACCTTTCAAAAGGATGGATTGCCCATCCCGATCAAGAGTTCCATGAATAAATTCATGGATAGTTTCATGCGGTCTTTGGTAGGGATCGCCACTGAGAACAAAGGATAAACAATGCCCGTTGTTACTCTCCCCGATGGTTCCCGTCGAGAATTTTCTGCTCCGGTTTCCGTACACGATGTAGCCGCTGATATCGGCCCTGGTTTGGCAAAAGCCGCACTTGCTGGCGTTGTAGACGGCAAGGAAGTCGATACCAGTTACGTTATTGATACCGACGTAAATCTGGCAATTATTACTGATCGTCAGCCCGAAGGCCTGGAAGTGATCCGTCACTCCACAGCGCACTTGCTGGCACAAGCAGTTAAACAGCTGTACCCGACAGCCCAGGTCACCATTGGCCCGGTTATAGAAAATGGCTTCTATTACGATTTCGCCTACGAGCGCCAGTTTACGCCGGAAGATCTCGAGAAGATCGAAGAGCGTATGGAAGTGCTGGCCAAAGAAGACATTACTGTCAGTCGCCGCCTGATGCCGCGCAAAGAAGCGGTGAAATATTTCCGCGAAATGGGCGAAGAGTACAAGGCTGAGATTATCGACAGCATCCCCAGTGATGAAGATATTTCTCTCTACCGCCAGGGCGACTTTGAAGACTTGTGTCGCGGTCCCCACGTACCTTCCACTGGCAGGTTGAAAGCGTTCAAACTGACCAAAGTGGCGGGTGCCTACTGGCGTGGCGATTCCAACAATGAAATGTTGACCCGTGTTTACGGCACTGCCTGGGCCAACAAAAAAGAATTGAAAGCTTACCTGCGTCGTATCGAAGAGGCAGAAAAGCGCGATCACCGCAAGCTGGCGAAGAAATTTGACCTTTTCCATATCCAGGAAGAGGCCCCCGGCATGGTGTTCTGGCACCCGAACGGCTGGACCATTTACAGCACTATCGAGCAGTACATGCGTCGCCGCCAGCGCGAATTCGGCTACAAAGAAATCAAGACTCCGCAGCTGGTAGATTTCAGTCTGTGGCGTAAGTCCGGTCATGCCGATAAGTTCGGCGATGACATGTTCACTCTGACCAGTGAAGAGCGTCAGTTCGCCATTAAGCCGATGAACTGCCCTTGTCACGTACAGGTATTCAACCAGGGCCTGCGCAGCTACCGCGACCTGCCGTTGCGTCTGGCGGAGTTTGGCTCCTGTCACCGCAGCGAGCCCTCCGGTTCCCTGCACGGCCTGATGCGTGTGCGCGGCTTTGTGCAGGATGATGGCCATATATTCTGTAGCGAAGATCAAATCCAGTCAGAAGTTTCTGACTTTATGGATCTGCTGCACTCCGTTTATAAGGATTTCGGTTTCCAGGATGTTATCTACCGTCTCTCCACTCGCCCGGAGAAGCGCGTAGGTTCCGATGAGAGCTGGGATAAGGCTGAGAAAGCCCTGGCCGACGCACTGGATGCCGCTGGCCTGCCGTGGGAAGAGCTGTCGGGTGAAGGCGCCTTCTACGGACCGAAGATCGAATTCTCTCTGAAAGACTGTCTCGGCCGCGTATGGCAGTGCGGTACTATTCAGGTGGACTTCTCCATGCCGGGCCGCCTGGATGCCCAGTTTGTAGCGGAAGATGGCTCGCGCCAGTCCCCGGTAATGCTGCACCGCGCAGCCCTGGGTTCCTTCGAGCGCTTTATCGGAATCCTGATCGAGCACTACGAAGGCGCGTTCCCCACCTGGCTCGCGCCGCAGCAGGTGGCGATCATGAATATCACCGATCGCCAGGCCGAATATTGTCGCAATTTGCAAGACCGTCTGGGTGAGCTGCAATACCGCGCCACAGCTGACTTGAGAAACGAGAAGATCGGCTTTAAAATCCGCGAGCACACGCTTCAGCGTGTTCCTTATCTATTGGTAATTGGCGATAAGGAAGTAGAAAGTCAGACCGTGGCAGTACGTACCCGTAGCGGTGAAGATCTTGGTACAATGACGTATGAGTCATTCCTCGAGATCCTCGAGCAAGACGTGAATCGTCGCGGTCGTTTGACAGAAGATAATGCATAACAACTTGGCAACTGGGAGACCATAGCTATTAAACGAGACACTAAGGGACGGTCCAAAAAGGCCCGCATAAACGATCAGATTGAAGCGTCAGAACTCCGCCTGATAGGCGCTGATGGCGAACAGGTAGGCATTGTCTCCCTGGATGAAGCGCTGGAAGCTGCACAGAAAGCTAGCTTGGATCTCGTTGAAATTGCCTCGGACTCCACGCCGATAGTCTGTAAGATCATGGACTACGGTAAGCACGTATTCGAAGCTAAAAAAGCTAAGAATGCCGCCAAGAAGAAGCAGAAGCAGCAGCAGATCAAGGAAATGAAATTCCGCCCGGGCACCGATGTCGGTGACTACCAGATCAAGCTGCGCAACCTGGCCCGCTTCCTGGAAGCGGGTGACAAGGCCAAAGTATCCCTGCGTTTCCGTGGCCGCGAAATGGCTCACCAAGAGCTGGGCATGGAAATGATGCAGCGCATCGAAAAGGACCTTGAAGAGCTGGGCACCGTAGAGCAGCGACCGAAAATGGAAGGTCGTCAAATGCTGATGGTGATTGCTCCGCTCAAAAAGAAAAAGTGAGGTTTGGGGAAGTCATTCCCGGGATCTCCTTTGAGAAGTGGTTGGGCGACGGCTGCCTCCCCACTCTCGCAGTGCCGGTAACTTCGGTTGTCGGCAGTTACTAAAGGTGCCTGTTTTACAGGCGAATATTAACTTTGGAGTACAAAATGCCGAAAGCAAAGACTCACAGTGGCGCTGCCAAGCGCTTCAAGAAGACGGCTGCGGGCTACAAGCACAAGCACGCTAACAAGAGCCACATCCTCACCAAGATGACCACCAAGCGTAAGCGTCAGCTGCGTGGCACCCAGACTATGAACAAGTCTGATGCTGGACTGGTCGATCGTATGCTGCGCGCCAAGTAATTGGTCCAAATCGCAAAGGTTTAAGAGGATAGAAGTATGGCCCGTGTAAAACGTGGTGTAGAGGCGCGTCGTCGTCACAAGAAGATTCTGAAGCAGGCTAAAGGTTACTACGGTGCGCGTTCACGCGTATTCCGCGTTGCCAAGCAGGCAGTAATTAAAGCTGGTCAGTACGCATACCGTGACCGTCGCGTTAAAAAGCGTAACTTCCGCGCTCTGTGGATTACTCGTATTAACGCCCAGTCCCGTGCTGAAGGCCTGAGCTACAGCCGCCTGATCGCAGGTCTGAAAAAAGCGGACATCGCACTGGATCGCCGTGTACTGGCTGATCTGGCTGTTTACGATAAAGTCGCTTTTGCTGCCGTAGTTGAAAAAGCTAAGGCAGCCCTGGCAGCGTAAGCTGTCACTTCAGTTGTAAAACTGAATACTCAAAATAGGGAAGGGCTGTAGTGGCCCTTCCCTATTTTTTTATGGAGTTTCCGCTATTTTTTACCGGTGGCGGTGCCTGGGGAAATTCCCTCCGGTACAGAAAGTACCGGCCGAACAAAGCAGAAAAAATTAATCGAAGTTGGATTCAAACGGGAACAGTTCGATGCAAGATTTGCAGTCCCTCACCGAGCAGGCTATGGAGCTGGTGGAGAAGGCCGATGGCCTCGCCGCACTGGATCAGGTGCGTGTTGATTACCTGGGCAAAAAGGGCCAGCTGACGGCGCTGCTGAAAGGCCTGGGCAAGCTGTCGGCTGAGGAGCGTCCGGCGGCGGGTGCCAAGATCAACGAAGCCAAGCAGCAGGTTCAGGAAAAAATTAACGCGCGCCGCAATATGCTGGAGCAGGCCGCCATCAACGCGAAGTTGGCCGAAGAGACCATTGATGTCACTCTGCCGGGGCGCGGTGAAGAGCAGGGCAATGCCCACCCCATTACGCGCACCTTAAAGCGCGTGGAAGAATTCTTTGCGAGCATTGGCTTCTCTGTTGAGAACGGCCCGGAAGTCGAACAGGACTACTACAACTTCGAAGCGTTGAATATTCCCGCGCACCACCCCGCGCGCGCGATGCACGACACCTTCTACGTGGACCCCACCACCGTACTGAGAACCCACACCTCCTCAGTGCAGATCCGCACCATGGAGAAAAAATCTCCACCGCTGCGCATTATCTGCCCGGGCCGCGTATACCGCTGCGACTCCGATGTCACCCACTCGCCCATGTTCCACCAGGTAGAAGGCCTGGTAATCGGCGAGAACATCAGCTTCGCCCACCTGAAAGGCACCATCGACCAGTTCCTGCGCGCCTTCTTCGAAGCGGAAGTACCGGTGCGTTTCCGTCCGTCTTACTTCCCGTTCACCGAGCCTTCCGCAGAAGCGGACATCCAGTGTACCGCCTGTTCCGGTGAAGGCTGCCGCGTATGTTCCGGCACCGGCTGGCTGGAAATTCTCGGCTGCGGCATGGTGCACCCGAACGTCTTCGCCGCCTGCGATATCGACAGCGAAAAATACTCCGGCTTTGCATTCGGTATCGGTATCGAGCGCCTCGCCATGCTGCGCTACGGCGTCAACGACCTGCGCTTGTTCTTCGATAACGATCTGCGCTTCTTGAAACAGTTCTAAGCCAAGTGACAGCGCGAATGGCAATGGCCCTTCGCAACAGCAGTCGAATTGTGGAGGCCTGGGAGGCGAAATAGCCCCAGGCGAAATGCGCACCAAGTTGCGCTGACGGAATACAGAAAGAGATCAACTATGAAAATCAGCAACTCCTGGTTGCGGGAATGGGTAAACCCGGAACTCACCACGCAGGAACTGGCCGATCAAATCACCATGGCCGGCCTGGAAGTGGACGGTATAGAAAAAGTTGCGGGCGATTTCTCCGGAGTGGTTGTCGGTGAGATTGTTGCCTGTGAACAGCACCCGGATGCGGACAAGCTGCGCGTGTGCAAAGTCGCTGGCCACCCCGACGGTGAAATGCAGGTTGTATGCGGTGCTCCCAATGCGCGCACCGGAATCAAAATTCCTTTTGCCCTGGTAGGCGCCAAGCTGCCGGGCGATTTTAAAATCAAGAAAGCCAAGCTCCGTGGTGTAGAGAGCTTCGGTATGCTCTGCGCACAGACCGAACTGGAACTGGGCGAAGACAATGACGGTATCTGGGAGCTGCCAGAAGACGCACCCACCGGTACCGATCTGCGCGAATACTTGCAGCTGGACGACGAGACCATCGAAGTGGATCTCACCCCGAACCGTTCCGACTGCCTCGGTGTTGCCGGTATCGCTCGCGAAGTGGGTGTACTGAATCGCTGCGCCGTTCAGGGCCCGGAAGTTGCTCCGGTACCCCAGCAGATCGACGAGAGCATGCCCGTATCCCTGCTGGCCGAAGCCGCCTGCCCGCGCTACGTAGGTCGTGTTATTCGCAATATCGATATCAAAGCGGTAACACCTCTGTGGATGCAAGAGCGCCTGCGTCGCAGTGGCCTGCGCAGTATCGACCCGGTAGTAGATGTTACCAACTATGTTTTGCTGGAACTGGGCCAGCCCATGCACGCCTTCGACCTGGAGAAACTCTCCGGCGGCATCAAAGTGCGTATGGCAGAAGCCGGTGAAGAGCTGACCCTGCTGGACGGCCAGGAAGTCAAACTGAAAGAGGGCACCCTGGTAATTGCCGATGAGGAAAAACCTCTGGCGATGGCCGGTATTATGGGTGGCCTGGATTCCTCCGTGACAGCGGGCACCCAGCATATCTTCCTGGAGAGCGCCTTCTTTAGCCCGCTGGCCATTGCCGGCAAGGCTCGCTCTTACGGCCTGCACACCGACTCCTCCCACCGCTTCGAGCGCGGCGTGGACTACCACCTGCAAGAGAAAGCGGTGGAGCGCGCTACCCAGTTGCTGCTGGATATTGTCGGCGGTGAACCCGGCCCGGTACACGTGCGTGAGCTGACTGAGATTATGCCCGCCGAGCGCCACATTACCCTGCGCCGTGCGAAAGTAGAGTTAGGCCTGGGCATCAAACTGGCCGATGACGAAATCGTCGATATTCTCACCCGTCTGGGCCTGGAAAAAATCGACCAGAACGACGAAGGCTGGACCTTCCTCGCCCCCAGCTTCCGTTTCGATATCGCCATCGAAGCAGACTTGCTGGAAGAGCTGGCCCGTGTATACGGCTACAACCGTATTCCCAGTGAAAGCTTTACTGCCGAACTGGAAATCGCCCCGCGCCCGGAGAGTACCATTGCCCAGGACAACCTGGAGCAAACCCTGCTGAGCCGCGGTTACTACGAAGCGATTACCTTCAGCTTTATCGATAGCGACAGCGCCGCGCTGTTTGATCCGGAAGCCGATCCGGTGGCCCTGCAAAACCCGATCAGCGCCGAGCTGGCGGTTATGCGCACCACCTTATTGCCGGGCCTGTGCAAAGCGTTGCAGTACAACCTGAATCGCCAGCAAAACCGCGTGCGCCTGTTTGAAACCGGCCTGCGCTTTGTACCGGGTGCCGAATTGCACCAGGAGCAAATGATTGCCGGTCTCGCCTACGGCAGCCGTTACGCAGAAAACTGGACTGGCAGCAAAGACGCAGTGGATTTCTTCGACGTGAAAGCCGATGTAGAAGCTCTGTTGGCTCGCACCGGTGTAGCCGATGAGTTCCGCTTTGTTGCTGGCCAGCACCCCGCGCTGCACCCCGGCCAAACCGCCAAGATTATGCGCGGCGACCGCGAAGTAGGGGTTATCGGAGCCCTGCACCCGCAGCTGCAGAAGAAGTTGGACCTGTCCAAGCCCGCGTTCGTATTTGAACTGAGCCTGGAAGCGATCGGCGAGGGCAAAACCCCCGCTTTCCGTCCGCTGTCCAAGTTCCCGGAAGTGCGCCGCGATCTGGCCCTGTTGATTGATGCAGAGGTTCCTGCCGCCAGCCTGGTGGAAACTGCTGTCGAAGTTGCAGGTGAAACCTTGACGGACCTCAAGATATTTGATGTCTACCAGGGCAAAGGTATTGATTTAAATAGAAAAAGTGTCGCTTTGGGGTTGACGTTTCAGCATTCGTCACGCACCCTTAATGACGACGAAATCAATGCCGCTGTAGATGCGGTGGTCGGAAAACTAGAAGAAAAATATAACGCTAGTCTGCGCTAGTAGAGCATGATGCTCTCGGGTGCAGGCTGAATTGCACCCCGAGAGCGTCTGCTACCGGGTTGAAAGCCGCCGCGGTTTGGGCCGCTTCCGATCTGGAGTCGACGCCTCTGAATCAATTGGTAGGATCCAATGACAGAGGCACTGACCAAGGCCGGGCTCGCCGAGAAACTGTACGAAGAGCTGGGCTTTAACAAGCGCGAAGCGAAAGAGATCGTCGAATATTTCTTCGAGGAGATCCGCAATGCGTTGGAAAGTAACGAGCAGGTCAAGCTCTCCGGCTTTGGCAATTTCGACCTGCGCGATAAAAGCCAGCGTCCCGGTCGCAATCCCAAGACCGGCGAGGAAATCCCCATCTCGGCCCGCAGGGTAGTCACTTTTAAACCCGGGCAAAAACTCAAGACACGAGTAGAAGAGCATGCTGGAACCGAGCAATAACGCTCAGCTGCCTGCAATCCCCGGTAAGCGCTATTTCACCATTGGTGAAGTGAGTGAACTGTGCGCCGTTAAACCCCATGTCCTGCGTTACTGGGAGCAGGAATTCCCCCAGCTGAAACCCGTCAAACGTCGCGGCAACCGCCGTTACTACCAGCACCAAGATGTCATCATGATCCGCCAGATCCGTGCGCTTCTGTACGAAGAGGGCTATACCATTGGTGGAGCCCGCCAGCAGATCGAAACCGGTAGTGAGCGGGCAGAGGTGGTACAGCTACAGCAAGTACTGCCCGAAGTGATCGCAGAACTAAAGGACGTGGTGGCCCTGCTGGAGGGGAAAAATAATTTATAAAAAACTGTAAACCTGGGCTTGCAATCCAGCCGCACTCAGGTATGATTCACGCCACATCGAGACACGATGTCTTTAAAAATCAATCACTTAGCGAAGTGGGCGACTTTTAAAAATCGGAGCGTAGCGCAGCCTGGTAGCGCACCACACTGGGGGTGTGGTGGTCGTCGGTTCAAATCCGGCCGCTCCGACCATATATATCGTTGCACAGCAACGGCCAAGAAACCCGCTTTTTAGCGGGTTTTTTTGTGGGTAAAATTAAAAAATGAGATAGAAGCAGTAATCAGCTAACTCTGGTTTAATTTCAGATAAGACTGTTGGCTTATTGAATTACTAGCCCACCCCTTTCTTTTCCAAAACCAACTAGGCCCGGTGCCTGCGATACCTGGGATTTTGAAGCATGTTACCTTAGTTGAAGTTCGGACTGGTCTTTAGATGATTGAGGGGCTGGACATTTCGATTGCATAGAGGTTGAGATATAAGGGTTCAACCTTTCCGATCCTAATCAATAGGGGGCTAGATTCGAATATAAGGTTAGCAGTCGTTAATGTGAAATTTCTCTAAACATGCGTTATTAGCGATTATATTCTGTATAAAGAGCAACTTGTTCATGTGTATGTTGCTCAGAAAACTGGTGGCCTTACTTTGGGGAAAGCATATTTGTGGAGTTGACAATAATACTTTGTAATAGAGTGTGAAGCTCGCTTATTATTGATAGCCATTCGACAAGGAAATAGCAGTTTTTTTGACTATGTACGTATCATTATATTTACGGGGGTGGTATGTCTAAAGAACGTGAGTTGATAGTTGCTAAAGGTGGTCAAGCTAAAAACCCAGACATGGGTTCTTTGAAAATAGTTTTCGTTATTTCAGAAAACAATAGTGTAGATCAGCCAGATCAAAGTGAATTTCCGACAGCTGGGATATGGATAAGTAAGGGGTATCAAGAACTAGAAGCCCGTTTCAAGGAGGGAGAGCTCTTTCGATTAACCCGTTGGAATTTGCAAGATTCAGATAGATTAAGTGCCACTCCAGTTGGCGTTTTACAAAAGCATCGACATTGGGCTTTTGGGTCTTCGGTTAAGACTATCGATAACTCTGAATTTCTACCTATATTCCGTTGTCCTCCACCAGATAAAAATACTGGGCTAATGGAAGAAACTGTAGCCACCCACAACAAGCCATTTTTTGTTAATCATAACGGTTTTGTTTACGGTCCTTTCACGATAGCGGCGTATGAAGAAGATAAGGGGCTAAAAGTAGCTCCGTATCAACAATCTTTATTCAGTCTTAAAAATCAATATGTTTTTAAGGTGGAATATTCTGCGTTAGATAATGCTCGTTCAGTTGCTAAAGCTCTTGGTTCAGACGGGCTAGGTTCCTATGAATACCTGATATCATTCAAGCGACTAAATGAACTGAGTGAAAATAGCTTAGAGCAAGAAGATTTTATTTCAGATGAACAGTTGATCTCATATTTTTCCAAGGCAAAGATTGGAAAGAAAAATGGAATTCTGAGTAGAAGGGAAGCCGAAAAGCTCAAAGCTGGCATTGCTGATTTGCTCAAGAAAAATCAGATCCAATCTAATAAGGAGCGGACGAAGAGATTGTCGGAGTTGCTTGACCGTTATTTGTCTGATTCGGATGTTGGCGAGGAGATAGTAAGTGACTTTCTTACAAGCTCTATAGGGAAGTCATTTTTAAAGGGTTATGTTGATAAAAATCCAGCATTATTGGATCGATTTTTAGGTGAAGCAAAAAAGAAGGCGACGGAAGAAAAAGAAAGGCTTGATACCGAAATAGCTGAGCTTGAGGATAAAATTGAGACGTTGCGGGATCAGGCTTCTGCTCAGAAGACCCGGGTTGAAGAAGAGAAGAGAAAAGCTACCGAGGAGATTGAGGAGGTAAGGGTAGTTTCCAAGGCGCAAATTGAAAAAATTAGGGCGCAATCAAAAGAAGAGCTTGAAGAAGAACGAAAAATTCGATCAGGCCAATTGGAAACAGAGCTTTCAAATGCTCAAGAAAAATTGGCTGATGTAAAAGTTGATCTTGAAGAAAAATATAAAGAAATAAATGATGTAAAGTCCTATCAAGAGATCAAGCAAAAGATAGACTATTTAAAGCAGCATGAATACGAAACAAAAAAAGCTGTTGAAACTCAACAGCAGCTGTTGAATTCTACAAGTCTTGGGGAAAAAGCAACTGAAGTAAAAACAATTATCGATATTCTGAGGGGGCGCTCGATTGATGGTGCTGATGAAGAGAAGTATTCATTTACGCCGCCAAAGATGGCTGCAACAGTGCCAGTGAATGGTGAAGAATATATACAAACTCTAGTGGACTTGCTGGATGATGATTCTCACACACTATCATTCGCAGAACTATCTAATTTGTTAATTTGTATTCAGCAATCATTCCTTACGGTCCTGTCAGGACCCCCGGGGTCAGGAAAAACGTCTAGCATTCTTAAAATTGCTGAACACTCGGGACTAAGGGCTGGTACAGAGGATTGCTTTCTTAATGTTCCTGTGTCTAGAGGTTGGGTTTCGTCAAGGGATTTTATAGGCTTTAATAATTCATTGAAGGGAGTGTACCAGCCCGCAAAAACTGGTTTGTATCAATTTCTAAGACGGGGAGAGGATGAGGAGGCAAATAGCTACTTAAGACTAATACTTTTGGATGAGGCTAACCTAAGTTCTATAGAGCATTATTGGTCTGAGTTCTTATCGCTTTGTGATAAAGAAGGGCGATCACGTCCGATTGATACAGGAATCGTTGGCGATAAGCGTCTCTTGAGGGTTCCGGATGGTGTGAGGTTCACCGCAACAATCAATAATGATAGTACAACAGAGGCGTTATCCCCTAGGCTGTGTGACCGTGTTCCGGTTATTTCAATGGCTGCTCCGCACTTTAGCAATATACAGCAAGTGGCATCTGGCACGCTCGATGGTGTGGTGAGTTATGCGCAGCTAGAAAAGTGGTTTAATAGAGATGATTTTGAAGAAGCCCCCTCTCTTATAAACGATTTCATAGAAAGAATGGAGCGCCTCGATAGGGAGTTTGGTGGTGCTGTACGAATTAGCCCAAGGAAAAGAAATGCTATCAGTAAATATTATAGTGTTGCCTCCGGTTATTTGGGCCACCTGGGGGCAGTAGATTTTGCTATTTCTCAATATTTGCTTCCTTTGATATCGGGGCATGGAAAGCCATTTAGTAGGAGGTTGGAATCCTTATTGGAGTTGTCAGTAAGAAATGAATTGAAGCGAAGTGAATCAATAATAGATAACATTCTCAAAAGTGGTGAAATGTACGTAGATAGCTACAGCTTCTTTTGATCAGAGAGGTTGATTTGTTACTTATCATTAAGTTTCTTTCCGGTGAAAGGGCGGGAAAAGAAATTCTCCTCGACAGCGGTGCTGCTAAGACAGGAGAATCAATTCCGTATATTCTAGAAACAGAGGCACTTCAGCTTAACTTTAGTTCTGAGGAGCTACTTGAGGACGTTAAACTGCTTTTTGATGGGGTTGAATACGAATTCAGCTTGAAAGCTAGTGATGATTCCACTGGATATATATATTACCTGATGCCGAAAGTTCGACGTGGAGGTAAGGGATTTGAGGCTCTATTTTATAACTACTTCGGTGTAGCCAATTTCCAACTCAGTTTTTCTTCTGAAGGTTGTGCGAATAGCATCACTTTCCCCCCAGTTGAAATTCTTGCTCGAAAATTAACAGCTATACAAGCTGAAAATATGATCGAGTATATTTTTACAGAGGGCGATGGAAAGGTTTTTAGCTGTTTTAGTCCATCGAGTATGGGGTCTCGCTTTTGCCCTGGTGGAAATGAGCCTAAGTTCATTGAGAGGAAAGTCAACCAGCTACTGAATATTTTGGATGAAGTTCTGCCCTATATATTTGCGTCACCTATTACTAGGGTACTATCAGATACGCGAGTTGTTAGGGGGGCGGAATCTGAAGAGGTAGGTGAGCAAGGTATAGGCTGGTTAGTTGAAAATCTATCTGTACTCGAGCCATCATATGACCAAGAGATTTATCACTTAGAATATGATGATGAACGTTATTATGCTAACGAAATTCAAACTTCAATCACATTGGAAAAAAGTGATGTTTATGAAAATCGTGTGATTCACGGTTTCCTCCAGACATTGCAGGTTTATATTAATGAACTGGCCGAGATAGCCTCTTCTGTAGAGCAAAGGTGCTCAGGAAATTCACATCAAGGGTATGTCAGTTTTTTCTCGGCGATGAATCGCTGGGTTGATGAAGGAGTTTTTAATGGCGGGATCAATTCCGCTAGCCTGCTAAGTCGTGTTGGAGCATTTATTTCCCTTGCAAGGCAGAGGATTCCTGTCACAAAAGTCGAAACGGGCCTTCCTGTAGTTACTCAAAAGGCAAAAGGAAATCGAGCATATATTACTGTGTTTAGAGCAGTTGCAGAGTGGTATAAGAATAACCGAATTGATTGGACTGTGAAAGATTTTCTACTTTCCATCAGAAGTATCCCGAAGTTATTTGAATATTATTCTGTGCTGAAAATTAAGAAGGCTCTATCGAGTTTGTGTATGCGGGTAAATGAAGACCTTGAGGGGCACTCAACTTTGTTCGCGGGAAAATATAAAAGTATTGACATTTCTATGCTCTATGAGCCTGACTACTGGATGTATGCCCATGATCAGCAATCCGGAAGTATTTTTAATTCAGAAATAAGAAGATTTGAGAAGGCTCTCAGGTCTAATGAGTATTCCCCACCTAATCATAAATTCTCTAAGCGAGTACCTGATATTGTGATTTCTCTAGAATATCAAGGGAAAAATTTCCTGGTTATTCTTGATGCAAAATACTCATCGCCGAAGACGTCTTTTGAGAAATACCTTCCGGAATGCACCAAAAAATACGTGCACGGGTTGAGTGCTGAAGGATACTCCCCAACACTAGCTCTTGTACTAATTTCACCATTCAGTCAAGACGCATTCGCCGATTTTCACGTGCCTCCATTTGGACTTATGGAGCATTCCACGGCTTTTCCTATACTTGGCGTGCATGGGGTTAAGATTGACGCGACAAATGTGTATGCTGGTAGCTATTCAACTCTTGAAATAATTCGAGAATTGCTTGATTCCTGTATGAGTCATCTAGGCATTCCACTAGAAGATCCGAGGATTACGCCTGAAATGCTACATGCTATTTAGTTGGCGGGACGGTTCTGAATACCCAATGCTATCCGTTAGGCTTGCCACCTAAGCTCTAGAGACTCTAAATCTCTGATTTAGAGGTGAGGGGGGAAATCAGCAAGCCTGGACACCCAAATGTCAGAGCAGGGGTGCTAATTATGCGATGGACAGCCCATTAAGCACCCGTAGATCAGCCAGCGGAGTAGAAACACTAAGATATAAGTAAAGTTTGTACGTCACCATTCGGCAGGTGCTATATCAACTCCAATACAGATAGTGACTCGGTGCAGATAGCTTGGGTTTTTGAATAATTGAGAGATAGGTTTGGAGTGCCGCTATTCGCGAAAATGCTTTAGTCATCGTCGAGTGGATTTTCGGCTATTTAACTTGAAGCGGTGCTAAGATAAGTTGGTAATCTCCCAGTCCATGTGTCTAGCGCTTATTCTGCTGGGTACAGACCTGTCGCACCAATTCCGCCGAGTCTACTAAGCACTTAGAGCAGCTCTCAAAGTTGCGGTTTAGATAGAACCGGTGTATTGCTGGTATTCCCAACCGCTTAAGAATCGCAGGGATATTTTCATCAATAGCTTCCTGTTTCTGTGAGTTGAGTTGTCAGCCACTCCAGTTTATTGGTTCGAGATAGTGATTCGGCTGAAAGGGCAGCCCCTTGGGTATTACTTTGCGTTCACCGCCGAGCATCGGCAATAGATTGTCGGGCTGCTTACCATTAGCCACTGCGTTAACTTGCTGCCGGATCGAAGTGAAATTCGACTCCTCCGGGGTTTTGGCTATTTTGGCTCGGATAGAATTTAAATCCACTCAGCCTGATAGAGTGCGCTTATCCACGAAAGCTTGAGATTTGAATGCTCACCTTCCAAAAGTGGCGACCTTACTTCTCCTCATAGCAGTTAGATGGAAGTTTGTTATGAGGCTCTACTCACTATGATATTTGTCATAGCCCTCTGACCACTCTTGCTGATAGCCTTGCTTTTTGAAGTAACCTCTAAATATATGAAGTGCTTTTTCTAGACAAGACTGAATATCTGAAATACCCTCAATCATCTTGCAGCCTTTTTCGTCATCAACCGCTTGATCTGTCATTTCCCAGAAAAAGTAAGCCAAAGACTCTGCCTCCTCTTTACTGCCTAAATTGGAGTTTCCAGAAACAACAGATTGAGCAATTTCAGAGTTTAGTTGTTTCGCATAATACAGAGCTAATGTCTTCGCTGGTTGATTATATTCGTTGAAATTCATCATGCTTTATAGGCCTCTAGTGGCAAGTCATTCATTATCGCCATTCTTTAAGCTCATGGAGCTTTTCTATTTCGCTAGAATCGAGAGTGTACACTTGAAGATAGTGTTGAGTTGGTACGGAAGTTCCTAAAAGCTCTCATCAGCGAGTAAGGCTCTAGGTATCGGGCCTAGTTTTGACGGTTTCTGCGTCGATATAGAGCAGAATACAGTAGTGGGTTCTCATTACAGTATAGCCTGCAATATCGAGCGCAAAGATGGCGACTAGCTTTTGCATTCTACCCTCAATACACTGACGCCGATGCTCATAATCTCTCCGGGGTTGGGTATCTTTCCCACAAAGAAAAGCCCTGCGTATGTAACCGGAAACTCAATGATTTACATTGGATTCAAACTTATGACTGGAGATAGAAATACTCTTGAAATAGTTGTCAATATTACTAGCTATTATTGATGGATTTCTATTAAGCGCATTTATAAAGGAGATAACTGCCATGCCATACAAAGAACTTGGAATGCTAAAAGATAGCGGTTTAAGTAAAGATGCCTTTAGTGGAGTTGTTGTGCCCTATATGAGTGAAGCTGAACGAGAAAAATATCAGGTTACTATACAAGGTGGGCTTCTGTTTTGGCGCGGTGAGAAACTTAATACCAATCCTGGCGGATCTTGGGCATTTGTTATGGACAAAAATGGACGTATCTTTTGTGGTAACAAAAATGGTGACATTCAGCACCATTCAGCATTTTTTTCGGGGCGTCCAGTTGCTGCGGCTGGGCATATCTCTGTGGTAGGTGGAATAATAGAGCATATTAACAATTTCAGTGGCCACTACCAGCCCACTAGCGATTATATGGAGCAGTTTAAAGAAGAACTGGAAAAAAATAATGTTGACTTAAGTGAAACCGAAATGGATTTTGGGATTTCGTCAAAAACCTGTAAGTTGCGCTTAAAAAATTTTCAAGATCATAATTATACAGGCAAATGGTATCAACGTTTTCGCGGTACTGTTGTTAAAGAGACTGTCGATGGGAGCGAGGATACTTATACCGGCCGTACACATATTCAAGGGCAAAGGTTAAGGCTTTATCCTGATGGCCCCAGATGGCAGTGGCTCTGATGTAAATAGCCATGAGAGCTTTCTGTAGACTCTCCATCTCTGACATACAGGCAGGGGAAGTGGAGTACCAGAAATTGACGTTCAGGTTTTTGGGAAGGCTGATTTTGGGGGTAGGCCAGATTATAAGGAGCGATGAGAGGAAGCTACTGGCAGTCACCTACACTTTAATCTGCTTTCAAAATATGGTTGCTTCATAGCCAATGGAGAGGTGAGGTATCAAGTATCTCGGATAGGAGGGCTGATACAGCACATCCTACCTCGTTTTAAGGATCTAAATACCGGCCACTCCAGTCACTGGCTCGAAATAGTATTCCAACTGAAAGGGGAGTGCTATAGCTTCCTTCAAGCGCTCACCACCAATAAATAAAGTAGAGCTTTGGGTTGCTCACTAGATACGACTGTGCGAATGCGCTGTTGAGTACAAGTGTAATCAGAGTCTTCAATATCTTGGCAATACTGGTAAGGAGAGAGCTAAGCCTGGAATTTAAAATGACCTCACCAGCGGCTACTTGTACGGTTGGTTTTAACCCAAAATAACCAAGCAATAGCACTAATGTGGAGAGGTGACTTGCAAGGTGGTAACTCCATGCTGAACTCAATATTTATCCCTACAACGGAATCCCGTTCCTCCAGTATTTAACAAAGGAGTGTGGATACGAGTTTAAAACTAATGAGCCAATAAAATCATTAGTGAATTTTCACATTCCCCGGTTTTGCCTTTAGTTAGTCATGTGATTGAGAATGTTGCTCTTTAATATTTTAAGAAAAGCATAGGGTGAATTTCAATGTGAATTGAGTTTTCCAATGGTTGATTGAGATTTCCTTAGTCAAAAATAACTAAAATATAGGCGCGAAAATTATCCTATTGGAATTTATTCAGTTTGTTTCGCTCTCAAAGCTGCGTAAAATCGATAGATATTTTTGGTATTTTGGCCGTAATTGAGCGAGCCAATTAAAAAGGCTTCAGAAGTTTAAAGGATTTTGGAAGCTCCGATAGAGCCGAGAATTTTCTAAAAGACCCATCCCCTCAAAGGAGAACGGTAGCGTGACGTAAGAGTAAGTAAAAGGCGCTGACCCAAGGTGCTAGGAACACCCGGGGCCAGCTAACCAAATTGATACGTAGACTATCAAAGTGGCTATATGCATAGTACGCTAGAAACCCGCTCGTCTTCAATAAAGTGGAGTACATTCAGCAGCTTGGGGCCGGTTCCCAAGCGCTGGAAGCCTAGCGCCCGCCTTTTCCTCTTCTCTGCCTACCGCCCCCGCGCACCACCCCACATTTCCTCCAAACGTTAAGCCCAAGCTTCCCCATCCCGGAAGCGCCCAAACTTTGACCATCGAAGGAAATAAGTATGTTGATCTTAAAGCGACGGACAGGTGAACTTCTGAGGATTGGAGCAAATGTCTCAGTCACAGTGCTGGAGGTGAAAGGCAATCAAGTGAAGATAGGCATAAGCGCACCCAAATCACTCCCCATCCACCGTGAAGAAATCTATGTGCGGATCAAAAAGCAGCAGCGAGCAAAGGCCTGAATATCCTAAAAAGGGTAGGGCGACTTGAGGCACCCAATAATTGAAAGCGGGATTCCAAGAAGAATCATTGCGCCTCTGTTAGTAAGGCGATATACGCGCACTGATTCGAATGCCTCTTGGATGCCAAAGGTGACTAGGTAGCGAACTAGGAGTGACCGTGCTAATGTCTTGGAGGTGTTTAACAAGCAGACCCTCTTATCCGACAGGAAGAGAGGGTAAGCAAGCCTTGCCTGCGTCATAAGATGTGTACTCAATGCTTGGCTTGCTATACACAGATCCTCCAGATGAATGTCGCCGAGCCCACCAGCTGCTTCAAGCAGCCTTCAGGATTGGGCTAAAGACAGAGCCTACGCTAAGTGAAGATGCCTAGCCTTTTGATGAAGGAGGAATATTCCCAACAATGCTCCCTAGCTCTTGTGTGCTGAGTCAGTGATTAATCCAGCTCCAGCAGATGAGGTTCCACTTTTGACGGAATCTATGCTTTGGTTTTTCTGTTCCTCGCCTAACATACAAGGTGTCCCTCCACATCGCTAGATTTCAATTCGTCACGCTCTTCCGAACCTGTATAGTCAGCCCCGCAGAATCGTTACCGCCACGTATAAGAATGGTAGCAACGGAGAACCTGTTGACGCCGTGTGACAAAAATCAGGATATCAATAAGGTCAAGGAAGAGGGGATCGACCAGTGTTTACAACACAGTGAAGTTTAGGCTTACAGCTTGGATGGGAGGCTATGCCTGATGATATGGAGCATACCGCGTGCAAACACATATCAGTGATGGGGTTGCTTAGACGGCACAAGTGGCTAGCAAGCCATAACCCTCAGATTATCAGTTTTGGGCCATGTAAATTAGTTGGCGCTGATCGAGAAGTGTACAGCTGTACTTTCAATAACAAAAGCCAGCAGAAGCTGCACCTACTTCTAGTTGAAACTCAGTAACTCATTGATACTTAAAGGGTGCCAAAGGTGATGTAAAGCTGAGAAAATACAGAATTATAAAGGCGCTGCTTTGTATATATTCTTGCGTATTTACACAAAAATAAGGTAACTTATTGATTTTATTGAGATTTGAAAGGGAATCGGGCGTAGAAATATAAAGCAGGGTGATATAAAGAAGCTTCTTTTGAATTAACTGTTATGCTTTCTAGTCCAAAATTTTAAATCCTAATGAAATATTTTGTAGGTTTTGTTGTTACTGCATTTGTCTATGTATATGGCCTCATGAGGTTATATGATCATAGTCATTACTGGCCGAGAACTGATGCTGTAGTTGATCCTGTAGAAATGTTACTTTGGACGATATCAAGTCTGTTTGTGGTGGTTATTATTCACTCTATAATTTGGAGCTTACATTCAATTTATCAGCTGAAGCTAATGAGTTTTAAGCCATCTTATAGGGGGCTTTTGTGTTCGGTAAATTTCTGTTTTATTTTATTTTTATGGGTGTTACCAGTATTAATATGAACGCAAGCATAACAAACTGTCGTGGCGGGCCAAAGTAAGCGTGGTTCGCTTTCGCTCACTTTACCACGATTACTTTGGCCACTTAACAGGGCGCTAAGTTTTATACACAAGTTTTTTCAGTTTTATCATATAAATCAATAAGTTACAGCTTAGCCCAGTAAGAACTACAGATTTGGCTGGATAATTATGCAGGACTGGGTCATGGACGAAGTAAAAAATCAGGTTATGGGTGATACACGCTTGAATAAACGCTTGTCTAATATTCTTAGTAATTTAAGCTCCGACCCAAAGAATAGCATTCCTTGTGCAAACAAAACTTGGGCAGAAACGTTTGCGGCTTATCGCTTTATCGAAAATGATAAAGTCAATTTTGACTCTATTATGAGCGGCCATAAATCGGCAACTCTTGAGAGAATCAAGGCGCAGCCTGTTGTTCTTATTCCACAAGATACTACTTTTCTAAATTTTGCCACTGACCTAGAAAGTAAAGAGATGGGAACACTTAGGTGTAAAGAGACCAACCAACAACTCTTGCACACCTCCATCGCGATAACACCATCCAGAATTAATTTGGGTGTTGTTGAAGGTAGTATGTGGCAGCGAGATAAAGAATCTAGTGCTAATTCTCGCTATACCAAGTCGATACAAGATAAAGAGAGTCGACGCTGGCTAGACCATTATGAATCAGCTTGTGAGATACAAGAGCGCTGCCCTGAAACCACGATTGTGAGCATCGCGGATAGAGAGGGGGATATTCATGAGTGGTTTCAATTAGCTGAAGATCAAAATGAACAGCGGCGTGCAAGCTATATTGTTCGAGCCAAGGCTAACCGTAGTTTAGAGATCGAAGGAGAAGATACGACTTTACTTTGGGACTATATGACCAAGCAGAAGTCCATCGGGAAATACTCAGTAGGTATCCCCAAAAGGAGTGGACGGCCAGAAAGGGAAGCTAAGGTCAGTGTATCCATTGCAGAAGTAAGATTGCAGGGAAAAGGAAAATCAAAACGACCTCTTTCTCTCTACGCAGTCTTTGCTAAGGAATTAAGCCCACCAGAAGGGGAAAAAGGTATTGAATGGATGCTGCTGACCGATCTTGCAGTTGAGGACTTTAAGCAAGCGAGGATCATTATTGAGTGGTATCGAAGTCGATGGGAAATTGAAACCTATTTTCGAGTGGTGAAAGGCGGATGCCAGATAGAAAGTAATCGCTTTAGAACTGAGCAGCGCATGTTGAACTGTATTGCAATCTATATGATTATTGGGTGGCGTCTACACTCCATGACAACACGGGCACGAACGCTTCCTGATACGTCGTGTACGAAATTCTACTCTGAAAAAGAGTGGCGTATGATATGGATAATGCAAGCTAAAACCTCCCCACCCAATGAAGCTCCAAGTATGAGAGATATAACTCGTATGTTGGCAGGACTTGGAGGCTTTCTGGGGCGGAGCGGCGATGGTGAGCCTGGAGTTAAAACCGTTTGGCAGGGGTACACAAAGCTTCTCCATTATATGGAGGCAGCGGAGGCTTTAAATGGACTTAAATGATGTGTATAAAACACAGACAGGGCGTTATGAGAAATGGTATGAGGTATACATTCAATTTTTTGAATTTGGACGTAGAGTTTGAAGTCCTTTCAAAAAACAACACAATGGCTATATTCAGAAGTAATGGAAAACAGTGGGTTGAGGTCCTAGAGACTAAACTTTCGAAAAAAAGTAGGTTAGATTCATTCTTTTTCACATCCGATTCAATGGGCCAACTACCCAATATCGTGTTTCGCCAGCTATTCTTTGAATAGAAAATTAGTACTTATAAAGCGTAAAGATGAATATGTCACCTGCTTTCTGGTTACCTGGCGAATACCCTTTACATTTTCAGTGAGCTGGCCAATGTCGGTTCGCAAGTCATTAGTAGATAGTTTTATCGGGGAGCTGCGTGAGGGAAATTCATAACAAACTAATTAACTTTACGCGCGAAGGACGCGTGCCGGAGAGTCTGCGCTCCGGCTGCCGGTTTTAGAGTGTTAACTTTATCATGAATATCGAACAGCTTCGCCGAATTCGAAACAAGAATACTGAACAACAAAATGAACTCTCGTTCCTTGAAATGAAAGAGTGCGCGGACAAATTTATAAATGATGAAAGTATGTACCCATGGTTAAGCTTGCTGTTATCCCAAAAGGGGATGTCCGCGAATGAGGGAATTCTATTGAATTGTTCCGATATTTTTGAGCAGTATGGAACTCAATGGATGGGCACATGGCTAACGAAGAAAAAAGAGTTCTACGAGTTTGATGTAATGACAGATCGAGCCAATAAAGAGTTATTGGAAATTGATGATTGGTCTAGGGTTCACCCTGAAGTGTCTGCTCATTCTAAAGGCATTGGGAAAAAGCCTGCTTTTATAGCTCTAGAGCTGTTATCGGAATATGGTCAAAGTTAACAAATACAAGCAGGTTGTTAAGGGGCTTTGGCCCTTCGTGGGACTGCCTACACTACGCAGCAGCCCCCGTGTAGTTGTTAAATATCTAGGTAGAGGTTGATAGAATTAATGTTCTTAGCGATTGGCATCATCCTACAGATAGTGTTTCTAGGTCCGTCATTGCTGATCTGGGCTTTATGCAAGAGGTTCTGGCCAAATATCTTTTCTATCAATCCGTATCTTGCCACGTTCATATGTTTAGTTTTGGCTATCATTAGCGTATTTGTCCTAAACGTTGAATTTGAGGGTGGTTTAATAACCGGGGTAATAGTGTTTGGTGTTTTCTCGTTTATTTACAGTATTGCTCTCAGTGCAGTGATATTTACCTACAAATCAATAAAGACGCGTATAAATACATAACAAGGCACTGTTGTCACAGCCTTTGGCTGCTGGGGCGGCTCACTGCGTGGCCCGCCCCTAAGCTTAGTGCTAAGTTTTATACACAAGTATTTTTGTTTCGTATCGGACCCATGGTTATACTCTAAACTAGTAGAAGAAATATTACCTTACTCAATTCAGAGCCAATTCTGGAGTAAGGCAGGGTGAGATAGAGGGTCTTATTTGTCCTATAACCGTACTAGATCAGAGCGAATCCAATATTTGTTATAGGTTTTTACGGTCCTCAGCTCTGCAAACGGTACTATTGGATATAATCTATGCAACTTTTAGGACTACATGTAGCTAGTGCTGCGGTGTAGAGGCATTGAGTAAGCTTAAAATATGTGTATAAAACACAGGCTTAGTGTTATATGCTCCAATAAAGAGGTATGAATTTTGAGTAAGTGGCTTTATCTTTTAGTTATTTTTGTACTGGCCGGTCTTCTTTATCCGGTAATCTACCTCCTCGGCCTGGAAAGGTTAGGGGGCGGAGCTTTACTGAGGGTTCCGGAGTTCATCATATATAGCGTACTGATAGGATTCCTCTTGTATCCGTTCATAGAGGGCTATAGACGCTATAAGGCAGGTAGTCGCTCATTGGCTGCTATTTTTTTCATTTTCGGAATAATTTTACCAGTTATAAGTGGCGCTTTTTTCATACTTTTATTTGAATCTATGTTGAAGACTAGAAGCCATGGATAACAAAGCTACACATAATCAGGCCGGACAAGCTTGTCCAGCTATGTACATGTCATAGGCCTGCTGTTTTCATGTGTTATGTGGGTATGGTAGCTACTGCCGCCTTTTGGTAGGCGATTCAGTACTATGCCTAACTAGTAAAAGCACCGGACGCACTGGCGTGCGCTCGGTATATTTATCCCCAATACTCTAAATAGTTGATAAGATAAATGAGAAAATCATCGCCTGAAGCTTTACTTACAATCGGCACTATCATTCTATTGACATTACTTCCACTTCTGGTTGGATGGCTGCTGGTAAAAACCTACAGACTTATAAAACCAATTCAAGAGAAAGATCTTACGGGCCTTGCAAGTATAGGAGCGCCAAGGCGGGATAGTTTTTTCAAATTTGTAGTCGCAGGGTGGGCTGTTTGCGGTCCAATTTACTATTGGGTTTTCAGTTCTGGGATTCTTGCTTAGCTCTGCGTTTGACAATCACAATCCTTTCGCTGCTCTAATTCAGCTCAAAAACCAGTCGTTAAGGCAATCAAGTATCAGAGAGTTATGAAAAATTTAGTATCAGTTATATTTGTACTATTCATATCAACTAACACGCATGCTGGAGATTACTCCGTGGAGGTCGAAAAGTTTATTGAAGGGAGCATTGAAGGTTTAAGAATTCAAACTGATGCTCACGATAAGACATGGGGTCTGGGCTCTGCTAAAACATGGAATGTCGACCAAGACAAAGGCATTATATTTTGGTCGCTTGAGGATGGTCGGATCGCTGTAGCTCCAGTTCAAATAATAGGTACTTACAATCCGAAGGATAGAAGCTTTCTATGGGGGTGGGATCACCCTTCAGTGCTAAAACCTCTTCAGCAACATTCACGTTTAGTTAAAGAGTATGGTGAAAAGCACGGAGTAAAGCTCTTTACCTCAAGAAAGGTCCATGTTTCCGAAGATCAAGCATGGGAATTTTCAGCCGTTGCCAGCCGTTTGGCTGAAGCAAATGGAGCTTACAGGGCTGATGCGGGTGGACCTCTTGTTTATATGATATTTGGTGAAATTGAGCTAAGAAATCAGCGGCCCTAACAATCGGATGCTGTCAGGTGTAAAAGTTCCAGCCAAAAGCAGCCTTCGCTTTTGGTTAACGCAGAGCCGAACATTATGTATAAACCTAGGTGGCGACATGAACATTTCCTTCAGCGAAGGCACGATAGAAGATGTCATACAGATCAATTCTGAGATTCCAGAGTTCGACACTAAAAATAGTAAAGATAAAATAGAACAAAGATTAGAGGGGCGCCTTTACCTATTACTGGTAGCTTCAGTTGGTAATAGGAAAGTAGGCTACAAAATTGGTTATAAAGTATCCGAAACGGAGTTTTATAGTTGGTCTGTTGCAGTCCACCCAGATTACCGGGGCCGAGGTATAGGAAAGTCTCTACTTGAGCTCCAAGAGCGGTGGGTGATGAACAAAGGATTTCAGTTTATTAGCATTAAATCGATGAATAGATTTCCTTCAATGTTGCATCTTCTTATATCTCACGGCTACCAAGTGTGTGGGTATGAAAATAAAGGAACCCCTCTGCAAAGTAAAATAATTTTTATAAAGAAAATAGGTGAAAATAAATAACAAAGGTTGCAGCACATTTCTGCTTCCAGCGGACCCCGTCAAGCTTCGCTTGTCATGGCCGCTGTACCTGACGCTATGTGTGGTAGATAAGCAATGAGTATTAATATACGAAAGTTTCCTGTAAGTGACGTCTATAAAGAGAACATTGAAGAAATTCGTACCTTGTACCCAGGCAAAAGAGAGTTTCGCGTGAGTCCGTACGAGTATGATGCCGGTAGAAAATTTTCAGGCTCTTCTGAAAATTGCTTATGCTTTATTATATCTGGTAGCTGTGAATTAACATTTTCTAATACGGAGCCAGTGGTTGTAAAACGCGGAGATGTTTTCGAATGGCCTAGTGGGCGGTATTGGGTTGAGGCTGGTGATTCTGCCGGGGTAAAATATGTCAATGTGTGGAACTTAAAAGAGATAATTGAGCGAAGAGCTAAAAATACACAATAATTTATCGCAGTTGATGTTTTGGTCTACAATCCGTTTTGTCATGGCTGCGCCACCTTACGTTAAAGTTCTAATAGAGCCAAAATACTGCTGACTAAGTTGTTATATGCATGAAGTTTTAAAGATTAGATAGTAAGTCAATATTAGTAGGCTGGAGAATGATAGCGTCCTCATTACACTATAAGCATACCCAAAATGCCTAGAGGTAGGTGCCAATCTACAGGTTCGAGAAGGCTCAAGAGTAATTGGCTATGCTGAGATACAGGAAATATATAATGAGTAACTACGCAAAGGCAGCTAACAATCACAGGTACGTTGCTACTTCCCTTCGGACGGCTGAGGCTGCGCTCTGGCCGCTAGCTAGTAGGGTCATGGAAGGTAAAAAAACTTAACAGGCCCATACCCCGTATATTGCTATATCTCAATCAGCTGTATCAGTTCAACTCAGCCTGTCAAGTGCTTAAAGCGGAAGCCAAAGGGGGGGGGGAGGGATATCATTGCAATACCTAATAATCTTCAAAGTATAACTCTTTGAGGGGAATTTGATTTAAGTTTGTAATTGTGAGCCGCATTACATTTATGAATCAAAAAATGATATGCCAGAATTTGTCTTAAATAATAAGATTTAATGCCCCGAACCTTGGACGTGCCCGATTCAATATTAGAGTCTGACACGACCACAGTTGGCGATTCGCTTTCTAGCTCGCAGAGAATTTTGAGTATTCTAGTAGATGCTTATACTACTCTTAAATCGATAACCATCAAGAAAAAGTCACTGCACGCTCATTCAAATCATAATACTTGGTATTAACCTTAATTTTGACAGAGCTACCAGTAGCGTCAAACCAACCAAGGTACCCAGTAACCTCTAGGCTTTTATGGGTAGTAGCCATCGCCTCACGTAAACGCTGTGCCCAGGGCCTTAGCCTCTCACCATCATAACCTGACCCGCAAGCACAGAGATGCAGGTCCACAAAACTACCAGGCAAACCTTCTTTAACCAAAGTAGCTGCTAGTTGCGTGGGAGTATAGGTTTTCCATTCTCCACCCTGCCACGACTCTACGCCCCTCTCGAAAACTTTTGTTTGTTTATTCTTACCGTTATTGCGTTGAGCACCAATTTGCTCACCATCGCCAGCGCCGGTACCATGAGAAACAATATAAAGAGTATCACCAGACTTTAGGCTACTAAGACATTTATCAATCCATCGGTACATAGACTTACCAATACCGGATGTAACCTTGTTGGCAAGAATATGATTCTTCGGAATACTCCATGCGCTCGCCATATTCTCCGCAAACTCTAGCATTTCTTCACTGTTTACGGGGAGGTAAATATACTTTGCCATTTTTACACCTTGTTATTATCACGACACCTGAATTATAACACCAAGCTCCTCACAGAATGAATTATTCAAGATATTTCAGAATTGGCGAAAGGTGTCAGTTACATGAAGCGTATAAGCAGTGGTAGATCTTAACCTGGTTAAGATGTAAGGAAATGCCGTTGATTAATAGGAGATACGAGCTGCAATCTGCTATGGGCGAGATAAAGAAAAGGAAAGGCATCGATCATTTTATCTTCGTAATCGTTGACATTCGTAAAAATCGATCTTATCTGCTTTGGAGTGATGACCAAGATAAAGATGTTGTTATCTCGGCATTTGGAGATTAGGGAAATGAGAGTGGCGGGGCCTGTGTCAGTTGCGCGGCTTCACCACTATCCCTCCTAGAAGAACTATGGCAACCGGTAGGGACTACCATTTGACCGGACGATCTCGGGTTAGTGTTTCGAGCTTGCATATGCTCCTATTACTAGCTGAGGAGTAGATTTCTGCTTAAAGCTCATTATTCCTTGATTCGTGGAGCATTGCTATGGTCGAAAAAAATCTGAACTAGAATAACAAGGAGGAAAGGTCGTTAGATTAATTTCGGTGTTTCGGAGTTATAATCTGCTGTGGCGGGCTTCTACTATTAGCACGATCCTATAAAAAATTATCATTCGCGCGTAGGTAAAGAGAAAGCTAGCGAGATGAACTATATTTATTTGACAGGGACTTCAGCTTCTCGGCTGTCTTAAAATCGGAACTAAACCATATCTGTAATGGATAGGACTCAAGAATAACTACATCTTTTACCTTTCCTAATTCTTCCAGACGCTGCACTTCCTGTAAAACTGGATCAGGTGTATTTAGGCTGCCTCTCACCATTATTCGCTGCCATTCGGGTTCATCATCTGCCATCATTCCACATGCACTTAGAAAAAATATTAAAGAAATTAGCGTTCTCATACTTTTAAAAAAGGCGCCCAAGGGCGCCTTATCCTAAATTTGGGTGAAGTAATTTATTTTATGGGTAATTCTCAATCCAATCCTGCAAAGTGTTATAGACGGAGCTGGTTATACGCGTTCCACAGTTTTGCGAGGGTGATCCAGTTGTGTGGATTCCGCGAACACTGTTGGACGTGTCTTTAATCCCACTGCCACTCTGACCGCCAGCTGTATCTAATGTGTAACACACTCTGTATGTACTTGAAGACGTGCTACCGGAATCTGTCCACATAGTAGCAAATGGCTTATCTCCTGGGTATCCAGTAACGCTATGAGTGCCGCCAGAATAGACACCCCATCCGGAATATCCATTGTGTGGTGGTTCCGCTAACACAATAATTGCATAGTCATAGTTCGTATCTGAATTATTATGCCAAGCACTGGTAGTCACAGCATTTGTCCAGGATTCACTCCCCCAGGGCTCATAATTACCAGATTGAGCCACTGTAAAATCAAGAGAACTATACCAGTTGCCGGAGCCATCAGAAACACAATGTCCTGCTGTTAGCACATGCTTTGCGGTAATCAATGTGCCGGTACAGCCTACATCAATGCGGCCATTGTACCAGTGAGGATTTTGCACGGTATTAGTAATTTGAACTCTATCGTCGGTACCAATTACAACTGTGGGGAGCAGTTGTTCCTCACCACGAATCATGGTGGGCGTCTGTCCTTTTGATGAAAAAATTCTTGAATCCAAACCATGAGATTCAATAATTGCGATCGCTTGCTCCAATAGCGATAAGGATTCTTGATCTACTTCTGCAGTATATTGCCTACCGTCTGGAGTAACCGAAACAGCACTTAAAGAAGCGGTGCGTTCCATTAACGTATATTCTTTTCTTACTGCGGCATCATTGACTACTGGTTGTTTTGCAACATTATGACCGCTTATAAAACTTGCGGTTTGGTCTATCTCAACAAAGTTGTAAAGGGGGGCTGCATGGGATGCCCCTGAGAGCACTACCAATGAAAGAAAAATATGACTTCTGTTCATATCTGATCCCTCTAAATTAATAGGTTTTAAGTAGTGGTACAGCCATTTTTGTTTTCGCACTTAATTTATGTGCGGGCGCATAATATAGTACCATCGTACATGTTTACAACTCGATGATAGTTAATGAGAAAATAACCGGCGCCAGTTTTTATGCGAGAGAAAGCAGAAAATATTTGTCTAAAAGATTATATTAATTGCTTTAGGTGTTGAGGGTTTTGTGGTTGCTAATATTTGTTAAAGTATTGAGTGAATAAGCTAAGATTTTTTAGTATGCGAATATTAAATTAATTGGTTCATAGTGAGGTCTATGTCATTTATCCAATGTTTCTCGCAGCTGAAGATTATCACTTGCTCAGCTTATGGCTGCATTTAATCTTGGTTATTATTTAAATAGAAAGTGTTTATGTAAGAGATATAGAGGTCGGAAGTGTAGGAACCAACAAGATAAATAAACTGTTATAGAAGTGCTATTTTCTAAATCAGCTGCGGCGGCAGATACCCATTAAAGTCGTGAAGAACCTTGATGGCTATAAATGGAAGGGGGCTATAATCAAAATAAAGGTTTTTGTGGCGCTGGGCACTAGATATTCAATCATCCTCAAAGGAAATAACTGTTTGGCACTCAGATATTTTGTAGCGCCAGAGGGGTCTGTGAAGTGTTCGAAATAGGTGCTCCAACTATTTAAAATAGCAGACTCTTTAGAGCTACTAGTTGGAATCAAGACTAATTGGTAGTAAAGCGACAAAGGGCCCGCATACTGCAGGCCACTCTTATCTATCTCTGAGAATCTCCATAGCAGCATTATGCCCAGGTACTCCAGTAACTCCGCCTCCCGGGTGGCTACCCGAGCCACAGAGATACAGATCCTGTATCGGTGTGCGGTAATCTGCAAAGCCCATAAAGGGGCGATTACTCCACAGTTGGTCCAGTCCTAGGGCGCCATGGAATATATCACCTCCCATGAGGCCAAATTTGCGCTCTAAATCTAGCGGTGAGTGAATTTGTTGGGCGATTACCGCATCACGAAAATTGGGTGCATAGTGGGTGACGGTATCGATAATTGTTTTTGCAGCTTGGTCACGATAGTCGTCCCAGCTTTTTCCTTGCGGAAGTTCTGGAGCGAATTGCTGGCAAAATAGGCTGGCGACATGTTTGCCTTCTGGAGCAAGAGTAGGATCGATGGTGGAGGGGATCAATATTTCTACAATGGGGTGTGTTGACCAGCCGTATTGAGTTGCATCGACAAAGGCCTGCTCCAAGTAGGTCATTGTTGGACCAATGACTATCCCAGATTGATGATGCTGCTGTAGGTGAGTTCCAGGCTTACAGATGAAGTCTGGGAGTTCAGACAGCGCCACATTCATACGGAAAGTACCGGAACCCACCCTGAAGCCACGTACGCGGCGGCGGAACTCTGGCTCTAGGTGTTGTTCGTCAATCATCCGGGAGTAAAGCAGCTTGGGACCAACATTGGCGATTACTTTGTCGGCCGTAATAGTTTTTCCACTGCTAAGTCGTACGCCGTTGGCACGACTGCGGTCTACCAGAACTTCTTTGACTTCCGCATCTGTATGAATATTGACCCCAAGGCGCTCAGCTTCTTTTCGCATGGCTTGAGTGATAGCGCCCATACCGCCCATAGCATGTCCCCAAGCGCCTTTCTCACCGTTAGCCTCGCCAAATACATGGTGTAACAGCACGTAGGCAGAGCCAGGAGTGCTGGGAGCTGCATAATTTCCGACTATAGAGTCGAAAGCAAATGCAGCTTTGACATGGTCATTTTCAAACCAGGCATCCAGTACACTTGAAGTACTCTTGGTGAACAGGTCAAGTGCATCGCGACGAGATGACATACTCAACTTTTTCGCTCTTAAGCCAAACCCCCCAGCACGAACTAAATCCACAAAGCCACCGCCCACATTAGGGGGAGAGCGGAGTAATTCCTCGCGCAAAATATCTGCTACGGTTTCCAGCATGGCATAAAAGTCAGGTAAGGTGGCTGCGTCCTTTTCTGAGAAACGTGCAATCTCAGCTTGTGTATCCAAGATATTTTTATGGAAAGAGAGACTTCCACTATCTGAAAGTGGAAAGAAGTTAGCTTGTGGCCGTAACTTGATTTTCAAGCCATGTTCACGGAGATTGAGATCTTTGATGATTTTCGGGTTGAGCAAACTTACTGTGTAGCTTGCTACAGAATTTCTAAAACCTGGATAGAACTCTTCAGTTACTGCTGCCCCCCCGACTATAGACCGGCGTTCAAGGATCGTTACTTTTTTCCCTGCTTTTGCTAAATAACAAGCGCAGACCAGGCCGTTATGACCACCACCAATAATCACATAATCCTTCATTATTATTCTCTATATGGATAAGGACTAGTATGAATATTTACAGAAAACTATCAAAAAATAAAGAGTATTTTTTGGGTTTCAGTTTTGGAGCGATAACTTTAGTCATTACTTATCTGTTTTAGGGTATTGGAGAAGCGGAATTTAAATGCCCTAACTCTAGGTAATGTTGTCTGAGTAAGTGTAGAGTAACGGAAGTTGAAGAAAAAGTAATTGCTGAAGTTATTTAGATATAAATTAAAAAGACAGCTTAATTCTGGGTATTATTGTTGTGCCGGATGTTGAAGTTTCTCTAATCTTGATCGGATAAAGATATTGTCACAGGTTGCAGTCACGTAGTACTTTCGAATTTCGCCAACGACTACTTGTTTATGGGTGGAGAATGATATCCCTTAAATTAAAAGTCTGTTTATGTGTGTTCTTGTAAAACCTCCTATATATCAATTTTTGAGTAGAGTGTTTAAAGCTAACTAGTGCAGTTGATGGGTATTTTTTAATTGTCCGGGTTATATTTGAGTGATAAAGTCAATTAGTAAATGTTTTTATTTGGTGTGTGAAGATTAAAAGGATTTAAAAATATGTACAAACGTATAACTTTAAGCGCTGTACTTTCTTTATGTTCGGTATTTCCGGCTGAAAGTTCAGTAGCGCATACGGGTGACTTGGATAGTCTTTTTGTAAATGCGGTTTCTGAGGAGTCTGTGCCTGGGATTAGCGTGGCTGTAGGGGAAAATGGGCATGTTAGATGGGCAAGAGGTTATGGTTTTGCTGACCTCGAATCTCATGTTCCAATGACTAGAAGAACCAAATTGAGAATCGCCAGTGTTTCGAAAGTTATCACAGCAGCTGCTCTCATGAGGTTGAAAGAACAGGGGATTATTGAGTTGGATACCTATGTCTCTTCGCTGGTAGAGGCTTGGCCTGATTCACACGCTGATATTAGCTTAAGACAGATAACAAATCATACTTCAGGGATTCGCCACTACCAATCTTTGGGGGAATTTCTTTACAATGTGGAGTATAGTTCCACAATAGATGCGTTAGATCTTTTTAAGGATGACGATTTACTTTTCTACCCCGGGACAGACTCTAATTACTCGACCTATGCTTGGACATTGCTCGCTGCCGCAATGGAGTCTGCATCAGGAACTGAATTTAAGAAGTTAGTTCAAGAGGAAGTATTTGATCCTTTGAACCTCAAAAATAGTACTTTTGATGAAAACTCTCCCATAATTTCCCACAGGCAAAGAGCTTATTCTTACTGGGGAGGAAGTCTAATCAACTCTCCAGAAGTAAATAGTAGCTATAAATATGCTGGCGGAGGTATGCTCTCTACACCAAGTGACCTGGTTAGGTTTGCTATGTCACATCTTGATAGTGGCTATCTGAGTGATGAATCACTTTCTGAGCTTTTTAGCCCAGGAACTCTAACAAGTGGTGAGGAAGTAAGCTACGGAATTGGTTGGATTGTTGACTTTGTCAGTTTAAGCGATTGGTATGATCCGGAGGAGGATGCGGAGCTGATTAGAATTATCGAGGAGCATCCAAACATTAAATTGATGAGTGGTGAAGGAGTTGGCGGAAGTACCATGCTAATGCTTTGCCCTGATCATGCCCGCTCTATAAGCGTTGTCAAGAATGTAGATAGTGATCAAACGGCTGACTTGGTAGAGCTATCTCTGAAAACATTAGATATTTTCCATAATAAAAACTAATCAATTTAAGGTGTCAGAAAGCTAAAGTTGCTAATTTTAAGATTACCCTTCACTCGCTTAGAGCCATTGTCTGGTCTACAATGAGGGGAAGGGTAATTAAACCCCTCCGCCGTCCTCAGGTAACTATTTAGCTTTTTCTTTGAAAATAATCACGAGCACATTCCAGTGTCGCATGGGGTGAAAGCATATCAAAAGTGAAGTTCTTTGGGGTCTGATTTCGTTTTATGGTATTGGGCCAGTCCTGATTGGCTAGGGCCGTTTTACCAAGCGAGATGATATCTGCTTCATTGTTTTTTAGGACCTGAGCTGCGAGTTTTGGGTCTGTAATTCCGCCGTTGGCAATAACCGGTAGAGTACTATATTTCCTTGCCAGACTTGCTAATGAGTTACTGTTTTCAAAGGCGGGATTGTCTATTTTTGGTTCGGTAGTATGAATATAGTCGGCACCACATTGCTTCATTAGCTCGAAAACTTCGGCAGCTCCAGCTTCGCCTTCAGGCCAAATATAGTTGGTATCATTCACTTTTTTCTGAGAGAAACGAACGCCTACTACAAAGTCCTTTCCGACCGCTGCCCTTACTGATTTAAGTGTTTCCTTGTAAATACGTAAACGGTTAGTGAGTACTCCTCCATAACAGTCTTTTCGTTTGTTGGTATAGGTGGTTAAAAATTGGTCTAACAAGTAGCCATTGGCACCGTGTATCTCAACACCGTCAAAGCCGGCAAGTTGTGCCAGGCGGGCAGCCTGAGCGAAGCCCTTAACAACCATTGCAATATCTCGCTGTGTCATGGCTTCCGGCATGGGATAGGGGCCTTCTCCATAGTAGAAGGGCATTTGCCTTCCCTGGGGACGAACCATAGAGGGGCCAGCATTTTGGTTGGTATAGGGGTTATATTGTGAAAGGGCGCCGGCATGCATCAGTTGGGCATATATCCGGGCTCCTTGCTTATGAACTCTTGAGATAATCGGCTTCCAGCTCTGTGCATGATCGTGATTGGCCATACCGGGTTGATACTTGTAACCCTGACTGTAAAGTCTATCTGTATATAATCCCTCGGTAATAATCAGCCCAAACCCTCCATGGGCAAATCCCTCATAGTAATCCTTCATCAGTGGACCAATGCGACCATCTAGCCCGGCGCTGACCCGTGTCATAGGTGCGACTGCGAGCCTGTTAGGAATACGTAAGTTTCCGATTTCAACGGTGTTGAATAGATTGTGATATTTGGTAGCCATAAATATTTTTTACCTATTAAGATTTTCCATATTTTGACAATTAACGAATTGTTGTGTAAATCAGACATTATGTAATTACAGTCTCAACTATTTATTGAATATGGCAGGAATTAATCAATTAGAGAGCTTGAGGATTTTCAGTGCGGTCGTGGAGTGTGGAAGCTTTACTAGCGCTGCAAAACGTTTGGGTGTGTCTGCAGCTTGGGTTTCTAAGTCGGTAGAGCGATTGGAATCTCGCCTGGGAATCACGCTTTTGCGCCGCAGTACCCGGCATATGCAGGTGACTAGCTCCGGGGAACGGTGTTACATGCGGGCACTTGAAGTGCTCAGCAAGTGGGATGCTTTAGAGGATGACTTATGTGAATCCAATGAAAGCCCTAGAGGAAAGTTACGGATTGGCGTCCCGATGTCTTGGGGGTTATCCAAGTTCGGTTCCATTTTGAATATGTTTATGGATCGGTATCCGGAAATCCTTCTAGATATTCAAATGGGAGATCATTATGTGAATGTGCTAGAAGAGAAATTTGATCTTGTGCTACGGCTAACTAATGAGCTAGCTGACAGCGCCTTGTTATGCCGAAAAATTACCAGTTATCATCGAGTTGCCTGTGCGGCGCCTGAGTACCTTAAACAATATGGGGAGCCAGGCCACCCCCGTGAGTTAAGTGACCATCACTGTTTGGTATATACCCTACCGGGTAAACCCTGTAGTGGTCTAATCCTTCCGGACACTTCGCTAAGATGGTAAAACTACCAAGCGAGGTGAAGTATGACAACAAAAGGTACACGTCGGCATTTCAAGCCGGAATTTAAGAAAGACGCCGTAGCGCTAGTCTCTGAGCAAGGGTATTCAATTTCTAAAGCAGCAGAGGCTGTAGGAACAACAGCCAATAACCTGCGACGCTGGATAAAGGAACTGAAGCAGGAAGAAGACGGTGTGAGGTTGGATGTAGGTGAGCGCGCAGAGTTAGAGCGATTACGATGTGAAAATAAGCAGTTGCGGATGGAGAAAGAAATCCTAAAAAAGGCCAGCGCCTTCTTTGCGAAAGAAATGAAATAAAGTACAGCTTTATTGAAAAACAGCAAGGCAGCTTTCCTGTTAGGGTGCTCTGCCGGGTAATGCAAGTAAGTAAAACTGGTTATTACGATTGGTGTTGCCGTGGTAATAGCTCAATAGATGCTCAAACATGGCAACTATGCCATCGTTTGAAGGCCCTATTTGCAGAATCTAGACAGAGCCTGGGAAGTCGTCGGTTAATGAAGCTGTTACGTAAAGAAGGCTTTGAAGTCGGGCGCTATCGAGTCCGCAAGCTCATGAAAAAGCTAGGCTTGGCAGTAAAGCGTAAGAAGCGATTTACACTGACGACAGACAGTAAACATCACCTGCCGGTCGCAGAGAACCTTCTGAATAGGGAGTTCTCACCGAGTGCTAAAAATCAAGTTTGGACGACTGATATTACATATATTTGGACTTCGCAGGGCTGGTTGTACTTGGCGGTAGTGATTGATCTCTATTCGCGCCGGATTATTGGTTGGCATCTAGATCGGAAGATGGAAACGGCCCTGGTAACTCGTGCGTTGATGATGGCTGTCAATTTGCGTTCGCCCCCAAAAGGTCTCCTGCATCACTCTGATCGTGGCAGTCAGTATGCCAGCCATACCTACCAAACGTTATTGAGTCAGCATGGGATGGTGTGTTCAATGAGCCGTAAGGGAAATTGTTGGGACAACGCACCGACTGAACGTTTCTTCAGCAGCCTGAAGCGGGAGTGGGTAACGGGAAACCTATATCCGACAAGGGAGGATGCGGTAGCAGATGTAAGAGCCTATATTGCTTATTACAACTCACGAAGAATACATACAACACTGGGAGACCTAGCCCCTATCGAATTTGAGAAATGTGCTTAAAGAAGTGTCCGGTTGGAGTTGACCACAACACCCAGCGTGTGGCAGTTTAAAGATAAAGGTAAATGGCTCGATATTTATCTGGAACCTAGGTTGACTTCTAATAACAGTAAATTACTCCATTGTGCTTTGTTAGAGGGGAAGGGCATTGCACTGATCCCCCATTTTATCATTGAAGATGATCTTAGAGAGGGGCGATTAGTCCCGATTTTGACAAGCTTTCAAACTGCTGAATTAAACCTCTATTCTCTTAGGCCTGGGGACCGTATGTCCTCCTATCGATTAAAATTACTATACAATTTTATATGCGAGCAGCTTGGTGAGTAAGATTGGGGATGTATCAGAGGTAATATCTTTTAGCTGGCATACATCCCCTATCAAGCTATACCCTTTTATAGATTACCTATGATCGTGCGGATTAGTTCTAGTTAAGCATTAGGGTTTTACAAACTTATTTCTTGCTCTCTCTATCTTAGATCGCGTGACACATCCCTCTAGATGGTCATTAATTAATCCCATTGCTTGCATAAAGGCATAGACAGTTGTTGGACCTACAAATTTCCAGCCTAACTTTTTCAAATCTTTCGATAGTGTGATCGATTCGTTTGAGGTAGACATAGACTGAGGCTTGCCAAGCATCTCTTTTTTAGGTTCGTATCTCCAGAGAAATGATGCAAGAGATCCTTCTTTCTTTACGATTTCCCTGGCACATTTGGCATTATTAATAACGGCTTCGATTTTACCTCGGTGTCGGACTATTCCCTCATTTAATAGCAACTTTTCCATATTTGTATTGGTAAAACGGGCTACTTTATTAAAGTTAAATCCATAAAAAGCTTCCCGAAAGTTTTCTCTTTTGGCAAGAATTGTACGCCAGCTTAAACCCGACTGAAAACCTTCCAGGCATAGCTTTTCAAATAGGCGAAAATCGTCACTAACTGGAAAGCCCCATTCTCTGTCATGGTACTCCAGGAAATCTGGTGCAGAAGCGCACCAGTTGCAACGGTATTTACCATCATGACTTTGAATAAGTTGCGCGGCCATACCAATTACCTAACCGTTTGTCTCTGGGTCTAATAAAAATTCAAGCTGCGGACTAGCCTTGGATGAATCAATTTCTATGACATCGGCACTAACCACTTTTTCAGATACGAAAGGGTCTTGTTCGATGCGT
This sequence comes from Microbulbifer maximicatervae (SeqCode), assembly GCF_056231245.1. NCBI lineage: Bacteria > Pseudomonadati > Pseudomonadota > Gammaproteobacteria > Cellvibrionales > Microbulbiferaceae > Microbulbifer > Microbulbifer maximicatervae (SeqCode). The sequence goes on from NZ_CP174334.1 coordinate 1,495,109, forward strand.
ATTAGCAATTCTTCATAAGTGGTGTTAAATGCTAGGATACCTCCACCAATTCCAGGTTTTATACTTCCAGACAGTATAAAAACTCCATCATTGAAGCCTTTCTGTAACCACTCTCTGTGGCCAGTCATATATTTTGCTGCTTGTGATTTTTTTTCCGAAAATTTTAACAAAATAATAAACATATACTCACAGTTCCTTGTAAATAGCGCTAAGCTTTCGCCTTGTATGTGTCAACCCAAGAGCACATTTTATTGACTTCGTACTCAACATAGTCCTTGTCCTGAAAAGCATTTGCTAAGGTTGCAACACCCTGGCTCCAAGAGAGAACCTGTAGAGCTAGTTTATCGGCATCAGTATTGGGATTTAGTTGTGTGAATTGTGTTTTTAGCCATTCCCGAAACAGACTGAAAATTTTATTGGCATCCTCTCGCCCTACATGGTTCAACTTGGCAAGTTCATTGGATAGAGTACCTACGGGACAGCCGAAATCTCTGATCTTATCCCAGTTGGTAATGACAATACGGATATAACATTTTATCCGTTGCTCAGATGTATTTCCTTGTGCTTCCCAATCTTCAAGCATTGCTTGGGTTTTTTGCAATCTTCTCTCTATAACACCAGATAGAATTTGATCTTTAGTCTTGAAATGGTGGTAGAAGTTTCCGCGAGAAATATTTAAAAGATTAGCGATATCCTTGAATGAGGTATGCTCAAAACCCTGTTGATAAAATAAGTCATCTGCTATTGCGATGATTCGCTCGCGGGTGTCTAGTTTTTCCATATCGATTACTTTACTGATTTTCTATTTGGGTTGAGGCAAATGGGTAGTCAGTGTAGCCTTTTTCATCTCCACCGTAAAAAGTTGAGTGATCGGCTTGATTGAGTGATATGCCTTGTTTTAGTCGGTAAACTAAATCAGGGTTGGCTAAAAATGGTGCTCCAAATGCAATTAGATCGGCATTATTACTTTTCAGGGATTTTTGGGCCAGTTCGAGATTATAGCCATTATTCGCGATATACACACCCTTAAAGCATTTGCGTAAAGCTGGATAATTAACGGTTTTCTCTTTTTTCATCATATCGCCTTCCAGAATATGAACGTAGGCAATATTCCGGTTACTTAGCTGCTCTAAAACATACTCGAAATTTTCTTGTGGGTTAGAGTCAGACATTGAGTTAAAACTATTCTCTGGTGTTAGACGCACGCCTATACGGTTTGAAGGCCAAGTTTCCATCACGGAATCAATTATTTCGTTTAAAAGACGCATGCGATTCTCTATATTTCCACCATAGAGGTCGTTGCGATGATTAGTCCCGTCACGCAGAAATTGATCAATCAGATACCCGTTAGCGCCGTGAACTTCAACTCCATCAAAGCCGGCCTCTTTAGCCATTTGTGCAGCAAAGCCAAATTGCTCCACGATTTTTGGAATCTCACTAGTTTCTAGTGCACGGGGAAGAGTAAAGTCCTTATGCCCCTCGTAGGTAACCGCTTGCCCAATTGGTTTAATTGCAGATGCGCTCACGGGGGCCTTTTTATCTGGTTGTAGGTCAGGATGGGAAATGCGCCCGCAATGTTGCAGCTGTATAAAAATTTTCCCACCAGCTTGATGCACTGCATGGGTTAACTTCCTCCAACCATCAACTTGATCAGCGGTGTATATACCTGGCGTGTAAGGGTATCCCACACCTTGCGTAGAGATAGGAGATGATTCAGCGATAATTAGGCCAGCGCTTGCCCGCTGTTGGTAGTGCGTAACCATCATAGGTGTTACGACTCCATTTTTGTCCGCTCGATTTCGCGTCATCGGCGCCATAACCATGCGGTTTGTAAGTCGAAGACCTGATAAATCGAAGGATTGAAATAGATTTGCCATGCTGTACTTCCTCTTTAACTAGCATTACAGGGACTAGGACGCTTGGCCTAGAATCAATAATGCTAGGTCAAGCGTCCTAGGCTTGTCAACCGTTTATCATTTGGGATGGGGGTGGAAGCTATAAGTGGCGATAATTCATACAGGTGGAGTGCCTGGTCGTGGGGTTAAGTCTTTATGGCAACATTTGTTCTGGTACACGGTGCTTGGCAGGGAGGCTGGTGTTGGAAGCGGGTATCAGCGTTTCTTAGGCGGTACGGCCATGAGGTTTATAGCCCAACTCTGACGGGGCTCGGAGAAAGGGCGCACCTTTTAGATGGCACAATCAACCTGGATACGCATATACAAGACATTCTGGGTGTTATCGCATGTGAAGAGTTAACGGATATTGTCTTGTGTGGCCACAGTTATGGTGGAGTGGTAATAACCGGTGTGGCTGATAAGGTGCACCAGCATATACGATCCCTTGTCTATCTTGATGCCTTAGTTCCAGAGGATGGGCAAAATGTCTTAGATCTTTTGCCTGTAGAGGTCGGGTTGAGTTTTCAGGATATTGCCAGAACTCAGGGTGATGGATTTCGCGTAGCGCCAAGTCCTGCAATAGATTTCGGGGTTAACATTCAAGATCAGGCATGGGTGGATCGGCGCTGTGTCGACCATCCTCTCGGATCATTTGAGCAACCGATTCAACTACAGGGCTTATGGAAGCAAGTAGCTCGGCACCGATACATCTATGCGTCGGGCTGGGCACCAGGAATTGGTAGGCCGTTCTTTGAGAGAGCCCAGAGAGAACTTGGTTGGGAGACGATAAACCTTCCCTGTGGTCATGATGTGATGCTAGATATGCCCAAAGAACTTACCCAAATTTTGATAGCCTCGATATAGCAATAGCTGCGCTACTTTAGCAACTTATATGGGGCACCCCTTATGGATGCTCCAATGCGAGATGGGTCAAGTATGTCTCTGTATAATTGAAGAGCGTGTCGATATAAAAAATAATTGATCTATTGAATCCAAGTTTTGCGTTGACTACGCCTAATTACATAGTGAAGAAATCAAAGAGAAAAAATATTTCCTCGATTGCGGGTGGGTGGCATAAATCTAGGGGAGCAAGATAAGCCATGGTTGGTACTGCATCACGGTGGCGTGACTGATGATGCGGCTACGGCTTACCTTTTAGTTGTTCCTGAATGTAAGGCTTCTATAGCTTTTGCGACTAACTATGTGCCAGAAAAGTTCTGGCGGATGCGGGGGCGTATGGCGTCAATCTTGAAAGAATACCTTGATGTTGAAAGATGCAACCGCTGGGATTTCCTTCAGCCCTCTGTATAGTTGCGTTAACTTTCATTGCTGCATATGTTGAACGTGCCTCCCGGCAGGCAGCCCTGAGCTTTTGGAAAGGCGGGTTGATGCTCATGTCAAATTTCGATAGGGACTTTAAAGGCTTCTATACAATATCTCCATTTTTAATTTTGACTTATACCTGAAGTAGAAAGAGATAACTTACTGTTTTTGGTTGAGATGAACTGGGCTGGCTAAACTAAAGATACTAGTAGCAGGAGCTATCAGATTAAATAGAGAAGACGCCTGCATAACACTCTAGAAAACGGTCGATATGGGTTGTGCCAAAGGCGGAAAAAAACGCGTTTCTCTGTTGAGTGCTACGCTGCTTAGTGCCACCTGTATGATAGGTTCGGGCTGGTTGTTTAGTGCACAGCTTACGGCAAACTATGCAGGTAATTGGGCTTTTGGAGCTTGGGTATTAGCGGCGCTTTTGGTCTTGATGGTTGGCTTGTGCCTAAGCCGTGTCGTTGCATTCTACCCAGTCCGTGGAGCCCTCGCTCAATCCAGTGCATTGTCGCACAATAGTATTTTTGGAATGCCATTCGCGTTTGCTAACTGGTTTGGCACATTAATGGTTGTTGCGACCGAGGCGCAGGCAACAACCCAATACCTCTCATCTGCTATAGATTCCTCTTTGTTAATTGACAATCACACCTTGACTCCTTGGGGGAAGGTTCTCGCGTTAAGTATTCTTTTTGTATATTTGCTGATTAACTATTATGGAATACGGTTTCTTGCCAAGATTAACAATGTTGTCACTGTTCTAAAGATATTTACTCCCACCTTTGCAATAGTTGTATTGCTTATAGTTGTATTTAGTAGTGATACAAGTGGGTCAAATTTTTCAATTGACTCTAATCAGGAGTTTGGGTTTGGAAGCGCTTTTTCCGCTGTTATTGGGGCAGGTCTAATATATTCGTTTAATGGCTTTCAGATCAGTGTTGCCTTTGCCAGTGAGATAAAACATCCCAAGCGTAATATTCCTTTGGCCGTTACTTTATCAATTACAATAATGACGCTTGTTTATCTTGCATTGCAATATGCTTTTATGGCCTCAGTGCCGAACGATCTTCTGGTGGAAAATGGTGGTTGGCAAGGGATTAATTTTGACTCGCCGCTTTTGGACATGGCGACACTGCTTGGCTTGCACTTTCTTGCAATGATACTACTTGCAGACAGTGTGATAAGTCCCTCGGCATCTGGATATACTTATTTGGGAGCCTCGTCAAGAATTCTATTTGCAATGGCCTCTGTAGGGCAAATGCCGCGATGGTTAGCTGTTTTAGATCCTGTACATAATTTATCAAGGCGCTCGATGCTTACTAATTGGTTGATAGCAGCAGTTGTACTTGCTCATGCTGATAGTTGGGCAGCACTTATGGTGATCGTATCTGGCTATCATATAGTTGGATATATGGCCGCCCCCATCAGCATGGGAGCACTTGAACCTAGCACGAGATACTTTGGGGCTGCTGTTTTTGCTGTACTGGGGGTGCTCATGATTACCATAACTTCATCATCCCTTTTGTTGGTGTGCGCCTCTTTGTCAGTACTTATCTGTATTTATGCATCATTGCATATTGCCAGTATTGGGGTTAAGAAATTATCTGTGTTAGTTCTGCCGTTTATTATATATTTATGGATTTTATATTTTATCCAGTATATTTGGGCGGTAATTGTTTTTTCAGTTGCTTTTTATTTGTTAATATCTTCGAAGCCCTATGTTAAATTTTGCAGGGTATATAATAAGCTGTAGCTTGATGTATGGTTTTAAATGGTTGGTGTCTGTGATATTAGTAAAAGATTACAGGGTGTTGGGTGGATCCAAGTACATGAGTGAACCCTTTTGCCAAGGCCAATTCTGACAGGGTCAGTTTAAGTTATTGAATGCCTGATAATAGCTATCATTTTATCCGCAAATATATTGGTAGATGGCAATAGGGGGTGTTCGAGTATAGCTCGCGCAGTAATATCAACTTGAGGAAGCCTATTAATTCTTGTTTGTTTAATAAGTTAGTACTTTTCTCCAAAAAATTACGGTTAACACATTTAAGTCCGGGGGAGTGCCGGGTTTTAACTTTTACTACACAGCCCTCCTGGAGGCTCACTTTCGGAGGGAACATAGTTAGTAGGCTGATGTGATAAATTGCTCAATTGTCAGAGCTTAGAGAGCCGTCTTACAGCTTTCTCTCTCCACTCTTTGGATAAGGGTTGTAGTTGACTTGCAGCCTGGAGTACTTGCTTGGTATCGGGAAATTGCTTATCAAAAAAAGCTCTGAACATAGATCGTATGTCGATTGAGTTTGGAGCTTCAGCTATCTTACAAATCGAATCCCCTTCTTTAATATGCCCCTCCTTAATAACCCTAAAATATACACCGCAATTAAAGCTACTAGTGAGAATCTTGGCTGCAGCGTCATTATCTAGGGCCATGCTTAGCTTAAAGCAGGGTATTCTGGGTTGACTTACCTCAAGGATACAACTGCCTATGCGGAATTGGTCTCCAACAAAGATATTTTGTTCTCGAAGCCCTTCTACAGTTAAATTCTCACCAAATGCGCCATACTTAAGGCTCTTTCTGCCTAACAGGTCTTCCCAGTAAGGGTAGTGGTCATTAGAAAACGCATATATGGCCATATCTTTGCCGCCATGATTTTTTAAGTCTGCCTGCTCATCTCCTTCCAAATTATTCTTTCCAACAAAAAGTTTTCCTTGGACTGGCTTCTTGAAGATCCCCGTTGTTACAGTTTTACCCCTGTATTCGCAATCTACTTTTTTGGATACGTTTATAGAGAGGAGTTTCATATTTTCTTATTGGTAGATAATTTATGCAGGACCTGGATCTTAGCAAAATATACGCTTAATGCACAGCTATCCTATGTTGCTTTAATGTCCTATAGGACGGCTTACATATATCTGTTTATTGGTTAATGGTTGGAAGATTTATCCCGATACCAGCGCCAGCGATCTTCTTCGTACTCATAGCATATATTATCGCAGTGGATCTTCTTCTCTACGCACCAGTCTTGATTTTCATTATCTCTAATGCAGTCATAGTAGCTATTCTTACAGGTTTTTATACACCTGTTTCGAGCCTCACGATCATGAAGTTCTCCAGCTCTTACATTCACAAAGAGGCAGGAAGTCAGTGTAATTAGAATTGTGATTAGATAGCGTAGCTTTGGCATGGTTAAACGCCGTTTGATTTTGCTCCTGAAGAGTAATGTCACTAGCGATAAATCAGTAAAATATTTGTTGGTTGGTTTGCTGGCAGGCGGGTGTGCAGATGATGAGTGCTAAGCGTGTATTTTCTGATAGAGTGAATGCCACTGTCCTTAGGCTAGGCGGCAACTTTTTTTGAGTTGCCGCCTTACATTGTGATGAGATTTTTATCCGTTGGCAGTGGCCAATTGGTCAATTACCTGTTGTATTTTATGTTTATTGTTTTTAATGAGTCGATCTGAGTGAATCTTGAGTGAATCGATATTGTCGTATTCAAATAGACCGACATGGGGTTCAGTTACCTCTACATTGAGATAGTCATATTTGATCTTTACATTGTTGGAGAGTAATGACGCAATTTCCAGGGCGTGCAATTGCTGCTCATCCATTGATCTTTGAACACTTGAGATAGCATCTCGTGCCCACTGTAGTATGCCCCAGTTTTTCAGGTCTTTATATTTCACCTGCGAACTGGTTAGCGGGGAGGTGCCGGACCCAAGAATCAGCACATAGTAGTTCTTGTGAGGGAACTCTTTGATGATATCCAGGAGCGCAACACTTGCAGGGTTGTTGGCAGAAATACCTGCGTCGGCAAAGTATTTATGGCCCACTTCTTTGCTGTCAGCCATAAAGCCAACTGGGGGAAACAGTGAAACCCCACTAACTGCAGCTGTGACCAGTTGATATAGGCTGTTGGTAGGAAGCTCACTGGTATCTCCTCCTCGGTTTTTGAAGAGGTGAAGTTCACCAGTATTTACACTGAGTGAGGGGATAATCACATAATTTTTCAAATCGGTGAAGTTAAGCTCTGGTGTATAGTGCTTCTCCATCACTTTGTGAAGGCGGCGGCCCAAATATTTTGGAGAAAAAAGACCGGATGCCGTAAGCAGTTTATGATACCAAGGGGTTGAAAACAGATAATTACTTTTCGACTTGTATAAGTTAATAAGCAAGTCTGTTTTTGAATCGACATTGGCATAGCTTTTAGCCAGGTGAGATGAGCGGACATTCAACCCGGTAACAATGACAGCGCCCGTCGAGACACCACTAAACACATCGAAAAGCTCGTCAACTGGTTGCCCCAGTGCTTTTTCCAAGTGCTTAATGACATATAGTGGTATGAGTCCACGGATACCACCACCGTCAATGACAAGTATGTTGATCGTATCTTTATCATTGAGATGATTGCGTATCGCAGTCTCATCCTCTTGCACGGGTGAGCGATAAAATGTTGCGCTTGCTGTAAGGATGTAGTTGTACAGATAGGCGCAGGCAGTGAAAATCACGATGATCACTGTACATATAATAAGGAAATAACTGAGTTCCATTTCTGCACCTATAAGGTATTTACGTCGCAAGGATATAGACACCGAATCTTTGATATTGACTAAATGGAGAGAGCGGGTTTTGTCGGGTAAGAAGGGGGGGCGGAAAAAACGTATGATATTACTTTTTATGGGTTGAACGGTCCGTAGTTTTTTCTCGGTTGTAAGGGCTTTCGGTGAGAAAAAAGTGCGATTTCTAGGTCTGTGCGTCTTATTTTCAGTTTTCTGGTAATGATTATTTCGTATATCGATTTTTTCGAAATTATCGATATATCGATGATGACCGGATGGTTTAATATGAGCTGAAGATGACTATTTAGTTAAATATCAATAGTTTGATGCTGGATGGAGTGCTGTCCTAATTTAGGATAATACACATTTCAAAAAATAAGTGTATTTCTGTATTAACCCATTAATTTTTCAGTGCTTTTTGCTTGACTGAAAATTCCGCCTTTAGTTACTTTTCACGCATAGAATCTTGAGTGTCCACAGAGTCCAGCCTTATTGGCTGACTCCCAGCAGGATTGATATCAGCGCTTGGCGTACTGGCTGGTATCAAATTTGCCCTTGATAGCGCTTGCCATGCAAATAGCCAAAAAGCTCTCGGTGGCTGAAAAGAGGGGCTCAGCAAGGAGAGGAATGCTTTTTAAATGTATTGAGCAGGGTTTTGGCTTCTTTAAGGCTTAGCAAGTGTGCCTTGAATGAATTGGCCCCGGCATTTACTCCCAGAGAGATCAATTTCATCACTACATTGAACGCGAGTTCTGATTTTAGGTAGGGGGTAAATGCCAGAAAGGCATTAAATATAGACTGATGAACTCTGTTTAGTAACTCTTGTATATCTGGATTGCTGGTTGATATCTTCTCGGCCTTTTTCTCAAAGGCTTTTAGCTGATTGACATACTCTGAAAATAACCTGAGATTAAACACAACCGTTCTGTGCTCTTTATATCCGGCAATGATGGTGCTGAGTGCATCATTGATCTTGCGTAAGGCTATGTAATCATTTCTTGATAGGTCGGTATAAGAATCGGAGAGATAGCCGATCGTATCTCTCCGTAGCTGACAAAACTCAAATAAGTGTTGATCATGCTTCTTTACTTCCAGAAGCTGATATATTTTCGCGAAAATGAAGACAAGAGCAATTGCCGGCAATAGATAGAGCACTACTCAAACTCCTTTTCATTAATTGGCTTCTTGGGCGCGTTTTTCCTAGTGGGAGGTGAATAAGAGAAGGCGTTGTCCATCAACTTTAAAAACCTGTCCCTATATTCTTTATTATCTGCTGCAAGCCGGTCAATTTCAACTTGTCGGTCCTTCAGGCGCCCACTGTACATCCAGAAGAGGAGGTAATGCGCAAAGATGAAAAATATGACAAAGAGGCCATTCTTAAGCCCCACATTCTGTACGAACTGAAGTATATCTTTGAGGATATCAGTCATGTAGTCCCTTACTTCTGATTTTGACAGCTCCTCATGCATTTTTAACTATTGAGACTCTTGATTCAACTTGGTTTAACTTTGAACAGTAATTTTGGTACTTGAGTCTTATTTGCTTCTGTTTAAACCCCGGATATAGCCTTCGTGAGACTGGAGGTGTCCGGCCTTGCAGCGCAAGCCACTTCTCTAGTTTGGGTAGTTAGTCTAAGCATGTGGGGTCTGAAGTAGTGAACTGGTTTCCACTCCAAAGATTTCTTTCATTGCAGTCGGGGTCAAAGGGATCTGCGAGGTCAAATTGCTGATTGCCGTTTAGGGTATTCCCGGTAATCCGGTTGTTTAAGCTATTCGAGTCAGTAACGATAATACCGCCATTGCTTGATAGTATCGATAGCCCATTATTGGATACCGTGTTGCTTGCAATCGAATTGCTTGAGCCGCCACTTAGATTAATGCCCACCTGCCCATTATCCGCCACATTGTTACTTGCTATGTTGTTGAAATTACCGTTTATCAGGATTCCAGCTTCACCGTTATTCTCAATGATGCTGTTAGATACAAATGTGAAGTTGCCGTCAATCTCGAAGCCGTCCTCGCTAAACCCAGAAACGGTAGTAAAGGAGATATTGTTATAGTCTCCCAGGATTTCAATGCCTTCGTCTCCGCCTCCTAGTACCGTACTGCGACTAATGGTGTTGTAATCGCCAAAAACCTCAATACCATCAGAGATGGTTGAAGTAGCAGGACCTGTAATATCGACGTTGGTGATGGTATTGCCGTTGCCGAATAGCAAAATTGCATTTCTTACAGCGCTATTTATTTCCATATTGGAGATGGAGTGGAAGCCTGAGCTGGAGGTGATGACACCATTGGTGCAGTTGGTTAGTTGGCCGTTGCTGAGATATGCTGCGGTGCCCTGTAGGTCTATTGCGTAGAAATCTGTTTGGGTTGGGTCCAGCGATACGCAGCTAAGCTCAAACTCCGCCATATTCAGGCTCCCTGATGGGCCTACAATGGTGAGTGCTACAGGATTGGCGATACTCAACTCGCAATTCAGGTCCTGAGATAGAGTGGTGGGCTCAGATATAGTGTCGCCGCATTCAATGGCCAGTGCGGCCGTAGATAGGGTAAAGACTGCGGCTAACAAACCTAGCTGCTTAAGTACATTCAGAGTCGTGATATCCATGGCGCTACCCCCTGAAAACTTCTCCTTGTTTCCATAATCCAAAGCCTAGCTGTGTTTTGGTGTTGAGGTTGTCGCAATAAAAAAGGGGCTTACGTCAAAAAACGTAAGCCCCTTGAAAATGGCGCGCTCGGGAGGATTCGAACCTCCGACCGCCTGGTTCGTAGCCAGGTACTCTATCCAGCTGAGCTACGAGCGCGTCGAGGAGGCGCACAATATAGATTGGTGTAGGTAGAGTCAAGCATTTTTTTCATATGAAGCACTTTTTTGGTGTTTGGTGGCCGTAAAGCCTGTTTGTCTGTTTCTGCTTTCGCACAAAGGGATTTGGCTCAGGAGCCGTGGGTAGGGCTTTCTAGAGGTTATAAGAGGCTTTCGAGGCTCTACGGCGACTACTGACTAATCGTTCCGCTATTGCTTGTTCCCAGCTGGGTCACATTGGAAAGCTGTGAGGTTCCACTTTGGTTAGCTGTGAGGCTGTTCAGGGTCCCGTTTTGAAGGGATGTTAAAGTGTGGTTCATTCCGCTCTGATTCGACATTACAGAGTTCTCCATGCCGCTTTGGGTGGTCCATGAGCTAATTTTTGAGCCTGTCTGAAACAGTGTTTGTGAATTTTGCATGCCTTGCTGGCTTATATTTAATTGGCTAAAGGAACTGTTGGATTGATTGGCTGACACGGTATTTAGCTCACCAACTTGATCTCCAATAGCAAAATTATTACCGCCTGCACTCTGACCAAGGCTGAATATATTTCCAGTGCCAAATTGTGTAGAGCTGGCAAAATCAGAAATGCTTAAGCTGTGAGATATTCCACTCTCATTTTGATCCCCGATTTGTAAAATTTGAACGGTACCCAGTGAGCTTTCAATCTGTATAGATACTCCGACATTGTTAGTACCATCTTGAGTCATATCCATGAAATTATCGGTGCTATCTATTTGGGTGAGCAAGGTAGTATTAGAATCGCCTTGTTGTAAGGAGATGGCAGTGTCATTAGAAGAGCGAATTTGCGTGCCGGCTGTTCCATTATTGGTCCCAAAAAGTGTCTGGGATAATGTAGTTCCAATAGAATCAATCTGAAAATTTGACAGTGTGTTTCCATCACCATTCTGTAGGATAGTCATACTGGATAATTCAGCATTTTCCTGCTCTAAGTTTAGGCTGGTATTTGCATTGCCTATTTGTGTATGGCTGATGGAGCTATTAAGGGTAGTTCCAAATTGGGTTGCTTCAGAGAAATTATTGTTGCCATTTTGCACTTGTAGAATGGTACTGTTCTGAGTACTGAAGTCGGATTGATCCGTCATTGCCATGTTGCCGGTACCGGTCTGCTGTACAATGGAAGTATTATTATTTGCCTGTAGATGTGCACTGAAAGTAGTAAGTGCAACTGCCATAACTAAAAAATTTGCTTTCATAGTGCGACCTCTAGGGTGTAAATGGAAATAGTAGTTGGATTGATATCAGTAGGATGCGCATACTTGGTTATGTTGCCCTCTAAGGGGAAGTTGATAGTGTCAAAATTGGGGGCTGTTTTGAGTGGCGCTAAGGGCAGTTGTAGCCAAATACTGCAAAGGAGGCTATCAAATTGTAGGAGGCGTCTGGCGAAAGACTTCACGCAACTTGACCCCATTTATGCTCTGTCACTCGTCTCACGGGAAGCCCTTTGGGTAACCCCGGTGCAGCCATCCTTCTCGCGACATCTTGATCAGGTCAATCGGTGCAGGGAAAGTGTTGGTGATCTGAGTTGAAGTTGCCATAGGAACTCAGTGTTAAATTACTAGGAAGAAAGTTCAGGTTTTAGTGCCCATTAAATTCCAAGTAATATCTTCTATTAAAAATTATCTTAGGTTTTAAGTAGTGGATATTGTCAGCGAAGATGAAAGGCCATTAAGCAGACCTCTCCCGACTTAAATCGTAGTACAATTCGAAAAATTGCTACTTGCTACTGATAAATAATACTTGAATTGGAACTTTGGAAGCTGGATATAGCATGTCCGGCAGTATCTGTTATTAAGGTGGGGCCCTTGTATACCCCGAACAGGATGACTTATGGTTGAGATAAATATTAAGGCTTGGATCTAGTTTGCCCTTAACCTCTTGGCGGTTTATTAGCCTTGGCTAACGTGCGATTCTAGTGAATTGATATAACCCATATATATGTCTCGGTCACGCCTGTCTCCATTTGCATCGACTCCTGCCATAATGTCATTGATTAGATTGAATAGAGTTTCCGATAAGGTCTCTGATGCTTCACTCACAGCTTCAAGTCGGACAGACTGGCTTATATGGGTATAGAAGAAGTCCAATAGCCTTGTATCGTGGAGATTTATCGTTGAGCAAGCCAGTTCTATTTGTCGGGCATATATTTTGTATTCCGTCATGACCATTACTCTGAACTTGTAGTCGCGAGGGAGGGCTTCCTTAAGGATATTTGCATTTCTATTATTGTTGTTCTCCAAGTATGCTCTAAAACCCATCATGTCATAGGATGCTGGGGCTTGTTCTTTGTGAGTTATGGTGCTGATAGCCGCGGCACAAAAGTCGGCCATATGAACTCGAAAATAGTGGTATGCATTTTTTAATTGTTCGACTCTTTTTTCTTGTCTTAATTTTTCTTGTCGGTTTGATTGGTATTTTGTAAATTCATTCAATAGTAGCCCAAATGTTGCAATTCCCGTCAGTGTTTCAATGGAGGTTAGTAGATAACCGAGTTCATTGATAGGGTGAATTTCTCCGTAGCCCAAAGTCGTTATAGTTACAATGCTGAAGTAAATGCTTTTTGTGAAATTGAGCTTTTCATTTATACAGGAGTCACACCCACTATATATGGCGGCAAAGATGAAGATTGCTGAAAAATAGCCGACAAGTATTTTTTTCCATGTCAGAAAAGATAGGAAATGTGTCATGTTCTGTGCTCATTAACTATAAGCGATATAATTTGTGCCTGCGTCATTCCTTTTCGGATAATTACGATCGCGCCAGCAAGTTTAAAAGAGGGCTGCTTGCAATCAGTCAATCTGGATTATGGTGACTGTTTTGATCTTACGTTTCTATTAGCATAGTAACGTTAGCTAAGTTGTGAATTATTGAGTCGATACTACAAGGTGTATTGCTTATAGGTTGGTGGTGATGTTGAGAGCATCATTTACATTCATGACTTGATGGGGAAGAGGTTGGCTATATCATCGAGAAGCTCGCCCCTCAATTTTTCTAACACCTAAAACTGCCTGTACACGAGGGGATATAATTATTGCTCTTTAGAAGCGGGTCCTGATACGTAATGCTATTGCATCTAATAATGGCTTTTCGTTGGCTATTTACCCACTGCGGTTCGTCCAATTAATTATTGCTAGTGGAACTCAGTTAAAATCTACCACTTACCCAATCGCTGGTTTTCTTCTTGGGAAAGAGGAGCTGGCTCAGCCCCTGCTTATATAAATTTATCTATATCACTGGCAATTTATGTTTCTGGCAGTGAACGGCCAATTCCATCACTAGCTCCCAGCAATGGGTTCAAGGTGAGGAATACTTCCTAGAAGTTCTTGTATTACGGCCCGGTGACGGATGCCTTATGGTGGAGTTCTGGGGGAGTTGATAGCGGTGGGGCCGACTCAGGCATAAAGGTAGTGCTGGCGGTGATATATGCATGCGGGTTTTACCGCGCTATAACAAAAAAGGGCTTACGCCGTTAAGCATAAGCCCTTTGTTTGTATGGCGCGCTCGGGAGGATTCGAACCTCCGACCGCCTGGTTCGTAGCCAGGTACTCTATCCAGCTGAGCTACGAGCGCGTTACGGGTGCGGATATTATAGATGCCCCTGGTGCAAGTCAACCTAAAGAATGAAAAAACCCTTAAAAATCATTGTGTTGGCTAAAGATTAGGCATTTTGGGGGTATTTAGTGCAAGCCGAGATTTTCTTGGTTGCCGATTGGCTCCCGGTTACCTCTAGGTGGCTGAGAGGCATTTGATTGTTCTTAACTCTAGTAAGTGAAGGGAGCTGCAGCTGCTTTCTCTGTAGCCCCTCCTGTTTGCAAGGTGGATTAGAAGCGGGCTTCCAGCGATAGGTCAAACCCGTTAACGGCTACGATGTCGTTATCGATTGTCTTCCACTGAAGCTTTCCTGAGAACTTATCGGTAAAGTCATAGGTAGCACCAAGGCCGTAAGTTAGATCCACATCTTTTTCACTGTATCTCTCAATTGGAGATATGAGTGACCACCAAGTGGATACAGGTCTGAACTCACTGTCGACTTTGGTGTAGGAAACACCAAGATTCGCACTCAAGGTTAGTTTTTCGAGAACGGGGTAGTGAGCGACACCGCTCAACTGAAAACTGCTGACCTTAAGTGTTTCGTCATCTGCGATGTAGGCATGTTTGTACTCTCCTTCCCATTCGTCATAATAGTTAACCGAGGCGATATATTCGTCATAGGCACTGCCAAAATTGCTGTATGCTGCTTCTACAGAGAAGTGCGGGTTAAATTTATACCCGAGATAAATATTTAAAGAATTTGTTTGATCGCCAAAGCGCTGGCCATCAAGGTAATGATCGGACTGAGCCTTCTGGCCATCAAGGTCATAGTAGCCTAAGCCAAACCCGATATAGAACGGGTTCTCTTCTGCTAAAGTGGCATTAGAGATTGTTAGAGCTAAGGGGACTAATAATAGTTTGGAGATTTTCATACCGGTTACTTCTATTCCATGAAAAGTTTGGTGTAGATGTCGAATTGTATCGCGTTTATATTTTTTTTTATGAACTTGGTCAAGTTATTTTAAATGAGGTGAAATTTCTGAGTCTGAATTCTTAGCACCATAGTAATAGTTACGACTCATGGTGATATTCTGGTTAATGCCGTGAGGGTGTATGTTCGGCGAAGTAGTTTGATAGTAAAGGGCTGGTAGAATTTGGTATTGAAGTATTTTGGTGAGTTTTACATAAAGCTAAATTCAGCTGGATAGCTGTGGAACCCATCAAAATCGCCTTTGCTAAGGGTTGCACCGCAGTGGCGTGCATTTGCATATACCATGCTTATATGGAATAGTAAGTTTGGAAGTATATATTGATGGATATATTGAGGTTGTGGGAGATTTACGGTTGTAAAACCTGCTTTATCATTGATTCTTTTACTGCTGTCCAGATCGGTTGCTTCGGGTAAAGAATCTAAATAATTTAGTGTTTTCTGGATAGTTCTCAGAATAATTTCCTTTGTATTCCCATCTTCTTCAAATATCACAATTTTCTGATCAACGAGTGGGCAGTATCCGCGAAGAGAAAAATTGGCTGCAATTTTTGCATTCTCGGCTAAGCTGAACATGTCAGGTGCCAGCTGCTTGTGAAATATTTCCTGTGGAATTTTAGTCGTAATGGAAAGCAGTTGGGAAAGATGATTATGAAGAAGGCTCTTGATAGATATTTGCATAGGTAACCTGATAACAGCGGAGTGAATTAATTTTTTTGGTGCGCACGTTCCTGGGTATTGCTACATCAGATATTGTGACAAAGTCTCCCAATCAAACCGCCGAGCTTTTCCATCGCTAAATAAAACCTCGATACGCTTGTCCTCCCATCCCAAAACCCTTCCATAGCCAAGTTTTCGATGCCGCAGCCCCTCTCCAGGTTCTGGTTTTCGTATTGGTGCCCGGGGTGCACTGATAGTGGGGTTGTAATCGCAAGCTTCTAAATAGTGGAGCGCTTGGCGTGAAACCGGCACATCAGTGTCGATTTTTTCCGGGCGCTCCTTAAGGGAGTCTGCCATCAATTTACTTAAAGGAAGCTGCATTTCATTAATAAATAATGAAGGCTGCGAAGCCTCGGGATCATTCTTTTTGGAGTCTTCTGCAGGGGCCAACAAGAAGAGTTTTGACTTGGCGCGGGTCATCGCCACGTACATTAAGCGGCGTTCGCTCTCCAGTGACGCGGGTGTGCTGAAGTCCCGTTGGGGCTGATAGGGCATATTGTGCTGGGTGAGGGTGGGGATAATCACTTGTTCCCACTCCAAACCTTTAGCCTGGTGCATAGTCGTTATTTGTATAGCATCCGCTTCGGTTTGTTCACCCTCCCGGTGTTGGCGTTGAAGCTCTTGTAGATGTGCCAGGGCTTCAGCGGGCGGCTGCTTCAGTGTGTCCAGATATTTGCAGAAAGCGAGGATGGTTTGCTGCCTTTCCTCCCCTTGTTGGCGGGTGAAGGCGTCGTCAGCGATTCCGCTGAGAAGTTCCAGTTCACCGATATGGCGACGCAGTAGCTCTCCGGCGTGACCGCGCCAGTTCTCAATCTGGGTAAGCAGGTCTGCCCGTTGGCGCAAGCGTTTGGTCTGGGGCTTGCTCAGGTTTTCAGGTAGCAGGGCAATTAGCTTCTTGCCCCAGCCTTTGTCCAGCGCTGCCAGAGAGGAACAGATGGGCTCCAGGACTTTGCGCGGAATACGCACATGGGGAGAGGTCAGCCATTCATAAAGTCCCTGCTGGCGACGCTTGGGAGGAAGTTCGGCGAATCGACCGGAGGCAATATTTAAACTCCAAAATAAGGGGCGGAGCTCCCGGCGCGAAAGGACGGTGTTGCGGCTTGCTGAACGGTAGGGAATATTATTGGCCAGCAGTGCCAGTTCAATAGGAGCGGCGATAGACCACAGCCGCACCAATACGGCGACCTCCCTGAGTGACTGGCCGTGCTTTTGACATCGGCGCAGGTGCTCTACAAGCCAGCGCCCCTCCTTATCGGTTTTTACCAACTCGATTTCTGTTTGCTGATCTTCATTGGCTGAAACACAGAATATATCGGCGCGATCGCGATTGTTCTCAATAAAGTGGTTGGCGGCCAGGGATAATTGGTGGCCATAACGGAAAGTGCGGCTCAGGTGATAAATATTCGAGGGGGGAAAATCCCCATCGAAAAATGTGAGCAGGAAATCTGGTTTGGAGCCTCGCCATTCGTAAATGGTTTGGTCTGGGTCGCCAATCGCGATGACGTTGCCAGACTTTCCGTAGAGAACTCGCAATAAAAAGTGTTGTATCTCATTGATGTCCTGGTATTCGTCCACCAGGATATCTTCGTAATAGCTGCCGTACTGCTCGGCCATTTCCTCATCCATGCTGAGCAGTATGGCTGGGTCATAAATCAGATCGGCGTAGGTAACCGCATTTTGGCTGCGGCGCCAAGCTTCAAAAGTGCGAAACACCTGCAGAAAATACATGTATTCATCGCCGAGCTTCAGTTCCTGAAATGCGCTGAGATCTCCCGACAGAATCGTTTTGGTGTAGTCAATAAAAAATTCAGCGGCCTCAATCTCAGATTGCTTTCGTGCTCTAATCTCTTCGAGTTCGTGAGTGGGCGCGCACTCTTCAATGGCCTTCCAGATTTGTAATTGGATTGTGGATTGGGGCAGGGGGGATAGGTTGGCAGCAGCGATATGATCATTGGCGATCATGCGTTGGTATAAACGATATCCAACACTGTGAAAGGTATGTACCGCTGGTGTCGAGCCTTCAGTCAGCTGCCGTAAGCGGCGGTCGAAGTCCTCCCGAGCACTGCGGTTGTACATTAATACCAGCAGTCGTTCGGGGGCGATACCTGCATCAAGGCGGTTCTTTATGTAGTGCAACAGAGCAGTGGTTTTGCCAGAGCCGGCAACGGCAATGATCTTGGCGTGACCACCGGCATGATCTGCAATTGCCTGCTGTTCAGAGGTAAGGTTATTTCCGCCCATCGCGCTCTTTGCTCAAATACTGGATATTTTGCCAGTGTTTGATGCTGTCTTACAAGTCGCGCAACCTTATTCGGATGGTTTGTCGCTATCGGAGATTTGATGGTGGCGCAGAGCAAGCTCTGCGATGTAGGGGGAGAGGAACACGCGGCCGCTCAATTCCTGCAGTAACTTGGAGTGGCCCAGGCGATCCAGTACAGCCCCCTTTACCTCAGCCAGATGCAGCTGGATATTTCGATTCTGTAAATCCCGGTTTACTTGTAACAGACGCTCTATCGCTGTGCTGTCGATCCGGTTAACAGACGATAAGATCAGCACCATATGGCGGGTATTGCGATGTCGCTTTATCTCTACAAAAAGTCGCTCCTCAATCGCATTGATGTTGCTAAAAAACAGGTTCTCATCAATACGCAGGAACAAAATCTCAGAGTCGGTTTTCACCGTATGGCGAAGTACATTGCGGAATTGCTCAGTACCCGGTACACGCCCCACAACAGCGATATGTGGCCGGCTGGCTCGCCAGATCAATGTGGCGAATGAGAGCCCGACGCCCAGGGCAATCCCGGTCTCCACGCCAAAAAACACTACCCCGAGAAATGTGCCGGCCATAGCCAGTCCATCGGTGCGGTCGTAGCGCCAGTGGTGGGCCATACCCTGGAAGTTGATCAGGTTTGCGGCTGCAACAATGATGGTGGCAGCTAGCACGCAGATTGGTAGCTCGGTAAAGACTTTGGTGGCATACAGGAGTAGCAGGGCTATTAGCACTGCGGCTATCACGCCGCTGAGAGGGGTTTTTGCTCCACTCTCATCGTTAACGGCTGTCCGTGCAAAGCTGCCGGTTACCGCAAATCCTCCTGAAAATGCGCTGAGAAGGTTGGAGGCACCCAGTCCCCGTAGTTCCGCATTAGTGTTGAGCTTCTCGCCGCGCCGCTGGGCGATAGAGTGGGCAATAGATAAGCTTTCGACAAAGCCGAGCAGGGCAATAATCAGGGCGGGCAAAAGCAGTTTGTAAATCAGCCCCGGGTTAATAGAGGGGATACTTAAGTGCGGTAGGCCAGCGGGAATAACTCCCACAACGGGTAATTCTTTCTCCCAGTGAAAAATAGTGGTAAGCACAATGGCAATCACCACGATAAGCATGGGCGCCAACCGCGAAAGCAATTTGGATCGTGCTGGGCCGACCCCGATTTTCCTGAACAGGAAGGGCAAACCTAGACGGGCGGCAATTAAGCTGGCCAGTGCAATGAGCCCTAGCAGAGCTGCTTCCCGATCGGTTTCGGGCAGGTGGTTAAAGGTGCTGATCAATATTTCGAGAACCGTATCCCCATTGCTTGATATTCCCAGCAAGGGGGCAAACTGCCCGGCAATAATCAGCAGCGCGGCGCCGGAGACAAAACCGTCAACAACCGGAAGGCTCAAGAGGTTAGCGAGGCTACCGAGGCCAAGAAACCCCATTAATAGCAGGATTACTCCACTCAAGAGTGCTAATAATATGGCGCCGGAAATGTACTCGGGACTGCCCGGTGAGGCTATGGGGGTGAGAGCTGAAGCGGTCATTAGGGCGAGCACGGCCACCGGGCCGACGGACAGCACTGAGCTGGAGCCAAACAGTGCGTATCCTATTAATGGGAGCAGCCCAGCGTAGAGCCCTAGATATGGGGGTAGGCCGGCAAGTGCGGCATAGGCGAGGGCCTGTGGGATCAGCATCATGCTGGCCAGGAGGGCGGCAACACTATCTCCCACCAGCCACTTGGGCTGGTAGCGTCGAAGCCATGGAGGGATTAGGTGGAGTAGCCGCATCCTTACACTTGTTTCCGCTCTCTTCCTGCCGCAATTGTGTGAACTGCTCAAACAAGATAGACGGCGGCTGCCTCACCGTTGTGCTTGGGCGCAAGTTACTCCACTGCGGCAGTACGCTTGATCCCGAAGAGTTGGAATATCCCCATACCCGTGAGCATGGCGAGTACAAAAATTACCGCTTTAAGTTGTCCCGCCCCGGTAGCGACAATCGCCGGTCCGGGGCAAAACCCCGCCAGTCCCCAGCCGGCGCCAAATAGAAGGCTGCCCAATACCAATCGGCGATCAACCTGGTTACTTGCCGGCAGGTGAAGCGGTTGCTTCCAGATAGACTGTCCCCGCCGTCTGATGAAATGGAATAGTGGCAGGCCCACGGCGATAGCGCCAAACATCACCAGTCCCAGAGAGGGGTCCCAGGCGCCGGCTAAATCGAGGAAGCCCAGAACTTTCTCCGGGTTGGCCATACCGGAGAGCAATAACCCCAGGCCGAAAGTGAGCCCGGCCAAAAGTGCACTGATATTGGTTTTCATCATCATTGCCCCAGCTGGCTGATCAGGAGGTGTCGCATTAGAAACACGGTTGCGAAGCCCCCAGCCATAAATGTCAGGGTGGCGGTTAGCGAGCGAGTGGAGAGTCGGGACAAGCCGCAAACACCATGGCCACTGGTGCAACCGGAAGCCATCCGCGTGCCCAGGCCCACCAGTAATCCCGCTGCAATTAAGGTGGGATAACCTGCCTGGATATCAATGTCGGGCACTGTTGCAAAGATTTTCCAGGCAAGAGGGCTTATCAATAGCCCCCCGATAAAGGCCAGGCGCCACAGGGAACCCTGGATTTGGTCAAGCAGTCCGCCAATGATGCCGGAGATACCTGCGATACGACCGTTGAAGGCGAGTAAAGCGGCACTGGCGAGGCCAATCAGTAGCCCCCCGGCGAGTGCAGTGCCCGGGGTGAAAGCGGTCCAATCGATGGTCATGGGATTACTCCGCACAGTAGAGCTGGTAAAGGGTTTGCAGCAGGGCGAGTACTCGCGGGTCTGCAACCCGGTAGAAGACGTTTTTTCCTTCGCGGCGTGTTTCGACCAGGCCTTCGCGACGGAGGACACCCAGTTGTTGGGACAGGCTTGGCTGATGAATACCCAGGCGCTCTTCCAATTCGCCTACATTTAACTCTTCCTGGCTGAGCTGACATAGAAGTAGCAAGCGGTCCTGATTGGCCAGGGAGCGCAACATCGCTGCCGCCTGGCCAGCGGAATCGCGCATTTTGTTGAGATCGAGATGTTCAGTATCAGGCATAGGAACTAAATCAATTTACACAATTACAATATATTGTTTTATATAATATCACATTGTATATTGTTGGTGTAGTGAATACGGGAGAGCAGAAGATGGCTCATGAAGAACACTGTGCCCGGGTGCAGCCGTTCCTGGATCGGGATACAGAAACCTGGAGCTATGTGGTGTACGACAGGAAAGGGGGTTCCGCCGCTATTGTGGACTCTGTGCTGAATTTTGATTCAGCCTCGGGTCGCACCAGTAGCCGAGGTGCTGAGGAGCTGGTGTCATTTATTCAAGAGAAAGACCTGACTCTGGAGTGGATACTGGAGACTCATGCCCATGCTGACCACTTATCAGCGGCACCGTTTTTACGCCAGCAATTGGGTGGACGTATCGGGATCGGTGAACACATTTGCCAGGTGCAGAAAATCTTCCGCGATGTATTTAACCTTGAGCGGGAATTCCTGGCAGATGGTAGTCAGTTTGATCATCTCTTTAAGGATGGTGAAACCTTCCAGGTCGGTAAGCTGATAGCGAAAGTGATTTACAGTCCCGGTCACACCCCTGCAGATATGGCCTGGCTAATCGGCGATGCGCTTTTTGTTGGCGATACCTTATTTATGCCGGATGTTGGCAGTGCGCGATGTGACTTCCCCGGCGGCGATGCGTCAGAGCTGTATCGTTCAGTGCGTAAGATTTTGTCCCTTCCCGACCAAACCCGCATGTTTATGTGTCATGACTACCCGCCTAAAGGTAAACGGGGCTATCAGTGTGAGACCAGCGTGGGAGAGCAACGCAGGGAGAATATTCATTTGCGCGATGGGGTTGCCGAGGAAGATTTTGTCGCGGTGCGCCGCAAGCGCGATGCCACTTTATCTGTGCCGCGGCTGATAGTACCGTCTGTGCAGGTGAATATTCGTGCGGGGCAAATGCCCCCGGCAGAATCGAATGGCACCGTTTATTTGAAAGTGCCGCTTAATCAGCTTTAGACGAAATTATTGATCGATATATTAATTCAGTTGAATGCATAGAACTGAGGTGACAATGAATATTAAACAATTAGATGAACAGGTGAGCGTTTCTGAGCATATAACCTGTGAAAGTATGGTGCCATTGGCTCAGAGTGGGGTGCAAGTTGTAGTATGCAATTGCCCGGAAGGTGAGAGTGAGACTCACCCTTCCTATGTGGAAATGGAGCAGGCCGCATTGGCGGTGGGCATTAAATTTGTGGCTATTCCTTTTACTCGCGGACGTTTGATGCGGAATCACTGCGAGGCATTTCGTGATGTTTTGCAGGAAGGAGACAAAGTGCACGCGTTTTGCCGGACGGGAAATCGTTCCAGCCAGGTATGGGCCGGTGCCAAGATCCTGATGGGGGCAGATAAAAAGCAGCTCAATTCCCAGGCACAGGCCGCAGGATTTGATATTGGCGCTGTGCTGATATCGATTGAACCCTAGCTCTAAAGTGCAGCACTTTCGGTGCTGCAATTCACCCCCTTCTTTTAAGGCGATAGAACTCAGGCCGTAAGGCCAGAGCGGAAAACAGATCATGGCGATGCAGCATCTCACCAGATGGTTTCCCATTCTGGCTACTATTCACTCCTATAATCGGCAGCTGCTAACCCAGGACCTACTGGCGGCTTCAATTGTTACCGTGCTCCTTATTCCCCAGTCCCTTGCTTACGCTTTGCTTGCCGGATTGCCACCTGAGGTGGGCCTCTATGCGAGTATTGTTCCGCTGCTAGTCTATGGCTTGTTAGGCAGCAGTCGAACACTATCCGTAGGACCTGTAGCGGTAATCTCCTTAATGAGCGCCGCTGCTCTTGGAAAGGTAACAGCGAGCGGTGAGGTGGACTACCTCACTGCAGCAGCGATATTGGCGCTCTTATCTGGAGGAATTCTCACAGTATTAGGTATATTAAAGTTAGGTTTTCTCGCTAACTTTTTATCACACCCGGTAATCTCCGGCTTTATAACTGCCTCTGCATTATTAATTGCACTTAATCAGATTACCCAATTGCTGGGGCTATCGGTCCATGGAGATACAATATTAGAGCTGTTGCCTGGCTTGTTTGAAAAATTGGGAGGCTATAATCAGTTGACCTTGTTAGTCGGTTTGGGGGTGGTGCTATTTCTATACCTATCTAGAGCTTGTGCGGCAAAACTATTGCAAAGATTAGGAATCAGAGCTGATACCGCTAATCTTCTGTCTAAGTCATCCCCCGCAGTAGCAGTGCTGATAACCGTGTACTTCTCATATACTTTTAACCTTGAAGCATGGGGAGTAGCCCTTGTTGGCAGTGTTCCTTCGGGGCTGCCTCAATTTAGCTTGCCAAAGCTGTCGCTTTCCCTATTTGAGTCACTTGCGTTACCTGCGCTAATGATTGCTATCATCGGCTATGTAGAATCGATATCCGTGGCAAAGACTTTAGCCGCAAAACGTAGACAAAGAATTGATTCCAACCAAGAATTGGTGGCTCTAGGATTGGCGAATGTTGGGGCAGGTTTTTCTGGTGGATTTCCGGTAAGTGGTGGCTTCTCACGCTCAGTTGTAAATGCTGACGCGGGAGCACAAACACAGTTTGCCAGCCTATTTACCGCAATAGGCATTGGATTCACGGCTCTTTTTCTAACGTCACCACTATATTTTCTTCCGAAAGCTACTCTTGCTGCCACTATTATTGTTGCAGTACTTTCACTGGTAGATTTTTCTATCTTGCGTAAAACTTGGCAATTTTCCAAGGCGGATTTTCTTGCTGTAGCGGTGACAATCTTCGTTACTCTATTATTTGGCGTTGAGTCGGGGGTGCTCTGTGGAGTGGGTGCATCGCTATTATTATTCATTTGGCGCGCATCAAAGCCTCATATTGCAGAGGTGGGATTAATCGAAGGCACTGAGCATTTCCGCAATATAGATCGACACCCAGTTAAAACTGCTTCTGAGATTCTTACTTTTAGAGTAGATGGCCGTCTGATGTTCTCTAATATAAGTTCATTGGAAGAGCGTATTTATAGCCGTCTAGCAGGTAATTCCCAGGTCAGGCATGTTATTCTGATGTGTAGTGCAGTCAATGAAATTGATTGGAGCGCCTTAGAAGTACTGGAAAGTATAAACAGTATCTTACTTAATAGAGGTGTTCGACTTCATCTTTCTGAAGTTAAAGGTCCGGTGATGGATCGTTTGGAGAAAAGTAGCTTTTTACAAAAGCTCTCTGGCGAAGTATTTTTAAGTCAGTACCAGGCATTTGTAAATATACAGGTGAGTCAAGGAGGTAACACATAGATGCCTGGAAACCTTCTAGGTTTCCCCCTTGTTGATTTAAGAGTCACCTGTCAAGACTTATCACTTGAATTTTTAATGCTCTCACTTTTTAAATGGTCGATAATTAGATCGATTTGGGCCTGATTGTCTTTGATTAGTTGGTCTGAATAGTCCTTTAACTTTGGGAGCTTCTTATGCTCAAATATGCCGATAAAAGGCTCTCGAATTTCGATATTTAGATAGTCGTATTCTATCCTCCCTTCTTCAGATAAAGACTTTGCAATTTCCAGTGTATGGAGCTGGTGTGTATCCATTGAGCGCTGCATATTTGTTAATGCATCTCGAAACCAGTTTATTTGTCCCCAGTTTTTCAATGTGTCGTAGTTTGTTGTTGAGCTAAGGAGTCGAGGGCTGCCAGCACCTAATACCAGGATGTAATAATTTTTATCGGGAAATTCGTTGATAACATCTCGAAGAATCATACTGGCCGGGTTGTTCATAGCTATAGCTGCATCTGCAAACACACATTGGGATTCGTTTTCCGATTCTGAAAATTCAGGCTCACAATGCTGGATACCTTCATCTTCTGAATAATTGAATACGACAGGCGGAAAAGCAGTTTCAGCACTTACCGCAGCTGTCATTAATTGATAAAGCCGATCGGTGGGGAGATAATTAACTGTCTCACCTTTGTTCTTGAAAAGATGTATCTGTCCGTCCTTTAAGTTTAAAGAAGGAATGATTACGTAGTTCTCAAGTTCAGTAAAGTTAAGGTCTTTAGTATAATGTTTTTCCATTACCTCATGTAATCGGCTGCCAAAGTAAGAGGGTGAAAACAGACCGCCTGCGGTTAGGAACTTGTGATACCAAGGGGGAGAGAAAAGGTAATTTACTTCGTTCTCATAGATATCAACCAGATAGTCGAGATGGGATAGCTTTTGCCCGTTTCTGCTGGGAATAGCTTCATCAGGAATATTGAGGCCTGTTGCGATAATGGCTCCAGTGGAAACCCCTGAAAAAACGTCGAACACCTGATCAAGGGGCTTCCCTAATTTGTCTTCAATATACTGCAGTACATGTAGAGGAATTAAGCCTCTGACTCCTCCGCCTGCTACGACGAGGATATTAATCGTGTCTTTTTGCTGGAGATAATCGGTATTGTGAGTAAGATCATACGTGACCGACTCTCGGGGGAATGTGGTTGTTTGCGTAAAAAAATTGTTATAAACGTAGGCGAAAAAAGCATAACCAACAGCAAGATACACAAGTGCAATAATAGTCTTTTTGAAAGAGGCGTTGAACTTACTTGCCATGTTGTACCCAAAACCATCTATTCCTTATGGGTTTTGCCTTTTTAAAGACAAACTCCCAAAGGTATAGTAACTTTTATTTTATATCTTCAAAGACTGAATGGTAATAAAACAAAATCTATAAGAAATATAGTAAGGAGTTTACGCGGAGCTTAAGTAGAAAGTGTAATTGTTCTAGATGGTGGTGACTTGTCTCGAAATCCGACGCTGGTAAGCTCCGCCTTTCTATTGATATAGCATATGCAGTGATATCTAGCGGAAGTAATGCGGCTAGATTATATATCTTGGTTTTTGAAATTAATGTGTTTGGGTTGTAACAAATAATTCGCACGGTCTTGCCGCAAATGAAACAGCGTAGTAGTGGAGCTGTTATCCACAAGTCAAGTGTTTAGGGGAGGATTCGTATTACCTTTTATTGGCTCATATAATGCTACCAAGCACGCGATAGAGCGAATCGGAGAAAACTACCGCGTGGAGCTGGCTCAATTTGGCATTCAGTCTCTAATTGTTCAGCCTGGTAAGCATTCATTTGGAACAACTGTTGATGGTACAGGATTAAATTCCATGATTGGGAAAATTAACAAGGCCACAGAAGAGACGATGCAAGAAATTTATTCAGCTTATGGGATGAGCAATATGTTCCAGATTAAGTAGCTTTGCTAATATAAATAATTGCTTGGCACTTCAAAGAGCAAGTTGATTTTTAGCGGGTTTGTGAGGTGCTTATTTGTATAAGAGTTAATTTTTTAATGGCTGCTTTCAGGGTTTCCATTTTAAGGTTGTTTGCTTAAAGTATTTGCTTGCATGGAATGCTATTCCGAAATAAGGCCATTTAATATACGCATATATTCATTAACAAATAAATCAATACTATGCCTGCTAATCAATGGTTCACAATACCCAAAAACAAAGACCGAATTACGGTAAGTGGTAAAGGTTGCAGCCATTAATGGATTAATGCCGTTAGTTAGAGTAATCATCGGCATCTGAATTTCAAAGTACTCCATTTCATCAGCTAAAAAGGGTATGCTGCCTCCATTGGAAACAATAATCCCTGCGGGAAATGATTTGTGCTGTGCTGTGATTTCAGTAGCCATATGGGTTATATCGCTCATCTTATAGTCTGAGCTGAGATTTTTACTCATAGGTCTTTGCTTGAGCAGTACCGAAATGATTTGATTTTGTAGCATTTTGGCAACATCAACAACATTGGCAGACTCTATATTTGGGGGGAGCTTCAAGCTAGCAGTTTCGGAAAAGGCTCCAATATGTCCTAAGGGAATGTTAGGGGAGCATAGCCCCCTGGCATCCATCGATAAAGTGACTTCTGTTAATTTTTTGTCAACCGGTACTGCTCGCGCGGCAATAGATGCAATGGCACAGTAAATTGCAGTAATTTTTATGCCGTTACTCTTGCCCCAATTGACGAGTTTTTGAGTTTTTTCTGGCGGCATAACATATGAAATAGCACAGGACTTGCGCTCTTTGGGGGCGACTTGCTTTTCTACCGGCCAGATGAAATCGTCAGTGTTCTTATGTTCAACTTCTTTTTCTCCATAGTATCCAGCTGACTCTAGCTGGCTTGCAATACTCTCTTGTAGTGGTAGTGACTTGGTCTGTTCAAGTGTTTCGTTAGATCGCAGAAATTTGTCTAAATCTGAAAATATAGTCATTACTGATCTGCCATCAAATGCCGCATGAATATTGATGACGGAAATCCACTCTACGAGACCTCCTTTGTTGAGGTAGAGCTTTATGCTGTATACATATTTTTCACTGTCCAGGCAGTTTATGCCGTGATCTCTAAACTCATCCTCTAAATTGAGGGTATCACCAACTTGGCATATATTTAACGGGATATCATTGAAGTCAACGTCGCAAATCCAGCGAAGTTTTTCCCCTCTTTGGATTCGAGCGCGTAGAAGAGGGTGGCGTTTGTGTAGGTACTCTAATCCTGTGCGTAAAGTGTCAACACTTAACGATTTGCAGACTCTAATGAAAGAAACAA
The DNA here is from genome assembly GCF_056231245.1 of Microbulbifer maximicatervae (SeqCode). Lineage (NCBI taxonomy): Bacteria > Pseudomonadati > Pseudomonadota > Gammaproteobacteria > Cellvibrionales > Microbulbiferaceae > Microbulbifer > Microbulbifer maximicatervae (SeqCode). The sequence continues at coordinate 1,522,843 of NZ_CP174334.1, forward strand.
ATTGTAAGCCACCATAGGAGAGTCTTGTCATCTCTATAAATAAGGCCTCTTGTGGGCCAAGTTCTCGAGATGGAGTTTCTAAACTCATAAAAGACACCGATCAAAATATCGACGATCTTGATTATTTGGGGTCAGAGCAGCATGAGTGCCGCATTCGGGAATGTATCCTGAGTTGCTGTCAAGGATAGTATTACTCCGCAATTGACTACTTCAGTGCACCAAGCTGCTTTAGGAATCCATATTTATCCCAAGTGACCCAAGCTTCGACTATTTTGCCGTCCTGAATCTTGGAGAATTCTACGGCATCCCAGGTGATTGTTTTTTTGGTTGGAGATTCCCCCATAAACGAGCCGACATGATTAGCGCTGACTGTAACATGGGTTGCGACTAAATTTCCTTCAGCTACTTGCTTGGTACTGACCGCCTTGATGTCTTTGAAAGCCTTGTGAAACTTAGCCACCTCTTCTTCAAATTGTTTGAGGTTACGCTTTTGTGGGCCTGCGCTATCCGTTGTCGCAGAATCCAGGTTGTTTATATAGTTAGGAGATAAAATTGTCTTGGGATCTATCTTATTGCCGCTTAGCCACAACCCCACAGCTTGCATTGCGAGTTTTTTATTCTCTTCTAAGTTATTTGGCTGTGCCGCCACCAAATTGGTGATACTGAATAAAAGGGCTGTTAAAACCAAACAGGAAGCTCGTTTGAACATTTGATAGATTCCTTTCTACATAAATTAGGGTGTGTTTCAGGACGTCTTGTAAACGACATTAAAAATGAGTAAAGAATTGTGTCATCTCCTATTATGGACACATATTCCATAAGGTGAATCGATATTCAGGTAGTTTGGCAAGCTGTCCATCTTTAGACTTTACTGGATTAAAAGTATGCCGCTAAAATTGATGTTTCAGATTAGCAGCAGAGTATTTATACGAGGTGAGTAATAGAGATGCTGCTGCCAGCATGGTACCTGGCAGCAGGTCATACGGCCGACCTACAAACTTAGCATTTCTCGTAAGCGAGTAGCGGGGCGTCTTGCAGCCTCTATTTCTTTTCCATCATTCATCGTTATTAGTAGTCCGCTGTTGACCCATGGTTGAATATCCTGAATAAAATTCAGGTTTATGATTTGCTGGCGGTTGGCGCGAAAGAAAATCTCAGGATTTAAACGCTGCTCAATTTTAGATAATGATTTATAAATAAACGGTTTGTTGTTATCAAAGAATGCTTGAGCATGATTTCCACAGTTTTCAAAATAACGGATATTTCCTATTTCTATTAGCCAGCAACGTTCTCCGTCCTTGATAAAGATCTTGTTGTTGGTGTCTAGGTAGTTCGATGAGTGATTATCATCCTGTAAGGAAGAATCACTTAGTGTTTTGTTAAGGGCCCGCTTTAATTTTTCCGGGTTGATTGGTTTGAGGAGATAGTCTAATGCGTTGACTTCGAATGCTTGTATGGCGTATTCGTCATAAGCCGTTGTGAAAATAACTTGGGGTGCAGTTTCAAGCTGTTCTAGTATATCGAAGCCTGTCCCATCTGGTAGATTAATGTCTAAAAAAAGTAAGTCTGGTTGTTCTTTAGAAATCAGAGAAACTGCCTGCTCACAATCTTTTGCCTCTGCAACTAGGTTAATATTTTTGTGAGGCTTTAACAGCTCTCTCAATTCATTGCGAGCGAGTCTGGAATCTTCAATAATAATGGCTTTCACTTATTATACCGCCAACTGTAGAGATGAAGTAGGAATATGGCATTGGGCAATAACTTGCTGCCCTTGTTGCTTTATCTGGAAGGATGTGTTGTTACCATATTGAAGAGTCAATCGTTTTTGTATATTTGCTAGTCCCAACCCGGTATTTTCATTTTTCTTTTTGCTAAGCTTTGTTTCTATAGGTGCGTTTAGTTCTAAGGTCCTTGGGTTAGCTACCGTGATGACTAGTTGTTCCTCTTCATGGGATACTCTTATGGTTACTTCACCGCCATGCTTGGACTTTTCAATTCCGTGGCGTATCGCATTTTCTGTGAGCAGTTGGATAATAAGAGGAGGGATTCGTTCTCCCATCAACTCTGGATCAGTTATCAACTTGAAAGTCAAACGATCTTCATATTGTATTTTGAGGAGGTCGATATATTGACAAACAATTTCCAGCTCATCTCTGAGTGGCACGGTTTTCTGTTTATGTGCCATCAATGTATATCTCAGTAGATCAGAGAGGTTTGTCAGCATCGTTCTTGATTTAGTAGCATCCTCAAGAATTAAGGCCCGAATATTGTTTAGTCCATTGAATAGAAAGTGTGGGTTAAGCTGCCCCATAAGTGCTGCCATTTTAACCTCATTGAGCTGTAGGTTAAGTTGAATGGCTTCCTGTTCAGCTTTGAGTAAACGGTCTTGATTAACTGCTGTAATATAAATTAGGGTCCAGCTTACTAATAAAATAGTCATGATAAGCCAGTTGCCAAGTACGTTGTGCCAAATTGAGCCGGGAGTGGTATATCCCATTAAATTATAATATGAGAATAGAAAAATAACTGAAATATAGGCACATAAAAATGCGAGTGATATTGAGGATAGAAAGAAGTAGGGCCACTGTTGCCTCCAGTTTTTATCTAAGAGGTCAAAGCGATAAATCATTTCCCGGATGATTAGCGTTAAAGCTCCGCAGGTTAATATCAGAGTGAGTGCATGTATGGCGAGCTGCTCGAAATTTTCATCGGTAAGTAACCCGCGAGAAATGGAGTTCACTAGGGCGAATATTAGCCAGCCGCCAAAATGGTACACTAAGAATTTTGGCGTAGGTGCGGGGGACTTCAGTAACTTCATAAATTAATACATGTTAATAAAGTGGCCCCTTGTTCTGGGGCCACAGAGTTTAGTTGAAAATAAAATCAGAATCTCTCGTTCAGCCAGATTGACATCGTCTCAAGTGCAATAGGGGAAAAGGTTTCCTCTATTTCCGCATACTCAGCATAGTTACCTGTTTCGGCTGTTTGAAAGAGATGATTCATTTTATCGAGTTCAATAATTTCATAATCCTTATGATTAGATTTAATCAACACCTTTTCTATATTGCCCAAGTTCATTTCCGCATCAACTTGAAAATCCAGTGAGCCGTTAAGAGCCAAAATAGGACATTTTGTACCCTCTAAATAGGGCTCAGGGTTGAAGCTCAATGCATAACGAAACCAAGGGGTGGAATACTGTTTTTTAAGTACCTCAACTTGAGCTTCCAGTTTGCCTCCTTTCAAGCCTTCGAGTTCAACAGTCTTATAGAGATATTGGTGCAACTCATCACTGATAGTTCCCCCAATGGGAAGATGAGCAAATTGTTCAAAAATAATTTTATCAAGCTTGCGTAACTCTTGTAGGTTTTTCTCAGTTACACCGCTGTGCTTTCTATCCCTGTGCCACTGGTCGAAAAAGAGCTCTTGTAGTTTAACCCCTGGACCGCCGAGAAGAATTGTAAACGCAATATCATCACGACTGCTGGCTACCATGGGGGCTATCATCCCCCCCTCGCTGTGCCCAATCAAGCCCGTTTTACCCTTGGGGAGATCGTTACGACTGTTCAGATAATCCACAATTGCACTGGTATCATTGGCAAAATCTTCGGTAGTTGCCGTGGAGAAACTCCCGGTAGAGTCACCAATTCCTCGTTCATCATAACGCAATACCGCGTACCCTTGCCGGGTTAAATAGTCGGCAATTACCGCAAATGCTTTATGGCCGAATGCGGTTTCATCCCGGTCTTGCGGCCCCGAACCACTAATCAGGATCGCGGTGGCTTTTATCCTTGAGTTTGGTTTGGTCAATGTTCCAGAGATTATATTATTTGTGATTGTACTTTTAAAACTTACCTCTTCAACGGTATAGGGATAGGGGCCTGTTGGTATTTGTGGACGGTTATCCGGTTTAGCAGTATTTATCTTTCTGAAGTTAAGAGTCTGTGACTTCCCTTGAGTAAATGATCCGAACATAAGCTCAACTACTGGGTTGTACGCCCCCTCGTAGCTGATTTGTAAGTCTTCAATTTCGAAGGATATGTTGTTGCCGCTAATGTCCAAGGATGACATCTCTATGCCATAGGCATTTTGTGAAGGGCTATCCAGTACGCCCGTCCATTTATCGTTATCCTGATCAAAATGGAGGACAATCGGAAGTACCTTGTCACTCTCTGTTTGGATAGTGGCCTTCCATTCTCCATCAATGCCACCAGCACTTGCTGTAGTAGAAAACAGGCCGGCGGCTAAGAAAAGCGACTTTAACTTTGCTTTTGTCTTTGAAAATCTAGTTTGAATATATCGCACAACTATTCTCTCTGTGTTCACCTGCTGAATGCTTGCCATCTTAGAGGAATCTTTTTCTTCTGGATTAAAATTAGGATAAGTGGCGAATAGGGCTGCTGAACGGCGAGGAAGTCTTGGCTATCCTTTGTCTAGTTATGCGTGGGGTAAAGGTATGTTGCGTCATCAGATAGAGGCGACCCATCCTGATAGATGGGACGGAGAGACTAACTAACGGTGCGGATTGTACCTATGACGAACACGAAGTCGCCTATATAAGTTGGTAAAGAACTTGGGTTATTGCTAGGTATGTGGATGTAAGGGAAGAGTTATTTGGGAAATAACTCTTTGGAAGATGGTCTTTCGGTGCCAATGAGTCCATGGGTGCTGCCCATTTATGGGCAGCACTGCGAGATGAAGCGTTTACTGTAGAATCACACCTACGTTTGCGTTTCCGGTTTGATTGGCAAAAGCAGATTGCGCATCGCCAATTTGCGTTGTTGTCTGGGCGTTACCCACACCATTTTGGTAAGTTTGAGCGGAAGAACCAATACCTGTTGCCGTAATATTGGCAAAGTTAGAAGTTCCGAGCTGCTCGGTCAGTGCGTAGTGATCTGAACCCGTCTGGTTATGAATGGCAACATTGTTGTCGCCAATTTGCCAGAGACTGCTCTCGTGATCATCGTTGGTTTGAATCACATTTAGGGTGTTGGTAGTACCGTCCTGATATGAGGAGGAGTAATTGGAGTCTCCATTGACTTGATTGTGGGTCGCCAGGTTGGAGTCGCCGAGCTGATCTACATAGACTTCACTATTTGACGTCAGTGTTTGGGTAACAAATGCAGTTTGGTTTACCCCAGCTTGAGTCACCACAATAACATCATCGGTACTATTGGTTTGAGTTAAGGTTGCACTGTGGCCATCCCCATCTTGGGTAATGGACATGGTGCTACCGTCAACAAATGACTGGAGAGTGAAGACGTACTGATTGTTGTCTCCTTGATTGATCTCGATATAGGCGCCTACAGAGTTATCCTGATAGGACTCGGCGGTATTCATATCGCCAGTTTGGTTATGAATAATCGTGCCACCATCACTGTTAGCGGATTGCTCCGCATAGCTGGTGTTGTTATCACCGATCTGAGTTTGATCGATGGTATTGTTTGTGGCGGTTGGATCACTTTGATCAGCTGTTGCAGTGTTCCCAAGACCTTCTTGGTAAACCGTTGCAGTATTGGTGTCGGCGATAACGCCCTGGCTAATGATTGCCAGGGCAATACTGGCGGCTAGAGGTGCAATATTCTTCATCAGTAACTCCTTTAGTGATGAGACTGTACGACGAATGTCGTTTTCCATTGCATTTCAAGGTTGAAGTCGTATCAATCACCATACACTAGCCTGATCGTCAGAATTTGGTCGACAACCTGGCGGATACTCCTTGTGAATGGGGTTGATACAAGTATGAGTTTGATAGATGGCCTAGATAGGCGCTATGAGAGGTAAGTGCTGATTTAGTGGGACATTAGTTTAATGGGAGGTTTTACTTATTGTCGGTGTGAAATTCTTGCTGAAGAAAGCTTGATAGAAGACTGCCGGTAACAATGTATGAATTAACTTAAAAGGTATTCTATTGCCCAAATGATAGTCATTGAGAGAAGGCGATACAGAACTTGATTATCGCCTTTAGTTTTGAGTTATTTAGGGTTTAATTTATTCTAAACATGAAGGGTCACGGGTAACAAAAGTATTACCTATCCAAGTGTTATCAGTGCAAGTTGGATCGTTGGGTGAGTAAAGGTCAAAGATCCCATTGTTTAAGGAGGAGTTAGATAAGACGGTATTACCGTCGGCGCTTCCACTTTCAATAGATATTCCGTAGTCATTGTTATCACTTACACTATTTACACTAATGGTGTTGTTATCAGCGCTCTCAACCCTGATACCTGTCACGTTATTTGTCACTACATTTTGAGAAATGAGATTAGAGTTGGAATCTATCTCAATGCCAACGTCTGTACTGTTATCAATAACATTCAATATAAGGATATTTGAACGACCATCGGGATCGAAATCAACACCGTCACCACCAGCATTTGTGATTATATTGCTAGTAACATTGTTTGAGATTCCTGATCCTACCCATCAACGATGGACACTCTCTTAAGCGATAAACTACGCAGCAGAGGTGCTCTATGACAAGATCAAATAAACCAACCAAAACCACTCGTAAACAATACTCAGAGGAGTATAGGAAGGATGCCCTAGCACTGGCGCTCAAGGTCGGGGTAAGCGTTGCCGCTAAACAGCTTGGATTGCATCCTTCCCAGATTTACGGATGGCGAAGTAAGTCTAAGTTACATCAGAGCCGAGGGGATGCGGAGAGAGAGCTGGCCACAGAAAATGCTCGACTTAAGCGGCAGCTGGCTGAGCAGGCAGAGGAGCTGGCGATCTTAAAAAAGGCCGCAGCGTACTTTGCAAAGAGCCTGAAATGAGGTACGCCTTCATGCAAAAGCACAGGCATGAATTCAGCATCAAAGCGATGGCCAAGGTATTGGGCGTATCTCGCAGTGGCTTTTATAACTGGGTTTCAAGATCGGCTGACCAATCCAAGCACCAGCAGTACCGAATGCAGCTCGATAGCTTGGTACAGCAGCGCTTTATAGCCAGCAAAGAACGTAGCGGCGCCCCTCGTCTGACGAAGGAGTTGGCCAGTGAGGGGAGTAAATATAATCAGAAAACAATTGCTGCCAGCATGCGTCGACAGGGCCTACGGGCTAAAGCAGGCAGGAGGTATAAAGCCACAACCTACTCAAAACATGGTCTGCCAGTAGCTCCAAATTTGCTTGAGCAGAACTTTAATGCTGAAGCGCCGAATCAGAAATGGGCTGGGGATATTACCTACCTACGAACGGAAGAAGGTTGGTTATATCTGGCTGTAGTGATAGACCTATATAGTCGGCTGATTATTGGTTGGGCGATGTCAGAAACGATGACGGCTACATTGGTCTGTGACGCCCTTCAAATGGCTTTATGGCGACGTAAGAAACCTACGAATGTTATCGTGCATACTGACAGGGGAAGCCAGTATTGTTCTAAAGATTATCAATCTTTAATTACAGCGTATGATCTGCGGTGCAGCATGAGCGCCAAAGGTAATTGCTATGATAATGCTTGTGCAGAAACGTTCTTCCACTCACTTAAGGTAGAAGCAATCCATGGTAACCGCTTTCCTACAAGGTGCCTCATGCGAGAAACCGTATTTGAGTATATAGAGATAGACTACAATCGAAATCGCTTACACAGCGCCAATGGCTATCTCAGCCCTGAGGCGTTTGAGGAACAACTAGTCGCTTAGTGGTGTGTTCGTTGTTGATGGGTAGGATCATCCCTCTAGATATATTCCATCTCCACCGGTGCTATCGATAGTATTTCCGATGATTTGGTTATAATTAGCGGGATCTTCAGTTTCTATACCATTTCTGGAGGTTACGCCATCAGATTGTATCTGGATGCCGGTGACAAAGTTACTATCGCTTGAAATAAGTACTCCTACTCCATCAGGATCATCTATATCAACACTTGTAACATAGTGGGACCCATCGTCTTGTAACATAATAGAGTTGTTACAGTTATCGATAACTCCAGAGGTTAAACTAGCAGATAGGCCATTTAGGAGTATGCCGTCGTCTGTTGAGGCAGAGCACGTAACAGTAAATCCATCCATATCAAGTCCGCCCAAGGGACCGGTAATTGTTAGTGCGGGATTAGTGGCACAGACTAAGTCCTGAGTCAGTGTTTCTTGGGAGGTAATGGTATCTCCACAGCTAACAGCATAGCTTTCGAAGGAAATTGCTATTCCAGCAGCGGGCAAAAGAAAATAGGCAAGGGCTAATTTTAGTTTTTTCATACTTTCCATTCCTTGTTCGCGGTTGTTATGTTATTGAGGGTGATTCATTTTCTATGGTTAGATTGGATGAGTGCGTAAGCTGGGCTAGCGTTACTTTTACTATTATTAGCTTTTTTATTTGTTTTCGATAATATTTAATTTAAATTATGGCTTTGATTTTAAAACCCATTGTAAATATTGAATCTTACTTTCAGTAAGGTTTATGGGTGTCTGGAACTTTTGCGTAATACTTTTTTTCTGGTAGAAGTCAGTTTTAGCTTTATCCCATTAGTGCTGGCATGGTTGTAATTTGGGGGCTATGAAGATGTGAGTATTGATTTCACTCTCAATCCGTTATCGGGGAGTATTAGCTACGAATGATTGCTAAGAGATTCTTTACTTTTTTTATACTTTATAAGTAAGCAATATACCGCTCGGCTATTGCTTAACTAGATAATTTTATGGATTTAGTTTGGCAAAGCCTCAATCCAAGCAGTTAGGGTCATTAATGGTAGAACTATTGCCAATCCAGTTGTTCGAAGATGTGCAGTTCGGATCATCAGGGGAGTAAAGGTCGAATATACCATTGTCATTGGCTGTATTAGATAAAATGTTATTGAATTCTGCGCTAGTTCCCTCGATCACTATGCCATAGTCAATGTTATTGTCAGCTTCATTGCTGCTTACTGTATTGCTGTCACTGTTATTGATTCTGATTCCAGTGGTGCTGTTCGATATACTATTTTGAGAAATGAGATTTGAATCTGAACTTACAGATATTCCCACATCTCCATCGCCATTGAGAGTGTTGAATATTCTCGCTTTACTGTCACTGATTATAGTGTTAAGTAGGATTAAGTTGCTCCCTCCATCGGAATCAAGAGCTATGCCAAAATCACCAGGGTTAAGAATTTCATTTCCGGTGACTGTATTGCTTCGCCCCTCGATATATATTCCTGAAAATCCCGGGAACTCTAGAAAATTTCCAGTGATCTGATTGAGGCTTGCGGGATTAGCTGTTTCTATGCCTATTGCATATTGCGTACCATTAAAAGGTATCACGATGCCGGTAACAAAATTACTGTTACTTTCAATACGTACGCCCACACCTACAAGATTGTTAATCTCAATATCACTGACAAAATGAACACCATCTTCCGTAAGTGCTATTGAGTCATTGCAATTGTCTATTACGCCGTTAAACAGGCTTGCAGCTAGCCCTGTTAGATAGATGCCCTCATGTAATGGTTCTATACAGGTAACAGTAAACCCATTTAAGTTCAGCCCGCCACCGGGGCCGTCAATTGTGAGGGCTGGATTGGTTTCGCAGGAGAGGTCTTCTGTGAGGGATTCCTGGGTAGTAATCGTGTCACCACAGCTCACAGCAAAACTGTTTGAGGCTAAAGGTAATCCAAAGGTTGGTAGCAGGGTTAAAAATAGCGTTAGGCTTGGCTTCTTCATGGGGGGCTCCCAAGATAATGAGTCTATTATTTACTCTAAAGTTTTCTTTCGATTAGTAATTGATAGGTGATGCCAAGTGGTATTTTATAGGGTTTAATCAGTTTGTTTTTGGTTTGTTAATAATATATATAAATTAAAGGTGCGGATTTAGTGTCCATTATAAATATAGGTTTATAAATGGCGCATGATATTTTATGTGGGCTCAGGTCTTAGCTTGAAATCTGTTCTCCTATATTGTCCATGCTTAAAGTGAATATAAAAAAGGGCCAGTCAATGACTGGCCCTTTTTAACGCTTTGGTGTTATTCAACCGAAGACCTAATCAAGTAGTCAAATGCGCCCAGCGAAGCAGTTGCACCTGCACCCATAGAGATCACTATCTGTTTGTAGGGGACAGTGGTCGCATCGCCGGCGGCGTAGACGCCGGGGACTGAAGTTGCGCCGCGCTCGTCGATCACGATTTCGCCCATGCGATTCATCTCTATATCGGTTTCGTTAAGGAACTCCGTATTGGGTACCAGGCCAATCTGTACGAAGACGCCTGCCAGGTCGAGTTGCTTGTTTTCACCGCTCTCTCGATCGGTATAGGCCAGGCCGTTAACTTTGTTGCCGTCGCCGAGTACTTCGGTGGTTTGCGCATTGACGATAATATCAATGTTATCCATTAACTGAGCCTTGCGTACCAGCACCTCGTCTGCACGCAGTTTATCGGCGAACTCCAGTACGGTGACGTGCTCGACGATTCCGGCGAGGTCGATCGCTGCTTCGATGCCCGAGTTGCCGCCACCGATAACAGCTACGCGCTTACCTTTAAAGAAGGGGCCGTCGCAATGGGGGCAGTAGGCTACGCCCTTGGTGCGGTACTCCGCTTCGCCAGGTACCCCCAGTTCTCTCCAGCGGGCACCGGTAGCCAATACTACAGAGCGGCTGGATAGGGTAGCACCGCTTTGTAGTTTGATATCTACCATTTCGTTGCGTCGCAAGTTGGCTGCGCGTTGATCGGTAATGATATCAACACCATACTCTTTTACGTGTTGCTCAAGGCTGGCTGCGAGCTTGGGGCCCTCGGTATAAGGTACAGAGATAAAGTTCTCGATGCCTACGGTATCCATTACCTGGCCGCCGAAGCGTTCTGCCACTATGCCAGTGCGAATGCCTTTGCGAGCGGCATAAATAGCAGCCGCTGCGCCCGCTGGGCCACCCCCTACCACTAAAAGATCGTAGGGTGCTTTTTCATTCAGTTCTTCAGCTTTACGCTCGGCTGCGCCAGTATCCAGTTTTCCAACAATCTCTTCGAGGGACATCCTGCCTTGGCCGAAGTGTTCACCATTGAGGTAAACCGCAGGTACAGCCATAACATTGCGCTTTTCAACTTCCTCCTGGAACAGGCCACCGTCGATCATTTCGTGGGTGATGTTTGGGTTGAGGGTTGCCATCAGGTTCAGCGCTTGGACAACATCCGGGCAGTTTTGGCAAGAGAGGGAGATATAGGTTTCAAAGTGGAATTCACCCTTCAGGTTTCGTACCTGCTCCAGTAGCTCCGGGTCTGCTTTTGAGGGATGGCCCCCCGCTTGCAATAGTGCCAGTACGAGTGAGGTAAATTCATGTCCCAGGGGAATACCGGCAAAGCTAACCCGGGGTTCCTCTCCGGCAGGGGCGATGGCCATACTCGGCGTGCGCTTGGCTTGACTCTGCTGTGCAGTAATTTTGTTGGAGAGTCCGGAGATTTCATCTACCAGCGCCTCCAGCTCTTTGGATTTTTCACTGTTATCTGTGGACACACGAATCTCGATCGGTTTGACGATATTCTGCAGGTAAGTGTCCAGTTGTTTTTTCAGGTTTGCGTCCAACATCGGTGTGTCCTTTCTCTAACAATTTAAGGCTTGGTTGTGGCCCACCTTTTGATGGGCCGGGTCAGAGGTATTTGGGTTAAATCTTTCCTACCAGATCTAGGGAGGGGGCTAAGGTCTCTTCGCCTTCTTTCCACTTGGCCGGGCAGACTTCACCGGGATGAGCGGCGATGTACTGGGCAGCTTTGATCTTGCGCAACAGCTCGCTGGCATCGCGGCCGATTCCGCCGGCAGTGATCTCGACAATTTGGATACGGCCTTCCGGGTCGATTACAAAGGTGCCGCGATCGGCTATGCCTTCTTCCTCGATCATCACACCGAAGTTGCGGGTGATGGTGCCGGTGGGGTCGCCGATCATCGGGTATTGGATTTTGCCGATGGTGTCGGAAGAGTCGTGCCAGGCTTTGTGGGTGAAGTGGGTATCGGTAGATACGGAGTAGATCTCAACGCCCAACTTCTTGAACTCTTCATAGTTGTCCGCCAGATCGCCCAGCTCAGTGGGGCAGACGAAGGTGAAGTCTGCGGGGTAGAAGAAGAATACGGCCCACTTGCCTTTAACGTCGGCGTCGCTGATATCGAAGAAGTCGCCGTTTTGATAAGCCTTGGCGTTAAAGGGTTTCAGCTGGGATTCGATGTAACGTGACATGGATAGCTCCTTATTTATCACTGTCTTGTCGGTCGTTGTTTGGAAGTGGGATCAATACTATCGGTCGATGCTCTTTGATAAAAATTATTAATGTAAATGCGTGTGATAGCTTTTGGCAATCGTTGTTGGCTATTTGATTGATTGGGTGTTTAGCCGCTATTTAATGGCTTTGGCAAAGCGACAGCCGTTAGGTGAAACCTTATCGGTGCATCCTGATGTCTATTGAGCCGCAAAGACGACATATAGATGTGTTGATCGCGGTCCATACCCTCAGGCATCAAAAAAGAGTTGAGTCGTAAATCAGCGCACATTAGCAATAAGTTAGAAGTGCAAGCCCGGTTCTGATGATCTGGGTAGTGCCAGCGGATGTGAGGTTAAATGTTGCCGCTATGAATCAGAATGTGGTGCATGTCACGGTGGTAGGTGTCGGTCTGCCTGGGGAGTCAATCGGATGGCTGCATTTGTCTCAGCTAATGAATATGCGAAATGTAGTGGTGGATGCGATTGTTGAAGAGTATTGGCTTTCCAGTGATGTCGAGTCATCTGAAAAAGGGATGGTTTTCCGAAACGAGATGGCAAGACTTAAAGCTCAGTATGGCGATTTCAAAACTTATTCCTCGGTGGCGCAAATACCTGATGCGCATCCCTCCTTTAAAAATTTGGTTGTTATCTCGGTGAGGACTCCACTCGCGAAGGGGATTTTTAAATCGGTAGTTAATAAAGGATATAGGAATATATACCTTGAAAAACCAGGTGCAGACTCGCTGGAAAAACTGCGTGAAATGGAAAGGATTGCCGACAGGAATAATGTAAATGTTGTTGTTGGCTATCAAAAGCATATCGCAAATTACGTGGATAGAGCCGAGAGGCTTAACGAGCAATGGAAGTTGAAGTCCAGGAGTGTCGGATTCATTCATCACAACCCGCATCCGGAAGCCAACCTGGAAAGCATTTTTAGGCAAAATTCCGAGGGTATGCTGCTCAACCAGTGTTGCCATGAACTTGAACTCTGTATAGCAAAGTGGAACCTTGCTCCTCACAACATTACTGATGTAGTAGTGAATCGAGATGAAACCGTGCAGAAGCGCTTCGGTGATATCGAGGACTTCAAAAAGCTGTCTTTTACGCTAAAAACTAATCTGGGAGTGAGTTTCTCTTTTCTGGCTACCCGTTGTGAAGGCGTAGAAAATTGCATAGTGATACGAAAAGGCCTTCGAGGTGACCCTGTTTTTATTCGGCAGGCCATGGAAGATGTGCTTGATCGGGCACTTGAGCTTACTAGAAAAGAAAAGGGAGGGATGTGGTATTGCTACTTGTTTGAGCGAGATTATTACAATCTGAAGCGGCTGTTTATTGAATCCATTCTAGATAGCGATGATGAGAAATACTTGAGCCTGCCGCGACTGCTTCATGCATGTGGTGTTCTCGAATTAGCCGCAGCGATAGAGCCCAGTATTAAGGCTCAATTAAGAGAAGATGAAAGCCATCATTCTATCGTACAAATTTCAGATACTATTTGTCAGGCTCCAACAAACCAAAGAATCTGGTACCACCATGGACTCTTTAATCCTGGTAATAAATTCCTTATAGAACTCCTAAGACCGCCGCAGAACAGAATTATTTGTTGTGTTGATGACAAGGTATGGGAACTCTATGGGAAGGGTATTACCGAGTGGCAAGAGTCCATGGGGGTTGAGTTCATCCCGATAGTTATGAAGGGTGGCGAACAGTCAAAAAATATTAATAGTCTTATCAGTATGATTGATGAGATATGGAAGGCAAATCCTCTTCGTTACAGGGAGCCAATCTTAGCTATGGGCGGAGGGGCGGTAACCGATACGATTGGGTTTGTCAGTGCGGTGTGGCGACGGAATACACCCTGGATACGTATTCCAACGACTCTAATGGGAATGATTGACTCCTCTATCGGCATTAAAGTCAGTGTGAACCACAATATTAAGAATGGGATTGGTGCTTTTCATTGTCCCTTGCATACCATTATTGATCCCTCCTTCTTGAAAACTAATCCACAGCGGGTATTAAAAAGTGCAATTGGTGAAATGATTAAGGTTGGAGTGGTATTCAACAAGGATGTGCTCGATACCTTGTCAGCTCAGGGTGCCACTCTGTTGGAAAATAGTTTTTTAGAACCTGATGGCCTGCCGGGAGATGCATCCTATAAACTGCTGATAAATTGTATTGATGCCATGCTGGATAGTATTGCGGGAGACTTAAAAGAAGAGAACTTATCTAGACCAATGGACTTTGGGCATACGTTATCCCGCTGGTTGGAGCGTGATGAGGCTTTTAGGTTGATGCATGGTGAAGCTGTGGGCATTGATTGCCTGTTTACTTCGCTGGTAGCTGAAAAAATGGGATTGATATCCAAGGCAGACATTGAGTTACTGTTTGGAATTTACGTGCAGCTGGGACTTGCAGCTAGTGTCAAAGGGCTGAGCCTGGATGTATACAAGACGGCAATAAAACAGATCTCGATTCATCGCTCCGGTACTTTGCGAGCGCCTCTCCCAGCCCCTTTAGGAAACTGTATTTGGGTCAATAAGATAGAGGCGAACCATCTGGAAAGCGCTTGGTATGACCTACAAGAAAGGCTCACTCGTCATCCAGAGCTCATATTGGATCCTGATGAAATAGCAGAGGAGGAGTATTTACCTAAGCAATTAGACTTGACCAGTCATCAAAGCGCTAAAAAACTACCTTTGAGAAGGCTGCGCTGGGGATTTATAGGCTGTGGAAGAATAGCAAATGATTTTGCATTAGTCCTCGATTACCTGGATTCCTCAGAAGTGTTTGCTGTAGCTTCCAGGGATTTTAATAGAGCGAGAGAGTTTGCGAATAGTCATGGAGCAAGTAGGGCTTATGGCAGTTACCTGGAACTTGTTTCTGATCCTGATATTGACATTGTCTATATTGCAACTATCCCCGAGTTACACCGACAACATGCTGAATTAGCATTAATGGCAGGTAAGCCTGTTCTTATTGAAAAACCTCTGGCGTTAACAGTTGAGGATGCTGTAAGGATTAAAGAGCTTGCCAATAAAAAACAGCTGTTTTGCATGGAAGGGATGTGGATGAGGTTCTTCCCTGCTATTAAATACTGTAGAGATATTATTAGTCTTGGAAATATAGGTAAGGTAAGCCAGCTTCGTGCAGATTTGAGCTTTGACCTGCGCAAGGATGAAGGGTTGCAGTCTCCAAAATGGAAGGTGGGAGCTGGTATGGATGCCGGAGTGTATCCTGTCCACACGGCGCTGATGGTATTGGGTAGGGGGATATCAGACCTGGAGTTCTCTGGGGTGCTGGATAACTACGGTTTCCAGAAGGATGGTGCCGGGCTCATTTATGCGCACTTCGATAGTGGATCAACAGCTGTAGTTTCCTGGAGTCATCTGGTTGAGGGTGCGGAAGAGTTGGAAATCTATGGTACAGAAGGGCGAATAAAAGTGTTTGCCCCGGCACATTGTCCAACTAGGGTGTCAGTGACGCGGATCACTGGTGATCGAAGGACAGATAATGAGACTAAGTTGTACGAATTCCCGTTACCGAGAATAAGAGGCAGGTTTAATTATCCAAATTCTGAAGGGCTTTATTATGAGGCACAGGCCGTTCAATTATGTATTGAAAAAAACTTCATAGAATCACCGGATCTTCCTCTTGCCGATTCTATACAAGCAATCCGAATGATTGAAGAATGTGATCAATATATCAAAAGAAGGGCTGCGTGAAACGCAACATCTATTGGTTTGGATTGCTTTCATGCTATGGGGCTCTATTTTTACTGGGCTTTGTGGAGGTCTATAAAGCTCCAATTTACCCCAAAATTTTAGATTTTTTTTCCGTTTCCCCAACAAAGGGCTCCACCTTTTTCTTCCTGTCCACTTTTTCTGCCTTACTGATGACTTTATCAGGGGCTATCTGGGTGAAAAAAATCAGAGTGATCTCTGGGTTAGCATTATTCGTAGTTTTTATGGGGGTAGGGTCGGTACTTTCAGGTGTTTCTGGATATCTGTACTCGTTTACCCTGCTTATTCTGGGCAGCTTTCTCTTTGGTTTGGGTGCCGGAGGGAGCATGGTTTTGATTAATGTGGCAATCCCCCTTTTTGTGCCTGAAAACTTAACTCGTCAAGGTTATTGTGGATTACATAGTACCTATGGGGTTGCCTCCGTATTGTCTCCTTTGTTACCCGGGTTGTTATATAAATTTCACTTTGGATGGGAGGGCGGTTTCTACTTGTTTGGGGGGATAGCAGCAAGCATATTATTTTTCATCTTGTCTGGATTAATAAGAAGAAAAGGAAAACTGAGGAAAAATGGGAGTTCTTTTAACCCTGGCGCCTATAAAGAGGCGAGCCAACGAGATAAAGAACCGAAAGAGTGGTGGATCGCAATTGGTGGCGGGTTTATTGTTTCTGCCTACAACGGCGCTGAACATATATTGGCGAGTAGGATGGTGCTGTTTCTTGAAGCTAGGGGAGGGCATTGGGCCGTTGAGGCGGATATTTTGCTTTCAATCTTTTTCGGATTACTTTGTTTGGGGAGAGTGGCCTTCACTTTTATCCTGCTGAAGGGAAGTGCTTTTTTCTGGTTGATAGTCTCCTTTTTATCGACAGCAGCCGTATTTTCTCTGGGCTACTGGGTGAGTCCACTATGGTTTCCAGTATGTGGATTGACACTATCCTACTTGTTTCCTTATGCCATGGAATGGTTGACACATTGTAGTAAGAATCCCCCTTTTACAGTTTCATTCTCCTTAGGCATGGGGGGAATTTTCTTGATTCTGGCGCATGCTTTGGTGGGGTGGTTAGATGAAAGTTACGGAATACAAACAGCAATCTTTGTAGTTCCTGTGTTCCTCTTAGGAGGAGTTGTATGTTGCTTGCTTTTATCACTTATTGCGAAGCAAAGAAGCCATTAACACCGATTTGCAATATTTGATTAACGACAATGCCCGCCAAAAGGGCGGGCAAGGCCAGTTCCAATCCTGTGAGGGCTTGGGAAGACTTAAATTTTGCCTACCAGATCGAGAGAGGGGGCCAGGGTTTCCTCACCTTCCTTCCATTTTGCTGGGCAAACTTCACCGGGGTGAGCAGCGATGTACTGGGCAGCTTTGATCTTGCGCAGCAGCTCACTGGCATCGCGGCCGATACCGCCAGCAGTAATTTCCACAATTTGAACACGGCCTTCCGGGTCGATAACGAAAGTACCGCGGTCGGCAATGCCTTCTTCCTCAATCATTACACCGAAGTTGCGGGTAATGGTACCGGTAGGATCACCGATCATCGGGTACTGGATCTTACCGATGGTGTCAGAGGAATCGTGCCAGGCCTTGTGGGTGAAGTGAGTGTCTGTGGAGACTGAGTAGATCTCTACACCCAGCTTCTTAAACTCCTCATAGTTGTCTGCCAGATCGCCTAATTCAGTGGGGCATACAAAGGTGAAGTCGGCGGGGTAAAAGAAGAATACGGCCCATTTACCTTTGACGTCAGAGTCACTTACATCGTGAAATTCGCCATTTTGGTAGGCTTTGGCGTTAAACGGCTTGAGTTCGGATTCGATATAGCGGGACATGGTTAGCTCCTTATTGGGTGCCTGGCTCTTAACTTTGATGCTGTTTATGCTATTGACTGGCAACCAATAATAGAAATTAACAATTTAAATATCTTAGATAGTTTCCTGCTATCTAGGCAGCCTGGCGATAATTTAGTCTGCAATCCGTACCAATTTGAGGTCGCTGGTTACATCGGGGATACTCGGGACCAAAGTATTAATACCCATCCATCGGGTATGGGTAATTTTTCACAAGGCGCATCTATGCGATTGATTCGGTTGCTTAAGCATGACCTGGCCCGCGAAGCCGGAGATTGGGTTGAAGACGGTGTGATCAGTGAAGCTCAGGCTGAGCAGATCTGTGCCCGCTATGAAGTGGATTACCACCGGGCGCAAGAAAGAACACTTGGATATCGTATTTTGATTGGGTTGGCCTATCTCTTTATCGGGCTGGCGGTGATTACACTGATTGGAGCCAATTGGGAGGAAATCCCCAGAGCGCTGCGAATGGGGGGGCTGATCGCTTTGACCTTGGTGACCCAGGGAGTGGCGTTTAAGGTTTACCTGTCTGGAGACCGGAAGGCCGGAGAGGGCTTGTTCTTGTTGGGCAACCTGTTTTTTGGTGCGGCGATTATTTTGATCGCACAGGTATACCACTTGGGCGAGCATATGCCAGATGGTATTTTCTGGTGGGCACTGGGTAGTTTGCCATTTGCTTTAATTACCCGCAGCCCATGGATTGCAGAGCAGTCCTTGCTATTGGCTTTGCTTTGGTTCTTCCTGGAGTCGGGTTTAGGCTTTTACCCCGCCCTGTTCCCAATTTTCTTGCTGGGAGCCCTCTATATCCTGTTAAGTGGTCGTGCGAGCGTGATTCTCTTGCTGACCTTTATCTTTGGCTTAGGTTTTTGGCTGGAATTTTCCCTATCAGAATTTTGGCGTTTGCAGGATGGGAAATTTAGTGCGGATATTTATCCAGAGAACCTTGCTGTTGCAGTCTCGCTCTTTATCCTGATGTATTGCTTTGCCCATTGGTTGGCAACTCGCCCGTCGGCGGTAGCCAAGGACTACGCAGCAGTAATCTCTATTTGGTGCCTTCGGTTTACTTTAATTGGCTTACTGATTTTTAGCTTTGAATATCCCTGGGAGGAGATGATAGAAGCCCCCTGGAGTCACCTACCTTCTATGTGGGGGGTAGTGGGGACTATGTCTGCTGTGTCGATAGTGTTGGCGCTGCTGTCTCAGAGGTTGTTATTCGGACTGGGGTTGTGCGGTGTTTTTGCGGCAGTACTTGCGTTCGTAACGAATGCCAGCTCCAGTGACTACGCAGTTTGGTTACAAATTTTTACAAACTTCGCCCTGATTGCCTGTGGAATCTGGTTGATCTTCAGGGGTATTCACGATGGTATCTCACACTACTTCTTTCTCGGAGTTATGGCGGTCCTGTTGACGGCTCTGCTGCGCTATATTGACTTGATTGGCGACTATATAGGAGCTGCTCTCCTGTTTATTCTCTTCGCAGTTTTATTGCTGGCAGCAGCCAAGTATTGGAAATATCACCAGGCGGGGGGAAGTTTACGATGAAACGTAGAGTTGTGATTGGCCTGGTTGCCGCCATTGGCGTGCAGTTTTTTATACTGTTAGGAATGTATATTAAGGCTCAAATGCCGCTGTGGACGGGCCAGCCTGTTTCAGTGGAAACTGTTCCTGTAGACCCGCGCTCATTGTTTCGCGGTAACTATGCCCAATTAAATTACCCCTTTTCCACTTTAGATAAAGCCTTGTTTAAAGGGCTGGGACGGCTGCGTCAGGGAGAGGTGGTTTATGTGGGCTTAGAAAAAGGGGCATCCGGATTGTATGAACGAGCCTCTGTCAGCCTTGAACAACCACAGGGCGGAGTCTTTATTCGAGGGCGGGTAGCAGGCCAGAATTTTTGGAATTCATCAGATAGCTACCGGATTCGCTACGGTATTGAAGCCTACTTTGCTCCGAAGAAAAAAGCCCTGGATCTGGAAAAACAACTGCGGGATGGTGGCGTGGCCGAATTGATGATTTCTGCGGATGGGCGAGCGAGCTTGAAGGTTGTCAGAGGCTCAGGAAATCAATAGGCAAAGGGAAAAATCAAGAATGGAAGCGATTGGTCCGGCACGGCGCAGCCTGCCGGTTTTCTTTTTTTTAATGGATATTCAACTGGGCTGTCTGTTGCTTGCGGCTCTGGGTCTCTACCTTGTGCCAATGGAAGTTTCATTTATTGGTGATACGGTTTGGCTGCAACTGCTGTTGGGATTGTTAGGCGCTATTGTCACATTTGCGGTAGTACTGACAATGGCTCGTTCTGAGACGCTATTTGGGAAAATGCTGCGGCTCCACTGTACTCAATTGACTCCACTATTTTCCAAGTTGTCCCCATCACAGATGGTATGGGTTGCTTTAGCTGCGGGTGTTTGTGAGGAACTGTTGTTTCGTGGTTTTCTACAGTCTTGGCTCTCCCAGCTCAGTACGCCATTCCTCGGTTTATTGGGTGCATCACTGATATTCGCATTACTGCACTGTGTTTCCTGGGTGTACTTCTTCCTTACCTTTATGATTGGGCTTATTTTAGGCATTTTCTACCAAATGTCCGGGGGCTTGGTGGGGGCGATTGTTTGGCATGCGGTATACGACCTTTTGGCAATTTTCGCCATAGTGCACTTTCCCCATTTGCTCGGATTAAAAAATCAAGTCTTAAAGCGAGGGTGAGTAGCCAGCTTTGGTCTGGAGACCCGCAGAGATATTACGGAGTTACTCGCGGGCTCCTAGATCACGGCTACGATCACCACTAGTACCAGGGAGGCCGTTAGGATAAAAGCAATAAGCGCTAAGAGTCCGTCTCGAGCTGCCAGCGATAGCCCAAAAATGGTGAGAGCGAGACCAGCCGTTGAGGCAGAGAAGGGGATGACTTCCATTATTGGCAGGGTCAATGCAATAAAAATGCAGGTTCCAGCAATAGCGTAGGTGCCATATCGGCGCACGATAAAATCCATCCGTGGCTGTATCCAGCGGTCGGCAAACCGGGCGGGCTTTTCCATCCAGTGCAGGGCATCCATCAGCTTTTCGCTGGATATGGAGCGGTTGATCAGCCACTGTGGAAGCCAGATATAGTTGCGCTTCATCAGCAGCTGTAGGGCAAACAGTAGTAGCAAAACACCCATCGCGGTAGACATTCCGGGAATACCGCTCAGAGGGGAAAACAGGATCAACCCGATAAGGATAAGGAATGGGGCAAAGGATCGAAGCCCCACAGCCTCAATAACATGCTGGATGGAGATTTTCTCCTGCCCCTGACTTTTCTCCTCAATATCCTTCAGCAGCTGGCCCAGTCCTATGATTTCTTGTGTCATGGTTGGAATTAGTTGCTGTGTAGTTTCTTTGCAAGACAATCTACTGATAAGAGGGCTGGAAACCGGGTAGTCTCTACAAGCTATCCGGTTCCAGAGATATTGTCGAGCATAGCACTGTGACTGGCTTTTCGGCTAAAGTCAGGCAGTTTTTCAAAGGAGATAAGCTGTCTGACGTCAAACTAAACGGATAGAGGTAGGTTGTTGGCGGAGGATTATGCCTGTCATCATTTTCTGTTAGATTATTGCCGATGGCGGGTGTGCTTATTTCGGCTAATTGAATTTCGATGTGGTTTCTAGTTGGTACGAAATCCTAAGGCAGTCTATTTAGGTACTGAGCCACTCGACTACCTCGATAAACTACTAATAAAAAGGACGGTCACAAATGGATGCTGTTGACCAAACAAAAGGGAATCCACCAGTTTTTCTTTTATTAATTGGCACTCAGGTTGTTTGCTTGTTGCTGGCCCTTCTGGGCTTTTATCTGGCTTCACTCAAGGTAGTGATCATTGGTGATAGTGTAGGGTTGCAAGTAACAATTGGCATCATTGGTGCAATGGCTACCTACGGTGTGATGTTGTCGTTAACTCGCTCAGAAACGACCCTTGGCAAGTCAATGCGGCGTCAATCGATCGCCCTGATTCCGCTATTTTCACGATTGTCTTTCTTTCAGCTGCTGTTGATTTCTGTTGTAGTCGGAATTTGCGAAGAGCTTTTGTTTCGGGGGTTTTTGCAGTCCTGGTTGTCAGAACTTAGCTCGCCATTGTTGGGGTTATTAATTTCCGCAATTGCATTTGCGCTACTTCATTTCTCATCGTGGACCAATTTCTTTCTGACTTTGGGAATTGGTGTGGTTTTAGGAGTGGTTTACCAAGTGTCCGGAAGCTTATTGGGAGTGATAATCTGGCACGCAGTCTACGATGCAATTGTCCTTATTGTTTTGACTCAATACCCGCACTGGTTAGGGATTAAGATAAAGGAATAACCGCAATATTCGGGAGCGATTTACTTATTTTAAGCTCCCGAATTTAACCTTTGAGGTTTAAGGAGCCTCCCAGATTCGCCGAGACATTACGGAATTATTCAGAGGCTCTTTACGTATTGAATAACTCATCCAAACGCAGGGTCTCAACCCCTGTTCGTTCTTGTCGACTTAAATAAACCATTTTTTTGGCTACTTCACGCCCCTCAATGGGCCTATAACGTCTCAGCCCCGGCAGCATACAAATTACTGGCAGGAGGATGCCTCCGAATTTCTCACCGGGTCGGGCATTTGCACGATCTCCGAGGAGTAGGGAGGGTTGCAGTATACTGATGCGCTTAAATGGAAGTTTCTTGATTTTCTCTTCCAGCTCACCCTTCATACGTAAGTAAGCACTGGCGCTATTGGCATTGGCTCCGCTGGATGAAACCAGTAAGTAATGGCTGACCCCTGCCGCCGCTGCCAATTGGGCTGCTTGGTATTGATATTCAACGTCAACCTTGTGCTGGGCGGCTAGGCTGCCGGCTTGCTTGCGAGTGGTTCCCAGGCAGGAAAATAGAGTATTTCCCTGAAAAAGAGGAGCAGCCTCCTCCAACCGATCAAAATCGACAATATGATTATGTATTTTTTGACTTGCAGTGGCTTTGGGGCGTCGAGTGAGGGTAAGTACTTCATCAAAGACTTCTTCACCAGCCAGTTGCTCTGTGAGATGGCCACCGATAAGGCCCGTAGCTCCGAGGATAATGGCTCTTTTGCTCATTGGAGGTCGATTTCCATTGGGTATATGTTCGCAAGGCTAATAGCGTACTTTAGCGTAAAGATGTCTATGTTTGTTAAAAGTTGCCAGCTGGAAAGGGTGTCTGGTGAGCAAAGAAGGCCGAAGCGTAATTAATTGAGGGAAATCTAACTCTGGGATTCCTCAGTAATACTGGAGGATACAAAAACTCTCTATCAGATTGTGGATGTTCAATAATTGTTCACTGTGCAGATCCTTGCTGCATCTCATTGCGTCGCATGGGCATGCTGTCGATACGTTGGAAAATTTCGACGGCTGAGAATTTATTGGCTTTATACTTTACTTCCCCATCCTTTCCTATAAGAAGCACCTGCATTGTTGGTCCTTGCAGATATTTTTCCCGTACATTTTTAGCAAAATTGTCTGTGACTTTACCGGGGAAGTTAGTCTCAAGGGTGCCGTTAGAGAATAGGAACCATATCAAGTTTCTCTCTGCAAACTGCGGCGCTAACTTGAGTAATTCATTGATTGTGCTATTGGGATCTTCCGGGATATTCAGTAATAGAATGCGGTTTTTCCACTGGAAATCTTTTAGGTCGTTCACCGTAGATCCCTGGGCGAATGTAGAAGAAGTCAACAGAACCAAGACAAGCACAATGAACTTATGCATTTACTAATCTCATCTATTAGCGTGATCTTAGGGGGCTCAGTAGGCTATCCAAGCACTAATTCAATTTTCCGGTGCTTGGATGTCCTTTAAGCATAAGATATGAGCTGCCAGTTACAAGGCAGATGATGATCGGTATCGACAGTGAAAACTGATTAGTCAAAAGGCGTGTAAATGAGCGAGTGGTCTAGGCTCTAGGCGGGAGTATTAAAAATATATCGCAAGCTAATTAGGTTCTGAAGGATTACCTGAGCGGCTCGGGTGTCGAGTGAATTACGCAGTATGGCTAAACAGAGCGGCAAAATTACACGAGATCAGTACTTGGGGTTGGCTGCATTAGTTCTCGCGGCCTTCCTTATTAGTAATGACTATACCGCTTTTGCCCCCGCACTACCTGCCATCGAAAGAGAATTTAATGCAGACATAACTAGCTCCCAGTGGATTATTAACGGCTACGCCTTGGTTTTTGGTGTTTTCATCATAACCGGTGGCCGCTTGGCGGATATCTATGGCCGTCGCAGAGTATTTATGATTGGAGCGGGAATATTCGTTTTCTTTGCCGTGCTGGGTGGCCTGGCAATGGATATGTGGATGTTATTGATATCCCGCGCATTGATGGGAGTGGGTGCGGCATTGATGTGGCCGTCCACTTTGGCAATGACTTTTAACTTGTTGACCTATGAAAGGTCAGGGTTGGCGGGTGGTATCCTGATGGCCACCTGTGGGTTAGCGAATGCAGCTGGACCAGTTTTGGGTGGGGTGCTCGCAGATTTTTTCAGTTGGCGATGGATTTTCTTCGTTAATATTCTCCTCACTCTGGCAACAATGCTGGCTTGCTGGTGGGCAGTACCCCCCGATAAACCTCGTGACACTGAGGAAAAAATAGACTTCTTCGGTGTGCTACTACTGTGCACCTCGCTATTTTGTTTGCTTTTTGCACTGGATGTCTCCGCGGAAATTGGTTTCAAGCATCCTGTGGTTATCAGCCTGATCGTTGTGTTCCTGGTGTTGCTCTGCCTGTTTACAATCGTGGAGTATCGAGTTGGTAAAGATGCCCTGATTCCCCCTGATATTGCAAAGAACCGGAAGTTCCTAGCGGTAGGTGTTACGACACTCCTAATCTCCGTAGTATTTCTGTCGGCAATTCTCTATGTCCCCCAGTTTTTGGCGAATTTTCGTGGTTACTCAGCATTTCAGGCTGGTTTATCTTTGGTTCCTTTAATGGTTGTATCGGGGCTGGTTGCTATTATCTCCGGCCGCTTCTATGAAGTAGCTGGCCCCAAATTACTCGTCTCATTAGGTATTTTGGGGATGAGTGTTGGAATGTTCATGCTTTCGAACCTGACTTCGGACACGGGTTTTCTGGATATGTGTCCGGGCTTGATCGTGTTGGGGGTTGGTATCGGGCTGTTTAATCCATCCAGTACGACTGCGGGTATTACGGTGGTGGAACCTCACCGTGCCAGCTTGGCAGGCGCTATCCTCTATATGTTTAAAATTGGTGGGGGTGCGGTTGGTTTGGGTATGAATGCTACAATCATTGCCTTCGCTCCAGATATACCTTCGGGTATAGATAGAGCTTTTACAGTAAATGCTTACCTAGCCTTGGTTGGTTTGATTGTCTGTATGTTCTTTGTGATCGGTAGGCCAGAGAGCCAAAGCGGAGAGCTTTCTTAATCGAAAGTGAATTGTGTCTCACTTCTTTTGTGTTGTAGATCTCTTTTATTTGCTGGAAGTGCTTTTTTCAAAATTTATCCATTCTTTGAGTTTTTGTGAGATTTGAATTTCCTCACATCTGATTAGCCCTCTATTCAATACAATGCCGCAGCTCAAGGCCCTGTTGTGCCTGGGTTTATTGTGGTCCTGTTCCAGGTTCTCTGGCAGGAATTGATAGTTTAGGGTTGGGTCGGAGGTAGGCCACATGTTCAGAATTCTTCAGATTGTACTTTTCTTTCTGTTGGCCAGTACTGGGCATGCTCAGACTATTGATAGAGATGATATCCGTGGCCTGGATGAGCAGATCCAGGATGTTAAGAAAGATGTAATTGATCTCACTGCTGAATTGTCACAGCTGGAGGAAAAGCTCTTATTCCCCTCTAATACGCAGGTAGCTCTTTTTGTCTCGGTGGCTGATGAAAAGCCCTTCGAGCTGGAGTCGGTTGAGGTCACACTGAATGGCAAATTAGTTGCTCATCATCTCTATACCTACCGGGAAATTGAGTCCCTGCAAAAAGGTGGGGTACAAAAAATATACACTGGCAATGTGCAAGTGGGTGGGCATCCATTAGAGGTTAGTTTTCTCGGTAAAACCCCATCAGGAAAAGAGTATCGGGCTACAGCTTCCTACACCGTGGAGAAAGCAGTGGGTCCTAAATTTGTCGAGATTAAGGTTCTGGGAACCGAGTCCACGATAAACTTCAAGGACTGGTAATCATGCTCAGGTCCCTGGTAAATGTGTTGTCCTGTCAAACCAGGATGATGCTTGGTGCTCTATCCCTTTGTTCTTTGGCTGCTCTCCCTGCTGCAGCGGCGACTGAACCGCAGGAAGAACTTAAAGACTTGTTTTTCGGTGCGGCAATGTTTCATGCCCATCAGGAAAGTTATTTTGATGCGATTGTGGCACTGGACACAGAACTTGCTCAGTATCACCGCTTAGATCAGCCCGAACTCGATCCTTTCAGTGCGCACTTGGGGCAAGCTGAGTTTTCGGTGGGTGACTTGGAATTGTCCTATCGAATGCACAGGGAGGCCGGGCGGGCTATTGAGGCTGTACTGCAGGGAAAT
Source organism: Microbulbifer maximicatervae (SeqCode) (assembly GCF_056231245.1). Lineage (NCBI taxonomy): Bacteria > Pseudomonadati > Pseudomonadota > Gammaproteobacteria > Cellvibrionales > Microbulbiferaceae > Microbulbifer > Microbulbifer maximicatervae (SeqCode). The sequence goes on from NZ_CP174334.1 coordinate 1,549,074, forward strand.
GTTTCCCAGCCGGTGAGAAATGAAGCCGCGTATCGACTGGCAAAAATTCACTATCACAAACAACAGCCGCGCAACGCCTTACATGCCCTGGAAATGATTGACGGGCGGGTTCCCGAGAGGGTCCGTGCAGATGAGCAGTTTTTGCGTGCTCGAGTCTATATGCAGCTCGGTCGATTTGAGGAGGCCGTAGAACTGCTGCAAGACCTAAAGGGTGAAGAGTCATTAGAGGGCTTTGTTTCCTTCAATTTGGGTATTGCACAACTGAAGGCGGGAGAAGAGGAGCGCGGTGTTCTGGAGTTGACTGCACTGGGAAGAAAGCGCAGTTCAGAAGCGGCCCTGCAGGCCCTTTACGATAAGACCAATCTTTTATTGGGCTCTCATTTGATGGAGCTGGGCAAGCTGGATATGGCGCGCCCCTATTTTGATCGTGTAAACCTCGATGGCCCTTTTTCAAATAGGGCGCTGCTGGGCGCTGGCTGGGTAGAGGCCCGCGCGGGTCGCTATGACCGGGCACTGGTGCCCTGGAAGCTGTTGCAAGACCGCAAAGGCACCAGTGAGCCAGTGCAAGAGGTCATGTTGGCGGTGCCCTATGCCTATGGCAAATTGGATGTCCACAGTACGGCAGCAATTAACTATGGCCGCGCATTAGACGCGTTCGGGCGCGAGATTGATACCCTCACTCAGTCTATTCATAGTATTCGCAAAGGTAAGTTCCTTGAGGCGTTGCGTCGTAAAGAGGCTACCCAGGTACAGAACTGGGTAGTGGCCTTGCGCAATTTACCGGAAGCCCCCGAGACCCATTACTTACTCGACCTGATGGCGTCCAATGACTACCAGGAGTTTCTGTGCAACTATCGCGACCTCAACGATTTATATGAGCGCAATGAAGAGTGGCTAAAAAGCCTCACAGCCTACGAAGATATTATTCGTATTCGCCGCAACTATTACGAGCCCTTGTTGCCGGAGCTGGACAGGCAATTCCGGGAGCTCGACGCCCGTATCAAGCTGCGGATGGAGCAGCGCGATCAGTTTGCCAGTCGTATAGAGCAGATGCTGATCTCCCGCCACCCAGAATACCTGGCAACGGCCGAAGAGCAGGAGGCGCGATTGAAGCTCCTGGAACTTAGCGGAAAAATTGCTGAGCATCCCCAGGGCTTTACTGAAACTACTTTGGAGCGGGTTCAGCGGCTTAAAGGTGTATTGGACCTGCGTCTTTCCTTTGAGTACGACCAGCGTTTGACCGAGGCCTACAAACACCTGGCGGAATTAAACCAGGAGATCGAAAGTCTCCAGTCTGTTTACGATTCCTTTGTGCGCAGTCGCCAGGCGGCAACTCACAGCTATACCGGTTACGACCGCGATATTACTCGTTTGCGCGCGCGTATCCAGCAAACCCAACGGCGACTGAAAACCCTGATGGCGCGCCAGGGCACCATGCTTGAGGCATTGGCAATTGCCGAGTTAGAACGCCGTCGCGCACAGTTGGAGAGTTATCAAATTAAAGCCCGCTTTGCCCTGGCAGACAGCTACGACCGCGCTAATGAGCTGCAGGAGCAGCGTGAAGATGAATTTAAGGTAGAGCAGCACAAGGCGCTGTTGGAAGAGCAAATTCCTGAGGAGAATCCACCGGAGATGGAGCAGGTGGAGGAAGAAGAGTCAGCAGAGGGAGGTGATTCGTGAGTAAGTTGCTCAAATCTAAATCTCAAGCTGGTAAATCTCTCAATCGTGCCGCTGGTCTTCTCTCTGCACTTATAGTGCTAGGGGGTTGTGCGGGAAACAGCGGCAAGACAATCGGCAGTCTTCAAAATGTCGAAGTAGAAATTAAGGAAGAACATATTGATGGCAGCCTGGAGAAGGCACTGGCCAGCTACCAGAAGTACTTGCAGGAAACCCCTGAATCCAAGCTGACCCCCGAGGCGATGCGCAGGATTGCCGACCTAAAAATCAAGCAGGCACACCGCGCTGAAGATGCAGAATTCGATAACCTTGCTGGAGTAGCTGCTGGAAGCGGGGCGGTGATCTCTGTCGATGCGTCAGAAGCTATGGCTGAAAATACCCTGGATGCTCCAGAGAAGACAGCGCCGGTGGCGAAGGTAGAGCCGGTAGTGGCTGAGGCGCAGGCCCCTGGGGTTGTCGAGTCTGATGAGGAGTTTGAAACCCGGGCTAGTGGCAGCATAGAAATAGCTGCAGATGAAACCCCGCTTGAAGCGCCGGGCGTTGATTCTGAAGAGATGATGTCAGCCAATGCCCGCGAGGCCATCGATCTTTATATTAAATTGCTGCAAAAGTACCCCCTGTATCACCGCAACGACCAGGTGATGTATCAGTTATCCCGAGCTTATGAAGAAGCGGGAGAGATTGATGCAGCGGTGGATGTGCTGCGTCAGCTGGTGGCCAACTATCCGGACTCGCGACATATCGATGAATCCTGGTTCCGGCTGGGCGAATATTATTTTACCCGCAAGAAGTTTCTCGATGCGGAAGAGTCCTACGGAAAAGTTATCGATATTGGTGTGATATCCAGTTTCTACGAGCTTGCCCTGTATAAACGCGGTTGGGCGCTGTTTAAGCAGGATATGTATGAAATGGCCCTGGATGACTATATCGCCATGCTGGATTACAAAGTCTCCCAGGGCTATGACTTCGACCAGCAAAACAATAAGGGTGAGCGCAAGCATATTGACGATACTTTCCGTGTGGTCAGCTTGAGCTTTTCTTACCTGGAAGGCCCTGATTCGGTTGTCGATTACTTCACCCGCAAGGGCAATAGAGATTACGAATTCCGGGTATACAGCCAGCTGGGTGAATACTATTTGGAAAAGCGTCGCTACCAGGATGCGGCAAAATCCTATATTGCGTTTGTTGATCGAAACCAGTTGCACAGAGTATCTGCGGATTTCTCAATTCGTGTTATTGAAATCTACAGTAAAGGCGGCTTTCCCAAGCTGGTGCTGGAAGCGAAGAAGGATTTCGCCACTACTTATGCACTTAATGCCGATTACTGGACTGTCTTCGATATTAACGAATACGGTGAGGTGGTTGCCTTCCTGCAGACCAACCTGATCGACCTCGCCGGGCACTACCATGCGGCTTACCAGAATAAGAAGTTAAAAGACAAGAAGGCCGAGAATTATCGCGAGGCGATTCACTGGTATCGCAGCTATCTCGATTCCTTCCGGGAAACTGAGCGCGCACCGGAAATCAATTATCAGCTTGCCGGATTGATGTTGGAAAACCGGGATTTCCATGGTGCAGCTCTGGAGTATGAGCGCACGGCCTATGAATATCCTGCGCATAAGGATTCCAGCGAAGCAGGCTACGCAGCGGTTTACGCTTATCGCGAACATCTGGCTAATAACTTAAAAGATGCAACGGATGAGCAGCGTGCACCACTATTGCGGGAAATTATTCGTTCATCGCTGACTTTTGCGGCCACATTCCCCGAGCATGCCAAAGCACCACAGATCATGTTAGGAGCGGTGGAGGATCTCTACGGGTTAAAAGACTATGCCCCGACAATCGCCAATGGTCGTTCACTGTTGGAGCAGTTTCCCGCTGCGGAGCAGGAGATTAGACGTTCTGCCTGGCTGCTGGTGGCTCACGCTTCTTTCGATACTGCGGCCTTTGCGGATGCAGAAATCGCTTACGGTGAAACTTTGACGCTGACTGCCCAGGATGCAAAGGATAGGGCGGGACTGGTAGATAACCTGGCGGCTTCCATCTACCAGCAGGGTGATATGGCCCGTAAACAGGAGGATCATGCAACCGCAGCGAGTCACTTCCTGCGTATTCGAGGTACTGCACCTGGCGCGACCATTCTGGCTACGGCGGAGTATGATGCTGCCGCATCATTGATCGTTCTTAAGGATTGGGTACAAGCGGCAACGGTATTGAATAACTTCCGCAGTCACTTCCCGGAGCATGAGCTGGCGAAAGATGTCACCAAGAAGTTGGCAGTGGTTTACCAGGAGAGCGGTGAGCTGTTGCTAGCAGCTGCGGAATTTGAGCGTATTGAGCGGGAATCCGAGGACGATGAAATACGCCGTGAGGCCTTAACCCAGGCGGCAGATCTTTATGCAGCGGCAGAAGATAGCGCTAAAGCGCTGTCTGTTTTGCGTCGCTACGTCGATTATTTCCCCGAACCCATGGAGCCGGCGCTGGAGACCCGCCAGAAAATTGCCGATATCTACAAAGTGTCCGGGAATCAAAAGCTTTATATGGCAGAGCTTCGTGAACTGGTGAAAGTTGAGTCCCGCGGTGGTTCCCAGCGCAGCGACCGCACCCGTTATCTCGCAGGTAATGCGGCCCTGCTATTGGCTGAACCCAGCTTTGAGGCTTTCACCCAGGTGGATTTGGTTGCGCCTATCGAGAAAAGCCTCAACCTCAAGCGCAAGCGTATGAAAGCAGCCACCCGTGTATTTACTGACCTGATTGATTATCAGGTGGCCGATGTGACCGCTGCGGCAACCTTTTACCTGGCTGAAATTTATCTCCACTTTAGCGTGGCCCTGAAGGACTCGGAGCGTCCAACCAACCTGAATGCCTTGGAGCTGGAAGAGTATGAGTTGGCATTGGAGGAGCAGATTTATCCCTTCGAGGAAAAAGCCATTTCTGTTCATCAGAAGAATGTCGAGTTGCTGGGCGTCGGTATTTATAACCCCTGGATTGATAAAAGTATTGGCAAGCTTGCCAATTTAATGCCCGCTCGCTATGCACGGGCGGAAGAGGCTGGTGAGTATCTCCAGACTATTGTACCCCTGCCGCCAGAGCCGGAATTGCCTTCAGCGGGATCAGCAGTTTCGGGTCAGTAATAACAGGCATTTGCCTTTTGGAGTGGAAAGTTATGCAAAAACAAATGCGTTTGTTTTTTCTGGTGGGCTTAGCCTTGTTGTTGGCAGCTTGCGCCAGCACCCAAACCAAGTCTGGAAAAATCTCTGATTATTCTTCGGTGCGGGTATCGGGCAGTGTGAGTCGGGACTTTGAGCGATCCCTGGAATATCTTGCCGAGCAGGATTATGCGAGTGCTATTGAACTTCTGCAGTCAGTGGTGGAGCGCGAGCAGCGCCTTCCGGCACCCTATATCAATCTAGGTATTGCCCACTACAAAAGTGGCAATGAGGCAAAAGCGGAAGAGGCTTTTTTAAAGGCATTGGCGTTGGACGAAAAGCATCCGGTGGCAACTAATGAACTGGCCGTTCTCTACCGAAAGCAAGGGCGCTTTGCCGAGGCGCGAAAAATATATGTGAATGCTTTGGCAGAAAATCCAGAATATCTACCTTTGATAAAAAATCTGGGCATATTGTGTGATCTGTATCTGCAAGATCTCCAGTGTGCTCTGGCACAATTCGAACAATATGTTCAATTGGAACCAGAGGACCGGGATGTCACTATCTGGTTAGCTGATATTCAACGGAGGGCTGGTAAATGATTAAACTTCGTTGGGCTTTGCCATTCGTGGCCAGCTTTATGGTTGTTCCTTATGCCTTGGCTCAGTCTGAGGGAGAGGAGAAAAAAGAATCCACCGATAAAAAGGTGGATTCAAAAATTAAGGAGTTGTCGGGTATTTCTATTATCGGTAACAAGGAAGCCCCTAAGTCTCTCTATATTGTCCCCTGGAAAAGTTCCGAAGTGGGTGTCGAAAGCGACCTTGTCTCCAGCTTGATGGACGACAAACTCAAACCGCTCGACAAGGAAGTTTTCATGCGTGAGTTGGAGTTCTATCAACTCAGCCTGTCCGGCGATTAACGCCATATTGATTCTGGCTGTCGCCGGAGTAGCACCAAGTTTTAGCTGTATTTCTCAAGAGGGTTTGTAATGGACTTTTTCAATAACGTCATCGAGTTTTTCCAGACGGGCGGTACTTTCATGTACCCGATTCTCGTGGTTGCCGCACTGGGTGGTGCAGTGGCTATCGAGCGCTTTATACGACTGCATTTGGAGCGCCGCAGCAACCGCAATATGTGGGATAAGCTGCAGCCGGTATTAGCTTCAGGAGACTTCGATCGCGCCCGCAACCTGGTAAAACAGGACGAATCCAGTGTGAGTAAATTACTGTCTATGGGGCTGGCCCGGCAGGGGGCTGTTCGCCGTCGTGAAGATATCGAAATCGCGATGGAAGAGAGCATGATGGAGATCACTCCACAGCTGGAAAAACGCACCCCTTACGTAGCTCTGTTTTCCAATATCGCAACTTTGCTGGGGCTTCTGGGAACCATTATGGGTCTGATCGAGGCCTTTACGGCGGTAGCCAATGCCAACCCGGCAGAAAAAGCGGACCTGCTCTCCGCCAGTATTTCCGTGGCGATGAACACCACCGCCTTTGGTCTGATGACTGGTATTCCATTGTTGATCGTTCACGCACTGCTGAACTCACTTACCGGTGAAATTATCGATAGCCTGGAGATGGTCTCTGTAAAAGCATCCAACCTGATTGATGGTGCAACCCGTCGCCGTTTTGAAGTGGAGCCCGCAAAATCCAAGCCGTCTAATGAAAAAACTGCCCCAGCTAAAACCAATCCAGTAGCACAGCAAGCGGAAACTGCGTAATGAGAAGGCGGCGCCACGGGCGGGATAAAGAAGCTCCTGAGCTGGATATCACTGCTTTCTTGAATTTGATGGTGGTATTGGTGCCTTTTCTATTGGTATCGGCGGTATTTTCGCGGGTGACAATTCTCGAACTGAATATGCCGAGTGGTGCCGGTGGTGGAGCACCGGATGATCCCACAGTTACGGTGGAGGTGGTTGTGCGAGAACAGGCCGTGGAAATCAGTGATGGTGAAAAGGTTATCGCACGTTTCCCCAACCTGAATATCGAAGGTGAGGGTGAAAATGCTCCTATTGAGGCTCCCGTTGGAGCAGATACAGAACAGGCTGAGATTCTCGCTGTGCTGCCCACAGCAGAGGTGTATGACCTAAAGAAGCTCACGCAGTTTTTGTTGGAAGTTAAGGCCAGTTATCCGGAAAAAACTGATTCCATCATCCTGATGGAGCCCACAATCGCCTATGAGCATTTGGTGGGCATTATGGATACTGTGCGCGGAGCTGAAGTACGTGTTGAGGGGAGTGATCCCAGTGACCTGGAAGCGGTGGAAAAGGTGGTTTTATTTCCTGATATTTCCATAGGAGATGCGCCATGAGAAATGAAAGCCGACGCATGAAGCGTATGGCGCGAAGCCATAAGCGCAAGAAAACCTCGGGCATGAACCTGACTTCCCTGATGGATGTTTTTACGATCCTGGTGTTTTTCCTGCTGACTAATACCTCCAGCAATGAAGCGCTGGAGCCTCCCAAGGTGATTACCTTGCCGGACTCTGTGGTGGAGACCAAGCCTCGGGAAACGGTGACCTTGATGGTGACCAATGATGAAATCCTGGTGGAGTCCAACTCGATAATTGCCACCTCCGAAGTGTTGGAAAGCGAGGAAACCATTATTGCGGCCATTAAGGAAGCGATGGTTGCAGAGCTGGCCAAGGCAATTGGAGTTGCACAGGCCTCGGCAGATTCAGGTGAGGGTGATGTCGAGGGGGGGCAGGATCCAGAACCACCGGAGGTCAATATTCTCGCGGACAGAGGCATTCCGTTCAGTTTGCTGAAAAAGGTGATGTCCAGCTGTACAGACGCTGGCTATACCAAAGTTTCACTGGCGGTTATTCAGAAAGCATCTCAGGGTTAATGGAAGTTTGTGAGTAATTTTCTTCAACAACAGCGGGCGGTAGGTGAGGCGCTTGAGGCGGTTCACCATCGCATGCAGCTGCTCGAGGATGAGCGGCACCAGATCGAAGAGAAGCTGGCTGAATTGCAGGACCAGGGGCCCAAGTACCAGTTGCTCGACGAGATTTCCGAACGCCTGCGCAAGCTTGAAGAAGCGGGCGCGGGAGAAATGTTCTGGGCGGAAGATTATCGGGAGAATGCTTCTGCGCAGGTTATCGAGCGGATCGGTCAGTCGACACGCAGTTTCAACCAGGGCCTGGAGCAGCTGCGCGATGAGCGCAGTGCTATACAGAACAGCATAAGCGAGTGCCAGGAAGAGGTCTTTGCGCTGGATGAGCGCGCGGATGAGCTGCGCCGCGAGGAGGAAGAGTCAAAGTTCGAGTTCGAGATAACACGGGAATTCGAACAGCCCAAGTTCCGTCCTATGGTGATGCCATGGCACAAGCAGGGTGAGGACGAAAAGCGTTTTCGCCGCTGTGTCTTTGCCTCACTATTTATCGCCGCCTTGCTGGGCTACCTGATTCCTCTGTATACGGTGCCCCAGCCCGAGTCTCAAATAGTGGAAATTCCCGAGCGCCTGGCCAAGCTGGTTATTGAGAAGAAAACCAAGCCCAAGCCACCGCCGGAGCCAGAAAAAGCCAAGCCTAAGAAAGAGGAGAAAAAACCGGAGAAGAAGCCTGAACAGAAGGTAGCCAAGCAGGACCCGAAACCCTCCAAGGCGGAGAAAAAGCAGGCGCGTAAAAAAGCTGAGCGATCCGGTGTTCTCGCCTTTAAGGATAACTTCCAGGACCTGATACAGGATGATCTGGATAACCGCCTCGGCCAGCAAACCCAGCTGAGCACGGCCGGTAAAAAAGAGAACCGCAGTCAGCGCTCACTGATCACTGCAGCATCTACCGCGGGTAGTGGTGGTATCAATACGGCGGAGCTGAGTCGCAATGTGGGTGGGTCTGGTTCGGACTTGGGTGGCGTTGCCTTTGCGCGAGTGGAAAGTTCTATCGGTACTGAAGGTGACTTTGCCGGTGAGGACCGTCCTCTCAGTGATGGTGCTGGTCCTTCGCGGACAGATGAGGAAATCCAGATTGTTTTTGATCGCTACAAAGCCACCTTGTACCGTATCTACAATCGTGAGCTGCGTAATAATCCCGCGCTGCAAGGTAAGATGGTGTTGAAGATTACTATTGAGCCCAGCGGATCGGTTTCTGCCGTGAGTGTAGATTCCAGTGATGTGGATTCGCCGTCACTCAATGCAAAAATTGTGGCTAGGGTCAAACGATTTAACTTTGGTGAAAAGGCCGGGGTACCGACCATAACCATTCTTTATCCGATTGACTTCTTCCCGCCAACCTAGGCTGATAATTGGCCGGAGCCCACTGAATAGTGGGTTCCGGCCGTTTCATGGTGATGAAATTTTCGTCATACCTGTTCAATTATTTTTTGTCCGTTCTGGACAAAAATTTTCCCTCACTGAGGGCCCGCCTGAGAACCACTTGGCAATCCCTACAAAAGTTCCACTTGTCAGCTGGCTAATTATGACTTGTTTCACGGCTACCTAAGTGGGTTGTAATTAAAGTTCGCCCACCGTGGAGTGTCTGGTGTAAATGCCCGATTTATCTCCAAACATCTGTATTAGAAAGTGGCGGCCGTTAAGTGATAATGAAGTCGGAATTTGTTGAGCAAAAATCCTGCAGGTCTGTGATTATTGGATTTTTATTGGTCTGTGCGGTGGTCCTGCTAACTGCACCGCAGGCATTTGCTCAATCCAACTGTCCTTCTATTACCGATGATCCTGCAGGGTTTAATATTCTCAGTCACCGCTCTGGCCAAAGTTGGTGCGTTTTATGTGGTGATGGTCAGGTAACCATCGAAGTTGATGTACCCAGTATTTTCAGTGGCCTATCGGGTACCCAGTCTATTCAGGATATCGTTATTAGGGAGAACCTCGGGTCCTCCGGTCTTGAGTATGTGACTGGCTCTACTTCAGTGAGTTCCGGGGTTGTTCTGGGTGAGCCCACTATCAGTGGTACCACAATTACCTGGGATCAAAATGACCTGTCAGCACTCGCAGAGCGCGACGAAAATACGACCCTGACTATCACCTTCAACGTGCGCAGTCAGGATGAAGAAGAGGAAGAGCTGGTTGTTAATAATCGCACCCTAAATGCTACCGCAACTTTTGACTACTGCAGTTACCCCACCACTACAGATACTCACAGCATGGAGTTGGCGATCCGCGAGCCGGAACCCTCCATGGACAAGCGCGGCCGTAATATTGATGCGGCGCAAACAAACTACACCAATAATGTCTATGGCAATATTGAAGATGATGTGATCTGGCGTATTCGTATCTCCAATGATGGTGACGCAGATATGCAGGATGCGCGTTTTGATGATTTGATGTCCAACCCCAATATGGATATCAACTACGCCTGTCCGAGTGAAAGTGCCGCTGAAGCTGTTGCCAATAATAATGGTGTTGCGCCTGGTGGCAGTAGCTGTGTTTCCGCAAGTAATTCTATTAATAACTTTGAGCTGGATGGTAACTTTTCCAGTGGCTCAGGGCGCACTGACGTTCCGTCTGGTGGCAACCTGGATATTTATTTAGTAGGTAAAGTAAATACCTCCTGCACTAATGGCACCAATACAGTGTCAGGTTTACAGTGGGGTTGTGAAATTGATGGTGATACGGGTGTGGGCGGTATTTCAAGCCCTGCGGAAGCCTCGGCTCCGGGCTCTGATACTTCGGAAATGCGTGTTGAAGTTTCAACTGATCTCACTATTACCCAGGAGATTACCGGTACCAACTTGAATCAACCGCTCGGTGCTTCCGGTTACGTCACTATAACCGTAAATAACCGGACGGGTGGCTCGGTAAGAGATATCCAGTTTGTCAGCGATCTGCCCGATGAGTATGTGGTTGATACCACCTTTACACCGGAAATTACCCGAGAGCGTCGCGGTATTGATAACCATGGCGCTAACTACAGCTCAGACTATGACGGCAAAGCCGATACGCTGGAATGGCGTGTGGGTTCTACTTGGAATCAATGGGATACAGATCCACTTAATAATAACCAACCGGAATTCCGTTTGCTGAGTAGTACAGTTCACTCGGTATACTCAGACCAAGAGCACATGATGCGACATGGAGATGAAATTCAAATTCGTTTCCGCATCGTTACGATTGAGCCAGATTTCTATGACTTGGATGCTGACCTGGATGTAGAGGAGGAGTCTTCTACTACCGGTACCGATCCAAATAGCAATATCGCCCTTGCAAACAATGTCCTCACTATTGATTACGAGGATTTCTGTTCTTCAACCAGCCCTGCTACTCAGGTAGATACGGAATCGGTTACGCCCGACCCTGAAGATCTGGATGTTAGTACTGTTCATCCACTTTATATTGTTCGCGATAGTGGCACTTCAGAATTGACGGTGGATATCACCAATAACGGTGGCCACGATGCGGATGATTATTCCGTTTATGTCACCTTCGGTGAGGCGATGAGGGTATTGTCTAACGACCGCAGCTGTACGGCGTTGGGCAATCCGAATGTAGGCACTGTACCTCAGCACCCTGTATGGAACCAGCCGGATTACTTGCCAGATTCCTCAACAGTGTATCGCTGTGACAGTGGTGATCTTGGTGGTGAAATTGGACCCGGTGATACAGAACGGGTGATTTTTGTGGTTGAAAAGAATCACTCGGCCACCGATGACGACCTGACTTTTCGCGCAGATGTGATCGGTGAGATCACTCTGAATGATGGTACACCTCTGTACTTTCCGAGCCCTGCCGTAATTACCGAAACAACACCAAGTCAACAGCTGGCCAACAACTATACCCTTGATGGTATGCGCGCGCGGGTAATGGGTTTTAACCTGGTCAAGGACCGTTCCGATGAATGTACCGAGCTGACCAGTGAAACTGCTTTCCCAAATAGCAGTGTATTGATTGGTGAAGAGTGTAGTTTTGAAATTCAAGCCGGTGGTTGGTTTGGATTCGATACACCGGGATTTACTTTGATAGAAGTGAAGGACATTGATGTTATCGATGATCTTCCCGACGGCCAGGGTTATATTGCGGATTCACCGCTAAATTGTTCAGACGTGAGCCTTCCTGATCCCACCTCTCAGGCAAATTGTGTGGTTATTTCGAGCAGTGATATTGTCGAGGGCGGTGGTCTGAATAACTCTCTGAGTGAGACAGATTTACAGTGGGATATTACTACCAATATTACAGCGAAAGATCGCTGGTTCCTTGCGGATATGACAACCCGCTTGTTGAATGACCCAGTGGATACAGAAAACACTGATCCGAATCAACACGCAAATGACAGTATCGATTACGCTCGCGCCCAGTTTACTGCGGTTTTTGATACTGAAACGATTATCGTAGATAACTACAATACCAGTGGAACCCTGACCAATATTGATGGTGTTCCAACCACGGTCCCTGGTTTTCCGGATATCACCGAGTGGTCGGAATCTGTCACCGTTACTGAACCCTCGATAGAAGTCGACAAAAAAGTCTGTAATGAAAATCTCTACGGCACAGGAACAAGCTGTAGCAAATTCGTTGATTTTACTAATGAAGGGCACCGGGACCAGACTTATATCTTCCGTCTCACGGTGACCAACCGGGCTGCGGATAGCGGTGTTGATCGCGCTCCTGCATACGATGTTGTAGTAACTGATACCCTGGATTCTTCCGGCCAGATGTGTGTGCAGGCAATGGATTCCGATAGCCTGGATAATGATGCTGATGGCAGTTCGGAAACTGTCAGTGGTGATGATGGCTTGGTGGGAATTACCTCCGGTGCAAATAACTATTCAGAAGCTACCCACTGTAGTGATGGTGGTACTCCGGCTATTATTACTTTTTCCTATGAGCATTCCACTGCCCTTGAGCGAATTAACCCGGGTGACTCCGTAACCCTGTATTACCGTGTGAAACCACACCAGTCAGTGGCACCACTACAGCTATTTACCAATACTTTCTTTGCTCGCTATGACAGCTTGGAAGGCGATTTTGGTAATCAGACTTCCCCGCAAATTGATAGTGACACGGACAATGATGGTGTCGGTGATGGCACTCCTGCAGCCGGTCGGGCACGCCACTACCAGTCCGATGATGCCGAAGCGCAGATGAGGATTATTGAAGTACAGGCAGAGCCGAAAGAAGCCCTTGAGTTCTCCAACGGCACGGCCAGTGGAACCAGCAGTGACACAGCGGTTGTCGGTGAAGAGGTACGTTACGAACTGACAGCACAGATTCCGGCAGCGAAACTGCGAGATTTTGTGATTCGTGATGAATTGCCGGCAGGTATGCGCTGTATCGAAGGGGAGACCATCGATTTAAGTGCCTCCCCTTACGATGCCGCTGGCTTTGTACCGGGAGGTACTTTTAATGCTACCTGTACCAGCACAGGTACTGCAGATTACGTTGAGTGGGATTTTGGTGATCAGGAACTCACCACCGTATCCGGTAGCCTGTTTGATTTTCCGGTAGAGTTTATTGCCCGTATTGAAAACAGCAGTAACACCAATGACGGCGATGTTTTGGGTAATGGCGGCAGCTATACCACTGCGCAAGTTACCTATGTGGATGAGTCCGGTGCTGCGGTGGCGGTGCCATTTGATGCCCATGAAATAACAGTACTCGAGCCACAAATACAGCTGACCAAATCCTTTGCTGTTACCAATAGTGATGCTGACGATATTTTGACAGTCACGGTTACAGCAGAAAATATTGGCAGTGCCGATGCCTACAACTTGCAGGTGCTCGACGATCTCACCGGCAGTAATCTTATTTACCTGGGAAATGTGGGCGGTAACGATCCACCCAATAATGTCGATGTCACTACGGTGGGCACCAATGCTCCCATCTTTAGCTGGAATCGCAGTAATAGCGATTACACTATTGCGGTTGGCAATACAAAAACATTCACTTTTGAAGTCCAGGTAGAGCAGGGCGTTGAGCCCCATGAAATTCTGGACAACACCGTTGAAGCCCGCTGGCAGTCCCTGCCGGGCTCGGATGTTGCACTTAACAGTGGCAATTCTATTGGCATTGATGGTACCGCTGACGGCATGCGTATTGGTGTTTTGCCCAATGTCGGCGATCCTATCAATGATTATGAAATCACTGCCAATGCCCAGACTGAAGTACCTTCATTAGCGTTGACTAAAACGGATTTGGGCACCTCGGTAGTTCCCACCATTGGTGCCCATAAACAATTCCAACTGGAAATCAGTTTGCCGGAAGGTATCAGTGAAAATGTAGTTATCACTGATCAGCTGGGTAGCCCTGAGGGTTATGTGCTCTCTCACAATACTGACTACGATATCACTTACGATTTTGTCGGTATTGAAACTATTAATGGCAGCGCGCCATTTGAATCGGCCTTTAACAGTTTTCCGGGGGATAATACTTCCGGAAATGCTACCTGGGATATCGGCACCGTCGATACCAGCAGTGAAAATGACACGGCCGGAAGCACAATTGCTCCGCTGATTCGAATTACCTATTTTGCCCGCATCGAAAATGATCTCGCCACTAATGATGGTGATAATCGCCAAAATAATGCCGCGCTTACTTACAGCAATGGGGAAAGTGGCAGCACAGAAAATATCAACGACAGCACAACCAGTGTAACGGTAGTAGAGCCGTTACTCGAGATTAGCAAGACAGTGAGTAATGCCACCAATCCCGGCAATCTGCCGGTGGGTGGTGATGTGCTGGAATATGTTATTACCGTGGAACATGATGCGGGCTCCAGTGCCGCAGCTTATGAGCTGAATTTAGTCGATACGCTGCCTTCAGAGTTGACTTTTGACAGCAGCTTTACACCCACCGCAGAAATAGGCGGTACCGCGGTATCCGGCTTTGTCGCCACACCAGCGGCAGCTCCAGCAGGTCCACTCGTATGGGGTCGTGACAACGGCGATAACAGTCTGGATTTAGCGCTGGGTCAAACTCTGGTGCTCACCTACCGAACCCAAGTTACAGGCGTTTTTGGTTCGCCTATCAGCAACAGTGTGATGCTGGACTGGACCTCCCTGGACGATGGCAGCATCAATGACCTGGCCTATGAGCGCGACGGTGCTGGATGCCCCAGTATTTCCGCACCTGATGATTACTGTGTTGGTCCTGCAGAAGCCAGTATTAATACGGTAGACAATACCAGCATTACAAAAGCAGTAATTGCCGACACAGATACCGCAACTGCTGTGGGCACTCTGCGTGTTGGCGATACTGTCACTTACCAGCTCACCTTGAATTTACAGGCGGGAACAACACCTGCAGTAACTATTGATGATACGCTGCCCAGTGGCTTGGAGTTTGACACTGTTCTCAGCGTAAATGGGGATACCACTGCTCCCTACGACGATAGCCTGAATGACTTTACCTATTCAGCGATTTCGGTTCCCACTGCCGGTGATACTGGCACGGTGACCTGGGATCTGGGGGATATCACCAGTAATTTCGGTAATACCAATAACTTTGTTATTGAGTACACCGCTAAAGTAGTGGCGGGTTCGGGAATCACCGCGCCTACCGCAACCCTGACCAATACGGCCCAGCTAAATTACACCGGTGCCGCCAGTACCTTGCAGGACATCGCCGATATTACTGTACTGCAACCGGTGATCGACAATCTCACCAAGACCGATGCTACCTGGCCCAGCTCCCATATGAATGTGGACCCGGCCAACGATATTATGCAGTTTACCCTGCAGGCCTGTAACTCGGGTCTTGCCCCCGCCTACAACCTATCGCTAACTGACGATTTAGCGACGCAAATGGACGAGAGTTCCATTGCCAATCTCCAGGTGAGCCTCGACGGTGCTGTACTGACACAGGGAGCAGATTACACCTATAGCGCGCCGGCAACGCGCGGTGCTGATATGGGCTTCGATTTCCTGGTGCCGGTTGAAGCGGGCACCTGTTTGGAAATCAGTTACCAGATCGGTTTCTATACAGATATTAGTGGCGGTGAAAGCTGGGTTAACACTTTTGCCGTCGATGAATTCTGGTCGCTGGAAGCTAGTAATGGCGAACAGTACTCTGCAGTTACCTTGGGCACTCCCTATCCGATGGGCACTGTTGCGACCAGTGTGACTGCTCCACAAAAAACACTGCAAACAGCGACTACTGCCGCTGTCGGTGACGAGGTTGTATACCAGATACAGGTCCCCGGTAGCGGCACCACCTCGGCCATTTACGATATTGCAATTGCCGATGTATTGGACACTAGCCTGGAGTTGGTGCAACTGCAGGAGATTAATGGGCTTACCTACACCGATAATACCACTGGCAATAATATCGATATGGCAATCGATATTATCCCAGCCGGTACCGTGGCAATTTTTGAAGTTCGCGCCCGGGTTGCCAACAATGCCACAGCCCAGGCTGGCCACAGCTTTGAAAATGAGGTGACTTATTCTTATGCCGCGACTGATGGCGGCACTTCTCAGTCCGGAGGCACTGGTACTGCGGCGACACTTACCATCGTCGAGCCAGAAATAAGTGCAATTGCCTCTGTCGCAAATCAAACCAACCCCGGTAACGATCCGGATGCGGGCGATGTACTGCGTTTTACCCTGGATCTCAGTGCTGCGGGTAATGCGGAAAATTCTGCAGCTTACGATCTTTCGGTTAATGAGTTGTTATCCCTGGGGCTTGAGTTTGTACCGGGCACCGTGACTTTTGCCGGAGCCTCCCAGGCAGATCCCACCGTGAATGGTGACGGAGTTACTAGTGCACAAAACCTGGTTTGGGATAGGGCCAATAGTGATCTGGATATCACCGCAGGTGATAACAGTGAACTGGTGTTCGATGTAGTTGTACTCGACAGCGTACAGCCAGCAGCTGCGCTGTCCGCAACTGCCAGTGTGGAATGGACCAGTCTCGATGAAGATAACAGCAGTATTTATGAACGTAACGGTGCTGATGGCAGCGGCGGCCTGAATGATTACTTGCTGGAAAATATTGCTGCTCAGCTAGATGCTGCCAATGACAGTACAATTAGCAAAATCCGTTCAGATGACAGCTATGGTAGCGCTGACGAGCAATTGCGAGTGGGCGACTTGGTTGAATACCAGATTACCCTCTCCCTACCAGAGGGCACGGCCTCCAATGGGCTTATTGTCGATACTTTGCCCCAGGGAATGGTGTTTGTAAGCACACTTTCAATTAATGGCCAGACTTCTGCACCATTTACGGCTGCGGCGCCCTTTACCCACACCGATATTGCAGAGCCAGTGCAGTCTGGTGATCCTTCTACTGGTGCCACTACGGTTACCTGGAGTATTCCCGACCTGGTCAACACGGGTGATAACGATACCAGCAACGATGAATTTGTTGTGCGTTACCTTGTGCGGGTTCTCAATGAGGATTCCCACCCCTGGCCAGCAACGAACACCGCGCTGACCAATACTGCAGAGTTTGATTTTGATGCTGCCACAGGAGCTGAAACCCGTAGTGATAGCGAAACACTGGACCTGTTACAGCCGGATCTCGCCGTAGCTATTAGCTCAACTCCCGCAGATGGCAGCACGCTTTCCGCCGGCGATACCATTGAATATACCGTTACGATTACCAACAACGGTTCTTCACCAGCCTATGATCCGGTATTCCGCGATGTGATTCCTTTAGGTCTGCGCCAAGGGGGAGTCAGTGTCCAGTCCCTCACGGTAAATGGTGCCGCAGCAACAGTGGTTGCGCCTACTTTCGATAGTAGTAATGGCGAAGCCGTTTGGGATTTTGCCGCAGGTACGGGTTACGGAATCAACGCTGGTGAGTCCATGGAAATGGTATATCGCGTTGAAGCGGATTCTAATTTAGGTGCTGGACTTAGCCTGCAAAATGCGGCCTATGTTGAAGTTTATTATTCGCTTGATGATAACGATTTGCCGTCTCTGAATTCCGTGGCGGTCACTGACGATTTACGTGAGGATTATGGCCCGACTTCTCCGGTGAGTGTCCAATTTAATACTCCCAATGCCGCGCCACTGTTGATTGAAGTTACCCAATTAACAGCTTCCATTGGCGAGCCGTTTAACTATCGCATTACCATCCCGGAAACGGTGCAGACCACGGCGCTTCACGATGTCACTGTGCTGATGGATCTGACTACGTCTGCTGCGGATCTGGAATTTGTCAGTGCCAGTAAAGTATCTGGCAGTGCATCTTTCACTCCGGAAAATAACGGCAGCTCCACCAGTCTCAGTATTGCAGATAGCACTAACGGAATTGATGTGCCCGCCGGCGAGCAAGTCGTTATTGATGTAACACTGCGACTGCTGGATATGGACCCGCCGAATTTGGACGGTTTGAATTTTGCCGCCAGTGCCAGCTACAGCTACAACTACGATAATGATAATTCCTCTGCAGGGCAGGGTGCGGGTAGCGGCAATACTACGGCGGACATGACGGTAGTAGAGCCCACGGCTATTACCCTGACTAAAACTGGCCCCACCAGTGTCCAGTCCGGTGTAGGCGGTACCTTTACTTTAGATTTGCACAATACCGGTACGGGCCCGGCCTGGGATATTAGTGTTACCGATATTTTGCCGGATAATAACCCCGGTGGAATGTGTGAAACGGCCCCGGCCAATTTCACCGCGCAAATTACTGACAGCGCCGGCACCACCACGGCCACCCTGACAGAAGGTTCCGACTTTAGCGCGGTATTCGATAACGATAGCTGCACCCTCACAATCACCTCCATTGGTTCAGTGGCAATGCTGGATGCGGATTACCATCTGCTGATTGGTTACGATGCCTATTTGGATGCCGACACCGTCGATGGGGATACGCTGACGAATATTGCTGGTGTTACTCAGTGGCACAGCTGGGATAGCAGCCTCACTGAAGTTCGCCAGTACACCCGTGCGGCGCCCACCGATGGTACTCCCGGTGTGCTGGATCATGAGGATGCTTATTCGGTTAGCGCCTCTGTGCCGACAGTGACTTTCTACAAAGCTGTGGAAAATATCAGCCGTGGAGAAAACCCGGCCACTGCCGCCAGCCCCACGGAAGTTTTACGTTACACATTGACTCTGACCAATACGAGTGGTGTTGATGTGAACGGAGCCGAGATTACCGATGACCTGGGTCGATTAAATAATTCGGCACTGTTTGAATCGGGCACTTTACAGTTGGTGAGTGCTCCGACTGGCAGTGACAGCAGTGCTATCGATGCTTCTGCCGGTACCTGGAATAGTGGCTATCTGGAAGTCAGTAATCTGGATCTTACGGCGAGCGGTACCGCGGGAGATTCTATCCAGATTGTTTATGAAGTTACCCTGGCAGCAGTTATTGATAGTGGGACCCAAGTCTTCAACCAGGCCCAGGTTCAGCTTCCCGGGCAATTACTGCAAGACAGTGATGATCCCAATATCAACGGCACTGATGATCCGGATACGGCAGGTGATGAAGATCCCACAGAAGTACTGATTGAGTCAGAGCCATTACTGGTGGTAGAAAAAACGTCGGCAGATATGACTGATGATGCAGATCTGCTGATGGTTGGGGATACCCTGCGATATACCATTACCGTGGAAAATGCCGGTAATGAGAATGCGATCAATGCCCTGATATTGGATCAGATCCCATCTAATACAACTTATGTCAGTGGCTCTACCACCCTGAATGGCTCCACATTGTCTGATGTCAGCGGCACCTCTCCTCTGGCTGCAGGTATGAGCATTAATACCGATGGTGAAGCCGATGGTTTTATCGGCGCAACGGCCAATGGCGCACCTGCAGCGGTCATCACCTTTGACGTCACCATTAATGACGTTAATGATGGCACCGTTATTTCAAACCAGGCATTTGTAAATGGTGAAGGTGCGGGTAGCGGTACTTTTGATGAAGTGCCCTCCGATGATCCGAATACCGATGCTCCCAATGATCCCACGATCGATATTGTTGGCGATGTACCCCTGTTAATTGCCCACAAGACTGTGGAGATTGCCGAAGACTATATTTCCGCAGGGATTGTCGATCCGGGTGATGTACTTCGCTATACCATCGCAATCACCAATATGGGTGGTGTAGATGCTCTCGAAGTAGCGCTTACCGACCAGGTACCAAATGACACTACTTATGTTGCTGGCACCACCACTTTAAATGGTGAAGTGGTAGCGGATAACGGTGGTGGTAATTCACAGTTGGATTCTGCCCTACCGGTTTCATCCGATGACCTGACACCGCCGCTACCAGGAGCCAATGAAGGCATTATTACCTCGGGTCAAACTGCCACAGTCACATTTGAGGTAATGGTGAATGCTGGCACCCCGACAGGCACGGTTATCAGTAACCAGGGTAGTGTTGAAGCAGATGAGTTGGCACTTACCCTGACCGACGCAGATGGCAACCCAGCCAATGGTGCACAGCCAACTGACGTTGTTGTGGGTGATGCCCAGTTGCTCTCCATTGTGAAAGAAGTTGCGGTTGTCGGTGGCGGTGCCGCAGAAGCGGGTGCGGTATTGGAATACCTGGTAACCGTCGAAAATATCAGCGGTGTCCCAGCAACTTATATTGAGATCACCGATGACCTGGCTATAGCTGGAGATGGAGTTCTTACTTATATCGCTGATTCGGCCATGCTCAACGGGCAGACTGACGGAATAACTGTTGTCGATACACTAATCACTGCAGACTACGCCACAACTTACGGTGATTTGGAACCGGGAGAGATGGTTACTCTGCGTTTCCAGGCGCAGATGTCAGAAAACCTGGATTATGGTTTTACTGTAGTAAATACCGCAGAAGTACAGTGGAATGATCCGGCTTCCAGCGCTCAGGCCAGTGTTGCCATTGACGTTGGCGGTACCCCGGGCATTGCCAACCTGGCTGGTTATCTGTGGCACGATGTGAATTTCAATGATGCCTTGGATACGGATGAGAGCCTGCTGCTTAATTGGGCGGTAGACCTGTATTTCAATGACGAATTGATGGAAACAGTTCAGTCTGATGAAAATGGTTACTTCCAGTTCCAGGGGCTTGTACCGAACAGCTATGGTGGCCTTAGCTATGAAATGCGTTACACCGCACCAGATGCTACTGAAAGTACAGCTTCATTGGGTAACTCTGTTTCTGATTTCACCAACGGCCCGCAGTCCATTATTGAAATTTATGTAGATTCGGGAGCGAACCCGCAGGACTTGAATTTGCCTCTAACACCCAATGGCGTGGTTTACGATTCAGTAACCCGCTCCGCCATTGAGGGTGCCACCCTCACTATGTTGAGGGTGAGTTCCGGTCAGGAATTGCCTGCGCGTTGTTTTGATGATGAGAAACAACAAGGGCAGGTAACCCAGTCTGGGGGTTACTACAAGTTTGATATCAACTTCAGCGATGCAGCCTGTCCATCCAACGCGGACTACCTGATTCAGGTGGATATCGCGGATGAGGATTATGTGGGTGGTGAATCACTGGTAATTCCTTCTCAGACCAACAGCGAAACTGCCGGTTTTGATGTGGCCGGTTGCCTGGGCAGCAACGCCGATATGGTTCCTGCGACCGCAAATCATTGTGAGGTTCAGGAATCGTTCTCTCACCCCTCTCTTGATGTCGAGGCGCGGGATGCGGCAACGGACTACTACCTGCGAATGACTTTGGATGATGGTCAGATTCCAGGGGAAAGCCAGCTGTTCAACAACCATGTCGCCATGGACCCGGAGTTGGAAGGGGCGCTATCCATCACCAAAACCGCGGCCATGCTCAATGTAACCCGCAGTCAGTTGGTTCCTTACACCATTACTTTTGGCAATACGCTGCCAATTCCACTGACAGATCTACAGCTAGTAGATTACTTCCCGGCAGGCTTCAAATATGTCGCGGGCTCGGCGCGCCTTGATGGAGAAGCGGTTGAGCCTGAAAGCGAAGGCCTGCAATTGAGGTGGTCGGATCTGCGCGTGGAGGCGGAAGAAACCCGCGTATTAAAACTGTTGCTGGTCGTGGGTTCCGGTGTGGGCGAGGGCAAATATGTTAACCGCGCCCGTATGTTCAACCAACTCTCAGGTCAGGCCGCGTCAGGTGAGGCCTCTGCCACTGTGCGCGTGGTGCCCGATCCCACCTTCGACTGCACCGATGTTATCGGCAAAGTGTTTGACGATAAAAATATGAATGGCTACCAGGATGAAGGAGAGGGTGGTTTACCGGGTGCTCGAGTGGTGACGGCTACCGGCCTGAATGCTACTGCGGACTCCCACGGTCGATTCCATATTACCTGCGCAGTGGTGCCGAATGGGGATCGAGGTTCCAATTTTGTGCTCAAGCTCGACGATCGCAGCTTGCCAAGCGGGTATCGTCTCACCACTGAAAACCCGCGTGTGCTGCGAGCCACCCGAGGCAAGATGCTGAAGTTCAACTTTGGAGCCAGCTTGCACCGGGTAGTGCGCCTGGATATTGCCGAAGCGGTATTTGAACCGGGCACAACAGAGTTGCGCCCGCAATGGCATTCCCGAATGGATTTATTGTTGGAAAAACTCAGTGAAGCTCCCTCTGTTTTACGCCTTGCCTATCTTGGGGAGAATGAAGATCCGGATCTGGTGGACGAGCGTCTGCAGGCAATTAAAGATCAGGTCGCCCAGGACTGGGAGAGCCGTGAAGGTGACTACGATTTGACCATAGAAACTGAAGTTTTCTGGCGCCGTGGAGCGCCTCCTGGTAAAGGAGGTTTGGAGTGATGTCCTTTGCAAAACGGAATCGTGACCGGCGAGCTTGCTCGATAAATACTGCCGCGAAGACGACCCGCTTTTTCCCCCGGCGGGACTGCCGTCTCGCTACTGCGATCGCGTTGGCATTGACACTTCCGGCGCAGTCCCAGGAAGTGGGTGCGCAAGTAGATGAGCCTAGTTGGTGGCAGGTCTGGCAAAATATTCCAAGCCTGAGTTCTGAAGAAAGTGGAGCTCAATCCGAACTCGAAGAGCAGTCGATAGGCAGTAATACTGAAGGTATGCTGCTGCGCGCACCTACAAATCAATGGTTGCAGGATGCAACTCAATTTGTTGCGCCGCTGGACCCGATCGTGGTGGAAGATTTTATCGACCCAATCCTGTTCTATGGCGTAGAGGATGAAGTTCCTCTGGAGACCGTGGAGTTACTGCGCCAGAGCTTGAATGACTTGGGTGAGACGCCCAATTTTAAGTTGCACTTTGTTGGCCATACAGATTCCGATCCCCTTACCGGGGAGCAGGTAGCAGACTTTGCCAGCAAAGAAGAATTTACTTTGGCGCGGGCCCAGTTCGTGGCGGACTTCCTTCAAGAGGCCCTTGAACTGCCTGAGCAAATGATTGTTGTTGAAGGGCGTGGGGATATAGAACCCACAGCGGATAATATTACTACCGCAGGTCGTGAAGAGAACCGCCGAGTACAGGTAAAAGTAACCTACGACGCCCTGGATGAAAAAGCCATGGCGGACCGTGCCCGTGCGGAGGCATTATTGCTCAACCGGGTGAAAGTATGTCGCCAGGAAACGGTGTGTAGACTTACTTACGCTGCAGGCAGTGAACAGCGGGCACGCCTGAGAAACCTGGTGACGCCACTGAGGATGGAGCCCGGACAAACAGAATTGCCGGAAGCCTTTATCCGCCGTATCCGCGAGGTTCGATCTAACCTTGCGGATAAAAACAATCTGGTTATTCACTTTATTGGTCATACCGACGCCCGTCCCCTGGACGTGAGTGAAAATCCGGAAGCCCAACAGAGTGCTTATCAGGAGCAGTCCTATAGCGAAGCTCGCCGTGTCGCTCAGGCCCTGGGTACTGCATTGAATTTGCCTGCGGCCATGATCACCAGCAGTGGCAAAGGGGCGAGCCAGCCGCTAGCGGCCAACGATACGCCGAAAGGGCGAGCCCTCAACCGTCGGGTGGAAGTGGAATTTTGGTATGACGACCCACTGGAAGTCGCTACAGATTCTGTTCAGGCGTGTCCGGAAGCTGCCGCTGCGGAAACTCTCACTATTGCCTATGAATCTGCGGGTGGAAAACTGTCGCCGATTCGTTTTGATAATGGCGATCCGATTATCAGTCAGGCACAGCTGACACAAATACGTGCGGCCATGGCTGAAATTTCCAATAAAGCGAATGTTCGTCTGAGCTTTATTGGCTACAGCGATAACCAGCGTATGGATCGCCGCGAAGCGATGGTTTACGGCGATGACCAGGGACTGTCCGGTGCCCGCGCTCAGCGCGCTATGGCACAGGTACAGGAATTACTGAATCTCGAAGATACCCAGGTGGAGTTTGAGGGGCGCGGCTACGTCCAATCTGCCGATGTAGTGAGCAATGGCTTTGAGCAGCGGGATGGCGCCAGGGTTGAGGTCGAAATCCTGTACGATGAATTGGCAATTCTCACTGAAAGTGATCGCTTGGAAATCGAGCGCATTAATCGTGAAGCCATAGCCAATAATCCCTACGCACTTAACTTGATGCGTATTACCGTCGACGGCAGCCCGGAATACGACCCCTATAAAAACTCAGCGGACTTACAGCGCTGTACTGATGTGGCCTTGCAAGAAGCGAATATTCAATTTCGCTTCGACAATAAAAAAATGCAACCGCGCCTGAATGTGACAGCGTGGCCCAACACCATCCGTTACGCAGATAACCCGGATACCGATCTGGCAGAGAACCGGGTATTTTTCAGTAGCTATACCAACTATCCCTCTTTTATTAAAAGTACCGAAGTGCGATTGTTCGAAGAGGGACAGTCTCTGCGCGATACACCTCTGGCAATTGTACCGCTGGATCACTTTGGCAAAGGGGAATGGCATGCAGAATTTTCTGAATTCCAGGCGCCTCTAAAAAAATTACACTACGTACTGCGTGCCTATGACAACAAGGGCCGCTATGACGAGACTACGGAACAGACCCTGTGGTTGGTAGATCAAATTGAAGAGTCTGCAGAAAATGAAGATATCGGTAGGGAATTATTAGTAGGCTACGGCGAGAACCGCTTAGCACAGCGGAACATCCCTCTGGATGGTAACAGTGTATTGGTCAATGGCACTCAGGTGCCGTCCGGGCACACCGTATGGTTAGCGGGCAATCCAGTACCGGTCGATAGTCAAGGCCAGTTTATCGCCGAGCAAATTTTTGAGCCGGGCATGCATACGGTTGAAGTGGCGATACTCGATGATGAGGGTAATGGTGAACTTTTCCTGCGGGATTTGGATTTTGCCAAAAACGACTGGTTTGCTGTAGGTATTGCCGACCTTACTGTGGGTTACGATAAAACCAATGGTCCAGCGGCCCTGGTTACCGGTGATGAAACTCACTATGACAACTCAGTAAGCTACGATGGCCGTCTGGCGTTTTACACCAACGGCGGTTTCGGGGAAGGCTGGCGCCTGTCGGCCAGTGCCGATACCGAAGAGGGCCCGGTAGAGGATCTGTTTTCCAACTTTATGGAAAAGTCTCCCGATGCCTTGTTCCGCCGCCTGGATAGTGATTTGTATTACCCGACGTTTGGCGATGACTCCACCGTAGTTGAAGACGCCCCCACGTCAGGCAAGTTTTATGTGAAATTGTCCAAGTACGATGACTACGGTCTCTGGGGTAATTTCAAAGCCAACTACGCCGATAATGAGCTCGCTCAAATTGACCGAACGCTCTACGGCGGTAGCGGTCACTTTGAAACCGATGCGATGACTAGCTTTGGTGAGAAGCGCTTTCAAATAGATGCCTTTGGAGCAGAGCCGGGAACCATTGCCGGGCGCGATGAGTATCGTGGAACCGGCGGTTCCCTGTATTACCTCCGCCACCAGGACATTTCCAGCGGTTCGGAAAGTTTACGAGTAGAAGTTCGGGATAAAGATTCCGGGCTGGTGCTCGCAGTTAAGACTCTCACCGCAGTAGTTGATTACGACATCGACTATATCCAAGGGCGTATCCTGCTTAACAGCCCCTTATCTTCCCTGGCAAATGATGAACTGCTCATTGAAGATGGCGCTTACAACGGCAATCCCCAATACCTGGTAGCACGCTACGAATACACACCAGGTTTTGAAGAAATGGACACCCTGGCTGTTGGTGGGCGTGCCCACTACTGGTTGGGCGATCACGTCAAATTGGGCTTCAGCAGTATTCAGCAAGATGAAGATGAAAATGAAAGTTCCTTGCAGGGTATTGACCTGACTTTGCGTAAAAGCGCCAGTAGTTGGGTAAAAATTGAAGTGGCCGACAGCGAGGGCAGTAATCTCGATAGCGTCAGTTCACTCGATGGCGGCTATACCTTTGATGACGAAAGCCTGGATTCCACGGTTGCTGCCAGTGCAACTAAAGTGGAAGGCGTTTTACAGCTGGGAGAATTCTTCGAGAGTTTGCGTGGCTCTGGTAATTTCTACCATCAAGAGCGTGAAGCTGGTTTTTCCGGTCCAGGCCAATTTGTGGATGGCGATACCATCCAATATGGCGGTGGCGTTAACCTGCCGATCGGCGAAAGTTTTGATGTAAGAATCAAAGCCGATACCAAAGAGGAGGAGCAGGGGTTACAAACCAATGCCATGGACTTGATGCTCGGCTACCGCATTAATGATCACTGGCGACTCACCTCCGCAGTTCGCAATGATAGCCGTGAAGATGAATCCGAAGTTGTCGCCGCTACCCAGACAGAAGGGGATCGCACAGATGTTGCTGTCGAGGCGAGCTATGATTCCGGTGAGAGTTGGAGCGCCTTTGGTTTTGTTCAGAATACGATGGAAGTGACCGGTACCCGCGAAGAGAACAATCGCATCGGCCTCGGTGGCGCTTATCGGGTAAGTGACCGTTTGACAATGGACAGTGAAGTTTCCGGTGGTGATACTGGCACAGCTGCCCGACTCGGTACGGACTTTCTGGTGACTGACAGAACCAGCCTCTATATGAATTATGCGCTGGATAATGAGCGCAGCGATACCGGTGTGCGTGCACGCAAGGGCAATATGAGTACCGGCTTCCGCAGTCGCTATTCTGATACGCTAAATATTTACGGTGAGGAGCGCTATAGTCACGGTGATGTTTCCACTGGCCTGACCCACGCCCTGGGTATGGATCTGGCCCCCAATGACCGTTGGACCTATGGCACTACCCTGGAGGCGGGCACACTCGAAGACCCGGATACAGGAGCTAAGACTGAGCGCAATGCCATGGGCTTTAATGTGGGCTATGGCTTGGATGCTATACGTATCGCATCCGCGCTGGAATACCGTACGGATATATCGGAAACGGTATCGGGCGAAAATACTGTATCGGAAACTGAGCGCGATACCTGGCTATTAAAAAATACCTTCAACTACCAGTTCACTCCGGACTGGCGCTTGGTTGGCAAACTCAACTATTCAGACAGCAAAAGTTCGGAAGGTGAATTCTACGATGGTAAATTCACCGAAGCGGTAATGGGTTATGCCTACCGCCCGGTAAACAATGACCGCCTGAACACCCTGATGAAGTACACCTATTTCTATAATGTGCCGACTCAGGATCAGGTTACGGTTGAAAATACCTCCACTGAATTTATCCAGAAGAGTCATATCTTTTCGATAGATGCCAGTTACGATCTCAATCGACAGTGGACTTTGGGTGGCAAGTACGCCTATCGTCTGGGCCAGTTGAGCATGGATACGGAAGACCCGGAATTTTTCGATAGCCGTGCGAGCCTCTATGTACTGCGTGCCGATTGGCATTTTATCAAGCGCTGGGACCTCCTCTTGGAAGCGCGTCTGCTCGATTTACCCGATGCCCAGGATAGCAAGAGCGGCGCCTTAATCGGCTTGTATCGCCATGTTGGCGACCACCTTAAGTTGGGGGTGGGCTACAACTTTACCGACTTCTCTGATGACCTCACCCAGCTGGACTATGACAGTCATGGGGTGTTTATTAATATTATTGGTAAGCTGTGATTTTAGGGCCCGGTGCAAGCTGGGCCTTAATTCTTATCCCTTTCGTTTGAGCTTCAAACAATAATGTGAAGTTATTAAAACGGAAAAGAATCAGGTTGTTTAATCCCACTATTTAACTCCAATTTTTAAGTAAAGAGTAAATGGCGTTATTAGCCGTCACTAGACGGACTCAGTCAGTAAGCCTCCAAATCCACTTCAATCGTCGCCAGATGCAATATATGGAGCTATACAAGCTGTGAGACTCTTCCTCTGAGCCCATGGACTAGAGTGTCACTAAGTAGGACCTTAGAGAGCTGGCATCGTAAAAATGACAAAAGTGAAGGGGATCTCAGAGGGGCAAATCTGGGGACTGTTTGTTCTCTTTTTATCAGTATTTTTGATCGCCAGCGATTTTACCGCCTTTTCACCAGCTCTCCCCGCTATCGCCAAAGACTTTTCCGTCCGCATATCATTCGTTCACTGGGTAGTGAATGCCTATGCCCTGGCCTATGGAGTCATTATTGTGACCAGTGGACGTTTGGCGGATATCTATGGGCGTGAAACTGTTTTCTTAATTGGTGTTGGTATTTTTTCTTGCTCATCGCTATTGGGAGGGCTTGCGAGTGAGGTAGGGGTACTGTTAATCGCCAGGGTATTGATGGGGTTGGGAGGTGCATTAGCCTGGTCGGCAATGCTAGGGATGGCTTACACACTGTTGCCATCTGATCGCGCAGGATTTGTTGGGGGCTTTGTTTTGGCTGCATTAGGTGTGGCTACTGCTTGCGGGCCTGTTATTGGAGGAGTGTTGTCAGATTTTTTGAGCTGGCGCTGGATTTTATTTATAAATATCCCCATTGCTATCTTTGTGGTCGTTTTTTACGTATTGAAGTACCCGTCAGAGCAGTTTGAAAAAAAAGACGAACGAATTGATTACTTGGGCGTGTTAACTCTCTCCGTATCCCTTTTCCTGTTTTTGTTGGCTCTTGATTTAATAACTCAGACAGGTATTTCTCGACTCTTGGTTTTCTGTCTTCTGGCAATATCTTTATTGGCTGCGATAACTTTTGCTTTTGTTGAAGCTAGAATGGCAGATGATGCTCTTATTCCAGAGAGCTTGGTGAGAAATCGTGTGTTTATGACATCAGGAGTTAGTGTGTTTTTTGTCGCTATCGCCTTCTTTGCAACCCTTGTCTATATCCCTTTGCTTTTTATTAGCGTGCATCAGTATTCTGCATTTCAGGCCGGATTGGCTTTGTTGCCAGCTATGGTCTCTTCTGGCATTTTTGCATTTGTTTCTGGAGTAATTCATGAGCGGTTTGGCCCCAAATTACTGCTCTGTTCAGGCGCCCTGGCGATGAGTCTGGGGCTTTTCATGCTTTCGGTTCACGGTAATCATATTGTCTACCCAGTCTTTATACCGGGTATGTTATTGATTGGTAGTGGCTTGGGTATATTTAGCCCTGCCGCTGTGACCGCTGCAATTACCTCTGTGGAGGCCTGTAAATCCAGTTTATCTGGTGCTGTTGTCTATATGTTCCGTTTTTTAGGTGGTGCTGTGGGTTTGGGGATCAATTCAGCCATATTGGCGTCAGCGCCGGATATTGCCACCGGTGTGAACCGGGCACTACTGGTAGATGGATTTATTGTCCTTATAGGGTTCTTGATTGCAATTTTCTTCTTTCAGGAGCCCCAGAGAAGGTAATTGACGCGCTGCTTAGATTCCTCTTAGGCAATACGGTTTCTTATCGGTATTTAGGAGCGTGTTTCCTATTTTCATTCTCTCTAAATGTTGACTGCAAGGGATAAGGCGAGTGGTCGGGGCTATCCTTCAACAAGTATTAGCGATGTTAACTCGTATGGGTTGTTAGCCGTTTAATATTGGCGGCTCAGGAAGGGCTGAGTTCTTAGAGATTGCTAATAGTAAATTTATACGAAATGGATCTCGGATATGAAATTGTCTTGGTTGCGGTTCTTGGCTGATAATTCTCTTGTTGTATCTCTTGCTGTAATCTTGATGGTGTCAGGCCCCATTGCTCTGGCAGAGAATTTACGGGGAAGTACCACGGGGCCAACTTCTGCACCAGGATACAGCCATCCGGATCAATTTCTGCATTTAAAGCCTGTAAAGCTGGCTGACAATATGTATCCCGTAATCCAGCATCCGCAAGAGGAAAAGCAAGCTAGACAGAAGCTGGCTCTTCTGGAGGAGAAGTTTGGCAAAAAGCCTAACATATTGATTTTCTTACTTGATGATGTGGGCTGGATGGATGTTGGCTTTAATGGTGGAGGTATTGCTGTCGGCAATGCCACACCCACTATGGATAAATTGGCGAATGAGGGGCTTATTCTAACCTCTGCCTATTCAACACCTTCATGCTCGCCAACACGGGCTACGATTCATGCCGGCCAAAATCCGCTACACCATGGAATCCTACGCCCCCCAATGTATGGTGAGGCTGGCGGCTTGGACGGAGCAGTAACCATGCCGGCGGTACTCAAAAAGTTAGGCTACGTGACCCAGGGGGTCGGTAAATGGCATATGGGAGAGAATAAGGGCTCACTACCGCAGAATGTTGGTTATGACGATTACCGAGGGTTTCTCGGTGTATCAGATATGTATACGGAATGGCGGGACGTTTATTTCAATCCAGAAGTGGCGCTGTCTCCAGAGCGCTTTGCCATGATGCAGAAGGAGCCATTTAGTCATAGTGAGGTTCATTGCACGCCGCAGGACACGGAGCGGTGTGAAGATCTCCATCTGATTGACCTGGACTCTATCAAGGTGCTCGATGACCAGTGGATGGATTACAGTGTAAATTTCATTAGGCAAATGAAAAGCTCTGAAAAGCCATTCTTTTTGTATCACGCCCCCCGAGGTTGCCACTTTGATAATTATCCATCTTATAAGTGGGCAGGGAAATCGCGAGCTCGTACAGTATATAGCGACTGTATGGTGCATATGGATTATGTACTTGCGCAGATATTTAGTGCTTTGCAGGAGACAAACCAGCTGGATAACACCCTGATTTTCTTCACCTCGGATAATGGTCCCGAGTGTGAGGTTCCCCCCTATGGCCGAACACCTTTTCGGGGTTGCAAGGGTACTAGCTGGGAAGGTGGTGTGAGGGTACCGACATTTGCCTATTGGAAGGGGATGATAAAGCCTCGCCGGACTGAAGGGTTGTTTGATCTAGCTGATCTCTTTAACACAGCCATTTCAATAGCGGGCAAGCCCGGTAGGGAGGTGGCAAGTTTTGTTAGTGAAGATCGATATATCGATGGTATCGATCAAACGGGAATGCTGTTGGCGGATAATGGCCAGTCTGCACGCCGTAGTCGGCCCTATACGATGAATCAGTATTTTTTCGGCCATGCGTATTGATGAATTCAAATATGTATGGACGGCAGAAATCGAGAATGGTGTTGTACAGAGAGGTAACTGGGGCGGGTTTAGTGGCCCTATCTTTGTCGAGAGTGGTGGGGCAATATTATTTAACCTTTATTCCAATCCTAAGGAAGATGTCAGTATCGGTGTGCGTCATTTGCCAATGCTTGTGCCGGTGATGACAACAGCAGGGGACTACATGAAAGAACTCATTAAGTATCCCCCACAATTCAAGATCGGTTTTATATCCAACAACCCTCCAATCTATGATCTTTTGCCTCAAGCGAAAGAAAAGTTAGAGCAGTTTGAGAAGGAGGGTACTGGTAAGTATCCATGGCCCTAGAGTTGAATCCGGAAATGTAGCTTTAAGGAGCCTCTGAATAATTCCGTAATATCTCTGCGGGCCTTGAGGGCTGCAGATGTTAGGCGCAGCTCGCCGAGAATGGCTGTAGCCTTCAGGACCTGCCCTACGGGGCTTGCAGAGCGATTCACACTCCGCGTTGAAACTTCTTGAAAGGTCTAGACATTCCTGCGAAGTCGCGCCTTGATTGTGAACCGCTCTGCAAGCCAGAGGCATCACGGAATTATTCAGAGGCTCCTTAACTCTATAAGTGCACTC
Organism: Microbulbifer maximicatervae (SeqCode); assembly: GCF_056231245.1. Taxonomy (NCBI): domain Bacteria; kingdom Pseudomonadati; phylum Pseudomonadota; class Gammaproteobacteria; order Cellvibrionales; family Microbulbiferaceae; genus Microbulbifer; species Microbulbifer maximicatervae (SeqCode). The sequence continues at coordinate 1,580,665 of NZ_CP174334.1, forward strand.
ATATGTGTGAATTCTTAGCCTGGTGACAAATTGACGGATAATAAACTTGAAGATGGTGAGCCATGGTTGGCATTAAGGACACTATATTGCAGGGCAGCCCCATAGTTCTTGTAAACAGGTGGATAGGTTCGCAGACGGCGTAAAATACTGAGAAGAATTCTACGGAAAGCCAAAGGCCAAGTTGGCCGGCATAGGGTGACAGTCTCCTGAGGCCGGCTAGTGGACTATTGCAAGATGGTACCTACGTTGCTGGTTCCCACTTGGATTGCAGTTGCTGAATTTCCACTTGTTACCTGGGTAGTGTCATGGGTGTTTGTCGTGCCCATTTGCATGGTGCTAGCGGTATTCATCGTAGAGGTTTGGGTAATCGTAGCTCCATTAGAATCTCCAACCTGCTCCATAAAGGCTACAAGTAGGTCTCCATCTTGAGAGAGGTCTGCGGTGTTACTGAGGCCATCTTGTTCAAGTCCTGCCTCATTAGTTGATCCAGTCTGGTCCGTCATTACCATGTTAGTTGTGCCAAGCTGTATGACCTCAATGGAGGTGTCGGAGCCATACTCCTGGACAACATGGGCATCATTAGAGTCACCATCCTGTAGCAGATTAAAAGTGTTGTTAAATGCAGAGGATTGCTTAGTGAATGATGTATTACTAAGGCCTAGCTGTATGGTACTTTGATAATTCCCCGAACCATTTTCAAAAATAGAGTCTGCAATATTCGAGGTTCCATCTTGGAATATTATGCCAATACTAGACGTCTCGTTAGCTAGAATGCCTCCGACTACGTTTGAGATTCCCTGCTGATTTAAGATTTGGGAAGTATTAGATGTTTGGTCTTGTCCGAGCACGCCTATATTTGAATCTCCTGTCTGGGTAACAACCATATTATCTAAGTTGGATTCAAATTGTGTAATTACCATTTCATTAGATGTACCATTTTGTGTGCTTATTGATGTGCTTGTCATCGTATTGCTTTGCATGGCAAAAAAGAGATTGGTTTGGCCATTTTGCAGTACATTAATGGCTGAAGTGGTGGTGTCAAATTGACTAATTGATGAAACGGAGTTGTTCTCACCTATTTGTGTACTGTTGATAACACTGTTTATAGAGTTGACTGTCTGAGCGGTGGTGGATGAGTTGTTGTCGCCAGTTTGAGTAAATATTACAAAGTTACCAGATGTTGATGGATCATTCTGGTTAGATGTTGTTGTATTTTCATTACCGTTTTGAATGACAATGGTAGTATTGGCGGCTGCATGCCCACTGATGGCTATAGCAACTACCACAGCAATGGAAGTGTAGACTTTCATATCTATTTCCTTACAAATCAACATATTAATCTTCATCAAGCGGATTACCGCCTGTTTGTCGATTTGGGACTCTGCGGAACATCTGGTTAGGCAAAGACGGCTCTCAAATCCCTGGGTAATTAATTGAATTATTTTCACCCAATGTTTCCGCTGTCACACAAACCACTGTCGTCAAAATGATATTGGGTGATGTAATAGGATGACTCCACGATTTTCAGTCAGGTGAGCAGTATTTTCCTTGGGAATTAAATATCAAAATGCTGAGAATAAATGCTTAGAGAGACGGCTACAGGTTTGGTCTGAAATTTTTGTATGAGCAAGATAGGCAGAGGCTAATCGAATTAACTACTTTTCTTACTCGTTGGAAATTTGGAAGTGAAAGGTTTGGAGCATAACAGGTTGGTAGATTTTCAATTGAAAATCAAGATTCATGAGATTCTCGGATGGCCGGCTCCGGTTGAAATTTCCCGGATGCCGGCCCTTGGATTACTGTAGGATGGTACCTACGTTGCTGGTTCCCACTTGGGTTGCAGTTGCTGAACTTCCACTTGTTGCCTGGGTAGTGTCATGGGTGTTTGTCGTGCCCATTTGCATGGCGCTAGCGGTATTCATCGTAGAGGTTTGGGTAATCGTAGCTCCATTAGAATCTCCAACCTGCTCCATAAAGGCTACAAGTAGGTCTCCATCTTGAGAGAGGTCTGCGGTGTTGCTGAGGCCATCTTGTTCAAGTTCTGCCTCATTAGTTGACCCTGATTGGAATGTCATCACCATGTTAGTCGTGCCGAGCTGCATAACTTCAATAGAGGTATTTGAGCCAAAATCCTGGGCAATATCAGCAACATTAGAGTCTCCATTCTGTAACAGATTGGAGGTGTTGTTGAGTGTTGTGAATTGTCTCGTGCTTGATGTATTGCTAAGGCCTAACTGTGTGGTGTTTTGATCATTTTCAGATCCGCTCCCATTCCCAAAAAATGCCCTATTCGTGGTGCCATCTTGAAATATCGTGACAACACCAGACGTCTCGCTCCTTTGAGAGCCCCCGGTAAGATTTGAGGTTCCCAGCTGGGTAATAAATTGGGATGCGTTGGATGTAAAGGCTTGTATCATTGTGCCGCCATTTGAATTTCCCGCCTGGGTAACAACGATATTATCAAAGTTTGAATCACCTTGCACAATTGCAAATCGATTCGATGTGCCATTTTGTGTGGTTGTTGAAGTGCTTGTTGTCGTATTTTGTTGTATGGCATTAAAGAGATTAGTTTGTCCATTTTGAACAACAGTAATAACTGATGTTGCACTATTTTCCTGGTCAATGGAGGCGACAGTGTTGTTGTCACCTATTTGTGTACTGTTGATAACACTGTTTGTAGAGTTGATTGTCTGAGCGGTGGTGGATGAGTTGTTGTCGCCAGTTTGAGTAAATATTGCAAAGTTACTAGATGTTGATGGATCATTCTGGTTAGATGTTGCTGTATTTCCATTACCGTTTTGAATGACAATGGTAGTATTGGCGGCTGCATGCCCACTGATGGCTATAGCAACTGCCGCAGCAATGGAGGCGTAAGTTTTCATATCTATTTCCTTACAAATCAACATATTAAATTCTATCAAGCGGATTACTGCCTGTTTGTCGATTTGGGACTCTGCTGAATAGCTGGTTAGGCAAAGACGGCCCTCAAATCCCTGGGTAATTACTTGAATTATTTTCACCCAAAGCTACCACTGACATCCAAAGCGCTATCGTTAAAATGATATTGGATGACGTTGTAGGATGACCCTCCGATTTTTGATTATGGGCAGAGTGTTTTCCTTGGGAAATAACTATCAATCTACTGAGAAGAAATCCCTAAAGAGATAGTTGCAGGCAGATATCGCAGCTTGTCTTGTATAAAAAAGAAGTGACTAATTACGTTAGTCATTTCTTTTATGCATTTAAAATAGGGGCGGGGAAAAACCTGGGGGCTTTAATTGTTGAAAAATTTACTATAGCAAAGTAAATATCACTATATCATCAGGTATGGCCGGCTCCAGCTTGAGGCTCACAGGAGCCGGCCGATGAATTACTGCAAGATGGTACCTGTATTACTGGTACCTAGCTGGGTAGCAGTTGCTGAGTTTCCACTTGTTGCCTGGGTGGTGTCATGGGTGTTGGCGAAACCCATCTGCATAGTACTGGCATTATTGTTGGTTGATGTTTGGGTAATTGTTGCAGTATTCGAAGTCTGGATTTGTTCTATATAGGCTACGAGCAAGTCGCCATCCTGTGATAGATCTGCTGAGTTACTTAATCCATCCTGGAGAATTTCACCATCGTTACCCGCACCAGTTTGAAAGGTCATGACCGTATTGGTGGTGCCTAGCTGTTCAGCGTAGAGACTATTGCCCGCGCCTAAATCTTGTTCAATATCTGCATCGTTTGAATCACCTTCCTGTATTAATTCAGCGGAATCTCCGACACTGGTAAATTGAAGAACTAATGAGGTGTTACTCGTTCCCACCTGGGTTGTACTTTGAGTATTCCCTGTTCCGAGAGATTGTGTACTTCCCGACATATTTGATGTGCCATCTTGAAGTACCGTGATGGTGCCGGAAGTCTCAGTTGATTGAGCTGCTCCTGCGGTATTAGTTGTTCCAAGCTGGGTAATAAAAAGCCCATTCCCAGAGGAGGATGACTGAACCATGGAACCCATGTTTGAGTCACCATTCTGGGTGATTACGGTGTTATCTAAAGATGAATTAGTTTGTACGGTGGTATATTGATTGGAGGTGCCAGTTTGTGTCGTTGTTGAAGTACTTGAAGTAGTGCTAACTTGAAGCGCATTAAACAAATTGGTTTGGCCATTTTGCAGTACGGTAACAGTCGATGTAGTGGCATCGGTTTGATCAATCGATGAAACAGTGTTGTTGTCGCCAAGTTGGGTGCTGTTGATAACACTATTCGTAGTGTTGACTAGCTGAGATGTGGTCATTGAGTTGTTGTCACCGATTTGTGTAAGTATTGCAAAATTACCAGATGTTGATGGATCATTCTGGTTGGCTGTTATTGAATTTCCATTACCGTTTTGAATGGGAATAACTGTATTGGCGGCAGCGTGCCCACTGATGGCTATAGCGACTGCCGCAGCAATGGAGGCGTAAGTTTTCATATCTATTTCCTTACAAATCAACATATTAAGTTCTATCAAGCGGATTACTGCCTGTTTGTCGATTTGGGACTCTGCTGAATAGCTGGTTAGGCAAAGACGGCTCTCAAATCCCTGGGTAATTACTTGAATTATTTTCACCCAAAGCTACCACTGACATCCAAAGCACTATCGTTAAAATGATATTGGATGACGTTATAGGATGACCCTCCGATTTTTGATTATGGGCAGAGTGTTTTCCTTGGGAATTAACTATCAATATTCTGAGAAGAATTTCCCAAAGGTGATCGGAGGCTCTTAATTCTTCGTCTGAGGGAGGGGGGAAGAGGCAGGTTCCTTTAAGCGCTCTTTACATCCTTGCCAGATTTTTCAACAAAATAATGGCATAAAAAGGCAATGGGAATTGAGTATAAAGCGATAATAAATGCGAGACCGAAGAAACCTGATTCTGTTGTTGCTATTCCTGCGCAGCAAAGGAGAATGCTTGGAAGAGCACCACCCAACATCATAGAAACTCGGTTGTATCTCTGCATCTTTAACAGGAAGTACTCAATAAGCTTCCCGTAGGTTAGTGTGGCGATTAAGGATATCAGAGTGGTCATCAGATACAATGTCAGCATCGGGACTGTACCATTAAGAATCTGAATTCCGGAAGCACCTGGCAAGGAAAAAACCGCAATAATAGTTGGTAATACGACACAGGTTAGCGCAGTAGCTTTAAGGGCAATAAGGAAGGATATAGTTTGGGGCGAAGGAGTGGTTTTACTTTCCAGGTTGGCCTTAGGCGCTTTGTAATAATTTGTAGGCATGTACTTATTGATGAAGCTCGTTTAAATCTGTTTTTTCAAGTGGAATGTAGCTTAATTAATGGTAATCATTAGCTGTTGTCATGTAAATGTGATAGTGGCTCGAATTATATTGATTTTTGATTACGAATTGAGGCTTTGCTGGGGTGGGTGTTGGAACAAATACACCATACTGGATATAAAGTACCTGTAGATTTAATCGATGGCATCCAATGAAAGCTCTTTAACTCCCACTCACTACTGGGGGCTCTTTGCCCTGCTACTGGCGGCATTTCTTCTTGCCAATGATTATACGGCATTTTCGCCGGCACTCCCTGCAATTCAAAAGACATTCAATGTCGATATCACCACCATTCATTGGGTCGTTAACGCCTATACCCTGGTGTATGGTGTTTTGATTGTGTCTACGGGCAGGATGGCTGATATCTATGGTCGTCGGCGAATGTTTATTACCGGCATCTATATCTTTACTGCATCTTCCCTTGTAGGTGGATTTGCGGGAAATATAGGAACGCTATTATTCGCCCGTGCATGGATGGGTTTGGGGGGAGCCTTGGCCTGGGTTGCCATCCTGGGTATGGTTTTCTCCCTCTTGCCCAGGGATAAGGCCGGGCTGGCCGGAGGATTGATTCTCACTACAACGGGGTTGGCCAATGCCAGTGGCCCAGTGATTGGTGGTCTGTTGGCTGATTTTGCCAGCTGGCGCTGGATATTATTTATTAATATTCCTATTGCTTTGCTGGTTATTCTTCTGTGTTGGAGCAAATATCCTCCAGCTAGTACGCAGAAAAGCAATAAGAAAATTGACTATTGGGGTGTTATTACCCTCTGTGGGTCTTTATTTAGTTTCCTCCTTGCTATGGATCTGGTGGTTCAGTATGGCTTGTCCCACTTCTATGTGTGGGGCCTATTGGTACTGTCCATATTTCTCATGATATTTTTTGCTGTTGTTGAAACTGTTGATCCTAATAACGCGCTAATTCCAGGTGAATTGATAAAGAACAGAGGCTTTATCGCCGCTGGACTCAGTATGTTCTTTGTTGCTATCGCATTTTTTGCGACCCTGGTTTATATCCCGCAGCTATTTATCAAGGTAAAGGGCTATTCTGCCTTTGGGGCAGGGTTGGCGTTGCTACCATTAATGGTCAGCTCTGGTGTTGTAGCCTATATTTCTGGCGCATTATACGAGCGTCTGGGCGCTAAGATTTTGATTTGTGCTGGTGCTTTGGGTATGTGTGTAGGGCTGTTTCTACTGTCGGCTGTTGAGCCCCAGGCATCTTATATTCGCTTCCTTCCCGGGCTTTTGATAGTGGGCAGCAGTATTGGCATATATAGCCCTACGATTGTTACAGCGGCAATTAGCGTAGTTGAGCCCAGTGATTCCAGTTTGGCAGGGTCGATTATCTATATGTTTAAATTTGTGGGCGGGGCCCTTGGGTTGGGAGTTAATGCGACTTTACTGGCTATGGCTCCCAACATCGCTGTTGGGATTGAGCGGGCCTTTGTGGTTGATGCTTATCTGGCACTACTTGGGTTCTTGATTTCCATGATTTTCTTTTCTGGTCATTCTACAAAAACGATTCGTTAATGGCAGCTATTTTCACTGAGAATAAGCCGAGTTTTTAGGTGTGGTTGATAAAAAGCCCTCGGTGAAAAGTAATCTATATCTTGGTCTAGGCGCGCTGTCCCTGGCCATCTTTCTTGTGGCCAATGATTTCACTGCATTTTCGCCGGCACTGCCTGTGGTTGAACAAGAGTTCCAGTCAGATCTGACTACGAGTCAATGGGTAATTAGTGCTTACGCATTGGTTTGCGGTGTGTTGATAGTTTCAGGAGGTCGTCTGGCTGATATGTATGGTAGGAGGCGAACATTTATTGTCGGGTTATTAATTTTCATGTTTTTCTCGTTTTTGGGCGGAATTGCTGGAAGTATGGGGATGCTGTTGGTTTCCCGTGCATTTATGGGGGCGGGGAGTGCGCTGATTTGGCCGTCTGTTTTGGGGATGATGTACAGTCTGATGACACCGAAGAATGCTGGGTTGGCCGGTGGACTGATTATTACGATATGCGGTATAGCAAATTCTGTAGGGCCATTAGTGGGAGGTTTCCTGGCTGACTATATCAGCTGGAGATGGATTCTATTTATTAATTTACCACTTTCTCTAGTGGTTCTTTATCTTTGCTTCAGAGTGATTCCACCAGATTCGTTAAATGTGCCTATAGAGAAGTTAGATTATCGAGGAGTTGCTCTACTGTCATCGGCACTATTCTCTCTTCTGCTTGCTTTCGACTTTGTAGTCGATGTGGGGTTTAAAAACTATCTAGTGTTTGGGTTGTTTATGGCTTTTTTTCTCTTGTTTTGCCTCTTTATATTGGTTGAGGGGAGAGCAGCTGAGGGGGCATTAATCCCTCCAGATGTAGCAGGAAACAAGTCTTTTGTCACTGCAGCCTGTGTCGCTTTGTTAATTGCCCAGTTCTTCTATGCGGGGTTCTTTTTTATCCCGCAATATTTAAGTAAAGTCCATGGAGCTTCTGCAACAATAGCAGGTCTGGGATTGGTTCCACTTATGTTGGCATTTAGTGTATTTGGTTTTGTTGCTGGTAATGTCTATAAGGTGCTGGGAGCCAAGCTAATTGTCTCCATAGCAACACTATTAATGGCTTTAGGTTTATATATGCTGTCTCATATCTATCAGGACGGTCAATATATTCGCTTGGTTCCCGGGTTGTTAATTTTGGGGGCGGGTATTGGCTTATTCAATTCTACTATAATCACGTTTGCAATATCGGTTGTTGATCCGCGCCGAGCAAGTTTGGCCGGAGCAATAATCTTTATGATTCAAATAGCGGGTGGTGCAGTGGGGTTGGGCCTGAATACCACAATAGTCGCATTGGCTGGTGATATATCTTATGGGATTAGTCAGGCATTTACATTAAACGCATACTTGGCGATGTTATCTTTTATTATTTGCGTTTTATTTATAGGGTCTAAGGAAGAAAAATCATAACGTCATTTTGTATGTCAATTGGTTTATGTATATGCAAGTGCAGGTTTACGCCATGGAAAGACAAGAGGGTCTCTTAGATAAGAATTTATACCTTGGAATGTTGGCTCTGTCTCTTGCCATTTTCCTTGTCGCCAATGATTTTACGGCCTTTTCTCCCGCGCTGCCGGCAATGGAGCACGAGTTCCACTCTGACCTTACAACGACCCAGTGGGTCATTAATGGTTACGCCTTAGTCTTTGGAGTACTGATTATTTCAGGTGGTTGCCTTGCCGATATGTATGGCAGGAGGAGGGTATTCTTTATTGGAACCCTGCTATTTATGGCGTTCTCACTTATCGGTGGGATTGCAGTTAATATGGGAATGTTATTGATATCCCGGGCACTGATGGGGATTGGAGGGGCTATGATGTGGCCGTCGATCCTGGGTATGACCTATGGCCTGATGACTGAAAAGCGAGCGGGTTTTGCTGGAGGGCTGGTGATTACTGTTTGCGGTATTGCCAATTCAGTTGGACCACTGTTGGGTGGTGCGCTGGCAGATTATGCCAGTTGGAGATGGATTTTCTTTATTAACCTGCCGGTATCAGCAGTTGCCTTATATGTTTGCTGGAGAGTGATTCCTGATGACTCTCCAGAAGCTTGTGATGAACGTATTGACTATGCCGGAATCACTTCGCTGTCGATGGCTCTATTTGCCTTGTTACTGGCGTTCGATCTTGTTGTTGATGTCGGTTTCAAAAGCCCATTGGTTCTCGGCCTTATCGCCGCCTTTTTCTTACTTATTTGCTTGTTTAGTGTCGTTGAGAAACGAGTTGGGGCTCAGGCGTTGATTCCACCGGATGTAGCTGGGAATAAACGGTTTGTCTTCGCCTCTGTTGCTACGTTATTGATTTCAGCGCTTTTCTTTGCTGGATTATTTTTTATTCCACAGTTCCTAACCAATGTTCGTGGTACCTCAGCAATGAGGGCGGGGATGGGGCTGATCCCTATGATGCTCTCCTTTAGCGTTTTCGGCTTTCTGGCAGGGAAGCTATATGATGTGATTGGAGCAAAGAAGATAGTATCGACAGCTACTTTATTGATGACGCTTGGAATGTATCTTCTATCTCATATCCACAAGGATACTCAATATATGTCTTTGGTTCCCGGGCTTGTGATATTGGGTGCTGGTATTGGTTTGTTCAATTCCACCATTACAACTGTAGCTATAACGGTTGTTGATAGCAGTAGGGCAAGTTTAGCGGGTGCAATCATTTTTATGTTTCAAATAGCGGGTGGTGCCGTAGGATTAGGGTTGAATACTACGATAGTGGCGATGGCCACTGATATGCCATCGGGTATTGAATATGCATTTACTGTAAATGCCTATCTGGCCATGTTTGCTTTTATTATTTGCATTTTATTTGTCGGAGATAAAAAGCCTGAAATTTGATTTTAATAATCTATCCGTTGTCTATCTTTCCGTTTCAGTTGTTAATTGATCGGCAGCCTTTAAAGGTGAAGTTTGTGCTTCTTTGCCGAGGTTCCAAAATGGGGAAATTCCCGTTTCGATTGGGAAAACAGGTTTGCATTGGCTGATTGGTACGGCATTAAGTTTTACTTTTAGCTCTCCATAATGTTGTCTGTAGGCATAGGCTATTGGGATCAGTCTCTGCCGGTCGAAATGCTTGGGGCCCTTGTGGTTTTCGAACGCTTGTAGAAAATTATCTATTCCCTGCTGGGTGCCAGCCCCATTTCTTGCTGTGAAGTTCCAGAGATTTTCATCAATTGTTTCTGCGAGACTGGCAAGATAAATCCATGATTGAAGATTGAGACATTCATAATGAAAATTATTTTTACTCTTGGTTTTTGATACTTGGTTATCCGAGTGATCAAACTGCTCTAATATTCGGAAGCGGGAGTCCCTGAGAGTTTTTCTGGCAGTTTGTATTTGATTGAGATAGAGCGCTAAAGCTACAACTTGTAAATCATACTGTGTGCCAAGATGCCCAAGTTTTGGGCGTGTTGATTGTCCGCGATGACTATCTATCAACCAGTTAAAGTATTGCTCCAGATGGTAGTCTAATCGCTCAACTCCTATCAGACGAATCTGCTGTTCTTGTTTCAGTTTTTTGAAATTGGAGAGGGTGTAGACCAGTAGGTTGGGATTTACAGATTGTAATTGTTTGCTGTATTTCGTTTCATGTTTGTTGGGGAATAGCTTGATGAGGCTATTGTTGATAAATTGAATGAATTCCTGCTTCGAGCAGTGGGATTGCGCAAGGGCGACAATGGTCAAATCCTGAAGCAGGCTGTTAATCGAACTGGATCGCGCCCTCTGTTTTGCTTTTACCGATCTTTGCGTGGCCTCTCTTAATAGCATTAGGTAGGGAAGGTCGCACCTGTTTGCTGCGGCCAACTTGCTGCCAGGGGCGCTTGTATCGGCGGAAAAGCTGGAATCATCGAGGTGATCCAGCATGGCAAGGATAGCTTCAGAGCGAGTTGTTCCTCGATCCCGGCTGGACTGCTGATCTGTCCGCTCCAGGTGCGTCTTTCCGGAAAATAGTCTGGCTACCCAGCCTCCCTGAGTATAGTGACCTGCGGCTTCCGAGTAATTCGGGCAGGGGAGATCCCAAGGGAAAATCGCCCACTCATCCCATTTCCCCGATACTCCTAGCCGCCATAAAAGTTCTACCTTAGGGCGCCTTCCGTAACAGAAGCGGCTATCAAAAATCTCAGTGCTATCAGATCGAAACAGAACCTGTGGCTCCTCTGTGGGGGCAGGCTCGAAGTCTTCACACAGTATGGACTGATTATCTAATAGTCTTGCCATTGGGATAATATGGTATGGGTAGGTGGCATGGTTGAGAACTTGTTGTCTTATTGCGTTCCAGGCTTTTGAAGTCACAAAGCAATTTCCATCCCAAGGTAAAATCCAATCTGCTTTTGATTTACCATCTTCTAGAGCGAGATTTCTCGCCCCATTATTATTCATTACATAGTTATTTTTATGACGGTATAGACCCAGCTCGGCTTGTATTTCCAAATCCCGTCGCATGCGAAGGTCTTTTAGTTTATAGGGGGCATAATTAATCGGGTAATCCAGGATGTTCCACCCAATTTCTTTGTATTCACCCCAGTGAAAGGGTATTCTCAAGTAACTTTGTTTGTAATTGCAAAGCAGTTTGATAATGGCAGTTTCCTCTCTTGGGTCAACAATTCGGTTGAGGATAAACACCTTCTTGCAGCCCTCTAGTGGAGGCTCATGCTGCAAAATGAATTCAAGGTTTGTATAGGATTGTCCGGCGCTGTGTCGAGGGATTAGGTCGTTGCCGATAATTCTATAAAGAATAAAAGTCTGGGTATTGTCTGATGTGCTTGTATAGGAGTTGCTTGGTATAGTCTTTGGGTAGGGTGGGCGACTATTGGGGAAGTAGAAGTTTGGGAAATGGCGATGCTTGTGAAAGATAGCATTGATTAGGCGACCGGCATACTTCAGGATCTTCCGTTTGAATTTTTGAGTGAAGAATGCCCAGCGATTCTGCCACTGTATTAAAAAAGTATCTTTACTGGGAGTTGTTGGTTTTTGTTTAAAATCTGGGTGTTTATTGGGCATTGGTATCTATATTCTTATAGTTCGATATTTTGGGGGCGTATTTAAGCGAATCTTATTGTTTTCAGGAAAATTCCTAATGGTCGAACTTTTACATTATGGCTTGTAAATGATTATAGCTGACCTGATTTTAGGAGTTGAGAGGGAAAGAAAGCTGTAGATTACGCCATCATTGAAGTGTATCTCCATTAGCCGATACCAATTGAGGTGGTTATGACTGATAACAATTCGCGTCATTCCACTTGTCTTCTCGGGTAGATTTATGGGTGGCTATATTTTAAACAGTAATCGAGAGGTTTGCGCCGTTACGGGTGTGGATGATCTAAGTGATATATTTGGAGGGGGTTTCTGATATTTGTATATGGGTAGCAATATTGCGCTCGTTTTATTTGAATCAGCGTAACTTGTACCGTTCGTAGTCCTCTCCCCCTTTGCAGGGTTATCGTCTTAGTGGGGGCTCGCACGACTTGGTATGTTTTCAGTGTTTTTACATCGCTTTGTAACTCTTTCCAGAAGATATTGGTCCATGCTTATCAGTAAATCTTTTGTAAATTTCCATATCATATTGGCAAATCTTCTCAATTTTCTTGATTGCTTTTGCGTCTGTTTTTATCTCCTGAGCAAGTTTGGTATTAGGGCTCTTGTTAATCTTGGGGATGTCTAGTTTTATATCGAAGTCTTTAGAGATTTGTTGGGTTAGCTTGTCTAAATGATTGGTTGTGCCAACAATTGAGAACTGCTGTAAATTTTTTAAGGCTTGCTCTATGTATTCTGAAGGATTTGAGTCAGAAAAATCCGAAAAATATCGTATGAAAACTTGTCCTGTCATGATCCCAATCTGGGACTCGATATATTTATCCAAAGGGAGAGAGTTCTTGTCCCATTGACTCTTCTTGTAGGTGTTATAGGTGTAGAGAGATATCCATCTATCAATTGGGTTTCGTAGTACTGTTATAAAATTCCATTCGTTGGAGAAATTTTTTACAACATTCGGGCGGCAGAATGAGTGCCCGTGTCCATAATAATTAGAATTTATAGATAGATTGTGAACCATTACAGTTTCTCGTACAGACATCATTGGCATTTCTAATACATCAGCTGCTCGCTTGCTAACTGCTCGTTTAATGTTGAAGCTGCCTAATTTATTTGGCTCATAATATTGAGAACTAATGGCGGAGTGCAGGGAGGAACCTGCACATTTTGGGATGTGGCAAAAGAAGATTTTAGGGGGAGGTACGAGTCTTACAGGAAACTTTTTAAATGTAGGTCGGCTAAATTTCATCAATAATTTTTTCATTTAAAGAAAGTCTATCGAGTAATAGAGGTTGTTTTCCAATAAATCATCGAATTTAATTCTCTAAGGTTTACCGTTGTAAACTCTGTATAAATGCCAATCTTCAAATCTAGCCGGTGGTAATGAAATGGGCAATATATTGTTTGCCTAGTGGCGGTTTTTATATTATTTAGTCTTTCAATTTAAGACTCATCTCCCAAATCTCAGTCGGAAGAATGTATGCACTTTCGCAGTAGGGTATTTCAAAAGTCTATTTGTGGGCCAATAGTGGTCGCGACTTTAGGGACTTGCTTAGGAATTAGGGGGGATATAGTGGCAGGAAAATCTGATTTTACAGGGTAGGTAAATAGGGATATTTTCACTGGATAAAAAAAGCCCCGCTAAAAAGCGGGGCTTTTGGTCTGGATCAGGCTGTCACTTAGACATTCACTTCCTGGATCTCAGTCGCGGCGATGCGCTTGCCTTCTTCGGCAGACTTCTGGAAGTCTTCAATCTGATCGAAGTTCAGGTAGCGGTAGATCTCGCTGGACATGGAGTCCAGGTTCTGTGCGTATTCCTGGTACTCAGCCGGAGTCGGCAGTTTACCCAGGATGGCGCCTACAGAAGCCAGCTCAGCGGAGGTCAGGTACACGTTGGCACCATCGCCCAGACGGTTGGGGAAGTTACGGGTAGAGGTGGACAGTACGGTGGCGTTCGGTGCCACACGTGCCTGGTTACCCATACACAGGGAACATCCGGGCATCTCGGTGCGGGCACCGGCAGAACCGTAGATGTTGTAGTAACCCTCTTCCATCAACTGGTGCTCGTCCATCTTGGTGGGCGGGGAAATCCACATACGAGTGGAGATGCCACCTTTGTGTTCTTGCAGCAGTTTACCGGCAGCGCGGAAGTGACCGATGTTGGTCATACAGGAGCCGATAAACACTTCGTCTACCTTGTCGCCAGCAACGTCGGACAGCAGGCGAGCGTCGTCCGGATCGTTAGGAGCACATACGATCGGCTCTTTGATCTCGGCCAGGTCGATCTCGATTACTTCCAGGTACTCAGCGTCGGCGTCCGCTTCCATCAGTTTCGGGTTGGCCAGCCACTTTTCCATGGCGCGCGCGCGGCGCTCCAGGGTACGCTTGGAGCCGTAACCTTCAGCGATCATCCAGCGCAACAGGGTTACGTTGGAGCGCAGGTACTCAGACATGGTGTCTTCGGACAGCTTGATGGTACAGCCAGCAGCGGAGCGCTCGGCGGAGGCGTCGGACAGCTCGAATGCCTGCTCTACAGTCAGGTCTTCCAGGCCTTCGATCTCGAGGATGCGGCCGGAGAAGATGTTCTTCTTGCCTTTCTTCTCAACGGTCAGCAGGCCCTGCTTGATAGCGTAGAGAGGTATGGAGTGCACCAGGTCGCGCAGGGTGATGCCGGGCTGCATTTTGCCCTTGAAGCGCACCAGTACGGACTCAGGCATATCCAGCGGCATAACACCGGTAGCGGCGGCGAAAGCTACCAGACCGGAACCTGCCGGGAAGGAGATACCCATGGGGAAGCGGGTGTGGGAGTCACCACCGGTACCTACGGTGTCCGGTAGCAGCATGCGGTTCAGCCAACTGTGGATGATGCCGTCAGCCGGGCGCAGGGAAACACCGCCACGGTTCATGATGAAGTCCGGCAGGGTGTGCTGGGTGCTGATATCAACGGGCTTCGGATAGGCCGCAGTGTGACAGAAAGACTGCATTACCAGGTCGGCGGAGAAGCCGAGGCAGGCCAGGTCTTTCAGTTCGTCACGGGTCATGGGGCCAGTGGTGTCCTGGGAGCCCACAGTGGTCATTTTCGGCTCGCAGTAGGTGCCCGGACGGATACCTTCAACGCCACAGGCTTTACCAACCATCTTCTGGGCCAGAGTGTAACCCTTGCCGGTGTCGGCAGGTTGCTCAGGCTTGCGGAACAGCTCGGAAGGCGCCAGGCCCAGGGCTTCACGGGCTTTGCCGGTCAGGCCGCGACCGATGATTAGGTTGATACGACCGCCAGCCTGAACTTCGTCCAGCAGTACGTCGGACTTCAGTTGGAATTCAGACAGGACTTTGCCGTCTTCGGCCAGGATCTTGCCGTCGTAAGGGCGGATCTCGATAACGTCGCCCATGCCCAGTTCGTCAACGGGGGCTTCGAATACCAGTGCGCCGGCATCTTCCATGGTGTTGTAGAAGATCGGGGCAACTTTACCGCCGATACAAATACCGCCACCTTTCTTGTTGGGCACGCCAGGCATTTCTTCACCGAAGTACCACAGCACGGAGTTGGTGGCGGACTTACGGGAAGAACCGGTACCTACTACGTCGCCAACGAAAGCAACGGGAAGGCCTTTGGCTTTAACTTCTTCGATCTGCTTTAGCGGACCGGTAACGCCTGCTTCTTCTGGCTCCAGGCCGTCGCGCTTCATTTTGTACATGGCCAGCGCGTGCAGGGGAATGTCCGGACGAGACCAGGCATCCGGTGCCGGAGACAGGTCGTCGGTGTTGGTTTCGCCAGTTACCTTGAATACGGCAACTTTGATGCTCTCGGGTACTTTGTTGCGCTTGGTGAACCACTCGGCGTCTGCCCAGGATTGCATTACCGCTTTGGCGAATTCGTTGCCGGCTTTGGCTTTCTCTTCCACATCGTGGAAGGCGTCAAACATCAGCAGGGTGCCTTTCAGCTGCTCGGCAGCCAGTTCGGCCAGATCTTTGTCGTCCAGCAGCTCGACCAGGGTGGAGATGTTGTAACCGCCCAGCATTTGGCCCAGCAGTTCTACAGCGTGTTTGCGATCGATCAGCGGGGATTCTGCTTCACCTTTGATAATGGCGGACAGGAAACCTGCTTTAACATAAGCGGCTTCGTCAACGCCCGGCGGAACGCGTTGGGTGAGCAGGTCAACCAGTTCCTGTTCTTCGCCTTTTGGCGGATTTTTCAGCAATTCAACCAGGCCGGCGACTTGCTCGGCGTCCAATGGCTTTGGCGGAATGCCTTGTTCGGCGCGCTCGGCGACGTGTTTGCGATAGGCTTCAAGCACTGATAAGTCCCTCTTGGTGTGTGGGGTGGCACCTACAGCGGGTGGAATTCCCGGTCTATTAACTGTCAGCCGGGATTTTTTTTTCGAGGCCGCTGATGGCGGGGGGCGAATACTACAGGAAAGCCCTACTGCTGTTAAGTTTATCGAAAAATCAATAATTTAAGTGAATTATGACTATTTGCTAGGTGAATTTTAGTAGTTTGGCAGCTGGTACTTCCCCCCTTTTCTTGGCGGCGGAAACAAAATAGGCTACGCGCAATTTGAAGGCCGCGCGGGCGGCATAAATAGGTTGGTCGGATAGTTAATGTACAAGAAGGTTCGCACGCCCTGTATCGGTGTTTGCTCCACAGGAATTGGCGATGATGTTTGTCGTGGCTGCAAGCGCTTTGCACATGAGGTTATTGATTGGAATGCCTACAGTGAAGAACAGCGCCGGGTAATTGCCGAGCGCCGAGAGGGGTATTTGGTGAATGCGGTGCGCAGCCAGTTGGAGATCGTGGATCGCGAGCTGCTATTGGAGCAGCTTCATCACCAGCGGGTCCGTTTTGATGAAAGTCAAAATCCCTACTGTTGGGTGTTCGAACTGTTGAGGGCAGGGGCCAGCCAAATATCAGACCTCAAGGCTTTTGGGTTGCAACTCACTGCACAGGCGCGCGGCGTCCCACTGGTGGAAATTCGCCGCCTTATTGATGAGGATTTTTACGCACTGTCTGTCGCCTATTACCAGCGCTATGTGGCGCCTGGTATTACCTAGGACGGTTCAAAAGTTGATGGCAGCTCCATTTGAGAGCCTGGGTTTAGCGCTGCTGGCGCAAAAATACTCTGAGCGCCGGTAGAAAGGGCTCACTGGCGATTGCCAGATCCCGCCGCTGGCGCCGCCGACTCAAGCTCGGTTGGTGGTCAACTCGGGTGAATTCAGGCAGCTGCCCGGCTTCGTTGGCCTCTACCAGAATCGGCATGGAGGAATAGCCGACCTGATGATATTCCTCTTCCTCACCTAGCTCGTGCCCATAGAAGATTTCCGCTACCTGGAGATTAGGGCGACTCTGTACCTGCACTTGGCGTAAATCCTCCTGCTGGCTTTTGTGTAGCCCGGCGAGTAGCTGGCGCTGATATTGGATACCGGGATCGGACCCTTGAGGGTCGAGCTGCACCAACTTCTTTTCACACCATTTCACCGTGACCTTGCGAATGGATTTACGCGCCTTGATCCATGAAAGGGTGATGGCATCCGGCCGCTTCGGGCACATCAACACTAGCCGGTAGCATTGGCGTAGATGTGCGCGGGGGTACCTAGCATCCGCAAGGGTTTCCCGCACAGTGCGATCCTGCTCAGCTACTGGCCGCTCCGCTAGGGCGCTGCGAAGTTCGGCAATAGCCTTGGCAAAGATCTCTTTGTGGCTATTGAGTTGTTGGGCAAGCTCAAGGGTTTTGGTCGGTACCGCCAATAAACCTGGTACTTGTAAAGTAGCGCGGGCATCTCCTTCGGCGCTAACGGGCTCCAGATAGTCGAGTTGCGAGTAGAGAGCGCCTGACAGTGAATAGGGGCGTTCAAAGCTCTGATTGAGACTGAGTGCGGCATCCTGTGCGAAAGGGGGCTGAAGTAGATAGTGCTGCCAGGGTTTCTCGGCATTTTGCAGCAACTCCAGGGATTCTCTCAGGGCTTGGGCGGCGCCATGGACGTTTTCCAGTAGCGGTGGGATAGCTTTTGCCTGGGTTCTGTAGTCATTCATCAGATATGCCGGATAAAAAGTGATTTTTATATTAATGCACTTAATAAATCGTTATCAAGTTGAGTGTATTTATCATTAGGGACCTTCTTGGGTAATTGCTGCCAGGCTCTGTCAGTCGGTGAAGTAGTGCCCGTTAGAGGTTTAAAAGTGGGCGTTTGTGGCTTGGGGCCGCTATAATCCCGCGCCAAGTTATTTTGCTCCGGTTAAGTTTGTTCGCCCTATGAATGCTCAAATCCCAGATCTGTCCGCTATCAATGAATTCCTGCTGTGTCCCACGCCCGATGCCTGGGTGGAGGCGGCATTGAAGGAGCCGGAAATGATGCTGATTGATCATGCCAACTGCGAGAAAAAAGCGGCGGGTACTGCCCTGAACCTGATGTTTCGCTATCTGAATGACTTTGAGCTGCTGAACAAAATGTCGCGTCTGGCTCGCGAAGAGCTACGCCACTTTGAGCAGGTGCTGGCGATTATGGAGAAACGCGGTATCGCCTACCACCACGTTAGTGCCTCCCGCTACGCGGCGGGCCTTCGTGCCGAAGTCCGCAGCGCAGAGCCGGGGCGACTGATCGACACGCTGATTTGTGGCGCTATTATCGAGGCGCGCTCCTGCGAGCGCTTTGCACGGATTGCGCCTCAGTTAGATGATGAGTTGCAGAAGTTTTATCTCTCCCTGCTTAAATCTGAGGCGCGTCACTTCCGCGATTACCTACACCTTGCCCAGAAGGCTTCCGATGAAGATATTCAATCTAGGGTTCAGGTACTGCTGGAGAAAGAAAAGGAATTAGTGGAAGGCAGTGATGGACAGTTCCGCTTTCACAGTGGTGTGCCGGAGAGTGCCGGGCAGTAATTCTCGCTTGGCCTGCTAAGGTGGCTCAGATTTACAGGAAGCTTTTGCATTGACGTTTATTGGCTCCAAGCTTCCTGATTCTTTAGAGGAAACGCCAGAATACTCGCTGCCTAAGCTCACTAAATTGGGTCATTTCAGCAGTAGCTCTAATCGTTGGCTATGGGGTTATCGTGAGACAGCTTGGTAGTTCTGTTGCCTTTGCCCGCTTCCACGTTAGTGCTCTAAAAATCAGCACAGGTCTCTTTGGGAACTCGCCATTACAAGTCGATATCGACTGATCGAACGCTATAAGTAAGCTGGGTGAGCAGTAGTAAACTAATACTAAAGGGTATTTGTAAGCTGTACTATCGTAGGCTCGCTAGAAGATCAAACTCGTACACTAGGGGCTGTTCATCAATACCCTGTTGGCCACAATCTTGAAAAAGATATGTACTGCACAGTGATTTCTACTGACCATCCTTCCGTAAAAATTATAATTTAGAGCCAATGTGTGGAAGTACAGTTTTTGAGTACCGCCTTTTGAAGGTTTAAGTGCCGTTTCTTAATTAGCTTTTATTTTCAATCAGTTATTCTGTAATCAGAAAGCATAAGTGGTTTATGGGCATCTTTGTCTGAGTGATTCAAGGAAGACGAAAGTGGCTCGTTGGATGCTTTTTTGTGGTGGATTAAGGGCTAATGGAACTGCTTAACGTCATATAAGAGAGAGATACTAGGCAACGGGCTAATTTCAGGAAGTTTTTAGGCTGCCTGAGAAATGCACCAAAACGGGAAAGCCTGGGGCGGTATACCTATTGGTGTTACTGCAGGGGCCGCATCCGGCGATCTTGGAGCACTGAAGATTGAGGAGCGTAATGATCAGCCAGGATGATTGTTATGGTGAGTTTGTACCAGGTAGCCCGGTATTTCTCCCCTCCTCCCCCAAAAAAAGTAAGTAATGGAAAAACTATCTTTCATTTCCAAGAAATATACAGATGCTGAGAGAAGCACAAAGGCAAGGTTGTCCCATGCTTTACTCAATAATTTTACACAAAATCTTATAAAGCAAAACGGTATTCACGGTGGGGTTGATCACTTAGACGCCGTAGTGTTTTAGTTTGCAGAAAATATAAAGATCTTGGGACGCTCTCCAGTAGATATGACCATGATTTACATTTATCCTTGGCGAGAAGGTTGTATCAATAAAGCCATTAAAGAATCCTGTTAGGGTGTAAGGCTATTTGGCCTTCCTCGAGAAGGACTGAAAAAAGACATGGCAAGCTTCCAACTTTACTCTGGCGAAAAAGGTTATATTTTGCCGTTTGAACATCAACATAGCTAACTCTGAATCAGTATTGATGCTCAAGATGATCTTTTGTGTGACCAATGATGTTGCTAGGAGCAAGATATTTCAAAACTGTAATTGTTTATTGGCTCCTGAGGATGTTAAAAAATATTTGCATGCAATGAAATGTAAAGGTTGATATTAAAGGGAGGCTGGGGAGATGGTGTTATTTGGGACTGGTGTTTGACGAAGTATCTGGTTATGGATAACCAACTATTGGATTTTTTAAACACAATTCTACCATGTTGGCAGGTGGTGGTCCTCTGCTTTTAGACGTGGCAGAAAAGTACTAGGCGCGTCTCCCAGTGATAACACTGAACCTTTTGGAGGTGTTGATGCCTTTTAGGTTCCGGGGGGATTGAATATGACGCGGAAGATATTGGCAACCGCAAGTTCAATCTTGCTGGTTACTTTGTTCCGTCAGGGAGTAATACCCAGGCTGATCTCGCAGGTATTTTTTCGTTCATGGAAGCTAATAAGGTTTCATATGAGAATTTTAAGTTTAATCTAATAGGTTTGAAGGCTGTTCAAATATCCATTAATGTGGATATTCCAAAAATAGGGAGATTTTTGGAGGATGGAAAGAAGGAAAGATGGAAAATTTGATCAATTAGGAGGAATATTAATGAAAGTTATATATAAATTGTTTTTTATGGTCTTAACTGTCAGTGTATGTTTTGCTGGATCAATACATGAGGATGTGATTCACACTCAGATATCTGAAGAAGGGAAAACCATTTCAGCAGATATGTTAATGGCTGGAAGTGATGTGTCTGGTGGAGTGACGGATAGTGTTGGTTATATTCTTGGGGCAATAATTAAAATTCTACTAGGGGAAGCTTAAGATTTAGCCCAGCGGACTTTGGGTGAAATGATGGGTCAATGTTTCGCTGGGCTTCAAAATTCTGTGCTACCCGCATAAGTCCGTAAGATGATCGATTTATCTGGAAGGTAGCTGCGGTAGTATTAGGCTGTAATTTTAAACCGGATGCGTTGGGTTTTCTGAGGTTTTTAAGCTTGGTGGTGGATAGTGTCTCCATTTGTGCATACGGTGTTCTTTTAGTGAATGTCGAAAAGTTGCTCTCACCGTGTCTCATTTTGGTGTTTAAAATTTACCTCTGTTTGAGGTTTCTAGGTTCTTTTCTCTTATCCTGAATCAAGCTTTTTCAATAGCCGAATAAACTCTTCGAGCTCTTTGCTGCTGGTGGAATCCACAGAAAATTTATTGTGGAAAAATATGGTGAGTTTTACTTTGGGGGAGTTGATAAAAACCGTATAGCCGTCAAAGTCAGTGCTGACTGCCAGTCCCTGGTAATGCCATTCGTTACCTTCCTTGCGCCCCTCCTTTGTCGCCCTATCAAACACCCGCAGCGCTTGTTTGACGTCAATCTTCTGTTCGGCATCCATTGCTGCTTGCTCCTGCCGCTAAGCTTGTTGTTTGAGACGAAACTGTCTTTGACTTGGAAGCTTAGACGACATGGACACTGACATCCATCACTACCCACCAGTAGATACGCGGCTGTTTGACTGGCTGGCTTACCTTGGTTTGATTCCATTTGTCGCAGGAATCATTATGCAGTGGTTGGGGTTTTCTCTTTGGGGAGTGACTCCGCGCCTGCTGTTCACCGCCTACAGCGCCGTGATTCTGAGCTTTCTCTGCGGTGTTTGGTGGGGTGCTGCACTCAATCAAGTGGGGCATCCGCACAGGATGATTTTAGCGCTACTGAGTAACCTGGTGACGTTGGTGGGGTGGGTGGCGCTGCTGATGTTTCGCACCACTTGGGCGCTACCGGTGTTACTAGTTGCTTTCGGTTTTGTTGTCTGGGCCGAGGCCCGGTTGAACCCCAATCTGCCCGGGAGGGATCAGTACTTTCGCACCCGCAGTATTGTGACCTGTTTAGTGATGGCCTGCCATCTTCTTATGATTCTGCTGCTCCTTTGAAATGCCTGGCGCAAACTAAACTGTTACCAGCGAAGATATTTTGGGGTAGCTCTTATGCAACCTGTTTCCTCTGAGGTGCTCGACCAGCTATTCAACAAAGCCCGAACACATAGTCATTGGCAGGATAAGCCGGTTTCAAAAGAGGTTTTGAAACAGCTTTACGACTTGGTCAAATTCGGACCCACCAGTGCTAATTGTTGCCCTATGCGATTGGTGTTTGTTGTAAGTAAGGAGGCTAAGGAGCGGCTCAAGCCAGCGCTTAATGAAGGAAACATTGAAAAAACTATGCGGGCTCCGGTGACTGTCATTGTTGCTTACGATATGCACTTTTATGAACACCTTCCGAGGCTCTACCCCCAGACTCCTGCGCGCGAATGGTTTGCCGATAGCCCCGAATACGCGGAGGTTACTGCATTTCGCAATGGTTCCTTGCAAGGAGGCTACTTTATTTTAGCGGCGAGGGCCCTGGGGCTCGATTGCGGCCCAATGTCGGGGTTTGATAACGCATTGGTTGATGAGGAATTCTTCAGTGACAAATGCTCAGCACCGGCTTTTCTGCCGGAGCACTTCCCCGATTGTCATATGAAGTCCAATTTCTTGTGCAATCTTGGCTATGGCGAAACCGACAAATTATATCCGCGCAACCCTCGGTTGGATTTCGATGAAGTGTGCAGAACTCTGTAAATTGTTGTGTTTAACATAATTCGTATTTGTTAATACGGATTAATGGCAGTGGATCAAGAATTAGGTGTGCTTAAGTGGTTCTTAAACGATCTCAGCGGTTGATTGACCCGGAAGAATATTTTTTACCTCGGCAAGAGGACGCGCTTTATGAGTTGTTTGGCCGGGACATAAGCCGGGCTGTGGTTGAGCGATTTTTGTCGATGCAAGATGAGGAATACTTCCGCTGTGTCAGTTCGGGAAATTTCGGTATCTATGCCGCAGACCAACTGCTGATAGATTGCTACGCAAAGAAAATTAATGAGCAGGCGATCCTCGATGAAAAGTTGTTGTTTAGTCGAGAAGAGCTGGAGCCGATTATTCAGGCATATAGAGCGGAAACACTTTATATGAACCTGGCAATGGACAACGCAGCGCTGCCACACGATGTAATTACCACCGAGGAATTTGTCTTACATCTACAGGCGACCATTCTTAAGGCGTTGGAGAAAAAGCGGGATGCTGATGATTTTATCGTGGTTATCCCGACCACCAGCTACAAAGGGGAACTCATTCCCAAAGCCATTTGCAGTAAAGCCAAGTTGAATGATGAAACCTTTGAGCGTCAATTCCAGTTGGGGCTTGTTCGCAATCAGCACCTGCAATATGTCTTAAGTAAATCCTATTTGTGGACCCTGGCGCATGCCTGGCCCTTTATAACGGGTTCGGAAGTGGGGGAGGGGTTGTTCAAAGGGGTGGTATTTCGGCAGTTTGATCTCGGTTTTGGCACTATAGCTTCGGATCTAGACAGTGATACCAATGTATTTGTGATTACAGATGCAAGTTGTACCGGTGGTGAGGCAGAGCATATTCGCAGTCGTCTGTTGAGAATGGACCGGCATGAACGCTCGGCGATTATTGTTCCGCTATGTAAGAAAGAAGCGATACATCGTTTGGATAAAAGTGCGGAAGGTAATGCAGAAATTGTATCTGGCGTAGTCCTGGATGACTTCAAGCGGCAATGGAAAGATATTGGCCATCGAGCGAGCTATAAGACTCTTAGGGGGGCGAAGAGGTAAGGGTCAGGAATAAGTTCCTTATAGTACTGGTTTGGATACCATCAGATAGACAATGGCAACGGTCATGGGAAATGCAATAGCCCCGAGCAGGCCCCAAGCCATCATTAGCTTGCGCATTTTGTCTATATTACCGTCTTCTTTGGCATGTTTACGCAGCTGGTACTGAAGGTAAACAACCGGCAGCCACAACAAGAACACGGTTGCGCTGAGACCGGCGGCCAATTGTAACCAGGCTTGCTGCATCCAGCTTGGATTAATCAGCAGCATACCCACCGCGCTTCCGAATAGACCAATTACCGCCGATCCGGTAAATATCCAGTCTGCCTGTACCGTCTCCCGGCTGACCCACTGCATAACTTGGGCATTTCCGGACTGCCAGCCCCTCAGGGTGTACCAAGCGATGCCGGTCCCTGTGCCGAGTACGATTATGGCGCAGAGGATATGCAGTGTTTTCAGTATCAGATAGTAATTCACAGTGCTGCTGGCCAGACTAAAGTTGGAGATAAATTAGTGGCTGCGATCGTTAATTTCAATGCCAATTATCGCTGGTTTGATATCTGCTAGCTCGAGCTAGTAGGACGATGAACGATATGGGGGAGAAAAGTGATATTCCGACCGGAGAAAATTATTAGTGGTGGTCAGACGGGGGCGGATACCGGTGGCCTGCTGGCGGGGCAGCGCCTGGGAATTGCCACCGGTGGCACAGCGCCACAGGGTTACTGGACTGAGATCGGTGATCGGCCGGATTTTCTGAAAGGGCTTGGGCTGATTGAAAACACGTCCCCGGATCTGGAAGAGCGCACCCGGGAGAATATCCGCAACTCCGATGCCACTATTATCTTCACAACCAATCCCGGTAGTGATGGCACTCTGTTTACTATTGAGTTCTGCCAGGCATCGGGGAGACCACACTTAGTAGTCAATCCGACTGATGCCAATCGAGTACAACTGGTGCGCGACTTTATCCTCAAGAATCGTCCGCAGACGCTCAATGTGGCGGGTAACCGTGAATCCAACTCCCAAGGGATTACTGAAATTACCGCGGAAACCATCGAGAGGGCGCTAACCCGCTGAGTCTAGGGTTCAATGTGCCCCTCAAGATGATGACCTGAGGGGTTGGGTGCGCGCAAGCGCAATTCCAGGTCCGGGTATTGCCCCACGGAAAACCAGAAGAACAGACACAGGGCAGCAATTGTGGCAAAGAGAGTGAAGTAGTGAACCCAGGCTGGTTCTGGCCCACCGGGTAGAAAGTGCTTTTCTTCAACGCTGCGACGGCGATTTAAAATTAGCGCATAAAAAATGACTGTCGCAATCACAAAGATCAGGGACCAGCGGGTTTGTTGTCCGTCAGATCCCACCAGGGCCACAAGGCAGTACACCGCAGCAATCAGCAAAATCACAGTAAACAGTCCGTACTGCTGAGGCGGCATTTTGCCGTAGGCCAAAACCCGCAAAGCTACCGCAGAATAGATATAGGGCATCAGTGTCATAATCACGGCGACAGAGGCAATTTTGCCAAACTGCTGGCTGGCCGTTGGCGATATGGTGGAGAGTATCAATACAGACATCAACACGGCCACCAGGGTTAATCCGCCGGTAGGTACGCCTTTGTTATTGGTGCGGGCAAATAGTGCTGCAAACAGGCCATCATCTGCCGCCGCCTTGGCAGACTGCCCCACCAGCAGTATCCAGCCGCCCAATGAACCGATACAGCCAATAGCGGCGCACAGGGCTACGACATTGGCCGCAGTATTTCCCAGTGCCAGGCGAGCAGCATCGGCAAAGGGAGCGGAGGAGCTGATTAATTCCTGGTTCGGCAGCATCCCCATAATGACCGATGAGCTGAGTACATAGGCAATAGAAGCCAGGATAACTCCCCCAACCGTTGCGATTGGGACGTTCTTGGTGGGGTCTTTTACCACTGCGGCGGATACAGAGGCGGTTTCCACCCCAATAAAGGCCCAGAGCGTGAAGGTCAGGCTGGCCATAATAGCACTGGGGTCGCTTTTGCCTGAGACATTCCAGCTGCTGGTAAAGTTTTGCTGGTCGAACCAGAACCAGCCAAAAATAGCGGTGCCGAGGATTGGAAGCAAAACCAGGCCGGTGGTGAGGGATTGGATGCGACCGACGGTGCGCGGGCCCAGTACATTGGCGTAAGTTAGCAGCCAGACCATGGCAACCTGGGCCATGGCAAAAGTCAGTGGGTCTTTTAACGGTGGAAAAAAATGGGTCAGATAGCCCAGGCCTGCAGTAATCAGCGCAACATTACCGATTACATTGGCCAGCCAGTAAACCAGATTGGTTTGGTAGCCAATGTAATCGCCAAAAGCGCGGCGGGCATAGGCATAGGGGCCGCCGGCTGCGGGATAGATAGCGGCGAGCTTGGCAAATACCAGGGCTAGGGAGATAGCGCCGACGATGGTTATCAACCAGCCGATCAAAGAAATACTGCCGACTGCAGCGAGATTGGCGGGGAGCATAAAAACCCCGGAGCCCATCATATTGCCTGCAACCATCAGGGTTGCGGGGACCAGGCCTATTTTATGCTCCTCTTTGATAGGCGAGCCTATGGCGAGTCTCCCCGCAGGGCGTAAATATGATAGTGGCCGTCCCGCACCTCTACTCCGTGGTTATCGTGGGTAAAGCCTGGAAATTGCTGGTCGAAGGCTTCCAGAGTTCTCAAGTAAATCAATGCCGGACTATCTTCATCGCCAAAATTTTCGCCGGGCATTAGCAGAGGAATACCTGGAGGGTAGGGTACAACGCCTGTGGCTGCGGTACGTCCCGGTAACTTGCTTAGCGGAAGCATTTCCACATCGCCGCGAACCAGGGTTTCATAAGCTTGTACCGGACTGCAGTCAGCTCTAGGTAAGGCTGAAAACCCTGCAGACATTTGCACTGTGGTTTGCAATTTTTTCATGGAAGCAAACATATTGTCTGCAAGGTCGCGCAGCCCGATATTGCGATAGGCTGGGGACTTTTTTATAAGGTTTGGTAGGCATTCACTTAAGGGCCGGTTGGCATCGAAGTCGCGCTTAAAGGCCAGTAAAGCATTGATTAGAGTGCCCCACTTACCCTTGGTAATACCGATAGAAAACAGGAACAAAATCGTAAAATCGGTAGTTTTCTCCACGATAATGCCAAGGTTGTCCAGGTATTTACTGACGATGTTGGCAGGTATTCCAGATGCAGACAGTTTGCCATCAGGGTTTATCCCCGGGGTGGTAATCGATACTTTAATCGGGTCCAACATGCAGTAATCAGGCTCAATATCACCAAATCCATGCCATGATTCGCCGGGGGCTAATAACCAGCAGCTGGGCTCATGACACAGGAGTTCTGCTGGGGCGCTGTGAAAAGCGTAGTTGTGCCCGTTATTGGGATCGGTGACATGCTCAGGCTGCCAACCTCCGAAGAACCACTCTTCTTTATCGCGATACTCCTGTTGCAAACGGGCCAATACTTGTCGGAACGCTACGGCCTCAGCAATTGACTCCTCTGTTAATGCTTTTCCACCCGGTCCATCCATCATTGCTGCGCTCACATCATTGGAGGCCATGATGGAATAAAGTGGGGAGGTTGAGGCATGCATCATAAAGGCTTCATTAAAGCGCCCATGCTCAATGGGTTTACGCCCATCGCGAATGTGAATCATCGATGCCTGGGACAACGCGGCAAGTAATTTATGTGTTGACTGAGTGGCAAATTTGCTCGGGCCATTTTTCGTGTCGGCTTCTCCCAAATCGTACATTGCGAAGCGATCTCGATAGATAGGATTAAATCGAGCGTATGAGTACCAGGCTTCGTCAAAGTGCAGGCGATCAACGGACTCGCCGAGAAGTTCTTCCACTCTGCGCACGTTGTAACAGAGACCGTCGTAGGTGGAATTAGTAATGACTGCGTGAACGGCACGGGAGTTTTTGGCGTGCTTGGACAAAGGGTTTTGCCGAATAGCATTGGCAACAGAGCTGGCCGTCAACTGTTGGGGAGGGACAGGGCCTATGAGGCCGTAGTTGTTGCGTAGGGGAATCAGGTAGGTTGGAACTGCACCTGACATGGTGATCGCGTGTTCGACGGATTTATGGCAGTTTCGATCGCACAGAGCCAATTGCCCCCGGGTAACCGATGCCATCAATATCACTCTATTCGATGTCGAAGAGCCATTGGTTACATAGTAAGTGCGATCCGCACCAAATACTTTTGCTGCATATTGCTCTCCCTTGGCAATGGGGCCCGAGTGATCCAAAAGCGATCCCAACTCTGTTACAGAAACAGAGAGGTCCGAGCGCAACATATTTTCCCCAAAGAAATCGTAAAAAGCGCGACCCGCAGGGGATTTGAGAAAAGCTGTTCCCCCAGTGTGGCCGGGTGTGTGCCATGAATATTCATGGACCCGGGCAAAGTGGGTCAGGGCGCGAAACATGGGGGGAAGAATGGCGTGGCGGTATCTTTCAATCGCACTCTGGATGCGACCGCCGATAAAGGTCGGGGTATCTTCTAGCATCCAGATAAAATCGTTGGCTAATTCCAGGGCCCGTCGCGGCATGGTGCTGACAGTCTGCTGATCTGCCAGAAGGAATACCGGCATTTGGGGATTGCGGGCGCGAAGTTCTTCCAATACAACCAGGGCGGGGCATTTCGCTTCACCGGGCAGGGTCCAATTAATCAGCAGGCATTGGATCGCGGTGTTAGTACTCAGTATGGCGCAGGCATCACTACCACTGGTGGTTGTTATTACGTCAATTTTTCGCTCTGATAACTCTGCCTGTAGCCTCATGGCGGCGCGGCCGGGAGCGCTGTTGTCGTCGACTTCACTGCTGGCGATCAGGGCCAGCATGCTGTTATGGCGTTGCTGTCCGAAATGATGCATGAGTGCCGCACAAACCTTTTGTTGTGGCCTGCTAAAAAGTCTCAGCGCAGGAAATTGTCTCGCAAAAGATCTACCACCTCATCGGCGCGGCCGTTGAGTATTGCCTTAAGTCCGAACAGTGCGGTGGAGGTGACTTGCTGCGCTGTAACTTCCGGCGGCATCACCAGCTCCACGCGGTTCGTCGGTACGCTGAGTAGTGCCGGCCCGTCAGTGGCGAGCCAGCGCTTCATACTTTCCTCAAGCTGATCCGCACTCTCGATACTGGCACCACTGATGCCACAAGCTTCGGCAACGCGGCCGAAGTCCGGGTTATGTAAGTCGGTATAGCTGTCGAGAAGCCCCTCAATGCGCTGCTCCATCTCTACGAAGCC
The DNA here is from genome assembly GCF_056231245.1 of Microbulbifer maximicatervae (SeqCode). Lineage (NCBI taxonomy): Bacteria > Pseudomonadati > Pseudomonadota > Gammaproteobacteria > Cellvibrionales > Microbulbiferaceae > Microbulbifer > Microbulbifer maximicatervae (SeqCode). The sequence goes on from NZ_CP174334.1 coordinate 1,609,675, forward strand.
GAGGGAGTTATTGTTAAATACCAGGACTTTTAATGGGATTTTTTCTTGCACCAGTGTCAACAGGTCTCCCATTAACATGGTCATACCACCGTCGCCGCACATAGCGATGACCTGGCGCCCGGGATAGGCTTTGGCCATGCCCAGGGCTTGGGGGTAGGCGTTGGCCATGGTGCCGTGGGAAAGGCTGGTGAGAAATGAGCGTTTGCCGTTGGCAGTGAGGTCGCGGAGCATCCAAACCATACAGGCGCCGCCATCGGCGGTGAATACGGCATCCTCATCGGCCAGCTTGTTGAGCGTCTGGGCGACAAATTGAGGGTGGATCAGGCTGGGGTCTTTCTCTTTGCCGCGGCTCTTCATCTCTTCCCGATCTTTTTTGTATCGTTCCAGAAGGTCATCGAGGAAGGTGCTGTCGGTGCGGGCCTTTAATCGGGGCAAGAGGGCTTCAATGGTGGGCCCCACATGTCCTACCAGGCCCATATCCACAGGAGCGCGTCGCCCCAGGTGCGGCGCTTCCGCATCAATTTGAATAATGGTGGCTTTTTTCGGGTAGAACTGGGTGTAGGCAAAATCGGTACCCAGACACAGTAACAGGTCACAAGTCTCCATGGCCCGGTAGCCCGCGGGATTGCCGAGAATCCCGGTCATGCCCACATGGCAGGGGTTGTCGTATTCGAGAAACTCTTTCGACTTGGTGGTGTGGGCGATAGGAGCGGCCAGGTGTTGTCCCAGTTTTATTACTTCATCGTGAGCGTGACGGCAGCCGATACCGCCGTAAATAGTGATATTTTTTGCGGCGTTGATTTTCTTTGCCAGGGCGTCGAGCTCAGAGTCAGACGGACGCGCTAGCCATTCAGGGCGATGTACCGACCAGGGCAGACTGTCTTTGGTCTTCTCCTTGAACAAGTCGCCGCTAATTTGCACCACCGCGACACCACCGCGAGTAAGCGCAGTTTGTGCCGCCTGCACAATCATTCGACGGGCTTGCTCCGGGTGGGTCATGGTTTCACAGAAGACCGAACACTGTTCGTAGAGTTTTTGCTGGTCCACTTCCTGTGGATAGCCGAACCCCTGTTCCGCACGGTCGATGCGGGATGCAATCAGTACCACCGGGGCGCCATTGCGATGGCTTTCAAAAATGCCGTTGATAAAGTGCAGGCTGCCGGGTCCGGCAGTCCCGGCGCAGACACTCAGCTCACCGGTAAGGTAAGACTCCCCCCCAGCGGCGAAAGCGCCCACTTCCTCATGACGCACATGTATCCACTCCAAGTCGGAAGTGCGTACCGCTGATGTAAAGTGATTGATGGTATCGCCGACAATGCCGTAGCACCGTTTGGCGCCGGCCTTGACCAGTGTATCGACAATAATCTCTGAAACGGTTTGCATAGCAATCTCCACAGATTGGGTGAGGCTAGCGGTTAATAGCGCGGCGGATCGACGCGTACTTGCCCTCTTCGAGCTTGATCGCAGGCTGAAAACTGTCTGCCTGTGCGGCCAGCCACCAGTGCCAGTAGGGCGTATCTTCTGGTGCGTCGATCAGCGAGTTGGTGTCAAGAAAATGCCAGATACGATCTATCGGCCTGGATTCTGCGCCATTAATTCGGTGAATCATGTGATAGGGTTTTAGGTCTCGGGGGTCGGTAAGCCCCGCGCCGGCCACAATATCCTCCAATGCTTCGAGGGTTTTTGCCTGGAAGGCCGCCGCTCGCTTGCTTTGCACATCTACCACTAGCCCGCGCTGACGCCGAGGATCTTGGGTGGTAACGCCAGTTGGGCAGGTATCCGTGTGGCAGCGTTGGGATTGAATACAGCCTACGGAAAGCATGAAGGCCCGCGCCGCATTGCACCAGTCGGCGCCGATGGCCAAGCATTGCGCTAGTCCGGATGCGGAATAAACCTTGCCGCTGGCAGCCAGCTTCACCTTATCTTTCAGGCCCGCCCCCACCAGGGCATTGCGTACGATAATCAACCCTTCCAGCAGCGGCATACCCACGTGGTTGGAAAGCTCCAGCGGCGCTGCACCGGTACCGCCTTCGGCGCCGTCTACAACAATAAAGTCCACCAGTTTCCCGGTTTCGTGCATGGCCTTCATTATGGCCATCACCTCGTAGATATGCCCTACACAGAGTTTTATGCCTACCGGTTTGCCGCCGGACAGTTCACGCATTTGTTCGGCAAATTCCAGCATTTCAATGGGGGTGGAGAACATGGAGTGCGCGCGGGGGGATACGCAGTCCTGGCCGGGCGTAACCTTCCGGGTGGAGGCGATCTCCTGAGTTACTTTGGTGCCAGGTAATACTCCACCGTGCCCGGGTTTCGCTCCTTGGCTCAATTTAATTTCCGTCATTTTAACCTGGTCGTTACAGGCCTCGCGGAATAGATCCGGGTTAAAGCTGCCGTCATCGTTGCGCGCACCGAAATAACCGGTACCCAATTCCCACACTAGATCGCCGCCATGTTTGCGGTGATAGGGGCTGATACCCCCCTCACCGGTATCGTGATAGAAGCCGCCAATTGAGGCTCCTTTATTCAAAGCTTCTATTGCGGCGGCGGACAGAGCGCCAAAGCTCATGGCCGAGATATTTAACAGGGCGGCGGAGTAGGGCTGTTTGCAGCGGCCCGTGCCCACTTCAGTACGGCAGGAGGTGTCTGCATGTTTTTCGGGCTTCACCGAGTGAGTGAGCCAGGTATATTCCTCACTCTGCACATCTTTTTCAGTGCCGAACGGATGCATATCAGAAAAACCTTCGGAGCGGGCATACACAAGCCTTCGGGCTTCAATGCTGTAAGGGCGTCCTTCCTCATCACCCTCGACCATATAGGCGCGGAAATAGGGACGCAGGTTCAGGAATATCCAGCGAATGCGGCCGGCAACCGGGAAGTTCCGCGTAATGCTCCAATGGGGTTGGAGCATATCGTAGATTCCCAGTAGTACCAGTGAAACGCTAATCAGTAGAGCCACCAGCCACCAGGCGCTGTTTGTAAACGTGAGCACCAAGAAGAATGGGGTCAGGATAAGAGCGGTAATGGGAATAATCGCGCGCTTTATACCATTCCGGCCGGAATAGGCGCACCAGGGGTTGGAGCTACTCATAAAATCAGGTTCAGCATCGTTACATAAAGTTCCGATACTGAACCTAGATCATTTGTAAGGGTTCTGCCTTGATAAGGTCAACTAAAGGGCTTTTTCCCCTAACTTGCCGCTAATGCAGGCAGTGAATTTTGCTTTGCAGGTAAAAACTCGATGGCAGTGACGATAGAGTAATCCTTTAGTTCATCCAGAATTTCATCCAGCTTTAATAGTTGCCAGCAGGCGCGCGCGCCACTGTCTGAAATTTCACCGCGAAGGAATTTTCTCGCCAAAGCCACTGCGGGTGCTGCAGGAATCCAGACGCCATCGCCATCCATTCCAAGTATTTGCCACTGCCTACCAGCTATCCTACCCTCAGCATCTTCACCCAGTGCGCGGACAATCATGCCGCCGTGAGAGCTGCCACCAGGCCAGCGGGCACTCAATTTATGGGCAATCTGTGCGATGCGGGAACTCGTGGCGGGCAAATTTAGGCGCGAGAGTTGGGCGCACAAAGACAGGCCGGCCTGGAGAATCAGGGGCTCTGTCCCCGTGGAAAATAGTGCTGTGTTTAAATTTGGCAGGTGTCTTGGGCACAACTCCAGGTCGGGTACTTCAAAGTCGCACAGCCAGCGTTTTCCCACTGGATGGGCAAGAGTTACCGAGTGCAGGTGATTGCCGGCAAATGATTCTCTCCAGCGCCCATCCCGCAATTGGGGGAAGCTCTCCCCCAGCGCTTCAAAACCGGAGCGCACGGTGGCAAGGCCGCGTTCTACCTTGTGTGCCGGAGCAATTGCCGCTTGTACAGAGTGAATGACCGGCAGCTCTTTTTGGATCTCAGCTATGGCTGCTGAGCTGAGGCCGGGTAGACTGCTGGCACCGGATACCATGGCGATACCGGCGGCCTCGGCGGCCGGGGAGAGACGGTGAAAATCACATACAAAGCGGCGCGCATCTGAAATATCGATGTAGGGGGTACGGGCTTCAATGCAGGCTTTGGCCACCCGGTAATCGGTTTCTCTCTGGTAGGGGCCAGCGCAGTGGATCAATAAATCCAGGTGCAAGGCTTTCAATTGCGCAGCCAAGTTGATGGAGTCCCGCTCCAGTCGTAACCCCTCGGCGAGGCCACCGAGTGATTGGGCGCAACGGTCGGCCAACGATTTGTTATGGCCGGCAATAATCAGTTGGATATTGGGCTCAGAACTCAGCATTTGTGCAATACGTGCGCCAAAATTGCCGTAGCCTCCGAGAATCAATACGCGTTTATTCAGGTTATTGATCACCTGGATGGAACTCCTGCCCCTTATAGTTTGTAGAGATCATGCATCGTGCCGGTGACTTAAATCAAGAGAATCTTGTCTGTGCCTTCAGCATACCGCCGTTGTCATTTCACCGTTTTGTATATTCTAAAAGTAACGTTCCCGATGATCTTGTGCAGTTTTATCAGTCTCATTAGTGATCTCATGTCGGGCAAATGATTTTTGGAGATCAGAATGACCGGTTGGAGTTTATCGACTCAGGTCCCCCTATCGATCACTGAGCAGCGTATTTATGACTTGCATCACCGCAAGGATCTGGTCGACCTGATTACCCGCGCCATGGTTTTCAAAGGAAAATTCGATGTTGAACTGTTTAAGAAATCCATTTCAGAGGTGGTAAACACCTATCCGATTTTTCGCTGTCGTTATAGCGGGGAACCGGCTGTCCGCTCCTTTGTAGATATTGAGCTGGACTACATCGACATTCGCCACTTAAGTGATACTCACTTCACGAGCTTTTTGCGTCAATTTGGCAGCTCGCCAATGGATTTGACGCAGGATCAATTGTTGGGGCTCAGTGTTCTTCGCAGTGGAGAGGATGAATACATTTTTTTGACCAAGTGTCACCACATCATTGCCGATGGGATTAGCTTGTCACTGCTCTGGTCTGAATCCTTGACTCACTATTTGGATAGTGCGAAGGGTAAGGATTATAAACCCAGGGTGGAAACTGCAGACTTTGCTGATTATGTAAATTATGAAAATACCTATCTGAGATCGCCGAGGGGGCATAAGGCGCGAAATCTTTGGCAAAAAAAGTTGCAATCCCAAAAAGATGAGATAGAGCAGTTGCCTCAATCGGAAGAGACCTCGGTTATTTGTAGTGAAGTAATCCAGCATATAGATGAGATTGAGCTGGAGCAGATAAAGACATTGGCCAGCTCGGAGAATGTGAGCCTCTTCGCCTATCTGGCAGCCGCATTTCAGCAAGTTTTATGTGAATTCATACCTCACTCTTTTTGGATGAATGGCAATTTATCCCTTCGGCTTAAGAGGGAGTATCGGGAAGTGTTTGGCCCCATGTGCCGGTATGTTAATTTGACGGTTCGTAGGGATGAGTCCTGGGAGGAGAAGCTCTCGCGCCTGTCTTCGGAGATAAAGTATGCCATGCGCACGGTTTATGCTGCTGATGCAATTGGGCCTCACGGCCTGATTGGCCACCACCTCGATGCATCCCATTGCTACCTGGTGACTTTCCTGCAAACAGAGGAGCACCGGGAAGGTTTTTTTGCGGTTTATACCGGTGAAACTTCTGACTGGGTCAAATTGAATGACAGTTTGAAAATTCGCATTGTCCCCCTGGCGACGCGCTTAACGCCATATGGCATCTATCTTTCTATTACTGTCTTTGGAAAGAAGTTGCGCTCTAGCTTTATCTACAATGAGAATTGCTTCGAACAAAAACAAGTAGAGGAAATGGTAAGTCGCTGGTGTGACAGATTATTGTGCGGGCCTGAAGATATTCTACCGCCGCTGTAAATAACGCTGTATAGGGACTGTAGAGCCAATTGTTATGTCAAGATGTGCCTTTGTGACCCTGGTCAATAGTCCGGATTATGTAATAGGTGCGCAGGCACTGAAACACTCACTGGATCGTACGGCCAGTGCCTATCCGTTAATTTGTATGGTGCCACCGAACAGCTGTGATGCAGCGCCATTGGAAGCGGCGGGCTGTAAGATAAAAGAAGTTTATACGCCTCGTTTTTCCGATGAGTTTATCCACCGCCATAAACGCGATTCTTTGCACCGGCGCGCGCCCTTTGATAAGGGTAGTAAGCCCGCTTTCCATGACCCATTGAATAACTTTTGTAAATTGGCACTGTGGCAATTGACCCAATTCGATAAGCTTGTTTTTCTGGATGCAGACACCCTGGTTTTGCGCAATATTGATCACTTGATGAATTATCCGGAATTTTGCGCAGCGCCCAATCTTTACGAAGACTTGGATGGATTTCATCGCATGAATTCGGGATTGTTTACTGCGGTACCGAGTGAAACGACTTACCAAAAAATGCTTGAGCAACTGGATCGACCAGGAGTTTTCTGGCGGCGCACAGACCAGACTTTTTTGCAGTCCTTTTTCCCTCGTTGGCACGGTTTGCCTTATATCTATAACGCCTTGCAATACCTCTACCTGAATTTACCCCAGCTGTGGCAGTGGGACAGTATTCATGTCATTCACTACCAATATGAAAAACCCTGGCAAAAACAGCACTCAAAAGTTGAAAAGCTCAAACCCCTGATCGACTTGTGGTGGGCTGTTTACGAAGGGCGAGATATTGCCGTTGATCTGGATGAGCTGGCCCGTGCTTAGAAAATAAAATCGAGAGAGGGAATTGTGAGAATAGGGATTACTGGCGCCAGTGGCTATGTGGGGCAATTTCTGGTTAGGCATTTTTTGCGGCAGGGCTATGAAGTGCGAGCATTACTGCGCAGGGAGGAAAGTGTAGATCTTTTTCACAGTATTGCTTCACCCAGATTGACGTGGAGCGTCGGGGATATTACTTCTGATACAGCATTACAGACATTCACCAGCAATCTGGATGTGGTGGTACATGCAGCTTTCGAGCATCTTCCCGGGCGCTATCGAAAAGGGGAGGGGGACGATCTCGAGGGTTTTTTACATGTAAACCTCAGTCAAACCCTGGCATTAATCCAATTCGCCTATGCAGCGAAGGTAAAAAAATTTGTATTTATTTCCAGTCGTGCCGTTTATGCCACTGGAAAGTTGAGCGGTTCTTTAAGTGAGGGGCAGGTTGTTCAGCCGGATACTTTCTACGGCGGCTATAAAGCGGCTGTGGAAGCCATGCTGTCTGCTTGGGCGTATCAGCGTGGCTGGCATACAGTTTCATTGCGCTTAACTGGAGTTTACGGGCTGGTGAGCCCGCTAAGTCGTAGCAAGTGGTATGACATCGCTCGAGCAGTGATATCTGGGGAAGCCTATTTAAATTCCGGGCTTTCAACGGAAGTGCACGGAGAAGATGTGGCGCGGGCGGTAGAGCTTTTACTGGAGCACGAAGATGCCCGGGGGCGGGCAGTAAACTGTAGTGATTGCCTGGTTAGCAGTCGCGAGTTGGTGAAGATTCTAAGATCGATATCCGGACAGCAGGGACCGCTACCTCCCCAGCCACAAATGAAACCGCCAGCAGTGATGGATTGCGCTTATTTACAGGGGATAGGTTTTCGATTTGGGGGTGTGCAGTGTTTGCGGGAGACGCTTGAGGAATTGGTAGAGGCTGTGCAACAACAGCAGAGCCTCATCCAAAACGCCGGCTCCTAGCCGATCGGCCAGTGAATCAACTCCAGTGAGTCTTTGTCCGCTTTCAGGCACCAGGCATTCTTATCCCAGTCTCCCAGCACAATACGCTCCGCCGGTTCACCGTTGATCGTCAACGTGTGGCGGGCGGGCCGGTGGGTGTGGCCGTGGATCAGTCGAAGCACATTGTGCTCAAGCATCACTCGCTCCACTTCTTCCTGGGTTACATCCATTATGTCTTCGGCCTTGCGGCTGTTCATACTCTTGGATGCCATACGAATCTGCGCGGCAATAGCGTGGCGTTCCTGTAGGGACTTGGCCAATAGCTCTTGTTGCCACTTGGGGTCCCGGGCCTGGCGGCGGAACGCCATATACTCTTTGTCGAGGGTGCAAAGGCTGTCGCCGTGCATAAGCAACACGCGCTCATTACCGAGGGACAACGCAGTGGGGTCCTGAAGTAAAGTGGCTCCCGCGCGCTGGGCGAAGTCGGTACCCAACAGGAAATCCCGATTGCCGTGCATCAGGTACAACTCTACGCCGGTACCGCTATAGCGACTTAACTCGCCAATCACTTCGCGGGCTAGCGGGGCATCGTCGTCGTCGCCAACCCACGCCTCAAAAAAGTCGCCGAGAATATATAGCGCCTCAGCACCGGCAGCTCGCCCGTGCAGAAAATCAAAAAACGCCCGGGTAATATCCGGGCGTTTTTCGTCGAGGTGCAAGTCAGAAATAAAATAAGTAGACAATGTCCCCGCCTTAGAGTCGGTACTGACCCGTGGAATTACTTATCGGCGTAGGCGTCAGAGATGCTGATACCGGTGATTTCGATAGTCTCCAGGGGTACGTCCTGGTGGAAGCCTTTGCTGCCGGTTTTAACGTCTTTGATTTTGTTGACCACGTCCATGCCGTCGACAACCTTACCAAATACGCAGTAACCCCAACCCTGAGAATCTTCGCTGCGGAAGTTCAGGAAATCGTTGTCCTTAACATTGATAAAGAACTGGGAGCTGGCGGAATGCGGGTCCATAGTGCGGGCCATGGCCAGGGTGCCAGTGTCGTTCTTCAAGCCATTGTTGGCTTCGTTTTCGATGGAGTCGCGGGTTTCCTTCTGCTGCATGTCTGGAGTCATGCCGCCACCTTGGATCATAAAGTTGTTGATCACCCGGTGGAAGACAGTGCCGGTATAGAAATCGTCACGGCAGTACTGCAAAAAGTTGGCAGCAGTCTTGGGTGCCTTTTCGAAATCCAATTCGATGGCTATATCTCCATGGGTTGTGTGAAGGGTGATCATAAAATGTCCTATGAGGGTTGATTTGGGGCGGCATGATACCTTGTAGTCTGTAGCTGTAAAATGCTGTGTCGGAATATCTGTGTCAATTGCACAAAAATCAAACGCTTGCAGTGAATTTCTATGGAAAGCGTTCCTTCAAATTCGATATTCTGTCTCTCAAGTAGGTTATAATTCGCCGTTTACGTTCGCACAGCTGTAAATTAAGAGAATCCTATGACATCCGAGAGCAAGCCAGCTCACTTTTTACAGAACCTTATCCGTGAAGATCTGACTGAGGGCCGGGTTACGCAGATCGCGACCCGCTTCCCGCCGGAGCCCAACGGCTATCTGCATATTGGCCACGCCAAGTCCATCTGTCTGAATTTTGGTCTGGCGCAGGAATTCGGTGGCACCTGTAATTTACGCTTTGACGACACCAACCCGGCCAAGGAAGAGGAAGAGTTTGTCGATGCGATTAAGCGCGATGTCTCCTGGCTCGGTTTTGAGTGGAATGGCGAGGCGAAGTACTCCTCGGATAATTTTGATCAATTGTACGAGTGGGCTCTGCACCTGATTAAAGATGGCAAGGCCTACGTTTGCGACCTGTCCGCAGAAGAAGCTCGTCACTACCGTGGCACGCTGAAAGAGCCGGGCAAAAACAGCCCTTTCCGGGATCGCTCTGTCGAGGAAAACCTGGCGCTGTTTGAAAAGATGCGCAACGGTGAAATGGAAGAGGGCCAGTGCAGTTTGCGCGCCAAGATCGATATGGCCGCACCGAATATCAACCTGCGCGACCCGATCATCTACCGCATCAAAAAGATGGCTCACCACCAGACCGGTGATAAGTGGTGCATTTACCCCAGCTACGATTTCGCTCACGGCCAGTGTGATGCGATTGAGGGTATCAGCCACTCCATCTGTACCCTGGAGTTTGAAGATCACAAGCCCCTGTACGACTGGCTGATCGAGAACCTGCCGGTGCCTTCGCGCCCGCGTCAGTACGAATTTGCCCGCCTGCACCTCAACTACACCGTGGTGTCCAAGCGCAAGCTCAAGCAGTTGGTAGACGAAGGCCATGTGGACGGCTGGGATGATCCCCGCATGCCGACCCTTTCCGGTATGCGCCGTCGCGGCTTCACCCCGGCTTCCATTCGCAACTTCTGCGAGATGATCGGTGTAACCCGCTCCGACTCAGTTGTCGATGTGGGCATGCTGGAATACAGCATTCGCGACGATCTGGATAAAAATGCACCGCGCGCCATGTGCGTGATGGAGCCTTTGAAGATTACCCTGAAAAATTACCCGGAAGGCCAGGAAGAGATGCTGTCAGCACCCGGCCACCCGGTCCGCGATGATCTGCCGGCCCGTGAACTTCCTTTTGGCCGCACTCTCTATATTGAGAAAGAGGATTTCCGCGAAGAGGCCAACAAGAAGTACAAGCGTCTGGTGCTGGGCAAAAAAGTTCGCCTGCGCAACGCCTATGTGATCTTTGCTGAAGAAGTCGTGAAGAACGATGCCGGTGAAATTGTTGAGGTGATCTGCTCGGTTGATCTGGACACCCTGGGCAAAGATCCGGCCGACGGCGTTAAGCCAAAGGGCGTTATTCACTGGGTATCTGCGGACAACAATGTCGATTGCGAAGTGCGTCTATACGATCGCCTGTTCAATGATGCGGCGCCGGATGCCGGCGGTAAGAACTTCCTCGACTGCGTAAACCCGGACAACCTGCAAATCCTAAAAGGCTGTAAGGCGGAAATCGGCCTGGCCAAAGCGGAGCCGGAGCAGGGTTACCAGTTCGAGCGCAACGGCTACTTCTGTCGCGACAGCAAGTACGGCAGCGCGGAAGCGCCGGTGTTTAACCGCACCATTGGTCTGCGCGACAGCTGGGCCAAAGAGCAAAACAAATAGCAAAGCGGAGGGCTGCCCGAGCGGCAGTTTTCGCGGCGGGGTCAATGACTGGCCCAGCCACACAGCAAAAAGAATTCGAGAGAAAAGATGTCTCTACAGGTCTACAACACGTTTTCCGGGAAGAAAGAACCCTTCGTACCACTGGTGGAAGATCAGGTGCGCATGTATGTGTGTGGCCCCACCGTGTACAACCGCGTGCATATTGGCAATGCCCGCCCTGTGGTGGTGTTCGACACCCTGTACCGGGTACTGAAAAGAAATTTCAGCGATGTGATTTACGCGCGCAATATCACCGATATTGACGACAAAATCATGAAGACCGCGCGGGATAACGGCGAGGAAATCGGCGTGCTGTCAGCGCGCTATGCCCAGGCTTACTACGAGGATATGGCCGCGCTCAATAACCTGGAGCCGGATATTGTCCCCTACGCCACCCAGCACTTGCCGGAAATGATCGCGATGATCGAAAGCCTGCTGGAGAAAGGTCACGCCTACGCCGCCGAAGGCCATGTGCTGTTCGCCGTGGAATCCATGCAGGAGTACGGCCAGCTGTCCAAGCGCTCCCTCGACGATATGCTCGCCGGTGCGCGGGTGGAAGTAGCGCCTTACAAAAAGTACGCTGGCGACTTCGTACTGTGGAAGCCGTCCGCCGATGACGAGCCCGGCTGGGACAGCCCCTGGGGCCGTGGGCGCCCGGGTTGGCACCTGGAGTGCTCGGCCATGATCAAGAAGCACCTGGGTGACACTATCGATATCCATGGCGGCGGTCGCGATCTGACCTTCCCCCACCACGAAAACGAGCGCGCCCAGAGCTGCTGCGCCAATGGTGTGGATTTTGTGCGCTACTGGATGCACAACGGCTATGTAAATATCAATGGCGAAAAGATGTCCAAATCCCTGGGCAACTTCCGCATGGTCAAAGACCTGCTGAGCCAATACCCCGGTGAAGTGCTGCGTTTTGCACTGCTGTCTGCCCACTACCGCTCAGAACTGAATTTCAGTGCTGATTTGCTGGATCAGGCATGGCGCACCCTGGATACTCTCTATGGCGCACTGCGTGAAACGGAAGCGGTTGAGGCTGAAGCGGTAGATCTTAACGACACCGCCTTTATCAAGGCGTTGGAAGACGATCTGAATACGCCGATCGCCATCAGCGAGTTGCACCAGATTGCCCGCGACCTGAACAAAGCCGATGAGGCGGATAAAGCACGCCTGAAAGGCTTGCTGCTGGCCGCTGCAGATATGCTGGGCATTCTCCAGCAAGACCCGGAAGCCTGGTTCAAACAGGCCCGTGGTGGAGATGAAGGCATTTCTGCCGAAGAAGTTGAAGCACTGATCGAAGAGCGCGCACAGAGCAAGAAGAACCGTGACTTTGCCCGCGCCGATGAGATTCGCGAAGAGTTAAAATCCAAAGGTGTGGTGCTTGAGGATAGCCGTGAAGGGACCAAGTGGCGTCGCGAATAGCGCGGTCGTACTCCGAGACACGGATAGACTTGAGACACCGATAGATTTTCCCCGGCTTGGCACATTGCGGCCGCCGGGGAAGTGAAATTCGAATTTCATTTGTAGAAGCGAGCCATGAAAAAAGTATTTGTCCTGACCAGCGCTGTTATCGCCCTTATCGCACTGACCGGCTGTGAGCCCAAACGGGGTTCCGATGCTTGGTGCGAGAAAATGGATGGCATTCCCAAAGGGCAGTGGACTTTTGACGATACCCGCGACTACACAAAATATTGTGTCTTCAACCAAAAGCCGGAAGAGGAATAAGCGGGCCTATAGTCGTTGTTCTTCGTCGATTCCTACCAGCACTTCTTCCGCCCGCTGACCGGTAAATACCGCGAACAGGTGGTTGAGTGCTTGCGTCTTTTGTATGAGCGTCTGTACACCGCCAAGGCCGACTACGGTGAGTCTTTGCTGCGCGAGCAGATCCTGGAAATTTTTGCCGAGGCCCTGACCCGCGCGCCCCAACTCGATAGTGAAGATGGTGTGCAGGACCCCGAGGGCCGCTTCCGCAACCTGCGCGATCAGGCCGTCTGGGTACTGAATAGCCTGGTGGAGTTCGGTTGGCTGGAGAAGCAGGTGGACAGCGCCACGCTCACCGCCACCTATCCGTTTAGCCGCCGGGGCCGCCTTTTCACTCAGCCGCTAGTGGAAGTGAACGGCACTCGCGTGCGCACCCGCCACCGCAATACCCGCAACACCTTAAATGCCCTGGAAGCCTTTGCCAGCCGAGGTGAAACCCACGACTTGATCGATGCCTGGGAATACTCCGAGCGTATCGTGGCGGATTTCACCGATATGATCGCCGAGCTGGAAGAGCGCAAGCGGGAAATGGTGCGGGAAGTGGAGGCTCAATTGCTGGTGCAGCAGGCCACCGATGAGTTTTTCTCCTTTATGGAGAGCCGCTTCCAGCCGGACCTGGCTATCCGTTTGTCTGCGGACAGCGTGGAAAAACACCGCGATTCCATCAATCGGGTGATTGACTGCATTCGCCGCAAGGAGGATGTGCAGAAAGCGGAGTGGGAGAAGCGCCTGCGCCAGCTGCTGCCGGAGTTGGTACAACCGGGCCAATCCCTGTTGTGGCTGATGCTCGATACCATCGAGGACCGCATGCGCCGCGCCTGCGAGGTGAAGTTGCCCGCTTTGCGCCGTGCACTACAGGGCTTTACCAAGCGTGCCGATATTATTATCCGCCAGCTCAGCTACCTGCACAGCCAGGCCGAAGGTGAATTTGCGGACCTGTGCCAGCGCCTCGGCGAGAGCCAGCAAAAAACACAAATTCTCGAGCAGCTGGGCGAACAGCTAGGTGGCTTCCAGCTGCGCCTGTTTGACCCCAAACAAACCCAGCTGTGGCAGCGCAATCGCCGCCAGCCGGTGAATACCCGGGTCGAAGATGAAACCCCCATCGGTGAAGAAAACCGCCGCGAGATCGAGCTGCAACAACTGCTCGACCAGGCGTTTAATTTCAACAACAGTAACCTGCGCGATTATCTGAGTGATGCCCTCGGCACCGGCCGCCAGATCAACAGCCGCAACCTGCCATTGCGCGATGCGCGTGATCTGCTCGCTATGAGCCATGTGATCGAAGCAGCGGCGGTGAACCAGAGCGGCGCCGCCGACCTGCAGGTGGAATTTACCGGTGAAATCGCCAGCAATGACTATTTCACCGAATTTGACGAATATATCCTGGAGCTGAAAAACAGTGATTGAACAGGCTTTGGAAGAGGCCCTGGCGCAGTGTCGCCTGAACCGCAGCGAATTTTCCGAGCTGCTGGTGCGCCTGTTGGATTACGGCGTTATCTGCCGGGATGAAAGCGTAATTGAGACCACCCTTTACGATCGCTTCCAGCGCTGCGAGCAGCTGGTGCGCGAGTGGTTGGCCCCGCTGGGGTTGCGTTTGCAGCACGACAGCCGTTTCCAGTTTATCCGCGTGTATCCGCCCGGCGCCGAAGTGCCAGGACTGCCGGATCAGGAAGAGCCGCACCATGGCGGCTTCCGCGCCCGCCTCAGCCAACAGGAAGTGGCCGCGATTCTCGCCCTGCGCGTGGAATACGATAAAGCGCTGCGGGAAGGGCAGGTGGATGAGAGCGGCTGTGCCGCGCTATCGATGGAAGCCCTGGAACTGGGCATGCGCAACCTGCTGAAAATGTCCCTGCCGGATAAGCACGCCGAGCGTAAAAACCTGCTGAAGAAATTGCGCCAGCTGCGTTTGGTGCAGTTCAGCAGTGAAGAAGTGGAGACCAGTGCGGAAGTCTGGCTGCGCGTGCGCCCGACCATCGCCCACTTTGTCAGCGAGTCGGTATTGCACCAGCTGATCGACAGCGAAGCCCCGCCCGTAGTGGAGAGGGAGGCCATTCAAACTGATGAAATTGATGAGGTTGAAGAGGTGGAACAAGAGCAAGCGCTCGAACGCATCACTCCAGAAGTCGAAGATAACAGCCTGTTTGAGAGTGAAGCCGCTTCCTAGTTGAAAATAGAGGCCGCACTAGCGGCTATAAAAAATCGAAAACATTCGACCGCCCGGGTTTGCGTAAATCGCGCCCGGTAGCCTCGGAGAAGGGTGTCGGCTTCCCGCCGGCCAAAAGACCCTGCTTTTGAAAAGACCGTTTTTTTGAAAAGACTATGTTCCTAAAAAAACTGATCCTGATTAACTGGGGCAATATCCCGCAGTTGGAATATGATTTCGGCCCGATCAACCTGTTTTCCGGTGGCAACGGTTCCGGTAAAACTACTGCGGCCGATGCTATCCAGACATTGATGACCGCCGCCCACGATACTCTGTTTACGTTTAACCCGGGACAGGATGAAACCACCCAGCGCGGGCGCGGTGGCAAGCAGGTGCGGACGCTAGCTTCCTATGTACTGGGTTGTGACGACGGCAGTTACGCCCGTGTCGAGCCCACCGACTGTTACATCGCCGGTATTTTTCATCCCACCAGCGGTGAAGACGACGCTGAGCCCTTTACCGCAGTGATGGGGATTCGCGCACACCTGGATAACAGCAGCAAACCCGCCCAGGCTCGCCAAAGTGATTTGCGCTTTTTCGTATTCCCCGGCGAACAGTTGGTGATGGGAGATTTTGTCCGGGATTACACCGATGGCAAACACCTGCTGCCCCTGGATAAATTCAACCAGGTCCTGAGCAAGCAGTTCGAAAAAGTAGAGCAGTACGACAAGAAAAAGGCCTACCTGCGCCGCCTTTACGGTGCCCTGCGCGGACGCCGCGATGCGGTCTCCGATCGCGAGGCCATGCACGCCGCGCGCACCTTTGCCAATTTTATGGCCTACAAGCCGGTAAAAAGCATCAATGATTTTGTCGCCCAGGAAGTGTTGGAAAAGCGCGATCTGGGTGATGCCATCCGCTCCGTATCCGAGCTGATGAAAACCATTCACAGCATGGAGCAGGAAGCCCGCCAGATTGTGGAGCGGGTCAGTTCCCTGGAGGCCATCGCCCAGTCGGTAGAGCTCTACCGGGAGCAGTGGTTGCAGTTGCGGGTGCAGGAATATTTGTGCGCACGCCACCGCCAGCAGCGGGTGCAAAAGAGTTATCTGAGCGGTAAGAACGACCAGAAAAAACTGCGCAGTGATCTGGACAACAATGAGCGCGAACTGCGCGTCGCTTCCGAGCGCGTCGAGCAACTCAATGGCCAGCTGGTAGAGCTTCAAGCCCAGCGCCTGGGTATCGATGCGCTGCGCAATAAGGACGAACTGGAACAGCGCATTAGCAATGCCCTGAGCCTGCTGTCCCAGCAGCACACCCCCATGTCTGCCGAAGAGGCCCGCTGGCGCGAGAACCGCGAGGCCGCCGAAGAATTATTAAATCTACTCAACTCCACCTCCGCCGAGCTGGAAATTCCCGCCTTCTCCGATAAGGCACTGGTGCAGGCAATTAAGCAGGTGGCCCGCGAGGAAGACCTGCCGGATTTGCACAAGTTGCTGGGCAAGGACTGGATCGATCTGGCCGCACTGGAGCCACTGCGCGAGCGTGCCGCCAGCAGTGAGGCCCTACAGAACCGCCTCTTCGACCTGCTAGATAGCAGTGGTAAAGCTGGCGCCAGTGATGAGGTTTCCCCCAAAGAGCAGATTGCCCAGCAGGCCTCCCGCTGGGAGCAAAAAGTGCAGCAACTGCAAAAGCAGCTGCGCACCCAGGAGAGCCGCATTCAGCATCTCCAGGCTAACCGCGTGCGCTACCCCCAATCGGTGGAAGTGGCCCTGGCCGCAATTCGCGAGCAGTGCCCAGAGGCGGAGCCCCGCGTCCTGTGTGATTATGTGGAAGTGCTGGATGAGCGCTGGCAGATGGCGATTGAAGGCTATTTGGGCGGCGCGCGCTTCTCGATTATTGTGGAGCCGGAACACGAGGCCCGCGCGATTCGCATCGTGCGCAGCCTGCCCGGGCGCAACAACCGCGCCCGCGTGATCCAGGGGGATAAAGCCCGCCGCGATGCGGAGCGCCTGGATATGCCGTCGGGCTCCATTATCGAACTGATGGAGTTCACCCATAAAACTGCCGAGCACTATTTGCGCGCCTCTTACGGTGCCGTGGTTCAGGTGGAGGATGAACACGAGCTGCGCGGCACCCGCCGGGGCCTGACTGCCGACGGTATGGCCAGTGGCAACTACAGCATGTGGCGCTGCGATATGGACGATGCCGAGCTGGTATTCGGCCAGGGCGCCCGCGCCCGCGCACTGGCGGCGCAGCAGCGCGCTATGGAGCAGTTGCTGGAAGAGGCCGCCCACGTCAACGAGCGCCACCAGCTCTACCGCCGAGTCACCAACGCGGTGCGCGGACTGGCGAATATCAAGCTGTTGTCCATTGTGGATTCCGCCCTGGCGGCCCAGCGGGAATGGCGCAGCGCCGAGCGGGCTCTGGAAAACCTGGACCTGAAGGACTTCGAGCAGTTCGAGCAGCAGGTCGATGAACTCAAGGCCCAGCTCAAAGATCAGCAAAAGCAGCTGTCGGACCTCCAGCGCAAACATGGCTCTCTGGAGACCAAGCTAAGAAGCAACGACAAACTCTTATACGCGCTGTCTGGCGAGCTGGAGTCCCTGGACGATGCCGCCAGTGACAGCGAGGAAATGGTAAGGCGTATTACCGCCATCGACCCCACTTTCGATGCCGAGCAAGTACTGGTTACTGCCGATGAGCAGGTAGAGCGCGCAGCTGACAACTTCGACTTCTCAGCGGATATCGAAAGTTGGCAGGGGCAGCTGGAGAAATACAGTCGCCAGTTGGATCGCGCGGTGATGGAGTACAACGCCACCTGTGCCAGCGTCGATACCCTGGTATTTGAGCCAGACTTGAGTGGCGGCCACAAAGATGGTTTGTTCAAGTTGATCAGCGGTCTCGGCGATCAGGTAGAGACCCTGCGCAACCGCTTGAAGAATAACCTGTTGGTGGAGCGCCACGATCAACTGCTGGGATTGAAAAAATCCTTTAACACCACTTTTGTAACCCACTTGTGCCACGCTATTTACCAGTCCATTAACGATGGTAAGCGCGTGTTGGATGATCTGAACAAAGAGCTGGAACACCACCGCTTTGGCGCCGACCGCGAGCGCTTCCGTTTCGACTACCAGTGGGTGGCGGAATTCAAGGAGTACTGGAGCTTCTTTAAGGCGGTAATTGAACTGCCGAATCTGGGTGAGGAGCAGAGCCTGTTCGACACGGACTTGGCGCCCAAGCACCGCAAGGTGCGGGATCGCCTGTTGAGTATGCTGCTGAGTGAAGACGAGCAGGTAGCGCGGCGCGAGCTGGATCGAATCAGCGACTATCGCAACTACCGCAGCTATGAGATCTATAAGGAACCGGAAGGCAAGGAGCCGATTGCGCTCAGCCAGTACGGCACCGGTTCTGGCGGTCAGTTGGAAACGCCGGCTTATATTATCCGCTCCGCAGCGGTCACTTCGGCCTTCCGCTTTGGTGAAAGCGGCAGCCATTTGCAAATGGTGCTGGTGGATGAGGCCTTCTCCAAAATGGATGAGTCCCGCTCCAAGGAAGTGATCCGTTACCTGACTGAAACCCTGGGGCTACAGCTGCTGTTTATTATGCCCAGCAGTAAATCCGGGCCTTTTATGGATCTGATCTCGAATCAGTTTGTATTCAGCAAGTGCCCCAGTACCAAGCCCATCGGCCAGCTGAATACCCGAGTGTATGTCGATCGCAAGGTGTGCAACCAGGAGCGTATCGCCGAACTCTGGGCCAACCACCGCCGCACGATTCGCCAACAGGCATCGCTGGATTTTATGGACCTGGTAGAAGTAGAGGGATAGGTATTTTCGGGGGAAACCCCTCCATTGGCAGGGAGGCAACCGATGGAAAAGACATTGCCCTATTGGGTAGAGGAAAACCCGCTGTTAATCGGCATCCTGAATTTTATTCTGGATCGGCGGGACAGCCAGCTGGAACGCGGCAAGGAAGCCCGCATTAGTTTCAGGTTGGATTTGCGCGCTGGCAGCAAGCGCTGGTTGGAAGTGTTGGAGCCCCTCAGGGACCCCGACCAAGACGAGCAGGAGCTGTGGAATGAATTGCAGCACTTTGCGCGGGAATACCAGTGTTTTACGGTAAAACCGAATCCGAAAAGGCGGCCGGGTATTGCCGAGTGGCAGGGGGCCCAATTGATTTTTCGGGATGCCAGCGAGGAACAGCTACGGCTGTGGCTCAATCGCCCATCCCCTACCGTTCGCCAATCCGCCTGGACCAGCCTGCTGGAACCCTATGTCGATCGCTTTGAAAATCCCGCCGCTTTTCCCCTCGAAGGCTTGGAGCTCCAACCGGGGTTTGATTCCGTCGAAGAAATTATTGCTTGCTGGGTTTCCGTCGGCAAAGAGCTGATCTTTGCCGATAAAATTTCCTGGCGACAATTAGCTGCACGCTGCTTTAAAGGGGATTCCAAATACCTGGAAATACCCAGCCGTCAATCTCTGGTGCGCAATCTCTATCCTGACCTGAGCCGTAAAATCCAGGAGCGCCAGCTTTTACTCCACGCCTACCTGCCCAGGCAATTTGAGCAGGTCATTTTTATCGAAAACCAGGACACTTTTATTAGCTTGGCGGAGCTGCAACCCAGTCGTGCTGCGCTGGTTTATAGCGAGGGCTACCAGGGCGGTGCAGAACGGATTCGCAATGGGGAGAGGGTGCGCTTCAGCACTATTAATGTGGTTAGTGAAAATATCCGGCAACAATTCCTAAGCTGGTGGCACGATGGGGAATCCCGAACTGTTCCAACATTTTTCTGGGGGGATCTGGACTATGAGGGATTGCGGATTGCCGCAGCGCTGAGAAAGAGCTTTCCCGACTTGCAGTGCTGGCGCCCGGGCTACGATCTGTTACTGCATTTTTTGCGCACGGGAAAAGCCCATGCTCCGGAGCAGGCGGAAAAGGTGGGGCAAAAGCTGGTGCAAGCGATTGGTTGCCAATACGCAGACAGCACTCTGCTGCCAGCAATTTCAGACAGCAATCGCTATGTGGATCAGGAGGCGGTTGAGATTGGGGAGTTGGCTGGGACATTAGTGTGAATATGTCGCTATTCGATAAATTTTAATTGTTCGTTTTTATGGAATGGTGACTATCAAGGTGTCGGCGGGCGTTTGAACTTGTTTTTTATGCGCAATTTCTCGGAAGATAGAAAAAATATGCTGTAAAAATGCCCCTCAGAATAACAAGTGCAGTTTCCGGAGTTTGCTATGCGTCAGTTTTCCATCCTGGTCATTTTTGCGTTGGCCTTTGGCGGCGCCGCCGTGATGTACGAGAAGGAAAGCCGTAAAGTAAAAGGCGTGTTGACCCAGATTACTGAACTTCAAGCGCAGATGGGTGATTTACAGGCGGAGATCAACCGCCTGAACAGTGAATTGGAAGCCGTGAAGCTTGCGGAGCGCCGCCGCCCTAATCTCAGTGCTATGGCTAACCGCATTCGCCGCGAAGGTAGCGGCAACTCCGCACAAGTTGCGCCCAAGCCGAAAGTGGAAGACCGCTTTGAAAAGTCGCGCAACCTGATGCAGTCAGACGTTACCAGCGCGCCGCCAGCTATCCAGTCGAACACTCGTAGCAACAATGATGAAAGCGAGTGGTCTCGCCCAACTGTAGATGCCGATGAGTATCGTGGTGAGACCGGTGAAGAACCCGCAGTGGTCGATCCCTACCAGTAATTTTGCACTCTGCATATTGATTCCCTCGCCAAAGCCCGCAAAATACCTGCCTCCCGCAGGATACTGTTTTGCGGGTTTGCCAGTTTTAGCTGACACGATTTGAAATTATAAGTGGGCAAGGGGCGCTAGGTATGTCGCTGAACAAGTTTTACACCACCTTAAATGGGCAGCTGGAAGGATTGCTTTCTGGAGAGCGAGACTGGCTGGCCAACACCGCCAATGCCAGTGCGCTGTTGTTTATGGAGTTGGAAGATATCAACTGGGCCGGTTTCTATTTCCTCTACGGTGATGAATTGCGTTTGGGGCCCTTCCAGGGCAAGCCTGCCTGTACCCGGATTCCAGTGGGCGCCGGTGTTTGCGGCACTGCTGTTTCGACCGGTGAATCCCAATTGGTAGACGATGTGCATCAGTTCCCCGGCCATATCGCCTGCGATGCTGTGTCGGCCTCAGAGGTGGTGGTGCCACTGTATGATGACGCGGGTCGTTGCCTGGGAGTGTTGGATATCGATAGCCCCAGTGTGGCGCGCTTTAGCGAGGAAGACCTGGCGGGCCTACAGGAATTTGCCCGGGTATTGCTCGAGTCCTCAGACCTCCCGGCGAGCTGATGGCGCTGCTTTGGCAAAAGCAGGTTGGCGATACCTGCTACCAGGTGCGCAACCATGGCGCCAGTGTGCGCCTCTACAGCAATGGGGTTTTCCATTCTCAGTGGAATCCCCGCGATCCCCTCAAGGGCTCCCTTTGGGAGTTATTGCTGCTACCGGCATTCTTCCTCCCTGAAGAGCGCTTGAATTCGGTATTGGTACTCGGCGTCGGTGGTGGTGCCCTGATTCGCCTTTTGCAGGCGTTCACCTCCGCTAAGCGTATTGTCGGCGTAGATTTGGACCCGGTGCACCTGGATATTGCCCGTCGCTTCTTTGGCGTACGCGATGTTGAGCTGGTGTGTGCGGATGCCTGTGACTTTGTGCGCGACCACTTGAAGCGACCCTCTCACAGCACTTTCGACCTGGTAATCGACGACTTATTTGGGCACTGCGACGGCGTAGCGCAGCGAGCGGTTACCGCCGATAAATCCTGGTGCTCCAGCCTGATGCGCCTGCTTCATAAAGATGGCGTGCTGGTCAGTAACTTCGGGGATAGGCCCGAGCTACTGAACAGCGCTTGGCGCGACAAAGCTATGCGTGAGCGACTCGGCGGCGCCTGGATGGCCTATATGCCCCAGTATGAGAATCATATCCTGGCAGTGAGCAGAGGAACTCTGCGCAAAGGTGAGCTGGCGGCCAGGGCCCCAGAAAAGATCAATCCCGCCAACCCCAATCGGCGCCTGGATTTCCGCATGAGCCAGCTTCGCTGATCTCGATAGCCCCCACAGAGGCCGGCTCCTAAAATCCCTGTCACTTTAATAGTGATATTCATTGGCGCCCTTTGTCACCTCGTGACTATACTCAAGGTGAGCGAAGTGTTCTGCCGGGATCGATTGATGCGGTACAAAACTGTTGAGGAAGTGATTCAGGAAGGAAGGGATTTTCATGCCAAGTTGGCGCTGCAATACGAAGAGTATGAGCAGCTTGCCACCAATGAACGGGTCGAGTTGCTGTTGGATCAGCTGCGACGACGGGAAGATTCCATGAAGCACTCACTGGAAAATTTCCATGCAGACCTGCCCCCTGGAGCCCTACATACCTGGGTGCAATTTGCCCCGGAAGGGCGAGAGAAAGAATTTTTGCAGCGCTTGCGCGGCATTGATATTGAAGACTTGGAGCAGATTGCCAAGTTGGCCATGGATATCGAGATCTACCTGGCCGATCAATATCGGGATCTAGCCCAGGGCGCTGAAACCCCATCGGCACGAGATGCATTCGAACGATTGCGACAACTCGAAGAGTTGGAAGAGCATACGCTGTCGATGAACTTGTTTAATCTGCGCGATTACTAGCCTTTAATCCAGTTTCCAGGCGACTGCTGCCGGCCTGCGCCCCTAGCTCTTAGGGGCGCAGACGGTATACGCAAAATCCTTGCTCTTTAGTGATCAAATCCACCTGGGAAAAATAGCGGGGCCCTTTTTTCGCAAGGGGAATAAATTCATTCACCACAAAAATCGCAGCGCCGGAATCTTTGAGAATCCGCGCACTCTGTTGCAGAAAGCGATCGGTCAAATCTCCCTCCACCTGAAAGCCCTGGTGGAAAGGTGGGTTGCACAGCACCAGATCGGCGATTTCACTCTCCAGTTCAGAGCCTGCATCAGAGGGCACAACGATGCCTTCGATTCCCTGTTCGGTAAAATTCTTGCGGCAGGCCAATAGAGCAGCGGCGTTATTATCCGTAGCGGTAAAATGATATTTACCCAAAGCGGCTAATTGCATACTCAGGTAGCCATAACCACAACCGAGATCAACAATACGAGAACCGTCCTGAGGCAACTCAGTCGTTAATTGCTGGGCGAGGAGAGCACTGCCTTTATCGATTTTGTTCCAGCCGAACAATCCCGGCTTGGAGTAGAGGTCTCCAAGCTCGGGCAGCTTCTGTAACTGGGCGTACTGAAGCTCACTGACTGGATTGCCGGTGTCCTCGTGAGCGACAACATTACTGCTCAGGTAGTCGTTGCCGTTTTTTTGCAAGTGCTTGGCGGTACCCAGGCGCTCGGCCACTTTGGCGGCGTAGCTTTTGATTCCGCTTTGCTTTTCACCCAGCAGAACCAACTCGCCACCTTCACCGAGGAAGTGGGGTGCGCAATCAATAATATGGTGAACTACGGCCTTCTCTTTCGAAACGGCGTAGACAATACGGCGGTATTTGCGGTCCAGTTCTTCAAAGTGGAAATCATTGAAGAAGCTCCGCTTCACCGTATTTTCGGCGAGTTCGGCAATATCCCAGCGGTTACTGATTAAATCCCCGGCAAAATGAAACCCCTCCTGGTGTAAGAGGGGCTTGCTGTTTTCATCGGCGATCCACAGGGTTTCCTCTGGGGCCTGGATAAGTTCCTGATGTAGAAGGGCTGACATATCTTTTTTTAATTGATAGAGGCAATTTCTTCAGGGGTCAGGAGGCGGTAATCACCTTCCTGAAGTTCTTCATCCAAGATGATTTCGCCGATCTTTTCCCGGTGCAACTCCAATACCTTGTTGCCCAGGGCTGCAAACATACGCTTCACCTGATGATAGCGCCCTTCACCGATGGTGATGCGCACTTCGTTGGCAAAGAGGATCTCCAGCTTGGCGGGCTTGGTTCTCTTCTTTTCGTTATTGAGCCAGACACCCTTGGCAAGCTTGGCCACGGCATCTTCCTCAATTTTCTCGGCCAACAGAGCGTAGTAGGTCTTGTCGCAATGGTGGTTGGGGGAGGTCACTTTGTGGGACCACTGGCCGTCATCGGTAAGTAGCACCAGGCCGGTGGTATCAATATCCAGGCGCCCGGCAATATGCAGCTTTTCCTTGTTAGGCTCATCAATCAGGTCCAGCACTGTAGGGTGCTCGCCATCTTTGGTGGCACTGACATAGCCCAGGGGCTTGTTCAACATAATGTAGCGGGGCCCCGGCTCGTGCAGGGGCTCATCATCCAGGCACAACTCATCACTGACTTGTATTTTGGTAGCCGCATTGGTGACCACCTCACCATTGACGGTAATGCGCCCCGCCCAAGCGGCGCGCTTTACATCAGTGCGGGAGAGGTCGGTGACCTGGCTGACCGCTTTATCTAGACGAATCAGGTTAGCCAATTTTACGCTCACCGGAATCGACAGATTGATAGATCAGGGTATTGATGGTCATGGGACCAACACCGCCGGGTACCGGGGTGTAAGCGGCAGCGCGCTCAGTCAGCGGGCCCAGCTCGACATCGCCGACACCGCCGGGGTGGTAACCGGCATCCACAACCACCGCGCCATCCTTAATCCACTCGGCCTTGATAAACTCAGGCTTGCCCACGGCGCCCACTACGATATCGGCGCGGCGGATATGTTCGGCCAGGTCTTGGGTGCGGGAGTGGCAGATAGTCACGGTGGCATTGGCATTCAACAACATGGCCGCCATCGGCTTACCTAAAATGGGGCTGCGACCCACAACCACGGCGTGCTTGCCTTCCAGTTCAATATTGTAGGCTTCCAGCAGGCGCATAATTCCTTTAGGAGTCGCGCAACCATAGGCCTCTTCACCCATTGCCATACGGCCAAAGCCCAGGCAGGTTACACCGTCTACATCTTTCTCCAGGCTGATCGCATCAAAACAAGCGCGCTCATCGATCTGCGCCGGTACCGGGTGCTGGAGCAGAATGCCGTGGACGTTGGGGTTGGTGTTGAGTTCTTCGATCTTGGCGAGCAGCTGCTCAGTGGTGGTGGAGGAGGGCAGTTCCACCTGGAGGGAGTCCATGCCGATTCGGCGGCAGGCATTGCCCTTCATCTTTACGTAAGTGGCAGAGGCGGGGTCATCACCTACTAGAATGGTCGCCAGGATTGGCGTTTGGCCACCACTCTTTTCCTTTAGTACGGCTACCCGAGCCGAGAGTTCCTCTTCAGTTTTCTGTGCCAGGGCCTTGCCGTCCAGAACCAGTGCAGACATAGATACTATCTCTAACAGTAAAAAATCGATGGCTAATAGACCGGAATCTGCTTCAGCACCTACTTTATATAGAAGGGCGGAAGCCGGCGATTTTTAAAAACGCTTACTTTTTATCCGGTCGGATTCGCGAAGTGCGCCATTTTCGCACAGGTTGGAAATAATTTCGCCACTTCTGGGCCCAGATAGGCAAAAGGATAAACTTCTTTAAAAATAATAGCTTAGAAGCGTTGACATGGGCCGGGGGTATCATTACTATGCACGCACTTCGCAGCTACAGCGACTTACACAACCACCTACGGGGCGGTTAACAGGGTCAAAGAGGTGCGAATGATTGGAAAAACGGGGCATAGCGCAGTCTGGTAGCGCGCCTGCTTTGGGAGCAGGATGTCGGGGGTTCGAATCCCTCTGCCCCGACCAATTTTCCGGGTTCACCTTGCGCCCGTAGCTCAGCTGGATAGAGCATCCGCCTTCTAAGCGGATGGTCGCAGGTTCGAGTCCTGCCGGGCGTGCCATCTTCACAAGATGGTGCTGGTTTGGCAAAAAGGACTTAGTCTGAAGCCAGATTGGCTGCAAGAGGTATCCGGCAATCAGTACTGCCACAAGGTGCTGAAGTATATCACTTTTATGGTGGCCGTAGCTCAGTTGGTAGAGCACAGGATTGTGGCTCCTGAGGTCGCGGGTTCGATCCCCGTCGGCCACCCCAGATTCTTCCTTGTTTATCAAGGACTTAAAACCCCGCCGAGTGCGGGGTTTTTTAGTTTTGGGCGCCAGTGTGGTAATTCAGTGTGGTAATTTCGTACACTGGCCCAACTTCTTCATAGTCTGTCTGTACGCCTATCCAGTATCAACGGCGCTTTTTCGAACTTGGATTATTGAGCGAAACCACTCTGTCGGGGGTGCGATTGTAGCGCTCTGCCATGCTGCGAGTTTTGTGACCGCTGAATTTTTGTACATCCCCTTCAAAGTCGCTGACAGCTTTAATTTTCAGATCGTGAAAGCGGAACCGCTCTTTTATGGCATTGGCTGCCAGAGCTGCCCGTTGCTCTCTAAGCCAGACTGAATTAAACCCGGTGCGAGTGTAGGCACGTCCGGCACGATTGCGGATGAGGTGAGTAGTTTGCACTTGCGCGCGAATGTTGGCATTGAGAGCGCGGTCAACAACTTCCCGTAATGCTGGACTCCAGAGTTTCAGCTGAGCTTTGCCCGTTTTTGCTTGGACAACTAATAGACCATCTTCCCGTATGTCAGCGCGGGTCAGGGCGAGTACATCTTGCTGGCGGGCGGCGCATAAGTAGCTAATCTCCATGGCGCACCGATGCATAACATGGCCGCGTTCGCTGAGCCATTGCTTGAACGCTTGGTATTCCCAATCCTCTATGTAGCGTCCCCCTGGTCCTTCCTTGAGCGTTTTGATTACGGTAGTGGGGTCTTCAATTTTGACAAATCCTCGTGCCTTTCCCCACTTCATAACAATGCTAAGGAAAGTTCGCTCGCGGTTGGTTGCCGCAGGGTGTTCGGCCCCTCGGGCGTCTACAAACATCTGAACCAATGGCGAAGTAATCAAGTCGGGCTGCATTTCCCCAAAAACTTTTCTTACTCGCTGGCTGTAGCGTAAATAATCTTTCTGAGTCTGGGGTTTGATGAGTTTCGTGTACTGGGGTGATGCGAAATAAAGGTCAATCAAATCTGAAAACGTGAAGGCTTTTTCCTCCAATCCAGCTTGATAGCGCTCGTAAGCTCCCCAAACTTCTGACCTACTGGCATCATGTTTAGCCAGGTGCTTTGTTGGATGCCCGCGACGATTGACACGATACTCGTCTTTGTACCGCTCTACATATGGCGGCATCCATGAATTTTCTGGTCTGCGACGCCTGCCCATTAGTTAGCTGCTCCCAGGTTAAAGCCTTCTGGCAGATTAGCACCTGGTAGGGTTGGTTTTGAGGTACTACGGGCCAGAGTGGCCTGATTAACCATATCCCAGGTTAGGGCGGGGGACTTATCTTTTTTAAGTACGTAAGGGATCTTGTTTGCGTCCAGAACACGTTTTTGTTCTTCAGTATTATTTACACCAGCACCGGTGAGGCGGGCTATTTCATGCTTGGTTAGTAGCTTGCTCATCGCATATCCCTCGCGTTGTTGTCTTCTACCTAAAAAGCCCGCACTTGGCGGGCTGAGAAAACTATTTTTAATTAAGATCAAGCGTATTGCGGTTCTGCCTTGGGTTTTGATTCTGGGTGAGGGCCGTCTTTGGGCTTCTCTTCAATAATTTTTTTGTCGACTATGCGATAAATTTTTGCATTGTCAGTTTTCTTGTCGAATATCTGAGCCCAGTGGGTAAAGGGGTCATTTTGAGCGATGCGCTGTACTTCTTCGAAGGCCTCTTTTTCAGTGGGGTAGGAGCGCTTGAAATCTTTGATGCCCCCCATCAATAGGTTGTAGGTGCCAGTAAGCAGTGCGTATCTTTCCATTGGATTTTCCCATTTTAAAAAATGGGCTCCATACCGGCAGCCCAAGGATGGTTACCTCTGGCTGAATGCGCCGGGGCGCGGTTAAATTTCTAGCTAGCTTGGCAGATGGATTTTTTTTCGATCAGATCCCGAATCCACACCATGCCCTTCGATGTCACTTTGGTATTGATATACGGCACCTTCACCGGGCCACGGTTATATTCATCATTCTCTGCAACCAGCAGTCCCTGCTGTACGGCGGCCTTTGTCGGTGAGTTGCGCATAGGTTCACGGCTGTGCAAAAGATCGCTATTTCGCAGTAGCTTTAACAGGTTGTTTCTGCCCATTTCTAAAGTTCGGGCTGCCTGGGTGATGGTGAAGAGTTTTTCCTTTTTCACGCTGCCTCCTGGTCCTTCAAATTTTTTTCCGATGGTTGGCATTGGATGGCTTCGGAGAGTGCGGCTATTTGCTCTTGCATACCGTTTATTTGTAACTGCTGGGTTTCTACCGTGGCCATTAGGTCTTGAGTGATTTGTAGTAGTTGGGAGAATTCATTCATGGTTCGTCCCTACTATTTTTTTGAACTTCCGTTCCCTGCCAATTGCCGGCTCCCAATATTTGCAAAGCTGACAACTCCAGCCGCGCAATAACAGCTTCCCGTTGAATACCGGCTCTGCGGGTTTTCCGCAGTGGGCGCAGTGTATTCGCGGTAGCTGCTGCAACTGGTTCATGCTGCACCTTTTCTCTGAGTTTCAAGGTGAGACCACTCGACCTGAAGGGTGCGAAATTTTTTCTCGCCATGCGCAATAACGCTTTGGGGTTCTTTGCCCATGTAGCGAAGCGTGATTACGTTAAGTGCGTGCTGATAGTTGTCACCATCTAGCAGAGAGAGTTCTGCAACGGGGACGGTGAAATCATTGCTATTCCAGGCTGAAAGCAATACCTGTGCAGCAATTGCGCTAGCGCCGGAGTAACCGTTGGCTACAGTAAGTAGAGTTTCCACGCTCTGCTTTGAGGTGAAATAAGTCATGCCGCATCACCTCCAAACGGGGGCCAATCGTCACACTGTGAGGAGGATGCCGGTGTGGGCTTTAGCGATGCTTTTATCGCGCGGTGATGCTTTTGACTGCTAGCGATAATTGGCCCGGATTTACCACTGGGGCGATGGTTGTCACTTTGGATTTGAGCTTTTGGGAGTACATAGACTGTGGCGGTCATACGATGCCCTCGTAGTTATTGCGAATGCGGATAGTTTGAGTGGTGGGGCGGCGCTGCATGCGAGTGCGCAACTGCTCCTGCGCATCCGTACCAATGCCACTAAGAATTGAGGCGATCAGAGCAAATTGAATTAATCCGTGTTTAACCGCTTTGGCCACCGCTTCAGTGCTATTGCGGGCATGCAGTTTGTAAAAGCATTCAGCCAGCAAGTTGGTGACATTGGCTACGGAGCACCGCATAGCTGCTGCGGTCTCCCTGTTGGAGAGGCCTCGGGCTCGATATGCCAGCGCTTCGGCCTGGCGTGGGGCCAGAGGGGTGACATTGATCGTTGAGTGCATTTGGGTGCCCTACTAGTTGTCGATAAGGCGACAATAGTAAAACACTATTTTGTGGTCAATAGAAAAACACTATTTGAGAGTGTTTACGCGCCACTAAGTTATTTGCTTGTGTTGCAAAAGGCCCGAAGAGGAAAAATATGCAGTGAAGTTTGAGTTAGCGGTCGCATGATTTGCGTGCAACCGCTGTCTGAAGAGGAGTGTTTAGAGCAGGTTATTCTGGATAGAAAGATCCAATGATTACACCGCAAAAAGTAACTTCTAAATCTGTAATGTCGAGTGTGGGATAGTTCGGGTTGATCGGGCGCAGAAATAAACGCCCCATGTCCTCTGCAAAAGTCTTAAAGGTAGCCTCACCATTTAAGCGGGCGATTACGCGGCTACCGTTCACCACGGCTTTCTCTGGGTCTACGAAGATTATGATTCCCTCTGGGTAACTCCTTTGCCCTGGGTACGGACTTGCCATGCTGTCACCTTTTACTCTAAGTGCATAAGCATGGTCAGAGTGAGGCGTAGGGCAGGGTAGCCATTCTTCGGCATCGCCTGGCTGTAAAAGATCCATTGCTTCGCAAAACTTTCCAGCTTGGACCCAGCTGATAAGTGGAATGCGCCCCTTAATTTCAGGACCTCTTGTCACATTATCTGATGAGATAGATGTGTCGGGCTCGTTAGCTTGCGGCCAATCCATCCAGCCAGTTTTCAATCCAAGAGCAGTTTCAATTTTCCTGGCAGTACGGGAGCCAATGTTGGTATGCCCGCCGCAGAGCTGGTTGATGTAATTGTTGTCTGGGTAGCCCAGCTTCTCAGAAATAGCGTTCCTGCCGTACTTATCAGTTAGCAGGTTGAGGTTGTCTTTGCGGATGTCTTTGATTTCCATCGCTTAATTATGCCATTAGTAAAACACTAACAGGTATTAGGGAATTACTATTGACGGAGGAATAGTAATTCCCTATTGTCTCGTCAAAGAGGGCTAACTAATGACACCACGACAGTTCTACTACGCGTATCCAAAAGAGAGAGTGGAGCAAGTTGCCAAGCTGGCTGGTACTACTTTTGCCAACTTTAAGCAGATTGCAATTGCGCGTGGCGCAGTTGGCCGTGGTTTGGCCGAGAGATTACGTAAAGCATCTGACGGAGAGATTTCTGAACTTGAGTCTCTGTATCCGGAGAGATACGAACAGCTCGCAGACATCCAACATGCAAGCTAGTCGATGAAACCGAATTATTGATCATTACCAAATCCCTCTGTTGTGACTTGGTAATTTTGCTGCTTGTGGTGTAGGGCGGTAATCAGGTGCGCTATATGGAAATTTATACAGGAGGTGCGTGGTGAGCTTTGAAGCCGCTGCATGGGCCATTAAACGCAGGACTAGAACACCAACCGCAAAGCTGGTTTTGATTGCGTTGGCCGATTGCCATAACAGTGACACGGGGCAGTGTGATCCGGGTAATTCCTACCTGGCCGATGTTGCGCAATGCACAAAGCGTTCGGTGATTAATGCCATCGAAGAGTTGGAAGAATTGGGCTACCTGAGCGCCGAAAAATCCAATGGGCGCAGAACCAATTATGACCTCTTTTTACACGTAAACCGGTGCAATGATTTCACCGGTGAAAAATCTTCACCGGTGAAAATAAAACACGAACCGGTGAAATCTGAGCACCCAACCGGTGAAAATGACAACACGTCCTTCTCTATAGAACCAGTAAGAACCAATAAGAAACCAGTAGAGAGAGGCACAGTTCCAAATCGCGCCAACTCCAAACGCGGCACACGCTTGCCTGGAAACTGGGTTCTCACAGACAAATTCCGCACCGAAGCCCAACGCCTCCGCCCAGACCTGATTCCCAGAATCCACGACATTGCCGAAAGCTTCCGCGATTATTGGATATCCCAACCCGGCCAGCGGGGCGTAAAACTCGATTGGCTTGCCACCTGGCGTAACTGGCTAAAACGCGAGAACTGCCTAGCACCGCCACCCCAAGCGCAAGGGGCGAAACAAACGCGGGATCGATCGATTAACGACCTGTTGTCAGATACACGCTGGTAAAACTCAATCACCAAGGAGCGCTCACCATGTGCACAGTCACCATCCCAGAAGCCATCGCAAGGATTGCCACAACCAACCCCATCAGCCCCCTAGCCGTATTCCGCACCAAGTACGCTCACCTCGTGGAGGTTGTGTTCGCGAATACGGTGGTTACCCAATTCTGGATAAACCAGGGCCACATAAATTACCTGGGCACCTATCACCGCGATAATTTGCACGCAGCTGAAAGGCGATTTCAGGATTACTACGAGAGTATGCCGAAGGCTGCTTGACGGGGTGTGTGGTTGGTTTTTGGTTGCTAGAAAATTGCTTGGGGGGCATGACATGAAATTCGAAAGTGCTAGACAAGCGTGGCACGACGCCTTTGATAGCTCCACAGCTGCATTTGATTATGAGGCCATGGGCGGCAGAAGTACGGTTACCTCAGCTGGGCGAGGGCGAAAAGTTGTAATTCGCGGAGAGGTGCAGGGGAGGGCCAACCAAGTCATTTGCCGGGTTGCAGCCCCAACACTAGTTGCGAAAGAAACCCCCGGAGCCAAGGACAGCGGCAACCGCATCATGGACGCTTGTGAAAAGGGATTAATCCAAGATGCAGTCGCAAAGTTGAGAGAGTGTGATCCATTGGCATACTGCTGGGGCATGGCCGCCTACGCCCCGCCAGCCTCAAGAATCAAAGAGCGAGCGGCTCTGTTGCGGTACTTGATGAGTGAGTTCGACAAATGGGAAGAGCCGCACTCGCGAGAAAAGGTTAGCCAGCTAGCGCTATTTTGTATTAATGCGTGTGCGCTACGTGATGTGAATGGCCGATTAATAGACCTGGGCCAAGCGCGGACAATTTTAGGGTGTGACAAAAAGCGGTGGGATAGGGAGTGGGTAAAAATTTGGAAACGTTTGCAACGGCGCTTGGACCCTTTACCCGCAAGAGCTTTAGGGCCTGTTTCTGAGATTGTGCAGGAGTACAGAGGGCGGCTTAAAGCCGCTTGTTGACAGCTTTGTCCTGAGGGGGTATAAATTTCCTAGCGTGCAGTTTTTCTGCTTTGCAAAATTAAACCGGCCACTGAGCCGGTTTTTTTGTGCCTGGAAGTTGGTTAACTCAGTAAGTTTCTTCAAGCTTTAATCGCACTTTATGTATTTTTTGAATGGCTGTTTTACAAAGTGTGATCAAGCGCTGGGTTTTTACGCGTTCTGTTTGTATTAATTCTGGTGAATGAGAAAGATATTGTTCGTGAAATTTTGAATTTCTTTATTTGGTAAGATCGTACTGGAAAAGGATGTTAAATTAAGTTCAATTTAATTTACTTAGTTTAAGGTGTGCTGTAAGTTTTACTTCTTCTTTCACTAGTTAATTCAATATATTTTTTTGGTGAGTTTTTATGTTTTTTAGAAATGCCGTTAAAGCAGTGGCCGTTTCTGTGGCCCTAATTGCCCTTAGTGCAGAAGCTAAAACGTT
Organism: Microbulbifer maximicatervae (SeqCode); assembly: GCF_056231245.1. Lineage (NCBI taxonomy): Bacteria > Pseudomonadati > Pseudomonadota > Gammaproteobacteria > Cellvibrionales > Microbulbiferaceae > Microbulbifer > Microbulbifer maximicatervae (SeqCode). The sequence goes on from NZ_CP174334.1 coordinate 1,642,189, forward strand.
TAAGTATGAGCTTCAGGATCTATTTTCACATAACGGTGAGCTAAAGTATCCGGGCCTAAATTTAGAGGGTGCTAGCTCTGTGACTCTGACAGTCGATCAAGCTGATCCTTATGTACCAGCTATACTTACTTCATTGGAAATTAATTTCCCTGATGCACCAAGTCTATCAGTAAGAAATTTTAAAGCGGATGATCAAAATTTGAAGCTTTTTGCAACAGTTGATGACGCTTGGGTGTATCGTCAGCTTGATGTTGTAGTAAATGGCTTGGATACTAACAGGATAAGTAGCACGAATGTTCATATTGAGGGTTTTGCCTCAGACGTTGATAACTTTGTTGGGGTAGAGAGTCCACTAAATTATGACAAAATGATATTTCTTGCTGCTGGAGAATTGGTTGATGTGACTCCAGGAAAAGTTATTGATGTCAAATCATTAACAGTTGACGGTAGTCAGTTTGAAATGTCTCTAAGAGATAATCCAATTCTTGATCCAAATTCAAGCTATGGTGAGATGGTGTTTGTTATCGAATTACTATGGTTTGGAAAGGGAAAAAAAGTTTTTCACTTTAATGCACCTTTCGGCGATGAGACAAAGTTTTTTGAGGCATACGAGCTAGAAGTTTCAACGGTGTCTGAGCCTGAGCCTGAGGGTGGTGAAACAGTCGTAAGCATTAAAGCTAAAGATGCGCAAGGTAATATGGTCGGGACACATCACCTTTATCTGAGAGACATTCTGATGGAGGCCTACGAGCTTTAATTGCACCCTTATTTTTGATTTAAAGCTTAAGGTGCGCTATTTATCTAAGTCAGTAATAATCTGGCCAAAGTTGCTCAGTAGCGATACTTATTTCATAAAAATTAACCCGCCTTGTGCGGGTTTTTTTGTTTCCCTTAATTTTTTCGCTACGAGGCTGCTGCCTAATAGAAGACATGGCCCGCCTGTGCCACCAAAGATGGGTCTGGGTAAGTTTCCTATCCAGGATGTTATTCAGGTGATGGAGAATGCGGGCATTCCCTAGTCTGTTATCAGGTATCGGAGTTTGTATAATTTACTTATATTGAACTCGGCTGGTAGATAATTCTATGAGTAAAGGTTTTAACTGGGTTACTTAGTTCTATCGTCCTAATAATGGCTCACCAGTTAGGTTTTTATCATTTACTGAGGCATGTTTGTGCTATAAAATTCCCACCTGGATTTACTAGGTGTTTTCTGTCAGGGAGGGTAAGGGTGAGTTTTTCATACTGCTATTTTTAAGGTTTTCTTCTGTAGCAATTCTATTTCTATAGAAGCTCTATTTTCCACTTCAATTTCTTGTCGTGGTTTTACCTTGTTGTGATTTTTTAGTTTGCCAGATTGGAAAGAGTAACTCTGTGCATTGAGGTTGCTTTCTGTTTTGGTCCAATTTCTAAATATATTTATAAGTAGATTTTTATGTTATTTAAAAGTGCAATTAAAACACTTGTCGTTTCTGTGGCGTTATTGGCCTGCGTTGCTCAGGCGAAAACTTTCAAGTATGAACTGCAGAATTTTTATTCAGGCGGAGGAGAGGTTGAGTATTCGGGGCTTGATCTGGATGATGTTAAATCCGTAACGTTGACTGTCGAGCAGGCGGAGCCTAGGGCTACTCCTATTCTTACTTCTTTGGAAATTGAGTACGCCCATGCACCAAAACTGTTAGTAAAAAACTTATTTAGTGGTAATGATCCCAATGGGGATAGCTGGGTTTTTAACGGGAAAGTTAATAATGCTTGGGTATTCCGCCAGGTTAATGTGCGCGTAGATAATCTTGATCGTTTAAATGAAGATGGTAAATTTGTCGCCATTGAAGTTGCTGTATCTGATTACGAAAGTTTTGTTGAGCTAGGTGCTAATGGAGATGCGTATGAGTATGGAAAACGTCTAGCTTTTGTTGAGGGAGAATTGAAAGCGGCAAATCCAAGTAAGGTGATTGATGTCGAAAAGCTCACATTAGATGATAGTCGAGTGAAATTGTCACTTAAAAATAAAGTAGTTGCCATGCCAGGTAATACTAGGGGTGAAAAGGCGTTTGTTATTGATGTGCTATGGTATGGGAAAGGAGAGTCAGTTATATATTATCCTGCTTACGATGTTGGTAATACATTGTTTGTGGATCCGTTAAATATTGATGTTACAAAATTTACTGAGTCAGATGGAAGTGAAGATTACGACATTAAAATTACGGCAAGAGGCGAATATGGTGATATGGTAGAAACAGGTTCTATCTCTCTTTCATATTTACTGAGTGCTGCTTACGATAATTAATCAGATTGACTGTGTCTTTAAGTTTGATCTGTGGTTAAAGAATATGATTAATTTAGCTTGTCTATGTATTTCATAGAGTTACTTTTTAAAAAGATTGTTTAACCATGCTCTTAACCCGCCTTGTGCGGGTTTTTTCATTTTTTAGTCTTTGATTTTCTGTACTTGGCGGTGTTCACTTGGGTGCCGTTTTCTATTCCAATACTCTGCGAGTAGAACTTCATGAATTGCAATCTGCAGCGATTTGCCTATGGGCCTAATGCCACATTGGGACGGCTAAGGGTGCGCGACTGTGTGTTTTATACGGTCGAGCGCCCGTGGTTAGGTAATCGTCCTTTCGAGAGCTGTATTCCTGAAGGGGTTTATTCCTGTAATCCCTATAGTTCACCAAGGTTCCCCAATGTGTGGGAGCTACTGGAAGTGCCTAGTCGTTCAAAAATCTTGATCCATACAGCAAATTATGCTGCAGATGTGCAGGGCTGCATTGGGGTTGGCTCTAGTCTGGCTCCCGGCAGTTGGTGGGTGACGCAATCCCGCAGGGCAATGCAGCAATTGCGAGAGCTGCTGCCTCATGAGTTTAATCTAACAATCACGCACTATGTGCCGGAGTATCCGTGATGGGTATTTGGTCTGGAGTTAAGGGTTTATTTGCTGGCCCCGAGTCGGCAAACAAAGTGCTGGATGCCACTGTGAATACTGTGGATGCGGTGTGGTTTACCAATGAGGAAAAATCTCGTTGGTATCTGAAATACCTGGAGGCCACGCAGCCGCAGAACCGGGCGCGAAGATTAATTGCCTTTCTGGTGACATTGGTTTGGGCGTTGCTGGTTTTATTTATTGCGGCGGCCATGGCTTTTAACGCGCCTTTTGTAGCAGACCTAAAGGGTCTGCTAGTTGATGTGGTTGTGCAGCCTTATAGCATCATCATCGGTTTCTATTTTGTGAAGTCGTGGGTGAGTGAGGTTAAGCGGTGAACACTGTAGCTCAAGAGGCAGCGAGGGAAGCCATGGTTCAGAAGGTCGCCAGTGCAACCACTACGGTTGCTGCGGGTACTGCTGTAGTTGGTGGATATGCAGCAAAAGAGATATTGGCGGTAGGTGGTTTCTTGATTGCTTTGGGTGGGTTCATTGTGAACTGGTATTACAACCACAAGCGCTTGAAGCTGCAAGAGCAGCAGGGCGGGGATGATGGACGTTAGTGTAAAGCTCGATACCTCAAAGTTTGATCGAGCAGCTGCTGAACTGAAGAAGCAATTACCTTATGCCAGTTCGGTTGCCCTAAATAACGTTGCCTTTCGTATACGTGGAGAAGAGCGCGCAGCAATTGGGCGCATCTTTGCAAATCCAGCGAAACTGACAATGAACTCCGTACTGGTGAAGAAAGCCACTAAGCGCTCGGGTGTTGCGAAGATTTTTATTCGTGATCAAGCAACCAACGGCACGGCACCGAGTAAATACTTGGCGCCGTCGGTTATCGATATGAAGCGCAACGATAAGAGATTTGAGCGTGCCCTGCGGCATTTAGGTGTACTGCCTGCAGGTATGTATGCCGTACATGGAAAAGCAGCAAGGCTAAACCGGCATGGGAATATCTCGGTAGGTACCTATAAGAAGATTCTGGCAGAACTCCATGCTGGTTCAGGTACCAAAAAGGGCAGGGCAAATAGTACTCAAGGGCCAACAGGCAAGCACTTTGTAGGAAAGGTAAACGGAGTGTTGGGTGTTTGGAAAAGGGCTGGGGGTAAACGGCGTCCAACAGTAAAGCCCATTCTTATTTTCCTAAAGGGAAAGCCAGACTACCGCAAGCGCTTTCCTTTCTTTCGGATTGCTGACGGCATAGCTCGTAGGCATTTGCCATTAGAACTTGATAAAGCCATGGACCATGCGATTGCGACCGCAAAGAGGCGCTGAATGGGTCCTCCTGAGGGGGGGAGCACACGGGTAATTCGGACCCCGTTTTTTTAACAGATACCTGAAATTTCCTAGGGGGTTATACCTTGGCTGACAACCTATCACTGAATGATCAGGCTACTCAGTCTGGATTTGCTCGCTTAGTGGGTGCCTCTCAACCGGCTATTGCCAAGCACTACAAATCTGGGGTCTTCACTGAAGGTGCCAGTTATAGGGTCTGGTTTCAAGAATACTGCGAGCGACTTAGGACAGAAGCTGCTGGCCGCCAGGTCAGCGACGCTCGCAGTCGTCGCGATATGGCCCAAGCTATTGAATCTGAGGTGAATGCTCAACTGAAAATGCGAGAGCTTTATAAAGACGATCAGCTAACCCTTGATATTGAGTCTGTGCGTAAGGCGATGGTGGAGTGGACCACCATTGGTAAGAACGAATTTTTAGGAGCGGTAGAAAGCATCGTTATTGCTATCGAAAGTCAGTATGCCATTACCGTCGACAGAGAACCCCTACAGCCAAACATTGACGCTGCCCTCAGAGCTATTGGCAGTTACGAGGTCGAATCTGGGCAGGCTGGTGAGGGAGGTTCGGGAGACCTGGATACCACAGCCTAAAGTCCCACTGATTGAGTGGTTGCCTGAAAATATCAAACTGCCGTCTGAGGATAGCGATAACGCGGGCTACTACCGCAACGATTATGTGCCATATTTCTGGGGCGTAATGCACGCACTGGATAATCCAGTGTCGTGGATGGTGGTTATGCAGAAGGCCGCGCAAATTGGCTGGACGGTGTTGCTGGCCACCGATATTTGCAAAGTTGCCGCAACCGAGCCAGCCCGCATCCTGATGCTGTTTCCCAAGGATGAAAAAGGGCGGCTGTTTATGGATGAAAAGCTGGTGCCGATTATCGAAGGTTCACCGGCAGTGAACCGGGTGATCGATGTCACCACCAGCCGCAAAGGTGGTAGCCATTCAACGCGGAAGAAATTCCCCGGTGGTGAAGTACGCACCATTGGCTCCAACTCAATTTCCAATGTGAAATCTACTTCAGCTCGTCGGGGCTATGTAGAAGAGCCAGACGATACCAACAAAGATGTTGGTGATCAGGGCGATTCCATTCGCCACCTGCGCGAACGCCTCAAGCGGATGCGCAATAAGAAATTAATTATCGGTGGCACGCCTGCGGTTGCTGATCTTTCCCAGGTGGAGCACTACACCAAACTCGGCACCATGCGAGTGTTACCGATTACCTGTCATGACTGTGGTGAGTCTCATGTATTGGACTGGGAAAACGTCAGTTGGTTGGAGAAAGAGGGTGGCACACCGCACCCGGTATTCGGCTTGCACCAGCCTGAAAGCGCTGTGTATGGCTGCCCGCACTGTGGCAGCAAATGGGATGACTACCGCCGCCAGGCCAATATTTTGCAGACCTGCAAAACTGCCCTGGAAAATGGCGATGACTTTGCTGGCTGGGTAAAAACCCAATGTGGTGAAGACTTTGAGCAAGATGAGATCGAACCGATAGAGACCTTTATGGAGCTATCGGAACTTTACGTTTGTATCCCCGGCACTGGTCTTGCCGATGTGGTGCAGGATTTCCTTGAAGCCGAGCACGAAGCCAAGAGCGGCGATGAATCTGCACGAATTGTTTTCCAGAACAACAAACTGGGCAGGCCCTACCAGTACGCCGCCAGTCGCTTGCTTGACCATGAGGAACTACAGAAAGCGGCAGAGGATTATCCAGAGCTAGTTTGTCCTGAGGGTGGCTTGCTCGTAACGGTGGGCATTGATGTACAGCACGATCGACTCGCAATCACCATTCGCGTCTATGGCCGCAATGAAGAAAGCTGGCAGATGTACTGGGGTGAGATCGATGGCGATACCGCAGACAAGCAAGATGACTGCTGGGCAGCCTTGGATAAGTTGGTGTTCCAGAGTTTTAAGCACGAGCGCTTCGGCGAGATCCGCGCAGCGGCGGTAAGTATTGACTCTTCCGATGGCGGCACCAGTAACGCGGTTTATCACTGGGTGCGAACCCGCGATAAAAAATATCGTGGTGTGCTAGTGATGGCGATTAAGGGTGACAGTAACGATTTCGGCACCAAGGAAATATTCACACAGCCCAAGCAGGTCGATTTCAACAACCCTAAGCGCCGGACTAAAGCCGACCGCTACGGCGTAAAGGTTTATATCGTTGGCACCCACAAGGCCAAAGACCTAATTGCCAAGCGCCTGCTGGGCACCAGTGCCTATATGCACAGCTGCAAGCATGTACGGCAGGACTACTGGGAGCAGGTCACCGCAGAGGTAAAAGCACCCAGTAAGAAAAACCGAGGCAGAGAAACCTGGCAGCAGCGCCCCGGCAGGCCCAATGAGGGCACGGATACTGAGGTCTACGCCTTACACGCAGCCCACGCCATGGGCATGCACAAATATAACGAAAAAAATGGTCCACTATCGAATCCCGATTGGGCCAGCGCACCCTGTTTAGCGAACCCGGTCAATCATCAGATCAACCCAAGCCAGCCCCGAAAAAATCACGGCGGCCAGCGCAACCTGCCGGCTCCCTACTGGATAGTTAAATGTCTAAAACCGCAGCTGAAATGGTCGACCTCTATATCGAGGCCGAGATAGACGTGCTCGCCGGTAAATCCACGGTAATCAATGGCCGCCAGTTTACTGCCGAGAACCTACAGGAAATCCGTGCAGGGCGTCAGGAGTGGGAACGTCGCGCAACTGCTGAAACCTTAAAGGCCGCGGGCAAACGCCCTGGGCCCGCCTACGCGAATTTTAATTGATGAATAAATTAGATTCTGTCATCGGATTTTTTGCGCCCGAGGCTGCCTTGCGCCGTGTGCAAGCTCGTCGCGCCCTGGAGGTTGCTGCAGCCTATGAAGCTGCGCGACCCAGCCGGCTCAGAAAAAACCCCGGTGATAATCGCAGCGGGGATTTGGTGCTGGAAGGCAGTGTGGAGACCCTACGCGGCCAGGCACGGCATCTGGAGCAAAACCACGATTTTGCCTTTGGCATTCTCACGACCTTGGTAAACAACATTGTTGGCCCGCGCGGCATCGATGTGGAATTCCAACCGAAGACTTGGGATGGCGATATCCACGATGATTTTGCCAGCCAAATGAATGATGCCCACAAGGAATGGGCAAGGCGCCCGGAATGTACTCGGCAGTTTAGCTGGGGGAAAACGCAGCGGCTTCTGTGTAATACCTGGCTGAGAGACGGTGAAACGTTAATGCGGCACCTGCAGGGCACAGTACCCGGATTAAAGCACCGCACTCCGGTGCCTTACACCATCGAATGCCTGGAGCCGGATTTTCTGCCGGTGGATTACAACGATCCCAGTAAACGCATTGTTCAAGGGATTCAGAAATCTGCCTGGGGCGAGCCTTCAGGGTTTTGGCTGTACGACGAACATCCAGGGGCTTCATTTAACTGGCGTATGAAGCGCAGGCTCCACAGCGCTGAAAATATCGAGCACCTGAAATTTGTACGCAGGCTGCACCAAACCCGAGGGGTTTCCATCTTTGCAGCGGTAATGAATCGCCTTACTGATATTAAAGACTATGAAGAAAACGAGCGTGTCGCTGCCAAGATTGCATCAGCCATGGTGGGTTTTATTCAAAAGGGCAGCCCTACTGAGTACGAGCATGATGGTAGTTGGGATGATGAAGGAAACCGCACCCTCGATATCCGTGCCGGTGCCATCTATGACGATCTCCGCCCCGGGGAATCTGTCGGCACCATTCAAAGTAATCGCCCCAGCGGTCTACTAACGCCATTTTTAGAAACCATGCACCGCATGGCTGCCGCCGGCACCATGGCCAGCTTTAGCAGCATTAGCAAAAACTACAACGGCACCTACAGCGCACAGCGCCAGGAGCTGGTAGAGCAGTGGACAAACTACGAAACCCTTAGCCTGGAATTCTGTGAGGAAATCGTAGAACCGGCAACCCGGCGCTGGGTGCAGATGGGCTTACTGGCCGATGCTTTTAAAGTACCGAGAGATGTCGACCCATCCTCGCTAATGCACGTAGATTTTATTACCCCGGTCATGCCCTGGATTAATCCGGTACATGAAGCCAGCGCCGATGAAACGCTACTGGAAAATGTCCTAGCCAGCCCACAGCAGACCATTCGCCGCCGTGGTAAGAAGCCGGACGATGTGGTTAAGCAGACTGCTGCCTGGCAGAGAAAGCTGCGAGAAAACAAGATCACCACCCCAACCAAACGCACTGCGGTCCCCGCAGAAAATACTGATTCCGAGTAGGAGTGACTCATGCCAGATCAATCCTGGTACGACATTAAGGCCCAGGCCAATGGCGTAGCTGAAGTTTTTATTTATGACGAGATCGGAGCTTGGGGAATCACTGCTAGTGAATTTGCCAGGGATTTACGTGGGCTGGGCAACATTAGCAAGATTAATCTGCGTTTCAATTCTCCCGGTGGAAGTGTGTATGACGGTACTGCCATGTATACCTTGCTGAAGGAGCATCCAGCTGAAATTGAGTGCTGGATTGATGGGCTCTGCGCAAGTATGGCAACCATTCTGTTTCTCACCGCAAAGCCTGAAAAAAGGCATATTGCCGCAAACGGCTACTTCATGATCCATAACCCAGCCCGTAGCGTATCGGGAGATTATCGCGCTATGGAGAAGGCTCGCGATTTACTGGCTAGAGTGCGCGATGTGATGGTCCGTGAATACTCTGATGCAACCGAGTTAGATACAGAACAGCTCATACCATTAATGGATGACGAGACTTGGTATATCGGTGAGGAAGCGTTAGCTGCGGGTTTTGCGGCTGGTACCACCGAAGCTATTGAGATGCAGGCTTGTGCCAGTAAATCCCTGGTGTCGTCTTTCAAAAATACGCCTGAACCTATTCGCACCGAAAGCGCTGCGGAAGTAACCCACAGCATATTGGTAAATGGTTTGGGGGACGCCTCTGAGCTTACCGCTTCAATCACAAAATATATTTCAGCTCCTAATAATCCATCTACTCCGTCTGCGGTTGCAGACACCCCAACCCAAGGAGGCGCAAGCCATGCCGAAAACTACCTCCACCACGCCAGCTGCAACCGCTGCGACCGAGGTCACCCCAGAAATGAAAGCGCAGATTGTCGCCGATGCGAGAGCACAATTTGCAGCGGATGAGAAAAAACGCAAAGAGGATATCACGGCCGCATTTAAAGGTTTTGAAGCGCACAGTGTTGTGATGCAGGAATGTCTCAATGATATGGACTGCTCAGTGCAGGGCGCCAAAGACAAACTTCTCGCAGCCCTGGGCAATCAAACCCCAACCCCAGTACAAAGCTACAGCGTAGTGGTGCAGGAAGGTGAGGGTATTAAACGGCTTAAGGCCGATGCCGAAAATGCCATTGCCGTACGTGCCCTCGGTGAAAAGCGCACAGAGGGCAATGAACTCAGTGGCTACACTATGATGGAGATTGCCCGTTTTCTGATGCAGGCCCATGGACAGAGCTTGTCCGGCCTGGATCGGATGGGTGTGGTCGCCGCAGCGTTTACCCATAGCTCTGGTGACTTCGCGACTGTCCTTGGCAATATTGCTAATAAATCCATGCTGAAAGGCTATGAAGAAGCACAAGAGATCTTCCCGCACTTTACCAGCGTCGGCAACCTCAGTGACTTTAAACTAACAACCCGCACGGACCTGGGCAGCTTCCCCTCACTGCGCCAAGTCGCACCCGGGGCAGAATTTAAATATGTGAGTATCGGCGAACGGGCCGAGACTGCCGCACTGGCGACTTACGGGGAACTCTTCTCTATTAACCGCCAGGCGATTATTAATGACGACCTGGGAGCCTTTACCCGAATCCCACAAAAGATGGGCCTCGCCGCCGTGCGCACCGTAGGGGATCTAGTGTTCAGCATCCTGCTCAACAACCCCAAAATGGCAGATGGAAAAGCCCTGTTCCATGCGGATCGCAAAAACTTAGCCAGCACTGCATCTATCAATACCGCCAGCATTGATGCCGCGCGGGTATTGATGGGCAAGCAAAAGGATGGCAGCGCAGTGCTCAATATCCGGCCCAAGTTCCTGCTCTGTGATATTGCCGACGAAGGCAGCGCAAAGGTTGCTCTGGAATCCGAATTCGAAGTGGGCGAATCCACTAAAAACAACACCACTCCAAACAGCGTGCGCAATATTGCCGAAGTGCTCTCTGATGCGCGCCTTAGCGGACACAACGGCTGGTACCTCAATGCCGACCCGGTAGTGCACGACACCATCGAAGTGCTCTATCTGGATGGTCAGCAGGCTCCAGTGCTGGAACAGCAAAACGGCTGGAATATCGACGGGGTGGAATTCAAAGTCCGCCTGGATGCCGCAGCCAAAGCCTGGGATACTAAGGGAATGGTTAAGACACCAAAAGCCTAACAAATTGGTGCTCTAGTTCTAGTTATTAAAGTTAATATTGGTCTGAGGAGACTATGAAGAAATTACCAATCTTTCTTTTATTATTCCTATTTTCAAATTTTGTATCTGCCGGGTCCTGTGGTGCTAACTCTTGTTCGGCAAATATCACGACTCTTTATCCACATGGTGGTACAGAGAATATTCATATTGAGCTTGACGCTGATATGTCATCGCTGAACTGCACCCTAAATGAGGGTAGATTTATTACTTTGACAAAAGGTAACGGGCTACACTCTGAGATTTATTCAATGCTTTTGTCAGCTTCTATTGCTCAAAAGTCCTTGAAGTTCAGAGTTGAAGAGAATACCTCTAACTGTGAGTTAATTTATACGCAGCTTATTAACTAAATTTATAATCGATTTTTTTGAAAAAGGCCGCATCGCGCGGCCTTTTTTATTTCTACTGCTTTATCCACTGAGAAAAATATTATGGCTACGAATTTTGTACAAGACGGGCGTATGCTCGATTTCACCAACAACACCAGCGCAGTGATTACTTCCGGCCAGGTGGTAATCGCAGGTGCCGTCCTGGGTGTGGCGATGGATGATATCGCCGTGGGCGCCTCCGGCGTGATTGCCATTGATGGCGTATTCAGCGTGCCCAAGGTATCCGCCGCAGAGATCAATCAGGGCGAAACCCTCACCTGGGTGGTCGCCTCCAGCTCATTCGATAGTAATGCAGCCACCGCAGCCACTGGCGATATCACCGGCTCCACCGTCTTCGCCGCAGAGGCCGCCGGGAATGGCGTTACCAGTTTTGCCGTCAAGTTTACCGGCGTACCGGGCACGGTGAAGGCCTAGGTGATTCATGGACCTGGACCAAAGAGCCGCAGAGCGCGCGTTCCGCAAATGGGGCAAAGCCGCTACCTATGACGATGGTAGCGACGGTGAACCTATTGATTGCCTGGTGATCTTTGAGCAGGAGATTGATGACTTCGATGATGAGGAGCGCGTGCGGGTGCCGCGTGTAGAGTTGAGTCTGCTAGTGAGTGAGGTGGGAGCTTACAACTCTGATGCGGTGATTACGTTGGGTGGGGTGGAGTATAAGGTGCGCAAGCGGCTGGCGGATGATGGGGTGGTTTGGCGGGTGTTGGTGGATGGGTAGGTGATGGATACTTGTATGACCCAAAGATGAGAGGGCAAAAATTACCACTTCTGTCATACGCAGTGGTACACTTTCTCAACACCGCGCAGATATGCGCAAAACGTGCTTAACGGCGCGAATAAGAAAGGGAGGGTATATCATGTCTATTCAAGCGATTCAGAGCCCTGCGACCAGAGTCGAGACCCACACCAAGATCATCGACGGGCGCCAAGTCAAGGTAGTCGATAGGAATCAGGTTAAAGCGATCAGTCAGCGCCTGATCAATAAGCACGCTCGTGCTATGGAGATCCTAAAGGACCGCTAAAGAGGCTTTCTAATGGTCAATGTGGACGACCTATCGCACTTAGACGCCTCGGATATTGAGGCAATACACGACTCCATTTTGGAGCAGTACCCCGGCCTTCCTGGCAGCAAGCCCGGCATGTCCGCAGAAGCGGTTGTCGGGCGTATCTTCGCTAATATTCACTATCGGCAGTTCACAGGTATAGAGCAGGTTGCAGCCATCTATGCCGAAGCGATTGCTCGCGGCCATGTTTTCAATGATGGCAATAAGCGGACGGCCCTGGTATCGACATTCACCTTCCTTGAGGGGAATGGTTTCACGATAGTGGCTCCCGATGATGTGCTGGCAGATTGGATTGTAGATCTTGCCGAAGGCAGGAAGGACAATAACGATTTTTCAGTTTGGCTAAAGGCTAAGCTCCGGAGATTGCGCACTACTCCTGAAGTGGAGCCGATTTAAGATAGATACTAGTTAATAGTTGCTCGCTACTCTCTTTATTGAGTAGCACTTAAAAAACCCTACCAGTTAGCGCTGGTGGGGTTTTTTATTGCCTGCGGAAACGGGCTGTATAGAAAACCATATATTTGGAGTGATTAACTGGAGATTGGTGACAAGGTATTGTTTAAACCGTGCTTGGCGTGTAGTGTTGGAGGCCTAAAACTTACATAGCGGTCTCCCGCACCCGTTAGCAGCGGTTTTTTTGCGCCCGAAATCCGTGCGCGAAATGCCTGTAATGGCGGGATGAGATAGGCGTAAATACAACACCCCTTTGGGGGAATAGCGCCCGGGCTTCTATGTAGGCCTTAGTGAGTCCCGCCGCCTCAGCAAAGCGGCACCTCTAAAACTACATGGAGGCCGCCATGGCCAGTACCCACGCAATCTCCACAGTTAATCACTCCCAACCTGCGCTACAGCCGGCTCATGTCCAGCAGTTGCGTGAATTGCAGTATTTAAACCTGGCCCGCCAGCACATTCTGGAATGGCCCGACTCCCCAGTAAAAACCGCCGCACTCAATGCCCTCTGTGGCGAAGAGGGCGCGGTCCTGGATGGATTGACCTACGCCGCCGAACGTATGGCTGCGAAGCAAAGTACTGAACATTAACCACAGGAGAGTGATTATGAGTAACGTGATTCCATTTGATTTCAAAAGCCGCCAAGTACGTGTCATTGAGCAGGATGGTGAGCCGTGGTTTATCGCGAAGGATGTAGCAGAAGTGCTTGGGTATTCCGATGCCCATAAGATGACTAGTAAATTGGATGATGACGAAGTTCAAAACCGCCAGATCGGCGGTTTTGGAAATCGTGGTGTGAACCTCATCAATGAGGCAGGTTTGTACTCGGTAATCCTGACAAGCCAGAAGTCTGAAGCCAAAGCGTTCAAACGCTGGGTAACTCATGAGGTTCTGCCCAGCATTCGCAAGACGGGTCAATACGGTGAACCTAAAGAAGAGTTATCAGGTGACAAGTTATTGATAGTGGCCAATCGCTCATTTGGGGCGGCCCACGGATTAGCCAAGCGAATGGGTATGAAGGGTAATCAGGCAATCTTACTGGCCAATCGGGTAGTGGAAGAAACCACCGGCATCAGCCCAATGAAGCTAATGGGGGTAACCCACCTGGAGGCCGAGAATAACGAACCTCTCTATACCCCATCGGAATTGGGTAAAGCGTACGAAATGAGCGGCCAACAGTTCAATACCATCCTTCAGAGTATGGGGCTTCAGAAGCGCGTGGAATATAAGCCAAAGCAGAAGCGCTGGGAGCTCTTGCCTAAAGGGGAAGAGTTTGGCCGCTACTGCGATACTGGCAAGAACCACTCCAGCGGTGCCCCAGTACAGCAAATCAAATGGCGTAAAGCGGTATTGGAAGAGGTTGCCCGGTACGCGGAACAGCTCCGCGATAAGTTGCCAGGGGGGCCGTCTTTAAAAGTCGTCTAGGGTCGGTACTTCATCGCACCCTTCCAAACCGGCGAATTGCCGGTTTGGGATACTGAAGACTGAATGGCGCTGAAGGTAAGGCGCTGGATGGAAGCCAAAATGGACGAAGAGGCAGCATGAATAAAATTGTCGAATTTGAAACGGGTGAAGTTCAAGGGGCTGAATCAACAGGTCGCCAGCTGGCGTGTGAGTTCCTGCGTGATGTTGATGCAATGGATACCGAACTGTTGGTTCGCCGTTGGGCAAGACAGTTAGTTAATGAGCTGTCTTGCCCACAGCCTGAAGCTCAAGGCGTGTTGGCTGGATTTCTTGACGAGGTGCTGGAGCAGCTAAATTCCCCAGATATAGAGGGCTGAGTTTTCTTTTTATGGCGGCTGTGAGCGTGAATACAATACCGCAGGGAAATAGCGCTCGCCCAATTCTCACTCTCCTTTGGGTGTTCAGCAGCTGCTGCCTTTTTCATATGGTAGGTTTGTTGGATTTTAATACAGCCTCTGTGATAGGTTGGCAACAATGAGATTGTTGTAATTTCTAAATAGTTGCTAAACGTCACAGGTATCATATGAACGAATTTTCTTTTAAGCCGGCCCCTTATAGCCACCTGCTTCACCCTGTTAATGCCGATCTAATAGATAAGCGAATCTCAGTATTGAAAGACGCTTTCTTGAAGGTTGAAAATATTCATAAGTCTGAATATGACACTATGTGCGATAGATATAGGGAGGTTTACGACGATCCAGAAATGGAAGGGGTGAAAGAGCTTTTATCAGATGATATACGAGAACTCGATCATTTTTTCTTTAGAGTGCATAGAATTGGTGCGATTTTGGGATTGTATGCATTTCTTGAAAATTCTATGACGGTTATTTGTCGGCAAAAGGATGCGGAATTCGGGCAAGTCAGCTCGAGTGATAAAGGGATAGAACGCTGTAAATCCTTTCTTTCTAAAGACCTTAAAGTTGCTGACTTTGGCAAAGGTGATTTAGGACGGTTGTGGAGTAAGATTGTTGATTTTCAACTCTTAAGAAATTGTTTAGCTCACGCTGAGGGTAATACCGAGTTGGTTAAACCAGAAAAAGTAACTAGGTTAGAAAATATTGAAGGTCTCTACTCTGAAGGAGAAGGCGTCATAATGATTGAGCATCATTATGTGCTTGAATCTATGGGTTTGGTAAGAGATTTCCTGGTTGAGGTATTCAAAATAAGTGATTCACAAAGTTAAAGTTTTGATTAAGTAAGATCCTTAACCCGCACCAGCGGGTTTTTTTATGCCCAAAATTCCCGGAGCAATCCTAATGACCCAACGCATCACCATCCGCGATGCCGTATTAAGCAAGCTAAAAACCCTATCCGGCTACACTTTTCCCCCGGCCGGTACCACAGAGGGCATCTGCCCGAAAAAGCTGCCGGCGATTATTGTGGGCTTTGCGAATGAACCGGTGGACCACCAAATGGACGGTGGCACCAGTCGGCAATTGGATCTCACTATTGCCGCAGTAGTGAAGAGCAACGGAGATATTTATGTCGAGCTGGATCAGGCTGCAGCCGATATTGAAAGCGTCCTGCAAGATGACTCTCTTGAGGACACCTGTGAGTTATTCCTGCTGAACCAAACGCAATTTGCCCTCGACCAAGATCACCCGCTGGGCGAAGTGCGCCTGACCTACAGCGCCCAGTATTCCAGTGAACCCACAGACTTTTAATTACTTAACCTAATGAGATCATAACTATGGCACAAGGTTACAAAACCAAGTTTTATCGCAGTGATGATGGCAGCTCCTATTTACAGGTGGCGGGCATGTTGGATCTTGAACCCGGTGAAGAGTCCCGCAGTTCTGTGGATATGACCCCGATGGATGGCACCAGCGGCTATATGGACTACGACCCCTCCGGCTTGCGTGATGCCGGCGAGGTTTCAATTACCTTGATCTGGAAAGAGACCGACAGCGGCCAGCAGGCACTGCGCGCAGATTACGACTCCGATACCAATAAGCATTACAAGGTTGAATACCCAGAAGGTACCACCGTGGAATTTACCGGCCATATTACCGGCTGGGGTAAGGCGGTACCCAAGGATGACAAGATCACCCGCACCGTGAAGTTTAAGATTTCCGGTAAACCCTCAGTAACCGCAGGTAGCTAACCATGAGTTTTGTACCTGCGCCTATTTTAGAATCTGAAACCGTATCTTTCGGTCAGCAAGAAGTCGAGCTTTTTGAACTGAGTGCCTACCACCGCTGTGAGTATCTGCAAAAAACTACTGAAGATATTCCACTCCCCCAAGATGAAGAGTTACCGGAAACTCAGCTGGAGACCTTTGGCCAGCTTTGGGCTTTTCGTATGGGGGAGGTGAGTAAGAAACTACTGCTGGTTGCCTATGCCATCTGGATGAAGCCGGACTGCCAGGATTCACTGGAAGATATTCATCAGCGGCTGATTCGCGGTGTTACGCCTAAATTGATCGATGTGCTCTATGTCCCTGCGGCTAAGCTATCCGGGCTGTTTGTCGATGTCCAAACTGAAGAGGCGGATAGCGAAATAGAAAGCGAGGGCACCGAAAAAAAAGGCTAGTGCCGGGTTTTTACTTTGCCCGGCAGCTCGCGCGGGATTTTAATCGTCCCGATTATTTCAATATGTTGCGCTCCATGAGTTCTACCGAGTTGGATCACTGGTATGAATTCCACTCCGAGCGGCCCTTACAGACCGAAGTGCAGCAGTGGCAACTCGCCCATATCGCTGCCGGCACCCTGGGAGGCAAAGTCTCTCAATACCTACCTCAAGCGCGCAAACCCAAAACCGTGCAACAGCAAATCGCAATCTGGAACTCCATGAGTTGAGCAATGGCAAAACAAACTTCCATGGCCACGATGGTGGCCAACCTGGAGCTGCGCTCCACGCAATATAAGCGGGAGATGGACCAAGCTACTGCACGCAATAAAAAGCTAACCCGAGAACTGAAGTCCACCAGTGCAGCGGGTGATATGTTCGGCCGTTCCATGCGCGGAGCTGCACAGGGTGTCGCCGCTATCGATGGTCCCTTGGGGGGTGTTTCTGGTCGAGTCGGTGCGCTTAATGGATTGCTTACCAGTGGGAACTTGGCGTGGGCGACTTTTGGTGTCGCGATCGCTGGTGTCACAGCCGTGATGTACAAAAGTATTCGTGCTGGTGAAGAAATGGAGCGGTGTCAGCTCAAGATTGAGGCACTGCTGAAGGCGACCGGTAGTGCCAGTGGTCGAACTGCAGAGCAGCTGGATGAACAAGCCCGTTCAGTGGCCCGCGCAACCCTGGCCAGTGTTACCGGTATCCATGAAGCCCAAGGAGTGTTACTCACTTTTAAAGGCGTTCAAGGCCCAGTATTCGATGACGCTATTCGGCTAAGTCAGGATTTGGCAGCGGTGATGGGAGGCGATGGCAAGAATGCAGCGCTGCAGCTGGGTAAGGCATTAGAAGATCCATCGACCGGCTTAACTTCGCTCAAGCGGTCTGGGGTAAGTTTTACTGAGCAAGAAAAAGAACAGATTAAAACCATGCAGGAATCTGGGCGGGTGATGGAAGCTCAGCGCATGATTCTGTTAAAGCTTGAGCAGCAGGTGGGCGGTGCTGGTGCTGCTGAAGCGGGTGGCCTTACCGGTGCTACTGATTCCTTGGCGCAGTCCTGGCAGGAGTTTCTTGAGGGGCTCAGTGAAACTGCGGGTTCCACCAGCATTGCGACATCCGGTATTAATAAGCTAACCGGTGCCGTAGATACCCTGCGGCGCGGACTCGCGCCTACCGATGAGGAAAAGCAGCGTACACAATTTGCTGAACTGCATAACCAGTATGTGTGGCATCAGCAAATGCTGGCCAAGGCAGAAGCCGAAGGCATTCAGGTTCAGGTCGAAATCCATCGCAACAGATCTGAAATGATACGCAGCCAACTTGCTGAGCTACAGAGTGAACAAATAGCCGCGCAGAAAAAGCGGCAGGATGAAGAGAGAAAAGCTGAAGAAGCCGCAGTAGCCGCGAGGGAGCAATCTGAGCGTGATCGTATAGCCCAACAGCGCGCAATGGCAGAGGAGGCGGGCACTGCTCAATTAATACAGCTGGATCAGTTCCTAGCCAATCAACAAGGCAAAATAAAACTGGATCATGAACAGCGGCTCCAACAAATAGCTGGATTGCAAGTTGCTGAGGAAGAGCTTACCAGGCGGGGATTTGAATCCATTGAAGCGCTACGCACGGAATACGCTGATCGTGAGAAAGAGCGCTTCCAAATGGCCATGGCTGAAGAACAGGAACGCACGGCCAATGGTGAAGGCGAAGAGGGGCTGATCGGTGAGGATGGTTTAACTGAAGCAGAACGCCAGCGCATGGTTGCCCGCTTGGAGACGTTGCAGCTTTCCTGGCTTACCGAAATGGAACAGCTGCAGGTACAACAAGATGAAGAAATGGCACTGCTGGATCAGGCATTCGCCAGCAAGTTAATTGCGCACGATACCTATGAGCGCAATCTCACCCTTTTAGAAAACAAACATCGAAAGCAGCGTGAAAAGTTCGAGAAGGCATCCAATAAAAGCAGACTTCAACTGTTTGTTACTGGAGCTAGCCAAGTGCTATCGGCAGCAGCGGCCTATAACCAAAAAGCTGCGAAAGCAGAGATGGCAATGGCCGTTTTCTCTACCGGGGTTTCCCTTGTAAAAAATATCGCAAAAGCTTCTGAAATTGGATACCCGCAAAATATTCCCATGATTGCCGGAGCTATTGGTCAGGGCATTCAAATAGCTGGGATGCTGTCTGATTTGCAAGCGCCCAGCGGCGTTTCAGGCAGTGCTGCCGCACCCAGTATCAGCACAACGGGTTCAGCCGTAGAGAGCCCTGGTGTGTCTGGTATTGATGAGGTAGTCGAAGGGGAATCGCAACAACCAGCTTCTCAAGTGATTATCCAGATTCAGGGAGATGTCGTTGGCGATAGCGGTGAACGATTTATAGAAGAAATTCAAACCAAGATGAGTGAGGGAGAACTGGTGCTGTTCGATAAGAACAGCCGTCAAGCTCTAGAGCTTACTGGATAAAGGAGTAGCTCATGCTGATTCAATACACTCCAACTCGCTCACTAGTTGGTGATGGTAGTGACTTCCAGATTGAAGCGAAGTTGAAGCGCTATGACAGCAGTGACCGGCTTGAAGGTAAAGAACATAAAGCGCTCAGTGGACAAAGCGAGTACACGGTCTATCGCCTCGAAGAGGAATACGTTTGCCAGACAGTGCCGCTCAAGCTTACCAGTACAGAGCTCGTACGCTGGCGTGAGTTCAAAAGAAGCTGCGCGTTCGGTGAGTTCTTTACTTTCGATGCTTACGGAACGTTAGCGCTTGCTGATGATCCCCAACAAGTGCAGCTCAAATTTAAATCCTTCAAAGAAAAGCGGCAGAAAGATGGTCGCTTTATCTTCTCGTTTACCACGGTTCAAGTGATTGCTTAATTATGCGCAACAGCACTGAAATATTTGATTTGCATAACCAGGCTCCGCAGCGGCAATTGCGATTGGTGATTGAGATTGGCTATGACATGCCGCTCTATATCAGTAGTCATACGGATATTCCCGGGCTTCCTGCCAATGCGATTCTTGGGACCTTAAAGAAGTGCAGTTCCACCAGCCAAAAAATTATTCCTGAGCAGGGGTTGGCACAGATAGGAGCAATCTCCTTTGAAGTGGTCGATATCGCCGCTCAGTTATCCTATGTACTGCGTGATGAGCTGGAGCAGGGGCGCGGTATTAAGGGAAGTACAGTCCGCTTATATCAAAGTTTTGCTGGCCTTGCTTGGGAGAATTTTAGGCTTGAGCAGACTCAGATTGCTGAGGAGTCTATTTCTTACACGAACGGTATTTACCGTGTGCGTTGCCGGGATATTCAGCGGGAAATGCGCAGTGATATTTTTGTACTTAACAGTACGCGCTTATCTGCAGACTTCTCTAAATCTGACGTTATCCTACAAGTTTACGATGCAAGCAGCTTCGAACCAAGCCCGCACACCTCAGCCTATGGCGATGCCCCGAATCAATCAGTTTATTACCTGAAAATTAAATATCAGGATGGTTTCGAAATTGTTCGGGCTACCGGTAAAACCGATAGTAGCTTTACTGGCTGTACTCGAGGTCTGTTCGGTACCTATGCCCGTGACCATATACTCCCAGAAGACAGCGATGATGAAAGCGGGTTAGAAGTAGAAGAGTTTGTTTACCTGGAAGGTCCAGGCCCTCAGCTGGCGTATGCGCTCCTTACTGGCACTATCTTAGGTACCGATGATGCACTGCCCAGCAATTGGCATCTAGGGATAGATCCTAGCTATGTGGTCCGCGATCAGTTCGAAAATATAGGTTCAGACTGGTACAAGCCCAGCGACCACTCCAAAGGTAAGATTTTAAGATTCGACGGACTCGAAGAAACGGATGGCAAGAAGTTTATCGAGACTGAAATCAATCTGTTGCTCGGTGCATTTATGCCAGTTAATGCTGCTGGCCAGTTGGGGTTTCGTCGTATGGCTGGAGTACTCGCCGATTCTGGAAGTGTAGCGACAATTGGTCCTGATGATGTTACTAGCCTTGGTGAACTGAAATATAGCTTGGCGGGTGTGCGGAATGTATTTTCTGTTGAGTGGAGTTGGTTTGAGCAGCCTGGATTTGACGGCAAGTATCTGCGTACAAACCACGTACTTGATGCTGATTCAATCGCTGTACACGGTGAGGCAAAACAGCACACTTTGGCATTTAGAGGGCTCCATAATTCACGCCATACCTACACTACGATTAAAAACACTTTTGATGCGCTTAGGGATCGCTTTGCTGGTCCGCCGCTGAGTCTGCGCTTGGGTTTACTCCCAAGTAAGAATGACCTGGAAGTAGGGGATATAGTGCGGGTGAGCTTACCGCAGCTGCGCGATCACTCGATTCGAGGGGATCGCCCCTATGAATTTAACTTTACCAGTGATAACGAGGGTTGGACACCTCGCGATGGTATCACCTCATCCAGTGTGAAAGATGGAGTGCTGGCGGTTAATGTCGTTGGTGAGAATCCCTGGATTAGCCGCAGTTTCTCCCCCACTTTTCCTGGTGTGGATCTGCCCTATATAAAGTTGCGCATTCGTCGCACCAGTGATGAGCCGATCGCTGCAGGTACAGGCAGTAAACTGTTTTTCAAACACACCGGAAGTAGCAGTTATTTTTCAGCGGGCGCGGATGAAATGCTCGATCTTATCGAGCGGATGAACAGTGTTAAAGATGAGTGGCAAGAATTTGTATTGGATCTATCCCAGGAGGACGACTGGACCGGCGGTGATATCGAGCTAATCCGCATCGATATTGGCCATGACCACACTGCAGACTATAGCTATGAGCTGGATTACATCCGGCTACTTCCTGCTTTAGGGATGGATGAATACAGCTTAGATCGGGCTATGGAGGTTCAGAGAGTCAGTATTAACCAAGTGACGGGCGCGGTCAGTGTTGACCTGTTCGGAAGCTACCAACCTGCCGGCATGGTTGCCGATCAATCCAAAAGTACCAGCGCTGAATTGCCTGATAGCTGGTATGCGAGCGAAGGCACAGAAATGGCGGCCGCCGGCCTCAGCATCGATGCTGATGGTTTTCTTACGGCAGACGGCACACTGACCGGCAGCACCGATAGTCGTGCGATTTATTACCACCTGGGCGACCTCACTATACCGGCAGGTCTCACGCTTTCCGTGCCCAACAATGTGGAGCTGCGGGTGCGCGGTGTCTTGCAGATCGAGGGTTCACTGGCCGGTGTTCCTGGAAATACCGGCGTTGGCTTTTTGGGTTCCTGCCGTGGTGGTGATGGCAGCTTGTCGGGCAGCTTCAATCAGTCCGGATATATTTACCGCTCAAGTCGTGGTGAGGTGGTCACCGGCCGAAATGAAGTCATGCCGCCGCTCAATCTCGAAAATTATGCCGGCGACCTTCAAGGGATTCCCGACGATATACGCGGTAGCGGCGGCGCAGATGGTGGAGACGGTTATTACTACAACCGAGTGGATAATATCCACGAGCGAGATGGAAGAGGGGGTGACGGCGGCGCAGGTGGCGCGGGGCTTGTTGTAGTAGCGAGGGGAATCGCTTTTGGGGTTTCCGGCAAAATTGATTCCTCCGGTGAGGATGCAAGTGCAGGCTTGGTAGGGATTCGGGGTGTGGCCGGCGGCAGCGGGGGCGGCGGTGCCCCAGGTGGGATTGTTCTTTTGGTGGACGGCACCGACAACCCTATGCCAGTGCTTACGAGTAGCAAAATTGTTGCCTGTTATGGGGAGAGCCCCAGCAGTCCCGGTAATGCTGGCCTGGGCAGCACCTGCCTGGGTGCAAATGCCGTACAGCTGCTGTTTGTACCCAAGTCAAGAGAGCCGTACCCAGATCAGGAAGATCCAGCACTCGACCCCGATTTACAGGTAGCTCTGGATGCTGCAGAGGAGGCCAAGGAAGATGCAGAGGCAGCGCTGGAAGACCTGGGCAATATTTCCGCTGATGGCGTATTGCACAAGAATGAAAAGCTGCAGGTGATTCGCGAATACAATCAGTTAATTAGCGATCAAACGGATCTGGATATCTTGGCCAGTAATGTGGGTACCGTGCTGGATGCTGAGCGAGCTGATTTTACGAATGCACTAACAGCACTCACCAGTTACTTGCAGGGGTTAACACCAGCCTGGGACGACCGCCAAGAAAATACCGCGATTAGCCGCACTATTTTCGACAGCAATTGGGAATACGCCTACGACAAAAAAACCGCATTGCTCAGTGCGACGATAGACGCTACGAGAGAAAAAGCGTTTGACTCCACCCGCAATATTATTGGCTATGACGAAACAACCGGTCAGTTTACTGATGACGGCATCCTCATTGGATCAATGCAGAGTGTGCGCCGGGCCCAGCTGCGCGCACAGCAGGCTTCTGCTTCCGTATTTATTGAAGCATTTGTTGATTCCACGGCAAAGGAAGACTGGCCGATTATTGGGGGCAATACTCAGGACAATATCTACTATGTGAAAACTGAAGATTCTGGGGCCCGCGCTGGTGGTAATGTTTTGCGCATTGGCGGTGATGGTACGGGAACTCTGGCATCCAATGGCGAGGCATTTATTGAGTATATCGAGCGCTTCCCCTTTGATCCGGTTAAGCTCTACCGCCTTCGGGCTCGCGCTACTGTTTTCAATGAAGGCGATACAGATAGAAGCCTATTTATAGGCGTTGCTGGTTTTCGTGCTGATGGCACTCGCTGTAATCGCAATGGGGATGATTCTGTCGGAACGCAGCACTATATCGCCTGCGCAGGCGTCGAGGCAGCAGGTGAGGCGTGGCAAGAGTACACGGGCTACTTTAAAGGAAATGCCAGTGATGCTGCCGAAGTGGAAACTTCTTTGGGCTACAACTCAATTGCCCAGCCCGTTCAACTGCACGCGGACGTGCGCTACTTTTCTCCCACTGCAATTGTCAATTACAACGATAAAATCGGGCGCACTCAGTTTGACTATATCCGCATTGATGAGGTTGAGCCGACCGGCAATGGTCTTTACCTGAAAATCAATAGCGGGACAAACTTGGGGGATAATGAAACCCCTGGTGAAGCCATGCTTTGCGGGTTTGATGCGACTGGAAATCCCAATGCAAACTTGCCCGGTTGGTTTCAGTGGAATGGGCAGATGCTGGTGGTTCCCAGTATTCACCTAAATCCTGGGTATGCTGGGCTGCTTTACATTGTTGTGCGTGCGAGCACTGGCTATTGGGACAGTAGCTATAGCGCTATGTGTGTCAGCATCGAGCGCGGCGAATTTCGAGCGCATTATTATGATGGCAGTTCCAAGCACGTCAGCTTTAATCCCACTGATGATCATATTGTTATAGGAGAATTACACCTCACTGATTCAGAGAGTGTTGAGAGCGGTGGGATCTATCAGAACCCGCGTCCACTGATTGGGTTTGCCCAATACATGAGTGGACTGAATGAATATGGCCAAATTGCGGACCAGCGCAGTCTTCCACAAAATGTTGGATCGATACCCGCTTTACCAACTAGCAGCAATATCATTTCCGCATCAGATGACGGCTCGTCCGCAAAAATCACAATTGCGAGCCATACGGTTCAGTATGGTGGTTATACCGTTACCTACAATAGCGGCTCCATAACCGGTCTGAGTTTTTCTACCAAGTATTACATCTATGTTGATGACCCGCACTATACAGGTGGTGGTGTTACCTATTACACAACGACACAGATTTGGAAGCTCTCTGCTGGGATTGGTAGAAGGACTGTAGGTACTATCACAACCCCTTCAGATGGTGGTGGCACTACCACCCCGGTTGATCCCTGGTGCGTTGCAGCCGGTACCTGGTTGCGCGATGGATTGTTAGCAGATAACTGCCACCCTGGAGATTTAATCGAATGCTGGGATGTGGGTGACTCCAATACTCACTTTGCACCGATCCAAGCCGTTAAACCCCAGGACAATGTGCTCTGCGTAGTGTTGACGATGGAGACTGGTGCGCAAGTTATTTGCAGTCGAGAAACCCCAGTTACGGATAGAGAAGGGCGCGTCTACTTGGCTCAGGATTGTGTGGGCGTTGCGCTTGGGACCCTGCATAACTGTGATCCGCTGACCTGGGAAAAAGTCGTTAACGTCGAGTGCGCAGGCTTGCGCACCGTCTACAAAATCTCTGTCGGTGGAATCTCATTTGCCGCCGGTGTGAACCCCGAGCACCGAGTAATCACTCACAATATCGATATAAAACCTTAGGAGGCGACATGCCCAGTTTTTCCGTTTTAGATGGAGTGCCAGGCCTGGCTGATTGGCAGTTTGCTTACACTATCGATGATGGCCATAGCGCCGGCACCATTGTGCGAGCAACCATTACTCAAAAAACAGAGTCTGCGAACGCTGAAGCCCAGGCGGTGGCCGTGCTCAAATGCGTTATTGCCGTAATTGATAGCCAGAATAATGTGAAGATTGATGCGGCCGGCGATTCTATGGATACGGTTTATGTCACTACTAAGACGTTAACC
Source organism: Microbulbifer maximicatervae (SeqCode) (assembly GCF_056231245.1). Classification (NCBI taxonomy): domain Bacteria; kingdom Pseudomonadati; phylum Pseudomonadota; class Gammaproteobacteria; order Cellvibrionales; family Microbulbiferaceae; genus Microbulbifer; species Microbulbifer maximicatervae (SeqCode). The sequence continues at coordinate 1,667,190 of NZ_CP174334.1, forward strand.
ACGAATTCTGGTCAGACCGTGAGCGTCGTTGATGAGGCCGCAGGTTTAGTGTCTGACTGTATTGTTGAAGTGGCCAATCGGCTTGCCGTGCATAGTTCTATTGCGGCTATGGCGATCCCTAGCGGGTGACTAAAACAGTTAGGGGCTAATCGCCAAGAATTATTACTGATGGTTGTTGGGGATATAGGCATAAACTTGGCTGAGGTGTTTACGCAATTTTTTTCGCGTAAAGATATTTATTGGGATAACCAGATTAATTAGTAGTGCCGCCTTCAGTTTTTATTGTATCTGGTACGGTTAGGTAGGAAAAAATTTTGTAGGGATGGGGAAGGGTAAAATACAATGCTTCGGACAGTTATAGCCTAGCAAACCGATAAAGTTATTTTTCTTAGATTGAAACTACCAAGACATTTGATAAATGTTTGATTGTCAAGGAACTGGGTTTGCTTTATCGGGATTCGGCTCTAAAAAACTGTCCGAAGTAAGTTGTATTTCATAATGTATGTAATGGATTTTAATTTTGAAAAAACTGACTATAAACTCCCCTCTGCACAGGGCTGTGTTGAAAAATTCTATCGCTGGTATGACTTTAATCTGCGCATCGGCATTGGTCCAAGCAGATACAATTAGTACAAAAATAGACTTAGGTGAGCCGTTCCCCTTCAGGATGGAAGATGGAGTTAAGCATGAGATAAATTTAGATATTGGCTATCAATTCGATACCATTGAAGAAATTTGTATTAACGCTGAAGTTAAAAATGGAAATGCTGGCTCAGCATTTTATTCAGCAGAAAGTGAACCTGCAGGGCCTTTCACTTTCCCACGTTTTGAGTCTGTTGCGCAAACGCTCGCAATTAGCATGCCTAGCCCAACGCCGGAAAATCCAAACCCCGAACCACAGCTACAAAAAAGCATAAATTTCTGTGGGAATGGAAATGGTGTCTTGGCACAGAATTTTCTCGATGGAGAAGGTAAATTTACATTCAATGTGTCCGGTGGCTATGTAGATTTCTGGGACTTTGAACTGGTTGTAGAGGGTGATGTCTCTGATACTCAGTTGGCGATTGTACTTGACGAACCTGCTGAGTTTTTAGTTCCTTCCTACGGGGGAAGAGTCAATTATGATGCAAGTATTCGTAATTTAGATTCTACACAATCTTTGGTGACACTCGAACAGTGGAGTGTACTTAAATTTCCCAATGGAGATAACTATCCCATCCATAAGTCACGGGATGTGATATTAAATTATTCTGAATCGAAGGATTACACTCGAAATTATCTAAATATACCTGCTTGGTTTGAGGCCGGAGATTACGAGCTGACTTGGTATGTGACTGACCCAAATACCGGGGTTCGGGTGAAAGATAGCCTGTATTTCACTAAAAGTGCCGACTAAGTTTTAATCTCTCGGCAGGCTGGGATGCTTATGTGTCCCAGTTTTCCCTTTCTCAAGCCAGGGGCTTTGCATTATTAGGACTGAATTTTAAAAAACTGTCCGAAGTAGTGTTGTTCCTCATAGTGTATCTAATGGAGTGTGATTTTGAAGAAGTTAACTAATAAATACTCCCATTGCGGGGCTGTATTGAAAAATTCTATCGGTGGTATCACTTTAATCTGCGCATCGGCACTGGCTCAGGCAGATACAATCAGCACAAAAATAGATCTAGGTGAGCCGTTCCCTTTCAGGATGGAAGATGGAATTGAGTACGAGATAGATTTAGATGTTGGCTATCAATTCGATACCATTAATGAAGTTTGTATTAGTGCTCAAATTGATGATGGAACTGGTAACAGAATATCTTATTCAGTGCAAAGTGAACCTGCAGGGCCTTTCACTATCCCTGCTACTATTTCGCGATCGGTGTGGTTGATGAGGAGCATAGAGTTTCCAACACCAGAAAACCCAAACCCTGTTTCACAGTTGCAAAAAAGCATCTATGTTTGTGAGAAAGAAAATAGTATCTTAGCAAGAAACTTTCTTGATGGGGAAGGTGAATTTACACTCAATGTGTCTAATGGTTATATAGATTTCTGGGACCTTGAGCTAGTTGTAGATGGTGATATTTCGGACGTTCAGTTGGCGATTGAGCTTGATGAGTCTGCTGAGTTTTCTCTTCCTTCCTACGGGGGAAGAGTCAATTATGATGCAAGTATTCGTAATTTAGATTCTACACAATCTTTGGTGACACTCGAACAGTGGAGTGTACTTAAGTTTCCCAATGGAGATAACTATCCCATCCATAAGTCACGGGATGTGATATTAAATTATTCTGAATCGAAGGATTACACTCGAAATTATCTAAATATACCTGCTTGGTTTGAAGCTGGAGATTATGAGCTAATTTGGTATGTCACTGATCCAAGCACCGGCAGTCGGGTGAAAGATAGCCTGTATTTCACTAAAAGTGCCGACTAAGTTTTAAACTCTCGGCAGGCTGGGGCGCTTATGTGTCCCAGTTTTCCCTGTATCAAGCCACGGGCTTTGCATTAATAGGACTGAATTTAAAAGCTGTTCAAAGTATTGTTGTGCCTCATAATGTATCTAATGGAATATGATTTTGAAGAAGTTAACTAATAAATACCCTCATTGCCGGACTGTATTCAAAAACTCTATCGGTGGTATCACTTTAATCTGCGCATCGGTATCTGTACAGGCAGATATGATCAGTACCGAAGTAGATCTGGGTGAACCGTATCCTTTTATGATGGAGGATGGAATTACTCATGAGGTGAAGTTAGATGTTGGCTTTCAATTCAATAGTATTGAAAGGCTTTGTATCAATGCTGAAGTTAAAGGTGGGGATGCGGACTATGCAGTTTTTAAAGTGGAAAATGAAAACCCAGGTTACCCGCCTTTAGTTGGACAATGGATTTCGGTACCTTTATACCCTTCCATTGTTCTCCCAACTCCAGAAAATCCCAACCCTAGTAAACAGGTGCAAAACTTCAATCATTGTATGGAGGGAAGTAATGTATTGCCAAAGAATCTTCTTGACGGAAAAGGTGAGATTAATTTCAGCGTATCTGGTGGCTATGTAGAGTTATGGAGCCTTAAATTACTTGTTGAAGGTGATGTCTCTGATACTCAGTTAAGAGTTGCAATTGATGAGTCTGCCGAGTTTTCAGTTCCTTCTTACGGAGGGAGAGTCAATTATGACGCAAGTATTCGTAATTTAGATTCTGCACAATCTTTGGTGACACTCGAACAGTGGAGTGTACTTAAATTTCCCAATGGGGATAACTATCCCATCCATAAGTCACGGGATGTGATATTAAATTATTCTGAATCGAAGGATTACACTCGAAATTATCTAAATATACCTGCTTGGTTTGAGGCCGGAGATTACGAGCTGACTTGGTATGTGACTGACCCAAATACCGGGGTTCGGGTGAAAGATAGCCTGTATTTCACTAAAAGTGCCGACTAAGTTTTAATCTCTCGGCAGGCTGGGATGCTTATGTGTCCCAGTTTTCCCTTTCTCAAGCCAGGGGCTTTGCATTATTAGGACTGAATTTTAAAAAACTGTCCGAAGTAGTGTTGTTCCTCATAATGTATCTAATGGAATGTGATTTTGAAGAAGTTAACTAATAAATACTCCCATTGCGGGGCTGTATTGAAAAATTCTATCGGTGGTATCACTTTAATCTGCGCATCGGCACTGGCTCAGGCAGATACAATCAGCACAAAAATAGATCTAGGTGAGCCGTTCCCTTTCAGGATGGAAGATGGAATTGAGTACGAGGTAGATTTAGATGTTGGCTATCGATTCGATAGCATTGAAGAAGTTTGTATTAAAACTGAAGTTAAAGAAGGCTTTGCCTCTGCGGCATTCTATCGTGTGGCAAGTGAACCTGTTCCTGGCTCTGAAAGTGTACAGTTATCGTTTGGAACGCGCATGGTTTATTTTGTCGATGCTCCAACTCCAGAAAATCCCGATCCGCTTCCACGGATGAAAAATATCAGCTTCTGTGCAGGTGAAAACAGTATCTTGGCGAGTAACTTTCTTGATGGAGAAGGTAAATTTACGTTCTTTGTGTCCGGTGGTTATGTAGATTTTTGGGACTTTGAGCTGGTTATTGAAGGTGATCCTTCTGATACTCAGCTGGCGATCGTGCTTGATGAATCTGCCGATTTTTCAGTTCCTTCCTACGGAGGAAGAGTCAATTATGATGCGAGTATTCGTAATTTAGACTCTTCGAAATCATTGGTTACATTTGAGCAATGGAGCGTACTCACTCTTCCCAACGGGGATAAGTATCCCATCCATAAGTCACGGGATGTGGTATTAAATTATTCTGAGGCGAAAGATTACACTCGAAATTATCTAAACATACCTGCTTGGTTCGAAGCTGGAGATTATGAGCTAATTTGGTATGTCACCGATCCAAGCACTGGGGTTCGGGTGAAAGATAGCCTGTATTTCACTAAAAGTGCCGATTAAGCCTTAAGCTCCCGGCAGGCTGGGGTGCTTATGTGTCCCAGTTGTCCCTATATAGCTACGGGCTTTGCACTATTAGGGCTGAATTTAAAAAAACTGTCTGAAGTATTGTTGTGCCTCACAATGTATCTAATGGAATGTGATTTTGAAAAAAATGAATGCAAGCTGCACTCTGCACAAGGCTGTGTTGAAAAAATCTATCGCTGGTGTCACCTTAGTATGTGCATCGGCATTGGTTCAAGCAGACACGATAAGTACTAAAATAGATCTAGGTGAACCATACCCCTTTAAGATGGAGAGTGGATTTGATTACGAGGTGGAGTTAGATATCGGCTATAAGTTCGATTCTATCGAGAAAATTTGTATCAACACTGAGCCTAAAGATGGTGATGCCTCATTTGCAGGCTATGGGTTTAGAAGTGAAACAGTCGGGCCTGATGGTTTCTTTAACGAATTTATGAAAATGTCGATGCTAACCGACCTTCCAACACCAGAAAACCCTGATCCAGTACCCCAAATTGGAGATATCGATTTTTGTGAAAATGGGGATAGTTTTTTTGCAAATAACTTCCTTGATGGGGAGGGTCAGTTTAGACTCTTTGTATCTGGTGGTTTTGTAGAGTTCTGGGATATTGAACTGGTTGTTGAGGGTGATGTCTCCGACATTCAGTTGGCGATTGATATTGACGAACCTACTGAGTTCACAGTTCCTTCCTATGGTGGGAGAGTCAATTATGATGCAAGTATTCGTAATTTAGACTCTACGCAGTCATTGGTTATGTTCGAGCAGTGGAGTGTACTCAAGTTTCCCAACGGAGATAGTTACCCCATTCATAATTCAAGGGAGGTGGTGTTAAATTATTCTGAGGCGAAAGATTACACTAGAAATTATCTAAACATACCTGCTTGGTTCGAAGCTGGAGATTATGAGCTAATTTGGTATGTCACTGATCCAGGCACCGGTAGTCGAGTAAAAGATAGCCTGTATTTCACTAAAAGTGCAGACTAAGTTTTAAGCTGCCGGTAAGTTGGGATGCTTTCGTGTCCCAGCTATCCCTTTCGGATACCACAAGTTCGATCAGGGGCTCTATTCTTGGTGCCGAAGATACTCATGTGAAATGGAAGATGCGGCAGGAACTTTGTTCTGTAGCCTGTACCTTTTAGTGGGGTCAACTGCTGGAGATTGGAATATGAACTCTGTGAAAATATACAGTCTTTGTGTGTGCCAAAACTTGTGGAGCTGAGTAACCATGGGGCTTAGAGCGAAGGTAAACTATCTTGCCTTTTGCACACGATAGGCGGTAACTATATGATAGTTAAATGGATTTAGGTTTGATTGTGGCTCCTGAGGTCGCGGGTTCGATCCCCGTCGGCCATCCCAGATTCGTCCTTGTTTATTAAGGACTTACAAACTCACTTATACGAATTTTTTCTTTTCTGTTTCGGTGTGGCAATTTGGGCCTTAATCTATATTAAAGCTTTGTTTCTCGGTATCCCGTTAAAAAGATTCAAATATTAGTTAGGTGGGTATACTGGAGCCGATCATAGAGCTTTTGAGTATGATGGTAGGCAGTGAAGAGTAGCAGATAGAATTTGTTGTCAAGAGAGAGACTGGGAAGAAGTTCAACTGATCCTACTCCCTTTTGTCATACGATATGAAGATTTTTTTATGAGTAGCTTGGAAGCAGCTGGTTATCCAACTTCAGATAGAAATTTCTAATCGCTGTTCCTTTGCTGCTTTCACTCCAAGGCCTGAACGTGTGGCTCGGTGAGGGTGAGTCCCTTCTCCATCTTAGCCCCAAGCTCTATTAATCTCAGTTTGAAATCTTTTAGTGTGATCTTAGCCAAATACTTCGAACGCCACGAGGACACACAAGTGAACCGCGTTTACGCAGTTCACTGATGACTCGAATCTGTCGATGGGTAGGCTCCTAGAGGAGGGCACAAGTCAAGGCTGTTTTTTTAATGGCTGTGTCAATATGGTTCTTACGGTTGGATACCCATCGATTATCCTCAAGATGGGCGTCTACGTCGCGAATTGAAACGGTTTCTAAGGTGTCTCTCGATACATTCTGAATCATATCAGCTTTGGATATATTGCCGAGTTCTTTTACTGGCTTGAGCTTCATATTTTTTGTTTGATAATGCGATTATTAGCATGGATCATCGGGCTTATCTTTGGTTTTAGGTCTAGGTTCCTGCAGCAAAACCGGTAAACACCTCCTTTTCATTGGGTATTTCAGATTAAGATTGAGCTAGTCCATGTAAGTGGTTTTTCATGAGGTTTCCGTTTCACCGAGATACACCTATGGACAGCACAGTTTTACTATTAGCGCTATAAATTTTTGTAGACTGGGATACGCCTGTGTCGAAGCTACCCTTCCGAATCATATGAGTAGCTTTAAGATCGGAGTAATTTCTTCTTTATACTTGCTGCTATTGGTGATTTGGGGTAGAGATACCCGCAGAATTGATAGCGCACAGGTATTGTTGGAAAGTAAGAACCTCCTTATTTACTGAATAGCCACATAGGTATCTGCTATTCGATACCGCTAATAAATATGCGAGGGTTTGCGAGCCTGCTTTACGCGGGCTCACAAGCTGGCTGAATACTATTTAGCAAAACTTAGTTACAGCCTTCGCCATTGATTTAGCAGATTGTTTCGGGCAGTCATTGATTTTGCTCTCAATCACATTTTCATCGACAATATTAAAAATTCTTGCCTTATCAGTTCTCTTGTCGAATATCTGTGCCCAGTGAGTAAATGGATCAGTTTTGGCAATCTGTTCTATTTCCTTATAGGCGTCCTCCTTATTGTGAAATGATCGCTTGAAGTCCTTTATTCCACCCATAAGTAGGTTATATGTACCGGTAAATAATGCGTATCTTTCCATGGGATTCTCCAAATTTATAAATCTGGGCTCCGAGTCGGTAGCCTTGGGTAGTTGCTGTCGGCTAAATACGCCGAAGCGCCGTTGGCTAATTGCCTGGCTAGAAGTATGTTTTATCTTTTAAAAACCTACATACTAACCATGCACTCTAATCTAACCCTTTTGTTTATGTATAGAAGCTTAACCAGTATATGCTTTTGCATTTTGAGGAGGGTTTTTGTCGTGATCTGCAACATGTTTGTGCAAGAATAATAGGTCTAAATAGGTCTAAATTGCTCTAGGCTTTATATTGTTCGATATATTTTTATTTTTGCTTGCCTGTATAGATGAAGGGGGAGGATTTTCAGGCCCTCTCGACCGCTCTTAACCTTCCTGGCTTGATCTAAATGTTTTGTTTTAGCTTAAAGGATGGAATTTCCAACCCAGAAGCTTGATCGATATTTCCATAATTGATAATGGAAGCTTTGTTTAGTTAATGAATTTGGTGGCGATATTTTCTAGATTTGTGCATTAGTGCTTAATATTTAAATGTATTATATTGCTTAAAACTGATGGGTGCATTTAGAGTGGGTTATCAATCAGATTTAAGTGCTTTAATGGTTGGTTCTTTGGTTGGGTATACGTGAACAAAAAGAGCCTTGAAGGCTGTAAGAGTTACTTTTGTATCTCTTATATGGTTTAAATAGTTTAAATAGGTTGAATGAGTCAATTCGTGCTTTATATGTGTGAGAAATAGTAGATCCAATACTATTTCTCTGTAGAATCTATTTTGGACTGGCTTTTGTTTGTGTCTGACTAATAGCTCTTCTCTTAAAATATAGGAAACTTCTAAATGAACAACGTGCTCAGGATCGTTACTTGTCTGGTTTTATCTATGATGGCTTACAATAAGGTTTTGGCTATTGATATCCTTGCTCACAGAGGAGCTTCTGGTGAGTACCCTCAAAGTACCACCCTGGCTTTTGATATGGCATTGGAGCAGGGGGCAGATATTCTAGAGCTGGATATACATTTGTCGAAAGATCAGTTCATTATTATCAATCACGATGCAGACCTTAAAAAAAATGCAGGTGTCTCGGATAAAATAGAAGATTTGACTTTGGGAGAAATAAAAGCATTGGATGCTGGATATGAGTTTACCCTAGATAATGGTGATAGTTACCCATTCCGAAACCAAGGGCTCGTCCTCTTAACATTAAATGAACTATTTGAGCGCTATCCTGATGCCATATTTAACATTGAAATTAAACCAAATGATAAGGTCTTATCAGAAATACTATGGCAAGTAATTGTTGACTACAGAATGGAACAGCAAGTTACTGTGGCTAGCCAGCACAATAGGGCTATGGGGCATTTTCGTGATATCAGCGGGGGAAAGATTAGAACGAGTGCAACAATCGGTGAACTTATAGAGGCCAGTCTAGCCTGGAGTTCAGGCTTTGGATGGGCTTTCAGGCCGGACTTTGAAGTTGCCCAACTGCCATACAGTATTACCACTAAGCCCTATGTTCGCTTTTTTCAGAGTAAAGGTGTAGCCGTCGATCTCTGGACAGTTAACGATACAGATGATATTGAGCGCAGTATATCCCTTGGTGTAGATGGGTTTATTGGCGATTTCCCTGGGCGAGTTTATCAACTACTTGAGAGTGCTGGAGAACGGTAATTTTTCTAGATTGGGGTCAGAATTGCCGAGTACAAAAATTTTCATGTAAAAGAATAATGAGGTTAGTGATAACTTGATAATTTCAACCTTAAAAAGTCAGTGTTTTATTGGCTTTTTAAGGTTCTAGGAAAAGGTAATATTGATCTTTATGGGCAAAAGCAGGATGCAAAGAGTTTGTGTTTAGCCTAGAGGCAGAAATCTACATACTTCATTGAGCCTCCCGAAGCTTCAGATTCAACAACTAGAGAGGGTTGGGAAAGGCCTAGCTGCAATCTATTCCGGCATACAAAAAGTGCTGTTGGGGAGGTGTGCTCTGATACCCACAGGCCTCCACCTTTTAATACTTACATTGCTAGTTGATAATTTGATCTTGGGTTTTCTGTATGCAATCCGTAGGTGAGGTTGCAATTGTTCCACCTTTAGAAGCTTGTTGTGGTCAACTCCAACCGGACACTTCTTTAAGCACATTTCTCAAATTCGATAGGGGCTAGGTCTCCCAGTGTTGTATGTATTCTTCGTGAGTTGTAATAAGCAATATAGGCTCTTACATCTGCTACCGCATCCTCCCTTGTCGGATATAGGTTTCCCGTTACCCACTCCCGCTTCAGGCTGCTGAAGAAACGTTCAGTCGGTGCGTTGTCCCAACAATTTCCCTTACGGCTCATTGAACACACCATCCCATGCTGACTCAATAACGTTTGGTAGGTATGGCTGGCATACTGACTGCCACGATCAGAGTGATGCAGGAGACCTTTTGGGGGCGAACGCAAATTGACAGCCATCATCAACGCACGAGTTACCAGGGCCGTTTCCATCTTCCGATCTAGATGCCAACCAATAATCCGGCGCGAATAGAGATCAATCACTACCGCCAAGTACAACCAGCCCTGCGAAGTCCAAATATATGTAATATCAGTCGTCCAAACTTGATTTTTAGCACTCGGTGAGAACTCCCTATTCAGAAGGTTCTCTGCGACCGGCAGGTGATGTTTACTGTCTGTCGTCAGTGTAAATCGCTTCTTACGCTTTACTGCCAAGCCTAGCTTTTTCATGAGCTTGCGGACTCGATAGCGCCCGACTTCAAAGCCTTCTTTACGTAACAGCTTCATTAACCGACGACTTCCCAGGCTCTGTCTAGATTCTGCAAATAGGGCCTTCAAACGATGGCATAGTTGCCATGTTTGAGCATCTATTGAGCTATTACCACGGCAACACCAATCGTAATAACCAGTTTTACTTACTTGCATTACCCGGCAGAGCACCCTAACAGGAAAGCTGCCTTGCTGTTTTTCAATAAAGCTGTACTTTATTTCATTTCTTTCGCAAAGAAGGCGCTGGCCTTTTTTAGGATTTCTTTCTCCATCCGCAACTGCTTATTTTCACGTCGTAATCGCTCTAATTCTGCGCGCTCACCTACATCCAACCTCACACCGTCTTCTTCCTGCTTCAGTTCCTTTATCCAGCGTCGCAGGTTATTGGCTGTTGTTCCTACAACCTCTGCTGCTTTAGAAATTGAATACCCTTGCTCAGAGACTAGCGCTACGGCGTCTTTCTTAAATTCCGGCTTGAAATGCCGACGTGTACCTTTTGTTGTCATACTTCACCTCGCTTGGTAGTTTTACCATCTTAGCGAAGTGTCCGGAAGGATTAGACCACTACAGCTAGCGTTTCCTGCAGGCTGCTGTGTCAACTCCTAGAATTATCCCACTGACGATGACATTGTTTCTAGAAGAAATATGGCTGACCATTTTTTTGAACTATTTTCATTCCGTTTTTGTCGTATCTCTGGATCTAATTATTGCAATGCTAGGCTACTTAAGTAAGCTAATATTACCGCGTGCATATACAGTCGAGAGGGAATTGGGAGTGTCTTCTAGTCCATAGGGATATTTGTAACTACCACGTTGAATCTTTACTGCTACCATTGTGCAAGCCAAAAGAGCCCCCTTACTTTCCAGTAAATCTCATTAACGCGTAGACAGCTAACAAAAAGTCATAGCCGCCACACATGAGGCTTTCATGTCAGATTTCTTTCGGCCTTTGAGTGACACCGTGCTTTGTAATGCAAATCCTGTTGGAGAAACAATTGGCTTCTGAAATGAAGCTTTGTTTCGAGTGCAGGGCTGTAAATGAGATGTTAATAGGTATACATTTTTCTGAAGTTGATAGTTCTTCTATTAATATCATCTGCGCGGATAAAGATGTTCATCGTTTAATATTAATTATTTAGAGTTCGCAGGAGGTTTAGTCAAGAAAATGATAACTTTTGACCTCCTATGGTGTTTGAGAATTGTGCCATAATCGAGGCTTTAGTCCGTTCGGGTTGAATAGATAATAGGTGGTATTAGGTTGATTTTTTAATTTTCCCTCTTTGTGCTTCGAACTCTTTTCATTTAAGCTGTGGTGGAATTGGTGCTCGATAAGTTCAGTTGTTATTAGTCAAATATACTGGAGGGGGAATATGTACAATACTATCCTTTGCGCTATAGAAGCGTCTCAAGAAGGGAGGCATGTGTTGTCTAAAGCGGTAGAACTATCTAAGAAATTTGATAGCAAGCTAGTAGTTTTAAATGTACTGCCTTATAGCTTCCTGCCCAAGGATTATCAAAAAGAGTTGAAAGAGAGTGCAATTCCGAAGTTTGAGGAGATTACGGAAGACTTTGGGGTTAGCAAGAGAAATCGGGCCCTTAAAGTAGGAAAGCCTTATGAGGTTATCTGTAAGGAAGCTGAAAAAAGGAAGGTGGATCTGATAGTTCTGGGAACTCACTCCAAGAAAGGTTTGAGTTCCCTGATTGGTTCTACCGCTAATAGCATAGTGAACTATGCACATTGTGATGTAACTTTGGTTCGAATCTAAGTTATAGGGACATAGTTGACTTAAAGTTTGCCTTCTATTCGTTCCTAATTCGTGATGACGCTTTTTGTAGGCCGGGCAACCGGAGTTTGCCCGGCCTACTTTGAATGTTGCTGTTTAGTTGGACGTAGCTTGGGCCGGGTAATCTGACTCCTCGCTTTTGACTTCATTGCCTTCTGAGGCGGGAGCATTACGCAGCACCAAAAAGCCAGCTGTCCCAGCGATAACCGATGCAAGCAGAATGCCGGCTTTCGCCTGAATAAGCAGTTCATTTTGTGAGCTAAATGCTAGTTCTGCGATAAAAATGGACATGGTGAACCCAATACCTGCGAGCAATGCTACACCGACAATATGTTGGAAATTCGCCGCTTTGGGCAATTGGCCCCAGCCTAGCTTCCAACCTACCCAAGTGGCCCCTACAATCCCAAGTAACTTACCGACCACCAAGCCAAAGATAACCCCGAGAGTTACCGGGTTGAGTACTGCTTCGGAGCTGCTGAAGCTGTCGACCGGAATTCCCGCGTTAGCTAGTGCAAAGATAGGTATCACTACAAACCCGACCGGAATGTGCAGGCGAGTCTCCATGCGTTGTAGCGGAGATTGGGCTAAGTTGACGCCATTACCCAAGCCCATTACGCGAGCTCGTAAATCATCGTTAGCGATAATCTTGTCACCTGGGCGGAAGCAGCGGTCAAAGCTGCGAATGATATCTTTTACGAAGGTGCTAAATGCTACAGGATCGTATTTTGGCTTGGCAGGTAATGCCATAGCGGTAATGACACCAGCGAGAGTAGCGTGGACACCAGCTGAGTGAAGTCCGTACCACAATAGACCTCCAACAAAGACATAGGCTGCGGATCGGCGAATCCCCGCAGCATTGAGCAGCCCGAGCACTGCAACCAGGCCACCTGATACGATGAGTGCTGTCATGTTTACTTGTTCTGTGTACCAGATGGCAATAACGAGAATTGCCCCTAAGTCATCTACGATCGCCAGTGCGACCAAAAAGGTCACTACTGCTCGTGGTACACGGTTGCCTAGTAGTGCAATACAGCCTACTGCAAAGGCAATGTCTGTTGCCATCGGGATACCCCAGCCTGGACCGGCTTCGGTACCTAAATTAAGGGAGCTGTATAGTAGGGCGGGCACCACCATGCCGCCGATAGCGGCCATCACAGGTAGTACTGCCTGACGGAGATCTGAGAGTTCTCCCACAAGAAACTCTCGTTTTAATTCCAAGCCGACTAGAAAGAAAAAGATGGCCATTAGGCCGTCATTGATCCAGTGATGTAGGGAAAGGGAAAATGTCCAGTCTCCTGCACCTATCGCAATAGGCATATGAAGTAGGTGCTTGTAAGCCTCTTGTAGGGGAGAGTTAGCAACAATCAAAGCGATAAGCGCAGAGAGCATTAGTAATATACCACTGCTGCTTTGACGATGAATAAATTCCTCAAAAGGAGTAACCAGGCGACCAAATGCCTCTTCTAGCGGGGCTTCAAAAATTTTTCCTTTGCGAATTTTAAATCTATTTAAAACCCCTTTACTCATCGTTGAGCATCCTCCTTTACTGACTATAGACCCTAAGAAATATAGGGCTGTTTTTTCTCGATTCCGGCTCACAGATTACCATGGAACTTGTATTTTTAACTAGATTAAAGCGCGTCACTCGGTAGCCTTCCGCAAATATGATGAATGAGAAAACCTGCGCAGTTGTCGGGGGGTTATTCGCTTCGTGTGAAAAAGTTGAGGGTGTCGATGACTTGAAATTAAACGATGCTTTTTATCGGCAGGTGACAAGTTTAATTCTAATATCATATAATTTTATTGTATTCGGGTTGTAAGGAATAATAGTTTTTTGTGTTAACTGTAATAACCAATTGTCTATGGATTTGAATGGTCTACTTTAGTTTGCCTAGCTAGTCCAAAAGGGTAGCGGTGCTACTAAGTTTCTTTGCTTGAGGTTAAGGAGAGTAGCATTGCATAGGAGCCTCCTTGTCAAATTTTCCTACCTGTTTTTGGCTCCCCAGCTGATGATTATTCAACGGCATATTATTCATTGGAGCGAGTAAAAGGAGCTGACGGAAGGAGCTTACATCTCCGGTGAGAATTTATAGATTTACAAAATATGTAGGTGGGTATTGGTTGCGAGCGTTTGTGACTAGTGATACTTCTTGCTCCATTCTTTATTTCACTCAATAGCTAATAGAAGTACCTAGTTATAGATGGGTTAGTGTAACACTCTGATGTCTTGCTCGGCCTTCGCGTAACGAAGGGATGGTAGTGGTAGAATGGTTTAAATGATGCTGCCTGCAGTAGTACCACTGGAGCAGATTCCAAGCAAAAAAGTCCTGTCTATAGCGTTATTTTGCCCATTCGGTCCCACTATTAGAACAATGCCACTTTGTTGCTTATGCACTCAAGACTTTGAGTTGAATAGACACGTTATAACAGAGGGCTTTACGCTTACCGCCCAAATACTCGATAATTAGCGCCCATATCACAGGCAGGCATTGGCACAGAGTGCAATGAAATGCTTGATACCTGTGACACTAGGATTGTATTCAAGACTTGGAGTAATCAGTGACAGCTACAGTTGAGCAAAAAGCGACCAATGTCCATTGGCATAAGGGTGATGTGACCCGCGAAAACCGGGCAAGTATCCTCGGCCACAAAGGCGTGACTCTCTGGTTCACCGGCCTTTCGGGCTCTGGTAAGAGCACTGTGGCTGTTGCCGTAGAGAAGGCTCTGGCTGCTCGTGGCGTGCTCAGTTACCGTCTGGATGGCGATAACATCCGCTTGGGCATCAATTCTAACCTTGGCTTCTCAGCTGAGGACCGCCAGGAAAATATCCGACGTGTAGGCGAAATTTCTAAGTTGTTTGCGGATACTGGCGTGGTTGTTTTATCCAGTTTTATCAGTCCGTACCGTGAAGATCGTGATTTAGTAAGAAAGATGCATGAAGCAGGTGATCTTCCGTATATGGAAGTGTTCGTAGACTGCCCACTGAAAGAGGCTGAGGCACGCGACCCCAAAGGCTTGTATAAGAAAGCTCGCGCAGGTGAGATCAAAGGTTTTACTGGTATTGATGACCCCTATGAGGCACCTGTTTCACCAGAATTGCACCTGAATACTGCTGAAATGACTCTTGAAGAGGAAGTGGAAGTGATTCTCTCCACTCTCCAGGAGAAAGGCATTATCGCTAAAGACTAGGCGGCACTGCTTTCGAAAAGGGGATCACTAGATCCCCTTTTTTGTTTTTGTCCTAAAGATATTTGCGCTTCTGCGCACCGCTCTACAAGTCCTGCCCTCTTTAAGTCTTCCTCGGCGCCAACTGCCAGTAGCCTGGGACATCCGTTCATATACTCAAGCTGTACAGAAAGTGATGTTTCCTGTGGAGGCGCTTATGTCCGTTAGGAGAGGCTGGATACTCTCTATTTTGCTCTTGGTGCTAGTGGGCCTGGGGGCAGCAGCTTGGTATGGGTATAACCAGCTGCCAAAAGTCCACGGGAGCGTAGATGCTCCGGTGTTGAAGGTTCCTGAAGGGGTGTTGGACTATCAACCTGCGCCAGCTTATTCCGGCCCTCACCCCCGAATGATGTCCCGCCCGCCTGAATATTTCCCATTTCCTATTGGCTTGGGAGAAGTCGGGCCTGTAGAGACTCTATTCAGTGGCCCAGCCAGGTACCCTCTTTATTGCGGGAAAAACAATATTACAAATAAGCAGCCCCTGGTAGACAACCAGGATGGTGAAGGGGTGCCTATCTTTGCTCTAAATGATAAGGGCAGGAAGACAAAAGAGGTTATTGGGTATAGCCGGGATTGCAGTCATGCTACAGAGGTTACCTATTTTTACCGTAGTACCACTGATGGCCAGTTTCACTATCTGCATGAGGCCAGAAATGATATCGATAAGGTGACGGTAAACGGGAAGCAGGTAGATTTTATTGTTCGTGTAGAGACAGGCACGATCAACCGTCACTTTTATGCAATAGCAGTATTAAGGGGAGAGGGTGAGTCTGCAGGTAGGCCAAGTGGTAGTAACTGGAATAAGCGGCTGATCTATCAGTTTCGTGGTGGCGTAGGCATTGGAGGGCGCCAGGGAAAAATCAACAAAGGAGATATCACCACGCGGCGAATGGATGAGCTTGCGCGCGGTTATGCGATTGTCTATTCGACCGCCAATCAGACTAGAAACCACTACAACATGTGGCTGGCAGAAGACACTGCTCGTAGAGTGAAAAAGCAATTTGTATCGTTATACGGGGATCCAATGTACACCGTTGGCATTGGGGGGTCAGGTGGAGCGATCCAGCAGTATCTATTTGCGCAGAATGCTCCGGGCCTCTTAGATGCCGCTATCCCCTTGTATTCCTACCCAGATATGGTGTCCCAAACAATCTATGCCTTCGACTGTGAGCCACTGGAGTACTTCTTTGACATTGTGGATAGGCAGAATCAACGCTGGAAAAAAGCAGAGGAGCGCACGGTTATCCAGGGGTTAGCTGCCAGTGAGAATGGTTCAAGTAAATTTGGAGTGTTGAGCTTTTTTGCTGGGATTTTTGATAGTCGCTACCGAGATAGGATGCAGGGAACCACTGAATGCGTCGAAGGGTGGCGAGGCTTAGTACCGTTGGTTAATAACCCTAACTTTGTTCACTTTGCTAAGAGTTTCGCTGCTGAGGTTGTCCCAAAAGTGCATTGGACGCACTGGGAGGACCTTCGCCAGTTTTATGGTGCAAACGCATCAGGGTACGCAAATAGTTCTTGGGACAATGAGGGGGTGCAGTACGGCCTGAAAGCCCTGGTGAACGGCGAAATCAATATAGATACATTTTTACGTGTCAATGCTGCTGTAGGTGGCTGGAAAGCACCAGAAGACCAGAGCCAAGAGCAGTTGTGGTTTATGAATGGGAATATGTTTCCGGTTCGCTTGTCCCTTTGGAGCGAGCAAAACCTCAATATGGGAACACTCCAAAAGCCGGCGAAGCGCAGCCGCGCAAGTCTGGAGGCTATTAATGGAATATATCGTTCCGGGCACGTATTCCTGGGGGATGTAGAGATCCCCATTATTGATTTGCGGCACTACCTCGATAAAGAGCCTGATATGCACCACAGCTCTGCCTCTTTTTCTGCACGCGAGCGTATTCGGCGTGCCCGTGGACATGCGGAGAATCAACTGATTTGGATGAGTGACAAAGGCTACAACCCGCTGCATGAGGCGCTGGATTTAGTTGACCGTTGGATGCAGAGCATCATAGAAAACCCAGGTAAAGGTGTAGTGGAGAACCGCCCGGATGACGCCAATGACCGATGCTTTGACAAGGAAGGAAATTTGCTGGCGTCTGGAGACAAGGTCTGGAATGGGCCTTGGAATAGCCAGGCTCCCGGGAAGTGTATGAGGGTATACCCGATCCATAGTACATCAAGGCAAGTGGCGGGGGCACCGGTGACCGATGATGTCTTTAAATGCGCTTTACAGCCGGTTGAGCGGGCGTTGGCGAAGGGGGTCTACGGTCCATTCACTGAAGAAATTTCCAGTCGTGTGGCAGATCTAAAGAGAATATTTCCTACCGGTGTGTGTAATTACAACGAGCAAGACTTGGCCCGCCCAAAAGAGCAGCTGATACCGAGGGGGATCCCAGTGAAGATAGCTGGGCATCTGTTAGACCCAGACTACCGGCAGGGTAAGGTCTTGCAGGGGGCAAGTACTGAAGAAGCGGAAATGAGGGGGGTTCCTGTCTCTTTACCAGACGAATCGGATGGAAATTAATCGGACGTGATTATTTGGCGTGAAAATTGTTGACAGGAATCTACAGTCGGGTAATATGCGCCTCGCTCAAGGGGGCACGGCCCCTGAAACAAAGAGCACAGGGTGGTTAGCTCAGTTGGGAGAGCGACGGCCTTACAAGCCGTAGGTCACAGGTTCGACCCCTGTACCACCCACCAACTTCCTTAGAGGAAGTTTACTACCGAGGACCGGTAGTTCAGTTGGTTAGAATGCCGGCCTGTCACGCCGGAGGTCGCGGGTTCGAGTCCCGTCCGGTCCGCCAGACACAAAAAAAGCCCTCACATGTGAGGGCTTTTTTTGTGTCTGGCTGTAGCTGCTGTTCCCTCTCAATATTTCCGGCTCTTTATCGAGCCCCTTCTTCTCTTGTTGCCTCGTTCTTCAAATATGAGCTGGCTTCATAAGTTGTTGTCCGTGAGTGCTCTTGTGACTATTGCATACCTGGAGATGTGCGATCTGGTAAATTGGCGGGAAAAATAGTTTAACTGGTTTTCTGGTGGGTTTTATGGGGTTTCTTGAGCACTTGGACTTGGAAGTTTTTACTAAGGCAGCTGTGAAGGTTCGTTATGATCGTGTCGGTAGTCATTTATTTCCAGGAGTCGAGTTATGGGTCCGTAGAGATGACCAGCTTGACCCTTTGCTTTCCGGAAACAAGGCGTACAAGCTGATTTTTAGTTTACTTGACGCTAGGGAGGGGGGGGTGAAGACAATAGCGACTTGCGGTGGGGCTTGGTCTAATCATATCCACGCAACGGCCGCAGCAGGGGCTCGCTTTGGTTTCTCTACATTGGGGATTATCAGGGGGGAAAGACCGCCCAGTCTCAGTGCGACTCTGCAGGATGCTGAGCGATTGGGAATGCGTTTAGTTTTTGTGACAAGAGCCCAATATCGCCGCAGGCAAGAGGTTGAATTTCTTCGTGAAATTGGAATAGACGCGGAATCTTTGTCGTTTGTCCCGGAGGGGGGAGCAGGGCTGCTTGGAGTGAAAGGGGCAAAACTATTGGGTCAGGTGATAAAGGAGACTTCACCGGTAAAGTTTGATCAAGCTTGGGTTGCCTGCGGAACTGGAGCCACCTTTGCCGGATTGATTGCTGGCCTGGAGCGGATTCCAGTTGTTGGTGTTGAGGTACTTAAGGCTGGTGGCAGCATACAGTCTAGTGCTTCTCTGTGGTTGGATCAGCTTGGGGGAACATCGACAAGTTTGCTCGACCGTGAAATTGCCCATGATGTAAGTCGGCAGAACTTAGCGATCGGGAGTGGTTTTACATTATTAGGGGGGCTTCACTGTGGGGGATACGGGAAGTTCCCAATAAGCTTAAGGGGATTTATTGATAAGTTTGAGAGGGGGACTGGAATCCCTCTAGACCCCGTGTATACAGGTAAGTTATTTCTGGCGCTGTCTATTTGTTCAAAGGCAGGTAAGCTTGGCAGGGGCAGCAGGGTGCTTTTGATTCACTCTGGCGGCTTACAGGGTTGCCGTGGATATCAGTGAAAATACAGTAACCTAGTCATCATTGACCTTTCAATCACATAAGAACTGCTGGTCGGTTCGACTCATTTGCACGTCTACGGCATAATAGGGAGTTGAGCGCCAGTTGCTTTTAGCTAAGCGGCTGGCAGCTAGAGATAGTTGTTGTATTTGCAAAGATACGGCGACCAAAGCGCCACGGGGGAGATGTGTCGGAATTTCAGAATGTCGGGTTAATTGGGAGAGCGGAAAGTGAAAGTACTGTTATCTCTTTAAGACGCTTAATTGCTTATCTCGAGGGAGCTGGTTATACCGTTATTTTGGAGGAAGGCACAGCTGTATTTGTTTCTGGTTATAGTGCGCTTGTTTCATCAAGAGAGCGGTTAGGAGAGCAGTGTGATCTTGTAATTGTAGTTGGAGGGGATGGGAGTCTTCTCGGGGCAGCAAGGGCCTTAGCGCGATATAGTGTTCCTCTTTTAGGTATAAATCGTGGTCGTTTAGGTTTTCTAACAGATATTACACCTGATCAGGTTGAACAGAAAGTTGGGGAGGTTTTGTCAGGTAAATACATGGCCGAGAGCCGTTTTTTATTAGATATGTCTGTTACTCGTGATGGCAAGCCTATCGGTAAAGGTTCTGCACTAAATGATGTGGTGTTGCACCCCGGCGAATTTATTCGAATGATAGAGTTTGATTTATATATAGACTCGCAGTTTGTTTATACGCAACGGTCTGATGGGTTAATCATCTCCACACCTACGGGCTCTACAGCATATGCTTTGTCCGGGGGGGGGCCAATAATGCATCCTAAGCTAGATGCGATTGTCCTGGTTCCACTTAACCCGCATACGCTTAGCAGTCGCCCTATTGTCGTGGAAGGAAGTAGCGAATTTAAATTGATTGTCGGCGGGCAGAGTATAGCTAGGCCTTACGTCACGTGTGATGGTCATGATCAAGTGGTTACTGAGCCTGGTGATATTATTCGAATACATAAAAAGCCCCATAGGCTTACCTTGATACATCCTATAGATCATAACTTCTATGAAACATGCAGATCCAAGCTTGGTTGGGCTGAATGAAATTGATTTATGATGTGCACGTCAAATACTTAGAGCTATAAAGCGTGTTGTGTATTAAGTTCATTATTAAATATTAAATTGAAGTTGCAGCAATATATGAATGTTTATATTTCATCAGATTTCTTAATGACCCGTGAAGATGAGCAAGACTCAAATCTTCGGTGGTTTTTTGATTTGCTAAAAAGACCTATAGAGCTAAGTACTGGTATTTGCCCGGCAGCTCTTAGAAGCGATTTTTTTGGTGGGGCTACTTTCAATCGTTCGGTTTTTTTCAAGAAATCTGGTATTTCTCTCGATATACAGGAGCTGCAATACCACTATGATGCTAGCTCTATAAATACTGACTCCCTTCAGTACTTGAAAGAGTGTTTGGGCGATGCCCTGGTTGTCGGGTATGAGCTTTCAGAGCAAACTCGAGATGTTTTAATCCGCGCTGACATTGCATATGTTGACATCTGGTTGCATCCATGTAGATATTTGGATGATATATTATTTGGGGTATCATCATCTAAAAAAGAAGTCTTTCAAGCTCTGAAAAAATATGAGCTAAATGAAGAATATTTATATCAGTATGCCACTAAATATAAGATATCTACCTATAAAGGCTGGCGGCGAGTTCTCGATAAGGTCAGTATAAAACCAAACACCGCCCTGTTTATTGGACAGACTTTATATGACAAGGCTGTTGCTAAAAATGGCAAGATGCTTACGGCAATAGATTTTATTGATAGGTTGGATAAGGCGTCAAATGAATATGCCGAAGTGTTATATAGTCGCCATCCATATGTTAAGCGTGGTGATGAAAGTATTCTGGAGTATATTAAGAGCAGCTCTAATATTAGTTTGACTAGCTATCCCGCGTATCACCTTTTAGCTCATCCTGATGTGAAGAAAGTACTTACCATTTCTTCTTCTGTCGCATGTGAAGCAAAGTATTTTGAGAAAGAAGTAGAATTCCTGCATAGACCTGTATTGGAGCTGTATGAGAAGTATTCAACCAGGAGCTATGTGACGATATTCAAAAGTATAGTTAACCCTCGCTTTTGGTCCGAGGTGCTTTCTCCAGTAATTGCGACAACCTCTGCCCCAAACGTTGAGTATTTGACTTCAGGGGAAAACCTAAGGGATATGCTCGGGTTCTATTGGAGTTATCCAGAGATAAATAAATTGGAGAACTTGCGGAGAACTGTGCGAGCCCTTGATAATAAAGTTGCAAAAATTGCCAAGACTCTCCCTCAGCTAAATAAAAGGAAATCTACTGGAAGTGTAGAGGGCGCTGCAGCGTCAATTAAAGCTTCTGGCCAGCAGTTTCAGGCTTTTGATATAGATAGCATAAAGTTGTCGATTGATAAGGTTGATTTTGTTTCCTTTGATCTCTTTGACACTTTGGTTTTCCGTTGCCTAGAAAAGCCTGGAGACCTCATTGATCTGTTTTCTAAGCAGGTTTGTGAGCATCAACTAGCAACTGCTCGTAGCTTTTCTAAAGCGAGGAATATAAGCCGACGAAATGCTGAAAGTAGCGGGTTAAAAGAGGAAGTCTTACTGCGAGATAGGTATGATGTGCTTCTTAGGGAAGAAGTCTGGAGTGAACTACAGACCTCTGGAAAGGAGCTTGAAAGAGGGGAGTTTGCACTTGATTTGAAGTGTTTAAGTGTAAGACCTGTCGGTAAGAAGCTATTTGATTACGCCTTGGCTAAGGGCAAAAAGGTTATCATTGTAACGGACACCTATTATCCTGTAGAGCTGATAGAAGAGCTGCTGTTAGAATTCGGTTACAAAGGCTATTTCAGGTTATTTAGTTCTTCAGAGGTGGGGTTAACTAAATATACTGGGAATATTTTCCCTCAAGTAATTGAGGCTCTTGAGGTTTCACCTAAAGCAGTAGTTCATATTGGCGATAATAAAATCTCAGATGTTGAAAAAGCAAATCTTCATGGAGTACAAGGGATTCATCTGCCTAGTATTGAGGATTTTTTCAAGCGATCTAGTAGGCTTTCTAGCAAAGCTTACCTATCGGATGAGATTTCAAACTCAATTTTCAAAGGCTTGTTAGCTCAAAGAAATGATAGTTTCTTGACTAAAACGATAAGCAGAACTGTGGGTGGTGGTAGTGCGATTGAGCTGGGATATCGTTCAGTCGGCCTGTTTATATATGGTTTTGCTAAGTGGATTTTAGGTAAGGCGTCGGAAGATGGTGTGACTGACTTAGTCTTTTTGTCACGTGATGGCCATGTAGTTAAAGATGTCGTCGATAATCTTCTGAAAAAAACAGGGAAAGCAGGTGTTAAGACGCATTATCTATATGCCTCTAGGCGTAGTTTGAGTGTTGTTTCAATACACACTCTAGATGATGCATTGGGTATACTGAAAAATAACTTCTCTCCAGTTGACCCAGTAACTCTATTGTCTGCCCGCTATGGTCTAGATCCTGAGGTTGTAGGCCCTGTAGTTAGGAGTATTTTTAAGCACCAAAAGCAGGTGAAATCTGCAAGTGAATCCGATATTGAAAAGTTAGGGGAAGTTTTACGTCTTTGCGAAAAACACTTGTTGGATGTTGCTGAGAGAGAGCGGGCTGCCCTCAAGGAATACTATAGTAATTCTAGTGCTTTTGATGGTGAAAAGTGCTCTATCATTGATATCGGGCATAATGGCACATTACAAAATTATATTTCTAGGTTCATGGGTATCGAGAATCTTAAAGGATATTATTTTGTTACATATGCTGGAGTTCAGTCCAACATAATTGATAGAGGGATGAGCGCTTCAGGGTATCTGGGAGAGTTTATGGATATAAACAGCCCAGAACATCCTTACCGAAAAAATTTGGTCATGTTTGAGTTGGCGTTCTTAAGTAAGGAGCAGTCATTTGTTAGGTGTAAGTTTACAAGTGAAAGAAAGGTTGAGGCTGAGTTTTTACCTTTTGAAGGGGATGAAGTCCGATCTGGATTTTCTGCTAACTTGCACCAAGGGGTGGTTGAGTTTTGCTTAGATCTGGAGGAGACGATTTGTAGGCTGGGAGTTGAGTTTGTACTTGAGCCATATGAATCGATAGGGCCTTACTTAGAGCTAATCGAGAGCCCTGAACGTCAAGATATTGTAATGTTTAAAGAGGTCACATTTGAGAACAAGTATAGCGGCAGAAGTTTGGAGTATGTTGTCGGGAATGGCCAGGTCCCAGGGCTTTGGAAGCAGGCTAACGGAACTCTAAGTGGTAGTTTAGGCCAAGAATATGATTATGTTAATGTTAAAACAGGGAATGGATTTATAAGAAGGAATTTTAAGAAAATGCTGAGTGATCGAGGGCAGATCAAAAAAGATATTATTAATATATATTCATTGATAGTTCATGGCGAGTACAGGCGGTAATTTATGGACGGTGTAAGTCATAGCAACACGATACTTTTTGAAAGCTACTCGTTTGCATATATTGGGATTCCTAAAGCAGCTAATTCGAGTGTGAAAAAGGTTTTGGCTCCTCTAGTAGGTGTTGACTTTTCTGAAGCTGTCAAGGCAAAAAATATCCACAATAGAGAGAAATATCCTTTCAATTATAAAAGCTCGAAGGCGCTATCAAAGAAAATTGATGGCTTATTTGTGTTTACTGTTGTGCGAAATCCTTGGGACAGGCTTGTATCTAGTTATAACGATAAAGTTTGTAGGGCTAATATTCACCCTCCGTTACTTAAGCTAGGTATGTATACTGGTATGCCCTTTGAGGAGTATGTTGATATAATCAGTGTCACTAAGGATCAGGATCTTGATATACATCTGCGCTCACAAACTTCTCTGATCTTTCATGATGGTAGGTTGATGCCAAATTTAATTTTAAGAATGGAGAATTTAAACTCTCACTGGAAAAGCTGTGCAAAAATTATTGAGGGTTTTGTGGGGAAGGATTTGCCTGAGATGCTTATTAGTAACTCTAAAAAGCATAGGTATTATGGTGAATATTATACGCGAGCCACAAAAAACAAGGTGGGAGATAGATTTTCTTCTGATGTAACATTATTTGGTTACGATTTCTGATTGATAGAATAAGTTAGGTTGGTGCTTCTACAGAGCTTGTATAAATGAGGCTTTGTAGAAGCTGAGGGCTCTCAAGTCCTCTTTGTATATTTTAAGAGGTTGTATTGGCTATTTGGATTTTTACGTAAGTATAAATGTAATAGCTTACCTAGTAATTTCCCTATCCTGTTTCGCTGGATAGTGATTTATAAGCCCTGCCACTTGCTTAGACAAATAATTTTAAAGAACCTTTAAAAAATAGCTAGGGTTTTGTAGTGGTCTACTAAACCTGGACACCAATTTAGGTGGTAAAGTTGCCACCGAAGATAGAGGTGTTCAATGAGTAGACAGCGTCGATCCTTTTTTCCCGAATTTAAATTAGATGCTGCCCGCCTAGTTGTAAATCAAAGCTATTCAATCCCTGAAGCGGCCCGATCGCTGGATTTTGGTACAACGGCTATCCGTCGCTGGGTGAAACAGCTAGTGGTCCATGCAGAAAGTAATGTAACTAATGGCGAACCATCCGTTTAATGTATCTATTATGCGGACACCTAAACCTTTTCAAGTTTCTGATAGTGAAGTATCCATTCTGAACGAGTAGTGCCGATCAACAACCCTTCCAAAGATATACCCAGAATGCAGCTTCGCTCTAAAGTCATTGAGCTCTTCGAGCGCAGCCGAGGCTCTGCTGGAATCCGCACAATCGTAACTTTACTTTGTGAGCAGGAGATACCAATTGGACGCTTTAAAGTCCGAAAACTCATGAGTGAGGCGGGTTTGGTATGTAAGCAACCAGGTTCTCATAAATATAAGAGAGCAATCGTAGAGAACTTAGATATACCCAATAAACTTGACCGCCGGTTTAATGTAGAGAAACCCAATCAAGTTTGGTGTGGCGATATTACCTATATCTGGGCTGGCTCAAACTGGTGTTACCTAGCTACCGTTATAGACTTATATGCTCGCCGTATCGTTGGATAGGCTCTCTCAGGGCACCCAGATACGGCATTAACGACAAAAGCATTGGAAATGGCCTGGGAGCATCGAGGAAAGCCCGATGGAGTTATGTTCCACTCGGATCAAGGCTGTCAGTATACCAGTCATCGGTTCCGCCAACGGTTGTGGCGCTACCGAATGGCCCAGAGCATGAGTTGACGTGGAAATTGCTGGGATAATGCACCAATGGAAAGAGTGTTTCGGAGTCTGAAAAGTGAATGGATACCCTCTCTCGGTTACAACGCCATCACAGAAGCGAGCCGAGACATCAGCTATTACTTGATGACTTACTACAACTGGGAGCGTCCCCATCAACACAATGACGGATTACCACCTGCAAAAGCGGAAGAAAAACTTAACTTACTGTCCGGTAATAGTTGACCACTACAATCGAAGTCCTCAATGGACAGGGCTATTCGGCTCGAGCCATTGCACTACACCTCAATCGCTCCAACAAAACTATCTCCCTAGAGCTTAATCGCTTTCATCCTTATTGCGCGATAGCGCTCATCGCCAAGCGTTATGGAGGCGATATGGGGCTCGTAAGTATACCAAGTTTGATTTCGCCATGAAGGTGTAAATCGACCATCAGCTAAAAAACGCTAGTTCCGACCAAGTTGCTGGTCGGATGAAGCTTGAGAAATGAGAGAAACGGTCAGTTGTTCTACTATTTATCGCTGGATAGCTCAGCTTGGTTGGAGGTTGCGGCTTCCACGAAAAGGCAAAGTCTACCGAAAGCGTACAGGTTCTGAGGCAGGAACAAAGCTCATTCCGGAGCGTATTGATATTGAAGAACGGCCTAGGATTGTTGATGGAAATACCGAGTTCGGTCACTGAGAGGGCGATACGGTTTACGACCAAGATAGCTATCTTGTGAATTTAGTTGAGCGAATCTCTAAATTGTTGCTCACTCGTAGGGTGCCCAACAAGAGTAAGAGGACAGTAAGTCGGGCAATCAAGCAGATGCTGAAGCCGTATCAGGCAATATGTAAAACGATAACCTTCGATAACGGAGGTGAGTTTGCTAGTCATCAATCGATTGCGCAGAAACTGGGGTGCAAAATATATTTTGCAAAGCCTTATTACTCCTGGGAGCATGGATTAAATGAAAATACGAATGGCCCTTTGAGACGTTTCTTCCCGAAAGGTATGAAAATTGGTAAGATACCCAAAAGCCGTATTGACGATGCAGTGTTTCGAATAAACACTTGCCCAAAAAAACTCTAAATTACTTGAGCTCACTAGAATTTCTAGCGGGCAGGCGTGTGTCACTTATATTGGCAATCTAGGTATGCTTACCTGTTGCCATAAAAATACTGAGTGGAGGGAAAGGTACTCAAATAGGAAGGGGATCGTGACAGTATAAAAACACTCTCCATCTGCAGGGATTTCGCAACCGTTAGCATCGTTTAGTTGTTTGTAGAAATTCTGTAATCCAGACCACGGTAAAAAAAGTAGCGTGTTTCAGTGGGACCCCAGCCCCTAGGAATAAGTTGAAAGTTTATAGTGGAGTGATACTAAAGGAGTCTATAATTAAGGTGCCAGTACTTCTGCATAGTGTATTAAAGTAATATCGCAATAAATTTCTATATGCTCAAAGGAGTTGTATTCCATGCTAAAAGAGTGTGCTCGGCAACTCTTACTTCGTGTTTAGTTTTCTCCTTAATGTCAGATATATCCTTGCAATTAGTATAGATAATCTGCCATATGGCGAAGGTGTGTTTGTTTTGCTATCAGTTTTTTTGAAAAGGGGGATGCTGTTCTGTTTTTTCAATAAAAAATACAGAAGAGCATCACTTTCATATTTTAAATTTTCACCGCTATTTAGTTCTATGGGGGTGTCAATATTTTGTTTGATGATGGCTTCTGAGGAATTAAATAATCCACTTCCAAGTGCGTATGTAGGCTTGTTATAAATCAGGCTTTCCAATAACACGGTGCTATTAATTCCTATAACTGCACTGCATTCAGCTAATAGTTTATAAATGGGTGTCTCGCTATCAAATGAAACTCTATTTGGGATGTCTTTTACATTTAATTTGGGAATAGCAGGATAAATGGGGTGTGGCCTTATTATAATCTTTAGTGTTTCATCGGTATTCTTGATTACCCATTCTATGAACTCGGCCATTGTTTTGAAGGGGGAAAACATAGTAATATTTGTATCTGTTTCCAGTTGAAGTGGAACAAATATATAGCCGCAGTCTTTAATCCTGTGTTTGCCATGTTGAGTATAGTATTTATTCTTCCAGTTGTTTATCGATTCCCTCTCTCTGGTCGAAATTTTGATGGGGCATGTAAAAGCGATTGAGCTTTCTGCATTAACACCTCTGTCATCTTGATAGTAAGTTCCTTTTTGAGGAAACCAGCCGGCTTCAATGTAGCGATATTCTTGTCTTGGGTTTAACGCTCTTGTTAAAGAGATAAAGTCTTGCTGGTAGTGTACTAGTCCATTCCAGAGGATAATGAGATCAGGGTTGTAATCGGCAATAATATCCCCATATGCGGCTTTTCTATATTGCTGTATTTTTTTCAGGGTTGCCTCAGGTGAGTCATTAAAAAGTTTTCTTAATGCCGCATTTCTTGGGAGGGCGAAAAATGGAACGCCAGATTCGGTAACTATGGATTTTATAATGTTTATACAGCAAACTGTGTGAGGGGTGTTCTGCGCGTTTCGAAAAAGCAGCTGAACTTCTTCTTCGACTATGAGAAAAACTTGATTGCCTTCTTTTATTTCTTGTTGTGCAAGCGCACATACCTGTTCTGCCCGCAGAATGTCTGGCATTGGCTCATAAAAAAGTATTTTTTTCATAACTTTTATTGGGCCTTAAAGATTAATTTTTGAAATTGTACTAAAGATAGGCTTCCTAGCCGAGTAGATATTACAGGTCTTAGCCGTGACCTCTGCCACAGAAAGAGGTTTTTCTGGAGGCGTAAAATAGGAAGGATTGTCCAAAAATTTCTGGATAAGATGAGTCAGTGAATTTGAGTCATTCATTGGGAATGTTAGCTTGGCCTCCAATAGTTCAGCGCAGCCTGGGCTGTTACTCGAAATTGTGGGTATCCCTCTTGCGCCGGCTTCAAGTAGAACTTGCGGTTGGTTTTCGGGACTAGTACTTGGTATTACTAGCAAATCTAAGGAGTCTAGAAAAGAGATGGTGCTCTTTTCATCAACTTCCCCTAAATACTCTATATTTGTGCTACTTTTAAATAATAAGTTGGCATAGTCTTTGTCATGTACTCTCCCAGCGACACTCAACACAACGTCCTTATATGCTAGTTGGGACATCGCCTCTACAAGTAGATGCACTCCCTTATGTGGCGCAATCGCACCCAAAAATCCAATTCTAATACATGAATCTATGCTTTTCTTTGCAGTGGGGGGTAAGAACCAATCGGATGAAAGTCCAGTTGGTAGGTAAGTGGTATTGTTAATTCTAAAAAAGTTCTCTAGGCGAGATTTTCCTGTCTTGGAAAGGCAGATAACCTTTTGGGCGTTACTTAGAATTTGATGGAGCAACCTATTTCTCTTCGGCCATTTAGTAATGCCACCAAATTTCAGGAGGTTGTTACCCAGGATGGCGCCTTGAGCTAAAACGTTGAAACCAGTTCGTGTTGATATTTTTTTTATAATTTTATTTGAGTGTGTTGAAGCAATGCACTTTAAGCACTCAGTTGATTTTCTGAAGCCTGAGCAGAATCTACCATCGCTTAATGTCAAGGTATGTTTTGGGCATAGCCACCAGAAGTCAGTTACTGTGATAAAGTAAGGTAGCTGAAGGGCTCTTGCAGCTATTAGTGCATTAACTCCAATATGGGCAGGGTTCACCATGTGAATGATGTCAGGTTGAACCTCACGCAGCAGCTTTTTGTAATAATCTACAGGTGCTCCATCAAGTGCGCCCCATCCTTTTGTTGGAATCTTAATTAATGTAGTTTTGCCTGCAAGCTCCGAACTATATATATTCGTAGTCTTTTTTTCTGGATCACCAGCTGCAATTATAATGTCACAACCTATATCTCTGAGCCCGCTTGTTATATTCCTTATATACCTTTCTGTACCTTGAGTGTAGCCCGGGCCATACTGCATTGTAAAAAACAGAATGCGTTTATTTTTGCAATTATTAGCCATTATTGTTGGGCCCTTGAGCCAATTGGTATATAAATCAAACTTTTGCAATAAGTTATGGTTGGGGCTGCTGAGCATCTTTAAGTGCAAGTTTTCTCCTTAATCGATTAACTTGCTTTTTTTGATGTATTGAAAACTCAAGTAGAAGCTGTTGGGATTTGCCGGCAATAGATGATTCTCCTGGTGCAAAGCCGGCTAACAATTTTTTCTTAACTGGAGGAGGGCAATTAAATTCGCTGCTTACCCGCTTAAGTATAATGTTTGATATAGCTAAAGCCATATATCTCTTAAAGCGACTGCTAACGGGTTGCTTCATTACCTGCCCATATTTTTGGGTCATCACTTCAGAAAACTGATGCCTCATCGAAGGGCGTGAGGTGGTTGCGAAAGTAGACATAGCAAAAATCGTATATATATTCGGCGTTATATTTTTTTTGAGTGGCATTTGCCTCAGGTTTTTAACTTGTGAAGAAAAGCCTAATGTACTCATGAAGTCTGATATTAAATTGCCGTCTACCCACTGCGACTTACAGTAGGGACGTACATATAGATTTTCTTTACCAAACACCTTTGACCACCTAAATACGAATAAAGGTTTGAATCCAGAAATGTAGACTAGAGGATTAAATATTGCAGGAAGCCATTTTAACTTTCGGTATAAGCGAAAAAAATCAACTCTTGATTTGCAGCTCTTAAGTCGTTGCATTGCACCTGACTCTAGATATTCGTCAGATTTTCTTATATACGCGATTATTTTAACCTCGTGGCTATTCAGCCAATCTTTGAGTCTCAGGATATCTGCTTCGCCAACTCCGCAAAGCATTTCAGAGCTAAGAATGACATTCTCGTTACTACTCTTCAAATGTTTCTCAAAAGCTTCCCAGCCAGGTCCCTTATTTCCCGATAGGAGTTCTCTTGCCAAAATTTCTTGGTGTGGTGCTTTCTCTAACTGGGGATAAAGTATTCCGCATTTTTTTAGTGCGTTACGGCTTCTGGTTAAAGTATTTTGAATAGATGTGGTTCCGGTTTTGTCCGACCCAATATGGACGTATATCTTCATATTGATTCAGTCTCTAAAGAGTAGGAATCTAATACATTCTGAGTGGAACCGAGCATCTTTACTTTACCTTGATCAATCCAGAGGGTGCGGTCACAAAATTTCTTTAAAGTTCTAGTTGAATGGGATACCAAAACAACTGTTTGGTTAGATCGAACTCTTTTTTTCAGCTCGTGGGATGATCTTTCTTTAAATTTTTTATCTCCGACACCTAAAATTTCATCTAGCAATAAAATCTCTGGGTTGGTGCGAATTGCAATTGAAAAGCCAAGTCGAGCTCTTTCCCCTGCAGAGTAGGTTCCTACAGGTTGGTTCATTAGGTGTGTTATTTCTCCAAACTGTGCAATCTCTGAGACTAGAGATTTTGCGACGCTAATAGGCATACCCTGCGTAACTAGAGCCATTACAGTATTGTCATAACCACTGAGATTCTTATTAAAGCCTAGGTTTAAAGATAGCAATTGAGATCTTAATCCTTTTGACCGTGAAATATGGCCTTTGTCAGGTTTGATGATGCCTGCCAAAAGCTTCAAAAGGGTTGATTTTCCCGCACCATTGCGGCCAATTACACCAAGTGTTTCGCCCTTAAATAGTTCAAAATTAAGATCTTCAAGGACATATTCCTTTTTAGAAAAGGGGGTTAAGCGTCTACGAAAGCAAACGCCAACTTCATTAAAGGCGAGTACTTTATCTTTCATAAGAGCGTCCTTGGGTAGTGCCTATCAAATTTTTGTAAGATTCCTAAGCCTAAAAGAAAGGATGCAGCAGCAAAACAATATGGGTACAGAAGTTCTGTGCTATTCAAGCTTTCACCCCGGATTAGAATAGCGCGATAGCTGTCAAATATGCTGACGAAGGGATTGAGGTGCAAAATTTCTTGAATTGCTTCCGGGCGGCTGTTGATATCAAAAAATATACCCGAGGTAAATAAGATGGTCGTCACGCCCAGGCTAATAATGTGCTTCGTATCTGGAACTAAGGGTACAATAGCGGCAGTTATAAAGCTAAGACCTAAGTTAATAAACACCTGACAAACTATAATTGGCAGTAAAAAAATCCAATTTATACTTAGATTAAACCCGCTAAGTACAAAAAACAAACACAAAAGCGGGAAGACAATTGAAAAGCGCAAAAGCATAGATAGGTTTACGGTGGTTGGGAATATCCACTTGGGTAGGTAGAATTGACTAAGAATACCTTTGTTGCTACTAATCGAGGTTCCACTACCAGTTATTGAAGAAGAGGTCCACTTGAAGGGGATTAACGCACAGAGCAAGAAATAAATGAAGTCTGTGCCTTTACCGCCACCTTTAAGCCCTGTGGAAAAGGCGAGGTAAAAAAGTGCTGTCAAAAGGATGGGTTCGAGCACCCACCAAAGTGATCCGAGGTAGGAGTTCTCGGAGTCAGCCTTAAGTGCACCAGTACCACGAATCCAAATAATGCTTAAATAGTTTTTTAACATCTAGAGAAGAGCTCTTTCTTTCAGAGTGTCCCAGAGACAGAGAACTAATGGTTTTGCCAACATGTACAGTGTATTGCTGTTGTCATATCAGAGTTCCATTGTTAACCTTGGAGAAATGCTAAATATACAATATTTTGTTTAAAAACAGTAGCCTACAGGCGTAAGTTGTAGGTTGGGCAGTCATAATGTACGTCGGTGACCTATTGGTGGATTTTGAAAGAGTAGGGGGTGGGCTGGGAGCCTCGATTAAATCACTACAGTGCTACCGCACATTTTTCCCGGAAAGTCAAGGGGGGGTGGAGCAGGTTATTCTTGAGGTTGCTCGTGGAACAGGAGGTGAAGTTTTAACACTGTCGCAAGTGCCTAGTGGGCAATCAGTATATTCAGGTGTCAATGTTAGTTCTTCCAAAAGGTGGTTTTCAATTGCGTCCTGTTGTGTTGGTCCTGGGCTATTGTTACGACTATTTAGAAAGTCTCCAGATATCCTCCATTTTCACTTCCCATGGCCATTTGGAGATATCAGTTACTTATTGGCTGGTCGTTCACGGCCTTTAGTAATTACTTATCACTCCGATATTGTTCGACAGCGCTTTTTGGGGGCCGTTTATAGGCCTTTAATGAGATATTTTCTCAGTCGCGCTGACCGGATAGTAGCCACGTCTCAAGCTTATGTAGATACTAGCCCTGTGCTGTCTAGGTATAGAGAGAAGGTTGAAGTGATTCCGCTCGGCATATCTGAAGAAAACTACCCACCCCCAAGCAGTCAGACTGTTGAGTCAATTGTCTCTCGGTTTGGTCGTGACTTTATGCTGTTTGTGGGTGTTCTTCGGTACTATAAGGGCCTGGATTACTTGGTTAGGGCTGCAGCCGGCCAAGAATATAAAGTCGTTATAGCTGGTAAAGGGCCGGAGATGGAGCACTTGAAAGCTCTAGCTGAAGGGGTAGGTGCCGACAATGTTATCTTTGCTGGATTTGTTAGTGATGAGGAAAAAATGGCCCTCATGTCGCTATGTAGAGCGGTAGTCTTTCCTTCTCATCTGCGTTCAGAGGCCTTCGGTGTAACATTGGTAGAAGGGTTAATGAACGGGAAGCCCCTTGTGTCTTGTGAGATAGGGACCGGTACCAGCTATGTTAATTCAGATGGCGAAACCGGGTATGTAGTCGAGCCCGCTGCCCCCGACGCCTTGCGTGAGGCGATGGATAAGCTATGGCGTGAGCCGAACAAAGCCTCTGATATGGGGCAGGCAGGGCGACGCCGTTTTGAAGCGTTGTTTACTGCGGAAAAGATGGTTTCTTCGTACCAGCGATTGTATCAAAATGTTCTTGAAGATAGAGAAGCTTGAATGGCTAGGATTGCTCTCGATGCCAGGCCACTTTCTGAGTCGACAACGGGGATAGGCCGTTATACACGGGCCTTGTTCGATCGCATGTGTGAAAGTGAGCATCATTGGTATCTTTACAGCCATAAGCCTCTGATGGGGAGCTTCTCAAGCGCAGATAACATTACGGTTAGGTGTGGTAGTGTTCGCTGGGGAAGCCTCAGCTCCCCATTTGCACAGGTTGTATTTCCAGTTTGGGCTAGGCTTGATCGTATTGATGTGTTCTGGTCTCCTCGCCATCATCTGCCCCTTTTCTTACCTGTACGTATTTCCAAAGTGGTTACGATACATGATCTGGTATGGCAGAAGTTTCCGCAAACCATGTCTCGACTGGGCTTACAGCTTGAGCGGTTGTTAATGCCTCCTTCATTGCGATTGGCTGATAACGTGATTGCTGTGTCGGAGAGTACTGGAGAGGAAATTTTGGGCTCTTTCAGTTACTGTAGGGACAAAGTTGTTGTTATTCCTGAAGCTCCATTTCTTAAGTCACCTTGCTTCAGACTCCGCCGGGGAGATTACTTTTTATTTGTGGGTACCCTAGAGCCCCGTAAGAACTTGCAGCGTTTGTTAGAGGCGTATAGTCAATATACGAGAATTGCAAAAGAGGCTTTACCTTTGAAGTTGTGTGGCGGCAAAGGATGGGGGGGGGTGAAGGTTGAAGAGGTTGTCGAGAGGCTAGGGCTAAGCGAAAAAGTTGAGATTTTAGGGTACGTTGAGGATGCTCAGCTTCCCGATCTCTATAGTAATGCTAGAGCATTGCTTATCCCTTCTCTATATGAAGGGTTCGGGCTTCCAATTGTTGAGGCTTTTAGTCAAGGCACGCCTGTTTTAACCTCGAACTGCGGGGCGATGAAGGAAGTTGCAGGTGATGCTGCGCTTTTGGTAAATCCTTTAGATGTTGAGGGTATGGCTAGGGGGTTAGTAAAGCTAACAACTGAACAAGCGCTGGTGGAGCGTTTACAGAGAAATGCTCTCGCTAGATTGAATATGTTTTGTTGGGAGAGGTCTGCGGCTAAAACGTTGTCTGTTCTTGAAGGTTCTTACCAAGCTCGTCGGACATGAGGAGGGTAACACTCTTTGTAGCTTTTCTATGTGTCATGCCTAAACCTGTAATGTAATTAGGCTATAAATTCTCTGCTGAGTGATAGCGGGATAGGGTAAGTTGGGAAGGCTTCTAGCTGGCCTCTGCTTTCCAGATGGCATTTTTTTGGACCCTTTGCTAAATTTTGGCGTGATTAGCTACTGCTTATTATTTTCCGTACTTGCTCAATTAAAATGTTGTGCTAAATGTTAGAGTTGTATTTATTTTTGGTTGAAAAATAATGTGATGGATTGAGCAAGGATGCTCAAATGGAGCCAAAGTTCTCAATAATTGTTCCCGTGTATCAACATTGGTGTTTTATTGGGGGGCTCTTATCTCAATTGGAAAATCAATCGTTTGCAAAGTCAGAATTTGAGCTGATTTTAGTTGCAAACGACCCCCCTGTTGCTTTTCTAGCGAGAAATTACTCCTTTTCCCTGAGGGTTCTCAGGTGCTACGTACCTGGGTCTTATGCTGCTAGAAACTTAGGGGTGAAGTTTGCAAGAGGAGAGTGGCTCCTCTTTACTGATGCAGACTGCCTGCCAAAACCTTGCTGGGTTGAAAAAATTAACTCTGCGCTTCTCGAAAGTAATCACCAAAGAACCTTGTTTGCTGGGCGAATTATATCCGCAGAAAATATTTCAGATTGTGACGTTTATCAAATGTATGATTGTTTGAAAGGCATTCCTCAGGAGCAATATGTACAGGTTGGAGTGGCTGCAACTGCTAATCTTGCTGTGCGGAAGCAATTTGCTGAGCAAGTGGGCGCTTTCGATGGAAAATTATACTCCGGTGGTGATTTTGATTTTTGTCATCGAGCGAGAGCGCACGGTGGGAGACTGGTCTACCTTTCGCAAGCAATTGTGGCTCATAGAGTGAGAGGTTCTTGGTCGGGGTTAGCGGTCAAGGCTAGGAGAGTGAAAGGAGGTCAATATTCTAGTAATCATGGTATTGGAAGATTTGGTGTGATTGTACGTACTTTTTTTCCTCCATTAAGATCTGTATTTTATTTCTTGAGTCGGAGTGAGTACCCCTTAAGGTTTAGGCTATTTTCAATTTTGGTTCAGTTTAAATTATGGTTTGTTGAAATTTTTGAGCTTGTTAAGTTGATGGCGGGAGGGGCTCCGGAGCGCCGTTAAAAAGATGTTGAACTTTTAACTTTAGTTTACTTGTTGGAGTTGAATGATAAAGGCAATAATTAGGTAAGGCATTTTTAAATGAAAAAAGCACTAATAACCGGTGTGACAGGCCAGGATGGCTCTTATTTAGCTGAATTTTTATTGGCGAAAGGATACGAGGTTCATGGGGTTAAAAGAAGGTCCTCTTCATTTAATACGAGCCGCATAGATCACTTGTACCAAGGGCCGCAAGATGATAGTAGAAGGTTTTTTCTTCACTATGGAGACCTTACCGATACGAGCAATTTGACCCGAATTCTTCAGGAGGTGCGGCCTGATGAGATCTATAATTTGGGTGCTCAGTCACATGTTGCGGTCAGTTTTGAATGCCCTGAATATACTGCAAATGTGAACGGGCTTGGAACCCTCAGAATACTTGAGGGGATGCGTCTTCTGGGGTTGGATAAAACCAGGTTTTACCAAGCCTCAACATCGGAGCTTTACGGTGCTGCCAAAGCTTCCCCTCAGAATGAAAACACTCCTTTCTATCCTCGCTCTCCATACTCAATTGCAAAATTGTTTGCTTATTGGACTGCGGTCAATTTCCGCGAGGCCTATGGCTTATATGCTTGCAATGGAATCTTATTTAATCACGAGTCATCACGGCGTGGTGAAACTTTTGTTACTCGAAAGATAACCCGGGGTTTGGCAAATGTTGCCCAAGGTTTAGAGCGTTGCTTGTATTTGGGGGAGCTGAATGCACTGAGGGACTGGGGGCATGCTAGAGACTATGTTGAAATGCAATGGTTGATGTTGCAGCAAGAAAGTCCTAAGGATTTTATCATCTCTACAGGGCTGCAATACTCCGTTAGGGATTTTGTTCGTAATTGTGCTCAAGAGTTGGGGATAGCGATAGAGTTTCATGGAGAGGGGCAGAAAGAGGTAGGTGTTGTTGCTTCAATTGTGGGAGAAGATGCTCCAGCAGTTAAATGTGGAGATGTAATTGTTAAAGTGGACTCTCGTTATTTTCGCCCGACAGAGGTGGTGTCACTAATAGGTGACGCCTCATTGGCTCGGCAAGAACTGGGATGGGCACCTAAAACAACCTTGAAAGATTTAGTTGGGGAGATGGTTAAGTATGATTTGAGGGAAGCGAAGCGGAATTTGTTGTTGGCTGGGAATGGTTATCGCACTGAGCCTATTTTTGAGGAGTAGTTAGTGAAATACTCCCAGAGAGTTTTTGTCGCAGGTCATCGGGGCATGGTTGGTTCGGCATTAATTCAGAGGCTGAGACCGCTAAAAAACTGTGAAGTCATTACTTGCCCTCGAGATTCGCTGGACTTGACAGATGCTGATGCTGTTTCTGATTTTTTTAATTCGGAGTCGATTGATACTGTTTATTTGGCTGCGGCAAAAGTGGGGGGCATATTGGCGAATAGCAAGCTCCCAGCTGATTTTATTTACCAGAATCTGATGATTCAGTGCAATGTAATCCATCAGGCTCACAAGGCCGATATCCAAAATTTGCTGTTTATTGGGTCGTCTTGTATTTATCCAAGGGATTCCCCCCAGCCGATACGGGAGCAGGACCTGCTTGGGGGCAGGTTGGAGACGACTAACGAGCCTTACGCTATTGCCAAGATTGCCGGAATTAAGTTGTGCGAGTCGTACTCAAGGCAGTATGGACGTAACTATCGCAGTGTTATGCCGACAAACCTTTATGGTCCATATGATAACTTTGACTCTGCAAATTCACACGTTATCCCTGCATTAATACATCGTTTCCATAAGGCCAAAAATGAAGGGGTGCAGAATGTCAGGATTTGGGGGAGTGGTGATGTTCGACGAGAATTTCTGTATGTAGAGGATATGGTTGATGCGTTGGTGTTTGTAATGGGTTTGGAAGATCGAGTATATCGATCCGTGACAGAGCCTATGTGCTCCCACTTAAATGTGGGTACTGGGGTGGATTGCACTGTTAAGGAGCTGGCTTATTTAATCGCCGGGATCATTGGGTTTGAGGGAAATATTACATTTGACAGGTCAATGCCTGATGGTGTGCCGCGGAAGTTGCTAGACACCTCAAAGCTATCGAAGTTGGGGTGGGATTCCCAGACTTCCTTGGGGGTAGGGTTAAAGAAAACATACGACTGGTATAGAAGTATTTTACGTTGATCGAATGTCAGATATTGTAATTTGTACTAAAGTTCTCAAGAGAGGTTTTACTTTTCACGAAACGACAACTTGAGACTTTTTGTGATAAAAATAAGCCTGATAACGGTTTGTCTAAATAGTGCTGACACTATTCGCGACACAATACTATCCGTGTTGGCTCAAGATTATGCAAATATTGAGCATATAATTATTGATGGTGGCTCTACTGATGGCACGCTAGAGATAATATCTGAGTTTAAAGGCCAAGTCGCGGCAGTTGTGTCTGAAAAAGACTCAGGTATTTATGATGCTATGAATAAAGGCATATGCCTGGCGTCTGGCGATATAGTCGGCACAATTAACTCTGATGATGTCTATTCTGATAGTCGTGTAATTTCAAATGTTGTTAATGAATTTTTAGTTTCGGGAGCCCAATCTGTCTATGCAGACCTGGAGATTGTGGCTCGCAATAACTTAAGCCAAAGAGTGCGTTTTTATGGCTCCAGTAAATTTAGGGTGTCTAAATTTCGCTGGGGCTGGATGCCACCCCACCCTACATTTTTTGTACGGCGTGACTGTTATAAAAAGCTAGGTTTATATAAAACCAACTACCGTGTTGCAGCAGATTTTGAATTGCTAGCTCGTTTTCTTCATCGGGATAAAATCAGCTTCAGGCGCTTGCCAAAATGTATTGTGAAAATGCGTGAAGGGGGTGTTAGTTCCCAGGGCGTTTGGGGGCGGATTCATCAAAATCTGGAAATTGTTAGGGCTTGCAAAGAAAATCATATCTACACAAACTTTTTCCTGATTCTATTTAAAGTACCTCTTAAACTGCTCGAATACACAGGAATTGGCCTTACCCATAGGCGGTGAAGGCCAACCTTTCCCTGTTTGATTTGAAGTGGCTCCTGTTAAGAGAACAGTGAGGGCAGGGCGCTATCCGTTTCACTGGGTTCACTTTCAGGTTTCGCGTTCACTAGTAAGTCGACTATTGCTTTCACCTTATTGATGTCCAAAGGACTAGCCGGTGACTTGTAAATAGCGGCGTCCAGAACTGCTTGGAGCTGATCCAGCTCGGGGATGTTCAGTTGCCTCGCGGTCTCAGCCAAGCTCTTACCATTTACTTGCGGCCACTTTGCAGTAAGCCACTTTAAAGTGGCTTGCTGGATATGGATGGGGTTCTCACTCTCCAGAGCTTTTTTAAGGGCACGGGTTTCACGTTGTAAGTTGGGAGCCTGGGTGTGGTTGCTCGGTATTTGCTGGGCGGGTTTGCGCCTCTGAAAGAAAAAGTACAGGACCCACAGTAAGTGAGAGGCAATCGCGATAATAGCCAGGTTGCGCCAAAAATGGCTCACAGTACCGACTTGTTCGGTGGGTGTAGCTGACTGAGGTACTTTAGCACTGGTTTCATTGTCGCTGGTTACTGCAGCAGCAGTACCGGAAACTGAGAAGCGGAATGCCGGTAGTTGAGTGGTGCGTTGTCGTTGGCTTTTTGTATCCCACCAGGTCACAGTGACGGGAGGAAGCTCGTAGTCCCCGGGTTGTGTAGCCACAATCGCGGTTGTCTCAATACGGCTTCCGGTAACGCCGTTGGGCCCAACCTGGTCTTCTTGTTGCGGTTGATCGGGGTAAGTTTTAAGGCCATCCACGTTGAGTTTGGGAAGTGGGGGCAACTGTGCGGCCCTGAGCCCTTCGGCACGTACGGTAAGAATTCGGGTAATAGGTTCGCCTACGGCAAAGGTGTCCGGGTCCTGGCTCCAGCTTTGAACAATGCCGAGACTGGCAGCGGGCAGCCATTGGCTGCCAGAGTAGTCAGCGGGTTTTGGCAGCACTTCGATAGACTTCTCTTGGGAGCGAAGTCGAAGCCTTTGGCTGTTGCGATTAAATAGGGAGAAGGGGTCCCTGCGCCCAGCGATGGCCACGTAGGTTAGTGCGGGGATGCTGAGCTTGCCTGAGCTATCAGGGAAAACGGCGTAGGTAACTTCGTAAACCGCATGGCTCACATCATTGAGCTTGCGCTCATATCGCTGCTCATCGACTTTTTCTGCATGAGCGCCGGCAACCTTGAGAGGTTCTGTTGCGATATCGTGTAAGCCGATAGTGGTGTACAGGCGAATTTTTACCAGCAGTTGCTCTTGGACATAGACCTTTTCCTTGTCGAGTGTTACTTCCAGAAAAGCCTGCTTTTCACCGCCGTTAGGTCCACTTTGCGCCTCGGTGACCGTGACGGGAACCGCATCGGAAACCTCTCCTTGATAGTTAAAAGAGGGGATAAACAGTTTGCCTTCCCGTTTGGGGGCTAGCGCCAGTACCCACTCGACAAAACTCTCTGCACGGCCATTGATAACGCGATACTGGTTGGACTGTTGGCGTGAGAGAATATCGAAATCCTGTTCCAACAAGTCAAAGTCCGGTTGTCCACCACTTTTGTCTCCTGAATAGCGCACACGTAAATTGACTGTCTCATCAATTCCAATCTTATCTCTATCGACCGTTGCGCTGAGATCGCTTGCTAAAACCGGTGTCGACAGACAAAGTGCTATTGCAAGAAGTAGCAAAGCGAAGGCGTGGCTGAGTGGGAGGCTCCAAAGTTTTATTCGGTTGTTAATGATTGCGTCCATAGGCATTTTTGAAATCAGTGTCCTTGAATCCAGCGACATTGTTCTACTGTTCTTTACCATCTTTGTGTCGCCCCATTTTCCGGTGGCTCCCACTCTCCGCTGCGATAGGCACGGCGCCTTTGCAGGCTCTCGTATTTGAACTTCTCGCGCATCAGGCCGGCTGGATCATCGGGAATTTGACGGAGCCATTGGTCCAGGGCTTGTTGGGTTTCCTGGTCGAGAGGGCTTTCTTCAGCGCCAGTAGGTTGCGATTCCCCTTGCAGCGGCTGTTCTTCACCCTGTTGTTCGCCTTGCTGTTGTTGTTCGCTCTCCTGCTCTTCCTGGCCCTTTTCTTGGGAGCCCTGCTGCTCCTCACCTTGGGGCTGTTGCTCAGAGGGCTCTGGTGAACCAGAGGGCTGTTGATTATTGCCCTGTTGTTGCTGCTCGCTGGACTGCTGTTCGTTGTTCTCAGCTTGCTGCTCTTGGTTTTGCTGTTGTTCCTGGCTCTGCTGCTGGTCTTGCTGGTTCTGTTCCTGCTCGCTTTGCTGCTGTTCACCGGACTGCTGTTGGGATTGCTGCTGTTTTTCTTGCAGCTCTTTCAGCTTTTCAGCAATTTCTCGATTGTGCTCGGCATCGGCAAACTCGGGCTGCTTTTGCAGGGCTTCATCGTAAGCCTCGATAGCTTTATCGTAGTCCCCCTGTTGCACCAGGCTGTTGCCAAGATTGTACAAGCTCTGTGAATTATTACTTTGGGCGAAATTCTCCTGGGCCTCTGCGTAATTGCCTGCGCGATAGTTGGCAGTGCCTTTCCATTCGGGGTTGTGAAATTCTTGCGCGGCCTCTGCCGGCTGTCCCTCTTCCAGTAGGCGCTGGCCCTGCTGGTCTTTGCGTTGCCATAAATCCTGCCACTCAATAGCCTGGCTTTCACTTGAAATTCCAGTTAGTAGTAGTAAGGGCAGGGCGCATGCCAGAGCTCCCCGACGGAAGAGTAGGGCTGCAAAAGGTAGTATTAAAAGGAGTAATAGCGGCCCTTCATCCCGCCATTGGTCGAACTCCCTTTCAGTGAGCTGCGCTTGTTGCGGGCTGTCAGTTTGAGGCAGTAAATAGTCGATATCGCTGTCATTTACCGTAATTTTGGCAAAACGCCCCCCGCTGGACTGGGCGAGCTGGCGAAGCTCACTGGCATCGAAATTGGAGATGACGATGGCCCCTTTACTATCAGTCACAAATCCACCGGTATTCCCCCGTGGGATGGGGCTGCCCTCGCCGCTGCCCACGGCGAGTATGCTCATTTCAACTTTTGCGTTGGACAGATCTTTGGCGACCTCATCGGCGGCCATTGAGTCTATGCCGTCGGTAACGGCAAGTAATTGCCCGCGTCCTGCGGCTCCATCCTTTAACAGGCGAATCCCGGTATCGACGGCCATTTCGATATTGCTGCCGGGGACTGGCATGATTGAGGGCGATAACGCGGGTACCAGATTGGCGATTGTAGCCGTGTCCTCGGTAAGAGGGGTGACGACATGGGCTTCTCCAGCATAGGCGACGAGTGCGGTGAGGCCGTCTTTTCTCTGGCGCAAAATATCCAAAATTTTAAGGCGGGCGCGGGTTAGTCGATTGGGTGAGAGATCTGTCGCCATCATGGACGGTGACAAGTCTAGCAGTATGACCAGGGCATCCTGGTTGCTGTACACCGGGGTTGGCAGCTTGCGCCAGGCAGGGCCGGCCAGAGCGATAATCATCGCGACCAGCAGCGCAAATATTAATGCGAATAACCAGGGTCTTTTACTGCCACCGCGCAGTAGAAGGTGGGGCAGCAGATCTGGGTCTATGACCTTTTGCAGTTGAGCGCTGTTGAGCACCATCTTTGCTAACCCCCAACAGAGTAGTGCTGCGGGAATTAGCAGCCACAGAACCCCAGGGCGAAGGAAGTGGAAGGATTGGATTAGGTCGAGCATATTCACTGGGCTTGACCTCCATTGTTACGACTTACCTCTTCTCGTCTGGCAGGGAGCTGAAAATTGCTCGCCAGGGGAATCAGGGCCCAAATTCCAGCCAGCAGTAGGGCGATACTAAGGGGCCAGGTGAACAGGGACTTCATGGGGCGGTAACTTTCCGCTTCTTGTTCGACAGGTTCTAATTTATCCAGTTCGGCATAGATTTCTGCCAGCTCCTGCGGATTGTGGGCGCGGAAATAGCGGCCTCCGGTTTTGTCGGCAATTTCCTTGAGTGTCTTGCTGTCGAGATCTCGCGAAGGGTTAATTCTACGGCTGCCAAAACGGCTCCCCAGAAGGCCAGGTTGAACCATTTCGTCGGCACCTACACCGATGGTGTAAACCGTAATGCCCGCTTGTTGTGCCAGCTCGGCAGCTTTGAGCGGGGAGACTTCCCCCGCAGTGTTGGCGCCATCGGTGAGGAGTATCAGCACGCGTTGCTCTGCGGGGCGTTGGGTCAGGCGTTTGACCGATAACCCAATGGCATCGCCGATGGCAGTTCCCTGTCCAGCAAAGCCGATCTGGGCCTCTTTTAGTAGAGTTTCTACCGTCTCTCTGTCGTAGGTAAGTGGGGCTTGCAGGTAGGCGCGAGTACCAAACAGTACCAGCCCCAAACGGTCACCTTTGCGCCGTTCAACAAAGTCACCAACCACTTGTTTTACTGCATTGATACGCATCGCCGGTCGGCCATTAATTACCATATCGGGCGTTTCCATGCTGCCTGAAATATCTACGGCAATAAGGAGATCCCTTGCGCTGCTGGGTTGAGATATCGGCTCCCCATACCACCGGGGGCGGGCTGCGGCGCTAATTAAAAGCAGCCAGATCAGAATCAGCAAAAACAGATTGAGCAGATTGCTTTGTTCGCCGCCGCCGCGTTGGGATAGCTCCGAATAAAATGGTACCTTCAGGGCGCTGCTCATGGGTTTGGAGCGGGGTAGCAGCCAGCGGGCGAGTAGCGGGAATGGGGCTAAAAAGAAAACCCATGGCCAGGCGAATTCAAACATGCGCGGCCTCCCCGCCCTGGTGTTGTGGGCTGTTTTTTGTGGGTTGTCCGTGCTGCTTCACCCATAAAATGGCATATTCCTGTAGCACTCGGTTTTTGTCTGGGTCACAGCTGCCGCGATAGAGGTTTTCGACGAGTGCTTGTTGCGCATCAGAGGGGCACTCGAGTGGGGCTGACTTTTTCAGGAATTCGACCCATGCTGTGCCGATAAGATTGCCGCACTCTGTACGGCTATAGGTTG
Organism: Microbulbifer maximicatervae (SeqCode); assembly: GCF_056231245.1. Taxonomy (NCBI): domain Bacteria; kingdom Pseudomonadati; phylum Pseudomonadota; class Gammaproteobacteria; order Cellvibrionales; family Microbulbiferaceae; genus Microbulbifer; species Microbulbifer maximicatervae (SeqCode). The sequence continues at coordinate 1,710,592 of NZ_CP174334.1, forward strand.
TAACTGCCACTCGCTTAAGTATTTCATTAATTTCTGGTACTGCATCCGCCTCCTCAGTATTTACTGCGGCGAGCAGTGAAGCTGCTTCGACACGATAGCGATTGCGTTCAACTTTTTTGCGCCGCTGCCGCCACCATAGGACAGCGGCGGCCACACAGACAAGAATTAATACGGCCAACATCCACCAGCCTGGAGCGGGTGGCCACCAATTAACCGCATTGGGCTCTTGTATATCGCGGAGTTGCGATAACAATTCCTGGGCCTCGGGCGAAGGCGCTTGCGGTGTTGGGGATTGCATTTGTTTTGCCAGAAGACTTCCTTTTATCACGACTGGCCCTCAATTAAATTGCCAGTGCGTTTTGCCTTCGCTCCTTGGTTCGCCAAAACATTGGCGACTAGCTTTTTCTGCACTTTCAAACTCATTACTACTTGGGCCTTCTCGTATTTTGCCAGCCATTATTTCTTTGCCGCGAGCCGTAGACGGACATCAGTGCTGGAATAAGCGGTTGGGTGTTATCAAAGTCCAGCAACGGCAGCCGATAACGTCGGCACAGTTGTTCAACCTCGGCGCGGGCTCGGGCTTGCTTTTCGGCAAAATGTTCGTGAACCGGCCGATTGCCGGCATGAAGGAATGTGCGCTGGCGACCGTCAGATATAGTGAGGGATTGGCCGGGCAGATGTTGCTCCAGCGGGTCCGATACCCTCAGCACCTGCAGGTCGGCATGGCGGGATAAAAGGTAGAGTGGCTGCGAGCAGCTCTCGTCGAGATCATGGCAATCACTGATTAAAAAGAGCGCACTTCCAGGGCGTGCGATTCTTCGCGCTTCCTCCAGCAATGTTTTTAGTGTTTGGCTGCCCTGTTCGGGGACGGGGCTGCTCAGTTCCGCAGCGCGGGCAACCGTACTGTGAATCATCGAAAGTACGGCGTGGTGGCTGCGGCGCGGGCGCACTGTGTCTATTTCCCGGTCGGAGAAAAGTAGCGCCCCGATCCGATCGCTGTGCTGTAAACCAGCCCAACCCAGCGCCGCAGCGATGCCGCTTGCCGTCACCGATTTAAATGCTCTTTGGCTGCCAAAAAACATCGGCGAGCGCAAATCCAACAGGATAACTACCGGGCGTTCGCGCTCCTCTTGGTAAAGTTTGGTGTGGGTTTGGCCGGTTCGAGCTGTTACGCGCCAGTCAATGGAGCGTACATCATCGCCGGCCTGGTAGTTCCGCACTTCCTCAAAATTCATGCCGCGGCCGCGGTAGCGAGTGAGCAGGCTGCCGGCCTGATCACTGCGGGCCAGGCGCGGTTTGAATAATTGCAACTGCCGTGCGGCGTAGCGCATTTGTACCAACGGCGTTACTTCGGGATAAGCCCCGCGCAGTTCGAGCTCAGTTGGGGATGCTTCAGCGGACATCAGATCGCAGGCACCTGTTGAAGTAATCGCTCAATTACCTGGTCGGTAGTAATTCCCGCCGCTTCCGCCTCAAAACTCAACAGGAGTCGGTGGCGTAAAATATCGGGAGCGACATTCATCACATCATCTGGGGTGACATAATCGCGCCCGGCGAGCCAAGCGTGAGCGCGCGCGCAGCGATCCAATGCAATTGTTGCTCTCGGACTTGCACCAAAATCTAGCCATGACGCCAGCTCGCTGTCATACTTCGCCGGCTCGCGAGTAGCAATGACAAGTTGGACAGTATAGGTTTCCACGGCCTCAACCATCTGCATTTCCAGAATTTGGTTGCGCGCCTGAAGAATGGTTTCTTGGCTGATAATTTCAGTGGGGCGATTTTCGCCAAGGCTAGCCTCGGATCTGGCCAGGCGCAGGATTTTTGCTTCCGCCTCCGCATTGGGATAGGCAAGATTTACCTGCATTAGGAATCTATCTAATTGTGCCTCTGGCAGAGGATAAGTCCCTTCCTGCTCAATAGGGTTTTGGGTAGCCATTACCAAAAATAACTGGGGAAGGGGATAAGTTTTTCGGCCGACACTGATCTGCCGTTCTGCCATAGCTTCGAGCAGCGCCGACTGAACTTTGGCTGGCGCGCGGTTAATCTCATCGGCCAGTATCAGGTTGTGAAACACTGGACCTGGTTGAAAATGGAACTCTCCGGTTTCCGGCCGGTAAATGTCGGTGCCGGTAATATCCGCCGGAAGCAGATCTGGCGTAAATTGAACGCGATGGAAGTCACCCTCAATAGCTTCGCCCAGTGTTTTAATGGCCTTGGTTTTGGCCAGGCCTGGCGCTCCCTCCACCAAAAGGTGGCCATCGGCCAGCATGGCGATCAGCAATCGGTTAACCAATCTCTCTTGACCGATAATCTGCTCTTCCAACCAATCGCCCAAAGCGGCGATATGATCCCTAATAGTCTGGTTTGCTTCCATAGTATCTCTTCTTCTGAGAATTTAGCCGCCGCACGGACCTGGCTGGCTTTCTACCATCTATATATAGTCGCCGCCGAGAAGGTGGCGACTGATGATTTTAGCGGCACCAAATGAAGAGGCAACTCTTGAGACGTAGGCCTCTGCCGAGCCGACTAGATTCTGAGGTGGAATGGACTTCTCCTCACTGTCTGACTGAAAGTGTAATTTTTAGGACTCGACCCTGCAGCTGCGTATGGGCTGAGATGATGACCTTTTCGGATCTACAGTGTTTGGATTCGATGTGACAAAAATGAGATTGGGAGGTTCCCCGTGAATATGGCGACGGTTATTACCGACAGCCGTGAAGAATTAGTTGCGCAGATTTGCGAGCTGATTCGTGACAAGCTGACCAGCGAAGCCGAACCCGTTGTGGCTTTTGCCCAGCAGTTCCTCAATCAGTACCCATTAGAGGATCTGGCCGGTCGTCGTCTTGTTGACGTCTATGGCTGCATATACACCTGGTGGAACTTTATTCAACAGCGCCCGGGCGGCCTACCCAAGGTGAAGGTTTTTAACCCCCGCCTCGAAGACGATGGTTGGGAGTGCTCGCATACGGTCATTGGTGTGCTGCAGCGGGATATGCCATTTCTGGTGGACTCCATTCGCATGGAGATCAATCGCCGAAATACAGTGACTCATTCGATAAAGAGTACGGTAGTTCGAGTCGAGCGCGATGCCAAGGGGAAACTGACTCGCCTGTTGCCGCCAGAGGAAGAGTTACTGGGTGAAAAGCCGCAGGCAAAAGGGAAGCGCATTACGAACGAAGCGATGATTTATGTCGAGATTAATCACGACACTTCATCTGAGTTCGCTTCAGGCATGATGACTGGCTTAAAAGACGTACTCGGCGATGTGGAGCTGGTAGTGGACGACTATGTCCCGATGCTGGAAACCTGCAGCGCAATGGAGGGGCAGTTACAGGCGGGACTTCCAGACGAAGACACCAACCTATTGGAAGCCAGTGCATTTTTGCAGTGGATGCGCGACGGTAACTTCACCTTCCTGGGGTATCGCGAATACGAGTTCAGTGTTGTCGGGGATAAAAAAATCCTCAATGAAGTTGAAGACCGCAGGCTCGGTATTTTCAAAAAGCTGGAAGAAGCTGCGCCGATGCTGGAAACCTCTTTTAGTGAGGGCAAGCAGCGTTTCTACCAAGGGCCCAATTACCTGACATTTGCCAAGTCCTCCGTTAAGTCTCGGGTGCACCGCACGGCCTATTCGGACTACGTGATGATTAAGCGCTACAACACCGATGGTGAGGTGATTGGTGAAGCGGCGTTTATGGGGCTTTACACCTCGCCGGTTTACACCGAGAGCCCGGCGAAAATTCCGATTATTCGCCGCAAGATGGCCTCGATCATAGAGTCTAGCGGTCTCTCCGGGCAGGGGCACGATGGCAAAGCCCTGCGCCGGATTCTCGATACCTTCCCAAGGGATGAACTTTTCCAGGGCAGCACCAAAGAGCTGTTTGACGTGGTAATGGGGGTGCTGCAGTTAAATGAGCGGGCTCACCTTCGCCTGTTTATGCGTCGCGACCCCTTTGGTAAATTCGTTACTGCCACGGTATACGTTCCCCGTGAGCTGTTTAACAGTGATGTGCGCGAGGTGATTTGCGCGCATATTGCCAAAGCGATTAATGCGAAGGACTCGGACTTCACCACTTTCTTCTCCGAATCCATTCTCGCGCGGGTTCATTTTGTTTTCCGCGTGTCCCCTGATGAGCCTGTTGATTTTGATGTCGCGCTGCTGGAGGCGCAAATTGTGGATATTACCCGCTCCTGGGAAGATGTTTTCCAAAGATCACTAATTGAAAATAGCGGGGAAGAAGAGGGCAGCCGTCTCTATCGTACTTTTGGCCGCGCCTTCCCGGCGGGATACCGTGAAGACTTTGAGCCTCGTATTGCGGTGCAGGATGTAGCAGCCGTTCAGAGCCTCAGTGAAGATAACCGGGTAGCAATGAGTTTCTACCAGCCGGTGGGGGCCGCTCAGGGCAGTCTGCGGTTCAAGGTATTCAACTGGGGCAGCGGCCTGACGCTCTCCGACGTGATTCCCGTGCTGGAAAATCTGGGCTTGCGGGTTATTGGTGAATTCCCCTATACGATTCGCCCCCGTGGCTATACCGATGTGTGGATGCACGAATTCCATCTGGAATTTGGTCTGCCCACCAAAATTGATGCGCAGGCATCCCGTGGCCTGTTCCAGGATGCGTTCGCGGCGATCTGGAATCACACAGCGGAAAGCGATGCCTTCAATCGCCTGGTGCTGGCCGCCCGCCTTAACTGGCGCGAAGTATCCATGCTTCGTGCCTACGCCCGTTACCTGAAGCAAACCAAGTCCGGTGCCAGCCAGAGCTATATTGCCGCTACCCTGGCCAGCCACGTGGATATCACCCGCAACCTGGTAGCCTTGTTTAGGGCGATGTTCGATCCCCGTTTAAGCACTGGTAAGCAGGAGCAGCCCCGTGTCGAGCGCTTGATCGCTAAAATTCACGATGGTTTGGATACGGTTGATAACCTGAATGAAGATTTGGTTCTGCGCCGTTATTTGGAATTAATCCTGGCGACCCTGCGCACTAACTTCTTCCAGGTGGATGATGAAGGGCAGCCCAAGGATTATATTTCGATCAAATTCAGTCCCCGGGATATTCCCGGCATTCCTGAACCCCGCCCGGAGTTTGAGATTTTTGTTTACTCCCCTCGCGTGGAAGGTGTGCACTTGCGCGGCAGTAAAGTCGCTCGTGGAGGCCTGCGTTGGTCTGACCGACTGGAAGATTTCCGCACAGAAGTTCTGGGCCTGGTAAAAGCCCAAGCGGTGAAAAATGCAGTTATTGTACCCAGTGGTGCAAAAGGTGGATTTGTCGTTCGACGTCCGCCTACCGATGGCAGCCGCGAAGCCATGATGGAAGAGGGAGTCTCCTGCTACAAAACCTTTATTCGTGGCCTTTTGGATATCACTGACAATCTAAAAGATGGCGAAGTTGTACCGCCCAAATATGTTGTTCGTCGGGATGAGGATGACCCCTACCTGGTAGTAGCTGCGGATAAAGGGACGGCAACTTTCTCAGATATTGCCAACGGCATTGCCGGGGAGTATGGCTTCTGGATGGGCGACGCTTTCGCCTCCGGTGGCAGCCAGGGATACGACCATAAGAAAATGGGCATTACAGCCCGTGGAGCCTGGGTATCGGTGCAGCGCCACTTCCGTGAGATGGGGGTGGATGTCCAGAAAGAAAACTTCTCTGTTGTCGGTATTGGCGATATGGGCGGAGATGTTTTTGGTAACGGCATGCTGTTGTCTGAGCATATCTGCCTGAAAGCAGCCTTTAACCACCTGCATATTTTTGTGGACCCCAATCCGGATGCAGAATCCAGCTTTAAAGAGCGTCAGCGTTTGTTCGACTTGCCCCGGTCGAGCTGGAGGGATTACGAGCGTAAATTAATTTCCAAAGGTGGCGGTATCTTCGAGCGTCGCGCCAAGGCCATTGCTATAACGCCTGAAATGAAAGAAGCGTTTGATATCAAACAGGATCAACTGAACCCCAACGAGCTGATTAGTGCCTTGCTCAGAGCGCCGGTGGATCTGATCTGGAATGGCGGTATTGGCACTTATGTTAAGGCTACTGCCGAGACGGACTCCGAAGTTGGTGACAAGTCCAATGATCACTTGCGCGTTGATGGTAGGGAGTTGCGTGCCAAAGTCTTTGGCGAGGGCGGCAACCTGGGTATGACCCAGCGTGGGCGTATTGAGTTTGCTCTCAATGGCGGGCGTTGTAACACCGACTTTATCGATAATGCGGCCGGTGTGGATTGTTCTGACCACGAGGTAAATATCAAGATCCTTCTGGATAAAGTTGTTGCCCAGGGTGATTTGACTGAAAAGCAGCGCAATGAGCTGCTGGATGGGATGACCGATGCTGTCGGTGAATTGGTGCTGCACAATAACTATGAGCAGACTTTTGCCCTCAGTGTGGCGGAATATCAGGTTGCCAAGCGCCTGGACGAGTACCGCAGAACCATCAACACTTTGGAAGACGACGGCCGATTGAACCGCGCGCTGGAGTTTATTCCTGATAACGAGCAGATTTCTGAACGCGAGCACAAAGGGCAGTCCCTGACCCGCCCTGAATTATCGGTTCTAATCTCATACGTGAAGGTCAAGTTGAAAGAAGAGCTGCAAAATGCACAAATCACCGACAATGAGCGGGTGCGTTTTGCGGTTGAGTCTGCATTCCCGGAAAAATTGGTCGAGCGTTATCGCGACCAAGTCTATGACCATCCGCTGTTGCGCCAGATTGTGGCTACCCAGGTCGCCAATGAGATGGTTAACAGTATGGGTATCACCTTCTACAACCGTATCGGTACAGCCACTGGCGCCGATGTGAACGATGTAACTGCCGCTTATGTCAGCGCTCGTGATGTGTACGAGATGCACGACTTCCAGGAGCAGCTGGCTGCGCTGGACTACAAGGTGCCAGCGGAGCTGCAAACAGAACTGCTGAACTCGATGATAGGCCGTGTGCGCCGGGCAACCCGGTGGTTCCTGCGCAATCGCCGCAATGAGTTGGAGCCAGCTACCAACTGCGAGCTGTTCCAGGAGCCGGTACAGCGGGTTATTACAGCGTTGCCGCAGGTCTTAAGTGGCGAGCCCCTTAACGAATGGGAGCAGCGCTACCAGAAACTCCTGGAAGCAGGGGTACCAGAGGCCCTGGCCCTGCTGTCGGCGTCGCCCACTTACCTCTACTCGGCACTGGGTATTTCTGAGTCGGCGCGAGCTAGCGATACGCCCGTAGAGGAAGTTGCCACGGTTTACTTCAGGTTGTCGGATGAGTTGAACCTGCACTGGTTTGGCAATCTGATCGTCGACTTGCCGGTAGACAGCTTCTGGCAGGCGCAGGCCCGGGAGACCAGTATGGATGACCTGGACAGCCAGTTGTCGACACTGGCGGTGAACATTCTCCGCTTGGGCAAGGCTGAAAATCTTGATGTAGAGGGTGCAATGTCCCGCTGGAGCGCTATCATGGCGCCCGCAATTCAACGCTGGCACAATATGATTGCCGAGTTGAAGTCTACTTCTGTCGGTGACTTTGCGATGTTCACTGTGGCTTTGCGCGAGCTAATGTATCTCGCCCACGCCACTGCGGACCGGGAAACTCTGGCAGAACAGTAGCGGAATAGAGCCCAGGGGCCGCTCAAAGGCCCCTGTAGTATCGTCATCACAAGATAGAGCCCTTCGTTTTTCTGAAGGGTTCGCCTCCCCACGTAAGGAAAGGTATGTATTCAACACTGCGTAAAGCCCTGTTTGCGCTTGACCCTGAGCGGGCCCACCATTTGTCGATTGATGCCATTGGCGCTGCAGAGCGCCTCGGTTTGATGTCCCTGTACAAAAAGTCGGTCCCGGATGATCCGGTCGAGTTGATGGGGCTCACCCTACCCAACCCGGTTGGTTTGGCCGCTGGTCTGGATAAGAATGCGCAGGCCTTTAATGGTTTCGGAGCCCTGGGATTCGGGTTTGTTGAAGTGGGCACCGTGACACCGCGCCCCCAACCCGGCAATCCGCTGCCAAGGCTGTTTAGGGTGGAAGAGGCCGATGCGATTATTAACCGTATGGGTTTTAACAACCTCGGTGTTGACTACCTGATTGAAAGAGTGAAAAAGCGCCGTTATAGCGGTGTTTTGGGGATCAATGTGGGTAAGAACTTTGATACTCCAGTGAAAAAGGCCGCCGATGACTACTGCCTGTGTATGGAGAAGGTGTACCGCTACGCCGACTACATCACTGCCAACGTTTCTTCTCCCAATACCAAAGGGCTACGTGACCTCCAGTTTGGTGACAGTCTCAATCGCTTGCTGGGCAGCATCAAGGACAAGCAGATGGAGCTGGCTCAAAAGAGTGATCGCTACGTCCCTGTTGCCGTCAAGATTGCCCCGGATATGGAAGGCGATGCGGTGGCGCAGATAGCCGAGGCGCTGTGTGAGTACGATATCGATGGGGTGATCGCTACCAATACGACGATCGATAAGTCTTCAGTCGCCAAGCTGCCCCATGGTAGCGAAGAGGGCGGTTTGAGCGGAAAACCCCTGAGAGCGCAATCCACCAAGGTCATCGAGCTGTTATCGAAAGAGTTGAGCAAGCAGATCCCGATTATCGGGGTTGGCGGTATTTTTGATGGTGACAGTGCGGCTGAAAAAATTCGTGCTGGGGCGACTGCCGTACAGATGTACACCGGTTTTATCTATCGGGGGCCTGAATTGATTCGTGAGGCGGCAGAGGCAATTGCTTTGGAGCGTCGCCGAACAGAGCAAGGGTAAGCTGTATCAGTTGCTGACTGCTAGGAAAATGGGGGCTTTTGACGATAAGCCCCCTCGCCATCTCTAAATGGTGCTCCACCCGTCAGGGTATTGGATGTCGGTAGAAACGGCGCCATAAATCTCCAGTTTTTGGGCCTTGGTCACTCTGTCGAAGCCATTCCAGTAATCTTCCCGCCCCTCACGCCAACCATTGATCCACTCCTGATGAGGATCCTCTTCGACAAATGGGCAGCTATCCATAGACTTGTTGTTCAGGGCTGCCAAATAGCCCTTGTAAAATGCCCTGTCGGCGTGATTTCGTTTTTGGCGTTTCATCGTATACGGCACCTCTACTTTGTCGGTCTGTGGACAGTTTGTCGGCAGGTTCGCAAACGGCTCTATTTTGGGGTGTCTCTCAATGAATTTTAGTGAAGGAAATAAGCCTTTGAACGGACCGACCCAATCCACCTTATTAGTAAGAGTAAAGTGGATACGTGGGAATCGGAAAACATCTCTAGATGACAGTATGACTTATGGGGCAGGTAGTAATTAACGGCAGGGCGTATTCTCTTCTGCCACAAAATGGGATAATCGTCCTCTTTTGGGCATGGCGATAATGCTCAATTTCCTTAGTTGGGGGCGGTAAAGGTTTTGCCCCAGGTTTTATTTGTGCGTACTGGCGGCGCAGACGTTGCCGGCAGCTTTAAGTGGGCGGTCATTATTGGCGCACAAAACTTCCTCCACAGGAGGAGCTTAATGAGTAAGTATTTTGACAGATTTACAAACCGAAGAATTTGAGTTTACGGCTACGTGTCCCAAGGGAATAGAGGGGCTGCTCGCTAATGAATTACGCGACCTGGGTGCAGGGTCTGTAAGGGAGCAGCCGGCGGCAGTGTATTTTTCCGGCTCCCTGAAGTTGGCTTACCGCTGCTGTCTGTGGAGTCGCTTGGCAAACCGCATTATGTTGCGTTTGGCGCAGGTGCATGTAGCCACAGCTGAGGACCTGTACCAAGCAGTTGCCGAGCAACCCTGGGAGCTCCACATTCGCCCCTCGGGCAAGCTGTGGATGCAATTCTCTGGGACCAATCGAGAGATCCGCAATAGTCAGTTCGGTGCTCAAAAAGCAAAAGATGCCATTGTCGACCGCCTTCGCCGCCAGTCGGGAGCCCGTCCAAGTATTGATAAACATCATCCAGATTTGACGGTTGCCCTGCGCTTGCACCGGGATAAGCTGGATATCGCCATCGATCTAAGCGGTGACAGCTTGCATCGCCGTGGCTACCGAACCCATATCGGTGCAGCCCCACTGAAAGAGAACCTTGCGGCAGCACTGTTGCTGCGAGCCGGCTGGCCAAAGATTGCTGAGCAGGGTGGAGCCTTGCTCGACCCGATGTGTGGCTCGGGCACTATTCTGGTGGAGGCGGCGATGATCGCTGCGGATATGGCACCGGGATTAATGCGGGATAGCTTTGGTTTTGAGCGCTGGCTGAACCATCAAAGCGATATTTGGAACGAGCTTCGCGAAGAGGCATTGCAGCGTCAAGGCGTTGGCCTGGCGCGCGAACTGCCAGAGATTCGCGGTTACGATGCCGATGCGAAAGTCTTGTTTGCGGCTGAGGCTAATATTGCCCGGGCCGGTCTGGAGCGCCAGGTGCGAGTGAGTTGCCGCCCAGTAGCAGGGTTTAGGGTACCGAGCCATAGAGAAGTCAAAGCGGGATTGGTTTTGACAAACCCGCCCTACGGTGAGCGCTTGGGTGAGCAGGAAGCTCTGCGGGAGACCTATTTTGAACTGGGGCGGCAGTTAAAGGCGGAGTTCCCGGGCTGGTTGGTCGGTGTGTTTACCGGCAATCCGGAACTGGGTTATGGCACCGGTTTACGCTCTCATAAGCAGTACCAGCTATACAATGGCAGTATCCCCAGTCAGTTGCTGATGTTTGAGGTTCGTGCGCAAAGTGGGGCGGCGGCGAGTGAAGCTGCTGGGCCGAAGTTGTCACCCCAGGCGGAGATGGTAGCAAATCGCTTGCGCAAAAATCTGCGCACTACAGGTAAATGGGCCGCGAGGAGTGGCGTGGATTGTTACCGCCTCTACGATGCGGACTTGCCTGAGTATGCTGCGGCGATCGATATCTATAAAACCCTGGATGGCGCCGTGTACGCGCATTTGCAGGAGTATCGTCCGCCGGCCACTATCGAGGAAGAGAAAGCTCGGGGGCGCTTGCGCGATTTGTTAAGGGCCCTTCAGTCCGTGCTCGAATTGCCTCGCGCGAATATCAGTATTAAAGAACGCCGTCGCCACAGCCACAAGGGCGGAGGTAAGAGTGGAAGTCAGTACCAGAAGCAGACGGAATCCAGAAAGGAACTCTGGGTTGGGGAGTATGGTGCTGAGTTGGCGGTAGATCTGTGGAGCTACCTGGATACAGGGCTTTTCCTGGATCATCGCCCGGTGCGCAAATATCTGCGAGAGATTTCTGCCGGTAAAACATTCCTAAACCTTTTCTGCTATACCGCCAGTGCGACAGTCCAAGCGGCTCTGGGTGGTTGCAAGCAGAGCACTAGTGTCGATATGTCGCGAACCTATCAAAACTGGGCGGGACAAAATTTCCGTGCTAATAACATGGATCCTTATCGCCATCAGTTGGTCGAGGCCGATTGTTTGCAGTGGCTTGAATCTGCTCAACAGAACAGGAAAGGCCATTACGATTTAATATTCATGGACCCCCCGAGCTTCTCCAATTCTGCGAAGATGAGCGGGGTATTAGATATTCAGAGGGATCACGGGAAATTGATTCGTCAGTGTATGTCCCTGTTGTCGCCTCAAGGTCGCTTGGTGTTTTCCAACAACTTGCGCAGCTTTAAGATGGACGAGGATGTTTCCAGTGAATACTCAGTAGAGAAGCTGAACCTTCTGGATAAGGATTTTCAGCGCAATCCGAAAATTCACAATGTTTGGGAGCTACGGGTAAAATAATCTGACTACACTTGCTTTGGCGCTTTAGTTTAAGCGTATTCACAGCAAGTAATATCTGCAGACCTCAGGTCTGCAGATATTATGGGAGCTGTCTAATAGCTTCTATAATTAGTCGGTTTGCCGGTGCAAAATCAAAATGCGTGATTGGGGGTGTATGGTGGGGTATCTGCTTCTTGTTGTTCGTTGTGCTTTGGAACAATATAAGCGAGGCCGTCGCACTCGATAAATTTCAGGCAGCCAGCAGAGTTTTGTGTAGTGCAATTCTCAAAAACTATGGCGTTCCCACCTAGATTATGGGTTTTGATTTTTAGTAACTTTTTGATGCTTGCCGGCTCGGGTTTTGCATCGGAGGGCAATGCTTGGCAGCTATTGGCTGATACGCTGCCGAGTAATGTTCCGTTGCTTCGGCGAACCTCAGCTAAAGAATACTCTTCAATCAATGCGGATTTAACCTTGTCAGACATATATGTGTCTGCGTTTGTTCGTATCTCTATGCCGTTGCAGCCGGTAAGTAAGATTAAAGAGGTGGTGAGTAGTAATCGTTGCACTGAAGTTCCTTCTAATATTTTGGTTTTATTGATCAAGTTCCATCACAACACGTATCCCAACATCCTTGGTGAGCGCTGTTTCATTCAGGCCTTTTCGATAGTCAGAAGATATCTTGTTAGAGCTATCACGCATCGACCCACCCCTCACGGTGTGAAGTTGGCAGCCGCTAATCTTCACCGGTGCTGATGTGGTTTTTGCGGGGTCGTAGCCAGCTTGGTAACAGTCTTCCACCCACTCAGCCACGTTCCCTGCAGTGTCAAAAAGGCCAAAAGGGTTCGCCTGATAATGACCTACGGGAGCTGTACTGATGCTGAACAGCTTTGTGAATTCGCTAGAGCAACCTCTGCGACAATTGGCTTTTCCTCGGGCGTCGCTGGAAGCCCACCAGTATTGGTGTGAATTGCCTCCCCGAGCAGCGTATTCCCACTCGGCTTCACTGGCCAGCCGGTACTGCTTGCCAGACTCCTTTGATAGCCACTTTACGTACTTTTGTGCATCCCGCCAGGAGACATTAACAACCGGCCTATCTCCGCGCCCCCAGCCTGCATCGCTGGGTTTGGCGCTTCCGGTGGCCTCGGCAAAACGATCGTACTCGGCAAAGGTGACCTCGTATATGGATATAGCAAAGTCCTCCTCTACATTTACCCTGTGCGCAGGGCTGGCTAATCGCCGCTGGTTATTGCCCATGGTAAAGCTGCCTGCTCCCACGGCGACCATTTTCGGGCCCAGGCCACCAGAGGACAACTCTGATTGAAATCGCTTGCCGATAAAGTAGGCAGGTTCCAGCTCGACCTCCACTTTGAGGTTTTGTTCTTCCAGCAAGACCCACTGGCGAATTTTACTAAAGCCGCGCTTGCTCACTTCCACATCATATTTGCCTGGGCTCAATTCAAGCCCCGGCTGGTAGCGGGGGGCTATGTTCATAATCCGCACACGGGCATCAGAAGGCTTTGTGTTAATCGTTAGGCTGTACAGCTTGGGTTGGTTCTCTGCTCTTGGCTCTGCAGGCTCAGGCGTGAGTACTTTTGGGGGCTCAAGATTACTCTTGGCAATCAGTGCCTGATTACCACTGAGGGGTAGTTGTTCATCTGCATTGAGCGTGGAGGGTAGATTTAGCTGGGTAACTTGTATCTGTGAATCTAGGGTATCTGCTGCTGATCCAGTTGGCGCAGGCTCTGTATTTGCATTTGGAGCAATATTGGCAGGCTGCTCCGCGGTACCTAGTAGGGTGGCAGCTGTAAAATCGGCAGCGCCGTCCAATATAGGTAGTCCAAGTTGCCAGCCGGCCTTGTGATCAACGATGCTATACAGGCCCCAGGTTGAGGTAAGGCCAACAGCGATAAAGCTGCTCATAAGCCAGGAGCGCTTGTGTTTTGTTGGCTCAGCGAGGAACTGCCGCAGGCGTACAACAGTATCCTGCTCCTTACGCTCTGGCTTCTCGGGCGTTTCCTTCCGTTTCCAACTGGAAGCAACTCTCCCGAGTTGGTCTGCCACACTGCCGTAAATGGTCAGTACAAGTGCTTTTGCCAAGCTGGAAGTTTTTAAAGTTGAATTGTTGAGCTGGCTGATTTGATTGGCCGGCTTTCCAGCGAGGGCTGCAACCAAATCATCTGCGGCATCGGCGATATCCAGTCCGCGTTGAAATCGCTTATCCGGATCTTTGGCCAGGAAGTGATCAAGTAGAGCCTGATAAAGTGCGTAGCGGGCTGGCAGTCGCGGAATTGGGTCGGTGAGGTGCTTTATTGCTATGGCGACGGCTTCGTCTGCCTGATAGGGCACGGCTCCCGTGAGCATTTCATAGAAAACAACTCCAAGGCTATACAGGTCGGCACGACCGTCAACCGCTGCTCCGCGAGCTTGTTCCGGGCTCATATAGTGAGGGGTTCCCACAACCATCCCGCTGTTAGTCATACGGGTGGTTCTCGCGATAGCCCGGGCAACCCCAAAATCACTGAGTACGGCCGATCCGTCTTCGCGAAACAGGATATTCTCTGGTTTCAGGTCTCGATGTACATACCCCTTGCTGTGGGAGTGGTCTAGGGCCATGGCTATCTGGCGCACAACATTAAGCGCCTCAAGAGGCTCAAGCCCACCTTTGCTTAAACGCTCTGCAACCGAGCCCCCTGGCATGTAGTCCATGGCGATGTAGTTCAGGCTGCGGTAGCGGCCAATATCGTGAATACCGACGATATTTGGGTGTGACAGCTGCCCAACGATATTTGCTTCCCGCTGGAACCGCTCACTGAAGATTGGATCAGCGTTCAGTACTGGCGACATAACTTTTAGTGCCACCTGCCGGCCCACACTGCGCTGTATAGCCAGGTAGACTGAGGACATTCCCCCCTGATTGATCTTTTTGAGGATGCGGTAGCCCGGTATCTGCAGTGAAGAGGTGCCGCTATTGACGACTTCCATGAAGTGCTTTCCCTATCTTAAAGCAGAGTTGAAAGTCCGTAGGCAACTGCGGTGGCTAAGGCGACTGTGAAGAGGAGAATGAAGGGGCGATACTTTCTGAGTGTGGAGCCGGGCAGGGTGGGCTCGCTAATTGGGTTGAGGGATGCGGTAGAAGAAGGTTGCGCTGTGGATGGGGCATCTATGACCTGAACAGTGACGTTATCTTTGCCTCCTGCATCCAATGCTGCAGCGATTAGAAGTTCTGTTGCTCTGTGTGTATCACTGTTTTCTGTCAATATCTGGTTGATTGAATTTGCTGGTACTTCTGAACTAAGTCCATCGCTACAGATGAGTAGTCTCTGTCCTGCTGCCCAGCGATAGGAGACTCGGTCCACTTCGAGTTTGGGGTTGGTACTACCGCCGATACATCGGGTAATTACATGCCGGTTGGGGTGAATTGCGGCTTCTTCGGAGTTGATAGCGCCTGAATCCATCAACATCTGTACGTAGGAGTGGTCGCTGGTTAGTTGGGTGAGCTTCCCTGTTGTGCCTTCGGGGGCCCAGAGGTAAGCGCGGCTGTCTCCAACCCAGTAGATATGAAAGTAGTCACCCTCTTCAGCAACAACGACCGCAGTAGAGCCCATATTGGCTGTGGTTTGTTCATCGCCCAGTAAAAGGGCGTGCGCTTTTTGCAAGGCACGCTCGTAGTGCTTGTCAGTTTCCGCTGACTTTTGGATTTCTTCAACAACAGTTTTGCTCGCGAGTTCACCAGCGTGGTGACCGCCAAGGCCATCGGCTACAACCCAGATACCTTTGTCTTCCGCAGCCCAATAGGCATCTTCGTTCTGTTCACGCTTATAGCCGGTATGGGTTGCGCCGGCACTGCGTGTAGCGTCTTTGCTATGCTGAACTATCCCGCTGTGCCGTGATACTTCGCGTACTTTGGCTTCACTCACTGGCGTGCAACTACCTGTAATTTATTTAATCTTTCAAACGGTGATAACCCTCCGGTAATCACACGCCTCTTCCCTGTTGTGCTCTCGGCTTATTCAAGTTGCCAATCACTTTGTAGGTCATCGCTGAATCTGTTAAATACTAGACCTTTGGGCCATTTTAAGCTGCAAACCGAATCACACGCTAATGATATCGCCCATGATAAACTCAACTTTATCAATAAAAGTGAGTGTTTCGGCTGCTTTTTAACATTAGTTAAGCTCACTGTCTTCAATAATTGGCCAATTTCACACGGCCATTTTGGCTTTAGGAGCGATTTCGATGCTCAAACTTTGTGATGTCAATGATCTCAGCCAGAGCGTATGGCTGGTATCGCCGGGAGTAACTGTGGGGCGGGCGCAGAGTAGTGACTTGTGTATTGCCGATGATTCCGTAGCGAAGTCGCACCTTAAAATTGCGGTTAATGGCGATGTTCTGACTTTGCACAATTTGTCGGGCGCGGCCCGTGTCTTGCTTAATGGTCAGCCAACTGGTACACCGTGCCAGTTAAAAATAAACGATCAGGTCAAAGTGGGCAGCCGTTTACTCCAGGTAATCGACCCTAAGGTAACTAAGCTTAAGTCTGGCCCCCCTAAGGCTGCTTCGAATCAGGGCGTTGCCTGGGCGCTAAGAGCCAATCACCGGGCTATTGCAGGAAAGGTGTTCCCTGTGAAAGAGAGTGCGGTAATTGGGCGCTCCGATGAGTGTGATATAACTTTTTCGCTTTCTCATCTTTCGCGTAGGCACGCTCGTCTCGAAGTAAGGGAGGGCTTACTGTTCGTTATTGACTTAGGTTCGGCAAATGGGACTTTTGTCAATAATAGAAAGGTTAGTGAGAGTCGGGTGCGCAGGGGAGATGAGCTCCGGCTCGACACTTTAAGTTTTTCAATTGTCGGCCCAGCTGACGATAACAACCGCACGGCTGTACGCCCGGCTTTGCCGGAGTTCGAATTGCCCAGTTCTACCTCTGTCTCTGGAGAAGCCGATACAGTCCCCTACGCAGTGCAACCCAGTTTGTCCGAGGAGGTACCTGAGGAAGTCGATAAGCCAAAGGCTAAAAGTAAAACGTGGCTTTTAATAGTGGGGCTTGCGCTAAGTGTTGCGGGATATCTCTGGGGCAGCAGCCAGGGGGTTTTTGGATGAGCGATATAAAAGAGCTTTTGCTCTACACCACTTTGGGTTGCGGCCTGTGCGAAAAAGCCAAAATTGAAATTTGGCCTGCGCTGGAAAAATTCAACTTGCGTCTTCGCGAGGTGGATATCGCCGAGGATGAAGCGTTAATGGAGCGCTTTTCTATCCGCATTCCGGTGGTTGGCCTTGGAGACCCCGACGATGTTTGCGGTTGGCCGTTTGACCAGGTGCAATTGCAAGATTGGCTGAAGGAGCGGCTTTAAATTACAGCCGGCTCGCAGCTTCACTCTCCCTTAATAGTTGCAGCTTGGTGCCGCTTCGGTAGGCGTAAATTACCGAATAGGCAAGTACATTTTGCACATAATTACGCGTTTCCCGGAATGGAATGGTTTCAATCCACACATCATAGGGCAGCTGTTTTCGGGTCTCTTTTAGCCATCCCGCTACGCGGGTTGGCCCGGCATTATAGGCGGCGGCTGCCAGAAAGCGGTTATTGTCAAAGCGGTTAAGTAAGCTACTTAAGTAAAAGCTGCCCAGCGCAATATTGGTGTTGGGGCTCAAAAGGTCCCAGCTGCGTCGATAGCGCACCCCCGCTCTGCGTGCAGTAGCTTTTGCGGTCGATGGGAGCAATTGCATAAGTCCCAGGGCCCCGGAGCTGGATTTTGCATCGTGGCTAAAGTGGCTCTCTTGTCGTGCTACAGCGTAAATCAGATAAGGTTCAAGAGCCGAGCTCTGGGCGCCGACCTGTTTGCTTACATCGTGAACAATATCGGAAAAAGCGAGTGGGAATCGCAGTTCCAAGTCGTCGAGGTAGTCAGCCGCAAGCACTGACTGGATTGATTTGTGGTACCAACCCCAGGCGCTAGCTACTTTGCCGGCCGCAAGCAATTCCTGGTGGTCCATAGCTCTTGTGGCATAGCTCCATTCCCTTCGGGCATGGAAGAGTTCGCCTATTGCTTGTAATTCTCGGACTCTCTGCAGTTCGGGGCGCTTTGCCATCTCCTGCACTTGAATGGGGGTGATTGGTGCCGGCCTGTGCTCAAAGCTGTACTGTTGCCCCAAGGTATCAGCGGCAAGGAAACCGTAGTAACTGCGATTGCGGGCGGCTTTGCGGTAAAGGTGAGAGGAAGCTTCAGAACTTCCTGTGCCATAAAGTTCTTCCAGTGAGCGGGCTTTCCAATATATCCACCGGTCGAGTTGTTGTTTCTCCTCAGGCAGGCGGTCAATCCAGAACGCGACCTGTTGCCAATTTAATTCACGTAGGGATTGTCTGGCTAGCCACTCGATGGTGCGGCCATCGGTCACTGTGTGATGTTCAACCAGCTGTTGTAAGCGCTGCATATTATCCTGGCGAGCAAATTGACGCGCCAAGTGCTTGAACATGGCTTCTTGCTGGGCATCGGAAAACAAGTAGCTGGCCTGATAGCGGTGCCAGGCAGTTTCCGCTTTGATAGCGTCTTTTTTCGCCAATTGGTGCAATCCGTTCAACACGATATCGCGATATTCCAGTGGGTTGTAGGCGAACTTGGTGTCAGTGAGAAGCATCTGTGGGTTGCGATGGACCGAGCGTAAAAGTTTGGCTTTCTCTGCTTGGGCTGGCGTCATTTTTCTGGCGATATAACGTGCCAAATCGAGATTGCCTTCTTCGACTGCCAGCAGGTGCCGCTTCCAAGCGAGTTCCTGCGTCAAGCCGCCGTTTTTCATCCAGCGGGCAAAAACGGGGTCGCACTCCTCGACTTGGGACCGCCCAACAAGCCAGAGTTCTGATATCAACTGCTGTGTTTCTGCCTGATAGCCGTCTCGGCGCGATAGGGCATCGGCGTAATAGCAGCGGAGGGAGGTGCGACTGTGTTGCGAAGGTTGGTAATAGCGCAGGTAAGTCGAGAACTTTTTTTGACTACCGAGTTGGCGCAACAACCTGACCATCATCCAGTCGCCAATAGCCGTGCCTCTGTTGCTCTCCAGGAATTGATCAACTTCTTTTAAGGGCAGTTGGTGCAGTTTTTCACTGAGCGCCCAATAGTCAATATAAGCAGCGAGGGGATAATCTTTGAGCTCAGCTTTAAGTGCTCGAAGTTTCCGTCGATCCCTGTATTTTATCGCCTGCCGGGCCTGGCGCAGCTTTTCTCTCTGCGCCGCACGATTATCTTCGGATACTTCCGGTGCGATAGCGGTTGCCTGAACAGGTTGTGCATTTGTGGGCACGGCTGTGCAGAGACAGGTGATGATTAGGGCGGAAAGAAGCGCGATTCCTTTTGCGTCAGCTGACATCTCAATTACCTCAGTTGGACGTGTGTTTCCAGCTATGACTGACTATACGGTAAAAACGCGTAAAATAGCTGATTTTTCACAGAACCCGAAAGAGCCGACTTCGCTTCTTTCATCAGCGGGATTGAGGTTCGGGTTTGATAATTGTAGTGCCTATTTATGTTGCTTCTATTGGATGGGGTCAGTCTTCGTTACGGGACCCAGGTACTGGCAGACAATGTCAGCGCAAAAGTTGAGCGTGGAGATCGTATATGCCTTGTGGGGCGTAATGGGGAGGGGAAATCCAGCCTGTTGCGCTTGATCGCGGGGCAAGTTGACGCGGACAACGGCGAGATTGTTCGTGCCAGCGGTATGGTTCAAGCGGTTTTGGAGCAGGAGTTACCTGCCGATTACGCCGACTCTGTATACGGATATGTGGCTATGGGGTTGGGCGAAATAGGCGCTGTTTTGTCGGCGTACAGGGACTCCCCCACAGCAGAGCTACAAGCCAAAATCGAAGCGGCTCACGGTTGGGAGCTGCTGCCGAAAGTGGACAGTGTATTAGATCGTTTGGGGCTCGATGCAGACGAAAAGGTTGCCGACCTTTCCGGTGGCTGGCAGCGTCGTGCTGCTCTGGCTCGCGCCTTGGTGGTGGAGCCTGATCTGCTGATACTGGATGAGCCAACCAACCACCTGGATATTGCTGCAGTCGAATGGCTTGAGAATTTCCTCGCCAGCTATCGTGGAGCTCTTTTGTTTGTGAGCCATGATCGTGCATTGGCACAACGTTTGGCCACCAGTGTATGGGATTTAGATCGAGGACACTTGCGGACTTTTCGCTGCAAGTTTGATCGTTACCAGGAAGAAAAAGAGAAGCTTCTCGAAGAAGAGGCAAAAAACGAGGCCTTGTTTGACAAAAAATTGGCGCAGGAAGAAACCTGGATTCGGCAGGGAATTAAAGCGCGCCGAACCCGTAATGAGGGGCGGGTAAGAGCGCTTCAAGCACTGCGTCGCCAAAGGGAAACGCGCCGGTCCCAGCAGGGTATAGCCAAGATGGCCCTGGATAGCGGTGAGATGTCCGGCAAATTGGTCGCTGAGTTGAAGGGCGTCACTTTTGCTTACCCCGATGAGCAACCGTTGATTAGGGATTTATCATTCACGCTGATGCGTGGAGACCGCGTTGGCCTAATAGGCCCCAATGGTGTCGGCAAAAGTACCCTGATCAAATTGCTGCTGGGAGAGCTAAAGTCCCAGGGGGGGAGTGTGCGCCTGGGTACCAAGCAGCAAGTGGCCTATTTCGATCAGCGCCGAGATCAGCTGAATCCCGATTTGACTGTGCTAGATAATGTCGCAGAAGGGCGCGACTCAGTGACTATTGGTGGTAAAAGCCGCCACGTAATGTCTTATTTGGCTGATTTTCTTTTTAGTGGTGTTAAAGCCCGTACTAAAGTCAGCGCTTTGAGTGGTGGAGAGCGAAATCGCGCCTTGCTGGCAAAATTGTTTAGCCAGCCCGCCAATATTTTGGTGCTCGACGAGCCCACCAATGACCTGGATGTAGAAACCCTGGAGCTGCTTGAACAGTTACTCCTGGACTTTGGCGGAACGGTTCTGCTCGTGAGCCATGACCGTGCTTTCCTGGATAATGTGGTGGGCTCATGCCTCGCATTTGAGGGGGATGGCCGCATCCGTGAATACGTGGGTGGTTATGGGGATTTTGTGCGCCAAGGTGGCAGCTTTGTCGCTGAGCTGAAAGAAGTTAAGCCAGCTGCTAGTAAACCAAAGGAAAAGCCCCAGTCCCAGGAGGCGGCTCCAGCGAAGAAAAAGAAACTGAGCTATAAGCTTCAAAGAGAGCTGGATAGCCTGCCCGCCTTAATTGAGTCTTTGGAAGAAGAGATAGGGGCTATCGAGCAAGAGGTTGCCGACCCCAGTTTTTATCAGCAGGAGCAGGCGTTGGTGCAGGCTAAGCTGAACACCCTGACGGAAAGACAGGCCCAGCTCGAAGAGGCATTTGAACGCTGGTCAGAGCTGGAGGGGGGAGACGACTAAGTTGAAGGGGAAGCTGCAATCATTGCGGCTTCCCCTCAATTTTGAAGGATTACTCGTCTTCCATATGTACCCGAATCGCCAGAACGTCGCATTTGGCGCCATGGAGAACGCCGTTAGCGGTGGAGCCGAGTAATAGCGCTAAGCCGTGACGACCGTGGCTGCCAATAATGATTAAGTCGGCTTCGATATCTTTGGCTAAGCGATGAATCTCAGTAGATGGCTGGCCGAGTATTACGTGATGGCGATCTGCGGGGATATCCAGCCGATCGGCGGCTTTTTGCAATTGCTCCTTGGCCTGGGACTGTAGCTGGTCCTGTACCTCGGAGAGGTCCATTGGGATGTCGCCGCCATAGGCAAAAGTCAGGGGCTCAATGGCGTGAAGTAAGCTTAACTCTGCACCAAATGCTTCAGCCATATCAGCGGCCCTATCAAGTACCTGGGAAGACTCTTTTGACAGGTCCAAGCCCACGAGGATGTGTCGGTATTTCGCCATAATTTACCTGCTCCTATCCCTTTTATTGACTGTGAAAAACACCCTTGTGACACCTATTTTGAGTCTACCGCAAAAAAAACCGATTGACATAGATCACGCGGAACACCGCACAATAGTCACTTTTTTCCACTGATGAGGAGTGGTTATGTCTGATTGGTTGCCGGTGATTATCGTCGGATTTGCCATCGCTTTGGTGCTGGGGCCGGTGATGTGGCTCAAGCCCAATGCCCGTGACAGCCGTCTTGCAGATTTGCGTAGCCGGGCGGCCCAGGCTGGCATTACCGTACAAATCCAAGCGCTGCCTGCGGCGTTGGGTGATGGGACTGCAGCTGTCTATTATCACCGCTGGCAGAACCGTAAAGGCCTGAGTGTGGGGTGGGTTTTGGATAAACAACGGATTGAGCACGAGCTGAATTTTTCCGGTGTTTGGGATTGGGCTGATGGCCAGCCAGCTCCGCAAGGGGCATGGAAATATTTGCGCGAGCTACTGGAAAAAATCCCTCGGGACGCCTGTGCGATTACTGCAACACCAGTGGGTCTCGGTATTCAGTGGCCGGAGTCAGGAGGCAAACAAGCCTTCCAGAAACTAATGGCGTCGCTCGATGAGTACACCCCCTTAATAGAAGAAGCTATTCGAAAAGTGAGTTCGCGCGCGGCGACTGAGGGGCTGTCTTGATTGCCGTAATAGCGGTGTAAAAGAGCGTCTACTGAGTCGCATTTAGGCGGACTGCCCAGTGCCAATTTTGGTGACTGTGAGTGGAAAATTGTCAGCTTTGCTTGACCGCGCTTGAAGTGAGGCTTATATATTCGCGCAGCACAAGCCCGATAAGAGGGCTTGAAAGACTTGCAATAGCAGTAAATTTTCATTTGAAATCAAAGGCTTATGGGTAAATCACTGGTCATCGTCGAATCACCGGCCAAAGCGAAAACCATCAATAAATATCTCGGCAAGGACTTTGTTGTGAAGTCCAGTGTCGGCCATATTCGCGATTTGCCCACAGGTGGGGGCAATAAACAGCCGGTTGACGCAAAGGAGCGCGCCCGTCGTGCAGCGGAAACACGCAAGCTTTCCCCCGAGGCGAAAGAGGCTTATAAGCGGAAGAAAAACCGCGATCAGCTGATTAAGCGTATGGGGATCGACCCGGATCACGAGTGGCAAGCCCACTACGAGATACTGCCGGGTAAAGAGAAAGTGGTGAGTGAGTTACAAAAACTCGCCGAAGGCGCCGATCATATCTATCTCGCAACGGACTTGGATCGCGAGGGAGAGGCAATTGCCTGGCATTTGCGTGAAGCAATTGGTGGCGATAACGATCGCTACCGCCGGGTAGTGTTTAATGAAATTACCAAGTCTGCGATTCAGGAGGCCTTTAAAGATCCCGGCCGTCTGAATATTAATCGGGTAAACGCCCAGCAAGCGCGCCGTTTCCTCGATCGAATCGTTGGCTATATGGTGTCCCCTCTACTGTGGGAAAAAGTGGCCAGGGGCCTGTCTGCGGGTCGTGTGCAATCTGTTGCGGTCCGCCTCGTAGTTGAGCGGGAGCGGGAGATTCGCGCGTTTATCCCGGAAGAGTACTGGACCTTGTTTGCCGATACGGCGACGGCAAAGGCTTCCAAGCTGCGCCTCGAAGTGAAAAAGCAGGCTGGTGAGGCTTTCCGTCCTACCAACGAAGAGCTGGCAATGAGTGCTGCCAAGCAGCTTCAGTCCAGTGAGTTTGTTGTTTCCGCCCGTGACGATAAGCCAACCAGCTCCAAGCCCAGCGCACCATTTATTACTTCCACCTTGCAGCAGGCGGCCAGTAACCGCCTTGGCTTCAGTGTGAAGAAGACCATGACCCTGGCCCAGCGCTTGTATGAAGCCGGTCATATCACCTACATGCGTACAGATTCCACCAATCTCAGTAAAGAGGCTGTGGAATCTGCACGGGATTATATTGCCGAGAATTACGGCGATAAGTATCTTCCAGAGAGCCCCAATAACTACAGCAGTAAAGAGGGCGCTCAAGAGGCGCACGAAGCGATTCGCCCATCCGATGTTCGTATCGCCCCAAATATGTTGTCCGGTGTTGAGCGGGATGCGGAGAGGTTATACAACCTGATTTGGCAGCAGTTCGTGGCCTGCCAGATGACGCCTGCCCAATTTACCTCCTCTTCAATCGTGGTCAGCGCAGGTGACTTTGAATTGCGTGCGCGGGGTCGAGTAATTCGTTTCGATGGTTTCCTGAAAGTTGCGCCACCGAGCGGCAAAAAAGATGAAGATCTGGTGCTTCCAGATGTGAAGGTAGGCGAAAAGCTATCCCTGCAACAGCTGGATCCCAAGCAGCACTTTACCAAGCCGCCTGCGCGGTTTAGTGAAGCGGCCCTGGTTAAGGAACTGGAGAAGCGCGGTATCGGACGCCCCTCCACCTATGCTTCCATTATTTCCACGATCCAGGATCGCGGTTATGTCCGCTTGGAAAACCGTCGTTTTTACGCTGAGAAAATGGGGGATATTGTTACCGACCGTCTCAGCGAAAGCTTCAAGAACCTGATGGACTACGGATTTACCGCAAACCTGGAGGAATCCCTGGATGCGGTTGCCGACGGCGATAAGGGTTGGAAGCAACTGCTCGATGAGTTTTATCAGGACTTTTCCGGGCGCCTGGAAAAAGCCCAGTCTGCCGATGAAGGTATGCGTCGCAATACGCCGACAGACACCGATATCGAGTGCACCAAATGTGGCCGCCATATGCAGATCCGCACTGGCTCCACCGGTGTATTCCTGGGGTGCTCTGGATACGCACTGCCGCCAAAAGAGCGTTGTACCAATACCATGAACCTGGTTTCTGGTGATGAGGCGGTCGATGCGGATAAGGACGAGGAAGCTGAATCCAGGTTGCTGCGGGAGAAGCGCCGCTGCGGCAAGTGCGGCACGGCTATGGATAGCTACCTGTTAGATGAGCAGCGTAAATTGCATATCTGTGGCAATAACCCGGATTGCAATGGCTACGAGATTGAGCAGGGCACTTTTAAAATTAAAGGCTATGACGGCCCCATTATTGAGTGCGATAAGTGTGGCAGTGATATGCAGTTGAAGTCTGGTCGCTTTGGCAAGTACTTCGGCTGTACCAATGAAGACTGTAAAAACACCCGCAAGCTGCTGAAAAATGGGCAGCCGGCGCCACCGAAAATGGATCCGGTTCCCATGCCGGAATTGGCCTGTATCAAAGTGGAGGATCACTATATCCTACGCGATGGTGCCTCGGGTCTATTCCTGGCTGCCAGCCAGTTCCCGAAAAACCGTGAGACCCGTGCGCCCCTGGTTAAAGAGCTGCTGCCTCACCAGAGTGAGATCGATCCAAAATACAGCTTCCTATTCTCTGCACCGACTCAAGATGACAGTGGGCGGGATACCGTAGTTCGATTTAGCCGCAAAACCCAGGAGCAATATGTTCAATCTGAGGAAGAGGGCAAGGCGACCGGTTGGCGTGCTTTTTATCGCGATGGTGGTTGGAAAGTAGAGGCCTCCACCAAGAGCACTGCTGCCAAGCGCAAGAAACCGGCAGCTAAAAAGACAGCGGCAAAGAAGTAGGTAATGAGTAACTCTTACACGATTCATGTCACTTCGGCTCTACGCAAGAGCCAGCTGTTGCTGCAACAGTCGTGGGACTTACCTCTCCAGCGCGATGCGCTGGAAGAGGCAGCGTTGATGCAGTTGTGCAAGGCCTATCGGGCTTTTCTTGCAGAGCAGGCAGCCCAACTTCAGCTGGGATTCGAACCGGAGTCTCCGCAGTTGATCATTGATGCGCTGGGCGTTCAGGGTAGGGCTAGTGCAGAGGCCAGTGAGCTGTCCGGCCTGGTCGGCGACCCGCAGAGTTGGTTATCCCATATGCTTTACGCCTGGGAAGAGCAGCAGAAAATATCTGTGGGTGCTGATGAAAAACAGCAACAGGTTAATTTAATCCCGCTACACAACGAAGTTGCCAAGCCCGAGTTTGCACCTTTGTCCAAAGAATTATTGCTTCAGTGGCATCGCTCGCTGAGTGAGTTGGTGGTGAGGCAGCGCGCTCACTTGGATGAATGTTAACTAATACGCTTACTCGACCTCGGTGAACTTCTGAATAGGTTCGTAATATTTCTGCGAATTTTGAAGGTTGTAGATATTAGGCGTACCTCTGCGAGAAAGTTCGCTGTCCTTTGAGTGGGCCACAATGGGGTAGTTGTGGCCCACTCGACACAACCTGTGTAACGTATAAAGCAATTCACTCTTCTCTTGTGATCTCTTCAGTGGTTTAGATAATCCTTTGATACAGCGTGCTGGTAATAGACTGCCTCGAAAGTCAGGAGCCAGAAGCCTCTCAAATTGGAGGAATGAAACTTATCGCAAGCCTGTGGTACACTGGGCGCAAACTGTTGTGCCGTGAAGGAAAAGCGAATGTCCTCCGAAACTTTTGAAATAATCGAGCTGGCTAATGGCGATGTAGCTTTGCGTCGTGCTGGCCATAAAGAGGACCCTTTGGTAAGCATTTCTTTTTCTGCGGAAAGCCTTCAGTTTCTGCGCAAGAACAAGGTTGCTGTGGCAAGGGCTATGTTGGAAGCGGGTATTGAAGCCGTACAAAATCTAGACGATCTTGAGGCTGGTTACTTCGAGGAAGAAGACGATTTAATGCCGGTAAATCATACTATTCACTAACATCAGCGTTAGTTCGAGTCTTAACAACAGCGGCCAATGGCCGCTGTTGTCGTTTTTGGGGGCTTAAGGCGTTTGGCGAATAACCCCTACGGCTAATCCCTCAATCACAAAGTTCTTATCTCTCATATCGACTTGAATTAACTCAAAGTCATCATTTTCAGGTAGCAACTGAACGGTTGCCTGATTTCCCTTGCGGCGAAAGCGTTTCACTGTGACTTCGTCATCGATACGGGCAACGACGATTTGGCCATTGCGCACTTGCTCGGTCTTTTGCACTGCCAGCAAGTCTCCATCGAGAATGCCCGCATCTCGCATACTCATACCATGCACCCTCAACAAATAATCTGCGGGAGGATGGAAGAAGCTCGCGGGCAAGTCGCAGTAATCTTCAATATGTTCGCTGGCGAGTATGGGATTCCCCGCAGCTACTCTACCCACAATCGGCAAGCCGGATTGGTGATCCGGAATTCGAATGCCTCGGGAAGCGCCGGCAACCATCTCAATGGCGCCTTTTCTGGCGAGCGCTTTCAGGTGTTCCTCGGCGGCATTGGGTGAGCGGAAGCCGAGTTCCTGGGCAATTTCTGCCCGCGTTGGCGGGTAGCCAGTTTCATCCAGATAAGACTTGATCAGGTCGAGAACCTGGGACTGACGAGCGGTGAGATTGGTCATAGATTTACCTAGTTTTCTGTATTTATATACAGTTGCTGGAATTATATACAGATTTGTTGTTCGTGCAATCCTCAGGTTTTAGTCTTTGTGAGCTGCTACATTGATGGAGAAAGTAAAGAGAGAAGAAAGCGTTGAAGGAACTGACAAAGAGGGAAAAATAATGCTGGATGCAAAAATGCCGGAAGCCTGGAGAGTGCTTCGTATTCAGTCTGAATTGGTAGATGGGATAGAGCGGCTGATAGCGTTAGGTGGTGCAGTGACAGTGTTTGGAGGGGCGAGATTTACAGAGGACAGTCCTGAATATCAGCAGGGGGTAAAGTTGGGAGAGTTGCTCGCGGCTGAAGGGATCCCCGTGATTACCGGTGGTGGGCCGGGGCTGATGGAGGCTTGTAACCGAGGGGCTTTCGGGCAGCCCGGCGCATCAATTGGGTTAAACATAGAGCTGCCTTTTGAACAGGCGGCAAATCCATATCAGGACATTAGTTTGAACTTCCGATACTTTTTTGTACGGAAATTTATGTTTGTAAAACACGCACTTGGATTCGTTGGACTTCCCGGTGGCTACGGCACGTTGGATGAGCTGTTTGAAGCTCTTACCTTGGTGCAAACGCAGAAAGTGCGGCGTTTCCCAATTGTGTTGGTAGGTAAGCGTTACTGGAGCGGGCTGTACGATTGGTTGGTAGATACAGTGTTAGAGCGCGATTGTATCGATGCCAGTGATCTAGACCTTTTTCATATCGTTGATAGTGTGGAGGAGGCTGCGGCCCTGATTATGAAATATATGCAGGTGAAGGAATAATTATTCGGGCGATCTTAAAATACCGAAAAAATTTTCAAAGTTATTTTTGTTAAAGCTGCCTCCGGACTAAAAGGCTATGCCGGCTGGTGGGGTGGCGTACTTGCACAAGTTGGCGGGAGATCAACTCCTGCAGTATTGATCTTACCGCCTGACATACATTTCCCTGTTATTTTTACTCTTGTACCTTGCTGAGTGGAGAGCTTAGCTGGCGGGCTCTAGATCAGTGAGAATATGCTACTCTGGCGTCGATTAAACGTATGTTTTAAATGGTGGTTTGATACTTATGAGCCAGATAGATACGGTCAGCCGGATACTCGATGCAGCGGAAGTGCTGTTTGCTGAACGGGGTTTTCCTGAAACCTCATTGAGAACAATTACGAGCACGGCCGGGGTTAATCTGGCGGCAGTTAACTACCATTTCGGCTCCAAGAAAGAATTGATACAGGCGGTATTTGAACGCTTTCTAACGCCTTTCACTAACGCTCTGGAAGAAGAGCTTGATCGCCGTATTGCCCTGGGGCAGCCCCTGGGGGTGGAGGAGCTGATCGAATGCCTGTATCGAGTTGGGTTGGGAAGCCTTGGGCTGGAGGGAAAGGATCCACAGCGATTTATGCGTCTTTTAGGATTGGCCTATACCCAGTTCCAGGGGCATTTGCGTCGATTTATCGTATCTCGATACGGGGATACTTACCGCCGTTTTGCCGGATTGCTGGCTGAAGCGTTACCGGGCTTGGACCCAGAAACTTTCTATTGGCGCCTCTACTTTATGCTGGGAGCGACCATTTTCACACTGTCGAGCCACGATGCGATTGAGGCTATCCTGCGGGAGGATTTCGGTTCTGACAGTACCCTGACCCAGACTCTTGAGCGATTGGTACCCGCTGCTTCGGCCATGTTGAAGGTAGATAATTAGTGGGCGCACTCTTAAATCGATAAGGAACTTAATATGTCTTTACCACCCGGACCGGTCATGGTGGATATCGAGGGGCTTGAACTCACCGAGGAAGACTGTGAGTTGCTTCGGCATCCGATGGTGGGCGGGCTGATCTTTTTTGCGAGAAACTATCGGGATCGCCAGCAGCTTATCCAATTGGTTAACTCCATCCGTGCGGTGCGACCAGAGATCCTGCTAGCGGTAGATCAGGAGGGTGGCAGGGTTCAGCGGTTTCGCGATGACTTTACGCGAATACCCTCAATGCAGGCCCTTAGTGCTGTCGCCAGTAACGAGCAGTTGCAGGATGTGGGGTGGCTGCTGGCCGCAGAGTTGCTGGCTGTAGGAGTGGATTTTAGCTTCGCGCCGGTTTTGGATGCGGATGACAGTCACAGCAGGGTGATCGGCGATCGGAGTTTTTGTCCCGATCCGGCCCAGTTAACCGCACTGGCTCGCCCCTTTATCCAAGGGATGCGCGAAGCGGGAATGGCCACGACAGGCAAGCATTTTCCGGGGCATGGCCACGTGCTGGAAGACAGTCATGTGGAGTTGCCAGAGGATAAGCGCTCGTTGGATCAGGTCTTGGCAACCGATGCACTTCCGTTTATCGATTGTATTGGAACCCAGGAACTTACCGCGGTGATGCCGGCCCATATCCGCTTCATCAACATTGATAGCCAGCCGGTGGGATTCTCCCGCTATTGGCTACAGGATGTATTGCGGCGACAGCTGGGATTCAATGGAGTGATTTTTAGTGATGATCTGTCTATGGAAGGGGCGGGTGCGGCCGGAGGCTATGGCGATAGGATTCGCGCAGCCCTGGAAGCCGGTTGTGATATGGGTATCGTATGCAACAATCGTGTCGGCGCTTTTGAGGCGCTGGCGGCACTGGATACCTTTGTGCCCAAACCGGAGTCTACTCATCGGTTGTCGGCCATGGGTGGCAGGCCGGTGATCGGCTCCTGGGAGGAGCTTGAGAAGAGTGCGCGGTGGCACAGAACCAGGGAGTGGTTAGCTTCCATAATGCGTTGAGATAAGTTGTTTAAATCTGTCGTCTATTGAGAAGGTGCTGTACGGATATTACTGATTGTTGGTTAAAGCGGAGGGGTTCGAGTGGAGTCCGTTGAGAGCGTGCTGTTGTCCTGGCTTGGTGAGAACCGGGTCTGGATAGTTTCTGTTTTCCTCATAGTACTTGCGTCTGGGGTGTTGGCCTGGTTATTTGGCCGGTTTGTGCAGCGCATGGCCATTAAGGCGGAAAAGACGGTTAATCCCTGGGATGATGCTTTGGTTGGGGCACTCTCCCCTCCCGGGCAGGTACTGGTATGGCTGCTGGGCTTGACTGTCGCTGCCCAGCGAGCGGGGGACGCCACTGGAGCCGAGATATTCTCCCTGGCTGCACCGACGCGGGAAATAGGCTTGATCCTGGTGATGGCCTGGTTTGCCTGGCGATTCTCACACAGCGTGGAACACAATCTGTGCGATCCGCGCTATATGGGCAAGCCGATGGATGCCACTACGGTACGTGCGATCGGCAAACTGGTCAGGGCCTCAATCGTGATCACGGCGGGAATTGTGGTCATGCAGTTCCTGGGTTATAGCGTCAGCGGTGTTTTGGCATTTGGTGGTATTGGCGGACTGGCTGTCGGTTTTGCGGCCAAGGACCTGCTGGCAAACTTTTTCGGCGGCCTGATGATCTATCTGGATCGGCCCTTTGCGGTGGGCGACTGGATTCGCTCCCCCGATAAGGAGATTGAGGGGACCGTGGAAGATATCGGTTGGCGCCTGACCAGAATCCGCACTTTTGATATGCGACCCGTCTATGTTCCCAATGGCATCTTCACCCAGATTGCGGTAGAAAATCCTTCCCGTATGTTAAATCGTAGGATTTTTGAAACGATTGGTATTCGTTATGAAGATGCCCATCATATGGCGGCAATCGTGGCGGATGTTAAAAATATGTTACAGGAACATCCGGAAATTGATTCTAATCGTACGCTTATTGTTAATTTTAATAGTTTTGCTTCCTCTTCTTTGGATTTCTTTATATATACGTTTACCCGCACTACCGATTGGGTTCGTTATCATGAAGTAAAACAGGATGTTCTATTAACGATTCTTAAAATAATTGAGGGATATGGGGCATCCTGTGCATTCCCAACCTCAACATTACATATTGCCGATATACCTTCATTAACGCGAGAGGCCGCGTTAGACAGTTGAGGAATGGGAGTGCAATAAGGTACAAATGATTAGTTTCTAATTGAGCACTATTGAAGATTTTGACGGTTAATTACGCATATTGGGAAAAACGTAGTATTTATTTCACATAGAAAACTAGACACTGGCGCTGTTTTATCTAAGAATCAGGGTACGTCCTTTGAGTATATGCTCATCGGATTAAGCAAGATAGCATTCTGCATGGAGCAGTTTGTTAACAATGGGGTGGCGTTTGCCCCTCTTGCCGAATTGAGCAGTGAGGTAAAAGAGGTAGGCGCAATAACAATAATGAGGTTTTCTCAATGAGTGATCGCGTTACAGGTACAGTGAAGTGGTTTAATAACGCACGGGGTTATGGCTTCATCACCTGTGGAGAAGGAACTGAAGATATTTTCGTTCACTATCGCAGCATTCGCGGCGAGGGCTACAAAACCCTTAATGAGGGGCAGGCGGTAGAGTTCGAAATGCAACAAGGTGACAAAGGACTGCTGGCGGAAGATGTTGTTCCCTGTGAGTGATTTATAGATCACTCGTTGAAAGAACTGTTGTCGTGTAGGGTCCTGCGGCTCAATTGACGCCGGCCCTGTCAGCGCCTCTGAAAAGCGGATCTTTATGATCCGCTTTTTTGTTTGCTACTTTGCAGTGGATATAGGCTTTTCTTCTTTAAGTTGCATTTGTGTCCCTCTTTGTAGGTTTGGTCATATCCCGCCCCGCCTAAAGCCCCCAATGTAATTGTGTGTATATGAGTGAGTTTATTGTGCGCAATACCCTGTGCTAATTATTACTTTAATACTCCCGGAATATTGGCCTACTGATAGTAATTTTTTTGTTGTTGTGGGGTGGCGGTATTTGCTTGTTTGCTGGCTGTATTTTGATTAAAGATAAATTGATTAAATATCGGTTGGGTGGGGTGTGCTTGCAGTGATGGTGAAATTAATTCGTTTGAGGTGAAGAGTTTTAAAGGTATATTTAAAATAACAGCCCCGGCAAGATTTGCTGGGGCTTTTGGCGAAAGTCGATTATTTAAATAAATTAACTTTCCGTGCGGTTATCTTTTTCTTGGTCGGAATTAAGCATATCCATATTTTGCGAATCTTCTTTGGGTTTGGCTACAGTGCGCACTTCAATAAGAATTCCAAATGCAGGGTGGTCGATATAATGAAGTTGTCCGCTACGCAAACGTCTCTCGTGTTGCAGTCTCGCAGTATGGGCTACATATAATGGCTCTTCTTTTATAAATTCCGGCTCGCCCAGTGTGAGTGGCTCAGTTGTGTTAATTGCGCCCTGACTATTTTCGATATCAAACCCGTTATTTTGTGAATATGAATTTTCAATATCACTGTAATTGCCGGTTAGGATTTGTAGCGGCTTTTCGATTTTATTTTGTGGGCGTTGAGGAAGAAGAATACTGTGTTCCCCGGGTTGCGTATAAAAATCGCTGAGCCACAAATTAGTACTGATATGTAAATAGCGAGCGACACTCAGGGTGATAGATCCCTCAAGCTGGCTGTGGCCGCTGAGCTGGCTACCGCCATCAATCAGAATGGCCGGAGAGTTTCTCTTGGTATTTAAAACCTGGCGCCAGGCCTTGTGAAACAGGACCCTGTCACCAGCCCTGGAAATTGCGGCGGCTTTGTTGTCCAGCAGCCTGGGTACAGGTCTTAGCAGCAAGTTTCTTTGTGCTTGCTCAGAGTTCTGCGAACTAGTAGATGCGTCGCCCTCAAGCTCCGATGATTCAATATCGGCTGGGCCGCTCGTTTCTGGGCTCGAGATGATGTCTTCAAGCGATAGCACCTCATCCTCTGTTGGCTGAGTTGGGGTGCGCAGGGTGTCAAAGTCGATCCACTTTGATGGATACTGAAGACGGGGTGCCGTCGGCCAGGTCTCTGCGGTTCTTTCCATCCCCTGGGGGCGCTCGAATACGATCATTTCTATTTCGAAAGTATTGCCAGCGTAGTTGACGGCCTGGGCACTGGTTGCTGCCAGCGTGAGCGCCAGGGTTGAGCAGAGGCTAATTATCCTTTTCATGGGTTTACCACTTAAACAATTCTATTTGGGTGCCGAGGGTGTCATTGCCGACAGGCCGTTTAAGCGGGAGTAGGAGACTAATTAGTTTTGCCGCCAGCTCCCGCTGCTGCCTGCCGGATGGTATCACTGTGCAAGCTTTTCCAGAACTTCGTTAATTTCCTGGAGCTTGCGATCAGTACCCTCCTCATCGAGACTGAAATTCAGTTGGTTGGCGCCGGCCAGCTGGTAGCGTCCCGGCTGGGTTTGCACCATCTTAACCAAAGTGAGCGGATCTACACGGGTATTCTCCGCAAATTCGATACGCCCTCTTGCCGCAGAGGCCTCAAGTTTGCGGATGCCCATATTCTCGGCCTTTAACTTGATCTCCGTGGTGCGGAACAAGTGTTTTACCGATTCCGGCAGTAGCCCGAAACGGTCGATCATCTCTACCTGAAGTTCTTTCAGTTGCTGCCCGTCGGTGGCATTGGCAATGCGTTTGTACATGATCAGACGGCCGTGGACATCGGGCAGGTAGTCCTCGGGAATCAGCGCAGCAACCCGCAGATTGACGTCCACCGCAGGGGATTCGAGGGGTTCGTCAATATTCGGTGTGCGGCCCTCGCGAATGGCCTTCACTGCCTTGTCGAGCATCTCCATATACAAGTTGAAGCCGACACTCTGAATCTGCCCGCTTTGTTCCTCACCTAGCAGTTCGCCTGCACCGCGAATTTCCAGGTCGTGGGTAGCCAGGGTAAAGCCTGCACCTAAATCCTGGGCCTCGCTAATCGCTTCCAGGCGCTTCACGGCGTCATTGGTCATGGAGCGCTTGTTGGGAGTCAGTAGATAGGCGTAGGCCTGGTGGTGCGAGCGCCCCACGCGACCGCGCAACTGGTGAAGCTGGGCCAGGCCGAACTTGTCTGCGCGCTCGATCAGTATCGTGTTGGCTGTGGGGACGTCGATACCGGTTTCGATGATGGTGGTACAGACCAGGACATTAAAGCGCTTGTGATAGAAGTCGCTCATCACCTGTTCCAGCTCCCGTTCGCGCATCTGGCCATGGCCTATGCCGATACGGGCCTCGGGAATCATCTCCTGTAGCTCCCGCGCGATTCGCTCAATGCTTTTGACTTCGTTGTGCAGGAAATACACCTGACCGCCGCGTAAGATCTCCCGCAGGATAGCCTCTTTTACCAAGGCATCATCGCGCTCGCGCACGAAGGTTTTCACAGAGAGACGCCGCGCTGGTGGGGTGGCGATCACCGATAGATCGCGAATACCGGCCATGGCCATATTTAGGGTGCGGGGAATAGGGGTGGCGGTAAGGTTGAGGATATCCACCTCGGAGCGCAGGCTCTTGAGGCGCTCCTTCTGCCGGACGCCAAAGCGGTGTTCTTCGTCGATAATCAGCAGGCCGAGATTTTTAAAGTCCAGATCGCTTTGCAACAGCTTGTGGGTGCCAACCAGGATATCCACCTTGCCACTGGCAACCTTCTCTTTCACGCTGTCCACTTCCTTGCCAGAGCGGAAGCGGGAGATCACCTCGATATTGATCGGCCAATCGGCAAAGCGATCCTGGAAGGATTGATAGTGTTGCTGGGCCAACAGGGTGGTGGGAACCAGCATGGCCACTTGCATACCTGCGTGGGCCGAGACAAATGCAGCCCGCATGGCCACTTCTGTCTTACCGAATCCCACGTCGCCGCAAACCAGTCGGTCCATCGGCTTATCTGAGAGCATATCCCCCAGAACTGCCTCGATGGCTTGTTGTTGATCTGGAGTTTCCTCGAAGGGGAAACCTGCGGAAAATTCTCGGTAGGCCAATTGAGGGTTATCGAAGGCATGGCCAATACGGGCTTCGCGGCGGGCGTAGATATCCAGGAGCTCCGCAGCTGCATCGCGGACTTTCTCGGCGGCTTTGCGTTTGGCTTTTTGCCACTGTTCACTGCCCATTCTGTGCAGTGGGGCCAGGGCTTCATCGGCACCGGAGTAGCGGCTGATCAAGTGCAGGCTGGCTACCGGTACGTAGAGCTTGGCATCGTCGGCATATTCAAGGGTCAGGAATTCTGCCGGTTGCCCGTCGATCTCCAGGTGCTGTAGGCCGCGATAACGACCTACGCCGTGATCAATGTGAACGACGGGAGTGCCCATGCGCAGTTCAGCCAGGTTTTTAACCGCGTTGTCCGCTTCATCTTTGGCTTTTTTACGGCGGCGTTGCTGCAGTACCCGCTCACCAAATAACTGCGGTTCTGCGATCAGGTTGATTTGCGGGTCCTTAAGCAGCAGCCCTTGATCGATGGGGGCTACGGTAATGCCGATAGTGTCCTTTGCTGCGAGGAAGTCCTGCCAGCTTTGGAAGCTGGGAGGGCTGAGCCGTATGCCCTTTAATAGCTCCAGCAGCGCTTCGCGACGCCCGCTACTTTCAGCACAAAATAGCACCCGACCGGAGTATTCCATCAGGTAGCTTTCCAGTGCAGCCAGGGGTTGTTCGGACTTGCCATCTACTGGCAGTGAGGGGGGTACGGAAGTGTCAAAATTACAGTTGCCCTGGGCTTCCGGAAGACTCTCCGCAGAGAAGATTGCCCGGGGCATGGACTTCAGGGCACCGTTAAGCTCATCAATTTCCAGTAAAATCTGGCGCGGTGGCAATATGGGGCGGGTCAGGTCGCCGCGACGACTTTCATAGCGGTTGCTGACTTCGCGCCAGAAATTGTCCAGCGGCTGTTGGATATCTCCCTGTAAAAATGCCTGGCTGCCCTCGGGCAGATAGTCGAACAGGCTTGAGCAGTTGCCATCGAAGAACAGGGGCAGGTAGTACTCAATGCCCGCCGGGGCAATTCCTGCACTGATATCCTGGTAAATTGGCACTTGGCTGGGATCGCTATCGAATTCACCGTGCCAATTTTGCAGAAACCCTGACAGGGCAGCCTTGTGCAAAGGGAATTCCCGTGCAGGTAAAAGGTGAATGGTTTTCACCTTGTCGATGGTGCGTTGGGTTTCCGGGTCAAAGGTGCGCAGGGATTCAATTTCATCGTCGAACAGATCGATGCGGTAGGGCAGGGGGCTGCCCATTGGGAAAATATCCATCAGTGAGCCACGCACAGCGAATTCGCCGTGTTCGTAGACGGTGTCTACGCAGTGGTAGCCGGCCTGCTCCAGCAGTCTCCGCTGGATATCGATATCAAACTGCTGCCCCTCCTCCAATATCAGCGCATTGCCGGCAATATAATTGCAGGGCGGTAGCCGGTGCATCAGGGTGCTGACTGGGATTATGACGATCCCAGCCCCCATTTTCGGCAGCTGGTAGAGGGTGGCAAGGCGATCCGAGATGATATCCTGGTGGGGAGAGAAGGTGTCGTAGGGGAGAATTTCCCAGTCGGGAAAATGGAAAATTTCCAGCTCCCTGTTTTCCCCCTTATCTCGCCGCGCTTTGTTAAAAAATTTCAATTGCACCTCTAAACGGTGCGCTTCGAGACTGTCCTTTGTGATTAACAGGGTGGGCGCTTTGTTATTGCGTGCCGCGTTGAGGATGGCGAGCGCGGCAGCTGCGCCATGCAGTTGTCCCCAAAATTGTCGGTCACTGGAGGAGCGAAACTTCGGTGGGGTCAGGGGCTGTATTTCTGTCATCTTTCCTTATATATCCGCGCATTCATTCGAGATGTCTTCGAGGTCGGCTATTGTAGCCGCGAACAGTTTTGCTTGCAGGGAATGTTAACCCTGCCTGTGTTTCCAGTCGGGAACAACTACGCTTTTTTATGGATTGCGCAATGTCGCTCGGGTGGACTACAAAAAGGTAGTTTTACTACATTTTTTTGGCTCTTTTTTGCTCAGTTGCGCAGTGTAAAGCGAACACTATAATGCGCAGCCATGCGGTCCTGAGTGGTTTCAAGGCCGTATTTCTTGCCTACTAAATACATTGCAGAGGTGTCCGATAGTGACTCAGAAGCGACCGAAGCCCGCGGACTTTTTCAAGGACTGGAAACAGCGTGAAGCACTGGCTGAATCCATGATTCCGATGATTGGAAAGCTCAACCGTGAGAGCAACGTCGGTATTTATATGTACGGCCGCAACCTGGTTAATCGCTCAGTGCTGAGCATTATGAAAGCGCACCGTTTCGTGCGTCAGGTTGAGGAAAATGAACTCTCCGAGTTTGAAACCTTCCCTGTATTGGAAGCCATCTGCAAGATGGAGCTGGGTCCCGTACATATCGACCTGGGAACCATGACCAACAAGTACATGCGCGACGATCGCGGCTTGTCTGTGGACGAGTTTGTACGTGAAGAGCTGTCCGACGCAGCGGGTGCCGGCAAGCCTCTGCCCGAATCCAAAGATGTTGTGATCTACGGTTTTGGTCGCATCGGCCGTCTGGTTGCCCGCCTGCTGATCGACAAGGCTGGTAGTGGTGATGTTCTGCGTCTGCGCGCTATCGTACTGCGCAAGGGCAAGGCCCCCAACGACTTGGTGAAGCGCGCTTCTCTGCTGCGTCGCGACTCCGTACATGGCGCCTTCCAGGGCACTATCCGTGTGGACGAGGAGACCAACTCCCTGATCTGTAACGGTAACGAAATCAAGATCATCTACGCCAACTCCCCTCAGGAAGTGGATTACACCCAGCACGGTATCGACGATGCGATTATCGTTGACAGCACCGGTGTATGGCGCGATGAAGAAGGTCTGAGCCAGCACCTGCAGAGCCCAGGCGCTTCCAAGGTGCTGCTGACCGCACCGGGCAAGGGCGATATCAAGAATATCGTTTACGGTATCAACAGCAGCGACATCAAGCCGGAAGACAAGGTACTGTCCGCCGCTTCCTGTACCACTAACGCCATCGTGCCTGTCCTGAAAGCGATGATGGATGGCTACGGCGTTGAGCACGGCCACGTAGAAACTGTACACGCCTACACCAACGACCAGAACCTGATCGACAACTACCACAAAGGTGAGCGTCGCGGTCGCGCAGCAGCGCTGAATATGGTTCTGACTGAAACCGGTGCTGCCAAGGCGGTTGCCAAAGCGCTGCCCGAGCTGAAAGGTAAGCTCACCGGCAACGCAATTCGCGTTCCGACCCCTAATGTTTCCATGGCGATCCTTAACCTGAACCTGGGTAAAGAGACCACCAAGGAAGAGCTGAACGAATATATGCGCGATGTGGCACTGCACTCGCCGCTGCGTCAGCAGATCGATTTCACCAACTCCCCGGAAGTGGTGTCCAGCGATTTTGTTGGCTCCCGCGTTGCCTGCGTATTCGATTCCACTGCGACTATCGTGGATGGCAAGAACGCTGTGCTCTACTGCTGGTATGACAACGAGTTCGGCTATAGCTGTCAGGTGGTTCGCTGCCTGGAAGATATGGCTGGCGTTCGTTATAAGCAGTTCCCCAAAGAAGACTAAGGCGTCAAGCCTCCTCGCCGCAGTCGGTACCCAGAGCCGACTGCGGGGTTCCGGCGACTGTCCCAGTCGCCGCGCCATGCCTCCCCAAATCCCTGTTTTTTCAACAGAAATTTCCGATCTTAGTGCCACTTAACGACTTTCCAGGCTGGTAAAGATCCTGGCCCGTCTTTATAATGCGCGCGATTTTGCGGGGCGGCCGTGCGCCGAGAAGTTAGCGCGCACAACCAATTAGTCAGCTTCCTTCCTCCCGGTTCACGGGTGATACGGCATAAGCCCTCGCAGCACGGAATTCCACAATAGGACCCGTCATCCCAGGCATGGGACGGTGGGTCCTATTGCAATTTTTTTAAACTAGAAACTTAGGCATAGGCGTATGAGAAAGATCCGTCGGGGATTGGACTTACCCATATCCGGCGCGCCCGAGCAGGTCATTCAAAAAGGACCTGCGATCAAGACCGTTGCTGTTCTCGGCCCCGATTATCACGGGATGAAGCCGACAATGGCAGTGGCAGTAGGGGATCGCGTCAATCTTGGTCAGCTGTTGTTTAGCGACAAAAAAACTGAAGGCGTGCGCTACACAGCGCCTGCTGCCGGTCGTGTTGTTGCGATTAACCGTGGCGCTCGTCGTGTTCTGCAATCCGTCGTGATTGGCATAGACGGCGATGCAGCGGAACAGTTCCAAAGCTACAGCGCAGATAAACTGTCTGGTCTGACTCGCGAACAGGTCGTTGAAAACCTGGTTGAGTCCGGCATGTGGACCGCACTGCGCACCCGCCCGTTCAGCCGCGTTCCCGCCCTGGACGCTGAGCCGGTAGCGGTGTTTATCAATGCGATGGACACCAACCCTCTGGCAGCCAATCCAGAAGTAGTGATTGCTGAGAATCCCAAAGCCTTCTCCCAGGGCGTTGAGATTCTTTCCAAGCTGGCAGAAACCACTTACGTCTGTACTGCTCCGGATGCGGATATTCCAGTACCGAGCGCAGCGAATATTCGCCGCGAAACCTTTGCCGGCCCCCATCCGGCAGGCTTGTCCGGTACCCACATCCACTACCTGAAGCCAGTTTCTGGCAACCGCAGTGTATTTACCATTAATTACCAGGATGTGATCGCTGTAGGCAAACTGTTTACCACCGGTAAGCTGTTTACCGATCGTGTCGTTTCCCTGGCAGGCCCTCAGGTCAAGCAGCCGCGTCTGCTGCGCACCCGCCTCGGTGCCAGTCTGGAAACCCTGACTTCTGATGAGCTGAAAGGCGATAACGATCGCATCATCTCCGGCTCTGTATTCGGTGGCCGCACCGCTGCTGGCCCGATGGCTTACCTGGGTCGCTACCACAACCAGATTTCTGTACTGGAAGAGGGCGATGAGCGTCCGTTCCTGCACTATCTGCGTGCTGGTAATAAGCGTTTCTCTGTATTCCCGATTTATCTGTCGCGCCTGGTGAAGAACAAGCTGTTCAACTTCACCACCAGCACCAACGGTTCTGAGCGTGCCATGGTACCGGTCGGTAGTTATGAGAAAGTCATGCCGCTGGATGTACTGCCCACTCAGTTGCTGCGCTCCCTGATCGTTGGCGATACTGCAATGGCGCAGAGGCTGGGCGCACTGGAGCTGGACGAAGAAGATCTGGCGTTGTGCACCTTTGTGTGCCCGGGCAAGTACGAGTACGGCCCCATTTTGCGGGACAACCTGACCCGTATTGAGAAGGAGGGGTAAGTATGTTGCGTAAATTCCTCGATTCGATCGAACCCAAGTTTCACAAAGGCGGTAAGTTCGAAAAGTTCTACGCCCTGTTTGAAGCGATTGACACCGGTCTGTTCCAGCCGGCAGACAAGACCAAAACCACTGCTCACGTGCGCGACGGTATCGACCTGAAGCGTATTATGATCACTGTTTGGGCTTGTGCCATGATCCCGGCGTTCTACGGTATGTGGAATATCGGCTTCCAGTCCAACACCATTCTGGAAGGTATGACCAACCCGGATCTGTCCGGCTGGCGTCACGCCATTATCGGCGCTCTGACTTCCTACAACCCAGCTAGCCTGTGGGACAACTTTGTCTACGGCGCTATGTACTTCCTGCCTATTTATGCGGTCACTTTTATTGTGGGCGGTATCTGGGAAGTCCTGTTTGCTGCGGTGCGCGGTCACGAAGTCAACGAAGGCTTCTTTGTAACCTCCATCCTGTTCGCCTTGACCTGTCCGCCGGATCTGCCTCTGTGGATGGTGGCTATGGGCATCAGCTTCGGTGTGGTTATCGGTAAGGAAGTATTCGGTGGTACCGGCAAGAACTTCCTCAACCCGGCTCTTACCGGCCGTGCCTTCGTATTCTTTGCCTATCCGGCAGCAATGTCTGGAGATGCGGTTTGGACTGCGGTTGACGGTTACACCGGTGCTACCGCGCTGTCTGTTATGGCCAGTGAAGGTATCCAGAACGGTATCGTCAATGCTGCTGTTGGCCAGGTAACCTGGTTCGACGCTTTCTTCGGTCAGATCCATGGTTCCATTGGTGAAACTTCTACCCTGGCTATCCTGATTGCCGGCGTAATCCTGATGGGTATGAAGATCGCCAGCTGGCGCATCGTAGCTGGCACCCTGCTGGGTATGATGGCCACCTCTTTCATGTTTAACATGATTGGTTCCGAGACCAACCCGATGTTCCAGGTACCCTGGTACTGGCACCTGGTAGTGGGCGGTTTTGCCTTCGGTCTGATCTTTATGACTACGGACCCTGTATCCGCTGCGATGACCAACACCGGTCGCTGGTGGTACGGCATCCTGATCGGGGTGATGGTTGTCCTGATTCGTGTGGTGAACCCGGCCTTCCCGGAAGGCATGATGCTGGCGATCCTGTTCGCCAACCTGTTCGCTCCGCTGTTTGACCACTTTGTGGTGCAGTCCAATATCAAACGGAGGTTGGCACGTGGCTAATAAAGATTCCGTAACCGGTACTCTGATTGTCGCGCTGGTAATGTGCCTGGTGTGCTCCGTAGTGGTATCCACCGCTGCGGTAATGCTGAAGCCTGCCCAGCAGGCGAATGCCGAGCTGGACATGAAGCGCAACGTACTGATGGCTGGCGGTCTGTTGAAAGACTCTCACGCTGATAAAGCGGAAGTCGAAAAGGCCTTCGCCGACGTAAAAATCAAATACGTCGACCTGAATACCGGTAAGTTTACCGATCAGGCTCCGGCTGGTGGCAGCGGTCGCGCTGCTGCCAAGATCCCGTCTGACAGTGAAAAACTGCCGGCTGACGAGGACACTGCCAAAATTATCCGCCGGGAAAATACCAAAGAGGTATACCTGGTAGAGAAAGACGGCAAGCTGGACAAGATCATTCTGCCGATTCGCGGTTATGGCCTGTGGGGCACCCTGTACGGCTTCCTCGCTCTGGAGAGCAACCTCGACACCGTAGCGGGCCTCGGCTTCTACGAGCACAAGGAAACTCCGGGACTGGGTGGTGAAGTTGACAACCCCAACTGGAAGGCCCAGTGGATTGGTAAGAAAGTCTTCAACAACCAGGGCGACGTGGATATCGCAGTGATCAAGGGTCAGGTTAACCCCAACAGCCCAGACGCGATTCACGAAGTAGATGGTCTGTCTGGTGCAACTCTGACCAGTAAGGGCGTTAGCAACCTGGTGAACTTCTGGTTGGGTAACCAGGGTTATGGTCCCTTCCTGAAAAACCTGAAAGCAGGGGAGGCATAAGCATGAAAATTAAAGATACTCTGCTAGAGCCGATTTTTAACAACAACCCGATCGCGCTGCAGATCCTGGGTATCTGTTCTGCACTGGCTGTTACCAGCTCGCTGCAGGTTACCCTGGTAATGTGTATCGCACTGACCTCGGTTGTGGCCTGTTCCAACGTTGCGGTATCCCTGATCCGCAAACAGATCCCGAACAGCATCCGTATCATTGTACAGATGACCGTGATTGCCTCTTTGGTAATCCTGGTGGACCAGCTGATCAAGGCCCTGGCTTACGACATCTCCAAGCAGCTGTCTGTATTCGTTGGTCTGATCATTACCAACTGTATCGTAATGGGCCGTGCGGAAGCCTTCGCTATGAAGAACCCGCCGCTGCCCAGCTTCTTCGACGGTCTTGGTAACGGTCTGGGATACAGTGTGATCCTGATCGGTCTCGCGGTGGTTCGTGAACTCTTCGGCGCCGGCAAACTGTTCGGTGTAGATATCCTGACTACCGTGAGCAACGGTGGTTGGTATATCCCCAACGGCCTGCTGCTGTTGCCGCCGAGTGCATTCTTCCTGATCGGCCTGTTCATCTGGGCGATCCGTGCCTGGAAACCGGCACAGGTGGAAGAAGATGAGTTCAAGATTGCGCCTAATTCCCAAGCGCAGGAGGCCTAATCCGTGGAACATTATATTTCTTTGATTATCCGCGCCGTTTTCGTTGAAAACATGGCGCTGGCCTTCTTCCTCGGTATGTGTACCTTCCTGGCGGTATCGAAGAAGATCGAGGCCGCTATTGGCCTGGGTGTTGCGGTTATCGTGGTGCTGACTCTGACAGTACCTGTGAACAACCTGATCTACACCTACCTGCTGAAAGACGGTGCACTGGCCTGGGCCGGTTACCCCGACGTGGACCTGAGCTTCCTCGGCCTGTTGTCCTACATCGGCGTAATTGCGGCACTGGTACAGATCCTGGAGATGTTCCTGGATAAATATGTACCGGCTCTCTACAACGCGCTGGGTGTATTCCTGCCGCTGATTACCGTGAACTGCGCCATCATGGGTGCTTCCTTGTTCATGGTTGAGCGCGAGTACGCGTTTGGCGAGAGTGTTGCCTATGGCTTCGGTGCCGGCCTCGGCTGGGCACTGGCGATTACCGCTCTGGCCGGTATTCGTGAAAAGCTGAAGTACAGTGACGTTCCGGATGGCCTGAAAGGTCTGGGTATCACCTTCGTAACTGTTGGTCTGATGTCCCTGGGCTTCATGTCCTTCGGCGGCATCGATATCTAAGCGGGGAAAACAATAGAATGAGTATTGAAATTATCCTCGGCGTAGCGATGTTTACCGTCATCGTTTTGGCGCTGGTAGCGGTGATCCTTGCGGCCCGCTCGCGCCTGGTAAACACCGGCAACGTCAACATCCTGGTTAACGGTGAGAAGACTCTCACCGTACCGGCCGGCGGCAAGCTGCTGCAAACCCTGGCTGCCAACAACCTGTTCCTGGCCTCCGCCTGTGGTGGCGGCGGCAGCTGTGCGCAGTGTATCTGTAAGGTGAATTCCGGTGGTGGCGATATGCTGCCGACTGAAGCGGCTCACTTTACCCCGCGCGATGCAAAAGAAGGCAAGCGTCTTTCCTGTCAGGTTGCGGTTAAGCAAGACATGGAAATCGAAGTGCCGGAAGAGGTGTTTGGTGTTAAGCAGTGGGAGTGCACTGTGGAATCCAACCCGAACGTGGCCACCTTTATTAAGGAGCTGACCCTGCGTCTGCCCGAAGGTGAAAACGTTGACTTCCGCGCTGGTGGTTACGTACAGCTGGAAGCTCCGGCTCACCATGTCAAGTTTGCTGACTTCGATGTCGAAGAGCAGTACCGTGGCGACTGGGAGCACTTTGGCTTCTTCAAGCTGGAGTCCAAAGTGACCGAGCCTGTGGTTCGCGCTTACTCCATGGCTAACTACCCGGAAGAGAAAGGTGTTGTTAAGTTCAACATCCGTATCGCGACTCCGCCGCCCCGTACTGAGGGCATTCCGCCGGGTCAGATGTCTTCCTACGTTTTCAGCCTGAAGGCAGGTGACAAGATTAAGGTGTACGGTCCCTTTGGTGAGTTCTTCGCCAAGGAAACTGACAACGAGATGGTATTTATCGGTGGTGGTGCCGGTATGGCGCCAATGCGTTCACACATCTTTGATCAGCTCAAGCGCCTGAATTCCACCCGTAAGATCAGCTTCTGGTACGGTGCGCGCTCCCTGCGCGAGATGTTCTACGAAGATGACTACAACGGTCTGGCTTCCGAGTTCGATAACTTCCAGTGGCATGTGGCTCTGTCCGACCCACAGCCGGAAGACAATTGGACGGGTTACACCGGATTCATCCACAACGTGGTATATGAAAACTACCTGAAGGACCACCCGGCTCCGGAAGATTGTGAGTACTACATGTGTGGGCCGCCCATGATGAACGCGGCAGTCATCAATATGCTCAAGGACTTGGGTGTAGAAGATGAAAATATCCTGCTGGATGACTTCGGCGGATAATTGGAGGGCTTAGCTTGCTAAAAGCAATCACAGGCCCGACAAACTCAAAAACAGGGCCCGTCTTTACGGCCCTGTTTTTGCTTTGGGCGGCTGTAATTTTATCGGCTTGCGCTCCTTCGCCGGAGTCCTGGCAGTTGGCTGGCCGCACCATGGGAACCAGCTATCACATCACCGTCGTTCAGGTGCCCTCTGGGCTGGAGCAGGGTGAGTTGCAGCAGTTGATCGACGATGAGTTGCAGCAGGTCAACCAGGAGATGTCGACCTATATCGACGACTCTGAGTTAATGCGCTTTAACCAAAGCCCGGTAGGGCAGGCGATCCCGGTTAGCCAACACTTGGCAGATGTACTGGAAATGTCCCTGGATATTTATCGCCGCAGTGAGGGCGCTTTCGAGGTGACGGTCGGCCCTCTGGTCAACTTGTGGGGTTTTGGTCCCCAGCCCGAACCGGAGCATATCCCCTCAGATAAAGACATT
Organism: Microbulbifer maximicatervae (SeqCode); assembly: GCF_056231245.1. NCBI lineage: Bacteria > Pseudomonadati > Pseudomonadota > Gammaproteobacteria > Cellvibrionales > Microbulbiferaceae > Microbulbifer > Microbulbifer maximicatervae (SeqCode). The sequence continues at coordinate 1,755,488 of NZ_CP174334.1, forward strand.
GCCGATCTGCTAACCGTCGTCGGTTCCGATGCGTTAACCCTGACCCGTAAGCCAGACACTGTTATCAAGAGCCGCCCCGTTGAGGTGGATCTTTCAGCGATTGCCAAGGGCCATGGCGTTGATCGGGTTGCCGAGCTATTGGAAGACCTGGGTATTCGAAACTACTTGGTCGAGATTGGCGGTGAACTGCGAACTAAGGGTGTGAATCCAAAGGGTAAGACCTGGGTAATTGGCATTGAAGTACCCAGCGCGGCAGGGCAGATGGTGCAGGAGCCAATTGCGGTGAGTGGGAAGGCAGTAGCTACTAGTGGAGACTATCGCAACTACTACGAAAGGGATGGTGTTCGTTACTCCCATAGCATTGACCCACGCTCCGGGCGGTCCATCAAGCACAAGTTGGCATCGGTAACCGTTATTGCGGAAACCTGTGCTGAAGCCGATGGTCTGGCTACCGCGATCAATGTCCTCGGTGCTGATGCCGGCATGGCGCTGGCAGAAAGAGATAATCTAGCCGTCTTTATGGTGGTGAAAACTGATTCAGGTTTCGAAGAGCGTTCTAGCTCTGGCTTTAAACCTTATGTAGAGAGGTCTGAGAAGTGACAATTTTCATATTTGCCTTTGTGGCCATGTTGCTCGTTGTTGCCGGTATGGCGATCGGGGCCATGGTTCAGAACAAACCGTTAAAAGGAACTTGTGGCGGGCTCAACAATATCGGCATGAAGCAGGATTGCACAGTCTGTGGTGGCGATGACGATGAGTGTGAAAAGGAACAGGAGAGGCAAAGACAGCAGCAGATGACTGCCGAAGATCTCGCTTACGACGCATCTAAACGCAAGTAAGCTTTCCTTCTCCAACAAGCCCGTGATCAACGGGCTTGTTGTTTTATGTCATTGGCACAAGTGGTGTCGATAACCGTATATTTAGTATTGAGTAAATGGTGTTAGCGCGCTGTGGACTCCGTTTGGAAAATAGAATTAGAGCATTTAATGGCAGAGCAAAAGTTTGACCTGGTAGTAATTGGTTCTGGCCCGGCTGGAGAGGCCGCCGCAATGAGCGCAGCAAAAAAGGGCATGCGCGTTGCGGTTATTGAAAAGCGCCAAGTGGTTGGTGGTAATTGTACTCACAAAGGTACCATTCCCTCCAAGGCGCTGCGCCACTCTGTCAAACAGTTGATGCGTTATAACACCCAGAGCGTTTTTCGCGCATTGGGTGAACCCCGCCGCCTTACTTTCCCCCAGGTAATGCAGACGGTGAATAAAGTCATTTCCTATCAGGTGGAAATGCACACTTCATTTTATGCCCGCAACCGGGTTGAGCTGATCGTCGGCGAAGCTAAGTTCCGCGATGAACATACTGTCGAGGTGCTTATGCCCGATGGTGCGGCGGAAACTATTACAGCGAAGAAATTTATTATTGCTACTGGCTCACGCCCTTATCGCCCCGCCGATGTAGACTTTGATCACGAACGGGTCTACGACAGCGATATGATCCTGGACATGCAGCACACCCCTCACTCCATTATGATCTATGGTGCTGGTGTTATCGGCTGTGAATACGCGTCTATCTTCGCTGGCCTCGGCGTTAAGGTGGATTTGATTAATACCCGTAACAGCCTGCTGGAATTTCTTGATGATGAGATTTCTGATGCACTGAGCTATCACCTGCGCGATATGGGCGTGACTGTTCGCCACCAGGAGGAGTATGCGCGGGTACTGCCCAATGAGCAGGGCGTAATTATGGAGATGCAGTCTGGCAAACGTATTCATGCGGATGCACTGCTCTGGTGTAATGGCCGTACTGGCAACACCAGCTCCCTCGGCCTGGAGAATGTCGGCCTGGAAGCGAACCATCGCGGACAATTGAGCGTTGACGATCACTACTGTACCGAAATTGAAAATATCTTTGCGGTAGGTGATGTGATTGGGTGGCCGAGCCTTGCCAGTGCCTCTTATGACCAGGGGCGTGCGGTTGCAGCAGCGATTGCGGGCCGTGGCCATCGAGTAATTGAAGATGCGCCTACCGGGATTTATACCCTTCCAGAGATTTCCTCTGTAGGTAAAACCGAATCAGAGCTAACCGCAGCCAAAGTACCCTACGAAGTGGGCCGCGCACTGTTCAAGCACACTGCGCGGGCGCAGATTTCTGGTGAGCGCGTAGGCATGCTCAAGATTTTGTTCCATATCGAGACTCACGAAATCCTGGGCATTCACTGCTTTGGGGCAGAGGCAGCTGAGATTGTGCATATTGGCCAGGCCATTATGAAACAGCCAGCACCGAATAATTCAATCGATTATTTCGTTAATACCACCTTTAACTACCCCACCATGGCAGAGGCATATCGCAGTGCTGCGCTGGATGGGCTCAACCGGGTTGCCCGCCTATGACAGAACCCTCACCCAGTGAGTTTCAGGCGTTGGTAAAGGAATTTTTTGAGCAGATTCCTTTTAATCAACAAATTGGACTTGAGATGCGCGACCTGGACCTGGAGGCGCTCACACTTTCCGCAGGCTTTGAACTGAACCCACAGTTGATCGGCAATGTGTGGAAGAACATCCTGCACGGTGGCGTAATTGCCACCGCCCTGGATACGGTTGGTGGTTTGACCGCAATGGTCGCCGCCTACCAGCATCTGGGAGATGTGCACTGGAAAGAAAAAGTGGACCGCCTATTAAAGCTGGGTACGGTCGACATGCGTGTTGACTACCTAAAGCCGGGCAGGGGAGAACACTTTCTTTGCCATGGCTCAATTCTGCGCACCGGTAACAAGCTGGTTGTAACGAGAATGGAGTTGATTAACGACACGGATGAATTGATTGCTACCGGTACGGCAACTTACCTGTATTGACCTTAGTCCGAGCCAACCCTTGGCTCGGCGACCTCCTTAGATATACCCCTTAGATGTACCCCTTATCCACTGGCTTTCTTTAAGGTGTTTATTGTTATGAATGAAATCCTCGCATTTGCTGCAATCTCTCTTTTGTTGGTTATTTCACCAGGGCCGAACAGCGTCCTGATTCTTAAAACAGTAGCTAGTAGGGGGCTGAGGCCGGGAGTAGAGAATATTTTTGGGCTGGTTTCAGCAACATTTGCCCATGGTGCCATTTCAATTTTGGGCTTGTCGGCGATTATATTGCAGTCGTCTGAGGTTTATACAATTATCAAATATCTTGGGGCTGCCTACTTGGTTTATTTGGGTGTGAAAACGATATTAGCCACGCTGTCAAAATCTTCCGTGAAGGATACAGGGGATGAATTGTCACCAATTACAGCAGCTCCTGGGAACTCATACCGAAATTTTGGTGAGGGCTTTCTAACCCAGATTCTTAACCCCAAGGTATCGATGTTTTATCTCGCGGCCTTTCCGCAGTTTATCTCAGTTGGCAGCTCTAGTTACTATGAGGCTTTCCTGCTGGTCTCACTTCATGCATCAATAATATTCCTGTGGTTTCTGGCACTTGCGACTATGTTGTCGAAGTGGAAAGTGGCTTCCATTGGTGAGAATATGCAAAGATGGGTTCAGCGTTTTAGTGGTGGCCTATTGATTGGTTTTGGCAGTTTAGTGGTTCGCCAGGATACTTAAGATTCTCTCGTGTAACTGATGTTGCTTCCAGAGCTTCCAGTATTTACTCCTTCCGCCCTAGGTTAAAACTTCCCCTGGCGTGTATGGAGCACAACAGTAGCAATATCCCTCCGAGACAAAAAAGAGCCACGATGTAGTGGCTCTTTAGCCTTTTTGATCCAAGTTCATTGATTCTTACTTCTGATCGTTTGTTTATGTCTCTTTTGAGTACGTTATGCGGTGTAGCGAAAGGTACGGATTGGTGCCTGTTTACCGAGGGTAATTAAATCAATGTGTTGATTTAAAATTAACTGGGTGTTTAGTCAAATTGCTGTACTGATAAGTATATTTAAAACCAGTCTCTATTCAGAGGCCCCTTAAGTAAACCGAAATACCTTGTTGCCTATAGTGAATTTTAAATAACAGTAATTATTTTGTGGTTGTTTTGCCTGATGGCGACATTGATCGCTTATCGTGGACTTGTAGTCTGTAAAAATATAGCATGTTGAAAACGTTATATTTTCGACCATTCAAACTAATATAGTCATTGCTAAGCTGCGTTTTAATTTTAAGGTTCTCTTAAAGGTGGGTGATACCTCAGTGTTTTGTTTGTCACTTTCTTGTGATGAGTTGATCGGTTGAGGTGCATTCTTTGAATTTTGTCGTGGTTTTTAAAGGAAATGTTCGGGTGATATTTTTTCTAATAATAATTAATCACTAAATTTGCACATTGCTTGCATAAAGCCCGGATAATATAAATAAAGCCGAATATTCGGTTGTGATGTGAGGATAAAAAATGCCAAGTTTACTGAATAGTGATGCAAGTGCGTCCAATTACGGTGGGCAGTTAACCTGGAAGTTCAGTCAGGGAAGCTATTCAAAAATTACCAAAAAGCATCCGCATACCAAGGGTGGGATTTGTGAGGCTCTGTCAGTTAGCTGGGTCAGTAAAGCCCTTCAGTCGGGGCTTCAGGATGCGTTAACTACCGGTGGCAGTATTGATGATACAAAAATAGCCGTGGTCGCTCAGAGATTTGCCTCTATGTATCGATTTAAGTTTGCAAATGGAACTGAGGGTAGGCCTAGCACATCTTTTGAGATGATTAAGGAGACTAAACAATATTTGGAATCTCAGGGGTTTCGCAATATTGGGCAGGCGGGTAGCGGTATTGCACAGAAGAAGAAAAGTCCTTCGTTGAAAGATCAGTTTGCTGCGTCTTTTGATGCTCTTGAATCCAAAGATTGCTTCAAGCAGCAGTCTAATACCATCCACTGTATGTTGAGAACTGCAGGTACTGGGTGGGGGCATGCGATGGCATTTCGCATTGAGCCATCTGCGGATAAGGTAAGCTACTTTTTTGACCCCAATAAGGGTGAGTTTAAGTTTCTGAAATATGCACAATTTAGAAAGTGGTATGAGCATTATCACAGTGATTCTAGATTGTATAGAACTTCAAGGGCTCTGGGATTTGATATCTTTGTGCACAGTGACAGATAGTTGAGACTTGTAAGGTAGCGCTTGCGCATTTGCAAAGTGTTTTAGGTAGTTGGGCGGGGTGTTCACAGGTTGTAAGCCTGGCGAAGTCGCTCTCCCTTCTACTTTTGGCTCATACGATTCTTTATTGATAACCCTTCCGTAAGTTTGTTTTAGTATGAGTTTCTAAGGGCCTTTTGTGAGTCAAAGCTCCAAATATTGGCCTAGGCTATAAGGCCCATACTGACATGGTTTTGATTTTGAAAATGGGTTTTTAACTCCTTTCCGATACGGTTGTCCGGCTCCTCAATATGTTTGCTCTACTTCTTGTAGATGCCCATTATATATTGGGGGTATCTAGCCCTTCACTGGGGTCCATTTGGGGCATTTTCAGAATCTCCTGATAAGACTATCGAGCCAGACTAATTCTTCGATTCCACTCTACCCCCTAAAGAAGCCCAATGGAGTGTGCTTTCTTGGCCAGATTTAAGCTTCACTGCGCCGTTGGTATTCTCATTGCTGTCTATCTTGGAATAAGCGTTTTTGGCAGAGGGTTTCACATCTTTCGCGAACGGTGTTTGCAGCTAACAATTATCCTTGAGAAAATCACCGGCGCCTTTCTCTGAGAAATGCTAGTACCTTACATTTCAGGGGTTAATAACTTATCAATGGGAATCTCAATCCAAATGCTGGGCGACTTGCTTGTCTCCCGTGATGGCAGCCCTGTTAATCTACCACCTTCAAGAAAAACTCGAGCACTTTTGGCTTTCTTACTGTTGGCTGCTAGACCTCACAGGAGGGATCGCTTATGTGAGATATTTTGGGAGCTGCCCGATGATCCTCGCGCCTCCCTGCGCTGGTCTTTGAGTAAAATTCGATCCATTGTCAACGACCCAGAAATAGAGCGCCTCATTGCTGATAGAGAGCGTGTCAGCTTGGATACGAAAGGCATTTGTATTGATGTTGCCCAAATAGCACTCAAGCTTGATTCTCCTGGGGTGCTCGCAGCAGAGCTGGAGGATATTCATCGACAGCTGCAGGAGCCTTTCCTGGATGGGATCGATCTTCCCGATCAAGAACTATTTCAGCGGTGGTTACTGTCTGAGCGTCAAGAGATTGTTCAATTGCAAGGGAGGGTGCTGTCCCGCTTGTCCTCTCACCCGGGCGTTCCTATACCGGACCAGTTAACTTGGGCCCGCAGCTGGGTGGCATTGGAGCCCTATAACCCAAACGCTGCAACGCAGTTACTGCATTTGTTGAGCTCATTGGGATTGAGTAGTGAAGTGGAGTTCGAACGGACAAGGCTTGCTGACAGATTCCGCAAAGCAGGTATTACATGGTCGCCCTGCAGGCTTGGTGAGTCGGTAGTTCAGGAGTCCGGTGATGATTTGGCTACGGGGCGTAAACTGCTAACTCAACAGAAGGTTGAGTTTTGTACGGCCAGCGATGGTGTGCGTATTGCCTATGCCAAGATGGGAGAGGGGCTTCCAATAGTTAAAGCCGCAAACTGGTTGAGTCATTTAGAGTATGACTGGGACTCTCCCATATGGAGTCCATTGTTTCGGGAGCTTTCTGTCGACCACCAGTTTATTCGTTACGATGAGCGTGGGAATGGCCTTTCGGATTGGGCGGTTGAAAATATCTCTTTTGAGTCGTTTGTTACAGACCTTGAGACTGTCGTCGATGCCTGTGAAGTTGATAACTTTACCTTGCTAGGTATATCGCAAGGAGCAGCAGTATCTATTGAATATGCAGTAAGACACCCGGAGCGAGTTAGGCAGCTGATTTTGTTTGGGGGTTATCATGCAGGTTGGCGAATAGGTGCCAGTGAGGCCACGATAAAAGAGCGTGAAGCAGTAATGACCCTGACAGCGACGGGCTGGGGGCAGGATAACCCTGCTTATCGGCAGATTTTTTCCACGACATTTATGCCAAGCGCGAATGCCAGCGAATTAGAGTGGTTTAATGAGTTTCAGCGGCTGACTACTTCGCCGGAAAATGCTGTCCGCTTCCTATCGGTTTTTGGCAGTATTGATGTGCGGGACAAGCTCAAAGAAATTAATGTGCCCACTTTAGTGATCCATTCACTAGGGGACCAGCGTATCCCTGTTCAGACGGGCTGTGAAATTGCTTCTGCTATACCTGGCGCTCGATTTGTTGGTCTTAATAGCGACGGTCACTTACTCCTGGGGCGTGAGCCTGCCTCCAATGTATTTGTGGAGGAAGTTCGTCAATTTATATCAAAGCATTAATCGCCGATAGTGTGACCTATAAAAATAATAAGAGGGAGGGCGGTTCTGCGGTGCAGCCACCCTACTCAAAAACCAACAACTAAAGCTCTCGAGGGTTGGCTAGAGGTAAACAGCAAGTTCTTTAGCTGAAAGATAGCGAATAGATGCTTCTGGAAATTTTCGAATGATATCGAGGGCGGCGGAGCGGGCATCGGCCTCATCGGCATATATATTGGGGAGTTTAACATTGGAGGTTGTTCTACCCGATATATAGCGCATTACCACGATATATCGCCCTTTCCATTTGCCCCAAAAAACGTCATTAGGAGCGTTGTTGACTGAGGACTTTTCAGGGGCTGCTTCTTTCTCTTCCTGGGGCTTAAGCTCCAACTCCGCTTCTTGCTCCCACATAAGTTGGGCAAGCCGATTTAATTCTTTAGAGTAACTAGTTGACATAAATCTCAAAGGCTTAAGAGTTTATTGGTTTAGGGTGTTTTGCTGATTACTAATACTGGCAAATTAAAGAGTTAACAGAAAAGATCTTAATAAATACTAATCTATAATTGAAAAATAGAAGTTAAGTATGGGTATGACCTTATCCGCTTGCATAGTTTATATATAAAACTTCTCTCAATTTATCAATAAATATTCCACTTGGTTCCATGGCACCTATTTGGTGCAGAGTCCGTCATGACGAGCCGAGGGATATTGTTAAAAGCTATCTTCTCACATTTTAGAAAAAAATCATACCTGGTACAAATCAAATGTTTATTAAGTTTAAAGGTAGTTAAGTTAACAGCTGCATTACCCGGCAGTATCTTTGTGATTACCTAGCGGTTTTTGGGTGATTACACCAGAGTGAGGGGCTTAATCAGGCAAATTGTTTGGGTTTTCCATAATTTACAAAGCCAGTAGATGGTTATGGGGCCTGTTTTAGATATCTTTTGCCAAATACCTGAGGTCTCTCATTACCACCGGGCTGCTAATGAATACTTAGGGTTTTTAAGTCAGTAATTTTCATATGGTGACACTATTTCTAATAGAATAGGCGATGCTTAAACCTCACAATCCCTCACTCTCAGAGACTCCTCTTGTTCCGTTTAAGGTAGTGTAAATAAATGTAAAGGGTGCATTGGGGTGTCTACTTGCTTTGTCGCGCATGAAGAATAATTGAATTTTGGAAGGGCCCGCTAAGTAGTGCAGGATTGTATGTTCCTGTTTATAGGTTAATTTATGAGACCTTCCCCTTATCCTGGCTAATAAAGTTGCCCTTCCTAAAGAGGTTGGCACTTTAGTCCTGCAAATAGTTTCGCTGTATCCGCCTTTCAAATGATTCTTCAAACGCTCAATTCAACGATTGTGGGTTTTAATGGCTGAACTCGAAAGCGGCTTTGTCTCCCCCTTGGTGACCACGCACCCCGTGCACGGATCTCTTGATGAGTGCTCCCTGAGCACAGTGGAAACAAAAGTGTCGTGATTGGAGCTTGGCTTCAGCTGAGTCAGGTGAAGCGTAAAGATACAGAAGAAGTAAATTTAGTGGTGAATTCCATGATTGCCCCTCGCCAAAAGGATTTGGACACTCACATAAGGCAAAATGTCTTATTTGAAAGTCAGTATTTAGGTGACTTGTTTCGGTTTCAAAAGATACTTGTTTCACCAAATGGAAATGTTTCAATTGGGTTTTCTTCAGATTTTAATCTGACAATGGTGATTTCAGGTGTTGCTGATATCAATAGTGATGCTTGCGAATTCCCTATGGCTTCGGGGGAGATCTGGCTATCGGGTGAAATGAGCCATGTTACAGTTGATAATTTGTCTGAGGGAGAAGACCTAATAATCATCTGTGCGAGTATCAGCCCGGTCATGCTGACACGATTTTATGAGCGACACACTCGCGTACTGATTAAAGCAAAGAATGCCCTTGCATCCAGCGTGACAACGCTCCCCAAAAGTGTGCCTTTTGTTTTTCCAGAGTGTGATCTCACACGCTTTACTCTGGACTCACTGAGTGCATTTAGCAAGTTAAATGATGAGAGTTTGAATTATTTAAAGCTGGAAGAATTACTTCTCTTAAAGCTAAAGGGTGCTTGCGGTTGTCGCTTAGCTGACGAGCTGCTTCGGCATGTTAATCCGGTGAACGAGCGTTTCCGTCGATTTATGGAGGAAAATGCTACTCAGCACTGGTCTGTAGCAAATTATGCTAAACAGATTGGGATGAGTCTTACATCATTCAAGAATAAGTTTGGCCAAGTCTTTAAAGCTGAGTCACCAAAGGCTTGGATTAACGAACGTAGGTTACAACATGCTGATATTCAGTTGAAGACTACCAATAAGCGTTTAGTCGATATAGCTCTGGAGAGCGGATTCTCAAGTCAATCTTATTTTACCCAGCTTTATAAATCGATGTATGGGTACCCCCCTTCAGAGGTAAGGCAGAAATCCGTAAAGTCAGCTTGAAAAGGTACTTGTGATTTCTTGTGACCGTGTGCGCCTGGCCAGTTCCCGGAGAGCTGTTATAGTATTCGGCACTCTACGAATAACTAAATAATTGGTCCACAGAAATGGAAGTTAGAGAATTAGAAGGCCTGGAATTAGTGGGTTTTTATACCCGCACTAAGAACGCCAATGAGTCTGACCCGAAAACAGCAAAGATAACGCCAATGTGGGAACGCTTCGGCGCAGAGGCTGCCCCCAAATTAAGGGGCAACCCTAAGGTATTTGGTGTTTACTCCAACTACGAATCTGACCATACCGGCTTTTTTGATGTGTATGCATGTTCAGATATGTTGTCGAGGGATATGTCTGAGGATTTCAAGTCGATTCAAATACTGCCCGGCAAATACCTAATGTTTTCCGCCAAAGGGGAAATGCCTCAGGTCGCCATTGATTTGTGGGGCGAGGTTTGGAGTTATTTCGCTGTGGAGGATTGCCCCCATCAGCGAGCTTTCACCACAGATTTTGAGCGGTATGTGGATGGAAATGAGGTTCAGATAGCCATATCCATCAAGTAATTGAATCGCGTATATATACGGGCTATTTAAGGAGCCTCTGAATAACTCCGTAATGCCTCTGCGAGTCTTGAAGGCTGCAGATGTTAGGCGCAGCTCGCCGCGAATGGCCGTAGCCCTTTACAAGAGCTGCAACGCAGCAGGTGCGGCCTTCAAGGCCCGCCCTTCGGGGCTTGCAGAGCGATTCACACTCCGCGTTGCGACTTCTTGAAAGGTCTAGACATTCCTGCGAAGCCGCGCCTTGATTGTGAACCGCTCTGAAAGCCAGAGGTATCACGGAGTTATTCAGAGGCTCCTTAACTCTAGGGTGAATACCAAATTGGCGAGCTGAATGCTCGCCCCTGCTGGGTAAGGGGTACTTTTTCATCCATTTCAATACCGAAGCGTACCTTGTCAAATAGAGTCCATCGGGGTGTGGGTATCTCCAGGGCGCGCAGGTAGTAGACGGCTCTTTCCTTGGGGTTAAAGTCGGGATCTTTGAATACCGCGATTAGCTGAGGGGAGCCGATGGAGTTGGTGTATTCCGCCGTCTTCATATCCACAGTAGTCCCAACTGGGGATAGTTTTCCCTCGGTATCCAGCTTACGGCTTCCAGACCATTTCACATTAAAGATCTTTTCCCGGGTGAGTCCGCTGCTATCCAGCCAACCCTTGATGATTTGGATACGGTCCAGGTTGGCGCCCTCAGGGTCTTTCAGTGCTGCGATAAGGAATGTCGGTACCTGTCCCTCACTGGCTTGAGGTAGTTTCCCGCCCATTGGTACGCCTTTTTTATAGCCATTGGCGACCAGATCACCGTGAATATCCCCATCGTTATAGTCATAGCCTCCAAAGAAGCGAACTGAGATCCGGGGGCCTGTGGTGGCGAAAGTCTCTTTGCGGTACATCGCATCCCATATTGCCTCCCGGGTATTCTCGTTGGCCCAGACTCCCGTAACGCCTGAGGCAGCTTGTTCCCAGCCGAAGTACTCTCCACCAACCCCCTTGAGCAGGGGAAACGCCCAGCGCTCCTTGTTGCTGGGTTCCAGGGTCTTGAACTTGCCAAAGAAGTTGTCCTGGTCCGGTGTCGAAAGCCCGGTATGGGTGTCGGTAGCTGCGTTTGCGCCTAGCACGAAAGGGTTGGTGCCCAGCTTCTCCTCCAGGCGAAGGCCAGACTTCAGTGCCTCCCTCCAGTACTCGTATTGCAGGGCACCGGGGGGCTTGGGCTTTAAGATCAGGTTGCCTCTATCCCACAGATCCCAGTTGGCAAATTCATCTTCCGGGGAGAGGGCAGGGTGGGACTCACTTTGTCCCTTTACCTGTACTAGCTCGTAAAGGGGTTCATAACGGGCGCGCATTTGTGCCCACTCCGGAGTGAGTTCGGAGCCATCAAACTGCCGCTCGATAAACATACGGCCATTAGACATATTGCCGTTGTGGGGGATGGCGAGCATTCGGCCACCGGTTTTGTCTTCGTAGGCTTTCATCCACTCCCAGAGTTTTACCGGGTTTTCGGTATCAAAGGTGGTTAGGGGGAGCAGGGTCTTAGTGCGGTCTGCGCCATCACGAAAAATAATATTGCGGTGCAGGTTGTCGCCACCATCGGCGTTAACTGTCCACTCAAAGGCGATAAAGGTAGAAAACTCTCCGGGTTTGTAATATTTCTCTGCGGCTTCAACGGTTTTTTCCCAGGCGGATTTCATCCATTTGGGGTCCATTACTTGCTCGGGCAGTTTGCCTTCTGATTGAAGCACGATGACTTCACTTTTTGCTTCATTGGTCGCTTCTTCACTGCCTGAAATTAATGCCTCGCGCCATTTTTTCAAGGTGGCATTGGACATCATTTCCGGATTGCCATCGACGATCTCGCTGATAACTCCCATACCGTCTGAATGATCGGTGATCATGAACCAGTCGTAAGGGCGGCTGAGCTTGGCTTTCAGTCCGCTGTTGGAGGTAACAGTTTCTCCCAGGGCAAATCGATAGGCGTCATCTGGAGTAAGAATTGCGCCATCCAACCCCGCATCTACCGACCAGCCAGTATGGACATGTGTATCGCCAAAATAGACATTGCGAGCGATGCGTTTATTGCTGTCCCGTTGGGCTTCCAGCTCCGCTTCTATCTCCGGTGCCATCGCCGTGAGCGGCCGTTGTTTTTCTGGAGTGGCGTCCTCTGTCTGTCGGGCGTTTGAATTTGTATTTTTATCTCCGTCGGGCTTTTTACTGCAACTATAAAGGCTGAGTACAAGAATAAAGAGGAGCAGGGTTAATCCAGCTTTGCTCTTGTGCATCGATGGCGGCTCCATTTCCTGAATGTGTCGGATCGCTTTTTAACTTAAAAGAATTCGTTGCGAAGAGAAGATAAATTACAGCTAGCATAGTTGAGCGACTCTGTTTATTCGCGAATTGGGCCACACCGGGGGCCTTGTTATCTATCGGCACAATAGATAGTCTTCGGCTCAAGTTGAGTTAGCACATTTATGCAACTTCAAGAACATGGTTGGCTAATTCAGTCATATTGAAATATGGCTACGCAATAATCATCGCTTCGGGCGATAGGCAAAAGCAGGCATATGAGTAACAACGAAAAGCGTCCACTTTACATCCCCCACGCAGGCCCCTCCCTACTGGAAATACCACTGCTCAATAAAGGCAGCGCATTTAGCTTGGAAGAGCGTCTCGAGTTTAATTTGGTCGGTCTTCTGCCGAATACCGTTGAGACGATTGAAGAGCAAGCCAAGCGCGCTTACCTCCAATTCCAGCAGTGTAAGACTGGCTTGGAAAAACATATCTACCTGAGGGGAATCCAGGACGACAACGAGACGTTGTTCTTCTATCTGATCGAACATCATACGGAAGAGATGCTGCCGATTATCTACACCCCCACTGTAGGTGCAGCTTGTGAAGAGTTTTCCAGTATTTATCGCAACCACCGGGGATTATTTGTCTCCTATCCGGACCGGGAATATATCGACGATATTCTGCGCAGCGCCACTAAAGAGAACGTCAAAGTTATTGTGGTGACGGATGGCGAACGGATACTTGGGTTGGGTGACCAGGGTATCGGCGGCATGGGTATCCCTATTGGCAAGCTCTCCCTGTATACCGCCTGTGGCGGTATCAGCCCGGCTTATACCTTGCCTGTCACCTTGGATGTTGGCACCAATAACCGCACTTTGCTGAATGATCCCATGTATATGGGGTGGCGCCATGAGCGGATTTCCCAGGAAGAGTACGATGAATTCCTGGAGCAATTTATTGAAGCGGTAAAACGTCGCTGGCCCAAGGTATTGGTTCAGTTTGAGGATTTTGCCCAAACCAATGCCACGCCGTTGTTAGAGCGCTATCGCGATCGCCTGTGCTGTTTTAATGATGATATCCAGGGCACGGCTTCTGTAGCACTGGGTACTATCCTGGCTGCCTGTAAGACCTGGCAAGAAACCCTCGCCGCGCAGAAGGTGACGATAGTGGGTGCCGGCTCAGCAGGGTGTGGTATTGCCGAGCAAATCATCAGTGCAAAAGTGCAGGCCGGTCTATCCGATGCCGAGGCTCGCGAACAGATCTTTATGTTCGATCGCTACGGGCTTGTGACTTCCGATATGAAAGGCCTACACGACTTCCAAGCAGCTCTGGCCCAGGACCCGAGCAAGTACGATGGAGTGTCCAGCTGGAACCTTGAGACATTGATCGGCAATGTTGAGCCCAGCATCCTGATTGGTGTGTCGGGGCAGGGTGGCCTGTTTACCCAGCCAGTAATCGAAGCATTACATAAGGGGCACCGCCGTCCTTTGGTGATGCCGCTGTCAAACCCCACTTCCCGTGCTGAAGCGACTCCAACTGAGATATTCAGCTGGACCAAGGGCGAAGCTTTGGTGGCTACTGGCAGTCCCTTTGCAGCGGTAGAAATCGATGGCCATCACTATGCGGTAGCGCAGTGTAACAATGTCTATATATTCCCGGGTATTGGCCTCGGCGTGATTGCTTCCGGTGCATCCAAAGTGACTGACAGTATGTTGATGGCAGCATCCAACGCCCTGGCAGAGCAGGCGCCGGTGGTGAAAGATGGCGAGGGTGCCTTATTGCCACACCTGAATGATATTCGCGATGTGAGCATGCATATTGCCAGGGCAGTGGCTGCCCAAGCGCAATTGGATGGCGTTGCGCCCAAGGTGAGCCGCGAGCATTTAGAGCGTCTGCTAGAGCGTAACTTCTGGCGTGCAGATTACCGCTCTTACCGTCGTCGCTCTTTCTAAATAAGGGTGCTGGGCCCGCTGCGCCTATCGCATCGGGCCTGTACTTAAGCCAGCTTTTCCCCGGTATAGAAGGAGTCCGGCTGGCGCAATACCAAGTAATCCTCCCAGTGGAATCCCTGATTCAAAAACTCAATTGCTGCATTGACGCCAGATAAGAACAGGTGTTCGCAGTGGTGGTCCGGCATAGAAAAATCCAGCCAGTGCGGGTTTTCTCCAGTATCGGTAGGGTTAATGGGGATTTCTTTTACCAGCGCATGGTATTCCGCGTTCAAGCTCGCACGCACATGGTTGTCGAGCATATTGCGACAAGTGCTGATCAGCCCCATCGCAAACCTTCCTACCTTATCTGATTTTGGCTGGTACAGATCCACTTCCAACTTGATCCCAAAGGTTGGCAATTTGGGGGTGCCTATGGGTTTATGGAAGATATCGAAAGGGAAGTTGGAGACAAGGCCGCCGTCAACAAATTCAATATCTTTGGGAAAGCCAGCGCGGAAAAAACGTTTGGGATCACCGATGCCTTTAATGCTGCGCCAATTCTCGGCGACAGTATTGCACTCACTTAATTGGGGGATGCCCTTTACGGTGTAGGGCTTAAAGAAGCCGGGTACCGACATGGAGGCACGCACGAACTCTGCCGGATTTACTGCGCTCGGATTATCGAAGTAGAGCGGCGCCTTGGCTGGAAACACCGCGCGGGTCTCTGTAGTGATATCCGCTGCCACCAGGGCAACCTCGCCGCTACCTATCAAGTGATCTGGTGTGCCGCGGTACAGGAGCTGCGGGAACTGGTTAATTCTCTGGTTGAGCTGTGCGGTGTTGGTAATGCCCAGCTGTTTCAACTCCGTTTGTAACCACTGGGTAAAGGTATCTCCCGGATTCAGCCCCTTATGTCTGAGCAGGTGCCGCAAGGTGCGGATAGAATCGAAGGGGTGCAATGCCAAACTGCTCATCAAGCCTTTGCCCTTGAGCAGGCGCTGTACCGTTTTGCGCGCATAGCGCTCGCCATCTTCAAAACTGGCAAAGTCCGCATTGGCCAGGATACCCAAGAGCTTTTCGCTCTTGCCAGTGCTCGGTGTACCGGCCGCCGCCAAGAAGAGTGCATTAATGGCGCCCGCTGAGGTTCCTGCAATTTTGCGAAACCGAATTCCCGCCTTTTCCAAAATGTAGGTATATCCCACCAGGGCGATCCCCAGCATACCGCCACCTTCCATCACGATATCGACATACTGAAGGCCCTGGTTGTCCTGTACATCACTGAATACTTTGCCCTCAATGGTGGACTTGGATGCCTGCCAGTGTGCATCCGCTTTTGCGATGGCGTTTTCAACCCATGGCGATTTTTGCATGTCGGCTTTCCGTAGTGTGACAGCGATCTACTTTAGATAACTTATGTGCAGGTTGGTGAAAAAGCCAGGGTATCACCCAGAATCAAATTCGCCATAGCATCCAGTTTGTTTTTCGTGCCTTCCCACCTGGGCATCACTTGATTCATTAAACGGTAAAATCGCTCGCTATGGTTGTGTTCGGCGATATGGCAGAGCTCGTGCAAAATCACATAGTCGATGCACTGGCGCGGTGCTTTTACCAGGTGGGGATTGAGGGTAATGCGCCCCTGGGGGGAGCAGCTGCCCCACTGGGTTTTCATACTGAGGATACGCAGGGGTGGGCGCCCAGAAACCCACAGGGTCTGCTCAAGCAGGGCATCCAGGCGGCGGTGAAAAATTTCTTTGGCGCGCGCCTTATACCACTCGGCCAAAAGCAGGCGCACTCTTTCGGGATCTTTTTTCCGCACGGAAACTTCCAGCTTGCCACGCAGTAATTTCCCCTGCTGTTGGGTGTCTTCAGACTCAATAACTTTCAGCAGATATTGCTTGCCAAGATAGTAGTGGCTCTCGCCGCTGATATATTGCCGTGGTGTTATATATTCCAGTGCTTTGCGGAAATCCCTCAGCTGCTGGTAAATCCAGCGCCCGCGTTTTTTTACCGCTTTTAATACCGCATCGTTATCAATAGGTTCCGGTGCGCTGACCACCACACGGCAGTCTGGGTGCACTTTGATCAGCACTCGCCCACTGGCCTGGGAGCGGGGCTGGCATTCAAAAGTAATGCGCTCATCCCCATAGGCAAAGCTCAGTTGCCGGGAGTTGGGGTTATTTGGGGGGGAAGTAATAGGCACATTCATGCCGGGATTAGTCTCCGCTTAAACCAACGCGGGTGATCTGTAGGATCATCTCCACCATTTTCTTGGCCTGCACCATACCACTGCCGATGGATTTGCACTCCATAAATAATTTGGGCATCAGCTTTTTATGGATATCCTTCTCAATATTTTGCGGGCTGATGGAGTGCTCCATTACGGACTGGACAACCATTGTATCGATCTCGAAGGCCAGCTTGATCCACTTATCCTGTACCTGGCTATCACCAACCGCAAAAACCTCCGGCAGGTTTTTTTTGAATACACCAAAATAGGCCTGGGCGTGGCGATTATCGGCAAAGGCATTGGGTATTTCATCCAGGTTGCGGGCTTTTACCTGGGTTTCCAGTGCTTCGAACAGCAAATACTGCTTGAGCGGGTGATCGAACAGTTTTTCCGCCTCCTCAATGGCTTGCAGCAGTAACTTGGAAAAGGCCTCCTGGGCATAGGGGTCGTCGCGCAGCTCCTGCTCGATCATGCGGGTCACGCGGGTTTTGATAATGTCGGTTTCGTTGCGGGTTTTGTCCTCCCCCCAATCTTCAGGCCGCTCCGCCTTGCCCATTTTATTGACTTCGTATTTGCCTTCGGGCTGTAAGATTTCTACCCCCACCACATGCTTATCCAACAGGTTTTTAACCTGGGCCGCGTAGTGGTCGTAGTCCACAGACTTTTCGGTTTGCTGTAGCGCCCACTGGCGTAGTTTGGCGAACTCTTTAATTGTCTGTTTGTAGTGCTTGCGGTCACTATCGCTAAAGCTTTTATCTTCGAAGAAGGTGGCCGATTGCAAGGCTACTTTCAGGCAGGTGGTGAAGTCAGTGAGAGCTTCGTAGAAGTCCTCGCGCACTTTTAGGTTTATATCGACCAATTCACCATTGCGCTGTTCAATTTTGGGCACTATCACCTGGCGCAATTGCTCGGTGTCCTGCTTATTTTTCACACCGGCGAAAATGCCCCAAAGGTTTTTATACAGCAGGGGCAGGCGCTTGTACTCGCTGCTCATGGGGCTATAGAGCCCGGCGATATCGTCGATATCGTAACCGCCCTGGGTGCGCGCGGCCAGATCCTGGTATTTCTGCATGGTGGTATCCAGCTCTGCCAGGATGCCCCGGTAATCGATTAGCAGGCCAAATTTTTTATCCGGGTGCAGGCGGTTGACCCGCGCGATCGCCTGGATCAGGTTGTGTTCCTTGAGCGGCTTATCGATATACAGCACCGTATTTTGGGGCTCATCGAATCCTGTCAGTAGTTTGTCCACCACAATCAGCAATTTCAGGGAGTCGTCTTTATCGAAGCGTTCAATCACTCCCTGGGTGTAGCGCTGTTCATTTTGCGAGCCCACATTGTCTTTCCACCACTTCACCACCTCCGGCATCGAGGACTCATCTACCGCCTCGTTGCCCTCGCGGGTATCCGGTGCACTGATCACTACCGCCGATTCAAATTTCTGCGCTTCTGGCCAGTGCTGTTGGGCCTCATCCAGGTACTTTTTATATTGGATGGCAGTGGCTTTGCTATCGCAGGCCAGTTGGCCCTTTAAACCCGCATCGATGTTATTAACAAAATGGGTGGCGATATCGGTAGCAATCAGTCGAATGCGATCGTCTGCAGTGTAAATCTCTCCCTTACGGGCAAACTTGCGCTTTAAATCTGCCTGCTGCTCCTCACTTAACCCCACCGTAATGCGCTCAAACCAGCGGTCGATGGCGCGCTCGTTAACATTCAGGTCCGGGATACGCTCTTCGTACAGCAGTGGGGTTACGGTGCGATCCTCCACCGCGCGCTGCATGGTATAGGCATGGACTATGGGGCCGAATTTATTGGTGGTTTTGTCGTCTTTCAGCAGGGGCGTGCCGGTAAAGGCCACAAAGGCGGCATTGGGCAGGGCCTGGCGCATACGGATATGGTTTTCGCCGCCCTGGCTGCGGTGGCCCTCGTCGATCAGCACAATTAGGTCGGTACTGTCGTTGCGACACTCCGGCAGGGCGGTGGCGCCAGTAAATTTCTGCACCAATGAAAAGATAATGCGCTCGTTGCCGCTGCCAATCTGCTCGGCCAAACGCTTGCCGGAAGTAGCCATGGCCGCTTCCTTATCTTTCTTGCCCGCCAGTTCGCCGCCGCTGGCAAAGGTATTGCTGAGCTGGCGCTCCAGATCTACCCGGTCGGTGACAATAACCAGGCGGCTCTGTTTAAGGCTCGGCTGGAAGATCAGCGCCTTGCTTAAAAATACCATGGTGAAGGATTTGCCCGAGCCGGTGGTATGCCAGATCACGCCGCCCTCCCGCGCGCCGTCATTGCCGCGCTGGGCAATGCGCTGCAACAGTCGTTTGATACCGAATACCTGTTGGTAACGGGCGACGATTTTGCCGGCCTTTTTATCGAACAGGGTAAAGTAGCGGACCATCTCCAGCAGCCGCTGGGGCGATAGCAAGCTGATCAACAGCCGATCCTGGCCGCCCAGGGCCAGCTCGCCGCCGGCGATCAGGGTCTGGTACCAGTCCAGATCTGCCGGAGAGCGCTGTTTAAACAGGGTTTGGATTTGTTCGCTGGAAAGGGGGCGGTTTTTGATCGCCAGCATTTCCCCGTCGGCGATATCCTCCTCGCGCCAGGCCGCCCAGAATTTTGCCGGGGTATTACAGGTGCCGTAGCGGCCCTCGGCGCCGTTGATCGACAGCAACAGCTGGCTGTAGGCGAACAGTTGCGGGATTTCATTGGGGCGCTGGTTGCGCAGACTCTGGGAGATACCCTCGTCGATAGAGGGGCCCTTCTTGCCATCCGGGCGCTTGGCCTCGATCACTACCAGGGGAATACCGTTGACGAAACACACCATATCCGGGCGGCGGCTCTCTACGCCGCTGGCGCGGGTTACGCTGAATTCCTCGGTAAAGGCAAAGTGATTGTTTTCGATGGTGTGCCAGTCGATCAGGGCAATGGTGGGGGTGGCTTTTTTGCCATCGACAAACTCGGTCACCGAAATGCCGTAGAGCAGGTGGTTGTACAGCTCTTCGTTGGCCGCAAGCGGTCCTTTGTTCAGCGCTGGGCTGCACACGATGCCAATCAGGTGGTCGATGGATTTTTGCGAGAGCGGCTGCTCTTTACCGGCGAAATGGAAGGTCCGTTTGCCCAGCTCCCGGCGCAGTATCTCAGTGAGCACCACCTGATCCTGGCGTCCACTGCGGGCTTGGTTGGCCTCGGCGGGGGGTAAAAACGACCAGCCCAGATTGCACAACAGGGCCAGGGCGGGGATTTTCGCGGAGTATTCTTCCTGAAACCTGGGAGGAGACTGCATCATCCAGCGACTCTCATATCTTTGCTAAAGCTTATTTCGTATTCAGTTAGTAATTTGGTTTGACGTTTTACGTGTGATCATCCCAAATTGCCACTGCGGCCTTCTCTATTTCAACATAGGATTTCGGTACTAGCGGGGTACGAATCGGAGCGGATTCTTTGCTCCACTCGATGGTAGATCCCTCTTTATCTTTTCTACGCAGTTTAGAACCGGCACCCAAATTCATAGAGAACAAATCGAGGAAGCGGCGAGGCCCGATACCAATAAATGGTTCAAAAGTGACAAGGTGATTTTCTTCACTCGACGCATCGAACTCCGACTTGAGTTGAATGGATTCCGAGTGGAAATCAAGGGCTCGGCTTTTGGGGTAGGGCTCCACATAAACTACTCGTTTCACACCGCTAGCAACAATATGCTTTGCGCAATTGTGGCAAGGGAAAGTTGTGCAATAAAGTGTTGTGCCTATCGTTGAAATACCGGAGCGACTACAGGAAAGCAAGGCGTCCATCTCAGCATGTACCACTCGGCCAAATTCTGTTAAGTCAGAAATCTTACTGTCCTTCAGAATTTTTTCGAGATCTTTTTGCCTCTCAGGGTTCACAAGCCCCTGTTTTGCTATTGAGGTAATGATGTCCCCGATGATTTCGGCCTGTGCTTTTTTATTGGAGTCACCGTCTCTGGTGTAGTCCTTTCCATCCGGGTGATCAGTAATTTCTCCTGTTTCTGGGTCTTCTTTTGCCCAGTAGAGACCGCCTCCTGATTTTGGTGCGTCATTGGCGCCGGTGGCGATAATCTGCTCTTCGCGACTGATCACTGCCCCGACTTGCCTGGACAAATCCCCTGATCGCACAGAGCTGTTAAAAGCCATAAACATGGCAAACTCATCAAATGTTGGGTTCTTATAAGGGTGGGAAAAAATAAGCTCAAGGAAACGTTGAATCCTATTTTTCACCTGATCATTATTGTTGCCAAGGTTCAGGAAAAAATCGGCCAAATGATAGGTGTCTCTGGTTTTTTGGCCATGGTCAAACGCCTCATTTTCATCAATTTTAATAAGTTCTTCAGCCTGGGCCTGATTGCATCTTCTTTCTTCGGTCAGGTACTTGCGGCGGCGTTTTTCATCGGCATGAATGCCAATAAGGTAAAAGCCATCTGCATAAATTTTCCTAAGAAGTTCTACTTCTCTAGGGTGTTTAAGGGAATTGACAATATAAGCTTGCTTGTGATTTCCTGATTCACGTGTTTTGCTTATTTCTTTGGCGACACCTGCAGCGAGTATGGCATTGTTGTTAGTCTGCTTTCGTAATGTATCCCCAGCGAACATATAATGCTGGATTCGTTCATATTCGCTATTTATATTATCTTTTGCCGGTAAAATTGAGGAAACTGTAATTTCAGTTACGCTATAGTCGAAACCCTCAAGACGATTTTTCAAAGGATCGATAACCCGTCTGGATTCGGTTCCTACTGAGCTGACAATACCGATAACTAACTCTCCTTCATTGATTCCGGAAGCTAAGAAGCGGTGTTCAAGAGCGAGTTGTAAGCTGGGTTCAGGGTTGCTGTCAGGCACTACGGCTTCAATATTGAGTTCAGATTGAGTCTCTGATTCTGATAAAGGTATTTCCTTATCCCCGGGTTCTGACTGAATTTCGTTGGGGTAGAGCAACGCGGGGACCCTATTCTCTAGGAGACTTCTATCAGAACCTTTACCCTGAAATTGCAGAGTGCCCGTAGAATCATACCAATTGAGCACGCCACGCCCGAGACGGAACACTTTTTTGTTGGGTTGAGATTCATCCCATTGTCCCACTAAAGTGGACAATTTTTGTTTTAGTTCTTCGAAAGAGCCAGTGAATTTAGTACTCATTGATCGTCCTTGATAATGATTAGAATTTATTTGACCCTGCCCCTTTCTGCCTACTGGCTATCATTGGGGCAGGGCTTGTTCCTTTGACTCAGGCAGTAGGTCTTTTGTACTTTTCCCCAAATTGTACCTAATGACCGGTAAATGCAAGTAGCTTTGTTCGGTTTCTATCTTTAACAGCCTAATGCAAACAGCAGCGTTTAAATTTTTTACCGCTGCCACAGGGGCAGGGGTCGTTGCGGCCGGTTTTGGGGTCGGCTCGATGGGGGGCTGTTGCTGGCTCCGGGGCGCGTTGTTGCAGCCAGTGGCCGTGCAGGGCCCGGGCGGCGGGTTCTATTTGGGTAACGGTCTGCTGATACTCGGCCTTCGTCAAGCCCCCTAGGTAATCGAAATGTTCCTCGCGGGCGTGCAGGGCGATGGCTTGCAGTTGGGCGTCAAGTTCTGCGGGCAGGCTGGGCCACTGGCCCAGGTCCACACCCTGCATATAGCCGAAACACCATTCCCCAGGGAAGATAAAAGAGGGCTCGCCCTCTTTATTGGCCTCATTGAATAGGGCTTGGAACTCTTCCGGGGCTTCCGTTAGCACCATGGCATTACTGTTCATCAACTGGAATAGCAGCGCCATAAAGCGCTGCATCTCTTCCTCGGACTCCCACTCCGGTTCATTGCCGGGGCCGCCCCAGAGGGCGGAGAACCAGCGGCTGGGGGGAATCATCTCCGGGCCGGACACCAGGGCGGTGAGAAAGCCATCCAGTTCGCAGATATCCAGCACCGAATCGTCGTTGCCGTATTTGAGCAGCACGTCCTCAATATATTCCAGATCGGCTTCACTGATGGGCGTATCGAGATTAAGGGTTTCACTAAATTTCATTGGGCCTCCTCTACCTGGACCCGGCGCTTGCCGGTGAGCAGTTGCTGCATCAGGGCTTTTTTCTCCTGCTTTAGGCAATCGAGTTTTTGTTGCAGGGTTTCGATTTCTCGATCGGCGCTGGATAAGGTTGCGGCGATTTTTTCTTGTTCTTGAATACCCGGATGGGGAATTTTTAAAAATGAAAAGTCACTGTAACTTATTTGTTTACCATCTCGGATGCCGATTACGGCAACTGCCAAGTGTCCAATAAAATCATATGATTTATAATAATGCTTATAGAAGTTGTCACAAATTAATTTTATTGGTTCAAGTACCGTGTATGCAGGGCTTACAAGACCTCTATATTCAGAATATTCTAATCCACCCTGAAATGAGCGCAGGCTAATAATAAAATTACCTGGCACTACAAGCTTATATCCTTTGGTGCTTCCGTCGGGCATTACTACTCGACGCTCAAGGGTAGACCTAGGGAGTACACCCTGATCTTGTGTTACGGCGAGAAGCTCTTCATCCTCTGAGTTGTTCTTTTTTGAAATTGTTTTGAAAATCTCACTAGCTTTAAGCCACTTCCACTCCCCACTAAACCGAACCCCATTCTTATCCCGCAGGCGCTTTTTGCCGGTCAGCAGTTGCTGCATCAGGGCCTTTTTTTGCTGGCGGCTGTTGGCGAGCAGTTTTTCGCTGGTGTCGATGGCCTTATCCCAGGTGGATAGGATTTGGGCGATCTTTTTTTGTTCGGGGAGTGGTGGAACTGGCACCTGGATTGACTTAACTAATGCTGCGCTAAGGTTATCTTGCCCTCCACCATTCGACATTTCTCTTATATGTTGATAGCGGCTGGCCAAAAATTGGTAATAAAAGTCGATATGAAAATTTTTATGCAAAAGGATGGCTGCACAGGCTTGGTTTGTGGTGGCCTCAATTCCTAATTTAGCGACTTGGCCCCTGGTTTTCCCCTGGCCATACATAGCCATTAGAATAGTATCTGAAGGAAATAATTTAGCTGAGGAGTTATTTAATCCTTCGTGAGTAATTTTTTCCGCAGTATCATAGATTGTTTTAAATTGTACTTCAGCCGTTGTAGCCCATGGAATCTGACCATTCCAATAACTATCAGTTTTTCTATTTGGCGTTCCGCCGGAAGATATTTTAGATATATCTCCTAAAGCCTTTATTTCCCACCCCTTAGGCACCATAACCCAACTCCTGCAAATACAACTCCATTTCCCCTTCCAGCTCACTTAACTGAGCTTTCAGCTGTTGCCGCTCGGCACGCACGGCCAGCAGGTCGATCTCTTCCTCTTCTTCGAAGGTATCCACATAGCGGGGGATATTTAGGTTGTAGTCGTTATCCTGAATTTCCTTGTGGCTGGCCACATAGGCGTATTTGTCCAGATCGGCGCCCTGGCGATAGGTGGCCACTACTTTGTCGATATTGTCCTGGGTCAGCAGGTTCTGATTTTTGCCCGCTTTAAATTCCCGCGAGGCATCGATAAACATCACGCTATCGTCCTGCTTGTCGCGGGCGAAGATCAGGATGGCGGCGGGGATGCCGGTGCCGTAGAAGAGTTTTTCCGGCAGGCCGATCACCGCGTCCAGCAGGTTTTCCTCGATCAGCTGCTTGCGGATCTTGCCCTCGGCGGCCCCCCGGAACAGCACGCCGTGGGGCACCACCACGCCCATGCGCCCGCTCTTCGGGTTGAGGGTTTCGATCATATGCAGGATAAAGGCGTAGTCCCCTTTGGTTTTCGGCGGCACGCCGCGATGAAAGCGGCCGAAGGGGTCGTTGCCGGCTTCGTCGTGACCCCATTTGTCCAGGGAGAAGGGCGGGTTGGCGGTGACGATATCGAACAGGTCCAGGTTGCCGTTTTTGTCCAGCAGCTTGGGATTGCGAATGGTATCGCCCCATTCGATTTTGTGGTTGTCCTCGCCGTGCAGGAACATATTCATCTTGGCCAGAGACCAGGTAGAGCCGATGGCTTCCTGGCCGTAGAGTTCGTACTGCTTGCTGTCGTGGTGTTCGCGCACCTTGCGCCCGCACTTCATCAGCAGGGAGGCGGAGCCGCACGTAGGATCGCAGATACGGTCGCCGGGGCGGGGGTCGAGCAGTTCGGCGATCAGCTCGGATACCTCCGGCGGGGTGTAGAACTCGCCGGCCTTCTGGCCGCCGCTGGCGGCGAAGTTCTTGATCAGGTATTCGTAGCCGTTGCCGATCACATCCAGGTTACCCACGCGGCTGGGGCGCAGGTTCAGCTCGGTTTTGGCGAAGTCTTCCAGCAGGTGGCGCAGGATGGTGTTCTTCTGCTTCTCCTCGCCCAGCTTGTCGGTATTGAAGAAGATATCCTGGAACACGCTCTTGCCGGCGTCTTTGAGCTTGGTGCCGTTGGCCTCTTCGATGGCCTGCAGGGCCTGATCAATACGTTCACCATTGTTGGGCTCAAAGCGGTGCTCGTACAGGGTGTAGAAGCTGGCACTGGGCGGTAGTACAAAGCGCTCGCTCTTCATCATCTCTTCGATCAGCTCCGGCTCGTTGCCGTAGGTTTCCACATACTCCTCGTAATGGTCCTGCCACACATCTGAGATGTACTTGAGGAACAGCATGGTGAGGATAAAGTCTTTGTAGGTATCGGCGCTGATGGTGCCGCGAAAGGTGTCGCAGGCATTCCACAGGGCCTTGTTGATACTGTCCTGACTGATTTGTTCGGCGGCGCTATTGCTGCTCATGGGGTGCTTCTTGTCCTTTGTGTACTGCTGGGGCGCTGGGGCCCAGTCGAATTCGGTTTGTGCTGGCATTGCTACAGGTGTTGTCGCGGGCGTTGTTACCCGGTTTTCCGCTGCTATCTGTTTGGGTGGCTCGCTGGTCGGGCATGGTCGGGAATTGGTTGCCCGATGGTGCGAGAGCTTCCCAGATAAGACCGGGCCAAACCCGGGTTGCGCTAAATGTTGGGGATGGTGATTCAGCTGCCGGGTGGCGTCAAGGGTTGTAGGGCAGTCTGTCTCTTTAGGGGAGTTGAGTTGGTTGTTTATTGTTCAGGGATGAGTGAGGTCAATAAGTGAGATGCAGCCTGATTTGAAGGGGCTGACCTGTCTGGTTGCCCCTTTTTAGAGTGAGGGATTTGTAACTGCTACTGGTGCGCTATTCAATCTCAGCAGCTATCAATAGATAGCTGCTGTCGAAGAGTTCAAACCTGTCAGAACTGAACTGTTCGCTTTAATTGGTTTCGGTAGATTCAACAATGATTGAGATAGGCATCCAGCCCAGATAATTGTGGGCATTTTCATAGTGGTCCATGCCAACTTCCCAGGTGCGCGTAATAACACCATTAGAGCTGTTGGTGGATTTCCATATAACTCGGACGTAACCGCGAGAGGTCGCATCGGACTGTTCGGGCAAGCGTTCTTGGCAATTAATCCATTGGGGCAATTCTAAGTTGGGTACACCTTTGGCAGAGGGTGACAGATCTTGGCTCAATGGGAGTCTCCAGTTCGAATTTTTAAGAAATATATCAGTTTTTCTGCCTTTTTCTAGGTTGTTTTTTTAGGTGTCCCTATTTTTTATTTTTAAAATTTATTCGGGTATCGCTTTTAGATTTATTCGCCGGTTTATGGTAGTTGTTTTTTACTGTCAGTTTGAAAAAGTACATTGTGTGTAACCATTTTTTGTTCGGTCTTTGGGGTTAGGCTTGATCAAACTAAAGTCGATGCCTTTGATATTTAAGTTGTATTGAATTTTCAGCTCGATGATAGGCTTGTTTTTATTAAAGGAGAGTGTTTATGCAGAAAAACTTGGGTGCAGCAGTTTTGGGTTTTGTATTCTTCTTTGCTGCAATAAATTACGCTAACTCTGAAGATAAAAAAGTGGGAGAGGTAAGCGTTCTCACTAGTCCTTTCGACTACTGTGCAGTGGTGGTAAATGATGACAACCCAGTTCAGCGCTTTGCCGGACAAGCTATGCCAGAGGAAATCGTTGATGGTATCAGAAGAGCGGCCAATCTCGGTGCAGAAGCACCTGAAGATTGGGTCGCGAGGGGGACTTATTGGCGATGTATGGATGGAAGTGTCTATGCCTGCTTTGTTGGGGCTAATCTCCCCTGTGATGAGAAAGCTGACACTAGTCGGGAGCCGAGTAGTGCCATGATTTCATATTGCAAAGATAATCAAAGTTCCGGGACCGTTCCTGCGGTAGTGGCTGGCCGTGCCTCTATGTATGAATGGCGCTGTAGGTCGGGTGCCCCGGAAATTATCAGGCAGATTTCTAAACTCGATGCTCGGGGTTTTTTGTCTAATTATTGGTATCGGTTAAATAAGCCTGCTTCTGTTGAATAGGGAAAGCCTACAATCAGAGGGCTTTCTCTTCCCGCCTATCTATAAGTTATCCCTGTCCTTCCATCTTTTCATTGTCCATGCGCTTGGCGAGTTTGTGGCCTTCGTCCGACTGCCCAATTTTCCAGTAACTGGAGATATAAATATGGGTTTTGGGGATTACTCTTTCCTGCTTAAAGAATTGCCGTAGGGTGCGCATGCTGTCGAACTCACAGGCGGCCCATACGGAGGCCTGTCCATCGAGCCAGGTTAGTGCCTGTAATTTTTCCAGGAGTTTCTCGCCGGATGGAGCCGGATTGATAATCCATTGGATTTGCAGGTTCTCTGGGTGTTCCAGCTCCTGAATATCAGCTTCACTGGAGACCTCAATTAATGCGTACCCCTTTGCATTCTTGGGTAGCTCCGCAAGGTTTACGCTGATGGCTGGCAGTGCAGTCATGTCCCCTAATAGTAAAAACCAGTCTGCCTCGGGATTGGTCATTTTTTTGGGGCCGGGGCCTCGGGTTAAAATCGTATCGCCAGGCTGTGTTTTAAGTGCCCAGCTTAGAGCGGGCCCTTCGTGTTCATGCAGGGCGAAGTCGATATCAATTTCAGTTTCACGCTGGTGTCTGATGGTATAGCTTCGCAATAGCGGGCGCTCGCTTCCAGCTTGTGGAAACAGAAATTTGATATAGGCGCTTTCCTGGTTGGGGGCGAGAGTTTTTAGATCATCGCCACCGAGGGTGATGCGCAGCATATTTTCAGTAACTTGTGTCCTGCGAATAACGACCAATTCTCTGGTAACTTTCTCGGCCATAGGGTTTAGCTCCTTTCGTCAGGGGTGGAGTGCTCTTTCATATTGGCGACCATAACGCTGGCAATGCGGGCGAAGTTTTCTAGCTCTTCA
Organism: Microbulbifer maximicatervae (SeqCode); assembly: GCF_056231245.1. Taxonomy (NCBI): domain Bacteria; kingdom Pseudomonadati; phylum Pseudomonadota; class Gammaproteobacteria; order Cellvibrionales; family Microbulbiferaceae; genus Microbulbifer; species Microbulbifer maximicatervae (SeqCode). The sequence goes on from NZ_CP174334.1 coordinate 1,783,425, forward strand.
GTACTCAAGTTGCGAGTCATTTGTCTGGCCACTTCAGCTTCTTGTCCGCTCACTTTTTCCAGCGTGCTTATTCCGTCAGTAGTTAGTGTCAAAAACTGGCTGCGCCGGTCATTGGGGTTGTCGGTCTTTTCGATTAACCCTGAGTGCACCAGGTCGTTTAGCACACGTGTTACTTGGGCTTTGTCCAAATTCATCCGCTGGGCAATTGACCGGGCAGTACTCAGTGGAAATTTGAAGACACCTTTGAGTACCCGTATATGGCTCACCGGCAAGCCAATTTGCTGCTCCTGTATGCCAGCTCGCAAGCGCCGTTTGTAGGCGTGAATAAGCTGGTGGAGGGATTCATTGATTGCGGTGTCTTTCATGGCGCCATGCTAAATGGTTGATAGTGTCAACTTTATTCATATTGGTTGACACTGTCAACTAAGCTCAGATGAAAGGAGGTTGGGTTGATAGTCTGTGGAGGGTAATTTGGTTGGGAGTGCAGGGAGGCTGGGAAGGGGGTATCCCCTTCCCGTGAGCTTAATTAGGTGCTACCAAGTTAAGCTGATATCGGTTCCATCAAACTTTACATCTGAATCGTACACATACTTCAAGGTGCCTTTCCAGAAGGAGCCGTGCCATTCCCAGTCGGCATCGTAACTGACCTCATTGAGTACTTTCTGTCTAAAAGCATCAAAGCTGCCGTAGCGCTCTTCACTTCCCATGATGACGACCCAGGTCTGCTCGTTCCAATCGCAGGTCACAGTGTTGGAGTCACCATTGCCACAGGGGTAGCGGACGGCTACGTATCCATCATCTTCCTTACCAAACTTCCAGTTACCGCTGCGGGACTCCTCCTCGAACTCTTCGGGCCACTGTAGTGCGACATCGGAGCCACCGGAGTGAAACAGTTCTATCTCCGGGTAGGGGTTGTATTGGATCACTGCGACATTGTTTACCTGCTTTATTTTCGGCAGGTGGTCGTTTTGCATGGTGCTATTGCCGTCACCGACTTTTGCCCAGATAGATTGGGAACCGGTGGTGGCTATCCAGGGGGTTTGCTGGTAGCCCTGGCGGCCTCCCCAATAATTCTGGATGGAGTGCATCATAACTCCGCCATCTTTGTACATGGAGAAGTTGGCCGAGGAGAGGACAGAGCTGCGGCTGAATACAGCCCCCGCCTTGGCGGCCGCAGGGGCGGCTGCTTCGGATAGTCCCAGGAACTGGTCAAATGCTTTGAGCCCCTCATATCCTTCGAGTTGGTATTTGCTGGCGAACCAGGCGGTATCCGCTGCGACATCGGGGTGGAAGTAGGCTCCCTGGCTCCAATAGAAGGGTACGCGCTCTTCCCGGGTAAAGTCTGCATAGATCTCGTTTCTGGCATCTCCCAGCGAATGACCGACTGAATAATTTATGTTGAGATGTTTACCGAAATATTCGAAAACCTCATCGGTGATTTCCAACCCGGATGTGGCGAGCATTACGCCGGCGGGACTGGGGGTGCGTACTGACTCTTTGCCCAGACCTGTCAGGAGGTAGATAATCCGGTTGATATTCCCTCCGGACCCATTGCGGCGGTAGCCGTCATTACTGCGCCCGGCTGCGGCGAAGTTGATCCCCTGGTCGTTGGTCACCAATAAAATATCTTGCAGCAAGCGATGAGCAGCGCCGATTGCAAGTTCACGGATTTCCTCATCCTCTGCAAAGTCTACGAGGTTTAGCAGTGCCGAGAGGGTATAGGGGTAGTAAACAGGGGAGTAGAACTCATAGAAACCATATTGGTTCTTCACTTCCAGATAGCGCTTTAGGCGCTTATAAGTTCTGTCGTCCTCAAATGCCCCATATTTCTCCTGGAGGAGATATTGGGCAGAGGTGTACATGATCATATGGTTTTCTGAAGCAAAGACATGGTCACCCGTCCCGCCTTCTTTAAACCAGAAGTGATAGCCGTCGAGTGCGGCAAAGAGTTCGTTTTTGATTTCGGGGCGGAAGAATAAGATGCGGATTAGGCGGGTGAGAGTGAAGTCAGAATTTTTCTTGCCGCCGTTGCGGAGTACATCCAGGTTCTTATTTAGCGCATCCCAGTTGAGATCATCACCGGTGTATGCCTGAAGTACGACGGCAGTATCGTTGGTAGAGGTGACACCTTCCTCAATATATTGCAGCTGCCTGTCAATATAGGCGCTCTCATCAAAGGACTGGGCTTGAGATGTCGCTGACTGGATCGCCAATCCTAATAAGATCGGGTACAGCACTCCTGCTGATGGCACTTTCATAAGTACTAGTTCCTATTTGGTTTTAATTGATTTATAAAATAAATACAATCGTACCACCTATCTATTACATAAATTTGGCGCTTGAGAAGCTAGTTATTTTCTTTCGGGATTAGTTGCAAAAACGATCAGCGGATATTGCTGGTTCTCAAATTGAAAGTATTTTTCAAATAGTCATTCTTGAGAAGTAGGGGGCTAGTGCTTTATCTAATTTTTCTGGCATTTCTGCTGTGTCTAATTGGTACGCAGGCGTACTCAAGATAAATCTGGTTTATGCTTTGTATTACTGGGTAGGTAAAGTAGAAAAGTTACTCTGTCATCTCGGGTGGGGCTGTGATTCGCGCGTTAGGCTATCTTCCGTTGAGTGACGATGGTTCTTCTATATTGTGGTTTGATTCGCGAGTAAATATTGCAGTGGCCCTACAACTCTAGGAGAGGGAGATGAAAAACCTACTGATATTCTTCGCAGCCGGAAGTCTCGGTGCTTTGGCAAACAGTATTGCGGTGTGGCTATTTGGCCAGTTGGGGATTAATGCCGCTTTTGGCGTATCAATTTCCCCTCCTCTATCTCCTGAGTGGATTTATCCTCGTATTGTTTGGGGTGGCTTGTGGGGGCTGTTGTTTATTCTTCCGTTCTGGTCATCGAAGTTGCTTTCAAAAGGGGCTCTTCTTAGTTTGTTTCCCTCTGCATTTCAATTGTTTGTGGTTTTCCCAGTAATGGCCGGGATGGGTGTTGCCGGATTTGAGTTAGGAGTTTTAACACCAGTTCTGGTGTTGTTTTTCAATTGGGTCTGGGGTGTTGTTGCTGCCCTAGCTATTAAGGCTGCTCGGTAATAGGGTGTTAACTTTGCGGTAGTAGGCTTGGCGCTATAGAAATGTTGACGTTGTTACTTCAGGGGTAGTTTGACCTCGCTATATCGCTTTTCTCCTGCAAACTATCGATCTTATGTCAAGGTTGTACATTACTCATGTAATCTATCTATTTCGTATCAAAGTTATTCGAATGGGGAAGTTGAACGTGGGAAAAACGGCAAAAATCTGTAGCCTTATCTGCTCTATGATAATTCTTGTGATGGGCTTTATTACACCTTCACAAGCAGCTGAGACTAAGCGGATACTAATCGTTGCTTCTAATCTTCAGGATATGGGTGATCCGGAGAAGCATGATGCGAGAAATAATTTGTGGGAGTACGCTACGCCTTACCATGTTTTTGTTTCCCATGGGTATGACGTGGACTTTGTTTCGCCAAAAGGTGGGGTGGTCCCGTTTATGATGGATCCACTGGGGATTAGTAGTTACACCATCAAACATGAAGGTTTTTTAGAGCGGGCTAATAGTTCACTAAAGCCTGAGAAAGTAGTTATAGAGAATTTTGCAGCTGTTTATATCGGTGGAGGCTATGGAACCTTATTTGATGTGGCATCTAATCGTGAGCTGCTAAGGAGCCTCTGAATAACTCCATAATGCCTCTGCGGGTCTTGAAGGCTGCAGATGTTAGGCGCAGCTCGCCGCGAATGGCCGTAGCCCTTGGCAAGAGCTGCAACGCAGCAGCTGTGGCCTTCAAGGCCCGCCCTTCGGGGCTTGCAGAGCGATTCACACTCCGCGTTGCGACTTCTTGAAAGGTCTAGACATTCCTGCGAAGCCGCGCCTTGATTGTGAACCGCTCTGCATGCCAGAGGTATCACGGAGTTATTCAGAGGCTCCCTAATATTATGGGTGGGATTTACCAGAAAGGGGGAGTTGTGGGCAGCTGTGGCCATGGGGCAGGTGCGTTTGCAGATGTGAAACTGAAAGATGGCCATTATATGGTAAAGGGCAAGAAGGTTGCCGGTTTCCCGAACTCTACAGAAAAAGAGAAGTCATGGGCTAAGCAGGGTACTTTATTACCGTTCTTGGTAGAGGAACGCCTTCGTGAGAATGGAGCCATTATTATTAATAAGGATAATGTTGCTGATAAGCATGATGTAATATCTGATCAGCGTATTGTTTCTACAATGTTTTTACCTTCTTCTGCACTGGTTGCAAAAGAAATGTTGGGTTTAATCGAGAGCAACTAAATTGCTCCAGTACTTTATTGTGTATTTGCTCTATCGTTAGGCAGTCACTCTGCGGGTCAAGCTCTAACGAGTTTGGCCTCGATGCGACCAATCTCTACCTGTTAGTTTCATATGCTATAGCGCGGACATGCCAACTCGGGATCACTCGATCGCCCTGTAGCTTAATCTTGTCTCTGCATATTTATCTGCCATTCTTTCTAAAGGGAACTGAAATCGGCGGCAGTGAATATGCGTCCATTTATTGTATTAATAATATCGGTAACTTTGGGGAAGCTGGCCTATGTGTTTAGCCCCTCTCTGGGGAACAATGTAATAGTGGCCTTATTGGCCCTATTAGGTGTGGTTCCCTATTTGTTAATGCCGATTAGATCCGAGTTTTTCAGGGCGCAAATTCTTCAATGGGCTAAACAGAATAATATTGGCGTTTTGAGACTCGAGAGCAGGGGGTTTTCCAAAGGACGATTGTTTTGGCGTGTATCTGATGCGCAAAGCGTCTTCTGTGTTACCTCAAGAGAAGTCACTTACTGGGTGGCCTGCGGCTCGTGGCTGCTGGGTTCTTATAGTCGGAAGCTACTGGTCTACAAACAGGTTGGAAGTGTTCTGGACTTGGTTGCAGCATTTGACGGAGATAATTGCCTGGTTGAGTGACTCTGTTTGGCGGTTATTTGCCTTAAGAGTTCGCCTTAATAGCAGCAATGTGAATATAAATATATTTTTGTTTGCGATTCATTATAAGAAGTAACCCATTGATTATAAAAAAGCCTGATATATTTGGCCGCGGTTCAACAAAGGTGTTTTCCATGGCGTTTCGCTGGTTTCATCTTTAATTTTCATTAAGAGAGAAATAAATATGTCACAGGTAAGTGATGACTTAGATTTGGTGGCGAAGAAAACGTCCAGCCCAGTGGTGGTGAAACTTTCATTAGCCAAAGCGTTTAAGAAAAGTGCCGAACCTATTCGTGATACTCAGATTACTTACAAACAGAATGTTGTTGCAATTAACACTCTGGTTACCAGTGTGTTGTCCTCGAGTTTGCCCACTTTAAATCAAAATCCACCGGATTGGAGTGATTTTGTAACAGCCTACACACAGTCCAATGCAGATGCTTTGGACTGGGTAAACAATGTACTAGCCAGGCTTCTGGATGTGCCTGGTGAAGTACAGAGCTATAACAGTGTTATCAGCCAGCTTTTACAGGATGCCCTTTCTCAAGCGAATATCCTCAAAAATGACCCGAGTAATAGTTCTGCACTGCAAATACTCAAGAATGATTTGAACTCAATTACCTCGCAACTGGGAATTGTTTCAACCTTTATCAGTGGTGCGATTAAGGCAATTCAAGGGTTTCAAGATAAACTGCCAGATATGGCGACACAATTGCAGTCAATTGCCGACAATTCTGTAAAGGATTCCCAGGCTGACGAGAAGAAAATTGCTGATCTAAAGCAGGATATCAAGAATTTACAGGCAGATATCAAATCCCTGACTGCCAGCATCGTTGCTCTGGGTATTGCCGATGCCACTGCTATCTCTCTGGGGACGGTTGCTTCTATCGTGGCTTTTCCTGAGGGCTTGTTGACCTGGTTTGTGATGGGGCCGGTGGCTGCTGTGGCATCAACCTTTATTGCTCTGGATGCTGCAAAAATTGTTGCCGATCAAAAGAGTATTCAGGATAAACAGGCAGAGATGGACCTGATCACTGCTGATGTATCTACTCTACAAATGTTGTCTCAGAGCTTTGGGCAGCTAGCAGAAGAAACCCAGCAAGTTGAAGATAATTTACAGGCCGTGTTACAAGAGTGGCAAACGCTTGAAAGTGATGTTTCCGGTGCGATAAGTGACATTCAAACTGCGATCTCTGATGAAGAGGGGGCGAACTATACAGCTGTTATCAATGACCTTAACGGTGCCGTGGCCGAGTGGAATGATGCTTATTCCCAAGCGGGCAGCCTGTTTATTGAGCTCAACGTGAACAATGCAGAATTGAACATTGGAATGAGTTCCGAACAGGTTAAATCGGCTTTTTCTACTGGAAGCACTGTTGGTGTGATTCAGTATTATAATAATCTATAAAAAGAGTTTTTTAGTTTTACTGAAGGCTTATCCAAAAGGGTAAGCCTTTATTGGCTTTTTATAAGGGCGTATAGGTTCGCTTCTAAGGTTGTTACAGAATGACTATCGATTTTTACTTGGGGCTCATACCATTTAATTAGCTTTTGGTGGCGATGGATACTCTTGCGCGGTCTGATGGCTTCGATATGATAAGCAGAATAAGTAACAGGTTGTACTTGTGAAGTTTGAAATCGCATTTTCTATGGGCACATTTCAATTCGTGTATTTGTAAGCGATTCTAGATTATTTTCATCTAGTGTTTTGGTAAACGGTGACTTGAGATACTATGGCCACACTTCGGCGGACCCTGAAAGTGTACAAGCCCTATGAATGATATTTATAAAGCCCCTAAAAGTGAATTAAATACCAGTAAGTACCATTCTTTGATTGAGAGATTACTGAAAGAGCAGAGTATGCCCCTCTCGATATTCGCGGTGTTGTTAGGTACTTTTAGTACGCTGGTTTTACTCTCATTTGCCCGCAGTATTATCCCTTTGTATGTTTATGTGATCCCAGGATTTATTGCCGGTATCCTCGTTAAGTTTATGGGGCGGCCTGTTACAGCATCCTACCGCGTGATTCCTGGGTTATTGAGTGGGGTGATCGTCTCTATCTGGGTGAGCTTAGGGGGGATTTCCATTTATATATTTTTACTTCCACTACTAAACATCTTGTGTTGTCTGGCTGTGTCAAGGCGCCGATTAAACTATGAGGAGGAGAAAGCGTTGTATAAGTATCGGCATGGATTGGTAAAATTATGATAATGACTATCTCAGCTTGGTTGTTTAGAGGTCGTATTTAGTTCTATAAGTACGACCTCTTCATAGGCTCTGGAGGCCGAAACTACTCCTCGTAACGAATGTCAGTAATATAAAAAGTCTTCCACTTTTCTCCCTGACGAATATCTACTTCATCATCGAGCTTGCGCCCTAATAAAGCACGGGCAACGGGGGAGTCCATGGATATCAAGCCTGCTTTTACATCGAATTCATCGGGTCCCACAATGCGGTAGCAAACACTCTCGCCCTCATCATCTTCAAGTGTTACCCAGGCGCCAAAAAAAACCTTTTCCTTATCGTCCGGTATTCGATCTACAACAGTAATCTCTTCCAGGCGCTTGGTGAGAAAGCGCACGCGGCTGTCGATTTCCCGCAGTCTTTTTTTACCGTAGATATAGTCTGCGTTTTCCGAGCGATCTCCCAGCTTGGCGGCGTCGCTAACTGCCTGGGTTACCCGGGGGCGCTCCTCCTCCCAGAGGTGCTTAACTTCGGCGCGCATACGCTGCGCGCCCTCTGCGGTGATGTAGCGGGAGCCGCGTGGACGCGGCGGTCTCCATCTTCCCATAGTATTTTTTTAATCTCTTTCTAATACAATATTATTTAATTATAGGTTTTCGATGGTAATTCCCGGGCCGGGTTCCGCGAGCGGGAAATCAAATATGCGGCTGTAGAATTCAAGCTCTCCCTCCAGGGCCAACTTGATGCTGTCGCCGCTGCGGAATCCATGCCCTTCATTGGCAAATGTAATATAAGACACCGGGATACCTCGCTCCCTCAGGGCATCCACCATGGTTTCGGCTTGGTTGGGTGGTACTACCTTGTCCTCCATGCCCTGGAAGAAAATCACAGGGCAATTCAGCTTTTCCACATCGTTAATGGGGGAGCGCTGAAGGTAGACTTTTTCTGCGGAAGGCCAGGGCCCTACCAGTTTATCCAGGTAGCGGGACTCAAACTTGTGGGTGTCTTTGGCGAGGCTGCTCAACTCTCCAATTCCATAATGGCTGGCACCGGCTTTAAAGGTATCGTGGTAGGTTAACGCCGCCAGGACTGTGTAACCGCCGGCACTACCACCTTTGATCAGCAGGCGATTGGGGTCGGCGAGCCCATCTTCTACCAGGTATTCTGCACCGGCGCAGACATCTTCCACGTCATAGATACCCCATTTATCGGCGAGGCGGTCCCGATACTTGCGGCCATAGCCGGTACTGCCGGAGTAGTTTACGTCCAGAATGGCGAATCCCCGGCTTGTCCAGTATTGAACTTTCAGGCTGAGGCCTGCTGATGTAGCGCCGGTGGGGCCTCCATGACTAAATACAATCAGCGGTGGCTTATCGCCACTAGGTGCTTGGAAGTTGGGGTTGTGGGGTGGGTAATAAAACCCGTGTACGGCGCGATTATCCACTTGGAAAGTGACGGCTTGAGCGATGGAGAACAAATCGGTTGGCAGCGAGCTGCTATTGCTACTGGCAATCTGTTCCGTTTTACCCGTCTTTTGGTTAAAGCTAATAACAGCGGGAAAACTCTCTGCACCTGCGGCAATCATCACCCCGTTGCCATTTTCACAGTGCAGGCTTTCGATATCACAATAAGGCTGGGGAAGAGTTTGATACTCTCCGCTTTTTATGTCGACCTTTCCAAGGTGCCAAGTGCCATTCTGGGTGTAAGTACAGAGGATTTCTGTGGGGCTAATAAAGCCGTAAGTGGACATTCCAAATACCCACTGCGGAGTGGCGAATTCTGCTTCTTTTTCCCACAAGGGGTCGCTTTGTCCCAGCCTATATAGGTTCCACCAGTTGTTGCGATCAGAGACATAGCAGAGTTCGCCCTCAGGAGACCACTGGGGCTGAAAGACGGATTCATTCTCACCGCCGGCTACTTGGGTGACTTCACCGATATCTCCCGCCTGATCGAGTTTGGCGATACAGAGTTCTGTCGCGTCCCAGGGGAGGTTAGGGTGGTGCCAGCGCAGAAATGCGAGTCGATCACCGGCCGGATTCAGAGTTGGGTTCGAATAAAAGTCTGCCCCTTCTTGAAGGATTGTCGGCGGATTTGCCAGTGGGTTGTTTAGGTCTACCGCGATAATGCGCGCACGGGTTTCCTCGCCCTGTTGGTGGCCACTGGTATCTTCCTCGACACAAATTAATCGATTTCTCAGGGGGTCGATAATCAGATCGGCGTAGCGGGAGCTATTTTCTGCGGTGATTGCTTCGGGGATCGCATTGTCGAGCTTCATACGATAAATGCGCTGATCTTCTGCCAGTACGAAATAGGCGGTGTCACCGTAAACAAGATAACTGCCGCCTCCATATTCATGGGCTTTGGTGCGTACGGCGATAGGGGCGGGGGTGAGATCTCTGCGCCCATTTTTTGGACAATACTGCACCAGTACATTCCTGCCTTTTTCAGACGGGCGGGACTCCAGCCAGTAATAGCGGCCATCTACTAAATTGGCTTCTGCCAGGCGAACGCTGCCCTCCACGAGAAGTTCTGCGTTGATTGCAGATTTCCAGCTGCCGTAAGGGGCGATGGTTGGAGTGATAGTCTCGCTCATGAGGTACTTACTTCCTTATTGGGTTTTTTCGCATTCTGCCGAGATGAATCCGGGGAAACAAGGTGCCTTGGCGGGGGCCCTATGATAGTCTCGTATAACCAAGCAAGCGCTTGGTGCTGTATTTTGTCGATGCACTATCCAGAATCAGCTCTTCCACTCGCTCTGGTCCTTTTACGATCAGTTGGTGTTGTCGGAGCGACGCGCACACGCTGGATAGCCCTGTAAACAGCGGCCTTAACAAAGATAATTCAGGAGAGCCAGCGATGTCTGATGAAGTGGTGATTACTTGCGCCCTAACCGGAGTGCTTACCAACCCCCAGCAGCACCCGGTCCCGGTAACCCCCAAGGAAATGGCGGAATCCGCCCGTGAAGCCTACGATGCGGGGGCTTCCGTTATGCATGTTCATTTCCGCGCGCAAGAGGAAAATAAAGGCCATTTACCCACCTGGGACCCGCAAATAGCCTTGGAAATTGCCGATGCAATTCGCGATAAATGCCCTGGCGTTATTCTAAATTTTTCAACTGGCACTATCGGACGGGATCAGCAAGGCCCCTTGAGTTGTGTGCGTGCCGGTAAGCCGGAAATTGCCGCCTGTAATGCGGGAAGCCTGAACTATTTAAAGGCGCGATCCAACGGCACCTGGGCTTGGCCACCCATGGTATTTGATAACCCGGTTGATAAGGTAGAGGAGCTGTTGGCAGTTTGTCGGGAGACCGGTACCCGCCCGGAATTTGAGTGCTTTGATATCGGTATCGTTCGCTCTGTGGGAATGTATGCGGATGTAGGGATGGTGGATAAGCCCAACTACAACCTGGTGATGGGAGTGGCTTCAGGTATGCCTGCCGACCCCAATTTACTGGAGATTATTCCAAAATATATGAAGCCCGGCTGCTTATGGCAGAGCACAGTGATCGGCCGTGAGGAAATCTGGCCGGTGCATCGCAAGACTGCAGAATTGGGCGGCCATTTGCGCACTGGAGTTGAAGATACCTTTTACTTGCCGGGAGGAGAGCGGACTTCAGGGAATGGTCAATTGATTGAGGCTCTTGCGGCTGTAGCTGAAGAGACTGGGCGAAAGGTGGTGTCACCGAGTCGGGCGCGGGAGATTTTTTGTTAGAGGTGGTGTTGGCTTTTTAGAGCGCCCGGGATTTGAGCCGGGCTACTCTTTGGTATTTTCATAAATATGACTTGAAGTTTCCCTAGTTTTATTCTTTATATTTTTATTTAAAAAGTTTAATGCCGAGTAAAGCTTATTTTTTTGGCCATTTACATATCGACTATTTACTTATATTTAAATATTATTTCATGTTTAAATATAAGGGGCTTTTCTTGTGAGCTTTAAAAATGTACTTATGGCTTTTGGCTTGCTATCAGGAATAGCTCTGATGAATCGCAAAGGATGTGTAATGTAAAAGAAGAATATGATGAGATTAGTGTTGAGGTCTGCAAAATTTGGGTCTCTGCAATAATGGCCGCGGCTGTTGCGCAAAAAACAGTAAAACTCAAATACCTAGATGTAGGTAGTTGCAGTGCGGTTGATTTGGGAATATGGGGCGACACCGTTAAGGGGCCGGAATATATTCGTTCTTATCAATAAGTAAAAATATTCTTATAATCTATGATTGGGGTGGGCTTGTAGCTAGGTTTTACTGGCCGCGCCTGGCGTACAGTTAGGATCAGCCTGCTTCAGAGGCCCCAAGATTAAGAGCTTAGAATGTCAACAGATGAGGCAGTATCACAATCGGTAGTATCGGTTGCCCAAATATCAACTTTATTATTTGATACTAATGCGGCAGTTAATGCTGAATAGGCTCTATTCATTGCATCGACACTATTGTTAACCGCGGTCACATCAAATTTGATTCGTGAGTCGGCGCAAATCCCTGTTCCGCCGGAGACATTAAACCCAAAAGTACTCTCTCCGCCTGATGAGACCTTAGTAACTGTGGCGCCTTGCACAATAAAGCCGGAATCGGCGATTGTGGCTGTGGATATAAAGGAAAGCAGGATGCCGATTGTGATTTTTTTAGTTTCATAGTTATTTCGGGGTAGTTTAAAAGGCCAGATTGCAATTGAGTGCGTATGTGTTGAGGGTATCATAAATCTTTGAGCGGGTTTGATAAATATTTTTTACGGCCCGGGGACCTGAAAGAATTTGTGTCAGGGTATCTGCGGGTTTGTGTTAGGCGCCTCTTGAATTAATCACCCTCTGTTTAATATTTTTGTTGAAGTGCTTATAGAGCTGGCCTTTATATTGTTTAAGTTTTTCACTTATCCCAAAGAGTCCCTCCTTATGTCGGCGGCCTTGTCTTTAGGCTATTGATTGTTATTTTCTTTTATTAAATCAATTATATAGCTGAAGCTCGGTCAATCTTTACATTCCCCCGGTAGAATTCTTTTCTTTAGTCTGGTAGGCTCGCGCGCGGTTTGCGGATATCAAGATGAAATGCTTTTCCTTAAGGTATTTTCGTCAATATGGTCTCAACTAATAAATAAGAGACTGTCATTCAACGCTTAATTTGTCGTCAAGTGTTAATTTTTGCTGGGGTTGGGGGTTTTTGTGCAGAGTTGTGTTTCATGGGCAGAATTTGGTGGGGCGCGCTCTAGTTGGCTAGCCCGCTTCGCAGTAATTATATGCCTAATGGCAGCTAGCGCAGTTGCAACTGCAAAAAATTATATTTCTGTTCCATCGCAGTCCTCAACTGGTAATTATACCGTTAGAGTTGATTGGTCATTCATAGACAGTGCAGAAATCGTTGAGTCAAAGCAAGGTGTAGGGCAAATCCGAAAAGTAACGCTTACAAGGGAAGATGACCTTGAGGTAAGTGGCTACGGAGAGGGGATTTATAATTATGTCATTACAGTTCGCCTGATAGATGAAACAGATCTAGGGTGGAATTTAACTGACAGTGGCAGCACTGAAGTACTCAAAGCCCTATCATCCCCCTCCAGTGTTTCTGTCAGTGATACAGTGGGTACGCTCGGAGATTCAATAGATCTCACCTGGAATTCAGTTTCTGGTGCTGACTACTACGATTTAGAGTTTCGTGTGAATGCCGGTGAATGGCAGGACTTAGATGAAGTAGATGCTGATCAGCCGAAATCTCTTAGTGTTGATCTGCAGCACACCGGATCGATTGAATTTCTAGTAAAGACGTGCAAATTTAGTGCCTACGGAACTGGAAATTATGTCTGTAGTAGCGGGCAGGAGTCTGAAGAAGTTGAAGTTTCTTTGCCTGTATCAGCCCTAGATTTTTCCCTGGACAATTATGGGTATGCTGTTTTTGTTGGTGATTACAACAGTGACGGTTTTTTGGATTATCACTTTTACAGTAGCAAAAGGCTTCTTATTTTACATGGAGATATAGCTACTCCTATTACGCTGCCACCAAACCCAATATTTACTATATATGGTTCGGAGGTTAAGCCCTGGTTTGGACCCGATACTCACTATCTAGAATATGACAATATTTCAGAAACCCTTTTGGCTGATGCAGTTCAGCTTACCCTAGGGACGGATTACCTTGTAGGTGATTTTGATAATGATGGGCAGGTTGATTTTCTTTTTCGAGGTGAGTTAGACGGGGAGTTCCCATTTATTGTTTATGGGGTTAATCAGTTTAGCTACCCCTCTGGAGCTGATGACCTAAGGGATGAAACTCTAGCAGAGTTAGTTAACGATCGTAGCAACGGTATTTATATTGATGATATCAATAGTAATGGGGCGGATGATCTCGTTATTGAATCTGGAAGTAATCTAGTAGCGGATACCGCCTACTTATCAGTATCTGGCATGCCTACTACAGAAACTGAACTTATTGAACCTGAGCTGGAAAGTGCAAATATTGCTGGCAGTCTCTCAGGTGCTGCAGCAGTCTCCCCTTCCGGAGCTGCAACCTATAATTTACAGCTAGAACTTCCGCAAGGTTCAGGCGGTCATGCTCCCGAGCTGTCCCTTGGTTATTCCAGCCAAGGTAGAAATGGCTTAATGGGGTTAGGTTGGGGAATCTCTGGCCTGTCTATTATCCGTTATTGCCATCGTACATTGGTACATGATGATTCAGAGGTGTTGCTTGGTGAAAAAGACCGCTTTTGTGTTGATGGGCAGCGTTTGGTTGTCACTGGTGGTAGCTACGGATCCGTTAATTCTACTTATGCATCCGAACTAAATGACTTTCGCAGCTTTAAGGCTACTGGCAGCGGCAGTGTTACAGGATTTGAGGTAACGACCAAAGGTGGTGAGACCGCTTACTACACTATTAACAATGGCGGCGACTCATTTGTTCTCGATAAGCTTTACGATAGTTCGGGCAATAACGCCATAGAATACTATTACATAGAAGATAGTAGTGGCTTCAGGATTGACCGCATAGAGTATGCTTTTGGTGCAGGCTCTGAAGCAAATGCAGTTATTCAGTTTGAATACGAAAGCCGCTTGGACTTTGTTCCCGCGAACCTAATGGTGGGTGATTACCCATTGAAACGTCGCCTTAAGGCAGTCTCTATTACTAATAATGGCGCTAGCTTTAGGGAGTATAACCTTGGCTACTTATATGAGTCGCCCAGCACTGAAAACCCTCCCCTAAGTCGCCTGTACAGTATCCAACAGTGTGTTGGAAATAGTTGTTCGGCGGCCACTACATTTGATTGGCAGGTGGTAGATGCTCCAGGATTTAATCCCACGGAGTATACAAAAATAAAGTTCCATTCCAATGCCAATAGGTTCCAGCCTGGGCGTGTCGCGGACCTAAATGGCGATGGAATGGACGACTACATTTGGTTCTATAAGAACGATGATGAAGAGCGATACCTGCAGGTTGCTTTATCAGATGGCGAGAAATGGGATGTTCAGGACACCAACCATTCAATAAGAGCCTATTACTACCTACGTTATGACTGGAATCTGTTGGATTACGATGGTGATGGTCAATTAGATTTTATTCATCGACAGAAAGATAACAGTTGGGCCGTAAGATTGTTTGATGGCACTAAGTTTTCTTCGACAGCAACTGTGATCATTCCTTCCGGTGCGGGTACACAAAGTGTTTTATCCGATATTACTGGTGATGGACTAGGTGATCTGATTATCCGGGATACCGATAAAAAGGGTATCAGCTTCTATTATGCTGAAAGAGGGAATAACGGGATGGTTTCCTATCCAACCAGCCCTAGTAAGTCTATTGCTGTACCGGATAATTCAACAAGCGAAGTTTGTGAAAATTCTATAGAGATTGGTGATTTACACTCTATGGAGGTTATTGATTCCGATGGGGATGGTCGTACAGAGTTTTTAGTGCCCTTTACTCGTAAATGCATTAAAACCTATAGAGACTGGAGAAAAATTACTCTTTCAACGAGTACATTTTCAGGTTCCACCCAGGAGGAGGCTAATACTCATAACTATATTTGGCTTCCCGCAGACCTTGATCACGATGGCCTGACGGATATGATCCTAAAGGATGAAAATGATGATTGGTCTTATGCCTTATCGGATGATGGCGACCTGGATAACTATATTTCCTTGCCAGAAATTACAGGAAAAAAAGTTCAGCTGGTTGATTTTAATCATGATGGTTTTGTCGATATCGTTTGGCCTGGAGATCAGTTAAAAGTTAAGTTGTGGAATGGCAACGGCTTTGATGGCGTCATTGAAACAAGTATATCGGCTGGCTCTGGTGATAGCATTCATGCAACTTATGCCGATTTAAATGGCGATGGATTCCAGGAGTACGCACGAATTTATGATGGCACAACCAACCACTACGTAAACTTTTATGCACCAAATGCTTCTTATACAGCTAACAATGTTATTAAAGCGGTAAATGGTGGTTTGGGCGAAGAATCCACTTTCACATATAAGCCGCTAACGGATACGAGTGTTTATGTAAAAGGGCAGGGAGCTGCGCTGCTGGATTACGGGTCTCCCGTATTTGATATTGGTGGAACCAGCTACATAGTCTCCCAGCTTGAGTTTTCCATGCCCACGGCTTCCAGCGCCAATAATACTGAGCAAGTAACCTATAAGTATGAAGGCTTGCGCTTCCAGGGCGGTGGTCGCGGTAGTTTGGGTTTTGAAAAAATAACTACGACAGATAGCCGTACTGGGTATACCACAACAACTTTCGCTCAAGAATTCCCTTATATCGGGATGCCTTTGAGTGTTAAGAAATACACGCCTCAAGGTAAGCTGCTCTATAGTCAAGCCAATACGCTCTCCAAGCGTGGAGGCTCTACAGCGCCCTATTGGCCGTATACCGAAGAATCTACTGAAGTTTTCTACTTGCTCAAGAGTGATGGCGCTGCCGCAGGTAGTAAGTACAAAACCGTGCTTACTGAAAACACTTATGATGATTATGGCAATCTCGAAGAGTCCACGGTAAGCACCAAAAATGCTGCAGGTGGTGTAGTACAAAAAGTTGTTCAAGAGAATGGGTTCGATGGAGAGACCTGGTACCGAGAAAAAGGACGGGTTACCAGCACTAAAATTACCACTACTCGCGGCAGTGATGTTGAGACTCGGGAAGTATCTTTTGAGTACTACCCGGAGGGCGGAAGTCAGTATGGCTTACTAAAAGCAGAGCATATTGAGCCCGAATACAGTGGTGAGGACGCCGCTGAAATTAAGCTGTCGACGACCTACACCTACGACGATTATGCAAATCGGTTAAGTACAACTAAAAAAGCAACTGAGCAAGCCTCAGAGCCGAGTCGTACAAGCTACTCAGAATATGATGCGGATAAGCGCTACGTCGATAAGGTAAGAGATTCTGATAATCGCTTACTCTCTGAAGTGGTGAGTCGCGATGATATGGGGTTACCCACCAAGACCCGAACTTACCTGGATGCCTCGGCTTCTAGCTATGTAACCACGACTTATGAATATGATGCCTTTGGGCGTGAAACTTACAGGGCGACGGACGGTGCTCCCTCGGTAACTACCGAATATGGAATCTGTAGTGGTTCAAAGTGTAGTCATAGCGATGCCGCCACCTATGTGTTGACCACCAGTGAAACAGGGGCTTATTCCACGACCTATTTCGATATGCTCGGTCGCCAGTTGCGCCAGGAATCCACGGGCCTCACCCAAAGCCAGATTATTGTTACCGATACGGAATACGACGAACTGGGCCGGGTTGAGCGACAAAGTGAACCTTATACCAAGGGCACCGTTGCCGAATACTGGACAACCAATTACTACGACCTGAACTCCAGAATCACCTCCGTAGAGTTGCCGGATAGCAATACGGTGAGTAATTCCGAGCTGACCCTGGAAAATAATCTGGTGGTTTCCACCAGCACCAGCCCAGGTAGCCAGAATCGCACGAAAAAGACCAACGCCTTGGGTGAAGCGGTTTATATCCTGGATCACTACCAAGGCACGGTGGAATATCAGTATGACCCGGTAGGTAATGTGACAGAGGTTATCAGTCACGGCCGCTCCGGTGAAAACCTGGGTATTACCATTAGCGCCAAATACGATGCCCGTGGCCGCAAAGTGGCCATGTCCGACCCGGATAAGGGCGATTGGACTTACACCTACAATGCGTTTGGTGACCTGGTTGAGCAGGAAGATGGCAAACAGCAGCGCACGGTCACTGAGTACGATCACTACGGCCGCCCACAGCGTCGCACCGACTACACAGCCGCCGGCAGTGAAGAGGGGCATACCCGTTGGTACTACGACGATAAAGATGCTGCTGGTGTTTCGGTTGCCAATGCGCTCGGCAAAGTGACTGCTGTCGTCATGTCAGCAAGTGCCAATGATGAGCAGTGCTATACCGGCACATCCCACTATTGTGCGATCTATTCATATAACTCCCTGGGGCAGCAGACCGCTGTGGCAACAGGCCTCGGCACTGTGGGGAATGAAGAGTTTTTTGCGTCAAGTGTGGGGTACGATAGCTTCGGCCGGCCCCAATACCAGTACGATGTTTTGGATGGTGAAGTGTCCAACGGTGCAAACGGTATCACCAGTGGTATCCAGGAGCACTACACCAATACCGGCGCTTTGGAATATGTCACCGACCTGAATACCGGGCGTGAAGTTTACCGGGTGCTTAGCTCCAATAGCCGTGGCCAGGTAACGGATTCCGACATTAATAGCGGTAAAGTGCGTATCAACAATGGTTACGATAGCGCCACCGGACGCCTGTTATCGCAAAAGGCCGATAATTCCGCATCTGCGACTACCGTTCAGCAAATGGCTTACGGCTGGGATGCCGTAGGCAATCTGGTAAGCCGCAATAACCAGCGTACTGGCAAGAAGGAATCCTTCTGTTACGACAACCTCAACCGCCTGTTACAGGTTAATGCCAATACCACCAGCACCAGTAGCTGTAACTCCGACGCTACTGGCACCCAGTATCAATACGACAGTATCGGCAATATCCTCAGCAAAGATGGTGCAGCCTATCTGTATGAAAGTGCCAAGCCCCACGCGGTTACCAAAGCAGCCGGAGTGGATTACGCCTACAACGATAGCAATGGCAACCTGACTTCCGACAGCACCGGCAGGGCGTTCACCTACACCACTTTCGATAAGCCGTCCCTGATTACCAATACGCAGAGTGGTGACAGCACCGCCTTTACCTATGGCCCGGATCGCGCCCGCTATCAGCGTGTCGACACCCGCTCCGACGGTGAGGTGGTTACCACCCTCTATTTGGGTGGCGTAGAGCGGATTCATTATCAGTCTGAAGGAAGCTACCACTGGAAGCGCTACCTGCCCGGCGGTGCCGTATTTACCTACGAAACCAACGGTGCCTATGAGCAGCAATCCCTAACGGAACGCTATCTGCTCACAGACCATATTGGCTCTACCGATGTGGTGCTGGATGAAAATGGCAGTGTGCTCGAAAGCCAGAGTATGGCCTTCGATCCCTGGGGTAAGCGCCGCGATAGCGATTGGGACTCCCTGGAGATCAGTGACCTGATCGGTAGCAACTACCAGCTGATGGATAGCCTGAACGAGATCACCACTCACGGCTTTACCGGCCACGAGATGGTGGACTCCCTCGGCATTATCCATATGAATGGCCGTATCTATGACCCCAATCTGGGTCGCTTCCTGCAAGCGGACCCCATGATTGATGGAGTTGAGGATACCCAGGGCTATAACCGCTATAGCTATGTAAAAGGCAATCCCCTGACCTTGACTGACCCTACCGGTTATTACAGCTGGGGGGATTTTAAGAAGGATGCTAAAGAGCTCTGGTATGATATCTGTAGCTCTCGTTGCCAGGTTGGTGCTGATTCGAATGGCAATTATAGTTTTAGTATTGGTCAGAATCCGGACCATGAAGGTTTCTGGGCTCCACAAGGCGCAGGGGGTGCCCAGTCACCGGAGGGGGCTTCTTCTGCGACCTTTGCCAGGGATAACAACGATAGTGTTGAATTCTATGAGTATTCGGCACAGGGTGATTATCAGAATGGTGGTGGGTTTGATGGCTCAGTCCTTAGATCCATTTCCGTACACTTATTTGGTCCGAATTCATCTTTTAGGGCTTCAGATTCGTTGAATGTTGATGCGGTACGTTTCCTTGGGAAAAGAATATATGAGGGCTTGTGCGAAGTATCGGATGGTTGTAAAGACGGTACTATTAACTTTTATGGGAATGTCCCAGGTGAGCTAAGGCAAGAAATAAATGCCGGGTTATCTGAACTTAATTCAAATAGTGCCCTATACAACACAACTAGTGCCTCGTCATGGATGCAACGGCTTGCAAATATTGATCATCCTGTAATAGTTGCTATGCATCAGGGTGAAACACAAGTAGTTCCTGTGCCGAGTGGAAGTGGTTTTTTTGAGGATGGAATGCCATCGGTAATTTTGATTAATCAAAGACAGGCAAGCAATCTTTGGGTGTGGGGAACTCAAAATGAATATTCTCTAAAAGTGCAAATGCCATTTAGGGAGGTGTTCTTTCATGAGATTATTCATAGTGTTGAACTTGGTGAAGGTGTTTTACGGCAATATCGAGTTTCTACGGAAAAGTATGGTACTGACAAGCAGTGGGAGATCGATACAGTCGGTGCGATGAATGAGATTAGGAAAACTTGGCAAAGAGATAGTTATGGTCAGGCGATACCCCCGCATTAATAAGGATTACAAAGTGTTGACTAGGTTAACAGAGCGACTGCTGGCCTTGTTGTTACGGTGGTCTTTTCTACTTACCCTAATAGTAAGTCCGATTACTTTTGCGGACGTTTTCAATGATTGCAAAAAAAACTGGGGAACTTTACCGTCTCCCAATGTACAGCAAGAATTTAGAAAATTACTGGGAGAGTTTAATGGTGCTGATGCATATATCTTGATTGAGCAAGGAATGGCAGATTATGGTTATTTTGATGGGCAGTTTGTTGCGATAAAAGATGATAGAGTAATGCATGCTTGGATTGAGAGCGGGGAGATCTTGCGAAAGAGTTTTCCTGCAACCCCAGTATTGAAGGACAGATTCCTTGATTTAAAGGAGGGGTTCTATAGTGGTGATTATACAAAGTCTGTAGATGGCGGTTTGCACCCGACATGTAAAATCATAGAGGTTAAGGTTGGTGAGGTTTACTTTTCCTTTCAGACCACATATAGCTTAGCTTGGGTTGATGATTATATGTTGAGAGATTTAAAAATTGATTTGCCTGAGTTTGATCGGGCGTTGCGTTTTTTTTTAAAGTTGGACTCATCCGTTGATGATTACAAGCACCCATAGGTAGACAAATCTAGACACCTATAGATTGGAGAGAGGCGCTAGCAGCATTGCTGGCGTCGATCTTTAGCCGCTATTTCATCTTGGTTCAGAGCTTAGCGTCATGAGGTCCTGAAGAGTTTCGCTTGGAGCTCGGAATAGTGATTTTGGCTTAAAGCAGAAGGGAAGGTGTTGGGAAACCGGTGTAAATTAGCCGGGTGTGGTAGAAAAGAAGCTCCGGCAGTCGCTTACACTCAGCGCTTATCGAACTGGAAACAGGCTTGTTGAGCGGCTGCTGTTGAACCCACTAGGCCTTTAAAACGGCTGTAAAAATTACGACTGAGATGCAGCCAGTATTTTGGTGGTATACCCAGGCGTTCGAGTATGGGGGAGCCTTCTCAGAAGTGGAGCCGCGCTTCCTGGGGTCTAAATGTCGACTGCTCCAGTCCACTAGTTCTAAATAGTGATCCAGCCGAAAGGGCAGTCCTTTCGGCATATTCAGTTTCTCACTGGCCACTCCTTCTGATACGCATATAAATCTCTTCGCGGTAAACAGGCAGGGATTTGGGGGCATTGATCCCTATCTTCACTTGATTGCCCTTAACCTCCAACACCGTAACTGAGATATTGGTTCCAATTCTTAAGTTCTCGCCGGTCCGGCGCTTTAAAATCAACATGGTCATTTCCTACAGAAACTAAAATCGTGTGCGGATCTTCCGCATGGGGGATGCTTGATAAGTAATGGCTGGCAGAAGTGAAGGGCGGTGCACGAGAACGGTAAGCGTAGAATAAGAAAAGACAGACGCAACGCTGCCAGGGCTTGAAGAATCTCTTCAGGCCTCTGAATCTGCTCCACTTTATTGAAGACGAGCGGGTTTCTAGCGTATTATCCACTGAGCCACTTTGATAGGTATGATATCAATTTGGTTAGCTGGCCCCTGGTGTGTCCGCACCTTGGGTCAGCGCCTTTTACTTACTCTTACGTCACGCTACCGTTCTTCTTTGAGAGATGGGTTTTAGAAAACTCTTGGGTTTCTTGATCTTTTGGCTGCGAGCCTATTCAGGCATACTCAATTACGGCCAAAATATCGATAAATATCTGTCAATTCTACGCAGCTTTGATACTAAAACAAACTGAATAAAATCCAATAAGATTATTTTCGTGCCTATATTTTATGGCCTATTCATCTATGAATAGGGCATGGGGCACCCATAGATTGAAAGTTGTAGGAAGGTTTCACGGTAATTTTTTGTAGATTCTTAATTATAAGTTTTGGATTGGTAGCTTTGAATAGGTGTGGTTTGAATCATGTAAAGCTTGTTTTCGTAATTTAGGTCATAAATAGCCCATCCAGCTTCAATGGTGAGAAAATTCTAGTTAGAGGGTATTTGCGTATTCGCAATAAAAGTAGGGCTCTATATCTAAGTAGAAGTTTAGCTGAAGGGCGATTAGTATAATGCAAGAGGCTGCTGGCTTTCTCCACCGCCTCTACTCAACTCGCCCAACCTGTAAATCGGCCTTCCAAGTTTTGATTGAAGTAAAACCCGTGCTTGGAATTGATACCCAATCACTCGTGGGCAGGAAGAGCGCTGCCGGCAATAGCACCGCGTTTTCTAGAGACTATATGCCGACTGTATTGGTTCAAAAGTTCCACATAAGAAAGTGTAACTAGTCGGTTATACCTTGTACTAAGAGTTTACCGAGGTTGTCGTACCGCCTGAACTGAGCCCGCTCAGCCTTAAGGTGACTTTAATAGTATTAATTGGGATGGTGAAGTAGCCATCCCCCAGTACATCAATATGCTAACCTGTCTTTGCTGCTTAAATTAATGTATAGACAGATT
The DNA here is from genome assembly GCF_056231245.1 of Microbulbifer maximicatervae (SeqCode). Lineage (NCBI taxonomy): Bacteria > Pseudomonadati > Pseudomonadota > Gammaproteobacteria > Cellvibrionales > Microbulbiferaceae > Microbulbifer > Microbulbifer maximicatervae (SeqCode). The sequence goes on from NZ_CP174334.1 coordinate 1,805,708, forward strand.
TCTTAAATCAGCAACATTTGAATAAATACTACAGTCATCTGTGCTCTTTATTACCACATCTCTTCCTGCTGCCAGTGCTGATAAAAGAATACTTAAATACATCTTCCCCTCTTCAGTGGTTCCTATGAAAGCAAATGAAAAACTGGTATTTGTTGAGCAGGCTACTTCTCCGGTTGGAGCGTCTTCAGTTTCAATAAAGACTTTTCCTTCATCTTCGGAGCTTGTATATTGGGGGCCTGTATGAATTTGGGAAATCTTTCCTGAATAAGTAAACTCAGCATTGCTGAATGCGGAATAAAATCCCAGCAAAATCACTACCAAAATTCTCATTTTGATTTCCTTGTAGTAAATTGTAAAAAATATAAAGGTGTTAGTGTAGAGGCTGTATGATACAATACTTTGACTACGCTGCGCTAGCAGGTGCAAATTTATATCGTTTGCCATCCCATCTATTTAGTCTGCTTGGTTGTGCATGTAGGTTCGAGAAAGCCTTTGATCCTTGTTTCAATTCCATGGCGCTTATAACTAAGATTGTTTTTATTTCTCAAGCATTGGTTTTTGGTTGGTGAGCCCTGCTACCAATCCGTCAACATTAAGTTCATTTTTAGAAAGATTATAACTTAGTTTTAATTGGGTGAGATGTGGAAGGTGTTTCTGGACGCCCGTGGGTTGAAAGGAGCAAGAATTAGGTTTTGGCTTTAAAAATTGAGGCTTTAGGTAAAAGCCAAGAGGAGTGGGGGTAGCTAGGGATGGAGAAAATAATCAGCAGGGTGCTCCAGAATGGTAGCGTCAGCGATCGCTGATGCCGTGTACCCAGCGTTTCCCGAGTTTGATGCAAGCTTGTCGCGATCCAGTCAGGCCATTAAAACGGTATTCAAAATTACGGCTGAGATACAACCAGTGTTTTGGTGGTACTCCCTGGCGTTCGAGTATAGGGGGCGTCCTTAGAAATGGAGACGCGCTTTCTGGAACCTAAGTGTTGACCACTTCAGCCTATAAGCTCCAAGTAGTGATTTAGTCGAGACTTCTTATATTTTGAATAACTAGAAGTAGACGCTGTTCGCTTCCTTTGGGTAAGCTTATTGGAAGGCGGGTTTGTGCTAAGTAGAACATTAGTTTTCTTGGTGGCGATTAGGGGTAGATAAGCCACCTCGCCGGGCAGTCAAGTTGACCTTGTCCGGCAAGAATAATAAGATTTTCACTTCTATTTAAGAAACTACACTGGAAGTAATGATGAAGAAAATTATAGCCACTAGCTTAATGGCGCTTTCCATGCAGGCAGTTGCAGATAAAGGTTGGATTGCTACAGATGTTGAGGTAACAGCTGTTACAAATACCAATTCTAATGGCCAAAGCTTTTCAGTGGTTGTGACTGATGGTGATGGAAATTATCCATGTGAAGATACAACAATAGGTTTTCCTCTTGGTGCTGCAGGCAACGAAGGCGGGGATGAAGGTATTCATAACAGAGCATTTAGCTTAGCCATTACAGCCTTAACTGCCGGGAAAAGAGTCAGCATATATAGCTATTCTGACAGCTCAATATGTAGTGGAGCAGCACATATTAAGTTGCTTAAATAAGCTTATCGGCCTAGGTGCATTCTCGATGCATCTAGGCTCGTCTATAAAATTTAAGCTCTAGATTCTTAGTGATGATAGGTTCATTAGGCTGTGCTTGTACCAGCTGATATCCAATAAGTCTTCTTGCTTTAGGCTAATTCACTCTTCGCACTTTCTTCCTTCATTGTAATCTGGTGAGGCTTTCTGAACTGAACGCTCGGCCATGCTGGAAATCTTGAATAGCCTTTCCCAAAAGGTGCTAGTCTGGGTTTCAGCGTGGTTCATAACTGTGCAGAAGTACTTTTCTTTCTAATGTGAGATATAGTGTCGCAAAGGTATGGGGGCGCTAGTTTTTAGTTGGTCATAAGGAAAGTAATGGTTAAGGCTGCATCATTGCTATTAATTTAATCTTTTTTCTTAGTTTTGAGTTCTCTTATTGCGTTGTTTCTATTATGTATGCTGTCCGTGCGTGGTGATTTTTGAGGTAAGGATATCATGTGGGCGGTTATTGGTGGCGGGTAATATAACGGGGAAGCTATAAATATTTCTTTGTCTTTCGTAAGTGGGGTTAAGGTGGGTGCATTTTTATTGGGGTTGTTTGTTGTTTTCCGGAATTTTAATATGGTGCTTGTTAGGGTGGCTGTGTATAACCGCTTGCATTATGTAAGTGCAATATCGGATTGCTTGATGTGCCCCCTATGAATCGGTAACGAATTGTTTGATTTGGGGGTTGAGTGAGAATTCTAATCGATGCTTGGTATGCCTATGAATTGTTATGAGCCTGTGGTTTACCAAAAACCTATAGTAATATAAAATCAAAATAATAAATCTTTAGTTAATTTGGAGGCGTATAGCCTCAATAAATTCACTATGATGAATGCTGATGAAAATATATATTTTGGGGATGAATTTTGAATAACGGAAATTACTTATTGCTTGGGTGTCTTCTTGCCTCTGTTAACGCTTATTCTGCTGGCCAGACCTGTACTGGCAATGTTACTACAGTAGAAGTTGCTGCAAATGGAAATGTTCACGCTAGTATAAAAGATAGTACTGGAGATACTAATTTTTATAGTGTAGGAGTTTGCAGGGTTACTGAGACCGTGGGTGAGTTTGCTGAAGAATCTTGTAAGGCAGCTTTAACCCTTCTAACAACTGCACATGCGACAGGAAAGGAGGTGACCCTATGGTTTCGGGAGGATCAGTTTTCTTCCTGCTCACAGTCATGGGGGGAGGTTTGGTCTCAAGGAGTTTATCATCTTCGATTGAAAGAAAGCTGAGAGTCCTGATTTTTCTGATGGATGAAGAGTTGTTTAAAGAGCCAATCCAGAAATCCAACATGCCATGATAAACGGGAAAAGACTGGAAGTGGCACCCCTGCTCGGTAAGCCCCAGCAAACTGCTGTGGTCGATTTTTAGTAATTGTTTTATTTTATTCAGTACTAAGTGCTATGAAGTCACAGGGAGCTTCCTTCAGGCTTGAAATGGAGGGGTTGGATCAAAACGGAAGGGGGTAGTGTTAGGGTGTTGGGTGTAAATTAATAGGGTGTGCTAGAAAGGGAGCACCGGCAATCGTTTATACTTTGTGCTCAGCGTTTATCGAAAAGGATCCAGTCTTGTCGAACAGCTCCTGCTGTTCCCGCTAGGCGTTTGAAGCGGCTTTCAAAGTTTCGGCTGGGTTAGGGCCGGTGCTTTGGTGAGATGCCTAGCCGTTTAAGAGTAGGGGGAGTATTTCCATAAATGGTGCCGCGCTTTCTGGGGCTAAATGTCGACCACTCCAGTTCACCAGTTCCAAGTAGTGATCCAGCTGAAAGGATAATCATTTATGCATACCTAGACGCTCGTTACCAACAGGCGGTCGGGGACCTTTACTTGCCTTTCCGAGATTGCCACACAAATAGAATTGGGTTTGCCAGTCGTTGTATAGGAGGAGCTATTGTGGGTATAAATTCTATGCTTCTCCCAGGATATAGATGTGCTCTCCATTTATGGTTCCTGGGTGCGATGTATGAATACCTGCTGGCTTTCTTAGTATATTATTCTAATGAGCTTGTATCACCGCGCAGATTGATAGTGGGTCTATCTAATTACTGCTAAATCGACGGTGTTGTTTAGAGTTCAATAAATCTTAATTGATATAAATGTGCTGGGAATGGTGGTAGTATGCAAAAATTTTTATTTAAGTTGAAACTTTAGAAAAAGGAAATATTGTGATGAAGAAGGCGTTGCTATAATTTTTCGCCCTGTGTTCGGTAAATGGATGGGCTTCCAGCGGATATATAGCCCAAAGTGTCGAGATTACGGCAGTCGCAAATACCGCAGCAAACGGTATGTCGTTTACGGTGAAGACTGCTAATGGTAATGGCTTGTGTAGCGGTGAGCCCATAACCTTTCCGTTATCAGTGGCAGGTAATGCAGGGAATAATTAGGAAATTCATAATCGGGCTTACGCTGCTGCCCTTACAGCGCTGACCACTGGTAAAAAAATTTCTATATATAGCTATGAGGACTCTTCAGTTTGCAATCGCGCGGCCTTTATTGAAATCTTTAAGTAAATTGTTTTAGTTTTATTTAGTAAGTTTAGGGTGATAGTGTGTTAAGGCTTAAAGCTTTTATTTGCTTGTTTTTACTTTCTTTTTCTGCTGTTGCGGAGGAAGTTTGGTTTACTTCAACGATCACAAGGGTATATCCCCATGGAGATGGTCATTTCGTTATAACTTTTGCCGACGACTCTCCCGGCTGTCCAAGCGGTATTGACCCCAAGTACCATCGGGTAAAAGTTGGGGAGAATGGTGTGACTGAGGTAGGGTTAAACCTGATGTTTAGTGCGGCTTTAGCGGGAGCTGCAGCAGGGAAGGAAGTTCGAATTAATTTTGATGGTAGCAGTAGCACCTGTTATATAAATAGATTGTTTGTTAAATATTGAGGGCTGTACTCGCAAGGTGCTAGCATTTTGCGAGCAGTCTTTAACTATATAGTAAAACTGACAAGGCGTTGTTATTTTTTTCGCTTTGTATTTAGTAAATACATAGGCTTTTGGTAGGTAAATGGTCAAGGTGTGGAGCGTACGGTAATTCTTGTAATCCCGCAGCCTTTGTTGGGGTTTTTCAGTAAATTATTTTGGCTTTTAGTTTCTGGGTTTAGGGCGGTTGTATGTTAAGGTTAAATGCTTTTATTTTTCTAATTGTTTTTTCATTTCCTGCAGTTGCGGAGGAGGTTTGGTTTACTTCAACGATTACGAAAGTATACCCTCACGGGGATGGTCGGTTTGTTGTAACTTTTGATGACGATTCTAGTGCTTGTATTAATGGTAATGACCCAAAGCACCATTGGGTGGTGCTGGGGGAGAATGGTGTTACACAACAAGGGCTAAAATTGATGTTTAGTGCAGCTTTGGCAGGAGCGGCAGCAGGGAAAGAGGTTACAATTAATTTTGATGATAGTACTAACTGGTGCTATATAAGTAGATTGTTTGTTCGATATTGAGGTCTATAGATTTGTGCTCGTAATGTAGTTGGATATCGCAAACCAAGTATGCTTCTTTGATGGATGTCCGGAAATACGTTCGTTGTTTTTCTTTTGGTTCCGTGTTAATTCATCTCAGAATTTGGTGTAAGTATTGATGCCTTTAATTGTTGGTGCATCAGCTCTATTTGAAGTTAATAGTGTGAATTTAACGATGTGAAAATATTTGATTTGGGCAGCAAGCTACCCAGAAGGTAATTGTTGTGTGAGTTATATAGAATGGTGAATAAAATGTATTTGCCTTTTAAAACAGAAAGCTTATGATGATTGCTACTCTAATTGAAGCGTTGATTCTGCTTAATTTATTGTTGAGTGCCGGGTAGGAGAGGTGCAAAATTGTGCTATGATACACAAGCCTCACCTTTTTATTATAGTGATTTTTAGGATATATTGATGAGAAGAAGTATAACTGCAATGTTAGCAGTACTCTTAATGAGTACATCTGCGCTAGCTGAAGACTGGGTAACTCATACGGATACGATTGAGAAGTTAGATGTTTGGCCTTCTGGTAGTAATGCGTGGGCGATATCGATTGTGCCAAGTACAGAGCCCAATGCAGGCTGCCCCGATGGCTTTTACATTGAGCAGAATGCGGTTAACAGTTCAGCGGCTTATAGTACTCTTTTGACTGCTTTCAGTATGGGGCTTCCGGTATCTATACAGTTTAAAGTATCTACTGCTTTAAACGATTACTGTAAGGCGAATCGAATAAGGTTAAAAGCTTCTTAAAGGTAATAGTTAGACTTTGCGAGTGGCGGATTTGACGGGGTCGCCTTCTCTGGTTTTTGTTTCTGATGCCTATTCTAATGGCCATTTCTTTCTGGTTTAGAGTTAAGCGCTATGAAATCGTGGGGAGTTCTACTTGGGGCTCGAAACGGTGGGTTTGGATGAAAACAGAACAGATAGTGTTAGGATATTGGGTGGAAATTAGTAGGATTTAGTAGGCGAAAAATTCAGGACACCTATTGGTTAAAAGGTGATATGGGTCGGTCATACAGCTGGCAAGGGCATATACATCCACCAAATCCTGGGACTTAAAAGAGTGCTGCACGATCACCTTCGGGACTGGCCTGGCACGTGAAAGCGTCAGCCTCAACAGCAAGTAGATCAATTGATCTTCTACAGAGCTGTCCGCCAAAAAGGTGCAATGGAATTTGGACGTTTCTATTTCACTGCGATCAAATGGATTACTCTCTTAAAAACGCAGGGCTAATTTGTAATCTTTCAAGAGTCGCTGTCAGTGGGTATTAACCTTAAGGTTTAGTTAGGTGGTTAGGGGGTTCGAATCTATAAAATTACAATATGGTTCTAACATTTGCTTTCGTATAAGTTGCTGAACAAATTCACTGTGTATAAAATAGATAAGTTGGATTTTACCTCATTTGTAAAAAAATGAGGCAAAGTTATTATAACTGGTACAAATGAAACAGTTATCATTCCAAAATAGGAATAAGGATTTATAGTGAAACGTCAGTTAGCAGCAATTATAGTGGCAGGTTTGCTGAGTGCTAATAGCTATGCAGCAGAATACTCCGGATGGACAAGCATCGAGCAAATCTCTCTTGGATGGGGAAGTAAAAGGGTAAACTTAATGTTAAAGGATGAGATGCCTGATCCACTTGATTGTAGTGATGCTAACTCAATGGTGCAGGCAGATGAAAATGCACCGAATTTAGATCATATCCTTTCTATTGCTCTCACCGCTCATTCAGCAGGAAAAGAAGTAAACCTGGTAATCGATGATGAAAACTGTTCAGCTGGCGGTAATATTAGATTGCTTTCTCTATTGATTAGATAATTAATAAAAGTAAAAGTGATATATGTCTAGGCTAGAGGTGGTGCGACAGCTGTAAGGCAAATTGAATCAAGCTAAGCGCACCGTATAAACGGTCAGGTTTTACAGTTGACAAACTGATTTTTGTAATTTTAGATTGCGATAGGTATTGCTGATTTTTTAAACGGGACAATTAACTTTGTCCCGTTTGTAGATAGAAGCATAATAATTTTTTATTGGAGTGTTAATGTGAGATTTTTTTCGTTATTTTTGATTTTTTTCTCTGCTAGTGTTTTTGCGGACTTTCCTGAAGAGCAGGGTGAGATTAATTTTCTACAGGTACATAAAACGCCTGAGTCAGACTCATCCTCAGGTAATAGATTTATTGTCAGACTAGATGGAGATATGTCTGACGATACTTGTGGTGGTGGACAGTGGACTGGTTATTTGACGTCTGAAGCTGGTGCGGCCCAATATTCAATGCTGCTTTCTTCTGTAATGGCCGGGAAGAAAGTGAAGATTGAAGGAAATTCAAATGTGATCTGTGAGGGTACTTCCACTCTTATTCGAAATATTTATTTGGTCTTCTAAGTCAGTTTTATAGTGGTTTCGCGCTGAGGGTGTTGGAGTGTCGTTTTAATGAATGATCTTCAGCGCATTAATAGATCTTATGAATTTGACAGATTTCATTATTATCATTTTGTTTTACTGGTTTTGCATGCCTCCTAAGTACTATATCTTGCGCAACGATTCAATTTTGAGGTAAATAAAAGTCTTTTGAAACGGCTATAGTTGCTATACCTTATTTCTTAAAGCTAGTTAAGCTTAATTAACGGTTAGTTGTTCTTAAAGTGTTGTAACATATCGTTCTCTGAGTATTCCAAGGTTAATAGGAAGGTTTTGAGGTTGGCATAATTTCTACGCCAACTCTGTCATGTATCTTTACAGATCCTTTTTTTGCTCAAAATTAATTCTTGAAATATCTGCTAATCTTACTACCAGCGGGCTGGCGGCATTTATAACTATAAGCGGTTAATGGGTTAGGTAATGCAAGATTTTCTGGATCATTTCACTACCCTGATCGAGTGGGCAAACCTGCTCGCCTGGGGCGGAGTCGGTGGCATCTGGTGGCTTGGAATCTTGATTTTAGGATTGCTGCCAGCGGGGCTCTACTTTTCTATTCGCACTCGCTTTATACAATTTCGTCACTTTGGTCATATGGTCAAAGTCATGATTCGTGGCATTCATAAGGAAAATGAAAATTCAGTAACCGCATTTCAGGCATTCGCCACCAGCGCAGCTGCGAGAATCGGCACCGGAAATATTGCTGGTGTGGCTGTGGCTATAACCGCTGGCGGGCCCGGAGCGGTGTTTTGGATGTGGCTGGTGGCCTTGCTGGGGATGGCCACCAGTTTGGTGGAGAATACTCTCGCGCAAACTTACAAAGAGAGCGGTGATGTTCCCGGAGCATTTCGTGGGGGACCTGCCTATTACATTGAAAAGGGGCTGGGACCACAGTGGAAATGGCTGTCCCTGACTTTTTCAGTTTTTCTCATGATTTGTTACGGATTTACCTTTAATGCTGTGCAGTCAAATACGATGGCTGCCGCATTGTATGGAGCTTGGGGTGTAAGCCCTTTATGGGTGGGTTTTTTTATTGCGCTCTTTGCCGGGATTATTGTTTTTGGCGGTATTCGTTCAATTGCGCGCTTTGCCGGTATTGTTGTCCCTTTTATGGCAATTGGTTACTTGTTGGTAGCTTTCTATGTTTTGGTCGCCAATATTGCTGAATTACCTGGGGTGCTGTTGGAAATTCTGGCAAATGCCTTCGGGTTTCAGGAGGCTGGGGCGGGGGCCTTTGGTGCGGCGGTGGCCAATGGAATCAAGCGGGGCCTGTTTTCCAATGAAGCTGGACTTGGCTCCTCGCCCAATGTCGCTGCTGCTGCAGATGTAAAACACCCAATGGTGCAGGGATACGTGCAAATGGCATCGGTATTTCTCGATACCATTATTATCTGCACTTCCACGGCAGCCATTATCTTGGTGGCAGATGTCTTTATGGTCGGTAATTTGGAAGGGGTTGAGTTGGTTCAAGACGCACTGGCGAGCGAGGTGGGTACCTGGGGAAGTAGTTTTATTGCTACGGCATTGATGTTTTTTGCCTTTACATCAATTATCGGTAACTACTATTACGGCGAAACCAATATTTATTACCTCTACCATACCCGAACATCCATCTTATGTTATCGGCTATTGTTTTTGATGTTCGTACTTTTTGGGGCTTGGGTGGCAGATACGGGAAGTGCAGAAAACTTTGTCTTTCTTTGGCGTATGGCCGATGTCTCGATGGGTTTTATGGCATCGGCAAACCTTATAGCTATCTTACTTTTGTCTGGTGTGGCCTTTAAGGTAATGGCAGATTACGAGAGTCAGTTGTCTTCCGGGGTGCGTGAGCCGGTGTTCAATGGAAGTAAATTTAAAATAAAAGGCATTGAGCACGATGTTTGGGGTTGATACCAGTTTGAGGTTGATACCAAGAGTACTCAATGCCATCCAGTTACAAGCTGGGCTTGTGCATCGCCAGATAGAAAATAGCGACTACTTGCAGGAAGGCAAGTACACAGGCAGTGATTCTAATTGGCTTGGAAAAGTTGGGGCGCAGAGCAAAGACGCCAGCAATAATGTAGCCAAATACCAGGGCTACTTTCGCACCTAGCCAGGGCGATGTGCTCGGGTTCCAGCTGCCGAGAATTACCAGTCCGGCAGCTGCAGCTAACAGCAAAGTGTCGTTGAGGTGTGGCACCCAGCGCAGGGGGCCATTTCGCCAGCCCGTGTTGTGGCTGAACTCCAATCCCACCCTGATGGTAAACAGCAGGATACTGAGCGCTGCGGCGGTCATGTGGACGTGTTTTATAAGGGCATAATCAATCATGGTTATGATCTGGCTGTATGTTGACCAAGGTGTTCTGTGTACCCTCCAGACAAAGGGAAGGTGTGATTCTAGCCGCCAAAGCATAACGACATGCTGTGGTCGGATGCAATATGCAAAGCGGGGAAGGCAAGAAACCTACTGCTAGCGATATCTCATAAGTTAATACTGCTAGCAGGAGGTACACAGATCATATCTGTCAGTTTGCTTTGGTGGAGCGGCCTCAGGTTTTGGTGCTGGCGGGGCCCATATGCGCGAGATTAGTTCAGGTTTCTGATCTGGCCATACTTCATCCGTTGCGCTACGCCATGTTCAGCCCGAATCATATTTTCGTTAATGGCTAGCGGGTCAGTAGGTACATTACCGTCATCGTCACTGAGCCCGACAGTGGCGATCTCCTCACGCAATTCCATGGAGCCACCTACCCATATCCAGCCGCTAGTTCTGGTTGAGATCAGGTTGTTGCGGTTTGGGATAGTTATATTGTTATAAACAATATTTAGACCGCCATTGGCAATGCGGGCCATGGTTAAGGGAGCATTTTGCTGGCGGAGAACTCTACCCATGGGAGCCTGGCGTTCATCGGCCAGGAAAGTGGAATTTGCACTGCCCGACAGGTATCGCCCGCGATTACAGCGGTCAGCGTGGACCAATTCATGGGCCAGGGTGATATAGCTTGGGCAATTCCCCATTGCCACGGTGCCGTTGTTGGCCAGGTTGGCGGTTTGCAGGGCTGTATTGTTCCACATTACAACGCCGCTGGAGCCGCTGCTCATCACTTTGGCCATAAAGCCTCTGTCCGGGCTTACTAGTGGGAGGTAGCTCTTAAAGCCGCTCCATACCTGATCCATCAGCCACTGGTCGGGACGAAATCCGAGAGCGTGGTGCTCAGTAATTCTGGTGTCATGGCGGCTGGTAATTAGTCGGCGTAGCAAAGTGGTGCTGTTTGCCCTCAAGCCAGCTGCAGTCAAAATACCAACTCCCTCTGTAATTCGCAGCACATGTCGCCCCCCGGTTCGGTATCGCTCCTGTGTATAGGTAAGTGCGGTACCGACACCGCCGACAAGAGTATTCAGGGCAGCCCTTACTTGTGTGATAAACGTGATATTACTGGAGTCAATGCAGAGCCCCATTGTTATTCTCCTGTCCTGCTAGCAATACGAATTATCGTGGCTGAGAAAAGCTGTGACTTTTTGAAGTTTCTTAAATGGAAATTAATACGTAAGCAGCATAAAGCTAAAGGTATTAATCGATATGATTTTGATAATAGTGTTCTGTACTTGCCTAGAATTTCTGAACTGAAAAGTTCTCTTTGGTCAGATTGTATATTTTGCAAGCGAGGCAGGATGAATTCCTGGAAAATTAAATTTTTTTTTGTAATTTTTTTGAAATACATCTTGTAACTATCTAAATGATTATTTTAGGGATGCCTCTACGACTCTACTCCCAACTGGTACGTTTTGCTATATATTTTATTTTCCATGATGATTATTTTAATAAATTTAAATAATTGTCCGTTGAGCAGTGTTGGAGAGCGCTATTTGGCAACTTACTACTGGGGTGGAAGGAAAGAATACACCGCACTCGAGACACGCTGTGAATACATCCCTGTAAGCTCCTAATCGGCATCCATGCCTCATAGGGTCCCAAGCGCGGTGTATTCTTTCCTTCTCCCTTTTTAGTATGTGCTTGCCTGCTTTTGGGTACTGCGAAATGCTAAGTTTGGCTTGCATTGTGTGTTTTCTTGGTTCTGCTTGGGTCTCAAGGGGTGTAGCTGTGACGTATTAAGGAAGGTATCTTGGGGGGGGTGTGGGATTAACCATTAAGTCAGTGCTGGTGTTAGTTGTTGTTGCGGTTTTGATATTGGTATATGCAACTGTTTCCTATAAAAATATAAATGGATAGCGGTTGAGTATCCTGTTGATGTTACAAAAAAGTGGAGGAGTGAATTTAACTTCCGATCGCAATTAAGTGTGCCATTCGAGCTGGAGTTGCAGACAGAAAGGGTGCTTGATTTTCGCGAGCAAAATTGTCGGTTGAGTATTCAATTTCTTGATAAGGAAAAGTATAAAGCTCATTCTGAAACGCTGGTTATCGATTGGGCAATTTTAGAGGAGGGGGTTGAGGTTGCAGTGGGTAAGAGCGGTGACAAGGCCTCAGGATTTTGGGGGTCAACAATGGGAAGAACACTGCATGTATGCGAAACAATAAAGGGCAGGAATTATACCATTCTAGCTTCTGTGATAGAGCCTGACCCTGCACTTGCTGTTACGGACCCGGTGCTTAAGGTGGTAATTGATCGGATAGAACACAAAAGTGCCGTTATTTACTTCGGCCTGCTTAATTTAACTTCTTTTCTGCTTATTGTTATCGCTGCTGCAATTTGCTTCATTGGACTTACTACTGGGGTGGAAGGAAAGAATACACCGCACTCGAGACACGCTGTGAATACATCCCTGTAAGCTCCTAATCGGCATCCATGCCTCATAGGGTCCCAAGCGCGGTGTATTCTTCCCTTCTCCCTTTTTAGTATCTTCAAGTGGCTGACTTGAAATTGCTAGCTTGAACCACACATAAGTAGATCCAAATGGCGATTTGTAAATGGGTTTGATTTATCAGGAGGAATCTAAATGGCCCCACTGTTAATAAGCGTCAAACTCTAGTGTTCATGGTACATTTTGTACAGCGTGAAGGTCGTTGTTCATAATCAATCGAAAAAAGGATACGGCGATATGTTAAAGGCGGAATATCAAGAGCGCGGACCAGTGCCGCAGGATGTTATTGAGGCGGTGTCCTTTGATACCCCTGAACTTCAAGAGGGGCAGGTGTTGCTGGAGATGCTGGCAGCACCAATTAACCCTTCAGATGTTCTGACCCTGACGGGCGATTATGGGATGTTGCCTCCTCTTCCTGCGGTTGGAGGCAATGAAGGTGTTGCTAAGGTCGTCAAACATGGACCTAATGTTACCGCGCCAGCCATTGGCCAGGTCGTTCTCCTGCCGGTAGGAAGCGGCACCTGGGCTACACATATGGTGGCCAATGCCCAGGGGCTGATTCCGCTCCCGAATAATGTAGACCCTCTACAGCTTTCCATGATAACGATTAATCCGCCAACAGCTTACTTGCTGTTGAGCGAATTTGTAGATCTCAAGGAGGGGGATTGGGTTATTCAGAATGCCGCAAATTCCGGTGTGGGGTCTTATCTGACAACCCTGGCCAAGTTGCGGGGCCTGAAAGTGATCAATGTTGTCCGCCGTGAGTCTTTGATTGAGCCGATGAAGGCCGCAGGCGCTGATGTGGTTCTCGTGGATGGTGAGCACCTGGGTAAGCGAGTGGCTGAGGCTACTGGTGATGCTGAGATCAAGCTAGGCATTGATGCTGTTGGTGGAATGGCAACTGCTCGTATGGGCGAAGCTCTGTCAAATGGCGCAACCTTAGTGAATTATGGCGCGCTTAGTGGGGAACCCTGCGTTATCGCACCGGGGATGATCATCTTTAAAGATATCACCGTGCGCGGGTTCTGGCTGGCCAAGTGGTTTGGCTCGGCATCCCCAGAGCGGCAACAGGAAGTTTTTGGCACTATCACAAAGCTTGTAGCGGAAGGTAAGTTATCTGCACCAGTTCATGGCACATACCCTCTGTCTGAAATTAAAGAAGCGGTACGAATAGCTGCGGCAGGCGGGCGCGACGGCAAAGTACTGGTTGTTAGTGAAAGCCTGACTGGCTGATTGCTCGCGCATTTATTTTTCTAGCGGAAGTGTCACCCAAATAGGCGACACTTCTGCAGACCGCTCCGTCATTCGTACGGAGCGTTACTTCCCAAATGCTACCCTTGATGTCAGTCCTGACATTTCGTCTAAGTTTGTTTGTTGCGATAGTTTTCAGCAAAAGCATTCGTTCGCAAAAATGAACACAAATACATTCTGCTTGCATAATACTTTGATCTTTAGTTCATCCGCCGGAGGCTGCTGCCAGATAATGGAAGAGGGTTCCAGTGCTTGTCTTGTATTGTCTCAAGAGGTGCCAAAGTACCTGGGGGATGAGTATCGATCATGGCATCAGAAGCTGGTGGATGTTGCGCTAGATTGTGATGGGCTGCTCGAGGTGAATTTGTTAGAGCCCGTTTCTAATATCCAAAATGAGTGGGTTCAAATATTTAAATTTGATACGGTTGCTCACCTTGAAACGTTTCTTGGAAATAACTTACTTAAAGACCTAATTGCTTTTTTAGAGAAGAAATTCTCGGTTGAAGTAGTATCTCAAGTTATCGCTGGTGCAGATCAACTAACAGTGCCCGTAACGATTGTGGTATCCAAAAAAGTGAAGCCTGAATTTTTTCGCGAATATATGCAGTGGCAGAAAGAGATTGATAAAGCACTTAAAAAATATCCAGGCTTCTTGGGCGCTGGTCTAACTAAGCCAATAAAGGGTATTCAAGAGGAATGGGTTGCAATATTTCGATTTGACTCCAACAAGCATTTAGACAACTGGCTTAATTCTGATGAACATAAGCGATTGGTAAAACGTGCTGAAGGATTTTTTGAAGATGTAAAAATAAAGCGGATAGGGCATGGCTTTGAGGATTGGTTTTCTCGGGCTCGTGGCCGAGCTCAAGACACTGCGCCCTCGCAGTGGAAAATGGCCATGCTCATTTTATTGATGTTATATCCGATAGTTATGGTTATTACGATGTGGTTGTTACCTTTGGTAGAGAGTTGGCCCTTTGCGACGACTAACTTCTTTATCAACTTATTAATTGTTACGTCGCTTACTTGGGTGGCGATGCCGCTGATAACTAGAGCTTTTAATACTTGGTTGTCTGACAAGTCAGGAAAGCTAACAAAAATCAACACTATCGGAACCCTTATCATTATTGTTCTCTATGGGGTCTCGATAATGCTTGTTGCTTGGCTGTCGAGTCTGAATTTAAGGTAGTCTTTCATGATGATCAAAATAGAGCTGTTTATCTGTTTTTAGTTTTTTTCGGATGGGGTATTTTTAGTGGTCTAAGCTTGGCGGTTAACAGAAGGCACTAGGTATCGAGCGAGTCAAAGGATAGATGGAGCACGTAAAGTGAGCAACTTAAAGAATCGGTCTGAGAGTAAAGACTGGCCAGAGTTACCCTACGCTGAGTCAGTAAATACGATTGCCACCCTGCATATGTGGATGCAGGTTATTGGCAAGATTCGCCTGGTACAAACTCCTTGGATCAATCACTCCTGGCATGTTCCTTTATATATTACCGCCAGAGGGCTGGAGACATCTCTTATCCCTTATGGAGGGCGGTCGTTTTCTATTAGCTTTGATTTCTATCATCACGTACTGAAGCTGTTGACCACTGAGGGGGGAGAATGGGTATTACCCTTGGAGTCCCGCACAGTATCTGATTTCTACTGGGAAGTAATGGCTGCACTCAAGCAGCTAGGTATACCGGTTGAGATTAACACCATGCCATCCGAAGTGGCGGATGCGATACCCTTTGAGAGGGATCAGGATAACTACGAGTATGATCCCGAATATGCTAGGCAGCTGTGGCAGGCGTTGGTGCAAATTCATCGGGTTTTCACTGAGTTTCGCAGTCGTTTTATTGGCAAGTGCAGTCCAATTCATTTTTTTTGGGGAAGTTTTGATTTAGCACTTACCCGTTTTTCTGGCAGGGAGGCGCCTCCGCACCCTGGAGGCGTTCCACACTTTCCCGATTGGGTGGCCAGGGAAGCCTACTCTCATGAAGTTAGCAGTGCCGGTTTTTGGCCTGGTGGCGGTGGTGTAGATGGTGCTTGCTTCTATTCATATACTTACCCAGAGCCCCAAGGATTTCCCGAAGCAAGGGTCGCGCCCGCCTCAGCTTACTATTCCAAAGATCTGGGTGAGTTCTTGCTGCCCTATGATGCGGTGAGAGCTTCACGCTCCCCTGATGAGGCGCTGTTTGATTTTTTGCAGAGTACTTATGAAGCCGCAGCCGATAAGGGAATGTGGGATAGGTCTGCCTTGGAGGAAAGTTTCCCCCCACAAGCCCGGTAGAATTTGTGGGGGCTTTGCTTACTCTCTGCTTTTAAGCTGCTCGATAAATGCATCAGATGCTTGTTCTATAAGCTGGAGAATATGTTGAAACCCTTCAATACCACCATAGTAAGGATCGGGCACTTCAGCTAAATCACTATCTTGCAACACTGATAAAAATAACCCTAGTTGGGCGCCTGATGAGTCAGGCTGCAAGGATTGCAATGCTTCCAGGTTATCTTTGTCCATCGCAAAGATATGATCGTATTTTGTAAAGTCGGTAGTGGCTACCTGGCGAGCGTAGCTATTTTCAAATGAATAGCCATTTTCTTCACCAATAGCCAAAGTTCGCGGATCTGGTCGCTTACCTGCGTGGTAGCTGATGATGCCCGCGGAGTCGACGGAAACAGGAATACCCGCCTGCTGTGCCTTGGTGCGGAAAACGGCTTCCGCCAAGGGAGAACGACAAATATTACCGAGGCAGACAAATAATATCGAGAGACCTGAATTAGCTGTCAAAATAGCTCCAAGATACTTTGGGTAAATTAAAGAGGGGTATTTTAATCAAAATATCGAATGTTTACACGCTGGCTATCAGGGGCAATAGAAAGTACAGCTTTAGTCTCAATATAAAACGGCTGGTGTTTACTTGAAAGGTAGTTGGGATTAAGCTGCTTTTTAATAAAAGAGACCGTATTTTCTGTCGTCCAGTAAACTTGGTCTGGTCCCCAGTTTTCAGGCTTTAGCTCGTATAGTAAGTCCAAAGAATTTGCAGATAAGCTGTAAACTTGTAAGGCATTTTCATTAAAACCGGCGTCCAGGTCTTGTTCGGCAACAAAAAGATATCCGCCTTGCGGAGACAGCAAAGGGTAGCCGGCAAGAGAATATTCATGGCCGTTTCTCAAGTCTAGCAAAATATAGGAATGTGCTTCCCAGAGCTGTTGATGAATCAGTAGCAGGTTATCAGTTATTTGCTCAATTGCAGAGTAGGCTATGTGTTCTGCGGGACTATTTGCGGGAAGGATGTCTGTGTACGTCAGTAATTTCCCGCTATTCAGGGCTATAGTCAGGTGCCCTGGTTGCGTCCGCTGGATATGGTTGATCTGAGCACTCAATCCACTTTCGATTGACCGTGCACAGTTTAGAGAATTGTGAATATCAAGGCATTCAAATTTATCTTCAAATACACTGAAATGCAGGCCCAGGCAATAATTGGGAACTACTGCTAAAGCTGACAAGGTAACGAATATCAGTGGATTTCTCAGCCCCAACTTAAACGAGAACTTCATCCTCATAAGTGCCCTGTAGATGCTCTAGCCGGTGATTTTGTGCCGCGCACTGAATAGTGCTACACACCCGCGAATTTCTATTTTGTACTCCTTAAATCGACTGGCAAGAAATGTATTAAGGTCCTCTTCACAATCCTGAGTATTAGAAAATATTCCTTTCTTATTGTAGATAGCCATTAACTTCTTGGCTGCCCCACTTTTCGGTACGCCTTCAGACAGGATGGTGGAACCAAAGACGGTGCCTGAATCCGATAGCAGGGTTGCGACATTATCCAGCGCAACCAGTTTTTCTGACAGCTTGCCGGGAAGGCAGTGAAATAGGTAATTTAAGGAGATTGAATCAAAAACTTCAGTCTCTAAAGTAATTTTATCCAGGACATTGCAGCGGAACTGTGTTGGATTATACCGAGCCACTCTTTGCGCTGAGATATCCAGGCTGTTTTGATTCAGGTCCATCAGGGCGAGGCGGACTTTGTCGGAGGGGAAATGGCACTTGTCCATAAAATAGCCCGTTCCAACACCTACATCCAAGTGGTTGGAGGATATATTTCGATTGAAGTGCTCTAGTATTCCAGGAGTTGGGCACTTCCAAATAAAGCGGTTTGATATGCCCAGAACCCACATATCATAAAGCCAAAGTACGGGTTTGGAATAGACAGCTTGGCCTTGTTCGACCTCTTTAGTGATTGTCACTTCAATCTCCAATGTATGACTGTTGTGCGGCTTTACCAATAAAGGAGAGGGGATGTATCTACAGTGTATTTCGAGAGTATTGTTTTCACTCTCTTCAGCCCCAGTAGCAAGCCGCTTATTATTGTTCTATGGTACCACCTAATGTGGTGCTAAACAGCTGAGTGTTTCACAGAGGATCTCTAATCGCTGCAGAGTTCTTTAGTGGCACATTCTCACTCATCAAACAGGCTAAAGTCATACTCCTGCAAGCGCTCTTGTGCAAAGTTCAAAAACACGTCAATTTTCTTTGAATCTTTTCGCCTTACTTTATAGATAGCGCCTACAGTTTTATCTTTTCGCTCCAAGTCAGGGAGTACCTCTACCAGTCGCCCCTTTTTGATATCCCGTTGGCAAAAATAGGAGGGAAGCTTGGCAATGCCATTCCCGTTTAATGCGGCTGCTCGGGTATGGAAAGTTTTATTGGAGATTAAATTTCCATTGAATTGATAGAACTTCCCATCAATTGACCAGCCATCTTCCAGGCCGTCAAGGCGGGTTAGCATGATGTTGTGTTGGCTGAGCTCGGCAATGGATTTGGGGCAGCCGTGTTCTTCCAGATAGGTCGGCGCGGCAATAAAAATAGGGCGGATACTAAATAGGGGCTGGGCGTAAAACTGGCAATCGGGCAGGGTTTCCCAGACGCGAAAAGCAATGTCGATATCGTCCTCGATTAAATCCAGGTGATAGGGGCTGAAGATAAGCTCCAAGCTGAAATCGGGGAATGCTTTCTGAAAATCATTGCAGATATGACTGAATACTTTTAAGCCGAGGGTTTCCGGAAAAGTGATTTTTAATTTTCCTCGGGTGAGCGTTGCCGCCTCTGCAATCTGGTCTTCCAGCTCGGTGAATGAGCTGATTATTTTTTGCCCTTTCTGGTAAGCAATCCTTCCGGCGTCTGTAACAGCGATTGCCCGGGTGGTGCGATTGAGCAATACCTGGCCAAGGGCCTGTTCAAGTTGAGCGAGAGTCTTGCTTACGGTGGGCGTAGACAGGCCCAAGTGCTTGGCAGCTTTGCTTAAGGAACCGTGATCAACAACACTGCAAAAAACGTTGATCAAATGGTATTTGTCGTACTCTCTACGCACAGACTGTTTCCTTAAAGCTAAAAGATCTTTTCAATATATCCCCTTTGTTAAATTAAAGTAAATAGTAAACTGCTTCCCCATACTAATCGACCAGGGAGATAAGGCTATGAATCCGTTAACTTGTCATTGTGGAGCGATTCATTTCAACAAGCTTATAGATGCCCTGTTTGTACCAGCGGGCCAAAGGGGGCACGCTGATACTGAAGTCGCTATCCATATCAGCGATCCTGAAAACTCACTGCGCAAATATCACTTTAAAGAGGGGGCTTTGCGGGAGAAGGCATTCTGCAAGCACTGCGGTGCGGAAATCTATGCGATCAATCGTAGCGGCGAGGTAGTGCACAACCCATCAGCAGAGGCAGCCTCTCGGCCGAACTATGCCGGTGTCCTTAATTACGGCTTTTAACTAGGGAGCCTCCGAATAACTCCGTGATACCTCTGGCATGCAGAGCGTTTCACAATCAAGGCGCGGCTTCGCAGGAATGTCTAGACCTTTCAAGAAGTCGTAACGCGGAGTGTGAATCGCTCTGCAAGCCCCGAAGGGCGGGCCTTGAAGGCCACAGCTGCTGCGTTGCAGCTCTTGCAAAGGGCTACGGCCATTCGCGGCGAGCTGCGCCTAACATCTGCAGCCTTCAAGGCCCGCAGAGGCATTACGGAGTTATTCGGAGGCTCCCTAGCAGCACCTACTGATTGTGCAGTTTTGTTAGTAGATGCCTGCCGGCTTGCTATCCAGAAGCTCTTTAGGCCTGAGTGGTTAAGTACTTCAGGATATCGACAACCTGTGCGGGGGTCTGTGCCCAGGCCTGGGCGGCACCGTCCACCTCCTTGAGTGCGTGCACCAAAGATTCATCGTGAAGTGTGATATAGGACTTGCCTAAGGCTGCACAAAAGCCGGCATCAAATGCGGCGTTCCATTGTTTGTATTTCTCGCCAAATCGAATCACCGCCAAATCACAGTTTTCAATCAGGTGCTTGATTCGGATTGCGTTAACTTTGGCAGATTTGTGATCCCGCCAGAAAGCGTTCTGCTCCTCACCCAGGCCATCACCAGCGGCATCGCTGGCGTCGTGGTTGGTGACTGCGGAAGAGAAGGAGATGTCCAGCCCTTCTTTTTGGCAACCTTCGATAATTTGCGCACGCCAATCGGAGTGGATTTCGCCGGAGAGGTAAACTTTAAGCTTCATTGAGTGGCCCTGTAGAACTGGAGACTAATATGTGATTTAGAGTCACATACTAGCACTTGGAAGCTTTGAAATCCGGTAGTTGTTCTAGTTGGGAGGGACCTGAGAGAGATCAAATGGACACAGGCCCTGTGCGGGCAGGGCCTGTAAGGCATTTTATTAGAGGACTTGCTGCTCAAACTGGACGTCTTTGGGGAATTTCTCTGCGGGCAGGCGGGTTGAGTGCAATTGGGCTACTAGCCACTTGCCATCGATTTTCTTAACAATGGCGCTTTCCAACCACACAGCTTCTTTATTGCCATCCTCGGATTTAAAAATGGACTTGGTCCAGTAGTTGATGGTCAGCAGGTTCTCACGCTCTTCAAAATTGATAATGCTGAAGTAGTTGATTCTTTCCAGCTTTGAGGGTTTGGGTTTCATTACGGCGATAAGGTCTTCAATATCCCAGACTTCACCGTGCTCAAGGAGTATAAAATCGTCGCTGACGCCGTCTCGCATAGCCTGGTGGTCCAGGTTTGAAAGCGCAGCAAACAGCCCGTCTATCGTTTTAAAACCCTCGGGTTTCTCTACCGCTTGTGCGTTGATAGCGATCAAGGTAAGTAGTATTGCAAAAAATGATCTGATCACAGGAGTACCTCTGTGGTTATTTTAGGGGTGTGAAAAAAGGGGGGGTATTTTAGCCGAGTCGGGCCCTAGTTGAATTACTTCGACAGCAACTTCGAAAGCAACTTGGATTGCGCCGCAGTGACTGACAGTCGCTTCTTGGGGATTGGGCCTATTCTAGCAGGGATTGCTCAGTTGAGGCTGTGAGCCGATAGGCCTTTCAATAACTGTTGGGCTTTATTCCCGATATATCTCCCTTGCTCCGGGGACCTTAGGGTTTGGTTACTCCATTGTACCCCGTGCCAGAGAATACAAAGGTAACCGTAGATCAGCTGCCATAACCCCAAGCGCTGATTGTCTTCAGGTGACACAGTGCGATTAAGATAGCACTCCAGCAAACTATTTTGCTCTCGCTGATTCAAGTTGTGTTCCTCTACCAAAACAGCGAGGTCATAGAATTTATCCCCCATTGCTGCGTACTCCCAGTCGATAGCGTATAGCTTGTCAGAGGGAGCCCAGATCAGGTTGCCAACCGTTAGATCGTTGTGACACAGGCAAAATTCGTCGCCCATCCGATAAGCAGCGTCAATTAATTGCGGAAGTTTCTCTTGCAGTGTGTCGAGCAAGTGGAAATAACTGGCTCGCTTGTCGATAAACTGCCGGTAACTAGAGATTTTCTCACCGATGTTTAATTGGGCATCAATTGCAGGGGAGCCGTGTATACGGCGCAGCAGATCGGCAAGTTTTTCCAAACTGTGGGCGACATTTTTATCCCAGGGAGTGCCTTCAATATAGCGGGTCACCAAATATCGGTAATGTGGGTCACAGTAAACCAAAGGGGCACAGCTGTCGGAATATGTGGCAGCTTGCAGCGCCTGCTGTTCAGCAGCCCTGTCGAGATTGAGCTGATCGCTGATGCTGGAGTTTATCCGCAGCACCATCAGCTGATCGGCGGACTCAACCAGAAAGGCGTTATTGGTCAGCCCCCCAGCCAGGGGCCTGACCACCGTGGGCCGGGCCTTGCTCCAATGATGCCAATCGTTGGGGATGATGTTGCTCAAGTCCTGGCTCATATCAGTTGGTCACTATGCCGCTGCCATTGTTTGAGGAGCGCTATCGGGTTGTTGTTTCTCTTTTCGGAAAATGGCCAACCACTGGAAATAGCCAATCACAACCAGCACCAGGTACAGCATAAACAATACGGCAGTAAGGTAGAGTTCTCTGTCCAGGTAGAGATAGATTGAAGCACCGTCTACGACAATCCAGTAAAGCCAGTTCTCCAGTACCTTCCGGGTGACCATATAGGTGGTGACGATTGCCCCCAGAGTCGTGAATGAATCCAGGTAGGGGAGGGCGGCACTGGTGTTGCGATCCAGCAGGTAGCCGATCAGTAACGTCAGTATCAGGGTAGCGCCAATAACTATTGAGTGGGTTTTTCCGCTCCAGCGATGGATTTTTAAATCGTCTTGCCGGTTGCGGTGATTTCGCCATTGCCACCAGCCATAAACTGCCATCAGCAGATAGAAAACCTGTAGTGCAGACTCCATTAACAGGCTGACATCCCAAAATAGAAACAGGTAGATCGTCGTACTGACAAACGCGGCATACCAGCAGCTGATTTTCTCCCTCATGGCCAGAAGCAAATAAGCCAGGGCCAGTATTACAGCGGCTACTTCCCAGAGGGACATGGCCGCAATCGAAGCGCTGATTGCGGTGATGATATCTTGGTCAAACATGCGCTTCTCCCGGGGCCAGGTCGCCGTCAATAAACTTGCATACAAAAATGGCGCGGCCAAACTGTTCGTAGGATTTTCGCATTTCCAACTTGAGCACATCCATCAACAGATCGTAATCGCCAAACACCTGAGTACTCATTGTATTGGTGATTACCTTGAGTTCTGGGTGGCTGTTTAACTGTGCGATAAACGCTTGAATAGCCGGGATGTACTCGTCCTTTAACGGATACATACTGATTTCGACAGAGAGCTGCATAATTTCCCGCTTGATAGAGATTCTGGAGCAGCGAAGCGCTGCCCCAAAGTCACTGAGTGATTAGAAGGTGTAGGTGCCTGTTACCCCGGCAATTCGGGGCTCACCATACTGATAGTAGGGCTCGGCTGCGTAGCCATTGGCCGGGTTATTGCCATACTGGTTACTGAAGTAAAACCCACGCACATAGTAATCTTCGTCAGTCAGGTTTCTTCCCCACAGGGCAACATCCCAGTTATCTCCCCGGTAGGTCAGGCGAGCATTGACCAATTCGTAGGCTGTGGATTTTTCGTCGTGGCTGTTTGAGAAGTAGAATTCGTCTTTACCCTCAAGCTCCAATCGCAAGATCAGGTTGGGAAGCAGATCGATTTCTGTACCGGTGAAGAACTGGTAGTTGGGGGCGTGAGCGATATCGCGGCCATCCAGATCAACCGCAGCCAACACCGTTCCTGCGTAGTCATCTCGGGCATCGACGTGGGAACTGCTTTCGTAGTCTTTAAATTCTGCATTCAGCCAGCCAGCAGAGGCGAAAAAGCGCAGGGCGTCGGTAGCCTGATAGTTCAGTTCCACCTCAAGACCAGTAGTACTTCCGCCGGCTGCATTGGCAAGGTAGTCACTAAATGAGTAGTCGGCAGGGTTAAAGATAGAAACCTTGGCCTGAACGTCATCCCGGTCCTGGTAGAAAGCGGCAACCTGGGCTTGCAAACGATTCTCCAGCCAACTGCCCTTAATACCTAATTCATAGTTGAGCAGTTGTTCGGTATCGAACTCGAACATGTCACTGTTGATCTCAGTGTTGCTTGTTGATTCTGAGATGATTCTGCCGTTTACACCGCCGGCTTTATAGCCCCGGGAAACCGTAGCGTAGAGCAGGGTGTTGCCGGTGTAATGGTATTGCAGGGATATATTGCCGCCCCACAGATTTTCACCATTATCTGCATCGATGTTATAGGAGTCAGAGTAATCGGCTTCGCGTCTTTCCAGTCTAAGACCGGTGATCAAGTTGATCGCTGGGGTGATTTCCGTAGAGAGCTGGCCGTAGATGGCAGAGTTTTCAGTATCAAAAGTGCTGCGGAAGCTCTGGTTGCGATTCAGGTCCTCGCGCTCCGTGCGGCCGTAAAGGCCCACTACCCAGTGGCTGCGATCCCAGAATAACTTGGACTCTTCGGTAGAGAGTGCGCGAAGGTCAATACTGATATTGTCTTTATCGCGCTGGTAATTATCCGTGGAGCTGTATTCCCAGGAATGAAAGCCGACATAGCTCCAATCCTCATCGTAGCCATATTCTGTATCTGAATCGGCGAGGCTGAGAGTGCCTTCTAGAGTAAAGTTCTCGTTACCAGACCATTGAGCAGTCAATGCGCCGGCAAAGGTTTCCTGGCGATCCCAGCCGGGCTGGTCAGATTGGGTTTCGCGAGTGTTATAGAGAGAGAAAGCATCGTAGCCGTTATCAACATCGATATAGAAGAGGGTAACGCCCAGCTTTAAATCGTCGGACGGGGAGTAGGCCAGCTTACCGCGCAGTACAGACTCGTCAATATTACTGGTGTCATCTCGGTTGAGATACACATTCTCGGTATAGCCGTCGGATTTGCGTTTGCTGGCAGCCAATCGATAGCCAAGAGCATCGCTCAAAGAACCACTGGTAGCCGCGGACAGACTCTGTCCATTGTACTCACTTAGCTCGGCGGACACCTTGGTGGTTGACTCACTGGTGGGCGCTGCACTGGTCATGTTGATCAGGCCGGCCAGGGCATTAGCACCGTACACGGTGCCCTGTGGACCCCGCAGGATTTCCACTTGGTCGATATCCAGGGTGCTGGCTGCGAGCCCCAGGCCAGTAAAATCGATACCGTCGATGATCAGGCCTACAGAGGGGTTTACCGGATCGATAAACTGGCTGCGCTCACCAATTCCGCGAATCTGTACAAATCGTCCCCTGGAGGCGCCGGAGGAAAAATTCACATTGGGCGCCATGTTCAAAAGCTGGTCCAGATTGGCCGCGCCCCGCGCATCGATCGCGCTTTCATCCAGCACGGTAACACTGGAAGGAAGCTCCAAAAGGTTGGTTTCCCGTAGCTGTGCCGTAACCACCACTTCCTCAAGCCCTGTCTCTGCGGTATTAGCGGTGGCGATACCAGCGAACAGGCTGCTGGCAAGGCTGACAGACCAGGCAATAGGGTGGGTGGGAAACTGTTTTTTCATGGTTCTCTCTCGAATAGCGGCAGTGAAAGAGACCCGGAGTGCGACGTGGGGAGGTTTTGCTTTGTCTACCTATTCCTACGCCGGTATTAACCGGATCAGGTTCAAGGGTTTGTCGCGACAGACCAATTTGATCCCCGGACATCTCAGGCAAGGCCACCCCTTAGGTTTTGCGGGCGCGATGATAGCAGAAACTGGGGTATAAAGTGGTAAAAGCAAGGAAGGGAAAGCGCTTATGGATCAGGTATCTTACTTTAGTGGCAAGACGGCACTGATTACCGGTGGTGCTTCTGGAATCGGTGCGGCCTTGGCCTGTCGACTGGCAGCACTTGGGGCTCAAGTCATTATCGCGGATATCCAGCGGGACCTGGCTACGCAGGTTGTCAGCCAAATACAGGAGTCCGGTGGGAGAGCATCGTTTGTTCACTTGGATGTTCGTAATTTTGATCAATTTTTTCAGGTCATTAGTGAAATATCTCCGTTAGATTTCCTTTTTAACAATGCTGGTATAGGAGTGGGTGGATATTTTTCCGATCATAATCTTGAAGATTGGAAAGCGGCGATTGATATCAATTTGTTTGGCGTTATTCATGGGCTCCAATGTGGTTTCCAGGCCATGAAGCGCCAGGGCTCTGGCCATATTATCAATACTGCCTCAATGGCGGCTTTAGTTCCGTCGCCAGCAATGGCCGCCTACTCAGCCTCCAAGAGTGCTGTGGTGGCAATATCAAAGGCTATTCGCCCTGAGGCTGAGTCCTGCGGTGTACGAGTGAGTGTTTTGTGTCCCGGGGCAGTATCAACGCCGATTTTGCAGGGAGGTGGCGTCAGTGGGCGGATGCCAACCCCCATTCCACTTCAACAGCAGGCAGAGATGTTCGAGCCTCTGGGGCCAATATCTGCTGATGCTTTTGCAGAAAAGGCTTTGTTTCAAATTGCAAAGAACAAAGAAATCATTGTTGTGCCAGCAAAACTTAAGTTGCTGTGGTGGCTGGAAAGATTATTTCCTTCTTTGCTGTGTCGCCTTTCCTTTAAGCAGATGGAGAAAATACTTCAGCCTTTGGGACTAAAATAATTGTATCTTTGGAAAGGCGGAGTAAATTGGGAAATGATGATTTCCTGTGACCACTGTGGTGAAGTTTGGGAGTTTGCTGATAAGGCCCTGCCGAACATTCAAAAAATTACGCGGAATTTTTCTGAGGGGCGTATTAGCGTAAGTTTGATAAAAGCGCTGAGCGGTGAACTTAAATTGCCTATGCTCTACAGCAAAAAATTGGCTGTTCATATAACGGTAAGATCTGGGCACTGCTTTTACTGCCAGGAGCCCCTGGGCATAGAAGAGGCGTTTATAAAACACTGCCGGGGCTGTGGTGCCTTGAATTTGGATCGCAGATTCGCTTAATGGGGAGCAGCTTATTTAGAAGCTCCCAGCGCGCCGAAATAACAGCACGCCGGGGTGGGGTAGAGGAATAACGGAAGCGATTACTTCTTCACCAACAATAAACTTGTTTCAGTATGGTCGGTATAGGGGAACTGATCGAAGAGCGCGAAGCGCTCGATGCGATGGGTTTTGGTCAGCGACTCCAGGTTTTCCAATTGGGTTTCCGGATTGCAGGAGATATACAGGATTCTCGGGAAGCGGGCGACCATCGCACAGGTGTCTTCATCCAAACCCGCTCGGGGGGGATCAACCAGGACGGTGGAGAAGTCGTAGCTATCCAGATCTATATCCTTAAGGCGGCGAAAGGGGCGTACCTTATCGATGGCCTGGGTAAACTCTTCACTGGACAGGCGTACGATATCCAGATTGGTGATCTGGTTGTTGGCGATATTCTCCTGGGCCGAATTTACCGATACCTTGGAGATTTCAGTGGCCAGGACCTTGCGGAATTTCTCGCTGAGCGGGATGGTGAAATTGCCATTGCCACAGTAGAGCTCCAGCAGATCGCTATCACTGTCTCCGCAGGCACTTCTCGCCCACTGGATCATGGAACGACAGATCGCTCCATTGGGTTGGGTAAAGCTGCCTTCCACCTGTTTGTACTGGTAAGTTTTCCCATCGATATCCAGTTTTTCGGTAACGAAGTCACGCTCCAAAACCACTTTTTGCTTGCGCGAGCGCCCCAAAATCGGGAATCCCAGCTGTGCCTGGAGTGCTTTGGCTTCCTGCTCCCAGGTCTCATCCAGTTTCTTGTGGTAGATCAGCGTAATCAGCGCATCACCATTCAGCGTGGTAAGAAACTCGGCGGAGAACAGGCGTTTGCGTAGGACTTCGCTATTATTGACAGCAGCCAGCACCTTCGGCATCAACTGGTTCATCAGCTCAGAGCCGACGGTAAACTCATCGATGATAAAGGGCTTCTTGTACTCACCCTGGCGGTACATGGCGTAATTGGCTACACCTCCCTCATGCCACACCTTGAATTCGGCGCGCAGACGGTAGTGAATGGGCGGGGAGGGGAAGAGTTCCGGCTCCAGGTCAGTGAACTTGCTGTAAGCCTCTTGCAGGCGCTCGGCCTTGTTTTGAAGCTGTTGTGGGTAGTCGTCAGTATTAACGCGGTACAGTGCCATATTACAATGCGGTGTCAGTACAAAAAGCGGGCGCGAATTATATAGGAAACCGTATGGCAATAGGTGAGATAAAAATTCCGGTTCATGGACAGGGGCTTCACGAGTTTACCGGCAGTGTAGTTGATTGGGTCAGTGATCAGGCCCTCGATGAGGGTCTGTGTACACTTTTTATACAGCACACCTCTGCAAGTTTACTGATTCAGGAAAATGCCGACCCCAGTGCGCGCCGTGACCTTGAGAACTGGCTCAATCGACTGGTGCCGGAAAATGACTCGCTTTATACCCATACCCTTGAAGGGCCAGATGATATGCCGGCTCATATCAAATGCAGCCTTACCGCGACCAGCTTGTCCATTCCAGTGCAAAAGGGGCGCTTGATGCTGGGTACCTGGCAGGGGATCTATCTTTGGGAGCACCGCCATCACCACGGGGCTCGGCACGTTATCCTGCATATTTGATTCAATACCGCGCGTTGGTGGCGATAGCTAGATGGCTACGCCAACTGCTTGGCAGTACTGGTCGATCAATGACTGGGTTGCGTGGGCCCTCTCGATAGCCTGGATACGGTCAACTTGATTATCTGGGGTTGTTAAGTGGCAGAAGTCTTCGATCATCTGTACCGCCTGCGATCGCTCTATAGGGACTTGTTGGTGTTCGAACTTATCTGGCGATGCCTGCCCCCGGCGAACCACAAATTCTGGCGTATATTCAGGATTGTAAAAGGCTGCGCTGTCTCTCCAGTCGAGTACAAAGTCGTCTAGCTGGATCAGGCCGCTTTCTCCCAGAATGTCCAGGTCCATTTGCCAAACGCCTGAGTCATATCCGAACTCAAAAGTTGAAGTTTGCCCGCTGGCAAATTCAATCAGGCCCGCACCGCTAATAATGGTCCCTGTTTGTGAGTCCCGCTTTATCGCTCCTGAAATTGCCTTTATTGCTCCTGTGGGGCGCATATATTCGACGATTGCACGCATGTTGTACCAGCCGATATCCCCGATTGCGCCAGTGGGTTCTTTGTGTGAATCGAAGCGAATATTGTTGCGGTCCATCATAGAGGCAAAAAAGGCGCTGCGAATTCTATTAACCGGGCCCAGATATTTTTTTTCCCACTGAATAATTCTGGCCGTGCGAGGGTGATGGGTGAAATGTGTGGCATCCATAAATGCCAACCCTTCAGACTGAGCCCGGGCGGCAATTTTGTCGACCGAGGCAGTATTGAGAAAAGGTTTTTCACAGAGAAGATGCTTATGGTTGGCCAGTGCCGCGAGGCAGATTTCCTCACGACTGGTGGTGGGGCTAGCCACGTAAATGGCATCCGAATCTTCCGCCTCTACCAGTGACCTCCAATCCGGGTAGACATTCGGAATCCCGTGTTCGCAGGCGAACTCTTTGGCCCGTGTGTGCCGTCTGCTGGCGACGGAGGAAAGGCTGGCACTGTCTGCCTGGCTGATGGCTCGGGTGGTAAAGTCAGCGATTATTCCTGTGCCAATAATTCCGAAGCGTATGTTTACCATTGATGATTGCCTTGAGATGGGGGCGAGAGCAATTGAGTGCCGGTCTAGTGATGTTTAGAGTAAATTATAGGAGGCGCTTTTGCAGAAACCTTCAGTGATAATGCTGGAGAAAACAAAGTTGTAGCAGTTCGTTTGGATGAAAGGGGGAGCTTAAAAAAACTGAACCAGTTTAGATAAGTCGATAGCCCCACCTTGGGCAGCGATTAAGGCACCCACTCATCGCCTGCAAGCGATAGTAAACATTTGGGTTGTTAATCGGTGAATACTGTGCGAATACACTATTGATTTGATGTGTAATCAGAATCTTTGGCGATATTGGCACAAATGGGGTTGAGATCTACATCGGCCATGCAGGAAGTGAGGACTCTTATTGCAAAGCCGGGGATTTTATCTGACCGCTCGCAAAAGCGGTCTTTACACTTATCTTCAGTATTAGCCTGGCGAGCGATAGAGTCATTTAAGCAGCGCATAAACCAGCTAATATCTGTTAGGCGTTTCCGCCATATTGAAGTGATTTCTTTTAGTGTGTTCAGCTCACGGCAGTCAAGGGTATCGCCTTTAAGGTAGCGCTGAGCCAAACTAGAGGCTTTGAATATTTTTTGCCAGCGAGTAATCACCTCCAATAGAGATCACTTATCAGCAGTTTTGTGTCAATGTAGAGTACCACATGGTAGTGATTACTCATTACTGCATAAGCGACAATATCCAGGGCAAAACCTCAGCTAACTTATGCATACGATTTTCGATCCACTCACGCCGATAATCATAATCTTTCCCAGATACAGTATCCCGACCACAAAGGAATGCTCGCCGTATACAGCGGGATACGCAGTGGTAATAAGGTGTTGCCTCAAGAGATATCTGCGTTCTTCGCGGTAGAGTCATTGATTGCACGCGCATTGGCATGTATGAATATCCAGTATTTTGTGGGTTTGCGCTCTTTTGTCAATAAGGTTGACGGGTTATACTTCTTATTTGGTGGGTGTCCAGAATTTGTTGAAAGTCCTACGCTGGGGTGGACAAGGGCAATGGTCAGCGTAGCAAATATCTCCGAGTGTTAAATTTTAATGATAAAGAAGTGGATATCATTGAGCCTTGGAGCCTACGGGATGCCATGGAGAAAGCAAGCGATGAGACTAAAAATGTGAGCTTACACCGGCAGTTTGCCTTGGATAGCGCCGCAAAAAAAATTGGACACGCACGAGGAAAGAAGGATGAAAATGATAAATTTCCAGTGGTTGAAGTGATTGATTTTAATTGGTATTTCCAAAAATTTAATACTCAATGGAAAAACAATAAAAATAAACCACAGAGAGATTTAAGTATTGATTTGGGTGATGTTGGGAACAAGAAGAGCGTCAGTTATACAATTGCCCAGCCATTGGTGAGTAAGGCCGGTGTTGAAGACGCTATTAAAACCAATTTTGAAGGCGGGGTGAGTAGTGGCCATTTGAAAATGGCTAGCTTTAACGAAGTTATTAATAATTTGGCCAGCATTGGTTTTGACGAAGTTACTGATGTGATCGTTGCAGAGGACTAGAAGTGATGACTCAGCCTAATTTAGAATTTACGAAAGACCCCCAATGGATATCTCAACGCTTAGAGCGTTGGAAACCTATTGAAGCATTTTTAAAGGAAGATAATCGCGGAGATAGGATTTTTAAAATAAAAAATGCTTTCTTAACAGGAGTGTGTGAAGATTTTGACTTGGCTCGTGGTGGATCTATTGTTTTATACTTTCCACTACAAAATGCAGAGGGCTGGGATTTTGCTTTTATGGATGAAAGAATGAAGCCTGAGGCTTTTGAACGATATTTTTACGATAGTTTAACAAGTGATTATGAAAAGTTTTTTTGGGATCAGGAGTCACGGCTAAGATTCTTCGATTATTTTCACTCTAAATATTTTCGTTCGTTGGTTAAAAGCCGGGTCCCTGTCGGAAGAGACCAGAAAGTAGTTGAGTTGGATGTTGACCCTTATGATTTGTTTGATCGAATGTGTGGGTGTATAGGGAGTTACTTGCGCAAAGGTTATCCAACTATACTGATGAAGCGCCTAGATTACTTTTTTTCTTGTTTGGATGCTCTTGGTGATCTTGCCAATTCCGATTCCAAGTCTGTTGAGTATTGTATATATTTTATAAGGCGCTTCTTGAGTAATTATTTTGAATTTAATCCAAAAGTTATATTGGATGACCAGTCACAGCAAATAGCTTTTTTAAAGCGATTTTATGATCATGTCGCTAATAACCCAGTAGACCCTAGTATTAAAAAAATTTGGCAAGAGGTGGTTTCTGAACATGAGTGATAATCGCTTTGCTATTGATATTACTGTCCCGCAGGACCAATTGTCAGACTGGGTGGTTTTAATTCAAGGTTTATGTGGTGGACAGTTGGGCGCTTACCTCGAAGAGCGGTTGGAAGCTCTTAACCCTGACTCCCTGACTTTAATGGATAAAGTACTGGACGACTGGTGCAACTATGGTCGTCCCACTTTTTATGATTTTGAACAGCAGGGTAATCGGCTACGCTGCCACGCTGAAGGCCCAACCGGGTTTCACCGAGATCTTGAAGTTTTTCGTGAGGCTTTGGTGCTTTGTGGGGCAACGGTTAACGTGGATGATAAGAGTTTGTTGGAGCCCTAGGGGCTATTCTCATTGCTTCCTCTCTGGCCGCTAAGTGTTTTGCTTAGCGGCTTTGTTGTTTTAATAGGCTATTTCAGGGTATCTATAGATTAAGAGTACTAAAAGAAGCATCTGAAGAATTTATCTTGGAGGTCTAAAATGTTCGAGAATTACCAGTTTAAAACCGATAGAAATGCTCAGTGGGACAGAATTGAGGCCTCTGAGCGGGAAGATGGAAGAGCAGAGATTTATAATCAAAAAGATAAGGCGTTTTTCTATAACGGATTTGATGAAACTGATTGGCGTAAAGTTGAACCTCATCATGTTGGTAACCTTGCGCTGTATCCAAAGAAAACGATTGCCGGCTGGGAAGACTACTTTAGTTATTTTAAAGACAACCCATTAAAGCCTTACCAGGTTGCTGACTTGCAACAAGCTTTATTGGAGGGGAGGATTGGGGAGTATGCTCACCCTCAAGATGATGCCTATTATGTTTGGAACTTTTGGGGTGATACTTGGCTCCCAGATTCAATTATAGACATAGAGATTCCGATAAAAGAACCGATAGCCCCGCTTGACGCAAGCTTTGCCTATAGTTGTGCTATGCGAAACCTTACGAGCTGGTTAAAAGATACGGACAATAACAGTGTTGGAAGCTATTTAGAATATCTACCACGCTTTATGGATGCCATGCCGCCATTATTAGACGCTCGGTTATTTGATTTCAAGAATTATAAGATCAGGCAGACACTATCCCCTGAGTTGCCAGTGCGTATTGGGCCGGCTAAATCCCGTATGAAACAATTAATCCGTAATGCCCATGGTCTGATAGATCCGGCCGATAAAAAACGTGATTATAAAGTGACAGTGGCTAAAAACTTTTTTGACGTATTTGATGCTCATAGTGACAAGCTGGGTGAAGATTTCCCGCGCTTTATCGCCGAAGCCTTGGAAGAAGAGTAGGGGGGTTAGGTTATGGAAGCTGATGGAACGCTGTTAATACTGAATCCTAAAGTGGTTTTACCCAAGCTATTGGTAACTTTCAATTGTATTAGCTGGTCAGCGCTGACCGAGCTTTATCAATTAGCGGGGTTTAAAGAACCGTTAGAGGAATTAGACTATTCCCTCCTCGTTAATGAAGCCCTGCCTACGCAAGGTGCAGAGGAGGCTTTTGATGGTGTAGTGATTTATAGTTTGTCCGATGCCTGGATGTATTTTGCAAAAAAGCTAGTGGAGCAGGGTAGAGATATAGAGCTTTATGGCGTGATTGAGCGGGATGTCGGCAATATTGAATACTATGCCGTGCGAGAGGGTCTGCGCTTTTGGGGGGAGTTTAGCCGGGAAGGTGATGATGACAATACCGCTTTGGCTGAATGGTTAGCTGTATTGCCAAATAATTATTCTGGACACCCATAGATTAGAGAAAAGTACCACACAATTCCGGACACTCTTAGTTTAAAGAAAGTTGTTAACAGTGTTGCCAGCGTTAGTCCCAGTATCTATTTCTTTCTGTTTGCTAGTTAAGTAGATGTGAAGTGCTGAAGAGTTATGCTTGGGCTTAGACTAACTGGGGTTTTAGATAAAAGTGGAAAACAGTATCGAGAGAGTGGAAGGGAGCTAGTAGGGTGTTGCAGAAAGGTAGCACCGACAGTCTCTTATGCCATGTACCCAACGTTTATTGAGTCGCCTACAAGCGTGTCTTACGGCCTCAGCTGACCCTACCAAACCCTTAAAGCGGCTTTCAAAATTACGACTGAGATAAAGCCAGTGCCTTGGTGGAATACCCAGTCGCTCGAGTATGGGTGGAGTGTTTTCAGCGATGGCTCCGCGCTTTCTAGGGTCTAGATGTCGCCCGCTCTAATCGACTAGCTCTAAATAGTGATCCAGCCGAAAAGGAAGTCCTTTAGGCATATTCAGTCGCTCACCGCCTACAAGTGGCAGTAGCTCTTTGGGCTGCTCGTCCAAGATTGATGCACGAATACGCTGCTGAATGGAAGTGTGATCAGAATCTTCAGGGGTTTTTGCCATATTAGCGCGGATGGGGTTGAGGTCGACATAGGCCATGCAGGCAGCAAGGGCCTTTTCATCCAATAAAGCTTGGGATTTAAAGCGTCCTTCCCAGAAGCGACCTGTACACTTGTCTTCAGTGTTGGCTTGGCGAGCGGCAGACTCATTTAAGCAGCGCATAAACCAGCTGATATCCATTAAGCGTTCTCGCCATATCGAAGCGACATCTTCTAGTGCCTTAAGCTCGCAGGGATCAAGAGTGGAATCAATTTAGGACACCCATAGATTGGAGAAAGGCGTTAACAGTATTGCTAGCGCTAGCCCCAGTATCTGTTTCTTTCTGTTTGCTAGTTAAGTTGAGATGAAGTGCTGAAGAGTTATGCTTGGGCTTAGACTAACTGCGGTTTTAGATAAAGTGGAAAACAGTATCGAGAGAATCGGAGGGGACTAGCAGGGTGTTGCAGAAAGGTAGTGTCGACAATCATTTATGCCGTGTACCCAGCGTTTATTCAGCTGATTGCAAGCGCTTCGTACGGCCTCAGCAGACCCTATCAAAGCTTTAAAGCGGCTTTCAAAGTTTCGATTGAGATAAAGCCAGTGTTCAGATGAAATTCCCAGCCGTTCGAGGATGGGTGGGATATTTTCGGCGATGGCTCCGCGCTTTCTAGGGTCTAGATGCCGCCCGCTCCAATCGACTAGCTCCAGATAGTGATCTAACTGAAAGGGTAAACCCTTTGGCATATTTTGACGCTCGTCACCCACAAGCGGCAGCAAACTTTTGTGCTGCTCACCTGAGATTGCTGCACGAATACGTTGTTGAATCGATGTGTGATCAGAATCTTCAGGAGTCTTGGCGATATTGGCACGGATAGGGTTGAGGTCTACATAGGCCATACAAGCGGCGAGGGCTCTTTCGTCCAGCAAAGCCTGGGACTTAAACCGGCCCTCCCAAAAGCGGCCTGTACACTTGTCTTCAGCATTGGCCTGGCGAGCGATAGCTTCATTTAAGCAGCGCATAAACCAGCTGATATCCATTAAGCGTTCTCGCCATATCGAAACGATACCTTCTAGTGCCTTAAGCTCGCAGGAATCAAGAGCATCGCCGTTTAGATAGCGCTGGGCCAAATTAGAGGCCTTGAATATTTTTTGCCAGCGAGTAATCACCTCGAAAAGAGACCACTTATCGGCAGATTTTTTGTCAATGTAGAGTACCACATGGTAGTGATTGCTCATTACTGCATAGGCGGCAAGGTCCAGGGCAAAAACTTCAGCCAACTTATGCATACGGTTTTCGATCCACTCACGTCGATAATCATAATCTTTCCCAGATACAATATCCCGACCACAAAGGAATGCTCGCCGTACACAGCGGGATACGCAGTGATAATAGGGTGTTGCGTCAAGAGATATCTGGTTGCTCCGCGGTAGAGTCATTGGTTGTGCGCGTATTTACTGGATGGATGTCCAGTATTTTGTAAGTTTACACTCTTTTGTCAATGGTGTTGGCGGTTTATACTTCTTCTTTGATGGATGTCCAGAATTTGTTACATAAGTTTTTTTTCGGATGTGATTGCGACTGGTGCCACCAAGGAAGTGACGGAAGATGCTATTATTGAACACATTAAAGACCTGATTGTTAGGCATCAGGACAATTTGGCTATGGACTTTGGTAATTTAGACCTAAAGAAAAAGTCTGACAGGGAACAGTGGGACAAAAATATACTACCAAAGTTGTTTGATGCATTAGATGGTGGCGGATCAGATGGGCAAAAATTTGTTCAGATATACAGCTATGAAAATATTATAAAATCGGGCGATTAGGTATGAAGATATATAGTTTTTGTGAGGGGGTTTACGTCCACTGCCATCCAGAGAGGAAAGGCAGCCTGTACCTGGCGGCAGGAGTGGGGGGGAATTTTAAGTTGAAAAATGGTGAAGTCACTTATGAAGAGTATTTGAGTGATGATCAGCGTTTTAACTTTTATCAAATTGCCGGTGGTGTGTATAGAAGGTGCTTGGTGTCCGATCAAGCTTTGTTTTTAAATGGTTCTGGGGGTGAGTTAAATTTACCAGAAGCGTTTTTGGATGTTATTTTTCCAGCCTACCCCTTGATTGGTGAAGTAAATAGATTCCCAGCAACCATCTTAAATTATCCGAAAAAATTTAAAAATAGTTTGGCTGTTTTTGATGTTGACTCAAGAAGCTTTGTTTCTAAAGAAGTCCGCTCTATTTCTGATGTTTTAATAGATAATTTTCTATATGGTTATGATGTTAAGGCAGAGCATTTCTTCAAATATGACCTTAACTTAAATGAGGTCTGGATTTATAAGCAAGATTTCCCATCCGAGCGTGCCCTGAAGCCTATATTAATAGAGGGTACAATCGTTACATTTATTGGGCCGCAAGTAGAGTCCCGTCAGCAGGTTGAAGGACGTAGCCACTCTACTTTCAGTGGCGGTGTGTTGGTGGGGATAAACGATGAAGATGGCAGCGTGGTATGGGAGCGTGAGATGCCTAATGCTGTTGATATCTATCAGTTGGTTGGAGGCGTACTTTATGTGGTTTCGTTGAACGAGATTCTGTTGATTAATGCTATCAGTGGTGAGCTGATCAATCGAATTGACACCGAAACCTCAGTGCCGCTTAATCGGCGCTGGGGTCCGTCTATTTATATTGATGACTCCTATATTTATTACAGTCATTTTGATGATGGAGTGATTCTAATTTACGATATAGATAGTTTAACTTTGCAGCGCCGTATTGATCTTCCTGAAGGCTATTATGTCGGAGGCCATGACTTTCATGATAGAGTCTCAGGTAAGCAGTATTTTTCTCTGGTTACTCATACGCAGTATGTCGCTCAAGGTCCAGTATTGGAAGTTGACCCTCAACATTTAGATGAGGTGCTGGAGTTTGAATCGAAGCCTGACATGGATATCAAGTTAGACTACTCGCCAGATAATACCGCTGAGAAAGAACTTGTTATCAGAATTGCCTGCGAAAGTCTGGATGACGCTCTACGTTTTGGTGAAATCTATACGCGTGATGAAGCCCAGCGTTATAGTTTCAACTATATGGAGATGAGGTTTCAGGATAGGCCCTTTACTCCTGAGCCGAGTTTTAATGGCATTATCCGATTTCAATACTCAGGCTGTAGCCAATCGAAGGAGTTGGTTGAAGAGCATCTGAGCGTTATGGAAAAACGTTTTTCAAAATGGGCTGAAGATAGAGGTTTTTATTCGTGTACGGATAAAAATCAGCTGACTCAACTTAAAGCAGAGTATGTTGCTTAGCATAGATTAGGGGTATCCACAGATTAAGAAAGATATCAAAATAAGTGCAATGAAAGTGCTTATGCCAGAGGTGTTTGAGGAGTGTGAGTTTGTAGAATAGATCAAAACTGTGTGAGCCAAGGTCAAAGCAGGGGGAGGTTGGCCCCGCCCCCCCAGAAAGAGTTAATCTTGTACGCTAACGCACCACCTGCAAGGTGTCGTCTGACAATAACTGATGCTGGTGATCAATGGTGAGTAGTACTAGTTTAACCTGCCCCGCAAGCTGCTCGGTGTGAATCCCTCCAAAGTATCGGCTATCATGGCTGGCACCTTGATTATCGCCTAATACATACCATAAACCCTCGTGCTGCAGCTTGCCATCTGGCCATAGGGCTACACGTTTGACAAGCCTGAGACCTTTATTTCCCCTTTGAAATACCACCACATCATCGGGTTGGGGTGCTCTGTCCTGATATATCCAGGTATCCAATACAATGAACTGCCCCGGTTTCAATGTTGGGTACATGGACATGCTCGGTACATAGTTTATATGTATACCCAGCCAACGATCTTTGTAAAGAAATCCCGCAGTGAGACCTAGTAGGCAAGTGAATGTGAATATACTAGTGTGCAAAAACTGGCGAATAAGCCTATTTGAAGGGGAGGTGGGTATACTGAGACACAAGCCAGTAGAAGCTAAATAGACCAGTCCCGCGAGAGTAAGACATATTACAATCCCAATGGGTTCAAAGACCCATCGAGACCAGCATAGAGTAACGACTAGAGTAATGAGCGCAGCTTGGGTAAAAAGAGCTGCTTGCCAACGCCCGATCAGCATTAGGCCTGCACCAGGAACAATCACATTAAGAAGTACTGCAAATAATTGTAGAGATCGAACTCGTAAAAGCCCTTTTAACATGCCTGAATCTTTACTTGTTTAATGGAGAGGGAGTACTGGGGCGTATTGCTTTCTAGTGAGCGCTTAGTTACACGACTAGTGTAACATTTTGATAGAGTTGAGGTCGATATAGGCCATGTAGGCAGCGACAGCGCCTTGATCCAGCTTAAATCGACCTTTTCAAAAGCGACCTGTGCACTTGTCTTCAGTGTTAGCTTGGCGAGCGGCAGACTTATTTAAGCAGTACATAAACCAGCTGATATCCGTTAAGTGTTCTCGCCATATCAAAGCAACATTTTCTAGTACCTTAAGCTCGCAGGGATCAAGAGCATCACTGTTTAGATAGCGCTGGGCCAAATTAGAGGCTTTGAATATTTTTTGCCAATATAGAGTGCTACACGAAAGTGATTACTCATTACGGCATAGGTGGTAATATCCAGGGAAAAACTTCAGCCAACTTATGCATACGGTTTTCAATCCACTCACGACGATAATCATTATCTTTTCCAGATACAGTATCTCGACCACAAAGGAATGCTCGCCGTACACAGCGGAATACGCAGTGGTAATAGGTTGTTTCATCAAGAGATATCTGGGTGCTTCGCGGTAGAGTCATCGGCTGTGCGTGCACTTGCTGGATAAATGTCCAGAATTTGCGATTATTTCTTGATTGGCCTTAAGTCCTGTCTGTGTAAGAGGATGAACTTAAGTAAGAATTTTCAGTTGCCAAGGTTGCCCTTTTATCCAAGGGGAGCTGCTCATTTCCTTAGGGGTTGCTCATCTTTTGGGAGCAAAATCAGCTGATATTGGTTGATAGTCTAGCGTGTAGCTGACCAGGCAAGCACTGGCTAGCCTGGCCAAGCATAGGGTGTTACAAGCAGTTGGTCGGCTTAGGTAAGCCGGCAATTTTACTGGCCACTTTAGCTGGGCTTGGGGGGAAGAGCTGCATCAAGTAAATACTGCGGCCCTTTTCTGCACCTAGATGCTGGCCAATATATTTTACCAGCGGGCGCATAGCGGGGGAGAGTTCAAACTCGCGGTAGAATTCTTGCAACAGTTCAATAATTTGCCAGTGTTCTTCGGTTAGCTTGATGTCCTCAGCACTGGCTAACTGAAGGGCGGCGTCCCGGCTCCAGTCGCTGAGGTTGCGCAGGTAACCCTCCTTGTCCAAGGGGATTTCCTGGCCATTGACTACTAGGTTGCTCATTTTTTGTTACCGAAACCAGCTGACTATGGGTTGATGCTCGGTACAGAGCTGTACCCAGCGTGCATCATCGATCATTTCCACTCTATCCATGTTTACTGCAAGTTGCTGCTGGCCTCGGGCAGTAGCGTCTGCTTCAAGGCAGAAAACTTGGGTACTTGGCACCGTTTCCAGAGCCTCGTGCCTTAGCGCATAGACACCATCTTCAATAAGCAGGAGCGAGTCATCCTGAGCAAAAGCACCCAGGCATTCTTTAAGGGCACTGCTGGTATAAGGGGATTTACTGACAATATGCAAAGTCATATCAGAAGCTCAATACGGTGAGGTAGGCGGCGATCAGTGAGCCAGTATCTTTTACGGTTTTAGTTTCTACGCCGGCAACCTGGATCTGCTCCAGGGTGATATTGCGTTCAGCGAGGCTTTTCTCACAAACGAAAAACTGCTCAATGCCAAACATCGGCAGAGCCTGCAAGTTGCGTCGCAGGCTTTTCTGGCCGATATCCGCAGGTGATTGCTGGTCCAGCAATTGGAATACCCCATCGCCGAGAAATAGCAGGTCCATGTCCTGTTCCATCGCCGCCGCTGCCAGTGCGGCTTCGATACCTTCCCGCGCCAGGGCATTGCCGTAGGGGGCGGTGCGGCATAGGGCCAATGATTTAGTACTCATGCTTAGCCTCCAAAGGTAATCAGGCGATCGGAGTTGGCGACAGCGTCGGATAGTTGGCCGAGTCCAGCCAGCTCAAAACCCTCAGCCAAGTTGGCGGCGGGTCTTTCCAGGCGCTCGGCCTCTCGCTGATTCAGCACACCGCGCCGTTGCGCAGCGGCAATACAAACTACCAGGTCCAATTGGTGCTGGTGGCCCAGTGCCTGCCACTCTGAAGTCAGGTCAGTTTCGTCCTGGGGAGGGGCGGCAATGGCATTGCTGTTTTGTACGCCGTCGCAGTAGAAAAACACTCGATAAATTTCGTGGCCTTGCTCTAGGAGGGCTTTGGCAAACCGGAGTGCACTGGATGAAGACTGGGTGCTGTGGGGGGCTGAGTAGATGGCTAGGGAAAACTTCATAGGGGGCCAAATAGTAAAATGCCCCGCGGTGCGGGGCATTGTGACTTGCTCAACAAAGCTGTTGCTTAGTCGTCAGAAGATGCGAATCCAAAGATGTGCAGCAAGCTGGTGAACAGGTTGAAGATGTTCAGGTACAGGGAGGCGGTAGCCATCAGGTAGTTGGTCTCGCCACCGTTGATGATGCGGCTGGTGTCGTACAGGATGAAGCCAGACATCAGCAGGGCAACAACGCCACTCAGGGCCACGCTAAACAGCGGCATGTGGATGCCGAAGAAGCCAGCGATGATAACGCCCAGGAAACATACCAGTACTGCGATCAGGCCAACGGCCAGGAAGCCGCCCATAAAGCTGAAGTCTTTGCGGGTAGTCAGTACGTAGGCAGACAGGGCAAAGAAGATCAGGGCAGTGGTGCCCAGGGCTTGCATAACGATCTGGCCGCCGCCAGCCATGCCCAGGTAGTGGTTAAGCAATGGGCCAATGGAGGCACCCAGCAAGCCGGTAAATGCGAATACAACACCAACGCCTGCGGCGGAGTTTGCTGTGCGCGGTAATACGAACCAGATGAGGGCCAGGGCTCCCAGGGAGCAGACCAGGCTCATGCCAC
Organism: Microbulbifer maximicatervae (SeqCode); assembly: GCF_056231245.1. NCBI lineage: Bacteria > Pseudomonadati > Pseudomonadota > Gammaproteobacteria > Cellvibrionales > Microbulbiferaceae > Microbulbifer > Microbulbifer maximicatervae (SeqCode). The sequence goes on from NZ_CP174334.1 coordinate 1,846,326, forward strand.
GACCCATGCCAATAGACATGGAAATACCGGCGGTAATGGCACTGAAGAGAACGGTCATTGCCAGTAGGGCATAGGTATTGCGCAACACCTTCGCCGATTCCGAGCGATCCAGTGCGCGGGTTTGAGTATAAGCTTGCGGTTGCATTTAGCGACTCCTGCTATTAAGTGATAGAAGAATCATATAGCTCGCAGTGGGGACCTTCAAGTCGGGAAAACCCTTTTAGCGTCCGTCTGCCAGTCTCTATGAATTCACAAAAACCCTATATTTTTAAAGGATTTATTCAAATATTCTCCGCTTATTGTGGGGGCTGTGGGGCATTTTTCAAGTGTTATCGCTCGGGTTGGAGGGTGCGAAGAGTGTGGGGCTCGATAAACCGAGATCGATTACTTTCCACCCTTGATGGGTAGGTCGATATCCACGATCAATGGCAGGTGATCTGAGGCTTGGCGGGTCAGCGATGTCCTGGGCACCCGTACCCGTTTCACATTGAGTCCCGCACTTAGGAACATGTGATCAATACGGACCTTTAGGAAGGTCCCTTTGGGGTTGTGGCGGGGCGCCTGTTCCTGGGCATCCCTGAGATAGCCTCCGAGTCGCTTGCACTCGGCAGAGTTGGGTAGCGCGTTGAAGTCTCCCAGTAGCACTCGCTCTCCGGTGCAGCGGGGATTGCTGAGCCATTCGGGGCCGAGAAGGGCATCCACCTGGCGCAGCCGCTCTGCACGGGATAACCCCAGGTGGGTGTTGATAATCTGGATAGGTTTGCCATTGGCTTCGATTTCCACCCAAACAGCTCCACGCGGTTCGTCTGCAGCGGGGTTAAAAAGTCCCCCTTTGCCGGAGGGAGGGCCGGGCAAAATCCCTTTCTTGATGAGCCGGGCGGGGAGATGGGTGAGGATCGCATCACCGTAGCGCTCCTCTTTCATATTTATAGTGGGCTGGAAGTGCAGGTCCATTGCCAGTAGGCGAGCAAGTCTTTCGGCCTGGTCGAGGCCTCCGGTGCGTTTGCGCATGACATCCAGTTCTTGTAATGCCACCACATCCGGGCGATAGCGGGCAATTACCCGGGCAATTCGCTGTGGGGAGAGCTTGCCATCCAGCCCTCGGCAACTGTGCACGTTGTAGGTCATGATGCGCAAAACAGTTTTTGGCATCCTGTGGTTATCTACCTTCATGGGGCGGGCGCCACGGAGGTAGGCGCGGGCTGTGGAGCGCAGATCCTGCGGGCGCCAGTAGCCCCGACTGGGGTCTGGGGGCTGGATATCCTCTGGCATCAGGGCGAAGGCATGGGTCTCATTGGGGCCAGAGCCGCCGTGACTGCCATTTTCCATGGCGAAAGTCATGGGTTGCCGCATACCAGCACACCAGCCGTACATCATAAAGTCGCCAGAGTCCGGGTGCCGGCACAGGCTGGCCATATCCTCTGCGGCTTCAACCGGGTAGGGGTGTTCGTCCCCCATCAATTTGCGGCCGTCTTCAGGAAGCTTGATGGGGCCATCTTTCCACCACCCATGCACTGGTGAGGAAGCGGGGGAGGATGGGTCTTCCAGATAGAGTACTAGGGGCACTTTGGCTTGCTCCACCATCCTTTTGGCGGCATCTGCCCGGCTGGTACCGTTCAGATCAATGTTGTACAGCATCGCGATTGGGCCCAGGGCCGCTATGGCAGTAGGCGTTCTATCGCCCTCTTGCGTGGATTCCTCTTCGATGCTGCTTTTGTCCATCCACTCACTGCCGAACAGTCGAGCTCGCTCGAAACGGACCTTTTTGGGGATGGTGGTAGATTTGATCTGCGGCGCTGAAGGTAAATTGGATAGAGCTTCCGAGAGGGCATCGCCAAGACTGCGCCCGTTGACCTCTTCATAGGCCACTGTTTGTTCCTGGCCGTGGTCTGAAAAAATCCACACATCGTAGTGCCGCCGTTCGGAGCTGTGTGCAGCCTTCCAGATTTTGGCTATCGCACTATCTATGCCTTTTAGCACCCAGTGCGCGAATGCTGACTTTGGCCCGCGCCGGTGTGATTGCTCATCGTAACCGAGCAGGTTGATATAAATAATCGGCAGGCCGCGGGTGATATCAACTTTTACCCCCATGGTGCACAGCTCTCTAGTGAGAATGGTGATGCCTACCCGTGTGGGGATAAACAACAACTCCTTAATCAGGTTTTGGCCGGCGATAATCCCGCGTACGCAATCAATCAGGGATAGAACCAGTTCAATCAAAATTAATGCAGTGGTGCGAACAAGGCTCCAAATATTGGTGACAATCAGGATGGCGATTGCCATCGGGCTGGCTTCGCGCAGGGCCGGGCCCCATCCCTGGTCGGCGGGGCAGAAGTGCGCTTCACCGGTTTTTGTTCCGGCTTTAAATAGGCTGAGATAACAGCTGCCCCCTCGCAATAGTGGATCGCGGTGTTGAGTCTTAATTCTTTTTTCGACCAGGGCGGCAACCTCAGGATCGTACATCCGTCCGAGTTTTTGCGTTTCGTGGACGAGGAAGCCAAATGCAGGTACGGCCTGGCGCACTCCATAAAAAAGTTCGGCCTGTACTGCAGGAGTTGTCGATGGGACTCCCGGGTACATATGCTCCAGGCGATAGTGCTCTTTTCTGATTAGCCGCTTCAGAAATGGCATTCGCCCTCGGGCCAGTGCTTTGAGAAGTTCGGGGTAGGCCAGTCCGTCAATCTGGATCAAAATTAGCCCTGGGGCATGGGGGCTGTTTGGGTTGGTGGATAGTCCGAGCAAGCGAGTAATCCACTCGCTGCGACTGAGTCGGCGGCGCCAGCGTCTGATTGATAGTCCGATACGGCTTAACATAGTTTCTGGACTAACGCTTGGGTGGTTGATTCAAGGCTGCGCCTGCGGCTTCTGTGAAGCCCTCGAAAATCTCCCACTGTATGGTGATTAATTTTCCAGTGCGTATACATCGCGCATAAATAGAGTTATCGAGCGGCCAGTTGTAGTGCACGAGGGGTTGATAGAGATCCAGTGCACGCTGGGCACAGCTATTCATGGAAAAGTCCTGGGCCGTAATTCTGGCTTCCTTAATCATCTGTTGGCGGTGGTCGTCAGACAGGTTGTGGAACCAACGTATCGCGGCGACAAAATCATTGAGCGATTCTTTGGTTACCAGGCAGCCGTTAATACCTTGCTTCAATATATCTCTCGATCCATTGGCTTCCAGGGCGATCACGGGAACCCCAGAGGCCATTGCCTCAGACAGCACTAGACCTTGGGTTTCAGTAGTGGAAGTAAATAGGAAGGTGTCCATTGCGCTATAGACATCCCGGCGGGCATCACCAATGACTTTCCCTGGCATATGTACACGTTGCATTAATTTTTTGTCGGTAAAAAACTGCTGGAGCTGATCTTCCAGTGGGCCGCTGCCAGCGAGAAGAAAGTGTGCGGATGGATATTCCTGTAAAAATTTGGCGACGGCCTGACAAAGAAAAACCAGGTTTTTTTCCTTCCCAAAGCGGCCCAGGTGTCCCAGCAAGAATGCTGATGCGGGTATTTTCAGTTTTTTCCTGAGCTTATTGCCTTCTCCATGGGCGTATTGCTCTGGGTGCACTCCCGTAGGGACTTCCGCGATTGGAGTTTGTACCCCTCGCTCCCGGAGAAGTCTCACAACACTCAGGCTTGGGGCCAGGACCAGATTTGCTTTATTGGCGAAGCGGGTGGCAACTTCCATTACAAAGCGTTTGAGTGCTTGTGAATCTCCCATCAAGTTGTGGGTGTAGTGCTCGTACAATGTGTGATGGGTAAAAACGAGCGGTAGCTCGCGCTCTCGCGAAATACGTAGGGCGGTCAGCCCCAGGAGAAAAGGGTGGTGGGCATGGAGGATATCCGGACGGAATTTATCCAGGGCATCATTCAAGACGCCTGAGAATGGCAGTGCCATGGAAAAGTCGGTGCCATTAAAATTCTGGATTGAGTGAATTCTCAGAACATGTTCTTCATCGTCAGACTTTTGCGGGAACTCAGGTGCGATGACCAGTACTTTGTGCCCACGTTTGCGATATTCCTCACTGAACGCGGCGACGGAGTGCGCAACGCCGCCCACGTGAGGTAAGTAGGTGTTGGTGAGCATCACGATATTCACTTGGGGCTCAACTCCGCACTCTGCGATTCGTCGGTGATCAGCACTGGCCGGAAGCCGATGGCCTTAATGGCGATAGGCGGGGGCTTACCATGCCAATCGGCAGCCCAAGAGACCGTTGGCGTGGAGCCTGGTTGAATCTCCAGGGTAACCAATCCAAACCGGGTTGGCGCGGGCCCAAAGCGGATGGGCTGATCTGAGTCAGTACCTTTGAGCCACTCGGGGGGTAGCCCGGAGATGAGAACCAGAGCGTCCTGCTCTTCGCGGACAAAGCAATTGCGTTGCATCGCCACCCACTCAGCCGCTGCCCAGGCGTGCTGTCCATCCCCCATGCATCCGCCGAGAGAATGGGGGTGGATGGCTTCCGGCCATTGCCCTGTTGGCGATGCCAGTTCTGCCACACTGCGCATAAGGTCAATACAGCGGGCATCTCCAGCGCGAAGCAATACCTGGGCAATGTGGAGAGTGAGGTAGGCGTTAATGCCGGAATGGATCATGTCCTGGAAAAACCCGCCGCTCACAAAGCACTTTTCCATCAGGTATTCCGCCAGGTCTACCAACCTCGGGTCCTCTGGTGGGTAGAGTTGCAAGGGATAGCCTGCGGCGATTGACCCTACGGCACCGGCATCCAGGCGCCGGTTTGGTGAGGCTGGCATCGCGGGGCGGCCCAGGCGGTCCTGCGCATCCTGCAAGCTTTGATCGATAGTGCGCTGGAAGTCGCTGGCAGCGGTATTGAAGCGGTGGGCGTTGTCATCCATACCTTCGCGCGTGCAAATACTGGCGGCACTCTGCAGGCCGGCGACGCCCCAGAAGTCGTCCCAGTAGTAGCAGTCGTTGGGCCCCAGGTGTTCTGCACTGAATCCCGCAGGGAGCAGGCCCCCACAGGGGCTGCCATCATTCGGCAGACGCTTGTTGATAATCCATTTGGCACCCCTGACGACAGGCTCGCACCACGGCTGCTTTAAGGGTTTGCCGGTTAATTCACAGTAGAGATTGAAGATCCAAAGGGCTTCACCATTGGAGTCCCATTCGCCGTCCTGGGAGTGAAAAAAACCATCCCGCTTTTGCCGGTGGGGAAATTGCTCCAGAGCTCTTTCTGCACGGTCTGTCAGTCCGGCATAAAGCAGCGATTGAATCATAAATGCCGCGTCCCGAAACCAAAACCGTTTGTAGGTGTAAGGGCCTGGGTAGACATCTTTGGGAGAATGGAGAATAAGGGTGCGTATTGCCGAGTCGTAGAGAAACTGAAACTTTTCGTCGGGAACGGTCAGGGCGCAGTGACCTTCCAGGACATGTTCCCAGCAAAGGGGAGAGCCCTGTTTACTCTCCTCTGTGACCAGGGGGATAGCAACCTCAATCTTGCGGGATTTTCGGTCTTCGATGCGAAACATAGCGGCCGCGGAGGCCATGCCAATATCGCAGAGCCCCTCGCGATTGCTCTCTTTGTCGCGGAGATGGAGGTAGATATCGCCGCGCTTGTAATTGGACGCCAAGTGCTTGTCCACCGGTTGACTGAACTCCACTGCAGACTTGTCTTCAATAAGCCAATTGCGCCCGCTGTCGCCCAGGCGAACCTTGTGAACAAAGCTGACGCCCTCTGGATTGCAGGGGCGCAAGACCACCATTAACCAGCCGCCTCCCGGACACTGGGCATTGAGTTCAAGCACACAACGGGGATGGCCCTGGAGCAAGCTCGCTGAAGCCCTGTTATGTAACTTAAGACCCCGGCGGTGGGATTCGGTGACTATCGCAATATCATCTCCCAGCTCCTGGTGCTGGTTGCAGAAGCCGAGGGTGGAAGGCGTTAGCTCTTCACCGCTATCACTGATGACCCAGACATCGATAGACCAGCCATCGTAGTGAGGTGTAAGTAGGCCTCGGGGGTCGACAATCGGCAATTCTTCGCAGTCTGGTATACCTACAGCGGTCCAATTGCGGTGGCTCAAATTGCAGTGGCTAATGGAAAAAGCTCGAGGGATAAACGACTTGTCATAGGGATCGAACTGGCGCTGAATCCAGTAGGGCCACACCCAGTCCAGGTTGTGTTGTATGACTTTACTGTTGATCAGTGCTCGAGCGTGAAATACCGCCCCTGCGCGTAGCAGCTCGATGGGTTCACTCACCTCTGAAGGCTCGGCAAAGCGCTGTAGATGCGCCATCAATGTGAGTGGATCAAGGAAACCGTGAGCGGTGGCAAAGCGGCGTACGAAGAAGCGCCAAGGTAGCCATTTCATCCAAGGCATCAGAGGTCCTCTTCTTTAATAATTCTTTTCAAAGCTCGGCGAGCCATTCGAGTGAGCCCGATTAGTGCGATGACGGCCAGGGCGAATCCGGCAATATAAAATCCCCACTGAACTGGAGTGCGTTCCTCAACCTTGCCCAGGGAGGTGAGGTCTGCTGCGATGGAGCCGATGTAAACGTTGTGCAATGTAAGGGGGATAATTCCAAGGAAATTTCCGATCACAAAGTCACGCAGTCGAACTGGAGTCAGTCCAAAGAAGTAGTTCGACAACTTGAAGGGAAATAGGGGAACCAGTCGGGTCAACATGATCATTTGCCAGCCCTCGCGACGAATCACTTCGCCAACAGTCGCGGGCTTGATATGAGACATAACCCACCGAGAGGGCTTCTCGCCAAGAAGGTAGCGGGCGATAAGAAATGCGAGGGTTGCCCCAAGTACGGTGCCGGCAATAACCAGTAGAGTTCCTTTTATAACGCCAAATACGAACCCCGCCCCCATGGTAAAAATGACGCCAGGGAGTAAAAAGACGATTGCTGCGGCCACAATTAAGATAAATAGCAAACTTGTCTGCCAGCCCTGCTCATTGAGCCACTGCATCAGCTCAATAATCTGATCATCCAGGTCAAAATAAACCAATAAGCTCAACACCCCAGCCACGGCGATAGTGCAAACCGCGAGAATCAATAGAGGAATAAACTTCACCGCCATAGGGTTTTCCACGGAACCAAAGAAATACGGTTTTGATTGCCGCCATTAACTAGCCTAGCTAAAGGATCACGACAGGTGATGCTTCTTTATGGCGTCTACACAGTTTCTGTTCGGAAAACTGATGGGAGGGGGCTGCCCGCTCTAAGAGGTGCTGGTGTTTTCGAAAATGAATCTCTAGTCGCCAGTCGGTGGAATATAAACTTACTAAGTTATTAAAAATATGAATATTGTCCAAGGGGATAAATAGGAATCCGCCAGTCTGGGGCCAGCAGTCCGGCCAGTGGCTGTCAACAGATATACTTACTCGATCCTAAATTTATTTGCGCAGTGAGCAGATTTAAATTGTTGCTGGAAATAGAGGTGGCCGTTGTTCGAGTGCGCGCTCGCAATACTGCTGACTGGCGGCGGAGCCTGGAGCTATGCCAGCGAGCCGGTTTTGACCCTGGAAGATGCCGTCGATTTGGCAGTGACAGCTAATTTACGGGTTCAGGCGGCTGCGCTTGAAGTTAATGAGGTTTGGGATGACGTCGAGGCATTAAAAACAAAGCGCTATCCCCGGCTGGAAATGAATGCAGGGATAATCGACAACCTAACACGCCAGAGGTACACCTTTGATCGTGGCGTTTTTGTGCAGAATTCTCCGATAGGCCCTATCCCCCCTAGGGATATAGAGATCACATCAGAGGAAGGTGTGACCAAGACCTTCTCCGTCAGCGCGACTCAACCTATCACACAGTTGTACACCATAGAGCTAGAGATTTGTGAGGGCTACGTTGTCACTGAAATGGCAGAGGAAAAGGTTCGCTTGGTGCAGCAGGATATAGGCTACCTCACCAAGATCCAGTATTTTGAAATTGGCAGAATCCTTGGTGATTTACAGGCCGTAGATGAAGCCATTATCTTCCTTACCTCATTGAGTGAACTTGTAGGGAATTATGTTGCACAACAAGTTGCCCTCGAGTATGAACTTTTGGATGTGCGAGCACGCCTGGCCCAGCGCAGGCTGGAGCGCCAGCGCCTTACCGATGAGATGGCGACAGCGAAGGAGCGTCTCAATGCGTTGATGGCCCGGGATGTTGAGACCCCCTTCAATATTCAGAGCCTTCCAAACCCACATCATTTAGCGTTCGATGTCGAAACCTCTTTAGGGCTTGCCTTTGAGCAGCGTCCAGATCTCGCGGAATCAGAGTTGTCGATTGAGCGGGCTGAATATAGCTACGATGTGAAAAAGTCCGAGTACATCCCCGATATCGATTTGAATATTGAGTACCTAAAGCTCTATGACGTCAGGTTGATACCCGATGCCGAAGCTTTTATTGCCCTGGAAATGCGCTGGGAGTTTTTTGATTGGGGGCGGAAACGGGATGAACTGTCCAGTCGTGCCAATAAAATTCTTGAAGCGGAAAAAAAGTCTGAAGAGGTTCGAAATCGAATAGAAATAGAGGTTCGTGAGAGTTTGCGTCGCTTGCGTACTTCTCAGGAGTCTGTGGGGGTTGCGCGGGAATTACAGGCAGCTTATAGGGAGAAAGTGCGGGTAATGACAAATCGTTACCGCGAGCAAGCTGCCGTCCTGAGTGATGTCCTGGAGGCGGAGAAGCAGCTTTTTCGTGCGAATAGCGACTACAACCGCGCGGTACTGTCTGTATGGGGAACCCTGGCTGAATATGAAAGGTCGGTGGGGGAGGTGTGATAAATGCGCGTTATCAGCCTCTGTATTATCGCTATATTTGTGGTGGTTGGTGGTTGCCACCGCCAACCACCGGAAAGAAAGCCTACGCCGGTGGAAGTTTTTGTTGCCCGCTCGCAAGACGCTGCAGCTGGTTATCCCTACTCTGCAGTCGTCAATCCTTATACGCAAGTTGATGTAGCATTTCGTACAGAGGGCTATGTACGTGTAATACCCTCGCGAAAGGCACTTGGGCAGACTCGTTTGCTGCAAGGAGGGGATTACGTTAAACGCCATGAAGTATTGGCGAAGATTGATGACGAGCAATATAGAGATCGCGTGGTGGAATCCGCTGCAAATGTGAGTAAAGCAGAAGCAGAGAGGCGTAAAGCTGACCTAAATTACAAACGGGCAACTGCGCTTTTTGCCACTGCTAGTATTACCGCGCCTGATTATGATTCAGCCAGGGAAGAGTATGAAATTGCGCAGGCGGCAGTAGTTGGCAGTAAGGCCCATTTGGACAGGGCAGAGGAAGAGTTACGAGATACCGTACTGCGCTCTCCGCTGACTGGAATTATCCTGCAGCGTAACATAGAGGTGGGCACATTGGTTCACTCGCAGTCGGTTGGCTTCGTTGTGGCTGATATTTCCCGCGTTAAGGTTGTATTTTCCGTACCGGACATCGTGTTGAGTTATGCTCCACTGGGCAGTGTGGTGTCATTGCGTACAGAGTCTTTACCAGACCTTACATTCAAGGGCATGATCACTGAAGTTTCGCCCATGGCTGATCCCCGCACCAGAGTTTTCGCAATTACGGTCACTGTTGACAATCCAAAAGCGCAATTACGGGTAGGAATGATTATGTCTTTGGCCCTGGATAAAATACCGATACCTCCAGATAGGGTCGTCATACCGCTCTCATGTTTAGTAGCTCATCCTGGTAAATCTAAAGGATTCGCTGTATTTGTGCTGGAAAGAGACAAGGAATTATTGCGAGCAAAACTAAGAAAAGTGCTCCCGGGGCAAGTGGTTGGCAATGATATTGTCATTATCCAGGGGTTAACTGAGGGCGAGGAGGTTGTATCAACTGGTGCTGCCCAGCTCAGAGATGGGGAAGCTATAATTGTCGTGCCTTGAGGGCTAGGGAATGACAGATCAGGAAGAAAAAAGACAGGCAGAAATTATTGAGGCGGAAAGTCACCACCGTTTCAATACTGCTCGTTTTTTTGTAGACAACCCAAGTATTTCCGCTGCATTGCTGGTCACTATCCTGGTATGGGGGGTAGTTGCTTATCTCTTTATGCCGAAAAGCAAAGATCCAGATATTCCTGTGCGTATTGCTGTAGCAACAACTCATTGGCGTGGACAATCTGCAGTAAGAGTTGAAGAGTTGGTAACTCGAAAAGTTGAAGAGGCGATAGCGCAGAGTGAATATCTCCACGAGCCGGATTCACGGACCTTTGCAATAAAGTCCCTTACATTAAATGGTGTCTCTATAGTACAAGCGCAGTTAGCACCGAAAACCGATGTCACCAAGGCATTTAATGATCTAAATCTGAAGCTGATTGATGCTCAGCAGCAATTACCATCTGGAGCTAGCAAAATTTCTCTGAACTCGGAGTTTGGTGATACTGCAGCTATATTACTCAGTGTTGCTAGCCCCCGTGCAGGGCCAACTGAAATTACATTGCGTGCGGAGGATATTAGGGAAGGTATTTCAGAGGTTCGAGGGCAAGAGTCAAATAGTAAGGGACGGGTGAGTATTGTTGTTGCCCTTCCTTTGTCTTTAGCAGATACGTACTCTGCTACAGGCCTATGGATTTTTGCTAACTGGCTGGAGGCCCAAGGATACGGAACGAATTTTGAAGTATTAAATGGGGCTGGCTACCTTGGGGTGGATTTTTTATCTGATAAAAGTAACAGTGAAATACTAGCGGCTACAAAGCTCTACCTATCCGATAGGCTAAGTGCCCAGCGCTTTTTTCCCGATGCTTGGGACCCTTTCGTAGTTCGTAACCTGGCCAATACTCGTGACAATTTAATGAAAGTGGCAGGTGCGAAATATAGCTATCGTCAACTTGATGATTTCTCTGATCTTATTGCAGCAAATATAAGAGCCATTCCTGAAGTGAAAAGGGTGTTAAGAACTGGCGTACTCACCCAAGAAGTGAAGCTGCTGTATTCGCAGGAGAGGTTGGCCTCCTATGGGCTGCGACCGGATATGATTGCCCCTATTCTAAATTCCCGCAATACAACTATTCCCGGCGGCACCATTATTTCGGATGATTTGGGTATCGCGATTATGCCCAGTGGTGAATTTAATAACCATGAAGAAATTGCCAATGTCCCGGTAGCTTTGAGTGATACAGGAACGCCGGTGTATTTGCGAGGAATTGTCGATATTATTATGGGGTATCAAGCACCACCGCCCCTGTTAAATTACTATGTAAATAAAGATGAAAATGGAGAGTGGCAGCGTAGCCGCAGCATAAATCTCTCTGTGCAGATGTTGGATGGTAAACAAATAGGCGAGCTTGGTCGCAATGTTAGCACAGTCTTGGAAAAGGTTAAGGTTGATTTACCAAAAGACCTTATTATTGAAAGAGTTTCTGATCAGCCGCGTCAAGTGCGAGAGAGTGTAAGCCTCTTTCTAGAAGCTTTGATAGAGGCAATTATTTTAGTGGTGATAATTGCGTTTATCGGGTTTTCAGATTGGAGATCTGCTGTACTGTTAATGATATCTATACCAGTAACACTGACAATGACCTTTGGATTTATGCAACTGCTGGGGATTGATATTCAACAGGTGTCAATTGCTGCGTTAATAATAGCTCTGGGCCTTTTGGTAGATGATCCAGTAGTTGCGAGTGACGCGATTAAACGACAAATGGCATCCGGTAAACCCTCTATTATTGCTGCTTGGTTGGGCCCAACTTTGCTGGCTAAGGCGATTTTCTTTGCGACATTGACAAATATTGTTGCGTATTTGCCGTTTTTATTGCTAACGGGTAACCAGGGGGATTTTCTGCATAGTCTTCCTATTGTGATGGTTTGTGCTTTGGTTGCATCCCGCATTGTTTCCATGACATTTATCCCTTTTCTTGGGAATACGTTATTACGCCCGCCGGACCAAACGGAGCGCAGCTTGGAGGTGCGGCGGAAAGAGGGGCTTACCGGGCACTACTACCGAACAGCAGATTGGGCTATAAGTAACAGAAAGATTGTTATATTAATTGCTTTAGGCATCCTTGTATTGGGTGTTGTTATAAAAAGCCAGTTGAGGAATGCATTCTTTCCCGCTGATGTTCAGTATTTATTTTATGTTGATGTCTGGTTGCAAAATGATGCGAGTATTGATGCAACGGATAATGTAGCAAAGGTCGCAGAGGAAATAATTAGAGAAACTATCGAAGAGTATCAGCGGGAGTATGTAAAAAATAGTGATGGACCCATATTGGAGGGGATTAGCAGCACTTTAGGTGGTGGGGCGCCACGTTTTTGGTACACCTCTAATCCTCAACAAAAGCAATCCAATTATGGGCAGATTATCGTTCGATTAAGTGATAAGTATCTGACACCTATTCTAGTTCCAATTATCCAGGCTGCTCTTTCTGAACGAATCCCTGGAGCGGAGTTAGATGTTCGCCAGCTACAAACAAGTACTGTTGATCACCCTGTTGAGATAAGAGTTTCTGGGCGAGTTGCTGTTGGGTCTTTGGAGGAGGAGAAGGATATAGCACTTCTGCGAGAATATGCTGAAAAAGTTAAAGAAATTATTGAGAAGTCTCCCTATGCTCGCGTGGTTCGCGCTGATTGGGCAGGAAAAAGTCTAGTAATGAATATGAATGTGCTAGAAGATCGAGCTGAGATGTCGGGCGTAACCAATGCTGATATCGCTCTGGCATCGTCTTCAGGTTTTACTGGGTCTACAGTGGATACCTTGCGTCAGGGAGATAAGGAAATACCTATTGTTGCTCAGCTTCGATTGGCGGAACGTGGACAGTTGGAGGATGTCAATAATCTATATGTATTCGCATCTGATAGCGATATTCATATTCCATTGCGACAAGTGGCAACCACTTCCATTCTCTTTTCGACAGAAAGAATATATAGATTGGAAAAGTTTCGAACGATTACTGTTTATGCATTTCCATATTCCGGGTTCATTTCATCAGATATTATGTCTGGTGTTCAAAAAGAGTTAAAAGAACTCTCAAATTCTTTGCCTGCTGGATATCAATTGCAGATATCTGGAGATGCAGCCAGTACTCGTCATGGATTCTTGCAATTACTAATGATCATGGCTGTTTCCTCCAGTGCAATATACCTTGCTTTGGTATTCCAATTTAGTAGTTTGATAAAGCCTCTGGTAGTGTTCGCCACGGTTCCATTAGGTATGGTGGGTGCACTAATAGCGTTGTTTATATCTGGTCAGCCATTTGGATTTATGGCGTTTTTAGGGATAGTGAGTCTAATAGGCGTCATTGTCAGTCATATTATTGTCCTATTTGATTTTATTGAGATGCGTCATACTGCAGGAGATTCGCTTCGTCAGGCATTACTTGATGCAGGTATTCTTAGACTGCGCCCCATTTTAATCACTATTGCGGCGACTACCTTCGCCTTGATTCCCTTAGCTATTCACGGAGGCCCCCTCTGGCGGCCATTATGTTTTGCGCAAATTGGCGGCCTTATCTTGGCCACTTTTGGAACACTATTTTTGGTGCCGGTCATCTATACAACTATGGTAGAGGACTTAAAATGGATTAAGTGGACTGAGCGTAAGCCAAAGAAAGGGAGCGATCCCAGTGACTTGGTGACTACCTAAGTCATGTTTTCCCTTCCCTGGGGAATGTTGTAGAGATTCGATGACGCCTTCAGGTAGTAATACTATTGGCAAGAAGGAAATGGCTACTTACTGAATATCGGTTGTAAATTACCACTGATATACTCCGAGAATTGTCGCTTAATACAGCGCAGCTGGACAGTGAAAAGACTATGTTTTGATCCTGCAACCTCAACAACTGCTAGGATCAAAATGCGCTTATTAATGAAAATCCTGATACCGGCAAAGGCCGGCAACAAGTCCATTGCTGATGATAGTATGTCTGTGGCGATGAATGATTTTATCGCCTCAGCCAATCCTGAGGCTTCCTACTTCTTTTTGGAGCAAGGAAAGCGTGCAGCAATTTTTATTTTTGAAGAGAACTGTCAAGATCAGCTGATGACCTATAATGAAAAATTTTTTGCTGCCTTTGATGCTGAAATATGGATAACTCCGACTCTAAACCTTAGAGAATTACAGCTGAATTTATAGATATATATAATTAGGGTTTTTCATCTAGAAGGTCGTCAGAACATCGCAATTTCACCAGCGTACTTCTGTGGGTGCGTTCTGGTGGGCTAATGCTATTAGCACATTAAAAGGATACTTGTTGCACTGTACTGAAAAGTAGGGCAGTGGGGGTTTAACGTTCGATGACAACCCTATTTGAGAACGTATTTGAAGTTGTTATTCCCGTATTTATCTGCGTTCTCATTGGATACCTCTTCGCGGCAGGTAGGCAAGAATTAAATTCTAAAATGGTATCCAAATTAATGGCCCATATTGGATATCCTGCGCTGATATTGGATCAAATGCTGGGTCAGAAGATAGTATTGGGTAAGTTCCTGTGGATGCTGCTGGCAGCCTTTCTTATGTATTCGTTGATGTCGGTGCTAACCTTTCTGCTCTTATCTTTATTTAGGAAAAATATACGTACTTATTTTTCTTGTCTTAGTATGAATAATGTAGGCAATGTCGGCCTCGCAGTATGTGCCTTAGCATTTGGGCATGCGGGAGTTCTATACGGAATTGCTTTTGTTGTTGTGGGAATGATTTTCTTCTTTGTGGTTGCTCCTGGAGTAACTTCGGGTAGTTGGTCTGCCAAGGAAATTATGCTTAGCCCAGCCATTTACAGTGTGGCTTTTTCTATAGTCGCATTGATCTTCAATATTAGCTTACCAAAGCCTGTCATGTCCTCTCTTAATATCTTGGGCGGTATGGCAATTCCTCTAATGCTGTTGACCCTCGGACATAGCTTGGCCCAAATTAAGCTGGGTGATACTAAGATTGGATTGGTCTTTGCTATTGGGCATATAATTCTCGGTGGTGCCGTCGCGCTTATTTTGACAAACTTGTTTAACTTTACTGGTGCTATGCGAGGGGTGCTAATTCTGCAATCCCTGATGCCATGCGCTGTTAGTACTTACCTCTGGATATCTATTTATCGCCCCCAAGATACCCCGAAGATATCCGGTATTATTTTCCTCTCAACTATTATGAGCATTTTTATTTTGCCTGTTGTGTTGACTTATTGGGTACAGTAGTTCATAGCTAGTGCCTGAGCTTCAGGCTATTTGGGAGTGATAAGGTGGTTCACTAAACTTCTGTGTGTTGTTCATTTGGCCTTCACAGTACGGAATTCACAGCCGTAGGTAGATTATTTAGGGAGGCTCCAGACTTCAATGCCAACACAGATTTTGACTGGGCGGCCACTCTTGTTGCTGTTGACGTTGCTACTTTTCATGCTGGCTGTGCCACTTCTTGTTCTTGCAACTCCCCATCCTCCAGGGCTATTAACCAGCTCCAATGATGATCAATATGCTAATGAGGAGCTATTGGGAGTTACATTTTTTCGAATGCTCCATCTGGATAGTACTATGGATAAGCAGGTGCGCCCGGATAGAAAAATCCAAACACCACCGATCCGCCACTTTGAAGGTGCTACTGCCAAGAACTTTCAGGAGAAGATAGCCCATAAAAAATACCACCAGATTTGCGATCGGCAGTCACCTAAAGGGTTGTCTCTTTGCGAGGAGGCGAATTGGAAGTACAAGCAAGCGAAAGCCTGTTTACAAGCCAGGGAGGCTTGGGAAGCCCGCTGGGGCAGGCCGGATACTCAAGCTCCACATGGGAGAGCCCTGAAGAATGTCCGGGCTCGGCTTAAAAATGCTATTACTGACAAAGAACGCCTTTGTGGTATTGAATAGAGTTCTAATAGCCAGCGATGCTTGGATAGTTTGTCATGCTCACTATGTAGTTGACGAGATAAAGGTGTGTCGAAAAAGTGGTCCGTGTAAACTAACGTGAATTCTACAGCTGAGAAATAGGCCCCCATTGAAAGGACGTATATTACTAACCGGCGCTAGTGGCTTTGTGGGAACCGCACTCTTGCCGCAGCTTCGCAAAGACGGTTACCAGGTTTTGCCGGTGTATCGCCGCGATGTTGAGGGTGGCTTTCAGATCGGTGACCTGTCAAGCAATACGGATTGGGCACAGGCGCTTGTCGATATAGATACAGTCATTCACACCGCTGCGCGCGTCCATGTAATGGAGGAGACCTCCGCTAACCCTCTGGAGGAATTCCGTCGGGTGAATGTTGGAGGCACTATCAAGCTGGCACAGCAGGCGGCTTCATCCGGTGCTAGACGTTTTATTTATCTTAGTTCTATTAAGGTTAACGGGGAGTCAACCGACAACCGCTTACCATTTAATGCGGATGAACAATGTGATCCTACGGATCCCTATGGGATTTCAAAGAAGGAGGCCGAAGACGCACTGCTTGAGCTGGCTGAGTCTACGGAGATGGAAGTTGTTATTATCCGACCACCTCTGGTCTATGGGCCTGGGGTCAAGGCGAACTTCCAAGCGATGATGCGTTGGCTTACCAAGGGGATCCCGCTGCCACTAGGGGCTATTCATAATCGCCGAAGCTTGGTATCTATCGGCAATTTGATCGACCTGATCCGCGTTTGTATTTCTCATCCCAATGCGGCAAACCAGGTATTTCTGGTATCCGATGATATGGATGTATCGGTAACAGATTTGTTGCGTGGTTTATCCCATGCCATGGGATGTGATGCTCGACTATTGCCTCTTCCCCAATTCGCACTCACCAGTGCGCTGAAGCTAATAGGAAAGGGGGCAGTTGCCGAGCGCTTGTGCGGTTCACTACAAGTGGATATCACTAAAACCAAAGAGTTGCTTGACTGGACCCCCCCGGTGGCCTTAGGTGAGGGTCTGGCGGAGACTGCACAGGCATATTGCCAGGCAGGAAGCTCTCAGACCCCACAAAAGAGCACTTAGTCAACATTTATTGCCTACGGAGAGTGGTAGTCACCCCTCGTAATTGGCAACCGCAGCGTAAAAACCAAGCAAGTAGGTTGCTGGAACCTCAATGGTAGAGCTGTGCCCGGATCTTGCTCTCAGTTTAAGTTTGAGTTTATCTCGATTGCGCACCGAAGCCTGTATTTGTTCCTCAGTGAGAGCAATATCCAGGATCTCTTCAAGCATACATTCATTGCCACTTACGCATTGAAGGACATTTTTGTTAATAGGGGCCGTCTCTACTGGTTGTCCGCCATTTAACTCCGCAGACTCATAGTGACGCCACGCCTTGCGATAGGTGATATGGATCTGTAGATGGTACTTCGTTGGCTCGTTAGCAGCGGGTTCAAATGCGCGGAGGTTGTAGTAGTAGAGGTTCAGGTCAGAGCCATCAGTAGTGGCCTGTAATTTCGGCCCTGAGAACTGAGTACCAGAATTTTCCCCACTAGCTTGTATAGATACCGCGCGTCTGATTTCCCCTGCCGTTTTTTCCGAGAGCTGAGTGACTGAACTACAGCCAGCCAATAAAACCGCTGCCAGAGTTAGTGTGAATTTGGTCATGGGTCTTCCCTGTTTTCTTTTCACTTCTTTTGGGGCGGAAGTATCGCATAGTTGGAGTGCTGGCTGAAACTCAAGGTTGTCGTTTAGCTGGGTTCTCTCTGAAGTCGTTATGCAAATGTACGAGTATGCGAGTGATTTATCAGAGGGGCAGGGTGGCACCAAAAGATAATCTGCAGCAAGTGTTATTTTGGGGGGTTATTTTAGGTGTGACAGATACGGTGAAACATACCTTTATCAGGCTAAGCTAGTTAATGATAGAGAGAGATAATTAGTTTTGATGAATTAACTGGGAGAGGTTTCACTGGTTGGTAAACTCTTCTGAGCCAATGCAAGGCATAGTTCCTTCATGTTCTTCACGAATCCACCTATTACAGCTGTAGTTCTGTAGTATAAACCCCGTATCCAACTGATGATGCCTGGCAAATAGTGCGGCTTGTAGACCGGGCTGTGTCGGGGCAATTTCGACAGGCCTGTCGATTCTGTAAAGCTGGAGTGGGGTTAGTGGAGTTAATTCCCTGTTCATTGGGTCAAGGTGATATGTTTGCTCGGGACAGCAATTTATGGCCAGTAAAACTATGTAAACTATTGATCGAATTAACCAGCGTTTTGGCCGAGGAACATTATTTCTAGCAGGTCAGGTTATCCAAAAAAATTGGAAAATGCGGCAACAGTATAAGCCTCCTGCTTACACGACTCGGCCGGATGAACTGCCTGAGCTTTTCATCTGCTGGTTAGTTCTACCTTGCCGCAAATGCCTTCAAGATTACTAGCTCCGATTTGCTGCATAACCTGAGTTAACTGAGCTTTAAGCAGGTAAATTGCATGGTTAGCCCCTTCATTGCCAAGGGCACAGACGCTATACATAAAAAATCTTCCCAGAAAGCAAAACTTTGCCCCTAGGCCACAAGCGCTTGCGATATCTACACCGGATCTTATTCCACTATCGATAGCCAAGGAAATCCTATCCTGATAGCTGGAAAACCGTCCCAGTAAGGGGAGAGTCGCTTCGCCTAAATCAAGTTGCCGTGCACCGTGATTGGATAAAATGACTCCATCTGCTCCGAGTTTGATTGCTTCTTGAAGATCTGACTCACTCATTATCCCTTTAATAATAAGTTTATGGGGCCATAGATCTCTTATACGTTTGACACTATCAAAATCCAGTGGGCCCATAGTTGTGGTGTTCATAAACTCAGTTAGTTCAAGTTTTTTGTTATCGGTATCAATGTAAGGCTCTAGATTTTTAAATTTAGGGAGACCGTATCGCAATGTGGATAGGCTCCAATTTGGCCTGAGTATCGCTTGCCAGATATTTTTTACATTCAATTTCGGTGGCATTGCCAATCCGTTGTGGAAGTCTCTGGGGCGTAAGCCAAATGTAGGAACATCAATGGTAATGACTAAATGTTGGTATTGGGCAGAGGTTAGTCGGGATAGTAGGTCAGAAAGAATAGCTGGATCTGTTGGGTTGTAGAGTTGGTACCAGGCTGTTCCCTGTGAGACTTCAGAAATTCGCTCTAGTGCTTCTGAGGATACAGTGCTGAGAATGAATGGGATATTGTGCTCGTATGCAGCTTTAGCGAGTATGACAGGTGCATTTGGCCACATAAGCCCCTGTAGCCCTATGGGGGCTATGCCAAATGGAGCACTGTATAACTTCCCAAGAAGCTCACAGTTTAAATTCGGAGTAGAGTTTGGACGGATATATTGGGGAGTGAATTTTACGGAGGCAAATGCTTGGCGATTGCGGCATAAGCCAATATCATCCATACAGCCCTCTATTAAGTACTCATAGGAGAATTTTGGAACTCTCTGCTTTGCGCGATTTTTTAGCCTTTGGGAGCTTGCGAAGTGGCGATTGAATCCATTGCTGCAGTTGGTCACACTTAGCTCCTAGGATTGTTATTGACTCAAGATTAGTTAGGTGGGTGATTGTTGCCTCATTTGGGTAGAATGTGTCGCTTTAATAATAATACTTAAAACCGCATCACCACCCCTCTAATAAGTGGTGATGCTGGATTTCGAAATACAGGTAGTTCATTCCAGACAGGCTGGATCAGCAGTTACGAAATTATTGGCAACCCATTGGTTGCTGCCTGTACAGTTTGGATCTATTCTATCCTTTAGGTCGAAGGGTAGATTGTTCTCGGCAGTATTCCCAAGTATTAAGTTATTAGATGAAGATTGACTGGTAATTACAATCCCTCCAGAATCTCCGGAAATACCATCACCATTATTCATTACTGTATTTTGTACTATCGTATTATTGTCTGAGGCTTCCATCTCTATTCCAGCTCTCTGACTGCCTGTTACGAAGTTAAAAGCCACTGTACCGAAATCATTATCGGCCTCAATGCCGTCACGGTCACTGAATTCAATATAATTCTGTATAACGCTACTGAAATCTCCCTGCATGTCGATACCATCTTCACCACTGAACTGTATATGATTTTTTATGGCGGTATTATTGTCGCTTCTTAGATCTATGCCATCTTCTAAGCTGTTAGTGATTGTCATATCTGAAATGGTATGGAATCCAGTGCCAACTACAAATATTCCATAATTGCAGTTGTTTACCGTTCCATCAGTAACAAGAGATGCCATGCCGGTGATACGAATACCCGCTGCATCGGTAAATAGTGGGAGGTTGTCAAGATTGCATGTTAGCGTATACCCATTCATATATAGACTCCCTGAAGGACCTTCAACAATGAGACCATTTTGGTTATCTATGTCTATCGGGCAGGTAAGATTCTCTGTAAGTACAGTAGGGGTTGTAATAGTATCACCACAATTGACAGCAGTTGCGCTGTTGGATGCAACAAACAGAATTGCGGTAAAAGTGCTTATTTTATACGATTTTCGAAAATTAATCATTTGTATCTCCTTTATTGATTTGAAAGTTATTGATGGCGAGTAAGTTTCCTGGCTAATTAGATCTCGCATCAATTTTGCATTCTGTCTCAATAGTCGTTTTTCTTAAAAGAATGATTGGTGATTTACTATCTGTTTTTTATTTGATTTTATTCGGGTTCTAAAGTTAGGTTTCTTAAGGTTTGGCAGGGTAGGATATATTGTAGTTATTAGGTGAGGCTCTTATTGGCGACTATTTTACAATAAATCTTTATAAGCCATTTTTAATGGGTGATTGCTAGGTGAGTCTGTTCATATTTTGGTTGGTTTTTGGGGGAGGTTTTTTAATTTTTTTAATGGTCAAAGTTCTAGTTTCTTTGTGGGGATTTTTAAGGGTGTGTTTGGGTTTTTGCTGCAAAATAATTTAACTTATATTAAGGTCCTTGAAAATGTTTATACTATTTTTCCGATTTGGATAGTTGCAGCCTGCTATGTAAACTAGATAACAGGGATGCCATAAATTTAGTTTTATTATTCTTAAGGAATACCTGGGGTTTCCAAAGTCTCTTGACGGAAAAAATATTTAATGAGCCCCCAGGCTTTCAATTTGAGGGGCAAGTCGCTTGCTAAATTTCTGGCAGAAGTGGGTGTTTGGGGGGCATTATAGGCAACGTAGCCTCGCTGGCCGTCTGGTTATAGTAGTTATTTCGAGGCTCCTGGTGGTTCGAAATCTCGCCCGAGCAGGTCTAGAGTGATCTCACCAAATCGCGTGAGCAAAATATTTTCTGCCTCATCCATTGCGTCTTTTAATGTGGCGTTAACGGCATGTTCAATAACGCAGTTAGTGTGTTCGTCTGTGAGACCAATGGTAAAAACTGAGCTATCTCCCAAAGCTTTATGGATATCCAGAAGTGTAATTTCATTAAGGGGCTTCGCGAGTGACCAGCCCCCATTGTGCCCTTTACTGGAGCGCACGTACCCCTGATCCCGCAATAGCGCCATAGTTCTGCGAGCCACCACAGGATTGGTGAGGAGCATAGCTGCCATCTTGTCTGAGGTAACCGGCTTGTCGGTCATGTTCAAATGGATAAGGACATGAAGTGCCCGGGATAATCGGCTGTCTTTGCGCATAATTCACCTAAGTTTCCGACCCTGCAGTTTATCACGAAACTTTTGCTGTTACGTGTGTTGTACGGTTTTGAATTTTTGTGTAACAATAAAAGTTACATGATATCGGAGGGGTGGCTATGGATACGGATGTATTGATTATCGGTGGAAGTTTTGCCGGTCTGTCTGCGGCGATGCAGCTGGTTCGAGGCAGGCGTAAGGTCGTTGTACTGGATGCT
This sequence comes from Microbulbifer maximicatervae (SeqCode), assembly GCF_056231245.1. NCBI lineage: Bacteria > Pseudomonadati > Pseudomonadota > Gammaproteobacteria > Cellvibrionales > Microbulbiferaceae > Microbulbifer > Microbulbifer maximicatervae (SeqCode). The sequence continues at coordinate 1,867,947 of NZ_CP174334.1, forward strand.
AAAAGACCTAGAAACCGCTTTGCAAAAGCGTCCCATGGAGTATTTTGCCTGGATGGTAAGACGCCCGAGGAAATTCGTAGCACGGCGCTTTCCCAGCTACAGGCTTACTCGAGCTTCCAGGTGGTTGAAGACACTGCGGATACTGTGGATGTTCATGAAGAGGGGTTTGCTGTTGCTGCACAGGGAGGTACCACCTTTAAAGCGAAGAGGCTAATTCTGGCAATCGGCATTACGGACCAGCTATCGGATATCCCTGGTGTGAAAGAGCGCTGGGGTAAGAGTGTGATTCACTGTCCCTATTGCCACGGTTATGAGCTGAGTGATCGCCCTTTAGGTGTGCTGGCTACCAGTGAGCTGTCTTTCCACCAGGCGGCGATGATTCCCGATTGGGGCGCAACTACCTTGTTTACCCAGGGCCAGTTTAATCCGCAGGGGGAAGTGCTCGATCATCTGCTGGCTCGGGGAGTAATGCTGGAAGAAGCCCCGATTACGCAGTTGGAGGGAGAGGGGGATAGTTTACGTGAAGTTGTTTTAGCGGATGGCCGCAAATTGCCACTGGAGGGTCTCTACGTGAGCCCCAAAGCGGAGTTGACCTCTCCGTTTATCGATCAATTGGGGTTGGAGCTGGAGGAGTCTTTTACCGGGCGGATTGTGAAGGTGGATGGCTTTAAGGAAACTTCTGTAAAGGGAGTTTTTGCTGCTGGGGATTTATCCAACCCGATGCAAAGCGGAACCTTTGCGATTGCATCCGGTACCATGGCAGGTGTTGGGGCTCATCGCTCGTTGATATTTAACCAGTGACTTTTAAAGACCGGTGGGGGTTCGTTGGAGATATGCCACAAAAAGAATTTGGTATCTTTCCTAAGTAAGCGGCAGGAGCGGATTTGTGCTCCTGCCGAAAAATATCAGCAGTTCACAGCGTTTACTGCGAGCCCGCCGAGAGAGGTCTCTTTGTATTTGCTCTGCATATCGATACCGGTTTGACGCATCGTCTCGATAACGCTGTCCAGCGGTACGATATGAGCGCCATCACCGCGCAGGGCCAGGCGTGCGCCGTTAATGGCTTTTACGGCACCCATGGTGTTGCGCTCGATACAGGGAACCTGCACCAACCCGCCGATTGGATCGCAGGTAAGACCGAGGTTGTGTTCCATACCAATTTCAGCAGCGTTTTCAATCTGCTGGTTGGTGCCGCCCTCTACGGCGGCCAAGCCGGCGGAAGCCATGGAGCAGGCTACGCCGATTTCTCCCTGGCAGCCCACCTCAGCGGCAGAAATAGAGGCATTCTTTTTAAACAGCATACCGATAGCGCCGGCGGTAAGCAGGAATTTCACTACCTGGTCTTTCAATTCACCGTGAATTTTGCTGTCGTGTACAAATTCCACGTAGTAGGCGATAACGGCGGGAATCACACCGGCGGCACCGTTGGTGGGCGCGGTGACGATGCGCCCGCGCGCGGCATTTTCCTCATTGACGGCGAGGGCAAAAAGACTAACCCAGTCGAGAATGGCGAGGCCGTGGTTGCGCTCTTCCGGACTCTGTTTGCTCAACTCTCGGTAGAGTTCAGCAGCGCGGCGGCGAACATTGAGGCCGCCGGGCAAGATGCCATTCTGGTGGCAGCCTCGCTCAATAGAGGCATCCATTACTTTCCAGATATTCCACAAACGGTCTTTGACTTCCTGCTCGCTGCGGAAGGCTTTTTCGTTTTCCATGGCCAGCTCGGCAATAGTCCAACCGTGATGATCACAGATCTTCATCAGCTGTTCTGCATTGCTGAAGTCATAGGGCAGAAGGGTGGCGATTTCCTCTTTGTGAGCGAAATCTTCTTCGGAGAGCACAAAGCCGCCGCCGATGGAGAAGTAGCTGCGCTCGAACAGCAGCTCTTCGCCAGCGTAAGCCTGGCAGGTCATTCCGTTGGAGTGCTGGGGAAGAAATTCCTCCATATGGAAAACCAGATCGCGCTCGCGAATAAATTCGATATCCTGGTCACTATTTAATAACAGGCGGCGCTCGCTCTGGATTTGCGCCATTTTCTCGTCGATTGAATCGACATCAATGGTGTCTGGAGATTGACCCAATAGCCCCATCAGTACCGCCATATCGGTACCGTGACCAACCCCGGTCAGGGCCAGTGAACCATACAAATGGACTTGTACGCGGTCTGTGCGGGGCAGTTGGTCCCGGTCTTGCAAATCCTGCACGAATTGGCGGGCAGCGACCATAGGGCCCACCGTGTGGGAGCTGGAAGGGCCAACCCCAATTTTGAAAAGCTCAAAAACGCTAATACTCATAAATATTCTCTGCGCCGGGCTGCATCCTGCGGCAGCCCTCCCTAAAGGATATAGTTGCACTATTTAGGGGCGCACTTTGCCTTATGAGTCGCAACAATCAAGATGGTGCTCCCCATTCCGTACAAAATTCTATTAGCAGCAAATTTTGCGGAATTTATGAGTTCCCAGACCTTAAGCGTATAGACAAGCTACGGCGCTTCCGCGACCAAAACCGCTCTCTTGGGCGCGGGGTGACCTTCCACGGTTTTGTCTGGCGATTCCGGGTCGAGAAAATCTGCCAGGGATTCGAAGTGCATCCAGTCGGTGCGCCGCTGTTCCTCCAGGCTGGTGGTGTTCAGGTCCACGGTCCTGGGGTTGCGGAAACCGCACTTGCGCAGCCAGCTCTCCAGGGTGGCGCAGCTGGGGAAAAACCACACATTGCGCATCTTTGCATAGCGGTCTTCGGGTACCAGGCAATCGCCGAGTCCGCCGTCGATAACCAGTGTCTCTAATACAAGCTGGCCGCCGGGGCGGAGGGTCTCGCGCAATTCGCGCAGGTGGTCCATGGGTGAACGGCGGTGATAGAGCACCCCCATGGAAAAAGTGGTATCGAAAGCGTGCAAGTTTGCCGGGAGCGCTTCAATACCCAGGGGCAACAAATCCACCGGCGCTTCCTGGCCCAGGTATTTTTTCAGGGCGTAAAATTGCGCGACAAATTTGGCCGAGGGATCAATACCGATTACCCGGCGCGCGCCGGCACCGTAGGATCGCCAGCAGTGGTACCCATTGCCACAGCCCACATCCAGCACCAGTCGATTTTTCAGTGGTGCCAAGTGCGGAAGTACCCGATCCCATTTCCAATCGGAGCGCCACTCAGTATCAATATTCAGTCCAAATAACTCCCACGGGCCTTTGCGCCAGGGGTGCAACTTACGCAGCTCCCGCTCCAGGGCTTCGAGTTGTTCCGGGCTGGCATCAGCGGCAGTGCCCGTGCTGACTTTGCTGTTGAGTTCGATAGCGGAGGGCGTGATTTCCGGTAGGGCTTCCACCGCTGCGCGCCAATCGGGCAGGTCGCCCCAGCGATGAGGACTCAGGTTTTCAGCCACCTGTGTTGGCAGCTGGGCCAGCCAGGTGCGCAGGGCGGGAACGTGTTGCAGGCCTTGATAGAGTTGGGTGTAGTCAATCACGGGGTACTTACTTTTCCGGCGCGCCTTTGATGGCGATTAAAGAGGCAAAATTAAAACACTGGAACCAGACATCGACACTGGTAAAGCCGACATTTTTCAGTCGTGTGCGATGGGTATCCAGGGTTTCCGGAATTAATACATTCTCCAGGGCAGAGCGCTTCTGTGCGATTTCCAGCGCGCTGTAACCGTTGGCGGCTTTAAAGGAGTGATGCAGTTCGATCATTAACTCGTTGTGGGCTTTATCGGCGAAGTCCACTTTCTCGGAAATAATCAGAATGCCGCCGGGGCGTAAACCATCGTGGATTTTCTGCAGGATTTCTTCGCGCTCTTCCACCGGAATAAATTGCAGGGTGAAGTTGAGCACTACGACCGAGGCATTTTCGATAGCAACGTTTTGCAGGTTGTCGCAGATAAGTTGAACGGGAACCTCGCCGCTATCGGCCTCGAGGACCGTGCGCGCCTGATCAACCATGGCTTGCGAATTGTCCACGGCGACGATCTCACAGTCGGCAGCGGGAATACGATGGCGCATGGCCAGGGTTGCCGCGCACAGGGAACTGCCCAGGTCATAGCAGCGGCTTCCGGCTTGGGCATAGCGCTCTGCCAGGGTGCCGATCATGGCTACGATCGTGGTGTAGCCGGGCACGGAGCGCTTGATCATATCGGGAAAAACTTGCACCACCTGGCGATCGAACTCGAAGCCGGCTACCTGGCCCAGTGGGTTTGCATAAATATTGTCGTGTTTACTCATTGGAACTTCGCTAGAGGATAACGGCGATAGATCGGCGCCGGTTTTTGGCCGGCGCCGCAGAGCTTCCCCGGACAAATTGCCGGGGAATCGTCGAGCTCCAGTTAGAGCTTTTCTTCCTTCAGATTGAGTTTGGCTGCCGCTTCGCTACCTTGGGGACCGGTAACAATGGCGGTACTGGCCTTGCTCGGGTCCAGATAGGTGGCACCGACGCGTTGCAGGTCTTCCAGGGTAACTTCCGTAACCTGCTTGCGGAATTGCTGGCGCGTCTCGTGGGTGCGGCCGTAAAGGCCCGAGTGGAAGTTCTTCTTGGCTTCACCAGCGGGGGAGCCGGGTTTATCCAGACCGCCGACGACGCCGAGGATCGCTTCCTCAACCTGTTCTTCCTTGTGCTTCTCTTCGGCCAACCACTTAAGGGATGCGTCGAAGTCCTCCAGGGTTTCACCCATACGCGGATCGCGGTAGGAGTAGAAGCGGAATACGCCGATATTGCTGTCGTGGCCGGCTCCACCGCCGTAGGCGCCGCCCTGTTCGCGGATAGTGCGATGCAGGAAGCCGTTGCGCAGGAAGCCGCTCAAAACCGACAGCGGTGCCGCATCCGGGTGGGACATAGGCACAGTGGCGTAGGCCTTGGCACAGAAGTTCACCTGGCTGTTGGCAACCCAGAGTTCCTCGATTTGTTTGCGCTCGAAAGGTGCAGCGGGGTTGGCTGCGGCGATGCTGGAAGTCGAGGTCAGTGGCATCAGTGTCTGGCTGAAATCGCCAATTTTCTCTTCTTCACCCACCAGCAGGAACTGGCGCGGTGCTGCGAGGATTTTCTGGTGGATAGCCTGGAAGTGGGTGGAAAGGTCTTGCAGGCCTTCCTCTTTTTCCAGCCCGGCAACCAGGGCCCGCAGGTTGCGCAGACCCAGCAGGCCACCGCTGGCATGGCTTTCCCAGGCGGCGCGGTTGTAGCCGGCGCTGGCGGCAGCCATGGCGAGGGCGTGGCCGTTGCCGACAACACCCTGTTCGCGGCGGGCGAGGGTTTGCAGTAGCAGTTCCTTGATGCGGGCGTGCTCGTCAAAACGCACCTGCTCCATGGTGGCTTGCATCAGTTCGGTCAGGCCGCCCTGATTGCGTGCCAATGCCTTACCGGACAGGATAAAGTGGCCGGACAAGTGATCCAGGTTGTCGATGGCAGTGCGGTTGCTGGTGAAACCGTGCAGGGCACCCACCACGCTGGTTTGCCACTGCTGGACTTCCAGGTAGTCTTTTTCACCCAGACCGACTTCGCTCAGTACCTGGCAGTAGTAGGGCAGCAGCTGCTTTTCGGTTTCGGTGAATTCCGGTAACGCGCAGACCATTTGTTGGTAAACCAGGCCGTTGGTGCCCGCGCTATAGCGAGTCAACTTCTGTGGGCCCAACTCTATTGCTTCGCCTTCGACATCCGGAAGCTCTGCGGGAATATCTTCCACGCCGACCTTGGGCAGGATAGAAGCGTCGTCCTCGCGGTTTTGTCGATCGGCCAGGGCTTTGGCGGTTTCGACAATCTGTGCTTTTTCTTTGTCGCTGAGAGCGGCTTTGATTTCCGCCAGCTGGTCTTTCTCCGCCTGCTCGCGGCGCGCAGCCAACTGCTCATCGGGACTCAGTACCATACGTACGCGGTGCTGGTTTTCCAGCAGAAGTTCACGGGCTTTATTGGCGATAAACTTCGGATCTTTGATCTGCTCGCGCAGTCGCTCCAGGGTGGCATCGATATTCAGCAGGCCGATGGCATCGCCACGGTGAGTGGCGCCGGTCAATGCGGTGAGAATCAATTGCAAGCCGAAGGGGTAGCCGTCGCCACCAATTTCCCGCTGTTGTAATTCCAGCTGGTGCAAGCTGGCTTCTACCTGTTCGTAGGGGATGCCGTTTTCCGCCACGTCCCTCAGCACGTCGAGAACTTGTTGCTCAAGCTCGTCGGCACTTTCGCGTTCGCTGCCTTCAATACCGCAGACAAACACCAGTTCGCGTTGGGAATCGTCCAGGCCAACCAGCGGCGAAGGGGAAGTGCCCAGGTCGGTGGTTTCCAGCAGCTTCATCAAAGGTGAAGCGCTGTTATCCAGCAGCACACCGGCGAGCAGGTGTGCGGTCAGGGCCTCTTCAAGATCGGTGACATCACCCAGCAGCCAGCTCAATACGATATGGGTCTTGGCCTTCAGAGGCTCGCCATTTAACGGGTAGTGCTCTTCGACTTTCAGCGGCGCCTGGTAGCGGTCTTCGCGCCCAACGGAAATGGTCTTGTCGAGTTTCTCGAACTTGTGCAGCGCTTTTTCTTCAAACGCGGCCTGGTGTTCCGCTGCGGGAATATCACCGAAAGTCATAAAGGTGGCGTTGCTGGGATGGTAGTGGCTGCGGTAGAAGGCAACCAGCTGCTCGTAACTCAGCTTTGGAATATCGGTAGGTTCGCCACCGGAGTTGTAGTGATAGGTGGTGGTGGGGAACAGATATTTGCTCAGGGTGTGCCACAGCTGCGAGGTGACGGAGCTCATGGCGCCTTTCATCTCATTGAACACGACACCTTTGTAGACGAGCTCGCTGCTCGCATTATCCGCTTCGGCAAATTCCAGGCGATGGCCTTCCTGGGCAAAGTCCAGCGGGTCCAGGCGCGCAAAAAATACCGCATCCAGGTAGACGTCGAGAAGGTTGTCAAAATCCTTTCGATTCTGGCTGGCAAACGGGTAGGCGGTCCAATCTGAACTGGTGAAGGCGTTCATAAAGGTATTGAGTGAGCGCCGGATCATCATAAAGAAGGGATCGCGCACCGGGTACTTGTCACTGCCGCACAGAGCGGTGTGTTCAAGAATATGGGCGACACCGGTGGAGTCTTCGGGCACGGTGCGCAGGGCGACAAGGAAAACATTTTCCGAGTTGTCTGCGGCGATGTGCAGGTGCTGGGCACCGGTCGTAATGTGTCGGTATTCCTCGACGCGCACGCCGAGAGAATCAATATCTGCGCTGGTAACCAGTTCAAATGCAGGATGTGAGTTGCTCAAAAGACAGCTCCCTGGAGTTATATGAATTTTCTGGCCGGCCACTGCTGCCGGCGAAAGGGCGCTATTCTACCGCTTGCACACATCGGAAAGACAGTGTTGACAAGGATGCCAGTAGGGCGAAGACTTCGCTTGCCGAAGCTACGGCATAAATGTAGACGAACACGGAGATATTAGAGGTTGTCCTGGTTGGATATTGCCAGTGTCATTGGCTTTTTTATCACATGGGTGGGTTACACCGTTTTTGCGCGAAAAAAAGCCAAAGAAACCTGGTGCCTTACTTCATCGCTTCAGTGGTACCGCGTTGAATGGATGATGCGTATGCTCGATAGGGATATGCGCATGGCGGATACCGCTATTCTCAGTAACCTGGAGCGGGTCATTGGTTTTTTTGCCTCCACCAGTATTCTTATCCTGGCGGGTTTAGTCACGGCATTGACGGCGAACAAGGCCGCCATCGAAGTGCTCACCAGTTTGCCTTTTGCGGAGCCCACCACCGTTGAGCAGTTTGAGCTCAAGGTGATGTTGTTGATCCTGATTTTTATCTTCGCCTTTTTCAATTTTACCTGGTCACTGCGCCAGTACTCTTTCGCCAATGTACTCATTGGTGCAGCACCGCCGCCGGAAACCGGTGATCTATCTGAGGAAGAGCGACGCCGGTTTGCCATCAGTACAGCCAAGGTGATCGACCATGCGGGCCACAGTTACAACTACGGTCTGCGCTCTTATTATTTCTCAATGTCAGTGCTGGGCTGGTTTATCCACCCAATCCTGTTTGTTGCCGGCTATTTGTTTGTTGTTTGTGTTTTATACAGGCGTGAGTTTTTGTCCCGCGCACTGAATTCAATTTTGGCGGCCCGGGAGGGTGGGCTGGAGCGCCAGCAGAGGAAAAAATTCGATGAAAGACCGTGAAATCCTGGCGGCTTTTGATGAAGTCGCTGAAATGCGCGGCTGGCAGTCACTGCATACCCCAAAAAACCTGGCCATGGCGCTATCTGTGGAAGTTGCAGAGTTAGGGCGGCACTTTCAATGGTGCAGTGATAAAGATATCCAGGATCTAATGGCAGGCGACAAGGCCGATCAAGTTGCCGCTGAACTGGCGGATATTCAGATGTACTTGAGCAAACTGGCCGCTGTACTGGGGGTTGATATGGAAGAGGCGCTACAGCGCAAATTCGCCGAGAACCGCCGCCGTTGTAATGAGGCTTTGCAAGGTGAGGGCTCCGATGGGTGATAGCCTGCGTAAAGATCGAAACTTTGACGATCTCGCTCACCGTTTTCGCAACCGTATCTACGGTGGCCTTAAAGGGGATATCCGCCTGGCAGTGCTCAACCGGGATCTGGCGCCGCTGTTGGGGAGCGAGCAGCGCATTCTAAAAATCGTTGACGCTGGGGGTGGCCAGGGCCATTTTGCGATGGATCTGGCTGAAGCGGGGCACGAGGTTTTCCTAGCCGATATCTCCGCGCAGATGCTTGAACTCGCGGATGCGGAAATTCGCCAGCGCCATTTGCAAAAGCAAATGACCTTGCTGCATAAACCCCTGCAAGAACTGCCGCAAATAGAAGCGTTAAAGGACGCAGACCTGGTAATTTGCCACGCTGTGCTGGAATGGTTGGAACAGCCGCAACAGGCATTGCAGCAGCTGCGCAGCCTGTTAAAGCCTGGTGGGCATCTTTCGCTCACTTTCTACAATCGGCGTGCCCTTGAGTTCCGTCTATTACAGCGGGGCAGCTTTCGCCAGCTGGACCGCAATATTGAAGGGGATAACTGGGGTGGCCACCCTGGCAGCCTCACTCCACAGAATCCACTTTTGCCGGAATGGGTGGAAGACTGGCTGACCGAAGCGGGCTTTTCCGTGGCTTGTCACAGCGGCATCCGCTGCTTCCACGATTTTATGACGCCATCAATCCGGGAAAAGTTGCCCGCGTCGGCCATTGTGGAAAAGGAGCTTGAATACTCCCAGGTGGCCCCCTATCGGCAATTGGCCAGGTATATCCACCTGCTTTGTAAGGTTTAACCAAGAATGCTCAGTAGTAACTCCTTAGCGGCGTTGATACGCGATGCCAGGTAATCGTTGCCGCCGCGATCTGGGTGGAGTTTTTGGATCAATTTGCGGTGTGCACTAATGATTTCATCTCTGCCAGCATCGGCGTCAACGCCAAGGATTCGGCGCGCTTCGTGTTCCGAGAGTGGCGGGCCCTCGGCGTTGTGTGGCGGCGGATGTTGAGTGGCCCCTGGATTTGGGCGCCGGCTTGAATACTTTTCAAACAGTGGCATCAACCAGGGTAAATAACGGGAGAGCTGACTGAGTAAACGGCCCAACACAGGAAGAATGAGCACCAGCGCTGCTCCTACCCAATGCAGGCGCCCGGTGATAGCCAGCACAACCACTATTGCGGCGACGCCGGCGATGCAGGCCATAAAAATCTGCTTGCGCCGCTCCTGCGGTGAGCTAGATTTGATTTTTTGCCAGAGATACCAGGCACCGATGGCGATTAAAATCAGTAAGATTAAGCGCGCCAATGACGACTCCTTATAGTGTTGATCTGCCAATGTTTGTTCTGCGTATCATAGAGTCCTCTTAACTACTTGATTCGCGGATTGATATTACTTGATCTGGGAGGATAAGCGCCTTCAAGCTATCCTGACAAAAGAAAATACCTGCACTTGAGAAAACAGTATGCAATACGACAAATTTCAGATACCCGATGCGGACCAGGTGCTGCCCGGCCGGCCCCAGCCGATGGAGATCAGTGGCACCCACTTTGTAAATGGCAACACCATTAAAGAGCCATTCCCTGAGCACCTGGAAGTCGCCATTTTTGGTATGGGATGCTTCTGGGGCGCAGAGCATGTGTTCTGGGATACGGATGGTGTGTTTGCCACTGCCGTTGGCTACACCGATGGCGCCACTGAAAACCCGAACTACGATGAAGTCTGCACCGGCCGTACCGGGCACGCAGAGGTGGTGAAAGTGATCTTTGATCCCAAAAAGGTGAGCTATGCAGAACTCCTGCGGATCTTTTGGGATCACCACGACCCAACCCAGGGTATGCGCCAGGGTAACGATATCGGTTCCCAGTACCGTTCCTGTGTTTTCTGCTTGAACGAAGGCCAGAAACAGGAGGCGGAAGCGAGCAGGGCGGCTGTGCAAGAAGCGTTGGACGCCAAAGATCGTGGGTCAATCACCACCGAAATTAGCATGGCTCAACCGTTCTACTACGCCGAGGAGTACCACCAGCAATATATGGCTAAGAATGAAGACGCGGTTTGCCCAATTCTTCGCAACCCAATGCATGACTAAGAATTGATAGATTGCAGAAGCAGGCGGCGCGGTGACTGCTGCCTGTTTTTGTGATGCTTGGCACAGTTACTTTCCCGTCACTTTCTTTTTCCCACCTACCTTCACCAAGTTAGTTTTCCTGCATTTGGATGTAGACAAGTTTTGGCCAAAGTCTAAAAAATTAAGCCTGCAATCTAAAGTTATCTGCGCTCTCGGCGCGTAAAGTCTTATCTCTAGGTTAGCGTAGAGAGTGCCTTGGAACGCTTCATTACTTGATGTAGCGGTGGCTTAAATATAGGAACAGGTTACAAGTTTCGCTTTAGCCGCGTACTTAGGCACAGAGACATAGTAATGAAATACGATAGCAGGTTTAAGGAGAGATAATGTGGGTAAATAGAATTGCGAGAGCACATAGAGGGGTTAAAACCTGGGGATTTTCGCAAAGTTCACCTCGGAGCTGGGTGCACTATGCCAAGTATGGTCCGCGTGGAATATGTGCCGCGCTCAGTGCGCACTGGATCAAGACTCATGCGGTAGATGATAAAAGCCTACCAGACAAGCTTGGATTAACTCCATGCTCTATAACTCTAGGTCCAATAAGATATCCCACTTATAGATCGCTTAATACAGGTGAATTAGTCAAGGTGGCAAAGGATTTTCATTTTTGGACTAAGGGGGGAGGTAGGCAGAGGGATAATATCGATAATTGGTTAATTCACAATGGTCTTACTAAGGCGAATGAGTATTGCACTAGTTGGGCAGATTTAGCCCTACAAAACCTTGCACCAATAGTACCGGGCAATCCGCAGCCACCTGCGAACCCCATTCCACCGGTTAATAGATGTCTTGTAAATGCATTTGGACGCTTTCAAGAAACCTATGGATATGTTTCTATTAGTTCACGGCGTGCTGGACATGCAATAGCTGTTTGGATCGCGGATGAGCGTATTCCCACTGAGGTTGGTGCTCTGTTCTTTGACCCAAACTATGGTGAATACCGCTTCCCATCAAAAAATGATTTTCTTAATTTTTTTGATGCTTTTTATCGCCATGCTTATTTGTCACGTTGGCAAGCTTACTCGGGTCAATGGAATGTTAATGCTTACAAGATAAGCGCTTGGTAATAATTTTTAGTTTTGAGTAAGTAGTGTTGAGTTTCAGGTAATGAAATGGCAAGAATAAATCTGATTTAATCGCGACTTGTTGAGGGTGAGTTCACTGGTGTGCACAATAGTCGATCCAGCTGTCGGGATAGGAGGCCGGCAACTTGCCCGCCGTTACCGATAGAAATTAATTTAGGTGTAATGGGTCGCCACTGCTGTAAGTCCGCTAAATGTAATCACAATCCGTAGAGATATTGTGAGATTATTTAAAGGTTCCCTCGGTTATCAGGGGCTCTTGGAGGCCGGTCCCCTTAACTTACCTTTAATTACCCTATGTCGAAAAGCGCCTAAAACCTAAAAATATTTATCCAGTACCCAATGAGGCCGACTTTGTAAATGGCAATACCATCAAAGAGCCATTATATGGCTAAGAGTGAAGATGCGGTTTGCCCTATTCTTCGCAACCCAATGTACGACTAAAAATTGTTAGATTGCAGAAGCCGGCGGCGCGTTGAATGCTGCCTGTTTTGTGCTGAGCAGAGCTCCCCCCCCATCAATTTTCTTTTTTTCTGCATTCTCTAAGTTTATTTCCCGTTATTGGGCTGTCTTCAACTTATGGCCAAGATTTAGAAACTAGCGCTCATATCATTGAGTCGATTATGGGGTCTAGGGCATAACAGTGCACCTGGTTGTGGCTGCTTGACCTGGGGAGCTTCAAATTTCGATTAGCTTGAGGCAAAGGTGTTAAAGGAGAGGCTCATCTTACCTTAATTGCAAATCCAGGCTTTAGCGCGAAAGCAGCATGACGAAGCTTGTGATGACATCGGTACCCAGCACCCAGGCTATCTAGGCCCATAGGATACTTCATTATGCCGGATTGCTAAGGAAACCTAATTAATAGTTATGCGCAGTTGCCTCATGATCGGATGTATTCAATCAAAATACCACATTACTGTGGAGGAACTTCTGAAGGACCCTGTATTACTATTGCATCCAATAACTAATATTCTATTGATGCACATCCTAACTGTCTAGGAAGCGAGGTATCGAAGTAAATTAGGGGGATATGAATATGAGCAATATTGAACATGAATGAGATGGGGGACACTTAAAAGCGGACATCTGAAACAAAATAATAACTATATGCGTTATGGTATAACTAGTTTATAGGAATTCTGCCTGTTTTCATTATTTGGTGATTATCTATGGATTTGTTGGGGGTCTTCAGGTGTATCTGGACGAATGCCCCGTATTTTACAATAACGATCATGCTTATTGGGGGGTAAGGATATGGTGGATTATTATCTGAAACCAAGGAGTTAAAAACTAAAGCCCATAAAATAAAGCATTTAGAGGTTCCTCAAGATAAAATATAGAAATTATTAGCATCATAAGAAGAAGTGAAAACAATGGGTGTAAATTCAGTCGGTAGCACAAGAGCAACAAGTGGAGCGCCTCAGCATAAAAATAACACACAAGGTAAGCGATCCGCTGAGCGTAATACATGTCGAAAAAGATTAATCGAAGCGCGCAGGGCCGATCTCTGCGGCCGAATTTTTACTAGATTCTGTGGCAGAAAACAAACTGATCACGCCCCAAAGCCGTCCGTCCGAATCAAATAAAGACTAAGTCACTAAGCCTAGGGGACATAAAACCTACGGTTATGTCCACATTAATTTACAAAAGTCCTCACCGTGCAGCCTTATTACTTACACATGTGAGTTCCGATCAACAGAATGGCATGATTGAACAGCTAGATCCAGGCCAGCAAATGAAGTTACTTGGAGGCTGTCGGGACCCAGGAATGGATAAGCTCGCGGACAAGCTTTGTCAAAATTTGAACAACAGTCAAATTTTTGATGGATATCTAAACGCAACCGATGGAAAGTACCTGAGACGGAACTATACATGCTTTATTCATAGGATTAAATCCGATAACAATCTATTCTTTGGGCTCGTATCATATCTTTTTGATGGCTCAGTAGCACTGATGTCTGTGATGATCCATAAGCAAAACCTTACGCTCGCTGCAATTTTATCTACCCAGCTGAAACCTGAACAGCAACATAATATTTTCAAACAATTATTTCCTGATCGGCAGTTGAAGCTGTTGGTAAACCTTCGAAGTAATAACTTGGGTGCATTGGCAGATAAGTTGTGCGGAGAAATTAGCTATAAAGAAAAGGAATCTCTGATACACTTCAATGCAGTTTTACTGGACAAAGGGAAGCTTGGTGAAAACTGCGCACATGAGGTGAAAGATTTCTATAGTAGGCTCGGTGGTGAAGCACAAGAAAAAAATATTGGATGATATTAGGGTGCTGCATACAGGAAAGGGTGCGAACGAAGATTATTATCGGACAAGAGGGGATATGCTGCTAAATTTTTTAGGTGCATAAATTTAGAAGGTAATAGCTGATACCTAAGCTTTGAAATTTTCATTTTAGCTAATATTGACTCTAATAATTAAGGGGGTAGGCATCTGTAGATGAAATATCGCAGATGCTCCTTTCCCCTAGAAACTGTTTCATAACTTCTTTAGCGTAATTAACATGCAGGCAATATGGAAAAAACTCTGTAAGAAGATAACTATCGATCCCACTGACGACTAAACTGTAGTAGTTCAGATTTGGTCTGAACTAATCCAACTGATGCTTACTACCATATTTCCAACAGTCAGTCAGCCGTTTGACAAAATGCCGCATCAGCAGCACTGTCTGTTTACTGTGATTATGCTGATTCAGCGGTGTGCTGTCTTGTGGCCCAGGTGGGATCTGACGAACAATAAACCCGTTGGTCCCGCATCTTTGTGATTGCGACAGTCATTTTTTATGCGCTAATTTTATATCGCCGTCGCAGCGTTGAAGAAAAACACTTTCTACCCGGTGGGGCAGAATCAGCCTGGGTTCACTACTCCACTCTCATTGCCACAATTGCTGCCCTGTACCTGTTCTGCTGGTTTTCCGTAAGCAATACCCGGACTGGGAATTGCGCCTGTGTGCACCCAACTCCTCGGATCATCATCTTGACAGGTACATTGAACCTAAGACCCCACTGCTCAGTGCCGTCTTATTAGTTTTGTGACTCTGTGACCTATAAAAAATGCCCAAATCCTAAAGAAACAGCACGGGCGATATGAATAATTGAGCTGTTGTATTAAAAAGCGTAGAGATCCTATCACCATGCCCCCGCAGTCCATTAAAGCCATCTTTATAATAACTATCCTCTCCCTCCTTACTGCTTGCAGCAGTGGAGGGTCCGGTAGCAACGAGAGTAACAACGAAGAGACACCTGCCGTAGAAGAGACACCTGCCGTAGAAGAGACACCCGATATTCCTAATCCACCACAGGATTTCACCCTAAGCTTTGAGCCCGTTAAGTTGTTCCGCTTTAGTTGGACCGATACCGGCAACGCCAGTCATTACCATTTACTGGAAAACTCAGATGGGCTATCTGGGTTTACTCCTGTCGCAGAGCATATTCCCCAGGGGAGTGAAACCATAACGCTAGAAGTGCCGCTCTACGCGCGGGCAAATGCTCAGTACCTACTACAAGCTTGTAACGGGGAGGGTGAATTGGAGCAGTGCAGTGACTCAGACCTTATCTCAGTGAGCGACGCATTGGTCGCTGCCATTGGCTACCTCAAGATCGATGATACCGAAGAGCTCTTCTCTGTCAGCCTCAGTGGTGATGGCCACACCCTGGCCGTAGCTAATCACAGTGAAAATGCAGTCTTCCTGTTTATCAGAGAGGGGGGAGTGTGGGTGCAGGATGCCAATCTCAAAGGCAATAATACTGAAGAGGGTGACGAATTCGGGAGCTCTATCAGTCTCAGTGCCGATGGTCAAACTCTGGCTGTTGGTGCTCATTTTGAGGGTAGCAGCGCCCAAGGTATCAATGGCGATCAACACAACAATGATGCCCCAATTGCTGGGGCGGCTTACGTGTTTGTACGAGAAGCCAATACCTGGCAACAGCAAGCCTATCTCAAGGGTAGTAATACTGAAGAGGGTGACGCTTTCGGGAGCTCTATCAGTCTCAGTGCCGATGGCCAAACTCTGGCTGTTGGTGCTGTTTCTGAGAGCAGCAGCGCCCAAGGTATCAATGGCGATCAACATAACAATGATGCCCCAATTGCTGGGGCAGCTTACGTATTTGTACGAGAGGCCAATATCTGGCAGCAGCAAGCCTATCTTAAGGGCAGCAATACTGAAGAGCGTGATGAATTCGGGAGCTCTATCAGCCTCAGTGCCGATGGCCAAACCCTGGCTGTTGGTGCTGTTTCTGAGAACAGCAGCGCCCAGGGTATCAATGGCGATCAACACAACAATGATGCCCCATTTGCTGGGGCAGCTTACGTATTTGTACGAGAGGCCAATATCTGGCAGCAGCAAGCCTATATCAAGGGCAGCAATACTGAACAGGATGACTTTTTCGGAATGGCTATCAGCCTCAGTGCCGATGGCCAAACTCTGGCTGTCGGTGCTGATCTTGAGGACAGCAGCGCCCAAGGTATCAATGGTAATCAACACAGCAATGATGCTATAAGCTCTGGCGCAGCTTACGTGTTTGTTCGAGAGGCCAATATCTGGCAGCAGCAAGCCTATCTCAAGGGCAGCAATACTGAACAGGGTGATCATTTCGGGTTCCCTATCAGTCTCAGTGCCGATGGCCAAACTCTGGCTGTTGGCGCTATTTTTGAGGGCAGCAGTGCCCAAGGTATCAATGGTGATCAACACAATAATGGTGCTATAAGCTCTGGTGCAGCTTACATGTTTGCACGGCAGGCCAATACCTGGCAGCAGCAGGCTTATCTCAAGAGTAGCAATACTGAGCAGGGTGACTCTTTCGGAACGACTATCAGCCTCAGTGGCGATGGGCAAACGCTGGCTGTTAGCGCATATGAATACCCAGTAGACCCGGATGGATCCTCAGCGATAGAGATCTATACTTACTAATTATTTTTGCTCGCGACTCTAATACCCCCTCACATTAAAGCGGGGGGGGATTAGCATGCGACAGACAGTTGTATGATTATTAACAGGTTACTGGTATTCTTAATACTTACAGTTTTCAGAAAGGTATAGGAGCAATCCCATATGCACATCCCCTCCGCCGTGCTGTTTATACTCGAGGGTACCTCTAAAAAATCACATCCTCATTTTTTCGCTCAACAGCCGCGTCGCTGAAGTGGTGGACTGGCCTTGAGTCTGCCTTCGCTAGCTCCCCTTTAATATTTCTATAAAGAGTTCTCGCCAGGCGTTCACCCGATACGCTGAAATGCCAACCAAAATCCGGGCCTATCGCATTTGGACTCTACAACCTATGAAAATGCCCGAAAGCATAAAGTCATTATGGTATCCGGGGTTAGTGGGTCACTTCATAAGCTACATTTAAAAGCCAAGAGACTCCAGCACTATACCCCCGCAATCCATTCTGGTGTTGACTCTAGTAATCACAAAGAGGAACCTGCCGTATCAAGCATACCCAGTACGCCACAGGATCCCGCCCTAAGTTTTGAAACCATTAAACTGTTTTGCTTTAATTAAATTGATACCTGCAATGACACAAATTGTTGGTTTCGGATAATAAGAGTAATTGGTAAGAGTGGGCTCAGTTGGTAGAGCCGGAATCTATCTCAATCAAGTGAAAGAAAATGATGAGCTGCTACCAACGGAGCGAGATCGAACGATGCCAGATTTACAGTTTTAGAACATCCATGCATTCTTAGAAAACAATAGCAAAACCGTTAGAGAGGTATCTCGCAATGATCGACTAAAAGCTGCAGTGTAATACTTAGGATATCGCCCGGGACAAGAACATAAGCTTGCAGCGCTAAGACGCTAGCAAGTGTATAAAGCACAGAGGGTGACTGATGGCATGTGGAAACAAATAGAGGCCCTAACTCAGACCACAGCAAGTCGTAAGCTATATGAAGAGGTGTACGGGGTTGTCGTTACACGGTGAGATGATCTACCAACAAATTTATTTAGATCGGAAAATTATGAAGCTAATACAAGCACCTTAGGATTGCATCAAAGTCCCATGGCAAGTGCTACGATAGGTGTGATCGACGCGGTTAATTACTGACTATGCCTGAACGCAAGACACTATTTACTGTTATTGTTACATTGATATGTAAACAATCAGACTTGCTGGCTGAAGCAGCGATTAGTCGCAAGGTAAGTTTCGAAGATAAAATCAAAACGATTACCTTTGATAGTAGTCTCGAATTCGCTGAACAAGAAACAATTGTAGATTGCTTAGAAGTAGATATTTTACTTTGTTCACCCATATTTATCTTGGTAGAGAAGAATCAGTGAGAATACAAACGGCTTGGAGCGAAAATATTTCCCAAAGGATGCCGGTTTTAATAAGGTGATGGCCGAGCAGGATCAATTTGTAATGGATCTTTTGAACAGTAGATCAGGAGCGAGTAAAAGAGGATGGCCGTCAAATGAATTATTTGCCAGGCCACATGGTGATCCACTTGTGGAATAAAGAATCGTAGTTATTCCTTGGAATAAAAATTAATCATCGTGTAAAGATTTTTCCATATTGTCTAGATGGTGGTTATGTAAATAAAAATGTGGAAAAGTAGACCAATGTAAATAAGCTGGAGTATTCCCTGGTTAAATAACATGAGTCGATAAACTTATTGTGTAGCGGTTGTGGAATATATAATCGAATAAGTTCGAATATATGAGGGGGTGTTGGGTTCCGGCGAGGATATCGATAACTGAATAAAGTTCACAAAAGTAAGAAAAAATACCAAATACCCGTCAATAAAGACCAATTCCTAAAATTATCAGACCAAAAAATAATGAAAATAATGGGTTATATAAAATAATGACGCCTTCACCATTTGACATCAGGTATAAGCATTTAATCAATATACGTCGAATGAGTGGTTGTATACGCAATATAAGGGTTGTATATAGATGGTTAATTGTTCTATCTGAAGTTTTTATTTCTATAACACTCGCAGTATTTACTTACTGATAGGTTTATGTTTATAGAAAATAATGTAGGACAAAGCCAAACAACCCTAGAGATAGTACTTTGGAGAATATGTGAAAAATATACGAGAGATCGCCGTTAGCATTTTGTTGTCTGTTCTTATAGCCTCATGTGGAGGTGGTGGGGAAAGCTCAGGCCAAGCTACCGATGAAAGTTCTGCTGGAAGTGGCAATAGCGCAGGAGGTGGCAATAACTCAGGAAGTGGCAATAACTCAGGAGGTGGCAATAACTCAGGAGGTGGTAGTAACTCAGGAGGTGGTAGTAACTCTGGAGGCGGAGGTTCGTATCAAATAACAGGTGGAACCGGTAGAATTTCAGAAAATATCGAAGAGAAAATATCTGGAAAGCTCATCAGTGATACAAATAGCGGCCTTCAATTCGCTCAAGGCAGTTTTCAGGGAGCATATGGGGAGATTGAAGTAAGTATAGATGGGAGTTGGGTGTATGTACTTGATGAGGCTCTATCAGATCCAATTAAGGGAGAGGAAGTTGTCAGAGATAATTTTGTTATAGGTATTGACTCAAGTAGTGAAACAACACCTATTACGATTACTATTGTAGGTTTTGATGATCCATACGAATTTAACGTAGAGTCTCCAATTGGTACATTAGTCGTTGGCGATACAGAGTACTTATCTGGAACAGTAACTATTACTGATGTCGACGGAAATGCCCCAACATTTACTGAAGATACCATTGATGGTGAATATGGTGAATTTAGTGTAGATAAGAATGGTGACTGGGAGTACCGCCTTAATGATGGAGTTGAAAATATTGCCTCAGGAGAGTCAGCTACTGAAACGATAAGTCTGTCATTAAGCGATAATACTTCTCAGGTAGTATTGCTTTCTATTAATACGATAAAGGTAAAGGAAAGTAGTATTGTATTTGTTTACATGGAGTTCGATGGCAATTCATCCTTAGATAGTCTCGGTATATCTGATTTGGCTAATAGTGTTTTTAATAACCCAAATTCAATGAATAGAGTGTATTATTATAACTCTTTAGGTCAGCATAATTTTGTACGGCATCGTGTTAATGATAGCTCTCTAGATAATTATTGCTATGGAACCTCTGGCCAGGAAAACTCATCAATTGATTGTGTAATCTACAATGTGCCCGATGAAATAAATGGCGACATGCTCAGCTACCAGGAGTTACTCGATAGACAACACCTTGGTGGTCGATATACAGATAAAGGTATGACCTTTCGAGATGAAGCTGACGAATGGGCCAGAGAAAATTTATTAGATGAAAATAATGAACCTCTGGATTTAACAAAATGGGACCATCGAGTATATCTTTATCCGATATCTATATTTGGTGCGGCTGGAGTGGCCGCAACTTGGGGGAACTGGTCGTTTGTAGGGTTAGAGGGCGGGCCAGTTGCAGCCTTAGCCACTATTAAGCATGAGGTGGGTCATAACTTTGGACTAGGCCATGCAAATTTTGATGAGAATAACGATGGAAATCTTGAAAGTTATTATGGGGGAAGAGGAATAATGGGCTTAGGGTGGTCTAACCTATTTGGGAGTGGCCAGCGTGAATTTTTAGGGTGGTATGAGCAATTCCCTGAGTATACAAAGGTAGTCACACCATATCTGGGTGGATTACAAGAAATAGAAATTCAGTCAATTTATCTTGGTCCCGGAGAGCTTTCAAAAAATCTTCCTCAGCAAGTAAAAATAGGAGGTGAAGGTCATAGTCATGGAAAAGAATATTATTATGTTAACTATCATGCTTCCCACCCCATAATGAATCCCTACCAAATTGAGGATGAGTTATTTATCAGCTATGCTGATGGTGGGGCATATAATGATGTGGCGATTGTAAAGGTCGGTGAGTCTTTCACAGACTCCAGGAATGGCCTGTCTATTAAATTTGAATCGGTGGACGCTATGAGAAAGTTTGCAAAATTTACTGTAAAATATAGTAATTAATTTTTAAATACAGATCTTTTTTGGTGTAAATTATGTTTAGAATACTACTGATGGCGATTTCAATTTTTTTGTCGGTGAGTGTCACGGCTGAAGATTTTATAGTCGGAAAGCTAGAGGAAGTCACTGTAGAAGATAAAAGCTTTAGTAAGGTTGAGCATCTTTTTTTGATTAAAGATGAGGTTTCTGGAAACTATTTTTTCTTAGATAAGAAGAAAATAAAAGGCCTTAGTGTGAAGCAC
Source organism: Microbulbifer maximicatervae (SeqCode) (assembly GCF_056231245.1). Taxonomy (NCBI): domain Bacteria; kingdom Pseudomonadati; phylum Pseudomonadota; class Gammaproteobacteria; order Cellvibrionales; family Microbulbiferaceae; genus Microbulbifer; species Microbulbifer maximicatervae (SeqCode). The sequence continues at coordinate 1,888,749 of NZ_CP174334.1, forward strand.
GGAGATCGTATAAGTATTGATGCTGAATATGAGGGTTCTCAGATTGTTGAGGTTAGACATATTAGTTTGCTATGAAGTATATCATTAGGTACGAAATGTATATAAAGTAGAGATTGATGATTAGATTTAATCAATCATGCTAATATATTGCTGGAAGTCGGTAAGCTGCTTTCTACGCTCGATTATAAGTCGGTATAAGATCGGCTTCCAGTTTTGGATAAAATTATCGACTTTTCGATATATTCCCTGCATTGAAGGTTCATTAGGTGGTTGAAATTTATGTGTTTTTAGTTTATCCGATCATGCTGTTGTGGCGCTTTAGTATATTCGTTGTATAAGTTAATTTATGAATCCCGTACGGATTTCCAAACAGAATATAAAAGTTTGGCTAGTGTACTGCTCTTGGACTTGCTAGTCTGTGGGTAATTGCTGCCTCAATTCTCAGCAGAGAGTGGCTTATTCCCGGAGCTATTTTTTAGACCAGCGGCAACCGCCTCGAAGTCTGTCGATGAATCCTACCCCAGTTTATACTTGATGCGAATCAACGTGATGTAAGATATTCTCCTGCAGTCGCTACGGAAAATACCTTCAACTCGATGAATACTACACGAACAACCAGAATTTAACATCCACTGTTCCTCTGAGATATAAGATCAGAGGGACCCTCTGGCCTTCCATACTGACGCTTAGTGCTTTTTGGGGCAGCGTGAAGCGCAATTTCTTTGAGATGGATAACTGCGGACTTCCAATCCAGAGGATGTGTGTGCCGACCTATCTCGACTTCATAAGCAGCTTAGTACCCTATAGCGCAAAATCTGCAGAAATATAGATCCACAGTTTCCTCATGGGTATTGACGATATTGCGGGTGCATACTGAGCCAAAATCCGGTTATCGATCTGTGTTAGATGGGTTGGCCCTGTATTAACAAGTTGACTTTTAAATTATCCGGTTTGACAGTTGAGACCACTTATTTCAACTCTACTATGTTGCCCTTTAAGGTGAGTGGAGTTATTACCGCTGTGGTTGTTGTCAAAACCTCGAACAGAGGGGGGGGTGCGCTCAGCCAAAACCGCCTATTATGTTGATAGGCATCTGGGTGAGTCAACTAAGGGTGTTTTCAGTCATTATTTTACTCATGAGACACTTAGGTGTTGAGTGTTGGAAAGCAATTAGGGATCCTCTGATCAACGAAGCATTTTTCCAGAATTAAGCTGAGCTGCTTGAAAAATTCACTTTATTACGCACAAACGCGTAATTTTCGCGTAATAGTCCCCTAATTTTTCATCTGAAACCCTCAATAGGTGGGTTTCAGGCGAACCACCCCTAGGCAGCCAAGTATTTTCTCCCTATTAATAAGTTGGTAAAGCCTGCCAGTAAGCACAGCCTCTCAGTATTTTTTACCAGTCCCCGATAGCGGACCTTGTCATAACCAAATACCCGTTTGATGTAGCGGAAGGGGTGCTCGACCTTCGCTCTTATCTGCGCCTTGATCTTTTCCGCTTTACGGAGTGCATCACGCCCTGGAAGAGTTTTTAGCTTGCTCGGCTTCATTGCTATATACCAATCCGCCTCCCGCTCTTTCAACTCTTCACGTTTCTCCGCACCAATGTACCCAGAGTCTCCCCAGATTCTTTTCTCCTCCCCGTGGAGAACTCGCTCTGTGGTTGTGACATCATGCGAATTCGCTGCTGTTGTATCTATGCTATGTATTACTCCGAGCACATCATCAACCCCGATATGCATTTTCATCCCAAAATGCCACTGATTGCCTTTCTTTGTTTGATGCATTTCCGGGTCACGTTCTTTCTTTTCATTCTTAGTTGAAGTTGGCGCAGAGATAATAGTGGCATCTACAATCGTGCCTTCACGCAGTACCATCCCATTCTCAGCAAGGTGTTTGTTGATTTCATCAAAAAGAGCTGCACCTAGCTGATTGAGCTCCAGTAAGTGGCGAAAGTTAAGAATCGTTGTTTCATCGGGAATTGGGCTACTCAAAGTCAATCCAGCAAAACTACGCATGGATTCAATTTCATACAGTGCATCTTCCATAGCGGGATCACTGAGATTGTAAAATAGCTGCATGCAATGAATACGAAGCATGACACTCAATGGATATGGCTGTCGGCCACGTTTACCTTGTGGGTAACAAGGAGTGATCTGAGCTTCTAGTCGCTGCCATGGGACGAGGGTTTCCATTTGAGAAAGAAACTTCTCTCGGCGAGTTATACGACGCTTTAGCTTATATTCTGCTTCGGCAAAGGTGACTTGGTGCATGATTCATCGTAGTCTTGATGGGTAGGTGAATATTACCAAATTGACTCAGAATTATTCAGAGGTTCCTTAGTTACACAGTTAAAAATAAATCAATAGTATCACCATAGTGCTGGCTGGTTGTATCACTAGCCCCTGCCTCAAGAGAACTGTTGCTAGTTACTATATCGGGAATTCAAATTCGTCAGATCAGTTTGCTGCTAGCACCTTTTTAAGATGCGCTTATGAAACCTCTTGTTAACGAACTCATAAGCGCTTAATGAGGTATAAGAATATTTAATCAGTTACCCGTTCAAAAAGCCATTTAGTGCTTGTTGAAGCATTTGATAGATTCCCAGCAGCTGACATATATTTGTTGTTCATATAGACAGACTTAATAGTATTTGCTCCCCCGCTAAGTGACTCGAGCCTAAAGTGTTGAGAATAATTTGATTCAAGCTCTTGGTCATTGTTGGGAATAGCCCTAGTAAAAAATTTCTCCGTTAATGAGTTAGGTTGAGTAAGGATTGTATTCTGGCTAGCAGAAATTATTCGAAACTCGAGTGGGTTGACGGCATCGAGTATCCATATTTGTGAAAGATCATCATCATTGCGCGGCGATATATCGACAATATCATTGTCTCCTGATCTCTTGTCTAAATAATTTCCCGTTTCAACATTTTTAATTCGATACCTGTAACCATTGGTTAACCCGCTAGTGTAGGGCTGGGCAAAAACAATTTCAGACATTTGAACCCGATAAAAAGATGCACTTTTTGCGGTGGCACGTACTGCTTCAGCAGTTAAGTGGTACGGCAGTCCTCTCGTAGTTGTTGGGGTAGATGACGTTCTACGTTCGATGCCACTCCAGCTATCACTATTACCACAGATTGAACTATAATGACTTCCAGTGGATGTGAGAGGTCCCTTTTTTGATAGGTCTACCTTGTGCCTTCCCACGCAAAGTTTATTTACTTGACCATTATCAACATCAAGGCCAAAATTGGTGAAAGCATATGCTTTAGTGTTGTCACCATCTACAAAATTAAAATCATAAAAATGCATATTGCCATTACCGCTATACTTATCACATGATTCAACAGTTGAGTTGAAAATAAAGAATGGCTCTTGTGGTTTATATGTAGGTAGGATTTCTCGTGAAAATATACCTATTTTGAGGTTGGCATCCGTACCAGGAGCTCTAATTACTGATTTGGCCTTCATTCCCACAATGATGGAGTTTGAGGGAATCGCACAATCTACATCACCTGAAAAAGAAGGGGTTTGACCGCGTGGCATTAGTAATCGGTTTCGAATTGGCATTTTGTTCAAGTTGAAAAGAACTTGCTCTTCTGACAGATAAGTTTTATCGAATTTATCTATTGAGTCGAAACACTGGGTTATTGTATTCAGGTTATTATCACATACGGATGAAAGATAAAATGCATCATTATTGATGCCGTCTACTTTTTCTCGCAAGGTGTCAATATCTGATATTAATCCCATTCTTATATAGTAATCTTTATCGGTACTGCTAATCTCTTCCTCATAGTATTTAAGGTGCTGACTAAGGCTAATTGCATAGTTTTCTGCAAAAGTGATTCTTCTTTGTGTTTCTTTGCTATATTTTACAGCCGTGGGGCTAACCGGTGTTTCTGAGATGTTCCCTAAAGTATTTTCTACTTTCAGGGTTAAGTTACCTAGATCGGAAATATTATTTACAGACTTGAAGTAGTTATTACTTCGTTCTCCGGATTCTAGTTTGGGTTTTAATGGGTTACATTGATTGCCATCGCATATCTCGACACTCTTTATTCCCAAATGATCATTAATGACTGCGTGCACTTCTATATTATTAGTAATTCCATTGTCACCATATAGCTGGAAAATATCATAGTTTTTCACTATTGGATACAGTGGGATTTGTTGAGTAATGGTTACAGTTGTTTTGGGTGGCAATCGTATATCCCAAAAATTAGAGCTGTTATTTTTTGAGGTTAGTTGCTCTACAAAATTTGGGTCATTAATTACGTTAAAATTGCTATCTGTAAATGTGAACTCAAAACTGGATGCGCGATCATTGTCGCCGCCAATAATAAAATCACCTTCTGAAGTACGATAACATAAGGCTGCATCTGTATAGCCACTGTTCTTGCAGTCTAGCTGGGTATAGGCTATATCAAATGCTTCCTTAATGGTTACCGACATGTCTGGTAATAAACTACCTTCATCATAGGCATGAACCCAGATATTGTGATTGAAGTCACTACCGTTCGCAGACACGCCTTTTACACTTATACGTGCGAGATCAGAATTGAATGAGTTAATAAGGGCTGACCAGTCCGCATTGTTATTGAGTTGACCTGTAGCATTGTTGAAGAGAGTCACTTTTGCACTTGCAATATTTGTGGCTAATCCAACTGCACCACCATTCGCTAAGTAATCTGTTTCCTCCACACTTAAGCATGATCCTTCTTCACTCCTTCCAAGTACAACTAGTCTCTCACTCTGACCAGCAGCTAGTGAGAACCCATTGCCTTCATAGTCAACGGTTCCCCATAATTGATCGCCAAAATATATATCCCAGAATGGAAATATTTGAGAGGCCGCGTCTGACCCAGTATTTGTTACCTTTAAAGTCAGTGCCATTGAGGAAAAGCAGCTATTTGAAACTTCAGTAGAAGTTTCACTGCTTAAAGACTCAAATGTGCTTGAGCCCGTCTCTATTGCCTCACTAGAGGACCATCCGGTGCTTTGACCGTAACCCCCACCGGTATTTACTCCGATGCTTAGGCCATCGGTACCAGCATTGCCTTCAAAGTTTAATGTAACAAACCATAGTTTTTCTTTGGTTTGACTATTTTCCCTTGTCTGATACTCACCGATTTCCTCGCCGACTTCGGTGCCGTTAGATTCACCAATTGTAGTCATATCATAAAGGGTTATGCCCTCGAGTGTTGTTACAAGTTGTGGCATTGCTCCAATTAGTGGGTGTGATGCTCCATGGACCGGTTGGGAGGCTCCAAAAATACCAATTGCCTCTTCTCGGTCACTATAAGGGTCAAAATCTGTGCTGTATCTAAAAGGGTCTGTAAAGAAGATTTCTCTAGCGGGGCCAAAAGAATCACTATTGATCATGATCGCCGCCATTACGGATGCGATGGTTCCATCTTCGCGGGGAGACCCGGTAATTACCTGATGTGTTTCCGGGTTGGCAACACCAAGTCCATCTAATTTACTGATAACATGGGAGCGGATAATATCGTACATCCCATCAACGATGAGAACTCTGAAGTCTTGCTCGCCTCCTGTATCGAGATTTGATAATTGTTGTGTAGTGACCTTTCCAGCAGCTTCGAGTGCTTTAATTGCCCACCTTGTAGTTCGAATAGTTATGCCGTTTAAAATGACATTATGTGAGGAGTTATCTCTCATATCTAGCCATATATCTGAGGGAACAGCTCTTTGTGCCCCTCTCAATAAGTTTCCATCATTATAATACCCGTAGACTTCAGTGAAATCTGTAATTTGGTCTTCGTCGCTATCGATAGATGGGTTAACTAGAAAATGATCCCGGTTAATTGTGCGACCAGTATCGGCCTCAATAAAATCTCTAAATTCATAAAATTCATCTGGATCAAGAATGCCATCTTGATCAGAATCGGAATTATTGGGGTTTAACCCTATTAGTTGTTCAACATGATCTTCGAGCCCATCTCCATCGGAATCCTTCGCGAAACTTTGAGTGCTTAGTGTCATTATAATGCAGCTTAAATAAGCTAGCGATTGAGGTATTTTTTTCAAAATTAAGTAATCTTTTGGTAACATAATCATTAATTTTAATACAGTTGCTTAGAGGAATTTTGAATCTATTGGCCAGTATCAGTGTTATCTCATATGGTTGTCCCTCCTTGATTAATTTAAATATATTAAACATGTCCACCCCCTTCCTTTCCTTGCTCTGAAAGTCCCCGTGTGGGGGATGAAAATCAGTAATTATTGTAATTATGTTTTATTTTAGGTGTTGTTTCTTATTGGTGTTTTAACTATATATTTTGGGGTTTCTGGTTCTATCAATATTGGTCTTTTTTTTTGGGGATGTAATCGATTGTATTTGTTTAATGGGGGGCGAAGGTGGTCTTTTATAAAGCAAGTTGTTATTTCTTTGGGTGCTTTATGTGTGGCGGTAGTGTTTGCTTAATATTCAAAGTTTCATGGGGTCGTATTGTCTTCGGTCTGTGACTGGTAATACTTTCGTATTTACCAAAGAGATATGGATATGCTTTCTACTTTAGAAAAAGAAAAAAGCATAGGTAGAGTGTTGGGGTGAATAATAATGATCAGATCATTAGTATAAGTTCATCAACTTTGTCTGTGTGAGTTCGGACGATGGATGAAATGTTGCCCCCCCCCTAACCTTTTTTGTGAATATAGTGCTTCTAGGGGTCTTAATTTTATTTTTAATTTTCTTTATGGTTATCGTTTATGTCTGCATTTTTCATGAATGGATAGGTCACTTCCCTTTGGGGGTATGCATGTACCAATTACCATTCTTTCTCTCTGTTTCTGACTTTTGGATCACAGAGATCGGTATTTATTTCTCTGCATGAATAAGGGCTTTCTGGTTCGAAAACTCACATCTTTAATCCAAAATAATTCCTTCCAAGTTTTTCTGAAAAATATTTTAGTTGTTATCTAGTGTGCAGGCTGTTTATACTGTGTCTTTCCTAGTAGCCAGGCGTTGTGTGTTCTTCGGTCTCAATAGATCGTCCACAGATGTAAATTACTTGAGGATATTCGACCCCTGTAGTTATTCTTCAAAACACTCCCATCAGTGCCCATCTTCTAGTCGGGAGAGGTGCTGACTCTACCAACTGAACCCTACTTTCCCAGCCACACTTATTATCTAAAATCAAGGATCATTAATATCTAAGGATTAAATGATGTGTATTGCAACTATTTTCGGATAATATGTTAATTTTACTTTCCATCTCTAGGCGAGATATCCCCATTGTGCCGGTGGGAATGCTCACAGTTGCTGTAAGCCATTAGGTTCTGATTTTAATTTTATAAATGTATAACCTGGAGAAGGAATCCATTCAAATCCCAGGCTCAGAAACAGTCCTTCCATTGGTACACTTTATTCGTTGCTTCCATATTTTTTAAATGCTTTTAATCAATCAGACTTTTTAACTAATAGCTAGTAGGTCAAGTTCAGCGGCGCTCGATATAAGACTTACCCAGGTTAAGTAGACACCCTGTATAGTTAGGTTTCGGCCTTGTATCATGGGAAACAAAAGAACTCAGGCGTATACAGAGGAATTCCGAATCGAGGCAGTAAAAAGGGCGGAAAAGCCTGGAGTGACAACGGCTTCTGTGGCACGCGAGCTGGGTGTCAGTGCACAGCAGATCTATAGCTGGCGCGGTCAATTTAATCGTCTCTCAGATAAGCAGCTCAATAGATTAAATGGTATCGACTACTCCAAGTAGGAAAGTGCAGTAGTCCGCAGGCTCACGAAGGAATTGCAGGAGGCGCGTAAGGGGGGCGAGTGTCTAAAAAGGCAGCTGCGTACTTTGCGAACCACTAAGAGTAAAGTACGCACTGATACAGGAGCATGTAGGGCTATTCTCGATTAACTTGATGTGTCGGTGTTTAAGGTTCTCAAGATTGGACTATTATTGGTGGCTTGGGAGACTGGTATCTTCTAGCGCTATTAGAAAGTTGCGGGTAGCTAAAAGGGTCCGAGTGATCCTACCCTTCAACTATAGTAGCTCAGGTTTGATCTGACAGTTACCGGTTTTTCAGGAGGTGCTATTTACCCTGATGGGTTCTCCAATTATTGTAATATGTGAGCCTTCGTCCAGATCCTTTTGTAACTCTTCTATTGATCCATAGATCTTGCGGCGTATGAAGGTTGGTAGAACGCTTGTAAAATGGTTTTATGGAGGCATTCACAGATCCCATTTATTTGTGGATGCCTGGCTTTTGTCTTAGTGTGTTCTATTTCGTTCACACTTAGAGAGCCTCTGAATAACTCCGTGATACCCCTGGCATGCGGAGCGGTTCACAATCAAGGCGCGGCTTCGCAGGAATGTCTAGACCTTTCAAGAAGTCGCAACGCGGAGTGTGAATCGCTCTGCAAGCCCCGAAGGGCGGGTCTTGAAGGCCGCATCTGCTGCGTTGCAGCTTTTGCAAAGGGCTACGGCCATTCGCGGCAAGCTGCGCCTAACATCTGCAGCTTTCAAAACCCGCAGAGGCATTACGGAGTTATTCAGAGGCTCCTTAGATATAACTGATAATCGTGCTGTTCCAATTTGCCACAATACTCGGTACCACGATCAGTTAGGATGCGCAGCACTGGAAGATCATGTATGGCATAAAACGGTAGTATAAAGTCATTCTGGAGGTCCGCCGCGCCGAGATATCAGTCATTATCTAATGACTTACTATAACTGGGAGCGCCCCCACCACCGCAATGATGGGGGCCCGACTGCAAAAGCGGAAGAAAAACTTAACTTATTTTCCGGAAACAGTTGGTCGCTACAGTCGTACTCTAGTTCCATAGGTTCTTTTCAATGATTGGTCTGGGCACGAGTGCCAAGGTAGATAGTGCCATATATAGATGTTGGGTGCTGAAGATACATAGAGAGGTTGTTGGCCGACTGGTCACATTTGGAGTTGGCTTGGTAGGGCATAGATAGTTTTAGGTTAGCCTTTGGGCCACTTTTCTGGGAGGGGACAGGTGATGCAAGTGCCTCTCAGAGCGGGTGCAGCCTGAGGATAGCTTTCTAAAAATATTAGGTTTTTTGGAGGCCTTGTTGCGGATTATGAATTGATCATAGGATGCCGTAGGGCCAGCGTAATAACACTTGCAATGACTAAAAAGCTATTTCCTTTAAAGCTTAGCCTATCACCGATATTCTTTGAGGTCCGACGGGAAGTCTAGGCGTATCCAGAGCCCCCTGATTAATGTTTCTTTGTATCTAACAACAATCAAGTAAGTGATGCCAAAAAAGTAATACTCTGAGAACTTTTCTTTGAGACATCATCGATCATGTCTGATGCGCGGAGTAGTAAGAGGGAGATAAAAATCAAGATATTCGACTTTCTATAATACTTTAAGCCTAATAATGCATGAAAAATAGACAATGTGTAGTTTCTTCCTTTTTAACGTGACTTTAGTACCATCTATTACTAGCATACGATGACTGCTCTTAGTCAGGCAGGAGCATCCGAGCTCCTCAAGTTCGTGGTACAAAATATTTATATCAGGCTAATAGGAAAGCCACTAACTGGATATTTTCATAGGTATTACGGGTAGTCAGCTATTCGAGTAGAACCAATGGGTCAAAAAATTACTTTGGATTAAATATGTCTTTTTGATGGCTGCTACGATTGTATAGACGCTTCTTAAGGGCTAAGGCTAGGTGTGGCGAGTTGCGCTTTACGCTTCAGCCCAAAGATGATCTGAGGTAATTTGGGACTCCTTAGGACTTTGTACAAGAATTGGTAAATAGGTTGTTGTGAATATATCAATTCAAATGTTTGGCGAGTTGGCTGTCTACCATGATGGTTCAGCGATAAGTTTACCTCGCTCCAAAAAAACCCGAGCAATCCTCGCGTTCTTGTTATTGGCTTCAAGGCCACACCGTCGTGATCGTTTGTGTGAGCTCTTCTGGGATCTGCCAGATGATCCTAGGGCATCGCTAAGGTGGTCTCTTAGTAAGATCAGGCCTATTGTGAATGACCCGCACAATGCGCGCTTAAATGCAGATCGAGAAAGGGTTCGCATGAATACGGAAGATATTCATATTGATGTGAGGGAGCTAGCTTCAAAGCTTAAAGCTCCTGAGTTATCTTACAGTGAGCTTCTGTCAATTCATGATGAGCTAAAGGAGACTTTCCTAGACGGTATAGATTTGCCTGATCAGGAGCTTTTTCAGCAGTGGTTAGTAGCAGAGAGGGAGGAGGTGGGACGCTTGCGAGGGCAAACCTTATCGCGCTTGTCATCCCATAAAAACAGCCCGCCTCCAGAGCAATTAAAGTGGGCGCGAGATTGGGAAACGCTAGAGCCATTTAATCCTAACGCAGCAACTCAATTACTAAACAAGCTAGAAATGTTAGGGCGTATTGAGGAGGCTGATAGTATTCGCCCAAAACTTTTAGAAAGATTTAAAAGGGCTGGCATATCATGGGCACCAAAGAATAACTTTGCGATAACTTATGAAAAAGGATTTAAGAAGCAGTCATTAGAACGTACATTAATTAAGAGCCAGAAAGTTAAATTTTGTAAAGCATCAGATGGTGCTCGAATTGCCTACGCATCTATCGGTAGGGGAACTCCAATCATAAAAGCTGCGAACTGGTTAAGCCACTTAGAGTATGATTGGGAATCCCCAATTTGGAGCCCTTTGTTCCAAGCTTTATCCGCTGAACACCAGTTTATACGCTATGATGAACGTGGAAATGGTCTATCCGATTGGAATGTGGATACCATTTCATTTGAATCATTTGTAACTGATTTAGAGACGGTTGTGGAAGCAAGTGGTGTTGATAAGTTCGCCTTACTCGGGATTTCTCAAGGGGCAGCTGTTTCTATTGAATATGCAGTACGCCATCCGGAGCGCGTTAATAAGCTGATTCTTTTTGGAGGGTATGCAGCAGGTTGGCGGACTGGGGCAACTGATAAGATCATTAAAGAGCGTGAAGCTATAATAACACTTACAGAGTCAGGTTGGGGGCAAGACAACCCTGCATACAGGCACATCTTTTCGTCCACCTTTATGCCTAGCGCGAAAGCTGATGAGTTAGATTGGTTCGACGAATTTCAGCGACTTACAACATCAGCGAATAATGCAGCCCGATTTCTTTCAGTTTTTGGTAGTATAGATGTTCGCGATAAACTTAAAATGGTTACTGTACCGACACTGGTTATCCACTCGCTGGGTGATCAAAGAATACCAATACAGCAAGGGATTGATATTGCAGCAAGCATCCCAAATTGCAAGTTCGTGGGTTTGAATAGCGATGGCCACCTTTTGCTTGGGCGTGAACCGGCTTCTAAGGTTTTTGTAAATGCAGTGAAAGAATTCATCTCTACTTAGCTCAAAGGAGGCGCAGATTTGTAAATCTCAATGCATGAGAAAGTTTCATTTCGAGTATAAGGTTGACGGATCAAAGAGGGAGGCAAGCCTTCCTGGACAGATTGGAAACACAACGCAGCAATGCAGACTAAATAATTTCATTAATGACAAAACCTTGAGCTAATGAGTGGTTAGGATTATCTGCTACCCAGTCACCAAGTTTCTGTCGAAGAGATGCATAATTAATCTGAAGGTTATTTAAATATTTAGCTGTTGCTGCAAATAAGCAATTTCCATCTTCTGGGGCATTAGTTAATTCTAGCTGCTTTGCTTTTTCTAACTCAATCAAATCTGATGGATTCTTGACTACATTGTTAATTAGTTGATAGTGATTGTTGTCTAGGAATAAATTTACTGCAGACGAACTAGAAAACTCTTCACCTATCGCCAAGACCTGGTTGTAGCCAGGAGAAATTATATTGATAGGCCTTATTATACATTGAGGCAAAAGAGATGGGTGCATATCTAAAAGCTTGGTGTTCCAAGCTCCGCGCTTCTTAATATCATTTACACACTTATGTAAAGCTGATTTTTTTTGTATCGGAGAGGGTGGCTTTTCGATCGATGCAGAAGATGTTATTTCTGAGGGGGTTTCCATATGCTGACCTGTTGTGGTCAACTCCAACCGGACACTTCTTTAAGCACATTTCTCAAATTCGATAGGGGCTAGGTCTCCCAGTGTTGTATGTATTCTGCGTGAGTTGTAATAAGCAATATAGGCTCTTACATCTGCTACCGCATCCTCCCTTGTCGGATAAAGGTTTCCCGTTACCCACTCCCGCTTCAGGCTGCTGAAGAAACGTTCAGTCGGTGCGTTGTCCCAACAATTTCCCTTACGGCTCATTGAACACACCATCCCATGCTGACTCAATAACGTTTGGTAGGTATGGCTGGCATACTGACTGCCACGATCAGAGTGATGCAGGAGACCTTTTGGGGGCGAACGCAAATTGACAGCCATCATCAACGCACGAGTTACCAGGGCCGTTTCCATCTTGCGATCTAGATGCCAACCAATAATCCGGCGCGAATAGAGATCAATCACTACCGCCAAGTACAACCAGCCCTGCGAAGTCCAAATATATGTAATATCAGTCGTCCAAACTTGATTTTTAGCGCTCGGTGAGAACTCCCTATTCAGAAGGTTCTCTGCGACCGGCAGGTGATGTTTACTGTCTGTCGTCAGTGTAAATCGCTTCTTACGCTTTACTGCCAAGCCTAGCTTTTTCATGAGCTTGCGGACTCGATAGCGCCCGACTTCAAAGCCTTCTTTACGTAACAGCTTCATTAACCGACGACTTCCCAGGCTCTGTCTAGATTCTGCAAATAGGGCCTTCAAACGATGGCATAGTTGCCATGTTTGAGCATCTATTGAGCTATTACCACGGCAACACCAATCGTAATAACCAGTTTTACTTACTTGCATTACCCGGCAGAGCACCCTAACAGGAAAGCTGCCTTGCTGTTTTTCAATAAAGCTGTACTTTATTTCATTTCTTTCGCAAAGAAGGCGCTGGCCTTTTTTAGGATTTCTTTCTCCATCCGCAACTGCTTATTTTCACGTCGTAATCGCTCTAATTCTGCGCGCTCACCTACATCCAACCTCACACCGTCTTCTTCCTGCTTCAGTTCCTTTATCCAGCGTCGCAGGTTATTGGCTGTTGTTCCTACAACCTCTGCTGCTTTAGAAATTGAATACCCTTGCTCAGAGACTAGCGCTACGGCGTCTTTCTTAAATTCCGGCTTGAAATGCCGACGTGTACCTTTTGTTGTCATACTTCACCTCGCTTGGTAGTTTTACCATCTTAGCGAAGTGTCCGGAAGGATTAGACCACTACAACCACTATATACTCCATTGGTATCAGCAAAAACTATAATATACGATTTAAAAGTATATCTACGAAGTCTCTCAAAGCTTGATGCAGTGTTAGGTTCTAGTGTGCACTGTAGAGATTTCTTGGATGGTTTACTTGTATGGAAAATCTTAGGTGGACTAAAGTTAAAGGACAGCATAATTTATCCTGTTCATAATTATTAGATTCTTTAAGGGTGGTATAAAATTAATCAGTTCAGCGATTTTTGGGTAATCAAAAGTAGTAAGTCTATATACGGTTGAATAAATTGACCGTTGTGCTAATTACCCTTATGATTTGCTATGCAAAATATCATTTTCAACATTCTCTACAATTTTTACAACTTCAGTGAGTTTTTCTGCAATATTTAAAGTGCTGGCCGCTCCTGTTATTGTACTTAGTTGTTGTAAAAAACGAATTAGTGCTCGTTTAGAAGTACTTGCATCAATAGGCGCGTCGCCCCCAGTAATAAAATTGGGGGAGGAAAGAGGTAAGCGATTAAAGTTTATATCTATCAATCTTTGCATATCTTTACGCACATGGCAGAACTCCCCCTGATACTGGTCGACAGCAATGTCAGCTGAGTACTTAGAATCTATTTTACCTGTGCTAATTGTCTGGTTTACATGAGTTATTTTAGACATAAAGTAGTAATTTCAAACCTTAACTATAAGACCTGCTAAGCTAATCCTATGAAGATCTCGGGTATTTTACAAATTAAAAAACAATTTACGGCCCTCTATATCCATACAAAAGGTATATATAGGTGGAACCTAGTTATCATAGAGTGAAAATCCTATAAGTCATTTACTTGAGTTATGGTAACTAAATGCAGATTTTCCTGCTTTAGAATTCTTCGACGAAATTATTAGTTCTGGTCATTTTTAGTACCTCTGGTTACAGTAGATGCCAATTTCAAGTTTGTAAAAAATATATCGATTAAATAAAAAATATTCTAGCGTTGATTAACCAATATTCCGCAAAATATTTTACGGCAACTTTCGTGGGAGGCTTCCGCCATCAAGAATTAGGTGCCTCTGAACAACTTCATGATACCTCTGGATGCAGAGCGGTTCACAATCAAGGCGCGGCTTGGCAGGAATCGCTAGATCTTTCAATAAGTCGCAGCGCGGAGTGTGAATCGCTACGCAAGCCCCGAAGGGCAGGTCTTAAAGGCCACAGCTGTACAGCCATTCACGGCGATCTACGCTTAACCCTGCAATATTCAAGGCCTGCAGAGACATTGCGGAGTTGTTCAGAGACTCTCGAAGAGACTTCTGATTAAGGAGGTCTTATTATCGGACCAGCCTGGGCTGGATAAAAATTGGGCTTCTCACGAAGATAGCTTTAACTTTTGCACAAATCTCCCAAGTTTTTGTCTGAATTCCTCTGTGTACGGATTTCAGGCGCAATATCCCAAGGCAGCAAGATATTTTCTCCCTATCCATAAAATCGTAAAGCCTACCTGTAATTACAGGTGTCAAGTATTTTTCACCAACCCGCGTTATCGAGCATTATTGTAGCCAAGCTGACACTTGATATAGCGGAAGGGGTGACCCTAACCTGCATCTCTTTCTTTTCAACTTTACGAAGTGACATTTGACCTGGAAGGGATTTAGCTTGTTCGGTCTAAACGCTATGTACCAGCCCACCATTGTCTCTTTCAGATATTCCCGCTTTACCATACCGATGTATCCAGAATCACCTTAGGTGATGCAAATCCAAAGAGCTGGCAGCTGATGTGGTATCCATATGGAGATACTGATGATAGAGAGTGACAGTTTTAAATACAAATCATAAAGAAATCCGCAGATTAAGGAAGCTAAGATTATCTTTGTAGAACCTGCCAAATGGAAACACATGAACAGTATTGATGTCACGCTGAGTAAGTAGAGTATAAATCAGTCGCATCATCAAGACTGATAACTTGGCGGGGAGGCGGGGCAATCAAGGAGTGATAAAAATTTTCAGCTATCGGCCGTATAGCAGACAGAAGCTCGTAAAGAGCTGATCCCAATTGTTGATCACCGATAGGGTGTGGATGTTTGTGAGGTCGATGACTGAGTCGGGGCTGAAAACGGAAATGGAAGGGCACAGAACAATCAACTGATAGATTAAACGATACTTCAAACGCTAGATCAAATGGATACAGGGTTTAATAGGATTAAGTTGAATGAGGCTTAAATAGGTCAGCATAAATAACTTTGAGAGATATCCAGCGAAGAACAATAAACTGGGAAGTCTCGCTTCAAAAAAATGTACTACTTCAGCATGAGTTAAATCAAATTTAGAGCGATAGATGTGAAGCAGAATAAACTTTAAGCCTTGCAGGACACTTAATACGCGAAGTCAGACACACATATTAGTGGAGTGATTGAGGGGGCTAAGCTAGATGAAGCACTGTGCCACGAAACAGGGAAAAAAGTCTAAAATCAAAAAAAAAAACAGGAAAATCTAAAGCGTGAATTCTGATACTACGTAACATGGCTACTAAATATTGTACTGAAACAAGAATTTTCCCCGGGGCATTTAGCAAAACCGAAAATTCTTACTGGGTCACTCGATAACATATAGATTTCGCACAAGATGTATACAAAACTGGTGTAGGCTCAAAGGAGACAGTATGACCGGAATCAATTGGGGGCGAGCCTAAGGGTTATTAGTATGGCCTCCCAGAATAGTATGAAAGCGACCAAAAGTGAAGAAACTAACCTATCTGATAGTGGTGGGGATGTTTGGCTTTTTGGAGCATCGAAATTTCGCTATGACAGTGATGGGAATGTACGTGAAGCAACAGAAGGTGAGATTCTAGGTCAAACTCGAAGTTCGCCTACAGCTATGATTGCTGTGCTATCAGAAGGGTCCAAGTTACTTCTGTTTGATGCGAATGGTGCATTCGAACAAGATGTGGATGCAATTGCGAAGCTCTATACTCAGGATGATCAAGCACCCGAGCAAATAAGTGAGGAGGTTCGTGCGGCAAGAGAAGCTTTGCGAAATAAGATGAGGGCGGATATCAACGCGGGTGTATTTTCGGTCTATGATGCAGGTAGATATTATCATAATGATATTGAGGTTGCACCAGAGAAAATTGTTTTTGAGATGAATGGGCTACTTGTTGAACATTTAGTGGATAAACAAAAAGCTGTTACAGATTTAAAAAGCAGGATAAATGCAGTAGATAGTTGGTTTCAGGAGCAGCTTTCACTAAAAGGCGAAATTGAAATGGTCGTAATGTATGACCTACATGAAAGACTCTATTTTGAGCAAAGGAAATTGAATACTCTGGACCCTGCTTACAATCCCATGCCCTGGAAAAAATCATACAAAAATAACGCAAGTATTGCTGATTGGAGAGGTGTAGGGGACTACCAAACCCCGCTAAGTAAATTTTCCTCAGAAACTTTTCCTAATAATGCGCAGATAAACTTAGTCGATAACCTAAATAGTGCATTTCAATCTATGATTGATGATCTACACTCTCATAATAGTACAACAATTAACGCACTATCAAAGTCTATTGTATAGATGTTGAGTTTGAGCGGTATATTTAAAGAAATAATTTTAGTGAGTTGTTGAAAGTATGAATATTGCCTTGAGTAAAGGGCAGGTATGCTGTTCAGAACGGGAAATAACTATTGAAAGTCACCATAGTGGTGATTTAATAGAATTGATTACTATTTCAATTCCTCAAGGAAAATCTGCTGCCTTCATATTTGCACCGGTTATTAATTTAGTCTTGATGGTAGCCGGTTCTGCAAGTATTACATATAACCAGTCCAAATTTGAGTTATCAGTTGGGCAGGTTTGGCTTGTTGGTTCTGATACAGACTTTAATTTGAGTAATAAAAGTGAGTCCCAGGATATTGTAGCTATTTGCGTTCGTATTCGTGAAGCAATGTTAGCCAGGTTCTATGAGAGGTATGACAATGCGCTTATTCTCAAGAAACAGGCTGCTAAAATGGTGGAGTCCTCATTACCCAAGTATGCTTCCCCAATCATCTTTCCAAGCTGTGAGCTAACGAGAATAACTTTGGACTCCTTTAGGCTGCTAGGCCGATTAGACAATGATGGGTTAAATGCTCTTAAGCTGGAAGAACTGCTTCTCTTGAAACTAAATAGTGAGCATGGGGAAATTCTTGCTGACGAACTGCTAAATAGGGTTAATCCTACACATGAGAAATTTAGAAGATTCATGGAGTCCAACACTACGAAGAACTGGTCTGTGGCTACATATGCGAAGCAAATAGGCATGAGCTTGACATCTTTTAAAAAAATGTTTGGACAAGTTTATAAAGAAAATTCACCAAAAGCCTGGATTAACGAAAAGCGGCTCCGACACGCAGATATCCAAATTCGTACTACCAATAGAAGACTGGTGGATATTGCCCTAGAGAGCGGTTTTTCTAGTCAGTCGTACTTTACCCAGCTGTATAAGTCAAAATATGGAATATCTCCATCTGAGGCTCGACAAAAATGTACCTGAGATATTTTTTATCGTGTCTATTTGGTTCTATAATAATAGGTGGTGCTGTACAAAAGACAAGTGATGCAGAGATAAGTTCGACACTAAGTATTGGAGTGCAAGTTGAAAGCGTAATATCAAGTAAAGCGTCAGATGTTTTGTTTTAAAAATATAATTGCTTAGAAGGATTCGCCCCTTTTTCAATTGACAAACTATCAGCTAGAGATCTTCAAAGAAAGCTAGCGTTAGGTAATTATGATGTTGTCATTAGTCAATGGATTATCTCAGATCAGGGGGGTGCAACAAGCTGGGAAAAAGGTTGATTGGTGAGGCATCTATTAATTGCTTTACTCTCAAGGAAAGGTATAACCTAGCAAATATTTCTGGCAGGGATGTTTTTTCGAAAGTAAAAACTATAAGCCATGTTGCTGATGACTCGTCCTTGAGAGTTGATCCAAGTTTGATAAATTTACATCCAAATGCTTTTGCATTTGTTGACTGTAAATCTATAAGTAAGTGTATAGACATGCTTAAAGAGGGCGATGTAGATGTTATTGCAACCAAGAGTTGGGACTCGATGCATTACATGGAGCATACGGTTCGGAAATATGATTTAGAGTTATACGAGGTGGAATTTTTTGAGCCTGGATGTTTCTATATGGGCTTGAATCCTCGAAGTCTTTCTCCAGAAGAGAGAGAAACGATAATGAATAATTTTAGTAAGCTTCAGGAAAATAGGAGTTGCTTGACAGCAATGCACGATAATTAATTGTACGCATAGCCATTAATTTATTTTGTTATACTTAAGGGGGCTAAATGAACTCATATAACGGTCCGCCACTTGTTGTCACTCGTATCGTTGAAAATCCCAAGGCTATAGATAGTATCCAACG
This sequence comes from Microbulbifer maximicatervae (SeqCode), assembly GCF_056231245.1. Lineage (NCBI taxonomy): Bacteria > Pseudomonadati > Pseudomonadota > Gammaproteobacteria > Cellvibrionales > Microbulbiferaceae > Microbulbifer > Microbulbifer maximicatervae (SeqCode). Next base: position 1,907,355 of record NZ_CP174334.1, read on the forward strand.
TCAAGTTGAGCTGCCCCCTTTAGGGGAATCAATGCTTCAGACAATAGATAATAGCCTTAAAGAATTTTCATCATTTTTGCATAAATATAAGAATCTAAACCAAAATAGAGCTAAAGTTATCCCGAAAGGATATTGATGCTAGAACATTAAAAAATGACAAAAGCTTCTTTAAATGTGAAGGATGTGAGTAGGGTTTCTGAGCTGGCGAGCGCAATTAACAAGGATGAGTTTACTGAAGCTGGAACTCTAGAAGAGTTCAAGAGGTTTTCGATACACTTTTCTTTAGATATAACAAAGAAGGGAATAGCCCTTCTTTCATTGAGGTCACAACTTTCGGAGTCAGCAAGTGCTTCGATTAGTAATTCGAAAATATTGAAGAAAGTTGATAGAGAGCAGGAGCCAGTATTATCATCATTTGAATTCAAAGGAGGTATTTTAGAGTATGGTGCCAGGTCTTTAATTGACGAAGCCGGCATAGATCATAAGAATGTATGCTGACCTATACAAGCACGGGGCCTCCGTATGTAACTATGAAAGGTGAATTTATATTATCCTGGAAGATAAAAATTTTAGCAAGCAAGAATGATGTCCCAATTATTGAAAATGTACCCTTAGCAAGGGCGCTATATTCTAAGATAGGCGTTGATCAAAGTATAACCGATGAATTTGTTGAACCTGTAGCTGATGTTATTCGTTGGCTGAGGGCTCATGAAAAACAAGTTTAACTATTTAGAGATCTTATAAAGAGTACTCACTGTGAATTTAGATTTTCAAAGACTGATCCAGGATTTATCAATTAACTTACAGCAACCATTAATGGAGCCGGTAGAAGATTCATGTCGTATTTCTTGGGATGATATTGATATGCATATCTATCACCATGAAGAGAACAGCCGAGAGTTTGTAGTTTTAACTCTAGATATATGTGGCATACCCCAAGGTCAGGAGTTGCATTTCTGTAACTTGATGCTTCAAGCAAACTACCTGTGGATAGGAACAGAGTATGCAACGCTATCAATCAATCCAGAGTCACAAAAGGTAGTACTTTGTGATAAAGAATATTTTGAAAATATTGAGGTGGGTTCATTAGTAAAAAGGGTTAATGAACTGTATCAGGCGGCTATGTATTGGTATGAATTGATTACATCAAAAAATAACTCAATAAGTTCAGGAGCATTATCAGGTAATCTCAGTGTTGATAATAAGCTCGGTATAAAAGTATAACTTTTTGTGCACCTTGTTCATGAGGTGCGCAAAATACTGCTGATTGGATGTTAATCAAGCTGTATATTGCATGATCAATAAATATCTTCAGATCGCTATACAATTGTCCTTTGCATAAAAAAGTTAAAATTAAAAGAATTTTTATGTTTTCGCTGTTGAAGTTCGAATAAATGACTATGGCGGTGCTTCGGATCATTATGCCGCTGAATGACAAACTAACAAAATTATGCCTCGATTTTCTCATATCTGAGATCATAGATGGCCCTGATAAATCTTACTGTTTAAATTTTGATTCAAAATTTAGCGTTTTATTTTATGAGTTACGAAATGAATATTTGCTAGTTAGTGTTAATCTGGAACTATCCATAGAGGGGTGCTCCTAACGAATGCTATGCGAAAGGGCTATGCATGGCCTGGGTTTGCAAAATCTATAATAGCTGACGTTGTAAAATATTTCGGTTTTCAGACCATTATCAAAAATAGCGTCTCCTATGAAGAATTTTATGAATTTACAAATTATCATTGTTCATTGTGTGAAAGTGTTTTGCCAAAGATTAACTCTAACGAAATTAAGGAAAATCAGCTATATAAATATATTGCACCTTAGTGTTATTTTTTCTAATTAATTTTTGTGCTGTTTCGGTTAATTATGTATTGGCTGAAGATCTACGGAGTGAACCATTTAAATTTTATGCTGAAGAGCAACCATTAACTGATGTACTAGCAGTAATTGCAACGCATTCTAATTAACAAATAGGTAAACCACCGCCTCAGGCGGTGAGACTAGACAAGGCTCCGCCGTTCCGGCGTGCAGAGTAAAATATGGCCTCCATGAACCGGCAAGTTCTTTAAGGAGGCCATATGCTAGATTGGCAGTGCCATGCTCACGTGAAACATTATTGCAGGTACCATGTGGCATTTGTGCCCAAGTATAGAAAGAATGCGTTATTTGGAGCATTGAGACATGAGATTGGAGCAATATTCCGAGACTTATGTCGTCAAAAAGGTATTGAGTTGGTCGAGGGGTACGCAATGAGGAATCACATTCATATGTTGTTAATGATTCCTCCAAGGTTAAGTGTTTCCAATACGGTTGGTTTTCTGAAAGGGAAATCTGCGATCCAGATATTTCGGAAGTACAGGCATGTGCAGAGAAATTTCACAGGAAGACACTTTTGGGCTCAGGGTTACTGAGTGAGCACAGTAGGTCTTGATGAGCAGATGATTCGAGAGTACATCAAGCATCAAGAGGTTGAAGAACGCCGGCAAGTGCAGATGCAACTGGCGGGGTTGTAAATAGCCCCCTCTGGGGGCTTTCACCATACCACCCGCTATGCGGGTGGTTGCTGATTTGAGGGCCGATCTTAAAAGCAAAGTTCTTACTAAATTCTTAGAATGCGATTTTCTTTGAAAGATACCAGCCCTATAACCGAACTGCCTACGCAAGCGCCACTACCCCCCCAATCCAAGAAATAAGATGGGGGATTTTACTGGGCGTCAGGCTTCTATCAGTATATATAAACCGCACCGGATCCCTCAGCTTGGTTATTATCCGGATCACCATTAATACCAGTAGAGCTACTGCTTTCATTGGGAGCCCCAATAGCCAGGGTATCGCCATCTGCACTGAGGTTGACGGAAAAGCCAAAAGCATCATTTGCATCAGTATTGCCTGCTTTCAAATATGTTTTCTGCAACCAGGTCCCATCAACTAGAGCAAACATATAAGCTGCGCCAGCATTTTCGGCATTGTTATTGTTTTGGTCTCCCCCTACACCCTTAGCGATACTGCCCTCTCTGGGTGCTCCAACTACCAGAGTTCGACCGTCGGCAGTCAGGCTAACTGATTCACCAAAATTGTCAGAGGCATCTGAGTTGCTGGCCTTGAGATAGGCCTGCTGCGCCCACTGGCCATCTGCACGGGCAAAGACATAGGCAGCACCAGAGTCTTTGGCTGCATTATTGCTTAGATCGCCATCAGTGCCTATGGCATTGCTGTCTTCATTATTAGCACCAACGGCCAAGATGTTACCATTAGCACTTAGGTCAACTGACAAGCCAAACTCATCGTCATAATCAGAGTTGCTCGCTTTGATATACGCCTGTTGCGCCCAATTACCATCCGTACGGGAGAATACGTAGCAAGCGCCCGAGTAAAGGGCATCATCATTGCTTTGCTCGCCATTAATACCCACCGCTTTGCTATCCTCTCCGGTCGCGCCAACAGCCATAGTTGTACCATCCCCACTCAAGCTGACGGAAATTCCGAATTCATCCAGAAGACCGGTATTGCTAGCCTTAATATAAGCCTCCTGCACCCAGGTGTCATCTATATGGGAGAAAACATATACCGCTCCTGAATTCACAGTATTGCCGATTTCCTGACTCTCATTGTTATCCTCTATTTGCCAAGTTCCACTCTCGTCAGGGATGCCAAGTATAACAGTTGGATCTGTTTGATCGCCATTGATGCCAGTAGTGCTGCTATCTTCAAAAGGCGCACCTACAGCTAGAAGACGGCCGTCATCACTGAGGCTTAAAGAGCGTCCAAATAAGTCATAGGGGGATGTATTGCTAGCTTTGATATAAGCATTTTGTGTCCAGGCACCATCTAGACGTGTAAAAACATAGACCGCGCCGGATTGAGGGGCGTCAGTATTGGTTTGATCGCCATTGATACCCGTTGTGCCACTGTTCTCATAGAATGCACCAACGGCTAAAGTGTTGCCATCCCCGCTCAGATCTAAAACACCGAAAAGACCCCCTCCATTATTATTACTGGCTTTGATATAGGCCTCCTGTACCCAGGCGTTATCTACCTGTGTAAACACATAGACCGCACCTGCTGGGCTAGTTCCATCTGGGTTGACTCCATCATCGTTCTCCTGGTCGCCATTGATACCGGTCGCATCGCTTTCCTCTAAGGTAGCGCCTACTGCAAGGGTGTGGCCATCTGCGCTGAGGGCGATTGACACTCCGAAAACGTCCCTAATACCTGTATTACTTGCCTTGAAGTAGCCAATGCTCTCCACCAAGGTGTCGTTTACGCTAAGGGAGGTAGAATCAGTGCAAAGATCTTGCTCTCCCACCTTGTTACAAGCTTGCAGTATATATAGCGCATTTGTTCGGGCGTGCAGTGGGACTTGTACCTCAAGGGTCCCATTACCCTTGGGAATATCCTCGACTAAACGTGTGAAACCGGAAATTCCATCAGGATTTTCCAGCAGGTGGTAATGAGTAGCCCCTTCCGCATCGCTCCAATTAAAACGGAAAACCTTGATTGCCTCGAAGCTCAGGGTAAAACCCTGAACTGCTTCGGGGGCAGCAGGTGGGTCCTCAGCAGGTGGGTCTTCCGCAGGTGGGTCCTCAGCAGGTGGGTCCTCAGCAGGTGGGTCCTCAGCAGGTGGGTCCTCAGCAGCTGGGTCTTCCGCAGGCGACCCCGCTATAGTGGTATCTTCACCGCCAGTAGCGCCATTATTACCCCCTCCGCCACTACAGCCTGCAAGGGTGAATAGAAGCATAGCTATAGCCATGGATTTAAAAAACGGGATAGTCACTTTCATTAACTCTTATAGGTTTCACAAGGTTCAAGTATTATTAGATTTCACCCATATCTCATCTTTAGTTTTTGGTCATTATTTTGTTGATTTCTAAAGATTTCGGGAATAGATGGCCCTAATGAGTCATCGGGAATATCTATTGCCGCGTAAAGGTAAAAAAGGCCCAGGAATGAGCTACAAGTGAGGAGTGAAACACTCAGGCATCGAAAGTCTACAGAAGCTTCAGAGAGGTGGATATAGTATGCTGGGGGCAGGATAAATAATCAGCAGGTTAATACAATAAAGCACAATACATCGTCAGAACAAAATCAAGCTATTAATTCAGGGGTGGCGAGATTATCTTATTCGCATAGAATAGTACAAATTTACTCCAAATGTTCCAAGCACCTAGTTGACTAAAAACTCAGACGAAGCTTCCCGGTCGACGCAATTTTGTCTCCAGTGGGAACTTTGAAAAAACGTACTTATCACAAGCGGTGGACTAATTACTCCCAGTGAGCGAAGCAAGAATGTAACCACTGTTAGTTTAAGCCTGAATTACTAGAAAACAGGGAAAAAGTAAGTAATTCTAGCTCGTACATGTGGCGTCCTCTATGCAATCGAAGTCATGCGTCGCTTTGCTGGGGTGGCACTGACAAAGCCTATCCCGGATAAAAAAATCATCTTTAAGTTTTGCTATTTGCTTGAGACACAATAATTTGCTCGTCAACTCTTCACGGCTATTCACAAGCAGATCATAGAAAATGGCGTATTACTGAAAAAAGGATGCATCGTAGATGCAACAACTATCAGTGAACTATCAGTGCGCGCAGTTCTACCAAAAATAAGAAAAGCTCATAATCCAGAGATCTACAAGATCAAGAAGGGTGGGCAATGGTATTTGATATGAAACTTATTATTGGTGTTGATGATGAGACCGGAATCGTACACGCCGTTGGCACTACATCGGCGTGGAAATGTGGGAAGATCGAAATATGGTCTGTAACATAACGTTGAAGCCGAGCAAGCTAAAAATCTCTTCCGGAGAAAATTTGATTTCGTATAATGGAAAGAAGTACAGGTTGGGACCAAGCTGGAGCAACCCTTTCGCTATATTAAGACCAGTTTAGCTACAATAAGGCACGATATCATAGGTTAGTAGAAGCACTGAATGCTTGTGCTGACAGGCAGGATTTTCGAGCTTATTACCTAGGCAGCAGCAAAGAATACAGACGACTCTTGAAAAAATGATTTACAAGTTTTCTATTTTTCTTGATGCTCTGCAAATCTGCATTTGCACGACTCAGTAGTGTCTCACCTTTTTTCAGCGGCTTCTTTGAGGTCCCTATATTTCTCATATGATTCCAGACCAACTCATCTGGATTTAAGTCTGGTGCATATGGCGGTAAGAACACCACTTCAAGCTTGCCATCCTGTGAATCGATATACTCCAATACCTTTTTCGATTTGTGTACTGGGTGCCCATCAACAATGAGAATCACTGGTCTTTTCGGACTTCTCTGGAAATTTTTGAAGCATTCTACGCACTTTTCTGCCGTGAACTTTTCACTATAAATATGACACCAGAAGCCAACTCTGTTCGATAAAGCTGAGATCGCATTGATTGACTGTCTTTGACCACTCGTTTTTACCACTGGAGTTTTTCTTTTTTCTCCCCATGTCCTTTGGAGTGGATCGTCTGATCTGATATTAGCCTCGTCCAGCCAAAATATTTCTGCCCCAGTTTTTTTCGCATAAGATTTAATCTTTGGGTAGACTTCCTTTACCCATTTATTCACCGTCTTCTCATCTCTATCGTAAGCTCTTCGTAGAGGCTTTTGTGGCGTCAGGCCCAGTGTGCCGACACCAGAAATGCTAAGTTCAACCTTGAATCTCTCAAAAATCAAATCCGATACGATCTGACGTGTCCACAATCCGAAGTCAAAGCCATATTGCCTTGGATCGCTACCAATAATCCATCGCTTGACTTCCTTTTCTTCAATAGCTGATAGCTTTCTACCGCGTCCAGGTCTAATTTTTGGAGATAGCGCTTTAATACCTTTCTCCCGAGCAGTCCTTAACCATGGGAAAATAGTTCTGCTCCCCAGCCCTAAGCTACGACTAACCTCCGCCGCAGATTCTCCATCAAATACTCGCTGAACAGCAATTTTACGTATGAGGTGCTGCTTCTCAGTACTAAGTTTTCTGGCATCGTATTTCATGCAGTTTATATTGCCAGAGTGTACTGATTATTTCTGCCTGGCTAGTAAGTGCTCCCCCAAAAGAGTGAGCAGCTTGTTGCCTTCGGGTAAGCCTAAAATTGGCCTGTATTTGTGCTTGAAGTGCCTGTCGTATTTTTGGTGAAATGTAATCACAATCCGTAGAGATATTGTGAGATTATTTAAAGGCTCCCTCGGTTATCTGGGGCTCTTGGAGGCCGGTCCCCTCAACTTAACTTTAATTACTTTATGTCTAAAAGCGCCTAAAATCTAAAAATATTTATCCAATACCCAGTGGGACCCACTTTGTAAATGGCAACACCATTAAAGAGCCACTCCCCGAGCACCTGGAGGTCGCCATTTTTGGTATGGGGTGCTTCTGGCGCAGAGCATGGGTTCTGGGATACGGATGTTGTCTTTGCCACTGCCGTAGGCTACACCGATGGCGCCACTGAAAACCCGAACTACGATGAGGTCTGCACCGGTCGTACCGGGCATGCGGAGGTGGTAAAAGTAATCTTTGATCCGAAAAAGGTGGGCTATGCAGAGCTCCTGCGTATCTTCTGGGATCACCACGACCCAACCCAGGGGATGCGACAGGGTAACGATATCGGCTCCCAGTACCGTTCCTGTGTTTTCTGGCTGAATGAAGGCCAGAAACAGGAGGCGGAAGCAAGTAGGGCGGCTGTGCAGGAGGCGCTGGATGCTAAAGATCGCGGTCAATCACCACTGAGATCAGCATGGCCCAACCGTTCTACTATGCCGATGAATACCACCAGTGGTATATGGCTAAGAAAGAAGACGCTGTTTGCCCAATTCTTCGCAACCCAATGCACGACTAAACGTTGTTAGATTGCAGAAGCAGGCGGCGCGGTGAGTGCTGCCTGTTGTTGTGACGCTTAGCACAGTTAATTCCCCTCCACTTTTTTGTCTTTTTCCTGTCTTCTCTGAATTTGCTTCCCTGTATTTGGTTGTCGTTAAAATATGACCAAAATCTAAAAACTTGCGCCCAAATCATAAAGTCGGCGGTGGGGTTGGCGCGTAAAGTTCCAACTCCTGCGTCGGAGAAAAGAACCCTTGAGCCTCACTTTCACCTTGAGCAGAAATGGTTACGGTTAATAAGGGGGCCGTTACAGATTTCACTCTATCCGCGTAGTTATTCAGAGGCTCCTTAAGTACAGAGTCACAATAATTTTTTCGTAGGACCTTTTATGTACAGCGTTTACTCTATGGCGCGCCAGTTGGGTGGAGTATGTACTTGGGATTTTTCCCAATCATTTCCTGTGTTGAATATCCGACAGATTTCTGGCAGTGGAATCTGTTTGTCGCTGGTTTCACACTGGATTAAGTATCATGCTTATGACGACTCTTTAGTAAATCACTTGGGTGGCGTTTGGGATCAGCGAAGATTTATCCCTTTCAATATGGGGAAATACCAACGAATAGCGGCACAACAGCAAGCCTGGCAGCAAAGTGCCAACTGGGAAGCTTCTCATAGGGCATGGTTACTTTTAAATCGGTTGAGAGTGCTTTCTTCAGCTACCGGAAGATCAAACAGGGATTCCTTGCGACAGCGGCTTAAACAGATTAATGGAGCCTATGCGTTAATTGAAATGCGCTCTAGTCGAGACGAGAATCCGGGCGCTCATGCAGTAGCTGCTTGGGTTGGTGCCCAGTCATTTGGCGGGCAAAAGCAGGATGCTTGTTTCTTTGATCCGAACTTTGGGGAGTTTTGGTTTGAGGATAAAGAGGATTTTTACTTCTTCTTTCACTTGGTCAGTAATATGCATTATCGGGCGGAACATAAATTCGATTCATGGCAGATCGATAGGGTATGGAAAAGCTAGCTCTATTCATAAATTGGTTCTGCTTAGTGTTGCAGGAAGTATTTCATCTCGTATAGAGTTTTGGGGTTTGCTTAAGATGGTTGGAGTTCTGGCCATCTTACTTTCCCCATACAAAACAACCCAATCTGCATGTATTTTCCTTTCCCTAAAGAAAGTCCAAAACCTAAAAAAATTTGCCCAATATCTAAAGCGCTACTTGATAGAGCCGACACAATATAGATCTAAAGAGAGAGCTATTCTTTTGGCTTTTAGGGATGAATTACCCTTTAAGTTGCAGGTTGAGAGGGTGGAAAATTGTCCGGTAAGGGGTAAGTGTGGTTTAAAGCCATGGAGGCGCAATTCTTTCCATATAACCAAATTCATTATTTCAGGTTTGGCATATTTAACTTTTACTGTTTTAACAGTGCGCTGGATATAGTGGGCGTTAAGTCTGGGAAAGGGAGTGTTAGAGAAGTAAATTTTGCTGATATTGGAATTACTTAGATCCTGTGCGGGTATTGGGCTGTGAGTAGTTGCTTGTCATAATTGGTTATAAAGAGATATTAAAAGTCCAAAATTGGTGATGTTGATCAATTTGGCAATGTTCATTTGAGTCAATGGGTAAAGGATTGATTGACCTATTTTATTGTTGTTGGGTTGGCGTAAATATAAGAGTGTGTCAATCTGCGCACCCCATTTTCTAAGAGAGTTATCAGTCCTTGTAGGTAAAAGCCTCTGGCTAGGTGCGGATCAGTATTTATTGTAGGTTTTTGTTCGAATTAAAATAGATGATTTTTGGATTTTAATTGTCTGTTGGGAGGTTGCTTGTATGCGTGTTAGTACAATTGCCGAGCGTCATCGAGGGCAAAAAATTTGGGGTTTTTCCCAGAGTTCGCTAAGAGTTTGGGTGCACTATGCAGGATTTAGCACGTTTGGCATTTGTGGAGCCTTAACTGCACATTGGATACATTGTAGGGCTTCTGAAGGGGTATCTCTATCAAGCAAATTGGGCTTGTATGGAAAGTGGAAAGTTGGAGCAGGTCCATTTACATTCACTCGACTTCGCTCTCTAAATATTCGTGAATTAAGAAGTGTTGCCAAGTCTCAGTGGGGGTGGGCACATGATAAAGATAATTCTTATATGAATAATGTAGGGGCGTGGCTGAGAGAGCGTGGAGTATATCCAGTACCTGGGCTTGGAGAAGATTCGAGTATTCAAATAGTTAATCCTGGAGCTCAGCCTTTATCAATGACCGATTTTTTAATAGCATCATTAGATCAATTAAACGATCATTACGTAATAATTACTGTGTCAGGTAAAGTCTTTGGGCACTTTTCGGCGGCCCATGCTGTTTCTCTCTATATTGGACCCGCTGGGATGGCTCAACAGTGCACTTTTTTTGACCCTAACCATGGAGAGTACTGTTTTAATAACAAGCAGGATTTTTTTAATTTCTTCCGTGAATATTATCGGCGGAAGATTCTGTCGAATGGATTTGGTTCCCTAGGTCTTTCAGATCGTTGGCGTACCCATGTTTACACCTTATAAAGTGCAGAGCGGCGGGGTGTTATGAGGAGGCTTCCTCTAACATGTTATGCGGTAAAGAGGTGCTGGTGGATATCGGTTTAACTAATTTTATAATCTTTATGTGTAAAAATCGTTGCGAATTCTCTGGTGCCCGACTGAATAAGCATCAAATAGCCCAATTACCGCCCATGCAGGAGTGTTCTGATTTGGAGATGGGGGATTCGCTGGGCATATAAGCAATAGTAAAAATTGTAACTGGCTTATTAGCTTTATTTTATATCTACAGTTCGCATGAGCCTTCTCGCACTGCTGTATTTAAGTTCCATGACTCCTATTTTATCTTCACTGATGCGAACACCAATCACTCCAACTCCCTGGATAGAGTAGTGAGTCGTGGCGACCAGCTAAATATTGTGCATAGAAATTAACGCAGGCAGTAACTCCGGAGCCGCAGTAATTGAGAAGTGGTTTGCTGTCCGCCAAGTTGCCGAATTGCTCTTTGAGTTCGGGAATAGATTTCACTTTGCCATTGTTTTTGTCAGTAATGTTTTGCCAGGGCTGGTTGATGGCGGTGGGTATATGTCCGGCAATCGGGTCGATAGGCTCTTCAATTCCTTCAAAGCGCTGACTGTCCCGGGCGTCTACTAACTGCCAGGGTGCTTTACCCAGGTTTTGTTTGATGGTCTCGTAATGAACCAAGAGATTTTCTTTTGGTTGTGCACTGAAGTTTCCTTGCCTGGATCGAGTGGGCTCGCTTGTGTCCAATGTTTCCCCTGCATCGAGCCAGGCTTTTAGACCGCCATTCAGAATGCCAATTTTCTTGTGGCCAAAGAAGAAAAACAGGAACCAGGCACGGGCAGCGAAACCCAGGCGGGTGTCGTCGTAGACGATTACCTGTGTGTCACTATCGACTCCCAGATTGCGAGCGTAGTCCTGGAACTGTGCAGCACTCGGCATTGGGTGGCGGCCGCCGTAGCGTTGCACGGAGGCAGAGAGGTCACGGTGCAGGCAGGCGTAATGGGCATCGGGAATATGGCCAGCCCGATAGTCCCGCTCACCACTATCGTGATCCGCCAGGCTATAGCGGCAGTCCAATATTACAGGTTCGCCGGTCTTTTTGAGCTCTACCAAATCCGCAACTTCAATCAGGGCAGGGTTGTTGTTGCTCTCCATCGGCCTCTCCTCAATCCTTGATACCGCTTTTGTCGTGTAACTTCAGCTGTTGTCTTTGGTTATTGGCCGCTTTCCGGGGCTGGGACTTCTGCTGCTTGGGGTTCAACGGCCTGTTGTTCGGCTTCTTGCTGGGACTCAGACTCTTCTTCGGTAGAAATCTGGTCTGCCAGCTCTGCTTTGCGGCAAGTCATGGTGGTTTCGGTTTGATCTTCGGCGGGGTTGTCGAGAAAGCGCGCTACAGCCCGCTCCGCGCAGTTGCTTGCGGAAATAATATCGTGAGCCAGGTTGGGAAATAGCAGCCATTGGTGATTCGGTAGCTCTTTGCGTGCGATATCGACATCATCTGCAGCCAGTACCGGATCCAGGCCGCCGTGTAACACTATCACTGGAACTGGGGTGGAGATGGCTTCTGACTCAGTGAGAGGAGCAGAGGGGATTGCCCAGATGCGGCATTGTAGCTGCAGCAAATTTAAATCTGATCGCACGGCCCCGCCGAGAATGCCGGTGTCTGCAGCGTTGGCCCTGGCCTGATCAAAATCGACAAAGGGGGCCTCTTCATAGCAGAAGTGGCTAACGCCGGCTGCATCCCCAAAGTAGGGGTCCAGTACGATCTCCATAAAGTGTGCGATGGCATCCTGGGCCGGCTGTAGCCCTTCATCGCCCTCATTTTCCAGGCCCTCGATCATCTTGGGCAGTTCACTGTAGAAGTTTTCGTTATACAGCGCCTGGAATAGAACTCTCAGCAAGCGCTGTCCAGTAAGCACAAAGGGATAGCTTTGCTTTGAGTAGCGGTGCTTGATCGGAATGGTGCGCGGCTCTTCGTCTAAGGTCTGGATCAGGTTTTCCAATCTGCGGCGCAAATTGGGATAGCGACTGTTACATTTCTCGTCTTCGATGCAATGCTTCAGGCCGCGTTCGTAGGCCGCCAGGGAGTCCTGTGGGAGCTGCTGCGTGTAGACAATATTGGGGAAGACCGCACTGTTAAGCACCAGGGTGCGCACTGACTCTGGGAAGTCGCGGGCCACAGTCAGGGCGTAGCGGGAGGAGTAGGACACCCCGTAGAGATCGAATTTATCAAGTTTGAGGGTTTTTCTCAGCTCTTCTACATCCCTGGCGATCACAGAACTGTTGTACTGGGCCAAGTCGGCACCTTTGCTCAGGCGACTGTAACAGCGCTCCATACTGAAAGAGAAAACACGGGCCTCTTCTTCCGGAGACAGGTTGCGCCGGAAGGCGGTATCGGCATCTTCGATAAACTCGCTGCAAGTGAGGCGTGGCTGGGCCATACCGGTGCCCCTGGGATCTATAACAAAGAGATCCCGGCCGTCTTCTACTGTCATGGCGGCATAGTTAAGCCACAACCAATCGCTGGCGTTCTCGGGCTCTAACCCCATGCTGGCTCCGGGGCCTCCGGCGCCTAGATGGAGTAGGGGGATTTTCTTGGGATCGGGGTTTGTGGCACGGAAGCGTACGACCGGAAAGCGGATTTTGCGCTTTTCCGGGTGGGCATAATTCTCCGGCACCTCCATCATGAAACACTGGGTGAAAGGCCAGGTTTCATCGGTTTTGAACCAGCAGGGCTTTGCTACCAGGCGAGCGTATTGTTTTTGCTGGGATTGACCGGTTTGGGCAGAGTTTGTCGAGCGCTCACAGGCTCCAATCACCATGGAAATGAGAATAATGAGGAGTATGCGCAATCGGGCTTTTTGCACTTAGATTATTCCTGTGACTGCTATTAAGTAGTGGTTTATGGTTCCAGGCCTTTGAACGGTCAGTGCTTGCCGAAGCGTGCCACTGGCGCGGAGATATTCCAGCGCAATGCCGCGAGGCGAATCGCTAGGGTCACAAATACAGCAATAGCCACCACTAGCTCATGGGGTAGCCACCCTACATTGTCCAAGGCAACGAGTATGGCCGTACCGGTAAGGGCAGCGGTGGCATAGATCTCTCGCCGGAGTAAAAGTGGAATGTCACCGGACAGCACATCCCGAATCACCCCGCCAAAAGTACCGGTCATTACGCCGAGCACGATTGCGATGGTCGCGGAATAGCCCAGTTCGAGTACTTTCTGGGTTCCGAGCACCACAAAAACGGCGAGTCCAATGGCATCTGCCACCATTAGCAGGCGCATAGGGACCTTTAGATAGCGTATCAGGTAAAAGCTTACTACACCGGTAATTGAGGCGATCCACAGGTAATAGGTGTGCTCAAGCCAGAATACAGGGACGTTGAGAATAATGTCCCGGGCGGTGCCACCGCCAATAGAGGTGACGCAGGCGAGTACCACGGCACCAAATAAATCCATCTGTTTGTGGCCGGCGGCGAGTACGCCGCTGAAGGCAAAGACCGCGATACCGATCAATTCAAACCAGTGCAGCAGCTCATCCATATCATCGTTACATCCAGAGATTGGCGGGCAGGGGAGAATAGCACTTCTGTCTACGCAAAGGGAATTGAGCAGCGATCTACTGGTGAGAAGTGTGAGGCGCCGCAATAGATGGGTACCAGGGAGCTATTGAAACAATGACAAAGGGCCCATTAGGCGCAGAAGACTAATAGAGGCTGCTACCCTTTGGTTACGTCCATTGTTCACTGGCTGTAGAGATGCCGTATAAAAGCATACTGTTAGCTTTGCTGGCAGTCTCAATTTTTGGACTGAATTACCCGATAACCAAGGTGGCGCTGGCCGACTTCCCGCCAATGTTATTGGCTTCGGTTCGCTTCACCCTCGTCGCTGTTCCTCTGGTTTTCTTTTGTCCATTCCCCAAGACCTCGATCCTCAATGTTGTTGCGCTCGGCTTCTTCTTAGAGTTTCTCTCTCTGGGGTTGATGTACTACGCCATGAAGGCCGATATTCAAGCGGGTGTAGCGTCACTGCTAATGCAGTCGCAGGTGCCATTCACCCTATTACTATTCGCAATGCTGTTTGGCGATAAGATAAATATGCAGCAGTGCTTGGGTTTGGTAATAGCGGCTGTAGGGTTTTCTGTATTCTTCTACTATGCCGATAAAGGTGGGTCGACAACGATAGTGGGATTTATCCTTATTATGGGGGCGGGGCTGTCTTGGGCGATAGCGAATATCGTATTCCGCAGGATGCCAGGAGTTAACTTACTTCATTTAATGGTGTGGGCTTCATTGGTACCGCCAGTACCTCTTTTGGTTTTGTCGATATTTTATGAAAGCCATACTCCCTGGGTTTTCTTTTTTCAGGCGAATACGGCCAGTTGGTTTTCAATTGTTTACCAAGTGTGCATGGTGACATTGGTTGGTTATATTTTATGGGGTGATTTAATTCGTCGCTATTCCTCTGCCTGCGTTTCACCATTTGGGTTGCTGGTTCCTATTGTGGGAATAATCGGCTCATCAATTATCCTCGGTGAATATCTTACATTTGTCGAGTGGGTAGCGACTTTTGTCGTGTTGCTGGGTATTGCTCTTTGTGTAGTGAAATTAAATGATCGAAATCCGGGGCAGGAGATTGTTGATGTGGAGGGAAGTTAGGGGAGGGGTAATAATTTTATTCAGCTTATTGGGCTCTCTGTTTGGGCTTTCCGCGCTCCCCAAAACTTCCTTTTTATACCTTTATTGAGAGTTTAATAATTGCTGAGGGCTGTCTTTACTTATTTCGCGGTTCGATGATGCGTAAATGGTCGCAGTGAGTTTTGGCCTGCTCTCAATTATTATTACTTTAAATCCAAACGTTTTTTTTCGGTGCAGTACTTTGCTTGGTGTGGGTAATAATTTAATACTGCTCCACAGTCTATGCGCCGCCTTTTTGTGTGATTATTCCGAACTTTAGTTTAATGGTTTTGTGCTACCAACCTGGGGGGCGAGGTAGAAGTAAGGAGATAAGAAGTAATGGGATAAGGGCGATGCCCACGGCAACTACCGTGAGCATCGAACTAGACGTGTTTTACACGAACGCTTGCAGGCCGGTCTGGGCGCGGCCGAGGATCAATGCGTGTACGTCGTGGGTACCTTCGTAGGTATTTACAGCTTCCAGGTTCATCACGTGGCGAATTACGTGGAATTCGTCGGAGATGCCGTTGCCGCCGTGCATATCGCGAGCAATACGCGCGATATCCAGTGCTTTACCACAGTTGTTGCGCTTCACCAGGGAGATCATGGTGGGGTCGAACTGCTTGTTCTCATCCATGATGCGACCTACGCGCAGGGAGGCTTGCAGGCCCAGGGTAATTTCGGTCTGCATGTCCGCCAATTTCTTCTGGAACAGCTGGGTTTGAGCCAGAGGGCGATTGAACTGGGTGCGGTCCAGGCCGTACTGGCGAGCGGCGTGCCAGCAGAACTCGCCGGCACCCATGGCGCCCCAGGAGATACCGTAGCGAGCGCGGTTCAGGCAGCCGAAGGGGCCGCGCAGTCCGCCAATTTCCGGGAACTTGTTTTCTTCCGGAACGAACACATTGTCCATCACAATCTCGCCGGTAATGGAGGCGCGCAGTGAGAACTTGCCTTCGATCTTCGGTGCGGAGAGGCCTTCCATACCTTTGTCCAGCACGAAGCCGCGAATAATATCGTCGTCATCTTTCGCCCAAACAACGAAAACGTCGGCGATTGGGCTGTTGGTGATCCACATCTTGGAGCCGCTGATGCGGTAGCCGCCATCGACTTTCTTGGCGCGGGTTTTCATGCCGCCGGGATCGGAACCCGCATCGGGCTCGGTCAGGCCAAAACAGCCAACCCATTCGCCGGAAGCCAGCTTGGGCAGGTACTTCTGTTTTTGCTCTTCGCTGCCGTAAGCGTAAATCGGGTGCATAACCAGGCTGGACTGAACGCTCATGGCGGACCGGTAGCCGGAGTCAACGCGTTCAACTTCGCGCGCCACCAGGCCGTAGGAAACGTAGTTGAGACCGGCGCAGCCGTAGCCTTCGATGGTGGAACCGAGCAGGCCCAATTCACCCATCTCGTTCATGATTTCACGATCGAAGATTTCGTGGCGGTTACCCTCGAGAACTCTGGGCATCAGTTTGCTTTGGCAGTACTCACGTGCCGTGTCGCGCACCATGCGCTCTTCGTCGGTCAGCTGTTGGTCCAGCAGCAAAATATCGTCCCAATGGGCGAGTGGCTGATGTTTACTCATGGTTTGTCTCTTCTACTTCCGTTATTAATTCCACCGGAGCGTCCAAGAGGGCCGGCTGAAGAAGGCCGAGCACCTTTGTACAGAGGGGAGACTTTTTGGATAAGCTCCGCGTCAAACCCCGATGACTATTCAGTTTAGTGTGCCGCATCATACCGAAGTACTCGGTTTTCGGCACTCCTGCGGGCAGCAATTTTTTGCCTGATTTTACGCATGCTTTGTAAACAAGAGTAAAACGCATTGCGAGCGATTTTGGGGGGCGGATAATGCACGCAATAAATCTCTATTTTTTATGATTAAACGTTTAATTTCGGTGATATTCCTTGTCCTTTTACCGTATTTTGGCAATTTGTGTTCCGCTGCTTGTCAGCTGTAGTTCGCAGCCAATTGAGACCATTCAACCCGATGAAAATTTGGGGTTACCAGAATCTTTTCGTGCATCGGGCACTGTCGCACCGAGTTTGCGCTGGTGGCGAGATTTGGAAGATCCGCAGTTGGACAATTTGGTACAGCTGGCACTGAAAGATAATCCGGATATTCAGGCTACCTATTGGCGATTGGAGCAGGCCGCAGCCACCGCGCGGGGAGCGCGATCGGGCCTTTGGCCAAGACTGACCGCCAGTATTGAAAATACTGAGCAGCGCTACTCTTCCGGCGACTTCACCGATCCCTCTGCGGAGGGCAATAGTTGGAGTACCCGTATCGCCGCCAGCTATGAAGTGGACCTTTGGGGGCGGGTCCGTGCCGGTGCCAGTGCAGCAGAGGCGGCTTACCTGGCCCAGGAACAGAATTTACAGACGGCAGCCTTGACCCTGGCGAGCGAGGTGGCAGCTACCTGGTTGGAGTTGCGGGAGCAGTGGGGGCAGCGGGATTTGCTGCAACAACAGCTGGAGATCAATCGCAAAAGCCTGAAGGTTCTGGAACTGCGCTTTGGTCGCGGCGTCTCAGGTGCAGCCGATGTTTTGCAGCAACAGCAGCTGGTCCAGCAGTCACAGCAGGAACTGGATGAGGCGGAAGCGGATGCCGAAACTCTAAAAGTACAGTTAGCGGTGCTTTTGGGTATCAATGTCGAGGAACTTAGCAGCATTATTCACGAACAGGCCGAGTTGCCTGCCTTACCAGCCCTGCCAGAGACCGGCGTGCCATCGCAATTGCTATTGCGCCGCCCGGATGTCGTTGAGGCGCAGCGAGACCTTTTACAGGGCTATCACTTAGCCGATGAGGCCTGGGCCGATCGACTGCCCGTATTTAGTTTGTCTGCGGTAGCCAGCAATGGCACCAGTTTAATTAGCGATGTGACTGAAAACTGGCTTTTGGCCATTGCAGCCTCCATTGAGGGGGTGATTTTTGATGGTGGCGCCTTGGCATCAGCCCGGGAGCAACAGGACGCCGTTCTGCAGGAGCGCTGGGCGCTCTACCGCAGCGCAGTCAATGAAGCCTTGTCTGAAGTAGAGCAGGCCTTGATTCGAGAGAGCCTGATCGAGCAGAGACTTAACCATCTACGTGAGCGTGAGCGTCTCGCAGACCTTTTGGTTCTGCGCCAAAGCCGCGCCTATGCGCGGGGAACCATCGACTTCCTCAATGTGTTGACCGCGACGAGTGAACAACAGAGTTTGGCGCGACAAATCTTGTCTGCCGAGCGCGAACTGATTGAAAACCGAGTAGTACTTTACCGCGCGCTTTCCGGCGGGATCCCCCAGGCGGATCTTCCAGCCCCCGAGCCAGTGGATTTGGAGTTGTACCTGGAGGGAAATAACTGATGTTGCAGAAACTCAATTGGCGCCTGCTGATCCCCATAGTGTTGGTGGTGTTGGCATTCCTGGCCTTCAACTGGATGATGCGGGAAAAACCGTCGGTCAGTCGCGGTGAACGCAAATCACCTCCGCCGACAGTCGATGTAGCTGTTGCTGAGCAGGGTCGTTTTCCTGTAACTCTGAGCGCGCTGGGTAAAGTGAGTGCCCGTGAGTTAGCGGAGTTGGAGCCTCAGGTACAGGGGCAGGTGCAATGGCTCGACTATGATCTGGGCCCCGGAGCCGTAATGCCAAAAGGGCGGGTGCTGTTGCGTATTGATCAGGAGCCCTACCAGTTGGCCCTGATGACTGCCCAGAGTGCCCTCGCCGAACGCCGTGCTGAATTGCAGCAGGAGCAAGGACAGCAGCAAGTTGCTCAAGAGGAATACGAGCTTCTCGGCACAGCCCTGTCTGGAACGGATAAGGCTCTGGTGTTGCGCGAGCCTCAGAGAGCAGCAGCAGAGGCGGCAGTAAAATCCGCAGAGGCAAATGTGGCCTTGGCTAAACGCGATCTTCGGCTTACCGAGATTCGCGCCCCATTTGATGCCCTGGTAGTTGAGCGTGATGCCGACGTCGGTGATCGCGTCTCTCCGGGTGATACTCTCTACAGCCTCGCTAGTGCCGACCGTTTCCAGATAGCCGTTGAGATTCCCGCGTCACAACTGCACCGGCTCGGACGCGGTGATGTTGAAGTTCGAATTTATGGCAGCCAGTGGCCGCAGGGCGTCTACCGCCGCGGTGAGTTTGTCCGGGTTATCCCGGTACTGGAAGAGCAGGGTCGTCTCGCCAGTGTGTTGGTAGAGCTGGAAGACCCGCTTTCCGTCCAGGATCCGTCCCAGCCGCAGCTGCTTCTCAACGATCTGGCGAAAGTAGAGATCGTTTCCCAAAGTGAGGATGAACGTGTGCGAATCCCCCTCACTGCGTTGCAAGACGGCAACAATGTGTGGGTGGTTCGCGAGAACCGCACCACGGTTCTGCCGGTAGAAGTGGCCTATATGAGCGGCGACTTTGCAGTCCTGGAGCAGGGGCTCAGCGGTGGAGAAGCCTTAGTGACGACCCGGTTGGTAACCGTTACTGAAGGCATGCCGGTGCGAATTGCCGGAGACAGTAATCGCCAGCAGCGTCCGCCGATAGATGCGGCTGCCTCTGCGGAACGCCCGCCAAGACGCGGCCCCGGTGGACCCAACGCTGGGGGCGCAGATGACTGAGCAGAATAGATCCAAAGATAAGGTCGATACCCGCACGGGCGCCATCGCCTGGATGGCGCGCAACCACGTAACTGCCAATTTGTTGATGTTGGTCTTCTTGATTGGTGGTTTGATTTTTTCGACCATCGTTAAAAAGGAAGTCTTCCCGGAATTCAGCCTGGATACTGTGAGCGTGTCCATCTCCTATCCCGGTGCCAGCCCTGAGGAAGTCGAGCGCGGTGTACTGGTGGCTGCCGAGCAGGCGGTGCAGGGCTTGGTAGGTATCAAAGAGATGACCGCGAGGGCCAATGAGGGTAGTGCCTCTTTAACCCTGGAGCTGGAAGGCGATGCTGATGCTGCCCTGGTGTACCAGAATATTCAGCAGGCTATCGATTCCGTTACCACTTTCCCCACAGATATTGAGCAGCCCCAGGTCAGTCTGGCCGAGCGCAAACGGGATGTGCTGGATCTGGTATTGCACGGCGATCTTACCGAGCAAAACCTGCGTGCGTTGGCGATGCAGGTTTACGATAAGCTCGAAGCACACAGTGGTATTACCCAGCTGGAAGCGCGGGGGATGCGGGACTTGCAAGTGGCGATCGAGATTCGCCGCGATGACCTGCGTCGCTATGGGCTTACCCTGCTGGAAGTGGCAAACATCGTAGAAAATGCAGCGGTAGATATTCCCAGCGGCAGTGTTAAGTCTGATGCGGGGGAGATATTGGTCCGGGTGACCGAGCGCCGCGATTGGGCTCGTGAGTTTGGCGATATTGTTATTGCCCAAGGTATTGGTGGCGGTGCCGTTTATTTAAAGGATGTTGCCAATATCAGCGATGCGCTTGAGGAAGAAGCGCGCAATATGGTGTTTAACGGCGAGCCAGCTATCAGCATCAAGATCTACCGAGTGGGCGACCAGACACCAATGAGTGTCAGTGAGGCTGCCCATGAAGTCGTTGATGAGGTCAGGGCAAGCCTGCCTCCGGGGGTGACCCTGACAGTTCGAGATGACGACTCGGAAATTTTCAAAGCGCGTCTGACCCTGCTGCTGAAGAACGGTTTTATCGGGCTCTTATTAGTATTTGTTGTGCTCGGAGCCTTTCTGGAATTGCGGTTGGCTTTTTGGGTAACACTGGGCATTCCTACCAGCTTCCTGGGGGCATTGCTATTCCTGCCTGGGCTGGATATTTCCATCAGCATGGTAAGTATGTTTGCCTTTATTATCGCCCTTGGAATAGTGGTGGATGATGCAATTATTGCCGGTGAGAATATCCACGAGTGGCGACAAAAAGGCTACAGCAATCTGGAGGCTGCCGTTGCCGGTGCCCGCCAGGTATCGGTACCGCTCACATTTGCGATCCTGACTAATATTGTCGCTTTCCTTCCACTGATGGCCTTACCCGGCTTTATGGGCAAGATCTTTGGTGTGATTCCCTTTGTGGTGGGCTCGGTATTTATTATTTCCTGGGTGGAAGCCCTGTTTATTTTGCCCGGTCACTTGGCCCACTCTCGTCGCGGTTATAAAAGTCGCCGGGCGCGCCGCTTTGCTGCGCGGCAGAAAATGCTGGCGCGGGGATTGGATCGTTTTGTACAGCAGCGCTTTAGACCCTTCCTTGATATATGTATCAAGCACCGCTACACCACTATTGCCGTGGCGGTAGCGGCGCTGCTGGTGGTTGGCGGCTATGCGGCTAGCGGCCGTATGGGCTTCACCTTGATGCCCAGGGTGGAGCGTGACTCCGGTCGCTTTGCCGTCACCTTTCCCACCGGAACGGCCCAATCCCAGCTGGAAAAAGCGCGCTCGCAGATTATTACTGCTGCCGATAAGGTGCTCGAGCAATACGATAAAGAAAAGGTCTTCCTGGGGATTCGCGGTTTGATGGGCGATGACGCGATTATGGTGGACGCTTTCTTTGTTCCCGCAGATGAGCGTCCTTTTTCCACCGGTGAGTTTATTCGCGCCTGGCGCCAGGAAGTGGGGCCTATTGCCGGTGCCCTTAGCGCAACAACAGCTTCTGACCGTGGCGGTCCCGGCGCTGGCTCCTCGTTAACCGTGGAGCTTCGCCATACTGACACGGATACCTTGGAGCAAGCTGCGATACGTTTAGGGGATGAGTTGGAGAAATTCCCGAATGTCAGTGATATCGATCCCGGTATTTCCCTCGGTAAAACCCAGTTGGACCTTACGCTGACTGAAACGGCCAAAAGTTTGGGCATGTCTGCGGAGGATATTGGTCGCCAGTTGCGGGCAGCGTTGTACGGGGCTGAGGCCCTGCGCCAACAGCGTGGCCGGGATCAGGTGAAGGTCATGGTACGTTTGCCTGAGGATGAGCGAGCCAATATCAATGATGTGAATAGCATTATGATCCGGGCCAGCAATGGACTTTGGATGCCCCTGCCAGATCTGGTAAAAATTGATAAAGGGCGCGCCTATGCCACGATTAATCGCCGGGCAGGCCGCAGGGTTACAACAATTACCGCCAATGTGGAGCCCAGTGACCAAGCGACACTCGTCATTAATGAGCTGAATGAAAGTGTGGTCCCCCAATTGAAAGCTGAATTCCCCGGCCTAAGTGTTTCTTATGAGGGACGCCAAGCGGAGGAGCGAGAGGGGCTGGCAAGCCTGGCGATGACCTTTGCCCTTGCGATGGCGGTGCTGTACTTGCTATTGGCAATTCCCTTAAAGAGTTACGTACAGCCGTTGATCGTAATGGTGGCGATACCCTTTGGTGTGATCGGTGCGTTACTTGGTCACTTGGGCATGGGGTATGGACTCAGTATGGTGAGTCTGCTGGGTATGGTGGCACTGGCCGGAGTTGTGATTAACGACACTCTGGTAATGATTGAGTACAGCAATCGTCTCCGAAATGATGGCGCTGATTTGGAAAGCGCTATCAAGGGAGCGGCAGCGCGGCGTTTTCGCCCGATCGTATTGACCACCATAACAACTTTCTGCGGCTTAATGCCGATGATCTTTGAAAGCTCGGTGCAAGCGCGCTTTATGATTCCAATGGCGATCTCGCTGGGCTATGGAATACTCGCTGCCACAGCGATCTCATTGTTATTGGTACCCTGCCTCTATTTAATGATGGGTAAAGATATCCCCCAGTTGTTTACAAGGTTGAAAAATATCATCGCTCGCCTCGGTAGTAGCGGTGCAATCACACAGAAATAAATTCAACGGTAGCCGGTATCTTCTTACCGGCTTTTTTCCTCAGAAATTTAATTTTATGACTGATGTTTAACTATCAGTTTCCAAATTGCGTTTCTGTCTTCCTGAATACCACCTTCATTTAAATTTCCTTTATGACCTGGAACTGCGGTAGCTGAAATACTGCTCCAGTTCAATGTTATGAAATTATTTCCCGGCATACTTCCAATTTAGCAACTGATTTTCAAGTAATTCAAATAACAGAAAATTTTGACCAAATTTGAAAGACAGAGAAATGAATTGAAAGTTAGTTTTCGGATTTTAATAAGTATAAAAGGTAATGTTCAGTGTGCAGCTCAATAAACAAACATAACGCCCAGTCCTTAGATTTTGAATCGGGAGAAATGGGAGCTGTATCATCAGGAGATACAGTTTGCGATTTGATCGAAAGACAAAAGCTAAAGAATCCTGATCAGGTCGTTATTGTCGATGGCAACACAGAAATAAATTTCACTCGCCTGATGAAACGGGTCGATGGGATTGCCGCTGAGTTGGTAAATCGAGGAGTTGAGCCTGGTTCCTTGGTTGGAGTCTGTATGAGTCGATCCTGGGAGCTGGTCGCGGCTCTACTTGGCGTAATGCGTGCAGGTTGTGCTTATGTCCCATTGGACCCAACTTATCCGCTAGAGCGGGTACGATATATGCTCGAGCACTCCAGAGCTGCCGCAGCAATTGTCGACTGTGACGATAACGCAAACTTGTGCCTTGGCGTGAAAGAACTGTTATGGATCGATGAGTTGCGAGAGCAGGCACCGGAGTTTCTACCGGAACATACCAGGCCGCAAACGAGTGATTTAGCCTATGTAATCTATACATCCGGCTCTACTGGAAGCCCGAAAGGGGTTGCTATCGAACACCGAAGCCTTATCGCTCTCAGTAAGTCCATGAGTGAGCTGTTGAGCGATGGAGAGCTAGAAGGCGTTTTGGCTTCGACCTCAGTTTGCTTTGACCCCTCGGTGATGGAAATTATCGGGACTCTTTCTCTGGGCGGCCGAGTTATATTGTCGAAGAATATTTTGGAGCTGCCAAAACTTCCCTTTCGAGAACAGGTGCGAACTTGTATCACCGTTCCATCAGCGGTTCAGGCTTTACTTTCGATAGACAAATTGCCTCAGGGAGTGCGTTGCCTGATTTTTGGGGGTGAAGTACTTAAGCAATCCCTAGTTGAGCAAATATATGCGGGGGCTGAACAACTGCGGATAGTTAATGTTTATGGCCCCACAGAGGACACGGTTTACTCAACTTATTCAGAAGTTAGCCCAGATAGCGACCAAATTACGATTGGAAGGGTGGTTTCAAGTTCACGCGCATATATTTTGGATGAGAGATTAGAGCCAGTTGCTCCCGGAGGGGAGGGGGAGTTGTATTTGTCTGGTGACAAGCTAGCTCGGGGCTATTTAAATGATGAGCATCTGACCGAGGAGCGTTTTATACCGTCTGCCTCCAATCCCCGAATTTCCGACCAGCGCTTGTATAAAACGGGAGACCTGTGCCGATGGACAGCAAATGGAGAAATAGAGTACTTGGGGCGCGCCGATTGCCAGGTGAAGATTAGGGGCTATCGTATTGAACTTGAAGAAATAGAATCGGCAATTGAGTCTATACCGGGCGTTGATGCTGCCGCTACTGCCGTTATAGATGGCGGGGCGGGGCAGAAGATTCTGGTGGCTTATATTGTTGCTCGCGAAAAGACAATTACCGAAGTAGCAGTAAAAGAGTTTCTTGAACAGCGCCTTCCTAAATATATGGTCCCCCAGTTTGTCAAGCATCTGCAAGAGTTACCTCTGCTACCCAACAATAAGCTGGATCGCAAACGATTAGCCCTCCTTGAAGGAGAGCTTGTCGTCCCAACTGAAAGCAATTTGGCTGCAAACGATGATATTAACCGAAGCCGTGGAATGGGCGAGCATTTCGCAGATTTATCAGTAGACAGCGAGGCAATTTTTACTTCAATTATCCAGGGTGAGGTGGCTTCCATCATGAATCACCCAAATCCGGAGGTTGTGCGCCCAGAGATAGCCTTCGACAAGCAGGGCCTGGATTCGCTGACAACATTAGAATTGGCCAGCCGATTGAGTCATAGCATTGGACACCCCCTATCTGCGCAGACAATTTTCGATTATCCCACGCCGAAGCTATTGGCTGGCTATATGCTTGATTTGACGGAAGGTAAGATCAGTGGTGAGTCAGCTAATGAGGTTGCCAAATCTGAAATTGATGCGCTGGCTAATTTCCAGTCCCAGCTCCAGTTGAGCCATCCAACTTTCCAGGCCGCAAAGGCATCATCCTGGTCTGCCTCTGACAAAAGTAAGTTGGTGCAGGCGGTGATAGCCATGGCAAACAATCAGAAGAGGAATCCTTACAGTAAGGTTTTACGGACAGGTAGTGGGACGCACGGCACTGTTACAGATGTTTATAACGATGATACCCAGGATGCAATTATTTGGACGACCAATCTCTACCTTGGCCTGAATAGAGATAAAGAAGTTATCGAGCACGCTTCATCCGCTGTACAGCTTTTCGGAACAGGAATGGGCACTTCAGCGGCGGCATCGGGCCTGACGGACCTTCACCTCCAGTTTGAAACGGAGTTTGCTGATTTGGTAGGCAAGTCTGGAGCCTGCTTGTTTCCAACGGGTTATACGGCCAATGTCGGGGTGGTGGCAGGAATATTAGGTAAAGATGATGTTGTGGTTATAGACCAACTTTGCCATGCCTCAATTGTTGATGGGGCCCGTCTCAGTGGTGCCAAAATCAGAACTTTCCAACACAATAATGCCTCTGATCTGGAGTCGGTGCTGGAATCTGAAGCATCTCCCTACCGAACAACGCTAGTGGTGCTCGAGGGCGTTTACAGTATGGGGGAAGGTGCTGCGCCGGTAGCTGAAATCGTGCATGCAGCAAAGAAATACAACGCCTTAACCTTAGTTGATGAGGCACACTCATTCGGTTTTTATGGTGAGCGTGGTGCCGGTATCTGTGCGGCTCAAGGTATTACTGATCAAGTTGACTTTATTATGACAACACTCAGTAAGTCGCTCGGTAGCCTTGGGGGTGTGGTTGCTGCAAGTAAGGAGTACGTTGACTTGCTGAGGTCCTCAGCCAGGGCATATATCTTTCAGGCTTCTATCAGTCCTGCAGATATTGCAGCCGCATTGACTTCTTTGCGTCGGATTAAATCTGACGATGGGCTGCGTGATCGATTGTGGGATACGACCCGCTATATGCGCCGGAAATTCGAGCAGGCCGGATACGACTTGGGAACGGGTGATGGGCCTATTATCACGCCCCATTTTAAGGATAAAGATAAACTATACGGGATAGTCCAAGCGCTTTATCAGCGCGGTATTCAAACCTCGGCTGTCACTTACCCGATAGTTGAGAGTGGCCGTGGCCGCCTGAGGTTGATCTGCTCGGCAGCTCACACCAGGGAGGATGTTGATAGGACCGTGGAAGCTCTCATTGAGGCTGAAAAAGAGGTTGATGCCCAATCCCTGGAAGCAAAAGAGGAGGCTATGGATTTGGGGCAAGCCCTCGCTGAAATTGGTGAGTGGGCAAATGCCTTTTCTAACTTCTTACAGGAATATATCAATCGACTATCCAGCCCCGTGCCCAACTTGTGCTTGTCCGTGAGTGTTACTGAACAGTTTGAGCCGGTGAGGATTTTAATTGATGGCGGCAAAGTAACCTTGAGCGATCTCTCGGTCAACGACGTTCCTTTTTGCTCAGTAACGCTAAGAAACCAGAGGTCTGTCACGGCCTTGCGGCTTCACGATGTTCAGTCGCTGCTTGATGATATTTGTACAGGTAGCTGCACCTTAAGCGGTCAGGTTGAGCCATTTATATGGTGGATCGCCCGTATTCTAGATTTAAGTGTGGAGGTAAATAACCCTGTAGACTGTGGATTAGCTAGAGAGCGGGCGATTCATTAACTAATGAGGGGCGAGGTTTAAAGTTATGGGCCTTTCAGCTTATCCTGATGGGCCCATGTCTGTTGTCACTGGCGGAGTAGGTCGGTTACTTATTTGCCTGATTTTTCACTATGCTACGCCAGGGAGTTTGCGCCAGCTCCAGCGGATTAAAACAAATACTAATATCGATGCAGCTGCTGTAATGTAAAACGGTAAGCGGGTATCAACTTCCATTGCCATGCCCCCCGCGAGCGAAATCAAGCTTGCTACCAGCGTGAAGCCCGCAGTAGCTATTCCCATCACCCAACCCTGTTCCGTTTCATCGACACTATTGGCAAATATATTTAAGAGGGCGGGGTAAGCGAGCCCAAAGCAAAGGTACGCGAAGAACACACTGAGATAGCATAGCCAAATATGGCTGCTGAATACGAAGACTAACGCGCTCGCTCCCATCACTAAGGCGGAAACTGTAACTACCAGGGGTTTAGTCCAGCGGGGCAAAACAGGCTTGACCATAAAGAGGCTGGAAATTGCCACCGCAATACCCATAGTCAGCATGGCCATACTGGTTATTAGCAGGCCTGCCTGGAATCTACTGCTTAAATAGTTTGTGATAAATATATAAAAGCTGAGATGCACCAGCATGAAACAGAGATAGGCAGGGCAAAGTCGGACAACCCGAGGACGGTCCTTCAGATGTATAAACTGAGTAAATAGATCCAGAAAGCGAAGCCTAAGCTGCATCGGGGCTTGCCGGGTATCGTGATAAAAGGTCAGGATCAAAAACAAAGTAATAGCGACAAGTACCAGAGCAAAGTAAAAGGGTAGTTGGATACTGGCTATGCTCCCCAATAGCTCCCTGTCTGCCAGGACTCCTGCCATAATCGGTCCAGCTACAGCCCCAGCACTCATTCCGGCTACCAATAACCCTAGGTTCTAGGAGGCTTCCAGCTCACTTTGGCTGGCATCAATCATTGCTGCTTGAGCAATAGGTTGGTTTCCCGCAGTAAAGCCGCTGATCACTCGTCCGAGAATAAGAAGCCAAAGGCTATTGCTTAGCAAAGAGAGGACAGTGATAGCGTATCCGGCCATGGCCCCCACCAAACACAGCACCATGGCAGTTTTGCGTCCAATATTGTCAGACAGTTTGGCGATATATACGGACCCAACAAACCACGCCAGAAAGAAGCTGCTGATCACAACTCCATAGTACAAGTGCCGAGTTGATTGTGGCGTATCAGTAGGTAGGAACTGGAATTTTGTCGACATAACCAATTCATTGATGATCGGGAACAGCAATCCCTGACCCATCAGATCTACAAAAACTACTGCCAAAAGGGCTAAACGGCACATGGCAGACATAACCACTTCCTCCCCCAGCTTCAGCTTTGCTGCCTAAAGCAAGATAGCAGGTGATGAATAGGTGACGGAGCCTGTCATTAAGCAGCGTAAGCCAGGTAAGAGCGATAGAGCTATTTGAGACTAAGCGCACGGTTAGTTACCCGGGAATAAAGGCGGTTAAGACAGTTGAGGCTTGCTCTATATATCAGAATTCAAGAGAAGCTTCTCCTATTTCTGGGGGTGACGAACTATCTCTTTGATTTTTATAGGGTTGATAATGTTATAAAGAGCAGAAAAAGCAGGTAGATATATAGCGCCTGCTTTATATCTACCTGTTGAGAATTATGTCAAAGCTCTTAACTTTTTGATATTATTGGGTTTTTGAGGTTATCTTGAAAGAAGTGAGTAGAATTATATAGAAGGGTGATATAAAGACGCTTCTTTTGAATTAACTGTTAAAGTGCAACTATGATCAGGAGAGCAGCGAGTAGAGCGTTTATTATTTGTGGGGCCTTGCTCATACTAGCAATGGTCATAGCCACAATTTACGCAGTACTATCTGACACAATTACTGGTCGGGATATATGGGCAGCACCTCTTCTTGGCTTCTTCACAGGGATTTATTACTTTATCTTTGTTTACCCCTGCGTCTTCGCTGGTTTGCTCTTATATAGTTTCATTAAAAAATAGGTAAGGCAGTGAATTCAAGCAATAGCACTTTAACAAATGCAGGCAACAGCGCCCCTTCGGGGCTGGACCTCCATTCCGCAGCTTCGCTGCTACATTACGGCCGTTGCTGCAGGCGTTATGTTTCACCATGAATGAGTTGTTAGCATATTTAGAGCAATGGAAAACCTCCAAATTAAAAATATTTGAGGCTGGGGACTATGCCGTCTCTATCACCGAGGAATTGGGGAATACGGTCAAATCTCGATACATCGAAATCGATGGAAACGGCCTTCTAGCAAGAGCAACACTTTGGAAAAGTGGTAGCTTGGTAGTTGAGGCAATCGATATTGAGTCAGAGAACCAAGTTTTTCAAAAGTCATTTGAAACACCTGAGCAATGGCAGCTAGATGACAAACTAAATTGGTGGCTAAGTGAGGTGGTTACGTATGAAGCTTAAAAACATAACAAAGCCAAGCACGGCCGCCAGCAAAGCTGGCTGGACCTACATTCCGCTGCTTCGCAGCTCCATTTCGGCCCGTGTTGGCGGCGTTATGTTTAAAACGTATGGAAACTATAGATCTAATTAACTCAGAGCTTATTCGGCTACGAGAATCGTTGAAAACGAAGTCTAAGTCAGAGCTAGAAGGCTACGAACGTACTCCTATAAAAAAGGAGTACGACGTGTTCGGTAAGAAGTACCCTTTAGTAATATTTAGCGAAGTAGACCCAGACGGTGCTTTAAATGTAATAGCCGAGATTACTAAGTACCACTTTTTCGGAACATCTACGTCATATTCTCAGGGCTTTAAACTAAAAGAAGGCTCTATTGTAGATCTTACAGAGCAGGAGCTATGGGAGTTCGACTAAAACATAACAATACAATCAACGCCCGCCAGCAAGCTGGCTCGGACCTCCGTTCCGGCGCTTCGCGCCTGCACTGCGGCCCGTTATCGTAGGCGTTATGCGGCCGGTTGAGAATGGCTAAGATAATTTTTTACTTAGGGATTTCGATCTTTGTTTACACACTGATAGCAATAGCTACAGGAATTCCTGAGTTAGTGGATTTTGTCCCGCTGAATTGGGTGCAATCTACACCGGAAAATGGCTATTACAAGGTTGTTCCCTCAGATAGCCCTAGTGTTAGCAAGTGGTGCACGCTTAGTATTGCCGTCATACTAATTTTGGCTGGCTACTTTGCAGGCGGCCCTAGAAAGAAATAATTTTATGCACAGTGCGAGGTCACGCATAACCAGGCCAGGCAAGATCGCCCAGCCGGAGACTGGGCTGGACAGCCTACGCTTCGCTTCGGCTGCCCTTGCTGGCAACGTTAAGTGTCATTATGGACGATAGAGCATTTACAAAATTAATTGAGTATCTTGAGAAAGTTCCAGCGATACGTGGTGCCATCGGAAAAGGTTCAGAAGCAGATGGCTGCTGGTGGGTGAAATTCGATATTGATATTCACCATCAATTTGCGTGGCACACCGTCCAGGAGCTTGGTCATGTTTTGAACTACATGTCAGTCAATGAGCGTCTGCCAACATCCTTTCACCCGGTGTCTCCACCACCTTATATGAATGGTGGCCCTGACGAGTTTCTATCTTGGGTAATAGAGTGCCATAACCCAGAATTTAAGCCTGGTACATGTGCTGAGTGGCTTGTTGGTCGTTTGCCAAATCCAGTAGAGGGCTTAGGGCAATGGGCTACGGAGTAAAACACTTAACAAGGGTAGGCAACATCGCCAGCGCAAAAAGCGCGCTGGCTGGACGTCTTACGCTACGCTTCAGCCGCCGTTGCTACCGGCGTTGTACAAACCCGCTGCGCGGGAGTGGTGCCACTTTTAAATTATAAGAGGCATTTTAGAAAATGCATAACCGGGTATTGCAAAATATATTTTCTGCGTACAGTGGTTATTTATCTAAAACTGCGCAACCACTAAAAAATTTAAAGGCTATCTCCTCGATACAAGAATGCCGTACAAAATCGATGGGAAGCAGTTATTATCGTTGTAAGCACAACCATGTCACTGAGCAGCATCATTCTTGTAGGCATAGAAGTTGCCCCCTTTGCTCAGGCAGAAAACAGCTCCAGTGGGTTGATCAGCAGCGTCGTAAATTATTTGATACAGAACATTTTCATGTGGTCTTTACTATACCTCATGAGTATCTGCCGATATGGCAATACAACGAGGAGAAGCTTACAGATATACTCTTTTTGTCGAGTAAAGAAACGCTATTTGAATTGATGGCAAGTAAGGACTATCACGGCGTAACCCCCGGGATGCTTATGGCTCTGCATACTTGGGGAAGACAGTTAACTTTACATCCACATATACACTGCCTGATCACCGCTGGCGGTTTGACTTTAAGAGAAAACTGGAAAGAAACAGGTGAGTATTTATTACCTGTGCGAGTGGTTAAGAGTCTTTATAGGGGAAAGTTTCAAGCGCTGTTACTAGAGCAGTATCGTGCTGGGCTAATCAAGCTGCCTCCCAGTTGGCCCATTGGCCAGTTTGATATTCTCTTTAAAGCTTGCTATCGCAAAGAATGGTCAGTTCGTATTCAGGATCGATATGAGCATGGACAAGGAGTGCTTCTGTATTTTTCACGATATATCAAAGGTGGCCCGCTGAAGCCAAAGCAGATATTAAACGTGGATCATAAGGAGCTGGAATTTCGTTATTTTGATCACCGTGACCAGCGACGCAAGCGACTAAGATTAAAGCCTCAGGAGTTCTTAAGACGTGTCTTGCAGCACATACCTCCAATAGGAAAACACATGGTACGGAGTTATGGGTTATATGCTGGGTGCAATAAGAAAAAGCACGATCTATGTAGTAATCAAGTGGGTTTAATGAAAGATCAACGACTCCCAGCTGGATTGCAAATCCAAGATCTGGTGGTAGAGTGTGGGCAGTGCCATGAATCTACAAAGTTGACTGGCAGAGTGTGGTCTAAGGCGAAAAAAGGAATTTCCTTTATAAAGAGGGCGGCTCGGCAAGATAGTGCCGGCGGGAATGTACAACATGGCGATGAACCAGACACTGCAGGAATGGGCCTCTTTAGTTCGGCCTAAATTCAATGCCAAGTCATTTTTTTACCGCCTGCAGTGCAGGTTATCTAAGCGTTATATTTCAAGGAAGGTTATGAACAAAATTCTTTTAGCTTTACTCTTTATAAGTCAACTGGCTTTTGGAGAATCTCCAAGCCCAGAACTGATAATGGCCACATCCGCATACGACACACCCATTCATTGGGCTGGTAAGATAATTGACTCCAAGATAAAAGAGAATGGAGAAAAAGTATCAGTTTACTGGCTTGTAAAGCACCATTTTGAAAAAGCCCCGCTTAGAGATAAGCCATATAAGTTAAAGAAAACGGGTGACGGCTACTTTGTTATTCATCTAGTTATTTCGTCAACAGTAGAAGATGCCAAATTGTTAACTGAGCAAACTAAAGGTTCTGGCTCATTTGCTGTTGTCAAAGGCACTGCCCTCAGCCAAGTTCAATTTAGTGGGCATACTGCAGTCGCCATTGAAACAGAAACGATGGACATCACCAGTGAAATTGAAATATAACAAGTGACAAGCAGATTGCTGCGGACCTTTGGCCCTTCACGGGACAGCCTAGGCTATGCTCCAGCCGTCTCTGTTGTAGTCGTTAAGCCACACCAAAATCGAAGCTATGGATAAAATCGAATTACAGCGAAAAACTAAAGCTAAAAGCGGAAAGGTTGAGGCCTACTGGTTCGAGAACGAAAGTATCGGATTACAGAAAACACTATTTCATCGTATAACCATACCTCTTGAACCTTTTGATTCAGGTCTTGAGTATGAAGAGCAACCATTATCAACTGAATTAGTCTTAGACTGGTACGAGTTAAACTTAGAAAATCCAGCGGAATTGGATGGGGCTAATTTGTCACACGAGTCATATCCAGAAGCCGAGGGTTCAGTTTATGTCGGTTGTGCTCATAATTGGTGTGATGTAAAAGAGTTAGTATTTTCTAAAGCTGATAATGGCCGCTATGAAATAAAGGGCTCCGTTGTCGTTGAATTTGAAAATGAGGGTGTGGCCCCAAATGAGCCATTCACTTTCGAAACAACAATCGAGGTGGTCACGGCTTAACAAGCGGCTGCTGTCGGACTGCCAAAAGCGTCACTCCTTTTGCTGACGCAAAAGCAGCGCCACTTTTGTCAGCCGCAGAGCCGGGCGTTAACTGTTGTAAGAGACAAAAGTGATATCTGATAAATTCGATAGAAATGAAAATCCAGACTGGGAGCCTGATGCCCTTGTGCAGGTATGTTTTTCCGGTAAGGATATCATCGTAAAGAATGGATACAGACCTCATTACAAGGTTAAAGCAGACTACCTCACGACTACAATTCATTGGTTTATTGATGAAGGGATTGCGGAACCTAATAGGCGCACTCAAGCGTTTGTTAAATTCATCACGCCAGAGGCATACCCAAAATGCCTAGAGACTGGCGCCAATCTAGAGGTTCGAGAAGGTTCAAGAGTAGTTGGCCATGCTGAAATACAGGAAATATATAATGAGCAATTACGCAAAGGCAGCTAACAATCACAGGCACGTTGCTACGGTCCTTCGGTCCTTCGCGGGACGGCCTACGCTACGCTCCGGCCGCCCGTGCTGTGGTCGTTAAATTGCAAAACCATGGATAATTATCGTACATATGAAGAAGTATTAGAGGCCTATAACTCCGGTGAAATACCCAACGGAGAGGCATGTGATCGATTTCTAGAACACATAACGTCAAAGAATATTTCTGAAGTAATTGATTTGATCCCCAGTCAATACATTTTTCAAACGATGTTACGTACAGCGGCATACTGTCCCACCACAAACGAGGGATGGATGCAGAGAAAAATGAGGGCTTTAAATTATTCAGACTACTCAAAAAAACCTAAACCATTAGATGAGAATCATCCGTTTAGGATTGGGATTGAAGCCCTGCGGGAGTATGTTTCTGGTGGTATGGAGAACTAAATTTAACAAACAAAGGCTACGGATGCTTCGCACCCGCAGCTTTGGGCGTTAGAGCTACCAATAAAACCGAGTGTAATTAATGTTCACACAAATATGGAAAGGTTGGACTACGGGTGTTTCCGTTATCTTTACGCCGCTGTTCTTAATTGCTGCTTTGGTACAACCTGACGCCCCTGGTAATATGCTTTTAGCCGTACCATTAGTTCCGATCATAGCTGCTGGGCAAGGCGTGTTAATTGGAGCGCTGGTTTGTCTTGGTCTCAAAATATTGTCATTTAAAAATTAACATGAGTGCCACAAACTCTAACAAGCAGCAGCACGAACGCCCGGCAAAAAGCGCCAGGCTGGACGGCCTACACGCCGCTTCGCTCTGTTTCGGCCGCCCGTATGCTGGGCGTTAAGTGTAAATCGAGAGTTAATCTAAATATGAGAGAATTGGAAATACCGCCTGCTGCAAAGCGTGATGACGAATCGGTAGAGATGATTCGCGCTTTCGTAGCTGAGGGTGGTCAGTGGACGACCATAAATACTGAACTATTTCGAGATCGTAGTTTTTCTGAGGAAAAAGCTTGGGGTATGTTCCTTGCGGATACTGTGCGACATTTGGCCAATGCGATTTCGCTCGGTTCAGGAAAAGATCAATATGATATCGAGGTAGACATATTTGAAGCTTTAAATGAAGAGCTTGAAAACCCTAGTTCAACAGCAAGGGGCGGCTAAAGTGCAACAAAAACACTTAACAAAATTTGGCATGTTCGCACTTCGTGCTGAACCTCCGCAAACTGGCACCTTTTTTGTTCCAAAAAAGTCGCCATTTTGCTCCGGCCCATGCTAACGGCGTTAAGTGAAAAATGAATATCTGGGAACTATACAAAGAAGACCAAAAGTTGGCCGACTTAACACAAATAGACCTTGATCAGCCTTGGTTCATAGGTGTGTTGGTTCCAACTCCGGCTTTTGATGAATACCGTAATCTCTTTGAAAAAGCTCAGAAATTTATAGAAACCGAAGAATTCGATTCTGAAGAATCAGAAGATACCTTTGTCGCAATTGATAATTTAAAACTGCGATTGGTGCGTATGTCGGATAAACGTGTATTTAAAGACGTAATGCTATGTATATCTGGTGATGAGGTATGGTGGCGTATTTAGTAACTGTATGTGAGTCACTTAACAAACGCAGGCACAATCGCACACTTCGTGTGCTGGACCTCCGGTGCTTCGCACCTCCGGCCTATGCTGCGGGGCGTTATGTGTAAAACCAAATCAGGATTAAAGAATGAATATTCTTAGTTTTATTTACGATTTAGTCTTACGCCTACCACTATGGGCTATTTTCTCGTTGCCGTTATTTGGTTTAACGTGGTTCATGGCGAAGAAGCTAAAAAGTAAGGATTGGCCACAAGGCTTAAAAACAATATCTTTTGGTTTTGTAGCTGCGGTTTTTCTAGCCCCAATGCCCATGGGTATGTTTCTTGTACTTCTTCCAAATGGGTATCTTATGTTCTCTGGAATAAGCTATTACAAAATTGTTTGGCCTTGGCTTGCTGTATCAATACCAACTACATTTATTATTGCATCTTTAATATTTAGCAAATATGCGAAGAACACATAACAATACGCTGTTGTCGCCGCTGAAAAGCGCGGCTGGGACGTCATCGCTGTCGCTCCTCCGCCCCAAAGCTTTGCGTTAAGGCTCACAAGTGAACAACATTAAGTCGATAATTAGCTTGGTTAGTCTTGGTGTTATTGCCATATTGATTTGGCTGTTCTTTTCAGCAGCTCAATCATTTAGGAAAGATCACTACAAAGGAATTTTGGAATTCGGCTTTGAAGTGAGAGCATTTAGGGTCTGTGAAGGTGGTCAATCGCTCTGGGTTTCTAGAGGTGTTGTTGATAAATTCAAGAAAAAATATGAGCCGAATGGCCTTCTTTATTACCCTCCGCTCTACGTTGAGATGAAAGCGGCCCTGTCTAAGAAGGGAAGATATGGGTATGGCGGGATATACGAATATGAAATCGTACCGGTAGAAATTATAGAACTCACAGATATAGTGCCTCCGGAGTGCGAATGACTACTGTAGGCCTTAACAAGTTGCGGCACAATCACCGCTGCGCGGTTGGACAACCAAACCTTTGGTTTGTCTGCCTGTGCGCAAAGCGCTAAGTTTTATACACAAGTTTTTTAAGTTTTATTATATAAATCAATAAGTTACAGTTTAGCCCAGTAAGAACTACAGATTTGGCTGGATAATTATGCAGGACTGGGTCATGGACGAAGTAAAAAATCAGATTATGGGTGATACACGCTTGAATAAGCGCTTGTCTAATATTCTCAGTAATTTAAGCTCCGACCCAAAGAATAGCATTCCTTGTGCAAACAAAACTTGGGCAGAAACGTTTGCGGCTTATCGCTTTATCGAAAATGATAAAGTCAATTTTGACTCTATTATGAGCGGCCATAAATCGGCAACTCTTGAGAGAATCAAGGCGCAGCCTGTTGTTCTTATCCCACAAGATACTACCTTTCTAAATTTTGCCACTGACCTAGAAAGTAAAGAGATGGGAACACTTAGGCGTAAAGAGACCAACCAACAACTCTTGCACACCTCCATCGCGATAACACCATCCAGAATTAATTTGGGTGTTGTTGAAGGTAGTATGTGGCAGAGAGATAAGGAATCAAGTTCTAATTCCCGCTATACAAAGTCGATAAAGGATAAGGAGAGTCGACGCTGGCTAGACCATTACGAAACGGCTTGTCAGATACAAGAGCGCTGCCCTGAAAGCACAATTGTGAGTATTGCTGATAGAGAGGGTGATATTCATGAGTGGTTTCAGCTGACTGAAGAACAAAGTGAACAGCGGCGGGCGAGCTATATTGTTCGAGCTAAGGCCAATCGCACTTTAGAGCTCGATGGAGAAGAAACGGTTTTACTTTGGGATCATATGAATGAGCAGAAATCTGTTGGTCTATACACGGTAGACATTCCCAAACGGAATGGAGAACCTGGAAGAAAAGCCAAAGTCAGCGTATCCACTAACGAGATACGGCTACTTGGAAAAGGAAAATCTAATTGACCACTTTCTCTCTATGCTGTATTGGCTAAAGAATTGAACCCACCAGAGGGTGAAAAAGGCATTGAGTGGATGCTGTTAACTGATCTTCCAGTTGAAGGCTATAAGCAGGCGAGAGTTATCATTGAGTGGTATCGAAGCCGGTGGGAAATTGAAACCTATTTTGGGTGGTAAAAGGCGGATGCCAGATAGAAAGTAATCGTTTTAGAACAGAGCAGCGAATGTTGAACTGTATTGCGATCTATATGATTATTGGATGGCGACTACATTCGATAACTACACAAGCAAAAAGTCTTCCTGATGAACCATGTACGAGTGCTTACTCTGAAAAAGAATGGCGCATGGTATGGATGATGCGAGATAAAAGTTCCCCGCCGAATATACCTCCAAGCATGAGAGATATAACGCGCATGCTGGCAGGTCTAGGAGGATTTCTAGGGCGTAAAGGCGATGGCGAGCCAGGGGTTAAAACTGTTTGGCAAGGATATGCTAAGTTGCTCCATTATGTTGAAGCAGCAGAGGTTTTAAATGGACTTAAATAATTTGTATAAAACACAGACGCGGCGTTATGTACCCAGAATATGAGAGATAAACGAGCCATATTTGCGACACTTGAACTCTGGTGTTCTGAGCGCAAAGGCATTTTTTTTGCAATCTTGGTTACGCTAGTGGTCCATGCGGAAAGTAATGTAACTAATTGGGGACTGTTCGTATAATGTATCTATTATGCGCACACCTAAATCTTTTCAAATTTCTGACAGTGACACGGCTATTCTAAACAAGTGGTGCCGGTCAACAACTCTTCCACATGGACAAATTATGCGAGCGAAGATTATTCTTCAGCTCAGCGAAGGAATGACCCCTACAGATGTAGCTGCCGTGCAGCGAACATCACCGAAGACTGTTCATCGCTGGCGAAACCGTTTTGAACAGGAAGGTATTGAAGGGCTACGAGAACGTTCTCGTACTGGGCGGCCAACTGTTATTGAAAAGGACGTTGTAGATCGTGTATTGTTTTTAACAACAAAGCGTATACCCGAAGAAGCAACACACTGGAGTATTGAGCTAATGGCTAAATACGCAGCAGTGACACCATGGCAAGTTCGGCAGATATGGAAAGCAGCTGATCTACGCCCCCATCGCCTAAAAACATTCAAGATCAGCAGTGATCCTGAATTTTCTGAAAAGGTTATCGACATTGTGGGTCTATATATGAACCCACCAGAAAACGCCGTTATTCTAAGCGTTGATGAGAAAACACAAATTCAAGCCTTAGACCGAACACAGCCCGGTCTCCCTCTAAATCCGAGTCGAATTGGCAGTCGGACTCATGATTACAAGAGGCATGGTACTGCGAGTTTGTTTGCCGCCTTCAATACACTGACAGGGAAAGTGATTGGAAAGGTCGCGAATAGAACTACTAGCAAGGAATTCCTATCATTTTTGAAGTTGATCGATCGACGTACGGATTCAAAAAAAGATCCACACATAATATTGGATAACCTCAGTGCACATAAAACCAAAGAGGTTCGAGATTGGGTGGAATCACGTCCGCGCATTCACCTTCATTTTACTCCTACCAGTTCATCATGGTTGAATGCAGTAGAGGGATGGTTTTCCCAACTAGAGCGTAGAGCGCTATACAGGGGAGTGTTCACGAGCGTTTCGGAGCTAAAGTCAGAACTGGAATACTTCATCAAGGCTCATAATGCTGAAGCTGCAAAACCATTTAAATGGACAAAGCCTGCCAGTCAAATCCTGGCTTCAGTAGAACGCGCAAAACAATCGTTACAGAATTAACCGCATGGACCACTAGGCATTGGAGTACTCTTCCAATATGTCGGCCTGCCTAAAAGCACTGAGCTTGTTTCGGGTGTTGCGCAAGCTCAGGTCTATGATGGCAGCCAAACTGGAAATGATCCTAAGCTCTCGGTCAAATTAGCTAACGGCAGCTTAGTTCATGTGGCGGTAAGCTTTCATGGCCAAGTAAAAATAGGATCAGAACTTTGCCTATCAAAAGACAAGTCATGCAGGTACAGTACACTATTCAATTAAGGCTGTTGGCAAATGCACATAACAAATTTAGGCATGCGGCGTCTGCTGCGCAGCCGCACATGCCAAAGGCGTTAAGAGTTATCGATGATTAGAGATAAATCCACATACCCAGATAACGAAAATGGTGATGCACTATGGAATATGGTGCAGCAAGGTGATGACCTGTCCAAGAAGAGGGATATTGAATTTACTGTTATATTTTCAACTGAAGAAGAGGCTTTAAAGTTTGGAGAGATTCTTCTTTTCAACAGACAACAAGTATTGCTCTGCGACAATGAAGACTCTGAAGAATACCCATTTGAAATAGTTGCCACAGTTGCTATGGTCCCAACGCACAAAGAAATCACCGATTACGAGAATCTATTGCAAAAATATGCATCAGATCTAAATGGCCACAATGACGGCTAGGGTTGCTATGCCCAGTAAACTCTTAACAAGTCAAAGCACAAAAGGACTGGTAACTGCGCACTCAATT
Source organism: Microbulbifer maximicatervae (SeqCode) (assembly GCF_056231245.1). NCBI lineage: Bacteria > Pseudomonadati > Pseudomonadota > Gammaproteobacteria > Cellvibrionales > Microbulbiferaceae > Microbulbifer > Microbulbifer maximicatervae (SeqCode). The sequence goes on from NZ_CP174334.1 coordinate 1,946,682, forward strand.
TTTGCATGGCTTCGCCATTTTATGCAAAAATTAAGCGCTCCGTCACCAGCCTGTGTTTGAGGCGTTATAGCTATTTAAAAAGCATCTCTTTTACCCAAAAACAGTCAAACACCCATAGCTGCTAATAGGGAGTACAGTGTTGAATCGTCAACCTTATCCGCTATTGAAAAATCACGCCCATATTGCCAGTACCAGATTGGAGGGCAGTTGCAGAATTACCGGATGTTGCCTGACCGATTTCATGCATATTAGATGTGCCAATCTGGGATTGACTGGCAAAGTTGGATATCCCCGTCTGATTGGTTAGTGCCATATTCATCATGCCAGTTTGGTTGGTATCAACTATGCCAAAATCAGAAGCATCTTGATTAACTTCCGACATGTTCATCATGCCTGACTGGAATACGCTCACAGTATTATTATTTGAATTATTTAACTGTGTAACAATGCCATCATTGCTATCTCCGTCTTGTTGAATAAGTAAGCTATTAAAGTCGCCGTCGTTTTGAGCCATGCCAGCGATATTAGCAGTTCCATTCTGGATCATAACTGAGGTATTTGAGGTACCGCTAGATTGGAAACCAATAGCACTATTGGCCATTCCTGTCTGGTTCACTATAAAACTGTTAAAGGAGGTATTGAGTTGAGTATTACCGGAAATTTGGGAATCTCCAGATTGCAATACAGAAATAGTATCGCTATCTGACATTATCTGCGCACCGCCATAGCTATTGGTATCCCCAATTTGGTTAACAAAAACAGTACTTAACTGAGAGTCAACTTGCGACATGCCTACCTCATTAAGATTGCCCTGCTGAATTGCCGTAATCTGGGTAGAGACACTGTTATTTTGTAGTAAGGCAGGAGCGGTATTTAGATTTCCAGTTTGAATATGAATAATAGTGCCATTTTGAGTGGCATTCTCCTGTACCGGTGCAGATTCGTTGAAATCACCATCCTGGGTGATTGCGATCAAACTGTCCATCGTTGCGGGATCACTTTGGTCCGGGTTAGCCATATTACCATTTCCATTCTGGTTCACTATGGCAGTATTCCCATTTGCGAATGAATACCCACTAATTACTAAGAAGATAGCTGCCGCTATCGGGGTGAAAGCTTTCATGATGATCCCTTAAAAATCAAGCGATTAATTTTGTTACAGACTGTTGATCGATTTGGGACTCAGCTGAACAGCTAATTAGGCGGAGAATGCTCTCAAATCTTTGTCATTAAAGTTGAAGTGGAGTCACCAATACAGGATTTCATCCTTAGAGAGTTCCTACTGCTTGTCTGGCTGTCTAGGTAAAATAGAGGTGACACGGGAAGTATAGGGCTGGATTGCGGTAGTTATCTTTAGGAAGATGATCTCAAAAAGCTGGGAATAAAGTTTAAACATATAGGGATAACTAGTTTAGTAAGAAATTCCTATATTTATATTGTTTACAGAGTGCCAGGCTTGGCAATTTGCCTACATCATCGACGACCGCCACTGTACTGGTACGATTGTGCGATCTGCAATCACGCAAAAGGCTGAGCCCGCAAGCTCCGAAGCTCAAGCCGTCGCCGTGCTCAAGTGCGTTATTGCTGTGATTGATGATCAGAACAGCGTGCAGACCGATGCCCGATGGATCGGGTCTATGTGACAACGAAGGCACTCACCACAGATGCAGGGCAGGCGGTCAATGTGATTGACGAGGCAGCGGGCCTTGTTTCTGACTGCACTGGTGAAGTGGCGAATCGCATGACTGCGCACAGTTCTATTGCGGTGATGGCGATTCCGAGTGGGTGAGTATGGTTGCAATTAACTGCGGTGAGCGAGTTTATGCGGATGATGATGGTGAGTGGGGTGTTTGTAACAATGAACTTACGCGCTTCTGCAAATCGAAGTGCAGGGCATCCAAAACGATCCCCCCGACGATGGCGACCGCTACATAGTTGCCACCGGTAGCAATGAGTGGGCAAACCAAAACGGCCAGCTGGCCCGCTACGTGGCAGACACCGGCTACTGGCAATTCTTTCCTGCCAAGGTCGCGCTGAATCAGGCGGATGGCCTGCTGTATATCAACGGCAGCAGCGGCTGACAGGCAGCCAACCGTCCGGCGACTCTGCCGCAGATCACTGGGGATACCAACACGGATCTGGCCGGGGTGGTTGGGCAGATGTTGGGGGCTTTGGATGGGCTTCTATGGGATAATAATGTAAATTAGCCTACATGTTTCCCAAGTATGCACTTGAATTTGCAGCTCAAATATATCGGTATGGTATTGAGGTGTAACAATAGTGGTGCAGCACAATAATTTTCAACTTAACCAAAAACAAGGATAGGATAAATTGGGTAATATTTTAAATAAAACCTGGGAGTGGGTATTAGAATACTCCTGGAATATATTTAATGTTTTCGGTGTTTTCGCTACGTTCTACTTTGGTTTTTTTTTATGTACCTGAGCATGTCAAGGAGAGTATGTATCAGAAGTCCGCTTTGGCCCAGGAAGAATTGATTCAGGAGGTTGGTGGGCGATTTTTTGCGAATGAGAATGTCACCATTCAGGAAGTTAGGTTGGCAATAGAGCAGAAAGAAGTCTATTACAAGCTAAGTTTTCCATATAGCGTTAAGCAAACCCTCTTGCTAATACGCAATGATTTTTCAAAAAATTCATATATTTCGTTAGAGCGTAGAAGTGAAATAAAGTTAAAAATTCAAGGGCTTATTAGTGAAATAAAGGAGCCGGTAGAAGAGGGAAGTTGGTGGTCGAAGTTTTCTTTGACTCAGTTTTTGAAAATCGAGCTTCCGTTCATATTGATAGCTGTTATTGGTCTGTTGAGTGTTGTTCGAAAGAAGTGGATTGATGCTGAAACAGAAGTGGATCTAGCTGAGAATGAAGAGGAAGTGCTCTCTGTGAGCGGTTTTGAGTCCCTCAGTGGCTATGAATATCAAGCACTGGTGAGTAGGGTTCTTAGAGGGTTGAAGTTACTTGATGGGAGTGAAGGTAGCTATATACCTGGAGTGGAAACTTATGCTTCTGAATTTTCTTTTGTGCATAAAGGGAAAAATATTTTTGTGGAGACCAAAGCATATCAAAAGAAAGTTGGGGTTAGGACGGTCCGTAGCTTTTTGTACATGGTTCGGCAGTCAGGAGGAAGCGGCTTATTAGTTGCTACCACACCTCTTACCATTCGAGCAAGACAGATGCTAGATGATTACAATAGGAGTAATGATAGTTCTACTGCATATTTTATCGAAGGGAAAACAGAGGAGCGTATTGAGTCTGAAATTAGATCCAAATTCTCTGTGGACACTAAAACAGGTCAATCATCTGTAGCGTAAGTTCATATGCGTTTACTTTTTTTGTTTGTACTGGTAGCTGTATTAACTAGTTGCTACGAAGCTGAAATGGAAGCTTATGATCGTCAGCAGTGGCTCCCCCGCTGGCCCGATGCGGATGGCGACTGCCAAAACACTCGCCAGGAGCTGCTGATTCGCCTCTCTCTGGCTCCCGTCACCTTTAGCAATGAAAAATCCTGCACGGCGTTGTCAGGTTTATGGTTGGACCCCTATACTGGCCAGTTTTTTGATCAAGCTTCAGATCTGGATGTAGAACATATAGCCCCTTTAGCCTGGGTTCATAAGAACGGCGGTGCTAACTGGACTCGCGAGCAACGCCGTGTATTCGCCGAAGACCCAGCCAATCTCTGGCTAGTGGATGATGACAATAACCAGAGTAAGGGCGACAAGGGTCCTGATGAATGGTTGCCGCCATATCGGCCCGCTCGGGCAATCTATAAACGCCAGTTTGAGACTGTAGCGAAAAAATATGGATTGATGTAGTTAGTGCTCTTAAGTTGAAGTAAGATTGGCGCTTATTTTAGTTTATCTATAAAGTATTATGATTGATAAAAATTGTATGCTTTATAGAAGGGGCTGCAGAAGAATTAAATTATGACAAGAAGCAAGATTACAGTAATTTTAACAATTTTGGCCTTTGCTTTAGGTGTTATGTCTGCATCAACATTAAATTTTTCTATTGATTATTCTAGATTTTTGTCGCCTGTTGCTGTGCTTGTTTCTGCCTGTATTGCAATATATATAGCTGTAGAAAATCTTGAAAAGGCTTCTGAGAAGGAGAAAATTAATAGAACTATTGATTATGTTTTTAGGCTAACTTCAGATCTGCCTCATCAAGAAAAAATAAACGAGAATGAGATATACAAAAAATTATTTTCTCAAAGCCATAAACTTAAAAACCCTCAAAATCCAGAAAATGGCTATAATATTCTGGGGGTTATTGAGGCAGTGAAGCGTTTGAGCGCTGAGGAGCAGGAGTATCTATCAGAGCGTGCTGGTAGGCTTGAATAATTTTAGTCAATATCAAGTATGGCTTTTTTTCTGAAGAAATAATAAAAGCTCATTTTGGATCAAATTATATATTAACGTTCTGGGCTATGTTTTGGCCATATTTGATCCTCCAAAATGAAGGTTCCAGTCGTTTCGAACTTAGTAGTGGTTTGATACCAAATCTAGAGGAGGGGCTTTTCTATTTGCTTAAAGAGTATGTGGTGGGTAATGGAGATATTAAAAACCCTTATCCCTTGATGAGAGAGGGGTTTGGTATTGTGGATACTATTGAGTTGGATGATGTTAGGAAGCGTATGTTCCCGAATTCAGTCTGGACTTCAACTCCTGAAGATGAAGAAAGTAAAGCATGATCTATTCTTTGATGTAGTTAATAATCTTACTTATTGATCTGCCGAATTTTCCAGAGGCGGTGAATACTTTCAATGCTTCTCTGGATATGTCTCTGCCACTCTTTCGGGAGTGATAAGTACATTCTTGCAACTAATGGCGGAAATGGAATCTGTGCAAAGTGGTGCAGGTTCTCCACCCCATACACCTCCGTTAAAGTAATCCCAACCGCCTCACACCAAACCGGCAGCAGGTCTGCCGGAATTCTTTGTACGCCTGTTTCCATTGTCGAAATTTGAGATGACACAAGCCCCAGCTACTTTGCCAGCTGTGCAATCGTTATCCTCTCCCGTTTCCGTGCGTTGCGCAGGCGATCGCCTAGTGATCCGGCCTCAATTATCAAGGTGCGCTTGGTGACTTGTCGTCATAAGGCAGTGCAGATATCTGGCGTTAGGTGACACAGGGTGGAGATAGGGCTAGCAGTTACAAAGGGTTGAGCATGCCTATAAAAGCACGAATGGAGCAATTGCAGCGGGTCGCAGGCCTGTGTGTGGCCCTGGAGTCACACTGGCTACTTGTCTTTATTGGGTGCTCGCCACTACACTGTATAAAAATACAGTATATTGCTAGAGCACATGAAACTTTCCCCTCTATACGGCAGTGGCGTTAGCTGCGGCTTTCCTTCGCCAGCGGATGACCACAAAGAAGCAGCGCTGAGCCTGGATCAACACCTGATAACCAGCCCGGCGGCGACATTCATCGCCCGCGCCAACGGCGACTCTATGCAGAACCTCGGCATCTTTGACCGGGATCTGCTGGTAGTCGACCGATCATTAACGCCAATACACGGTGATGTGGTGGTGGTTGCCCTCGATGGGCAGTTAACGTGCAAGGTGCTCGACCGCCAACAGGGCCGCCTGCTATCAGCCAATGATAAATACGCACCGATTCCCATTTGGGAGGGGCAGGAATTGATTGTTGAGGGAGTGGTCAAGGCTTCCGTGCGGTACCACCGGTCCTGCTGATGTTGGCACTGGTTGATTGCAACAGCTGCTATGCCAGCTGCGAACAGATATTCCGCCCCGACCTGCGCGGGCTTCCGGTGGTAGTCCTTTCCAATAATGATGGTTGCGTGGTGGCTCGCTCGAAAGAAGCCAAAGTGTTAGGTATTCCCGATTTGCAGCCGTTCTTCAAGATCGAGCATCTGTTGCGAAAGCACGGGGTAAAGATCTTTTCGAGTAACTACGCCCTGTACGGCGATATCTCCCACCGGGTAATGACAACCCTAAAGCAGTACAGCCCAGAGGTTGAGGTCTATAGCATCGATGAGATGTTTCTGGATCTGCAAGGGTTGCAAGAGTGCTTGCTGGATTACGGGCAGCAGATACGGCAAACCCTCTGGCGGGATATTCGCATGCCGGTGGGCGTTGGCATCGCCCCCAGTAAAACCCTGGCTAAGCTGGCAAATAGAGCTGCCAAGAAGATCCCCAAGTGTGAGGGCGTCTGCGTCTTGGACTCCCCCGCAAAATGGCAATGGCTGCAACGGCGCACTGAGGTGGGTGATGTGTGGGGCGTAGGCAGGCGCCTATCAAAGCGACTCGGGCACATGGGTATCAAGACAGCCTATGACCTGGCGCAAGCCAACCCGAAAATCCTGCGCAGTCATACGAATGTAAATATTGAGCGAACGATAGAAGAGCTAAATGGCATTAGTTGCTTAAGCCTGGAAGAGCAGCCACCAGTCAAGAAACAGATCTATTGCACACGCTCATTCGGCGAAAAGCTCACCGATCTGCAGCCGATACTGCAGGCCGTTACCTTGTACACGAGCAGGGCAGCGGAGAAGCTGCGGGCCCAGGATTCCCTGGTGAAGTCTATCCATGTCTTCCTGCATACCTCACCCCATGAACCGCACTACTACAGCCGCAGCACTGTAGTGCAAACCCCATACCCCACGGATGACACACGGCTGATAGTGCAGCTGGTAAAGCGCGCCATTACAGAGCTGTTCCTGCAGGGACATAGATTCCTGAAAGCGGGGGTAGGGCTGGTAGAGCTTATCCCCCGCTCACTGGGCCAGGGCGACATGTTCACCACGGGCCAGCCAATACGATCAGATGAGACCATGCAGGCCATGGACCAGATCAATCAACGGTTTGGCCGGGGCACCTTGTTTCTGGGGGCTGAAGGTATCGACAAGAAGTGGAAGATGAGGCAGGAGCATCGATCGCCAGCCTATACGACTCAGTGGGACCAGCTACCGGAGATTACGATCTAGCTGCTGCGTAAGCGTATGAGGTCTTTGTAAGGTTAATGGGCGGGCTCTCGTGGAGCCTGCAAAAGAGCTAAATCGACCTAATGTTCACGGAAAGGGGTGGATGATAAAGACGTTGGTGCGCTGCCGCAGTTGGCGCGTATCGTATAGAGTTTGCGTCATCTGAAACGTTGCGGACTAGCAAAGGCTAAGTGGGGGAACAAGTGGGGGGATAAAAATAGCAGAAACAAAAAAGCCCTGAAAAATCAGGGCTTTCTGTATGAATAATGGCGGTGGGGCAGGGATTCGAACCCTGGGACCTGTTACAGTCAACGGTTTTCAAGACCGCCGCTTTCGACCACTCAGCCACCCCACCAAATTGTGCTGCGCATTATACATAGCTTCTCGGGATGTACAAGCGCCATTTTGATTTTTTTTATATAGTTCAATAAGTTAGGTGATTTATTGACCAGCTCAAGGCTTACTGTCAGGTTGATAAGGCCGCCCCGGCCATTGGCTGGGGCGGCTTGGCAGCTATCGCTTAGCTCGCTTCTGCAGAGTCGCGATCGATATCTGCGTTGGCATCAACTTCCACGGCCTTGCGGCTGATACGCGGGTCGTTGGCCGGGCGGGCTAGGGCGCGTGGATTGTGCTCAATCGCTGCCGGCTGTGCGGTATCCAGCGGCTGCTGGGAGCCCACTTCACGGCGCTCAGTAACAATTGAGAATTCACCCAGTGGTTTGGGGTTGATGCGCGGATCATTTACTGCGCGTCCCTGGCTAGGTGCGGTCGGTTCCTCTTCGGAAGCTGCCTGCTCGGCGGCAACAATTTCTTCCTGAACTTCCGGCTCGCTGGTGCCTGCCTGTTCCTGTAAAGCTTCAGCTGCAGCTTGTGCTTCTTCAAGCACGATTTCCTCTGCTGCTTCTACTTCTGGCTTGGCAGGAGTGGTTTCAGCTTTGGGGGCAGCCGGAACTTCTGCCGTGGTGGCTTTTTGTTCTGGCGCTTGCTCTACAGGCTTGGCCGGCTCGGCAGCTGGCGCAGCTGCTTTTTCTACCGGGGTAGCTTTGGGCTTGGGCTGAGTAGGCTGCTGTTGTTGCTCGGAGGCGGCTGCTTTGGCTGCCTGCGGGGCGCTTTGCGGTTGAGCTGCAGGCTTCTGGGTCTCTCGTGCTTCAGACTTTTCCTCGTGAGCAGTGCGCACCGGCATTGTGATGGCGGGCTGAGCTGCTTGCTTGGGAGCTCTCTGAGCCTTGTGAGAGTCTTTCGCCTTGGGCTTGGGCGCCTCGGTACGAGTCTCTTTTGCGACTTCCTTGGTCTTGCGGGCTTCGCTTTCAGCTTCGTCGATGGCTTCGTGAACTTCGCGATTCAGCTCTTCCTGGCTGTGAGCTACCGCGGTTGCTGCGGTGTTCTCACTGCGGCGTCCGCCGCGACGGCGCGCTTGAGGGCGGCCGCGCACATTGCTCGGGCGACGTGCTGGGCGTTGCTGATCGGAAGTGTCTCCAGCCTGTTCGTTGGTATCAACGGTATTTTGGGTTTCAGCAGCTTGAGTGCGGTTGTCGCTGCGGCGGTTGTCGTTGCGGCGACGGCGACGTCTGCGCTGACCTTCACCCTGGCGATCAGAGGCGCTGTCATGCTCGTCCAGCTTGGCGCTGCGCTTATCTTCGCGTTGGTCGTCGCGCTTATTGTCCTCGCGGCGATCATCCTTGCGGCGCGCGGGGCGGCCACTGCGGTTGTTGCGATTTCCGCGCTGGTTGCGATTGCGGTTGCGCTGCTGGTAGTCCTTGCCACGGCCTTTGGACTTTTGATGCTTCTTCGGCTCTTCCTCTTCTGCGGTGAAGAAGGAGGCGATAGCGCTAATCAATCGGCTGAAGAGTCCAGGCTCTTCCTTTTTCTCCGGAGTGGGTGCTGGAGCGGTGTGGGCAATTTGCTGCACGGCCGCTTGCACTGGAGCTGGACGCTGTGGCTTTTCCTCTTTCTTGGTCACTGTCTCTTCGGCAGTGCCAGAAATCTTGTAGGAGGTTTCCAGGGTTGCAGTGTCATCGTCACGCAGGCGCTGAACTTCAAAGTGCGGCGTTTCCATTTCTGCGCTGGGCACAACTACTACGCGAGTGGAATTGCGGGACTCGATCTGGGAGATCGTTTTACGCTTTTCGTTCAGCAGGTAGGTTGCGACATTCACCGGGGTGATTGCGCGGATCTCGGCGCTGCGCTCTTTCTTCGCTTCCTCTTCTACCAGGCGGAGAATGGAGAGGGCCAGAGACTTGGTGCCGCGAATAGTGCCTTGACCGCTACAGCGGGGGCAGACGCGGAAGGTGGTTTCACCCAGGGATGGGCGCAGGCGCTGGCGGGACATTTCCAAAAGTCCGAAGCGGGAGATGCGGCCAACCTGAACGCGGGCGCGGTCCATGCTGAGGGCCTTCTCCATGCGCTTTTCAACTTCGCGCTGGTTGGACTTGCTCTGCATGTCGATAAAGTCGATTACAACCAGTCCGCCCATATCGCGCAGGCGCAGTTGGCGAGCGATTTCATCGGCGGCTTCCAGGTTGATATTGCGCGCGGTCTCTTCGATATCGCCGCCCTTGGTTGCGCGGGAGGAGTTGATATCGATAGACACCAGAGCCTCGGTCACATCGATAACGATGGAGCCTCCGGAGGGGAGCTTCACTTCGCGCTCGAACGCTGTCTCAATCTGGCTTTCAATTTGATAGCGATTGAACAGCGGGATGGCGTCTTCGTAGTACTTTACCTTATTGGCGTAGTGGGGCATTACCTGGCGGGCAAACTCTGCGGCCAGCTCAAAGGCACCTTTGTCGTCGACAATAACTTCGCCGATATCATCGCGCATGTAGTCGCGGATGGCGCGGATGATGACGTTGCTTTCCTGGAACAGGAAGTGTGGCGCCTTGGAGGTATCAGCTTCTTCCTTGATGGCATTCCAAAGTTGCAGCAGGTAGTTGAGGTCCCATTGCAGCTCGTCACCACTGCGGCCAACGCCGGCGGTGCGCACGATGATGCCCATACCTGAAGGGACATCTACACTGGCCAGTGCATCGCGGAGCTCGGAGCGCTCATCACCTTCAATGCGGCGGGAGATACCGCCGGCACGAGGATTGTTGGGCATTAACACCAAGTAGCGGCCGGCGAGGCTGACAAAGGTGGTGAGGGCAGCGCCTTTGTTGCCGCGCTCTTCTTTGTCCACCTGGACGATAACTTCCATGCCTTCTTTGACAACATCTTTGATTTTGATGCGGCCTTCGATGTCTTTGGGCTGCTTGAGGAAGTACTCGCGAGAGATTTCTTTCAGGGGGAGAAACCCGTGGCGCTCTTCGCCGTAGTCGACGAATGCAGCTTCGAGGGAGGGTTCTACGCGGGTAATCTTACCTTTGTAGATGTTCGCTTTTTTCTGCTGGCGGGTTCGGTTCTCAATATCTAAATCATAGAGCCACTGGCCGTCGACCAGGGCAACACGCAACTCTTCAGGTTGGGTTGCGTTGATTAGCATTCTTTTCATGCGTGTCGTTTTCCTTGCGTTGCGCAAAGGTGTGACACCGCTACTCACAGGCTTGCTTGTTGGCTGCCAGGTGGAGAGGACCACCAGGCAGGGCAGGGGAAATAAGGTATGCCAGCTCTACCGCGCCATGGATCTATGCGGCTTGTTGAGACTGGCGTTTGCCTATTATTCGCTCTGCAAAAACTCCGGATACGCGCTGTTATTGTGCTATCCGTTGGTACCTTTAATACCTTTTGTTAGTACTGCCCTGTACCTGTGCTGCAGGCTTCTACAGCAGGGTTGGGCGCCGCCCCTTGGTTTGTTTCATATGCTGGGCGGCAAGGTTTGCGTCAATCATCAGAGGTTCTGCAGTTCAGCTTTTGGCTGATACCCATTCTTCTTAATTTTTTTACCAGGCTTGCGGAAGCTGTGCTGCCCTGGTTGCCAGTTCGGTTGCTGGCTCGTCGTATTCTGCAAAACCGGACGCAAGTTTGAGTCGTCCTTTCAAGCGCTGCGGGTCACGGCCCGTCTTACCTTCGCGATAATTACCCGCATAACCGCGGGCTGTTGTTGCCGGTGAGCTCCCCTCTGGTTCTGGTAATTGGGGGACATCTCAACGGCTAAGTTTTATCAATGACGCGGCATCCCCGCGCACCGACCGAATGGGGTATTTTCGTTGGGGTCACGGCTATCTCTTCATGTGGGAAGTCGCCTTTGACCGAAAATACGCCGAATTCAGGCCGGCCGAATATAGCATGGGCAGGGAGGTGCTTCAATTGTATCCCTGGCAACGCTATGATGCGCGTCATGCGAAGTATACCCCACCCTAAGAAGGCTCCGGCCGAGACCCCATCAAAGACCTCGAATCCATCTGGCGGCGTGCAGCTTTTAACTGTACCTGAAGAGCTGGCGGGACAGAGGATCGACAATTTCCTCCAGGCGCGCCTCAAGGGTGTGCCGCGTTCACGTATATACCGAATCCTGCGTAAGGGTGAGGTAAGAGTAAATAAAGGACGAATAAAGGCTGAATACAAGTTAAAGGCGGGCGATGTGGTGCGAGTGCCGCCAATTCGTGTTGCCGAGCAGGCTGAGACCCCTCTCGCTGGTGAATCTCTGCGCCAGCTGATCCAAGAGTCCATACTTTACGACAAGCACGGGCTTATGGTGATCAATAAACCGTCGGGCCTTGCGGTCCATGGCGGCAGTGGTGTCAGATTGGGTCTGATTGAAGTTTTGCGCCAGATGTTTCCGCAAAGCCCGTTTATTGAGTTGGTGCACCGCCTTGACCGGGATACCAGTGGCGCCATCATGGTGGCCCGCAAGCGCGCGGTATTGCAGCATGTTCAGTCGGAGTTGCGGGCGGGAAAGATCGGTAAATCGTATCAGGCATTGGCGGTGGGCAAGTGGCCCCGAGGTCGCCGCGTTGTTGAGGCACCTTTGCGCAAGAACACTTTGAAAAGCGGCGAGAGAATGGTGTCAGTGCACCCTGAGGGCAAGCCTTCAGAGACTCGCTTTAAGTTGATTGAGAGATTTAAGGCGGCGACTCTGCTTTCCGCAGAGCCGGTCACCGGGCGAACACACCAAATTCGAGTTCATGCTCAGTTTGTTGGTTGCCCTTTGGCGGGCGACAACAAGTACACCTCGGACGAAGTCAATCGTGAATTTCGTGGTCGCGGTCTGAAGCGTCTCTTTTTGCACTCAGCTTCAGTGCGCTGCTCTTTGCCAGATGGCTCCAAGGTTGAGGTGGAGGCTCCACTCCCTGCGGAGCTGAGTGCAGTGCTGAATAGGTTAAGGGAAGAGTAGGGCGTTCTTTTGTTATGTTGGTAATCCTCGATTGGGATGGGACGGTTTGTAATTCTGAGGCGCGTATCGTCGACTGTATGTTGCGGGCGGCAGATAGAGCTGGTTTGCCAGTGCTTGCCCCGGAGGCGGTTAGCAACATCATCGGGCTTGGTCTGCCGGAAGCGATATCCTCTCTGTTTCCGGAGGCTGCCAGTGAGGAAAAACTCACGTTGCGCCAACTTTACTTTGATGAGTGGATGGCGGCCCGGGTTGAACCCTTGCCGTTATTTGAGGGGGTCCTGGATACCCTGGACCAGTTGCTGTGCGGTGGTCACCAGTTGGCGGTAGCGACTGGGAAGAGTCGGCAGGGGCTCAATCGGGAATTTGAGGAGCACGGCCTCGGCCACTTGTTTGCCGCCAGTCGTTGTGCGGATGAGACCGCTTCCAAGCCTGACCCGCTGATGCTGAATGAGTTGCTACATGAGACCGGAACCGGTCCGGAGCAGGCGGTAATGGTAGGGGATACCGTATACGACCTGGAAATGGCGGCGGCGATCGGCATGCCCTCTATCGGGGTGAGCTATGGCGCTCATTGCCCAACCCGACTGCAGGGGTGTGGCCCCAAGGTTGTTATCGATCGCTTCTCTGAGTTGCTCCGCTGGCCGCCACTCTTTTAGGTGGCCTGCGGGCCCAATGGATCTATGCCAAAGTGGTTCAGCATATCGGTAAGGCGGATTAGTGGCAGCCCAACCAGGGTGTTGAGATCTGCTCCTTCAAGCCTTTCAAACAGGGCGATACCTAGCCCTTCCACCTTAAAAGAGCCGGCGCAATCGTAAGGTTGTTCCAGCTCTACATATCGTTCAATTTGCTCTGTGCTCAACTGCCGAAAGTAGACAGTGAAGGTTTCCGTATCGCCCAACTGCTCTCCGCTTGCGCTATTCAGCAGGCACAAGCCGGTGTGGAATATCACTTTTTTGCCGTTGCAGGCTTGCAGCTGGGCGATGGCGCGCTCCCTGCTGCCTGGCTTGCCAAGTATTTGGCCGTCGCAAGAGGCAACTTGATCTGAACCGATAATCAGTGATTTCGGGTGGCGGCCAGCCAGGGCGCGCGCTTTCTCTGTGGCGAGGCGCAGGGCGAGTGCAGCTGGCGCTTCCCCCGCCTGTGGTGCTTCATCTATATGGGGCGAATCCTGCTGAAAGGGGATGCCAAGCTGTTGTAGTAGGGTTCTGCGGTAAGGAGAGCTGGAGGCTAGTATCAGAGGGTGGGGCATTCTGGTGGATTTTCCGCTGGGTCGAATAGTGGTTTGTGACCGGGCGATACTGCAATGCCTGATTTGTTTTGACAAGGCTAAGGTGAGTCCATAGAATTGCGCGCTTATGTCGATAGCCCCCTCTAAATCAGTATTGCCAAAGAGCATTGATGCTCGGAAATTGGTACAGCGAGAGCAGTTGCTCGATGGTGTTTTGCCGTTGGAGTCCCTGCCTCGGGTTGGTAGCGCAGTTGAGTCTGTCCACGGAGAGATTTCTGCTGAATTGCAGTTTGAGCGAGACTTGCAAGGTCACCAAACGGTGAGCGGCAAGGTTCAACTTGCAGTTGACCTCTTGTGTCAGCGCTGTTTGTTACCGGTCCATGAGCAGATCGAGGCACAGTTTAGCTGGGGTATCGTATGGACTGAGGAGCAGGGTAAGGCCCTGCCCAAAGATCTGGACCCGGTGATCCAGGACGGCGATGAGCTGGACTTGCACCAGATCCTTGAAGATGAAATTTTGCTCAATTTGCCAATGGTGGCTTATCACCAGGAAGAATGTGTCTCCAAGGAGAGCTTTCATTTTGGTGGCGAGGTTGCCGAGGCGGATGAGCAACAGGCAAACCCCTTTAAAGTGCTGGAGCAGTTGAAGGGTTCGTCGGGTAAATCCTAGGTTTCCCGATGAGTTTGGGCTCGCCGGTAGGCGCCCCGGTTCCAGCGAAATTTGTTTATTTTAGGAGCTAGCAATGGCTGTTCAACAAAACAAGAAGACTCGTTCCCGTCGCGGTATGCGCCGTTCCCACGATGCGCTGGGCGCAGGTGCTACCCTTTCCGTCGATCCGACTACCGGTGAAAAGCACCGTCGTCACCACGTGACCAAAGACGGTTTCTACCGTGGTCGCAAAGTGATCGAAGTTAGCGGCGGCTCTGAAGAAGAGTAAGCTTTGTCCAGCCAATTGCGATTGGCCGTGGATGCAATGGGCGGGGACTTAGGTCCCCGCTCTGTCGTTCCGGCATGTATTAGATTTCTTCAAAACTTCCCTGAAGCGCAGCTAAAGCTATTTGGCCCGCGCGCAGAGCTTCAAGCTCTGGTTCATCAAGAGCTGCAGCGCCATCGCCGCCGCGTTACCCGCCGTCTCGAAATTATCCATTGCGAGCAAGTCATCACTCAAGAGTGCAATCCGTTGCAGGCTGTTCGCCATAAGCGCGATTCAACCATGGCGATGGCCCTGAAGAGTGTTGCATCGGGAGATGTGCAAGCTGCAGTTACCTCCGGCAATACTGGCGCCTTGTTGGCGTTGAGTCGCAGTATTCTCGGTAATATCCAAGGTGTTAGGAAGCCGGCGCTCGGTAAGTCTGTACCTTCAGGTATGGGTTCCTGCTATCTTTTGGACCTTGGTGCCAATGTGGATTGCAGTGCTGAGGATTTGCTTCAGTTCGCCCGTATGGGGATAGAGGCTCAGCGGATTCATACTGCCCGCAAGAGTGTGAAGGATATAAAGGTGGCGCTGCTCAATATTGGGGCGGAAGCACATAAGGGTAGCGCCGAAATACGCCGTGCAGCGGAGCTGCTCGATGCGGACCCCGGGGTCAATTATGTTGGCTTTGTTGAGGGGCATGATATTTTTACCGGCTCGGTAGATGTGGTTGTTTGCGACGGCCTGATGGGTAATGTCGCGATGAAATCTGCCGAGGGTGTGATTCGACTAATGGGTCAAAAAGCGTTCACAATCGAGAAAAGAGGGTGTTTCAAGCGTTTTTTTGGCCAATTGGCCATAAAGCTGTTGCGAAAATGGCGTACACAGGTGGAACCTGCTCGCTATAATGGCGCCAGCTTTGTAGGGGTAAAGGGCAACGTGATCAAGAGTCACGGCGGTGCCAGCAGCGAAGCTTTTTATCGGGCGATGGTTACGGCGAAGGAGTGTGCCGATGCTGACCTGGCAGCCAGGGTCGATGCCGCTATGGCACAATCCGGCGAAAGACGCTCCATGGATGAAGGGTAAAAAGCAGTTTCCCTTACTGAAATCAGCCACATTTAGGTTAAGGATATCTTATGACCAATGCCGCACTCGCATTTGTCTTTCCGGGGCAGGGTTCCCAGAAAATAGGTATGCTCTCTGAGATTGCCCAAGAGGCGCCTGAAATTCAGGCCACTTTTGCCGAAGCATCCAATGTGCTCGGCTATGACCTCTGGGACCTGTGCCAGAATGGCGAGCAGGAAGCCATTAATCTCACCCAGCGTACCCAGCCTCTCTTACTGACTTCCAGTGTTGCCCTTTATCGCATGTGGCGCTCTCGCGGCGGTGCCCAGCCTGCATTCATGGCCGGTCACAGTTTGGGCGAGTGGTCAGCACTGGTGTGCTCTGGCGTTCTGGCGTTTAAAGATGCGGTTCATTTGGTTCGCGAGCGCGGCCGCTTGATGCAAGAGGCGGTTCCTGTAGGGGAGGGCGCTATGGCTGCGATCATCGGTCTTGATGATGCAGCTGTCGAAGAAGCTTGTGCTGCTTCTGCTGAGAGTGAAATAGTTGCTGCGGTGAATTACAACTCTCCCGGCCAGATTGTTATTGCGGGAAGTAGCGCGGCGGTGCAGCGCGCCATCGAAGCCTGTAAAGCTGCCGGTGTAAAGAAGGCTATGCCTCTTCCGGTCAGTGCCCCATTCCACACTGAGCTGATGCGTCCTGCGGCGGAAAAGCTGACCCCTCAAATAGAGGCGACAGAATTTAACGCGCCAGAAATACCCATCGTGCACAATGTCCACGCTGAGCTTGAAGTGGATCCGGAAAAAATTAAGACCCTGATGATCGAGCAGATTTATCGCCCGGTTCGCTGGACTGCCTGCGCACAAAAAATTATTGGCTCCGGAGTGGAGCAAATGGTTGAGTGTGGTCCGGGTAAGGTTTTATCTGGCCTGATCAAACGTGTCGACCGAAGTGTTTCCTGTCACGCAATCGATAGCCCCAGTAACTTTAATGAAGCTCTGCGAGCTACAGCGGTATAAATCGCTCAAAAAGTAGTCCAGTAGTCGAATAAGGATAAGTGAGAATGACCTTACAGATGTCCCTTGAGGGTAAAGTTGCCTTAGTGACAGGTGCAAGTCGCGGCATTGGTGCGGCAATTGCAGATATGCTCGGTGGAATGGGTGCCACAGTTATTGGTACTGCCACCAGCGAATCCGGCGCTGAAAAAATAAGCGCCCGCTTCGCAGAAGCCGGTATCGCAGGTGCCGGTAAAGTTCTGGATGTGGGCAATGCGGAAAGTATTTCCGAGCTTCATGCAGCGATAAAAAATGAGTTTGGTGCTCCTGCGATATTGGTTAATAATGCTGGCATCACCAAGGACAACTTGCTGATGCGCATGAAGGATGACGAGTGGGATTCAGTCGTCAATACGAATTTGACCGCGGTCTATCGCATGAGTAAGGCTTGCCTGCGCGATATGACCAAGGCGCGATGGGGGCGGATTATTAATATCAGCTCCGTCGTAGGTAGTATGGGTAATGCCGGTCAGAGCAATTATGCGGCGACCAAAGCTGGTGTGGGAGGGTTTGCCCGCTCCCTGGCTTCAGAGGTGGGCTCCAGAGGAATCACGGTTAATACCGTAGCCCCCGGCTTTATTGATACTGATATGACAAAAGTCTTGCCTGAAGCGCAACGCGAGTTGCTTCTGGGTAAGATTCCTCTCGCGAGGCTCGGGAAGCCGGAAGAAATTGCTTCGGTGGTTTCCTTCCTGGCGAGTGATGCGGGAGGCTATGTCACCGGCGAGACAATTCATGTCAATGGCGGTATGTACATGGCGTAGTTTGTGTTTCAAAATGTCTCTTTAACTTATTGATTTTAGAGATATTTATGTTTTTGCTGATGGTGTTGAGGGGCCGCACATTACATCCCGAAAAACTTGGGGTACAATGGCCTCTGAATTATCCAAAAGCTGTGTGAGCCGGTCGTTATCACCAACAACATTGGATACGGTGAAAAACAATAGCGACTAAAACAGATTTTTACCCACTAGGAGTTAAATTGAATCATGAGCAGCATTGAAGAGCGCGTTAAAAAGATCGTTGCTGAACAACTGGGCGTTAAGGAAGAAGACGTTAAGCCTGAAGCCTCTTTTGTTGAAGATCTGGGCGCTGACTCACTCGACACAGTTGAGCTGGTTATGGCTTTGGAAGAGGAATTCGAAACTGAAATTCCCGATGAAGAAGCTGAAAAAATCACTACTGTTCAGCTGGCAATGGATTACATCAAGGATAACCTTGGTTAATTCCTGCTGGGTAGTTTAGGCACGGGCAGCTCAATATGCTGTACCTAGCCGAGCGATTCTGAAAGCCGTTCTATGTTTCATAGCGCGGCTTTCTTGTTATTGGTACTACGGAATTGTGACTGCTGACCGGATGTTGTTCTTTTAACTACATTGGTGAAGGACGGTAGCAGAAAATTTCAGGGGGGAGCGCAGTGTCGCAAAGAAGAGTTGTTGTAACCGGAATGGGAGTCGTTAGCCCGTTAGGTAACACCCTAGAGGATACTTGGTCTGGGGTACTACAGGGAGCTAATGGTGCTGCTCCGATTGAGACATTTGATGTCTCGGCTTTTTCAACCCGCTTCGCCGCTACTGTAAAGGATTTTGATCCCACGCCATACATGCCCGCAAAAGAAGCGCGCAAGATGGATACTTTCTTGCAGTACGGACTGGTTGCCGGTATTCAGGCTATGCAAGATAGCGGCCTGGAGGTAACCGAAGAGCTGGGTCCGCGCGTGGGTACCTGTATTGGCTCTGGTATGGGCGGTATCTTGGCTATCGAAGATAATTCATTGCTGATTGCCGAAAAAGGCCCTCGCCGTGTATCACCTTTCTTTGTACCTGGCGCCATCATTAATATGGTTGCGGGTAACCTCTCGATTAAATATGGCCTCAAAGGCCCCAATCTGGCAGTGACAACAGCCTGTACCACAGGAACCCATGCGATCGGTCTCGGAGTTCGTGCGATTCAGCACGGTGATGCCGATGTGATGGTATGTGGTGGTGCAGAAATGGTTACCACCCCGGTAGGGCTCGGCGGTTTCTGTGCGGCAAGGGCGCTGTCCACTCGCAATGATGATCCGCAATCAGCAAGCCGCCCCTGGGATAAAGACCGTGATGGTTTTGTACTGGGTGAAGGGTCTGCGGTACTCGTTTTGGAAGAGTACGAAAATGCAGTCGCTCGCGGAGCCAAGATTTACGCAGAAGTAGCTGGCTTTGGTATGAGCGGTGATGCCCACCACATGACCTCTCCTCCGGAAGATGGCGCTGGCGCTGCTCTCTCAATGGAAAATGCCCTGAGAGATTCCGGTATGAGCCCAAGTGATATCCAGTATATCAATGCTCATGGTACTTCTACTCTGCTGGGAGACACAGCTGAGATCCTGGCGGTTAAAAAAGTATTCGCGGGGGTGACGGACTCCCTCGCTGTGAGTTCTACCAAGTCGATGACCGGTCACCTGCTGGGGGCTGCCGGTGCTATTGAAGCCGTTTTCTCGGTATTGTCATTGCGCGACCAGGTTGCGCCCCCCACTATCAATCTCTTCTCCCCGGATGAGGCCTGTGCCGGTATTAACCTGGTGCCCCAAGAGGCCCAGCCGATGGCAATCAATGCAGTCCTATCCAATTCCTTTGGTTTCGGTGGCACCAATGGGTCACTGATATTCAAGCGAGTCTGATTCCCGTGCCCACCGCGAGGTGGGCACACCTGCCTTGGGAGCTCCATGTACCAGTTACCTCAAATGTACTTTCGGGGGCTGGCCGTTGATCAGTTGCCAGATGATGCTGATTACTCGGGTGGAATCCTCGAAACAATGCGCTGTCACAACAAAGGTCTACCGCTTTGGTCTTTCCACCGCGCTCGCCTGGAGCGTTCGGGAGTGTTGGATGAGGCCTGTCTGGGAGAAATTGAGCAGTCGACGTTAAAATTGACAGCCGGCTGTCGCTGGCCTGAGGCGATTGCGCGCCTGCGTGTTGGCAGTGTGCGCGGGCAGCAATGTTGGGATTTGGTGCTGCGGCCGCTGATTGAAACTGCTGAGGGGCAGGTGGGCACTAGCCTTTTCCCTTGTTCGACGAGCTTGCCGATCGGTAGTAATTCGAACCAGGGCTGCAAAACTTTACTCCGTAACCGATATAATGCGGCAAAAGCAGAGCTGCCGGTGGGTCAATTTCTCGATGGATTGATGCTGGATTCGGCGGGAAGGGTCATCGAAACCCTGCGCTGTAATATCCTGGCCCGATTTGGTGGGAAGTGGATGACTCCATCCCTGCACCGGTGTGGTGTTCATGGTGTGATGCGGCAGTGGCTCTCGAGCCATATCCACTGGCAAGAGGAAGACATGGAGCTTTCCGAACTCTGTGAGGCCGATGAGCTGGCTCTCTGCAACAGTGTTCGAGGTGTATTACCGGTGGTAGAGGTAATCGGTTACAAAAATTGGCCTGTGGGTGTCGAGACCCGCAAGCTACAGAAGCTGATATTGGATAAATTGTGGTGAAGAAAAAGCAAGCGAGTTTCGCTTGGAGAGTGTTGAAGCTGTTATTTGGTGGGCTGGTATTGGCCTGCTTGGTTGCAGTTGCCTCTCTATACGTGGCAAAGGAAGCCTTGGAATCCCCCCTGCCGATTGCACAAGATGGGCTTACGCTTCAGGTGGAAAAGGGCGGAAGTTTGTCCCGGACGCTGCGAAGCTTGCAGGGCGAAGGGATAATCCAGTGGCCGCAAATACTCCTCGCCTATGCCTACTGGGAGGGCACAACAGAAATCCATTCCGGCGAGTATTTAGTTCCCTTTGGCAGTAACGCGCGGGACTTGATTGCGCGCCTGAATCGCGGTGAAGTTACCCGCTATCGCATTACGCTATTAGAGGGCTGGACCTTTCGCCAGGCCCTGCGACAAATCCGCTCCGGTGAAAGAATCGTTCAGTCTGAAGAGGGAAGCAATGTCAGTGCTGCTGCCCGGGCCCTGGGCCTAAAGGAAGATGAGGTTGAGGGTTGGATTTTCCCGGATACTTATGTCTACCGGTCCGGTACCACAGATATTGAACTACTGCGTCAGGCCTATGATCGGATGCAGAAGGTGCTGGATGAGGAGTGGCAATCAAAAGGGGATGATCTGCCCTATAAGTCGCCCTATGAAGCCTTAATCATGGCTTCAATTATCGAGAAAGAGACAGGGCAGCCATCTGAGCGCAGTGAAATAGCTGGTGTTTTTGTACGCAGGCTGAATAAAGGTATGCGCTTGCAGACCGACCCCACCGTAATTTATGGCTTGGGTGAGGACTTTGACGGAAATCTGACCCGTACACACCTGCGCCAGGCAACACCTTATAATACTTATGTTATTAATGGCCTTCCCCCTACGCCGATTGCCCTACCTGGGCGAGCGGCAATTCGGGCCGCTTTAAATCCAAAGCCCGGCAAGAGCTTGTATTTTGTTGGCAAAGGGGATGGATCTCATCATTTCTCAGCGACTCTGACAGAGCACAACCGTGCGGTGCGGGAGTATCAGCTGAAAAGGCGCGCGGATTACCGCTCGAGTCCGGCAAAAGGAAAGAATTAGTGTCGCACGGCAAGTTCATCACCCTCGAGGGTGTAGAGGGGGTGGGGAAATCTACCAATTTACTCTTCATCACCGAGTGGCTCAAAAAGCACAATATTAACTTTATCCAAACTCGGGAGCCGGGAGGCACCCCGTTGGCAGAACAGCTGCGCGAGCTGTTATTGGCCAAGCGGGATGAATCCGTTGATCCCACGGCGGAATTATTGATGGTGTTTGCCGCCCGCGCGCAACATCTGTCTCAGGTTATACTGCCCGCCTTAAAACGTGGGGATTGGGTGATCTGTGATCGCTTCACCGATGCTACCTATGCCTACCAAGGCGGTGGTCGCAGACTGGATCGACAATTGATCGAGCAGTTGGAGCAGACAGTTCAAGGGGATTTGCGTCCAGATAAAGTGCTTTTATTGGATCTCGATCCAGAAGTGGGGCTACAGCGAGCCGCACGCACTGGGGAAGCGGATCGGTTTGAGAGTGAGCACCTGGAGTTCTTCCAGCGGGTGCGTGCGGCTTATCGCGATCGAGCTGAAGCTGCACCTGCCCGTTACGCGGTTGTGGATGCCGGCCAATCTCTGGAGCAGGTGCAGATGGATCTAGCCAAGCAATTGGAGCTGTTGCTTTAAGCTATCTTGCCCCAGAATCTATTTTTAAATGATAAGAATTGTGGCTGATGTCTGTGCCTGAAACTTTTGAGTATAAATCGATACCGGTACCTCTTCCCTGGCACTCCGAGCAATGGCAGCGGTTGGGCTTGCAGTTGCAGGCGGGCCGCTGCCCGCACGCTTTGCTGCTGACTGGCCCGGAGGGGTTGGGAAAGCGACAATTCGCGGCTGCTTTTACTGCGTTGGCCCTATGTGAGCAACCGAGGGCAGGTCAGGCCTGTGGAGAGTGTAAGGATTGTCGGTTGTGGATGGCTGGCTCGCATCCTGATTTCCTGCAAGTTGAACCTGAAAAGCCCGGTGGCCCGCTGAAAGTGGAACAGATCCGTCAGCTGGGCAACTTTGTTTCCCGCACCAGTGGGCGGGGCGGGGCGCGTCTGGTTTGTTTGTCGCCGGCGGAGGCGATGAATGTCAACGCAGCCAATGCCCTGTTGAAAAACCTGGAAGAGCCGGCACCCTCCGTTATCTTTGTGTTGATCACCGATGCCCCCACAGGCCTTTTGCCAACCATTCGAAGTCGCTGTCAATCTATAGCTTTTCCGCCCCCAACTGGAGAGGTGGCGCTACAGTGGCTATACAGCAATGGGCTGGAAGAGCCGCTGGCACAGCGTGTCTTAACTCTGGCAGGCGGGGCACCATTATTGGCGGCGGAGCTGGCCGAGCCCAAGTCGAGAGAAGTACGCGAGCAGTTTTTTAAAGATTTGGTTGCTGTAGCTCAGGGTACGGCAAGTTCAGTCTCTACAGCGGGCCGTTGGGAAACACCGGCCGAGGGTGTTGAATTGGTTCAGCTACTGCTTTTTTGGCAGCACTGGTTAACCCAGATGGTGCAGATTCGCAGTTGTGATCTTAGTGGAGATGCCCAGCTAATGGTTCTTTTGCAGAGGTTGCCGGGGTCGAGTGAGCAAAGCTTGCAGCCAGTATTTGCGTTCTACGATCATTTGCTTCAGGCGCGGAAAGGGTTACTGGGCACAGCTAACCCCAATCGTCGTTTGCTGCTGGAAGAATTATTTATTCGTTGGGCGAAGCTTTTTGCTTAGGCATCTTGCACAAGTCGGGTAGGGTAATTGACGTTGCCTGGACACAGGCAGCGGGCTTAGATAAGTTAGCGCATCATTTAGAAATATAAACATTGAGGTTGTCCATGAAAGCCATGGGAGGCGGTGCCCGCAACGGCATCCTGTCACTGAAAATCCAGGATAAATCTGTGCTCTATGCGGCCTATATGCCCTTCGTAAAGAATGGTGGCTTGTTTATCAGTACGGATAAATCGTACAACCTTGGCGATGAGGTTTTTCTGCTTCTGAGCTTAATGGATGAGCCGGAAAAGATTCCGGTTGCCGGTAAGGTGATCTGGATTACCCCCAATGGTGCTCAAGGCAACCGCACTCCCGGAATCGGAGTTCAATTTGGCGATAAGGACAATATCGCGCAAAACAAGATTGAAACCCACTTGGCGGGAACCTTAGAATCCAGCCGCCCAACCCATACGTTGTAACTCTCTAATGCTTGTTGATTCTCACTGTCACCTGGACAGACTTAAGCTCGATAAATTTGATGGCGATCTGGATACTGTATTGGACCTGGCCCGCAGTCGCGGTGTTGGCAAGTTCCTCTGTGTCGGTATCAGTTTGGAAAACGCCGATGCGGTTGTTGAAATCGCATCCCGCTACGAGGACGTAGTCTGTTCCGTTGGTGTGCACCCGTTGGATGTCGACTCTGGCATGGCGGATGTTGAGCGACTGGTGGAAATGGCTAACCAGCCCAATGTTGTTGCATTGGGGGAGACAGGTCTGGATTACTACTACAGCACTGACACCCAGGAAATCCAGCAGCAGAGCTTTATTGCACACCTGAAAGCGGCGGGGCAGGCAGAGCTTCCGGTTATTGTGCATACGAGAGATGCGCGGGAAGATACTATCGCTCTCATTAAAGAGCACGGTAATACCAATACCGCAGGTGTTCTGCACTGTTTTACCGAGAGCTGGGATATGGCCAAGGCTGCCCTGGATCTCAATTATTATATTTCTTTGTCCGGCATCGTGACCTTTAAAAATGCCGAAGAGCTGCGGGATGTCGCCCGCAGGCTGCCTTTGGATCGGTTGCTCGTTGAGACCGACTCCCCTTATTTGGCTCCAGTGCCCTATCGGGGTAAGCCCAATATTCCGGCCTATGTGCGTGAAGTGGCAGAATTTATCGCTGATTTACGCGGTATTCCCTACGAAGAGCTGGCCGAAATCACCTCAGAAAACTTTTTCAGATTATTCCCCCGGGCAGTTTGATCCGGGTCTATTGGATGTTCCCCTATGATGAAGCAGCAGTTGCAAGTCATGCTGACTCTGCAAGACCAGATTAATACAGTAGTAAATGAAAACTGGCGTGAGCAAAACTTTGCCTGGTACCGCGCTATTTGGGTAGAAAGTGCAGAGTTGTTAGACCATTACGGTTGGAAGTGGTGGAAGAAGCAACTTCCAGAAATGGATCAGGTGAAGCTTGAATTGGTGGATATCTGGCATTTCGGTTTGAGCCTTGAGTTGCAAAAAGGCTCTCCGCAGGAAGTGGCTGAGATCATGCTGAAGGAGTTTGCCGGTTCCGAGCGTACGGCGGGTGATTTCCGTGAAAACCTCGAGTCTTTCACCTTGAACACCCTGGCCACCAAGCAGTTTGATGTTGCTGGCTTTGCTCAACTATTGGCCGATGCAGAAATGTCTTTTGCTGAGTTGTACCAGCGATACGTTGGTAAAAATGTACTCAACCGATTCCGTCAGGATAACGGCTATAAAGATGGCAGCTATGTAAAAAACTGGGCGGGCCGTGAAGACAATGAACACCTAGCGGAAATTGCCGGACTTTTGGACTCATCTGCTGCTGATTACAGTGATCAGGTTTACAAGGCACTGCAGACGCGTTACCGGGAATTGGCGCTGACATAAACACTCGCAAAGAGTGTCCAATACAGTCTGAGAGGTTTTGTCATACAAATTGAGCCGCTATTTCGCTTGTGTAAGATGAAATTTACTCGCGAGGCCCTATAATGCGGCCGCTTACAAACGAGGGAGAACTATCGTGAAAGCACCTGTACGTGTTGCTGTTACCGGCGCTGCCGGTCAGATTAGCTATTCGTTGCTGTTCCGCATCGCCTCTGGCGAAATGCTGGGCAAAGATCAGCCGGTTATTCTGCAATTGCTGGAAATCACTCCGGCATTGGAAGCGCTGAAAGGCGTTGCTATGGAGCTTGAAGACTGCGCTTTCCCGCTGCTCGCGGGTATCGTTCAGTCCGATGATGCTACTGTTGCGTTCAAAGATGCAGATTACGCTTTGCTGGTAGGCGCGCGTCCCCGTGGACCGGGTATGGAGCGTAAGGACCTGCTGGAAGCTAACGCTGCTATCTTCTCTGCACAGGGTAAAGCCCTGAACGACGTTGCTTCTCGTAACGTAAAGGTACTGGTTGTTGGCAACCCGGCTAACACCAATGCCCTGATCGCTCAGCGCAATGCGCCAGACCTGGACCCGCGTAACTTCACCGCGATGACCCGTCTGGATCACAACCGCGCTCTGTCTCAGCTGGCAAACAAAACTGATTCCAGTGTTAACGACATCACCCATATGACCATTTGGGGCAACCACTCTTCCACTCAGTACCCAGACCTGCACCAAGTGAAGGTTTCCGGTGCTGCAGCCATGGATAAAGTGGAGCAGGAATGGTACGAAAACGACTTCATCCCGACTGTTCAACAGCGTGGTGCAGCTATCATCAAGGCGCGTGGTGCTTCCTCTGCGGCTTCCGCTGCCAACGCTGCCATCGACCATATGCGCGATTGGGCTCTGGGCACCGCTGAAGGTGACTGGACCAGCATGGCTGTATTCAGCGATGGTTCTTACGGTATTCAGGAAGGCCTGATTTACTCTTTCCCTTGCACTTGCAAAGATGGCGACTGGGAAATTGTTCAAGGCGTTGACATCAACGACTTCTCCCGCGAGAAAATGTCTGCTACCGAGCAGGAGCTGGCGGAAGAGCGTGATGCAGTAGCACACCTGCTGCCGTAATAGGGAGTGACAGGTCCCAGGCCTTGGCCGCAGACCTCTCCCAAAAACCCACACTGAGGTGTGGGTTTTTTTATGCCTGAATTTTGTAAACCCCGGCCCGGACCAGGAAACTTTCCCGGTCAGTATCTTCGTGTGAGCTGCCGCCATCGGCACTACACTGATTTTATATATCTGCCGGATGTCCCTGCTATGGTCACTGAAGTTGGCCGCAACACCGCCCGTTGCGCCTGTATCCTGCTGCAGCCTAACCAGTCCCTGTCCCTCTCCGGCAATCTATGGGTGTTTTTCTCCCTGGTTGGGGTATCCCTTGGAATCAGCCTCGCTTTTGCGATGGCGGGAGCCTGGATGATTCTTCCCTTTGCCGGGCTTGAAATGATCCTGCTGGGCATCCTGTTTACCTACGTGTACCTCGAAGGGACCCGCAGAGAAGTAATACGCATCAATGAGGAGTTGGTAATTCTGGATTGCTGTAAGGGGTTCAGGCAGCAAACGGTGTATCACCGGGAGTTCGCCCGCGATAAGTTGGCAGTACTCGTAAGGATGGGGAGCAGTGCTACCGAAATGGCTTCGGTAAACTTTAGTGGTCCTGAGGGGTGCCTTGAAGTCGGGGAGTTCCTCACCGAAGCTGAAAAGGCGGAGCTGGTGCAGAAGTTAGGTCGTTTTGGCATTTGTGCCAGGAAAGAGAAGGAGTTTCGTCTGCAGCAGTTCTGATTTCTCTATAGAACTGGCGTCTCGTTTGTTTCTTTTCGCTATAATCCCCGCTTTACTCTTAACTGTTCCAGAGGGGATATCAGATGGCTTTTCCGAAGATCGGTAATTTGGCTCCGGCTTTTACGCTGACCAACCAAAGTGGCGAGAAAGTGTCACTTAAGGATTTTCGTGACAAAAGTAATGTCGTCCTCTACTTTTACCCGAAAGCACTTACCCCCGGTTGTACCACTCAGGCATGTGGGATTCGCGATAGTGCGGCTGAATTTAAAAAAGCCAATACTGTTGTGTTGGGGGTGAGCCCGGATCCAGAAGCAAAGTTGCAGCGCTTTATCGACAAGCACGAACTGAATTTTGATTTGCTGTCTGATGAAGAACACAAGATTGCTGATAAATATGGCTGCTGGGGCTTGAAGAAATTTATGGGCAAGGAGTACATGGGGCTTCTGCGAACAACTTTTATTATCGATAAGAGTGGGCGCCTTCGCCATATTATCGACAAAGTTAAAACCAAGACCCATGACACTGATGTTTTGAATTGGATTGGCGAGAACCTGGATTAATTGCCAGACTCTGAGGGGCGGGGCTGGACTGGTGCTTGGTCTGCTGTAGCCCCTACCTTTCGGACTCAAAGGCGACATGTGGGTACCGAAAGTAAGTATTTTTGGCCCTTGGTACACAATAAGATGAAAAAAAGCACTGTCGCCCCTTGCTTTCTTAATTCTTGGTCTATACTGGCAGTTGTAAAGGAAAGGTGCGCCGGCTAGAGAGAGTCTCTCTGCGGGAATTGCCGGAGCGGTTAGTTTAAAAATTGTACATCTCTGTGAAGGATTCGATGTCTGTTTTTTGGTGCATCCCGCATCACGTAGTCGTCCGCCGAAGTTGATGTTGTGTTGGTGTGGGCAGGGGCAACCGGGATTCGCTGGATGCGGACATAGAAAAATAACTGCGGCTCACGGAACTCAATAGGAGCAGCTCGATGAACCATACTCAGCCCGACCAGACTTCGCTCTCTGAAGACAAATCACTTCAGCAGGCCAGAATATCCGGAGACCCGAATATTCTCGACCAGCTGCTGGCCCCCCCCGAAGCAACCAGTTTTGGTATTGCCGCACGGGTAATAGATGTGCTGGAGCAGCGTATCGGTAAGGCCTCTCTCGCTATTCGCCCGGTAGCGTCCGACCTAAGTATGTCCACCCGGACTCTGCAACGCCGGTTGCAGGAACACAACCTCAGTTTTGCATCTTTACGTGACCATGTTCGTTTTCGTCACGCGGTGCATTTCCTCAAAGATACTGCGCTGAGCGTTGATGGAATCTCACGAATTCTCGATTTCTCTGATCGAACCAGTTTTACCAGCGCGTTCAAACGCTGGACCGGGATGTCTCCTACTGGCTACCGCCGGCAGGTCCGCCAGAGGTTCTGAGTGTGGATTGGTTTGGCCGGTCTCTACGGGATCGGCCCAATCCGTTGCCTCGGCGGGGCAAACCCGTTAGAGTTGGCGGCAATTTAATAGGCTGACTCTTTGAGGTTTTGCATGAGCTTTTTTATCCCCTCCGCCATGGCACAGGAAGCGGCGCCGGCAGCACAGGGTAATCCGATGATAACCCTGCTGATGTTTGCGGGTTTGTTTGCATTCATGTGGTTTTTCATTATTCGCCCACAGCGCAAGCGCCAGAAAGAGCACCAAGAGCTGGTTGGCGCTCTGAAAAAGGGTGACGAAGTTGTAATGAGCAGCGGGATGCTGGGCCGCGTCGACAAGGTCGATGAGGACTACATCGTATTGGAAGTTGCAGACAGCATGTCTTTGAAGTTCCAAAAAGTAGCTGTGCACGCAGTATTACCCAAAGGTACGATTAAAAAGATCTAATCCTATTCAGGGTTTATCTTTGAATGTCGTCACTAAAAAAAGCCTGGCAATTGCCGGGCTTTTTTTTGGTTACTATTTTTGCGCGGGCAGTATTTATTGTGCCTTGAAAGCCCACAGAAAAATTGCGGAATTAATCAAAGGCTGGACTAATTTGTCTGATTAATTTTTCAATAAAAAAACAGGTTAGGCAAAAAGCAATAAATAGCACTGAAAGGCATGCTTATGTTCATTTTTCAAAGCTAGTCCTCTATCCGCTTACTCAGCAAGCTTGGTTCTATCTCTGCGGAAACTTTTTGCTAGAGGTGTCCCCTTACTGAGTCACATCTATAAAACTAATAATTAGACATAACAGGTTTAATTCACCGTGCTTAAGAGCCTGCCAATAGAGTTGCCTAAGCGGTTGCGCCTGGCGAACCTGCCCACACCTCTGCAGTCGTTAGACCGAATCAGTGATCTTTACTCCCTTCCTTATGGAGGGCCCAGGATTTGGATAAAGAGAGATGATCTTACCGAGTCCGGCATGTCGGGAAATAAACTGCGCAAACTAGAGTTTGTTGCCGCTGAGGCCAGGGCCCAAGGGGCTCAGGTTTTGATCACTTGTGGCGGAGTGCAATCCAATCATTGCCGTACCACTGCTTTGGTGGGGGCTCGATTGGGGTTTAAGGTTCAGTTGATTTTACGTGGCAAGCGCACTGCAAATCCCGATGGCAACCTTTTACTGGATGAGTTGGCAGGTGCTGAAATTGCGGTTTACTCACCGGAGGAATACTCCCGGAATTTACAGGGCCTCTTTGACAGCTGGGCTGCTGAGTATCTGTCCAGAGGGCAGAAGTCTTTCTGTATCCCCACTGGTGCCAGCGACGGTTTAGGCATCTGGGGTTATATCTCGGCCTCTCAGGAATTATTGGCAGACTGTGCAGATAGGGGCTTCTCGCCTGATCATATTTTATGCGCTACTGGCAGCGGTGGGACCCAAGCGGGTTTGACCTTGGGGTGCCATTTGCTGGAAGCCGGTGTGAAAGTTACGGGTTTCGCCGTTTGCGACAGTGCTAATTATTTCCAAGTGAAAGTGCGTGAGGATATTTCGCAGTGGATGGCACAGTCTGGCGTATCGCTTGATTTGGAGTCCCTCAAGATTTTGGTTAATGCCGACTATAAAGGTCCCGCTTACGGGGTGGCGGAGCCAGAGGTTTACCAGACTATTAAAGAGTTGGCTTGCTTGGAGGGTATTCTTCTCGATCCAGTCTACACCGGCAAAGCATTTCATGGTCTGCTACAGGAGTTAAAAAAAGGAAATTACCGGGGCTCAGACAACCTGGTTTTTATTCATACCGGAGGGCAATTTGGCCTCTTCCCCCACCGAACTCACTTCTTCCCAGTGGCCGAATAATACGACATTACTGTTCTCGTGCCGCGTAAGCTGCTAACCTGCGCAACAAATTACAGTTGTATCTGTATATAAAACAAACAGAAATAAGTCAGAGTAGTGGGGGGTTAGTTTGGATTCCTTTAACAATCTGCTGTTGTTAATAGACGGCATGCTCGGCTCAGCACCTTGGTTCCCCTGGGTGTTACTTGGAGTCGGTTTCTTTTTCACCATTTATCTTGGTTTTCCGCAGCTTCGTTATTTTGGGCATGCGATCAAGATTGTACGCGGTAAGTACGACAAGCCCGGAGACCCGGGTGATACCTCCCACTTCCAGGCATTGGCCACAGCACTGTCGGGTACCGTAGGTACCGGTAATATCGGTGGCGTTGGCTTGGCTATTTTCCTCGGTGGTCCGGCTGCGCTGTTTTGGATGTGGATGACCGCATTCCTGGGTATGACCACAAAGTTTGTGGAAGTGACCCTGTCACACAAATACCGTATTAAAGCAGCGGATGGTTATTACGCGGGTGGCCCCATGTTTTACATGGAGCGTCGCTTGAATATGAAATGGCTTGCGGTGCTCTTTGCAATCGCGACCGTTATCTGTTCATTCGGTACCGGCAGCTTGCCCCAGGTCAACAACATTGCCCAGGCAATGCACGATTCTTTTGGTGTTGAGAAGGCTCTGACGGGTGGCATCCTGGCGATTTTGCTGGGCATGGTGATTATTGGCGGTATTACCCGAATCGCTAAAGTGACCTCCACCATTGTTCCCACCATGGCAGTTATCTACGTAATAGGTGCCTTGGGCGTTATCATCTACAACTACGAAAATATTCTGCCGTCCTTTGGGGCTGTTTTCCGCGATGCCTTCACCGGTAGTGCGGCTGTAGGTGGATTCCTGGGTGCGAGCTTTGCCTATGCCTTTAACCGTGGTGTGAACCGTGGCCTCTTCTCGAACGAAGCGGGTCAGGGCTCTGCACCTATTGCTCACGCCGCCGCTCGCGCAGACGAGCCGGTTTCTGAAGGTATGGTTTCCCTGCTGGAACCCTTTATCGACACCATTATCATTTGTACCTTAACCGGACTTGTGATTCTTTCTTCTGGTGTTTGGACTGAGAAACACGAGAACCTGTTTGAAGGTGCAGATACTTACGTTGTAGCGGGTAGCTACGATGAGAAGAATACCCAGGATGTTGAGCAGCTGTTCAAGTATTTGAGCGGTCAGGAGAGTGATGTTAAGGCCTATAACGGCTCCATTGTTGTGACTGACGGCCACCCGCTGAACAGCCAGGACTTTACCCTCATCCACGCCCGTTCTATTGCTGAAGACCTGGACTTCCGTGTGGGGGATGACAGCTTCAGCGGTGTTCTGGATGTGAAAGATGGTAAGTTTGCCAATGAAGATGTGGATATTTGGGGTAAGTCCCTGGTGCACTCTGTGGCCCTGACCAATCTTGCCTTCCAGCGCGGTTACTTTGGTGAATACGGTGGTCTGATTGTAACTCTGGGGATTCTGCTGTTTGCTTTCTCTACAGCAATTGCCTGGTCATACTACGGCGACCGCTCAATGATTTACCTTTTCGGCCCCAAGGCAGTAATGCCTTACCGAATAGTTTACGTTATTGCATTCTTCTGGGCTGCGATTGAGGACACCACAGTTATTTGGAACCTCTCTGCAGTGGCCATTGTGATAATGACCTTGCCCAACCTGTTTGGTATTACTGTGTTGGCCAAGGAGATGAAAGATACGGTGAAGGACTACTGGAAAGACCCAAGCCATAAATAATTTGTCTGGGTTTGATTAAAAAAGGCGGCCAATATGGCCGCCTTTTTTGTTTGTGCACCACCGATCCTTTGATCGATCTAGAGCTTGCCCACCCAGCAGATACCTGCTGGGTGGAAATCAGCTCAATTACTCAGTGCTTGCACTCAGGGTAACGCCAGAGTAGGCAGAGTAAGCGCGGATACTGATATACCAGGTTCCAGCATCCGGATTACTGATGGTGCAGCTTTCGTCATTGCCCCACTGGTAGGGGCGGCAGTCGTACGCTGTACGGGTAGGCTCTTGGCTGTGGCGAACATAGAGATCTGCATCTCCGCTGCCACCTTCCATTACGGCGCTCAGGGTAGAAGCTCCAGCGTCAACCTCAATGGTGAAGTGCTGCCAGCTATTGCGGGAACCAGAAAGGTTGGTTTCTTCCCAGCTGTCGCTACCACCACCGCCACCACCGGTGTAACTGCCTACCAGGGTGACATCGGAGAAGGAGGAGTAGCCGCGCACCATGACGTAATAGGTTCCGCCCTGCAGGTCAGCGTCAGCGATATCACAAGTTTCATTGTTGCCAGAACTATACGGACGGCAGTCATAAGTACTGGTGGTCGGCGCGCTACCAAAGCGAACGTAGAGGTCGGCATCGCCACTTCCGCCGGACATTACAAAAGACAGGTCTGTGGCATCAGCAGGTACATCCAGGGTGAAGTTAACTTCATCACCGCTGCCGCCCTCGATATCGGTCTCCGTAACCCCGTTTTCGAGTTCTCCGCCTTCATTACCACCGCCACCACCGCCACCGCCACCGCAGCTGCTGGTGGAAACGCCGACCGTGGAGAAGGCGGCAGCAACATCATCAGTGTCGTAGCCTAAATCTGATGCCGCAGAGAAAACACCACAGGCACCCTCATCAAAATCTGTATTGGCGCTCCAATACATCTGGTTGGCAAGAACAAAGGGATCGAATGCTGTGCGGGTATCCCAGCCGCTGGTGTTCGCCAGTAGGTAGAAGGCCCGGTTAAAGACGCCGGAGCTGTAGTGTACGTCCATGCCGTTGTAGTAGTCATCGGCGTGTCCGATAGAGCTGCCATCGTCAGTTGGATCTTCAAAGTAGCGGAGTGCTCCGCTGGACTTAAAGATTTCGGCCCCTACCAACCAGTCATTGCTGCCGCGCATATAGTACTCGGCAGCTTCACCGGCAATATCAGAGAAGGCTTCATTGATACCGCCGGACTGATTGTAGTAATTCAAATCAGAGTTTTGCTCGGTAAAGCCGTGGCTGACTTCGTGAGCGGAAACATCGAGGCTAACCAGTGGGTAGAAGTAGCTCTGGCCATCACCAAATGTCATCTGGCTGCCATCCCAGAAGGCATTCTCGTAATTGTTGCTGTAGTGCACCCGCATTCTCAGTTTTTGTGTGAGAGGGGATGTGTTGTACCAGTCGCTATAGAGATCAAACACCACACCGCCAAAGAAGTGTGCGTCATTGAGTGGTGAGTAAGCGCCGTTGATTGACTTATAGTCATTGTCCGGGCAAGTGAACGAGTGGATGCTACCGCCATTCGTGCTGTGGTTCATATCAACGGTTTCTACATTGTCCGTATCCATGGCACAGCTGTCGTCAACAATCATGTGGGGGTAGTCAGTACCGTACTCGTAGCGCCCGGTCTTTGAATTGCCCCCTGGGCCTGTCGCATTTTGTGCAAAGTTCAAGCCGTCCCAATGCTTGAGAACTTCGCCAGTCATTGCATCGATAAAGTAGAAGGGGCGTGTGGGTTCATCGCCGTACTCAACCCAGTTGACCAGGTAAGCCAAGCGGGCATTGTCTTGCTCATCGATATAGACGTAGAGTTTCTTTTTGGGGTTATGTGCTTCCAGCTTCAAAGCCTGAACTGACAAAGCTCCCTGGATAACGCCCTGCTGCGTGCGCCAGTTGATCTGGTGGTCCATTGCCCGCTCAATAGCATTATCTTCATTGATAAATGCTTTGATATTGGGTACTTCCAGTTCCAGCCCAGTGATGACATTGCCGCGAACCTCAGTAATCAGACCCTGCCCGGAGCTGGTTACTGTTTGGCCGTAGACAGGAATGCCTTTGTGAGTCTGTTGGTAGCGGGCTACGGTTTTGCCGTTGACGAGAGTGCGCTCACGAACTTTTTCGAGCGCCATATCCGATCCGCCGGTGGCAGCTAAAGTTTGTGGTGAGAGCATGTCCGCCGTGGCGGGGACGCGCTCAACAGCATGTGCACTAATAGCCAAGGCTAAAGTGCAGCTTAGTCCTACAAAATGCTTCATTGCTAGCTTTCCCTTTTATAGCTTTTTTATATATGAATCCGCCGGTATACAGCCGTATTTCCCTTGTGGGGACCGTATTAAATCTGGTTGGCCAATACAGGCTGGATTTTTATGTGGTAAGACAGCAGAAGATAACCGTCGCCAGGAAGGGACCGCGGTAGCGGCAGTGGCGTTCGCTTTCTCAAACCGGTTGCCCTAATTAATTGGGCAACTTGAGATTACCCTGCATACGCATCTAGGCAACAAAAAGGTGATGGCAAACTAATATATTTGAATTGTTTTCGATATTTTTGCTCGGATCGTCACAAATTAGGAAGTGATGTTCTGCCTGTGAGGTGGAAAAGATGAGTTGTTTTTTCCGAAAAAATAAATTTGGCGATAACAGTTTATTATTTCTGTTAGCTTTTAGTGGAACGGTTATTTATACATTTAATAATAGAAATTCCCTCTCCCACGAACTGATCACACGATTAAACTCTTCATATTCATTTCTCTTGATTGCGCTCCAGGCTTTTACGAATTTACTGCCAAACATTTCTGTTGCTTCATCACAATCTGATAGGAGTGTCAGGGCATGTTCCTGGGTGCGGGGAAGTGTAATTGACTCTTTGGAGCAGTCGCCCTGATAAGGTGCGCTCGGTGCGACTTTATTGGTCATTCCTAAATACCCGCAGGCAAGAGAAGCTGCTATGGCAAGGTAGGGATTGCAGTCTGCTCCGGGAAAACGATTTTCAAGACGTTTACTTTGTGGCGAGCTGTCGGGAACCCGAAGGCCTGTTGTTCGGTTGTCGTAACCCCAGTGGAGACTGGTGGGTGCGGCCATTTCAGGTGTAAAGCGGCGATAGGAGTTTACATTTGGAGCAAAAAAACTAATAAAACCGGGAGTGTATTTCTGCATGCCGCCAATAAAATGCAAGAAATTATTGCTCTCTTTTCCTGTATTATCGACAAAAATATTTTCACCGGTTTTTCTATCCGCCACACTCTGGTGTAAGTGCAGCGCGCTTCCAGGTTCGTCTTCCATCGGTTTTGCCATGAAGGTTGCATAAATGCCGTGGCGCAGAGCCGTTTCGCGCACTGTGCGTTTAAAGGTAAAGACCTGGTCAGCTAAATGAAGTGGATCTCCATGTAGAAAGTTAATTTCCATCTGGGCAGTGCCTGATTCGTGGATCAGTGTGTCGACATCAAGCCCCTGAGCTTCACAAAAATCATACATGTCTTCAATGATGGGCTCGTATTCATTGGCCGCATCAATGCTATAGGATTGTCGGGTTTTTTCTGTGCGTCCCGATCTTCCCACAGGCGCGGATAGCTTTTCATCCGGGTCCAGGTTTCTTTTTACAAGATAAAACTCTACCTCAGGGGCGACAATAGGCTTCCATCCTCTGTCTGCATATTTTTCGAGGACAAATTTTAAAATATTACGGGTGCTGATAGGGTGAGGGTCCCCATCTCGAGAATGGCAGTCATGAATGATTTGTGCTGTCGGATCATTGGCCCAAGGGTTTAGGCGCACTGAGTTGGGGTCAGGGATTAGGAGCATGTCGGTGTCTGCTGGATCAACAAGCTCATTGTGTTCGTCGACATAATCCCCCGTGACAGTTTGCACCAAAATGCTTTCCGGTAAACGGCTGTCTTGAGTTAAGAACTTATCGGTGGGGGTGAACTTTCCTCTGGCGTTACCTGACATGTCGGGAACAAGGCATTCAACTTCTGCAATATTGTGATTTGCCAGCCAGTTTGTAATTTTATCCATTGGATAGCCATTGCTTACTTTTTCTTCCTGAGTGAAATTCTATGATCAGTGCCGGAAAGCGTTGCGCTGAAAATAATTCCTCCTGTGTAAAGGAACTATATACTGCCGATTGGAACAGGGCCGTTTATTTAAATGGCATTGAGGGTATCTGGTAGAAATATGAAGGTGATGAATAGGTTGGATGAGCACACGGAATCCTATTATGCCGCTACAGCTAACGACCTTCAGGAGTATCCATGCCTGGAAGGTAACGTGGAGGCAGATGTCTGCATCATTGGTGGTGGTTATACGGGACTCTCCAGTGCTTTGCACTTGGCAGAGCGCGGCTACCGTGTGGTGCTTCTGGAGGCTAATAGGATTGGTTGGGGCGCATCAGGAAGGAATGGAGGACATGTCGGTGTTGGACAAAGGCGAAGTCAGGGTGATCTGGAAGCCATGTTCGGGTTCGACACCGCTAAGCAGCTCTGGGATTTGAGTATCAACGCTGTTCAACTGGTGGAAAGTCTTATAGTCAGGCACCAGATTCAATGTGATTTAAAACGCGGGATCATGCATCTTGCAGCGAAATCCAGTCACGATAAATATCTGCAGGATGAAACTGAAGAGCTCAGAGAGAAATATGATTACAGGCAAGTTGAGTATATAGATAAAGAAGAAGTTCGACAGCTTGTAAGTAGCAAACGATATCTCGGCGCACAGCTGGATTTTGGTTCGCTACATCTTCATCCTCTCAATTTTGCATTAGGTCTTGCCCGCGCAGCAGTTTCTGCCGGTGCCAGGTTTTTTGAGTGTAGTGGTGTGCAAGGGTATTCGAGCTCTTCTCCATTTACGGTGAAAACTGCACGAGGAAAGGTGAAGGCCGAAAAGTTGATTTTAGCTTGCAATGGTTATTTGAAAGATCTTGAGCCCCGCTTAGCGGGGCGCATAATGCCAATAAATAATTTTGTGCTGGCAACAGAGCCCTTACCGGAGGGGCTCGCTAGGGAAATCATAGCCAATGACTTCGCACTGCAAGATACTCTATTTGTTATAAATTATTGGAAATTATCTGGCGATAATCGTTTAATTTTTGGGGGAGGGGAAAATTACACCAGGCGTTTCCCTAAAGATATTCGCAGTTTCGTCCGCAAGTATATGTTGAGGGTTTACCCGCAACTGGAAAATACTGCTGTTGATTTCGGCTGGGGGGGTACGCTGGCCATTACTATGAATCGGATGCCCTGTATAGGGCAGTTGCAGTCGGGCCTATATTACAGTCAGGGGTATTCTGGACATGGAGTGCCTACGGCAACTTTTGCCGGTAAGCTTCTGGCTGATGCAATTTATGGGGAGAGTGAGGGTTACAACGTGTTTTCTTCTCTTCCTAAAGTAGAGTTTCCAGGTGGCACTTTATTGAGGTGGCCGGGGTTGGTGTTGGGGATGCTTTTCCACAGTTTGTTAGATAGGTTTGGAAGCTAGTCTTTGAGTGATGTGATAGAGAATGCCGACACACTAATGTGTCGGCACCTGCCTTAAATATTACTGGCTCTGGGCGGAAAGGGTTACGCCTCTGTACGAAATATAGCCTTGTACACTGATGTGCCAGGTACCTGCAGCTGGATTGCTAAAACTACAGAATTCATTATTGCCGTTTACGTAAGGACGACAATCCCAGTTGTCGGTGGTTGGGGTGGCACCATAACGGACGTACAAATCGGCATCGCCATTGCCGCCGAGCATTTCGACGGTCAAAGATGATGAGCCTGATGGTACATCCAGGGTGAAGTGCTGCCAGCTATTTCGGCGGCCTGATAAGTTGGTTTCTTCCCAGCCTTCTGAGTTTGAACCACCATCATCGTCACAGTTGCTGGTAGATACCCCTACGGTGTCGAACGCTGCGATTACTGTTGCAGTATCGTATCCGAGATCTTCAGTAGCTGACAGGGCTCCGCAAGCACCTTCAATGTAATCAGTGCTTTGATTCCAATAAGTTTGGTTAGCAAGCACAAAGATATCGAAAGCAGTTTGGGTGTTCCAGCCGCTTGAGTTGGCAATCAAGTAGAAAGCCCGGTTGAATACGCCGGAGCTGTAGTGCACGTCCATGCCGCTATAGTAGTCGGAGGCATGGCCAATGGATCTGCCATCTTTGGTGGGGTCATCCATATAGCGAAGAGCGCCATCAGCCTTGTATATATCGGCCCCCACCATCCAGTCGTTAGTGCCCTTCATGTAGAACTCGGCAGCTTCACCGGCCATATCAGAGAAGGCTTCGTTGATGCCGCCGGATTGGTTGGCGTAGGTCAGGTTGGAGTTTTGCTCAGTAAAGCCATGGCTCACCTCATGAGAGGATACATCCAAGCTGACAAGAGGGTGGAAGGTTGTGAAGCCATCACCAAATGTCATTTGGCTGCCATCCCAGAAGGCGTTCTCGTAGTTGTTGCTGTAGTGAACTCGCATTCTCAATTTTTGTGTGAGGGGCGATGTTCCATACCAGTCACTATACATATTGAAAACGACGTTGCCGAAGAAGTGGGCATCATTCAATGGAGAATAAGCACCATTGATTTCTTTGTAATCATTTTCCGGACAGGTGAAGGAGAAAACGCTACCTCCGCTTGTACCGTGATTCAAATCCACGGTTTCTACGTTAGCAGTGTTCATGGAGCAGTTATTGTCAACTTCGAGGGCAGGGAAGTCTGTTCCATATTCATAACGCCCGGTTTTTTCATTGCCACCGGGGCCTGTAGCATCCTGGAAGGCAAGGCCGTCCCATTGCTTGATAACTTCGCCAGTAAGTGCGTCTACAAAATAGAACGGTCTGCTCGGCTCATCTCCGTATTCGACCCAGTTAACCAAATAAGCTAATCGCGCCTGGTCGTTTTCATCGACATAGACATAGAGCTCTTTTTTCTGGTTTCGTGCGTTGAAGCGCATGGACGACATTGAGAGAGCTTTTTTACTGTCACCATCCTGAGTGCGCAGATTCAGCTGATGGTTCATGGCTCGATCAATAGCATTATCGGCATCAATCGTTGCGCGGGCGGTAGGTACCTCCAACTCTAGGCCTGAGAGTACGTGGCCTCTCACTTTTTCAGTTAAGCCTTGCCTGGAACTGGTTATGGTTCTCCCCCAAACGGGTATGCCTTTGTGAGTTTGCCGATATCGGGCAACCGTTCTCCCGTTGGCGAGCGTGCGCTCGCGAACCTTTTCCAGCTTCATATCTGAGCCAGCGATTGAGGCTAGGGACTGATTGGAAAGTAACTCTGGTGTGACATTAATACGCTCCGCCGCTTGGGCGCTAATAGCGAGTGCGAGTGTGCTAGCGGCTCCTAACAAATATTTCATTAAGTAATTCTCTTTATGATTATAATTTAATGGCCATAGTTAACCGGGAGCATAAAATAAACGCTCAGTGGTTAATGCTGTCTGGTTAAGCGGCCAATTGAATCACACCCCAAGAATATCTCGCGCTATGAGCTATGAGCTGAGAGCTGTATGGAGTTTATGTGCAAAATTTTCTTGGGGGTTGTTTGCCGTTGTCAGGCGAAATAACGATATCCCTTGTTGTTATTCCTGACAATAATTTTTTTGTAGTGGATGTAAACTTGAAAGATCAAATTGTTTTTTTGATGTGTATGTCACGAATTCAGATATTTGCAACTTTGGTTATTTGAGGGGTTTTAATTGGTTAGTTTATAGCTTTTTTCTGAATGGCAAACTTTTTTTGAGTTGTATTTAAACGGTAAAGCTTTCTGTGGTTTTGTTATTTTTGTTTATTTCCGGTGCGAAATTCTTCAATTTAATTCAATTTGCATGAGTGGGGTGCTATATGTTTGTTAAGTTTGAAGGGGTGTATTAATCTGGGTTCTTTAAGGGGGTGTCAAACTAAAGGATTAAAGTATTAATCCTTTCTGAGCTTGATGGGGGTGGATATTAACTCTACCAAAACTTTACTGTAGAAAAATGCACGCGGTAGTTTGGAGCGGTTTCAATTTCGAATTTTGAAATGTTTTGCTCCATCGTCTTAATCCCGCAGTCAAAGCAACTTTGACTCCCTGGACACTTGTGCAGCGCTCTGTAGGTAACATCGGGAAGGGCTGGCATTCTTATCTGTACATATCGCTCAATTTGTGGAATATAAGTTTGAGATTTGTCGTAGACTCTC
This sequence comes from Microbulbifer maximicatervae (SeqCode), assembly GCF_056231245.1. Classification (NCBI taxonomy): domain Bacteria; kingdom Pseudomonadati; phylum Pseudomonadota; class Gammaproteobacteria; order Cellvibrionales; family Microbulbiferaceae; genus Microbulbifer; species Microbulbifer maximicatervae (SeqCode). Next base: position 1,986,318 of record NZ_CP174334.1, read on the forward strand.
ACTGCCCTCAGTGAAGCTGCGGTGTCGGTGGATTAACGATGTAGAGGCTCTCTAATGGCTGTGCGTCCAGATAAGTTAGTAATCGCTATTTCCTCTCGCGCTCTGTTTAACCTTAGCGATAGCCACAAGGTATTTGAGGAGCAGGGATTGCACGCCTTTTCTCATTATCAAGTTGAGCGTGAGAACGATGTTCTGGAAAAAGGGGACGCATTCCCTCTGGTTGAGAAGTTTCTAAAGATCAATGAGCTTCTTGGCGGTGAGCCACGGGTGGAGGTGATCCTGCTATCAAGGAATAGTGCCGATACCGGATTAAGGGTATTTAACTCGATAGAGCACTATGGACTCAATATTACTCGTGCGGCCTTTTGCAATGGTGGAAGCCCTTACCGTTATATTGGCCCATTTGGATGCAACCTGTTTTTGTCTGCTGATGGTGTAGATGTCCGCCAAGCGTTGGAGCAGGGGGTTGCTGCGGCAACCTTGGTTGCCGGAGGAAACCGCGAATATCGTGATGATGTGTTGCGATTTGCCTTTGACGGCGATGCGGTAATCTTCTCTGATGAGGCTGAGCGAGTCTACAAAACGGAAGGCCTGGCTGCTTTTACTGAGGCGGAGCGTGCCTCAGCACAGAAGCCACTGGGGGGAGGGCCCTTTAAGGGATTCCTTGAGGCTTTGCAGAGGTTGCAGGCTGAATTTGAGATGGATACCTGCCCGATACGAACGGCTTTGGTAACGGCACGTTCCGCACCGGCCCATGAGCGGGTCATCAGGACATTGCGCGCCTGGGATATTAGGGTGGATGAGTCAGTTTTTCTCGGCGGGCTTCCTAAAGGTGAGTTCCTGCGGGCTTTTGGCGCCGATGTCTTCTTTGATGATCAGCCTAGTCACTGTGTTTCTGCAGGTGAGCATGTGGCTACGGGCCATGTTCCTCATGGAATCGCAAATGCAGAGGTATAAAAAGTTCAAAAGTGATAAAGGTGTACGTTATCACTCAGTGCTCTCTATGCCGATAATGTTCGAATTTTTCCCGGCCCTCATCCGAGAGGCTTAGCTCTAATTATTAGAAAATAAAGCCGACAGAAAGTCCGGGATCCCCCAAAGTTGATTGACACTTTCGTCTCTACCACGGATATTCAACCGTCCATTGGCCCTGGCTTTGATTCACTGCTATTCTTTTCTCGTATAACTCAAGATAGTTTTTATAACTATCGATCAAAAAATGGTATTACTCGCTCTCGGCCATGAGCGAACTTAATGAAAGGGAGGATCTATGAAGCTGCAGCAGTTGAGATATATCTGGGAAGTGGCACATCACGACCTCAATGTTTCTGCTACAGCGCAGAGCCTCTATACCTCCCAGCCGGGAATCAGTAAGCAAATCCGACTTTTGGAGGATGAGCTTGGTGTAGAAATCTTCGCACGCAGCGGCAAGCATCTCACAAGGGTGACCCCGGCAGGGGAGGCAATCTTAAAGACTGCCGGCGAAATTATGCGCAAAGTGGAGAATATCAAACAGGTTGCGCAAGAGTTCAGCAATGATAAAAAAGGTAGTCTCGCTGTAGCTACCACTCACACCCAGGCGCGCTATGCCTTGCCCCCGATTATTAAGTTGTTTATAGGCCGTTATCCGGAGGTTTCCCTGCATATGCACCAGGGAACCCCTATGCAAATTTCTGAGATGGCGGCAGATGGCACTGCAGACTTTGCTATTGCTACCGAAGCTCTGGAGCTTTTCAGCGATTTGGTGATGATGCCTGTCTACCGCTGGAACCGCTGCATCCTGGTACCGAAAGATCACCCGCTTTGCCAAGTGAGCAAGCTATCCCTTGAGGACGTGGCGAAGTACCCGATAGTTACTTATGTATTTGGGTTTACCGGCCGCTCCAAGTTAGATGAAGCTTTCTTGGAGAAAGGGTTGTCACCTAAGGTAGTCTTTACCGCCGCCGATGCTGATGTAATCAAAACTTACGTGCGCCTGGGATTGGGAATTGGCATTGTGGCTGATATGGCCGTTGATGGCGAAGATGAGGACCTTGTGGCTCTCGATGCCAGTGATCTATTTGAATCGAGTGTTACGAAAATTGGCTTCCGTAAGGGGATTTTCCTGCGGGGCTTTATGTATGAGTTTATCCAGCAATTTGCCCCCCACCTCAGCCGTGAGCTGATTGACCAGGCGGCACAGGCGACATCCCGTTCTGAGGTCGATGCGCTGTTCGCCGATATGGAGTTGCCGGTTTACTAGAGCTGCTGCTGAATGGAAGTGCCGAATAAAGCTAAGGGATGGAGGCTATGAAGCCTCCATCTCGATCAGGGGGCGCAGCACTTCTTTGGCGAACTTGAAGTAAACAGTGAAAATCTCTGCTTTCTTACCTTCGCGCTCTACGACAAAGAAGGGCGCTCGCTCTACCTTGTACTGCTGAGCCAGCTGTAAGCCCGGGCTTTGCGGGTCACGCACGTCGGCGATAAGTGTCTGGTCGATAAATTGCATTTGGCCATTTTCTTCCAGCTTTTCTTCAACGTCGCGACACTTGGCGCAGGGCGAGCCGTCGGCGAGAATTTTCTTGACCAGTGTGATCTTCACGATAATTTCCTTGATCCAGTGCAATGCCATTAAAGGCAAGATGGACTGAATCTATCAGAACCCCTAATAACTTTGAAATATCAATCGCCGATACCTTTATAACTGAAATTTGTAGTGATGCTACAAAAGGCGCCAAAATAGGCTAATTTTTAGTCGTTTTTCGGCGATTTGATGCCTACTGCAAAAATTGTTCAGTAGTTTCCAGTAGTAAGCGCACCTTGGCCAAGCACTCCTGATGCTCTGAAGTGGGATCGGAATCTGCAACGATCCCACCACCTGCCGCGCAGGTTAGATGTCCATCGTTGGCACTGAAGGTCCGGATGGCGATATTGGTGTCAGCGCGGCCACAGCTGCTGATGTAGCCAATACTGCCGCAATAAATCCCCCGGGGGCTGGATTCCAGCTCACGGATCACTTCCATTGAGCGTCGCTTTGGAGCACCTGTGATAGACCCGCCGGGGAAACAAGCTTCGAGTAATTCGCTATAAACTGACTCTTCGGGTAGCTCACCAGTTACTACGCTGACCAAGTGGTGGACATTGGCAAAACTCGCCAATTGGAATAGCTCGGGAACACGTACGGTGCCACTGCGACACAGCTTGCTCAAATCATTGCGCAGTAAATCGACGATCATCAGGTTTTCCGCCCGGTCCTTGGGGCTTCTCTGTAGCGAGAAGGCGGCGCGCTGATCGGCCATCTTATCAGCGTGTCTTGCTGCAGTGCCTTTAATCGGTTCCGTGCGCAAACTGGCGCCGTCAGCTCGGATAAATCGCTCCGGCGACATACTGAGCAGGCTGCCATGGGGCAGGGCCATATAAGCAGAAAAGGGACCGGCAGCTTGAGAGCGCAATGCCAGGTAAGCTGTTAGCAGATCGCCGCTGTAGGGGGCCCTGAAACGCTGGGTAAAGTTTGCCTGATAGATATCGCCAGCGGCGATATATTCCAGTATCTGCTCAATTTGTGCCCGATATTCATCTGCACTCAGTTCGTGCTCAAATGGTGAATGCAGCCGGAAGTCCCCGGGCGTAAGCGTGGTCTCCCAGTTGATAGCTTTAAATCGCTGTATCAATTCGCGAACTTGCTGGGGGGGGCAGGCGGGGTGGAAAACCAGGTGATTGCTGCCCAGTTGGTGGTCGGCAATAAAGGCCCATGTGTAGAGACCAAAAAAGCCTGCGGGCAAGTCCGTAGGGCGCATATCTGCCGGCAGATAATTGCCCTCTACACCGAGTTCATAGCCAGCGTAACCAATAACCCCGCCGCAAAAAGGCAGTTGTGAGTCCCTGTCCTGAGGGCAGAGTTCGCACACGAGGTCATCCAGCCGGGCAAATGGCTCGGGCGTGTCGGCACTTAACTCGAGGGTATTTATTGGGTCGGCACTAATGATGTCATAGCGCCCACCCTCCGCGAGAGGTCGACCGCTGTCGAGCCAAACGGGGATAGGTAAATCCGCTATCGCTGCAAATGCGGCGGGCGTGTTTAATGAGTAGGGCAGAGAGACAATTTGCATATCAAGCTACAGCAGTCCGGAAGACGGCGCACACTACACATTTTGCGGCGGCAATTAAAGGGTGTGTGGCTCTTTAGTCAATCCTGCGCTCAATACCGGCCTGAGACATCAGGCGGGTGGCGAGTTCCTCCACCGAAAGTTGGGTTGCATTGAGGAAAGGCACCTGGGCCCGCCTCAGCATTTGCTCAACTTGGCGCACCTCGAATTCACATTGTTCCTTAGAAGCGTAGCGGCTGTTGGCGCGCCTTTCCTGTCTAATTTGCATCAGACGCTCGGGCTCGATTGTCAGGCCAAACAGCTTGTTGCGAAACGGGCGCAGGATCTTGGGCAGGGTGGTGGAGTCCATATCCTCTTCGGTGATGGGGTAGTTTGCCGCGCGCAGGCCAAACTGAAGTGCCAGGTACAAGCAGGTAGGCGTTTTGCCGGAGCGGGAAACGCCCAACAGGATTACATCGGCTTGCTGGAATTCGCTGACTCTGCGGCCATCGTCATTGTCCATGGCGAAGTGCACTGCTTCAATCCGGTCGGTGTAGCGACGGTTGTCGTCAATGCCGTGAGAGACGTTGACCATCTGCGCTGGATCCCGGTTAAACAGATTGGCCAGTGGCGTGAGGTAGTTCTCGAAGATATCGAGCATCAGCGCAGAGCTTTGGTGCAGCTGTTCCCGGATCTTGTCAGAAACAATGCTGGTAATAATGATCGGCTGTAAACCGGATTCATCGGCTGCTTTTTCTATGCGTTGCAGGGCCTGTTTAACTTTTTCGGTGGAGTCGATATAGGGAAGCGTGACCTGCTCAACTTGTTGATCGCGGAACTGTGCGAGTAGGCTGTGGCCAATCGCTTCGACGGTGAGACCGGTTCCGTCGGAGATAAAAAAAGCCGTGCGCTTGTCTTTTGCCATGTTTGTTCTCAGTTTGTCGGCGTGAGGGGGCTATTGTAGGGGAGGAATGGGGCAAAGGTCTTTTATTCTGGCGTTTTGCAATTTTTGTAGAAAATTTACAACATTTTGGCCAATTTTTACGGGCTATTTTTTACAAAACTCATCCTTATAATCTGCCGCCACTCAACCTGAATTTTAGAGGGCCTTCACTTGACGAACTTCACGATCGACTTCGCAAAACTGGGCATGGCCGATGTCGACAAAGTCGGCGGCAAGAACGCATCACTGGGCGAGATGATCTCCTCTCTCGCCGGTGCCGGCGTGAGCGTACCCGGTGGCTTCGCTACCACCGCAGAAGCCTTTAGGGCTTTCCTGGCTCACGAACAGCTGGAGCAGCGTATAGCCGAGCGTTTGCAAGGATTGGATGTTGGTAATGTCACCGAGCTGGCCCAGGCGGGAGATGAAATCCGCAACTGGATTTTACAGACTCCGTTCCCCGAGCAGCTGGAAAAAGAGATTCGCGAGGGCTATGAGGCCCTGGGTGGTGCGGAAACTGCTGTTGCAGTTCGCTCCTCTGCAACCGCCGAAGACTTGCCGGATGCGTCCTTCGCCGGTCAGCAGGAGACCTTCCTGAATATCCGCGGTATCGACGCTGTATTGAAGGCAGTAAAAGAAGTTTTTGCTTCCCTCTACAACGACCGTGCTATCGCCTACCGCGTGCATACCGGTTATGCGGATGTGGGCGTTGCCCTGTCTGCCGGTATCCAGCACATGGTGCGCAGTGAGACTGGTGCAGCGGGTGTGATGTTTACCCTGGACACAGAGAGTGGCTTCCGCGATGTGATCTTTATCACCGCTGCCTTTGGTTTGGGCGAAACCGTTGTTCAAGGTGCGGTTAACCCGGACGAATTTTACCTCTACAAGCCAGCCCTGGATACGGGCCGTCCTGCGATTCTGCGCCGCAATCGCGGTAGTAAAGCGATCAAGATGGTTTACGACGAGAGCGGTGAATGTGGTCGTTCCGTAAAAACTATCCCGGTGGCAGACGAAGACCGCCAGCGCTTTGCCCTCAACGATGCGGAGCTGACAGACCTGGCAATCCAGGCCCGCAAGATTGAAGAGCACTACGGTCGCCCGATGGATATCGAGTGGGCCAAAGACGGCGACAGCGGTAAGTTGTTTATCGTACAGGCGCGTCCGGAAACTGTACGCTCCCGCGATCAGGGAACCAGCATTGAGCGCTACAGCTTGCAGGAGCGCAGTGACGTATTGTGTGAAGGCCGCGCAATCGGCCAGCGCATTGGCGCGGGCCCCGTTCGCAAGCTTGAATCCGTAGAAGATATGGCGCTGATGCAGGATGGTGAAGTCCTGGTTACCGACATGACCGACCCGGATTGGGAGCCGGTCCTGAAGAAAGCGAGTGCTATTGTTACCAATCGCGGCGGCCGTACTTGTCACGCGGCAATTATCGCTCGTGAGCTGGGCATCCCCGCAGTTGTAGGTTGTGGTAATGCAACCGAGCTGCTGGAAACCGGCACCCCGGTGACAGTTTCCTGTGCGGAAGGCGATACCGGTTTTGTAATGGCTGGTGAACTGGAATTCCAGCGCGAGGAAACTGAAGTTGCGGAAATGCCGGAGCTGCCGTTCAAAATTATGTTGAACGTGGGTAACCCGGATCGAGCATTCGCTTTCAGCCATCTGCCGAACCAGGGCGTTGGCCTTGCGCGCCTTGAGTTTATCCTCAACCGCATGATCGGTATTCACCCGAAAGCACTGCTCGAACTGGATAACCTGCCGGAAGATCTGCAGCAGAATATTCGCGAGCGTATCGGTGGATACGATTCTCCAGAAGACTTTATTGTCGAAAAACTGGTGGAAGGTATCGCTACCTTGGCTGCAGCCTTCGCACCAAATCGCGTCATCGTACGCTTGTCCGACTTTAAATCTAATGAGTATGCGCACCTTGTGGGTGGCCAGTTGTACGAGCCAAGCGAAGAAAACCCAATGCTTGGCTTCCGTGGTGCAGCTCGCTATCGCTCTGAAGATTTCCGCCAGTGCTTTGCCCTGGAGTGCCGTGCACTGAAGAAAGTCCGCGATGAAATGGGACTGACCAATGTGGAAATCATGGTGCCCTTCGTCCGCACCCCGGAAGAAGCTGAGGAAGTAGTCGGTCTGCTGGCTGAAAACGGCCTGCGCCGTGGAGAAGGTGGCCTTAAGGTCATTATGATGTGTGAATTGCCGTCCAACGCTTTGCTGGCGGAAGACTTCCTGCAGCACTTTGATGGCTTCTCCATCGGTTCCAATGACCTGACTCAGCTAACGCTTGGTCTGGACCGCGACTCCGGCCTGGTTGCCGATTTGTTTGATGAGCGCAACCCAGCGGTCAAGGCACTGCTTTCCAGGGCGATCCAAGCCTGTAAGAAAGCGGGTAAATATGTAGGTATTTGTGGTCAGGGTCCTTCTGACCATAAAGACTTCGCCCGCTGGTTGATGGATGAGGGGATTGACAGTGTGTCCCTGAACCCGGATACCGCAGTAGATACCTGGCTATTCCTGGCCAACGAGGAAGGTTAATTTTCCTCCTTAAGCGGCCCAATTGTGGGCCGCTTTCCCAATTCTTCCCCCGCTATATTTAACTGTAATTTTTCTGCTGAAGCGGTGTTTGCCTTGGTGGAAAATGAGTCCGTTGTTGCAGTTAAATCCGGAAATGCCTGATTTTGTTCTGCTAATTGTGTTTGAAAAATTTAAACGACACATTACCCAAAAAATACAAACCTCTATCAGCTGATCCACACAGAAGAATTCATTCTAAATCTTTCCGCTCGCCTCAATAGAATCGGAAGAGTCCTAAGGTTGCGTGTAAATCGAAAAACAGATTGCGCAATGTGCTCCGTAAAAATGTTCGCCGTGGGCCCTGGCCCCACTGGCGCGCACCTGAAAATTACCGACAGACTGTTTATCTGTTGGATTCAGGGCAGGGTACCCAGACTCGGTGAGGTGAGCTATGCAAACGAGTAGACAGTTTCAAATCCCCATACTTCATGTCTTTTTGATGATGTGCCTTATGGCTTTAATGGCAGCGCCACCGGCAGATGCAAAGCCACGCGCATCTAATTGGTTTGATGATCGCGCCGCAGCCAGGGGTGGTAGTCCATCAATTAGAATTGATTTAAGTGAGCAGCGCGCATATCTGTATAAAGGTGGGAAATTAGTTGGTGTCTCCCGTATTTCTTCGGGGAAGCGCGGTTATAGCACACGCCCCGGACATTTTCGTGTGTTGTCCAAACACCCTTATCACCGCTCGTCTATTTATGGCAGTTTTGTTGATAGACGCACCGGCAGAGTCGTGAGATCGAATGTAAATACTCGAAAGCATCGTCGCCCTGCGGGTACTGTGTATCGCGGTGCAAAAATGAATAATTACATTCGTTTTAATGGCGGTATCGGTCTGCATGCCTCTGGCCACGTGCCCGGCTATCCCGCTTCTCATGGTTGTGTACGTATGCCCCCACATATGGCGAGAAAGTTCTATCAGCATGTGCGTGTAGGCACGCCGGTTCGTGTAACACACTAGTTTCAATTTCGTGGCAGCGAAGGCTTGGCCGGGTATTATCCATCGTGGTGATACCCGGTATTTATTTGCCTCTTAGCTCTTCTACTTTTTTCCCGCTATTATCCTTCTCTTCCATAGATTGCTGCGAGAATATTGATGCTCAAGTCAACCCCCGATTTATGTGATGCCTACCCTGATGAGGTGCGAGTAGTTGATCCTATGTTTGTCAATTACGGTGGCCGAGATCGTTTTGGTGGGCAGATTGTCACTATCAAATGTTTTGAAGATAACTCCCTGGTGCGAGAACTGGTGGCTGAACCGGGGCAGGGCAAGGTTTTGGTTGTAGATGCCGGTGGATCTATGCGGCGGGCTTGTCTTGGCGATATGCTGGCAGAAAAGGCGGTTGCCAACGGTTGGGAAGGTATCCTGATGTATGGCTGCATTCGCGATGTAGATGAAATCGCGGAACTGGATCTGGGGGTGCAGGCACTTGGTAGCCATCCAATGAAAACAGAAAAAAAGGGAATTGGTGAAAGAGGCCTGGCGGTGAGCTTTGCCGGTGTGGATTTCCGCCCGGGGGAATACCTCTACGCGGATAACAACGGTGTAATTGTGGCGGGTAAGGCACTGACCTAAAAACACCAGTAAGTCCATTAGGTCTGGAAACTGGCAGCCCAAAAGCGCTGCCAGTTGTTGAGAATCAACTCAGCGGGGATCAATTAGATCATCAGCGGGGTTCTCCGGCATTCTCAGGGACATCAAAAATGCCAAGATCTTATTCTGATCATTTTCACTTAAATACTTGAAATTCTGTGCTGCGTTACTGGCCTCGCTTCCGGGGCTGTCGTGGAGAAAAATGGCTTCTGCCAACGTAGTGGCTCTGCCGTCGTGTAAATAGGGCGCGGTATCGGCCACTCCCCAAAGGCGTGCGGTAATAAACTCACGGTTTTGCTGGTCCGTTTGGAAGAAGGCGTTCTCAGCCAGCCCCTCGCCCATATCGTGGCGCTTGAGATCAGAGAACATTGCGACCTCTATTCCGCCATTGCGGGTTTGGCGAAAATTTGTCGGTTGCTTGGTGAGGTCCACTTCGTAAAAAATGTCTTCAAAGGGAGTTTCTGGAGAGCCGGTAAGTTTATAAGGGAGGGTCCTTCTCTGGGTTACCATCGTTGGGCGGTGGCAGTCGGCGCAGCCAATATCGGAGAAAAGCCTCCGGCCGTCACGGTGTTCTCTGTCATCGACATCGAATGGTGGTTCCAGGGTGGTAATAAAGATACTCAGTGCGGATAAATCCCCAACGGTGATTTCGTTGACGACTCCGTCATTATCAGCATCTGCTGTTGCTCCGCCAAAGGCTTCCGAGGCCTGCATCCCCATATGAAATGCCAAGGCGGAGACATCGAACTCCCTGACTGAGGCGTTGTCACCTTTTCGACCAAATGGCCTGACAACCAAATCGTGCTCGACGCCTTCGACATTGGTTGTATCCAAATTGCCGTACTCGTCGGCAATGATGCTCCCAAAACTGACTGATTTTGTTTCCAGTTCAACGATGGTGCCGGGGTTGTTGAGGGCGTGTTGTTTAAGATTTTGTAATTCATGGGTCATCTCACGACCAACCAATTCAATCCCCCCAGCGCCAAATAAAAATACCGGATTAATCAGCCGCCCATCAAACTCTGCGATACCGTCAAAGTTTTCATCGATAACATCGATATTGGCGGGACGGAATAATACGCTGGTTCCGAATCCTCCACCTCCGCCAATGCCCAATCTGGGTGGCGTTGTTCTATTGCTGATAACGGTGTGGCACTCCAGGCAATTTTGCGCATCGAGGCCATTGACCCGTAAAAATGTGCCATTACCTTGCAGGGTGGGCCTGTTACCTCCGGTGGGGGAGTGGTTGTCCGGTTCAGAAAAATCGTGGGGACCATCACCAAAGCCGTCGTAACGATTGAAAGGCGTGCTGAAAATAATCAGCCCCGCTTCACGTATTTCGTCGAGGTGCAGTTGTCCTTGGGAAATTTCATCCTGGCTAATCCTATCTGCTGGGTCTAAGCGCGGTTCTTCGCCGATAAGATCGGCGTAAATTAATGAAGGGAGCATCAGGCTGATGCTGGTGAGAGATATTGCCGTTAATCGCTTCATGTCAAAATCCTTGTTTATTTTTGTTTCCCTTTCAAAAAGTTATAAGGCTAAGTCCCTGGAAAAATGGTTATTTAATTGAAAGGGGGTGATGGGGTCTCACAATACGAATTGCTGTGGACGGAGTGAGAAAAAGCTAATCTCAATAACTTTTCAATGGCCCTAAAAAAAACAACGCCGGTTTTGTTGAAAAATAAAATGTCTATCAGGGTAGGGGCATGGATTTCTTCTGTGAATTCTTACCTGCAATCAAACGTCTCCTATTATTGTGCATTGATGACTCTCTCGACCCTGCGGGAATTGGCAGTGTTTGTTGCAACGGCTGCCGCTATGGAAGGTGAAAATGAGCGAATTGCGCAAAAAATTCTTTACCGCGCCTCTTTTAAAAATTATTAAACGGGTACTTCCGCCAATTTCTGAAACAGAAAGGGAGGCGATGGAAGCGGGTGAGGTTTGGTGGGACGCTGAGTTATTGTCAGGTAAACCACATTGGGATCAGTTGTTGGGGATGGGTCCACCTGCGCTCAATGAAGAGGAGCAGGCTTTCCTGGAGGGGCCAGTCGAAGAGCTGTGCCGAATGATCAACGATTGGCAAATTAGCTATGTGGATCGCAATATTCCGGAGCATGTTTGGGATTTCCTACGGAAAAATCGCTTTTTTGGCATTATTATCCCCAAGAAATATGGCGGCCTTGGCTTTTCCCCGACAGCTCATGCGGAGATAGTGACCAAAATTACCACCCGCAGTACCTGTGTGGGTGTCACAGTAATGGTGCCTAACTCATTGGGCCCGGGAGAGCTGCTACTGGCTCACGGTACGCAAGGGCAAAAAGATTACTATTTGCCACGTCTGGCAGATGGCACTGATATTCCCTGCTTTGCGCTGACCAGTCCGGAGGCCGGATCTGATGCGGCATCCATGATTGACCGTGGCGTAGTCTGTTACGGCGAATATCAAGGCGAAAAGGTCCTTGGTATGCGTGTTAATTGGCACAAGCGCTATATCACCTTGGGCCCGATAGCTACGGTGTTAGGTTTGGCCTTCAAACTCTATGACCCGGACCATATTCTCGGCGATGAAGAAGAGCTGGGTATTACGGTTGCCCTGGTGCCCACAGATACACCGGGAGTTTCCATTGGTCAGAGGCATCTCCCAGCACTGCAAGCATTTCAGAACGGGCCCAACTGGGGAAAAGATGTTTTTATGCCCATGGATTGGATTATTGGCGGCGAGGAGAATGTCGGCAAAGGTTGGGAGATGCTGATGAGTGCCCTTGCCGCAGGCCGAGGAATTTCTTTGCCATCCCTGTCTACCGGTGGGGCAAAAATGGCCGCGCGCATGACTGGCGCTTACGCCCGGGTTCGAGAGCAATTTAATGTGCCCGTTGGTCGCTTTGAAGGCGTGCAACGCCGCTTGGCTGAAATTGCTTCTATCGCCTTCGTATTGGATAGCGCCCATAAAACGACTACCCGTGCTCTGGATGAGGGGCGAAAGCCAGCGGTGATCACCGCAATTATGAAAGCCAATGCTACTTGCGGTCTACGCCAGGCCATTATTGATGCAATGGATATCCATGCGGGCAAGGCCATTATGGATGGTCCATTAAATTACCTGGGTAATGTTTATCGAGCGATACCGGTAGCAATTACGGTAGAGGGGGCCAATCTTCTCACTCGCAGTTTGATGATCTTTGGTCAGGGTGCAATTCGCTGTCACCCCTATATCTTGCAGGAAATGTTGGCGGCAGAAAATCCGGATCATGAAGCGGGTTTGGATGAACTGGATAAGTTGCTGCCCAAACATATGTGGTTTCAATTCAAAACCCTTTGTCGGGGTATTTTTCACGGCTGGACGGTGGGCTTGTTTGCCAGCAGCCCTCGCAACGTAGGGCACGCTGCCAAGTACTACCGGCAACTGAATCGGTATTCGGCGGTGCTATCTCTGGTCACCGAATTTTCCTTGATGACTCTGGGAGGAGAACTCAAGCGAAAAGAATTAATTTCTTCCCGATTGGGCGATGTCTTGAGTCAGCTGTATCTACTCAGCTGCACCCTGAAGCGCTTTTATGATGATGGCAACCCTAAGGATGACCTCCCTCTGCTGGAATTTGCCATGCGAGATGGATTGCATAAGATCGAAGTCAACTTGTTGGAGGTGTTTCAAAATTTCCCCCGGCCATTTATTGGCCAAGTAATGCACTTCCTCACCATGCCTTGGGGTCACAGTGTCCACACCGCATCGGATCGGCAAGCCAAGGCCTGTGCGGAATTACTGTTGACGCCGTCGGCGACTCGCGACCGGCTGACCAGTGGGGTCTTTCTCGGAACTCCCGGGGATGGAGTGGATATTGTTGAGCAGGCGTTTGATCGGGTATGCGCTTCCGAGCGGGCTCGTGAAAAATTAAAAAAAGGCGGTATTCGCAACCTGAGCAGGGATAGCGTGGAAGAAGGGTTAAAGAAAAATCTAATCAGCGATGAAGAGGCTGAGATACTCTACGATACAGCGGATGCTGTGGAGAAGGCAATTCAGGTGGATCACTTTGAGCACTTGGGTGGGTGTGCGGGCACAGTCCAATAAGGTTTGAGGAAAGCTACCTCCGATGGAATCTGCGCACAAGAATTCTCCAGAGAGCTTTACCAGTGCCGAGGAGTGTGTCGATAAGCTCTTAGAAGTTGTCGGCAAGAAAATAGTATTGGCCTTACCGCTGGGGCTTGGTAAGGCAAACCATTTCGCTAATACGCTATACGCTCGAGCGGCAGAAGATCATACGATTTCACTGACGATATTTACGGCCCTGACGCTGGAGCGCCCCCGTGGGGATAGTGATATTTCCCGGCGCTTTATCCAGCCACTTCTGGATACCCATTACAGTCAATACCAAGACCTTGCTTATGTTCCCGCGAGGAGGAAAGGGCACCTGCCAGGTAATATCCAGGTAATTGAATTCTTTATGGAGCCCGGTTCGCTGCTCGGCAACAACTATGCGCAGCAACACTACGTGAGTGCAAATTATACCCAGGTACCCGGTGAGCTGATCAGTCGGGGGGTTAACGTTATTGCGCAAATGGTGGCGCCTTCAGAGTGTGGAGATAGGTACAGTTTAAGTTGCAACCCAGACCTGACACTGCCTGTTCTAAAGCTGGCAGCTCAGCGCAAAGACTATCCCCTGTTTTTATTGGGTGAAGTAAATACACAGCTGCCCTATATCCATGGAAGCAGTGAGCTACCGGCCAGTGCTTTTGACTTTTTGTTGAAAGGCGAGACTTTCGATACGCCGCTGTTTGCGGCTCCGGCCCTGCCAGTAACCTTTACCGAATACAGCATCGCCTACCATATCGCCAGTCTGGTTGAAGATGGAGGAACCCTTCAAGTAGGTATCGGCGCCCTGGGAGATGCGGTTTGCCATGTACTGCGCTTGAGGCATAAGGAAAACGCCCTCTTTTGCCGGATTCTGGATGACTTGGTGGAAGAGGATGCTAAGCGCTACCGAGAGGAACTGCCTCTATGTACTGGCACCTTTAAGCGGGGCCTTTACGGGGCCAGTGAAATGGTGCCCCACGGTTTTCTCCATCTGCGCAGAGCCGGAGTTCTGACCCGTAAAGTCTACGCTGATGCGACAATTCAACATCTGCTCGATAGCGATCAGATTACTGATACTGTGCAGGAAGAAACGCTGCTGGCATTAAAGAATGCTGGCCGTATCAGTTGCCCTTTAACCGTGGCAGATACAGATTTTTTACAGCAGCTTGGCATTGTGGACCCCAGCTACAGTTGGCGGGGCCATAAGTTGCTGACTCCTGATGGTGAAGAAGAGGAGTGTGATCTTCACAGCGAACATGGGCGCCGCCGTCTAATTGGTAGTTGCCTGAATAAAAAGATCGCTGGGGGGGTCTGGTTACATGGCGGCTTCTATCTGGGGCCGGAACTTATGTATCGAGAGTTGCGGGATCTGGACCCTAGGGAGGGTGCAGGTCTCGATATGATTGACATCAGTTTTACCAATGACCTCCAATCCCAAAGAGACCTAAAGCTGGCGCAGCGACAGCATGCGCGCTTTGTAAATTCGGCCATGATGGTGACACTTGGGGGGGCGGTTGTCTCGGATGCCTTGGTGGATAACCACGTGGTGAGTGGGGTGGGGGGGCAATATAACTTTGTCGCCCAGGCTTGGGACTTGCCAGGGGCTCGATCCATTATTGCGCTCCCCAGTGTGCGAATGCGCGATGGAATCTGCGAGAGTAATATTGTATGGGAATATCCTCACACGACAATTCCCCGGCATTTGCGCGATGTGGTTGTGACGGAATATGGCGCAGTCGATTTGCGTGGTAAAACAGACCGGGATGTAATGGTGGCCATGCTCAGTATCTGTGATACCCGCTTTCAAGCCGTATTGCTAGAGCAGGCTAAGCACGCGGGGAAGATAGAAAAAAGCTTTTCTATTCCCGAGAGTTTTAATAAAAACACACCTGAACACCTCGCCAGTGTATTCAATGACGAAAAATGCCTGGCGGAACTGCCTCACTATCCACTGGGTACTGATTTCTCTGATGAGGAAGCCCTGCTAGCGGTGGCCCTACAGCACTTGCGCTCCGCTGATAAAAGCTGGTGGAAAGTGCTGGCCAATATTTTTAAAGGCCGCCGGGTCTGGCACGATAAATCCTCAAGTGCCGACTATATCCAACGCTGCTTACAGCGAATGGGGTACGATCATACAGAGACCTATGAGCACAGGCTGGAAGCCTATATCGTTGCTGCCGCGTTACAAGAGTATATCGACCAGCGTAGGCCTTTGCGCCGGGAGTAAATAAAATTAGTGAAGTTTGCCCTGGGCCTGGATGGCGGTGAGGGCAATGGTATACACAATATCATCCACGAGTGCGCCCCGTGATAGGTCGTTAACCGGCTTGCGCAACCCCTGCAACATTGGCCCAATACTCACTAAATCAGCGCTGCGTTGAACGGCTTTGTAGGTAGTGTTGCCGGTATTCAGGTCGGGAAAGATAAAAACTGTGGCCCTGCCGGCTACGGGGCTGTGCGGGGCTTTTTGGGCAGCGACATTGCGGATTAAGGCGGCGTCGTATTGAAGGGGGCCATCAATAATCAGCTGCGGTCTCTTCTGTTTGGCCAGCTGGGTGGCCTCGCGGACTTTATCGACATCGCTGCCGCTGCCGGATGTGCCGGTGGAGTAACTGATCATTGCGACTCGGGGTTCTATACCAAATGCCGCTGCGGAATCTGCTGATTGAATGGCTATAGCGGCGAGTTGCTGTGCATCGGGATCGGGATTGATCGCGCAATCTCCGTAGACCAGTACCTGTTCAGGGAGCAGCATAAAAAATATCGAGGAAACCAGCTCTTCATCCGGGGCGGTTTTGATCAGTTGCAGGGCGGGCCGAATGGTATTGGCTGTTGTGTGAATAGCTCCGGACACCAGTCCATCCACTTCACCCAATGCCAACATCATGGTTCCGAGAACCACATTATCCTGTAGCTGCTCGAGTGCCACCACTTGAGTAAGTCCCTTGTTTTTACGCAGGGCAACCATGGGTTCCACATAGTGTGCCCTCACCGCCTTGGGATCGACAATTTCCAACTTTTTATTGAGCTTTAACCCCTGCTGCTCGGCAATTTTGAAAATATCTTTTTCTTCGCCCAGTAAAACTGGGTGTGCGATCTCTCTCTCCAGGCAGAGCTGGGCGGCGCGAATTGTGCGGGGTTCGGTGCCCTCGGGTAGGACAATCCGCATAGTGCGGCGCCGGGCCATTTCCGTGAGGTGGTAGCGAAATGCCGGAGGTGAAAGGCGTTTGGGGATTTCACTTTGTTGGCTCAGTGATTCCACCCATGCTTCATCCAGGCGACTGGCGAAAAATTCCTGCACCCGGTCCACGCGATTTCTGTCATCTGATGGGGTGCGCAAATTAAAAGTCTGCAGTGACATCACCGTGTGCCAGGTATTGGAAGGTACCAGTAAAATGGGAAGGCCTGTTTCCATGGCCGGGGTACACAGTTTCAAAATGGCTTTGTCCAAATGGTAGCCGCCGGTTAATAGCAGGCATCCAATTTTGACTCCATTCATAACGGCCAAACATGCGCCCACAACCACGTCGGGCCTATCGGCAGAAGTCACCAGCATGGCCCCGGGCTTAAATCTTCTCAACATATTGGGCAGTGAGCGGGAGCAGAAAGTGACGGTATGCAACCTGCGTGTTTCCAGCTCTCCTTTATTGAGTACCTTTGCATTAAAGTGCCGCGCCAGGTCGAGAGCACGAGGGGAGAGCAGTTCTGCATTCCAGGGAATAAAACCGACAATACGCAGTGGAATCTGCTTTGAAAGTATCTCAGGGGTCAGGCTAGGGGGGCTTTCTTTGCTAGATTCCAGTTGTGAATGCAGTCCAATTAAATGAGCTCCGGGAGTATCCATAATTTCCGCTGGCAGACCCACTTTATTGATGATGCAGCCCACCACGCGCTTCGCATCCTCGCCGCCATAAAGACGTACGGCAAACTCCAGTCTCTCGCGAAGTTGCTTAATTGAGTCACTTGCACCGGGGGATGGACAGGCGACGAGTACCACTTCCGCATCGAGGGTTTTGGCAATTTGATAATTCAGCTGGTTAGTCACGGGATTGTCGCGGCTGGGTAGCACGCCTTCGATCACATTGACTTCAGCCTTCGCCGAGATTCGTCTGAAGCGGGCGAGAATCTCTTCCAGTAAATCCGCCATTTTTCCGGTGGATACCATCGAGTCCGCATATTCGGCACTCAGTGAGCTGGGGATGGCCAGGTTGGATGTTTGCCGCAAGATCTCAGTGGTGCGCTCTATAGTGCCGTCTGGGGGTGGGGGCTCGGCAACAGGTTTAAAAAATTGAAGCTCAATACTTTTTCGGTCTAACGCCCGAATTAAACCCAGGCTTACAGAGGTGATACCGGCTCCCGCTTCCAGAGGAACCAGCATCAGGGTTCTGGCATTGCTGTGTCGCAGCATGTTTAAGACTGCACCAAGCGCGATGTATCCCGGGCAATAATCCAGTCTTCCTTAGTGGGGATTACCAGGATGTTGGGAGTTTCCTGCGCAGAGATTAACCCCTCTACTTGCGACTTGGTTTTCTGATTGGCTTCGGGGTTGAGTTGGTAGCCTAAGGGCTTGAGCCATTCGATGGTCCGGCTTCGCACCCCGGAGGAGTTCTCCCCGATACCGCCGGTGAATACCAAAGCATCGACGCTACCCAAGGGGATGGTGTAAGCAGCAATATATTTGGCCAGGCGGTAACAGAATATTTCCAGGGCGAGTTTGGCTCCCTTATGATCTTTCTCGGCAGCTTGCTCCAGTGCACGGCAATCACTGCTCAGGGTGGATATGCCCAGCATACCGCTTTCTCTATTTAGCAACTGCTCTAGTGAGTCTTGGGTATATCCAAGCGCTTGCTGTAAGTAGAGGAGTATTCCCGGGTCCAGATCGCCGCAGCGACTCCCCATTACCAGTCCTTCAAGAGGTGTAAGCCCCATGCTTGTATCTACACTGCGCCCCTGTTTGATGGCGCAAACAGAGGCGCCGCCACCGAGGTGAGCAGCAATAATATTGAGTTCAGCCGTCTGTTTTCCCAGTAGTTCAGCGCACCGCTCGCCAATGTACTGATAGCTACTGCCATGCATGCCATAGCGGCGGATCTTGTACTCTTCGTACAGTGGGTAGGGGAGCCCGTATAGATACGCATACTTCGGCATTTGCTGATGAAAGGCGGTATCAAAGACGGCGACTTGGGGTAGTTGGGGGAAGGCATCTAGGGAGGCGTAGATCCCCTTGAGAGCAGCGGGGTTATGCAAAGGGGCCAAATCACAGCACTCTTCGATACAGGCCATCACCTTCTGATTGATCAGAACGGAGCTGGAGAAATGTTCGCCGCCATGGACGACTCGGTGACCTATCGCTTTTAACCCGTCCTGTAACTGTGACCAGGCTCGGTCAAACTGTGTTACCAGCTCATTAATTACTGCCGCGTGGTCGCTATCCAGCGCGAGCCTATGGGAGTCTTCTGTTCCTTGATAGTGCCACTTCAGTTTGGCTTTGGGGGTGCCAAGGGCTTCCGCGATACCGGCAAGGTGTTCTGCACCCGAATCTGGGTCCAGCACGGAAAACTTCACTGACGAGCTGCCGCAATTGAATATCAGAATTAAATTTTGATCGCTCATGATGCGCGAATTTCAACGAGGGTGCTTTAAGGCTAGCCGAGGAGTTGTCTTTAAGAGGGAAAGAACCGGGGTAGTTCAGTTTCGGAATTAAAAAGGGCCGCAGTAGCGGCCCAAGTAATAAAAATTGCAGAGATCAAAGCGTAGGCAAACTTGCGGTGCTTTGAGATGAACCCAATGGGTTCAAAAAAAGAGGCGTCAAGTGCCGCCTCAAAGTTACTGAAACCGTACCGGTCGATTAACCGAACTGGTTCATGGTGTTGTCTTTACCACCAGCCTTCAGGGCAGCATCACCAGCAAAGTATTCTTTGTGGTCGTCGCCGATGTCGGAACCAGCCATGTTCTGGTGCTTAACGCAGGCGATGCTCTGACGGATCTCTTTGCGCTGTACGCCTTTCACATAGCCCAGCATACCTTGCTCACCGAAGTACTCTTTGGCCAGGTTGTCGGTAGACAGGGCCGCAGTGTGGTAAGTCGGCAGAGTGATCAGGTGGTGGAAGATACCAGCTTCGCGAGCCGCGTCGGCCTGGAAGGTACGGATCTTCTCGTCGGCCGCTGCAGACAGCTCAGAGTCGTCGTATTCGGCGCTCATCAGGTTGGCGCGGTCGTATGCGGATACGTCTTTACCCTCTTCAGACCAAGCATCGAATACCTGCTGACGGAAGTTCAGGGTCCAGTTGAAGGACGGGCTGTTGTTGTAAACCAGCTTCGCATCGGGAACGACTTTGCGGATTTCGTCCATCATGCCGCCGATCTGGCGAACGTGAGGCTTCTCGGTTTCGATCCAGATCAGGTCTGCACCGTTCTGCAAAGAGGTGATGCTGTCCAGGATGCAGCGCGCTTCGCCAGTGCCCTTGCGGAACTGGAACAGGTTGGAAGCCAGACGCTTAGGACGCAGCAGCTTGCCTTCGCGGTTGATGATTACGTCGCCGTTGGCCAGCTCGGAAGCATCGATTTCTTCGCAATCCAGGAAGGAGTTGTACTGGTCACCCAGGTCACCCGGCTTATTGGTTACAGCGATTTGCTTGGTCAGGCCAGCGCCCAGGGAGTCGGTACGGGCAACGATAACACCGTTGTCTACGCCCAGTTCCAGGAACGCGTAGCGAACTGCGCGGATCTTGGCCAGGAAGTCTTCGTGAGGAACGGTTACTTTACCGTCCTGGTGACCACACTGCTTCTCGTCAGAAACCTGGTTTTCGATTTGGATACAGCAAGCACCCGCTTCGATCATTTTCTTGGCCAGCAGGTAAGTTGCTTCGGCGTTACCAAAACCTGCATCGATGTCGGCGATGATCGGTACAATGTGAGTCTTGTGGTTGTCGATCTTGTCCTGGGCAGCTTTCTCAGCTTCTTTATCGCCAGCTTCGCGAGCGGCGTCCACTTCGCGGAACAGGTCGTTCAATTCGCGGGCATCAGCCTGGCGCAGGAAGGTGTAGAGCTCTTCGATCAGAGCAGCTACGGAAGTTTTTTCGTGCATGGACTGGTCGGGCAGAGGACCGAATTCGCTGCGCAGAGCGGCGACCATCCAGCCGGACAGGTACAGGTAGCGGCGGTCAGTGTTGCCTTCGAAGTGCTTCTTAATAGAAATCATCTTCTGCTGACCGATGAAACCGTGCCAGCAACCCAGGGACTGGGTGTACTTGGACGTGTCCTTGTCGTAGTTTTCCATGTCGGCGCGCATGATATCAGCGGTGTACTTGGCGATATCCAGGCCGTGCTTGAATTTGTTCTGGGCACGCATACGGGCAACAGATTCGGGATCGATGGCGTCCCAGGAGCTGCCATGACTTTCACGGAGCTTTGCTACCGCGTCGATGTCTTGAGTGTAAGTGGACATGACTGTAAATCCTTAAACGGTGACTGCGATTAGGTGTTGAGTATCTTAGGAGGAGTGGCATAATTTGCCTAATTTATTGATTTTATTTTCACTATCGATTTGGCGAATAGATGTATGCAACTGGAAAGAGCTGACCTGAACCTGCTGGTTTACCTCGATGTGCTGCTGCGCGAACGCAATGTGACCCGTGCAGCCAATTACCTGGGGCTGTCCCAGCCGGCCATGAGTAATGGCCTGAAGCGCCTGCGGGAACTGTTTGACGATCCGTTGCTGGTGCGCACCCGTGAGGGCATGATGCCCACGGAAAGGGCTTTGGAATTGCAGCCGATGGTGCGCGAAGCACTCTCTTCCATTGATCGGGTTATCCAGCCAAATCGGGATTTTGACCCCGCCAATACCCGCCGCACTTTCCGCATCATGGCCAGTGACTACGCCGAGTCCACTTTGATTCCGCCGCTGCTAAAGCAACTGCGGGATGACGCCCCGGGTATCAGCTTGGATATCATGACGCCCAGTGATGTGAGCTTTGTGGATGTAGAGCAGGGCAAGGTGGATATGGTGATCAACCGCTTTGACAGTATGCCGCAGAGCTTTCACCAGGCCACCGTATGGCGCGATAGCTTCTCCTGTGTGATGCGCGCCGATAACCCGATACTCCGGGATTACAATCTGCAGAGTTATCTGGAAGCCCAGCATATCTGGGTGAGCAAGACCGGTATGGGGGTGGGTGTCGGGGTTAACCCGGAAGATGTACAGCGCTTGGGCTGGGTGGATGAGGCCATAGGTCGTTTGGGGGAGAAGCGGGATATCTCCGTTTTCACCCGTCACTACCAGGTAGCTATGCTGCTGGCTGAACAGAGCGATCTAATCGTAACGGTGCCCACTCGCTTGGCCCAATTGGCCAGTGATAATCCCCGCGTGGTGAGGCGTGATCCGCCCCTGGATATTCCCAACTTGGAGTTAAAAATGGCTTGGAGCCCGCTGTTGCAACAGAGCGCCCCGCACCGCTGGCTGCGCCGTTTAATTCTCGATATTGGCCGCGCTTTGTAACGATGTTGCCGGTGGGCGCTGTGTCTGCGCGGTTCTGTCCGGGCAAACACACATCAACTGCTTTGTCATAAAAATTCGATCTATGAATAGTGGGAATTGTGTCTATAAATTAGCGGTATGTGGAAATGGCTGTTTAGAATGCCGCTATTCCAACAATCTGATGAGAGGCCCTGGGTATGACGGAACGAGTCCAAATCGGCGATCTGCAAATCGCACCAGAACTTTACAACCTGGTTTGCGAGGAGGTGATTCCAGGAACTGGAGTTAGCGCCGAAGCTTTCTGGGCCAAATTGGAATCTATTGTCCACGATCTGGCTCCGGTAAACCGCGCCTTGCTGGAAAAACGCGATGAACTGCAGGAGACCCTGGATCGCTGGCACACGGACAACCCTGAAGGTTTCCGCGATCTGGAAGGCTACCAGACTTTCCTGCGAGAGATCGGCTACCTCGCCGACGAGCCTGCTGAATTCAGCGCAACTACCGAAAATGTCGATGAAGAGATCGCCATCCTGGCGGGACCTCAGCTGGTAGTGCCGGTAATGAATGCACGCTATGCGCTCAATGCGGCAAACGCGCGCTGGGGCAGCCTTTACGACGCACTGTACGGTACAGATGTGATCAGTGAAGAGGGTGGCGCGGAAAAAAGTACGGAATACAACCCGGTTCGCGGCGCTAAAGTGATCGAATATGCACGCAACTTCCTCGATCAGTCTGCCCCGCTTACCTGTGGCAGTCACGCTGAGGCGGTGCAATACCGCATCAATGGCTCGCTGCTGGAAGTGGTACAGGCTAATGGCGACATCGCCACCTTAAAAGATGCCAAGCAGTTTGTTGGTTATTTGGGTGACAGCGAAGAGCCTTCCAGCATCCTGCTGAAGCAGCACGGTTTGCACTTTGAGATCCAGGTGGATCGCGAGAGCCCCATCGGCAAAACCGATGATGCCGGTGTTAAAGATGTGCTAATGGAATCCGCGCTGACCACCATTATGGATTGCGAGGATTCGGTAGCGGCTGTCGATGCTGAAGATAAGGTAGTGGTTTACCGCAACTGGCTCGGTCTGATGAAGGGCGACCTGAAGGAAACCATTAGCAAAGGCGGTAAGTCCTTTGAGCGAAAGCTCAATGCAGATCGTGAGTACACCTCCCCGAACGGCAACCAGGTTACCTTACCGGGGCGCAGCCTGATGTTCGTGCGCAACGTCGGCCACCTGATGACCAATGATGCAGTGCTGTTCGGCGATGGCCAGGAAATCCCCGAAGGGATTCTCGACGGCATGATCACCAGTTTGATCGCTTTGCATGACCTCCGTGGTGAGAGCCCGATCAAGAATTCCCGTGAAGGCAGCATCTATATCGTAAAACCAAAGATGCACGGCCCGGAGGAAGTGGCTTTCGCCAATACTCTGTTTAACCGAATCGAAGATGCGCTCGATCTGCCCCGTTACACAGTAAAAATGGGCATTATGGACGAAGAGCGTCGCACCACTGTGAACCTCAAAGCTTGTATTGCCGAAGCGAAAGAGCGTGTAGTCTTTATTAATACTGGCTTCCTCGATCGCACCGGTGACGAGATCCATACTTCCATGCTTGCGGGCCCCATGATTCGCAAGGGTGATATGAAGCAATCCACATGGATTAACGCCTACGAAGAATGGAATGTGGATGTTGGCCTGAACAGTGGCCTGAAGGGCAGAGCGCAAATTGGTAAGGGCATGTGGCCAATTCCAGACCAGATGTCAGCCATGATGCACGCTAAGTTGGCCCACCCAATGGCCGGTGCCAACACGGCGTGGGTACCGTCGCCCACGGCTGCTACCTTGCATGCCTTGCACTACCACAAAGTGGATGTGAATCGCCGCCAGGAAGAGATACAACATCGCCATCACGCCAAGCTGGAAGATATTTTAACGGTTCCGGTAGCGGCTGAAACCAGCTGGAGTACTAAAGATATCCAGCTAGAGTTGGACAACAATGCCCAAGGCATTCTCGGCTATGTAGTACGCTGGGTAGAGCAGGGCGTGGGTTGCTCCAAGGTGCCGGATATCAATGATGTCGGCCTGATGGAAGACCGTGCAACCCTGAGAATTTCCTCTCAGCATATCGCCAACTGGCTCAAGCACGGTATTGTCAGCGATAAGCAAGTGCGTGAAACCATGGAGCGTATGGCTGCTGTGGTGGACCGTCAGAATGCCG
The DNA here is from genome assembly GCF_056231245.1 of Microbulbifer maximicatervae (SeqCode). Taxonomy (NCBI): domain Bacteria; kingdom Pseudomonadati; phylum Pseudomonadota; class Gammaproteobacteria; order Cellvibrionales; family Microbulbiferaceae; genus Microbulbifer; species Microbulbifer maximicatervae (SeqCode). Next base: position 2,010,252 of record NZ_CP174334.1, read on the forward strand.
GCGACTCCAATTATAATGATATGGCTCCGAACTTTGATAAGAGCGTTGCCTTCCAGGCTGCCTGTGAGCTGGTATTTGAGGGGTGTGCTCAGCCAAATGGTTATACCGAGCCGGTTCTGCATCGCCGTAGGCGCGAGTTTAAAGCTCTTAATGCATAATTGCTGAGCTAATTGAGATTGAAAAGGCCCCAATGGGGCCTTTTTTATTTTGGGGTATCTGCATCAGCTATTAATCGGTTTTAGCTCTATTACCCTGCGCTAATCCAGATTGTCGCAGCTAATTTTGTGGGGGAGCCTCTGACTCTTAAGTTGTATTATGGGGCTTCGGTTTGCGCAACTTGCCATCTTTAATATTCATTATTGAAGTGGGTGGCTGAGGCAAAATTAGGTAGTGCATCTTAGGGAATTGTGATGAGCAAAAGGAAAATTCTTGTTCGGTGTGTCTGGGGGGTGGTTTGTGTCGGCTTACTATTTTCTTTATACCCCTTTGTTGAAAGCTTGAAACCATCTGCTGTAACGGATAGGCCTTTGACTGTTAGTGATTATTCAATCCCTAAAGGCAAGATGAAAATCTATGAATATGAGGGTAGGCCTTTAGCAGTTTATCGGCCTACAGAAGAATATTTGAAGGAACTTGTTGCTAATAATAAATTGACAAATGGCCCCTACTATAGTGAAGGAGCTATACCAGACTTTTTTGTTTATTATCCGCTGGGTGTTCATTCAGCGTGTCTCCTTAAGGATTCTTCAGGATTTTCGATTGATATACCGCTGCATGGCCTATTAGACCCATGTCATTTGGGGTTTTGGGATTATTCGGGAAGATTTATTAAAGGGGTTAATAATCCTGAAGGGGTTCAGCTTAAGAATCTGGAAGTGGAAGATAATTATCGATGGGAAAGTGACGGTGTTATACGGTTTCCTAAAAAACAAATTGTGATTAATTAAGTTCTTAATCTGGGAATGCTCTTTGGTTGCATGTCAATTGATAGGCTGGGGTAGTGCTTAAGTTTTTATAGAAGGGCGATTGTCGATACATTGGCGCTGGCTTTATAAAACTTAGTCATAAGGTGTATCTTTATTGTTTAAGTTAGAATGAGAATATATTCTTATGGCAGGCTACCTTTGGGAGTCCGACACTGAAGCTTAATTTCAACTTCACGACGGGGCTCCAGCTATGTTTAATTCTCCGAATAAACGATATCTGGCGGGATTGATAATATCGATTTCGGCTTTTTCTTCTCTAGCCACAGCAGATGTTCAATGTGGTGATACGATTACTGATGCTCAAGAATTAAGTGAGGCCCTTTCCTGTAGTGAAGATCCTGCTCTTACTATTGAAGGTCCCGATGGTAAGTTAACCATGGTAGGTGATGGTTCGGTGGAGTGTACCGGTAGTGGCGCTGGTATACTTATGGCTGGATCTTATGCTCGGCTAACTGGTGGGGAACTGAGAGGCTGTGGAATTGGGGTGTCATTACGTGGGGATGGTTTTCATGCGGTTGTAGGGGTAACTGTAGAGGATTCAGATGATATTGCTATTAATGTAGAAAGTGATAGCAATCTTATTCGCCAGAATACGCTGTCAAATAGTAATAACGCTGAGGCGGCTGGAATTGATGTTTTCGGTGTGAGAAATGTAGTGGTGGGTAACAGCATCTCAGGTTTTCTTGTGTATGGAATAATTGCAAGTGGTTTCTTTTCCAACATCTCAAACAATAATCTGCAGGATAATGATTTGGGGATCGTGCTAGCGGAGCAACCAATTAATGGAATGTCGGTGGGTGCATCGTTTTGCGTTATTGCCAGCAATTCAGTGCTGGGTAGTGCAAGTTATGGAATTTTTATTGGTGGCCCATACGATTTTCCTAATCAGGACAATGTAATCAGTGGGAATACGGTAACAGGAAGCGGCTTAGATGATCTTTTAGATGATAATGAAGCCTTAGATTGTAGCTCTGGCACTAATATTTGGTCCGGTAATACCGCTGATACCGCGTTCCCTTCTTGCCTTAAGGATTTATAATTAGTGTATTTAAAGGTGCTGGGCGAAGATGGGGGATGGCTTGGGCTTCAGGATTGTGAGAAGAGAGGTTAGGAAGGCATGCCTAATCCTTTTGGTGTTTTAGGCGTTTATTTTTATAAGCTGGCAGAATTTGTATTTCATACCAGTGGGCGGATTGTTAGGCCTTGGGCCGTTTTTGCTAAGCCCCCAGGTCTTAGATTTCTCTACCTTTTTATATGCCATACTCCCTTTTGGTTATCCAGCTTGTATTTAGGGTAGATACATATTGCTGTGCCAAAGATCAAAATGGTGAAGCAATAGTATGTAGAAATGGTCGGAGAAAGCTTTGCAGTTGTCTCGTAATGTTAAAGAGTCTATTAAGCTAGCAACAGCTTTAGTGATCGTTTATGCCATTGCCTTGGGCCTGAATTGGGAGAAGCCTTTTTGGGCTGGATTTGCTGTTATTGTCTGCAGTCAGGCGAATTTGGGGCAGTCTCTTAATCGAGCCATTTTGTGGATTTTAGGGACGCTATTTGCCTTGCTGGCTGGCTGGATAATCGTCGCGTTATTTCCACAAGATCGCTGGTTGTTTATGATTGCCCTATCTATTTGGGTGTCTATCTGTGTTTATTTTTTACAGAGATCGAACTACCAGTACTTTTGGCTTACAAGTGGTTATGTCATCTTTTTATTGTGGGATGTGACCGGTGGTGACTTTTCTATCTCCTACAAGGCTGGGGTATTACGTATTCAGGAGTCCTTGCTCGGAATAATTGTCTACGGATTGGTAGCCGTTTTGATCTGGCCTAACTGTAGTCGTGGTGAGTTAAGAAGAGCATCTTTGGATTTATTGAGAGAACATCGTCGATTTGCGGACAATTGTTTTTCCCGGGTTAGAAGTGGCGAAAAAATAAAGATTAGGCGTAAAAAGCGTGTTGCTCTTTTAGAGCTTGATACGCGCTTACAAACAGCCATTGGCGATGCGAGCTCAGATAGTTATGAGGTGTGGGAATGTCGAAAGCAGTGGGGTCACTTTGGTCAATCTGCGACAGCCGTCACGCAATCCCTCTTGAAGTTGGAAGAAAGCTTAGCCCTCTCTGGTGATCTGGGTATATCGAAATTCCTTATTGGTGTCGACGAATACATGCCCGACATTGAGGGGCGTCTCGCGCAAGTGGAAACCGCCCTTTCAGAGGAAATGCCTGTAGATAGTGCCAATGGGAGAGTGGTTCGAGGAAATATTGAAGAAGTAAAGAGGTTGTCAACCTTTGAAACCGCTGCTTTAGCCGTTACTAGAAAATCCTTAAATGACTTGGAGGTAGAAACCCGATCTTTGATTGATTCAGTAAATGATATACAAACCCGGGGTGACTCCTATTCGAGACAGGTAAGTAGTGATGGTATAGGGTGGCTTGGAGCTTTGATGCCCGATCCAGACAGGTTGACTAATATTATCCGTGTTCAGATGGGAATGTGGATCGCTTATCTGGCATATCTTTTTATCCCTGACATGATTGGTGGATTGCTGGTTATATTACTGATAACAGTAATAGGTATTCTCGCCTCAATGACCCCCAAAATTCAATTGTTTGAAACCTGTGTTTTTACGATTTTAGTGTGCATATTATCGGCACCTATATATTTCTTTCTAATGCCGAAATTGCACGGATTTTATTCGTTGGCTGTCGTGATTTTTGTATGGACGTTTGTAGTAAGCTTTTCCTCAAATAAGGTCTTTGGACCCCAGTCGATGATTCGAACCCTGGTTCTTATCTTTCCCCAGATTATTTTTAATTTTAACAACTCTCAAGAGTATAGTTTTGTGGTTTACACAAATTATCTATTTGTGTTGGCAATAATTTTTTGTATCTTGGCCGTTTCAAGAAATATCCCCTTCACTGCCCATCCAGAAATAAACCTGAAGAGAAGTATTGATAGGATTCTCAATAGTGCCGCATGGCTGGTGGTGGAGGGCGATATTCCGAAAAAGAAGAGAAAATCATTGTTTTTCAGGTTATATATATTGTACCACCTGAATATTATTATGATCTCAAGGAAGAGAGTGCTCTATTGGGTGGAGGGTATTTCTGATAAAAAAATGCGGGGTATGACCAGAAGCCAGATGAAAAGCCTTATAGGTTTGGCTATGTTGATATCCAACCAGGTTAAGCTGTTATATAAGATAGATAAGAAGAAAATCAATTTTGTGGCTCCTAAAAGATTACTTCGCGAGGCATTTATATGGAGGCGGCTTGCTAGCAAAATACTGATTTATTTTTCTGGTGGCAACCAAAAGGTTGATATTGAATCCCTGCGAAGAGGTTATAGGAGGATATTTGAAAGGGCAAATATTGATGTCGGTGAGTTGATGGAGCTAAGGGAATGTAGTGAAAAATCCAGAGAGGGTGTAACAAATTTTCTTTATTTCTTGGGTGTTACCCACTGCATCAATAACTATCTGGCAGAGTTTCGTCGCGTTTCAGAATCTGTGGATTGGAAGGCTTTCTGTGAGGAAAGGTGTCTTTAATGTCTGTAGGGTTTTAAATGGAAAGAGTACCGCACGATATATCAATAGGCAGTTTCTATCTATCACCAATATTGGTGATAGCTTTGTTTGGTGTTGTTGCGGCCTTGTTAACCGCTAGGCTTTTGGATCGGTATCGTTTATCCCGATATTTTGCCAATCCACCGGTTGTTATTATCTCCCTCAGTGTAATTTATTCAATTTTTATAGGAAGGATATTCTTGGGAATATAGTAGTGGCTAGGTATAGAAAATATATTTTTACTGGAACAATAGTGCTTGTAGCACTGCTGTTACTTATTATCCAGTTCTGGAGATATCTCAATAATCCCTGGACCAGGGATGGAAAAGTGCAGGCGGACATTATTCAAGTGACTCCCAGGGTAACTGGACAGGTAGTTGAGTTGCCTATTAAGAATAATCAGTTTATTAAAGCAGGGGAACTACTGTTTCAGATTGATCCGAGAATATATGAAGCAGCCTTGGAAGAGGCCAAGGCAGAGTACGAGGAAGCTCTCGATACATACCGAGCGCAAAACAAGAATATTCTCGCTTATGAGGCCAGGATTAGGGAGTCAATAGCAAATATTGATCTGGCAAAAAGTAATATCGGCGCGCTTGATGCGGAAATTGCAAGAACCAAAGCTGAATATGATCGGCAGAGAGAGCTGCTACCCCAGAGAGCGACATCAGTAAGGGCATTGCAAGCGGCTCAGGCTGAGTATGAATCCACAATTGAGTATCGAGCGGGTGCAGAAGCCAGCTTGGTGGAATCTATGGCTGCTTTGGAGCAATCCCAAGCGGAGCTGGAGCAGGTTAGAGCACAATTGGGAGCGCTTGGAGCCGATAACCCGGGCGTTCGTGCGGCTTTTGCGCTGCTGGAGCAGGCGCGGCTAAATCTCGAATACACAACAGTTGTTGCTCCGGTTACTGGTTATGTCACCAATATAGATTTTCGTTACGGTGATCAGGCCGTCGCCAACCAACCTGCACTTTCTGTAGTTGATATAAGCACTTTTCGTATTGATGGTTTTTTTCGCGAAACTTTTGTTCGTCGGATCGCTCCGGGGGATAAGGCATTTATGAAGTTGATGGCTTATCCTCATCTAGAATTGGAAGGATATGTTGAAAGTATTGGCTGGGGTATTGCTCGCAAAGATGGAACTGCAGGTAATGACTTATTGCCAATGGTAGATCCCACATTTGACTGGATTCGCCTTGCACAGCGTATTCCCGTCAGGATTCATCTGACAGAAGTCCCCGAATCTGTGAAGCTTCGTGTTGGATTTACCAGCTCAGTGCTAGTAATGAGCAATTCTGCGGGCACCGAGCAAGATGAACCGGTGCAATCCCAATAGTTTCAGGAAAGGGTTAATACGGAGCCTACAGGGGTGTCTGTTGGCATTGCTGCTCATCTTCGGCAGTAGTTGTATGCTGGGGCCAGATTACCATCCCCCACCGGTAGAGGTCGAAAGTGAGTGGATCTATCAAACCAGCTCAAAACTGGATACCTTGGAAGCCGTTAACCCATTGTGGTGGCAGTGGGCATTTTCAGATGTGACGCTGGACGAATTAGTCTCACTTGCGATTGAGAATAACCTGGAGCTGCGTTCTGCGGCTCTCAGGGCTCTCCAGGCCCAGCAACAGCTAGCTATTGCAATAGGTAACCAGTATCCCCAAACACAGCAGCTTGAGGGACTTATTGATCGTTCAAAGTATGTTCGATCGGGGATCACTGGCAATCTGCAGACTGAATATTACCCGAACTTTAATTTAACCTGGGAATTAGATACCTGGGGGCAGTTAAGAAGGCTGGTTAATTCGGCCGCAGCAGATTTTGAAGCCAGCATAGCTGACTATGATGGTGTGCTGGTTTCTATTATTGCCCAGGTGGCGCAAACCTATATCAATATTCGCACAACGAAACGCAGGCTAGAAGTTGCCAGGGAAAACATTCGCGTACAACGTGAGGGTTTAAGGATCGCGAGAGTCAAATTTCGTGCAGGAGAGGTCAGTGCACTGGATGCGGAGCAAGCGCAGGCTTTGCTCAGTAACACAGAAGCCAGTGTGCCGGGACTGGAGATAAGCTTACAGCAGTTTGAAAATGCCCTGGCAGTCCTTCTGGGAATACCTCCTAATAGTTTGAGGTACATCGTCTCTTTTCCCTCATCCATACCTATGATTCCTAAAGTCGTTACTGTTGGTATGCCTCAGGATTTACTAAGGCAGCGACCCGATATCCGTGCAGCAGAGCGACGGCTGGCAGCTCAAGGTGAGTTAATAGGTGTTGCGAGGGCGGAACTCTATCCAAATTTTAGTATTGGTGGGGAGATAGGGGCTATCGATATCAATGGCGGTCAACTTAATGGCAGCAGTAGTGCCTGGGACCTTTTTATTGAATTTGACTGGAATCTCTTTAACTACGGAAGACTTCGGAGCAATGTCAGGCTACAGGATGCGATTTTCCAGCAGTTGGTGTCTGACTATCAGCAAATAGTTCTGTTAGCGCAAGCTGATGTGGAGAACGCTATTGTCGCTTATATAAAATCTCAAAGGCAATTAGTTCACTATGAGGTGGCTGCCCAGGCCTCCCAGCGATCTGTCGATATTTCCCTGTCTCAATATACTAATGGTCAAGTGGAATTTGATACTGTGATAACTACGCTGATATCAGATGTTCAGCAGCAGGATATTTTGGCGATAGCGCGAGGTGCCGTGGCAGCGAACCTGGTGCAGGTGTATCTATCGCTCGGAGGTGGATGGCAGATACAGCAGGGAATTCCACCATTTCAACTTCTTCCAGAAGATATTCAGCAGGAAATGCTAGAAAGAACACCGTATTGGAACAAGGTTCAATAAAATTGGTTGAAGATTCTTAGTTTGATGGTGGTACTAGATGTATGAATTTAAGTAACCGTATTGTAAGTGCTTTATCTGCACGCAGATTATTCAAGCGATAATTGTCCCCTCAAATTTGATTTAGGCTTTGGTTATGATGACTAGCGCTCCGTTCGACAAAGATACAAATTTGATGGCAAAAACTCTGGTAGAGGCTATCCCGGAGCAGGGTAGATACTTAGAGTCCCTGACTGGTAAAAGTCTTATATCGAGCAGTCAGCTTAATAGAGATGGAATATTGCAGTTACTCAGACTTGCCGCTCGTTGTGAGCTGGATAACAGAAAATTCTCATGTCATTTAAATAATAAAATCTTAATCAGCGCATTCTTTGAGTCGAGCACCAGGACGAGGCTATCTTTTGAAAGCGCCTGGCTGCGACTTGGAGGGAGTACTGTTTCAATTACAGATAAAGGGACAACACGTATTGGTGTCGGAGAGAGCTTAAGAGATGTTGCAGAGATGGTAAGTAATTATGGTGATTGTGTAGTTTTGAGGGATTCTTCTGAAGATTCAGTGAAAATTATGTCTAATAATTTAAGTATACCAATCATCAATGCTGGTAACGGGATAGATGAGCACCCCACGCAATCCCTTATCGATCTATATGCACTTCTTAAGTGGAACCCTTCCATTCTGTCAGGAAAAAGTCGAAAACTCTCCATTGGCTTAATTGGAGCGCCAGCTCGAATGCGAGCGGCGAGAAGCCTCTTGATACTCATGAGCTGTTTTCCTGAGTTTTTCTCAGGGGTTTTTGTGCTTTGTGATGAGGAAGAACAAGAACCGTTTAGGCAAGCGCAATTATCAATGCTTCAGGAAAAAGGTTTAAAAATAAGGTTAACGGATAAGATTGGAGATATTCTTCCCCGGCTCGATGTGGTCTATATGAATGCTATATCCCTAAAAACAGCGGGTCATAGAGATTTTGGGTCTGGATATTTTATAGATAATAATTCTCCTTTGAAAAAACAAGCTATTGTGCTGCATCCTTTACCCCGAATGGGGGAGCTTGATAGTAATCTGGATGATACGCCCCATAATTGGTATTTTATACAGGCAAAAGGTGGTGTGTACGTCAGAATGGCCTTGGCAATGGCTATTTGTGGCCGCCCTAGTGAGGTCGTAGACATTATCTAGCCTCTCCAGTCTCGAAATGGCCCCAATAAAAGGTATCGTCTATGTGCGGAATAGCTGGGATTCTTCATAGTGCGCGTACAATGCCTGTCGATGGTCAACTCCTTCTAAATATGGCTGCTATCCAGTTCCACCGTGGCCCGGATGGTGTAGGTTTTACAAATCCTCCAGGTCTGGGATTTGGGATGAGTCATGTGCGCTTATCGATCAATGACCTGAGTGATGAGCGCGCTTCTCAGCCTTATGTGTCAGAAGATGGTCGTTACTATTTGGCTCATAATGGTGAAATCTATGATTATCAGCGAATAAGAGCCAGATTGAGGGCCTCTGGAGTTTATTTTTTAAGTAAAAGTGATTCCGAAATTATTTTGCATCTTATTGCGGAGTTAGGTCTTGTTCGGGCTATTAAACATCTTCGAGGAGAATTTGCATTTGCCGTTTACGATCAAATGGAGGATTGCCTCTACTTGGTTAGAGATCGGTTTGGAGTGAAGCCACTTTATTGGGCTAGAATCAAAAAAGGTTTAGTATTTGGTTCTGAAATTAAAAGTTTGTTTGCCCACCCTGATGTCCAAAGAAGACTGACAGCGCATGGAGTGTATCACCAGCTCATTCAGGTATCGATTCCTGGAACAACCGCTTTTGAAGGGGTTTTCCAGGTTGAACCTGGGTGCATTACAAAAGTTAAGCGAGACAACACTGAACTGGCTGTTACTCAACATAAATATTGGGACATCGATTTTTTGGTTTCAGATGAGTATGCTCGTGACAAGTCTGATGAGTATTATATTGAGGGTTTGCGGGAACAAATTATAGACTCCGTGTGTTTGAGGCTTCAAGCTGATGTCCCAGTAACCTATTATCTTTCAGGTGGTGTTGATTCGGGTAGCTTGCTTGGGGTAGGGCAGTCGCTTTCTCAGCAGGATCTCACCGCCTTTACGATAGCGTTTGAAAATCCGGATTACGATGAGTCTCATATCGCAAAGGAAGCCGCGAGTGAGATTGGTGTCAGCCAATTCATAGTAAAGGTAACTGATGAAGAAATATATGAAAATTATTCAGAAACCATCTGGCATACCGAAAGGACATTTTACAATACATTATCAGTAGCTAAATTTTTGCTCAGTAAAGCTGTTAAGTCTAATGGCTACAAGGTTGCAATTACTGGGGAGGGGGCAGATGAGCTATTTTCTGGGTATCCTGCATTTAAAAAAGATTTTTACTTGTATGGCACATCTGAAGCTGAGTTGAATAAACGAAGAACCTGGCAGCAACATCTAGAAAGGAGCAATAGCTTATTTAAGGGAGCTATGCTGCCAATTGATAGTTATCGATCAGAGGGAATGGAACGGACTTTAGGATTCACCCCTACATGCTTGCAATCCTGGTTAAGCTGTCATCATCAAGCAGAAAAATTGCTTAACAAAGAGTGGCGCAAAGAAATATCTGGTTATGATGCCGGGAAGGCAATTGTTGATACGCTAGATTTATCACAACTTGAAGGTAGACATCCGCTGGATGTTGCTCAGTATCTTTGGATAAAAACTATGTTTGAGACCCAGATATTGGGCTGGGTAAGTGATCGAGTGGATATGGCACACTCCATTGAAACCCGTCCGGCCTTTCTCGATCATCACCTGGCTGCGTTTGCTATACAAATCCCACCATCGGTCAGGATTAGCGGAACTACAGAAAAGTATGCCCTTCGCGAAGCGATGAAGGGAGTCCTTCCGGATGTTCTATATAAAAAGCAAAAATTTGCATTCATGGCTCCTCCGGTAGAGACAGTTACCGGAGCTTGGACTTGGGTGCAACGAGTTATTGAGAAATTTCTCAGCCCAAAGGAGGTTAATTTAGCTGGATTACTGCGATACTCGGAAATAGATACTTTAATTGAAGAGTATAAGTTACCGACCCTGCATCGGTCAAAAAAGGTTCAATTGGATGCGATGCTCAATCATATCTTGGGAGTGCAAATATTGCATAAGCGTTTTATTGAGGCTGATCTGCCATTGTTGGCGCAAGAAAAATCTTCTCTTCTTGGTTGGAGTTTAGATCGTATGGTTAAGTATCGTAAAAGTTAGAGGCTGCTAGGGTGTGAGGTATATCTCACCAATTATTCAGGATATCCATAGATAGGAGTTTTCGGGTTAAACAAATAGACGCTTAAATCTATGGTAAAGCCATTTTTCTGTTATTCGATATCCTTATCACCGTGAGAGAAATCTGCTGGGTAGGATTACATTCAAGTGCTTCTAGGTGCTCGGCAGGCTCTTCGTGCGAGGATGAGCTTGATCATCTCAAGGTTGGTGTTAAGGCAAATTGCGCTGTAGAGCATCAGCTTTGGGAGTTATACTCTCGTGGGACCATGGATCAATGGACTCCTGAAAAACCTGTTAATGCTATAGATAATTTTAATGAATTTTATTATATGGAATCAATCTCAGTAAAAGATAGAATTAATGACAAAATTTCTTCTAAGTTTGGTGGTATCCCGACGGGTGTAGTACAAAATGCGCATCCTTGATGCGGGAGCCAATACTGTAGTAGTAAGTTCTGTAAAGTCATAGGGTACGATTAAGGATGGAGCTACTTTGATGACTGCAGCAATACAAGTAGTGATGGCAATAGAGAGTTCTGGTGGTTCCTATGTTGTGGCGTATAAAGGCAATTAACTTATGAAATATTCTTTATTTTTAATGGCAATATTAGTTTTAACTGGGCCAGTTTTTGCGGAAGATAAAGAGGTTCGAGATTTGATTGCCTCACATGAAACCAATCTCGCTTTTATGTACGATCTTCTTGAAAAGGGTATAGAACCAAATAGAGAGGCACAGTTATACACTAATTTACTAGTTGGTTGGATTTCTTTTGCATCTGTTGCTGTTAAATACAACATTCAATCAGATATGCTAACACCTCGCAGAGTGTGCGAAATGGCTCAGCTGATGGATGTGACGTATCCAAAGTTATTGAATTCCCCCAAAGGCGTATATCCGATACAAATGGTTTCTTACGCACATAAATCCGCTATTTCTGCGATGAAGTTGATCGCTTTAGAATACCGAATCGATTGCGAGGAGTACTTCAAAGCAAAAAAAAATTTTAAAGGACGATTGGGAGATCTTAAAGAGCATGGAGATTCTTGATTTTGCCTTAATTATAATAACGTGCACAAAAGGAAACAGCAGCATTAGATATCTACTTTTCATAACAAATTCCTTTTCTAAGCGGGCTTGAAGTTGATCTTGTGCATGAATTGGTCTTGTGGACACCCATAGATAAAGGTAGGGGGCCAGCTGAGGCGCAGGTACCCCCCTTGGCGACTGGTTTTCATAAATTGGCACTAACGCGTAATGAAAGACCAAGTATTATGCCACGGATTTGAAAATTAAGGTTTTAGGCAAAATCTGAAAGGAATGAAGGCGGTTGGAGAGAGTTAGAATTAGCAGGGTGTTGCAGAAAGGTAGCGTTGGAAATTGCTGATACTTTGTACCCTGTGTTTCCCGATCTTGATGCAAGCTTGTCGTACGGTCTCTGCTGATCCAACCAGGCGATTATAGTGGTATACAAAATTACGACTGAGATACAATCAGTGTTTTAGTGGTATACCCAAGCGTTCGAGCATGGGGGAGCGTTCTCAGAAATGGAGCCGCGCTTTCTGGGATCTAAATATCGACCGCTTCAGCCCGCTAGTTCCAGGTAGTGCTCCAATTGAAAGGGTAACCCCTTACGCATGTTCGCCTCCTTCAAATGGCAGTAGGTCTTTGGGCTGCTCACCTGTGGTCGCAACATGAATACGCTGTTGAATGGAAGTGTGACTGGAATCTTTCGGGGTTTGGCCATTTTGGCTCGGATAGGATTGAGATCGACATAGGTCATGTAGGTGGCAAGGGCTCTCTCATCCGTCGAAGCTTGGGATTTAAAGCACGCCTCGGAAAAGCGGCCTGTACACTTGTATTCTGCATTGGCCTGGCGAGCAATAGGTTCGTTAGAGAGATAAGCTCGTTGAGCTTTTCCATTTCACTGTGATTAAGGGGGTGACCTTGAATACAGCGTTGAGCCAGTATTGATGTACTAAAAAACTCGCTGCCAGAGATGAATGACTTTAGTATCGGACCAAGCTTTGGCTGTATTTGAGTCAATATAGAGTACGATATGGTATATGATTACTCATTACTACATAGGCTGCAATATCAAGGGCGAAAATGGCAGTTTTTACATTCCGACCTCAATCCAGTGACGTCGATACTCATAGTTTTTCCCAAGCTGAACATCTTTTCGGCAAAGAAATGCCCTATGTAAACAGCGAGAGACGCAGGGATAGTAGGGTATTGCATCAAGAGATATCTGTGAGCATCGAGATAGGGTCATGGAATTAGGTGAGGTGGCTGTTTTTGTATCCAGTACTTTGTGGAAGTCCCTACATTATGTCAATGAATTTGACATTTAAATATACTTCTTTGATGGGTGTCCGGAAATACGGTTTAAACTATATCTGATCTGGCTTAGCCTTCAAGGCTCACGAGTTATTCCTAAGGATTGCCTTACTTTATATATTGTTTCTCGTTTAAGCTACGCGAGGCCCCTGGGATTTCATCCAAGCTGTTCCTCCACAATATCATTACAACTCCCTCAGATCATATCTTGGCCGGGAGAGGTGCCGGCGCGATCAGAAGAACCCTCCCGGACTAACGGCACATATTATCCGAAACGAAGGGCGATTGGTCGGGAATAAAATCGAGTAAAAGATACTCAACAACACCGTCGGATGTTATGTAATCGAGTTCTGCTACACGATGACAGTCAGCTTTAGTTCCTTGTTTATATTTTATGCTCATTATTTATATCCTGAATAAACTATATACTCGACTTAATCTAACCTAACAGTTAACTTAAGTTCCCTTGACTATCGTATCAAATAACGGAGTCATAAGTAATGCACCTGCAGGACTCAAATGGTGACTATCGCTAAAGTATGAAACCTCACCATTAGAAAATAGGCAGGTATTTTCTGGGCATAGAATCTGGTGAGGTAACATCAGTTGGTCACCCAATCTACTATGTAGGTAGTTAACAACGTCAAGATAATCTTCATTAAATTTTTCAATTCCTACAAAGAAATGCTTTGGATTATAGATCCCCATAGCCAACTTTCGGCTTTGAATAGATGGAAAATTATAGCCAGGTATTTGAATCGGCCCTAATACATAGACTATCTTACCAGCCTTCTCCAATCGATTGACAAAGCTAATTGTAGCCTCAGCCAAAGCTTCCCTGGCTCTTCTACTGACAAGGCTACCTTCAGAGCTAATATATCTATTAGAATGCCAAGTTTGTGCGATAATTACCTTCTGTATTTCCTTAGTAGAAACAATAGCTTCATAGTTCTTTTTTGCTTTTCTCAAACAATCTTGACTGAGATTGACTCTAAGTGTTGGCAAGCAGCTATTTAAAGGGACAATTAGACCTTTCTCATCAATACTGTTTAATGCATTAACAAAAGCTGGCCCATACATTTGTGCATGAGAATTACCCAAAAGTACTGTTGAATAGGGTTGCTTATTATCACCTGCGACTAAGCAAGCTCTAGAGGCACCAAAAGGTAAGTATTCTCTAACCCCACAACGAAAGTTAGAGCTTATTGATTCCGAAAAATTATTTGCTAATGGAGGGTGACGCTTAGGAAATCCATTAAAGCTAAAAATTAGTGCGGTCGATGCGACGATCAAGATATATAACAGGGCAATCAATAGTATGGAAAGTTTATCAGGATATTTGTGGCGAAAAGGAATTTCAATAAATTTCCAAGTCAAAGCTGAAGCAAGGCATGTAAATAAGAATCCTAATATCAATACATAATTACTAGGTGGATCAACATAAACATATTTAATGATAGAGATAACTGGCCAGTGCCACAAATACATGGAATATGAAATAAGGCCTATAAAACGAATTGCTGATAAAGTTAAGATACAATATAACAAACTTTGCGAACCAATGGGTTGATACAACATTAGTCCTGCCCCTGTCGTTATCAAAATAGCTGGAATAATCGAGTTTTCGGGATATGAATACGCGACTATGATCATCCCAAACCCCAGGTAAGATAGCAGAATATTTATGTTTTTATTTTGCTGTGGGTTTCTATAAGCTAATAGAGCAACCAGGACGCCAATTGCAAGCTGCCAGATTCGTGTGGGTGTAAGAAAAAAAGCAGGATTTTCACCCCCGATAGAAAGAATGAATATATTTAGGCTGATGGATGCCAATATAACTAAGCAAGCTAAGATTATATAAAAATTCTTATTTTTGGATAATTTGGTTAGCAGTAATAGCGTGCAAGGGAAAACAAGATAAAATTGCTCTTCGATACTCAAGGACCAAGAATGTAATAAAGGCTTCAGTTCATCACTAGCACCAAAATAACCACCTGAGCGCCAAAAGTATATATTGGAAACAAAAAATAAGCTTGTTAGCAGGCTTGTAGATAATCTGATTAAATCTGAAGAGATGAAAAAAATCAGACCAGAAATTAACACAAAAAGGAATACGACCAATACAGCCGGTAAAATTCTCCTAATTCGTCGGATGTAAAAGTGAGCTAAATTGAAACTCCCTTTATCGGTATCTTTCATTATCAGCCCGGTGATCAAATATCCAGAGATCACAAAAAAAAGATCTACCCCCAAGTAACCCAGAGGCAGTGTGGCCGGATGATAGTGAAAGATAATTACGGGAGCAACAGCCAAGAATCTTAATCCGTCAATTTCTTTTCTGTATTCATGCATTAGAAGAATATTCTCATCTATAAGGAGTTAGAATATAAAGCAATTCCCGGTTAATGTTTTCAAGGGTAGAGAGAAATAAAGTCATATTGGTAAGTAGTTAGTTTTTTCTCGCCAAATAGGTAGTAGTTAACCCTCAGGCCCAAATGCAACGTTTACGCTATAAGGCAAGCCCTAAGTCAGACAATCCACAGCCAACTTCAAATAATATAATAGTATCACCAATCTTTCAAAACCGGCTCATTTAGTAACGACCGGTAACCATCTCCCATATTTCAGCTCAAAACCTGGTTTCAAGCCGATCCTTGGCATACGCTTGAAGTAGTTTTGTATTAAAATCGTTAATTGTTTCCATGCCAGTATGAGTTCTAGAATTAACGTAGAGGGTTAAGAGCGTTCAATCACAGAGTTGCTTAATACTTTCCTTTCTAATATCACGTATCTTGGAGGTCGTCCAACATAAAAATCTTTATTGCCAAAAATTAGTAAAAAGTTGGAGGAAGGAAAAGTTATTGTTGATTCAGATGATATTCATCCTAATGAAATTTTACGAAAAACTGAAGATTAAGTTGAATACTGTAATGTCAGATGATATGCATGGCAGGGTTGTTTTTGTAACATTCATCATTTGTCAGTTTGCTTGCGAGTCAGTCCAAAAAATGTTCTGCTGGAACTTATGGGCGTGAATAAAGGAAATAAGATTTAAATCGATCAGCTGAGATTTATATCTGATGTATTCTATATGTTTATCAATGATCTGCGCGTAACATTAAATAGGCCGACTTGAGTCAAGCTAATTACTCGCGACGGTCGAGATCTGTACCGGTTAACAAAAATGCCCTTGCAGAGCGTGCTTTATGGGGTGTTAGTAACAGAATAGCTTCTATTATAATAATTGGAGTCATAATTAGCTCACCTGCCTCATCCCAAAGGGGGGCACGTACTATTCGTGAATAATCATTGTTAGCCCTTGAATGGTATGGCTTTCGCTCCGGCCCCGACTGCCTATAAATGCGCCCTAAAAATTCAAATATAACCATACTGAAATAACGATGGCACTAGTTTATCATGGTTAAACACAGTAGAAGGGTGATTTGTCCATCTGGTGGCTCATGCGAAAAACAAGCTAATTTAAATGGGTATGTTATATTTTTTGATGTATTTCTTTGGCATTTCATTTTTTGCAGCTGGAGAGTTGTTGGTTTTATAGTTCTCCGCATGGATCAATAGTATATGATATCTTTTCTTAGCTTGGTGAGGGATCTAAGATAGTATGAAAATTTTGGCTCGTATTTAAATGCATATAGAAATCAATATTAATCTGATGTGGATTTATAGGCTGCAACATTAAATGAGAATTTATGCCAGTTTCACAGTAAGCATATATGTATTGAATGTTAAGTTAGAATAAGAGAAATTTCAATGGATGTTTACTTTCTCTAAGGAAGACCCTCTTCTAATTTTAAGACCTATTTCGTTTATGTCATTTCTAGTAGTTTCGGTGAAGCTAATTGAGCCGCTGATCATTGCAACCTAGTGCCGCATCGCGGTGAGAGTCTGGAGATACTTTATGGTAAAGTGGATAGATACTTAGAATATCTATTCAGCAGCTTCGTAAGATTCCTTTTCAATCAGTTCACCATCCAATGTTTCACTGCCACCACGATAGCGCATAGTCATTTGGCCGGTAGCGATTAAAGTTCCTTCACTGTCATATACCTCTGTATATGAATAGAATATCTTTCGTCCAGTACTCGTTAGCTTACCTATCGCAGTGAGTTGATTAGTTTTTGCCTGACCGGTGAAATTTGCTGTTAAAGAAAGTGTAAAGGCTCTACGACGGCGGTTGGGGTGGGGGCAGTAGAGGCCGCAGTAAGAGCCAGCGATATCGATTAATGTTGTAATAAAACCACCGTGGGGCACACCGTGGGTATTCAGGTGTTCCGGTTGTACTTCCACGCTGATTGCAACATGGCCTTCCTGCCAATTATCTATGGTTACACCTAGATGGTCATTGAACGGGGGTTGTTTCTTATTCTGCCAATTCATCCAATTTCACCTTAGAAAGTACGTTTATGATGGGTCGCTACAATTTTTTTTCTGAGTTGATAGGTAGACTGTGAACAATCCTGCACTGATAACTATCAGCGTCCCCACCAGTGCAATAGTGTTAGGTAAGTGCTGCCAAATGAGCCAACCTAGAAGTCCGGCAATAACCACACCAAAGTAACTGATTGGCGACACCACGCTGGGTTTTGCATAGCTATATGCTTTGGTGTACAGCCAGATAGCCAAGAGTACAGAGACACCGTTGAAAATAAGATAGGGGATTGTCCATAAAGGTATTGGTTCCCAATAATAGATACCCAGGGGCAGGCTGCACGCGAACGAGATTAATACGTAGTAAAACAATATTAGGCTGGGCCGGTCTGTACGGGACAAAATTCGTGTTCCGACCATAGAGGCAGCCAGGGTAAGCCCTGAAATCAGGCCGAAGGCATGGCCGCTACTAATACCGTCCACGTTGGGTTGAAGAATCAAGGTGATCCCCAGTAAGCCCAGTAAGATTGGTAGCCAGTGGGCTATGGGGATTTTTGCTCGAGACCAAAGCCAGGCAATAAGGGGAACAAAAATGGGAGCTGCATTACGCAATAGTCCCGCTTCCAATAGTGAAATTTTGCTTAGGGCAGAAAAATATGTGAAAAAGCATAACCACCCAGCAAAACCGCGTATTAGGTGGGTTCTCCAGTGTTGGGTGGTAAGGTGTCGAGGTGTTTGTCGCACTAGCCATGGGGTTAGCAGTATCAGGCAGATACTGTATTGGCTGAGCGTAATTAATGGCACGGGGACAGCGGTAGACACCCATTTGCTGGCTGCGGCCGCTGTACTTGCTACCAGCGCGGTAGCCAATGCAAAACCAATGCCCTTCCAGTTTTGGATATCCGTGCGGAGTGGCTGACTTGGTGGGGATTGTACTTCGACTAAGGCATCAGGCCTACTCATGGTGACACAACTTCTTTATTTGGCTGCAGCGGGTAAAGTGGGAAGCCAGTAGTCATACTGACTTCCCCTATAGTTTACAAGCTTAGATTTTGCCATCAGCCCATTGCGCAAATGTTTTTCCCTCTTGGGCTAGCCGTTCCAGTAAAGGGGCTGGAGTCCAGTAGGTATCTCCATGCTGCTGGCGGAAAGTACATATTTTTTCGTAGATTTCCTTCAAGCCGATACTGTCGGCATAGTGCATAGGTCCTCCACGATGGGGCGGAAAGCCATAACCGTAAACATATACAACGTCTATATCACTCGGACGTTGGGCTATGCCTTCCTCCAGGATTTTGGCTCCTTCATTAATCAGCGCGAAAGTTAGGCGGTTTAGAATCTCCTCGTCGGAAATTTCCCGCCTTACAACCCCTTGGCTTTTAGCTTGGGCTTCAATGACTTTCAGTACTTCCGGGTCGCTGCTGCGAGCGCGAGTTTCGGGATCGTAGCGATAGTAGCCGGCTCCACTTTTCTGGCCCAGGCGGCCCATTTCAACCAGGGCATCTGCAATACAGTAGGTTTTTGGCTCTCCTCTTTCTGATTCGCTCAGGCCCTGGCGCGCCTTGTAGCCGATATCCAGCCCCGCTAGATCTCCAACGGCGATAGGGCCCATAGCCATCCCCCAAGACTGCATAATCGAATCAATCTGCTCCGGGGTTGAGCCCTCGATTAAACACAGCTGCGACTCTCTGCCATAGGGGCGCAACATACGATTGCCAATAAAGCCGTAACAGTTTCCCGCTAGTACGGGTACTTTCTTGATCGTTTTAGCGAGTTGCATGGCAGTGGCAATTACATCGTCAGCACTTTGCGAGCCGCGAACCACTTCGAGTAGTTTCATTACATTGGCAGGGCTGAAAAAATGCATCCCTATAACATCTTGCGGCCTGTTGGTTGCAGATGCGATTTGATCAATATCTTGGTAGGAAGTGTTGGTTGCAAGGATAGTACCGGGTTTGCAGGAGTGATCCAATTTGGCAAAAATTTCCTGTTTGAGCTCCATATTTTCAAATACGGCCTCAATGACCAGGTCTACATCAGCTAGGTCTGCGTAGTCAGTTGTGCCGGAAATCAACGAGAGACAATGAGTTTTTTGACCTTCTGTGAGTTTCCCTTTCTGCATGCTGATGGTGTAATTCTTGTCGATCACTGCTAGCCCTCGATTTATCGCAGTTTGATCGATTTCTACCAGTTTGACTGGAATACCGACATTGGCAAAATTCATGGCGATGCCTCCGCCCATAGTGCCTCCACCGATAATGCCCACGCTCTTTATCTCCCTGGTGGGTAGGTCTTTTGGTAAGCCCGTGACTTTGGTTGCAGTGCGCTCGGCAAAAAATAAATGCTTGAGGGCGGCCGATTGGCTGGAGAGCAGGCATTCGATAAACAAGTCGAGCTCTTTAGCAAGCCCTTTATCAAAAGGCTGGTGAACTGCGGCCTCTATACAGGTAACAATATGTTGCGGTGCAAGCTGACCTCGTGATCTCTTTTCAAGGCGCTTGCGGAAATCATCAAATAACCCCTCAGGAATGCTGTCAGGATCTATTACGATGTCTCTGACTCGGCGGAGAGGAGCTTCATTTGCTATCAATTCACGGGTAAAGGCGAGGGCTCCCTCTAACAAGTCATCATCGATAACCCGGTCTATTAACTTCATACTTTTGGCTTTAGAGGCCGGTATTGGACTCCCTTTTGTGATTAATTCCAGTGCAGCGGCAACACCAGCCAAGCGTGGGGTGCGCTGGGTGCCACCGGCTCCTGGCAGTAATCCCAGTTTGACTTCTGGCAGCCCCACTTTGGCCGATGCTATTGCACAGCGGTAATGGCAGGCTAGAGCCACTTCGAATCCACCGCCGAGTGCCGTGCCGTGAATGGCGGCGATTACTGGTTTACAGGAGTTTTCTATTTCCGCAATCACTTCTGATAGGGCGGGTGCCTGTGGTGGCTTGCCAAATTCCGTAATGTCCGCACCAGCGATAAAAGTTCGGCCTTCACACACTAGCAGCAGGGCTTTTGATGTATCGCCTTGAGCGTTCTTAATCGCTCCCCAAATGCCTTCACGCAAGCCGTGAGAGAGGGCGTTCACAGGAGGGTTGTTCAATCGAATTACACCGATATCGCCAATGAGTTCATAACTTACACTAGACATAGCTATCTCCAGATCTTAAGTGACAACTGTTCGGTCTCGGTTTTATTTACATCTAATCAGGTTTATATGCGTTCTATGATTACAGCGATGCCCTGGCCGATCCCGATACACATGGTGGCTAATGCATAGCGCCCACCCGTACGTTCCAGCTGGCGCAATGCTGTCAGCAAAATACGGGCACCACTGGCCCCCAGGGGGTGACCAACGGCGATGGCACCACCATTGGGATTTACCCGTGGGTCCGCATAATCAATTTCGAGCATTTTGAGGCAGCCCATAGCCTGTACCGCAAAAGCTTCGTTGAACTCCATTACATCCATATCCCCAAGCTCCAAGTCCGCACGGGCGAGGGCTTTACGGGTAGCCGGTACCGGGCCCAACCCCATTACCTGCGGCTCTACTCCTGCAATGGCACTGGCGAGAATACGTGCCCTAGGCTTTAGATCTGCTGCTTGGCCAGCTTCGGCGCTACCAATAATGAGTGCCGCCGCGCCATCGTTGATGCCGGAAGCGTTGCCGGCAGTAACCACTCCATCTTCGAAAAGCGCGGGTAGGGCTTGAAGTCGCTCCAATGATGCATTGGGGCGGGGATGTTCATCCGTATCGATAAGAAGGGCTGGCTTCTTGCGACCTTGGGGTACTTCGATGGGAATAATTTCATCGACAAAAAAGCCATCGGTACGTGCCGACTCGTATTTAGTTTGTGATGCCAATGCAAATGTATCGCACTCTTCCCGGCAAATATTCAGGTCTGATGCAATATTGTCTGCGGTCTGAGGCATGCTGTGGCTTCCATACTCAGCAACAATGTCTGGGTTGGTGAAGCGGGGGCCTAGGGTCGTATCTGCCAATACCTGATTGCGATCAAAAGCACTGTTGGCTTTGGAGAGAACCAGGGGGGCGCGACTCATTGATTCGACACCTCCCGCGATAAATAGCTCTCCTTCTGCGGCGCGAATGCAGCGAGCGGCATCTGCTATAGCGGACAAGCCGGAACCACAAAGGCGATTTACCGTTATGCCGCCTGTGGATATGGGCAATCCTGCTAGCAGGCCTGAAAATCGGGCAATGTTGCGACTGTCTTCTCCCGCCTGATTAGTATTGCCCGCAATAACGTCCTCAAAATGTTGAGGGTTAAAATTGTTTCTTTCAGTCAGGGTCCTGATGACATGGGCAAGCAGGTTGTCGGGCCGGATACTGGAAAGGCTGCCCCCGTGGCGGCCAAAAACACTGCGGCCGCCGTCATAAATATAGGCATGTGACATAGTGAAATTTCCGATATTGGAGTTCTAAGTGCATTGAGTCATGCGGTAATTTCTTTTATTCAAACTCCAAAGCCACGGGTAAATTTTCCAGGGCTTCCTCTACAGCGGCTTTGCTGGAGGCTTGTTCAAGTTGAACTTTTGCTACCTGGCCAAGGGATGCATCGAAGTGGGCGGAAAACTTAGCGGTAATACTTTTTTCCTCTAATGCCTGGCCTACGACATATTCGGTAGCGCGATTGCGCAGAGCTGGTTTGAATACTTTGGCTACAGCAGTGAGTGGAATCTCATCAATAATTTCCACGCGCTTAGGAATGGCTGCACGCTCAGAAATTTGGCTGCGGCAATAGTCAATGAGTTGTTCTTCTGTGGGCGGGTTAGTGGATGGAAACAGGGTAACGTAAGCTACTGGAACTTCTCCGGCATAAGCATCTGGTTGACCAACTGCAACGGCAATAGCAACGGCAGGGTGACGGGATAATGGTTCTTCGATCAGAGCCGGATCTATATTGTGGCCGCCGCGAATAATTAAATCCTTGGCCCGCCCAGTTAAGAACAGGTTACCATCTCCATCGAGATATCCCATATCGCCGGTATTAAACCAGGACTTATCGACCCAGGCTTTAGCATTATCCTCTTCTGATAAGTAGCCAGAAAAAATATGTGGCCCGCGCGCGAGTACTATGCCCACCTCTCCTGTATTGCAGGTTCTAACCAGTCGGGTACCGTCTACTTCGGCAATTTTCATTTCCATATAAGGCAATCGCCGGCCGACGCTGCCTTCAGGGGCTTGCATATCGGTAGGTGGGCGAGCTAAAAGGCAGCTGGACTCCGTCATGCCATAGCCATTGCTGACAAGGACGTTGAACTTCTCCTCAAAGGCATTCTTCAACCCCGTTGGCAGGGTGGAGGCTCCACAGCCAATATCTGTTAGACAGCTGATGTCATTGTCACCCACGGGAATTTGCAGTAATACACCGAGGATGGTGGGGACGGCGGCAAAGCCCTTCACCTGAAAACGCGCAACATGATGCCACCAATTTGGTAGGACATTGGGTGAGCGAAAACCAGAGGGTGTCATGATAACAATTGTGCGTCCGGCCAATAGGGTGCCAATACCCGCAACAACGGTACCGAAAATATGAAACAGTGGAAGTCCGCTCAGGGTAGCGAAGCGCCCTTTACTGGATGACGTATCAGCACTTAATTGAGCGACGAAGGCAATATTGCTGTGAGTTAAGCGGGCTATTTTAGGTCTTCCAGTAGTGCCCCCGGTGTGGAAATAACTAGCGGTTTTATTCCCCTGGATATTACGTTCACTCTTTAGATGATCGTCCGGCTGTTGGGATATAGCCGAGACAAAATTATCTGCGTGAATACCCGCTGGAACTGGAGTATTGCTAATTGGCTTTTTACTGATTAGTAACAGAGTTTTTAATGTGGGAACTTGCTCGAGAATTTGCGTTACTTTATCCCATATTTCCTCGCTAAGATCTTGGCCAAGAGTGACCAGGACTTTAGCCCTGGTGGTATTCATAATTTCGATTATATGTTCGGGTTCCAGCAACGGATTAATAGGGCTGGTAATACCTGCTGCCTGGCCTCCCCAAAGTGCAAAATGAGTTTCTGGCAAATTGGGTAGTAATAAAGTCACTGTATCGGTTGGCTCAACACCGATGGAGTGAAGAAGATTGGCAGTCTGGTGCACTCGCTGGGATAACTCGGAGAAAGTTACTTTAACCGTGTCTTCGTCAGGTGCGGCCGTTGGCAGGAATTCGATGGCCGAGTCATGTTGGTAGAGGCGGGCAGATTGCCGGATTAAATCAAAAGTGCTTTCCCAGGGGTATCGCTGCGAAAGGGGGACTTTTTCATACTCCTGAATTTCAGCAAGTGACTGCAACATTGTATCGGAGGATTGAATGGGCGTGATCGACATGGGGGCTTCTCTCACTTTGGTTATTATGGTGACGACCATAGCAAAAGTGAATACAGCATTCCACTCTGCGGAATAAGGTGTTAGTGTTTTACATATTAAGAAGTGCCCAATGCATTTTTTAATGGAAAATGGCGCATAAAAACTTATTAAAAATAAAGAGGCGCCATGTTGTTGAGTTTTTTCCTGTTTTATTTTTCGAACGGTTGATTTGTGTGCCTATCTGGAGTTGATTGGCGCTAGAAATGCTCGGTTTTTTATTTCGATAAAGGCATTTTACGCCAATAATTTAAATCGTTGGGATCGATTCAAAGGCAATTAAGTAACTTGTCGAGGTGAATCTGTTAAACACTAGTTCCGCCTGTACCGGGGATCTTTCAAAAGATTGCGTGTTTTTGCTGCGCAAGATTGTGATAGAAGCAGTTTGTAGGAGCTGCTGTTCAATGCGCCGACTAATAAAGGAGCAGGCGAATGAATATAGATTTTTCTCCCGAAGAGTTAGCTTTTCAGCAGGAGGTCCAGCAGTTTCTCCAAGAGAAACTTCCTGAAGATATTAGAGAGAAAACCCTGAAGGAAATCCCCCTGGAGAAAGAGGATTTTGTTCGCTGGCAAAAAATACTCTATGAGCAAGGGTGGGCAGCTACGAATTGGCCGGTTGAATATGGAGGTACCGGTTGGACACCTACTCAGAAACACATTTGGGCAGACGAATGTGCTAACTATGGTGTACCAGAGTTGATTCCTTTCGGCTTAAAAATGGTTGCTCCAGTGATCTTTACCTACGGTAGTGAAGAACAAAAGCAACGATTTCTGCCTGACATCCTGGCAAGTAATGTCTGGTGGTGTCAGGGGTATTCGGAACCAAATGCTGGCTCAGATTTAGCTTCCTTAAAAACAACAGCTGTCCGTGATGGCGGTGAGTATATTGTCAACGGCACCAAGACCTGGAATACCTTGGGTCACTTTGCAGACTGGATATTTTGTTTGGTTCGTACTGGTGGGCCTCAAGTAAAGAACCAGGCTGCTATCAGCTTCTTGCTAATTGATATGAAACACCCCGGTATTACGGTTTTGCCAATTATGACCTTGGGTGGTCACCATGAAGTAAATGAAGTCCATTTCAATAATGTGAGGGTACCGGTAGAAAACCGTATTGGCGAGGAGGGGCAAGGGTGGACTTACGCCAAGGTTTTGCTAACCCACGAACGCACCGGTATTGCGCGGGTGGCAAAATCCAAGAAACGCTTACAAACGCTAAAGGATTTAGCCAAAGAGACCTGCGATGGAGAAAGTAGTCTGCTTGAGAACCCGGCTTTTGCCCAAAAACTGGCCGAAGTTGAAATTGAGCTCTTGGCTCTGGAGTTTACTGAACTACGTACGCTTGCGGCGGTAAGTACAGGTGGTGCCCCAGGAGCGGAATCTTCCATCCTTAAAATCAAAGGAACCGAAGTCGCTCAACTTATCGATGAACTGTATATGGAGACTGCGGGTTACTACGGAATGCCGTTTGTGAGAGAGCAGTTTAGGAGCGGGTTTGACGGAGAATGGGTGGGCCCCGGTGTTATTGCCAGCAGTGTGCCTCGTTACTTAAATAACCGTAAATCCTCAATTTATGGCGGAAGTAATGAGATTCAGAAAAATATTATCAGTAAATGGGTACTTGGCCTGTAAGTGCAGCATCTAAAGAGGACTTGAGCGATGGATTTTTCCTACAGCGAAGAGCAGCAGATGCTGCAAAGCAGTGTGAGCAAGTTTATCCAGCAGGATTATGACTTTGACCGTCGTTGTAAAATAGTGAGTAACGATATTGGCTTCAGTAAGGAAAATTGGAAGCTATTTGCGGAACTCGGCTGGTTAATGGTGCCGTTTGGAAAGGATGATGGAGGCCTAGGAGGCTCCGCCGTAGACTTTATAGTGGTTATGGAGGAGTTCGGTCGAGGTTTAGTGGTTGAGCCTTTCCTAGCCAGTGTTGTTCTCAGTGGTGGTCTTATCGCTGACTGCGCTAGTGAGGTGCAAAAGCGAGAACTCCTGGGAATGTTAATGGAAGGCCAATTGCAATTGGCATTTGCTTTTACTGAGTCACAGAGTCGCTATAACCTTACTGATATAGCCATGACTGCGGTAAAGGATGGAGACAATTACCTCCTGAATGGACATAAAGCTGTCGTTCTAAATGGTGACGTAGCAGATAAATTCTTAGTTGCTGTGCGGACGAGCGGAGCACAGCGAGATCGTGAGGGGATCACCTTACTACTTGTCGATCCTAATACAGAAGGGCTTCAGCGGCATGGATATGCCACTGTGGATGCACACCGTGCCGCCGAAATTAAATTCAATAACGTGAAAGTACCCATAGCTAATCTGATAGGGGAAGAGGGGGCGGCTTTAGGAGCTATAGAAAAGGCTGTTGATAGAGCGACGTTGGCATTGTGTGCAGAAGCTGTTGGAGCTATGGAAAGGATCTATAAGAAGACAGTTGAGTACACTAAGACGCGGGAGCAGTTTGGTGTTCCTATTGGCAAGTTCCAGGCACTACAGCACCGCATGGTGGATATGTTTACTGAGTATGAGCAAGCGCGCTCAATATTGTTGATGGCTGCGCTACAGCTTGATAGCAATAACGGAGTTGCGCCTAAGGCGATATCCGCTGCAAAAAGCCGTATTGGTAAAGCTGCGCGGTTTATCGGTCAAGAGGCGATACAGTTACATGGCGGTATAGGGGTTACTGAGGAGTTGGATGTAAGTCACTACTTTAAGCGTCTAACAACAACTCAGTACCTATTTGGCAGTACTGATTACCACACTTTACGATTTGCCAAGCTGTAAATCATAAAGCACTGACTATACGGCCAAATTCACTCTCTACTTGCCACTTTGCGAGGGCACACACATGGAAAAAGTTGTCGAGCACACCAGATCTGTGAGCATAGGTAAAGTAGAGAGTGTTTTTAAACTTCAAAAGGATGCATTTAATAGGAGCCCCTACCCGAGTCTTCAGGAGCGTCTGGAAAGTTTAAAAAAATTAGAGCAATTGATCCTGGAAAACCAGAAATCCATAGCAAAGGCAATAAGCGAGGATTTTGGTAATCGTGCCATCCAGGAAACTAAAATTGCAGAGATCTATGGGTGTATCGAGGAGATTCGTTACACTCGTAAGCGCTTAAAAAAGTGGATGAAAATTCAGAAACGTCATGTGCCTTTGCTACTTCGAGGAGTAAAAAATCGCGTATTACCTCAACCAAAAGGGGTGGTTGCTATTGTTACCCCCTGGAATTACCCACTACTTCTATCTGTTGGGCCCTTGGTGAGTGCGATATCCGCAGGGAATCGCTGTATGATCAAGATGGCTGCTAACTCGCGTGCCCTTTCTGCATTATTACATCAGTTATTTAATAGATTCTTTTCAGAGGATCTGGTAGCTATTCTTCCTGGAGTGAGCGCTACGGAGTTTACAGCCCAGGCATATGATCACATGATCTTTACTGGATCTGGCAAAGTAGGAAAAGTGGTAATGCGGAGAGCTGCGGATCACCTAACTCCTGTGACACTAGAACTGGGAGGTAAGTCTCCAGCCATAATATGTGGCGACTTTGATGAAAATATTGCTGCGGAACGTATTTTGAGCTCAAAATTCTTCAATGCGGGCCAAACTTGTGTAGCTCCAGATTATTTATTGATTCCTGAAGAAAAACTTTCAGGATTCTTGGAATCGGCTAAGAGACTTGTACCCAAATGGTATCCATCTTTAAATTCAGAAGATTATACTTCGATTGTTGATGAAAAGGCGTTTAATAGGCTGAATACTTGTCTAACGGATGCTCTGGAGAAAGGGGCTACAGTTCTGCCGTTATTAGATGTTGAAAACAATAAAGGTTTGCAAAAAATTGCTCCCACCTTAGTGTTAAACCCGACAGAAGACATGAGTCTGCTACGCGAGGAGATATTTGGCCCTATTTTACCTATTCTTACGTATAGGAATCTGTCTGATACGATAGATTACATAAATAGTAAAGATAGGCCTTTAGCATTATATATTTTCAGTTCTAGCGGAGATGTTCAGGAAAAGATTATCAAAAGCACAATGTCTGGAGGTGTTTGTATCAATGACTGCGCGATGCATGTCTCCCAGGCAGACTTGCCCTTTGGTGGTATTGGGGCGAGTGGCATGGGGCAATATCACGCTTATGAGGGTTTTTTGGAATTCTCAAAATTACGACCGATCTTTACACAAGCCAAAAAGTCAGCGGCGGTGCCTTTACGACCACCTTATGGCCAAAGATTTGATAAAATTTTCAACTTTCTACTGCGTTTCAAACTGTAGCTGTACTGATTGAGAAGATCTGGAGTTTGAGTCGACTAATATCGGATTAACATAGCTTCGATATTGCCTACCAGGTTTTTCAACAGAGGAGCTACTTCATTTTCTAAGTATTCCGGGTTAAGTCTAAAAGCAGGTCCGCCAGCATTAAAAGTGTAAATATGACCTTGGCTTAAAGAGAGAGGTACCGCGATACCGTTGACATCGCGATTCCACTCGCCAAAAGAGCAGCAGAAGCCGCGCTGCTGGTAGCTGGTGACCGCTTCTTCAATACCGGCTTTGATCGTTGGCCATTGATCACCAGCTTTTTTCTCCAGGTAGCCATAAAAATATTCCCGTTCTTCTTGAGGGAGTGCTGCCAAAAAAGCTCGCCCGGAGCCGCTGGAAGCTATGGGTACGCGATTACCGATTTCATGGCGAAAAGTTGTGACATTTGCAGGAGCACAGAACTCGACAAAAATCATATCCAGCCGGTCCCGATCAGAGAGACCAACAGCGGTACCGGTAGAATTAGCTAGATCCTGCATTAAAGGCTTGGCTACCTGCCTGACTGTGAGATTTGAGACAAAAGCATAACCAAGAGCCAGGACGCCACTACCCAGCTGATATTTCTCCATTCGATCAGAGTAGGTAAGATAGCCTAATTTGGTCAGGGTATAAGTCAGCCTGGAAACACTGGAGCGGGGCAGGCCAGTGCGCTGGGCGATCTCCATATTACCCAGGAAGCCATCACCAGGTTGAAAGGCTCGGAGTACATCCAACCCACGAGCTAAAGCCTCAATAAATTTTCTATCTGGTTCAGTATCTTTTTTTCTGTGAAGGTCACTTAACGAAACCATAAGTTTTTGTCCTGCTTTCTTACTGTAAATTATACAGTTTTACGGGTAAGCCTAAAGAGGGTTTTTTGATATTTTTGAGTGACTTCTTTCCTATTCTGAAGAGCAATTTCGGTAGTGTGTACATAGGCTCATCTAAACTGCGAATTTGACTGTGGCAAATAGGTGTGCACTATATTGGTTGTTAAGTTGTAAGTAGGTGTGCATTATTTTGAGGGGTAAACCAAGAAGCCTGTAAAATGAGACCTAACTACCTCTCTTGCTAAGTTATACTTACGTGTATATAAATACAACTTTCTCGTTGATCCACTATGGAATACATTAAAGCTTGCAAGAAGGTGCTGTTTCAGAAAGGCTTTAATTTGGCTTAACCTCTTAAAATATACGGCAGCGGGGAACTGTGCTTCGATGCACTTTTCCGATTTCACTAATTCAATGACTTTTGTTGGCCTCACTATCGACATGACAAACATTACGAACTTACCTATTGGAAACTAAAACGATGTTGCCAGTGTTGATGCCAGACATCGATTACTTGCCGTCCGATTCTTGACTCCACGCAGATCCTCCTTGCCCCCAGGTTCATCGGAGTTTTTCAGCTTGCACAGTATATGGCTGTCACTTACAAAGCTAACTGGTGTATGAAAAAGATGATGGAGTGAGAACAACGCTATAAACTGCCTGTTTTATTCCTAGGTTCATGCAATAGCCGACATAGATGGAGATAGCGAAGGAGATCTGCTGGCTGGTTAGAATCCGCACTAACAATCCAGAAACCTTATAGGAGCCCTTACCAACTAACTAACTTTGAAAGAACGATACCGGATCGAAGTTCTTAATGGATAGAACTATTCGGCTCGAGATATTGTGTTACAGAGGTGACAAGGAGCATATAAGTACATCAAGTTCGATTTATCTATGAAGGTGAAAATCAATTATCATCTAAGCAATACTGTTCCCAAGCATATTTGTGAAGCCTAATCCTCTTTAGGAGCGTGGGTTGAACAAAAATACGAATGGCTTGGAGAGATCTTTTCTCCAAAAGGTGTGAATATTGGCAAGATATTCAAAATATGTATTGATGATGCAGTATTCCGTATAAATTTTCGTCCATGGAAGGTGCTAAATTACTTGTGTCCGTTGTAATTTTTGGCGGGTAGGCGTGTGTCTCCTATATTGACAATCTGGGAAGTAGATTATCAGATTTTAGTTAATACATTTAGGTATTTATCTTTTTAAGCCTTAGCTTAAGATTTCTTGCAATATAATTTGGATTGGCAGGTATAGATACATAGAATAAGATAAATCTACCCCCTTACAAGAGTAATTTCTCACTAATCTTTATTGGCTATACCCACATGCGTACACAGATTTCTCTCACCATATGCGATAGTAGTAACTTTGAGCTTTGATTTTGCGCAGAATTCACTACGTAGCCTTGCAAAGAGTACATCGCCACCTATGACTCCATATTGTAAAAAAAGATGATTTATCGACTTTATTGCTATTTTGCCTGGAAAGCTCTATACCCCTTTAAAAGAGCATGGTTTTTCATACTTCATTTCGATGGCTTTTTGCTCGCGATATTGGCCGAGTAATGAGATACCTATTCCGGACATAATAATGATACCCCCAATAATTTGAGCGAAGTTGGGAACCTCTTGCAGGATAAGAAAGGCGAAGAAAGTACCGGCTACGGGAGTAATGGCTGTGGCGATAGAGATATCAGCAGAGCTCGCCCCTCCTTGGAGTCCTTTAAACCAGGTGATCTGCCCAAGGACAATAATGATTGCCCCGTATACAAGCATCCACACCCAGAGGAAGGGAGAGAATAGGTCGTCAAAGTGGTGGGGGCCAAATACAGAGAGGACAATGACCGAAAAGAGTATCGCTCCCGCAAGCATACGGAAAGTTGAAAAGACGCCAATAGGGACCCGATCAAGCAGTTTCCGGCTTGCCTGAACCGCAATGACCCCTAAGAGTGTGGCTAAAGCGGTTAAAATTTCTCCAGCTTTGGGGAGGTCTTGAAGAAATTGGTTCATGGCTGGATTTCCAAGATTGAGCATTTTCATACTCATTGGATCTTCCATCGGGGGTTGGTGTAGGACAAAAATTGCAATAACGCCAACCGTTACCACAAGGGCTCCCACTATTGAGAATGCGGTAGGCCTCTCCCGGAACATCAGATAAGCGAACAAAAGTCCCAAGGGAGCATCTAGAGTTGCAATTAAAACGACATTGGTCACTTCTGTGAGCATCAGAGCAATAAAGAAGAAAGCGGGGGCAAGAACTCCAGACATCAAAATAAGCACGAACATGTAAAACCAGTCTTTGAAAGGATACTGCTTTAAGATGCTGAGGCGCCAATCTTTTCTATAGATAATTAAAAGGGTGATACCCGCCAAGAGATTTCCAGCGAACAAGAGGTTGCAAAAAGAGATAGGGTTGTTTCCATTAATGGGGTGGCTGGCACCCAGTTCCCCAATTTTCGCAACGACTGCGTTGGAGGCAGCAAAAATAAGAATCGAAATCCATAACCAAAATCGAGTACTTCTTACGGAAGGTTGATTTTCCATTTGATTTTCCCTGGGCACTACAACATGTTCCACTAAATTTAAGTCGTTCCGCACTAAGTATCCCCCTACAATTAAGTAGTGGTAAGTGGGTCAGTCTGATCTGGATTAGTGTAGACCAATTCTAATAACTGATAGTGCTTGAAAGGAGAGTGTCCACCTATATCAAAATACTGTTGCGAATGCTGCTCTGAGTATTGGGGCAATTCTTACTCATGTTTATTTAGGGATCAGGTTATACCGGAGTTTAGTGAGGAAAATATGACTGTGAAACTCTAGTGCTGGAGACAGGCTCTTAATATGTGCTGCTGGAAGTGGAGCTTACTACAGCAGCGTACTATATTTTAAGTGAAATATAGATGGTTATGAATTTTCCCCTTCTAGAGATGGATAGTGTATTGTACTCCATGAATGGCTGCAAATTAGAGACAAAGCTAATTGTATACTCAGATCGAGACTCTCAATATGTGGCCCAAGGATATTGGATTCTAAAATATAAGAATTAATGCTTGCAATACAAGATTGGTTAGGTGTTCGCTAGTTTCCCTGATTTTTCTTCTGCTTGTTAGTCTTTAAGGTGCGTTTTACGAGTGTTTAAAATTGCATGTTTTCGGGAATTTGCAAATTCTGATTAAGAGTAAAGGTAAGGGTTTCGCTAATACTGACAGCAATTCAATACCCATCTTCCAGACCTACAAATCTGTCTGTTTTATTTAGCTGTTCTGTTGAGGCCCAACTTATCGGCAATTAGATGATCTAAGCTAAATCGGCCGGGACCAGTAGTTATTAACCATATAAATAAAATAATATACAAAACTTGGGGTAAATAAAGAAACCAGCTCATCCAGTCTAGTGGTCCAATGCCTTTAGGGATGGCGTGTTCGATTTCAACTGTGGCAATAGCAACAATCATTACAATGGATAGGATAATGGCAGCAAGTGTTGATAGTAGGCCCATAATTAAAAGTAATCCTCCGAAGAACTCTATAGAGGCTAAAACCAGCGCCATAAATTTATGGAAGGGCATTCCTATTTCGCTCATCAAGTTAATAAGGTCTGCATGTTTCTCAGGATCGAATAGTTTGTTATACCCAGATACTGAAAAAAATAGCCCCAGAGATACGCGTGCAACTAAGATGGGCACCCATTCCCAGCTGCGATTACCTATAAGTATTTTTTTAATTAAAGAAGAAGGTTGAGTAAACATATATGCCCTCTTGCATGGTTGCGCCCAAATTATGAGTGCCCAGTAAAGAAGTTTTATGCACCTTAATTTTGGCTTTACACTGTATGGCTAATATTGAACCTAAAATATTTATAGAGCAGTAATCCAAAGACTCCTTAACTTTTCAGACGTAGGCGCAAATAGTGTTTCGGATTATACATTAATTAAATGTGAAATATGCAGTGGCAATCTCTAGTGAGCAGTCTCGATTACGTACCGTATTTGAATGTAGCGGATATAGGGCTATCTAAAATTAAAGTAGAAACGTGACACTCCACTATCCCTCAAACATCATAGCCCATTAGCGTGTAAGGGCAAGCCAAAAATACACTGACCTTTATATTGGCGCGATACAGTAAGTCTGTGAATAGTTTGATAGTTCTCCACAAAATCTGCACCCAAGAGTATCCTTACGCTATTTCTTACCCTGCCCTGATAGGAGTCGCTTGAAAGATAACGATAATAATGGCGACGGAAAAACCGAGTAGTGCTGGCAACAAGAAAGTGGGCTGTTCGTCATGAAAAAAATTAAACGTACGCCGATAGCTCTGACATAAATTCTCCAACTTTTAGAAATTTAAGTGGCTCAGAAATAGAGAGTCTTTAGAGTCAGATTATCTATATGTCATCTTAATTGACCCTGCCTGCTTATTGATCAGGTTTGGTGCGCACAAGGACCCCTTCATGGTGGGGGGTAAGGTATTTAGGAGTCAACTTTTACTAGATTACTTTCTGCTGCCACCGCATCTGATGGAGCGATTGTACCAGATATTTGCCTCTTACTAGTTTGGTGCTTTAGGGTTTCATTTATGATAAAGCTATGGGGCTTGGAAAAATCTCTCTGAATTATGTTCTAATCAAGATAGAATATGCTGTTCTAATGGTAGTTGGCATATGGAAGTTGGTTTTGTTTTTTTGTATCTCACCAAATACATAACCAGGCCATGCCGCGATCGATCTACTGATATTTGCGATTATGCATTGTGTAGAGGTCTGGAGGTTATGAGTAAAAAATTGATTTTTATAATAGCTGTTTTTATGGCTGTGTGTGGGATAGGGTGTGCGAGCCAGGAAGATTTGCTTGATGCTGAGCTTTGGTCCGGCGATCCATATATAAACATTCCTGGTAGCGATGGGGCTACCGAAGATCTTGGGAAAACACCTCGAGCTAAAATGCTGGAGCAGCGAGAGATTGATACACAGAGAAAGAGTAAATTGTCAAAAGATCAAGTCCTAGAGCATTTAATTTTGGGTGAAGATGGGAAGATCAATTTTTAACTTAATACCAGTAACATTCAAAGTTCGGAGCCTCCGGTAAGTCCATAACAAGATCATTGAAGTTGTTTTGGCCACAAAATACGGGGCTCCACAGGACCGGTTACAATTTGCTCTGGTAGCGGTTGGTGGTGGCATAGCCTTTAGGGGGGTTGAGTGATGTTTGGCAAGTTCCAGTTGAACTTGCCCTTGCTAAGTGGGCGGAAGTGATCAGTTTTAAAGCTAAACTCTTTATAGAGGAGTGGTTTCTATACTACTTGCGTATGGGCGACAGTCACACAAAGAGAGACTTTAATATCCTATATTAACCAAATGATTATCCAGGGTAGCTGGTGATCGCACTATATCGTGCGGTAGTGCCAGCCAACCAGGATATAAATCTCGTCCTAGCCATTTACATGGCTTTTACTGAACCTGTATTATTTTTTACCTGTGGCTGGTTATGTTGAAGTCAGCACGATAATCATCGCCTACATCTCTTGCCATTCCCTGCTTCTCATTCCTTTTAAGTTTGTGGTAAATGCTGCTCTAGCCAAATTCTCTCAAAATGTTATCTCAAGCAATTTTTGCTTAGTACTGAAAACAGAGTATTAGTTGAGGCTAGTTCAGTAGATAGAATATGGGGCATTGGTCTGGCCCAAGATCATTCTGCGTCAGAAAATCCTAACGATTGGAAAGGCCTTAATCTTTTAGGGTTCGCACTTATGGAAGTGAGAGCCAGGCTAACAGGCATCTAAAATAGCTTGAGGGTGTAGAATAGGGGAAGGTGGGTGCCGAGCTGTCAGTACGAGGTAACTCCTCGGATCACACAAATGCATAGTGCCAAAATTAATTTAGTACTCTAGTTTCTAATTCTTCGCTCAGAGCGGGATTTCCAAGTCGTGAACCTCTAAAGCCAAATCAGCACAAGAAGTTCACGATAACCAGCCCAGGTAGCCTTAGATCCGTGGCAGCCACATTCCCATCGTAGCAGCAAAAATACCAATGGCCATAAACACGGTCAGCGGCACTAGTGTACTGACAAACGCAATCTGGGTACCCTGTGCGGCTCCACGCTTTTGACAGTGAAAATACCATTCCAGCATGGCCAGTGGGAGCAGGTATTGGCCGAAGCCCAGTGCATATAGGAAAGGCCCGGTAAAGGATTTCCAGTCAATCCCCCAGCCGCCGGTTAGCATTGCCCAGCCCATCAAGGCTACACGAAAAAACCACACTGCACTTGCTGCCATAAAAAGACGCAAGGCCCAGCGGCGGTGCTCAGCAATGCGTCTGGCCAACGCAGTCTTCACTGCCAGAAAGGCAAATAACAGAATCAGTATGCCGTCCATTGTAATGCTGATCTGCGACACCAGGTTGCCAAAAGTGTGCCGCGTCCAGGTCATGTAGAGCCCCGCAATACTGGCGATGACAGCGGTCAGCAGATAGCTGCGTCCCAGCCAGCGGTGGAAGTTAGGGGCATGGCGCCGCACCGAAGGGATCAGCTGAAGTGGACCACCGCCGATGACAATCGCGGCCAATAGCACGTGGCTCACCGAAGCCAGGTTGCCTAATATATCTCCCTCGCGGAAGCCTGCCGGTAGGTGGATCCCTTTCAAGCCGTGCACTCCTGATTCGGCAATGGGTGGGTAGAAGACGGCCAGGATATAGGCGAAGAAGATCGCATGGCCGATAGCCGCGATGCAGAACCAGGTTTTTACCGACAGGTTAACAGCCCGCCGGGTATCGAATGGTCGCGGTAGTGTTTGGCTGAGTACAGCGTCGTTCATGGGGTTCTCCAGGCGATTATGGTCCGTATTGGGTCTTAATGTGCTTGCCGGACATGTTCTGCTTTTTCAGACCTACGCACATCGGCCGCAGGCAGGAATCGAACTCCCCCAAAAGGTGGAGAGTTTGCCGTATCCATCTCCCCCGAAAGTCCCATGACAGCTGGTTGCCCCTGGTTTAGCATGCGGAAATGAAATCTTCGTCCCTAAGTACGCCTGCGCCGAATCCGCCCAATGCCAGCACGGAACTGCCCAAGCTCCCTATGTGGCGGCCCTTACGTGGGCCGTTTGAGCGATGGCCGCACCTGACCGACTTGTTTATTGCGTTGCTTATGTTCTTGCTGACGCTTTTGATGTGGTCGCGCAACGGCTCCCCCGAAGTGCTATCCATGCAGAGCCTGTGGGATGTTATTGCTTTCCAGTGTGCATTCGTTGGCTCCTTCGCTCTGTTGTGGCGTCGCACCCACCCTTGGCAGGTACAGGCCGTTATTCTCGGCGCAACAATATTGCTGGAGCTGGGTTTGCCGGCAGATGGCATCGTGGCTATGGCGATTTCGCTGTATAGCCTCGGTCGTTACGAGGCCAATACCCGGGCCAGCTTTTTTGGCGTTATCGCGACGCTGGTTTTTGTGGCGCTTGACCAGGGTATTCCGGTTCAGCCAACTGCAGCAGGCACAGTAACGGTGATGCTGGTATGGGCGCTGTGGTATATCGGCCGCCGGCTGCGCTTTCGCGGTGAATATCTGCGCTTGTTGGAAGAGAGGGCCAAGTATTTGGAGCGCGAGCGCAATGCCGAATCCGAGCGCGCAGTTGTAGCCGAGCGCACTCGAATCGCCCGTGAGATGCATGATGTGGTGGCGCACCAAGTGAGTCTTATGACTGTGCAGGCCGGTGCCGCCAGGGCTATCAGCCGCAATAACCCGCAAGCTGCTAATGAGGCTATGGCTTCTGTAGAGGCGGCTGGCCGTCAGGCCATGGCAGAAATGCGTCATTTACTCGGTGTACTGCGACCGACTAATAACGACACTGCGCTCACCCCGCAACCAGAACTCGGCGATTTGCCAGATCTGATTGAAAAGGTCCGACAGGTGTTAATCCAGGTTGACTATGAGGCCAACGGTGCACTGGAGAAAGTGCCAACCAGCGTCGCGCTCGCCGCCTATCGCATCGTTCAGGAATCCCTCACCAATGTCATCAAGCACGTCGGTGCTGCAGCGCGAGTGCAAGTGAGTGTGCGCGCAGATCACGGCACGCTCACAATTCGAGTGCGCGATGATGGAAATACTCACGGCGAGCGGCCCATGAGGGAAATAGCTATTGATGGGCAGCCAGGCGGTGGGCACGGCATCGCGGGAATGCGCGAGCGCGCGGAACTGCTCGGTGGCTATCTGTATGCGGGTGTAGTCGATGGTGGCGGTTTTGAGTTATATGCACAACTACCTACAGGAATGGTGAAAACATAATGTTGCGAGTGATGGTAGTGGACGACCAGGCTTTGGTGCGACGCGGTTTTGCCCTGATTCTGGATAACCAGCCCGATATCGAGGTGGTCGCCGAGGCCGGTACCGGCGTCGAGGCGATTGAAGCCGCGCGAGTGTACCAGCCGGATATCATCCTAATGGATATCCGTATGCCGGAGATGGACGGGCTGGAATCCACAGCGCGCATCCTGGAAGCTAGTGATGCAACTTGCCGTGTCATTATTTTGACCACGTTCGATCCTGATGAATACGTGTTTCGTGCGCTGCGGGCTGGCGCCAGTGGCTTTGTGCTCAAGGACATTCCCCCAGAGGCGCTGGTACAGGCAGTGCGCACCGTAGCAGAGGGCGGTGCCATGCTCGCACCGGGCATCACCCAACGCTTGATAAGCCAGTTCGCACAGAAACTGGGAACTGGGCGCAACCTGGCAAAGCGGCTGGAGCGCCTGACCACCCGGGAGCGTGAAGTACTGGAAGCCATCGCCGCAGGCAAGAGTAATGCAGAGATTGCCGAGACCCTATTTATTGGCCCTGCTACCGTGAAAACCCACGTTTCCAGTTTGCTGTCAAAATTGGAGGTGCGCGATCGTGCGCAGGCAGTCGTATTCGCCTACGAATGTGGCCTAGCCACCGTGGGGGAGCGTGATGTTGGCTTCTAGATCAAAGCCCGCTTTGCAACGCAATGCACTTTATCGCCTTGCCGCCTGTGGCACTGTGGTTCTGGGGCTGTTCCTCTTCCTTGGAGCCCAGGGCCACTTTGTTGCCATCTGGCCTTTGGTAACCAGCGATGGGACTGGTTTAGCCCGTCGCTTGTTGTTGATGTTACCCGGTGTGATGCTCGCCGGCACGGCGGTGTTGAACCTCCTGCTCTGTAAGCCACTCTGGCAAGAACGTCGCCGTGCCCTCAACGTTACTCTCGCGGTAAATTTGCTTACTACGAGCTATTTGTTCTACCTAATGATACGTGGAGTTCCTAATCACCCTATTGGTATATTTCTCGCATTGGAGATGTCTTTTGTATTATTGCTCCTAGTAACAAGAGCTGGACTGGTATGGCCTGCGTCATCAGAACCGCCGGTTGAGGTGGATATTTAGTAGTACATGATTTTGGGAGTCATGTACTAGATTGAGGACCTAAGCGACACACGCGTACCCACCAGAAATATCAGCGTGCTCCAAGAATTCAGCGTAGCTGGTCACCAATAAGAAATACCGCATCATCAATCTGCTCTTTCGATAACTTGTCAATTTCCATCCCTTTATCGAAGAAATGTCTTATTAGCCTATTTATACTTTCGTTTATTGCGTGCTCTGATGAGTGACACTGCCTACCAAAAAAATCTTGCAGTCTATTTTTTGCGTGATTGACTAACGGCCCAGAGTTTATCGCCATTGTCGGAGGTTATGATCTCACATGCTGCCTGATAAGACTTCAGCGAGCTGCTCCCTTTTGTGGTTGCCAAGTCTGTCAGTTGTTGTGGGAATCTAGGAGCAACTCAAGAGCGTGTGGACGTACTTGGTATGCGCGTCGAACGAATGAGAGTGCCGAGTTTGGCGTTTTTTGATTTTGTGGGCGGAGGGTGGAGTCTAATGCATAAATTTATAAATTGTTTTTTTCAGAAAGCTTCTCGTTGAGAGTTTTAGGTAATGATCAATTACTTGGCTGTTAAACGGTAGTACCAGTTATCATATTGGCTTGTAACAATCTGTAAAGTTGTGTAAATTCCCGCCACCCTTCTCTCAGTTAAATATTGAGAGAAGCAAAAATAAAATTACATCCTTCATCTTGGGGCCTCTTCGGATGCGCATCACTCTTGCCTACCTCTGTCTCGCTGTTGCTGGGCTATTCTCCTCATTTGCTAGTGCTTCGTCTGGTATTTGGGAGGGTGGATACGAAATTTATAGTGGCGATATTAATAATGATGGCCTTAATGATCTCTATTTTGAGTACCATCGTCCTTTTATTATTTTGCATCGTAAAGTAGCCACTCCTGTAGCAATGCCAGAACTACCTAATTTTGTATTGTATGGCACGAGAGACAATGGTGGTCTTGGGTACGGAACGCCGCAAAGCAGCACTCTGACAGAAACAATTCTAGCGACTCTACAAAAAATAGACCGCAACCTGTCTTTTTCCGGGGACTTTAACGGAGACGGCGAATTCGATTTACTAGTGTTAGCCGCCACACCCCTGGTACTACAAGCTAATGGTAATGGTTTTCCTACTTTGTCTCAGGTGTTTCCAATTGGGAATAATACGGAGGAGATAGCTCTGATTCTTTCAGGTGCAGACCCTGAAAGTTTAAGAATTGAAGACGCCAATGGCGATGGTCGAGATGATATTTTAGTTCAAGGCGTTATCGATGCGACTCTACTTGCAAGTACATCAGGCACCTTTGATAGCCATGGTACGCCCTTGGTCACGAACAGCGCTAATATGGCTGGAGCCTCTGGAGGAGAGTTTCGGGTAAATGAGATGGGTGCTGTAACTTACTCAATACCCATTATGGCAGCCTCAGGTACCGGTGGAGTTACTCCTCAATTAACTCTCAGTTACTCAAGTAATGGAGGTAATGGATTACTGGGCAAGGGATGGACGATCGGTGGTTTGTCTGGCATTTCCCGCTGTCGCCAAACATTAGCAATTGAAGGGCGTGTAGCTCCAATTAATTGGACTGATTCTGATCGATTCTGTCTTGATGGACAGCGCCTAATTAAAGTGAGCGGCTCAGTATATGGCGCAGTTGGAGCCGTTTACAAAACTGAGATGGACTCCTTTGCAAAAGTTACATCTGTTGGTGGTTCTCTGGGGAAGCCCTCTTACTTTACGGTTGAGCGAAAAGATGGGTCATTGAGCTATTACGGTAACAGCAGTGCTTCAAAGTTGTTGGCCGGAAGTCATGTATTGGTGTGGGCGCAAAATCAATTTGAGGATAGTGTTGGAAATCATATTGAATTCCAGTACGAGGGTAATGCTGATAGTGGTCAACGTATCAAAAGAATTCGCTATGCGTATGGCTCGGGTAGCTACGGGGGAGAAGTAGAGTTTAGTTACACTACTCGCCCGGATTACTTGCAAAGTTATACCTCTGGATACGAATTTATTACCACAAAGCGCTTGGAAAAAATCACTTCTAGGTCGAATGGTAGTGTTATTCGCGAATATAACTTGGGATATAAGCCCGTTGGAACTTTTGGGTCTGGGACAGATTATTCTGATAGAACTTCTCTTCTTTCCAGTTTTCAGGAGTGTGTTGGCTCAAGCTGCTTACCTGCTATGAGTTTCGAGTGGCTGCAGTCCCCTTTACTTCATGATGGTACAGCGCACGAGGCTATCGATTTCTCTCCTGCCAGTAGCCGTTTCCTTGTAAATTATAAATATGCTGATATTAATGGCGATGGCAAGCAAGACCTTGTATGGATTGAAGGAGATGCTGATGGTGATGATACCGATACCAGGGTGAAATACGCAATTTCAGATGGTACCAGGTTCGTCAAACAAAACTTCTCAGGTTCAACATTTGATTTGGCGTACTTCTCAGGCATTAATATTGATAAAGACTTTGCCATTCGGGTGTTGGACTATAATGGCGACGGCCGTCAGGACTTGGCTATCTTCAATGCCAGGCAAGCTTATCAATTTTCCGGTGGTTACTGGCATGTATTCCTCAGCAGGTATAGCAATGGTGCCTGGAGGCTGGATTCAGATGGTATTTATACCGGCCTTAATGATAAGGATGCAATATTTGCTGATTTTAATGGTGATGGGTTAGCAGATTACATTTCTACCGCAACGGCAGGTAGCGTGAAAGTACGTCTTCTGGTACCTGCGGGCTTGTCTGAATCTTCGGACCGCTACTATAAGTTTAGCAGTACTGTAAAAACCTACGATTTAAATGTCACTGGAGCCACAGTTGGTACACCGGATAAACGAGTGCCAGATACGCTGGGTGATTTTAACGGTGATGGCTCTATAGATCTGCTGGTGGCCACCTATACCAGTAGATTCGGCTGTGTAACGGTAAATCCCCCTGGTGGCGGTGGCCCACCTACTCATGAACCATTTTTACCTCGACAATTGGTTGGGGGGCCTGACAGTTGCGGAACTAATCAGCAATGGAGGTTCTTGGGTAATTACTTTGATGGTTACCGTGTGGCAGTATTTGATCAGGAAGAACAAGAATTCAACTCATCACACCTTCTCTCTGCTAGTAGTGAGCCAGATAGCGACCCTATTGCCATAGACATCAATGGTGATGGGTTAACAGATATTGCTTATATAACTGGTAGTGCTAACAACCTTGCAATTAAGCTCAGCACCGGATCAGGCTTTGTTAGCCTAGGCTCATTCCCTGATGGTGAAAAGGCAACTTTTGCTGATCTCAATAATGATGGTTTCCCGGATTTAGTACGTGCGGACTTCGATACTGGCTATGCCAAAGTCCGGTATTTTGATCAAAATACCGGTAATTTTGTTAGTACTGAAAGAAGCTGGAAATATATCGGAACCGACAAGAGAGATTTTATCTGGTTTGCCGATACCAATGGTGATGGTCAAGTTGATTATCATAGGTATGACCAGTCTTCGGGTAAAGTTCGAACCCAGATTGCCAATGAAAAGTATGCTGAACATAAAAATAAGCCAAGTAAGGTAATCAGTGTAATTGATAATGGTCTGGGTAATTTGACCGAAGTTACCTATGAAAATATGGTAGATGGTGATGTATATACCCGTTTATCCATGTCTTCCACCCACGAGGAAAGGTGCGTTAGGATTTTCGATTCGGAAGATGGGTTCGGCGGTGGAAGTATCGGAGGGGAAGTGATTTGTTACACTGTCTCTACTCCAAACCCTTCTTCTCTTTACTCCGAATTAAATGGTGACTGGGAGCTACCTTCAGGTAGTCACACATTGGGCAAACGTAAGCCAGTGTTTGATATCCTGGCGCCAATCTTTCTTGTGTCCAAGGTTGAAAGTTCTGCGCCTGCAGCCGGAATTAACTCTGGATCAGTAGCACAGCTGGCTAAAAGCTCAATTTCTTACCACTATCACCAGATGAAATTACAGGCTGCT
Source organism: Microbulbifer maximicatervae (SeqCode) (assembly GCF_056231245.1). Classification (NCBI taxonomy): domain Bacteria; kingdom Pseudomonadati; phylum Pseudomonadota; class Gammaproteobacteria; order Cellvibrionales; family Microbulbiferaceae; genus Microbulbifer; species Microbulbifer maximicatervae (SeqCode). Next base: position 2,052,522 of record NZ_CP174334.1, read on the forward strand.
GGCCGAGGTGCACTGGGCTTCCAGAAGGTAAGTAGTACAGACAACCAGACCGGAGTAATTACTGAAACTACATACCGACAGGACTTCCCCTTCACCGGAGTGCCCCTGCATACAGTAACTCGCACTGCCCAGGGAAAAATCTTAAGTCAGGCCACCAATAACTGGCGACTTCAAGGGTGGAGCGGGAGTGGCACACCATCGGCGCCTTATCAACCTTATATTTATAGTGCAGTTGAGAATACTTACGACCTAAAGGACGGAGGGGAAAGTGTTGGAGATTTGCTACAGACAGTAGCAACAACTAATAGTTACGATAATTACGGGAATGCCCTCACAATTAATGTAACTACGACAGATGCAGCAACTAGTGAGCAGTTCGTTAAAAAGGTAGTAAATGTTTATGGTAACAGTACCTGGGAAAAAGAGATGGGACGCCTTAGCAATACCAGGGTTACCAATACTCGTCCAGGAATGACTAGCCATATACAGGAGTCATCTTTTACCTACTACACATCCGGAATACATAAAGGGCTTTTGCGAACAGAGGTTGTTGAACCGAACAAATCTGCATACAAGCAGACAACCACCTATGATTATGACAGTTTCGGCAATGTTTCGAAAAAAACTTTGAGTGCTTCCGGTGAGGCAAGTCGATCTGTCAGAACTGTATACGATCCCTCTGGTCGCTACGTTACAGAAACTTATAACGCACTAAATCACTTGGTTGAAAAAGTGGTGTCCCGCAACCATTTTGGAGCTCCTTTAATTGTTGAGGGTGTAAATGGCCTGATGAGCTACTTCGCCTATGATGCTTTGGGGCGTGAAGGTTACTCCTGGAACAATGCGGGAGTGGATAAGGAAACCAAGTATGAGCGTTGTACGAGTGGATGTCCTAGCGGGGCAAAATACAGAATTACTACCAGTAGTAGCTCTGGAAAATGGGGGAGGGAGTACTTTGATGTATTAGGCCGGTCGATTCGCACGGAAACACAGGGCCTGTATCATAAAATCTATATGGATAAGGAATACGATAATTTAGGCCGGGCCAAATTTTTCAGTGAACCTTATTTCTCCGGCGACACCCCTATGTGGACAGAGACTGAGTATGACCTACTCGGCCGTCCAACTCGTGTTATAGCGCCAGATGATTCGGATTCCACTATTGTGTATTTGGGCCTGAAAACCATTACCACCAATGATAAGGTTCAGAAAAAGACTGAAATCAAGAACATTGTTGGTGAACTGGTTGAAGTTCTAGACGCTAATAATGGCCGCCTTACCTATGAATACGATAGTCAGGGCAATTTACACAAGGCCAAATCCTGGGGTAAAACCAACTCCTCCGGCAGCCATATAGATGAAGGTGATGGAATCAGCTATCCGATTGTCGTCACTATCAATCACGATCACTTGGGTCGTAAATTGAATATGGATGATCCGGACAAGGGTTTCTGGGAATACGAATATACCGGCTATGGTGAACTGGAGAAGCAGACTAACGCCAATGGCCATACAGTAGCATTAACTTACGATAAGTTGGGACGCCAACTCACGCGGATTGAAAAAGAGGGCGGTACCAGCATCACTAGCGATGTGAGCTGGTTCTACGATAGTGCTCATAATGGCGTTGGTCAGATAGAGATGATCATTGATAGCGTTACTGGTTATCAGGCGGTATATCAATATGATTATCTTGGTAGAAATAGCACTCAAGCAGTAGACTTCGATGGTGGTGGTCCCCAGCCTACCTATATCACAACGAAGACCTTTGATGATTATGGGCGCGTAGAGCGCAGTTACGATGCCCTGGACAGCCTCTTGAATACTGGGCAGTCCGGTATCCGCAACTACTATAGATATGGTTTGCTATACAAGACTGTTGACTTGGCAACTGGCAATTTGATTCAGGAGATCAAGGCACATACTGCCCGAGGGCAGCTAAAGGAGCAGCTTCTTGGCAATGGTGCGACTACGGTATACACCTATCAGGACTCTACAGGCCGGTTGCTTAATCAGACTTCTACGGTGCTGGGCACTTTTGGTGTTCAGAATATCACTTATCAGTGGGATACCCTTGGTAATCTTGTCAGCCGCCATAATCGAAGTGGTAGCAAGAACCTGCGTGAGAGCTTCTGCTATGACAACCTAAATCGATTGATAAAAAATCATATCGGTAGTAGCAACTACAACTGTAGTGCCCTGAGTAGTGGTAATCAGGATATTAAGTACAATGCCATTGGCAATATTACTTACAAGGATGGAGTTGGTTCATATATCTATGGTCAAAATGGTGCAGGTGCTCATGCGGTAACTACAGCCGGAGGCATTCGCTATAACTACGATGCCAATGGCAATATGACATCTGATGGTTTTGATGGTGGTCGTACTATCCGCTATACCACATTCGACAAAGCCTCCTGGATCAAGAAAGGTAACCATACTACCGAGTTCCTATACGGACCCAGTCATGGCCGTTACTACCGTAAAGATACTAACAGCAGCAATGGCGAGGTAACTGAGACTTGGTATATCGGTGGTGTCGAGCGCATCCAAAAATCGAGTACCCCCAATGAGATCCAGTGGAAACGCTATCTGGGAGGTAGTGTTTTATACACAGTTAAAACCGACGTAGATTATGTGGTGCAATCCACTGAAGAGACGTTCCTGTACAAAGATCACCTGGGATCAATGGATCTGATTACTGATGAGTCGGGGGCAGTGGAACAGGAAATGGCCTTCGACGCCTGGGGGCAGCGCAGGAATACTGGAAACTGGAATGCATTGTCAAATACCGCCTTGACAAGTTTTGATCATGGGCGTACCACGCGCGGTTATACCGGGCATGAAATGCTGGATGAGGTAGGGCTGATTCATATGAATGGCCGCATCTACGATGCGCGCCTAGGGCGCTTTGTCCAGGCAGATCCATTTATTCAGGCCGCTGCGGATACGCAGATGTACAACCGCTATAGTTATGTACGGAATAACCCTCTAAACGCGACTGATCCGAGCGGGTATTTTTTGAGCTTTATTTCTAAAGCCGTCACTGCAGTAGCCATTTCTTATGCCGATGCGCAAATAAGTAAGCCAGTATTTAAGGTGCTAGCAGACAACCCCGCTCTAGCTACGGCTGCACAAATTATTGGCTCAGTAGTGAGTACAATTTACTGTGGCCCATGCTCCATTGGGTTTAATGCTCAGTTCTCCAAAAACATGGCTTATGCTCAAAGCGATGATTTTGGAGTAGCTATGCGGGCTGCGGCGATATCTGGAGCAACCTCAGCCGCTTTCTATGGGGTTGGAAGTCTGGGCCTTGAAGGCCCAACAAACATTATTGCTCACGGTATAGTAGGCGGTACTATGGCACATTTACAGGGAGGAAAATTTGGCCATGGCTTTGCTGCGGCCGGGTTTAGCGCTCTGGCAAGCAGTGAGGGGTGGACAGGTCCGGAGGGAATGGGCCCCACTGTGGATGGTGTTATTATCTCTGCTGTAGTTGGCGGAACTGCTTCCGTACTAAGTGGAGGGAAATTCGCAAATGGGGCGGCTACTGCGGCATTCTCAATGATGATTCAATCTGGGTTGGCTGGAGCGACTAGGCCAACCAATGGAGCGCCGACAAATCAAACAAGTGCACCTGCTGTTAGCGGTGGTCAACAACAGCTATCAGGTTTGGCCAATGCCCTCAGTGTCGTTGGCGATGTCGTCGGGAAGATTTGGAATTTGCCGAATACAATCATAGGTCTAGTGTATGGAGGCGTTGGGCACGTTGCTGGATGGATAATGGGAACAAACCCTTACACAACATTTGGAAACAACGCAATTCAGTTCCATAACAATCCGTTGATGCCATCCGCAATTACGTTAGGAAATGTAATTGTCTATGGTTCGTCAACATCGCCGAGTGCGTCGAATGTTCATTTCCATAATACCCCTCCAAACCATACCGTAGGGCGTGAAGAATTTAGGCATACACAACAAGGGCAAATTCTTGGTCCATTGTATTTACCAGTCCATGCGATAGGTGGGGTCAGTTCGCTATTTCGGTCACCGCACCCAGGATTAAGGTATGGTGTTGATGCTTGGCACAGTAATAACTTTATGGAAACTGGTCCTATGCAGGATAGGACGTTCTAATGAAGATTTTGATTACATTGTTAAGAAGTTTTGTTGTTGTGATTGGCTGCTTGATATTAAGTGGCTGTCCTGTTCAGTTTAAGGTCGATGTTCGGAATGATACTGATGAGATTATTTATATTCTCTCAGGGTATTCTGACGTAGTGTTATCAGAAATTGAGTCAGGGGATGCAGATAAAGTTGCTTATAACTTTGATTGTTTCCGAGTTAAGTCTGGCGGCCAAGTTTATGAGTATAAGCCGGTGATACCTCCTGAGGGGTACGTTAAAAATGGGTTATTTAGTTCTTCGCTTAAGGCGGTATTCACTAGCGCTAAGGAATTTAGAGTTTACACGGACGATAAAGAACAGGAAGAGGCTCTGTATTTAGTTAAGGGGTGTAAGTAACAGCGAAACCAACCCCAAAGCCCCGGTAGGATGGTGAACTACCGGGGCTTTATTTTGTTACTCGGTTGTTAATATTAATCGACCCTCATCCACTTCAACCTTGATAGGTGTGTCGATATTAAATCCTGCTTTTGCCAACCATTTACCCTTGAGCTGAATCCAAGGAACCGGCGGCGTCACCGAGTAAGACCCGGCATTCTTGGGCTTGTAATCATAATAATCTTATTGACTTTGATGTGTTTGGTTTGCGCTGTCATTGGATGCCCTTCTGTTCAGCCAAGATAAGTGCCGAGCTTGGGCTTGCTAGACCGGAGGTAATGGACAAATTGCTACCAGTGGCGATTGAGTGGGGTGTGATTGCCAGTGGCGCGTTCTTGTTCCATAGCATCCAGCGCTTCAAACAGGACATAGTTGAATACCATCAACTGTCGCCACAGTGCCTCGTCGGCAGGGGATGTGTCAGTTTTTCCTATGGGAAAAGTAAATGTAGAGCTTTATTTGTTTGAGTAGGGGAGTATTTTTAAAATAAGTACTTATAAGCTTCTTAAACAAGTAGAATCTTCGGATGAAAGTAGATTTGATTTTGTGTGGAAGAGGGTGAAAGTGTTCAGATTAAAACCAAAAACTCTGGTGCTCTATTATATGGTGGTCTTATAACGATCGACAAAGTTTCACAAAATAAATCAGATATAGTTATAAGGCATAAATCAAATAAGAGGTAACTCTAAGCCCAGATGGTTATGAGTAGCTCCCCCATAAGTAGGACAAAAAGAAACAGTTCTAGCCCCTATATTAGAGAGCTAACTATCAATGGTTAGCTCTCTAATGGCCGCATGACATGTTCCACCTGGCGTTGAGCGAAAATCGTATCGATCACCCGATTCACCGTGTTCTTGTCTTGATCATCAAAAGCCTCCAGCAGCTTGAAGCGCTTAAATAACACTTCATTGCGGATGGAACTTCCCTCCATTTACTGGTCTATCATCAAATAGTCCAGGGACACCTCGAAAATATCCGCTAGCTGGATCAGCTATCCAGCGGCGGCGCATGCATACCGCTCTCGTACTTGTTGTGGTGGGAGTAGCGGATCCAGTTTGGCGGCTGCTGTCTAAGCCATGCCTCCCCCGGCACGCAAAAGCCGTTCGCCTCCCCGCCCGAAAAACTCCTGCCCGCCGGCACGGGCAAGCCCTGTGCCGACTGGGTGGACGGTACTTTCAATAAACACTGTACCAATGTTAGGTTCCCAAGGCGTGTAGGCCGGGCTGGTCGCAGGGTTTTTACCCCCTGGCCCCCTAGGGGGGAGTCAATTTTGTGTCGGCTGGGTTTGGCTATGCCATTGGTGCTAAAGCAAATATGGGCGCCCGAACGGGGCAATTTATAGCGAAGGTGGTGCTCGGCGGGATCATGTCCAGGATGACGGAAGGCAAGTTTGCTTCGGGGGCGATGTTTGCGGAATTCGTTGCTGCCGTGGGGGAAATGATAAGTAGTACTCAAGTTGAGTTGGAAGCTCCTAGGGGCACCGACAACTTATATGGGTGTCCAGAAGTTTTTCGAGCGCTTTGTGAATATAGATGTTTGAATTTCTAGGGGTGATATTTGGAGTTTGGTTTGTAAGTGGGGCAATACTAACCCTCACGTGTTATTCTTACTCAGAGAATACAGACAAGAGAATTCAATCCGAAGCTGTGAAAGAAATATATTTATGTATTAAATATAGATCGACTAAGCACGACATGTAGTGGTCTAATCCTTCCGGACACTTCGCTAAGATGGTAAAACTACCAAGCGAGGTGAAGTATGACAACAAAAGGTACACGTCGGCATTTCAAGCCGGAATTTAAGAAAGACGCCGTAGCGCTAGTCTCTGAGCAAGGGTATTCAATTTCTAAAGCAGCAGAGGTTGTAGGAACAACAGCCAATAACCTGCGACGCTGGATAAAGGAACTGAAGCAGGAAGAAGACGGTGTGAGGTTGGATGTAGGTGAGCGCGCAGAATTAGAGCGATTACGACGTGAAAATAAGCAGTTGCGGATGGAGAAAGAAATCCTAAAAAAGGCCAGCGCCTTCTTTGCGAAAGAAATGAAATAAAGTACAGCTTTATTGAAAAACAGCAAGGCAGCTTTCCTGTTAGGGTGCTCTGCCGGGTAATGCAAGTAAGTAAAACTGGTTATTACGATTGGTGTTGCCGTGGTAATAGCTCAATAGATGCTCAAACATGGCAACTATGCCATCGTTTGAAGGCCCTATTTGCAGAATCTAGACAGAGCCTGGGAAGTCGTCGGTTAATGAAGCTGTTACGTAAAGAAGGCTTTGAAGTCGGGCGCTATCGAGTCCGCAAGCTCATGAAAAAGCTAGGCTTGGCAGTAAAGCGTAAGAAGCGATTTACACTGACGACAGACAGTAAACATCACCTGCCGGTCGCAGAGAACCTTCTGAATAGGGAGTTCTCACCGAGCGCTAAAAATCAAGTTTGGACGACTGATATTACATATATTTGGACTTCGCAGGGCTGGTTGTACTTGGCGGTAGTGATTGATCTCTATTCGCGCCGGATTATTGGTTGGCATCTAGATCGCAAGATGGAAACGGCCCTGGTAACTCGTGCGTTGATGATGGCTGTCAATTTGCGTTCGCCCCCAAAAGGTCTCCTGCATCACTCTGATCGTGGCAGTCAGTATGCCAGCCATACCTACCAAACGTTATTGAGTCAGCATGGGATGGTGTGTTCAATGAGCCGTAAGGGAAATTGTTGGGACAACGCACCGACTGAACGTTTCTTCAGCAGCCTGAAGCGGGAGTGGGTAACGGGAAACCTTTATCCGACAAGGGAGGATGCGGTAGCAGATGTAAGAGCCTATATTGCTTATTACAACTCACGCAGAATACATACAACACTGGGAGACCTAGCCCCTATCGAATTTGAGAAATGTGCTTAAAGAAGTGTCCGGTTGGAGTTGACCACAACATTTGGGGTCAATATAGTTATTTCGTGATAACCTAAGGAGCCTCTGAATAACTCCGTGATACCTCTGGCATGCAGAGCGGTTCACAATCAAGGCGCGGCTTCGCAGGAATGTCTAGACCTTTCAAGAAGTCGCAACGCGGAGTGTGAATCGCTCTGCAAGCCCCGAAGGGCGGGCCTTGAAGGCCACAGCTGCTGCGTTGCAGCTCTTGCAAAGGGCTACGGCCATTCGCGGCGAGCTGCGCCTAACATCTGCAGCCTTCAAGACCCGCAGAGGCATTACGGAGTTATTCAGAGGCTCCCTAAATAGCTAATTTGAAAGCAGCTTGTGAAAAATTGATGTTATTTGGCACTACACAAAGCCCTAAAGGGCCTAATTTAAGAAAGTCAGTACCGGTAAGATGTAATCTTTCTGGTACCAAGCTTACTTTTTTAAAGCCCTTAAGCAACGCCTCAAAAATTAGTGGTGAAGAGCCAAGTGCTGATTTGCCATTGGCTTTCAATGAGAATATCTACTCCTTAGATAGTTTTAATGAAATTCGTAACAATGCATGGGGCATACTGCTTGCAGAGGAGCGGTATAAATATCATGGCCCGCCGTTCATTAATCCTGATGTTGGTGGGATGGAATTTACTGCCTCACTTAGGAAGATAGGCAATGACTTAAATCTACTTAAAGCCAGTGACTATGAGCATTGGGTTGATAGTGATATTAAAGCCTATTACTCCCCAGGTACTGGGTCTGTTTTCCAGGAATGGCTCTATCTTTTCCCGCTGTTCTGGCAAACCTTCAAGCTACCTAATACGAATGGTGTTCAATGGGTTGCCTACGCTGTTCAAGATTTAAGCTGCCAGGAAGGTGATCTAATCAAATATTATGTTCGTGCTGCAATTTCATCTGAGCATGAATTGGTTTTCTCATTTAGAGCCACAACTGATGATTATGATTCTGGTGCTTTCGGATTATTCAAAGAAATTTCAAACTTTATATTGAATAGTGTTGAGATTGTATTAACTGATTCGATTGCAGAAGAAATTAAAGCATTGTCGAAATCTGGTCTTCGGAACTTCAGTGAAAAAATGCCCGTATTGCGATTTGATGATGCGCCAAAAAACAAGTTCAGTAATTATGAATTGTTAAATGATCCGTGTTTTTATTTTACTAAAATCAATAAGGTGGTTGACCGTAGACTCTGGTCGAAGTAGGAATTAGTCTCTCTGTCTAAGATGCTTTGTACTGCCAGCTATATTGGGTCAAGTTGTATTTGTTGTGGGCTTACCCAGTGAACCCCAAAACCTCTTTTGGGATAATGCTTGGATGAGGTTCCTTTCAGTTTTTGACTGCATTACCGGTCTACTTAGCCCCTAGAGCTGGCTCGATGTGATGTAACTATATTTTTGTTTACTTAATCGCATCACATTGAGCTACTTTAAGATATGGAGATTGGATTTCTCTTGTCCTTTACATACCCAGTACTGCTCTCTTAAATAATTGATATGAACCTCGGAGCTATACCCATCGTTCCCTAACCTAACTCCACCAATCTCTGCATCAACGGAAAATACAAAGCACACCGAATATTCCGCTCCCCCCGTGCATAAAAGAGCTTGCGGTAATTCTCCAACTGATTCCGATACTGCTCTAGCTGAGCCGCAGTAAACTCTTCCTGGCTTTCCTCACCACTGGGCTCAGCCGTTTTGTAATCGACAATCCAACGGGTGCCTTCGTTATCGATAAAGGTACGGTCCACAATAGAGCGCCGTAACTGTCGGCCGCCGCTGTGGAGTTCTAGTTCGCAGGCGGATTCCCTTAGTGAGCCATCCAATAGCCAGCGGCCGGTGGGGCAGCTGAGGCTGTTGCGTACGGCGATCTCCACTTTCTCAGCAGCGCGGTCCAGGCTGGTGGCGGATAGCCCCAATTGTTTCAGGCGCAGTTGCCATAGGGGGCGCTGGGCTTCCAGTTTGGTGGGTGTCCAGTCGTTAATATTGGTCTCGGCAATGGTGGCGAGGGTTTCGTGGGCTACGGTGCCGGCGTGTTTGAGCCAGCGCAGGGCTACCTGGCCCAGTTCGGGAATATTGTCTTCTTCCTCAGTTTTGGGTTGGTAGTCTGGCATGCGGTATTGGGCCAGCCATTCCTGCCGGGGCATAGCTTGGGGTTGCCATTGGTGGGGCAGGCGCAGCAGGTAGTCGTGATCTCTACGGGCTTCATCCTGGTTGAGCAGGGGTTCTTCCGCTTCCAGCCAGTGGCACCAGTCGCTTTCCTGGTGATGTAAAACACTGGGCCAGATGCCGGAGAGTAGAGCGGCGCTGCCGGGGGCTTTTAGGTGACCCTTTTTTTCATCCCGGTTGATGCAGGCCAAAAGATGCAGCGAGCGGATGGCGCGGGTACAGCCTACATACAACAGGCGGGTGCCTTCCAGGCGTTCGCGCTCGCTGTTGTCGTGCTTAAGGTATTCAAAAACCGGGTCGCGGCCGCCGCGCGCATTTTTGGGGGCGAGCAGGAAGCGGCTTTCGCCTTCGCGGCTGAGCCACTCGCTCCAGCGCAGCAGTTGGTCGCTGCCGGGTTTGCCGCCTTGGTCCAGGCCTGGGATCAGTACGTGTTCGAACTCCAGCCCTTTGGATTTGTGAATGGTCATCACCTGCACTTTGGCATCCTGGGCGGGGCGGGCGTAGAGCTGTTCCAGGGCCAGGGTGAACTGTTGCCAGTCGGTAATGGCTCCGCCGGTATCGAAGGCTTCTAATAATTGCAGAAAATCCTGCACATTATTCAGATCAGATTTTTGCGCAACGGTGGCGGGGCCGCCCAGTTCCAGCCAGAGGCCTTCAATCCAGGTGCGCAGGGGTTTGCGGCCGCGCTGTTGCCAGGCGTGCAGCAGTTTGGGAGCCACTTGGGCCAGGCGTGTGCGCCCTTCATCGCTGAGCAGGCCGATATCTTCCACTTCCTGCAAGGCCATTAATAATGGGCGCGCGCTGGTATCGGTTACGGTGATATCCCCATTGCCCCAGTTGGCCAGGGTGTAAAGGTCTGGCAGTTGCAGTCCGCACCAGGGAGCGCGGAGTACGGCCAGCCAGCTGATTCGATCGCTGGGATCGAGTAGGGCTCGGGTGAGACTGAGTAAATCCAGCACCACCATTTTACTGGCGAGTGGCGCCAGCTCTGGGGCCTGGAAGGCGATATTGGCGGCGCTTAGGGCCGGCAGAATTTTTTGCAGGTGTTTTTTCTTGCGCACCAGAATGGCGATACGGCTTTCCGGATCTTGCGTTTGTAATTGCTGCACCAGTTCAACCGCTTGGGTGGCTTCGCGGTTGCGGTCTTCGTCATCTATGCAGCCGTAGAAATTCACCGAGGGCTCGGCCCATTTGCTGCCTTTAAAAGCTTCGGATTGCAGATAGCGTACGGCGCCGCGCCCGATATTGTCTGCTTGCGGAAAGGCCCTTTGGAAAGTCTCGTTGACCCAGTTCACTACCGCACTTTCGGAGCGGAAATTTACCTGGAGGTCGAGGGTTTCCAGGGGCACTTCACCGATACCGCGTTCGCGTGCATCCAGGAAAATACCCACGTTGGCATTGCGGAAGCCGTAACAGGATTGCATGCCGTCGCCGACAATAAATAAGGTGCGGCCGTCTCCCTGCTGCCAGCCGGCAGTGAGTTTTTCCAGCAGTTGTAGCTGGGTGTGGGAGGTGTCCTGGAACTCGTCCACCAGAATATGCTGGGTTTGCAGGTCCAGTTTTAGGGCCAGGTCTGTGGGGTTATCGCTATCGCCCAGGGCGATCAGTGCGGCTTGGGCCACTTCGGTATAGTCGGTGGCGCCCAGTTGCTGGAAGACCAGCTTTAATTCTGCGACTAACTTGGGCAGTACCTGGGCGAGCCCTTGCAGCAGTTGCCATTGGCTCTGTTGCAGCCCGCTGGGGAGCTTGCCCACTTCCCGCAGTGCGGAGAGCAGCGGTTCGTTGCCGGCTAGTTCTGCCAGCAGGTCTTTCATGCGCTGTTTGTATTCTTCGGCGATGGGGCGCTCGGGATCTTTTTTATCCGGCAGGCCAAAACCGATTTTTTTATTGATGCCGCCGCCTTTGCGCAGGTCACCGGTGGTGGTGAGGAGCAGGCTGCCGAGGGCGAGCCAGGCGGGCAGGCCGCTGCTGTCTGTGCTGGGGAAATCGTCCAATTCGGAGAAGAGGCACAGGCCGTGGCTGGGGTTTTCCTTTTGTAAATTGCCGCCGGCATAACTGGCTAGCTCCAGCAGTTCCCCGGCATAACTGCCGAGGGCTGTGGTGAGGTCTTGCAGCTTTTCTGCCACCAGTTCGTCGATAACAAAATGGAAATAATCCTGGGCGCCATCGAAGTTAACGCTCAAAAGTGGGCCGAGCCATTGCTCGCGCTTATCCAGCAAAATACGCAGCAGCTTATTGAGTTGGCCCAGGTCGTTGTCCAGGTGGAGCAGTAGCTGCTGTAGATCTGCGTCTGGGGTTTCGCCATCGAGGTGTTTGAGCAGGTTCACCACCGCTAGCTCAAAGGCGATTTGAGTGCGCTCCAGGGGTTCACCCGGTGCTCCCAGGCCGCTTTCGACTGGCAGTTGGCTGGCGAGGCTGCGGCAGAGGCCGTCGATGGTTTGAATGCGCAGGCGCTGGGGTGTTTGCAGCAGTTCCCATTCCAGTTCGCGATCCCGCTCCAGTAGGGCGCGGGCCAAATCCCAGGTGATGGCATCGTGGGGGTTGTCTGGCCGGGCTTGGTCGCGGGCGCTGTGCAGGGCATCGATCAGGCGCTCGCGCATTTCACCGGCGGCTTTGCGGGTGAAGGTAATGGCCAGCACTTCTTCCGGCTGCTGGCAGGCGGCGAGCAACTTTAATACGCGCTGGGTGAGCAGGCCGGTTTTACCGGAGCCCGCCGGGGCAGATACGGCAAAGCTGCGGCTGATATCCAGGGCTTGGCTGCGGGCGTCGGCATCGATGGGGCGGCGCAGGGCGGGAGTGGTCACGACTTCGTTCATTCGGTTATTTGCTCCCTTTCCGGCCAGCGGTTTAGGGGCCAGAGTTCACTGTTGTTATCGGTGAGGCGATCAAAGGCGAGGGTGGCTACACCACTGCGATATTCCGTGGCGAGGGATTCCAGGCTGTAGCGCCAGTGCTCCACCAGATTGCTCCAGGTGCCGTAGGGGGATTCCTTTTCGGTATCGCCCACGGCTTTAATGCCGGTAATGGGGTGCTCCAGGTCTCCGCAACCATTCCATTTGCAGTCGCCGTTGCGCACCTGGCCGAAGGCGATGGCGTGGGCGTCCGGTTGGAATAGGGCGTAGAGCGGCAGCTGGGGTTCGCGGATGCGCTGGGTTAGCCAGTCGCGAATACTGGGGACGCCGGTTTTGTAATCGATTACCAGTTGTTCGCCGCTGGCGAGTTGGTCCAGCCGGTCCAGGCGCAGGTTAAAGTGCAGCCCGCCGATTTCCACGGCTTGTTCCCATTCGACTTTTTCTACGGAGAAATTGGGCCTGTCCAGTTCCACGGACAGCCATTGTTGCAGCAGGCGCTCCAGGCGCTGCTTTTCCATGGCCCAAAATCCGATCGGCAGGTGATTGTATTTTTTGCGCACACTGCCGAGGGAGCGCTCCACCGCACGTTCGATTTGCGCTTGGCGTTGCTCGTCGTCCATAGCTTGCAGTTGTGCGAGGGTGCCGCACTGTTGCCAGAATTCCGCCAGCACCTGGTGCACCACATTGCCGCGCTCGGCGGGGCCGAGGCCGATATCCGGTTGGGTAAAATTGCTGGCGCCGAGGCGGAAGCGCAACTGCGCATTTAATGGGGACAGGGCCTGGGCCTTGAGCACCGAGGCACCGCCGCGCACCCGTTCGCATTCGGCGGGGGTGAGTGGCGGTAGCTTTTTGTCTTCGATTTTTTCCAGCTGGCAGGCTTGCGCCAGTTGGCTGTAGTGATTGTGCAGGGCGCCTTCGGCAAAGTGCTGGGCTTGTTGCGGGCTTTCAAACAAGCTGCTCAGTCCCTGCTGCACACCGTCTTCTTCACAGGTGTAACTCACGACGATATCGCCGCTGGCATTCTGCAGGTCGGCGGTGAGTTCTCGGGCCAGTTCCAATTCCCGCTCAGCGCTGGCGCGGGGCATCTTCCAGTGTTTTTGCCATTGAATTGGCAGCAGCGGATTGGGTGCCGGTGCCGGCGGCCACTGTTGTTGGCCGAAGCCGACCAGGCGAAGGTGATCGAAAGCGAGGCCGCCGGCTTCCAGTACCCCGAGAATTTGCAGGGGGCCATCGCGGGTTTCCGCTTGGAAGGGGGTGCGGCTGGCAATCTGACGCAGCAATTGCAGGGCCTGGGTAAGGGTAAGGTTGCCACCGCAGGCGCTGAGTGCGGCGAACTCTTCCAGGATGGACTCCCATTGCATCAGCTGCTGGTATTCCTGGCTGTCCGGGTTGCGGCTGCCGGGCCAATTTAATGCGGTAAGTGTTTCGGAAAAGCGCGCGGCCCAAATTTCTGCCGGCGCTCGCTGCCAGCGCCGGGCGCGCTCGGCCATTTGTTCCAGCTGGCGGGGCAGTTGCGGCGCTTCCAAGTAGAGGACTTCTGCGGTGCGCTCGGCCCAGTAGCGCAGGGTGGCGCCGTCGATACGGCGAAGTTCCAGTTTTTGTAAACGGCGGAACAGGGCGCTGCGCAGCCAGGTTTCACTGTCGTCACCCCAGAAGGGGCTGAACAGGATATTTTGCAATTGAGGGTAATCCCATTCGTCTTGCAATAGCGATAACAATTGTAAGGCGGCGCTGCCGACCGGTGTCTGTGCCAGGGGCGTACCGGCGGAGAAGTTAAACGGGAGTGTGTAGCGCGGTTGCTGCGGGTCCAGGTATTGAGGTTCGAGCACGCGGGAAAATACCGCTTCCACCTGGGCGCGGCACTGGCCCAGATTATTTACCACTATGCCGACACTGTGGCCGGGGTTTTCGGCGAGCTTTTGCCCAGCCCAAAGGGCTGCCTGGTAGAGTTCTTCATCCAAATCGGAACAGGCGGCTACGGATAATTCACTCTGCTGGGTGAGTCCCGGTCTTTCGAAAACGCTTGCTGCACCTGCGTGAATCAGGGCATTGGCGAGGGGCGAAATCTGGGCAAAGCCGGCGGTATCAATTTGCGCGACGGGTTCCAGAATGCCTTCCTGGAATGCACGCAGGATCAATTGATCGCGCTGGTCTGGCGTGATGGCGCTGTGGGCCTGAAGTTCAGTGGCAAAGGCCTTGATCATGGCGCACAGCGGCAGTTCGTCGCTGCGCATAGAGAGTGCGAACTGTTCCAGTAGGGGAGTTAGCGCTTCATCTATTTGCGAGAGATCGGAAATCAGCTGCCATTGGAGCAGCTGCGCCAGGGCGCTATCGGCATCCCGGCACAACTGCTGGCTGTTGAGCAGTTGCCGGTCCAGGGATTCATCCAGGGCGCGCTGCCAGAGTAATTGCCGTTGCTCGCGATTCAATACCTGTTGCAAGGCGGGTTGCCAGTTGCGCTGTTGCAGTTGGAACCAGAGTTTGTCCAGCCAGCTGCGCAGGGATTCCACCGGCGGCGGCATCCAGCAGGCACCGGGCGACTGCTGCGCGGCAAACACTTGTTGGCAGCGGTTGCGCAAACGGTTGTTGGGGGTGAGCAGCAGTCCGCCGGGGGGCAGCTGCGCAAATATTTCGAGAGCGGGAAATGCCGGCTTCAGCATGAATTCGGGTACCGGTTAGGGCTTGTTATTCGGGGAACGGTCGCGGTTTGTGACGGAACTGTCAACCCAAGTGCGCAGTTCTCATCATTTTGGCGATATTAGGTGTTGGATGTGAGGGGTTCGGCAACCGGGGCGAACTCGCGGAAGGCCCGTTCGATATTGCCGGTTAGGTCAACCGTGCTGGTGATCAGGCGGCCAGTATTTGGGGCATCCGGCAGCATCAGCCCGAGTTCTTCCAGCCACCAGCGCACTCGCCGGGCGATGGCTTCGCCGGAATCCAGCCATTGGATTGAGCGAGGGGCGAACTGGTCCAGTTCTTCCCGCAGCAGGGGAAAGTGGGTGCAGGCCAATACGGCAATATCCACTTGGTCGCCACCGGCGGTGTGGAAGACGCGGTGTAATACCGGCTCCAAATCCTCTGCGGTGATAGCTTCGCCGCGCAGTTTGCTTTCCGCCAGATGCACCAACTCCGGTGCGGGCACATTAATTACCCGGTTGCCGTTGGCAAATTGCTCAATAAGCTCGCGGGTGTAGCGGCGATTGACGGTGCCCTCGGTGGCAATCAGGGCAATAGTGCGGGAACGGCTGGCGGCAGCGGCGGGTTTCACCGCGGGCACAACACCCACTACGGGTTTCTTCAGAGATTCGCGCAACTGGGGTAGGGCCAGGGTGCTGGCGGTATTGCAGCCCACCACTAAAATATCGGCACCGCAGTGCTCCATCATGGCTTGGGCCTGCTGGACGATCCGGGGGCGCAGTTCTTCTTCGCTTTTGTTGCCGTAGGGGTAAAAGCCGTTGTCCACACCCAGGTGCAAGGTCAGGCCCGGCATCAGGCGGCGGATCTCCCGCGCAATGCTGACGGCGCCCACGCCGGAATCAAAGATCAGGGCGCTGGGGGCTGGGCTGTCTGGGAGGGCGCTGTGTTTGTGCATGCGTTCTGGAGTACCAACATCGAAACCAATCCTCCAAGAATACCTAAAACCCCGTAAAAATTCCCGCTGGGTCTTCTCGGGCGCAAACCTATCCCTTGATACTGAGGTTATCGGCCGGGCTGGCGCGGGGTACTTTCCAGGGGCAAGCTGGTAGAATGGCGCCTTCGCCTGGGTGGTATCCCGGGCAGGCCAGCGGGCGAGGCCCCTGGCAAAATCCTGATTTATCCTTCTCTTTCCAGGTCTGGGAGTACCACTCTATGCCAGCGTTTCCGCTGCAATTGAATGCCGATCACGCGGTGATGGCGGCTGTTGCCATCTTGTTTCTGTTGGGCTTGGTGTTTTGGTTGGCGCGAGCCAGTAGCCGCCGCGCTTTATTGCAGAGCCAAGCCGCTTTGCAGGTGGCCCAGGCGCGTATCGATAGCAGCCGCGAGCGGGAATCCCAACTTGGGGTTGAGGTGGAATCCCTGCGTACCGAGCTGGCGGATAAGCTGCAACAGCTCACGAGAAGCCAAGTGTTGGTAGAAAAAGGGGAGGCGGCCCTGGCGGAGCAGCGCAAGCTGATGGAGCAAATGCGTATTGCCATGGGTGAGCAGTTCGAGAATCTGGCCAACCGGATTTTTGAAGAGAAGCAGCAGAGCTTCGTGCGCCGCAGTGAGGACAGTTTGCGCAAAAGTCTCGATCCGTTGGAGCGTCAGCTGGGGGATTTCCGTAAACGAGTAGAGCATGTCTACGATCGCGAAAATGCCGAGCGCAACAGTCTGCTTGGGCAGATTAAAGCGTTGCGCGAGCAAACCCAGCGCATCAGTGATGAGGCCCTGAACCTGACTTCGGCCCTGAAAGGAGATCGCAAGATCCAGGGTAACTGGGGTGAAGTAGTGCTGGAGCGCTTGCTGGAGGAGTCCGGCTTGCAGAAGGGTCGCGAGTACGAAACCCAGGTAACCCTGACGAGCGATGGCCGCAGGCGCCAGCCGGATGTGATTGTGCGCCTGCCGGAAAACAAAGACCTGATTATCGATTCCAAGGTCTCCCTGGTGGATTACGAGCGCTACAGCTCGGCGGAAACCGATGAGGAGCGCACTCAGGCCCTGAAGCAGCATGTGAATTCCCTGCGCGCCCATATCACCGGCCTTAACAAGAAGGCCTACGAGCAGTTGGAGGGTGTTCGCACCCTGGATTTCGTCTTTATTTTCGTGCCCATTGAGGCTGCGTATATGTTGGCTATGCAAGCGGACCCGGACCTGTTCCGTTTCGCGTATGAGAAGCAAATTGTCCTGGTGAGCCCCACCAGCCTGATGGCGACCCTGCGTACCGTCGAGAATATCTGGCGCTACGAGAAACAAAACAAGAACGCGGAAAAAATCGCCGACGAAGCCGGCAAACTGCACGATCAGTTTGCTATGGTGCTGGAGTCACTGGACGTTCTTGGTGACCGCTTGCGCCAAGCGGATGACGCCTACCAGCAGACTTACAAGCGACTGGCGACAGGGCGTGGTAATGCGGTGAAGCGTATTGATAGTCTGCGTAAGCTTGGTGCTAAAACCCGCAAACAAATATCCGCCCAGCTCCGTGACAGGGCTGAGGATTCAGGACAAATGGCGCTTCCTCAGGAAGAGGGAGTTGCTGCGGAAGACTAATTCCCTATGGAAAATATTTCCTTTGCTCTGCTAGTTACAGGCCCGATCTTTTTGATGATTATCGGTGGATACTTGCTTACTAGGCAGGGCATGTTGCATAAATCCTTTATCGACGACGCAACGGTGCTGGTTTTCAACGTGATGCTGCCTGCACTGTTGTTCGATAGTATTTATTCATCGAATGCAAAACCCTCAGAAGAGATCCCCCTTTTAACAGCGGGAATTTTGGGTACCTTCGCGATAATCCCCATATCTTGGCTGATGGCTCGGCCCGTTAATGTGAAGGATCGCAGTGCGTTTATCCAGGGTGCATTTCGTGGAAACGTTGCCATTGTGGGGCTCGCCTGGGTTGAGAAGGCGTTTGGTGAGTCGGGCGTTTCTCACTCGGCAGTGCTGGTTGCAGCGTTGACAATTCAGTTCAATGTATTCGCCGTAATACTTTTTGTTTTTTACAACGAAGAGAAGAAATTCAGCCTGGGCTTGTTGCTGAAGGAGTTGGCAAAGAACCCATTAATCATCGGGGTATTCCTGGCAATTTTGTGCCGGGTGCTGGATATCAAAGTGCCACAAATGGTGCTTGATACCGTTAAAATACTGGGTTCTGCAAGTTTACCAATGGGGCTGATTTGCATTGGTGCGAGTATGAAGCTAGGCCAGCTACTGCGTAGCTCGCCAACAGCGCTGACCTCCTCAGTGCTCAAGTTATTAGGAGTACCAATACTCTCAGTGCTGATTGGTTGGGCCCTGGGTATGAGTCCGACCTATTTGGGCTATTTAATGCTGATCACTGGCTCGCCTTGCGCGATATCGGCCTTTGTGATGGCTCATACCATGGGTGGTAATAGCCAATTGGCGGCCAATATTGTTGGTCTTAGTACAGTGCTCTCTGTGATTTCGGCCAGCATCGGGCTGGCGTTACTTAAGGTGTATATTTAATGACTGTGTTTCCTACTTGGCTGCTGATTGTTGCGGCTTTAGTTATCTTCTCCCTGGCGATTGTAGCTGGCTACTATCTGCGCAAATTATCGATTGCACAGAAGAAGCAGGCCGCGCAGCTAGCTGAGCTAGAGCAGGCTGCAGAGGATCAGCGACAAAGAGTAAATGACAGTATTCAGATTATTGCTCGCACGCTATTGGATGATGGAGTCGGGCTTACCGAAGCTTCGATTCGTATTCGCGTTCTTTTGGATGCACTTCAGGTGGAAGATAAAGTGCGTGAAGAGTTTGTGGCCTTTTACACCATCGCAGAGAAAACCAGTCATATCCCAATTCTCAAAGACTGGAAAGAACTGCCGCGTAAAGAACAGTTCAAGTATGAATTGGAGATGGCGCAAGTAGAGGCGGACTATAAGGATTTTGCGATGGATGCCGCCAAGCGGATTTTGGGGCGTTCTTTTTAGAGCTGAGTCATTTCCTGTTTGGGGGTGGCTTTTTGGATCAGCGGGTAGGGGACTGCCTGCTGATTGAAGAGTATCGTATCGCCAGCTTTCCTCCTGGCCCCTTCATATCACTTACCCCTCGCCTGCCCACTTTTTGAATGTTATAAATATCGACTTATAGCATTGTTTTTATCGAGTTAGCTACCTGCCTAACCATTACCCCTTCAACTAGCTTCGAATAGAAGCCTGACTTATGACGGAAGAAGTTGGATCGAGAGAGGATCGGTACTGGAAGTATATTTATTCCAGCAAGCTGAGAATTAAGCGACGAGTGCTGCGAATGGAGCGGCTGGCAGCAAGGAGACTTAGTCTGCTGCTGGTTAAGGAAAGATCACTTGATGATTGGCGCTTTGCGACCAGTCTTGAATTTCTACTTACTTGGAAGCTAAAAACAGGATGCTGCCCTGATATCATGTGGTGTGATGGGGTTGAGTTCGAAGATATACATATTGCTGGTAAGAGAGCTATTCGCTTCAGCGGCTCAGCATGGATAGGTCCTGAAGGAGCTGATAATTTTTTCCAGGTGCCTTTGGAGGCTTATATCTAGCTAAAACCGAGTGGTAAAAAAATCAAGACTTATCATTTTAGGGTTAACTACGGTGGGTGTTATTTTGACCTGAAAAGACCCTAATCGATATAGTCACTGAGGTGACAATTATAAATAAATAGATATGGCAGGTGCGACGTGGTTTGTGTGAGCATGCGCAGGAATCAGAGAGCCAATAACTGCATAAGTATGAGAGTAGATAAGCGAACTATATCGGGCAGGTATGAAAAACTTTACTATTGTATTTCCAGAATACTGTTTGAAAATGATATAGAAGGTATCAACTTCGGGATAAATCAAGATGAATATGAGTCAGAAGTTGGGACAATATTACCACCGCCTACATGAAACTGAAACGATAGAAGATATTCAGCAGGTGTTATTAGAAGAGTTCAGTTATTGGTTTGGCTGCGATAGGGATCTTATTTTTTGATTGGATATTGTTTGGTAGCTATCGGATGGTGAGATGATAATTATAATTAGAGTTATACGTGCCGCTATAGGTTTATTTGGCATTAGCCAAGCTGTTGGAATCTTTCAATTTTCTCCCGATGGTATGAGCGTGGTTGTAGGGGTGGATGAGCTTATTCTGAGACTTGCTGTTTTGCTTGTATGTCTCACGTTATTTTTACTTTTGAGGCGAATGATAAATCATCTGTATCGATTGAAGCGTAATAATGATAAGGTTTGTATAACTTCCTTGTGGAATTTGTAGTTGTTTGGTTGCTAGAGTTTATCACGATAAATTCCTGTAATATTAAATGGGCTTGTCTGAGGTTAAGTGGAATGTGAGTGCTCGCTGGGAGACGGCGTAATCCACACCGAAAGATAATGTTTAGAGTTAAATGCGCGTTGAGTAATATGGGAAACATGAAGAAGATATCAGGATCTACATTCTATTTTAAGAAAATTTTTCCAAGTATATGGTTTGGTTTCTTGGTGCTTTTTGTGGCTGCCTCTATATCTGGAGGTGCAGTTAAAGATTCGTTTATGTTTTTAGTCATGCCGATTTTTATGGCTGTATTTGGCTTTTTCTTTTTTAAAAAGCTGTTGTGGAGTTTGGCTGATGAAGTATACGATGAGGGAGAATCATTGCTCTTTCAAAAAGGGAGTAAGCGGCAAAGAGTTCAGCTTAAAGATATTATTAATGTCAACTATGCGCAAATGAACGCGCCCGAGAGAATTGTTTTGCAAGTGCGCACGGAGGGGGATATTGGAAAGGAGTTGGCTTTTATTCCCCCAATGAGGCTTAACTTTTTCTCTAAAAGTCCTATTGTTGTAGATTTAATCGATAGGGTTGATCGTGCTAGGGAGGTCTAGCACAGGTTCTGCTATGTGTTTAACAAGGATGGGTTAGATGGTCGGGAAGCTTCGAATGATTCCCGTGCCTTTTGTAAGTAGTGTTGTTGGTTCTTGGGAGAGGGAGCCTCCATGTGTAGGAAGAGGGTTTTAGTTGCTTTAGTGATATCTCTACTTCTTGTTGGTTTTGGTTTCAGCTTTAAGCCACTAATAGAATCGTGGAGTATGCCTGCCAATGCTGGTGAGCATTTGATAAGGTTCGACATAGGTGAGCTGAAAGAAAATCGCTTTGTAATTATAGATAGTGGCTTTGATGGCTATTGGGGGCACTCGTATTTGATTTTAAAGGATAGGGGCGAGGTAAGAGCATTTCTTTTGCTTACACGAGAAAATAGATATCTGATGCCGTCAAAACATCACTTATGGAGTGCTTCCGGTTATTGCCAAAAGCTTCAGATCAAAGATCAAGTGATTTCTTGCGAAGATGAAGATATTTATGATTGGCAGAAAGAGGGCTGGAGGTGGAACTTGAAGGGTGAGAGTCTTTCAGGTGAGTTTGGAGCATTAGAAGTTATAGATTATGCCTATGAAGGGCGTTTCATCGCTATAGGTAAAAGCAGCAGATAAGTCGTGGTCAGACGAGCCTCTTTGCTGTTTCTATCATTTGTGAGAGCGATTAAGGAATGATCAATAGAGCGGGTGTGGGGGCGATGAATGATGCCTAGATATGTTAAGCTGCTTAGCTTAGAGGAACTTGAGCAGCTTTCAACTGAGAGACTTCTTGCCTACCTTTGTAAGCTCCATCAATGTGAAGACTCAGTTGACGCTTCCGATTTTTGCGAGAGTGAGGCTCATATGCCGGGAGTGGTATTTTTTAAAGAATCAGATCAGTGGCGGAGCCAATACAAGTTAGTAAAAGAAATTTTATCGGCAAGGCCTCATATTGATAAGGTGATAAGAGTAAATGGCTAATGGATTTAGGTGCCGAACTGCAGGGTTGAGTCAACTACCGCTGTAAACTTAATCTCTCAAGGGGGGAGTGGAGCTAAAGGCCCTTAGCTGTATTTGCTTGATAAAGAGTTGTGTAGAAATGGAGTGCTATACGTGACAGATGAAGAGTTAATAACATTTATAGGCAAGAGTGTTGTTAATAACTGGGAATATATTGTAGGTATTTATTTTGCGTTACTAAGTGGCGGGGTTGCGTTATCCTGGATGATTTCCAATCTGATCCACAAAAAGGAAATTAAAGTCCTACAGTTAGAGATTACCCATCAAAAAGAAAGGTTTTCTCAATTTGAGTCAATTATGGAGCAGCGGATAGCATCCATCCAGTCAGAGGCTGAAATGCTGCAAAGGAAGATCAGCTTTGCTAGCCCGGCAGTTCCTGCGGCAATGCCACTGAGTGATCCCTTTGCTGATATTGAGCAGAGCGTTAGTCCTGATGTTGATTGTTTAGAATCTATGCAAAGACGGGATATTGAATATCTGGATATCCCTGCGCCTTTGAAGCGGTCAGCTCCACTTGAAGTTCGAGAGAAGGGCTTGGAGAAAGGGGATGTATCTGATTATAAGATGTTGTCCTTATTGGATAAAACTGATGCTGTTAATAGGACCCTCCGGGAAATAGAAGTTCCCTCTTAAGCCCTTACTTTGCTGGTTGGCAGCTTCATTCGTTCTGTTGATATTTTTTGGGGGTGGCTGCCACTACTGATACTGGTTTTGGGCATGTATAATTGGTGGATGCCTTTAGTAAGTAACGGAATGATTTTAGAGGGATGTATGGAAAAAATTTATAGAAATGGACTCAGTTCACGTGAGTCTGCCAAAAAAATCTTAACTGTCAATCTTGGTGTTATAGGTATTGCATTACTAGTTGCTCTTATCTTTACGCGTATGTTTGGCTCTTCAGCCGAGAGTGGTGAGTCAGATCTTACCTTTTGGACTTTTGTGATTTTAGGTTCTTTAGGTGTTATCGTTTATATATACCTTTCTTTGATACGATTACTTCCACTTGCAGAAATTAATGGAAATACACTAACGGTTTATACCGGAGTCTTTATAAAGAAGACTGTAGACCTTGATAAGGTAGAGAAAATAACGTTTCAATATAGCTCAGAAAAAGATCAAAGGATGAAGGTTAAGTATCCGCGGAAAATTGCAGAAGAGTTTACGATCAAGCAGTCAAATTGTTCAGTTAAGCAACTTTCCGAGTTTATTACCAATCGCTTTGATGTGAATGTTGCCTATACATAGTGGTACGAGCTTCTATGGTCCCTCTATTGCTGAATAAGCCTACAAGGCGGAACACCTTTTGGTGAGGTGTTCTGTCCAGTGTAGGAGGCAACTCAATGCTTAATTATCACAGCTCTTAGTTTCTCAGATTTTATTGTTGAATTTCTTGGCTGGTATAAGAATGCTGGCCAAGTCAACGCTGTATAATGTAATTGTCCTTTTGGTATTTATGGCTCCCTTTTTTCTGGTACGGATGTGCTTTAAATAGAGCAATCAGTTTAGTGGTGCGTTGTCCTGGGGAAAAGTTTGATCTCAAGGTCTTCCATGAGGAGTTTCTAAGTTTTGGTAATGCGCCAGTGCCAATTATCCGAGAGTTAATGCTGGCAAGATTACAGGAAGAAGATCAAGATCAAAGGCAGAACCTAGTGCGTAATAAGGTACAAGTAATCTACAAACTATCAGTCGCGAAAGTCGTCAAAGGAATCCTGCGGCTCCCAATAGAAAGTGCCTAATAAAAGGTCGAATAGCGGAAAAGTTAAATTGAAATTATAAATTTTCATTAGTTTACGGTGATGATGAATTCTGTGTAAGTGGGCTAACTCACGAAACACTGGCACTTTATGAAACCAGTGACTCTTGGGCTGGTGATAACCGATATGCATTAGCTCATAAGCCAGGTGATTTAATATCATGGTTGCTGCTGTGATATATCCCATATTACCTGAAGCCACCCAGGATAGAAAAAAACCACAAAGTGGTGCCAGAATAAAAGTGATAACAGCTGTTAGATAGATTGGAAACAGTACTATACGCCAATCACGAGTTGACTCAAAAGACAGCAAAGGTGCAGAAAAGAAACTGTGGTGATCGCCAGTATGCCTCTTGTAAAACAGTTTGGTAAATCTCAACTTATTATGCCCAGACCAGCGATGGGCGGCATACTCTACAGCGTTGTAAGCAAGAATTCCCAGTGGAATTATTAGCAGTTCATGCGCCCTCAGCTCACTTATCTGAAAACTACAGTAAATAGCACCGATTAGGCTGATCAGTAGAATACTCCCTAAATGGAACCAGCCGCTATAGCGGCTTTGGGCATAGGCTCTATATTGCTCTCTGAAAGCCGCCGTATCATGCATGTTCGACATATTTCACCTGACTTTTTATAGTATTTACGGTTTTTCATGCTATTGACGATAAATATAATCAGGGACATCATGTATCGTCTAATAAATAATTATTAAATGCATTATTCATCAGGTTGATAATGTCTACGCACCTTAGATCACTGGATTTAAATCTGCTTCCCGTTTTTGAAGCACTTATGATTGAGCGAAACCTGACCAGAGCTGCAGTAAAACTGCATATGAGCCAACCGGCCGTTAGTGCTGCCCTCAAGCGGTTGAGAGCTACTTATGAAGATGAGCTTTTTATACGGACCGCTAGGGGATTGCGCCCCACTGAACGCGCACTGGTACTGCACCCCTCTATTCACCAGGCACTCAACACCGTCCGTTCAGGCTTCCAGCAAACGTCTTTTGATTACCGGAAAGCAGAGCAGGAATTCTCCGTCGTTATGCCCGATGTGGTGGAAACTCTGATGATCCCCGGCTTCTGTAAATGGCTTCGAGAATTTGCACCCGGCATAAGGCTTACTGTACTCCCCGATGAGTCAGAAATGACAGCCAGAATGGTGAGTAATGGGGAAGTAGACTTAATCATTGACTACCTACCTGTCAATTCCCCCAGCTATGTTAACCAGCCTATCGCAGAAGAAGAGCTTGTGGTTATTGTCAGCAAACATAATAAAAATGTGGGTGAGACAATCAGTGAAAAAAAATTCCAATCGCTGCCACAAGTATCCCTATTAAGAGGAAACCCTATGGGCTCTCCAATGGAAAGGCTAGCCAGGCCCAGAAAGTTACAGCGTAATATTTGTTTACGAGTCCCACACCTCTCGTCTTTCCCATATGTGGTTTGCACAACCGATTTAATTGGCGTTGTACCAGCAAGAATGATGATTTCAAGCTATTATAAAGAGCTTCCCATACGTATGCTCAAACTGCCAATGGCATTTCCAAAGGTAGTGCTTCAGCTCACCTGGCATAAGTCGCAGACAACAAATCCAGCTCATCGATGGCTAAGGGAAAAAATTTTGGAGCTTTATCCGAGTTTATAAACGCTGTGTAATACGAGTGCCCTTTGATATTTATGGCTCCCTTTTAGTACGGATGTGCTGCAAATAGGGTAATCCTTTTCGAACGTTCTGATAAGGATAATGTCCCACCTAATGAAGGCTAGAGGCTGATTTTTTAGTTTTCAGAGGTTCTGTTATTTCTGAGTGATCAGTTGTAAGTGGTGCGTTGCCCTGGGAAAGGAGTTTAGGGAATGAGTGGGTTTAGTTTTAAGAGTGCGGTAAGAAACAACCGCAGTGCAATATTGTTTCTATTTCTTATGTACTTTTTCAAGTCAGCGTATGCCGACTGGTCTCCAGTACCAAGTGGGTCTATGGAGCCTACTATTCATCCTGGTGACTTTTTGTGGGTAGATAAGACGAGTTATGGGCCAACTTTATTTTTCTTCAATAAGCAGGTTGCTCAATGGGGGAATCCTTCCAGAGGAGATGTTATTACCTTTTTGCCACCTCACACTGATCAACTATATGTTAAGCGTGTAATAGGCGTCCCTGGTGATAGCTTACGTATTGAAGGGGCGAATGTGTTTGTTAATGGAGCTCAGCTTGAGTATCGCCTGGAAAGTGGGGTGGGCTCGGACATCCTGGGTAGGGAAGTCATTGATGGCAGGGAGCATCAGTTCAAGCTTAGTGGTAATAAGACATTGCCATACATTGGGAAGACTATTGAGATCCCTGAAGGTAAGTACTTTGTCATGGGAGATCATCGCAACGATAGCTTGGATTCGAGATATTGGGGCTTGGTTGACCGTGATAGGGTTATGGGCAAAGTTACCTCTTTAGCGTTTTCCTTCTCTAAGGAAAGAGATTTCTTTAGTAGTGTGGCGATGCCTCTCAAGTAGGTAGTCAATAACACTTCTTTAAAAGGGTGTAGCTGTTCACTGGCAATACTTGTGTTACCAGAGAATAGAGGGGGGATAAGTGCTTCTCCTTCCCGGTTAAGGATTTCAATAGCAGGGAGTTGCTAGCATGAAAGTGATTGATGTTTGGGCCCAGCATCCTACAGAACGTTTTCTTGCTGAACCTTTCTTTGATACTTTGAAGCGCTGGATGGGGCAGGATTTTAAAGAAGTGCCCCTTGAGTGGACCCTGTCAGCTATGGATATGGCAGATGTGTCCAAGGCATTGATTTCTGCTTGGCATGGGCCGAGCGGAGCCTTGATAAGCAATGATGAAGTACTGGATCTTACTTTAACTCATCCTGACAGGTTTTGCGGTCTGGCATCAGTGGACTTGCGAAAGCCAGTAGAGGCTGTGCAAACCCTGCGCAAGTACGTTTTGGAACATGACTTTAAAGGGCTGCGCATTGTGCAGTGGCTCTGGGAGTTGCCTTGTACTCACCCTTTGTATTATCCGCTATATGCGGCTTGTGTTGAGCTGGGGGTGCCAGTTTGTTTGCAAGTGGGCCTTACCGGGCCGTTGCGTAGCTCTGATTCTGGCCGTCCTGCCCATATTGAGCGGATTGCTCTCGATTTTCCCGATCTAAAGATTGTCTGCGGCCATATTGGGTATCCTTGGCACAATGAAATGATTGCTTTTGCGACCAAGTTTCCCAATGTCTACATAGATACTTCTGCTTATAAGCCAAAAAGATACCCCCGCGAGTTGGTTTCATTTATCAAGTCTCACGGTAAGAATAAGGTGATGTTCGGGACTAATTATCCCATGCTGACACCGGAGATGTGTTTAAAGGAAATGCACCTTCTGGAGTTGGGGAATGAGGTTGCCGAGCTCTTCTTATATAAGAATGCTGAAAGGGTGTTTAAGCTTTAATAAGCTGTCACCATTGTTAGTCGATTGCAGTGGTCTGCTAAATCCTGCTACAGGAAGAGACTAAGAGGTTTAGTCTCTTCGCAACTCATCCTTGATTGCAATGGGATTGGGAAAGTTCATCACCACAATGTAAGACGACACCAGGAATGTAAGGATCGCGGTTGCCTGGATTAAATGTGATGCTGCGCTGCCAATCAGGTTTTGCGTATAAGCGAGCAGAGCGATTAACAGGGAAAATTCACTAATTTGCCCAAGTCGAAATCCAATATCCCACGAGAGCACTTTGTGCTCACTGCGATTTCCAAGCAGGAAGTGAAATACAACGGGTTTTATTACCAGAACTGCGGCGGCTGTGACCAGGGCAGGAAGTAGAATTTCGGGCAGCATGGCCAGCTTGAATTGCGCTCCGAGGCTGAAAAAGAACAGGATCAGGAAGAAGTCTCGCAGAGGTTTAAGGCTGAGGGCGATGTACTGTGAAATCCGGCTGGCAGCCAGCGTGATACCACCAATAAATGCGCCGATCTCTCTTGAAAGGCCAACAACTTCCGCCAGCTCTGCCATTCCCATGCACCATCCAAGTGCCATTAAGAATACGTATTCGTGGAAGCGGTCAAAGCGGGTAAAAAGTGGCAATAAAATATATTTTACTATTAGCCAAGCAAAAAGTATTAGCAGTGGCAGCGATCCAAAGGAGAGAGCCAATTGCCAGATCTGTTCGTCACCGGTGTTATCACTCAGCAGTACCATTAGGCAGACTATTGCCACAAAGTCCTGAAAAAGAAGAAGTCCCACCATAAGTTCACCCAGGTGCTTGTGGTGAAGTACGGTCGTGGGAAGCAGTTTGATACCGATAATGGTGCTAGAGAACATCAGCGCCATGCCAATTACCCAGGATTCAACGGTAGTAAATCCAAACAGCAAGCCTATGCCAAAGCCAAGGCCGAGGAAGATTGCACAGCTTACAACCCCCACAAATGTAGCTTTGCGCAATACAGCTACCAGCGCTTGAGGTTGCATGTCCAGCCCCAACAGGAAGAGCAGGAAGATAATCCCAACGCTGGACATATCAGATAGAAGTCGCAGGTTGTCGATTACTGCAAAGCCGGATGGGCCGAGTAAAACACCGAGAGCGATGTAAGCGACCAGAAGCGGTTGTCGTCCAAAAAGAGCCAGTGAGGCAACAATTGCTGCGCCACTAAAGATCAAGAAGAATGATTGGAAAAGGGAGCTGTCCGCCACAGGCCATCCTTGTGTGTGAGCGAGATTTAACCATTATCCATAGATGTGCGAACAGCTGAAAGGTCTATGTGCCTACCAAGTGGTTGCGCTGAGACTTTACTCACCGGATGGAATCGGTAACTCGGTAGTGCTTTTGATCTGTTCCAAGGCAAAGTTGGAGACAATATCGCTAATGCCGACATGCCGGATTAACTCCTTGTAAAAGCGGTCATAGGCAGTGATATCGCTAACTACCACTCGCAACAGGTAATCGTAGTCGCCTGCCATACGGTAGCAAGCCACTACCTCTGGCAACTGTGCCATATGTTCGGCAAAGTTGTCGGCCCACTCCGGTGTGTGCTGGTCAGTTTTAACCTGGGCAAACACTGAGACCGGAAGTCCTAAAATCTCGGCATTAAGCAAGGCGACTTTGCGTCGAATGATGCCGCTCTTTTCCAGTTTCTGCACCCTGCGCCAGCATGGGGTTTTTGTCAGGCCCACACGCTCCGCCAGCTCCTCGATCGAAAGGCTGACGTCAGATTGCAGAATCGCAAGAAGTTTTCTATCAATCGCGTCAAGTGAGGACATAGTGCTATGCGCTCCCTATAAGGTAGGGGTTTTGTGTCCTTGCGCTGATTGCATTGCCTCCCTGGCTACCCCTAACGGTATTTGGGCGAGTGGGTGTGGGGGCTATTGGATGAAAGTCATCGAACTACCATCACACCTACTGCAGATACGATAGGCTCAGGGGGAGAGTGCTGGTAGTGGAATTTCCCTAGATGTGCAACGCTTCTGGGGGAGCTTTTTAGCAGAGGTGAGATTGGGCGGAAGTTGGCCGCCCAATCTTGAATGCAGATCAGGCTGCGTCTTTGGGTGGGAAGCGGGGTTCGAATAGTCCCAGCTCAATGGCCTCGCGGACCTTGGCCATCAGGTCAATTTCTGTCAGTTCCTGCAGCTGTTGCAAGCTGTTGAGGACATAGTAAATGGGTTGAACAATATCGATGCGATATGGAGTGCGCAGTGCGGTAACCGCGTCTAAATCGTAGCGCTCTGGTTGGTGACTCAGTGCGTAGAGTGTCTCTTTCGGGGAAGACAGAATGCCGCCACCGTAAATGCGCAAACCATCGTCGGTGTTCAGCAGACCGAACTCCACTGTAAACCAATAGAGGCGGGCTAAATAGGCGCGCTCTTTGGGCGAGGCTTTAAGGCCCAGTTGTCCGTATTTTTGCGTGAAGTTTGCAAATGCTGGGTTGGTGAGCATGGCGCAGTGGCCAAAAATCTCGTGGAAGATGTCCGGTTCTTGCAGATAATCAAACTCTTCGGGAGTGCGTATAAAGGTAGCAACTGGGAATTTGCGATCCGCTAGAAGACCGAAAAAGGTTTCGAAGCCGATAAGGGCGGGAACCCGGGCGACTTCCCAGCCAGTTTCCTTGCGCAGCACGCTGGAGATTTCCTCGAGCTGGGGGATGCGGTCTTTCGGTAGGTCCAACAGCTCCAGGCCGTGCATATATTCATCGCAGGCGCGGCCAGGTAAGACATCCAGTTGGCGTTCAATCAGACGCTGCCAAGTTTGGTGTTCAAGGTCGGTATACTCGATAAAGCCGTCTTCATTGGGCTCACGGGCAACGTACTTGCTTGCCTTCTTTGCTTCTTTCTTCATGAATGTCTCTCCTGCGGCTCGGTAGCTCTCGCTGATTCCCAGTGCCCAGCACCTGCCGCTGAACCTGTTGTTGTTATGTTTCGACCTCTATTTTTAGCTAGGCGTGCCCTTGGTGGGGAGAGGTAGCGGCGAGCTATTGCGTCTTCCGGGTAGTTCAAATTACACTTTCTGTAAACATTTCTTTACAGGTGAGGCTGTGCGGGTAGAGATTACTTGTGCAAATCGTGTCGGCATTTTGCACGAAATAATGCAAATTTTCGGAAAATATCGGATAAATGTGACCTCTGGTGAGCTCGGGGGTGACAGTGGAGATAAGGTCTATCTGATAGCGCCCGGGATGCTTGCCACTCAATACCAGACTATCGAGAAGTCCCTGCACCAGGTTCCTGGAGTTAAGCGGGTGCGGAGGATCTCTCTATTGCCTCTGGAGCGACGTCATTTCGAGTTGGACACTTTGCTGAGTCATGTGACTGATCCGGTTCTTAGTGTGGATCGCGAGGGCAGGGTGGTCGCTGCCAATCTGGCAGCGGCAAGGGCTTTCGGTGTGAGCTTGGACAAGGTGCCTGGTCTACAGCTGCAGAGATTCCTGCCGCTTATGCAGGTCGCAGAATTGCTGCGGGATTTTGCAGTGCCTCGCTACGGACTGCCTCTGGTGGTAAGGGGGCAGAGTTTTCGTGTGGACTGGTCCCCGATCACTCTGGAGGGAAATCCCGGAGCGGTTGACTCACTGGCTGGGGCGGTACTGCGTTTACAGCCTTGGGATAGCAGCGAGTTTGTCACTGAGCTGCCAAGACCGATGGTGTTGTGGGATTTTGATTTGCGTCGAAGGAGTTGCCTCCAGTTACAGGACTTATCTGAACTCAGTGCACCTCTGTTGATACTGGGTGAGCGGGGCACAGGAAAGACAACGTTTGCCTGTGCGGTGCATTACCTCTCCCCATCGGCCTCAAGGGCTGATTGCTATCGAATTATCCCCCGTGACAGCACTATGCAGCTGCCTTCACATCTTCGTCGAACGGGTACTTTGATTCTTGAGGATATACATACTCTCAAAACAGAAGCTCAAGTTGATTTATTGAGAAAACTCCGCAATTTGCCGGCATCGCTGAGATTGGTGGCCACCGCTATTGATAGGGAATCTATTGCGCCGCCACTTGCGCAGCTCTTTTCGTCGTTAGCGATGTCCTTGCCCCCGTTGCGAAATATGCGACCGGTTCTGCCGCGCTATGCCAGTACTTTGATGCGCCAGGAGTCTCCAGAGGCTAGTGAGCTCAATTTTGATAGCGAGGTGATGGAGTTGATCAAACTCCATGACTGGCCGGATAACTTCAACGGCCTCAGGGACTATTTAATGGCCGCATCCAGTCAATGCTTGATTAGAGGGGCGGCGTCGATCAGTTGTGCGGATGTGCCGGATTTAATGGTTAAGGCGGAACTTCCCTGGCGGGACTGGAGCCGTGGACTTACCTATAAGGAAATCATGGAGCAACTGGAGAGGGCGTTGCTGTCGGACATTATCAAAGGTCACTCCTCAACCAGGGAGCTGGCTAAGGAGCTGGGTATTTCTCATACCGCTGTGGCCAACAAATTGCGGAAATACGGTTTGTCGGCCAATAAAAAATAGTTTGTTTAGCGGTCGATTCGCCCGATCAGCATATCTTTAAACATAACAAAGTCCCCGATAAAACTGTAGAACGGATACTTAAAGGTTGCCGGGCGGTTGTTTTCAAAGAAAAAGTGCCCGATCCATGCAAACCCGTAGCCCGCGACAGGAGTAACTGCCAGCCACAACATATTGGAAGTTACTACAGCCGCAATTATTGTCGCGAACACCAGACTGGTACCAAAGAAGTGCAGCCGACGACAGGTGAGGTTGCTATGTTCCTGTAAGTAGAATGGATAAAACTCGCGAAAAGATTCAAATTTTTGCGCTTCTATTGCGGCCATGCTGTGCCTCCTTATTTTTATTGCGCAGTAAAGTATATGACGAATACCTAACCCGGCCAATCAAAGCACGGGCACAAATTATCTGTTAGGCTGCCGCAAAAATATGCGGTTAACCCGCAAGTAAGCGATATGAGGAAGTTATGGCAGGTCCACTCGCACACTTAAAGGTACTCGATTTAAGTCGTATTCTCGCCGGACCCTGGGCTGGGCAGGTATTTGCTGATTTTGGGGCTGAGGTTATTAAAGTAGAGCGCCCGGAACGAGGGGATGACACTCGCCACTGGGGTCCTCCCTACCTAAAGGATGAGAAGGGAAATGACACTGCTGATGCCGCTTACTACCTAAGTGCCAATCGCGGAAAAAAATCAGTTACCGTAGATATCACTACTGAAGATGGCCAGGCCTTGATCAAGGAGATGGCAGCCCGATGCGATATTCTTCTTGAAAACTACAAAGTAGATGGGTTGAAAAAGTACGGCCTGGATTATGAGTCCATCAAGGCGATCAATCCTGGTGTTATCTACTGCTCGATTACAGGTTTTGGACAAACTGGCCCGTACAAAAATCGAGCAGGCTATGATGCGATGATCCAGGGAATGGGTGGTCTGATGAGTATTACCGGTGTGCCGGAAGGGCAACCGGGTGCGGGCCCGCAAAAGGTGGGGGTGGCCGTAGCCGACCTGATGACAGGGATGTACGCGGTATCTTCTGTATTGGCAGCTATTGTTCACCGGCAGCATACGGGTGTTGGCCAGCATATTGACCTCGCCTTATTGGATACCCAGGTTTCATGGTTGGCTAACCAAGCCCAAAATTACCTTACCTCTGGTAAAAGCCCTGAGCGACAGGGTACCGGCCATCCCAATATAGTCCCCTACCAGGCAGTCCCTTCAAAAGATGGCTATTTTATGTTGGCAGTGGGTAATGATGACCAGTTTAAACGCTTCTGCGGAATCGCGGGCGTAGAAGAACTGGCAGAAAATCCTGCCTACGGGACTAACTCAGCGCGGGTAATGGCCCGTGAAGAATTGGTGCCTCAGATTGAAGCTGCGACTCGTAAGCGCGATTCCGCTTGGTGGCTCCAGCATCTTAGTGATGCTCATGTTCCCTGTGGGCCTATTAATACATTGGAGGAGGTTTTTGCTGATCCTCAAGTACAGGCCCGGGGTATGGTGGTTGAGCAGGATCATCCGGAAGCTGGAAAGGTGAAGACCGTGCGCAACCCTGTAATCTTCTCCGAGTCCGCACTCGACTACACCCAGGCGCCGCCAGTATTGGGTGAGCACACTGAGGAAGTATTGCGAGATTTGCTTGGCAAAAGTGACGAGCAAGTAGAAGAGTTGCGGAACAAGAGTATTGTGTAAGTTATAGATAGATGACTTGCTGATAATCAGGCACAAGGATGTGCCTTGTAAATTAGGGAAAACAGATGGAACTCGACCACGTCAATATTACTGCTCCTATGGAAACCCTAAAGCGGGTACGGGACTTCTATGCCCAGGTTCTCGGTCTGACCGAGGGTGAGAGGCCAAATTTCAAGCGTAATGGATTTTGGCTCTATGGCAGTGGTAGGGCTATTTTGCATTTAATAGACGGTGAGGTGAGTGGTGACCAGCCTGAGAAACCCTACCTGGATCACATAGCTTTCCGTACAGATGCGCTTGAGCCGGTTAAGCAGCGTCTGGATGCGTTGGGAGTCGCCAATCACCTAATGGATGTGCCCGGACGCAATGTACGGCAATTGGTATTTTTTGATCCAGTAGGGAATAAGGTGGAAGTTAACGCGGTGGTGTAACAACTTCTTGAGAGGTCTAGACATTCCTGCGAAGCAGCGCCTTGACTGTACCGCTCTGCATGCCAGAGGTATCACGAAGTTGTTCAGTGGCTCCTTAAGTTGTTTTATTCCTTTCTGAGGCTTTTGAGTCTCTTAGGTTTAGAAGATTCTTTGTAGAGCATGTTCTTTATAGTCCCTGGATTTAACTTGGTCCCCTGTCAGAGAAGCTATGGCAATCACTTCTGATTGGTCGTTTTCTCTGATTGAAAAGTTGATATGCTTCATGTTTTATTGCAAATGACTAGGTCCCTGATAAAGATAATAATTTATGCCAGATAGTGAAGAATCAGTTGTATTTAAAATACAAGGGAAAATGGTAATTGGTCAGCGTAAATTCAGGGCACCGTTAAGTTATCAAGACCGTTTGGTTGATGAGGCAAGGTTGGTTTACGTTATCAGTGGCTGTTCAACCCTGGTTTGCGGTGATGAAACCCTTACCTTGAGCCCAGGTGCCACTGTGCTAATGAAGACAGATAATTTTATTAATCAGTGGCATGAAGATGGACTAAACAATGAAATTAATTTCATCGGTTTTCGGCTAACGTCAGAGCTATTACAGCGACTCTACCCAAGTGGTATGCCTGATGCCTTTGGTAATAATGGCGAAAGTAGGGCTTCTGTTAAGGCGGATAATAAGTCCAATAATCAGCCCCCCTCGGCTGAGCGCCTGCAGGAATCTGTACTGTTCTCCAATTATATGCGTAGCATAATTGACTATATCCAGCAGCCAGAAGTATTCAGTGAGCCACTGGTGGTATTAAAGGTTCGAGAATTAGTAGAGCTTATCCCCAGACTTGATCGTAGTGGAAGAGT
Source organism: Microbulbifer maximicatervae (SeqCode) (assembly GCF_056231245.1). Classification (NCBI taxonomy): domain Bacteria; kingdom Pseudomonadati; phylum Pseudomonadota; class Gammaproteobacteria; order Cellvibrionales; family Microbulbiferaceae; genus Microbulbifer; species Microbulbifer maximicatervae (SeqCode). The sequence continues at coordinate 2,087,210 of NZ_CP174334.1, forward strand.
TGCGAAGATGTTGGGGCAGTTGTTCATCAGGCAACAACCTAAACTACAGGAAGTGGTGCAAGCTCACTTATACACCCCTCTGAAACTGGCGGATCTAGCTTTTCTATGCCATATGAGCGAGTCAACATTTACTCGTAAATTTAAGCAAGTCTATGGCATTAGTGCTACGAAATATATTACCGCAAAACGGATGGAGAAAGCACAACAGTTGATTCTCAATAGCGATCTTAGCCTGACTGAGGTTGCTTTGGAGTGTGGTTTTGACGAGCTCAGTTACTTCTCCCGGGTGTTCAAACAGCACTATCAAGTAGCCCCTTCCCAAATGCGTAAAAAGGCGATTTGACGGATTTGTACAAATCCTTGACTGGATGTTCCAAGTAAAGTGTTGGCTTGCTGGTTAATCTAGTCCTTGTCTTAACAGCGTACTTTTCTCACGATATGTCGTTATATTTAAACCCTCTTGTTACTGAGGGGCTAAAGAATGAATACATGCTCATTGCTGGTGCTAATGGTGATGTTGGTTTTGCGTTTAGCCCGACGAGCATTAGTTATCGTCCTGGTGGTTTGATTAGAACCCTCCTAGGGCGAACTATAGCTGATACCGCTGAAGACTATAAACCAGTCACTTTTCATTACTTGCTGATGTTTGCTGGAAGCCTGAAGGCTAATCACTCTGCCCCCTGTGCAATCAAAAATAGTGAAACTTGATACAGTCAATTAGTAGCACTGCCTTGGTCTGTTATCCGAGCTAAGGGCCTGTTGAGGTCTCGCAGAGATGATAAGGAATTTCTTAGAGATCTTTGAGTTCTCATTCTGTTCATTTAATCAACCAAATGGAATATTTAATATGATTCGTTTCGCACAATTTCTTTCCGGTATATTTGTACTTATATTGGGTTCGGCTGGCTTAGTGACCATGCTTTTCCCTGAAGTTATTAATGGTCCAGCAGGGTTTGATGCCACAACTAACTACGGTTTCACTAACCTACGTACTCTCGGTGCCCCCACGCTTAGCTTAGCGATCATTACGGCAATTGGTGCCTTTCGCAAAGAGTGGTTATTAATACTTCCTGCCTCGATGTACTTTCTATTTAATGGTTCTTCGCGGCTTATTTCTGTATTGGTTGAGGGCTACGAGCCAGTAATGCTGACTGGCTTGGTAGTGACATTTACACTATTTATTCTGTCTCAGGTGGCTGTGTACAACTTCCGTCGTGCAGCTTTGACGTAGGTTTAGAAAATGTAGGGTGTTGGCGGTGTTTACTGTAAATGTCACACCGCCTCTCTTTCAGAACGTCGCTGAAATGAGGTTGACGCTATGGCTGTGTTTTATACACATCATTTAAGTCCATTTAAAGCCTCTGCTGCCTCCATATAATGGAGAAGTTTAGTGTACCCCTGCCAAACGGTTTTAACTCCAGGCTCACCATCGCCGCTCCGCCCCAGAAAGCCTCCAAGTCCTGCCAGCATACGCGTTATAGCTCTCATACTTGGAGCTTCATTTGGTGGGGAGGTTTTAGCTTGCATTATCCATATCATACGCCACTCTTTTTCAGAGTAGACTTCCGTACACGACGTATCAGGAAGCGTTCGTGCCCGTGTTGTCATGGAGTGTAGACGCCACCCAATAATCATATAGATTGCAATACAGTTCAGCATTCGCTGCTCGGTTCTAAAGCGATTACTTTCTATCTGGCATCCGCCTTTCACCACTCGGAAATAGGTTTCAATTTCCCATCGACTTCGATACCACTCAATAATGATCCTCGCTTGCTTAAAGTCCTCAACTGCAAGATCGGTCAGCAGCATCCATTCAATACCTTTTTCCCCTTCTGGTGGGCTTAATTCCTTAGCAAAGACTGCGTAGAGAGAAAGAGGTCGCTTTGATTTTCCTTTTCCCTGCAATCTTACTTCTGCAATGGATACACTGACCTTAGCTTCCCTTTCTGGCTGTCCATTCCTTTTGGGGATACCTACTGAGTATTTCCCGATGGACTTCTGCTTGGTCATATAGTCCCAAAGTAAAGTCGTATCTTCTCCTTCGATCTCTAAACTACGATTAGCCTTGGCTCGAACAATATAGCTTGCACGCCGCTGTTCATTTTGATCTTCAGCTAATTGAAACCACTCATGAATATCCCCCTCTCTATCCGCGATGCTCACAATCGTGGTTTCAGGGCAGCGCTTTTGTATCTCACAAGCTGATTCATAATGGTCTAACCAGCGTCGACTCTCTTTATCTTGTATCGACTTGGTATAGCGAGAATTAGCACTAGATTCTTTATCTCGCTGCCACATGCTACCCTCAATAATGCCCAGATTATCTCTGGATGGTGTTATAGCGATAGACGTATGTAGGGGCTGCTGATTAGTCTCTTTGCGTCGGAGTGTTCCCATTTCTTTGCTTTCTAAATCGGTAGCAAAATTTAGGAAAGTGGTATCCTGAGGGATAAGAACAACTGGCTGAACCTTGATTCTTTCAAGAGTGGCTGATTTATGGCCACTCATAATGGAGTCAAAGCTGACTTTATCATTTTCGATAAATCGATAGGCTGCAAAGGTTTCTGCCCAAGACTTGTTTGCACAGGGAATGCTACCCTTTGGGTCGGAACTTAAATTACTGAGAATATTGGACAAGCGCTTATTCAATCGTGTATCACCCATAACCTGATTTTTCACTTCGTCCCTGACCCAGTCCTGCATAATTATCCAGCCAAATTTGTAGCCCCTATAACGTACAAACTGTAACTCATTGATTTTTATAATAAAACTGAAAAAACTTGTGTATAAAACTTAGCGCTATGGTAATTGTGTACTTGATTGATGGTGAGGTAAGTGGTGTGTTGCTCCCGCAGGTTTTGTATTCTATTTCCTGAAACGAAAGCAACCAGTTTTAAATTGAAAAATGTTTCTAGTTTTTAGGGGCTTTGTCTGAAAACAGCTTTCCAAACGCATCGTAAACAGCAAGATGCAGAGTGTCACCATGGTCTAGTTGTTCAAAGTAGCCGAAGTGTATTTTTGTGTTGCTCTTCTTATTATCTAGCTTGTTGTATAGTGTTCGCGCTAGGCGCTCCATCACTTCCCCCTCTTTTCCAACTCCAATATAGATCTGTTTGTCCTCACAGCAGTCTTCAGGGATGCTTGTCAGAAGAGATTCTCCACTCCACCATAAGCTTGGGCTGATAATAATATAGTTGTCGAAAAGGTCCGTATGTTTTAACAGAATTTCTGTAGCTACAAGTCCTCCAAGAGACTGACCTATCAGTGTGGACTTTTCTTTTGTACGGAAATTGCTCGCAATAATGGGTTGAACCTCTTTATCCAAAAAATCAATAAATTCCTTTGATCCGCCTGATGATGGAAATTCTTTTTGATCTAAAGCTATTTTGGATGGAAATGTATAGTCGCGTTTTCTATCAATATTTTCTATGCCTACAAGAATTGATTCTGGAAGCATATTAATCCAAGAGAATGAGCCGAATTGGAGCACTCCCGCTATATGGATAAAGTCTTCGGATAAGGAGCCATCTAAAAGAAAGATTACAGGGTAGTTTCTTTTAGGTTCACGATGGTAGCTCTCGGGTAAGTAGACATTTAAGGTGCGCTTCTCCTTTAATATCTTTGATTGAAAACTAATTGAGTCGCCAATTACCAGGGGAGAACTCTTAAGGTCTGTAGCCTTTGCGAAAGTAGCCATAAGAAAAAATGAGATGAGAGCCAAATACTTGACCATAAGTTATATGCCCTTTGAAGGTTAAATTATTCTTGAAATAGATAGGGTCTGTAGAAGATTCATATTGAAACGGCCTAATACTAGCACCGGGAAGGGTGGTGGTTGTAGTAATGCTTTATCTAAAGGTTAAAATTATTCATCACTCATCATTTATACATAAAGTCTTGTTGGGATTGGCGTTTGGACATGGAAGGGGATGAGATTGCGACGTTTTTCTTCTGCTCTAGCTGAATGGCTTTCCTGGTTTCGCATTCAGGCCGCTTTAAGTAGAAATTTGGATATTTGGCCTGAAAATGTACCAATCTAAGTGGTTGGAATTTTCCCGGTAAGTACTGCTGAATTTAGTAAAGGTGGCCACTTGCAGGAGGTCAATTTTACAACCTATTTTGCTAGCCCCGTCAAACCCTTGATCATTGGCACGTATTGCGTCCCGAGATGCTTAGCTTGTGAATCAGAAATTAACCCGGCACAACCTGACTGACTGGTCGGATTTTGGGGTTGTTGCATGGGTGTAATTCCTATTTAATTAATCAACTGATTAATTAAGGATAAATGCCTGTGACTGACAATCCATCCACTCGAGGCCGCGGGCGCCCAAAAGATCCTGAGCGTGAATCCCAGGTGCGTGAGGCACTTATGCACTCAGCCTACTCTCTACTTCGGAATAAGGCCTTCCGTGATATTTCGATTCGGGAGATTGCTCAGGGAGCAGGGGTGAATTCTGCGATGATCAGTTACCACTTTGGCGGTAAGGAGGGGCTAATTATCGAGGTGGTTCGGAGCCAAATCATGCAGTATGGCCCCGCGTTTGTTAGTGCAGGGCTGGATGGAGGGGAGCCCTCTTTAGAGTTGCTGAAAGAAGCAATGAGTCGAATGATACGCCTATACATCAAGGAGCCCTGGATTCCGCGCCTGATTGCTGATGAAGTGGCTTCCAAATCTGGTCGAATGCGCGAACTCTTTGTTGACAGGTTAGCCTCACAACTGGTGCCAAAGCTGCGCGGGTTGCTGGGAATTCTCCAATCCAGCGGCCAGTTGCGAGAGGACCTGGATATTGACCTGATGCCAGTCTCTTTTATCAGTCTGATTGCCTTTCCCTTCATCGCTGGCGACCCCTTGAAGGAAGGGTTCGGTTTTGCTCTGGGGGAGGAAAACCGGGAGAGATGGATTAACCATACCGTTCAACTCTTACTCCGTGGCGTTTCCAATAAATCTGTGACCAAAGGCGAGGAAGTCGGCAATGGAAATTAAGACTCATATGAAAGCGCTGATGAATCGCCGGCTGGCATTACCAGCTTTGATAGCGGCGGGGGTGTTTATATCTATGGCATTGGTCGTCACTAAAGGTGAGCCTAAACACGATGCTATTGAGGCTCCTATAACGGTGGTAGACGCAATTAAAGTGCAGGAGTTACCGCTGCGAGCTCAAGCCATTGCATATGGTGAGGTGAAACCCAGTACTTTCCTGGAAGCCAATGCAGAAGTCAGTGGTAGGGTGGTGTATACAGCTCCGGAATTGGAGCGGGGAAATATTATCTCTGCCGGTACACTGGTGTTGAAGATCGATGATACCAGCTACCAGCTTGCCCTGGCGCAGGCTGAAAGTGACTTGGCTGCAAATCGCGCTAATTTGCAAGAGCTGGATGTGGAAGAAGCTAATAGTAAACGCTCTTTGGGCATCGCCGAGCGCACTCTCAAATTGGGTGAGAAAGAACTCGCTCGCAAACAAAAGTTAGTTGCTAAGGGAACCGTCTCCCGCTCGACCGTAGATACTGAAGAACAAAATATGCTGCGCTTGCGCCAGGAAGTGCAGAACCAGAGCAGCCAGCTTTCCCTTTTCCCGACCCGCCGCAAAGTGATTGAAGCCCAGATAGCTCGCTCAGAAGCTCAGGTACGAGACAGTAAATACAATCTGGAGCGCACCCAGGTGATCCTGCCATTTAATGCTCGTATTGGCGAAGTTCATGTTGAAGAAAACCAATATGTTGCTGGCAATGCCCGTTTATTTGATGCAAGCGGCCTTGCACAAGTAGAAATTGCAGCAGAGCTTCCTATGGTTCATGTGGCTCCACTTTTGCGCAATTTAAGGCCTGACATAGATTCCAATCCGACTCCTGATGATCTACCCAAGATGCTATTGGGGCTGGAAGCTCGGATCACCCTGGTGGGTGGCCCGGGGAATAGTGAGTGGCAGGGGAGGGTAGTGCGCTTGGGTGGAACCCTGGATAGCACCAGTCGAACACTCTCCGTTGTTGTAGCTGTGGATGACCCCTATGGCAAAGCGGTGACCGGTGAAAAACCACCGCTATTTCGCGGTATGTATGCCCGTGTAGAGTTATTGGCTCCCGCCGCACCAGCACTCGCTATACCCCGCCGCGCCCTCCATGAAGGCAAGGTCTATCTGGTACAAAATGGTCAACTAAGAGTGCGCCCTGTACAGATTGACTACCACCAAGGCGACACCACTGTGATCCGCGAGGGATTGAATCCCGGTGAGCAGGTTATTGTGACTGATGTAATTCCTGCGATTAATGGAATGGCAGTTTCCGTCGTCAGTGATGAGCAATCCGTTGCGGCGAGTGCTAGAGGTACCCAGCAGTGATACGTTATTTTGCCGGTCACCCAACGGCGGCCAATTTATTGATGGTTGCGCTGATGCTAAGCGGGCTTTTTGTTCTGCCCAGCATGAAGCGTGAAACGATGCCGGAAATCGATAAGTTTGAGGTTCAGGTTTCGGTACCTTATGCCGGCGCTGCGGCAGCCGAAGTGGAAGATAGTATTTGTCTTCCCTTGGAGGAGGCCACCGATGGAATCAGCTTTATTGATGAGCGATTGTGTGAGGCAAAAGATAATCTGGGCCTGATGACCCTCAAGATGCAAGAAGCGGGTGATATGGACCAGTTTGTTGCTGATGTGGAGTCCGCAGTAGACAGTATCGATTCGCTTCCTGCAGAAAGCGAGCGCCCGGTGATCGAAGAACTGGGCCGCACTCAGGGGGTGGTTAGTATTGCTATCAGTGCTGACCTTCCTTTGCCCCAATTAAACCAGCTGGCGGAGCACTACCGCCGCGAATTACTCCGCGATCCCGCTATTCCTATTGTGCGCATTTCCGGTTTTTCTGACCACCAGCTTCAGATTGAAGTTTCAGATTATAACTTGCGCCAGTACGGACTCAGCGTGATGGACCTGGCCAATATTATTGACCAGCAAGCGATCGACATGCCCGCCGGCAAGGTATCCACGCCGGATCGAGAATACCAGGTGCGTTTTACCGAAGAGCGCCGCACGGTTGCAGAATTGGAAAACCTGGTGGTGATTAAAGGTGGTGATGGAGCGGAAGTTCGACTTGGGGATATTGCAAAAATTTACGATGACTTTGAGCTGGCTGAAGACAAAATTACTTTTGACGGCCATCGTGCAGCGCTTCTCAATGTCGAGAAGAATAGTGTGGATGATAGCTTGCGTGTGCTTGAAGCCGTACGCGACTTTGTCGACCGTGAAAATGAAAATCTGCCTGAGGGTATGCAACTCACGCTAACCCAAGACAGCGCCTCTATCGTTGCGGATCGCTTGCAGATGATTATGGCTAACGCCTGGCAGGGCCTGATTTTGGTAGCGCTGGCTCTCTATCTGTTTTTCAGTGGCCGCTATGTCTTTTGGGTGGTCATGGGCTTGCCGGTTTCATTCCTGGGTTCGTTTGCACTGATCACGGCCATGGGCGTGTCCATTAATATGATCAGTCTGGTAGGACTGCTGATTGCCATTGGTATCCTGATGGATGATGCCATTGTGTTATCGGAGAGTATTGCCAGTGAACACCGTGAGGGAAGGTCGCCGTTGGAAGCGGTTATCAATGGCACCAAGCGAGTGGCTCGTGGAGTACTGTCTTCATTCGCAACTACGGTAATGGTGTTTGGGGGGTTGATCTTTATTAAGGGGGATATGGGGCAGGTCCTCAAGGTGCTCCCCATTGTATTGATTTCTGTATTGCTCATTAGTCTGATCGAAGCTTTCCTGATTTTGCCGGCACACTTGCGGCATGCCCTTGAGCATAAAAGTCGCACCCCTGCCTGGAAGCAGGCTTTTGCCAAACGTTTTGATGGTTGGCGAGAAAATATGGGGCGCGCAGCGGATTGGGCTGTTAAATATCGCTATGCCTTTGTCGGGGGTGTATTTGGCTTGTTCCTAGTCACTATTAGTTTGATGACATCGGGGATCGTCAAGTTTCAGGGGTTTCCCACCTTGGAGGGCGATTTATTGCAAGCTCGGATCTTAATGCCTCAAGGCACTTCTTTGGTCGATATGGAGAAATTAGTCGATAAGCAGTTGAAGACGTTGGATCAAGTTGCCTCAGAGTTTTCTGAAAATGAAAGAGCACCTTTGGTAAACCATACGAGTGTCACTTTTGGAGTTAACGGAGATGCCTTTGAATCGGGGCCCCATGTGGCCACAATTAATGTCGATCTGCTTGCCGCTGAAGGCCGCAATACCAGCATGGATGAATTGCGCCATGCTTGGCGTGAGGCCGCCGGCGACACACCAGGGGCAATCGCTATTCTTTACAAAGAACCGGCCTTAGGCCCTGCCGGCCGTGCTATCCACTTGCGACTTGCCGGTTTGGAGTTGGATCAGCTAAAGGCAGCGTCCATTCGCTTGCAGAATTGGTTGCGTGGATACGACGGCGTAGTGAATGTGGTGGATGACTTGCGTCCCGGCAAGCCACAACTCACCGTCAAAATGCGTGAAGGCTCCTATGCCTCCGGCCTGGATGCCAGCAATGTCGCCAATCAGTTGCGAGCTGCTTACCAGGGGATGGAGATAGATGAAATTCAATATCGGGGGGAAACCTACGAGATTCAGGTTCGTATGGATGCAAATTCCCGCGGTGCACTGAGCCGTTTCGATGAATTAGTCATTATCCATCCAGCTACCAAGCAACGAGTTCCGCTGATTGCCGTTGCCGATATAGAAATGAATCGGGAGTATGCGCGAATTCAACGTATTGACGGCGAGCGGGTAGTGAGTGTGTTTGCTGATGTCTTCACTGAGAAAGCGAATGCTGGACAGGTACTAGGTGACACCCAGGAGAAGTTCCTGTCTGAGCTTACCCGTGAGTTCCCAGGATTGCGCGTTGATATGCAAGGGGAAATGAAAAATAGTGAGGTTACCGGTAAGTCCATTGGTCGGGCCCTGTTAATAGGTGCCATTGGTATCTACCTTCTCCTATCCATGCAATTCCGCAGCTATGTGGAGCCGTTGATTGTATTGGTGGCTATTCCTTTGGCGCTGATTGGTGTTATCTGGGGGCATCTGATCATGGGGCAGAATATGTCTATGCCAAGCATGATGGGTTTTGTCTCTCTCGCCGGAATTGTGGTCAATGACTCAATATTGTTAGTGGAGTTTGTGAAGCGGCGAGTGCGTGAAGGAATGGATGTGCATAGCGCGGCAAGTCAAGCCAGCCGCGATCGTTTCCGAGCCATCTTCCTTACCTCACTGACCACAGTTGCAGGCCTGTTGCCACTGTTATTTGAAACCAGTCTGCAGGCACAGGTGTTGGTGCCGCTTGTTACCAGTATTGTATTTGGTATCAGCAGTTCTACTATTCTGATCCTTTTGGTGCTACCGGCACTATACGGAATACTGGAGGACTTTGGGTTTACTGAACCTCAAGAAGATAGTGATGGCGAAGACGTATTAGTACCGGCGCCTATGGCAACTGCGCCAAGTAGTTGATCGTTTTATACGAAGGGAAGCTGGTTTCCTGGGATATACCTAGCTTATTACACCTAATAATGGTGCTAATAAGTTGGGCAGTCAGTGTTTTGGGCTAATCAATCCACAGATCTACGATCTATCGTTTTGCCAATACTAGTATAGAAAAAATAATAACTCATAGCCTCCAAAATAGTTTTGGGGGCATCGTCATTTCGGCTTTGCTTCACTGAACTCTTGTAATCCCGTTTTACCGATTTCTTTAATTTCTCTCTGTGTAGAATCGACAAGCGTATTTCCACCTGGTCCCAAATAATAATGAACTATCTTCTCGACGAGATTGGAAGTGCTAAAAGCCCATACTGCTTCGGTGGGTTCCAATATTTCTCGCTTATGTCTCTTAACCGCTTAATGGACATTAGTACTTTTGAGTGTTAATTGCGCACCTTCATAAACATCTCAACCCATAGTCATTCACTATGCCATCTTAGGTGTATAAATATACAGTTTTGTATATTAAAATGGAAAACCGATAAGTAGCACTTTAGACTCCCTTAGAGCCTAAGTTGTTACTGGTAAAGCCAGACACGTACTACTTCAATCTAAATTCGCAAAGGAGCAAATATGAAAATTTCAGGAAAGTTCGAGGTTACTGTAAAGCCGATGGATCCGTATGCGAAAGGTAGTGAAGGAAACAGCTTGGGGCGTATGTCAATTAATAAAGTCTTTTACGGTGATCTTTCAGGAGAAAGTCGAGGAGAAATGCTAAGTGCAATGACTCCTGTAAAAGGATCTGCGGGGTATGTAGCCATAGAGGTGTTGTGGTCAACTCCAACCGGACACTTCTTTAAGCACATTTCTCAAATTCGATAGGGGCTAGGTCTCCCAGTGTTGTATGTATTCTGCGTGAGTTGTAATAAGCAATATAGGCTCTTACATCTGCTACCGCATCCTCCCTTGTCGGATAAAGGTTTCCCGTTACCCACTCCCGCTTCAGGCTGCTGAAGAAACGTTCAGTCGGTGCGTTGTCCCAACAATTTCCCTTACGGCTCATTGAACACACCATCCCATGCTGACTCAATAACGTTTGGTAGGTATGGCTGGCATACTGACTGCCACGATCAGAGTGATGCAGGAGACCTTTTGGGGGCGAACGCAAATTGACAGCCATCATCAACGCACGAGTTACCAGGGCCGTTTCCATCTTGCGATCTAGATGCCAACCAATAATCCGGCGCGAATAGAGATCAATCACTACCGCCAAGTACAACCAGCCCTGCGAAGTCCAAATATATGTAATATCAGTCGTCCAAACTTGATTTTTAGCGCTCGGTGAGAACTCCCTATTCAGAAGGTTCTCTGCGACCGGCAGGTGATGTTTACTGTCTGTCGTCAGTGTAAATCGCTTCTTACGCTTTACTGCCAAGCCTAGCTTTTTCATGAGCTTGCGGACTCGATAGCGCCCGACTTCAAAGCCTTCTTTACGTAACAGCTTCATTAACCGACGACTTCCCAGGCTCTGTCTAGATTCTGCAAATAGGGCCTTCAAACGATGGCATAGTTGCCATGTTTGAGCATCTATTGAGCTATTACCACGGCAACACCAATCGTAATAACCAGTTTTACTTACTTGCATTACCCGGCAGAGCACCCTAACAGGAAAGCTGCCTTGCTGTTTTTCAATAAAGCTGTACTTTATTTCATTTCTTTCGCAAAGAAGGCGCTGGCCTTTTTTAGGATTTCTTTCTCCATCCGCAACTGCTTATTTTCACGTCGTAATCGCTCTAATTCTGCGCGCTCACCTACATCCAACCTCACACCGTCTTCTTCCTGCTTCAGTTCCTTTATCCAGCGTCGCAGGTTATTGGCTGTTGTTCCTACAACCTCTGCTGCTTTAGAAATTGAATACCCTTGCTCAGAGACTAGCGCTACGGCGTCTTTCTTAAATTCCGGCTTGAAATGCCGACGTGTACCTTTTGTTGTCATACTTCACCTCGCTTGGTAGTTTTACCATCTTAGCGAAGTGTCCGGAAGGATTAGACCACTACAAGCAAGTTGCCGGTACTCTAGGTGGTAAGCGAGGCACGTTTGTTTTACAGCACTTTGGGACCATGAAGAAGGGAGAGGACTTCCTTATTTTAGAGGTTGTGCCTGATTCTGGCACTGGAGAACTAGTGGGACTCTCTGGGAAAATGTCTATTCAGATGGATGGTGGAGTTCATTACTACGACCTTGAATACCAACTTGATTAATCGTAGTTTTTGCCTGTATAGCGTCAGGGAAAGATTGTTCGATCGAAATTTATACGGCCTGTGCTCGTCTTGATTGAAGGTGCTACCTCGGATTGAATATTTGCCAATAGAAATTCAATCTGGGGGATCAGTGTCGTTTTCATAATATCTAAGTTTAGAAGAGGGGCTGAACAGGTGGGTAAATCTGCGGGGATATATTGGTGAGTGTATCGTCAAAGAACTTCCTTCCTGTATAAAACAAGATGATATCGCCAGTGGAAATCCGCTGACGATAAATTACTAGGTTGCTAAAAGTCATAGGAAAGCTGGGCGATCAGCTCTCGTGGTTGGCCGGGAAAATGTCCTTGCCGCTCATTAAAACCGCTCACTGCATACGTTTTATTCAAAAGGTTGTTTACGTTAATACTCAGCTGAATATCATCCCAGCGAGTTGCCCAGCTGGCATCGAGTACAGTGTAGGCCTTTATTTTTTGATCATCGAAGCTTATTTGATCGCTCACATAGTCGGCACCAATGGCAAACGCTGAGTCCCAGATGCTGAGGTCATAGCGGGCCCACAAGCCTGCTTGGTGTTTGGGTGCATTTACGAACTGACCTGAGTCTGACACATTGCGTGAGTCACCCTCAGCGATATACGTATCGTTGTACGCATAATTAGCTGTTATGCTTAGCCTCTCAGTTATGTCACCGACTAAGGTGAACTCGCTTCCACCACTTTGAACCTGCCCGAGGTTGATAATTTCGGCTTCATTCGGGGTCTCATCGGCACTGATATAGGCGGGGTTACTTTGGGCCATATTTGCTTTTTTTATCTGATAGAAGGCTAGAGTGGTCAGGATACGCCCATCCAGCCATTCCTTCTTTACACCAACCTCCACTTGACTGCCAGTACTGGGTTCAAGCTCCTCAGCGCCGCCCTCAAAGTCGTCTGCGCTCACCGGATTAAAGCTCTGGGAGTAATTTGCATAGAGGGATAGTGTATCTACGGGCTTATAAGTGATGCCTGTACGGTAGCTTGCATCATTATCTTTGTAGCTATTGCCGCTTTCTTTTTCAGTTTCATCGAACTGATCAAGGCGCGCACCTAGCATCCAGAACCACTGATTGGTCAATTCCACAGTATCCTGGATATAAATGCTGGTACGGATGCTGGCCGTACCATCCTTATTCATATTGATAAGGTTGTAAGTTGACGGGTCAGTTATGCCGTAGTTGAGTTCGTAGATGTTGAGGTTTGTAACACCGTCTGCTCCAGGGCGCGCTCGCCAATAGTCATATTTTGTATCAACATCATGATAGTCACCACCAAGCAAAATCTGATGATTCATACCTGAAATGTCTGTGTCATACACAAAGTCCAAAGTAAGGCTCAGCTCTTCATTTGCCCGGTACTGATCGCGGTACTCACGGCGGATGGTTCCATCTTCAGCATTGGCCATTCCATCACCATTGATGTCTACCCAACCGCGTGATTCGTGATAAGCCTGCTCCCTTTCATTTTCCATGTAACGCAATGTTGCGTTAAAGTTCAGGCTATCTGTCACCTTATGCTTGACTTTAGTTCGAAGAACCAAGGCTTTTAGGTTTTGATAATCAGATTTTTCGTTGGTGTTGTAGGAGGGATCTACCAGGAATTTGCCGTCATCATTAACGGGTACGCCGCGCAAGCGGTTACCGCCTAGGTTTTGTTCTATGTGCTCGAAGGTGGTCGTCAGGTGAGTGTCTGCTGAGAGGTCAAATAGTAGTCCCCCGGCAAGTTCAATGTTCTCGCTGTTCGCATTATTGCGAAAGCTATCTTGAGATTCATAGAAGCCTCCTAAACGATAGGCGATATTTCCAATTACACCGCCTGTTAGCTCGACAGAAGCTCCTTTTAGCGATTCGCTTCCGGAGGTGACTGTTAATTCACGGCGCTCATCGAAGGTTGGCCTCTTGGAGGTGTAGTTAATCATCCCTCCGGGCTCACCGCCGCCATAGAGGGCGGAGGATGGCCCTTTTAGTACCTCGATGCGCGCTACATTTGATACTTGAGGAACACTAAACCCCGAATAGGGATCGCCGCGGACTCCATCGTAAAATATATTTTTATTGTCTCGAAATCCCCGAAATGTGACTCCGGAATAGCTGAATTCACTAACTCCTGCGATGGAACGGTACAAGTCAGTGATATCCCGGGCAGCCTGGTCTTCAATAAGCTGTTCACTTAGTACTTGAGCAGACATTGCAATATTCAATAAGTCTGCGTCAGTTTTAGTTCCAACTTGTGTATGAGAGTCCAGATAAAATTGTTGGGCTCTACCAATAACTTCAACTTCTTCTACCGTTTGAGTTACTTCCTGGGCAGACACCAACGCAGCAGGGGCTAGTGAGGCCCATACTGCCAAGTTGAGTTGTTGAGGGTACATATTGATAGCATTCCGTACAAATAGGGTCGATTATAATTGATAATGGCTGAAATTTTTGAGATGTAGTAATAATTGTGAGGCAGTCGCAGGAAGATAAAAAGCTATTGTGCTGATTGGAGAGTAGGTAGGAAGAGTTGATAGCTGAGAACCCTAGCTTTCAAAAGCATTGATTTTCATTGAAAGGGTGTCAGTAATAGGTTAGGGAATTGATGGTTTGTTCGAATGATTGAATTAAGAAACATTGAAAAGAATGATGAAGCACTACTGGTTGAGTACTTAAATGATGAGTCTGTGCTTAAGTATTTGTCATCGAGAATTCCTCACCCTTATACATTGGAAGATGCTGCTTGGTGGGTTGATAAAGGTTGTAAGAAGGAAGGGGTTGTAAAGGCAATAGAGTACAGAGGGGCCTTTTGCGGGATTATAAGTATGCGCGAGCAGCTGTTTGAGCATTCTCACTCCGGTGAGGTTGGATATTGGGTTGCGCGAGAATTTTGGGGGAGAGGAATTGCTACTATTGCTTTGACTCAGTTTACTCGTGAGATTTTTTCTTCACAAAATATTGTCAGGCTTTATGCCTCTGTCTTTTCCGGAAATGTCGGATCAATGAAGGTTTTACAGAAGGCGGGGTATAAGCATGAAGGGACTTTAAGCTGCTCAGTAAAAAAAAGGGGGTTTTTATTTTGATGAGTACATTTTCGCCAAGGTGAATGTCCCATCATAAAATTTCGAGTTATATTCTTAGTTGTGGAATATTAGAATTGAATAGAGATACTGAATTCAGTAGAGAGCTGAGCAGGATATCAAAATACTTCAGCTACCTGCTCAGGCATAAGCCTGAAGCCATCGGCTTGTTTATGGATGAGAATGGATGGGTGGCAGTTGATGAGTTGATTCAGAAAACTGTAGACTTTGAGCTAAACAGGGATTTGGTTTCTGTCGTTGTGGAAACCAATGATAAGCAGCGGTTTTCTATAAGTGATGATGGTCTTTCTATCAGAGCCAATCAGGGACATTCTGTAGATATTAATTTACATTTAAGCCCCCTTGAGCCACCAGGTGCGCTTCTCCATGGCACTGCAGAGCGTTTTGTTGAAGATATCCTCGCGCAAGGACTGAAGAAAATGCAAAGGCATCATGTTCACCTGTCAGAATCCGAGGCAGTTGCTCGATCTGTTGGGGCCAGGTATGGCAAGCCCGTACTGTTAAGGGTGGAGGCTAAATCCATGCATCGAGATGGTTTTGATTTTTATCGCTCTGCTAATAATGTGTGGCTGGTTGATCATGTGCCAGTCAAGTATATGAAGTTACTTTAAAGGTAGGGATTATCAGTATTGTTATATGGGTACTGTTAGTGGAGGGATACTCTAGAGTCAGCTTATTTATAAAGGAAGAGCCATTGATCAAGATACACCCCTTGAATGGATAGGCCTATTGGGGGTGAAGATCGCTTTATAAATTTTTATGCCATAATAAGGAATAATTATAATTTTTCTGTATACCAAATTTTTGGAGTTACAAGCACGCCAGCCTTTTTTCTAGATTCTTCAAGCTCACTACTATTGACAAACTTGATAGCATGCTCCTTCGAAGGAAACTCATGGATCACTGTTACATTGTGATGGTTGTCAATTTCTCGGTATACAGATGTAGCTGTAGCGCCCATTTGCTTCACTATAGGCATAAACTCTTCTAGCACTCTGTGCCATTCGTTGAAGTCCTTAACATTCGCGTGCATAAATAGATGTATCATATGGATACCAGTTGGTCAGTAGATGCTGCGTGTTATACAACCTTGTGAATAGTTATAGTAGTTAGCTATTCAGGGTCAAGTTTTAAAAAGGTTCCCAATAGTAGCCTTTGGGTCGCAAAGGAGATGTTTGGCGGGTAGTTGGGGGTCGGTTGTTATAATAGGCCTTTAAGGAGCCTCTGAATAACTCCGTGATACCTCTGGCATGCAGAGCGGTTCACAATCAAGGCGCGGCTTCGCAGGAATGTCTAGACCTTTCAAGAAGTTGCAACGCGGAGTGTGAATCGCTCTGCAAGCCCCGAAGGGCGGGCCTTGAAGGCCACAGCTGCTGCGTTGCAGCTCTTGCAAAGGGCTAGGCCATTCGCGGCGAGCTGCGCCTAACATCTGCAGCCTTCAAGACCCGCAGAGGCATTATGGAGTTATTCAGAGGCTCCTTAAATTTATTAATTGTATGGAGTCAGGGGATTTGACTTAAATAGTATAGTTAGTAAAGCGCTATCTTGTGAGTCAACCTTAGCCCCTTATTGCGCTGCCTACTTTCTAATTAAATCCACAGGAAAAGTACAAGCTCCGTATATTGCTATTTAATTCTGTGCGATGAGGTGAATTCAAATGGGTACGATTGTTTTGTTTTGGGTTTCTTATAAGGCTCCAGTCTAAAAATAGTAATTTTAACTTATTGATTAGCTTTTCTGAGTAAGTGTATCTTTCTATTTGTTCCTGCCCATTAATGAAAATAGATAGTTTGGCGGTGATTTTCGCAATGTGGCGTGTATCTACTGTGTTGAAATTTTCTGGTATCGGTAGATAGTGATACCAAGATTTGATTTTTAGTGCATATTGAAATTTGAGCTTTTTCTGGGAGAGCTTATGGATCTGACTATTTCTATTTTAGGGCATGCACTTACAGCTATCGCGGCTCTTTTGGCAATTCATGGGAAGACATGGGATGAAACCCAAATTGGCCTGAAAAGGGTAACCAGGATAGGCGGTGTTGCAGCCGGGGTGGCAGTTGTTGGTCTGGCGCTTTCAATCTTTCAGACTATCGATAAGTATCAGGAAAAAGCTGCTTATAAGGAATATGCAATTTCAAAAATTGAAAAGGGGTGGAGCAATCTTTTTGTTCCCTTTGAGGCGCTCCACTACCAGGTGACAGGCTTGAAACCCAAAAAGGGGGAGCACCTGGAGTTTGCCGAGTTGGTATTGAAGGAAAATCTATTGGCCAGCTTTGATAAGGTGGACTTTAAAGAAGTTCATCGATTCCCCAAGTTTGGGACAGTTGGGAATATGGTTTGTGCACAAACACTTTCAGGTATGGGGACGGTTTCCAGATATATTGAAGAGTACTCAGATCATTTGGATTTAGAAATCAAGGCTTCGGTAGAGGAGTTGCAGTTAATGCCTGCTTTTTCCACACTAATACGATTTGGTGGCTGTCCCGGTATTAAGGGGCGCTCAGTCAACGATCCTGATCGTTATCAGGGGAAATTTGATACTCCGGAAATGCGAGCTTACATCAGGAAGTTAATCGCATTTCAGAAATTAATAGGCTAGGGGGTAAGTACTTAGTGGAGAGATAGCAAAACGGCAGCTCAATAGCATACCGTTTTGCAGTCGGCTGTGATCATGGTCATATATCAGACGGCTCGACCTTGCTTCTTGAATATTGTGATGGCGCTGATAGTGAGTTCCTTGACTAAAGCCTCAAATTTTTGCAACGGCATATTTCTAGCCGGAGCAATATTCAATAGGTGCTCGCTGACTTGAACGAGTTTCAACCCTTTGGGGGGGTGAATGTGGGCGGGAAATCTACAAACCCATCCTGTTAGTGGTAGTTTGTTGATAGCTTCTCTATCGAGAGCTTGAATTCCTTTGCCGTTAGCAATGATTACTTCGATATCATCAAGGTGGGTGGTATCAATGTTTTGGGGTTTTCTTGGTGTTGAGTTAGGTTTTCTAAAACTCTCGAGTTTTAAAAGTTCTTCGTAGGTGATATAGAGCTCTTTTCCAGACATTCTGATCTCCTTCTCACGGTCATCAACTAAAACTTGTGTCCGATGCTCCTGAGGATTTTGGGTTGAATCGGATCGCTTTTATTTTTTAGTGTTTATTAATCTAGTTGTTATTCCAAGAATCGCAATCAAATTCGATGATTGCATCATATAGACAGATTGATACTTTGGGCAATGTTTTAAGCTCTCAATAGGGGGGCTAAGAATATTCCAGCGACTGATTGTGTAGAAAATTCACGAAAACCGCCGTTGTGATCTGAGTTTGTTACTTGCCGGACTGGGGGGTTATTATTTTAAGCGTTGGCGTAATGCTTAAAATAATAAACTGCCTTGCAGTTATTCAAATTTATTTATGTTTCCTTTTTGAGGTGGTGTTTGAAGGTTTATCTGGCTGATTGAATTTTGAAGCGTGACCTTTGATTTTGGCTAGCTTAAAAACTCGTTTTCCTTTTATTTGATGCCTCACAGGTGCTTCTCTTCTGGGGTCTCCAGGTGGAATGGGAGAGGTTTATTTAATTTCATTTAAGAAGTCTTGCGTCGATATATCTTTTAGGCATGTGATACATCCTCGCGCTGGTAAGTAGGTCGAGTTTTAGATTAAAGCAATCCCTGTAAGACAGAATTGCAAAAGCTGGCGTGCATAATGCTTATCTCGGATACAACGTATAAAAATGGATAAGCACTATGGAAGAGAAGGATTCGATTGACAAGAAAGTGTCGAGCAAAAAAATTAGCCGTAGAAATTTTACTAAAGGAGCGGTGCAACTGGGTATTGCTGCCAGCGCGGCTTCGACAGGATTGGTTTCCGCTCTCTCAATGTTGGATCGGAATTTCTATGATCAATATGACTACGTGATTGTTGGGTCGGGTGCGGGTGGGGGGCCATTAGCGGTAAATTTAGCAAAGGCGGGATTTTCTGTTTTGGTGTTGGAAGCTGGTGCTGACGATCCCAGTGATGACACCCATAATATTCCAGCATGGCACCCCTTCGCGTCTGAAGACCCCAAATTGAGCTGGGACTTTTTTGTTAAGCATTATGCAGATATCAATCAGCAGAAACTGGACGAAAAATACGTTTCCGGGAAGGGAATCCTCTACCCACGGGCGAGTACTATCGGTGGTTGTACCACGCACCACGCACTGATTACGGTCTATCCACATAACAATGATTTTGACCGCATAGCACGGGATACAGGGGATATTTCCTGGGATAGCGCAAACATGCGGCGATATTTTGAGCGTTTAGAGCGTTGTGAATATGTGCCCCGCCCAATTTTCTCCAATCCATCTCGCCACGGTTTTGATGGTTGGCTGCCCACGAATCGCGGCAACCCCGCGTTGTTGCTGGAAGACCCGGCGATCTTGAAAGTTGCGCAGGCTGCGCTGGCCAAGTATGGGCTCGAAGGGGCCCTGGAAAAAATTATCAGCGGCAATCTTCGCCTGGATATCAATCATTGGGACGTGGCCAGTGGCCAGGAAGGGCCTTTTATCGCCCCTATGGCAGCAGATAGTCGAAACCGCCGTACCAGTGTGCGCGAATACCTCTTAGATACCCAGTCAGTTTACCCAAACTTGCTTCATATTCGTACAAATTCACTGGCAACTCGTGTGTTGTTTGAGGGGAATACTGCTGTTGGAGTGGAGTTTTTAGAAGGGGCGAGCCTGTATAAGGCAGACCCTTACCATGACGAAAGCGGTACTGCCGGAGTCTTGAGGCAAGTGCGGGCAAATCGCGAGGTTATCTTGTCTGGAGGGGCCTTCAATAGCCCGCAACTTCTCAAATTGTCGGGAATTGGTCCCGCCCATGAGCTCCGAGATCACGGCATAGAGCCCTTGGTAGATCTGCCTGGGGTAGGAGAGAACCTCCAGGATCGCTACGAGGTCGGAATCGTTAGTGAGATGAGTGAGGATCTTGCCCTTCTTAAAGATTGCACTTGGGGGGAGGGGAATGATCCCTGCTTAAATCGCTATCGCTATGGCTGGTTCAATCAGGGGCCCTACAGTGGAAATGGTCCGGTATTGTCTCTAGTCAAACGTTCCAAACCGGAGCTGGAAGATCCCGACTTGTTTATTTTCGGAGTGCCCTCCGATTTCCACGGATACTTTCCCGGGTACTCCCAGGCGTTGCGGGACTACAAAGACCGTTTCTCCTGGATTGTACTGAAAGGCCATACGAACAATACCGCCGGGCGTGTGACCCTGCAATCTGCTGATCCCAGGGATACGCCGGAAATCAACTTCCACTATTTTGGTGAGGGTAATGATGCTCTGGGAGAAGACCTTCAGGCAGTTGTTGAGGGGGTAAAAATTTCCAGGGATATTATGTCGGGCCCTATTGTGAACAAGCAGGTCTCCAGGGAATTATTGCCCGGTAATGAGGTTCAATCAGATCAGCAAATTGGCGATTTTGTTAAGAACCAAGCTTGGGGGCATCACGCTTCCTGTTCCAATAAAATGGGGCCTGCCAGTGATCCTATGGCAGTTGTCGACAGTAAATTCCGGGTTCACGGCACCAATAATTTAAGGGTAGTGGATGCTTCGGTGTTCCCCCGAATCCCCGGTTTCTTCATTGTGGTGCCGGTCTATATGATCAGTGAAAAGGCGAGCGATGACATCATTGCTACAGCAACTGGGCAGAGCGCTTGAGGATTTGTATGTGAAATAAAAAGCCCCGCAACGCGGGGCTTTTTATTTAGAACGAGATGTTCTTCGGTGTGCGCGGGAAGGGGATTACATCGCGGATGTTGCCCATGCCGGTCACGTAGGACACGATGCGATCAAAGCCCAGGCCAAAGCCCGCATGAGGCACGGTGCCGTAGCGGCGGAGGTCGCGATACCAGTCCAGGTGTTCCTTGGGTACATTCATTTCATCCATACGCTCATCGAGCTTCTCCAAACGCTCTTCACGTTGGGCGCCGCCGATAATTTCGCCGATTCCCGGTGCCAGAACGTCCATTGCGGCAACAGTTTTACCATCGTCGTTCATGCGCATGTAGAAGGCTTTAATATCCTTCGGATAGTTCATCACGATAACTGGCTTTTTGAAGTGCTTCTCTGCCAGGTAACGCTCATGCTCAGAGGCCAGATCAATACCCCAGGATACGGGGAACTCGAACTTCTCTTTGCAGCTTTCCAGGATTTCAATCGCTTCGGAGTAGTTGATGCGGGCGAAATCGTTGTCGACGATATTCTCCAGGCGACTGATAGCCTCCTTGTCGATGCGCTGGGCAAAGAAGGCCATATCATCGGCGCGCTCTTCCAGTACCGCCTTGGATACATACTTCAGCATTTGCTCGGAGAGATCGGCTACATCTGCCAGGTCTGCAAAGGCAACTTCCGGCTCAACCATCCAGAACTCTGCCAGGTGGCGAGTGGTATTGGAGTTTTCTGCACGGAAGGTGGGGCCGAAGGTGTACACCTTGGACATGGCCAGGCAGTAGCTCTCAACATTCAGCTGGCCGGATACAGTGAGGAAGCTCTCTTCGCCGAAGAAGTCCTTGCTGTAGTCCACCGCACCTTTATCTGTGCGCGGCAAGTTCTCCATATCCAGGGTGCTAACCCGGAACATCTCCCCGGCACCTTCACAGTCAGAAGCGGTGAGAATTGGGGTGTGCACGTAGAGGAAGCCGTTCTCGTGATAAAAACGGTGGATCGCTTGTGCGATACAGTTACGTACGCGGGCCACGGCACCACTGACATTGGTGCGCGGGCGCAGGTGAGCGTGTTCGCGCAAGTGCTCCATAGTGTGGCGCTTGGGGGACATGGGATAGGTATCCGGGTCTTCCACCCAGCCGACAACCTGGACTTCGGTGGCGAGCAGTTCGATAGACTGACCCTTGCCTTCGGATGGTTTGATGGTACCGAGGATATCTACCGCGCAGCCGGTAGTCAGGCGCTGCACTTCTGACTGGTAATTGTGCAGGTGATTCTCAGCAACCACCTGGATCGGATCAAAGCAGCTGCCGTCGTGTACGGCCAGGAAAGAGAGGCCGGCTTTGGAGTCGCGGCGGGTTCTGATCCAGCCTTGAACGCGGACTTCTTCGCCCTCGCGACCGCTGGATTTCAATAGGCTATCTACGGATTCGACTTTTACTGTCATTTTCTATCGGTTTCTCATTAGTCCGGAAGGTGGTGTTCTGTCAGCTTGCCTAAAAGTTGACCACCCCACCAAGGTGAAGTTACGGCGGGCATATTGACTGGTTGTAGAGGGGAAATCCAGTCCCTTGGCTATCGGGCAGCTCTTCAAAATCTCCCTAAGGACTTTGAAGAGCTGTTATGGCCTCTATATTGGTGATGTCTCACCAGCGGATTGCAATGGGGGTGCCGATTTTTACGAGAGCCATAAACTCATCCATCTCGTCATTGGTAAGGGCAATACAACCATCGGTCCAGTTAAAACGTTGGGTGATTGGAGCGAACCAGCCCAGTCGATTGCGCTGGCCATGGATCATAATGAAGCCACCTGGAGAGACTCCCCGAGCCTCAGCTTGAGCGCGGTCTTCGGCATTGGGGTAGGAGATATGCATTGCCCGATAATAAGAGGAGTCTTCTTTTTTGTAATCCAGCGTGTAGTGTCCCTCAGGGGTTTTTTCATCGCCTTCCTGCTGCTTGTGTCCTTGGGGTTGCCCGCCGAAGGCTACATGGTAGCTCTTTATAACCTTGTCGCCATCGAGCAAGTGCATTTTGTTTTCGGACTTAATCACTTCCACCAGAGTGACTTCAGCCTGGGCAATAGTGGTTAATGCAAAAAACAGAATGGCGATATAGCGCACGGCTTGTAACACCGGTTGGAGGTGGTTGCTTCAGGTTGCTGTGATCTTAAATTTCCGAATCAGCAAAAGGGTGGGGCTGAATTATCTTGCAGCTGCAGCTAGAGTGGGGTGCTTCACTTTGGGTGAGGCAGGCAGATTCAGTTGAGCGCCTGCCAGGATGTGCTAGATCAGCCGCTGGGTTTTTTCACTGTGTGTAGGACGGTGTCCTGTTCAAAGAAAACGTAGAACTCGCCGTATTCCCAGCGCGTGATAGCGGGTTCGCCAATTGGCCCTTCAATACCAAGGGGTTCTCCCAGGCGTGAGGTCACATCATGTTTTTTAAGCCCACGGACTTCTTCAATGGTGAGCTCCCCACCCTGGGTGCCTACGGGTACTTCAATGGTTGTCGCCTGGGCGCCAAAAGTAAGAAGTAGAGCCATTGAGCCAGCGAGACAATTCAATCCGCTGCGGAGTCTGCTGAACATTTTTTGTTCTCCGATGTAGATGTTCCATTAGCCGTCCCATTAAAACAGAATTTCCGCCAATGCTCCTGTTATTCTTCACGTTTTCGCGCCAAGAATAGAAATAAATGCGCCTCTTTGGAATGTTAGGTGCCATGAGTTGATGGCTAAATTCTTGCAGCGCTACTACTTCGAATTTTGATGCGATTTAACAGAAGACGGCTTGGCTGGCTGTATCGGCGCCTATGCTAGGCTGTTAATTATGCTTGGCTTGTCGAGCGGACAAGAATGAGGCTGGTTAAAACCTTTTCAATTCTCGGCCTTCTGATCGGTTCCATCTGCTTTGCGCTTTCCCTTACCCCTTCCCTTGTTCCTCGCAGTGACTTTATGCAGGGAATATTGGCCGGCGTTGCGTTCTTTGTAGGCTATGTCTTCGGGGTCATTCTTAGTTGGCTCTGGAAATACCTGGGTATTCCAAATCTGGCGGTTTCTCCATGGCAGAGGCGCTTATTTGATCGGAGCGTATTGGCTGTATGTCTCTTGGTTATCCTTTTATCTCTTTGGCAGGGAGTGAGGTGGCAGAACTCGATCCGTGCTCTTATGAGCATGGAGCAGGTGGGGTCCGTAGGACCGATTACTGTAGCTATGACCGCACTACTCATGTTCCTGGTTTTGTGGTGCCTGGGAAAAGGGTTTCAGCGAATAGTCCTCCTGGTGGCCTGCTATGTGGAGCAGCATGTGCCCGAGCGAGTGGCGATGCTTGTGGGTGTATTAGCGGCTGTGCTTCTTTACTGGGCTGTTTTTAATGGTGTGCTGTTAAAAGCAGGATTGCATGTAATTTCATCGACCTATCAGCGGCTAGATAATTCATATGCAAAAAGTATTTCTCCACCGGCCGACCCCAACCTTCCTGGCGGCGCCAATTCGCTGATCAAGTGGGATGACATTGGCAATCAGGGGCGCCGGTTCTTAACGCTGGGGCCGACAGAAGAAGAAATAAAAGAGGTGGCTGGCTCTGCAGTACAGCCCATCAGGGTTTTCGTTGGGCTTGATAGTGCTTCGACGCCCATGAAGAGCGCTCAGTTGGCGCTGGAGGAATTAAAGCGGGTTGGTGCATTCAGGCGTGAGATCTTGTTAGTGGCAACTCCAACCGGCGCCGGCTGGGTTGATCCCGGTGCTGTAAATTCTTTAGAGTTTTTGTATCGAGGTAATACCGCCACTGTTGCGGCGCAGTATTCCTATTTATCCAGCCCGATAGCGCTGATGGCGGATGATTCTGAGGGGCTTGAGTCGGCGCGAGCATTGTTTAAGGTCATTTATGATTATTGGGCTGAGTTGCCAGAAGATGAGCGGCCCCGAGTTTACTTGTTTGGCCTCAGTCTTGGCGCTCAACTTTCCGAAGACTCCTTCGACTTTTATGACATTATCGATGACCCGATTGATGGAGCCCTTTGGGCTGGGCCGCCCCTCGGTGTAGGCATGTGGAGCCGGATTGTCAGAAATCGAGATCCGGGCACTCCCGCCTGGTTGCCAGAGTTCAAAGGGGGAGAGGTGGTGCGCTTTGGTAATCAGTACGGAGGCTATATTGGCCGTGAGCCATGGGGTGAGTTCAGGATTGCATTTTTGCAGCACGCCAGTGACCCGATAGTATTCTTTAGTGTGCGCTGGGCGCTGGAAAGGCCCGACTGGTTGAACCATCCCAGAGGACCTGATGTATCGCCGGATCTCCAGTGGTACCCTCTAGTTACCGGCTTGCAGCTGCTGGCAGACTTAAATGTAGGGCTCGCTCCGTTATCTTTTGGCCATCGGTATACCCCGTGGGGATACACCTTAGCGTGGCTCGCCCTTACAGAGCCAGAGGAGTGGGATGAGGAGGCGTTGAAGCGCCTGAAGGCCCAGCTCAAGACTTACAACGTTCGGTAAACTTGCCTAAATCTTTGGATTTCCTGACGTTTTTCCGTTTAAATCGACCCTATGTTAAAACCTGTTCCCCTATTTATTGGTCTGCGCTACGTGGCTGCCCGCCGCAGGCAGCAGTTTATTTCCTTTATCAATGGCTTTTCTCTACTGGGAATGGCCCTTGGTGTTTTTGCGTTGATTGTTGTCGCTTCTGTTATGAACGGCTTCGATCGTGAGCTTAAAACCCGAATACTAAGTGTTGTACCTCACGGCTTTGTCGAGCGGGAAGGCGGCCTTGTGGACTGGGAGACACCTGCACGGCAGTTGGAAGCTCAGCCACATGTCGAAGCGACCAGCCCTTTTGTGAATGGCTATGCCCTCTTGAGTGCTCATGGCAGCAGTCACGGTGCCCAGTTCCAAGGTGTGGAACCGCAAGCGCTGCGCAAGGTGTCTACCGTCGGTGAGCATATGGTGATGGGTAACCTGGATTTGCTCGAGCCTCGCAGCTATGGGGTGGTTCTGGGGCGAATCCTTGCCCATCAGCTCAATGTGATTCCCGGAGATTCGGTAATACTGACCCTGCCAGAAGTCAGCGTGACCCCCGCTGGTATATTCCCGAGAACAAAGCGTTTCACGGTTGCCGGTGTTTTCTCTGTGGGTGCGCAGGTGGATCAGAATCTCGCGCTGATCAATATTGAAGATGCTGCGCGTCTGACCCGGATGACGGGTAAGGTCCAGGGGCTGCAGTTGCGCTTTGACGATATGGACAATGCGCTGGGGCTTGTTTCTGTTTATGCAAATGAGCTGGGCGAGGGTTTTCAGGGTGAAGATTGGGGGGATTCCCAGGGAAGTCTTTTCCAGGCAGTTAAAATGGAAAAGACCGTTGTCACGTTGATGCTGATGATCATTGTCGCCGTGGCCGCATTCAATATTGTCTCCGCATTAGTGCTGATGGTTGCGGATAAGCGCTCCGATATTGCAGTGTTGCGAACATTGGGGCTGACCTCCCGTCAGATTATGGCGGTATTTGTGATTCAGGGCAGTGCCATTGGCATTATCGGCGCTTTTGCCGGTGCTGTTTTAGGCATCGTGATAGCGATGAACCTGACTGAAATGGTGAGCTGGATTGAGTCGGTAGTAGGCGCCAAGATATTTGATCCCCGTGTTTTCTTTGTTAGTTACCTGCCTTCTGAATTCCGTGTCGGCGATGCAGTGGTGGTGTTAACGGCGGCAATTTGTATGAGCCTGCTGGCAACGATATTTCCTGCCTGGCGAGCGGCACAGATTGAGCCGGCGGAAGCTTTGCGTTACGAATAATTTATATAAGTCGGCCTGTTTTGGTGTGATTTATAGATGTTGAGAGACAGCGAATAATTTGATGAACAGTCGAGTGGAAATAGATACGGAAAAAGCGCAGCCAGCTCCGGCCCCGGATGGTGCTGTTTTGGCTTGTCGGCAATTGCGCAAACATTATCGCCAGGGAGGCCGGGACCTGGAGGTTCTGAGTGGTGTTGAGCTTGAGGTAAAGCGGGGCGAGAAATTGGCCATCGTCGGCGCTTCTGGCTCTGGTAAATCGACACTGCTCAACTTGCTTGGTGGCCTCGATACTCCAAGCTCCGGTGAGGTCTGGGTTGCAGGTAAGAATCTCGCTGAACTCAACGCCAATGAGCGGGGCTGGTTGAGAAATAGCAGTCTCGGTTTTGTATACCAGTTTCACCATTTGCTTAACGAGTTTTCCGCCCTGGAAAATGTTGCCATGCCACTACTGATCGGCAAGCGTTCAGTTGCCGAAGCCCGCAAAGAGGCCGAGGCGATGCTCACGGCGGTAGGCCTGGGTGAGCGCATGGGGCACAAGCCATCACAGCTTTCTGGCGGTGAACGGCAGCGGGTGGCCATTGCCCGGGCACTGGTGACAAGGCCTGCCTGTGTTTTGATGGATGAACCCACCGGCAATCTGGATCGGGCTACGGCGGCAGAGATCCACAAGTTGATGGATCGCTTGAATCAGGAGATGGGAATTAGCTTTGTGATCGTTACCCATGACCCGGATCTGGCGGCGGCCCTGGATCGCTGTCTGCATCTGATCGATGGGCGGCTGACCGCTGACTGGCACCAGGGTGATCATGTTTAAGCCTCTTCCCGCCTATATTGGGCTTCGCTATGCCGGTGCCCAGCGCAGAAATGACGATTCGGCCGGTTTGGTCTCATTCATTTCCGGTTTATCGATGATTGGTTTGATCCTCGGTGTCGCCCTGATGATTGTGGTGATGTCGGTGATGAATGGTTTTGACCGGGAGTTGCGCGAGCGAATCCTGGGAATCATGCCCCATGTCACTATTTACAACGGGAGCCCTGATGTGGATTGGGCCCAGTTGCGCCAACAATTGGTTTCTGACCCTGCGGTTCTCTCTGCGGCAGAAGTGTGGCAGGTCAATGCGCTTGCCAGGCGTGGGGCTGAAGTGACGCCGCTGTTGGTGCAGGGGGTCAACCCGGAGACAATTACTGAAGTTTCCAATATCGGGGACTTCCTTGAATCCTCATCCTTCGATGCCTTGCTTGACCCATCTGAACCGGGTGTGGTTCTGGGTAAAGGGCTCGCTGAGAAGTTGGGGGTTGAGGCGGGTGATTACCTTTCCCTGATTGTACCAAATAACGATAGTGCCACCGGTGCACGCAAGGCAGCCAGGGTTGCTGGATTTAAAGTGGCGCAGGTTTTTCACTCTGGCACTGTATTGGATCAATCTCTCGCCCTGGTTGCCTGGCAGCAGGCCAGGACTCTGGCTGGAGGTAGCGGTGGGGCAGGGGTCCAGTTACGGGTCAATGAAATGCTCGAGGCCAACTGGATTATGCGGCGTCTTCTGCAAGACCTGCCTCGGGGCAATTTCTACGGCACTGATTGGAGCCGAACCCACGGCAACCTCTACCAGGCTATTCAGATGTCCCGCAACCTGGTGGGGTTACTGGTTTTCCTGATTATTGCGATTGCCGCTTTTAATGTGGTTTCCACTTTGGTAATGGTGGTTATCGATAAGCATGCTGATATCGCCATCCTCCGTACCATGGGTGCCAGTACCCGACAGATTTTGCTGACTTTTGTGAGTCAGGGGGCGCTGGTCGGGCTTGTGGGGGCTGTAGTTGGCGGTGCGTTGGGGGTGTTAGGCTCGCTGACGGTGACCAAATTGGTAGCGGGGCTGGAGTCAATGCTCGGCATTCAGTTCCTAAAGTCTGATGTCTATCCCGTGGATTATTTGCCGTCCCAGTTGGTATGGGCAGACGTGGCACTGGTTGTGGCGGCGGGCTTTCTACTTAGCTTGCTGGCAACTTTGTATCCGGCCTTTAAGGCCAGTCGGGTTCAGCCGGCAGCGGCCTTGCGCAATGAATAAGTCGGGCCGGGCTTTTGGGTAGGGTATCAATTATTAGAAGATATCTACCGGTGCCCGCCGCAATTTTGGCTTGGGTGCTGGCTGCCTGTTTTACCTTGATGCTGGATGGGTGGTACCTAAGGGTTTTTTGTCCGCCTGATATGCGTAGTGGTTCCGTTTGCTACGCAGAGGGGTGGGAGATCTGGCCCATTTGGATTGTTTCACTGGGAGCGGTACTTTCAGCGTTTATGGTAGTGTGGGCGGCAGCGTTGGCTGCGGCTACCGCCAAAATTAAGGTGGCCCGCAAGGCTTTATTTGTTGGAGCTATTGCAGCTCTGGTGCTAGGTGCTCTTACCGAGTATTACCTGCAGGCATTGCTGGCAATTGCTTCAGGGGCTTTTGCCTGTTGGTGCCTGCAGAGGGTTTACAGTGGGAAAAGTTAACTGACCGCTGATCGCCTTTGGATTCGCAATTTCCATCTTTTCACAACGTGCCAGCGCCAGAGGGCACGCATGGCAAAATAGGCCACTGTCGCAAAGAATGCCCCGGCAATCAGAGAGCCGGTAAATAGTGGCAGCCAGATCTTCCCGACTTCACTGGTCAACCATTCCCACGACAGTTCGATGCTGAAATCCACCGGTGGCGCCCCCAGAACCCAGGCGCCGAGCTTGTAAGTGCTAAAGAAAATAGCCGGCATGGTGATCGGGTTACTGATCCATACAAGAATCATCGACAAAGGTAGATTGCAGCGCAGCCAAAGTGCGAGCAGAGCGGCAATAACCATTTGCCCTGGCAAAGGGAGGAAGCTGGTAAATACGCCAACCGCAAATGCGACCGAGACTGAGTGTCGGTTCAAATGAAAAAGGTTGGGGTCGTGGAGAAGAGTCCCCAGAAATTTGAGGCCATTGTTGGCTCTAACTTCTTCGGGGCTTGGCAGCCATCGCCTGATAATACTCTTCGGCATAACTCTGTCTGTAACCTGGGTGGTGGCAGCCTAAAACAAGCGCTGTTCCGAGGCCTGGATATTCTTTCTGTGGGATTTTCCCTAAGCCCCAAATAAAGCATAGAGCGCTCGCGTTAGTCGAACAGGCTCATCTGGCGCGGGCGCTATTATGCCCACTTAAACATGGCAAGACTACTGCTCTGTTGAAAGTCACCTATTTTGCCCTATTGTCAACAATCCTTAATGTTTAATCGGGGATGCCTGCAGTTGACGAGAGAATGCTGGTGATTTAATGTCATGCCCCATTAAGATTGTCGACAATCTAGGTCTTGCATGACTGTAGTTGGTACTGCCGGTTCAGCTTCAGAGGAGCGTCAAAGCCTTGCTGAACGCTTATTTCTGACTTTGCGCGCTGAAATTGTGGAGGGGCAAATCGCCTCTGGCAGCAAAATTAGCGAGCCGGAACTGGCGCGCCGATTTAATGCCAGTCGCGGGAGTTTGCGCGAAGCAGTGATGCGCCTGGAGTCTTTGGGGCTGCTGGAACGCAAGGTCAATATTGGAGCAAGGGTTGTAGAGTTAAGTGAGCGCGGCTTACTGGAACTCTATGAAGTTCGTGAAGCCCTTGAGGGTATGGCTTGCCGTCTGGCAGCGGAACAGCGCACCGAGGAAGACCTGGTTGAGCTGCGCCAAATGCTCTACCACCATGAGCAGCAGGAAGAGCTGCAGGCCGGTAAGGCGTACTTCCAGCCGGAAGGGGATTTTGATTTTCATTTCCGTATCGTGCAGGCATCAAAGAATGATCTTCTGATCGATACCCTGTGCAATCGACTTTATTACCGTGTTCGTATGTATCGCTACCAATTGGGGATGGCCAGTCCCCGGGCCCAGCGGGCTTTCCGCGAGCACAACCATATTATTGAGGCCATTGAGGCCGGGGATGGTGAGCTGGCGGAGCTATTAATGCGCCGGCATATCCGCGCCTCGAGAATAAACATTGAAAAGAAACTGAGGTAGAGCATGAGCCAAAAGCCTTCTGCTGGCGCGCGTTTCCGCGCTGCACTCGCCGAGAATCAACCGCTGCAAGTGGTTGGTACCATCAACGCCTATTCCGCCATTATGGCCGAACGTATTGGTCACAAGGCGATTTACCTTTCTGGCGCCGGTGTTGCCAACGCCTCCTACGGTCTGCCGGACTTGGGTATGACCAGTCTCGATAATGTACTGGAGGATGTGCGCCGCATAACTGCTGCCAGTGAGTTGCCGCTTTTAGTGGATATCGATACTGGTTGGGGTGGCGCTTTCAACATTTCCCGCACCATTAAAGATATGATCCGCGCTGGTGCCGCTGCGGTACACATCGAAGATCAGGTAGCGCAGAAGCGCTGTGGCCATCGCCCGAATAAAGAGATTGTTTCCAAGCAGGAGATGGTCGACCGTATCAAAGCGGCGGTAGATGCCCGTACCGATGACGATTTCTTTGTAATGGCTCGCACCGACGCCTTTGCACAGGAAGGGCTCGATGCGGCTATTGAACGCGCCCAGGCTTGTATTGAGGCTGGCGCCGACGGCATTTTCGCGGAAGCAGTTACTGAACTTGAGCACTATCGTGCCTTTAAGGACGCGCTAAATGTGCCGATTTTGGCGAATATTACCGAGTTTGGTAAAACCAAGCTGTATAACGCCAAAGATTTGGGCGAAGCGGGCGCAGATATCGTACTGTATCCACTGTCGGCGTTCCGTGCGATGAACCGCGCGGCGGAAAATGTTTATACCAGTATCCTGCAAAATGGCGATCAGCAAGCGGTTGTCGACACCATGCAGACTCGTGAGGAGCTGTACGATTACCTGAATTATCACGAGTTTGAACAGAAGCTGGACGAACTTTTCAATAAGTAGGCATTACGGAGTTATTCATAGGCTCCCAAGCAGCCCGGTGCGAAAGCCGGGCGCTGCGCTTTCAATTGGATGAACACAGCAAATGTGTATACAACAGGGGAAATAAGAAGATGGTAGAGAAAGCATTGGGCGGTGCTGGTCTGCGCGGCCAGGTAGCAGGTAAAACTGCACTTTCTACAGTGGGCAAATCCGGTTCCGGCCTGACTTACCGCGGTTACGATATTAAAGATCTGGCCCAGCACTGTGAGTTTGAAGAAGTTGCCTACCTGATTTTCTATGGGGAATTACCCACTGAGGGAGAGCTGGCGGAGTACAAGGCGCTGCTGAAAGCCAAGCGTGGCCTGCCGCAAGCATTAAAAGAAGTGCTTGAGCGCATTCCGGCTGATGCCCATCCTATGGATGTAATGCGCACCGGTTGTTCCATGTTGGGTAACCTGGAAGGTGAAGAATCCTTCGCCCAGCAGTTGGATAAAGCCAATCGCCTGCTGGCCGCATTCCCCTCCATAATCTGCTATTGGTACCGTTTCACCCACGACAATGTGCGCATCGAAACTGAAACCGATGACGACAGCATTGGCGGCCACTTCCTGCATATGCTGCGCGATGAGAAGCCCAATGAACTGCACGAGCAGGTCATGAACGTTTCCCTGATTCTGTATGCAGAGCACGAATTTAACGCATCTACTTTTACCGCTCGCGTTTGTGCCTCCACTTTGTCCGATCTGTTCAGCTGCATCACCGGTGCTATCGGCACTCTGCGTGGTCCTCTGCATGGTGGTGCCAACGAAGCGGCAATGGAACTGATCGAGCGTTTCTCCAATCCAGACGAAGCAGAGAAAGAACTGCTGGGCATGCTGGAGCGCAAAGAGAAGATTATGGGTTTCGGCCACGCCATTTACCGCGAGTCCGACCCGCGCAATGAGATTATCAAAGGCTGGTCTGAAAAGTTGGCTGAAGATGTTGGTGATACCGTGTTGTACCCGGTATCTGTTCGCTGTGAAGAAGTGATGTGGCGTGAGAAAAAATTGTTCTGTAATGCAGACTTCTTCCACGCTTCCGCGTATCACTTTATGGGTATTCCCACAAAATTGTTTACCCCGATTTTTGTAATGTCCCGCGTTACCGGCTGGGCTGCACATGTTTTCGAGCAGCGCGCTGATAACCGCATTATTCGCCCGAGTGCAGAGTACGTAGGTGTTGAGCCTCGTACAGTAACTCCAATCGCTGAGCGCGGTTAATTTTCATTTCACTTTTGAAATGAGGCACACCCGGTGTGCCGGCTCCAGGTCGCCTTTGGTGAGCGGCCTGGAGCCACCCTCAGAAGAGACACGATTTTAAAAAAAGATTCGACTGATTTACCTGCTATGAATACTGATTACCGCAAATCACTGCCCGGTACAGACCTCGATTATTTCGATACCCGAGCCGCTGTTGACGCGATCCAGCCCGGAGCCTATGCCAAACTGCCGTATACCTCACGTATTCTGGCGGAAAACCTGGTGCGTCGCTGCGAGCCGGCAAAACTGACCGACTCCCTGAAACAGATTATTGAGCGCAAGCGCGAGTTGGACTTCCCTTGGTTTCCAGCCCGAGTGGTGTGCCACGACATCCTCGGCCAAACCGCGCTGGTAGACCTGGCTGGTCTGCGCGATGCCATTGCCGATAAAGGCGGTGATCCCGCCAAGGTAAATCCAGTTGTTCCCACCCAGTTGATTGTGGATCACTCCCTCGCGGTAGAGCACCCCGGATTTGAGAAGGATGCTTTTGAAAAAAATCGTGCGGTAGAGGAGCGTCGTAACGAAGATCGCTTCCACTTTATCAATTGGACCAAAACCGCATTTGAAAACGTCGATGTGATTCCCCCCGGTAACGGCATCATGCACCAGATCAATCTGGAGAAAATGTCTCCGGTGGTGCAGGTGCGCGAGGGCGTGGCCTTCCCGGATACCTGTGTCGGTACCGATAGCCACACGCCGATGGTAGACGCTCTGGGTGTGATTTCTGTGGGTGTTGGCGGCCTGGAAGCTGAGAGCGTGATGCTTGGCCGCGCCTCTTATATGCGTCTGCCGCATATTGTTGGAGTGGAACTCACCGGAAAGTTGCAGCCGGGTATTACTGGTACCGACTTGGTATTGGCTCTCACTGAATTCCTGCGCCGCGAGCGCGTGGTCGGCGCCTACCTGGAGTTTTACGGTGAGGGGGCTTCCAACCTGACCCTGGGCGATCGCGCCACTATTTCCAATATGACTCCAGAGTATGGCGCTACTGCGGCCATGTTCTCTATCGATGAGCAAACCATCGACTACCTCAAACTCACCGGCCGTGATGATGGGCAGGTAGCTTTGGTAGAGAAGTTTGCCAAGGAAACGGGCCTTTGGTCCGACACCTTGAAGGATGCCGAATACGAGCGGGTACTGAAGTTTGACCTGGACACAGTGGGTCGCAACCTTGCTGGCCCCTCCAACCCCCACGCGCTTCTGCCGGCTTCGGAATTGGCTAATCGTGGAATCGCTAAAGCCTGGGAAGAGAAAGCTGGTGAGATGCCCGATGGTGCTGTGATTATTGCCGCGATTACCAGCTGCACCAATACCAGCAACCCGCGCAATATGATTGCCGCAGGCCTGATTGCCCGCAATGCGAACAAGCTCGGCCTAACCCGTAAGCCCTGGGTCAAGTCATCCCTGGCTCCAGGATCCAAAACGGTAAAAATGTATCTGGAAGAGGCCGACCTGCTACCGGATCTGGAGCAGATGGGTTTCGGCGTAGTGGCTTTCGCCTGCACCACCTGTAACGGTATGAGCGGTGCCCTGGACCCGAAAATTCAGCAGGAAGTGATTGATCGCGACCTGTATGCTACTGCGGTCCTGTCCGGAAACCGCAACTTCGACGGTCGTATCCACCCCTATGCCAAGCAGGCTTTCCTGGCTTCACCGCCGCTGGTCGTTGCCTACGCTATTGCCGGCACCATCCGGTTCGATATTGAAAAAGATGCGCTGGGATACGATGCCGATGGCAACCCGATTACCCTGAAAGACATCTGGCCCAGCGATGAAGAGATCGATGCGATCGTACGTCAGAGCGTGAAGCCACAGCAGTTCCGCGATGTGTATATTCCGATGTTCGAAGAGCGGGATGCCGCAGAAGAGCAGGGCCACGCACTCTACGACTGGCGTCCGATGAGCACCTATATCCGCCGTCCACCTTATTGGGAAGGTGCCCTTGCAGGCGAGCGCAGCTTGAAGGGGATGCGCCCGCTGGCGGTGCTGGGTGATAATATCACCACCGATCACCTGTCTCCGTCCAATGCCATTCTGGCCAGCAGTGCTGCCGGTGAATACCTGGCGAAGATGGGCTTGCCGGAGGAGGACTTTAACTCCTACGCGACCCACCGCGGCGACCACCTCACTGCCCAGCGTGCAACTTTCGCCAATCCGAAGCTACTCAACGAAATGGTGCGCGATGATAACGGCGAGGTCCGTCAGGGCTCCCTGGCTCGTGTCGAGCCGGAAGGACAGGTTACCCGTATGTGGGAAGCCATCGAGACCTATATGGATCGCAAGCAGCCGCTGATTATCATTGCGGGTGCCGATTATGGGCAGGGCTCCTCCCGTGACTGGGCTGCGAAAGGTGTGCGCCTTGCGGGTGTGGAAGCGATTGTGGCCGAAGGCTTCGAGCGAATTCACCGCACCAACCTGATCGGTATGGGTGTACTGCCGCTGGAGTTTAAGCCGGGCACTACCCGTGAAACCCTGGGTATCGACGGTACCGAGAGTTTCGACGTAATCGGTGAGCGCACTCCCCATGCCACGCTGACCTTGCTTGTCCACCGTGCCAATGGTGAGACGATTGAGGCTCCTGTTACCTGTCGTTTGGATACCGCAGAAGAAGTTTCCATTTATGAGGCTGGGGGTGTTTTGCAGCGCTTTGCCAAAGACTTCCTCGAAGCAGAAGCGACGGTCTGAGTTATGAAGTTTGCTCCTCAAATAAAAATCCCCGCGACTTATATGCGCGGGGGAACCAGCAAGGGCGTTTTCTTCCGCTTGCAAGATCTGCCCGAAGTTGCACAAGTGCCGGGGCAGGCCCGTGACAACTTGCTGCTGCGCGTGATTGGCAGCCCGGATCCCTACGGTAAGCAGACCGACGGTATGGGTGGCGCTACTTCAAGCACCAGCAAAACGGTAATTTTATCGCCCAGCGATAAAGCCGATCACGATGTGAACTACCTGTTTGGTCAGGTTTCCATCGATAAGCCGTTTGTTGATTGGAGTGGTAACTGCGGCAATCTCACCGCCGCCGTGGGTGCCTTTGCCATCAATAGCGGTTTTGTAGAGCCCGACAGAGTGCCAGAAAATGGCATCTGCACCGTGCGCATCTGGCAGGCCAATATTGGTAAGACCATTGTTGCCCATGTACCTATGACCAATGGTGAAGTTCAGGAAACCGGAGACTTTGAGCTGGACGGAGTGACGTTTCCGGCGGCTGAAGTGGAAGTGGAATTTATGGACCCTGCCGACGGTGAGGGTGCCATGTTTCCTACCGGTAACGTAGTCGATGATCTGGAAGTGCCCGATGTAGGTGTGCTCAAGGCCACCATGATCAATGCTGGCATTCCGACGATTTTCGTCAATGCAGAAGATATTGGCTACACCGGCACTGAATTGCAGGATGCCATTAATGGTGACAGCAAAGTGCTGGCGATGTTTGAGAGTATTCGCGTTCACGGTGCGGTAAAGATGGGGTTGGTTTCTACCATTGAAGAAGCTGCCAATCGTCATCACACCCCTAAGGTTGCTTTTGTCGCTAAACCGCAGGATTACACTGCATCCAGTGGTAAGGCAGTGGCATCTTCCGAGGTTGATCTCCTCGTGCGCGCCTTATCTATGGGCAAGTTGCACCACGCCATGATGGGCACGGCAGCAGTAGCTATTGGCACCGCTGCGGCGATCCCGGGCACTTTGGTTAACCTTGCAGCTGGCGGGGGAGAACGCAGCTCTGTTTGCTTCGGTCACCCATCGGGTACCTTACGTGTGGGTGCTCAAGCCAAAGAGGTCGATGGTCAGTGGACTGCTACCAAGGCCATTATGAGTCGCAGCGCCCGAATCCTAATGGAAGGTTGGGTGCGAATACCTGGCAATAGCTTTTAGGACTTTGGTGATTTCTTTACAGGGGGCCTTTTGGCCCCTTTTTATTTCCTACTGTAAAAATGATTAGGAATCGGTTTTACATTTTTACTCCAATCAAATTTAATATTCCGTATATATTTAAATTAATAGGCGAATATTAATCTCAGTAATCCTGACAATAACTTTTTTTCCGGTTTCCTGTGTTTTCCGGTAGGTTTTTATCTGAGAAAAAAGGCTGTGTTTTTATCATTGTGAGACAGGGCTTGCCTTAATAGTCACATCTAGGTCTGTTTAGATATAGCCTTTATTGCTCAGCGTACGTATATTTAAGGCCTGCTGTTGGGATGCGAGGCTTTGGGTGAGCAAGCAGATAGACTCTAAAAAATCCCCAATATTCGTAGACAGCTGGTGTATGAATCCTACGGTTTCAGTACTTATTTGACTTGCTGGTCGCAGCTAGTGGCAACAAATTGTGAACTAGTCCTCTTTGTCCTAGTCTCGATCCGCTCTATCGTATCTGAGTTTCTTACGTCCCTTCTTTTTGAGATTTTAGCCTAGCCGCCGTACTGCCGACGGCCCTATGGGATGGCCATTCATTAAAAAATAAATGTGGCTTTCCTTTTGCAGCAGATTGGAGAGACATCAATGAGAATTAAAAAACCACTTACCTTTGCAATTGCAATGGCAAATGTCGCGGTAGTGTCGGCTTGGGCTCAGGAAGATAGTCAACAGGATGACGATTGGGCGCTGGAAGAAGTAACGGTTACCGCAACCAAGCGCGAAACCAATTTGATGGACACCCCCGTAGCGATCAGTGCATTTACGCAAGAAGAGCTCGATCGCCAGGGTATTAAGAATGTAAAAGATCTGGGCAACACTATCCCCAATGTGGATATTGGCTACGATGCCTCCCAGTCTTCACCAGTAATTTCTATGCGCGGCGTGCGCTCCACCAATACCAGTGAACTTGGCGATCCGGCAGTAGGCCTGCACTTCGATGGTATTTACTCTTCACGCCCCCAGTCTGCTATGGCAATGATGTTTGACTCTGAAAGGGTTGAAGCCATGCGAGGGCCTCAGGGTACCCTTTATGGACGAAACTCTACAGTAGGCGCGATCAATGTTATCTCAAAGCGACCGGTAATCGATGAGTTTGAAGGTTCCGTAGGTGTTGAACTTGGCCGCTGGAATCAAGAATTGGTCAAGGGTGTTATTAATATCCCGGTTTCTGACACCTTTGCTCTTCGCGTATCCTTTTTGGATGAGACTCGGGATTCCTATCTGACTGGATACTACGACGCTAACCAATATGACAACCGTTATGTTAGTGCAGATAGTCTCGGGGCGACTACCCTTTCTGACGATGCAGATCGCACTTTCACCCAAAACGGAAACTGGTGGGCATCTGAGGATGTATCCCTGGTAAGGGCTGATGCTGATGATTTCTACGGGAATGTTGACCAGCAGGCAGTACGTATTGGCGCCTTGTGGGAACCAACCGAAGATATTTCCTGGTATGCCGTTGCTGAGCATTATCAGGACAGCAGTGCCGGTGGTATTAATACCATTGACTGTGATAAAGCTGATGAGCGCGATGATGGCGTAAACTGCGAAACCTACTACGGTTCTGGAGCCGATCAGTATACGGTAGCGGTTAATGTTCCTGGTGAACTTGACCTTACGATGACTTCATTCCGATCCAACTTCCGCTGGGACTTTAGCGACAGCATGGCGTTTGTGTACAACACTGGCTATGCGGTACAAAACCGCAGTAACCTGATCGATGTTGACGCCGGCCGCAATACTTGGGATATGAGCATGAGCATCACAGATGCAGAGAATGTTTCATATTCCCATGAGCTTCAGCTCCAATCTACTGATGATGCTCCGCTTCAATGGATCACCGGTCTCTTCTACTTCCATGAGTCCAATGACCTCAATGGTTACTTCTTGGCTTCGCTGGATAATGCCGTTTTCTGGCGTCAGCCAGAGAGAAATGTTGATGCACTGGGGGCATTTGCCCAGGCAACTTATAGCCTCACCGATACTCTGCACCTGACACTTGGTGGCCGCTATACATATGATGAGAAAAGTGATGAGGGCGGTAATAACTTAAGCTGTACACGTGATTGGTCACTTGATACTGATGCAACTGGCGAGTACGGCTGTTTCCCTGCATACAGTCAGGCGCTCTTTAATGAATTGTCTACCGGTTACTTTGCTGATGATTCAATCTATTCCGTAGACACTTACAATGATGTTAGTGACGATTGGGAAAATGCGGATTTCCGTATTGGTCTTGATTACGATCTGACAGATGATGTGATGCTGTACTCTTACGTTGCATCCGGCTTTAAATCTGGCGGTCTAGGCGATGTAATTACTCAGTATGAGCAGGACCCTGATACTGCCGACTACATTTATGATGATGATGGCAACCGTGTTGTAGCTGCAACTTTTGATACCAACTACGATGAAGAGACTGTGGTCACTTTGGAGCTTGGTGCCAAAGGGACTTTCCTGGATGGTCGCTTGAACCTTGCCAATACTTTCTTCTTCTCCAAGTATAAAGATATGCAGCTGGCTGCGCCGGATACTGCCTATACTTTTTATGTTAAAGAGGTTGATGATGAAGGCAATTTGACGGGAGAAGTTACGACAGAGCCTGCCGTAATTTATCTCACAAAAAATGCCGCCAGAGCCGAAATAATGGGAATGGAGTTTGAGTTTGACTGGGCTCCATATCCAAATGGCCGAATTAGTGGTTTCGCCACTTGGATGAAAACAGAAATTACCTCTGATTTCTGGAACCGCTGGAACTTTAACAACCAGTCTTTGTTTGAGATTGATGACTGGGGCGCAGCTCACGATAACAGCAATGAAGAACTCTATCGCAACCTGAAAGGAAATGAGCTGCCTGCATCACCTGAATTCAGCTTTACTATCAATTATGACCACACCTTTGAGTTAGCCCACGGTGGAGCGATTATTCCATTTGTCGGTATTCACTGGGAAGATGAGTCTTACCTGACCTACTGGAATGTTGACAAGCACGATTTCCCCACTGGTGATACTTCTGCTTTTGATGACAGCCGTGATTCTTTCTGGATGGTAAATGCTTCCGTGAAGTATGTAAGCCCGGACGATCAGTGGAATGTTGAAGCCTTTGGCAACAACCTGACTGACGAAGTTGTTCCGTACTATGCAGATGGAAGTGATGGCCTGGTATCTGGTCCATTCTCTACCCCAATGAGCTACGGTGTGCGCTTTAACTACAACTTCTAAGTAGTTACTAAGCGAGTATGATAAAAGCCGGACTGTATTATGCAGTCCGGCTTTTTTATTGCCTAATGAACCTCTCACTGATCAATATACTATCGGCATGATGTCGCAGATCTAATGATGTAATTAATTCAGCTGTTCTGGAAAAATATTATTGTGAGCTATCTAGAGCAATAAATAATCTGTTGCTGTAATTACCCCAAAACATGTGTTGTAAGCTATTTGGAAGTAACTGCGAGTGTAAATACTTGCAGGGGAATTTTAGCTTTCCATTGGAATAGGATCTCACGTTTTTAAAGGGCGTTTAGCCTTAACCTGTTTGTCATCATCGTTTGCTTCACTTGCGCGTCAACATTCATACCGTAGCAAGGGCAAGGCTGCTTACAATGAACAGATTTGATCGACGGACGCTTTTAAAATGGGGTGGGCTGTTAACCGTTAGCGCTATGGCGCCATCGCTGAGGGCCAGTAGTGATGTGCTCGATTATGAGTATGATGGGCTCGCTAGTACCTCGAGCCACTTTATGCATGGTGTAGCCTCCGGAGACCCAACAGCCAATTCGGTTATTATTTGGACAAGGGTAACCACTGAGGAGGTTTCTCCCCTTGTCTATTGGGAAGTTGCTCTCGACGATACATTTGGCCAGGTTGTTTCATCCGGGTATCTGCAAACGGATGAATCAAAAGACTTTACGGTTAAGCTGGATGTTACAGAGCTAAACTACGGTCGGGATTATACCTACCGATTTAAGTACCGGGATCAGACTTCTTCTGTCGGTCGCATAAAATTGGCTCCAGCGACTAGCGAGGATGTTTCTTTTCTTAAGTTTGTTGTCACTTCCTGCTCACATTTTGAGCATGGGGAGTTTGTAGGCTACCGGGATATGGTGGAGCGGGAGCAGAATATTGATGCTGTTATCCACCTGGGGGACTACTCCTATGCATCCTCAAATTCTGGTGACTACCGTAAGTTTGAGTACTCTGACTTCAAATTTGATCGGGAGAGTTACCGAGCTAGATACTCTGAAATTAGAAGGGATGCATTTCTACAGCAAGCACATCAAATGCACACCTGGATGGTGATTTGGGATGATGGCGACCTGAGAAATGGTGTTTGGCGAGAGGGGCCGGAAATCAACGGAGCTGACTTCGAAGAAGTGATGGAAGCTGCAATGGAAACCTTCTTCCTTTGGATGCCAATCCGTTTTATTGCGCCGAGGCGAGTATGGCGCTCTGTTCCTTATGGTGAAATGGCTGATATCTTTTTCCTGGATATGTGCTTCTATGATCGGGATGAGCCAATCAATGATATGCCGGATAACTTCAAGAAACGGCAACCTATATTTTCTGAATTTGATTACCCTGGCCGCAGTATTATTGGTCAGGAACAGGCGACATGGTTTGAGCAGGCCATTAAGCAATCCAGTGCGCGCTGGCGAATAGTTTGCTCTGGGGCACCGGTTTTTGAATGGTGGAACAATTACTCCCCGAGTGCCTGGCGAGGATACCCCCAATCCCATAACTGGTTATTGAATTTATTTGGTGAGCTTGAAGACAATATCGTGGTCTTGTCCGGGGGGTTACATAAAGCAATGGCCTCAGGGCTCGCCTTAGATCCCTTTGCGGATGATTACAATGCGGGTAGAGATAATGTCGCGATTGAAATAACGGCTCCATCCCTGACCCGCGGGGATGGTGGTGCTATTTGGTACGAAATCGCAGATAACCGTAGCACCGAGACTACGTTAAAGAAAAATCCTCATATGAAGTTCCGCAAAGGGAATAGAGCAGGTTACTTGATTAGTAAATTTGAAAGTGATCAGTTTACAGGTCGATGGCGGCTCTATGAAACAGTAAGATCTATAAATGGTCCGAGTGCTGATACTTACGGAGATATTGTCAGTGAGTATGGGACATCAAAAATTAAAGTAGTGGATTAGGTATTATCGCAACAAATAATCGATAGAGATTTGAATTTGGATACCTCTCCCCTGAGATATATTGTAGAAGATTCTATAATTGCTTGGGGGCGCCACGATTAATATATTTGTGTCATACTTGCATGCTTTCTTTAATACAAGGTAGAAGTATGTCCGAAATACAATTGGAAGAGAGACGGAAATTAGAGCTAATCGAGAAGGTCAGGGGCTATCTGTCTAAAGAATTTGAGCTGGAAATTGGCGGTTTTGAAGCGGAGTTCTTTATTGATTTCCTTGCAAAGGAGATGGGGGCCGAATTTTATAATCAGGGCTTACATGATGCTCAGGTAATAGTGTCCTCTAAGTTGGAGGATATTTCTGATGCAATTTATGAGATAGAAAAGCCTGTAGACTAGAAATATTGCACTTATTGATAGCAGCACCATTCTATCTCTTAT
Organism: Microbulbifer maximicatervae (SeqCode); assembly: GCF_056231245.1. Lineage (NCBI taxonomy): Bacteria > Pseudomonadati > Pseudomonadota > Gammaproteobacteria > Cellvibrionales > Microbulbiferaceae > Microbulbifer > Microbulbifer maximicatervae (SeqCode). The sequence goes on from NZ_CP174334.1 coordinate 2,129,171, forward strand.
AAGCTGTTCAGAGATATTATTCCTTAGGTTTTTCCGCCTGGATAAATAGCATGGCTGCAAAGACCAACACTATTCCAGGTATGAAGCTGATATTAAAGTTTGCCATTTCCAATACTATGGCCACTATTAGTACAAATATCGGATTCAAGAAACTATATGCTGCTACTTTAGTTGCCCCGATCCTTAATGTACTGAATTGCAGCAGAAAAAAACTAATTAAAGTTGAGAATAAGGCTAAATAGAATAGCCCGCCGTAAGTCTCGGTGGGTATATTTCGCCATTCTATCTGGTTTAAGTTTGGAAAAGAGAGCAATAGTAACCAGAGCGCACCAAATAGAATAACCCAGAATGTCATGACCTCTGTAGGCTCCCCTGAGTGAACCTTCTTGATAAGCGGGTTATATAAACTGAGTGATATAGCACCTAGGGTGAATATCCAATCCCCTTTGTTTAGGTCTAGCGTTATCGCTGTTGTGATACTCCCCTTGAATACAATCCAGGCTGCACCCAGAGTCCCAAGGGTTAGGCCGATAACTTTACGGGTGCTGCTCCGCTCGCCATTGATGATCAAAGTAAAGATGGCTGTCATCGCCGGAACGGTTGTAAAAAGAGCGCCGGTATTTACTGCGGTGGTGTATTTGAGTGCTTCAAACATACACCAGAAAAAGACAACCAATGGGATACTGAGTAGTGCATACCCCAGTAGTTTTTTTGGCTCTGGAAGCTGAATCCCGTGCTTTAAAAATATGAAGGGTGCAAATAGTCCCGCCGCAATTAAGAATCGAATCAACATCATGGAATCCGCCGGGAGTGAATCGGCGATTAACTCCCCAATAGGAAATGATCCTGCAACCAGTAGTGTACAAAGTATCATCAGGCAGTGAACCCACCAGAGCGAGGTGTTGGGGCTTGTAGTTGATGGGCTTAACCCCCTGGTAACTTCACTCATGCTTCTTCCCTCTATTAGCGAGAGATAAGTGTATGTCGTTTCTGGTAAACTGATAATCCAGCATTATAGACACTCACTGTTGAGGAGAAGGAAACAGTCGCTTATGGAGACAATTGCATCGATTCCAATATTTGTGACTGTGGCTGAAACCGGTGGCTTTTCCCCGGCGGCAAAGTTACTCGGCATCTCAAAATCAGCGGTAAGTAAGCGGGTTACCCAGTTGGAGCTGCAACTTGGGGTGAAGCTTTTGCACAGAACTACGCGAAAATTGAGCCTGACGGAGGCCGGGGAGCATTTTTATGAGCACGCACGCATTGCTTATAAATCGGCCAAAGATGCTCAAGACGCAGTTCTGCAGCTACAGGGGGAGCCTCGGGGGCGCTTGCGGATCAATGCTCCTATGTCCTTTGGTAGATTGCATTTGGCTCCGTTAATTCCCGTATTTATGAAGCGTTACCCCGAGATTAGTATCGACATGGTACTGGACGATAAAGTTGTCGATTTAGTGGGGGAGGGCTTTGATATAGCCATTCGCGGAGGGGACCTTCCCGATACCAGCCTGATTGCCCGCAAACTTGCACCTCTGAAAAGTGTACTCTGTGCGTCACCTTCCTACTTGAAGGCATTCGGAGAGCCCACAGAACTGGAGCAGTTGAGCGCCCATAATTGCCTGATTTTTACTTATTCCAGGGATGTGAAAGAGTGGGGTTTTATCAAAGACAATCACTTAAATACCATCGAGGTGAAGGGTAACTACCAGGTAAATAATAGTGAGGCACTGAGGGAAGCTCTTCTTCAGGGTGTAGGGATAGGCCGCTTACCCACCTTCGTGGCAGGACCAGACATTGAGGCTGGAAAGCTAACTCCTCTATTCGAGGAGTACCAGATGCCTGCCAAGTCTATCTACGCGGTTTTCCCTGAGCGGCAGTTTATGCCAGCCAAAGTCCGCGCCTTTATAGACTTTGCAATAGAGTACTTTGGCGGCGATACACCTTATTGGGATCAGTAAACTGTTAACCTTTCGTCAACAGTAAGTCTCCGCCGAACCCCATTATCAACGATAAGGAAACCCAATAAGCTTCTTCTCATCGACATTCAATCAACGAACGATAGTCAGAGAGAAACTTATGGAATTGTTTAAAGCTGTTGAATCCCGCCGCTCGGTTAAGCATTTCGATGTCACAGCAGAGATGCCTGCCGAGGACTTCACCCGTCTGGTCCAGGCGACTATGTTGTCGCCGACTTCTTACAATATCCAGCACTGGCGCTTCCTGCGCATCACTGACATTTCCCTCCGTAGCCAGCTTAAAGATGCAGCCTGGGGGCAACAGCAAGTAGAAGATGCTTCTGAGTTGATCATACTTTGTGCAGATATTAATGCCTGGAGCGACCGGCCGGAGCGGTACTGGGCCGAAGCGCCGAAAGAGGCTAGGGATGTGTTAGTGCCAATGCTAACTGAGTTCTACAAGGGTAAGCAGCAACTACAGCGGGACGAGGCTATTCGAAGCTGTGGATTGGCAGCACAAACCATGATGTTAGCGGCAAAGTCTATGGGATATGACACAGGTGCAATGGTTGGGTTTGACCCAGAGAGAGTCGCTGAGCTGATCAATTTGCCCGAAGGTTATTTGATCGGGATGATGATAGTGATTGGAAAAGCGGCAAAAGTTGCGAATGGGCGTGGTGGACAGCTGTCGATAAATGACGTCCTGTTCGAGAATAGCTTTTGAGGTGATGAGAAATAGAGGTGAAACGCTATTGAGGCTCTTTTTTTTAGTAGGTCTCAAGGATTAATTATGTAAATTATAAAGGCAATTACAGTGTCTATTTGCTGACGTTATCAAAGTTTCGTTATGCTTGCCTACCTCAAATAATAGATGTGAGATAGAGCAACATAATAAAAGCTCCCTTAGGCTCAGAATGAATTCTTTTCATTGATATTGGAAACGTGAAGTGTGGCTTATGCCTACAATTTTCTTATATCAATGAGAGGGACCTGCTATGAACACCTATTACCACAAGTTAGTCACAGCTTTCGTCACAAGTGCTACTTTATTCTCATCACCACTTGTTATGGCTGTTGATTGTGGCGATGTAATAACAACAGCTGAAACCCTGTCGGAAATGCTGAATTGTGAACTGAGCCTGGCGAATCCCTATGCGGTAACAGTAACTGGACCCGGTGGAAGACTTACGATGGCAGAGGGCGGGGAAATTATTTGTGATAACCCAAATCTAGAAGGTATCGCTGGAATTTTAGTTAATGGATTATCTGGTGCCGTTTATGGTGGGACGATAACCGACTGTCCAGATGGTTTAAACCTGGAGGGAGATGGATTTCATACCATAGATGGAATTATGATCTTAAACTCTCCACGAGAGGGAATTGTTATTGATAGTGACTCCAATAATATTGTTGGGAATCAAATTATTGATACTGGCAATGATGATGGTATAGATGTTAGAGGCGATCGAAACCAAATTATCAATAATTATATTGAATCAGCCGGTGATCAGGGGATTACGGTAAATGGTGTATTTACACTGGTTCAGCTAAATACTGTTGTCGGCAGTACTGATGGTGATAACGGAATTGATATTAATGAAAGTAATACAGCAGTTATTCAGAACTTTGTTACCGGCAGTGCGAGTAATGGGATTGAACTCAATGTGGATGTATCAAGTACTTCTATAATACAAAATATAGTCATGGAAAATGGCACAAATGGCTCGCCTGATACAGCCGGTATCAATATCGCTGGATTCAATAATGAGAATAATGTGGTGGTAGGGAATACATCGCTTGATAATTCTGCATTTGATTTACGTGATCCTACCGATCCAACTTGCAGTGGAAGTAATACTTGGATTGCCAATACTCATGTAACAGCTGAACCTGCCTGTTTGGATTAAGATCGGAGGGGTTTTTAATCTGGGGAAAGTAGTAAGCGAGTGAGTGTTACTGCTGGAGAAGCCGGAAAGATATACTGCATTTAAGGTGTGCTGTGTATTCGCGTCTTCCCTATTTTGGGTAAGTTGGTGGAGTTACTAAAATTGAGCCCGAACTACGATGTTCCACGCCAATGCTGACACTCGATTGCCGATAGGGTGACACTAAGGGCTATGTTCTGTGAGAGAAACGACATGGCAGTCTTCTGCTTTATGAAAATCAGTTGTCGTTTCCTACAAAAATCTCAATCCGATCGACATTCCCGCTAGCATCCAGTACAGCAATTTGGTGCTTACCACTTCCCGGAAATAGTGCCAGGTTTTCGTTTCCGAGGGTTTCGCCCTTGGGCTCACCGTTTAGGAACCAATAGCGCTTTCCCTGTCCGCCAATCGCGCTCAGAGTTAAACGCGGAAGTGGGGCATTTTTGCCGGTAGGTCGATACTGGTTACCATCTCCAGCTCCGATAATCTTTAGTGGAGTCCCTGTTGTTGCAGTCGGGGTGTAACACTCGGGAGCCGTCGGAGGAATTTGTTGGGCCCGGGTCTGGTTTTCAGGTAGCCAGGATTCCAGTTCTTTTGGCCAAAGGGCTAAGCTATGCCTTTGAGTAGAAGAATCCATACAACTGGGCTTTACCCGCATACCTTGCCGGTTTGCAAAGAAACTAAAGGTTTGTGCTGCCCGCAGAGGCTCACCTTGCGGCGATAGTGTTCTGGGTGTGCGCCCTTGGATTAACCAGGCGTTGTGTTGCAGATGGCAGTGGCTGGTTTGTGTGAGCGTCTTCTGGCCCCCAAGCGGCCAACAAATAGTCTCTTGAGTTACTAAGTCGGGCTTTTTCAGGTGCTGTTGTTTGTTGTCTGGTAATGCGGCGATAACTGCGTTCAACAGAGGTGTGGCGCTAATGGAGCCATAGTAACCGGGTAGGGGAGTGCCATCCGGTCGGCCTACCCAAATGCCGACGGTGTAGCCGGGAGTTACGCCAATCGCCCAGGCATCCCGGTAGCCGTAGCTGGTGCCTGTCTTCCAGGCGATATCTGCCTTGTTTTGCCGCACCAGATTGCGCCAACGGCGGGAACCTCCGCGATTGGAAGCGAGCATTTCAAATGTAATCCAAGCTGCCTCAGGAGACATCAGATGCCTTTCACGTACGGGCTCCTCGGGTAAATAGCGGGGAGCTGCAGTCTGGCCTCCCCGTGCCAGTGCGGCATAAATGCCTGCCAGCTGGTCAAGACGAGCACCTACTCCCCCCAAAATCATGGCCAAACTGGGTCTACCGCCACTGGGAAACTCTAGTGCTAGTCCGGCATTTTCCAGGGCTGCGGCCAATCGACCGGGGCCGTAATGTTCCAGTAGCTGAACTGCAGGAACATTGAGAGATTTCTGAAGGGCGGCGGTGGCGGTGACAGGGCCGGCGAAGCCTCGATGGAAATTCTCAGGGCGGTAATCGCCGTATATACGGGGCGCATCGCTGAGCAGGGAGGCGCTGTGGATCAGGTCCTTATCAATGGCAAGTCCGTACAAAAAGGGCTTGAGCGTAGAGCCCGGTGAGCGCACAGCCCCGGCCATATCGACATAGCCATAGCGGCGTCTGTTACCAAAATGAGAAGCTCCTACGTAGGCGCGCACGGATAAATCGGAATTCTCCAAAACTACAACAGCTGCAGATGTTTTGGCTGGATAGCTATCCATATGATCGCGCAGAAAATCTTCCAATCCGCGCTGGATGTTGCCGTCGATTGTGGTGCGAATAACTTCTTGATCGCTGATGGTATTCACCAGCCTGCGGGCTAGGTGCGGGGCGTTTTGTGGGAATTCCAAGCGTTCCGCATAGACCTGCTCAAGTTGAGCGCGCTCAACATCCTTTGCGCTCCAGACGATAAATGACTGCAGTCTATCCAGAACTTTGTCCCGGGCTTTTTGTGCCTTTAGAGGATGCCGATCTGGCCGCAGGCGGCTCGGAGCCTGAGGCAGTACAGCTAGCAGTGCAGCTTCCGCATGGGTAAGGTCGGAGGCTGATTTACGCAGGTATAGACGGCTGGCTGCTTCCACGCCTTCAATATTGCCGCCGTAAGGTGCGAGGTTCAGGTACAGATCGAGAATTTCATTCTTGCTGAAGTGCCACTCCAATTGCAATGCACGCAATATCTGCTTGGTTTTGCCCAGCAGAGTTTTGCGGTGTGGGTCCAGTAGTCGCGCTACCTGCATGGTGAGAGTGGAACCGCCGGAAACGACTCGTCCATTGCGAAGGTATTGGACTGAAGCTCGCAATAGGGCTAGCGGATTTACTCCGGGGTGCCGATAAAAGTGTCGGTCTTCGTAGGTGAGAAGAGCTTCGATAAAGCGCGGTGATACATTTTCCCGAGATATTGGGTATCTCCAAACTCCGCGACTGTCGGCAAAGAAACGTAGTGGTTTGCCGTAACGATCTGCAACGACCCGTGCAAAATCTTGAGTTTCGGGAAGAGGTGGAGGGAAAGCAAAGTCGAGCAGTAGCAGTACCGCTGTGAGGGCGGCGGGCGCAAGCAGCAGTGCGCGAACTCTGCGACTGCTGCTTTGCCAGGCTCTCCGGATAGTGGCCAACAGCTTCACTGTTTACCGATTACCCGCAATTGCGTTAGGGGATTTTCACCGATAGCGAAGCGTTCCGGTTTGTACATATCCTCTACGTAGGGTGGGGGCACCTGATAGTTGCCTGGGGTTACTGCGCGGGCGATATAGAAGAGATTGGTGGTTTTGTATCTCAGCTGATCCAGTGCCGCCACAAAGCGGTCATCGCGATATTCAGTGTGTTGGATATTGTCCTGGGTGTCCTGCCACTGGGCAATACTTTTGCCATCGAACTCGAGTTCATCCACTTTGACACTGTCGGCCAGGTTTTGATTCTCCAGCTCAAAACCTGCGGGCAATAGGTCCACTGCAAGTAGGTCGGGCAGGCGTTGGTCCGCATCAATTTGCAAACGCACCAGGTAAAGCTCGCCCTCACGAACTTGATTGGGAATGACTTCCGTGCCATCCAAATTGTGGTAGCTGCGTTTAATTCTGACACCTTTATCCATCTCCGCCTCAGGTGACTTCTTGCTGTAACCATTGATAGTGATTGCTGCATAGAGCTTTTCTATCTGTGCAGTTACCTCAAGTGCGCTGGCGGCTTCGCGCCCGCGGAATAATGCGCTGTGCGGGTTATCGCTATTGAGCTCGCGCAAGCCATCAATACTGGCCAAAGTCGCAGACCAGTTTGCGCTGCTATTGAGTTGCAACTGTGCTCCAGCCATAAACACACTATTGCGCTCCTGGGTGCTGAGATATTGGCGACCGTGGAGAAGATCGGCCAGCTCGAACACCAGGGATTCCGTTTTATCACCTGCGAAATTGTGCTCTAGGAGCAGGGAGATCATTTGGGCCGTATCCCGTAGGTCTGACCCATAATCGCCATAGTAGCTGCGGCGTTTGCGCTCGATTTTAAGCGCTTTTTGCAGGGCCTCCTGGGCCAGGGTGGCATCGCCCATGGTGTGCAAAGCGATTGCCATATGCAGGATTGGTAAGGGAGATTGGGTCAGGCTCGAGCCGCTTTCATAAAGGGTACGCAGTTGCCCGAGAGACACTTTCTGTACTCGTGAGAGCACATAGGCTGCGTAAGCTCTTGCGGCATAAGCATAGAAATCGGGACTATAGCTATAGCGTTGCTGATAGAAAGCACCGCGCTCACGGGCGTAATCCTGCAGGCGCTTGAGTGCGGATTCCAGGCGGTTATCGTCAAATACGATTCCCTGGTCCCGGGCCCGCAATATAAGATCGACTACATAGGCGGTTAGCCACTGGCTTTCGGAAGACTCGGAACTCCATAGGCCAAAGCTGCCGTTCCCTTTTTGCATGCTGAAAATGCGTTCAATACCTGCGTCGATACGTTCGGCCCGATCATTCTCATCCAGAGGTTCAAGGCCCAGTTTTTGCTGTCGTTGCGGCGTTGCCATGACTAGCGGGAAGGTCCGGCTGGAGGTTTGTTCCAGGCAGCCGTAGGGGTATTGCAGCAGGTTAGATAGGTGATCCTGTAACTGGAGTTGCGGTCGGCTGTCCAGGGATACCAGGGTTTGAACGGTTCCAGGCATTAGGGAATCCAGGAAGCTGCTATCGACACTGAAGCTCTCGCCCTGGGACAGGAGTCTGCGCTGGTTGCGTGTGGTTGCCGGCCAAGCGGGGCGCACGCCCAGGCGCCACTGCTGTTCGATATCGATATCATTTCCATCTTTATCGGCGGCACCCTGCACGACCAGTTTGAACTCTGCATCTCCGGTGGCATCTTTGGCGGTGATTGGGAAGCGCAAAGTTTTGCGTTCACCATCCGCCAGTTCCAGCAACCGCTCACCCATTTCCAAATCTACCGCGCCCACTGATTGCATATTTACAGTGAGTTTTTGGGAGCGGCCACTTAAGTTATTGAGGTCAAGGGCCAGTGTGCTGCTATCACCAGGGGCCATAAAGCGAGGCAAGGCGGCTTGGGTGACAACCGGTGAGGCGACTGTTACTTCTCCGTCGGTGCTACCGAATCGGTCTTTGCTGAAAGAAACCGCCATCAGGCGTAGCTGTCCGTTAAACTCCGGTAATTGTAGCGCGACCTTTGCTTGGCCCTGAGTATCAAATTCAACGGGTCCTGAGAATAAAGATACTATTTGAACGTCGGAGTTGGGCTCGTCGCCGCCTCGGGCCAGTTCCGCATCGCCGCCAAAACGTTGCTCCACCAGTTTGCCACTGTTGGATTCAATAATGCGATGATAAATATCCCTTACATCCACACCGTAACGGCGCTGGCCAAAAAAGGCCTCGAAGGGATCCGGGGTTTTGAAGCGGGTGATATTGAGTACACCGACATCGACGGCGGCCAGGGTGGCCCAGGCTTTGCTTCCGTTTTGTTCGATAGAATTTTCGTCGGCAGAAATGGTAACTTCAATTTCCGAGCCGGGCAGGGCATTCGTGGGCGCTTCGAGTGAAATGGGCAGGCGCCGAGGATCGCGATCCAGGGGCAGGTGGGCGAGACCAAAAGCGCGATTGGGGGCGATACGCTCATTCTTGTCCGCAGGGCGCAGAGCAGTAACAGAAATATAGGTGTCGTGGCGATCCCACTCAGGAGAGATTGGGATTTCGATATTGGTGCCCGACTTTTCTACAGGTAGTCGTTTGGACCACAATAGTTGGTCGCTCTCCACCAACACCAACGCCTCTCCGTCAGCGGGCGGTACTATGGTGAGTTGCGCCAGATCTCCAGAAGAGTACCTTGGTTTATCCAGTGACAGGGCCACGGTATCTGGACGCGCAGCCTGGCCTTTGGCTACTTGGTCCTTACGCCACCAGTAATACCAGTCCCGGCCGGCGTGGAAGCGTAAGCTGCTGGTTGCCCCCGTATTGGTATCAGTGACTTCTAAGCGGTAGTGGCCATGTTCCACTGGGACTGTGAGCTTCAGTGGTTGCTCTTCGGTGAATTGGAGCTGGCGACTGAAAGTTTCAAATTCAGCACTTGAGTATTCATAGTGCCAGCCCCGATTTGAAGAGTACTCCCAAAAGTACTGGCGGTCTTCGGAAATTAACACCGCTTTGAGATCCCGTCCGATAACAGGCTCGCCCTGTGCGTCGGCAACCACTATTTCAAATTCAGGCCTGCTGTTGGCCGATGGGTTTTCCTCTCCAAAATTTGGGCGAATACCTACCACCGGGTGTGTGGGCCATACCAGGACTGGATGTTGGCGAGTTACCGGGCGGCCGCCGGATTCGAACAGGCTGGAAACCAAGTTGATTTTCAGCGGGCTCTTTGCTCGTTTCCAACGGGAGCGCAAGGTCAGATTGCTCAACCCTTCCTCATTGAGCTCAATCGTTGGGGCATGAAACTGTCGCGTGGGCAAAGATTCATTAGTGTTCCCAAATACGAACCCTTTCCACTGGGGGAAGGGCTCGCGATAGTGGCTAATTTGCACCAGAGTTTCCAGGCGGTTCTTTGCCGCTGGCGCACCATAGAGATAACTACCTTCTACTTGAAGTTCGAAAGATTCTTTATGGCCCTCTACCAGACTGCGCTCTTCACCGTCTTGCAAAACCAGCTTCATTCGCTCTGGCAAGAATTCTTCTACCTTAAATGGATATTTCACTTTGCGCCCATCGGCTAGCTCAACATCCAGGCGCCAGTCACCGGTAGGTGCATTTTGTGGAAGTGGAATAAGCTTTTCGTAGTATCCGGGCGCGCTGGCGTGCCATGTGAATGCGCGCGCGCTGGTATTGTCCGGCTTTATGAGTTCTGCCTTGATCGGCAGGTCTTTGATATAGCGACCATCATAATTGCGCAGCAGCCCGCTCACCTGGATCGATTCATTGGGGCGATACAGATCTCGCGGGCCATACATGAAAAACTCCATCGGTCTCGAAGGGCGCTGGCCCAACTGAAAATCCGAAAGGTCCAATGCAGGTTCACGCAGGTCGAGTATGGAGAAGTGACCGGTATCAGGATCTCTTGCGATGAAGAAGCGCTGTGAGTCTTCCTGTTCCTGCGTCAGAGCAAAGCGCACCTGGCCGTCTTGGTCGGTTGTGTATTGCTGGATTAGCTCCCCTTTGTTGTTGAGCAGCTCAACCTCAATGCCCTTAAGAGCCTGCCCTTCATCCAGAGATGAAACATAGAGGTCAACACTGTTTGGATAGTACCTCGCATGAAGGCCTAAGTTGGAGATGGAGAAGTGGGTGACATCATAGAGGTTAGTGTCATACACGCCTGCCGGCTGCATAACTGCGACATAGATTCCTGGTTGTTGCAGGGGCTTTATATGCCCGATAGAGAGGTCGAAATCTCGCTGGACGTATTTCTCCTTGGTGAGATCGAACTGGGCACTATAGACAAAATCGGCCACTTGATTGAGGGACTTTAAGCGATAGTAGTATTTTAGTGACTGGCTTTTGATCAGCCTGAAGAACTCGGAATAATGCTCAGGTTTCACTCTATGGAAGTGAATCTGTGCAGCCTCAACACTGACTGCAGTAACAGGTAGGCCGGGAGTTACCGTCGTGGGAAAAATACTTCCATTGCTGGCAAAGCTGATACTGGGCTCAATCCGTCGGGTGCGAATCCTCTCCTGTTTCTCTTCCTGTAACTCCAAGCCGTTTTCGCCGGGCAGACCCGGGAGCACGGTGAGTTTATAGCGAGTATCTGGTTCAATATGAGGAAAATAGAGAATTTTCTGGTTATCGGAGAGAACCCAACCACCATCTACACGCTCGCCATCGTCACGGGATAGATTCAAGTAGGAGCCAAAATGGGCATTGCCCAGCAAAGGTTCAGAAAAGATAACTGCGATGGCCCTTGCATCTTTAAATGTCCGCTCCCCAATGTGGAGGACCTTTAGGAAGTGATCCCCGGAGATTTGAGTGCTGGCATTGACTGTGACTTGTGAAGGGGTAGCATCATTCTCTGTCAGATCAGTAGAATTTCTTTCAGAAGTGCGCTGGGCTTCATCAGCTTTCGAGATTGCTTCACTAGAAGAGGCCGCTTCTTTTTTATGCACTTTCTCAGTGGGGCTGAGAGCTTGTGCCTGGTTGTTACCCTCTTCAACGCTCCCGCCTTCCGCAAGCTTGGGGGTGTCAGCGAGTTTCTTCTCTGACTTTTCTTGTGAGCAAGCCATAGCAATAAGACAAAGAAGAATGACCGCAATCCAGCGTGGTGAGCGGTGAAGGGACATGGGTATTTCCTTATAGAATCCATTTAACGGCGCACAATTTAGTCCGTCTTTAAATATGTCTCAAGTTTCCTCCATAGTTTCCGTGCTCGGTATCTATTCCTGATGCAAGTGTGTACCAATAGTGAGGTGGGGATTACTGATGGCTGGAAAATAAATTTATAGAATGATGGGATGGCAATTAGGTGGCTTAGGGAGTAAGCGACCTTCCTGTTCTATGGTGCCAGGTTGAGGCGTGTAGTTTATTCGATAATCACTAGTTCAATTGAATCTAGCCGAAGTAACGTTGTATTACTACACCTATGTTGGCTTCTTTTTACGTTTAAATAGCTTAATCCAGAAGATTCCTTCAAAGATAATGCCAAGAGCAAGGAAGATTACTCCTCCCACAGGGACTCCGAAAGCGTAGCAGGCAATCGCCGCAAATAAAAATAGCAGTGCGGTGGCAATTCTTTTCACTTTGATATTCCTTTGTTATGCCTCAGTACTAGCCTAAGCTTGTCCTACTTCAAAGACTATACTGAATACCGGACTTAAACCCAACATAAATAATGCCCAAGCATAGAACTGTAGAACAGAAAGCTAAAGGCAGATAGAGTTTGTGATGGCCGTGCCTGACCCTGTAAATCGTCACCACTATCAGCGAACTTAAGGCCAAAAGTGCCGATAAGCCTAGAGCCATTAAGATGACTTGAACTTCAGTAATGCCATCATTTCCGGCAGCTAGCGTCGGTTCTATATACTTGGGGCCGTTTTTCCCGGCAGTTGTTACAGCGGAGACACTTCTGGCTAAAAGAAGTTCGTTACCATTAAGCCCTCGCCAGTACTCCATAATGGAAATAAGAGTTGCTATTGAACTTGCTATAAGGCAAAGGCTGATTTTTGAAGCGGTAGCCATGATGCTTGAAGTTGGGGGCATACAGAATGTCTTATTTTGTCTTTCTATTGATCTTGCTTAGCCAGAGTGTGATTAGTAAGCAGGCAGTGAATGTAGGTATGAAAACGACTAAAGCTTGAAACATCAATATGGAGGCCTGGATCTTCAGAATTTCACCTTCACCAAAAGAGTTATCGTAAATGTAATGTGCAGCCAGAGTGTAACTTAGGCTGACTAATATAGAAGTAATCAGTGATCTTAGAATCATTGTTTTAGTTAACTATGATAACTCAGCTTGGATGGTCTTTAAGGGTAAACTAAACCTGTATAAGATTTCTAAGGAAATTGTTAATGGATTCTTGTAGTTCATAATCCTCTGTACTGACAGAATAGATACGTGCTTTATGGGCAAATTACAAGGCTTTATCTTGATTGTTTAGTCTCAAAAAACATTCAGCCATTTCCAGGGCAATTGAAGCTGAATACAAAGGGAGATCTAATTTTATGGAGCAGTTAAGTCCCTGGGTGTATGCCTGTATTGCATCCTCACAGCTTTCTGAAAAATCACCCAGAGCCTCCCACTGTAGGGGATGGTCTAGCTCGCCTCCGGCATATTTTGCGCATAGTCTCTCTAGCGAGTTGAGGGAGTCTTGGCACCCAGCTTTATCCCCAGAGGCGGATTTATTGACTATCTCAAGTGCGAGTCCATGTACATCATCGTAAAGTGGTGTAATCATTTAGAAATTATACCCAAGAGCTGAAACATAAAAAATATCGATATAACAGTGGGTACTTATTGGCAAGACGAGTCTTCTGTAGATCGTTGCCAGATATTAGAGGTTTCGACTTCGCAAGTTTAAGCACGTACTCACCAAGCGGTGACTGGTATTGCTGTGAAGAGATCACAGATAGCGGCCGAGGTTTTTTATGAAGAGCCTCAGACCAGCTAGTCACCCTTACTCTTTCATATGTACTATCTTACTGTTAGGTGGGGTTATTTGAGGTAGCCTGTGAAAGTACTGATTGTTGGGGCTGGGCCCACGGGCCTTACAACAGCGGTCGAGCTTGCTCGGCGAGGGCTACTGCCAAGAATTGTGGACCGCCGGGATAGCGCGTCAACCCTTAGTCGAGCAGTGGGAGTTACTTCTCGCAGCCTTGAGTTGCTTTCTCACTCTGGCGTTTCTGAAAAGTTGATTGCTGAGGGGATCGCTGTTCAGAGCGCATGCATTTACCTAAATACGCATTTAGCACTAGAGTTCCCCCTTCATTCCGATCGGACTTATTTCCCCGCCATTCTTGGACTTCCTCAAGACAGAACTGAAGCTCTCATGGCTCAGGTTTTATTTGGTATGGGAGTCGAAGTTGAATATAGGAAAGAACTCAAAACCCTTACCGAGGAAAAGAGTGGGGTAGTGGCTTTTTTTGATAATGGTGAAGAGGAGCAATTTGACCTGGTCGTAGGAGCGGATGGTATTCGCAGTACTGTTCGTGAAGCTGCAGGTATCAGTTATCCTGGATTTGACTTGGAAGAAGTGTGGTCAATCGCGGATGTTGATACAGGGGATTGGCCTCCTAAAAGAAAGTTTACCTTGGTCAAAATGGAATCTGGCGTGGTCGCTGTTGCCGTGCCATTGGGAGAAGGCCGACACCGTCTGGTAGCTAGCTGTGATAATGCAATTAAAGCATTTCCGATGGCGGTGGATGTTAAGAGGGTTCGGCGGGAGGGAACCTTTAAAATCTCAATTCGGCAAGCGGAAACTTACTCAAAGGGCAGGATACATCTAGCTGGGGATGCTGCCCATTGCCACTCTCCGGTTGGAGGTCGTGGTATGAACCTTGGGATAGCTGATGCAGCCGAATTGGCAAAACGGATCACTGAGGGGCAGCTCCTAGGCTACTCTGATTTGCGCCACCAAGAAGATAAAAAGGTTATTGAGGTTACTGAGCGTGGCCGGAAAATGATCACTGGACAATCTCTGAAAGCAAGATTTGAATTTCGAGCGTTAATCGCTGCCGCCAGTTCTATTCCTGCGGTGCGGAGAAAACTGGGGCAGTTTGCGGTAGAACTTTAGGGGCATTCCAACCTATTTTTTTAGTTTTACAGCTGTACCAAAAACAAGAATTTCTGAGGAGCCATCCATAATTGCACTTGTAGTAAAACGAATTCCTACCACGGCATCAGCGCCTTTTTGCCGGGCACTGTCACTTAATCTTTGAAAAGCTTTGTTTCTCGCTTCGGTCAGCATTTCCGTATAGCCTCGTATCTCTCCACCGACAATACTCTTTATACCTGCCATTAAGTCACGGCCGATATGTTTTGATTGAACAACGTTGCCCGTAACGATATCCAGTGCCTCCGATATTTCTCTTCCTGGTACTGTTTCTGTAGTTGAAAAAATCATATCACTCCCTTAATTATAATTACCTATATTTTTGGCTCTTTTGGTGATCTTACCCTAACCTGGATCCGTTATGCGAATATATTTAATTGTTTTATGGTGGTCGAATGTTTGTTTTTAGCTACCGTACCTTTTCTGGGTTTTAGCTTTTATCTTACATTAAATGAGGTAGGGTTCCGGGGTGAAAAGTGTAATGATCATATAGGCCAGTAACTTTTGATGGAATATGAGCTAAATTAAAAGCAATCCAGTAATTGCTGCAACTTTCTCTATAGTAAGTTGTCCACTTTTATTTTGGTATAATGGGGGGGGAATCAGTGCCCTCAATAAAGTCTCGGCTACTCAATGTAATAGCCCTTGCTGCGCAAAAGCGCGCAGTTATGACCCTAGATTAGAGAGGATTTGGTAAAATTTAGGTTAAAATTCCCTAGTGGGGTTAATGTGGGTACATAAAAGTTGCTTAAAATGTACTCCTTCATGAAGTACTTATTTCATGCTTTCTCCTTTCTTAAGGGGAGTAAGCACTGCCAATAACCAACATCTATCCACTGGTTAAATTTTCGGCCGACCTCTTTGAAATGAGCAACTTTTTCCATTCCAAACTTCTCATGAAGTGCTACGCTGCCTGCATTTGGTAGAGCTATACCGCAGATTACCGCGTGGACATTGAGTTCACTTAACTGTTTAAACAGTTCATTATAGAGCTTCGAGCCCCAGCCTTTAGAGGAATAGTTCGTGTCCAAGTACACGGTAGCCTCCACCGAATACTGGTAAGCACAGCGTCCTTTCCATTTACTGGCATAACAATAGCCAATTAAACGGCCCTCATTCTCAGCAACTAACCAGGGAAGATTGTTTTTTGAGCATTCTTCGACTCGGTCGGCGATAATTTCTGCAGAAACTGGCTCTACCTCAAAAGTGATACAGGTATTCTCCACATAGTAATTGTAGATTTTAGCAATCCCAGCAGAGTCAGAAGCTTTAACTGCTCGTATCATACTGTTGTCTCTCCCTATGTTTGATAGCATTGGCCAGAGATTGGTGGTGAACTGACTAGCCAGATACCCGCTGGCTGGCTCTGTAAAGCTTTATCAATGCTAACTTTTCTTTTTACTCTTTAGCGACTTTTCCATGGCCTTTGATTCTTCTAGTGTACGAACGGACCAATCTATTCGCTGCTGATCAGAGACTATATCAGAATCAATGTTATAAAGGCTCCAGTTTCCAGAGTCATCTTTAACAAACTGAGTGCCGTACCACTGTGGCCGACCAAGATTCATCATTAAGCGATCCCAAGTGGCCGCTTTTAGCCAATTAGCTTTATTCTTATCCTCTGCCAGGGTTGCTGCAATAGTGGCAAGAGCATGGGCCAGTCTTATATCTTCTGATTTATTACCATGCTGGAAGATAAGTGCTGCATGATAGTAGTCCTTTGACGTTCTAATATGCCCATTCTCAAGCATTTTTAAGACTTTTATCCGCCGGGTTTTGTCTTCATGATTTAGTGATTCCCAGTCAATGTCACGGTGGGGGGCAATGCGCGCGCTTTGGTCTTGGGTGAATAAATCAGTGAGCAGTTTATTTTCCTGTGCAACCTTCTCCTTTGGTATTTTATGTATTGTTACTTCATTACTGGCAATAGAATATTGGGCCGAAATGCAATATAGAATAGTAATGGCTTTTGTCGTTAAGTGTCTCATACTCAAATGTTGGGTCTCGCTTTTCGTGCGTGAAGTGTAAGATAAATGTTGTGAAATTTTGTAAGTTTCATCGCTAAAGGGCTGCTATAGCTTCTATTTCTACTAGTAAATCTGGGTGTATTAGTTTTGAAACTTCCACCAATGAACAAGCGGGTAAACTTTCTTCGTAAAATTGAAAAAGTAGCTCTCGAATGGATGTTAGACTGCCAATATCGCGAACAAAGATTGTTAGTTTGACTAAATTATTTTTTACCAGTCCCTCGCAATCAAGGATTATTGAAAGCTGGGAAAGTATTTCAGTAGTCTGAGCAATCAAGCTAGAAGATTGTACTTCGGTTTCATACGCTGTAAGGCCAGATATGTATAGGGTGTTGTTGTGCTTTGTTGCGTGTACATAAGGGCCTGCAGCTTGGGGAAGGTCTTGGTAGTTTATCCTTTCGATCATTCTATCTACTTTTGTGCTCTGTAATTGGGTGATTTACTAAATTAAAACAGGAAGATTCCAGTCTTAGTTATTACTACTAGTGGCTAGTGTGTCGGCATTGCTACTATGATTAGCTCTCATTACCCTAGTAGTTTACTTTACTCCGATAGTGTAGAAAGTAAGAAAGGGTTGTTCTGGTGTATTTTTAGGAATTTTAGATATTCATTCCCAACATTTTCAGGAGCCTCCCACTGCGGATAATGCCCAATCGTTCCCAGCTCAACAATATCCGTTGGCCGATCTATCAGTTGCCGAAATCGATCCACCATATGCTTCCCTGAAACTGGGTCTAATGAGCCATTGATTAGTAATAGGGGGCCGGGGTATTGCTTTAGGGCGTCGACCCAGCGCTGACGATGTTGGCGCCTGTCGCGCATATAACTGATTAGTTTATAGAGGAGCCGGTTGCCATTCTTATATTGGAGAATTTGCCACAGGTCTCGCAAATCTCTTTTGGTTGGTTGTGTCTCTGGTCCGAAAATGGCACTGAAGCTGCGGCAAAACTGCCGGTAACTCATCAGTTTGTTGACCAGGAAGCCTGCGGGAGAGAGCAGCAGTTTTTGTACGAAACGCGCTTGATGAGTTTCTGGAAATAGACCTCCGTTTAGCAGGCATGCTGAGGCATATCTCGTTGTACCACCGCTATTGGCTCTGGCGAGTAACTCCTGGGCAACGGTATCCCCATAGTCATGGGCCAGCAGGTGGACCTTGTTAATGTTTAAATGTTGCAGAAGAGCTTCATGTAAATCAGCTTGCCCGTGGATGCTATAGTTATGCTGCTTGGGTTTGTCTGAGTAACCGAATCCCAGCATATCCATAGCAATACAGCGATAGTGCTCTGTCAGTTGGGCCCATACCTTTTGCCAGTCATAACTACTGGTCGGAAAACCGTGAATCAAAAGCAGTACATGCTTATGTCGGCAGCTTGGGTTGCTATCGACATAGAAGAGTTGGTGGTTTTGATAATCAAAAATCTTTCCGTTTGATAACCACTGCTGAGGCTGCATTGGCTGTTCCATTTCTTATTGTTGTATTTGCTGTAAAGATTGCACGATGAGCGCGCAACCTCAAGCAGCGGCTATCAGGTGGAAAGTAATTATCCTGTTCCTTGCAATGCGTAAATCGCGGGCTTATTGATTATCTTCCATACTGAAAGCAGGGTCACCGAGGCGGTTAGGCCGATAATAAGTAGTGGTGGTAGCAGCCAGCCCCAGAGGCTGGTTTCAATACTGAACTCGCTTTGCTCAAGCCAAAGCGCCAGAGGGACTAGGACCAAGGTCGCTACAGCGATACCGATAACGACGGGAATCAGGCTATCGATCAGGGTGTGATAGAAAATCGTCGCTGGGCGGGCGCCGGTTGCCATGCGCACGCCAAGCTCAGTACGCCGCAGTTGTACACTGTAACTGAGCACTCCAAAGATACCGATGGCAGCGAGGCTGAGTGCCAGTAATGTCAGGGCGGTGGTTACCCAAACTGAGACCCGGTCATTGCTTAGGAGTAGGTCTCGCGCCTGCTCCAGGGTGAATAGCTCGGAAACCTTGTACTGCCTGTTTACTTCGGCAAACTCCCGATTTATCTCTGTGGTGCTGAGCGGTTGGTGAAGCTTATGCCTGAGTACGAGTAGGGGATAGCTCACGTTGATACCGCGCACAAATAAGCGGGCGGGTTCCTTTTTGCCGGGCAGGCTTGCGTTGCGTACTACACCGACCACTTGGTAGGGCAAGTCACCTCGCCAGTAGTAGCGATTGCCTAATACTTCTCCATCCGGCTCCAGTTGCTGGGCCAGGGTTTCGTTGACGAGCATCATGCGATTGTTATCGGAAAATTCAGCCGCATTGATATGGCGGCCAGCTATCAAAGGCATACGCAAAATGGAAAGGTAGTTTTCGTCGACCACTGTGGTCTTGGCCATCACCGGGTTTTGTCGGCTGGCATAATGACTCAGGGATGTGGTCCAGAGTGGCCGGCTGATGGAGATAGGAGTGTTTAGGCTCAGGCTGGCATTTTGTACTTTAGGGTGCTCCAGCAATCTTTGCCTGATGGCCTTCAGATAACTCTCTCGTTCGGCAGTGGGGGCACTCCTAAGATTGCCGATATTCAGAGTCATCACTTGAACGTTGTCCAAGGGGAAGCCAAAGGGCTGGTTAATCAGTCGGTTAGCTTGAAGGAAAATCTGCAAGCTGGCGACGATAAGCAAACTGGTCATCGCCACTTGGCTGCTGATGAGGATTTTGCGGATTAGAGGCGAGATCTGTACGCCAGAACCTTTGCCGCTGCTCTGCAGCATTTGATTCAGTGCGCGGTAATTAACCTGGCGACTGACTATGGCTGAGAAGAACAGGGCGAGCAGTAAGGCACACAACAGTGCAAAAACCAGTGTCTGCCAGTTTAAGGTGAGCTCTTGAATGCGAGGAATTTGTTCCGTAGCCATCACCTTTAATACTTCCGTCGATCCCAGGGCTAAAAGTAGAGAAAGTAATGCAGCCCCTAACATAAGTAGGCCGATTTCACATAGCAGGGCCAAAAAGATATGTTTTTTATGTGCGCCCAACGCGACCTGTATCGCCATATTGCGTTGTTGTTTGGCTGCGCGAGAAAGAATCAGGTTGGTAACATTGGCGCAGGCAATTAACAGAAGCACCAGTGTACCGCCCATTACCATTAAGGTTCGCGTGGCGCTGTCGCCAAGTATTTTATTGGCGAAGGGGGTGAGTCGGTATTCAACGGACCTTTCTACCGAAGAGGATCTTCCCGCTAGGGCAGCTTGATATTGGGCATCCATTAATGTGCTCAATTCATGCCCCGCACTGGCGGGGTCAATGCCCGGCTTCAGCTTTCCTGTGAGCATGCGGAAAGGCAGGAAGCCTCTCCAATTATTTCTGCGCTCTACTTGTGTATCGTTAAAGTCCCAGGGCAGCCAGACCGCCGTTTGTCGGCCCTGCTTATAGATTTGGGGTTCAATGAAGTCTTTGGCGGTGACGCCGACAATGCGAAAGTCCACCTCCCCAAATTGCAGGCTTTGCTCCAAGACATTTGGGTTGCGCCGGAACATCTGCTCCCAGGTTTGATAGCTGATAACCGCCACAGGGACTCGGCTGTCGAGCCCTTCATCGGCATTGAATTGTCTGCCCAGGGCCAGGGGTGCTCCAGCCAGCTGGAGATATTCCGGAGAGACATAGGAAACATTAACCCGTGGTGATCCGGATAAATTGCGAACCACATCTTCCCAGAAGTACACCAGGGCGCTGGACTCGAAGAAACTATCGTTCTTATAGATTTCAACCAGGGCGGGGTATTGGCTGTTGTTTTCCAGCCGCAGCTGCTTGTTCTGGTAGAGATTACCATTCACGACATACAGCCGATCTTCGTCCGGGTAGGGTAGGGGTGCGGCTAACAGTTGGTAGTTGAGATTAAACAGCGTTACCAGGGCGCCGAGAGTGATACCCAGGGTCAGAATAATAGTGGTGGCGTAGCTCCGCGCCCGATTGAGGGACTGGAGGGCAATGGACAGGTCCTTTGTGGTGATCATAGGGCCATCTCATGGGGCTCTAGTATGGGCTGCGGCGTTGAGATTTTTCCATCCAGCAGATGCAATTGACGGCTGGCCATATCTGCATAGCGAGGGTCATGGGTCACCATGCACAGGGTGGTACCTTCATTATTGAGTTGCCGCAGCATTTCCATTACTGCATCGCCATTGTGGGAATCCAGGTTGCCGGTGGGCTCGTCCACCAGTAGCAGGGATGGATTGCCAACTAGCGCGCGGGCTATGGCGATTCGCTGCTGTTGGCCACCGGATAACTGGTTAGGTTTGTGAGAGGCCCGGTGACTCATTCCCACCTTCTCCAGGCAGTGTTTCACTTTTTTGTCGGCTTCAGGCTTGGGAATGGGATTGCGGCGGTATCGCAGGGGTAGGGCGATATTGTCGTAGACAGAGAGTTCGTCAATCAGGTTAAAGGACTGGAAGATAAAGCCTACTTTCTCGTTGCGAATAGTCGCCGCCTCACTCAGCGACAATTGAGCGACTTCAATGCCTTCAATCTGATAGCTGCCGCTGGTGGGGAGGTCCAGCAGGCCGAGAATCGAGAGAAGTGTGGATTTACTGCAACCCGAGGGGCCGCAGATAGATACAAATTCCCCCTGGTAAATACTCAGGTCAACGCCCCGCAGGGCGTGAGTTTCCATTTCTTCGGTGCTGAACACCTTAGTGATCCCGGCCATATGGAGGATTGGCTTGGACATAGCGAACTCCCTGTTCTCGCTTTGGGTTTCAGGCTTTAGTCAACAATCTGGATATGCTCAGCTTCATTAAAATTGGCCATATCCGAGAGGATGATGCGGTCCGCTTCATTGAGGCCTTGGGTGATCTGGATATATCGACCTGACTCCTCGCCGAAGCTGATGGGCTGGAGTGCCGCTTCCTCCCCGTTTTCGTTAATCAGGAAGAGATTGGCCTCACTGTGCCTCTGCACATTGATAGGTCTCTCGACGAACAACGTATTTTCCATCGTGGCAGTGAATATCCGGGCATCGACGTTGAGCTGTGGCCTGGCAGACTCTGGCGCGCCCGCGCTAAAAGCAATTTCCACTTCAATATTGCCGTCCCGAACTTCAGGAGTAATACGGGTTACCATACCTTCGACCTTTTCTCTGCGGGTATCAATTTCAGCGGGCTGGCCAACCTCCAGTTGCTCTGCTTTGGATTGTGGTACTTGAACCAAAGCGAGAAGATCAGTCTCGCTGCCGATCAGCGCCAGCTCTTGCCCGGGATCGACACCTTGCCCCAGCTCTACTGGTAGTCGTTGCAGTATGCCGTTCAGGCCGGCGCGTACTGTCAGTCGGTCTGTACGTTGCTGGATACTTTGCAATTGGGTTTGGGCTTGGTTGATTTGCTCGCGCTGGATTAACTCTGATTCGACGGCGACTTTGCGCAAGTGATTGATACGCTGTTTTTGCAGGTCCACACGTTTTTTCATCTGTTCCTGGCGTAAGACGGTGGTTTGGTAGGTGAGCTGGGAAACCACTCCACTTTTTACCAGCTCGTCCTCAGCTTCGCGACGCAACTTGATCACTTGGTAATTGGAGTTCAATTCCGCGAGTATGGCTTCCTCCGCGAGAACATCGCGCTGGTTGTTCAGAACAAGCCGGCGCAGATTAGCTTCCTCTTGCTCCAGGGAGGTTTCGGCTGCATCCAGGTCGCGCATTAACTCTGGATTACTCAGCTGCATAATGATGCTATCACTTTGTACTTCTGCACCGGGACGCAACATGATTTTTTCAACATTCGCTGCGGTTAGGGCGGTAATTAAAGTCTGCTTGTCTGAACGCAGCCTACCGTAGCCATCTACCACAACTTGCAGGTCTCCCTGTTGGACGGTACCCAACATCAGCTGTTCCCGCTCTACCTTATAGGCGCTGTCAGGAAGTAACAGGAGGGTGCTGGTAAATGCCACAAAAGCAAGAGCAGCACCACCTAGCATTAAAGGGTGCTTAATCAGGGGGCGTTTCTTAGGTTTAATAATATCCATATTGCGGCATTTCCTTGGTTAAGCAATCGTTGCACGCATTTCTACTGTGAAACCTTGATGCGGGGGCGAGTTAGAGGTGGAAAATCATAACTATTTAAAACGGGTGTATTCCTGTTGGAACTCCGAGGGAGGGTGGGTTTTTATCTTGTAATTAGTACTGTCGAGCATATTTTTGTGATCAAAACTCAGGGCTTTAAAAGGGTTTTAGGTGAGGCTGAAAATGCAGGAAAATTGGTACAAGAACCAGTTGCTTGCGGTGAATGGTGGGGAAATACAGGACGGTTTGAATATTATGAGGTGGGCAGTAACTTGAGAGGTTTAACGATTACCCAATGCATTTTGAGGATAGGTTCACAAGTAAAATTGTGGAGATGTAGTGGGAATAAAGGTGTCGTGGCTTAGTGAATCCGGTAGATTGTCTAAACCACTACACCTTTAACAAAATATATTTGCAAAACGAAGAGCTTGATAAGCCATAGTGCAAATTACAGGCCGAGGGTTATCCCAGAGCTTTGACCAATAGCGCCTGTTGAAGTTGATCGTCATCAACCCCCTCTGGTCGGGGTATTTGCACGATATGCCCGGATCCCGGAGCCACATCGATAGCCTTACCTTCCGTATTCTCCATTTGCTCCAAGGGGAAGAACAAGCTACCGCTGGGAGTCATTAACTCCAATTGATCACCGCGTTCAAAGCGATTTTTAACATCAATCGTCAAATGCTCAGGACTGCCGTCAATAAGCTCGCCTACGAACTGTTGGCCCGGAGTTGATATCAACCCCTTTTCATATTGCTGGTATTCTGCTGGTGGATGGCGACGGTAGAAACCTTCCGTGTAGCCTCGGTTCGAGAGGGTTTCTAATTCGTCCATCATCTTCATGTCAAAGTCTTTTCCTGCTGCAGCATCGTCTATCGCGCGACGATAGATCTGAGCAGTACGAGCCACATAGTAGTGGGATTTGGTGCGACCTTCGATTTTTAAAGAGTGAACGCCCATTTCCGATAGGCGCTTGACGTGCTGTACGGCCCGCAGATCTTTGGAGTTCATGATGTAGGTACCGTGCTCATCTTCGTAGGCCGGCATATATTCTCCAGGGCGACCTTCTTCCTGTAGTAAAAAGGCCTGAGAAGTACTGTCACTGGCGGAGGTGGGTTGCTTGGTGGGTTCCTGGGTTTGCACATGAATCAACTCGCCAACTTCATTCTCTTTGGCTTCATGAGCTTGGTATTGCCAGCGGCAGGAGTTGGTGCAGGCGCCCTGGTTGGCATCTCTATGGGTCATATAACCGGATAGTAAGCAGCGCCCGGAATAGGCGATACAGAGCGCACCGTGGACAAAGACTTCCAGCTCCATTTCAGGCACTCTCTGGCGAATTTCTTCAATCTCATCCAGGGATAATTCCCGGGAAAGTATCACCCGAGATAACCCCTGGCGATGCCAGAACTTTACGGTCGCGTAGTTTACCGCATTGGCCTGTACGGATAGGTGAACTGGCAGATCAGGCCAACGCTCCCTTACCATCATTATCAGGCCTGGGTCGGACATAATCAGGGCGTCAGGCCCCATTTCTACAATTTCTTCCAGGTCCCGCAGGTAACTGCGAACTTTGTCGTTGTGAGCGGCGATGTTAGATGCGATATAGAACTGTTTTCCCTGCTGGTGTGCTTCTTCTATGCCTAGGCGCAGGGTTTCAATATTTTTAAATTCATTATTGCGCACACGCAAGCTGTAGCGGGGCTGGCCGGCATAAACGGCATCGGCACCATAGGCAAACGCATATCGCATATTTTTTAAAGTCCCTGCGGGGGACAGTAACTCAGGTTTAAACACGGAAAAACTCATAGTGGAATAGTCGGACGCGGCCGCATGTTAACGGTATTCAAGATCGCGCTAATTGATATAAATCAATTAGCGCTGGGGTGGGGGTGATAAGCTGTTATGGAGGGAATCTATGCTGTTACTCTAGCCGAATAATAGACCTCTAACCTCTGATTTTTGCTGTTTACTTTTTAGTTCTGCAGGACCTGCTGATAACCCTGTGTGTATACCCAGTCATTATTCTTGGCAGGCAAATGACATCCAAAACAGTTGTTAAGCCCGGTGCCTTTCCAGGTTTCAGTTTCACTTTTGGCTATTCCTGGCTTAAATAAAGCCCATCCCCAGCCTTCTGCCCAAGCCGGGTTTTCTGGGAAGCGGTTGTTATCGTCTTTTACCATCATAAAAGTGAATTGAAGGTCTGAGGAGTAATAAGCCAACCCTGTGGTTAAGGGCTCCGATTGGGTGCTATTAACATCCTTTACCAAAACTGTCCCATCGGGAAACTTCCCCTTTTTGCGATACCCTTCTACTGCCTGGGGTTGGGTATAAACATTATGAGTATCCCATCCATCGCCACTCGAGGACTTTACCTGATAGGAGCCCAGGAAGACCCATTCCCGGCGGTAATTATCCGGCAAAGTAATATTCCCCTTGCTATCAACCATGCTTTTATAGGTTGAATTGAGGTTTTCATCGGCCTTTGCAGAAATACCCAATACGAGTGTCAGAACTAAAGAGGTTAATAAGTAGGCGCTGCGCATAATCCTTTTCCATTGCTGTTGATGTGGGAGAGCTATACCCGGGTTTCAGCTGCTGGAAAGTATATGAAGGCGGGAAGGGTAAAACTGTCAGCTGGCTGACACTGGCGCATATATTTGGTTCTCTGCCAGGCCTTTTAACGCGGTTTGATCGAGAAGGCAGATATATTGGCGCGTATAGTCGATAACTCCATCAGACTTCCACTGTTTAAGCTGTTGGCTGACTGTTTGCCTGCTGCCACCGGCCATGGCGGCCAGTTCGGACTGGGTCAACTTGATGTCTAGTTGATGTCCATGGCCACAGGGTTGTCCCCGGTAATTAAATAGTTGTGCTAACAGGTTGGCCAACCGGACCGGTAAGGGGGCGGTGATGTGGAGGAAAAGACGTTGCTGAAGCTGAGACTCCCTTGCGGCTAGTTGTTGCAACAGCTCATCGAAGGTCTGTGATTGGCGCGCCATCATGGCGTTTACATGTTGAATGGAAGCAGCTTCCAGTTCACTGCCAGATTTGGCGGTTGCTTGAATATCCAGGTTTTTCCCAGTTAGACCTGGTCCAAACCATGATCCGGGCCCATAGAGATCGACAATGGCTAGGTTGCCGCAGTAGTCCACTTTTTGGATAAGGACGTAGCCGGCATGAATAAAATAAATCTGGGGACCAGAATCCCCTTGTCGGAATAATACCGTTTCTTTGAGGAATCGAAGTGTTTTTATTGGGTCGCTAGTTCGTTGCAAGTGGGTTGATTCCTGTTTTTAGAGATTCCTAACAATATAGAATTCTTCGGTCGTTTGTTTAGCTATCTGAAGTTTAGGAAGCAGCTAATCTTACTCCATCTGTTTTGCCCTCCGACAATTTCACGGGCTATTCAATCATGATTGCTGACCCCGCTCCGAATATCCGCCCCGATTACGATCAGGTGATACAGGATATCGCAGATTATGTGCTTCATTTCAAAGTGGGTTCCAGTGATGCTTGGGAAACAGCACGGTTAAGCCTGATGGACTCCTTGGGGTGTGCCTTTCTGGCGTTGAGTTTCCCTGAATGTACAAAGTTGTTAGGACCCTGGGTGGAGGGGACATGGGTGCCGAATGGGGCCCGGGTACCTGGCACCCGGTTTCGCTTGGACCCGATAAAAGCGTCATGGGACATCGGCTGTACAATTCGATGGCTCGATTACAACGACACTTGGTTGGCGGCTGAATGGGGGCATCCCTCTGACAATCTTGGGGCAATATTGGCCGTTTGTGACCACCTGTCGCAAGGGCGATTAGTTAAAGGGGGAAGCCCAATAAAAATGGGCGCGGTACTCGAAGCAATGGTCAAAGCCTACGAGATTCAAGGTGTCTTGGCATTGTCTAACAGCTTTAATCGGGTTGGGCTCGATCATGTACTACTGGTGCGGGTTGCTTCTGCCGCTGTGGCTGCCTGGCTTAAAGGTGCTGGGCGGGAGGAAGTAATGGCGGCGGTGTCTCAGGCGTGGGCGGACGGTGGAGCATTGCGGGCTTATAGGCATTCCCCGAATACTGGATCACGCAAGTCCTGGGCTGCAGGTGATGCGAGTTCCCGTGGTGTTCGCTTGGCTGATTTGGCGATAAGTGGAGAAATGGGAGTGCCCGGAGTACTTACGGCGAAACAATGGGGGTTTTATGATGTCCTGTTTAGCAAGACAAATGCTGAGCAGCAACTGAAACCACCATCAGAGCGCAATTTTCAGTTCCCCAGAAGTTTTGGCTCCTATGTCATGGAGAATATCTTATTCAAAATTTCTTATCCGGCTGAGTTTCACGGTCAAACAGCTTGTGAGGCGGCAATTATTTTACATCCACAGGTTGCAGACCGTATCGATAATATTACCAAGGTGGTAGTGACCACACATGAATCAGCCCTTCGCATCATCACTAAATCAGGTCCATTAAATAATCCGGCAGATCGGGATCATTGTTTGCAATATATTGTTGCAGTGGCGCTTATTTTTGGTGACTTACAGCCAGGTTTTTATGAAGATGATTTTCATCGCGATCACAAAGAGATCGATATCTTGCGGGACAAGATTGAAGTGATAGAAGATAAAGGTTACTCAAAAGATTATTTAGACCCAGATAAGCGTTCTATAGCCAGTGCGGTACAAGTATTTTTTAAAAGTGGTGACGCATCAGAAAAGATTGAAGTTGAATATCCGATGGGACACCGCCGTCGCCGACGGGAGGGGATTCCGTTATTGGAAGATAAGTTCCGTAGTAATTTAGCTACGCGATTCCCTCAAGGGCGGGCTAATAAAATTTTTGCAGCTATTAATGATCTTCAAGGGTTAAAGCAGTTGTCAGTTAATCGCTTTATGGATCTATTGGTTATTTAGAGGCTCCTTAGGAAATTCCCCAGAGTGAAAAAGGCGGCCAAAGGCCGCCTTTTTCATTGCTCAATCTTCCCCAAGCGGCAGAGTCGCACTTTCCAATTTGGACCGCCACATTTAAGGAATGATTAGAACTTGTATTCAACACCAATACCGGCGTAGCTGCGATCGTAGTCTTCGTCAGCAGTTTCGTCGGTGTAGAAGCCGAAAATTTTGGCTGCGCTGTTGAATTTGTAGTCTGCGCCCAGGCTGAAAGTCTCGCCGCCTTCTTCTTTGATATCAGACTGGCCGTACTGGGCTTTCAGAGTCCACTGGTCCAGCTTGTAAGCAACAGAGCTCATCCAGCCGTCGACAGTTTCGCCGCCGTCAGCATCTTGCTCTTCGAACAGGGCGCCTACTTGTACAGGGCCGATGTTGTACTGAGCTACAAAACGATGAACGTCAACGTCCTGACCTTCAACGTCCTGGTCCATAGCGTAGGCCAGGTAAACACCGTTGTTGTCATAGGCGACAGACATGGAAACGCCGTTGTTGCGTTCTTCGCCGGTAGTTTCGTCAATAACTTCTTCTTTGTTGCTGATGAAAGCCGCAGAAGCTTTGAAGCCACCGAAAGAAGGAGTAGTGTACTGAAGTGCGTCTTCTTCGCGATTATCGCTGCTGGTGATCAGGCTCTTGATATCGCCTTCGAGGTCGTTAAACAGGTCAACTTTCTTCTGGGCAACTTTCAGGGGAGTATCGAACTTACCAGCGATGACCTGGCCAAAGCCGCCTTCCAGGCCTGCGTAGATGTTGCGCTGGGAGAAAGTATCGTCAGCGTCACCGTCCATATCTACTTCGTATTCCATACGGTAGATACCTTTAACGCCTTCAGTCAGGGCGATTTCACCTTTCACGCCCAGGCGGGAAGCGTTGCTCTGAACGTCAGTGACGGAATCGTCACCTTCGTCGGCAGCCTGGAAGGTGACGTTGGCTTTGCCGTAAAAGTCGAGTACATCGCCTTCATCTTGGGCGTTGGCCAGAGCAGGTACCATGGCAATGATGGCCAGAGAGAGAGCGGTCTTATTCATAATCGTCTCGCACAGTTTATGGTTTTGGGTTGAAAGGTGCCTTCCGTGTCGTCCTAGTTGGCTGCCTTTCGATTTGGTGCGGATTCTGCGTTTTGAATATGACAAACATGTTAAAAATGGCATTTTTCTTAAAAATATGTGACTGGTCAGTGCTATGAATGGCAGGTTAGCTAGCTATATTAAGGTTTTAGGCGCCTGAAGCGGCGGTTCGCAATCATCGTTGATTTGAGTGAAGGTGGTCAATAGTTGAACAAAAAGATGGTGTAAGGGATGGCGCTGGGGATGGAATTATGGAGTTTTCGGGAGAGAATTTACGGGCTTTCTCGCCTGCTGGCTAAGGCGAGAGGCATTGTCGTCTACATGGGGCCCAGCATATATCTTTGGGTCTATTCGCTATCTATTATCGCAGTGGGATGTCTTGCCCGATTACCCGCTGAAAGCACTCTGTGGGCACTGTATCTCTCTCTAGCCTTGTTTGCCTGGGTGGTAATACGCCGCTGGCGCCCCCTTGCTCTGATCTTTCTCTCCTTTATTGGTGCGACCTGGGCACTCCACTCTCATGAAGCATCGCTGGATCGCCGGCTCCCCCTCGGTGCACATGGTGCGGACTTCGTACTTCAGTTGAACCTGGTCTCGCTGCCTGAATTAACTGAGGGGGGAGGGTTTGGCGCTAGTTCAGAATCACAAACGGTGCGTTTTCGCGCTCGAGTTGTGGATATTGTTTCCAGTTCTTTAGGTGAAGAGGGTGGCCAGTTAGCACCGCCAGAGCTACCTATCGGAAGCCTTCTCAACCTAACCTGGTATCGAGTTGACGATGAGGCTCTGGCTCGCCTGCGGGGTGGCTCTCAATGGATATTGCCTGTGCGATTGAGAACTCCCAGGGGGAGCGTTAATCCACATACATTCGACTATGAAGGCTGGCTTTTGCGAGAGGGAATTACGGCAACAGGGTATGTTCGCCCCCGCGATTATCCTCCTCAGTGGCTGGGGCAGGGGAATGGCATTATCGGGTTAAGGGATGAATTGCGCTCCCTAATTAGTCAGTTACCGATCCAACGACCGGACCTGATAGCTGCGCTATTGCTTGGGGATCGCAGTCAGTTGAGCGAAGGTGATACCGACCTGCTTAAAAGGACAGGTACGGGCCACCTTATTGCCATATCCGGCTTACATGTGGGCATGGTAGCCGGTTGTATTTTGTTGATGGGCACCGTACTGGCAAAAGGGATTGGGCTTTTTACGGGCACCAGCCGTTTTGGTATTGCGATAGGACTCGCCTTGGTGGCGAGCCTTGTATATACCTTGATCGCCGGCGTTCCTCTATCCGCGCAACGTGCGCTTGTAATGACCTGGGTGCTGTTGCTGGGGTGGCACTGGCGGCGCAGACTGGGAGCGGGTTTTGCTTTCTCATTGGCACTGGCAATAGTGCTTACCCTGCAGCCACTGGCTTTTTACAGTGCTGGTTTTTGGTTGTCCTTCGTGGCCGTCGGGAGTCTGCTTTTGGGGTTTAGTGGGCGAATTAGCTTAAGTCGAGAGCCGCAATGGAGGCCGAAGGCTGAGGCCTCTGGTGCTGTAACCTCATGGCAGCACCGGTTTTCCCAATTATCGTTATGGCAGCTGTTGCGAAGCCAGTGGCTGATTGCAATTGGCCTGTTTATTCCATCGATAATATATTTTTCAGGCTTTAGCCTTTCAGGTGTATTGGTCAATCTTGTAGCGATTCCCTGGATGGGCCTGTCTATTTTGCCATCACTTATGTTAGGTGCTGTATTTATTGATACTCAGCTGGGTGTTTGGCTGCTGCAGTTTGCAGGTTGGCAATTGGATCTGCTGATGACTGCGCTCAATATTGTCGATCATTCGATACCGGGGTTTCGTGGTTTTGTGATTGCCTCCACTGCATTGGCGATAGTCATTGCCGGGCTTGGCGCGGTGCTACTTTTGCTGCCTAAAGGGTTGCCAGGGCGCAAGTTGGGCTGGTTATTTTTTCTTCCAGTTGCTCAGCCCTGGCTTTCTACATTGGCACCGGCAGATGAGCGTTTGAAATTATCAGTGCTGGATGTTGGTCAGGGGTTGTCAGTAGTTATCAGCACCGGAAAAAGCCGTATTGTTTACGATGCAGGGCCTTCAATCCCCTCGGGCTGGAGCGCGGGAGGTTCGATAGTGGCTCCCTACTTGATGAGTAGCGGAGGTAGTGAACTCGATGTGCTGATCGTCAGCCATGGCGACAGGGATCATGCCGGCGGCATGGCGGGTTTACTTAGAAACATTGAAGCAAAAAAGCTCTATGCTCCGGGGACTTTAGCTAGCAATTTACCATTATCGCCAGCCACGATTACTGAGCAGTGTCGGGCAGGAACGGAAGAGCAACTGGGAGATATATCATTTCGATGGTTATGGCCTTCCTTAACGGCACAGGGAGAGGAATTACTGGATGGTGAGGAGAACGATCACAGCTGTGTAATTTTGGCTGAGTGGCAGGGGGTGCGTTTACTGCTTACTGGGGATATCAGTCGTAAGGTTGAATATCAACTGTCTAAAATGTATCCACAATTTCCCGCTGTTGACGTACTGATTGCGCCCCATCATGGTTCCCGCTCTTCCTCATCGGTCGCTTTGCTCGAATGGGCCAGGCCTAAACGGGTTGTATTTAGTGCCGGTTTCCGACACCACTTTGGCCACCCTCACACCGATGTTGTGAAGCGCTACCAAAACTTCGGTGCCAGCATTTTCAGTACTGCGGAGAGCGGAGCGGTAGAATTTTTCTGGCGAGCCGGAGAACAAGAGCCGCAAATTTTACAGGCTCGTTTGGCACCACGGTTTTGGTATGCGAGTCACAACAGGGAATAAGGATGCGTGGGAGGACTTAGCCGCCGGCACCAGCTGTGATAAAGTGCTGCTCTGCGTCGAGGACGCAGTAATAATTTTCCAAAAATTCCCTCTGGTTTTCTGGGGCTAAGAAAGTGTTTGAGATAATAAAATCCGGCGGCCTGCTGATGTGGCCAATCCTGTTTTGCTCTGTAGCGGTTATTGCTATTTGTGTCGAGCGTTTCTGGACTTTGCACTCGCAGCATATTGCACCACGTACTTTATTAGGTGAGGTATGGGGCTGGCTTAAAAATAACCAGGTCAATGCGGAAAAATTGAAGGAGCTGCGCGACTCCAGCCCACTGGGAAAAATTTT
Organism: Microbulbifer maximicatervae (SeqCode); assembly: GCF_056231245.1. Taxonomy (NCBI): domain Bacteria; kingdom Pseudomonadati; phylum Pseudomonadota; class Gammaproteobacteria; order Cellvibrionales; family Microbulbiferaceae; genus Microbulbifer; species Microbulbifer maximicatervae (SeqCode). Next base: position 2,160,943 of record NZ_CP174334.1, read on the forward strand.
TGCTGCGGGCCTGTCCAATTCCCGTCACGGTCGCGAAGTAATGAAAGATAGCATCGAGGAAACTGCCAGCCAGGTTGTGCATGAACTGGAGCGATTTCTGGGTGCTTTGGGCACGATTGCTGCCGTAGCACCGCTGATTGGTTTGCTGGGTACTGTGATCGGTATGATCCAGGTCTTTACCGCGATTATGGTGGAAGGTACCGGTAATGCAGGCGTACTGGCCGGTGGTATTAGCCAGGCATTGATCACCACTGCCGCTGGCCTGACTGTCGCTATTCCTGCGTTAATGGCACACAGATACTTCCAGCGTCGCGTTGACACGATTGTTGTGGCAATGGAGCAGGAAGCTGTCAAGCTTGTGGATGCTCTGCACAGTGATCGTAAAATCGAAGATGCGGCCTGAGCGGGGTAGCAAGCAATGCAATTCCGCCGCCAAGCCACAGAGCAGGAAGGGGTTAACCTGACACCACTTATCGATGTGGTATTCCTGCTGTTGATTTTCTTTATGGTGTCTACAACCTTCACCAAGGAAAGCCATCTTAAGCTGAACCTGCCTGAAGCAGCAGGTCCTCAGTCTGTTGACCAACCTAAATCTGTAGAGATTTTGATCAGTGCTGATGGTTCTTATTCAGTAGATGGACAAGCTTTGATCAACAAGAAGATCAACACCCTCAAATCTGCGCTGTCGGAAGTTTCCGCAGGCGAGTACAATCGCCCGCTTGTGATAACCGCCGACGCCACCGCTCATCACCAAGCCGTGGTTCGGGCAATGGATGCCGCTGGACAGCTAGGCTTTGTCAACCTAAGCATTACTACACGGCAGCCGGAAGAAAACTAGCGCGGAACCCTGTAGGGAGCTGACTCACCTTCGGTTTCTGTGCCCACTCGCCCCAGTTGGGGCGAGTCCATTCATTGGTCTGTATGAAGAAAGTAAAAGCGCCCCCCAGCAAACCGCAAAATGGGGCGGAAACTTACCGTCGATTGCTCACTTATGCCCGCCCGCACATGGCGATTTTCGGGGTTGCGGTACTGGGCTTCTTCCTGTTTTCGATCATGGGCGTCAGCCTGATTGCTGTGACCGAGCTGTTGCTCGATGCAGTGGGAGCTGGTATCCAAGAGAGTCGCGGGTTTCTCTCAAAGTTTGTAGCATCCTATTACCCCGATGGAGTAATGCCCCAGGAGACTGCTCGTTGGCTTGTACCGCTTGCAATGTTGCTGATTATTGTCCTTAGGGCTATTGGCAATTTTGTCGGCAGCTATGGTTTGGCCTATGTGGGCCGTGCAGTGATCCACGAGTTGCGAACACAGCTATTTGAGAGAATTGGCCAGCTTCCCAGCTCCTATTTTGACCGCTATACCGGCGCTTACCTGATCTCAAAGGTTTCATACAATGTTGAGCAGGTAACCAACTCCATCACCAAGGCGGTGAAGGTACTCTTCCGGGAGTCGTTTACGGTAATCGGTCTCTTGACCTACCTGTTACTGGTGAACTGGAAGCTGACTTTAACCTTCTTCCTTTTTGCCCCCTTGATCGCCTTTATTGTGCGTATCGTGGGTAAGCGTTTCCGCAAATTAAGCCATCGCATCCAGAATTCCATGGGCGACGTTACCCATGTCACTCAGGAGGCGATCAATGGCTATCAAGTGGTGCGGATGTATGGGGGGCAGGATTACGAGAAATCCCGCTTCCTCTCTGCCAGTGACAATAACCGTCGGCAGTTTATGAAGCTCGTAGTAGCAAACAATGCCAGTGTTTCTGTGATTCAGATACTGGTTGGTTTGTCTACCGCAACTATTGTCTGGCTGGCTCTGGCACCGGGTATGGTTGAGTCCATGACTGCTGGGGTTTTTGCCGCCTATATTGGTGCGGCTGCATCCCTGGCCAAGCCGGTGCGCAGCCTTTCCGAAATTTTTGCCGATATCCAAAAGGGTATTGCGGCAGCGGAGAGTATCTTTGAAGTAATGGATGCTCCCAGAGAGCCCCAGGATGGTGAAGCTCAGCTACCTAAGCCTGTGAATGGCACAGTAGCTTTTGAAGGGCTTGAGTTTAGCTATGACCCGGCAGCACCCAAAGTACTCTCCGACATCAGTTTCGCGGTAAATCCGGGAGAAACGGTGGCCCTGGTGGGTGCATCTGGCTCCGGCAAGAGCACGCTGGTAAGTCTGCTGGCTAGATTTTACGAGCCGACAGGTGGACGTATCCTGGTCGATGGGGGTGATATTTCCAAGGTGCCACTTAAAGAGTTGCGCCGCCATATCAGTATGGTTTCCCAAAATATCGTGCTGTTTAACGACACTGTATATCGCAATATTGCCTACGGTGAATTGGAACATGCACCCAAGGAAAATGTTCTGCGTGCTATGGAGCAGGCACATGCAACTCAATTTATTGAAGAGCTACCTGAGGGGGCGAATACGGTTCTGGGGGATAATGCGCAGATGCTCTCTGGTGGCCAGCGCCAGCGCTTGTCTATTGCCCGTGCCCTGCTTAAGGATGCGCCCATACTGATCTTGGATGAGGCTACCTCAGCACTGGATAATGAGTCGGAGCGCCATATTCAGGCGGCTCTGGCTGAAGTCATGAAAAACCGCACTACGTTTGTTATCGCCCATCGCCTGAGTACGATCGAGAATGCCGATCGCATTCTGGTGATGGAGAAAGGTCGAATTGTAGAGAGCGGGAATCACGCAGAGCTGCTCGCCCAGGGTGGTCGATACGCATCTCTGTTACAGCAGCAAACAATGGGGTAGGGCACCTGGATGTCACTGGAAGACTGGTTTAACAAGCGCTGGTACCCCGAAAAGGGTGAAGGTCGCTCGCTCTCCCTGCTTACCCCGTTGGAATTACTTTATGGGGGGGTGAGCAAGCGGCGCCGGGTAATGAGTTCTCGCACTCCACCGGAGCCCTTATCAGTTCCTGTCATCGTCATTGGTAACATCACCGTTGGCGGTGCGGGTAAAACGCCATTGGTGGCGGAGCTGGCTCGCTGGCTAAAGGAGCGGGGTCGCAATCCGGGGATTATCAGCCGTGGCTATGGTGGTCGCGCAGAAAAATATCCCTATCAGGTGACTGCCCAATCCCACCCCCTGGAGTCCGGGGATGAGCCGCTGATGCTGCACTTGATCACTGGTGTGCCGGTGATGGTTTCTCCCAATCGCACCGAGGCGGCGCAGGCCCTGATCGACTATCACCAGTGCGATGTTATTTTGTCTGACGATGGGCTGCAGCACTATAGTTTGTGGCGGAGCTACGAAATTTGTGTGGTTGATGGTCATCGCGGTTTGGGCAATGGTCATATGCTGCCCAGAGGGCCTTTGAGGGAACCGGTGACACGCCTGCAAAGCGTCGACATGCTGGTAAGTAATGGAGAGCCAGAAGCCAAGGTCAGGGATCAGTGCGGAGGGCTTTTAGAGTTTGAAATGACGCTCGAGCCTTCCTGCTGGCACCAGTTTAACCTCGACCAAACCTCCACATTGCGCCTGCCGTCAGGGCCTGAAGTCGGGCCTTGCCACGGGGTGGCAGCGATCGGTAACCCCAAGCGGTTTTTCCGTTCACTGCAAGCGCTGGGGTTCGAGGTGACAGAGCAACCTTTTGACGATCATCATCAATTCAGCCCCCAGGAACTGCACTTCGATGGGGAAACCCCCGTGATCATGACCATGAAAGATGCGGTGAAATGTCGCGATTTCTGGGAGAGTCACTGGTGGGCGCTCGAGGTGCGGGCCAAGTTGCCAGATCTTTTTTACCAAAAGGTGCACAAGCACCTGCAACAGTTTAGTGAAAATGAAAAATAACTCTTCTTTTGATGTGATTATTCCCGCGCGTTATGGTTCCAGCCGCCTGCCAGGCAAGCCCCTGGCTGATATCGGTGGCAAGCCGATGGTGGAGCATGTTTATTTGCGTGCCCGTGAGAGCGATGCTGAGAGGGTGGTTATCGCCACCGATGATATGCGTGTAGCAGAGGTGGCCCACGGCTTCGGCGCGGAGGTGTGTATGACATCTGCCGAGCATGCTTCGGGAACTGACCGACTACAGGAGGTGGCTCAGAACCTGGGCCTTGCAGAGGACCGCATTTTGGTTAATGTGCAGGGCGATGAACCCTTGATACCCGCTGAGGTAATAAATCAAGTGGCTGAAAACCTGGCAGCTACAAAGCGAGCCGGAGTTGCAACCCTGGCGGAACCCATCACCTCAGTGGAGGATTTTCGCAACCCGAATGTCGTCAAGGTAGTGACAACAGAGTCCGGGTTGGCCAGGTATTTTTCCCGAGCGCCAATCCCATGGCCCAGAGATGCCTTCGCGTTGGATAGCAGTGAACTACCAGAGGGCTTGGAACCCCGTCGCCATATTGGTATCTATGCTTACCGTGTTGCGCTATTGCGCCAGTTTGTCTCCTGGCCTATGGCCCCGCTAGAAAAGTTCGAGGCTCTGGAGCAGCTGCGTTTTCTTTACCACGACCAAGAGATTCACGTAGCAGATGCCTGCGCAGAAGTGCCCGGTGGCGTAGATACTGAGCAGGATCTTCAGCGTATGCGAGAAACCCTGGCCTGATGTAGAACCTAATGATTGAAGCCAATATCGATTTACAGCCCCACAATACTCTCGCAATTTCAGCAAACACCGCTTACTTTGCGCGTGTGGAAACCCTGGATGAATTGCGTGAGGCTTTGAGTTTTGCGCGGCAGAAGCGTTTGCCGATTCTGCCGTTGGGTGGGGGCAGTAATATCGTATTAACGGGAGACTTTCCCGGGCTTGCCATTCAGGTGGGGCTGCGAGGGCTAACAATTGCTCCCAATGGTTGTGGCGGTACGATCGAGGCGGCGGCCGGCGAGGGGTGGCACCAGCTGGTTATGTCTACTGTCGAGCAGGGTATTGGAGGCTTGGAAAACCTCGCGCTGATTCCAGGTAAAGTGGGTGCAGCCCCAATCCAAAATATAGGCGCCTATGGTGTAGAGTTGCGCGACTGTTTTTACAGTTTGCAGGCCATGGAAATTTCTACCGGTGCACTACATAACTTTTCCGTGTCGGACTGTGAGTTTGATTACCGGGACAGTGTGTTTAAAGGGCAGTTGCGCGATCAATTTATTATTACCCAGGTTAATCTTCGCCTTGCGCAAGATTGGCAGCCCAAGGTAGCTTACCCGGCACTGCAGCAATTTATTGACCAGCAAGGATGGGATTGTGGCTCCTTAACACCCGCGCAAATTGCCGCTGCGGTTATCGATATTCGCAACAGTAAATTGCCGCTCCCCGATCAAATTCCCAACGCGGGGAGCTTCTTCAAAAACCCTGTGGTGAATGCGGACATTTACCAAAACCTAAAATCGGAACATCCCGATTTAGTAGCTTATGCCAGCGGTGAAGGTTGGAAGCTGGCGGCGGGCTGGCTAATTGATCGCGCTGGTTGGCGGGGCAGGCGGCAAGAAGCGGTTGGTGTTCACCACCAGCAGGCATTGGTTTTGGTTAATCCCGGCCGGGGCCGAGGTGATGAAGTGACAAGATTGGCTCGCGCTATCGCTTCTGATGTGCAGGCTAAGTTTGGTGTTACCCTGGAGCCTGAGCCGCGCTATTACCCTTAACCCTTGCATGAGGGTGCGGACAATCCCTTCTTTTATTCTTCACTGAATTACAGTTAGGAAGTACCCAATAGAAAGTGCAAGTTATTGGGTGAGGTTGGCAGTTTTCAGCCTGAATTTCAGTAGAGAATTGTTCTAGTTGTTGACGATTATTTTGTTATAACGAATTCAACCTCTCACATTTTCTCATATTCCGATTTCTTTCATAAATATTTTCTGCGATAAAATGAATCTTCTATCGCAAATTTTGCGGAAGTGCTCATCTTGATCGCAGAAAAATTAATTGGTACGTTTTTACGCTATAATTAAATGTTATAAAGGCAGCAAGATCCTGTGGTCAAATGTCTGTTCAGCAGCATTTGAAACGGTGCTTCTGCTTTGCAGTAGCGTTTTTGTCTGGTATGTTGCGGTTGGGTTCCGGGGGGACCTACACGGGGTAGTTTCACCGTGAGCTAAAAAGAAGAACGCAGTTTCTAGAGCTCGTGCGTTGAGGATGTATACGCGGCGTAGCCACTGCACTTATCCGTAGTTGGGGATAGCTTGATCAAAGTCTTAGTGGTGGATGATCACGATCTTGTGCGAATGGGTATTTCGCGCATGCTGGGTGATGTTGAGGATATAGAAGTCGCCGGAGAGGCAAATTGTGGCGAGGAGGCCCTGGAATTCGTTCGCCGGTCTAATGTTGATGTCATTCTGATGGATGTAAAAATGCCAGGAATGGGTGGCCTTGAAGCAACTAGAAAACTGCTGCAGCGTTGCCCGGAGGCAAAGGTTGTTGCCGTTAGTGCACTCGATGATGATTTATTCCCGGGCCGCTTGATGCAAGCTGGGGCAATGGGTTACGTGACTAAGGGCGCGGACCTTGAAGAAATGGTTCGAGCGATACGGACGGTTATTTCAGGTGGTGTTTTTATCAGTAATTCCATGGCAACCAAAATGGCGATGCGCAGTGTCAGTGGCCAGGATGATCAGCAATCTCCGTTTGAAAAATTATCTAAAAGGGAATTGCAGACTGCAGACATGATCGTCAATGGCGCCAAGGTTGCGGATATTGCAAAGTCTCTCTCGGTAAGCCCCAAAACGGTGAATAGCTACCGCTACAGGATTTTTGAGAAGTTGGATATTAATAGTGATGTAGAGTTGACGATCCTCGCTGTTAAACACCAAATCCTTGACCCAGATGCTGCACTTTAATTGAAAAGTGGCTGATTTCTTAAAATATTGAGGCCGGTTGCCAGATGTTCGACAGCAAGCGTTTCCTCGCGACAGTAACTCGCAAATCCGGCGTCTACCAGATGTTCGACGCCGAAAATAAAATCCTCTACGTAGGGAAAGCCAAGAACCTTCGCAATCGGTTGTCGAGCTACTTTCGGAGCTCCGGACTAACGACAAAAACCATGGCGCTGGTGCAGCGTATTGGAAACATCGAAGTCACCGTTACGCGCAGTGAAACCGAAGCCCTGGTGCTTGAACAAAGCCTGATCAAGTCCCAGCGGCCCCCATACAATGTGATGCTGAAGGATGATAAAGGGTATCCTTATATCTTTCTTTCCAGCAATGACACTTTTCCCCGTATTGCATTCCACCGTGGTGCCAAGCGCAAGAAAGGCCGATACTTCGGACCTTTTCCAAATGCATCGTCGGTTCGCGACAGCCTGAACTTTTTGCAAAAAACTTTTCGAATCCGCTCTTGTGAAGACAGTGTTTTTCGCAACCGTTCAAGGCCCTGCCTTCAATATCAGATAGAGCGCTGCACCGCTCCCTGTGTCGATTTTATTTCTCCCGAAGACTATCGCCAGGATGTTCGTCACGCAGAGATGTTTCTCACGGGTAAAAGTGACAGCATTATCCAGGAGTTGGCCGATCAAATGGATGAGGCATCCCGGTCGCTGGAATTTGAAAAAGCCGCGAGACTGCGGGACCAAATTTCCGCGCTGCGTCGTCTACAAGCGGATCAGGTAGCTGAGGGGGCAAGTGGCGATGTGGATGTGTTGGGGATAGCCAGTGAGGGCGGTAGCTGTTGCGTACACGTTCTGTTTGTCAGGCAGGGGCGAATTCTGGGGAGTCGCAGTTATTTTCCCAGTGAGCGCCTGGGACTCACACCGCCAGAGCTACTTTCCGCATTTGTCCCGCAATTTTACCTGGGCAGTCCCCGAGAGATCCCCCGTGAGATTTTAGTGTCAGAGGCCTTACAGGATCTCGAACCACTTCAACAGGCTCTTAGCGAGCAGTGTGGTCGCGATGTTGGTATCACCCATAAGTTGCGTGGCAAGCGGGCCACTTGGGTTGAGATGGCGCAACAGGCAGCACAACAGAATTTGACTAGTCGAACTGCAGCCCAGCAAAAACTCTACAACCGTTTCGAGAAGCTACAGGAAGTATTAGAACTGGAGCAGCTCCCGGAGAGGCTTGAGTGCTTTGACATCAGCCATTCTTCCGGTGAGGCCACGGTTGCGTCCTGTGTTGTATTTGATACCGGAGGCCCGGTGAAGTCGGATTATCGCCGATTCAATATTGAGGGTATCCAGGCGGGCGATGATTATGCGGCAATGGGGCAGGCGCTAAAGCGGCGCTATACGCGCCTTTCCGGTGGCGAGGGCAAATTCCCCAATATCCTGTTGATTGACGGGGGGAAGGGCCAGGTTACACAAGCGGTCGAAGCTCTGAATGAGCTGGGCATTGTCGGAGTGCAAATTATTGGTGTTGCCAAAGGAACTACACGAAAAGCGGGCTTTGAAACATTACATGTGGTTTCCAGTAACAAAGAGCTTGTACTCTCCGCCGACTCATCAGCGCTGCACTTAATTCAACAAGTGCGAGACGAAGCGCACCGCTTTGCTATCGCTGGCCACCGGGCAAAACGGGATAAAAAACGCAGGGAGTCTCCATTGGAAGGTATCGCTGGAGTAGGGCCCACTCGCCGCAGGGCGCTGCTGCGACATTTCGGAGGTTTGCAGGAGCTAAAGCGCGCAACAGTAACGGAGATTGCCAGCGTGGATGGTATCAGCCGGAAATTGGCTCAGGATATATACTCGGCACTACACCACGAGTAGAACAGGATTGAGCTGGCGATTAAATGGCCAGTTTTTTCCAAAGCGTTTCATTTTGCGCGATGGCTTGATAACGTACGCCCTCCGCAAGAATAGAGAAAAGTATGACAATCGCCAATCAACTGACACTGCTACGTGTTGCTTTGATCCCATTTTTTGTTTTGGTTTTCTATTTGCCGTACAAGTGGAGTTACATTGCTTCTGCTGCAATTTTTGCAGTTGCCGCAATTACCGATTGGCTTGATGGCTATCTCGCCAGAAAATTAAATCAGAGTACTGCCCTCGGTGCCTTTCTGGACCCGGTTGCCGATAAGCTAATGGTGGCTACGGCATTGGTCTTGCTGGTGGGACTGCATGACAATCCGCTGTTTGCGATTGCTGCGGCGGTGATCATCTGTCGAGAGATCGCGGTCTCTGGGTTGCGGGAGTGGATGGCTGAGCTGGGGCAGCGCAGCAGTGTTGCCGTTTCCTATGTAGGCAAAGTCAAAACCACCGCACAGATGGCAGCAATTCTTGTTCTGCTTGCCTTCGATGTTAGAGAGTTTCCGGTGATGGAAACTATTGGATACCTGCTGCTCTATATCGCTGCCGGCCTCACCTTGTGGACGATGGTGATGTACTTGCGCGCCGCATGGCCGGCCCTTATGGCCGACAGCCGGGATAAGTAGATAGAGGGGAGTTACTTCTCTCACGAAATTGGCGCCTCGACTCTGGCATTTGCTGGAAAACGAGGCGCTCTTTACCCCGCTTAAACTCGCTCTTCCTCTTCCAAGCCCCTGCGCTCCTCTAAATTGTTAGATACTTTTCTGCGATCTATAGGAAGCTCATGTCCGTCAAAAGCCACCTGATTATGATCTGGCTGCTTTGCATCACTCTCAATGTCGAGGGGCAAGTTGTACACGATGCCGAGTTTTATATTCTCAAGATGCAAAACGGCGAACGTTGGGATCAAGAGGATGCGGAGCTTGAGCAACGCTTACAGCAGTTGCGGCAGAAATATGGACAGCCACCGAATATCGTATTCCTGCTGTGGGATGACACTGCATTTGGAGCTGTTGGCTTTCCTGCGTTACAAAAGAACTTTGGCTACTCAACGCCAAATCTAAATCAGATGGCTTCAGAGGGTATCAACTTTACCCGCATGTACTCTGAGCCCTCATGCACACCAACCCGCGCTGCTGCGCTCACCGGACGGCTACCGGTGCGCTATGGCATGGGTGAAGTGGGTATGCCCCATGAGTTTTCTGGTCTACGCGCAGAAGAAGTCACTATTGCCGAGGTACTTTCGCAAGCGGGTTATACGACAGGCTTTTTCGGCAAGGGGCACCTTGGAGATATCGAGGAGAGTTATTTACACAATCAGGGGTTCGATGAGGCGTTGTTCACTCCGATGAACCAGATTACCTCCCTGTTTAACCCCCAGGCAAATGTAGCAAATGCGGTGCTGGGCATGTTCCCCGAAATCTATCCACCTGACCCCTATCAGTTGGACAGCCCTGGTCTGATTCCCGCTGGCTGGGTAATGAATATTGAAGGGAAAAAGGGACAACCCGGGAGGGAATGGTGCGGAACATCCAACGAGTGCTTCGCCAAGTTTGATCCAGAAGCAGAACAGAGAACGCTGGCCTTTATTCGTCGCAGTGCAGAGCAGAAGAAACCGTTTTTCGTTGCCTACTGGCCCAATCTCCTTAATTTCATGGCGATGTATAACCCCAAGCGCTCGGTAGCCGGGCTGATGGTTGCCGATGCCTTCCCGGCGATGGATAACTTTGTCGGGGTGCTGATGCAAGAATTGAAAAGCTTAGGGCTCGCTGAAAATACCTTGTTCGTTGCAATGGCGGATAACGGTCCTATGGTCCACAGTCCGCCGGCGGGGTGGGGAATGCTGCCCATGTTGTATCGGGGTGGCAAAGGGGATTTTACTGAGGGCGGCGTTCGCGTACCTGCTTTTGCCTGGTGGCCAGGAACTATCGAAGCGGGACAAACGGCAGGAGATATTATTCATATCACTGACCTGTATACGACTTTCGCTCGCTTGGGTGGAGCAACTGATGCTATTCCCACGGATCGCGTCGTTGATGGCCTCGACCAGACCGCTCTGTTCCTAAACGGCGATACTCATGGCCGCCGGGATTATGTATTTATTTATACGGGTAAGGAATTGGGGGCAACAGTAAAGGGGCGATATAAGAGGCATTGGCTGGGAGCGGGGGAGGTGGCAGGGTCGGGGATGCCGGAGGCTTATTACGATTTATATATGGACCCCCGGGAGGAGTCCCCGCAGTTGGTGCCGTTAATTTACACCCAGGGCCAGTTCAATCATATGGTGGCTCGCCACCGTTTATTCAAACGTAAATATCCAGACGTAGCCAGCGGCAAAGGCATACCCTATACCGGGCTGGCCAATGCGCGCCCTGAGACACAGGCTATTGGTGAGCGCGTGCGCGCAGTCATCAGTGAGATGCCATTCACTGTTGAAGACTATCTCGAGTATCAGATCCCCGGTGCCGACAAGGTCGGCGACTGGGGAGATTAAAACGCTATATCCAAAGTGAGTAGGCTTGGACTAGTGGTAGAGGCCCGGATTCTGATTCAGTCGAACTTCGCCACTTCGCTGCACTGTAATGGAAGGCACAATGGACCTGCTCAGGCCAATTTTTGCCTGAAGTTCATAGGGTACCGATTGCTGCCCTCTATTCGCTAATTCAGCGGCGGCGAATAGAGACCCCATCCAGCTCGCAGTTGCGTCCACCGAGATGTCATCCTGGCCATAGGGGGCAATGGGCAATAAGTTGTTTGAGGTTCCTGTCATCACTTTGTGGCCGGCAAGACTGAGCTTGTAGTAGATCCCGGAGAGGGGTAGCTCTTGGTTGTTAGGGTTGAAAATGCGCAAATGGATTCTGAAGCGCAGATCGCTGCCGACGGCAGGAGGAAGCGGCTCCAGCCCAATAATCTCAACCTCGGGCTGCTGAAAATTGGGCGATAAAGCGGCGCAACCACCCATGAATAGAGCGAATAATACGAGTAAGTTCAGTTGTAAAAGTTTGATCACTGCTTGTCCTTCATTTTTCTCTCTTCTGATAAATACGAGGTTGGTGTCCCAGCGCTTATTCCACGACCACCACAGTTTTATTTCTCTTGCTTGCTTATTGAGCAGCCCCTCGAATTGCTTCATTCTGCGATCCTGATGGATCGAAGAAGGTTGTTGCCTCTGTGCAAACTTTCCCATGGATTTCTACTAATGGAGACAATAGATGAGCAAGTGGTTCATTCTTCTGACAACAATGGTGGTGATATTGTTCGCCAGCTGGAAATGGCTTTTGCTTCCGGCTATTGAAAAGTCGATGAACAAAGTAGAGCCTGGCAAAATTGCAGCGCTGTCACCTGAGGCTAAAGCACTACACCAAAGTCTATTGGTAGGTGATCTCCACGCAGATAGTTTCCTGTGGGCCAGGGATTTGAGGAAGCGAGCCGACTATGGTCATCTGGACCTTCCCCGGGCGCGAGAAGGTAACCTGGGTATCCAGGTCTTCACATCAGTTACCAAGTCTCCCCGGGGGCAGAACTATCAAAAGAATTCCAGCAAAGCTGGCGATAATATAACCTTATTGGCCATTGCTCAGGCGTGGCCAGTAAAGGCGTGGGGCAGCTTGTATGAACGGGCGCTCTATCATGCAGAGCGTGTTAATGCGCTACAGCAATCTGCGCCTGACCAAATACGTATCGTCAAAAGTGCGGCAGATTTACAACAGGTGCTTGCAGCAAGGAAGCAGGGCGAAGAGGTTTTGGCTGCACTCCTTGGCACTGAAGGTGCCCATCCTTTGGAAGGGAAGATCGAAAACATCGGCCACCTATACGATGCTGGTTTCCGGGTGATGGGGTTGCAACACTTTTTTGACAATGAGCTGGGTGGCTCCCTGCATGGAGAAAGCGGGCAGGGTTTGAGCGCATTTGGCCGGGAAGCAGTGCAGGAGATGGAAAGGCGCTCTATTGTGATTGACGTCGCCCACTCCTCCGAGCAGGTCGTCCGCGAAGTTTTGGATATTGCCGAGCGCCCAGTGATTGTTTCCCATACCGGGCTTCAAGGGGCGTGTAACTCACGCCGGAATATCAGTGACGAGCTAATGAAGGAGATAGCGGGTAAAGGAGGCTTGGTTGGAATTGGTTTCTGGCCTGGTGCTGTCTGCGATACAAGCCCCAAGAGCATTGTTAAATCCATTCGTTATGCCATTGATACACTGGGCGTGGATCATGTCGCATTGGGGTCAGATTATGACGGCAGTGTAAAGGTTGCATTTGACGTAAGTGAACTGGGCGTGCTTACCGCAGAAATGCTTCGGCAAGGGTTTACTGAAGAAGAGATCCGAAAAGTAATGGGTGAGAACCTGAGAGATTTCTTCCTTACTCAACTTCCCAGTTAATATCATATAGGAAGGTTGAATTTAGATTCTGCAGCCTTCTCAACAGATATATTAGCGCTGGTATTTGATAGCTCACTGTTCTGATGGGTTTGTTATTACCAGCGCAATACTTGCACACGCATATGATTAAACTAAATTTACTTTCTGCACTTATCCAAACGCAGTTTAAAATGGAAATTTGTATCATATTTTGACCTTAACATCCTGAAAAGCTAATTGAAATTAAGTGTAATCAAATTCCGGTTTACTTTTTAAAATGTCTTAAAGCTAAAAGAGCCACAAGAAAATTGATAGAGATAAAACTGTAGGTGAGAAAAATAGAACATGGGCCGCGATACCGCGGATAGGCAAAAGTCCACTATCTCTAAAGAATAGGGAGACCTCCATGTTCAATCCGAAACTAACAGAAACAGAATTTCTATTGGATCAAGCAAATTACATCCAACCCGGTGTCCACAATGACGTAAGGCGCGGAGTTTGTTACGCATTATCCTACATGTGGGTGAGACTCGGCTTGCAACCCGGCGGCCATATAAATATGCACCTCCAGGCAGGACTGCAACAGCGTTACCATAATACGGGAATTGGAAACGCCCTCAACAGAGCAGCTCCAGGTATGTTTTTAAGGGCTGTTGGCGGGTCGACCACCACCTTTGGGCAGCCTATCTATACAATGCAAAGGGCAATTTCCGCACAGCAGCAGATCCAGGGAAATGTGATGGGTATATCGTCAGGGTTAAGGACGATTTGTCGGACAGATGGGTATACCGAGCACTGTATCGCCCGTGGGCATCAGTTGAACCCGTTTGAGCCTTTTTCCACATTTTTGCGATGGATACGGCAGGGGATGGCCCGCCTTAATCAAGGCTTTGCATTGATAGGATTCCTGGGCCCCAACAGCGGCCATGCAATTGCAATTCAAGTACAGAATGGTAATACCTGGAGACTTTTTGACCCCAATTTTGGTTCCTTTGTATTTAACGGATACAACCGCTTTAAGGCCGAATTACATCAGCTGGCTTTGATATACCTGGCGATGGGCACTGCTGGTGGAAGCTGGATGATTTCAACTTTTAGATAAGTAAGCCGGGTTGTTGATTTCCTGAGGTATCACAGGGTCGTTTAGGCGACCCTGTGATATTTATATCGTACCATTTGCGAGGGGGTGTCAGAGTTACGGATGTATGATGTAATCACAAATGAGTGGCTCCGTGCGCAAAGAAGTTGATTCCTTTATTTTTAATAATTAAGCTCATAGAAGGTAACTGTATTGTCATAGATATACGGTGTGGTTTTACATTTGTTTAGGGTAAATTTGGTGAAGCGGATATTCATTGCTGTATTGTTTTGTATTACTTCCTATGCGTCTCAAGCGGAAGAGCTGAAAATTGCAGAGTATATTAAAGTTAACCCACCTTCAGAGATGGATCTAACTTTTCAGGTTGTGCCTGATTATAGTCCTGATGAAGAAATTCTTCTGAGCTGGAATGGCGATGAGCTGGACTACCTGGTTGTTACTGATCGTGAGCGAGGAGGGCAGAAGCATGAACTATATTGGCGAATGATATTAAAGGAGTTCCAGAAGTCTTCGGGCCAAAAAAAAGTAAAAACTTCAAATGAAGGGGAGTTGACAACAAAGTCAGGGTTAAAGGTGAGCTACAAGACTGTAGAATGGTTTAGTGAAGGGGATAAATCCGTTCAAATGTTGAGCCTTGTTGTTGGAAGGAAAGATGCTTATTGGCTTATTGTTAATTCCACGAATGAAGATATGGCCAGGATAACAGAGAGCTTTAAAAGAATTTTGGAAACAATTGAGCTTACGCGTGGCTAATCAGGCTTGATGAAGGCGCTATATGGCTTGCCTCAAACACCTTCGGAATTAAACGCGAACTATCCGAGGTGGATGATTTTACCACCTCAGATCTCAACTAATAGCTACTTGGCAGCGATGCACTCAATTTCAATTTGGGCGTCCAGCGCTAGGGACTCCACTGCAAAGGTAGTCCTTGCAGGGTAGGGGGAGGCAAAAGCTTTCTGGTAGATGTTGTTGAATTCAGGGAAATTCTTGATATCTGTTAAAATGACCATGCATTTAACGACATCTTTCATTTCGTAGTCGTAGCGCTCTAGAGTTTGCTTTATGTTGTCTAGAGTCTGTTTGGTCTCCGCAGCGAATCCCCCTTGGGCTAACCGCTTAGTCTCCGGTGAAAGCCCTATTTGGCCAGATAGAAATAGCTGGTTGCCAACTTTTACAGCCTCTGAAAACGGTAGCTTAGAGGCTGATCCTGTTGGGTTCAGAAATTCAACCTGCTCAGCCTCCTTTGCATGGCTGAAGCTGGAAAGCGTAATAGTGAAAAGTGCAGAAATTAATGCGTTTATAGGTGATGTCTTTATCTTCATTGGAATCTTTTTTTGTAAGTTTTTCATAAAAGCTGGGGCCTGTGTATCTTGCGGTCGATCACTTTTTGTTCTTGGTGATTACCTCAAAAAACTTAGATGGGTTTTTGGAGCAAGTGTGTATTGGAACTTTTGAGTAACCACCTTCGCTTTAGTTGAGTATAACCAGCTGGAGCGAGCTAATTGAATTAAGGTACTAAAGGGTATATTGGGTGGTGATTATACCTGCAATTTGTATCTAATTTATACGCATTGGCGACAGCGATGAATGCGAGAGTTTTCTTGTATTATGAGCAGCTTAATCCCATTGCTTACCTGAGTGCCACTTTTAACATTGCTGGATTATTGAACAATAGTACTCTGGAATGACTGGCTCGGTAGCGCTGCTATTCGGGTGCGCTATTCTCTCCCTAAGCCAATCGAGCTTAAGCGTTGTGTTGAGTGGACCGATCTCTTTTAATTGAAACCAACACACACATGTCGTTGTAGAAATATAGATTTGCTAGGATCTTGGCTAAACTTGAGTACTCAATTAGGGAAGTGATATGCCCCTCTTTAAGCAACCATCAAAAGAACGGAAACGCTCGAAACTAAATGCTTCAAAGCCTGATTCTCAAATTGGCGTGCATGTCATCCAATGCTGTATATTCATACAGCTGTATATATTGGCAGCTCTCTAGTATGAGGGGTAATATATTCACAGCTGCTTTGGTTTTCATGCAGCAACCATCCTTTCTTGAACCGGCCCCCAAGCCGGTTTTTTTTATTCTTCCTTGGTCGGTTTATTTCATTTCTAGTTTAGGGTAGTTAAATGAGCGTATGGCATACATTGGCCATTGAGGGGGTAGGCTTGATTCTTTTTTCTGTGCTTTTGGGTGTACAGGCATGGAGGTGCTGCTTAGAACCTCTGGTCGTCCAATAAAGGTCGGAATTAAAGTTATGGTGATAGGGGAGATGTATTGCCTCAAATTCTCCCTTCCGGAAGTGTTGGCTCGGATACTGGAGCTACCGAAATGGTAGGATTGATTCGGATATTGGTTTGTATCTTTGGTGTATGTTTCGGCCCCTTTAGAGGGTGGGTTAAAGTATCATTGCAGTGACTGGTATTTCTGTGTCTATAGAAATAGCAGGGGCGCTATGAAATTCCAAAAATTTTAACTAATACCGTATCTTGCTTCTACCGTCATATGCTCACCAGTAACTGTTACCTCGCGTACTTCAATTTCTCCCGCGTGTTCAGTTTTGCCAATAATATCCTTCATACACCCATAAAAGTATTTGGCCAAAGCCTCAAAGCTAGGGGAAAAGTCGACAACATATAATCTTAAGTTGTCCTTCTCCACAATTTTTTTATGTCTGGGTATAGTGGGTCATTTTTATCAACAATAAATGAATGATCCATTTGATCAATAATCTTTTGAAAAGGTGCCTTAAACAGGTCTGTATCCATGACAAAGTTCTGGCGATCTACTGTTTCACTAGATAAGGTCACTGAAACTAACAATGAGTGGCCATGTAGATTTGCGCATTTGTTATAAGGATACGGCATATCATCAGAGTAGAACTCTTTGCCGCGTCCTTTGCGCATGTCCTGATTCCATGTTCGATGGCCCATGTCTAACTTAAATGTTTTTGTGATTTGATATGCCATATAGCTATTCCTAATATAAGGCTGACCATAAAAAACAACAAAAAAATAAAGTGTACTTAATGATTATATTCTATATCGTAAATCGAGTTTTAAATTGCTGAGAATAAATGCGATCTGTTATTTGTTGTAATTTGTAGTGGTCTAATCCTTCCGGACACTTCGCTAAGATGGTAAAACTACCAAGCGAGGTGAAGTATGACAACAAAAGGTACACGTCGGCATTTCAAGCCGGAATTTAAGAAAGACGCCGTAGCGCTAGTCTCTGAGCAAGGGTATTCAATTTCTAAAGCAGCAGAGGTTGTAGGAACAACAGCCAATAACCTGCGACGCTGGATAAAGGAACTGAAGCAGGAAGAAGACGGTGTGAGGTTGGATGTAGGTGAGCGCGCAGAATTAGAGCGATTACGACGTGAAAATAAGCAGTTGCGGATGGAGAAAGAAATCCTAAAAAAGGCCAGCGCCTTCTTTGCGAAAGAAATGAAATAAAGTACAGCTTTATTGAAAAACAGCAAGGCAGCTTTCCTGTTAGGGTGCTCTGCCGGGTAATGCAAGTAAGTAAAACTGGTTATTACGATTGGTGTTGCCGTGGTAATAGCTCAATAGATGCTCAAACATGGCAACTATGCCATCGTTTGAAGGCCCTATTTGCAGAATCTAGACAGAGCCTGGGAAGTCGTCGGTTAATGAAGCTGTTACGTAAAGAAGGCTTTGAAGTCGGGCGCTATCGAGTCCGCAAGCTCATGAAAAAGCTAGGCTTGGCAGTAAAGCGTAAGAAGCGATTTACACTGACGACAGACAGTAAACATCACCTGCCGGTCGCAGAGAACCTTCTGAATAGGGAGTTCTCACCGAGCGCTAAAAATCAAGTTTGGACGACTGATATTACATATATTTGGACTTCGCAGGGCTGGTTGTACTTGGCGGTAGTGATTGATCTCTATTCGCGCCGGATTATTGGTTGGCATCTAGATCGCAAGATGGAAACGGCCCTGGTAACTCGTGCGTTGATGATGGCTGTCAATTTGCGTTCGCCCCCAAAAGGTCTCCTGCATCACTCTGATCGTGGCAGTCAGTATGCCAGCCATACCTACCAAACGTTATTGAGTCAGCATGGGATGGTGTGTTCAATGAGCCGTAAGGGAAATTGTTGGGACAACGCACCGACTGAACGTTTCTTCAGCAGCCTGAAGCGGGAGTGGGTAACGGGAAACCTTTATCCGACAAGGGAGGATGCGGTAGCAGATGTAAGAGCCTATATTGCTTATTACAACTCACGCAGAATACATACAACACTGGGAGACCTAGCCCCTATCGAATTTGAGAAATGTGCTTAAAGAAGTGTCCGGTTGGAGTTGACCACAACAATTCTTATATTATTTCGATTCTGGTGGTTTTTCATTCTTCTTGTATTTCCTGCCCGAATTCGAGTGAAAATTACTCTGCTCAATTTTTTCTGATGAAAAATTAAGTTTTATTAGGTGTGGTTTATGCAGTTGGCAAAGGTCTGTTTTCAAATTGTTTAATCGACTTGGGGTCTGAGGGTAAACATGATTAAGGGATATACTTTTGATTGTTCAGATAGCGGATTATTTATAATCTAGTTGGTTTGTTGTTCTCCAAAGCAGTGTAAATTCCAGTTATATTTTAGTTTTTTTGAAAGAGTCTATCCTTAAGTATAGGCGGTTTTATCAGGAGTTATGTGGTTCTTGATACCGGGCTGTGAGTGAGCAGGGTGGGTGGTAGCTTTAATACATACTTGACTGGAAGATGTTGCGGAAATGGTATGAAAGAACACTACGCACGAATTATTGAAGAAATAGGTGAGGATCCACAGCGCCCAGGTCTCAAGGACACGCCCGACCGCGCCGCCACTGCTATGAAATACCTAACCCGTGGTTATGATCAAACTATCGAAGATGTAGTCAACAATGCGATTTTTCCTTTCGATAGCAATGAGATAGTGCTAGTTAAGGATATCGAGCTTTATTCCTTATGTGAGCATCACTTGCTACCATTTATAGGTCACAGTCATGTGGCTTATATCCCTAATGGCAAGATTTTAGGTGTTTCCAAGTTAGCGCGTATTGTTGATATGTTTGCGCGTCGCTTGCAAATCCAGGAAAGGCTTACTACTCAAATTGCTGAGACCCTGCAAGGTGTCATTGGTGCTACCGGAGTTGCTGTAGTTATTGAGGCCGGGCACACATGCATGATGATGCGCGGGCCTCAAAAGCAAAATTCAATGATGAGAACATTGGCTATGCTCGGTACCTTTCGCAGTAACCAAGCTACACGCAATGAGTTTTTCTCTTTGCTGCATCGGTAGTAATGGCGATTTACTTGCAAGTCAGCCAATATTGACTAAGTAAGTTGCTATTTTTCAGGCTGTTAAGGAAGGTGCTGGGAAGCTCGAGGCTGCTGCTCTCGTTATAAATGAATTCCATTTTAAAACATTCTTAGTTGCCCTATAGGTTTCCAATAATGTGGGGTTAGCCTCTTCAGCTGCGACGGTGACTAAAGGTGAGGTCAGGGAGTTCTGGCTACATACACATTTTCACTGCATCGTGGATAAGTATTTTATTTAAAATGCTGGGGTGCCACCTTTGAGCGCCAAGGCATGAGAAGCTCAAAGGCTAAGCCGTTGGCTGCTAAGAGGGTATCCCGATAATGAGAGGTGCTGTAACGAAGGTAGGTAAAAAGCAGCCGGCCTGATTGTTATAGAGTGCGACTCCTCCGGTGACTACCAGATTGCAGACCTCGCGCCCTTTAAAGCTTATTTCAGCCATGCACTCTTTCGTCTTGCATGTTCGCGAAATAATCAACCAGGTGGTGCTGATGCTTAGTGGCTCAGTAGCTCTATAAATGAAACTTGAGGGTCGATGGATCTCAAGCTATCTAGCGACAAAGCTCGGTGTAGCTTGATTGGTGGCGCAAGCGGGACGGTAACTACTAGTGTATCAGTGGAAGAAATTTAACTTTAAAAATGGGGTGCGCCAGATTTGCACGAAGTGGGGAGTTGCTTATTGATTTCAAAGATCTGATTGGTGCCCGGGGCCGGACTTGAACCGGCACGGCCGTGAAGCCGGGAGATTTTAAGTCTCTTATAACTCATTGATACATAAGGGATTTCTATTTTTTGGTGGGTATTCTGGCCACTCTAGGGTCATTCAATCCTGCCATTTTGGCCAAGCCTGATTCGGTACTGTACCGAAATATGTTCCGTGTACCAAAGGAATGACGCCCACAATCGCCACCAGTGGGCTTTATTTTCCCTTTCAGGTCGCATAAAGTAGACCTGATAAGAGAGACAAGGGTAGTTATGTTGCCCTTAGGCACGGACTTTCAAGAAAGGATGCAGGCCATGACAACACGACACTTCTAAGCGGGCTCTTCTGCCCAGCTAGCTAACACCCCCAACAGATTTTAAAGCTTGGTCAATAGCGACCCGGCCACCCCTTTGCCTGGAGAACTACTATGGAAGACTTGGTGCTTGTGCAAGAGCAGCTTGAAAAGGGAATGAGAGAGTACGGTGTCCACCGATACTTGAAAGCCATTGAGCGCCGCAAGCAGCATGGTGAGGAGGCTGACACGAGTTACGGCAAGACTCTCATCAAGCGCTCACTACTTATTTGTGAAGAGGCTCTAAAGGAGGAGATGGAGCGTGATAGTAGTGCTGTTGGTAGGCACAACAAGGCTCTGAAATATCTCAGGAAGGGTGAGCTAAGGCCCCTCATATTCATTGCAATGCGCTTCCTCTTCAATGGCATCAGCGCTGGAAGACAGCTTCAGACACTGTGCAGGCAAATTGGCCAAGCCGTTATGGATGAGGTCAATGGGCAGGCTTACCGGGAGCAGTTCAAGGAGACTGGCAAGAAGCTGCAAGCTCAGGCTGCAAAGCGTATTGGGTATACCTACAGACGCGAACTCTTCAGAACTTTCCAGAACAGTGCTGAGGACTTTAAGACTGACCGTTGGGATACCGACACTCAAGTGGTTGTGGGTGCGAAGATGATTAGCATCATCATTGAGAAGACTGGACTCTTCTACATCCAGAACACTAGAGAGAGGCACAAGTCCTGCAAGTACCTGCTGCCCACTAAAGCCTGCTTGGATGCCATTGAGAACCATGTGGAAATGATGAGTGAGATTTGTGTGAGCTACCAGCCCATGGTTGTACCGCCTAATAAATGGGAAGAGGGCAGTGCAAAGGGAGGTGGTTATATCTCTCCCTGGATTAAGCCGTTGCACATGGTCAAGACACGGAATGAAGCCTACCTCTCAGACCTCGCGCACATGGAGTTGAAGGAGATAAGAGCAGCTTTGAACGCGGCTCAGGAAACCCCTTGGAAGATTAACCTGGGTGTGTTGGAAATCATGGAGAAGGCTTATGAACTGAACAATGGTATGGCTGAGCTGCCTTTGCGGATAGATGAAGACCCGATTCCAAGGCCCCGTGAGAATGCCACTGAAGAAGAAGTTGATGAGTACAGGCAGGACCGTCGCAATCAGTTCCAACGCATCAGGGCTAACAAAGGCCGCCGCATTCAGTTTGTGGGGACGCTCACATGTGCCCAGCGCTACAGGGGGTTTGAGAATATCTACTTTCCTTACCAACTGGACTTCAGAGGGCGTCTTTACTCAGTTACTAATGGCTCGCTGTCACCGCAAGGGGCTGACTTCAGTAAGGGGCTGTTGCACTTTGCAGAGGCTAAGCCTTTGGGTGAGCGTGGTCTGTACTGGCTTAAGGTTCACATGGCGAATCTTATGGGGGTGGATAAAGTGAGCTTTGATGAGCGGGTTGCTTACGTTAATGAGAACTGGGGTGAGTTCATAAGGTGCGGTCAAGATCCACTGGCAAACCTGCTTTGGACTGAGGCTGATAAACCTTGGCAAGCACTGGCAGTCTGCTTTGAACTGGTGGGGGTGGATAGAGAGGGAGTGGGCTTTGCCAGCCGGATACCAGTCGCTTTGGATGGATCTTGTTCAGGGCTCCAGAACCTGGGAGCTTGTTTGCGGTGTGAAGACACGGGTAGGGAGGTAAACTTACTGCCTGCTGATAAGCCCGCTGATATCTACCAGAAGGTTGCAGACAGGGTAATTGCGTCTATTGCGTCCGTCAGCCCTACTAAGTGCGACAAGGAGGCAGCGATAAAAGCAGCTAAGGAGCTGATGAAACTAATTGCAGCTGACCACGGCATCACCACCCCCAAGAGAATGACTAATGCCATAGAGAAAGCGATTAGTGATTGCCCGCGAGATAAGTTGAGTGAGGCTTCCAAGGAGATGCGAAGCATTTATCACCGTGTCGTGGAAGGATGGGCTTGGCTGAAGTTTGGTATCACTCGCAAGACTACTAAGCGAGCCGTGATGACTTTTCCTTATGGCTCCAAGAAGTTCGGTTTTAAAGAGCAGCTTATGGAGGACATTCTTATCCCAACTTACAGGGAGCTTTCCACCAAACTTCAGCAGGGTGAAATCACACAGCAGGAATATGAAGAGCAATGGCCTTTCACTGGGAGAGGGCACTTAGCAGCTAATGTTCTTGCTGATGAGATTTACTCTGCGGTAACTGCGACAGTTGTGAAAGCCGCTGAGGCTATGGATTGGATGCAGCAGACAGCTCGCTTGGTTACTAAGTCTGGTCGCACCATAAGTTGGACCACTCCTTTAGGCTTCCCGGTTCAGCAAAGATACTTTGAAATGAAAGAGAGGAGGATACGCACAACTCTTTGTGGTGAGACGTATTGGCCAAGGCTTGCAGAGGCAACTGATAAACCCGATACACGCGCTTCAGCAAACGCCATCTCACCGAACGTAGTACATAGCCTAGATGCAAGTCACCTGATGATGGTGGTAGGGCTGTCAGCTCAAGAGGGTATCAACAGCTTTGCACTCATCCACGACTCCTTTGGAACACATGCAGCAGATACCGATAAGCTCTTCGGGTTAATCCGCCGTGCTTTCGTTGAGCTTTACCGCGAGAACTACTTAGTGCGACTTAAAGAGCAGCTTACTGCCCAGGTTGCCCCTAAATACAGAGAGGATGTACCGGAACTACCAGAAGAAGGGAGTCTGGATTTAGAAGCAATCCACAAGTCCGCCTATGCTTTTGCCTAGCAGGTCTACTAAGCGATACAAGCGGGGTGTTTTGTTGCCCTTAGGCACAGAAGTTTAGTGCCCCGCAGATTTGTTGCCCTTAGGCACAGAAAAATTTAGCTGAACCAACAGGTGACTCTATGAAACCACTTACGGCTATTTACACACACTTCATTGATAAGGGCCTGCCTATCCCCGCTGAAGTTTTAAAGCGCGCTATGAAGGCGGGTATCAATGTTTCTCAATTCACAATGACAGGTAATAAAAAGAGTGGCTAAGACTATTCTAACACCGGTTACAGCGGCGAAATTTCCGCACCTTGTAACCCCTAATGACCACTTCAACAAGGAGAATCCGACTTACGAAACCAAGCAAGTCTTTGACATGGAGAATGATGAGCATGTTGCTTGGCTTGAGCGTTTCCGTGAGCAGGGTGCAAAGCTTGTTGAAGACTTCCGTGCAGAGATTGTTAAGAAGGGAGGCAAGCCCGCTGCACAGGCTAAGAAAGCAGAAGTAATCCTCCCTATTGAAGAAGATTACGATGTTGAGGGAGAAGGTGAGGAGCAAACCTATACCCCTAACGGTAACTTTGTTCTGAAGATGAAGCAGTACTCCTTGTATAAGGAAAAGAAAACAGGGGAGATGAAGAAGCGTTCATTGCCTTTGATTGATACTGCTAAGAACCCTGTGAAAACAGGAGATTTCTATACCGGTTCCAAGCTGGTTGTAGCGTTCCGCCCAAATGTCTCAATGGTGCAAGGCAAGCTTTACCTCACTTGCTACATAGAAGCTGTGCAGATCCATGAACTAGCAACCGGGCACTCCGCTCTTGATGCCTTTGGTGTATTTGAAGACGGCTTTAAAGGCGCTGCCAGTTCTGATGAGTCAACTCCTGACTCAGCTAGTGATGACGCTGGGGGTGAACCTTCAGGTTCTGATGAGGGTGCGCCTAATTTCAACTTTTAAAGGATACAAGCAAGACGCTACGCATATCGTTTCCTTTAAGTTGCCTTACCCACCCTCAGTAAATAACTACTATGGCCGCACCCGCACTGGTTCGGTCTACATCAAAAAGCCCGGTAAGGAGTTTAGGGCTACCGTTCAAGCTGCCCTTGCTCCCTATAACCTCCAGCCCCTTCAAGGAAAGCTCAGAGTTTGGATTGAAGTTTTCCTCCCTGACCGCCGCAAGAGAGATATAGACAACATTAATAAAGCTCTTCTGGATGCTTTAACGGCTGCTGGAATTTGGGTTGACGATGATTTGGTAACGGACCTCCGCTTGGTTAAGGCGGGGATTGAAAAGGAATTGGGAGGATGTGTCGTAGTACATATCGCAGAAATATGTTCGGAAAAAGAAAAGTAACCAGAGCAATTTTGGTTGATGCCACTTTCACGCCTAACTCAGAAGACAAATCAGCGTGGGACATGGAAGGCATTGATAGAAGTAAAGGTGCGCTGGGAATCAGGTCTCACTACATCATCAGACGTAACGGTGATGTTGAGAAGGGTAGAGAGATTGATGAGGTGTGCTGCACAGGCGAGCACCAAGTAGATAAGGAATCAATTTTAATCCTGCTAGTGGGCACAGATAAATTCACAAAGGCTCAAGCGGGCGCTGTAAACGGACTGGTGGATTACCTTCAGGAAAAGTTTCCAGAGGCTGGGCCTGCATTCATGGTGGATGTGGATGAGCCAGAAAGAACAAGTTATTGAGTTCGTAGAAAAGTGGGGATCAATTGATTCTCACAAAGCATTTCAACTATTTGGAATCACACGGCTGGCAGCAGTCATCCATGAGTTGAAAGGAACAGAGCACGCAATGAAAGCTGTCTATGACGGCACAGTGAAAAGCGGCTTTGCAAGGTATGAAGCTGACCCTGAAGAGAGATTCAAGGCTGTTAAGAAGCAGCTCAGCGAATCCTGTAGCAAAGGAATACAGACAGCTTCATGCCCGAGAGATGTTGTAGCAGCACTGACTGAAGCCCTACGGAATGCGTTGACCTGGGCTAGGGAGGTCGGTGATGGGTGAGTGCGTAAGGAAGGAGCCGTGCCCTTGTGGTGACTCCAGTGACGCGCTGCAAATTTATGAAGATGAGTCTGGGTTTTGTTTCAAATGCGATAGCTACTTCAGTGAGGAAGAGCTTTCAGGTCAGGCATCCCCAGCCAAGTCAAAAGGGGGCTCAGCAGCCTCCACTATCACGCCTATTCAAGGCGACTACATATTTCTTGAAGCCCGTGGAATCCAAGCAGATACATGCAGAAAGTACGGGTATAGAGTCGGGTATTACGATGGGCAGCCCGCTCAGATTTGTGATGTAAAAGACCCTAATAGGAACCTTATAGGACAGAAGATAAGGCTCAAGGACAAGGAATTCAAAACCCTTGGTAAGGGAGTAGTTGAGTCCCTTATAGGTGCCCACCTTTTCAGCGGCGGTAAGAAAATCATCATCACTGAAGGTGAAATAGACATGCTGACTCTAAGTCAGGTGCAGGGGAATAAATACCCTGTAGTGTCTCTTCCAAATGGTGTTAAGTCCGTTAAGAAAGCCATTGGCAACAACCTTCAATACCTCGCCAACTTTGAAGAAGTGGTTCTCTGTTTTGATATGGATGAGCCTGGGCGAGATGCAGTGGCTGAAGCTGCTTTGATGCTCATGGATCACAACGTCAGGGTTATGAATCTCCCTGAGAAAGACCCCAACGAAATGCTTAAGAAGGGGCTAGTACAGGAGCTGGTAAGGGCAGTATGGAATGCTGAACCTTACAGGCCAGATGGTCTGGTCACATTAGATTCACTGGTTGAGGATGTTATTAAGCCCGTTGAAGTCGGTCTTGATTGGTTCCTCCCAACACTCACCAAACACACCTACGGACGCCGCCCAGGTGAGGTGTACTTCTTTGGCGCAGGGACAGGCATGGGTAAGACTGACCTGTTCACTCAGCAAATGGCTTTTGATGTTGAGACGCTGAATAAACCAGTTGGCGTGTTCTATCTGGAAATGGGCACAGTTGAAGCCGCTAGAAGAATTGCTGGGAAAGTTGCTAAGAAAACCTTCCATATCCCTGATACAGGATGGACTCAAGAGGAGCTGGTTGAAACGATCCAACAGCCCTCACTAAAAAACAGGGTAACTCTTTTTGACTCATTCGGAGTGACCGAGTGGGACAGCATTAAGCAGCACATCGTTTATCTCGCTAGTCAGGGCGTAAAACTATTTTACATAGACCATCTAACTGCCTTGGCGACCGGCTCTGAGAAAAGTGAAAAAGAAGAGCTAGAGCGAGTCACTGCTGATATGGCCATGCTGGCGAAACGCTACGGCCTAATCCTCCATGTTATTAGCCACCTCACAACACCAGAGCATGGTTCTCATGAGGAAGGCGCGCGCGTGACTATCAGGCAATTTAAAGGGTCACGGGCAATCGGTTTTTGGGCTCACTTTATGTTCGGCCTGGAAAGGAATCAGCAAGCCGCTGATGAAGAAGAGCGTCAGACAACGACGTTCAGAATTTTGAAGGACCGTTATACCGGGCGCGCTGCCGGGGTAACGATAAAGCTTGGATACGATTTTGAAACCGGCCTTCTGTATGAGCAGGAAACTTTTACAGAGCCATCTACTAGCACTGAGGAAGAGGAACCGCGTTATGCGTTTTAATAAAGGTGATGAAGTTAAGGTTGTACGTTCTGGGAAGGGTTGCATTCTTTGGGGGTGTGAAAAAGAAGAGCTAGTAGGGAATGACAAGCCCTATGTAGTGGAACAAATTGATGATAATGAACCAGCTGTTCGCTTGGAGAGGGGGTGGTTCCCTAGCCATTGCTTGGAATTGGTTGAAGAGGTTCCTAAGCCTGAGTTTAAAGTCGGTGACAAGGTTCGTATTACCCATAAAGTCCCTCGCTGGGTGGGAAATTGCTGGGTGTTTGATATGGATTCCATGATAGGCAAAACAACCTCAGTAAAGTCTCACGGTCGCGGTGGATACCGGGTGGAAGGTTCCTGTTATGACTTTCCCGCAGAGTGCTTTGAGTTGGTTCAAGACGATGCCGAGGTTGTATCAGAAGTCCTTGAGGAAGTAGCTGAGAAGCTTGCTTTCAAAGTCGGTGACAAGGTACGTGTTACCCATAAAGTGCTTGAATGGTATGGCGACCGCTGGGTGTCCTGCATGGATGAAACAATTGGTCGTGAGGGCACTATTAATAGGGTGAATCGGGATGGAGACTTTCACTTAACTCCCTTTGGTAAGAACTACCCGGCAGAGTGTTTGGAGCTGGTCGCTGAGGAGGTAGTGGAAGAGGTTCCTAAGCCCGAGTTCAAGGCTGGTGATGAAGTTAAGGTAGTACGTTCTGGGGAGGGTTACTGGCTTTGGGACAGCGTAAAAGAGTCAATGGTTGGGGATGATAAGCCCTATGTAGTGGCAGGAATTGATGATGACGACTCTACCGTCCGCTTGAATATAGGTTGGTTTCCTAGCCATTGCTTGGAACTGGTCACTGCCACTGAAGCCTCCCCTGAACCTACTCCAGCACCTTGCAAAACCCTTGATGACTGCTCTCCAGAGGAGTGGGATACAGCTTCACGTTCTGTACGTGGTATTGAATCTGCACCTTCTCCTGAAAGTGACGCTTCAAGTGATACCTCAAGTGATGCTTATGTTGTTCAGGAAGGCGGCTCGCACTACAAGAAGTTAGCTATTCAGCCCATGCAGTATTCCATGGCTAATGGCCTGGATGCCTGTCAGCACACCATCGTTAAATATGTAACTCGCCATGAGGACAAGGCCGGTATTGCAGACCTTCGCAAGGCTCGCCACACCCTTGAACTTCTGGCTCAAGAGAAATATGGAGAAGCATTGTAAGTTTTGAGACTGGCCTTTGATATTGAAACAAATGGCCTTCTTCATCAGCTCACCAAAATCCATTGCATTGTTGCAATCTGCATAGATACCGGAAAGGAGTACATCTACACAGGCTCAGCTATTGAGCAGGGCGTAGAGATGCTTTCAAGAGCGGAGCTTTTAGTCGCTCACAACGGTATTAACTTTGATGTTCCCGCAATCCAAAAGCTATTCCCAGACTTTAAGCCAGACCGTAAGGCGGTACTGGATACTCTTGTCTGTACTCAGCTTATCTATAACGACCCCTTAGAAGAAGATATAAAGCTCGCTCAGCGTGGGTTACTGCCTAAGAAGCTCCTTGGCAGGCACTCATTAGAGGCGTGGGGCCACCGTCTTGGCAACTATAAGGGTGACTTCAAACCTGAAAACTATACCAATCCAGAAACTGGTGAACCCCATACGTGGCTCACAATTCCATTCTCACAGGAGATGCTGGATTACTGTATTCAGGATGTGAAGGTAACGATAAAGCTGCTTAAGAGTATCCAGTTTAAACGCACTACTCAGAAGGCTTTAGACCTGGAGCATGAAGTAGCTTGGCGTATGGCTGAGATTGAGCAGTACGGTTTCACATTCAATGTGGCCGGTGCATCTGAGCTTTACGCTGAGCTTGTTCAGGAGAAGTATGAACTTGAGCAGCAGCTGATAAGCACCTTCGGAAGCTTTGTTAAACGCGGCAAAGAAGTAACTCCCAAGAAGACGATTAACTATCGTAAGAACCCCTTGCAAGCAGACCGTACTGCGGGGGCGACTTACACCAAGATAGAGATAATCAAGTTCAATCCTGGGAGCCGTGACCACATCGCTAAAGGGCTTATTGAGCGGTATGGATGGGAACCTCAGGTATTTACTGACAAAGGAAATATAACTGTTGATGAGACTGTGCTGGAGGCTCTTCCTTATGAGGAGGCGCATCTAGCAGCTCAGTATCTCCGCAACAATAAGCTCCTGGGTCAGCTTGCAGAGGGCGACAATGCGTGGCTAAAGCTGGAGAGAGAAGGGCGGCTTCACTGCCACGTAAACGCCTTGGGGACTGTAAGTCACAGGGCAAGTCATAGTAAACCGAATTTAGCTCAAGTGCCGAGCTTGCGGGCATATAAGGGGAAGGAGTCAAGAACCCTTTTTACTGTCCCTGATGGCTGGTATTTGATGGGCAGCGACGCATCAGGTTTGGAACTGCGTTGTCTAGCCAATCGTATTTTCCACTGGGATGGTGGGGCATACGTTCAAGAGATTTTAAAAGGCGATATACATACCGCTAACCAGCAAGCTGCTGGGCTTAAGACGCGGGATGAAGCAAAGACATTTATATACGCCTTTCTATATGGGTCCGGCGACCAAGGAATCGGGGCACTACTAGCTCCCGCTGCAAGCCCGAACCAACAGAAGAAAATTGGAGCAGCGACTAAAGCACGCTTCTTAAAAGCTATCCCAGCCATTACAGCCCTCCGTAAATCCGTTGCAGGGCAGCGCACTAAATTTAAACAAAAGATTAAAGGGCTTGATGGCCGCTGGCTTCACTCGCGTAGTGAGCACAGTGCGGTGAATCTATTACTCCAATCTGATGGAGCCCTGGTGTGCAAGAAATGGCTATGTGTATTCATGGAGCTGATGGAGTCAGCTGGATACAAGCTGGGCTGGGAAGGGGACTTTGTATTGTCTGCCTGGGTACATGATGAGATTCAGGTTGCTTGCAGAACAAAAGAAATCGCCGAGAAGGCAGGTGAATTCTCTCAGAAGGCTATGAGAATCACCCAAGAATTTTTCAAATTTAACTGCCAGCTAGATACCGACTTCAATATCGGCAAGAGCTGGGCGGATACGCATTAATGATGAATCATAGGGAAAATATCAAGTTAGGCGAGGGGAAGTCTTTAACACTGTATAAGTGTACTGGTGATAAGTGGACTATTGGTTTTGGCTGGAACATAGAAGATAACGGCATTCCTGAAGAGATTGCTGAGCGGTTGCTAGATATTGCAATTGAACTCGCTGAGAAAGACCTCTTCCATATCTTTGGTTGGATCTTCATTTCTGACTTAAAAGAGAATCAGTATGGCCGCTACTGTGCGCTATTGGATATGGCGTACAACCTGGGGTATGGACGCTTTAAAGGCTTCAAGAAGATGATTGCTGCTGCTAAAGCACATGATTGGGAAGAGGCTGCTGAACAGGCTAAAGACTCCCGCTGGTATAGGCAGGTTGGGGAACGTGGTGAACGCAATGTTTACCTCTTAAGAACAGGGCGGTTCCCAGCATGAAGAAACTGCTCCTGATTGATACCGATATTGTTGCATACAAGGCATGTGCAAAGGCTGAGTTTGAATGTGACTTTGGTGATTGGACATTCCTAGCAACAAACTTTGAGGTGGCTCTCAATAACGCTGTTGAGCGTATTGAATCTATTCGCGAGCGCTTAAAGGCTGATGAAGTCGTGCTCTGCCTGACTGATGACGACAACTGGCGAAAAGACGTTCTACCTACCTATAAGCGAAACCGTATAGGGACTCGCAAACCCATGAAGCTGCCTGAGGTGAAGGTAGCTCTCTGTGAGCAGTATGAGTCCTTTCTACGCCCCGGCCTGGAGGCTGATGACGTGATGGGAATTCTCGCTACTCATGCCGGTTATAAACCCAAGTTCAAGAAGATTATTGTCAGTGAAGATAAAGACCTTCGGACCATCCCTGCACTTGTTTTCAACCCTGATAAGGACACTAAGCCTCGTCTGATTACTGAGGAGGAGGCTGACAGCTGGCACATGGCTCAGTCCATTGCTGGTGATGTTACGGATGGTTATACCGGCTGCCCTGGAATGGGCTTATCAGGTGCTGAAGAGCTGATTGCTGAGCCTTATCAGTGGGAGCAATACGAACATACCTTCAAGTCTGGGCCTAGGAAAGGAAAGACTGAAGAGCGCTGGCGAAAGATACCTTGTGAAGATCTTTGGGAAGGCGTTGTTAGCTGTTATGCGAAGCAAGGTTTAACTGAGGAATATGCACTATCACAAGCACAGGTTGCGAGGATTTTACGCGCATCTGACTACGACTTTGACAACAAAAAAGTAATCCTATGGGAGCCTATCAATGAACATTGAAGTGAAATATGTACATCACATGGGAACAGACTTAACGGTTGCTAATGCCGCTGGTCCTACGCAACTTGAACCTGAGTTCTGGAACTGTTTGGAGGATTGGGTATACGCCCCAGATAAGCCAATTTTGACCCCCGTTTTAGGTGATGCTGGAAGAGATCGTATAGCTGATGCCGCTGATAATAAGAAATGGGGGGTATTCGGACACACAATGCTGAGCGTTATTGTAACCGCACCCCCTGATGTGTATGTGAGTTGTTTAGAGCTTGGTATGGGCATTATGACCCGACTCAACTCCTCGGAAGCATCACAGAGTAAGACGTGGTTATGGACAGGTGATGTTAGTGAGTTCATGGCCTATGTAAGGCATCACACATTTCCAGTGAGTGACTGTTCCAAAGAATCTCGGCAGGTTTCTAATAAGTTGGATGAGATCTGCCAAACCTTGTTCCCTTATTCCTGGGGAGCATTATCTCTAAACCTTTAAAGAGGACTTTCAAAATGTCTCAAGATAAAGCTGAAATTGCTATGTGCGAAGTCATGGTTACTGTTATTGCCCATGCCCTTCTTGTTATGAAGGACATGGGGATGCCCATGGCCCTTGCTAGGCAGGCAGTATCTAATGTTTGTTATGACGCGACAGATACCAAAGATGATGCAACGAACCTGTTTGAGGCTGGTAGAGATCGGGGTATTGCGATAGATGAAGGTAAGTATGATGCTGATGCGGTCCATTTAACAGCTGAAGGAGAGAGTTCTCCTGACTTCGTTACTACGTCAACAATGATCGCTCATGTTGTTCTTGGGGCATTAGATGCGGGAACACCTCAATTTCTTGTAAGCCCTTTGCTACATAAGCTTTTAGATAGGTTTACAGAATCTGATGCTGTACGTGAGAAACTTCGTAGTAGCTCCCATGATATTTGTCTTGAGTTAAATGAAAAGCGGGCAGAGTCCTCTGACGATACCCCAGAAATTGAAGTAGACCTGGAAGAAGCAGATTCATAACCTTCTTTTCAGTCCTCTTTAAAGCCCCCTCTACCTACTCAGAAAATCCTCCTAAACCTCCTTATTCACTTGAAAGTTATATCTTTCAGGCTGCCTTCGCTCGCCTTGAATTTGGCTGGAGGAGGATGCTGAGTGGGTAGTAAATGCCATGGAGTAACTATGGATTTTCTAGCGGCAGTATCAGGTTTTGCATCATGCCTCTTAGGCATTATCTATTTCCTAATACTGTCAAATCAAAAAGGCTGGGTGAGTATTTCAATTGAAACGGGTGGCTGGAGATTGCTGGTGGTAGGTGTTGGAGTCCTTGCAACGACCTTGGTAATACTCCTTTTCTCCCTGGTAATTGTCCCTTACCTGCTGATGTAAGCCTCTCTCAAATTTAACAACCAACACTTCACATAAAGGTGATGACCGTGAAGAAAACCAGACTACCTCTTTACAAGATTAAGCATATTGAACGCCTCCATAAAGAGGGTGTTTCTCAGGGCAAGATCGCGAAGGAAGTAAAAGTTTCCACCAGTACGGTGAGCAAATACATATCAACCTTTAAGGCTGCTATCGGCGAATAGTTTGTAAGCCAGCCTTAAAACAACTCAAGGATTAACAGGTATGCCCGATGACAAAGATCCGGTAGAGCAGGAAGAAATTGCTGATGAAAAAGAACAAGCAGAAACCCCTGCACAAACGCAGGGCAATGTTTCGGATGAAGCAGCGGATAAAAAGAAGGGCCGCCCACGCAAGAAGAGCGGCGAGACAAAGGACAGCTCAAAGCAGACTAAGGGATCTTCTAAAGAATCTCCAGTCAAAGCAGCAGTCGTTTACATCCCGTGTAATGAGTCGGGCGAAAAGCTTTTGGACCGTGTTTGTGTACAAGCTCCTTCAACTGGGAAGCTTCCTACGGGATTCAGTTGGAAGGCTTTTCGCTTAATGGAAGTAATTCCCGTCCGCTAATTTTGTTGCCTTAAGGCATAAGCATGGAAGATTTACTGACAGTGCTACGAAAGGAGATTGACCAGAAGATCCCTAGACGACCTATAGACCCTTTTGAGCATGGTCGTAGGATAGGGAAGATTGAACTCCTTGAGTACATAGAAAACCTTTTAGAACCAAAGCAAGAGGACCACTTACCTAGTGTGCATGAGTGACGACCCACCCGAGTCACCGCCACCTCCGCCTCCTCCCGCACCCCCACCTCAGAACGCACCCGACTTAAAGATTAAAGCAGTAGCTGAGAAGCGAAAGACTGCGCGCCAGCGTCGTAAGTCTAATAAGGCGGGTCTGCGTAAGGATTTGAGTGCGCTGAATATCAATGGGGCGCAGGCTGGTGGTGCGGGTCTTAATATCCCGACAAAGAGTTAATGGAAAACAAATCAAGTAGAAGTCTTGATGCCGAATCACGATACCGAAGGCTTGAATCAACTCGCAGTGCGTATATCAAACGTGCTGAGCAGTGTGCAGGGCTGACAATACCCTCGCTATTCCCTGTTAATGGGAACGCAGAAACACTGCAAACTCCTTATCAGGGCCTTGGTAGTCGTGGTGTAAAGCATCTAACAAACAAATTAGTAATGGCGTTATTGCCACCTAATACTCCCTTCTTTCAGCTGCTTCTATCTGAAGAAGTAGATGCTGAAGGTACGAAAGGGGAGGTTGATAAAGCTCTTTCAATGATGGAATCAATCATCAAGAAAGAGATTGAATCCAGCCAGCTTAGAAGCCGGTTATATGAAGCCATAAGACAACTAATGGTGGCTGGAAATTATCTTCTGTACTTCGGTCCAGAGGGTGTGAAGGGCTATAGGCTAGACAAGTATGTACTGAAGCGTGACGGTTTGGGTCGCATTAGTGAGTGCATTATCAAAGAAGTTATCACTCCTGATGACATACCAGCTTCAGTCAGAGACGCTGTGCTAGGCCCAACTCAGATTAATCCCGACCCAGAAAAAGAGCTTAATCAATACACAGTTATTAGGCGTGCTGGAAAGCGCTTCAGGGTCTACCAAGAAATCAAAGGCGTTGTTGTACCTGAATCCCGTGGTAAGTATTCAGAAGATACTTTGCCCTGGTTGCCCCTACGGATGATAAGGGTAGATGGTGAGGACTACGGACGCTCCTATGTAGAAGAGCATCTAGGGGATTTAGTGTCCCTTGAAAAGCTCTCACAAGCAATCGTGGACGGCTCACAAGCAGCTGCAAGGGTGATATTCCTGATTGAGCAGGGATCAATACTATCACCCGATGCGTTTAAGAAAGCACGCAATATGGACATTCTCAGGGGTAAGAAAGAGGATGTGACTACCATTCAGCTAGACAAATTCCACGATTTTAGAATCGCTTCCGAAACGATTAGCCAAATCAATAGGGAGCTTTCTAACGCATTCCTATTAAACACTTCTGTTCAACGTAACGCTGAGCGTGTGACCGCTGAGGAAATCCGCTTTATGGCTGCTGAGTTAGAGCAAGCCATTGGTGGGGTTTATACGTTACTAGCACTGGAGCTTCAGCTGCCTCTTGTCTCAATCATTATGGAGAGACTTAAGCGAAAAGGACGGCTGCCGCAAATAAAGAAAGGTGACATTGAGCCACAGGTCTTAACTGGTATTGAGGCGCTTGGCCGGTCACAGGAACTAGAAAAGCTGCGTGTCCTACAGAGCTTTATGCAGGCTCTATCTCCTGAGCTAGTACAGAAATATACCCATGTTGATGAGTTTGTGAAGCGCATTGGAGCTGCTTTGCATCTGGATACCAATGACTTGGTTAAAACAACTGAGCAGATAAAGAAAGCCGAACAGCAGGAAGCACTAAGTCAGATGCTACAACAAATGTCGCCAGACTTAATGAAACAGTTTCAAGGAGAAACGACTTAAATGGCCGAAGGCAATACTGGGGTTACGGTAAGTTCTGACCCCCAGAGCAATAACAATAATGGCGGTAACAATCCCGCTCAGCAAGCCACACCAGCGGGTGACAACAACAGCACTACGCCTCAATTACCAGAGGGTTTCAGTTCTGTTGAGGAGCTGGCAACTGCTTATACCCAACTTAAGGGGTCTCAAGAGCAGAGCCCTGAAACCACACCTAAGGGTGATGAAAAGGGTAGTGATAACGATGGTGATGACCTTAAGTCACAGGTAAGCGACCTTCAAAACCGCCTGACCACTGGTGAAATTTTCAAAGCTGTTGGTGGTGAAGATAAGTACAGCCAGTTGACTGACTGGGCCTCAGAAAATCTACCTGAAGGTGAGGTTAAAGCATTCAACGATGTGATGGCTTCAGGTAATCAGGAAGGCATGTTGTTCGCTGTACGTGCTCTGCAAGCTATCCATCAAAACACAATGGATCAAGAGCCGGTTCTGAACTTTGGAAACAATGCTAAAGGCATGAGCGGTTATCGCTCTCAAGCAGAGTTGAATCAGGCTATTGCAGATCCGCGTTATTACAGTGACTCAGCTTACAGGGAAGAAGTGGAGCATCGTGTAGCTCTCTCCACATTCTAAAAACCTCCCCAATTAATTAACAAAATCTAGTAAGTCCTCTACATAAATCTAATGCACTTAGCTGTGTAGGGGATTCCTATGTCTATAAGAAGGTAATAAATTTTTTAATGGCATTTCCTACTGACCAAAATGTATCAAATCCCTTGCAGGTAAACAACGCTGGGGATGCTCGCGCACTGGGCCTGAAGCTTTTCTCAGGTGAGGTTTTGAGTGCGTGGCACGCAAATAATATTGCACTTAAGCTTACCCGTAAAAGAACTATTAAATCCGGTAAGTCCGCCCAGTTCCCTTTGTTTGGGCGCGGTAACGCCTCTTACCATACCCCTGGTAAGTTGATTGAAGCATCAAAAATCCCGACTGTAGAACGTACAGTAACTATTGATGACGTTGCTATCTCTCCAGTATTTATTGCTGATATTGATGAGAAGATTCTCCACTTTGACACTCGCTCTGAATATTCAATGGAGTGTGGCTCTCAACTAGGCGAGCTTGTTGACCGTAATGTATTCCGTATGGTGACACAAGCAGGCTTGATTACTGACCAAACTGCAATGACTGCTGCTGGCTTGACTGCGATTACAGGTCAAGAGTATACCCAGCCAATTCAAATGTCTGGTGCGAGTGACCATTTGGATGGCACCAAGATCTATGAAGCTATTGTGAAAGCTGTTACTGAGTTTCGTAAAAAGAATATTAAAGAGAAGCCAGTAGTAGTACTTCCTCCTGACCAGTATGCAGCCCTCCTGACTGTACCTTCCGTTGCCAATGCCGTGTGGTTGAACCGTGATGTAGGTGGTACCGGTAGCGTTGCTGAAGGCTATGTTCCGAAAGTTGCCGGTGCTCCAATCTATGAGTCTAACCATATTCCCAGCACTGATGAAAGCGCAGGTATCAGCGACCCAGAGCCGCTGGCAGATGTCACTGTTGGTTCCGGTAATGAAGCGAAATATCGCGGTGACTACTCAAACGTAGTTGGCTTGGTTTTCTCTAGTTCAGCAGTTGCGACTACTGAGCTTTGGGGGATCAACACTAAGGTAGTGGAAGAGCCTCTGCGCCTTGGTCATACCATCCTGGCTACTCAAGCACTGGGCCACGACATTCTACGTCCTGAGTGTTCCATCCCGCTGCTGAAAGCATAATTTATTGTTAGCTCAATTGGGGGTCTCTTAGGAGACTCCCTTTTTTTTAGAGGATTAAATGACCAAATTAGATGCTGTAAATTACATGTTGGTCGGAATAGGGGAGGCCCCTGTTAACCAACTTGGAGAGGCATTTGCAGATGCCCGTATAGCCGAAACAATCCTCAGTCAGACTAATACCACAGTTCAGGCTAAGGGTTGGTATTTCAATACAGAGAATAACTACAAGCTATCGCGTAACTTCTATACAGAGTTAAAGCTTCCCAAAGGGACGCTCAGTGTGGATACAGGTTCTACCGATGTTGTTCAACGCGGGCTCTATCTATACGACAACGTGAACAAGACCAAGAAATTCCAGTCGGATTTGGTTGTTCACTTGGTGCTTGAAATTGACTTTGAAGAGCTTCCCCATGAAGCCATGATGGCTGTTCTAACTTCCGCTACACGCCGTTTCCAGCAAGCTACTGTTGGATCTAAACAGCTGGATAGCTTTCTCCAAGAAGCCGAACGTACCGCTCACATCTCTCTCTTACAGAGTGAGTCAGAAAACGCTCATCACAACCTCAAAGAGAACTCAGAGTTTATGCAGAGCCTGTTGCGTGGTGGTAGCACGACTACTAGCGGTGCTGATGCTTACCTGGCTTCTATGTACTCTTGCTGGGGGTAGTAATGTCTTTACTAAGTCAATCAATTAGAAACCTGATTGGTGGGGTAAGTCAGCAGGAAGAAAAGCTCCGTAGTGAAACTCAATGTGAGGACCAGATAAATTGTAGGAACTCACTCGTTGATGGGATGGGTAAGCGGCCTTCCACTGAGCTTATAAGCACACTAACAAACCTTGATACGTCTGATGCGAGTGTTCATTTTATTGAGCGTGATGCCAATGAGCGGTACATCATGGTTATCACAGATGGCTCAGTACGTGTTTTTAACACAGACACAGGGGTTGAGTATCCCGTTGTAGATAATGCACAAGCTAATAAAGAGTACTTGCGGCACAGGTCTAAAGAGAACGTGCAGAATCAGTTTCAGGTGCTCACAACAGCAGATACCTCAATCATCCTAAATAAGCAGGTTCCGGTTGAGCAGGCATACGTTCGGGAGACAACTTAATGGCCTCCTCAAATGTACTGACAACGATTGAAGTAACAATCCCCAGCTTTGTTTCAGCAGCACTGACCCATCATGCGTGCGGTGGTACTGATATGAATAAGATTGAGTACATCGTTGGGCTAAGTTCCCCTGAAGTAGTGACTTTGGATATTGATGAAAGTCTTACAGCTGAGAAGTGTGCGCGTTCACTAGGCGAATCATTACGCACCTATTACCCGTCATACACCGTGCATGTAAAAGGTTCTACGGTTTCAATCATACGCCCTCGCGGTAGTGATTTAGATATCACTGAGAACAGCGTTCAGAAGAGAAAGAAGCTAGGGAACACGAATTCAAATACTTGGCAAAGACCACCCGGCTTGGATGACCGTGGTGTATACGGGAAGTATTACAGGAGCAGTGCAAGGAATTCATTTATCAGGACATATATACCATGAGTGTTGATTGTTCAAAAGTACCTACGAAAAGCATTGACTCAATTGTAATTACTACAAGGGATTATGAGCCGGGTGAAATATCTACTGAGATTGCTGATGCTGGTCTTGGCTTCGGCGCTTGGGATACTACTGACAACTCTTCCATTGAAGAGGGCTACCTTGAGGATAATCGGTCGCTTTGTTATGTGAAGCAAGCCGACTACGCAACAAAATATACCTTGAAGCTGAATGGCTACTCCTGCTCATACGAAACGCCCGAAGCTGACACCGATAGGGCGCGTGCAGGGCTGGCAACTGAGGTAATCACCAGTTCAATAGTCTCAGCGATAAACTCTAAGACAGGCTCTCACGGTTGTACGGCTACTAGCTATGGAACGTATTTAACGGTCCACTCAGCAGATACTTATACCATTGAGGCTGTTGACTCCCTTGGTGGTAAGGCTTTCTTTGCCTTTAAACACAAGGCACAAAACTTTTCCGACTTACCTCCTGATGCGCCTGATGGGTTCCGTCTGAAGATACTACCGGAGCCTGATGCTGAAAGTGAGGCTTACCATGTTGTCTACAACAAGGAAGGTGGAGTAACTACGGGTACTTGGGAAGAAACGGTAGCCCCTGGTCTGATTAACCAGTTGGACCGAAATACCATGCCTCATCTGCTGACACGTAAGCAAGATGCTCAGTATGTGGATGAAGATAATCCTTACGGAATTTACTTTGAGTTTTCTCATGCACCTTGGTCAGCGCGAGAAGTAGGGGACTACGCAACGGCGCCTTTCCCGAGTTTTACTAGCTCTATCAATTCAGATGGCCAGCTTTCAGCAATCCGCACGATTACAAGTATGTCCTATTTCAAGAATCGCCTCGTTTTCGCAACGGATGAGAACTTGGTGTTTAGTGAGGCTGGCAATCATTTTAGATTCTTTCCCACCACCGTTATTCAGCCGCTTGAATCTGACTCAATAGATATTGCGATATCCAACAATAAAGTCACTCCGATTCAGCACATGATCCCCTATGAAAAGGAGTTAATTCTCTTCTCAGAAAATCAGCAATACAGCTGTAGTGGGGGTGAAATATTCAGTGCGGAAACGGTTCAGGTAGTCCCAACAACGGGATACAGAATTGATGTGAATGTGGCTCCAATCAGGGTGGGAGATAAGATTTTCTTCTGTAGCAGAAAGAGGAACTTTAACGCAATTTGGGAGTACGTTTATGAAGGGGATAAATGGCGTGCTTTTGATATTACTAAGCATGTCCCTAATTATATTGAAGGGTTTGTTCATAGACTTGCTGGTAACTCTACGCAAGACACTCTGTTCGTACTTCCTCGCTTGTCACATGAGGATACGATTGGCTTCATGTACGTCTACAACTGGGCTGAGCAGAGGGATGAGAGAGTTCAAAGTGCTTGGCAGAAATGGGAATTTTCAGCTGAGGTGCTTGATATAGTTCTGGAGGCAAATTACTTACGACTGCTGACCAGATATAACGAGGGTGGTGATATGGAAGCTCCCACCTACATTTACTACTACGAGGGGATGAATCTCTCATACGATCCCTTAGCAGAAGAACTAGGCCACCCTGTCTTACTTGATAGGCGCGAGGAAGTCACTGGCTTAGGGATTGGTAGCTCGGATTTAGAGGACTGGGATGGCCGGGTTGTTTTTCAATTCCAAGATCGCGCTTTTGTAGGTTTCCCTTATGAGCAGCGATATGTTTTCTCTCGCCTGTCAATCAGGGATAGCTCAGGAACACCTCTAGTAGGTGGACGCACCCAGGCCCGTCGCATCATTTTGAACTATGCAGATACAAGTCACTTTGTAGTGGCTGCTGAAGTTACTGGTAGAAGCGATATACGCGCTCAGGAATTCAATGCAAGGGTAATCGGCTCAGCTGACAACATCATTGGGGAGATACCTGTGGCGGTGGGTGAGCTTACTTTCCCGGTAATGGGGCAGGCAGATAGGCTGAGAATTCATATCTCTAATTGGAGCCCCTTTGATGCGGTATTCCTGTCTGCTCAATGGGAGGCGTTCTACTCATACAGAGCACGGCGATTGTAGTGATGTATGACTTGAAGCCCGTAGTAGATAGAGATGTTGAGGAAGTAGCGGCTGATGTTCACCCCCAATATAGAGTCGAGTTGGAGGTATTTGGAAGCCGCTTTGCAGGGATGTTGACTAGGTGTGTTGAGAGCAGTGGCGAAGCCTTTTCTATCTGGGATGGCGGAAGGCTTATAGGGCTTTCTGGATTCCGTCATGGCCAACATGGCGTACTGCCTTGGATGGTTCCAACATCTGAGAGGCCGTCAAATATTAGGGCCTTCATGCAGGAGTCTCGCGAAAAGCTTGCTGATTACTCCTCTGAACTGCTCTACAACTACATCCATGAAGAGAATACATCAGCTCTCCGATATGTGAGGGCATTAGGCTTTTCTGAATGTGAATTGGTAGCCAACTTCAATGGGTCCAAACACAGTTTTATACAGGTGGTTAAATGGCCGGTGAATTAACTTCTGCGGCTGCTAGTACGGGCAATCCGTATGCAATTGCTGCCGCAGTTGTAGCTGACATGTTGATTGCTAATCGCAATGACAAGAAGTTAGCTAAAGAGAATAGAAAGCGGAGAGATGCTGCCGTTGAAAGTGCATCGTTGAATATACGGGAAATGAACCGTGTATTTCAGACTGAGCAAGAAAAGTCTGTTGACGATAAGTTGCAGGCAAAGCTCACCATGCTGCGTCAAGCAGATAAGGTCTCTTTAAGCGCTGCTGAGAATGGAGTGGGAGGTCTCTCAATCTTCCGTCTGAGGTCATTTGTTGAAGGACAAGGCAACCAGAACGTCCGCAACATTGATAGAAACTTGGACGATAGCCGTGCGCGCTTGATGATTAATAAGCGGAATGAGAACCGCAGTGTGGTGGATCTTAT
This sequence comes from Microbulbifer maximicatervae (SeqCode), assembly GCF_056231245.1. NCBI lineage: Bacteria > Pseudomonadati > Pseudomonadota > Gammaproteobacteria > Cellvibrionales > Microbulbiferaceae > Microbulbifer > Microbulbifer maximicatervae (SeqCode). The sequence continues at coordinate 2,202,246 of NZ_CP174334.1, forward strand.
TAACCAACTCCAGCAGCCAAAAGGATGGAAGCAGAACCTACTGGATATTGCTATTGCTGGAGCTGGTTCTTACACAAGCGATGGAGGTTCTGGTCGTGCTGTCCAATGGGGTAGTACTTCTGGAGGGACTTCTACCGGAACTTCCGGGGGAGGTACGACATAGCCAGAGTTACACTAGATGCAGTAGTCGGTAGGCAAGGAACTAAAAGAAAAGTTGCTGACTACGCAACTATGACAACACCAGTAGCCCCTAAACAGAGTGGGGCGGATACAGTGGACCAGCTGATTTCATTGGGCGGTGTAGCCATGGATAGCTGGGCTGATAAATACAACAAGGAGCTGGATGCAGAGAGCTACCTAGCTTCTGAAATGGCTTACAAGGACGCTGAGCAGAGCTTTAGAAAGGCTGTTGAGCGCGATCCATCCCTGTTGGATCTAGAGCCAGATGAACTTTCAAAACAGGCTGCTGATTTTTTAGATACTTCCCGAGTCCATAACCCTGACTATGCCACCCGCCTTAAGCGGACCTGGGGAGCGCAATCGCGTCAGCAGGCGCTTCAGATGCGTGAGTCAAAACGGTATGAAGATAAGAAGGGGATCTACAAGGACTATGTGCTCCGCTCAATCCCTGAGTTACAGCAGACTTTCAATAATTCCCCTGACGATGCGGACTTTGCTCTTGGTTCCCTAAAGCAGCTGGCTTTAAGTGATGGATTAAGTGAGCAGGATTTCTTGGAGCTTGTGGCTGATGTGCAAGCAATGCCAGAGATTACTGACAATGACTTCCAAGCTACCGTGTTAGCGGACTTGGTATTGGACAGGAAGGATTCGCAAGGTCGCTTGATTGGTGGTGATGCACTTCAGCAAAGGATGAAAGCTGCTCGCCAGAGAACCCTAGACCTCAATACTAAGCAGAAGCAGGAAGCTAAGCTGGCTTTTATACATGACTGGGAAACCCAAGTAATACCAGCAGTGCTTTCAGGTCAGATGGCAGAACCCGGATACGACTACTTTGGGGGTGTCATTGAGAAAGGCGTTATCACTGGCTCTGAAGCAGACTCTTTGCTGGACATGATAAACAGCGAGCGCGTTAAAGCTGGAGGGGATACTGCTAAGCACTACCTGCTAAACGCATTCCTTGAAGGCACCTTAAACAAGGAACTTCCAGTTGCGGCGCAGCAGTGGGAGAGGGGCGAAGGCACATTAAAAGGGGATACCTTAAGGCTCGCTTACAACCACTTCTTACGGCAAGGCGATGTGGGTATGAAGACTTTCTTCAATGCCCTGAAAAAGAATGGTGAGCGCTATAAGCCACTGGATCAAGTTTTCTCAGGTGGCTTTGCAGCATTTGATGAAAAGGTAAGTGACCCGAAAGAGCTGGCTCCTATAACTAAGCAGATGCTACAGGTTTTACCAATGGCTATGGATACAGGCTATGTGGGAATGTTGCCTGATGATACTAGGCGCAAGGTAATGGCCTTCAATGAGCATCAGCTGCTTGATGAAACACCTCTCCAAGCCCTTCAGCGAATCAATAGTACGGACCTTACACAGCCACCTCCCAAGGTTATGTGGAGCAAAGAATCCGTAGCAAGCCGTGATGAATTCCTGAGCAAGAAGTTTGGTGAGGGTTGGTTCAGCTGGACAAAAGATCTTGATACGGACTTCAACAGTAAGCCAGTAATTGGACTGATTGAGCGCGAAGCGTCCTACCTGATGCAGATGGGAGTGTCTCAAGACCGCGCTTTAGAGATGGCTTACAACAAAGTTGAAGATGAGTTCACTCAAGTCAGTGGAGTGGCTATTCGGAAAGATGAGGTGATTCGCTTTCAACAGGAAACGGGAAGAACACCTGAAGCCGCTTTCCAATTCCTTCGCGAAAGTTATGCAGAGCAGATGCGTGGTGATGGGGAAGAGGTGGAGCCAGAGGATATTGCTCTCTTCTATAACCCAACCGATAACAACCTACTCGCGATAAACCGAAAAACCGCCATGATTGCCCGCCCACTCATTGCGAATAACGCCCCGATAGCAAACCTCTATGACTTCGGAAGACCGGAAGTAGCTGCCTTGATGGATGAGCATGAGTACACCCAGGCACTTGCAGAACATGATGCAGGCGATACCGGCAGGCGTGCTGCTAAGGCATTTAATGAGAGCTTTGTTAAGCCTACTAAGGCCGTTGCTGGTGCTATTGGTGGTGTTGTGAAGCCGGTAATAAATACGGTTAAAGGTGGCATTAAGAAGTCAGGACTTTCACACAGTATCGCTGCTAAGCAGGCTGAGATTGAGAGTGATATCAGAATGAATGTGGACGCAGCGGTAGTTGAGCGCAAGCGACGTGAGCTGGAGCAGCTGAAGCAACAACTTAAAGAGACTTAAAGTGGATTTGGTAGGAAAGGAAATAGTCTCTGATGCAATTTCAAAGCAGAGACAGAAAGATGCAGTAAGCATTGGCCAGAACCCTACCTTACTTACTCCCGAGCAAGAGCAGTCATTAGAAGTGCCTGAGCCCGCTGAAGAAAACTCAGTAGGATTTATAGAAGCCTTTGGCACGGCGGCTGAACTGGACTGGACGCACAGTAGGCTTGCTCGTTGGAGTGAGTTGGATGGGTATGAAGAGGGGGGAGATTTCACGCTCTCCCAAAGTGATTTTCATAGGCTTGGTGATGGCTTGGCAGATGAGCATAAGGCAAGTCTGGTAGAGGCCACTAGCCTAGAACATGCAGAGAATATGCGTGAGGAGTTACTGGCTACTCAAAAGCTAGAACAAGTACTCATGCAGAGCGATAGCGCACTGTCAGCAAGGATACTAGCGAACCTTGTAGATCCCACTTCACTTGTTGCCGGTACTCTCACTGGTGGCGTTGGGACCGCAGCAATGTGGGGCTCGCGGGTTAGTAGGGTGAAGAGAGCGTTTACAGCTGGTGCGATAACAGCTGGCGAAGTTGGAACTATAGAGAGCTTGGTAAATGCTATAGATCCTGTGATGGATGATGAAGATGTTCTTATAGCAACTGCAACAGCGGGGAGTTTAGGGGGACTGATAGGCTCCCTTGGAAAGGTATCTCCAGACCTCGCAAAAGCTTATGGAAAAGTAAGCAGAGAAGTAGAGGCCAAGCAGCTGAAGGAAGCTGGTGAGTTCACTGAAGAGGGTAGAAAGAGCTTTGAAGATGTTGAGCAGCCGCTGGACTTAGACAACCCCGGACATAGTTCAACCAGCTCAGCAACAACGCCCACTGAGATTGGAGCCACTGAAAGAGTGGATATTGCCTCTAACGGGCATGAGTACAGTGATAAGGCATTTGGCTCAAAGGTGAACTACACGATTGGTTCGCTAATGGCTGGTTCCGATAATTCACTGCTACGCCACTGGTCTAGCAAGTTAGTTGATATCTCAACAGGCTGGTCAAAGCGAGGGACAACTTCTGCCTGGTCTGCAAGCGGCTGGAAAAGGCACCAGCAAAGCAGCTTTGAGTTACAGATAGCCAAGGCTGAGCACACCCACTTCAATGCCTGGAAGAAGGAACATGGCTTTGGTGCAATGAAGGAGACCCAAGCCCGCAATAAATTCTACCGGGAGGTTTCTGATTACATTGAAGGCGTGGGAGGTGACTATCACCCAGCGGTTAAAGCCGTGGGGGATGTTCATGCCCGGATCTATAGGGAGCTTGGTGAACTACAGAAGAATCCCTTGAAGAGGGAGGGTGGGAGAGGTGCTGCTGTTCGCGGTGCCGAGAACTTTGAAGCGAATGCAAAGTACCTTCCACATGTTTACGACGATATGCGAATTGAGCGTATGGGCAGAGGGAAGGCCCAAGAACTGTTGGTAAGAGGGATTGCAGGTGTCACTGAGGACGTTGCTCAGCGTATCGCAAAGAACGTAGTCAAGATTATCACCTCCAGACGATACCAAACCGCTGGGCAGGATTGGAGGAGGTGGTTTGAAATGGATGCAGAGGACTTCCGGTACCACTTGGAAGAGGCTGGCATTGATGGCAGGACCATTGATGAGTTGGCTAAAGACCTACAGCTAAGCGCAAACAGGAAGGAAGGCAAGGCAGGGAAAGAGTCAGTCTGGAAGCAGCGAATCAACTTGGATATGAATGCGCGCCTGGATGATGGCACGGCTATTACTGAGCTGTTCCAGCGTAATGCAGATGTTTTACTCCGCTCCTATATGAACCGCCAGTTGGGCAAAGTGGCATTGGCAAGGCATGGTCTTGTCGGGGACTCAGAGATAGCAGCTCTCCGCAAAAGACTGGAAGAGCAGTACCACGCCGTAGGAGCCTCTGGTAAGCGCGCTGATTGGCGCATGAAAGCCGAGATGGACGCCTTCCAAAAATCCCTGAATCACATCTTAGGAATACCTAATCACGATGGTCAAAGCCTCTTAGCAACCACATCACGACTGGGGCGAAAGATGGCCTTTGGTAATGTGATGGGAATGGTTGGATTCGCTCAGATAGCTGAGATTGGCAACGTGGTAGCCACCATGGGCTTTAAAGGCTTCTTCAAGTCCATACCAGAATGGAAAAGCATTCTGCTCAGAGCCCGGAATGGTGAGCTAAGTAATGACCTTGCCGCTGAACTGGAAGAATTTACTGGTGGTTATGGTTCACAAGCCTTCCTTACTAGGGCTACTAACTACGACCCAGAGATGATGGACTCTATTGGCGATGGCTTATTAGGGAAAGTTGAGAGGGGCTTGGATAAGGCGAATCGTGGGGTAGCAACAATTTCAGGGATGAACCTGATTACTACATTCAGTCAGCGACTGGCTGTAAAGGGGCAGGTGGACAGAGTTTGGAAGGAGATTCACAGCAACATCCCAGCTCTATCTGAAAGGCAGTTGAGAGAATACGGGATAACCCCCGAGGAGTTCTCTGCGATTAAGCGCGAGATGAGTAAACATGCCAAAGGGGCTGAGAATGTTCATAAACTGAACTGGGAAAGCTGGGAACCTGAAACAGCAGAAGCGTTTGCAACCCTGCTTAGGAAGTGGGGGGAGCGTTCTGTTCAGGTGAACGACATAGGTGATTTACTCCCATTTGATTCACCCCTTTCCAAGCTCTTACTCCAATTTCGCACGTTCGTTATTTCGGCCCATTCAAAGCAGCTGCTAAACACAGCCAACCAGCTGAGGGATGGTGATATCGGGTTTGGAGTTACAAAGATGTTGTACGGCTCCTTATTCGCTTCGCTGGGCTATATCGCGAGGACACACACAGCTGCCGTTGGTAGGCCAGATAGAGAAGAGTACCTAAAAGAAAAGCTAACCAATGAGGAAGTTATTAAGGCGGGCTTTGCAAGGGCTAGTTGGGCTGCACTGCTCCCAGCATTTGCTGACACAGGCGCAGACTTCTTTGGTGAACCACTCTTCAATCAGCGCTATACCGGGCTAGAAAACTCCTTACTAAATCCTATGCAATCACCAGCAGGTGCCTGGGCCACTAATGCGGTAAAGCTTGCCAGCTCAATAGGTGAGGCAGCTGTAAGTGATGATAAGGAATTCACAGAGAAAGACTTAATGACACTGAAGAGGCTGATGATTATGCAGAATGCTCCATTCATTGATGGGATGTTGAGGAATCTAGTTGATAACACACCTCTTCCAGAGGAATAAAAAAGGAATAAATGACCGAGTTTTATGCACGTAACGAGTACCCAAATTTCACGGGTACTGGTCCGCTCAGTATCTCTTTTGATTACATAGATCCTGAGCACATATTCTGCGAAGTAGATGGCGAGCAAGTTCCTTTCTCATGGCTCAGCAGCAATACAGTTGAGCTTGATGACTCAGTTCAGAATGCGTTTGTAATGGTGCGGCGTATCACCCCAGTGCAGAACCGCATCGTAGATTTTGAGAACGCTACGATACTCACTGAGAATGACTTAGACACATCTGCTTTACAGGTTTTTCACGTTGCCCAAGAGGCAATTGACCTTACACACGATATCGTTGCCCTCACCTCAGACCGTTCCATTGATATGGAAGGGCGCTACATATACAACCTAGCAGCCGGTGTAGATGCCGGAGATGCTGTAAATAAAGAGCAGCTAGATGCTAAAGATTTGCTCTTCCAGCAGTATCTGAGTGAGATACGAGACAAATACGACACTATTAATACGTGGTACGACACCGTTGAGGATGACACTGCGTATGTTGCCAATGTTAAAGGCGCGATAGATACAATTCACGGCAATATGCAGTCCATTGAGACTGACCTGCTGGCTATTCAAAGTGATGTAACCAGTAAGAAGCAAGATACGGTTAATGCCGCTACTCAGGCCGCTGCTGATAAGCAGACCATCGCTGGTTACAAGTCTGACATTGAGCAAATTAAAGACGATGCTGATGCGCTTGGTAGTCAGGTGTCAACTGACCGCTCGGCGGTTGCATCAGACCGACAGCATATTGACCAACAGGTTGATACAGCAGAAGGCTACAAGGACGATGCTAATTCAGCGAAAACTGATGCTGAGTCCGCTAAAAGTGCTGCTGAGGCTGCTGAAAGTCGTGTAGCTACAATGGAGCAGAATGTCAGCCAGATGCAGTCAGCGCTGACAAATGACCCTATCCCGCTGGGTGAGTGGTCTTCTACAAGTTCACCCCCAACCCCTGACGATACAAGTAAGTCCTGGTTTTACCATGTGACGATTGATGGTGATATTGGCAGCGATACTTATAACGCTGGTGATGAGATCTATTGGAGCATTGATGAGCAGGCTTGGTATCGGGTTCCGCGAGGAGCTAGGGTCCGCAGTATCAACGGTAAGGATGGGGATGTAGATCTTTCATTAACGGATCTTGGTGGCCTCTCCTCCAGTGAAAATTCCACTCTGAGTGCATTGCTGACTGTTGGCGATGGGGGTGTAATCAAGCTTGGAAATACGCGGTATCTACAAGCCGAAGATAGTTCTGGTGCAGCTCATGCGATTCTTGGAATCCTACAAACCGATACTGTATTGGTTGGCAAAACATCTTTGCGCTTGGCCTTGCGAGGCAGTGCGATTGACTTACAGGATGGCACTGGAACTTATACGGTATGGCATTCAGGTAATGGTGGTGCTGGTAGTGAGCTGGATGCTGGGAAGCTAGGTGGTAAGGCAAGCACATCCTACGCACTGCTTTCAGGTGCGGCCTTTACCGGCGATGTAAGTGTTGATGGCAAGTTAAGTACAGTTGGTTCCAACAATATTGAAGGGTATGACGTTGCTGCGCGGAATAACCTGTCCACTGTAGCTGGTAGTGTCTACGCAGGTTCTGATAATAAGCATGTTCTACAAGGCAACGATACTTGGCTGCGTTTAAACCCGTCAGGGGATTTCTCTTCAGGTATTTATTGTGGCTCAAGTTTGTTGAGGACGGATGGAGCGCTTCAAGTTGGGAGTAGCGGGTCTACTTTCAACTGCGATTCCAACAGCTTCACATATAAGAATAGTGATATCTGGCATGCAGGAAACTTCACCCCCTCAAACTATTTAGGAAAGTCATCTACAGCCGCTGATTCAAGTAAGCTTGGCGGGCTCTCTCTTTGGTCTAGTGGTAACAATTACAATGTTGTCGTATGGACAAGCTCCAGTGGTGTGACTGATATTGGACGCTACTTGGACTTCCATAGTGGAGGTGATTCTGAAACTGATGCCTATGATTGGCGGATGTATATCTCATCTACAAACGCGAACTCTTCCATGTACTTCCTTAATGACGGAGGCACGCGGCGCTTTGAATTTTTGGATGGAGGAGAGTTTAGGGCAGATGGTAATGTCATTGGCTACTACTCAGATGAGCGACTGAAAGATGTTATTGGGGGTGTTGAGGGGTTGTCTGCGATTCGGAAATGGAAACCCATTTCTTACTATGGCAGTAAGCTTGGAGAGCGCCTTTCAAGGGGGGCTATTAAGGCTGATAGATTAGAAGTAGGACTCAGCGCTCAAAGTGTCTTGGAAACCACCCCTGAGCTGATTCATCCGGCACCTTTTGATTGGAACTCTGAAGAACAGAAATCAATCAGCGGTAAAGGCTACATGACGCTAGATTACCAGCGGGCTGTAGCTGTTCTTGTCTCTGCGGTTCAAGAGCTTGATAAGCAAGTGCAAGAGTTGATCCGCCCCTGGTACGTGAAGGCATGGCAGTGGGTTAAGAGGTGGGTTAAATGACTACGCCTACTGGCCAGATAGGGTTTTCAGACTTAAGTACTGAAATAGGGGAGTCATCTACATCACAGCGCTCACTAAATGACAGCAATGTACGAACCCTTGCTGGGAAGTCTTCTGGTCAGATTGGTTTAGGGGATTGCCGGGGGAAGGCGTGGTACACCTATACAACGGCAATGAACAACTACGCTTCCCGGCGCTCTGTGACGTCAACATTCTCCACCACTAATAATTACCACAAGATCTACTTCAATACGGATGGGTCTATTACTACAAATGGGGCGGTGGAATCTGGTTCTACCCGTTGGGTATCTCAGACGGGAACCCCTGGTAATGATTTTGATATCCGTGTGACCGTGACCACCAACGGAACTGGTAATGAGTTATCAAATGGGATGGAAGCTAACACATGGTATAGCTTGGCTTCTGACCAGTACTTTGAGCATCACGTTTCCCGAACTACGAATGGTAGTACCTCAGGTGAAAGTAAATTCAAGGTAGAGTTGCGGTGGAAGGGCGATAGCTCCATAAAAGATACCGCAACCTTTACTTTAAATACCACGGCAGTTAAAGCAGTTAACACCGACCCTACCTGCTTATGGACTGGCCATGATATTGAGACCAAAGGCGGTTTTAAGCAGCTTGAAGACCTTGCTGTTGGGGATGAAGTGAGATCCTACATTATCCATGGTCTGCCTGATGAATCCTCGCAAAGAAGCTGGGAAGATTGGCAAGCAACAGAGCTATCTGGTGAGCTGTCTTGGTCTGTTGTAAGGCATTTAGAAATCACTCAAGAGCGTATGCACATGGAGGTTAATGAAGTTAAATGCTCGCTAACCCACCCATTCTTTATTGAACGTAACGGTCTATATGGGTTCTGCCGTGCCCTATATTTAAAGCCGGGTGATAAGGTTTTAAGAGATGATTTAACCTGGGACTCGCTCACACACCTCCTACTTGTTAAAGAGCCCCTAGAAGTGTTGATGTTAGATGTTGAGGAAACTGATACATATCTTGCCGGTGGTTATGTGAACCACAACGGTATCCAAAAACCCTAAAAATAAATGAAAGAATTTTTTCAGGCCGGCACCTCTGCTACGACAGTGGGGGTGGGTGGTGCTATTTTCCTGGGCATTAAAGTCGCTGATTGGGCGCTTATGCTTGGGATATTAACGGGCATTCTAAACCTATTAATTATCATCCCTACGATTTTGAAAATATATAGCCCGAAAATCAAAGGGGTATTTAAACGGAATAAAAGTAATAACTATGAGTGTAATGACGAAAGTAATTAAAGATACCTTCTTTGCCTTTATGTCAGAGAAGATCCTGAAGCGGCTGATTATCCGCGCTTTACGTGAGCTTGCTAAGCGCACTGAAACCGACATTGATGACAAAGTTGTTGAGGACATGGCTGAGACCCTGAATGTCAAAGGAGCGTGATTACAAAGAAGAATACGCTCGCTACCATTCAAAACCTGAGCAAGTACGTCGCAGGTCGGAGCGGAATAAGTCGCGCAGACTGATGATTAAATTGAAGGGGAAGAAAGCCGTGCAGGGTAAAGATGTAGACCATAAAGATAGAAACCCTGCTAATAAGGCTCCAAGCAATCTCCGCATTCAGTCTAAGAAAGAGAATAGGGGGCGTAATAAGTGAGCGCATTACAGGAGCTGCTAGAACAGCTTCACGATGAGGCTGCTAGAACTTTGTTAGAGCGGCTTAAAGGCGGTAAGGCAACAGCTGCTGAAATTGCACAGGCAATTAACCTGCTGAAGCACAACGGCATCCAGTGTGATTCCAAACCCGGAAGTATTCTGGATGAGATTTCAAAGGACTTGGAAAACTACCAAGCCGGTAACACAATAAATTAGGAGCTAGATGGCACATGAAGTAGAGAAGCGGCTTAAGGATGATTTTTTATTCTTTCTCTACCTGATTTGGAAACATCTTAATCTACCCAATCCAACAAGATTACAGAATGATATTGCGAGGGCGCTGGGGAACTCTCCTAAGCGCCTTATCATTCAAGCTTTCCGGGGGTGTGGTAAATCATTCATTACCTCAGCTTTTGTTGTATGGATGCTCTACCGCGACCCTCAACTTAAAATCATGGTTGTGTCTGCATCTAAGGAAAGGGCAGACGCATTCTCACAGTTTACAAAACGCCTTATAGGTGAGGTTCCTTGGCTCCAGCATTTGCGAGCAAAGAGCAATCAAAGGGACTCGCTAATCGCGTTTGATGTGGGGCCTGCACGGGTTGACCACTCACCATCCGTTAAATCAGTTGGTATCACTGGCCAGCTGACGGGTTCCCGCGCTGACATAATCATTGCTGATGACGTTGAGGTGTTGAATAACTCCGCTACCCAGACCGCTCAGGACAAATTGAGTGAACTGGTGAAGGAGTTTGATGCGATTCTCAAGCCGTATGACCCTGCATTGATGGAATTTGAGCCGAAGATTCTATTCCTGGGAACGCCTCAGCATGAGATGAGCCTGTATAGCAAGCTACCTGAGCGTGGCTATAAGACTATGATTTGGCCTGCTTTGTATCCAAAAAACATGGAGAGATATAAAGGGGCATTGGCAAGGCTCATTGTAGATGACTTGGAACGCGATCAAAGCCTTGTAGATCAGCCGACAGACCCTCAGCGGTTCACCAAAATAGATCTGGATGAGCGTTTAGCATCCTATGGTAAGGCTGGTTTCGCTCTTCAATTCATGCTTGACACAACTTTGAGTGATGCTGAAAAGTACCCGCTCAAAGTGGCAGACTTAATTGTGTCTGACATTATGCCTGTCAAGGCACCTGTTGAATTCAGCTTGATGAGGCATGGCGACAGGATTGTTGATGTACCTAATGTCGCTTTGACAGGTGATTACTATTACCACCCAGATTGGGCTAGTGATGAGCGCCTGGATTACGAATATAAACTGCTTGTAATTGACCCTTCAGGCCGTGGTAAGGACTTGACAGGGGTTGTGGTGCTTTATTTCCTCAGGGGATACATCTTCCTAGCTGAAGCAAGGGGATTTAAAGAGGGCTATGCAAAGCCAACACTCAGGTCCATTGCCCAGATGGCAAAGCGTCATGGAGTCCATACAGTGCTGGTGGAAGATAACTTCGGTGATGGGATGTTCACTGAGCTCCTGAGGCCCGTTCTGTACGACAGCTACGCATGTGGTGTTGAAGAGACCAAATCACAAGGGCAGAAAGAGAGGCGAATCATTGATTGCCTGGAGCCTGTAATGATGCAGCACAGGCTTGTAGTGGCCCCTTCAGTGATTGAGAGGGACTACGAGAACAACAAGAACGAGATTCGCTACAGCCTGTTTTATCAGATGACCAGAATCACGTATGAGAAGGGAAGCCTCGTACATGATGACCTTATTGACCCTCTCGCAATGGGGGTGAAGTTCTTTACAGACCGCATGGCAGTTGACACTGCAAAGGTGAGTAGGGAGCACAGAGAGCAGGCTATTGATGACCTGCTGAATAATGTAGAGAAGTTTATGAGTGCTGGCAGTACTGTTGTGTCCACCGTGGACGCCACAGGAGCTACTGTCAGCCGTCCGACTGGATACGTCCAGTAAGCCGCTTAAGATAAGTTGAAGATGCCTGTAGAGCCTTTGAGGGGCTTTGCAGGCATTTTTTTCTGCTTTTACATTTCGTGACAGCGGGAGATTTGTTAGATTGTACCCTATAGATTTAGTGAGGCAGTTAACACTTTAGCAAAGTGTAAATTAACTATAGGGAGTACCGAGTGGACTGGATCATGGAGAATATTGATTGGATTCTTAGCGGCATAGGCATTCTTGTCATTACCATACCATTGACAGTAGCTGGATGGTTTATTTCAACAACAAGAAATAAGCAAGTACAAAAAGGGGGGGATAACTCCACGAATTTACAGGCGGGGGGCAGTATAAATATTGGTGTAGAGAAAAAGAATGATGACTGATTTAGGAAAGGGAATACTATCAAGAATAAAGAAAAGAATAACTAATAGATTCAACCAGAAGTCAGGAAATAATTCAACTAATTACCAAGCACATGAAATTAACTTCAATGGTCTAAGCTACCCAGAAGTTCGGGAGGTTGCTACAGATGTTTTCAAGGCAAACTTCTATCAACTATCTGGAGATGCTGTGGAGATAGTTACTGCAAGAGCTGAGAAGATTATTGAAGAATTTCTACTTAAACTGCATAAGGAAAATCCCTCAGGGTTTTCAAAAGCATATGATCCTGATTTTCAATACGCCCTTTACACAGTTCAAAGGGAGTATGCGCGTACGGGAGATGACGACCTAGGAAGCTTACTTGTAGATTTACTCATAGATAGAAGCAAACATGAGCAGAGGGATATTCTGCAAATCGTACTCAATGAATCTCTGGGTGTCGCTCCCAAGCTCACAGATAATCAAATAGCAGTCCTTTCAGTAATCTTCGTATTTAAGTTCGCGCGCGGCTTGGATGTTGTCGATTTTGACTCCCTTGGGTTATATCTTGATGCAGCGGTGAAGCCATTTGTAAATAGTTTGGTGGAAAATGACGCATGCTATCAGCATTTATCATATACGGGGTGTGGGAATATTGGATCAATGCCAGTAAGGCTGGATACTTGGTTTGGTGTAAATTATCAAGGATTGTTTCTAAAGGGTTTTGATCCGAGTGAGATAGCGAAAAGAGAGTTATCTATTGGTCTTGATGATAGATTTTTTAGAGAATGCTGGAATGCCCCAGGCTGGCTCCAAGTAAATGCGATCAATATGGATCGGCTTGTCGAAGCATTGAATACGCATAAAATCCCTGAAAGTGATGTGGGGAAAATTATTGGTCTTTTTAATAGGGGAAAAATGCACTCTTCAGAAATTCAACAAAAATGTATTGAGATTAGACCTTATATGGAAAGGGTGTTTTATGTCTGGAATTCTTCAATGATGAAAAGTTTCAATTTGTCCAGTGTGGGGATAGCTATTGGGCACGCCAACATAAAAAAACGAGTAGGGGAATTTTCAGATCTATCAATATGGATTAATTAGTTTCAAGGGTGCTTTGAGTTATGGCTAAGAATGAAAAGAATCTAAAAGTTGGGTATCACGTTGTTGCCTTTATGGATGTAATGGGGCAGCAGGCTAAGTTGCGTTCATTTGATAAATTTTCAGATATTGATGATGCGAAGATAGTAAGGGTCTTGAATGATACCTTCGGGGTTGTGAGAGGTATTCGGGAGTCTTTCGATTCTTATTTTAATGCATACTATAATACGCATCTCTTAGATCATATCGAAAATGATATGCGCTTTAGTGGAATCCCGGATGAGAAAAAGAGAGAGCTAGAGAATTTTAAAAGCAACAATATTAAAATGCACCAATTTTCTGATTTTGTGAATATATTTTTCTCTTTGGAAAAAAATCATACTGCTAAGCTTCCAATTGCTGGTGTGTATTGTTTGCTAGGTGCAGCAGCCCTAACCTCTATTACCTGCCTGTCTCAGGGTCATCCGCTCCGTGGAGGCATAGATATAGGGTGGGGAGTTGAAATGAATGATAATGAAGTTTATGGAGGCGGACTGGCTAAGGCGTATGTGTTGGAGTCACACTGCGCGGATTTCCCAAGGATAGTCATTGGTGATTTGCTTGTAAATTATATAAAAGATGAAGCAGATCGCGCTAAGAATGACTTAATTTCTAGCGTTTCTTCTGGCTTTGCTAGAATGTGTTTGAATATGCTTGTAAAAGGTGACGATGATTTCTATTTTATAGATTTTCTAGGTGCTCACTTTAGACACTTAGATGATGACGAGCAGTTTGCGCTTGTTAAGAAAGCTTATAGCTTTGTAGATAGACAATTGGAAGTTTTTGAATCCAGTAATAACCAAAAACTATTGAATAAATATTTGAGGTTAAAAAACTATATGTCCTCACGCGAAGAGTTATGGGAAGTTGAGTGTATCTAAATTCCAATCACTAACTGTTGTATTTGACCTGTTACTACGTCTATAAACTTATACTCCCACGCCAATTCCACTCCTTCCACTCCCACTCCAAATGCTCTGAAACCCGCATGGTTACTGGGCTTGGAGTTTTGTTGCCCTAAGGCAATATTTTTTTTCTTTTCGCCGATTCGTCGGGGTTTTGTTTTTTAAGGTTATAGGGGGCACTTTAAAGGGCTTATAAATGCTTATAAGGGCTTATAAGGGTCTTTAAGTAACCACCACTACCAACAACCTAAAGAAAGAATATTTAAAGCTCTGAAAGGGTATCCATGGAAGGGAGGGCTTTCCTATGAACTAAAAAGGTAATTCTAATGCTGATACTGTCCCATATTGGTTGTGTCGTGCTGGGTGTTCTTCTTGAGTATGGAGTAAGCAAACTAGGCTCAAGTAAATCCAGAAGCAACCAGCACGACACTGCTACTGACTTGGAGGGCTTTAACGATGGACTCTAGCCAGAAATTGAACCTGTCCTCCCTTGGGCATGATGCCTTGTTGAAGAATATCCGTGAGGAGCTTACTGAGAGACTGGTTAAAGATGAGCTTGATAGGTATGAGAAGCAACTTAGAGAGCTTATTGAGCCGGTTGTCCGTGGCATCATCATAGAAAAGTCTCAGCTGTCACATAACCTCTTGAGAATGAGAGATGAGTTTGTTGTTTATATTGAGATGAAGGATGCTCCCAACAAACACAACCCCTTAAGAGCTGATTCAAGCTCATCCTAAAACCGCTCACACCCCCACCTAATACCCGAACCAAATCACTACATACCGAACTGGCACTTTGTCCAAGCACCTCGCTAAGAGGCTGGTCAAATGGTCCCGTATGACTGCGATTCGACTCAGAAGATATCTCTTCAGCTGTCTGGTCCGCCTTTCACGGTGCCTGTAGATGGATTGGAGTAAGGGCAGGGGCGTACAGAAACCACCCGCACATGATGCCAATTACTTTAATGGTGATATCAATGCCGAATATACAAACCGCAGCACCGCAACAAGAACCCGCTCTAAATGTTTTACAACTCCGACCACCAGTGAGCGTGGTTTCATTAATTCCTTGTGATCTTAACGGGCGTGCATTTTTTACATGCAGTCTCTCTGATGGATCGCATTGGGCTAGTAAACCCGGCCTGAACCCTGAAGTGCTGGAGTGGACGCAACTAAAACTACCTGATTGCGTGACCGTAGGCAGACGAGAGGATGAGAAGCTGCCTGAGCCGGGAGTAGAAACCCTTAGAACACATTTGGGTATTGGCTTTCTGGATGGATACAAATGGATTGCTAAAGATGAGCCAAGCGGTTGGTATCTATGCAGGGAAAAGCCAACTTGGGGCGAAGAAAGTGAGATGTGGGTTAGAGGCCACTCCGATTTACTTGCGTATGACCTTGTTAGCAGGCTTCCTAAGGCCCTTACTAGTCTTCATGGTAAGGACAGTCTAACGCTACTTGATACTCCCTTAGCCGACTTGGCTGACTCACCTAAAAGTGAGCCTGAGCCTGTAAAGAAAACGCTCAGGGAAATTCTGAAGCCTCTTAATCTTGATGGATATTTGTGTATCACTAAAGAAGTCTCTGGTGTGTACAAGGCTCATCGCAGGAACCCAGTTTGGGACTCCATTAGCGGTGAGTGGCTTTCCTTTGATCTCGGTACATGCTTGCTAAGTGCTGAGGCCGCTTCCTTACTGCCTTTTGCACTACGCATTCAATCCGTACAAGACAGTTGCTTTCCATTGGACTCTGAATGGGAGGTTGGCGCTCCCTCAGCGCAGACTCAGAAGAAACCCTTGCGAGAAATTCTTGGAGCTCATCTCTTTGAGGGTCAGAAGTACCTAGCAAGGGATGTTGGTGGGGACTGGTTTATGTACAAAGACAAGCCCGACTACCGTATGAAAGTTGGTCGGTGGCAGGGTGACTGGGATTTCCTTTGTGATGGTAGCGAGGATGCTGTTGTAGCTAAGCTCCCGCAAAGCCTTCGCGATAGGGCGCCTAAGGACAGTCTGGTTTCTCTTGATTCAGAGTGGGAGGTTTGAAGATGGACGCTCAAGATACTGAGTGGAGACTAGTTCCGCTAAAAGCTACCCGTGAGGTTGAAGATGCAATTGCTAAATCACGGGGGGCGCTTTCATGTGGGGAAGTCTGGGAGGATGCTGTCAAAGCTGCTCCAACACCCTCACAATTGGCCGGACAAAACCTCGTAGCCATACCTACGGACCGCTTAAAGGAACTTGAGGAAGCTGAAAATATGCTCTGGGCACTTAAGGGTGCTGGGGTAGATAATTGGTGCGGCTATGATGACGCTATGGAGAGCTTGAGGAATGATTAGAGACGGCTGGGAAGGGTTTTAAACACCTCCTTAGGTCTACTAAGGCAATCCTACTAAGGCATACCTTAATCGTGCTGAGAGAGGCTGGTAGACGGCCTCTCGGCGGGGCGTAAGGCGTTGTCATAGGCGGTTGTATTAGTGTCGTGTTAGGCTTCTCACTTGATCAATATTTAATCTAATTTAGTTGAGCAAGGAGCGCCGACTATGAGTTCTTCCGATACCGAACTCTACTTCCTTCCAGAAGAGCTTTTTCGCATAGGTAATACAAAAGAACCCAGGCTTACTAATGTCCGAACACAGGATGTTAATTATACCGTTCTTGACCATACAAGGATGGTCGTCGCTGACGGCAACGGTATTAGTCTGTACAATGAAGAAGGTCTTAGAATGTCTCATTTGACTGGTACTGTGTGGAAGCTGCCAGAAGAAATGATCAAAGATAAGCCACTACCTGCTGGGTTGAAGATTGTTGAAGACAAAAATTCTAAAGGACATTTTATGATTGCCCCAACTCGTAATATGCCTTTAGAACAATATAAAGGGCTTCTTGAGAAGCTAGCGGTGAGATGCACTCCGTGGCTATCAAAATCAGAATTAGGGGCGTGGAGAAAGGAAGCATTATGAGAGAATTGGAACTGAAAATTAATAGAAGTACTTTTATTTTGCTTTGGAGATCATTGCACGCCCGTGAGAATGAGCTATTGAATATCGTTGAAGAATTCGGTGAAGAATCTGATGAGGGCTGTGATGCACTCAACGATATTATCGCTCTACGTCTTTATAAAGATGGGCTGCAAGAGAAAGCTAAGGATGTGTTTGATGAGAATGCTTTCTTGCTTACTGATGAGTATCTTTAAAGCCACTTGAGAGTCTGCTTATGAGAAAGTATGCCTCCCTGTCAATTCTTCTCCTGCCGGGAGGCCAAGCTAGCGCTTTCTCTGAAAAGGAGCTTCAGCATTACGTTTGCCATGAGTATCTGAAGCTCCCTGAAAGCGCTATTGAAGTCCGCTTAGGAGACGGCACAAGAGCTGACTGCTTGGGTGATGAGTATGTGGTTGAAGTTGAGTTTGCCAGCAAGTGGAAAGACTCAATAGGGCAGGTGATGCACTACTCCAATCAGACTCAGAAAAAGCCTCTTGTCTATCTGCTACTGACCTCTCCAAAGGATATGCGTTACTACCACCAGATGCAGGAGACGTTGGCTGCTCAGGAGTTGAAGTTTCCTATAAGAGTTTTGCCAGGGTCTTTCTATGATACTGATGAGGCTACTCAGAAGAAGATTCAGAAGTACGTTGAAGAGCACTTCTGAGCACCTGGATATTTTGTTGAAAAAATCTGAGTGGGTAGATTGATAATAAGGACCGCTCAATACCCCCCGTGGGGGCCTCCCTAGCTGCTACCTGTACCGAAAGCCTGTACCAAAGGCTCTAACCCATTGATTTATAAGGGTTTTCAGAGGATATAGGATCTCTTTCCAGTGTGTTTTATGGCTGTTTTGGCCAATATGGCTATTATTATTGCGTTAAGTGGCCAGAATGCCAGCATGTATCTGATTCATCTGTCACGGGGCTCACAAGCCTTTTGCAAATCCTTTCTAACCCTTTCCAATCCTTCCTAGTCCGTCCCACTACCTTTCCAATCCTTCACCAGTCCCTCACAAGCTCACTCTATCCGCTCCCTTCCTTACGCTTTCCAAACAATCACAAACTTTTAAATTTATTTGCAAGTATCGCTTGACAGGTCTATTAAGTGCGACCTAGGATTGCCGCATCAACAGACAACAACAGAGATTAACAACATGGCTAACATCACTTTGTACGAGTTGAGCACATACAACAACGGCCTATTACTGGATTTTGAAATTGATCTGGATGACCTCAGCAGTGAGGAGGAGTTGTTAGAGGCCGTGCAGGAGATGCTAAAAGAGCTTAAGGAAAATGCACTTGCCGGGGAGTATCCGAATATTGCGGCGCTTGATGTTGAGGCTGGTTACTACACCTTTGAGGAGTACCGGGTAGCTGATTCTGAGGATGTGCCCGATAAGTATATTGGTGAATATTCCTTAGATTCTGAGTATTGGGAATACAGGGAAGCAGTGGAGGAGCTTGGGGAAGATGTTGTGAATGCTGCTATATCCCTTGGTTATGAGCTTGGCAGTATACAAGACCTCTATATGGGGCACGTTGAGCCTCAGGATAGTGATGATAAAACGTTGGGAGAGTGGGCCGCTGAGCATGAAGTTTTGGGTGAGGTGCCTCAGCACTTGGCTAGTTACATTGATTGGGAAGCCGTGGGCCGAGACCTGAATTGTAATGGCTGGGTGGTTAGTAATGACGGGTATGTATTCGGCGTCTAGCAGGTCTACTAAGTGCGACTTAATATCTTGCGATACCAATACACAGCAGAGGAGAGATACTAGATGGCCCTGATTGATAGAGACAAAGTAATGATTACTCGGGTTAGACAATTTGAGGATTTATTTGTAAAGGCCACTAAAGGCCGTCGTTTTGAGTTGTATTGTATGTCGCGTAATCCTGTCGATAGCTGGGAAATCACACCTCTGATTATGGATACGCTGAGTAATCAGGGTTTCTCAAACATAACCCCAGATAGATTTTGCTTTAAGGTCTTTAACGGTTTCCTGTATTTAGAGAGCCCCAAGCCGGAAGTTAGAGCATATAGAAAGATATGCAGGGTCAACTTTTCTTGAATCGCTTCCGTTTATAAATGCCTAGCAGGTCTGCTAAGTGCGACTTGAGAGCCGCTTAAGTGCGGCTTTGAATCCCCTTTTTGAGGGCTTACCCATGGTTATTCGCCGTTGTGGTCCCTTGTTCATTGTTCATTGTTACTTATCGCGGGCATTGGGCGCTGTCTGCTGTGCTGTCTGACGCTCTCGCTTGCATTTGGTTGGAGGTGTTGCGTGATAGTTAGTTATCTAGTGCCCGCGCTAGTCCTGCTTTTCATGGTCTGGCAAGCGGTTGTTAATTGGCAAGAAGTAGCGCCGTTGTTCTGGCTTGTTGTTGTTGCGCTTGTCGTCTTTGGTTGTTTTGTCGGGCTGGCTTCAGTCCTTACAGGGAGGCTTTGAAGATGCGCTTTCTAGGCGTTGTGCTGGCTGTTGTGAGTGCTGTTTGTACGGCTCATTGGTTGGGTTCTATCTCTGTTCCTTTTGGTGTTGTGGCTGTGTTGTTCTCTGTTGTTACCGCAATATCACTTGAAGCGGCTAAGAACCTATTAGCTGTGCGTTCTGTGAAGTACTGGCAAGAACGCAACTTTGCCCGCTTTGGTGTTGTCTTTTTGTGTGTTGGTTCCTTGGTTACGGTTTCGGTCTTTGCCACTGTTCAGTACATCCAAGGTGCCTACAGTGACCACACAAGCCCGCTACTAAAACAACATGCTCAGCAACAATTAGAACAACAGCGACAAGCATTAGCAGGTAGTGCAAGGCTGATAGAGCTGGACAACATAAGCAAGGCAAAGCGGCAGCGGGGCGAGGAGTTGCCCGACCTCAACGAAAGCATAGAAAAGACGCTGGAGAGGCTTAATACCTTGAAAGATAGGCCCGCACACCTCTCTCAGATATCAATTTTGGTTGGGGTGCTTTTGGATGTTGTAGCGCTTTTGATGTTGGTGTTAGATGCGACTGACAGGCAGTCAAAACGTGATAGTGATTCTCTAAAGGGTAGGCCTGCAAGCACCCAAGCAGTGCTTACAACACCCCCACAGCAAATCACTGATGACTACCAAAAGATACTTATTGAGCGTTTGGAAGGGGGCTGGTGCCCGACCGTCAGGGGAACCATGACACTCTTCCAATGCCAATATGAAGAAGCCAAGGACTTGCTTGATGGGCTTGTTGTGGCAGGCAGGATAGGTAGCGAGGTGAAATCTGGAAGGGTGTTTTATACCAGGCTTACAACAGTTAACAACAGGCTTATGAATGAGCGCGCCTAGAGTTTTCAATGATGGCTTGAACATTAAACATCAGCCCGGTTGGACTGGCTTTTAAGATGCTTTTGTACTGCTGCTGACAGGGTGCAGAAACATACTCTAAGGACATTAAACCGGAGAGCGCAGACCGCTCAATGATTTCAGGATTTCCCTCAGCAGCCACTCTCTGCATGGCAGCTAGGAGCTGGATAGAAGTGGTGTTAATGCGGCGTTCAGAAAACGGCTTACAAAATACATAGGAGGGAATGAAATAATCCGGGTGTACGGAGCTGAACGCAATCAGCAGCTCAAAGGAAATGTCTGTTTTTTCTCCGCCTTCAAGCTTTACATAGGTTTGGCGAGAGATTCCGATTTTCTTTGAAAGCTGTTCTTGAGTCAGTCCATAGATTTTTGTGCGTATCTCCCTAAGTATTCCTGGGAGGCGCTCATAATCGATTTGTAAACTACTACTCATACAACAAAATCATAAATTGACCATATTTCCTTTACATTCTAGCTCTTTTTTGTAAGGGAATACGCCAAAAGTAGTAGGTATAGTACGACTATCTGACGGAAACCGACTAAATAACAACAGTCTGGAGCAAAAGAAAGATGTTTCTACCAAAGGAAAAAGGAATTACTTCATTTGGTGCTTATGAGGGAACCGCTGAGCAGTCAGAGATACTTATTGCTAGTGAATGCTGGTTCTCCTTAGACCAAACCACCTCCTCAGGCCGTAAAACCGCTAAGGATTTAATAGCTAGTGGCTTTGCATACGCTGAAGGGCAGGGGGTAACGTACTTTAATGACTGTGCTGAGTTAGATGAATTACTTGGTCTGGATGAGTACGACAAGGAGGAGGCAGCGGCAATAGCCTCAAAAGTTAACCAGCACCCAGGGCGCACAAAATAGCCTTGCTTAGCGATTGTTGGGTGCGTATCATCCACGCAAAATTACAACATGCTACTTAGCGGCGTATGAGCGGGATGCTCTAACCACACAGGAAAATTAACAAATGAGTCTCCACAACCTTTCTAGGGCAATTGAGGTCGTTGTTTCAGAAACGAACCCAAGAGTGACAGCAAGGCACGTCATTATATTTTTGATGACTGCTGAAGCCGGGAATGAAGGGCTGACTCAGCAAACAATTATGGATTTCTTTGGTGATGAGATGCCGAAGGGTTCTATAAGCAAAGTCACTAAGCGTCTTCAAAGAGTTGAGGGTGCTGATGGTGATGGAAATATCCGCTATGGGTATGACCTCATTCAATGGATTGATGACAGGACTGCTATTGAAGGTGCTTACGGTTACTTCCTTCTAACGGAAAAAGGCAAGCAGATTTATAAGCAGGTTAAGAGGCTTGTAGGGTAGGCGAGTAGCGCCTTCCTTCGCTTTCAGGTCGCATTTAATAGGGCTAATAAGTACGGTATGGAGAACTACTATGGTTGAGTTAGGCAGAGGGATAAAGCGTGAGAAGCTGAAGAGCGGGCAGGTGGTTTATAAGCTCAACAAAACTCACAAGGGTGAGCGCATCAAGGCAACTTGTGATAGTGAACAGGAATGTCGCGAAGTCTACTTGAAGCGAGTGAGTGATATTGATTCTGGTAAAGACCTTGGAAAGGTTAAGGAAGCTGAGAAGCAGCGTGAAAAGCTGACTATGCGCGACCTCTTCAAGCGTGCTGAGCAGCACCCTAAGGTTTGGAAACATAACTCCACCAACGTAAGCCGCAACACTACTGAGCGTTCTTTGGAAATGATGGGCTGGTGGGACAAGTCACCTTTTGAGCTGACCGCTGAAGATTATCTGGACTTCATTGCAGAGTGTGAGAAGCAGGGTAATTCCCAGAACACTATTAATCACAAGCTGGCCTACCTCAACGGGCTTTTCAAAGTTGGCGTTTTACTACGTTTCTTTTCAGAGACTGAAGTTGTCTTCCCTGTGACCATGCAAGGCACTGTAAATGAGGACGCAGCTAAGACTCGCTTTGCTTGGGATGATGAAACCGTTGCACGCTTTGAAAATGTAATGAAGCACGTATCACTGGATTGGCAGGCTCTTTTCTTGGGGTTGCTACACACTGGGATGCGGCCTGCTGAGATGAATAGCTTAAAAATTAGCAGTATTGATACTAAGACTTGGAGAGTCACCTTTCTGCGGAAAAAGAAGAGAGGAAAAAAAGTAGAGACTCAGCTGCCTGTTGTCAGCCAGTTAAAGCCTGTCTGGGAAGCGTATATCAAAGAGCGCTTGGAAGAAGGTGCGACACTAAATGATAGCTTTATTACAGGACTGCGCCATGAACGCTCAAGAGCAGATGCTTTCAACACCATCAAAAAAATGATGGGAGTGTCTGACGAAAGTGTCACCTACACACTGCGCCACACATGCTGCACACGATTAATTAAGCGTGGAGTAAACCTTGTCACGGTTATGAACTGGATGGGACACAGTACAATTCAGACCACTATGAACTACGTGCATTTTTCACCAGAAATGTTTGATGAGGTAGATGCAAAGGTCAGTGGGAATAAAAGTTTAAATGGGATTTTAGAGGGGAGGGAAGTGGTGCCCGAGGCCGGACTTGAACCGGCATGGCCGTGAGGCCGAGGGATTTTAAATCCCTTGTGTATACCAATTTCACCACTCGGGCTGAGTAGCTTTCCTTAACGACTGCCGGGTGTGATTCTGTACCGAATCCTTGTACCAAAAATCCATGTTCTTGATTTAGAACGATTTAATATGGATTTTAAGTCTCCTGTGTCTACCAATTCCACCACCCGGGCAGATCCTTTGCGAGAGAGGGCGATGTTTAATGCTTGCCCTTCATTCTCACTTTCATTGCATTCAACAGGATATTGCAATGAAGAGGAAAATGGAGGCTAGGGTCGGAATCGAACCGGCGTACACGGAGTTGCAGTCCGCTGCATGACCACTCTGCCACCTAGCCTTTTTTATCCGCCTTTGGCGGAAAAGAACGCTGCGAATTCTATCTGATAAATCTGAAAAATCCTAGCGTTTTCTTATACTTACGTGCGTTTCGCTGTGTAAGTGGGCGCCATTTTAGGGACTCTAGAGGATTAGTCAAGCATTGTTTTCATCAATGTTGCAATCAAGTGAAAAAAAGTAGGAAAAGTTACCTTCTGATGGTGGGGGAGGGCTATAATAACTTTTAGCACTGGTGCTCAAGAACCTATTTCCATTTGTTCTAAATTAATCTTCAGGTGTGCTGGCAATCTGTGACCTGTGTTCGATACTGTCTTTATCTGGCTAACACATCTCCCCCAACGTGTTTAGTAATGCTGGTAGGGTGGCTCACATGGCTGCCACCCGGAAGCAAGGATGAAATCCTCCAAGTTTCACTCCTAATGGTCTTGGCCCTGACGCTCTCCCCCCCCGTCGTCAGGGCTTTTTTTTGTCTGCTATTTATTGGAGTCTTTCGCCCGGTCTGTCAGGTTTTCTGTGGCTAATGCATCCACGGGTTTACCGGCTGCTTTCTCAGACAGGGACCTAAACCTTTCCAGAGTCACTTCACCGCGTGCTTGAGCCAGTTCCCGTGCGACGTCATCAATACTTGCCTTGCCATTGCTGGCCTCGCGAATCTCTTTATCCAGTTGCTGCATTACCCCGGCCGCACGGGCAGTAATGGGGCCGGATGAGCGTTCGACTAATAGTGAAGGAGCCTTCTTACCCCATTTAATCAGTTTATCCATTGCCTCCTGATAGCGGGTTTCACTGATGCCACCAGTTCGCCTTAAAATCTCCAGGGAGTAAAACTCAGCCAGTCCCTCTACAATCCAATCGCTCTCATCGTCGCCGTGAATTCCCGTGCCCACATGAACTAACTCGTGGATCATGCTGCTGGTGCGGTTGCCGCTGATCAATGGTCGATCAGCATGCATATATAGAGAGCGTGTCCCCGATAGTCCGCCGCGCCACATGGGGTCGTCAGCGGTTACGATCAATAGATGATCAGGGAAGAGGGGGAAGATCTTCTTGAGCTCTGGCAGGTTCCAATTTAGGAAGGCCAGGATGTCTTGCCGCCGAATATTCTCATTTTTAGGGCCTGCAACACGGGTTTCAGTGCCGGCAATCATATCCTGCCGACTGCCAATTTTCCCTACAATCATCCAGCCCTTGGGTCTTACAAACTTACGCTTGGGGTCAGATAACTCGTATAGGTTATCTTCGATCTCAGGGTAGGGTAGGGCCGCATACCATTGGTCAGGAAGTTCCAGCTTAAGGCGGGCGGTAGAGCGGCCACGGCTGGTTGCCGATACGGGTGCAATCAATTTATCGCTGCGGAGAATTGCCCAGTCTTTGGTGATCCGTGAGTCGTAGCCACCGTTGCTACGCTGGTTGTCTATGACAAAGCGGTACTTGAGGGCGGGGTTCTTTCCTTCGGGGTGCCAGGTTGCTTTGTCGCCCTCGATCTTTAGGGGGGTGTCACTTTCCAGGTCCTGATAGCGGCCAGAGCGCAAGTTTAGAACGAGCTTACTTGGCATATCATCACCGCTGAGCGCCATTTCCACCTCAGCCAGCTTGGAGTTGGGTGAGATCTCTGCACTGTAAAGAATCTCATAAGCCTGAACAGCAGGGGATAGAGTGGCGAGTAATAGCGGCAGTGTTAGTAATCGTTTAAGCATCATTTCTTCGGCGGGAAATCCAACAATTGATCGTTTTGACAGTATTTAAGCCTACAGGTGCCCTTGTGTCACCTTCAAGCAAACTGGTCACAAGCTAGCCAGTTATGAGGTGGCAGGTTTCATTTGATTGGTTTTCAGATATGTACCATTTAAAAAGAATACACTTACAAAGTCGTTACCATATGGCAGTGCATACTAGTAAGCATCTCCCGTATTAGTAAACAAGAAGGGAGATGTGGGTGGGCCGTCACAAGCATCTTTTGAGAGGGCTGGATTAGCGGGCAGGCATGCTGCCTAAGTGGGAATTGAATGCTACGAAGGACAAGACCGCAGCATAACTGCGGTCTTGAAAGGTCTTTTGCAGTCTAACTGACGATGGCGACAGAGCTACCAATATCTGATTGCACGGGGATCAACGAACTGCATACCGTAGGCGCTCAGGGCAAATCCATCTGGAAAACTACTTACCATTGGTTGCTGGGGGTTAACCGCTGCTATTTCGGAAGGGTAATAGCCTCCCGGCACAAACTGCCCCTGCCAACTGGGTGTAGCTTGAGGGGGGTAGCCCTGTAAAGGACTCATGGTAAATCCAGAGTATGGAGTGGCCGAGGAGGGACCTTGCGCGGTAGCGGCATGAGTACCCGCGGCCCTTGCTTGCTCTTTGGCGGACTCAAAAGCGGAGTTGATACCGAAAAGCTTGGGAACACCTGCGCCAACTCTCTCTGCCCCGAGGGGCATTGGTGCGGCCAAGGATCGGATTAGTTGGAATAAGGCGGTCACCCTGGATACATCTTTCTGCCGGAGCACACCTTTAAATAATGGATGGTGGGCAAGTAGTAGTGCTGCCAAACCGGTAATATGCGGCGCGGCCATTGATGTACCTGATTGAACATCGAAGCCTTTGTCAGGCACAGACGAAACGATACCCACACCAGGTGCGGCAACAGAAATTTCCTGGCCGAAAGCGCTAAATCTAGGAACAAATAGACCGTCGGCTGATGCTGTTGAGGGTATTACTGTTTGCGCTTCCCAGGAATCTTTGGGGAATTCATTGAGCATTCCCAGAGCGCCGACAGCCATAGCATTTGGAGAACTGGCTGGATACTGGACTGCCCCGCCATTGTTGCCTGCGGCAACTATACAGGCGATACCATGTTGGACCGCTTCCTCGATCTGTTGCTCAACAGCTTCTGACGAATCAGAGCTGCCCAGGCTCATATTCACTACGTCAACGCCGAGTTCTATACAATGCGAGAGGGCATCAATCAAGCTGCTAAATTGCCCGCCGGGGAAAACTTTGAATACATAGATTTCGGCTTCAGGAGCAAAACCGCGTATTGCCTCGGAGCCAGAGGGTTGGCCTGTAATAATTCCTGCACAGTGGGTTCCATGGCCGACGATATCTTCTGCCCAGCTATTGGCATCGTAATTATTGGTGACATCGATACCATTCTTTAAATGGCTCAGTATCGGGTGCTTATTATCCGCACCGGAATCGATGATTGCGATTTTGATACCTTTGCCCGTGTATTCATCGGGTAGCTGGTCCAGGCCCATGTACTTTTGCCCCCAGCCATAGGAAGCATCATTGGGGAAGTTGGGTATGGCTTCGCTTAGGGGTTGGAGTTTCACCAGGTTTACACCGGTGAGTGATAGGGAGGGGCTGCGAATATATTTGTTCCAGAAATCTTTGGCGGGGCGGATCAGAAGTGATTTCACTTGAGCGCCGCCGCTTTGCGCAAAAATACTGAGCGCGACTTCCCCTTTATTGTTGGTGACCCCTTCTTGAGGAAAGCCCGCACTTTCAACAATTATTTGCGCGTCGCGTATGGGCTCACCTTTTGCACCGATAACGCGGAAGTGCACCTGCTGTGCCTGGACGTGGTATTCGCGCAATAGTCCGGGTTGCTGTGCAAAAACTGCGGAAAAGGTCGGTGAATAGCTCGCTTGCCCGTAAGAGAGAAGTGAGTCCAGTTCAACGGCGACGTTTGGTGGTGTGGTCTGGTAAAGTGCCGCAGCAGCATCCACATCCATACGGACTTTGTAAATATTGGTGGCCTCATCGGCGGAAGACAGCGTTTTTAGTTTTCTGCCGGGGCGTATTTCACGAAGCACCTCACAACCTGCCTGCCTGGCAATAGTGGAAATCACATGGTGCATTGAGCCCGAGCTCAATGGCTGCACGCCCATGGATTTAGCCATCAGGCTGCGGCGGGGTGAAATAAGTAGCTCGACTTTCTCTGCAACCTCGACCGAAGGTTCTCCTGCGGCCTTTTCTTGTCGGGATTCAGTCATGTTCATGTTCCTTCGCTTTCAGTGCGGTACTGATTTAGTACGCGTGTGAAACGTCTGAAAGTGGTGAATCGAGTGGGTTTCAGTCTCAATTGAGAGGGTGGACAGGTTGATCCGGATCAATAATTACTTTGCCTCTCAATTTCTTTCTTAGGTCGTCGACGGCATCGGGTGTAGCCACAAGGGTGACGTTGCTTTTGCGCAAAGTAACGTCCTTAACATCGGGGCAATTTGAAGCTTCCTTCACCAGCTCCTCTAGCTCCAGAGTGCTAGCTGATACCTTACGATTTGGTACGGCTACATATTGCTCAAACTTCTTCATTTTCTTCTCATTGTGACTGCGCCATCCAAAATAGGGCAGGGTCGAACCCACCCCCAGGAAAAGGGGCGTGAAGCCCCTTTTTTTGCATTTTTAGTGCAGATAAGCCTGTTGCTGAAAGGCTGAGTTGGATTGCGGCATTGCCTGATAGGGCAGTGGCTGCCCGATGCCACTCAAATTCTGGAGGGGTTGCTGAGGTGGTTGCGGGAAAGCCTGGAATGGCACCGGTTGGCTCAGTGGTGCAAAAGCCTGCGGGGGAACCGATCCATACTGCTCCGGAGCCACAGGTGCCAGTTGATTTACCGGTTGGCCGATGTAGGTCTGAGGAACGAGGTGTGGCGTGAATTGCGGTGCGGCCTGGTAGGGCAGCAGGTGGTTGAGGCGCGCCAAGTTGTTAAGGAGTTGACCTTGTTGAGGTACGCCAATGTAGTTGCCAAGAGCAGGTGCGGCACGACTAATCAACTCACCGAGGAGACCTTGCGGTGGCAGTTGCGGAGCGGCTTGATAGGGTAAGAGCTGCCCTAGTTGGGCGGCTGCATTGATTAGCTGTGCCTGAGGGTTATTGATGTAATTGGCCAAAACTGGGGCCGCGCGGTTTATCAATTCGCTGAGATAGTTTTGGGGGGCAAACTGATGAGCGAACTGAGGTGGAATTTGTGGAGCAAGCTGCTGAGGAATGTGGGGCGCTAACTGTTGTGGAAGCTGCGGTGCGGCCTGGAAGGGCAGTACTTGGCCCAATCCGCCGAGTGCATTGATCAATTGACCTTGTGGTCCACCGACAATGCCACCAACTACCGGGGCTGCACGGCTAATAAACTCTCCCAGCAATCCTTGTGGTGCTAACTGTTGAAGCGGTAGGTATGGCTGGGGGGGAGTGAGTCCGACGACCGGATTAATCGGAGGTACGGCATAGTTTTGTGGTTGTCCAAAGATCCCTTGAGCATATGCATATGGTTGGTACATGAACGTACTCCTCGAGTAGACCAATGACGATAGGGGGCTATCGCCCAGGTTATTTCATGGTTTACGGGTGAGAATTTTGGAGCTTGATAGAGCCCCGTTTTTAGGATCAGCCTGCTGATAATAAATCGGTAATGAGCTTTCGAGTTGTTGCATCTTGCGACGGACACTCAGCCGGCTGATCTGAGTATAGAGAAGCTTTTCAGAAGCACAGGGAAAGTTTGAAAAAAAATGGAGCGGGAAACAAAAAGGTAATGGGGGCGCAATTGTAGTCACCATTTTTCTTAAAATTCTGTAATTTTCCCAAAAGGAATATTTTTTAAAAAATAAAGTCTTACTCGGGATTTTCTACTTAAATGAGTGGTTAATATTCTTGTGGCGTGCAGGGTGCTGCTCCCTTGTATTGGTGTTAGGGCTCGGGGAAAATCCCCTCGGGTGCCCGGTGAAAAATAGCGGCACTTGTAGAAATATCCGTAAATAGCGAACTGGAATTTAAAGGTAACTGTTTATATCGATGTCTTGGAAAAGCAGCTTAACGAGCTTGTCAGTTCGCTTTTATGTAAAGATCTACTTACTCAAAATATCAAAAAACGATATCTAGCAGCTTTTCAATGTAATTTGCTATTGCCTCGCACTGTATGCCCTTCTTGGTTTTTTCTGCTCCAAACTCTTGTATCCTCTGTGGAGAGCTTTGCATTTTTTATACGTGTGCACTCAAAACTAAAAGTACTTGATAGTCGTTGAAGATACGTAAATACAAGAAAGTGGATAGAAATAATATCGGTATTTCTTTGGCGACCACAGTTTGCCGTATACGTGAAGAGGGTTTCAGAGAGTGGCTAAATCGGTGGAAAGTGTTCGACCCCAGGACGAGTAAGGGATTGGTTGTTAGTTGGCAGACTAAATGGATATGTCGGAGATTGGGGCAATTACTAGCAACCGTAAAGCTTGAATCTCCAGTGTAGAAAGAGGCGCTTGGAGCCGGGGAGGTCCAGCTATAATGCGGATTAGACTGCCTTTGAGGACAACTCAAAGATCGGTTGTGTCGGCAAAATGATCAATGATGACATTCGCGCCAAAAATTACTTGATCTTTGAAAAATGGATGAGTAGTATTCGCGGCCTCGGTGAGTAGCGCAGCCTGGTAGCGCACTTCGTTCGGGACGAAGGGGTCGGAGGTTCGAATCCTCTCTCACCGACCATATAAAAAGAAAAAGCCCGCTTATGCGGGCTTTTTCGTGTTTATGATTTCATTCCTGGTAGCGCTTTTACTTTAAAGGCTTACATGGGCAATTACACAGCTGCCTTGAGGGTGTTATCTCTTACTTGCTTATCGGTGTAAATAGCTAAGCCAGCCATGCTCAAAGCCTCGTGCCTCTTCGGTACTTCTGAAGCTAATTCTTTATTTGTCCCCATCGCTTTTAACTTTTTAGTGCGCTTCCGCATTAAGCCCGGCAAGGTAAACATGCAGGAGTTGCTTGTACTGTTCCTGGTGCGATGCACTGGGGGAAAGTGAGGGGTAATCTGAACGGCTTATCGTCAGCTCAAGCTAAAGAGTTCAGGCACAAAAAAGCCCGCTAAAAGCGGGCTTTGAAAATCTGGTCGGTGAGAGAGGATTCGAACCTCCGACCCCTTCGTCCCGAACGAAGTGCGCTACCAGGCTGCGCTACTCACCGTTTTTTGTTTCGCATCATTTGCGAAGGGGCGGCACTATAGCAGCAATTTTTCGGCTGTAAACCACTGATTTAATTTTTTATTTGTCGAATCAGTCCCTCTTGGCAGGTAGACGCTACCAGCGTTCCGTCGCGGGTGAAAATCTGGCCGCGGGTAAAGCCTCTGGCACCGGTTGCCGAAGGGCTATCCGTTACATAGAGAAGCCATTGATCCAGGCGGAAATCGCGGTGGAACCACATCGCGTGGTCAACGCTCGCGGGCATCAATTGGGGATCGAATAAGGATATGTCGTGCGGCTGTAGGGAGGTACCCAGGAGTCCCATATCGGATGCATAGCAAAGTGCTGCTCGGTGCTCCATCGGGTCGTCCGACATCTCGCCCTCTGCCCGCAGCCAGAACATGCATTTGGCTTCGCGGGTTTCAGCGCCAAAGTAGCTTTGCGGGTCTACCGGACGAAAATCGATCATATAGCGCCGCTGATCGTACTGCGGGCTAACCAATCCAGCTTCCAGGGCCAGCTCCTGGGTGTTTTTCAGGCTCTCAGGAGAGGGAATCTCGACACAAGGCAGGTCGGCCTGGTGGTCAAATCCGGGTTCCCGAATTTGGAAGGAGGCGGACATATTGAAGATCGCGCGCCCGCGCTGCTTGGCGACTACGCGACGAGTGGTAAAGCTACCTCCATCGCGGATTGGGTCTACTTCGTAGATCACCGGCAGCTCACTAGAGCCAGGGCGGAGGAAGTAGGCGTGCAGGGAGTGGGGTAGGCGATGCTCAACGGTACGAGTTGCTGCCATCAGTGCCTGGCCCAGAACTTGCCCGCCAAAAAGCACTTTACGATAATTTTCAACGTGATGACGACTGCGGAAGAGATTTCGATCCAGCTCTTCAACATCCAATAACTTACCTAATTTTTCCAACATAAGGGATTTTGCCCGTTACCTATTCCACTTAACAGAGTTTGCAGATGGGGAGCTTTGCGCTCTTAATCAAAAGGATAATAACAGCAAATCCCTTTAACCCCATTCATATTTTGAACGTTAGGCCCATTTTGGTCACAGGTGCCACCTCGTATAGCTATCCAGCTCTTTTCCATACACTAGCTACTGATTTTTTCAGTCAAGTTGAAACTCTGTGCTATTGACTATTGCGACTTGTCGAATTCTTACTTATTTCTGTGGTATAAAGCGCCAATAGTTGTTGGGACAGTTGGACTAATTCGTTTGCAGCTATCCAACAAAGATTGAATAAGAGAAGTAGGAGATACCACAGGTGCCACACAACAATATTGATATACGTCCACCACTGAATTTCGGCAAGGTTGTCAGTCGGCACCGTACCGCAAAGGCTGTGGCTGGAGGGGTTGGCTCTGCTGCTTATTATGGGGTGTGGGGTGCACAGACGGCTACAGGTGCCACACTAACCGGCCTGGCTACCGGTGCAGCGGCTGCGACTTCTGCGACGGGTATTGGTTTGGTTGTTGCTGGAACAGCATTGTCCATTGGTTACGCTGGTTTGGCGGCCCGATCCGCATACAAGACCAATAATCACCTCAATGCTCTGAAAAAAATCTACGAAAACAGGAAGTCGTATAGCTGTCCTTGTAAAGGATCGGTCGCCCACGACTATGTTTCTGGCCAAGTGCTTCCTTATATCATCGAGCAGAAAAGCAAAAAGTTGCATCGCAAGATGGTTGAAGCGACTCCGGGAATCGCCTCAGTAGAATATGCGCGCAAGGCAGTAAAAAACCTGTACAAGCGTTCACAGGGTACGCTCGGTAAAAAACGTACCTTTGCTGCAGAGTGGTTGGCGCAGCATTTGATTTCTCATGATTGTGAATTAGCTAATGCGATTGTTGCAGAGCTCTACTCAGAGGAGGAAATGCTCTGGATACGCACGCAGGACAACGATGTAGTCGCGCCTCTGTTGGAGCTAAAGCTGAAGTCCGTTTAATAGTGGCTTCTTGTGTTCTGGTGTAGTTCTTGATTTCATTCGGAAGTATTGGGGTAATGGACTACCCCGCAATCACTCAATCGTCGAATTTTCTGTGTTATGTGCAATGCTTGGGCTCGCCAAGCGTCACCACATGCTAAAATAAAAGGTCTGCTCTCAGCTTAAAATTGGCTCATTTTGGGTAAATTTTGAGCAAAATGGCCTAATATTTTTAATATTAGGCAGTCTAATTCCCCGATTTACTTTTCCAACCGACTTGAATTGCCTATCATTCATGAATGAATAGTCAATTTCAGTCCCCATTTTTACGGGCAAAGAAGGTCGGAAGTATGGATAAGGCAAAAGAGAAGGTTCAGCGGTTCCGCGCGCGGGAGCAGCGTATCCTGGATGCGGCTCTGGAGCTTCTGTTGGAGCACGGTGAAGAGAAAGTCACGGTCGAACAGATTGCCGAGCGTGTGGATATCGGTAAGGGCACGATTTACAAGCACTTCATTTCCAAGACAGAAATCTACATGCGTTTGCTGATGGATTATGAAAAATCCCTCGCTGAACGTCTCAAGACCGCTGTAGCCTTGGCCGAGCAAGGTGATATCACCGCTCCAGCCCGCGCCTATTTTGAATCTCGTATGGCCGATCCTGGCAAAGATAGACTCTTCCAGCGCCTGGAGGAGAAGATTATCGCGTTGAACCTGGCTCCAGAAATGATTGCGGAGCTCCACAATATTCGTAATTCCAATGCCACCTCTCTCAATCGGGTCTTTGAGCGCCGTATGGAGCAGGGCATGCTGAAGAACGTTCCTGCATACTTCTATTACTCAACATACTGGGCGCTTGTGCAAGGGGCGGTAGAGCTTTATCACTCCAAGTCTTTTGCCAATGTCATAGAGGACAGGGAAGGTTTGATGGAGTTTATTATGGATGTGGGTGTGCATATCGGTGATATGTCCTCTCGCAAAACGCCAGAGGGAAGCCAGACAAGCCATCACAGCGATTCTGCGGGGTCCGCCCTTGGCTGAGCCCCTGTTCCAGCAGCTGCAAAAATTACAGGCTGAATTTCATGGGCATCCACCTGTAGAAAGGTGGAACCCAGAGCTTTGTGGGGACATGGATATGGTCATCAAATCTGATGGCCGTTGGATCCACGAGGGAACAGAGATTCGTCGTCACCCTCTTGTGAAATTGTTTGCCAGCATTTTGAAGCGTGAGGGGGATGAATACTTCCTTGTCACCCCTGTCGAAAAGCTGCGAATCATAGTGGAGGATGTTCCATTTGTAATTACTCAGGTGGCCCGCAACCCCGGAAGTACTCATCAGCAGCTACTTTTCACCACAAATGTGGGCGACGTTGTTGAGCTGTCGGAAGAGGGGCAGTGGCAACTGAGAGACTTTGGTGCTCCGCCGCAGCCAATCCCTTATCTGGAGATTCGAGGGGGGTTACAGGCTCGCGTTTCCCGTGATGTTTTTTACCAGTTGGTAGACTGGGCGCTTGAAGGGGGTCGCGATACCGATAAGCTTTTTGTGCAAAGTGACGGAAAAGATTTCCTGCTGGGTTCTTGCAATTAGATAGCTCCAGGTTCCTGCTGGCGGATTCCTCGCGCCTCAGCGCTGATTTGTAGCTGGGGCTTTAATTTATAGCCTTGCTCTTCACTGTTCGAGTTTAGAAAGTATTTGCTTGACTCTA
Source organism: Microbulbifer maximicatervae (SeqCode) (assembly GCF_056231245.1). Lineage (NCBI taxonomy): Bacteria > Pseudomonadati > Pseudomonadota > Gammaproteobacteria > Cellvibrionales > Microbulbiferaceae > Microbulbifer > Microbulbifer maximicatervae (SeqCode). The sequence goes on from NZ_CP174334.1 coordinate 2,236,170, forward strand.
TAGCACCTGACCTTACTCTCTCGACGAACTTTCCTTATTTATATCTTTGGTATCAAACTGTTTAGTGGATGCCACTATCACTTCTTTATTTTGATTAGCACTATGGGGTTTATACTTGATTGCGCCGGTGCTTGCCTGAGTCCGGAAAATAGCCCGGGAACATACATGTCCGTACTATTTATTTGTGGTGTTGCTGTATTTCATTTCTATTAAAAAAATAGTGTTTGAAATCTTATGGAAATATAAGTGTATTTGTTCTGAAAGGAATCGAATATTAATTCGATAATTTACGGAAATATCTAAATAAGTAACAAATCCGCAACAGTGCATTTCTAAACTTCCCTCCGTCCAAATCGCTACGGCGAAACAAAAAATATAGTTTTTATTTGCTTGGTTGTTGTCATTTATTTTTTTTAAAAATGGCGGAGTTGAAGCAATTAAAGTTTTGGATTGAAATTCCTATAGGGGGAAACATGAAGCGAGTACAGAATAAGCTCTTACTGGCAGCTGCGATTGCTGCGCTATTAGCGGGTTGTGACGGTGGCGGTGTGAGTATCGAGCCGGAAACAGTAGATAACTCGGTGGACAACTCGGTAGATAATTCAGTGACAAATCCTGGCGGAGGTTCCACTGATGAAAATCCATGTGCCACTATAGAAAGTTCAAGTGTACAAGGTGAATTTAGCGGTGGTAACTGCTATTACGCAACTGATTTTGTTTCTGCTGCAAACCCATTAACTGAAGATTTATATCTCACTGCGCTGGATAGCAATGGAGCTCATGTCTTTAGCGGCAGTTTGTTTGTTGGAGAAAGTTACTCCAGCGATTCTGACCTAGCAGCAGCCGGTATTTCTGAGGGTGGTGACGGCGTAAAACTGGAAATTGAGGCGGGCGCCACTATCGCTTTTAAAGATAATTCAGCATTTATGGTTGTAAACCGTGGATCGCAAGTCTTTGCTCGCGGTACAGAAACAGCTCCCATCACTTTTACGTCAGAAACTGATGTTCTTGGCACTGTAGGTCCGGAGGATGTTTCACAGTGGGGTGGAATGGTTATTAATGGCTTTGGTGTAACGAACAAATGCCAATATACAGGTTCTATTGGTGGTGGTGATCTGACTCTTGATGGCGAGTGTCACGTAGCTGCTGAAGGATCCACTGATGACAATACTTCCTACTACGGCGGTGACAACAATGCCGATAACTCGGGAGAGCTTTTGTACGTTGTTGTCAAACACACTGGCGCAGAAGTTGCTAGTGGTGATGAGTTGAACGGAATTGCTTTTGATGCTGTAGGTAATGGCACAACGATCCGTAACCTTCAAACATACTCAACTTACGATGACGGTATCGAGTTCTTCGGTGGCGCTGTAGATGTCGAAAATTATGTTGCACTCTACGTTCGCGATGACTCCATTGATATTGATGAAGGTTATCGTGGAAGTATTACCAATGCTTTGGTGATTCAAAGTGAGACTGACGGCAATCACTGTATAGAGGCCGATGGCATCGGTTCATATAGTGATGGAGCTGATTATTCCACCTTGATCAGCCAGGGTCTCAACAGTCGACCAGTAATTGACGGGCTGACCTGTATTGTTTCCGCTCAAGAAGAGGGTACTCATGACCCCGGTGCAGGCTGGCGCCTGCGTGAGGGTATTTATCCAATGATCACTAATTCTATAGTTGTGGCCTCCTTCTTTGCTGATGAGACTGGCGTGGCCGGCGATAACTACTGCCTGCGTATTGAGAGCTCTCAAACTCGCGGCGAAGCATCTGCTGGGACTGAGGTGGCTCTGACTTCCAACATTTTCGCCTGTGAAGATCGCACTAAAACCGATGAAGACAGCTTCAATGTTGAGACTTGGGCTGTGGATAGCGGTAACCAATTTGCCACTATCTCCGGTGAAGTTAATCCAACCTCTAATGCCGATACTGACTTTGTTTTGCTCGGCGGTTCCCCTGCAATGTTCACAGTTGATGCATCTGCTCAAGTGATCGATGGCGTTGCACCTACGGTTTCTGCCGAACTGGGTCGTGCCTATTTGGGTGCGCTTGAGCAGGATGGTACCGATTGGACTCAGGGTTGGACTTACGGTCTTCACCAGGGTGATCGCGCTCAACCTCTCTGGTTTGAGTAATAGATCGAGGTAGCGGTTGGGGATGCTAATCCCAATCAATTAAGGCGCCGCCTTCGCTGATGGAGTCGGCGCCTTATTTGATTTAAGACCGTGATTCTTAGGAATGAAAAGAGGCCTGAGAGATGGTTAAGTGCGAAAGATTTCAAAGGGCGCCGCTTGTTTTGGCGGTAGCTGCGGGCTCCACATTTGCAGCTGGAGTGTATGCACAGGATGCTGAACTGGTTGATAGTGCCACTCCTGGGATTGAAGAGGTTGTAGTCCAGGGGCGGCTGAAGGACTCTGCTGAAGTCCTAATCAGCGAGCGCCTGGAGGAGGAGGTAGTTACGGATATCCTCGGGGCTGAGATGATCAGCAGGGTGGGGGACTCTACCGTAGCCGCAGCGCTGCGACGAGTATCCGGATTATCCCTGGTAAGTGACAAGTTCGTTTACGTAAGGGGCTTGGGTGAGCGATATTCAAGTACAACTCTCAATGGTTCGACGGTGCCATCCCCGGATCTGACCAGAAATGTCATCCCACTAGATCTATTCCCGACCTCTATCGTGGAATCGCTAGCGGTACAGAAGAGCTACTCAGTTGATAAGTCTGCCTCGTTTGGAGGTGGTAATGTCGATATCCGCACCAAAGGGATACCTGATGATCTGACTTACGCTATTGAAGTTGGTACGGGCACCAATAGTGAAGTCAATGGTGATGTGCTCAGCTACAGCGGTGGAGATGATGATATTTGGGGTGCTGATGATGGTACCAGGGCGATGCCGGGTGAGATATCTGCGGCACTGCAACGCTTCAAGGGTAATATTTCAGTTGCGGATATCCGTGATACCTTGATTGCTGAGGGGAATGAGTATTCAAGTAACCAGGAGGCGGAAAAGGCGGCTCAAGCGCTAAATAGGGAACTCGCCCTAAGCTTGAATCGTGATATTTCTATTAAAGAGGAATCTAGCGATCCTGACCAAGACTACAAGGCTAGTGTAGGGAATCGCTTCTACTACGGGGACGATTGGGAGTTCGGTTTCCTGGCTGGAGCCTCCTACAAGAGTAAGTGGAGGGAGAGTGAGCGCACTATTCGTGACTACGGTAACCCACAGGAGCAGGTTGACCGTCGAACCGAGTCTACTTACTCCGTAGATATCAGTGGAAATTTAAACCTAGGTATACGTTTTGCGGACGAGCATTCGGTTGAGAGTATCAGTTTGTATTTGAGGAATACGGACGATGAGACTTCAATCAGGGATTACTTTGACTCAAATCGTCTATTGTCTGATGGCGCTGGATCGAGAAATTATGACCTGAAGTATGAAGAGCGGGAGCTGGTGCTTCATCAAATAAAGGGAAGTCACTCTCTTGGTCCAGAAACAAAAGGCCTGCTGTCCGTCAGCTCCCTAAGTTGGGTGCCTGAGGATTTGGTGGTTGACTGGTTCTACTCCGATTCAACGGCGATGACAGATATCCCTAACCAAGTTGAGGTAATTGCGAGTACCGAAACCGATCCGGAAACAGGTGAAGTTCTCAGTTCAACAGTGGATATTGCTTCGCGGAGCGCTAGCTTCCGATTTACTGAGCTGGAGGATGAGGTTCGAAACTACGGTTGGTCTGCAACATTGCCTGTTGAATTTTCCTCGTCCACGCTGGAGTTGAGTGGAGGATTTGCTCGGATTGAGAAAGGTCGCTCCTATAAGCAAACCGAGTTCGGATTGGATATCTTCAGTGTTGCTGATAGCGCAATTCTTGATGACCCTCTGGGTGATGTGTTCAGTGATACCAATATTACCGATGATGAGAATAATTTTGTTTTTGCCAAGTCTGGTAGTAACAAGCAAAGTTATTTGGCCGCTACTTCGACAGATGCGATCTACGGTAAATTCGATTGGACTCTTGAGGAAACCTGGCGTATTTCAGCTGGGGCCCGATGGGAGGACTATAGTCAAGCTGCTTTAGAGTGGAACCCCTATAGTTTCTCGCAAAGTGAACCACAGATTACGAATGACCCCGAGGAGTTGGCTGAAGCGGTATATACGGATGATGATATTTATCCTTCATTATCCTTGACCTATATGGGGTCATTTTGGGCGGAGACATTCCAGTTGAGATTCGGTGCATCCAAGACCGCTGTTCGGCCCGACTTACGTGAAATTACCGACGCTATTTATATAGATCCGCACACTGATGATCAGATCAGGGGGAATTCGAGTGTTCGGCCGTCGGAGATCGACAACTACGATATTCGCGCAGAGTGGTTTTTTGATAGCGGCGATAGCCTGACTATTTCGGCTTTCTATAAGGATATTGTTAATCCTATTGAGTTTTTTGAAGCTGCCTCAAGTGATGACAATGTTGCGCGAGAGATTATAAATGCTGAGTCTGGTGAGATTACCGGTATAGAAATAGAGGGTATGAAAAGCCTTGGCTTTATCTCTGACCCAATGGATAGCTTCTTCCTGCAGGGCAATATTACGCTTCAAGACTCGGAAATTGTTGCCGGTGATGAGGCTGATGCACCGACTAATGCAGTCCGCGAAATGACAGGGGCTTCTGATTATGTGGTTAATATGCTGCTCGGTTTTGACAGCCCGGACGGGAACCATTCTGCCAGCTTGGTTTACAACGTATTTGGTGAGCGCCTTTACAAAGCGGGGCGAGATCCTCATCCCGATTCATTTGAGCAGCCATTCCACTCTCTGGATTTGACTTACTTCTGGTATCCAACTGATGAGGTGACGGTGAAGGCGAAAGTGCAGAACCTTTTGGGTGAAGCCATTGAAATTGAGAGGCAGGGTGTCACCGTTTTTGAAGAGGAGGTTGGGCAGACTTTCGCATTGAGCGCGCAGTACAAATTCTAGGGAGGCCAGCTGGCTGTGCCTTGGATTAAGTGCATGAAAATATGCGTTCTCAAGCAATAAAAAATGGCGCCATCGGCGCCATTTTTTATGTGTAGACCCAATTACATATTTGGATAATTGGGGCCGCCGGCACCTTCAGGGGTTACCCAAACAATATTTTGGGTTGGGTCCTTAATGTCACAGGTCTTACAGTGTACGCAGTTTTGAGCGTTGATCTGGAAGCGCTTACCGTTGGTGTCTTCAATAACCTCATAAACACCGGCAGGGCAGTAGCGCTGCGCGGGTTCATCGTAAATCGGCAGGTTGTGACTCAGCGGAACTTCTGGGTCCTTCAGGGTCAGGTGGCAAGGCTGGTCTTCTTCGTGGTTAGTATTGGAAATAAACACGGAAGATAGCTTGTCAAAACTGAGTACGCCGTCGGGCTTCGGATAGTCAATCTTTGCGCAGTCAGCAGCAGGTTTGAGCTGGGCGTGGTCAGCCTTGGTGTCGCGCAGGGTCCAGGGAAGCTTGCCTTTAAAGATATTGATATCCACAAATGCATAGGCAGATCCCAGAATGTTGCCCCATTTGTGCTGGGCAGGGCCGAAGTTGCGCTGCATGTGCAGCTCTTTCCAGGCCCAGCTATCGCGATACTTGGTGGTGTAGTCGGTCAGCTCTTCGCTGTTGCGCTCAGCAGCGAGGGCTTCAACGACAGACTCAGCCGCGATCATGCCGGATTTCATCGCGGTGTGATTGCCCTTGATCTTGGCAAAGTTCAGGGTGCCGGCGTTATCACCGATCAGCAGGCCGCCAGGGAAAGTCATTTTCGGCTGGGATTGAAGGCCACCTTTTACTATGGCGCGGGCACCGTAGGCGACGCGCTCGCCACCTTCCAGGTACTTCTTGATTACCGGATGGTGTTTATAGCGCTGGAACTCGTCAAATGGACTCACATGGGGGTTGCTATAGGCGAGGTCAGTAATCAAGCCGACAACAACCTGGTTGTCTTCGAGGTGGTAAAGGAAGCCGCCACCGTGGGTGGAGCTTTGTTCCAGCGGCCAGCCAGCAGTGTGAACAACCAGGCCTTGCTGGTGTTTGTCCACAGGGACTTTCCAAATCTCTTTAATACCGATGCCGTAGTGTTGTGGGTCGGCATCTTCGTCTAGCTTAAAGCGTTCGATCAGCTGCTTGCCCAGGTGACCGCGACAACCTTCAGCGAAGAGAGTGTATTTGGCATGCAGCTCCATGCCTGGCATGTAAGAGTCTTTCTGCTCTCCGTTCATGCCGATGCCCATATCGCCAGTAGCGATACCTTTTACAGAGCCATCTTCGTTGTACAAAATTTCGGCAGCGGCGAAGCCAGGGAAGATTTCCACTCCCAGGCTTTCGGCTTGTTCTGCCAGCCAACGGCACAGGTTGCCGAGACTGATAATGTAGTTGCCCTCGTTGTGCATGGTGCTGGGCACAAACATGTTGGGGACTTTTATAGAGTTCTCTTCGCTGCGCAGGACGTAGATGTCGTCGCCTTTTACCTCAGTATTGAGGGGGGCTCCACGTTCTTTCCAGTCGGGGAAGAGTTCATTCAGGGCGGTGGGCTCAAATACAGCACCGGATAGGATGTGAGCTCCTACTTCTGAGCCTTTCTCCACGACACATACAGAGACGTCTTCATTGAGCTGACGAATACGACAGGCCGCGGCCAATCCAGCGGGGCCGGCACCCACGATCACTACATCGTATTCCATTGATTCGCGTTCCACGGCACTCTCCTCAGCAGTTGTATTCAACTTTTTTGCGGCCAATCCGGCCTTATCATTTATATTGCTGGCGGATTATATAGGCGTTTAATCAACCCTACCAATTGCATGACTATTCATTTGCTATGGCAAATGCGCTGTATTTCAACGGCTTACTGGGGGTGGATAGGCGGTTCTTATTCCCGGAAATAGATTTTGTGAATGGCAGGAGGGACTTCCATTTGACTATTGATTTTGCGCTATAGAACCGCCACCATACACGCCGTTCAAACACTTGTTTGACCAGAACACCGTATCCGTTCGCGACGTGAATTATCAGTCGCGGCTGTTAAAAAGCATATTTGAGACGGGATTTCCATGAAAGTTCTTGTAGCTGTGAAACGCGTTGTTGACTACAACGTCAAGGTTCGCCCCAAGGCGGACGGCTCTGACGTTGATACAGCCAACGTCAAAATGTCTATCAACCCCTTCTGCGAAATCGCAGTAGAAGAGGCGGTGCGCTTGAAGGAAAAAGGCGTTGTCAGCGAGATAGTCGCCGTTTCCATGGGCTCCAAGCAATGCCAAGAGCAAATCCGCACTGCACTGGCCCTGGGTGCCGACCGCGGTATCCTGGTTGAGACCGATGCTGAGCTGCAGCCTCTGGCAGTAGCCAAATGCCTGAAAGCGATTGTTGAGAAAGAAGAGCCTCAAATGGTAATTCTGGGCAAGCAGTCCATCGATGGCGATAACAACCAGACCGGCCAGATGCTGGGTGCTTTGACTGGCATGGGGCAGGGTACCTTCGCCTCTGAAGTTGCCGTAGAAGGCGACGCTGTTAAGGTAACTCGTGAAATTGACGGCGGCCTGCAGACTGTTGAACTGAAACTGCCTGCCATTGTTACTACTGACCTGCGCCTGAATGAGCCGCGTTACGCCTCCCTGCCTAACATCATGAAGGCAAAGCGTAAGCCTCTCGATACCACGACCCCGGATGAGCTGGGCGTTGATATTACTCCCCGCACCAAAACCCTGAAAGTTGAGCCGCCGGCTGAGCGTCAAGCAGGCATTAAGGTTGCCGACGTTGCTGAACTGGTAGAGAAACTGAAAAACGAGGCGAAGGTAATCTGATGAGCATTCTGGTTATTGCTGAACACGACAACGCCGAACTGAAGGGCGCCACGCTCAACACCATCGCTGCTGCCAAGGCTATTGGTGGTGATGTTGCTGTATTGGTTGCCGGATCTGGCTGCGGCCCTGTAGCGGAAGCTGCTGCTAAAGCTGAAGGCGTTTCCAAGGTACTGCTGGCAGATAATGCCGCATACGAGCACCAGCTGGCTGAGAACGTTGCCAAGCTGGTAGCGGACTTGGGCAAAGATTACGGTCACATCCTGGCTCCAGCCACTACTACCGGCAAGAACATGCTGCCACGCGCTGCTGCGCTGCTGGATGTACAGCCGATTTCCGACATCGTTGCTGTTGAAAGTGCAGATACTTTCAAACGCCCGATTTATGCGGGTAACGTCATTGCCACTGTACAGAGCTCCGATGCCATCAAGGTAATCTCTGTACGTACCACTGCCTTTGACGCCGTGGCGGCTGAAGGTGGAAGTGCAGCGGTTGAGTCTGTAGATATCGCGGATGACGCTGGTGTTTCCTCTTTTGTCGGCGAAGAGTTGGCTGTATCCGATCGTCCTGAACTGACCGCTGCGAGCGTAGTCATTTCTGGTGGTCGCGGCATGCAGAACGGTGAAAACTTCGAAATGCTGTACAAGCTGGCCGACAAGCTGGGCGCTGCAGTTGGTGCCTCCCGTGCTGCTGTGGACGCAGGTTTCGTACCTAACGACATGCAGGTTGGGCAAACCGGTAAGATCGTTGCTCCTGACCTGTATATTGCCGTTGGTATCTCCGGTGCAATCCAGCATTTGGCAGGTATGAAAGACTCCAAAGTTATCGTAGCCATCAATAAAGACGAAGAAGCACCGATCTTCTCCGTTGCTGACTACGGTCTGGTAGCTGACCTGTTTGAAGCTGTACCAGAGCTTGAAACAAAGCTGTAATGCCCGATTGCTATACTAGCGGGCATTGAAAAAGGCGGCGTCATGCCGCCTTTTTTCGTTTTTTGGTGACAACCTGCGGAACTAGTGTGCAATTTAAGGGACGAAATGAGGGTTTGCGGCGTTTAACTTGAAAGAGCGTTGCCTTTCCCGGGCTGAGGCAAGAAAATAGGCGTCAAAAACCAATAACCTCAGAAAGTTGAACTTGTATGTGGGTATGTTCATGTCCCCTCTAGCGCGAGCCGTTGGCTCAATTGGCAATAAGTTTGCCCAGGGCGAGTCGAGCAAAGGTCTCTCCCGTGGCACTATGGCGGCGTCAGCTATTGGCCTGTTGTGGTTGTCTGGCAATTTGTTTGCCTATGGCTCCCTATTGGTCCCAAGCGATCCTCAGGAATCCCTGCTCGCGGAGCGCAAAAGCCCGAGAGGTGCTCCTCCCCCCAGCGCTGCCAGTCTTCCCAGCACGCCGTTCTTTGGACGTGCTGAACCTAAAAAGACTACAGAAGTCCCTGAAGTCGACCTCGAAAATATTCCTCTGACTCAGCTGAATATTGTTTTATCCGGTGTTTTTGACAACTCCAATAAAACCAAAGCCAGTGCTCTGGTGTCGGAGAAAGGTAAACCCTCCAAGCGTTTGTATGTCGGTGATCGGCTTCCAGGTGGCGCCGAACTTTATTCTGTTGAGGTTGACCATGTGGTTCTTCGTCGTAATGGCAGGATGGAAAAACTGACATACCCAGAAGTGGACGGAAGGCCAAACGTACCATTGAGAGGCGTCAGCAGTTCCAGACAGAGAACGTCAAGTTCCAGCTCCTCCAGAAGAACTGCTCAAAGAGATGAGAACCAGCAGAACATTCGGGAGAGAATGGAACAGCTGCGTGAATTGGCCCGCGAGCGTCGTGCTCAGCGTGAGCCTAAATAAAAACTATCTACCTAGATTGTTTTGATTTTTTGAACATTTACTAGAGCCAGATAAATAATGATGAAGATGTTTTATCGACGGCTGCTTGCGGTCGGATTGAGTTTTTTTGTTTGTACTGCAACGCTGGCTCAGGGCCCGGAGCGGGTTACCCTTTCTCTCGACAATGCAGACATTCGTGATCTGATCAATTGGGCTGCTGATTTCACTGGCAAAAATATTATTGTCCACCCGAATGTTAAGGGTAAGGTCACCGTAGTTGCCGGTGACCCAATGACACACAATGAAGCCTTTGATGTATTTATGTCGGTGCTTCAAGTCAATGGCTTTAGTTTGGTGGAACAGGGCGGAACCTGGAAAGTAGTTCCCGATGCGCTGGCCAAGCAGCAGGCGATACCTGTCGCAGATGAGGCCACTCGAGCTCCTGCGGAATCCCTGGTTGTTCGCACTATAAGGGTTGAGAATATTTCCGCTTCACAGCTGATTGCTATGTTGCGCCCGCTGATTCCGCAAACTGGGCACTTGGCTGCCTATGCTGATACCAACACTCTGATAATTGCTGACCGCGCTGCGAATATTGACCAGATTATTCGCCTGGTGAAGCAACTTGACCGCGCCGGCGCTATTGATATTGAAGTGGTGCCGTTGATGTTTGCTTCTGCGAAGGAAGTAAAGCAAGTTCTTACCGATCTACTTCAATCGAGTGGAGGCAAAGCGGGTAAGGAAGTGCAACCGCTGCGAATTTCTGTTGATGAACGCTCCAATAGTATTCTCCTGACCGGAGATCCCGTTACCCGCCAGCAGATTAAGACGGTAATAGGCCGTCTCGATGCACCGCTGGATGGCGAAGGCAACACCGCAGTTGTTTATATCCAGTATGCCAATGCAGCAGATCTGAAGCCTATCCTCGAGGGTATGAGCGGTAGCATCCAGAACACAGAGAAAGACCAGCAAGCGGCGAATATTGAAGTCAGCATTCAAGTTAACGAGTCGCTCAACGCACTGGTGTTAACTGCTCCTCCCGCTCTCCTTGAAACCATGAAAGGTGTTATTGCCAGGTTGGACGTGCGCAGAGCGCAGGTTTTGATTGAGGCAATTATTGTAGAGGTAGTTGAAGGTACAGGTAGCGAACTGGGTATTAGTTGGATTGCTGGTTCCGGCAGTAATGCTGTTGCCGGCTGGAATAACCAGTTAGGCACGGATTCCGATGGGGAACCCAACCCATTTTCACTTCCTGTGACTGATTTGGTGGGAGCTGGCGCATTGCACCTGGGCTACCTCAGTGGCGGTGATATCCGTGCTGCGATTAATGCCGTAGCGTCAGAGAGCAATACCAATATCCTTTCTACACCAACAATTATGGCTTTGGATAATGAAGAAGCTGAGATTTTGGTGGGCCAGAACGTACCTTTTATTACCGGTGAACAGTTGCTGTCTGGTAGTAACGATGATCCGTTTACCACTATTCAGCGTGAAGATGTGGGTACCACTCTTAAAGTGATTCCCCGTGTGAATAACAACAACTCGGTAACTCTCGAGATCGAGCAAAAGGTTGAAAACGTTTTGTCTTCTGCTACGGCTGCAGCGGAAGGTGCATCCGACATCGTTACCAGCAAGCGTGAGATCCGCACAAAAGTATTGATCGATGATGGCGCGATCCTGGTACTGGGTGGTTTGATGGAAGATCAGGTTAATGAAACCGTGTCCAAAGTGCCTCTCCTCGGTGATATTCCCGGCATTGGTCGCTTGTTCAGAAACACTGAGAAGAGTGTTAGCAAAACTAATCTGATGGTGTTCTTGCGTCCCAGAATCCTCAGTAGTCAAGTTGCTGGCTATGAGGAGACGCGCAAGCGCTACATGGATATGCAGCAGAAGCAAATATTCCTGAAAGACCGCACCAGCCTGATCTGGGATTGGCACCGCGGTGATGTACTACCTGACCTGATGCCGCCAACAGGCACCTACAACGAGAGCCCTGCGCCAGTAGATGGTTCTATAGATGGTGCTGCCATTGAATCAGTCGAAGAAGACGTGGATGTTGAGGTTGAGGTGTTGGAGGTAGAAGAAGCTAAATGACGGCTGAAACAGGAACAGGGACTCCAACAATTCGCCGCCTTCCTTACGCTTTCGCAAAGCGTCACAAGGTTCTGTTAACCGAGCAGGAAGGCAAACCCCTCTGCCAATATGTGGCGCCGCTGAGTCCATCAGCGGTTGCCGAAGTACAGCGCATCAGTGGTGCGGCTGTATCTTTGGAGGCTGTAGAGGAAGATGTTTTCCAGGGTGCTTTGCAGCGTCTGTATGAAAACAGGGAGGGTGGCAACCTCTCCGAAGTCGAGGGCCTGGGTGAAGACCTGGATCTTGCAGCGGTCGCCGATTCGCTGCCTGAGACTGAGGACTTGTTGGAACAGGAAGACGATGCACCTATCGTCAAATTGATCAACGCAATTTTTGCCGAGTCGCTCAAGCAGGGCGCCTCGGATATTCATATTGAAACCTTTGAGAAGCGCCTCGTCGTGCGCTTCCGGGTCGATGGTGTACTTCGTGAAGTACTGCAACCCCGGCGAGCTCTGGCCCCATTGCTGGTATCCCGTATTAAGGTAATGGCAAAGCTGGATATCGCCGAGAAACGTGTGCCCCAAGATGGCCGGATCTCCCTTTTGATGGCTGGCCGAGAGGTAGATGTACGTGTCTCCACCATGCCGTCATCGGCGGGTGAGCGGGTGGTAATGCGTTTGCTGGATAAGCAAGCGGGCAAAATGGACCTGAGTAAGCTGGGGATGGCAGATCGCGACTTGCGCGTGATGACAGACCTGTTGGGACATCCCCACGGCATTATCCTGGTGACCGGACCAACGGGCTCCGGTAAAACCACCACCTTGTATGCTGGCCTCGGTAGTATCAATAACCGTGAGAAGAACATTCTGACGGTCGAGGACCCGGTGGAATACAACCTGGAAGGGGTTGGGCAGACTCAGGTAAATACCAAAGCTGATATGACTTTTGCCCGGGGGCTTCGCGCGATCCTGCGTCAGGACCCGGATGTAGTGATGGTCGGTGAGATTCGAGACCTGGAGACTATGCAGATTGCAATCCAGGCGAGTTTGACCGGACACTTGGTGCTCTCAACCCTGCACACCAACACAGCTTTGGGTTCGGTAACCCGTCTGGTGGATATGGGAATTGAGCCCTTCCTGCTGTCGTCAAGCGTGATTGGTGTTCTTGCCCAGCGTCTGGTGCGAGTTCTGTGTCCTGAATGCAAGCAACCTCATGTGGCTGACAGCAGCGAGCGGGAGGTTTTGGGCGTCGGGCCCGATGAGGAAGCCATCATCTATCGGCCTAATGGCTGTGAAGAGTGTAATCACAGTGGCTATGTCGGTCGTATCGGTATCTATGAATTGGTACCGCTCAACGAAGTGATGCGCCAATTGATCCACGATCGCGCTTCAGAGAGCAAGTTGGTTGCTGAAGCCCGCAAGCTTGGCCCCAGCATCCGTGACGATGGCGTAGAGAAAGTACTGGCGGGTAGGACCTCCCTTGAGGAAGTACTACGAGTTACGCAGGAGTCCTGATTGTGGCAGCTTTTGAGTATACAGCGCTGGCAGCATCCGGCCGCAAGAGCCGCGGTACGCTCGAGGCGGATAGCGCGCGCGCTGCGCGGCAGCAGCTGCGCGCCAAAGGTATGGTGCCTCTGGAAGTCAGTGCAGCCACCGAGAAAGAAGAGAAGGGCGGTGCCAGCTTTCTATCTGGTAGCCCTGGGCTGAGTGTTAAAAACCTGGCCCTGCTAACTCGGCAGATGTCCACTTTGCTTCGAGCGGGTATTCCCCTGGAAGAAACCCTTGGAGCCATTGCCAATCAGACTCGTAACCAAAAAATCAAACGCGTGGTATTGGCTGTTCGGGGCAAAATCCTTGAAGGGCACAGTTTCGCCTTGGCCCTGAGCAGTTTTCCACGGGCATTCCCCAAACTCTATCGCGCTACGGTTGAAGCAGGGGAGCACTCTGGTCATTTGGATGCGGTGCTGGATCGCCTTGGTGACTATACGGAAGGGCAGCAGCAATTTCGGCAGAAGGTGCAGCTGGCTCTGATCTACCCAGTTGTTTTGGTATTTATCTGTGTATTGGTTGTAACCGGTTTGATGGTGTACGTGGTACCTGATGTTATCGAGGTATTTACCGGCACCGGGCAGGTTTTGCCGCTGGCTACCCGCATCCTGGTCTCCATGAGCGATTTTATTTCTGCCTGGGGCTGGCTGGTGCCGCCGGCACTTGGGGCGCTCATTTTTGGCGCTGTGATGATGCTGCGGCGCCCGGCAATTCGGTATCGTTTCCACCACCGTTTGCTGGAGCTGCCAATTATTGGCTGGATGATGCGAGGGACACAGAGTGCTCGCTATGTAGGGACCCTGGCGATTCTTACGGGCAGCAGTGTGCCGCTGGTTCAAGCCATGGGTATCGCCGGTGGAGTAATGACCAATACCTTCCTTAAAGACCGACTCGATGCGGCTCAAAAGAGCGTGCGCGAGGGCGGGAGCCTTCGTAAAGCCCTGGAAGATGTAGGCTATTTCCCACCGATGATGATCTATATGATCGCAAGTGGTGAATCTTCGGGCACTCTCGATGAAATGCTTCAGCGTGCGGCGGATTCGCAAGAACAGGATTTGCAGGGTGCGGTAACTGCCTTTGTAAGTATCTTTGAACCTCTGATGCTGCTGATAATGGCTGCCATCGTGTTGTTCATCGTTATGGCTATTATGATGCCAATTCTGAGCATGAACGAATTGGTCGTTTAATGCTCAAATTAGGTGTAGGTCAAAGAGAAATTGCGTAGCTGCTTTAGGAGGTTGGTATGAAATCCTTGCGCAACAGCGCCGGCTTTACACTGCTAGAGGCGTCGAAGATTCTTGTTGGGCTGGGAGCGGCAGTTTTGCTGGGCATGTTGCTGCTTTAGTCTGGGGAATCGTGTAATTTACTGATTTGGTGACTTTTAAATAATTGGGGTCACGAAGGGTATCGTGACCCTTGGGGTTCCCAGAGTTAGAGTGAACTAGGAGAGAAAAATGAAAACCCTACGTAAAAGTGGTGGCTTTACCCTGATTGAAATTATGGTGGTGATCGTAATTCTCGGGGTGCTTGGTGCACTAGTTGTACCTAATGTTCTTGGCAAGACCGGCGAAGCTCGAATGAAAGCGGCCAGGGTTGACCTTAAAGCTATCGAGACTGCATTAGACCTTTATCGCATGGATAACTTTGTCTACCCCAGCTCTGATCAGGGCCTGATGGCACTGGTATCCCGCCCATCCGGCTTCCCCGAAGCGAAGAACTGGACTGAGCCCTACCTGAAGAAAGCGCCAAAAGATCCCTGGGGCTATGAATATCAGTACATCAGCCCAGGCAGTGCCGGTGCCTACGACCTATTCACCCTCGGTGCCGATGGCAAAGCGGGCGGTGAGGGCGAAGCTGCTGATATCTACGTTACTGACCTGTAACACCTGAAATTTGCACTTGATGTATAGCATTGGTCGAAGCCGTGGCTTTACGCTGATCGAACTGTTGGTAGTGATTGTCATCATCGCCTCTCTGGCTGGCATGGCGACTCTATCGATGGGGAATTCCGGCGGGCGCGTGTGGCAAAAAGAAGCCCAGCGCTTGTCGGCCCTTTTGCAGTTGGTTGCGGATCGAGCCCTGATTGACAAAATGCATTACGGCGTTGTTTTTGAACAGGGCACTTATAGCGTGGTGCATTTTGAGCAAGAAACAATGACCTGGTTGCCGATAGATTCGGTTGCGTCGGGGAGGCGTGCTGCGCGTTTTGCCACCCATGAATTGCCGGAAATCGTTCGCCTTGAAGTGATAACTGAGGCGGAGCTGCCGTCGACAGAATCCACGGAATTTGCAGAAGAGACCAATGAAGATCGAGTCGTTCCGCAATTTGTTGCTCTCTCCAGTGGAGAGGTACTTCCCGTAGAAGTTGCCATGTACCTTGTTGAGAATGGCGACGACGTTCGAGGTGCGACTATTTCTTACACCAGCCTGAACGGATTGCAGCTAGAGTGGCAGGCCGATGAATTTTAAGAGAGCCCAGCGCGGTTTTACATTGGTAGAAGTCTTGATAGCCCTGGTTATTTTTGGGGTTATTGCCGCCAGTGTTCTGAAGGCAATGCAGCGCAGTGTTGGCCAGCAGCGGGTGATGGAGGATCGTCTCTCGGCAAACTGGGTTGCCCAACAAGTGCTCTCCCAAGTCCGCGTGCAAACTCCTTGGCCTCCTTTAGGGGAACAAACAGATCAGGTGGTCTTGGGGCAAAGGGAGTGGGAGGTTAGTGCCCGAGTGGAGGCCACCAGTAATGAGCGCTTGCGCCATATCATTATTGAAGTAGGCCACCTGGATGCTGAGTACCCAACTCTGACCCTGGATGCTTGGGCTGCTGAGGAGTAACTGATATGTCTTTGCGCCTTTCCAGCCAGTCGGGCTTTACCCTCATTGAAGTCCTCATAGTTTTAGTTCTTGTCGCCATTATCAGTGTCGGTTCCTTTTCGCTGTTGGGACTCTTTTTTGACACGGAAGAGATGGTGGACCAGAGGGCCGAGCAGCTACGTCGCTTTTCTATGGCGATGTACCGTATAGACAATGATTTTCGCCAGGTAACTGCCCGCGCTGTTAAGAATGCCTACAGCGGTTATGAGCATGCGTTACGTGGTGATGAAGATGAGTTGGAATTTACGCGCCTTGGTGCGGCAAATCTCACCGGGGAACCTCGGGGCGAGCTATTGCGTTTGAGTTATAGCATCGGATACGCCGAGGATCTTGAGATCGACTCCCTGACCACCGGCACTGGCCGGGGGGGCGAGGACGATATAGGTGGGTTATTACTGCGCAGTCGCTGGCAGGTCTTGGATCGGTCTCCCGATTCTGCGCCCATCGCCGAGCCTCTGCTAATGGGAGTCGAAAGTTTAAGTCTTCAATACCTGGACCCAGACACTGATGCCTGGGTTGCCCAGTGGCCACCGATCAGCTCGGACGGTTCCCAAACAGAAGCGGATATACGGCTTCCGCAAGCTATTGAATTTGTTATTGTCACCCGGCAGTACGGGGAGGTCCGTCGTGTCTTCCAGATACTGGCAGCGGAAGACAGTTCCTCTGCTGACGACGATGATGATGACGGGCGTTAGGCGATGAAAGGTAGAAAAATGCCGAGGTCGCTGGCTCGTCAAAAAGGGGTGGCTCTGATTGTTGTACTGCTGGTGATGGTGATTGCCATCGCGGCGGTATCCCACGCTATCTTGCGCGATCAGATTGCGATTTCCCGCAGCGGTGCACTGTTGGCCAACACACAGTTGGCAGAGTTTGTTGAAGCGGCTGAGGCCTGGACACGGGTAGCGCTGTTGGAGGATTTCGAGGAAGACCAGGAAGAGGAGGAAACCGCAGACCATGCCTTGGAGGCCTGGGCATTCCCAGTTCTGCAGTTCAATCCTGATAATGGCAAAATTCGCATGAATATCAAAGACTTACATTCATGTTTTAACGTGAATAATTTGTCTGATAGCAGCGATAGTGATCAATTCGAGATCTTCCAGCGCCTGGTGAATAATGTTACCGGCAAGTCTGACCTGGCCAAGTCAATTGCAGATTGGGTGGACGATGGCGATACCCCGCGAACCTCGGGGACAGAGGATGACGGCTACCTGGGAAGGGAACTTGCCCACAGAACACCGGACATGATGATCACTGATATTACTGAGTTGTCATCGGTAGTAGATATGGAATTAGAGGACTGGGAGAAACTTGTGCCTTTCCTTTGTGCCCTCCCGGAGACAGGAACCCTGGTGAATATCAACACGGCTTCTGAGGAGTTAATCGAGGCGATTGAGCCTTCCGCAAGTGTTTCCAAGTTGGTGCAACTTCGCGAGTCGGGCGGTTATATCAGTGACTCGAGTGAATATGCAGATTATGAAATCGCTAACTCGGGGCCTTTTACTTTTCAAAGCCAGCACTTTCTGGCGCGAATTGCTGTCCAACTCGGAAGCGATGGCGAATACAGGCAGTATTGGGAGTCCGCCCTGGTTCGGAATAGTACAGATGGCAAGGTTCGGGTGCGCCAGCGCCAGCGCCGGGCCTTTTCTGGTCAAATGATGCAGGAGTTGCTCGAGTACGAAAGCACTGAAGAGAGCGAATAGTTAGAAATTGTATGTTTAAAAAGAAAAGCATTAACGAGATTGAAGCCCCTACAGCGCCTCCTCAGACGTCTCTGGTTCTGCTGCGGTTGAGCGAAACTGCTGACCTGACTCTGCGCCTGCATCAGTGGCAAGAGGGTAATTGGCAACAAGTAGCCTTGGACTCAGAATTTTCTCTGGCATTTAATCCCGAATTTGAAACTGTCGAAGAGCAGCCAGAATTCCCTCAGCTCAACCTTCCTGATGACGCCAAAGCGCTACTGATGGTGCCTGGTAACTGGGTATGGAGCGGTCTCGAAACTATACCTAAGGCAGCTCGTCGCCAGGCTAGTGCTATTGGCTATATGGTTGAGGAGCACTTAGCCCAGGATGTCGAGGACTTACACTTTGCCTGCAGACCCCGCACCGGTGATCTCTGCAGCGTATACGCCATTGATGTTGAAAAAATAGAAGCGCTTCACTCCCAGTTGGAGCGGCTCCAGTGGCCGCTGGCTGCTGTAGTGCCGGAGTATGAATTACTTAGCTTGATCGAAGGTGACATTCGCCTGTGGCTGGATGGCGGCCAAGCGCATATCTGGAAAGGTGCCGGGCAGGGTCTAACTGTTAATCGCGATTTTTTACAACCTCTTCTCGGTTCGCTATTAGTTGATGAAGGTGATGAATCCGAAGGCGAAGATGATTCTGAAAGCGGTAAGCCGATCGATAACAAACAGGTAGTACTGCTGGGGGCTGGCGAGCAGGATGGGTTGCTGATTGCTGAGTTGGAATCCCAGTTTGGCGATGGCTTACAGCTGAACCAGCGCTCAGCGGAAGAAGTCTTTATTGAACGGTTCAAGCTGGGGCTGCTAACAAACTTGCTAACTGGAGATTATCAGTTATCGAGTAATAAGAGCGCTGCGGCTTGGTGGATACGCCCGGCTAAAGTTGCTGCCGCTTGTTTTGTTATCCAGCTACTGTTTTTCGTTGGTGCCGGTGCTTTTTATCAGTGGAAGGGCAGCCAGTCTGAAGAGCAGGCCCGGGCGATGTTTACGGAATTGTTCCCGAATACTCGACCGTCTGCCCAGATGCGCCGACAGCTTGAAGGTTTCCTGAAAGGCGCGGGTAATCAGGGTGGTGCTTTCTCTACCCAGATGCAGCAGTTGAGCAAAGTCTGGATTGCTCACAAAGGGGGCGCATTAAAATTACAGTCCCTTCGTTTTGATGGCCAGCGTGGAGAAATGGTGTTGCAGCTTCAGGCAGAAAACCTGTCTGATCTCGATGCATTTGTCAGCAAGCTATCTGGCGGCGGGATCAAGGCGGACCTGTTAGGTGCGAACGAGTTGAAAAAAGGCGTTTCAGGCCGTATTCGCTTACGTTAGAGCCAGCGGTTTATATAAAGCAGCCAAGCGTAAGAAGAGATTGGTGGTAGCAATATAATGAAAGAACAGATCGAACAGTGGCGCCAAAAATGGCAGGCACTTCCGCCCAATGACCAGAGAGCCTTGGGTTTGTTGAGTATATTCGGAGCCGTAATTTTTATTGTTTATGGCCTGTACTCCCCGGCAAAGGGCTTCTTTGATGAGTCCCGCTTGCGAGCGGAAGAAAATCGTGAGCTGGTTAACTGGATGGAGGGCCAGCGCCCGACGCTGGAGCGAATAAAGCCCGCAGGTGGTGGTGCTGGCGGTGCTTCAGGTACTCTTTTGCAGCGCGTTACTGGTGCGGCCAAACAAAACCAGATTGTGATTAAGCGCTTTGAGCCTGAGGGTGAAAACCGCATCCGATTGTGGATTGAAGAAGTCCGTTATCAGGATTTGCAACCCTGGTTGAATCGCCTGATGCAGGAGAAAATGGCTGTTCGCACGATTAATCTAGATGCCCTTGCGGATGAAGGTATGGTCTCTGCTCGATTGACGATCGAAGGCTAGTAACCTCCCTACTGACAGGCTCGAATATAGAACTCGGGCCTGCTTCTCCTCAGTAACCACCTCTTAAGTACACTCGAATATCGACGCCCCCATTCGTGCAGCCTCCCACAGAAGTAGGGTGGTTTTAGGCGGAAATGTCATCTTTAGCCCTATACTGGATTAGTAACGAGGAAAAAGGTGCCACTATGCTTTTTAAAGACATATCCACCAAGCATTTGGTAGAAGTGGCTGATATCGTCACACTTTCGAATCCCTACGAGCTGACTGTGGTAGGCCGTTATTTGTGGGGTGAAGAGATTCAGGACCCAGAAGTCTTCGATAAAACTGACTTATGCTTCCTCTCTGGTGAGCCACTTCCTAGATGCTGGCATGACAGCCGCTACCGGGATAAAGAGGTTCGCAGGCTTCGTTGCGGCACTCACGCTTCAGAGGATGGTGACTACTATCAGGGTGCTTGAATTTATAGTTTTACCAAATGGTACGGTGGTCGACTAGATTTTGCCAATGACTTACCAGTTGCCCTTAAGCACTGTACAATGCGCGCCAATTTTTTAAGCGAATGCACGCATGACATTTGAGCAGTTTGAAGAGTATTCCCTGTGGTTGGGAATCGGTGCACTAATTCTATTTATGGTGTTTATTGTTTGGAACCTGGCAAAAGACTCCAAGGCTGGTAGATTTGGGACATTTATTCTGTTCCTCGCTCTGGGGCTTGGATTGCTGGGATTTCTAATAAAGACCGTTTTGGTTGAAGTACTCGGGATAGGCTAGGGAGCTTCAATGGCACCGGATACCCAGTCTCTCAGGGAAGGTCGCAATGTCTATATTTGATCGCCCTGAACTCAAGGTTCAAAAAGACAGACGTATTTGCCGCGCAACTGATATGCGTATAGCCAAATATACCCGGCGCGGCATGGTGCTCTCCCTTTTTGCATTTCTAATCGCAGCCTCTATTGGCGACATGCGCCTAGAAGCTCCGCGCCTGTTATTAACAATGGGAATCGGCCTGGTAGTACTAACCCTGATTAGGGGCTACTACGTTTTTCGCTTCGACCACCTGTATGGCTCGGGACCAAATCGTTGGCGCAATCGTTACTTTCTGTTCTCGATTATCGGCTCAGCCTGGTGGGGCATTACCTTATTTTACTTTGTCTATTTAATGGGGTTTGCGCCTGAGACCCACTTCCTGTGGATCTATTCGGTAATCTTTTGCTCCAGTGTCACCACCGTATTTTCTCCCTACCATCGTTTTCTGACTTGGTTCACCGCAACCTCGCTACTGCCAGCAGCGCTAATGGCACTGTTCTCAGGCATGATCCTGGGGACCATCTACGGAACTCTCACCCTCGCTTTTATTTGGCTGACTGCCCACCAGGGCCGTCGCGAATCGGAGAACTATTGGGAGCGTCTGTCTGCGATGCAGGAGCTGCAACAGAGAGCAAGCAGTCTAGCAGCAGCACGCAAGCATTCCGAAGCTGCTGTTGAACTGACCAATGAGTTCATAGTTAATATCGGACAGGAATTCCGCAGTCAGCTGTCTGACTCCCTTGGTGCCTTAGCGCTGCTGGAAGCTGAGCCATTGAGTGACCGTCAGCGCGAATGGGTAGAGCTGGCCAAGGTTGCCAGTAGCCAGCAACTCAAACTGGTTGATAATGTGGGCTTGTTTACCCGGGTGGCTCGCAAAGATATTCGGTTGCGTCAGGGCCCCTTTAACCTGGTCAAGACTGTAGAAAAATCATTCAAGTTTGCAGCGAGGGCGGCCCACAGCCAGGAGTTAGAATTTAACTTCCAGATTGATGACAATCTCCCGGTGATGGTGACAGGGGATAATCGCAAAACGGCCCAGCTGATTCGCAATCTGGTGGACTCCGCTACTGGCATTGCCCAAAGAGGCGAGCTGTGGGGTGAGGTATCTTATAACCCGATCACCACGGTAGAGGGGCAGCTCTCGATCACTTTGATGGATGATGGGCGCGGTGAGATATTGCCGGACGAGAGCGAACTTTTCGGTGCCTTCTCCCGTATGGATACCACCCAGGTAACTACAGGTCTCGGACTCTCGATTGCTAAAGGCCTAGCCGAAGCAATGGGCGGTTACCTTCAACTGCATTCAACCCCAGACGGCAACCGCTATCAGGTGGTGATCAAGTATTCCACCGAGCCAAACCAGCGAACCTACCTCACACCGGACAGAAAGTTACAGGATATTGAAGTCTTGTTAATTCATCAGAAAGGCCTGTTTATTTCAGGTCTGGTGCAGGTGCTGCGTTCTTTTGGGATGGATGTAAAGTCCATCCGCTGGTGCGAAGGTTGCGAGTGCGAAGTCCAGCAGTTGCTGCGCCAAGCGGTAGAGCGCAACCAATTGGTAATGATGGTACCGGCAATGGGGGATTCGACTCTTTTCGACTCCATTACGCCTTTCTTTGAAGAGTCCCAAGGGGCAAAGAATAAAGAGAGTCGCCTGGTATGCCTGGGCGGCTTTGGCCAGAAAAGTGAGTTCACTCATTTGCAGCAACTCTTACCATCGGCACAGTATCTGAGTCGACCGGTGACCCGTAAAGAACTGCACGATGCGTTAGTGGGATTACTGTTTGGCGGTGCGAAAAGAAGCTGTCGAAGAGTGGTTACCGGTGGGGCGGATCAGCCGCGCCACTACTCATTGCTCTTGGTTGAGGAGTCCAGGCCTCATCAGTGGGTGACTGAGGAGATGCTTCAGGCCCTGGGTTACCAGGTAGATATAGCAGTAGATGCGGATGATGCATTAGTTCGCTTGTCTGAAGGCCATTATGATTTGGTGTTAGTGGATTGCCAGCAAAATACAGATCACAGTGCGCAGATTATCGAGATACTGCGTCGCTGGGAGTCCGAGCACCGCCCGGATGATCGCCTGCCTATTGTTGCTGTAACCAGTACTACTGAAGAGCAATTTGAGGGCCGTTGCCTGGCAGCAGGTATGGATGATTTTCTGACTAAGCCTCTGAGCAAGGATCTTCTTCGGGAAACCTTGGCGCGTTGGCTGGGTAGTGCTTAGCTTACAGAGCTTGCCTTAATGCTGAGTAAAAAGCTGTAAGTAAATGCGGCTTTTTTATTTCCAATCGCTCAACCTTTACGCCTTACTGCTTTTGAGGTGAAGAAGTTTAGCTCCAGAAAAGTAATTATCTCGGCAGCTATTGAAGAGAGAACCGGTTTCTGGAAAGGCGAAACAAAAAAGGCCGCAGTAAACAATGCGGCCTTACGGGGAAAGGTGGGATTAGAACTCGTAACGAATACCCATACGGGCACTCCAGAGAGAAGCATCAGCAACGCGAGTTTGGCCGGAGGGTTCCACAAATTCTCCAAATACGTAACGGCCCTGATCATCAACACTGGCTGCAACTGCAGGCTGATGGCGTGGGAAGTCGGTTTGATACATTACGCCCCACTCATCATTTAGCAGGTTGCCCAGGTTCTCGATAACAAAGTATGCATTTACGCGATCTTCAGCACGCCAACCTGGCAGCTCCTGATCGATACGCAGGTCGAACTTGGTCCACCAGTCGCTATTCAGAGAGTTGCGCTCCATGGTGCCGCTGTCCAGATCTTCTGATTCAACCCATGCAAAAAATGCATCAGTATCAAAGTCATCCCCGAACACTACATTGGGATCATCTATTCCGGTTGGGACGTAGAGCAGCGCGTTATCATAACCCGCAACACCAGTTAAGTTACTACCGGCAAATGTATAGTTATAGGGTAAGCCTTCGTTGGCGCTACCGAACAGGGTGAAGCGCGTTTCGTAACCGGCAAAAAACTCTTGGGCGTAATCAAGCTTGAGAGTAAAGCGGTGAGGTACTACATAGTTGGAAGTGGCTGTACCTGGATCTTGCGCGTCGGTAGTCGCGATAGTGGTGTAGTTGGAGTAGGCCACAGAGCTGGTCATCGGGTTGACGTCTTCAGCTTCAGTGAAAGCGTAACCAACTGCTACATTCAGTCCAAAGTCGAAAGACTTGCTCAGTCCAAGGGAGAACACGCTGGAGAAACCAGAGTCCCCGTCCACGTTGGTAAGCATAAAGTCTCCGCTACGGTCATTGGAGCTATCATAGATGGCGCGGCCATCCAAGGTAGTGCCAACTTGCTCAAGCGAGATATCTTGAATGATTGCAGCATCCTGGTAGTCAGTGTACAGGTAATCTGCAGACAGCAAGTAGCCAGACTCGAATTCGTAGCTAGCACCAATTGCATACTTCCAGACAGATGGGACTTCGAAATCCGGATCCATCAGGTTTACGCCGCCCAGGTAACCATCACCGCTGGCAACCTGATCATAGAGGGACTGGGGGATATCGTAGATAGGATTACCATTGCCAGTCCAATCCATACCAAACAGGGAGGTGCCAGATCTATCCTGAGCTTCGATCTGTATTACACCGTTATTGGAATAATTGTTGGAGATCCAAACGTTGGGGTTGCCGCCAGAGTAGAGGCCGACACCACCGTGAACCTCTAGGTTGTCATCGACGTTCCAGCTTAGACCCAAGCGCGGTTGCAACAGGTCCAGACCATCCATGGTGTGCTGGTTAGAGAAGCCGTAGGCAGCGGTGATATCAGAGTTTTCCACAGGCTTATCATCACTGCTATAGCGGTCATAGCGCAAGCCAGCTACAACGGTAAGGTCCACGTCTGCAAAAGTGTATTCGTCTTGAACATATAAAGTATCAATGTCGTAGGCGAACTCTGCAGCAGCATCCAGAATATTATTGGTACCGGTCGCATTTTCGTAGGTGATACGGCTTGGGGTGCCGGCTTCAAAGTCTTCTACACTACTGAAGCGATACTCACCGGCAGCTTCCTGAATAAACAGGTTGTATACATCGAAGTTTTCATGCTCGTAGCCGGCAGTCAGGTTGTGCTCCCCCAGAAGGAGCTTGCCCGCTAGCTTGAAGGTCAGGTTATCGTAGCTCAGCTTGTTCGCATGTCGAGAGTCATCTGCACCGAGGTAAACAGTGGCACGTGAATCGCTACCATTATTATCGTGGTCATTGTAAGTGGTAATCTGAACTTCACCGAAGTCAGTGCCGCCGAGAGAAAGTTGACGATTATCTAATTCAGAATAACCGAGCTTCATTTCAGTCGAGAAGATGTCACTCCAGTCAGAGAACATTTGCACGACGTAGGAGTTCAGCTCAGCACCGCGCTCGTAATAGTGGTTGGACAATTCCAGTTCGTCGGGATCGCCGTCAGATTCTGCGATAGAGAAACCATCATTGTAGTTGTAAGTAAGAGAGGCGCGGTGATTATCATTTATATTCCAGTCAAGTTTGACTAACAGTTTTTCGTCTTCCTCTGGGATACCGGACGGAAGGCTGCCGGGATTGTAGTCGTAAACTTCATTGGCGATACGAGTAATTTCATTCACCTGCTCCTGAGAAACACCCTGGACTTCGGTGGCTGCGCCGCTGCCAGCAGGGCCGCGGTAGAAGTTGGCTACACCTTCCAGTTTTTCGTAGGCAGCAAAGAAAAACAGCTTGTCTTCAATAATGGCACCGCCCAGCGCAGCATTGTAACGCTTCTCATCAAAACTGCCTGTGTCGATGTCTTCTCCTTCTAAGGAGTCACCGCGGAATCCGTCATCAGTATAATCATAGAAGAAAGAGCCGTGCCATTCGTTGGTGCCGGACTTGGTAACAGCATTGATATTACATGCGCTAAACCCACCATACTGAACATCAAAAGGTGCAAGTTCTACGGCAACCTGGTCAATGGCGTCGTATGAGAAAGGCATACGCTCTGTCGGGTAGCCCCATCCGTTCAGGCCGAAGTTATCATTCATGCGAACGCCATCAACAGTCAGGCTGTTGAAGCGTGAGTTTGCACCAGTGCATTTAATGGAGTCGTCACTGGCTTCATCGATATAGACGCGTGGGTCTAGTCGAACAAGGTCTTTAATATCGCGGTTTACAGAAGGCGCGCTCGCCAGATCATCACTATTAAAGTGAGAAGAGGGGCCGACAGCCAAGCGAGAATTGGTTATGGCTTGGCCAATTACGCTCACTTCTTCCAGGTTGGAGTTGTCTAAAGTTAAGGTTAGCGGCAGGGTATCGCCTACAGACAGGTAGATATTTTCTAATACCCGATTACCTTCGCCTGACTCTATAGTTACAGTGTAAGGTCCACCTACACGTAAGCCACTTAGGTTGAACTGGCCGGAATCGCTCACCTCTACAACCCGACGACTGTTAGAGGGGGTGTGAACTACCGTTACCTTGGCATCGCTAATTGTTTGCCCATTGCTACCGGTAATAGATCCGCGGATACCCGCTGCGGTTTCTTGTGCATAAGATACCTGCGCCATACTAGCTGCAGAGATAATCGCCGCGGATAACAATACGCGCGGGAACAGAGAAGGTTTCATAGCGTTTTCCTGGTCTAAAGAATTGCCAACTCAAGTGGCCCAAGTAATTATCGAGTTTTGCTCTTGCAACTTAGGTTCCAAGTTCCAGTGGAGACTGTTATGTGATTTTTATTGGGTACTGTCTAAGAGCTGAAGCGATTATGTAGTGCACATATAAATAAATTATTACAGCCGTGAACTTGTCACATACTGGCGTTAAAGTACGCAGCAAATTCACTCTGGCGGACATGCCCAATGAGCATACGATTGATAATTTCCCGTATAGCGGTTGCACTATTCGGACTCACAGCTATGACACAAGCACACGCTTGGGGAGATGATGGTCACAGGGTCGTTGGAGAAATTGCATGGCATTACCTGGACCCGGAGGTAGCCGCCGAAATAGAGTTGCTCCTTGATGAAGTCGGTGAGCCGCACCTAGCTGAATCCACAACTTGGGCTGATCGAATTAGGTCTGATGAGACTTATAACTGGGCTGCGCCGCTTCACTATATAAACTTGTCTCGAGACTGGAGTACTTATGATGAGGCGAGGGACTGCCCACCTGCGGGTTGTATATTGAAGGCGATTCAAAGATATCAGGAAGTATTGGCCGATCGCTCGCGCACCAAGACGGAGCGTGCAGAAGCACTGATGTTTATTGCCCACTTTGTTGGCGACCTTCATCAGCCATTACATACCGGATTATTTTCAGATAAAGGGGGTAATGATGTGGAAGTCCAATTCTATGGGGTCGAAACGAATTTACACGCGCTCTGGGACATCCATATGGTCGCCCGTTTGTTTTTAGACTGGCAAGATTATGCTCAGGAGCAAATGGATAAAATTAGTGCGGCTGAGAGGCAGATCTGGCAGTCTACCTCGGCCGAAGTTTGGGCCCGGGAGTCTCATCACTTAGCCCATGGTCTCGCCTATACCAGCGAAACACAACTTGGGGAAAAGTACTTTCTGCGCTGTCAGGACTCCCTTGAAAAGCGTTTGCAGCAGGGGGGAGTTCGCCTGGCCTCTGTTCTAAACAGTGCACTTGGTAACCCTGCGATCGATGTGGCTAATAAGTAAATTCTTTCTTGGGGCTCGCCTCACTCTACGCCATTGATGTGGTGAGCCAAAATTGAAGTTTCAAAATCAGTCGAATTATCCTCTTTGATCTTTGTTCTCTCGATGTCTATTGGTTAATTAATTGGAATGTCATCAATTTGTCCGATAAGCAGTCGGTAATTGCCTAGAACTGTAGATATGTAAAGTTATCTATTTCGAAAGATGGCTAAAATTTGCAATCATTATCCCCATTTAAATGTTTGCTCAAGTTAGTAGGGGGGGAGAAATCTTTAGCTCAAGTAGCTCGTGAGTAATGCGATTGAGCAGGCTGGAGAGGGAAAGTTAAAGGCGATTGTGGATGAGAGAAAGGATCTTTAGAGTAGCTTCCCCTCAGCCTTTTGAGTCTTCCTTGTACAGGTATGCCTATAAAAGGAATCCTTTATGCGGGAGTTTTTAGTATGTGAGTTCTCTTATGGTCGTTGTTTTGTAATTTCCTAATAATTTTCATGATTCAACTATACTTGGTAATAAGCAAATAATATCTAATAACTGCTTTATATCCTTTCATATCTTGAGTTTTATTGTGGACCCATTGGGTTGTTTGCGATTCTCTGATAAATTTTAGAGGATACATGACTCCTATTTTACTTTGCCTCTCAGTTACCCCTTCTCTTCAGCTTGAAATATTTCCCGTGTTGACACGGTAGTACCAGATTTGGTATCAAATAATCTCGAGTTATATAGAAAGTCTGTCAATTTTCATTAGGTCCTGAGTAATAAAAATAATAATTCAGTGGCTTTAGCGATGAATTGAAAGAGTTCTTGAATTGTCAAAATATTAAATAACAATTTTGGCAAAAAATTTCATAGTCGTTATGGAGGATGTGGGCGATGAGCGGAAGAGGTTTTAATCCTAGGGCGTGTGGAGGATACTTTGCAGGTATTTGTTTTGTATCCAGTTTGAGGTCATACGGTTCTCTTTTTTCCAGGTTTTACGCGCAGTGGTGGAATAATGGTGGGGTGGAAAGTTCTCTGGGTAGAACATGGAATGGTCACACGGCATTAATATCAGGTCACAATGGTGTTATCGATACTATCGTAGGTTGGGACCCCAACAGTTCTTGGGATGCATTTAAAGGCTCAGTGGGCGGGCGTCACAATAGTATGAGGCCTATTGCTGGTCGTTGGCGTGATGACACAGGGATGAATGCAGACCCAACAGCTCAGTATTATGGCCTGCAAGTTAGCCAGACACAGCATGATAATTTCAGAGATTTTTTGCAGCAAGATCTTTTGGGTACCCAGGGTTTCGGGCCCCACCTCAATAATATCGGAGTCTCATACCATTATGCATTTGCCCCAGGAAAGTGGATGGAGCGTTTAAGTTCCCTGGAAGGGAATAATAATGGTCAGCTGCAAGTCATTTCCAACTGTTCAGATGCTGCCTTCCATGTGCTTGCAAGCTTTCTTTATGAGTGGCGAAAGGCAAATCTGGTAACCGAACTGGCATCTTTTATGAATAATGGGGATGAGAAAAATAAAAATATGTCCCAGGGGCGCTTGATGCAGTGGTCAAGCCAGATGGGGCCGTAGAACAAATATACTTGTCTGGTTGATGGGTGGTGTAACCGAATTAAAGTTACACCACCCAATTGTTAAGCAAGAGATTAGTCTTAATAAATTATTTTTTGCGTAAGTCAAGTAATCAATAATTTGTTAGGCTGAAAGCTGGATCTAGGGAACTTCAATCCCCTTAGAGGCGGTCCATATTCTATACCACTGTTCTCTACTCAAATTGAGTTTCAGGCTTTCTATCGCCGACTGAACGCGCTCAATTTTTCCCGACCCCATAATTGCTAGGGGCTTGGAGGGAAAGCGTCGTACCCACGCATAGATTACCTGGTCAATACTGGTCGCCCCGATTTCCTCCTTGATATCTTCCAGGGTGATTCGTAACCGTGTTGCTTGGGTGCTTGATCCACTAAAAATTTCCCCTCCAGCTAAGCAGGACCAAGCCATAGGATGAATTCTATATTGCTGCAGTTGATCCAGAGTTCCATCCTCCGCAGCGCTAAAATTGATAGGATTAATCTCGACCTGATTTGTCACCAGTAGTGAACTCAGGCGGGACTGCAACAAATCAAATTGCTGGGAGGTAAAGTTGGAAACGCCGAAATGTAATACCTTACCGGACTTCTGCAGTGCGGCGAATGTGCTGGCAATTTCATCTGCATCCATCAAAACATCAGGTCGATGAAGAAGCAGGATGTCGATGTGCTCTACACCGAGATGGGCTAAGGAGTTATTAACCGAGTGCTGAATATGTTCAGCGCTGGAGTCATAGTACTTAACTTTCCTGTTTGGATATTTTTCAGAAAGCAATTTGATATTGCATTTGGTGACAATCTCGATGTGATTGCGAACAGATCTATCCAGCTTAAGGGCCTCGCCGAATAACTGTTCGCAGGAGTAATCTCCGTAAATATCAGCATGATCTACGGTGGTAACCCCTTTATCTATATGTTGCTTTAGGAATGTCAGGCGCTCCTGAGGGCTTAAATTCCAATCACTCACACGCCAGTAGCCTTGGACCAACTCTGACAGTTCTGGTCCTTTTGGAGAAGCTAGCACTCTATTAACCACTGAATACCTACCTGATCGAAAAGCATTAGGGTATTCCTGTTCCTGTTGATACTCAACGCCTAAAGTAGAAGGGTAGGCAGCCCAAAGTCGCCATCGGTGTCATAAATGTCATTGAGTCATGTTGATCGTTGAGCTAGCTGACAACTGAAACCGGAGCAACTTTAGAGTCATTTCTCAATGCCCTGATGTTTTGAGGATCACTAAAGAGGCTTGGGCTTTTACCTTCACAGGAGCACCGCATGGTTAGTACCGAGGAAAAAGTTTCCGGCTGGTTGATAATTACTTACTCAATTTTGATGTTATTGATATCCAGCGCAATATTGTTATTCCTATACGCAGTTTTTGGGAATTCAATTTTGAGTATGCCATTCAATATATTCAGTCTTATGGGGTTGATGATAATACTGTTTGTGTCTTTGAATATTTTGGGGGTCTTTGCTGGCATTGCTGTCCTTTTGGATAAAAGGTATGCCCAAGAATTAGCTTTAATATTGTCAACAGTGAGTGTACTAAATGTTCCGCTGGGCACTTTGGTCGGCAGTTTCTATTTATGGCTATATATTCGTAAATATAAATAGCTCCTTTTGATGTTTGCAAAGCCTGTCTACTGTTAACAAGAGTCATTTTATCTCTGTAATAAATGCTGATTTTAACTTCGAGATGTACATAGGCTTTAGTTCTCTAAGTGGTACGCAAATAAATTACGATAGAAATAATTGAGAACAGGCAACTCAAGTAGTTGTTTTAGCAGTCATCATGATTAACAATAGTGCCAGCGATATGTACACGATAGCTTTGGCAATAGCCAAAAAGAAATAAACAACAATAATGTAGTAGGTGTACGCATATGGAACTGGAAGTCTTGCGCCGGAGCTTTAAGCTCTTGTCTATTTTTTTGGTACTAAATGTCATTCAAGGATGTTCTGAGCCTCCACAGGATAGTGAAAAAAGCCGGGCTATTTTGACCCAAAGAGCGCTGTCTCTTGCGCCCGCTGATCCGGAAATCGCTGAAATATATACTCGCACTTGCCGCAGCTGTCACAGCACTGGCGCCAGCGCCGCACCCCTTACCGGAGATTTGGCCAACTGGAAGCCCCGTATGGAGAAGGGGATGGATGTGTTGGTGGAAAATGCGATCAATGGGTTCCAGGGTATGCCGCCACTAGGCCTTTGTTTTGAGTGCTCCCCCGAGCAGTTTGAACAGTTGATTGTCTTTATGGCTACAGCGGAGTAAAGGATATGGGGTTCAATCGTCGCCAGTTTATTAATTCTATTGCGATCGGCTCCGCATCATTAGCGGCCGCGCCCATCTCATCAGTTGCACGTACCTTATTGCAAGCTGCAGCTCCACCGACAAAAAAAGCGGGTGTTCGGTGGCGGAATTGGTCTGGTTCACAAGAGTGTCTGCCGGCCCATCGTCTGGCTCCCAAAGATATTCCCGCACTGCAAACGATAATTGCGGAAGCGCAAGGTACGGTCAGGGCGGTAGGTGCGGGCCACTCCTTCACTGCACTGGTACCCACTGACGATACAATTATTTCATTGGGCCGTATTACCGGCGTCGCCGATCACGATTCCGACAAGGTCCAGGCGACAATCTATGCTGGCACCCGTGTAGCAGACATTGGCCAACCCTTAGAGGACATCGGTCAAGCGCTGATTAACCAACCAGATATCGATGAGCAGACTTTAGGTGGTTGCCTGGCAACCGCGACCCATGGAACCGGTGCAGGCTTGGGTTGTATGTCCAGCTATGCAACGGGTATGGAACTGGTGACCGCAGGAGGGGATACGCTCTGGTGTGATGGTGAGCAAAACCCCGAGGTGTTCGCGGCAGCGCAAGTATCTCTTGGCAGCCTGGGTATGGTGACCAAGGTGCGTATGCAGAACCAGCCCAGCTACCGTTTGCGTCGTGAATCTTGGGTAGCGCCCCTGGAAGAGGTGTTGGATCAGGCTCCAGCACTGGCAGAAGCCAATCGGAACTTTGAATTTTACTATATCCCGTTTTCTGGGATGTGCATGGCTGATTCCCACCAGCCGACCACAGAGGAAATCTTCTCTACGGAGCGGGAAGATACTAATGAAGCAGTAATGACCCTGAAATCTGTGCGGGACTGGCTGGGTTGGTCACCGAAGTTGCGTCAGTTTGCGTTGCAAAATGCGATGGAAGATATCGAGAGGGAAGTTGTTGTCGAGTCCTCCTGGCGGAATTACGCCAGTGAGCGAAACGTACGTTTCAATGAAATGGAGTATCACTTGCCCCGCGAGGACGGTTTGAAAGCCTTCGCGGAAATACGTCGAACGATTGAGGAAAATAACCTGGATGTTTTCTTCCCTATCGAGGTGCGTTTCGTTAAAGCTGACGATATCTGGCTGAGCCCGTTTTATAAGCAAGATTCCGTATCCATCGCCATACACCGCTACTTTGAAGAGGACCACCTACCGCTGTTCCAGGCCATTGAGCCCATTATGCGCAAATATGGGGGCCGCCCGCACTGGGGCAAGTTAAACAAGCTACAAGGCTCGGACTTTGCCGAGCTCTACCCTCAGTGGCAGGATTTTCTTGAGGTTCGCCGAGAGCTAGACCCCAGTGGTAAGTTCTTAAACCCCTATCTGAAAACGCTTTTTACCTGAGCAACGCTGCTCAGCAGTGAACCCTCAAAGAGGAAAGCACAATGGATATCAAGCGACGAAAGCTAATACTAGGTGGGGTCGCGTTAGGAGCGGTGGCAGGTGTCGCCGTTCTTCGCCCTAAAGCGCAAGGGCAGGGAGGGCACAGCGAATACTTCTCCAGTGTTTCTAAAGCTCTGGATAATGCCGGTTTTTCTGGTCCCACCTTAGTCGTAGACCTGGAGAATCTGCAAAAGAACGCCGATATATTAGCCGGCCACCTCAGGGGTTACTATGACTACCGGGTAGTGGCTAAATCTTTGCCCTCGCTAAACCTGCTGGACGCTATTACTCAGCGAACAAATACCAATCGCATCATGGTATTCCAGCTGCCATTTTTACAGCAACTGGTTAAATCTTATCCAGCGAGTGATATTTTACTGGGTAAACCTCTCCCGATTACTGCGGCAAAGGCCTTTTATTTTAGCACTAGGGCGGATCATTTTGATCCTACGCGGCAGTTACAGTGGCTGGTTGACAGCCCCCGCAGACTTAATCAATACGCCGATCTGGCGCGATCGCTCAAACAATCCTTGCGAATTAATATCGAGATTGATGTAGGCCTACACCGGGGTGGCATTGCCAGTGCGGAAGATCTCTCCGCGATGCTCGGTATCATTCAGCGGGAACCCTATTTGGAATTTTCCGGTTTTATGGGTTACGACGCCCACGCCGCAAAAATGCCAGGTATTCTCGGTGGACCTGAAAAGGCAATCACTCGGGGGTTGGATATTTACCAAAGCAGGGTGGAGCAAGCTAAGATCCAGCTGGGAAGTGCATTCCCGAAGGTGGCCACTTTGAACGCTGCCGGTAGCCCAACCTACCAACTGTACAAATCCCGAGCAGACCGGGCTCCCTGTAACGAGATTGCCGCTGGCTCGTGCCTGGTTAAACCGGTGGGCTTTGATATTCCCACTCTGTCTGATCATTTACCAGCGGCGTATATCGCAAGTCCGGTATTGAAGAAATTGTCACAGACACAGATACCCGGCATAGAAGGGCTCACCGGACCCTTTAGTTGGTTGAACCCAAATCGGGAGCAAAGCTTCTTTATATCTGGCGGCTATTGGAAGGCGGAGCCAGAATCACCAAAAGGTCTATCGATCAACCCCATCTATGGCCGCTCCAGCAACCAAGAAATGCTGAATGGCTCAAAAAAGGTACTGCTGAATGAAGACGACTGGGTCTTTCTCCGGCCCACACAGAGTGAGTCCGTGTTCCTGCAGTTTGGTGATATTGCGGTCTATAGCAAAGGCGAGATAGTGGATCTCTGGCCGGTAATGAGTAATTCCTGAGGATTCAACCCCTGCTACGGGGTAAGTACAAATTTGTTTAATAGATGTACTGACCTTAGTGGCGGGCAAACAACAAGTCTTGGAGATATTGATGATCTATGAAGTTGTTTTGGTGTTAAACACGATTTGGTTTCTGATGGGATTTAACGTTTTCTCTTTGAGAAACCATATATTTGCGAAGTTACTGGTACCCAGGGAACAAAGGGATACCCCCGTATTTAATATCTTGGCAGAATCGGGAAAATTTCTAGGTGGTTTTAACCTGTCGTTGGCGCTACTCAATATCCTACTGCTAATCAGCCCCTCAGTATTTGCTACGGAGGTACAACGCGCTACGTTGCTGCTGGTGTTTGCTGTCACTCACGGAACACAGTTTATTTACAATGTCCCGGTAGCCCTACAAAACCGAAAAGGTGAAGGGCCGTGGCAAGTTAAAGGGGTGATGCGTTTTATTTTTATCACTGACTTTATAATGATGTCACTGAATCTAATAGCCGCACTTTGGATACTCCTCTAAATTTAAACCCTATGAAATTCGGTCACGATGCTTGTTGTGGCCGATAATGATCAGCATGCCAGATCAGTTGTGAGGATGTCATTGTTAAAGTCGATGGGCGAACTTTAATTTCTACAGAAAATGTCGGCGTATAATGTCTCTATGGCAGTTATTGGGTCAAACTAAATAGGTACCCAATGATGTGTTGCCGTTGCTTATATTGGTTTTCGCCGGACAAAATTTAAGTCATTTCTTACGGCGCAGTACACAGGTGATTGTGTGCTCAGGATTGCTGATATTATATTCAGGGCATGGGAGGGATTGTTAGTTCCCCCCCCCCTAATTTAACTATTTGCTTGTCTGATTTCAGGCAGATAATTTCCCTCGCTTTCCAAGTTTATAAGTTGACAGCTAGTTGTTAACGGAATTTCCTCAATTATAGGGGCGACATAATGTACTTTAGAGTTAGTTCTGCGGGGTATGATATTTCAGGTGATATTGAATGGTTTGCGAGCTCTAAGCCTTTCAATCCTCCACAAGGGATTGTGCATAGATCACTACATAACCAAGCAGGAGTTATAGGTCCATTGCCAGGAGATATGGCTCGCTCCGCAATGGGGCTAATTAGCGGTGATTTGGGAGCAATAATTGGGGATCGAGATTCTGGGCTGGGGCGCAGTTGGGAGAGGCTTCACCTAATTGGAGTAAGCGCGGGTATTTTACATGAACGCCGATACTCTAATTACAATACGATCATTGGCAGTCATGGTCTCAATACTGCGATGATCCCCTTTGAAGGTATTGCGAACTGGGTCTTAAATCAAAATCGTAAATTTTTCTATATTGTCAATGTGGACAAACAAAAAGTACTTAACTTTACGGATCGAAATGGAAACGTCAGAGTAGAGTCTGTACCCACGAAACTCCGTCAGGCCATCACATATACATCGGAACTGGACCCTAATATTTGGATTAGCATACGACAAGAACACCATGACTCTCGGACGGCAAGTTTAGCTGATAAACAATCTATTGATTACAGTGCAAGTATTACTGGTGAGCTAAAAATGAAGAAAAGTAATTGGGAGCGTATTAGGGGTCGAATAGCCGCCATTGATCAACAGATTATAGATTGCCAAAATAATTCTCGCTGGAATCTGATAGACCTTTGACTTCTTGCTGATAATTATGTTGGAAAAAATAAGCTGACTATATAGTTTGTGACTAATTATGGTAACTTGGCGAATTAAGGTGGCCCGATTCTCAAGAGATTAACTAGATTAATAAATTAGTATAAAGGGGGTTTATATATTGCTTCACTGCGCTTATCCAAGTAACCGATAAATAGCGAGCTAAATGCCGATATTTTAATGGTCACACTTAGAATCACCTTCTTTGAATTAAGTGTTGAACAACATGCGACTCAGTGGTGTGATAGGATAGCTAATAAGGGCCGCTTACTAGACTCAGTAGGTATCTAAAATTAACCACCCAAGTAACACTTAAATTGGGCATGTAAATACCTCAGGCATATTAGGCATAATAAAATGACCAAATATCAACAATATGTTAATATTTTCATGAATTCCTAGAATGCTTATAGGTAGCTACGAGCATCTGGTAGTAATTGAGATGGATAAGGGCTGGCGATGTAGTACGATCCTGTGATCTGGTTCAGGATATCGAAAAGCTCATCCTTGAAGTATCATTTGGGTTTGTTGAGTATGAGAATTCTAAAGGTTTTGGTCATATCGGGCTCGATTCTGTCCACTGGTTGTACAGTTTTTCTTGGGGAGCCGGACACTAGAGTTAAGCGATTTGGTGATTGGGAGCTTTGCACAAAGCTGGCCGATAAAACTTTTAAATATCATTCTCAATGGCACTGGGCTATAGCCAATGAGATTAAGGCTAGGGACCTGGGGACTTCACAGAGATGTAAGTCAACGTATACCGCAAGGATGAATCGTTTTACGGCTAGAAGCGTGATTAAGTCTGTATCATTTGAGGATGCTTTGAACCATAACTTTGAGTAAATCCAATATATGCCAGCTATCAAGCGTCCTTTATTTGTAGTTGACGATGGCTGGTAATACCCACCACATGGATTTGTATACCTCTTTCAAATCAAGCTATTTAAAGCGCGTGATTGGATAGTATTACCAAGTCTTATACTGGGGGAGTAGGGCGGTGTTGTTGTTTCAACAGCACCCACGAGTGTGGCTTGGTGTAGTGAAAGTTACATCTCCACCAGCTTCTGAATGCACTTTTATTAATAGCTGAGATATAGCTGCATACAAGTATGTTCTTAGCTTTGAAGGCAGGATTGGCAACTTGGTTAATGTAGTACTTCCGTTGGAGTAGTTGGATATATCGTATATAGATAGTTAATAGCCAAGGCAACTACAGCTTCTTCGGCGTTGAACCACTGGGGTAGAAGGGTTTCTAGTCGCATACAGGCTTCAAGGTAGCCTTTTTGGGTTGACCATCATCATGACGTTGAAATACCTGATTTGCTGCTTTGGATATCTGCCGCCATTTTTTCATGTCTGGGCCTGTAGGTATGCGAGAGTGGATGCTAAGCATTATTTTTACGGTTATCTGCTGTCTTTCAAGTGATATAGATGGCTAGGAGTACCCGGATTCACGGATAACGGCTTTAGATGTTATTGCTAAGTAGACACCCGAGGTAAAAACGGGCTTCCCGCTCTGTTGGTCTTCGGCTTTATAAGGGTTAGTGAAGATAATGAAGGTTAGAGATTGGAGGGCGCCTACCTTCCAGTAGTATTTTTCGGGTAGGCGAAATTATTAATTAAATTGCTGAACTTCAAAAAAACCTAAAAGCTCGTCCTTTCGACCAATATTTTGTGTATAAAAGGTCCACTGACCACTATCATCTCGAACCCCGAATACCCGTGCACAGGTATCGTAGTATGCGGTACCAAGTTTTGCTTGCTTTTTCTTGAAGTTTGCTCCTTTTCTACCTCCTTTGGGGCCACCTATTGAAAGTCGCCTCTCCCCGGTTACATCGGGAGTTTTTACCATCATCTCCAGCTCATCTCTTTGCTTGCTCCCCTTGATAGTCCCCCCCTGGGAAACATCACCTGCAACATGGATAACCGTTACACTTTTACTCTGGTCGTCATGGAACTTGAAGGTCATTCGACAATTACTGAGGTGAGAGGTAAAGAAGTAAGGGGGACTTTTACTATTCAGAGTTACAGGCACAGCTTTTTGTCGAGCCCAGGTGAGATATGTTGCTTTCTTGCCAGAATTTCCGCTTTTTACCATCATGATTTTGTTGGGTTTTACAAACTCAAAATCAAACTCAATTTCGTAGGCTCCTGATTTACTGTCGAAGGCCTCTGTATTAAAGTCGAGCTCATAGGTTTTAAAGGCTAATTCAACATCTTTTTCTAATAAGCTGATAAAGTCATCATAACTTGGCATGGCTCAATCCTTATGTCGCCGGCTGTTTTGATATAAATGGTTTGCCTTGGTTTATTGGTACTAGCTCTCCCTTTTAGTTACTCATAGATAAATATACTTTTGGCATAATTTCTATCTTTCAACCTAGCATATCCCCCATTATGCTTCCAAGAAAATCTACGGGTCGCTTGAAATAGATCAATTTTTATTTTTCTGTGAGGTTGTTATATGTCCAGTGTGTTGGTGACTCGGGATATAAGTTTGTAATCGAATATAAATCTTTTCGAATAGTAACGAGAGAAAAGTGATTCTCTAATGGCGATCTTGATCAAATCAGTATCAGTGATCGATATGATTTAAATAGTAAAGCAAGGGGTTTTAGCTTTCTTCTATCGCCCATTCAAATTTTCATAGATAAAATCTACGCAAAGCTTTATTTTGGGGGTTTGGTATTTAGTGCGCTCATAAAGAAGAAATACTCCCAGATCGCCACCGGGGCTGACTGAGACTTTACCCTCGCAAGGTACCTGTACAAGCTCCCCTGTATCTAGATAGTTACAAATACTCCAGGAAGGTACGCAGAACATACCGCGGTGATTGAGGGCGGCTGCTGTTAATGCTTTACCGTTATTGCTGATAACTTTTGGGGTCAACTTCAGGGGCTCCCAGTGCTCGTCATTGAGTATGTACCACTCAATGACGCCACGTGGCCCCCGGTATTGCAAGGTAGCAATTGACTCAATCGCCGACTTGTTTAAGGGGAGGCTATGCTCCAACTTGTCGATAAACTGCGGTGTAGCTATAAGGGTGAACTCATTATCCGATAGGCGTTTGGCAATAACATGCTCATTCGGGGCAAACCCTCCGCGAATCGCAATATCAATGGGATCTTTTCCTAACTGGGACAAGTCATCGTTATAGGTTAAGTCGAATACGATGTTGGGGTAACGTTGGGCAAACTTCTCAAGAAGGGGGGTTAAATGCTGCTCTCCATAAGTTGGAAGACAGCTGATACGTATCAGACCTTTGGGCGCTTCAAATGTATGGCTAACCAGTTCATCAGCCTGTTCAAGCTGGCGAATTGCTTTACTTATCATCGAATAGTAGAGCTTGCCGAGCTCAGTAACCTTGACTTGGCGGGTACTGCGTTGCAGTAACTCCACTCCTAAGGACTGCTCCAGATCTTTTACGCGGCGGGAGATTGATGAGGCGGGAACCTCAAATTCTTCAGCAACTGCAGTAAAGCTATTCAGTTCTACCACCCGCTTGAAGTAACGCAATGCTCTGATTTTGTCCATAATCAACTTCTAACTGTCTGTCATCGTCTCAAAATATTTCCCATTATTGCCAAAATGACAAAAGACTTATACTTATTACCACCTGTTTTTATGGTGGCAGTATGGGCACTATCGCTTTCAATGTTTGTGTTGAACCGATTGTTAGGATGACCAATGAAAGCTTTGAAAATGACTCGCTATGGGGATATTGATAGCAGCCTGGAGTTTCAGTCAGCTGAGGTTCCCACCCCCAAGGCTGGTGAAGTTTTGCTTCGGGTGCATGCGGCTAGCGTAAATCCAGTTGATAACATGATGTTGCGGGGGGAGCTTAAATCGGTACGAAAGGAAGTATTTCCGGTTGGTATTGGCCGGGATGTCAGTGGTGAAGTTGTAGCAGTGGGGGATAATGTTGCTGGATACAGTGTAGGGGACCTGGTGTTTTCCAGGGTGGGGGAGGATCATGTGGGCACTATTGCAGAATATCTCACCGTTAGTGTTTCCCACCTGGCTGCAAAGCCCGAAAACTTGTCACACAGTGAAGCGGCGGGTATTCCGCTTGTTGGGCTGACCTCCTATCAGTCTTTGATCAAAGTTGCGGGTTTGAAGTCCGGAGAGAAAGTGCTGATACATGCAGGCTCAGGTGGTGTTGGCTCTATGGCGATCCAATTGGCGAAGTCTGTAGGCGCCTATGTGGTGACTACAACAAGTAGCGCGAATGTGGAGTGGGTGAAAGCACTCGGTGCCGACCTTGTTATTGATTATAAAAAAGATGACTACCGGCAATTACTATCTGATATGGATGTCGTATTCGATACTTTGGGTGGTCAGTATGCTTTGGATGCATTTCAGGTCCTGAAAATCGGTGGGCGTGTTGTCTCAGTTAAAGGGGCTTTAGATCCGCAGACAGCTGAAGAGCTTGGGCTAGGTTGGTTGCTCCGCAAGCTATTGGCGCTTAAGTCGCGAAAGCTGATGAAGGCCGCGAAGGAAAAATCCGCGCTCTATAGAATGGTTATTATGGAAGCTAATGGAGAGCATCTGAGTGAGCTAGGAAATTTGTACCAACAGAAGATACTATCCCCGGTGATAGACAAGATCTATTCTTTAGAGCAAGGCAAAGAAGCTTTCTCATATCTCGCTTTGGGACGCGCAAAAGGCAAAGTGATTATATCTGTTAGAGCCAGTTAATTAAGAGTTGAAACGATCAATAGTGCCAGTGTTGCCTTGAAATATAGTGGCGTGCTGGCTGTTGTTTTACACTTTGCGTCTGCCTCATCTTTGAGGTTGCACTTGAGAAATTGGCATGACTAAGCTCGTGGAGATGACACACATAAGTTCAGTTGACTTTCAGAAGGATTGATATATTGCTCTAAAGAATTACGATTTGACTTAGATAGAGAATATATATGATAGTGTGTTGATGATATACGAAATAGAATGAATCTAGTACATGGCGAAATAGACCTACTAACTGCAATTACTAATGTCGGGCTGGCTCTAGTCGCATTTATTGGCGCCCTTTATTTGTCAGTGTTTGTAAGGAGGAAGCAGTGGAAAAGAAATATTTGGCTTTTCTTTTTTACTGTTATGTTTATCGCCTCATTAGTGGCAGCTGTCTATCACGGGTTTGAAATTCCACCATATTTTCGCGTTTGTTTATGGTATGTAGTACTTGTTTTACTTGGCTTGCTGATTTCTTCTTTTGTTCTTGCGGTTAGTGCAGATTTGGTGAATGAAAGTTTTTCCAAACGGGCTGTTTTGCCAGTATTGTTTATTTTTCTGATAGTTTTTGTTTTCTCGTTTTCACTTAAAGATAAAATTTTTGCCTTTGCTGTTTATCAGTTTTTAATCAGTGCAGTAGCTTTTATAGGGTATTCTATATTAGCCTTAAGGGGACAGAATTCACTGCGTGGTAGTTGGTTTATGGCACTGGGCTCGATAGTTAGTATTGTTGCAATGGCTATCCAGTTAGATGGAAGTTTATCAATTAGTATTATTTGGGAACTTAATCACAATATTATCTACCATTTTGTTCAGGCGTTTGGTGTTGTGCTCTTTATTCTGGGTTTACACAGATTTTACTCAGCGAGGTAGTTGGCGAATTGCAGGCAGAATATAGCTTTTGGACGTGGGAAAGAGAAAAAGATGAGCTTGAGAAATCAACCTGATGGTTACGGCGCAATAGCCAAGTGGCTACATTGGTTAACGGCCATATTGTTTTTGGGGGCCTATATTTCAGTCTACTACCGCCAGTGGTTTA
Organism: Microbulbifer maximicatervae (SeqCode); assembly: GCF_056231245.1. Lineage (NCBI taxonomy): Bacteria > Pseudomonadati > Pseudomonadota > Gammaproteobacteria > Cellvibrionales > Microbulbiferaceae > Microbulbifer > Microbulbifer maximicatervae (SeqCode). Next base: position 2,277,404 of record NZ_CP174334.1, read on the forward strand.
CTCAAGAGGAAACACCGGAAAATTGGACTGCCTTGCAGTTACATCTATCTATTGGTGTCACCATTGGTGTGATCGTCATCCTAAGAATCGTATGGCGTCTCACTAATCCGCCACCGCCATTAGAACCAGGTAGCTCCCTGGAACATTTTGCCGCTCATACCGGTCATGTTCTTCTCTACTTGATTATGATCGTCGCTCCGCTAACAGGGTATATCGGAACAGGCGTGGATACGGATTACTTTTTCCTGTTTGAAATTCCTAAGTTTGAGAGCACCCAAGCCTTTGTGGCGATAGTTCAGGATCGGATGGGGATGACATTCGAACAGTTTGAGAAGCCAGTCGATTTTATCCATAAAGAGATCCTGGGAGAGTGGGTGGTCTGGATCTTAATCTTGGGGCATGTAATGGCCGCTCTATATCACCACTACATCAAAAAGGATCGGACTTTGCTAAGAATGACCGCGACTAAGAAGTCATAGTTCTTGCGATGGTTTTGGCAGAAAGTAGTGGCAAATAGGCATTGAGTGCCAAATCCAGACATTTTAATCTCGAGTTTTTGCAGCTCCTGTGGAGCTGTGCACTTGGACTTGAGGTGGGTGTTATATGAGGTATTTGGTCCTTGCTTTGATTCTATTTCAAATGGGGTGCATACCTGAGTCCAAACTATATCGAATCGCGCAATTCGAAATGGTCCCTCAGCCTACTTGCCAGCCTTCGCTGGCAAGTAGCACTCATGCTGCTATCGGATCAGCTCCTACTTAAGCTGCCAACCTCCTGAGTCCCGGTTTTGTGTCTGGGCAAACCCAGTGAAACCAGTGCGGTTAGCAGAAGAAAAGCGCTGGAAATAAGTAGGCAAGCCACCAACCCCTGAGTTTGGAATACCCACCCTGAGAGCAGTGTCCCTAGCAATCGCCCAGCTGCATTTGCCATATAGTAGAAGCCTACATCCATAGAGACGCCATCTTCCCGAGCATAAGCAACTATCAAGTAGCTGTGTAAAGATGAATTTACGGCGAAGAGTACAGCAAACATCAAAAGTCCACCCATTACGGCGGGCTGTGGATCCACCCCTTTGTGTAATGCGATTGCGATTAATGCGGGCACTGCAGTGAGCGCTATTGCCCAGAAGAGCGCGGTTCGCCCATCCGGAGCCTGGGCTGAACGTGCCGTCGTGACCTTTGGGGCCTGGGTTTGCACTATGCCGTAACCGATCACCCAGGATGCCAGGAAGGCACCTACCTGCCAGTGGCTCCAACCGAACTGGCTGGCCAGGAAAATCGGTAGGGCAATAACAAACCAAACATCCCGGGAAGCAAACAAGAGTAAGCGCGCGGCTGACAATATATTGACTGCGGGACTCTTGGAAAAGATATCTCTGAATCGGCTTTTTGCTTTGGCTTTCCCTAAGTCCCGCTTAAGAAATTTGAGACTCAATATCCAAACTATTCCAAGAGCTAGGGCCATCGATGCAATCGCGCCCTGAAAGCCAAGTGCGGCGAGTAGGGCACCGCCGAGAAAGAAGCCCAAGCCTTTTAGCGCGTTTTTCGAGCCGGTTAAGAGGGCGATCCATCGATACAAGGTGCCACTGGCCTGATCGGGCACCAGTAACTTGATTGAGCTCTTCGCACTCATTTTATTCAGGTCTTTGGCGATACCGGAAAGGGCTTGGGCGGCCATAACCAAGGGGACCGAGAGATACTGACTGGGTACCAGCAGCATGGAAAGAGCAACAATCTGTAAGGCCAGCCCCAAATTCATGGTCCGGTTGAGTCCAATCCGGGCACCGAGCCAGCCGCCGACAAGATTAGTGACTACGCCAAAGAATTCGTAGAAAAGGAAAAGCAAGGCTATTTGCAAAGGGCTGTAGCCGAGCTCGTGAAAGTGCAGCAGCACCAGCATGCGCAGAGCGCCGTCAGTCAAAGTAAACGCCCAGTAATTGCCTGTAACCAGCAAGTATTGGCGCACTGGCGACGATAAATTGAGAAGAAACTGCATGATCTTGTTCTGTGTACTGCTACTTACTAAAAGCGGGAGGAAAAAATACGAGCTCATGGAGAGGAGTACCCCTCAGGTGCAGTGTGTTCTTTCCTTCCGGCCCCGTTGTACTTTGGCTGCTTAGCCCGTGGTGCCAATCATTCGAGCCAATTCCGCCGTGCGGTTGGCGTAACCCCATTCATTGTCATACCAAGCGTAAACTTTTACCTGGGTGCCGTTAACGACCATGGTCGATAGAGCATCGATAATGCTCGATCTGGGGTCGGTTTTGTAATCCACGGAGACGAGGGGCCTTTCCTCATAGCCGAGGATATCTTTTAGTTCACCCTCTGCAGCGTCCTTAAATAACTGGTTTACTGCCTCTGGGGTAGTGGGGGTTTCCACTTCGAAAACACAATCGGTAATGGATGCGTTGGCGAGGGGAACACGAACTGCGTGGCCGTTTAGGCGGCCGGACAACTCTGGAAAGATGGTGGCAATAGCTGTAGCTGAACCTGTTGTTGTGGGAATCAGGCTGGCACCACATGCGCGGGCTCTGCGCAGATCTCCATGGGGTGCGTCGAGGATAGTCTGGGTATTGGTGATATCGTGAATAGTGGTGATTGAACCGTGACGAATACCCAGGTTTTCGTGAATAACTTTTACTACTGGAGCAAGGCAGTTAGTCGTACAGGAAGCGGCGGTAATAATCTGGTGTTTGTCCGGCTGGTAAATATGTTGATTCACTCCAAGGACAATGTTCGGAACTCCAGCCTCTTTAACTGGTGCAGAGACCAACACCTTCTTTACCCCTTGATCCAGGTAGGGTTGAAGAAGTTCGGCAGTTTTCATTTTACCGGAGGCCTCTACCACCAGGTCACAGTTTTTCCAATTGGTATCTGCAATAGAGGTATTGCGGCTACAGGTTATTGTTTTGCCATCAACCTGAATTGTGTCATCAACGGCTTTCGCCTCTCTGTGCCAGCGTCCGTGTACAGAGTCAAAGTTGAGCAGGTGGGCGAGTGTGGTTGCATCACCGGCAGGATCGTTAATCTGGACAAACTCAACTTCAGGCCAATCCCAGGCGGCGCGCAGTACCAGCCGGCCAATTCGGCCAAATCCATTGATCCCAATTTTGATGGTCATTGTTAATTTTGCTCCGTTTCTGCCAGGCACATATGAAAAATCATATATATCTGGATAGTTTAAATCTTAGGTCGGCAGGCGTTATCAGCAGCACAGACTTGTGCGCTCTGGCCGGTCTCCCATTTGAATCAGGTTGTTGAGGTCTTCGGTAATAAAGTACTGGTTCGCCTGTAAGGTGTCGAACAGTACAGACTTTGCCCAGGCATTTAAGTCCGGGTTGATTCGGTAAAACACCCACTGCCCCTGGCGGCGGTCTTGGAGCAGGTCTGAACTTCTCAGCAAGGCGAGGTGCCGGGAAATTTTCGGCTGGCTCAACTCGAGGGCTGCCGTTAGCTCGCATACGCAAAGCTCTTCCTCGTGAGCAATAAGGAGCAATGTGCGTAGCCGCGTATCATCGGCCAGGCATTTGTAAAACTGTACTGGGTTCATGCCGCTCTTTTTCGTAAATCCGCCTCGGCTTGGGCCAAGACCAGTAGTTTGATGCGAGTGCTCAATTCACGTGCTGTGGTGTAAAAAGGGCAGAAGCAGTGTCGCTTTGTCGGTTCCTTAAAATTCCAGGCAATCATCTTGTCAACTTTTGGGGAGGGTACGTATTCTTCCCGGCTTTTGTCGCAAAGTGTGATGACCAGGTCAAAAGGTTGGTTAGCTACATCTTCTACAACTTTGGGAATGAGTCCCTCTGTTGAAACCCCCAGTCGCTCCAGCGCTTGCAGAGCGCGTGGGTCCACTGTATGGACATTGGTTCCGGCGCCAACGGCTTCGTATGAATTGCCTCCAAAATGCCGCAACAGTGCCTCAGCCATCAGTGAGCGGGCAGAGTCCCCGGCGCAAACAAACAGAACACGCCTTTTCATTGGAGGGCTCCATTTGGCTTTTCAACAATTATATATGGAAAACCATATATTCATAGCCTTAAAAATAGCCCACTGAACCAGCGGGCTATAACCTGTGCTTAGAGCTTAAACTCGGCCCATACAGGCGCGTGGTCTGATGGGCGTTCCATAGCCCGAATATCGTAGTCCACGCCAGTTCCGACACATTTTTCCAGAAGAGGGTTGGTGGCGAGGATCAAGTCGATACGCAGGCCGCGTCTGGGCTCGCGATCGAACCCACGGCTGCGGTAGTCGAACCAGCTGAATATATCGTCTGTTTCTGGGTTTTGTGCGCGGAAAGTGTCGGTGAGCCCCCAGCCTTCAATTTTTTGAAGCCACTCGCGCTCTTCTGGAAGGAAGCTGCATTTTCCATCGCGCAGCCAGCGCTTGCGATTGGGTTCACCAATACCAATATCCTGGTCGCTGGGTGAAATATTCATATCGCCGATAACCAATACAGGCGCTTCGGGCTTACACGTGGTTTGCAGGTAGGTGTCCAGGTCGGCGTAGTACTTTTGCTTTGCTGGGAATTTAACCGGGTGCTCGCGATTTTCACCTTGCGGGAAATAGCCATTGATAACGGTGAGGGGCTCAGGACCACCGATATCAAACTTGCCGGCAACCATACGGCGCTGGGCGTCGCTGGCATCGGTTGGGAAACCGTATTCGCGATCAATAAAGGGCAGGCGTGAGAGCAGGGCAACGCCGTAGTGTGTTTTTTGGCCAAAATAAATCAGCTCATAGCCCAGGTCTTTTATCGCATCTACTGGAAAATCTTCGTCGGTGACTTTGGTTTCCTGTAGGCCGATGATATCGGGCTGATGGTTGTCTACCAGGGCCTGCATCTGGTGCAGGCGAGTGCGAATACTATTGACGTTAAAGGAAACAACCTTCATCTCTTCCCCCAAAATAAAAAAGGTCGGGCTAGCCCGACCTAAGAGTTAGTTCGCGGACCGGGCGCACGCCGCGCCCAGTGCCTATCAGTATTTAGAAGTTGGCAACTTGGGGCGGCGCCTTGCTGGCCTTATCGGCCAGGCCGATAAAGTCCGCCATTATATAGCCCGCTTCATTCAAAATTGGATCTTTTTCCAACTTGATCTCTACAGGACCACCAATGTTAGCCACCTCTTCAGATTCGCTTTCTTCGTATGCCTCAAAGTTCTCGTAGGGTTCAAGGCCTTTAGCTTTGCGGCGACGGTTTTCCATATCCAGCAATCGCTGATTAACGGACTTGCGCTCATTCTCTCTAGTTGATTCGTTGAGAGAGACATACTTCTTGTCAGCCCGCTCGGCGTCGAACTTGAACTGATCGCGCAGGAAAACAAAATCTGGATCTGTTTCCGTGCGCTTGTTGTGCTTGGTAATCAAGTTCGGGATCAGCATCTTCAAGTTGAAATACTTCGCATGAGGCACAGCGTGGATACGGTCCCAGGGCAGGGCAGTATCGTACGCACTCTCACCCACATTTTCGGCATCAATCAACTGTGGCATATCGATGTCCGGCTTCACACCCGCATGCTGTGTGCTGTCTCCGGAAACCCGGTAGAACTTGGACTGGGTAATTTTCAACTGGCCTTCCTTCAGGGGAGCCATAGTTTGCACAGTACCCTTACCAAATGATTGGTTGCCTACTACCAGGCCGCGGTTGTAATCCTGGATTGCACCGGCAAAAATCTCGGATGCAGAGGCCGACAAGCGATTAATCAATACCATCAGCGGCCCGCGGTACATGGCTCGGGAGCGCGAGCGGTTATGGCGGGAAATCTGCTCATTGGCGTGGCGGATCTGCACAACAGGGCCCTGATCAATAAACAGGTCTGTGAGCATGGTGGCTTCTTGCAGTGAACCACCGCCATTGTTGCGAAGATCCAGAATAATACCGTCAACCTTTTCCTCTTTAAGCTCACTCAGCAGACGGGCAACGTCTCGCGTGGTGCTCTTATAGTTGGGGTCGCGGCGGCGATAGGCATCGAAGTCGATATAGAAGGTCGGCAGGTTAATCACTCCGATCTTGTAACTCTTACTGCCGTCAGAGAATTCAAACACTGCCTTCTTGGCCGCCTGATCTTCAAGCTTAACTTTGCTGCGCTTGATCAAGATAGTCTTGTGAGTACCGTCGCCACCAGTGGGGATGGTCTCCAGGCGAACATAGGTACCGGCCTTGCCGCGAATCAAGTCGACAACATCATCCAGGCGCCAGCCCACTACATCGACCATTTCGCCTTCTTTATCCTGGCCAACACCCACGATTTTATCGTTGGGCTTGATCTTGCCGGTGCGGTCGGCTGGACCACCGTGTACCAGGCGAGCAACTTTGGTGTACTCCTCGTCTGCCTGCAGCACAGCACCGATACCCTCCAAGGAGAGGGACATGCTCATATTGAAGTTTTCCAATGAGCGCGGTGACAGGTAATTGCTGTGCGGATCGTAGAGACGAGTCAACGAATTCATATAGAGTTCAAAAACGTCGTCGCTCTTCTGCTGCTCGAGGCGCTTCTTTTGGCCTTTGTAACGGCGCACAAGAAGGTCCTGGATTTCCTCATCGGTCTTACCGGTAAGGCGAAGATTCAGGATGCTGCTCTTTAAGCGCTTACGCCAAAGCTCATCTGCAGCGCTGATCGAGTTGGGCCACTGGCTTTCCTCCCGATCCAGCTCAAGGGTCTCTTCCCGAGAAAAGTCATAGGCGGGCAGGCCTTTCTCTAGTTGGGACAGGATGTTATCTAGCCGGTCGCCCATACGCAGGCGGAAACGGTTATAGATACTGAACCCAGCGGTGACATCACCAGCGCGAAGCTGGTCATCCATCTCTGCTTCCCACGCGCGGAATTCGTCGATATCAGAGGCGAGGAAGTAACTTTTAGTGGGGTCGAGTGCATCGATATACTCGTTCCACAAGTTCTCGGACATTTCGTCGCCGATTTTGATTTTGTTGTAGTGCAGCATTTCAAGCTTGCTGACTATCTCTTGTGCAGTACCACCTTGCCCCTCTTCGGGGGCTATTCGCTCTGGCTCTGCCAGAACGCTTGTGGAAAGAAGGCCAATGACCAAGAAGCCGGAAAAGTAAGCGGCGATCCGATTGGTAAGCATAGGGAGTCTCTTTATACGTCCTACTTCATAGGCGTCCGGCCCTTATGGCTCGGCGACCTATAGCTTAGGACAAGTATAAAGGCTGAAAGCTCCAAAGGGCATGAAATACCTCTAATCAGAGATGGATCTTTTTCTTTAACACTGTATTTAGCAAAATAGCTTTCCTATTGAGTGTGAAATTGAGGCATTTTTTCTCGTTTTGAAGGCTTGAGTATGTATGGTCATCATAACTATTGTGTAACTGCAACTGTAAAAAAGCGTTAAAAACAAGAACTTTGACTAATAGGTCAGCACCACTTTGATGACTTTGAAGGCTTTTAGGGTCATGAAGTTGCACCAGTTACCACTTTATTAATTCGAGTGAGCGCTCCTCGGCTGGAAGTGTTGCTCCAATAATCAATGTGACCGCAAAAATGGTGTTTTGATTTCGGAGCAATAGGCGAATATCGGGCGAGTGCCAGTATCTGCGAATCGTGTTTTTACCACTTGGTCCAAACAGTGGTAACATGGCCAGTAGATTTGTTTGAGGTGAGGTGCTTATGCCGTGGGAGAAAAGTTTCGATGTCGATAGCGCAGTCGATAAAGCGACGGAAGCTTTTTGGAAGAAAGGCTTTGAAGCGACTTCTCTGGCCGACCTGCTCAAAGCTACTGGGCTGACTAAAGGGAGCTTTTATAATGCCTTTGGCAGTAAGAAGCAGCTTTTTACCCTGAGTTTACTCAAGTATGAGAGAGAGCAGCGGCGCGACGTAATGGCCCGGCTTGAGTCGTTGGAAGATCCTATCGGCGCTATCAGTCAGCTTTTCGACTCCCTAATTGAACAAAGCCTTGCAGATCCGGAAAAGAAGGGCTGCTTTTTGGTTAATACCGCACTCGATATGCCTAACCTGGATAGCGATATTGGGGATTCTGTAAAAAAGGGCTTGCGGGATACTGAGTCATTTTTTGCAAGGCAGGTTCGCCTGGGGATAGAGAAAGGTGTGATATCTGATCGAGTAGACCCGGAAGTCTGCGCCAATAGTTTACTGACTCTTTTAGTCGGCTTGCGAGTGTTGGCACGTGGAGTTTTTAATAAGGAAAGCCTCTCCAGAATTAAGGTACAGGCATTAGACTTGCTGCGTTGACTTGTTCTTTCTTCTGGCGTTGAAAGCTCTTCGTAGGGCCTTGGCGCCGTCCTCTCGGTTGCCTGGGCTGCACTGTGATTTCCCTCTCCTGACCTCCATTGATCCTTCCTGTCAATTTTGCATTGGATAGGGCTTCATATTTTTTCTGTTCATTCTCAGTAGGCATTAATGCATAGCAAATAGTTATATAAATCATATTTACCGATCGGTACAAACTCATTAGCATTGTTTGTAGCAATCGGTACATACAGTTTACAGGGGTGTCTCCCCTTATTTTTTAACCAGGTTTGGACCGATCGCTACAAACAAGTGAAACTATCTAGTTAGGAAATATGATGGCTACTTTCAAGACTCACACGATTGAATCCGCTCCTGTTGCTGCTCAGCCTCTTCTTGCAGGCGCGAAGAAATCGATGGGCTTTGTGCCCAATCTATTCGCAACTATGTCAGAGGCCCCCGCATTACTTGAGGGTTATACGACCTTGGCGGGAATTTTCGATAAAACCAATCTTTCCGAGACAGAGCGCCAAATCATCTTAATGACAAACAACCGCCTGAACGGGTGCCGTTACTGTATGGCTGCTCACACATCCATTTCCCAAATGGCCGGTGTTGAAACGGAAATTATTGAAGCATTGCGTAGTAACACACCGATTGCAGATGAAAAGCTTGAGGCATTACGTACATTTTCTGCGGTAGTGAATGAAAGCCGTGGCTGGCCGACGGAGGAACAAGTTAGCGCTTTCCTTGCTGCTGGCTACACGCAGCAGAGCGTACTGGAAGTGGTTCTAGGTACCGCTTTAAAAGTCATGTCGAATTATACAAATCACATTGCCGAGACCGTCCTGGATAGTGCCTTTGCAGTTAATGAGTGGACTCCCGAAGGAGAGGCAGTGGCCTGATTTCTGCCCTGGGCTTGATTGGCCATCCAGCCCTCACTGAGGAGACTTGGGGTGGCCATCAACAATTCGTAGCGGAGCCCGCAACTGTGTTGCGAATTGAAATTTGAATTTATTCGACTTAAGTAACTGAGGTATACGAAATGACTCTTCAAGCTAGCAATATCACTGCATTAATCACAGGGGCAAATCGGGGATCGGCAAGGCCATTACAGAGGGACTGTTGGATGCGGGCGCGGTCAAAGTGTATACCGCTGTTCGCGATCTAGCCTCGGTACGGCAGCTCGTCCAAAAATATGGCGAAAGGGTCGTCCCCATTGAATTTGATCTTTCACGTGAAGAAACCATTCAAAGCGCTGTAAAGGTTGCCGGTGATGTTAATTTGGTTGTCTCAAATGCGGGCGTAGTGAAGCTATCGACCCCCTTGGACGATGATGCTGTGGAAAGCTTCAAGTATCAAATGGAGGGCAATGTTTACCCACTAATAAACCTGGCCAAAGCGTTTGGCCCTGTTTTGAAATCTAATGGTGGGGGTGTCTTTGTCCAAATGAACTCACTGGCATCCATCAAAAATTTTCTCCCATTTACCGGTTACTCCGGCTCAAAGGCGGCTGCCTTTGCAGTAACTCAGGGTTTGAGGGAAGTCTGGGCGGAGCAGGGGACTCAAGTTATCAGTGTTATTGCTGGTCCAATCAAGACGGATATGGCCGACTCCGCAGGCATGGGAGAGGGCGCCCCTCCAGCGAGCATCGTGTTCGATGGCATTATGAAGGCACTAACAACGGGTGAATTTTTTGTTTATCCAGATGAGATGGCTCAAGAGGTCGCAAAAATTTACACTCCCTTTGCCAAGAGCGTACTTGAGATCGAAAGCTAACTTAGAACCCAAGAGAGGATCGGGCAATGTTACTAGATACACCAGTATGTGATTTCGGATGGAAAGCCCCAGACTTTACCTTGAAAGACCCTGACGGCAAGAGCTTTCGAATGTCGGACCATCTGGGAAGCAAGGGGCTGTTGATTGCATTTATCTGCAATCACTGCCCCTATGTTCAGGCGATTGCAAATCGTTTAGCTGAGGATGTGCGAGAACTACAAGGGCTGGGAATTAATGTTCTGGCCGTTATGTCAAACGATTATCGCGATTACCAGATTGACAGTCCTCCTTATATGGCGAAGTTTGCCCGAGACCATGGGTTTACTTTCCCCTATTTGGTTGATGAAGATCAGTCCGTAGGGAGAGCTTACCAGGCGGTATGTACACCAGACTTCTTCGGGCTGAATAAGGATGGAGAGCTCCAATATCGAGGCCGAATCGATGATGCGGGAATGGGAATCCCGGCAGGCCGAACCAGGGAGCTTGTCAATGCAATGAAGTTGATCGCAGAGACTGAGGCAGGGCCGGAAAAGCAGCTGCCAAGTATGGGGTGCTCTATTAAATGGAGTGGTAACTATAACTGATATGGGTTGCTAGCTGACGGGAATGCTCTGGCGAACATAAAGCACACAAAGATATAAGAAGATACATTAATATAATGAGTTAACCTATTGATTATAAAGAATTAATGAAGAATTAATGTAGTTTGTTAAGTGGCGGGTGCCAGAAGTGTGACACCCGCTTTCTTATTTACTCAGTAAGCTGGCGGGTCATGATGATGTGGTCAATGTTGTAACCATGCTTCGTAACTGCCAGGTCTAGTAGATAGTCTGTAATAGCTTCATCCAGCTGGGGAGTGCGGCTTAACAGGTAGAGGCTGGAGCGGTCTGGATCACCAACGAGTGACCACTGATAGCCAGGATCTAGCTCTAGTATCCAGTAGTCGCCGGCAGCTTTACCCTCAAAGAAGGTGATAGCGAGTTTACTGTTGGTCTCATCAATGGGGACTCCAGTGCCCTGAACACTGATCGGGAACCCATATTTTGGGTGTAAGATTCGACAAAAATTGAAAACGCTGATAGATCCATCATCATTGAGGCCGTAGTCCGCTGTTACTGCAGTACAAGCCGGCTGGAAAATTTGCGGTAGCCGGGCAATCTCATACCACTTGCCGAGATACTGATTCACATCGACATAGGGAACCGTTTCCAGTTCATCATCTGCCAGAACGGCCTGGGTACTGAGTGCAAACAGTACAATTCCTATACCTCTCAATAAGCTCTTCATTTCCTTGCTCCTTGTGTTCGCAGTTTTTTAGGCCGCCAGCTTCATAGCTAAGCGACAATCTCTTTACGGGGATATAACTGGAACGGATTAACCAAGTTCTGTGTTTAATCTGAATTTCAAAAAAGTGTCACCTAGGTGAATGAGCTGAGGTCCTAGAAGTTGACAGAAGGCCAGCCTTTGCTAAGTGGTGATAGATAGGGTTTGTTTGAGGCTGACCATGGCTAAAACGGTAGATGTAGACGTCCTGGTATTAGGGGGCGGAATTCAAGCGATTTCATTGTTGCGAGAGCTATCAACAGATTTTTCTGTGCTGGCAATAGACCAGGGGTTAGACGATGCCGAGTCGTTACACTTTCATGGCTATTTCTCCTCAGGCTGGAATGCGGCACACCCAAGTGCGGCAAAGGCTTACTTAAAGGCCGCACAGTTTTGGCGCACACAACTGGAGAGCGATGGTGTTGATAGCCACATAACAGATTTCTATGCCGCGCTTCCCCGAGAATTTTTAGATATTGTCGAGCCCAACTGGATTGCGGCGGGTATTCCAGTGGAAGAGGTGCCGATACCAGCTCCACTGGTAACAACTAGCTTGCCATCGCATCAGTGCTTTCGATTTGCTGATGACCTTATGTTTGACGGCGCTGAAGCCTATCGTCGTTTTAGTGCTCCTGTTAGCGAGAAGTTGGTGAAAGGGAGTATCCGAAAATTCGACAAAGATAGTGGTGGCGTGACTGAGGTCTCTGCCGATATCGGTGGTAGTTCCCACCAAATAAAACCCCAGTTGGTTCTCTCAGCATGTGGGGCGGGCAATGCAGCAATACTCGAAAGTCTTGGAGTGCCAGCTCAAGGAGTGCGGGATAGCCAAGTTGTTCAGCCCCTACATATGTTGCTGGCTAAGGGTGCTAATACCCCTCCAATCTCAGCCTTCCTGATGGACATGGTAGTGGCATATCACCCGCTGGAAAGTGGAGAGGGACTTTGGATACTCACCCTCAATCCAGAGCACCCCAGGTTTCGCTCTGGTGTGGTTGACATGAGGGTGGCCCCGCCCATAGAGAGGGCGTTAATCCGGGATACCCTGGATAGATTGGCAAATTGTATGACCGGGTTTGAGGATTGGGCAGCCGGCTGTCATTGGGGTGTTTACGCAGGTTGGAAAACTGACGCTCCAGGGCCGGATGGGGATGCTCTTGTGCAGTTAAACTATCCGCGTCCATACCATATCCACAGCTTTGATATAGCCAATTTCTTGGCGGTTTGGCCGAATCACTGGGGTCTCGCCGTGGAAGCTGCAAAGGAGGCCGGGAAATGGGTTCGCTCAAAAGCTAAGCCTCGGCATCCTCAATCTGAAGCGATAGGTAGCTTGCTGTCGCAGTCAGTTGGTCATCAAACTATTTGTAATAAATGGCAAAGCGATGAATTGGAGTGGCACTCTTGGGCTGAGTTTGTCCAGAAAATGGGCCTGCCAATCAGGTGATTTGCTTAGTATTTCAGCGTCGAGCCATCAGTCTATGAGTCCAATAAGGCGATATTAACAACGTATTTCGCTTGCAAAGACATTTTTTTTCTGTATCTTAAATTGAAATGTAACCGGTTACATTCTGTTTCAAACGGTGGAGTGCTACGAAAACCGAGATCTGGAAACAGCGTGTCCGCTTACAAAACACGGAAATAAAAATAAATAGGCTGTTTATTCAGCTGGTTCTTTGAGTGGCCCGAGGGGATGGGGTTTGGTTAAAAAAATAAGAATGGGCATGGTTGGTGGTGGAGAGGGTGCTTTTATTGGTGCAATCCATCGGATGGCAGCAGCTCTCGACGGTGAGATAGAGCTAGTCGCCGGCTGCTTTAGTGGCGATTCCGAACGCAGTCGTAAAACTGGTGAAAAGCTGGGGCTACACCCGGACCGGATTTACCAAAGCTATCAACAGATGTTCCAAGAGGAATCCCGTCGCAGCGCTGATGATCGAGTTGAATTTGTATCTGTAGTAACTCCCAACCATCTCCATTTACCCGTTTCTATTGCTGCGTTGCGGGCGGGATTCCATGTCCTCTCCGACAAGCCAGCCGCCTCCACTTTGGAAGAAACACTTGAGCTTAAAAAGGAAGTGGAGCAAAGCGGGCATCTTTATGGTTTGACCCACACTTATGCTGCTTACCCTCTGGTTATGCAAGCGAGAGCAATCCTGGGCAGGAGAGAGTTGGGGTCTATTCGGCGAGTTACCGTTGCCTATCCGCAGGGGTGGCTGGCACTAGCCGGTGATTCCACGGGAAGTAAGCAGGCGAGTTGGCGAACAGATCCTGCACGTTCGGGAGAAAGTGGCTGCTTTGCGGATATAGGCACCCATGCTCATCATCTGGTGGAGTTTTTTACTGGCCAGCATATCTCTGAAGTCTGCGCAGACGTGCAGGCGGTAGTTGATGAAAGAGCATTGGATGATGACGGTGCAGCGCTATTTAAATTAGATCAGGGCGCTCGAGGAACACTTACAGCCAGTCAAGTCTGTGGAGGAGAGGGGAACAACCTGAATATCGGCGTTTACTGTGAAGACGGTTCGCTGTTTTGGGAGCAGGAAGCCCCAAACCAATTGCAAGTAAAGCGCAGGGGGCAGCCTGTGGCGATTTGGAAAGCCGGTGCGGATTGTGAGTATCTGGATGGAGGCGTCAGGTCTTTCTGCCGGACACCTCAAGGGCACCCGGAGGGCTATATAGAGGCCTTCGCCAATATCTATCGCGATTTTGCTGGTCAAGTCCGAGGCCGCCGCGAGGGGGTAGTTTCAAAGAACAGTCCTGCCGTTGGCAACATTGATGCAGGTGTTCGCGCAATGGCATTTGTGCGCGGTGTGCTGGAGAGCAGTCGCGCAAAATCCTCATGGGTTTCCCTGGCGCCTTATTGGAAGTGAGTGGCTAGGTCTAACCTCACAGAATTTAGGTATCTCTGGCAGGGTGGGCGTCCGGCAGCTAGTACGGCACAGGGAGGTGCCGGTGTCGGCCTGCGGCCAGTTACCTTTTGAAGAGTTTTCTCAAAAGGTGCAAACCAATCGCTTGGAAAGGGTTGGTTACAGAATTAATAAGTACAGCAGTAAAAAGGATAACAATAAATGAAGGCACCCAGAATTCAGGGGCCCGGAATTTTTCTCGCCCAGTTTCTCCCATCGAGCGAACAGCCAGCTTCGCTTGAATCTATGGCTCGTTGGGCATCAGACCTGGGGTACAAAGCCATCCAGGTTCCCACTTGGGACAAGCGGATTTTCGACCTTGAGCTGGCCAGTAAAAGCCAAGCTTACTGTGATGATGTACTGGGAATCTGTGAGGAGGTTGGGGTACAGATTTCTGAATTGTCTACGCATTTGCAGGGGCAGTTGGTCGCAGCTCACCCAGCCTATAAGGAAATGCTGGATATTTTTTCTCCAGAGGCAGTACGCGGAAACTTGCAAGCCCGTGCAGAGTGGGCGAGCAATCAGTTAGTTCTTGCAGCTCGGGCCAGTGCCAACCTGAAGCTCAAATCTCATGCAACTTTCTCCGGCGCTTTACTCTGGCACACTTTTTATCCATGGCCCCAGCGCCCAGCGATGTTGGTTGAAGAAGGTTTTCGCGAACTGGCCCGTTTGTGGCGTCCGATATTGGATGCGTTTGACAGCGCGGGGGTCGATGTCTGCTATGAGCTGCACCCCGGTGAAGACCTGCATGATGGCTTGACCTTCGAGCGGTTTCTTTACGAGGTGGAAGATCACCCTAGAGCCAACATCTTGTATGACCCAAGCCATTTGCTTTTGCAGCAAATGGATTACCTGGCCTTTATCGATATCTATCACGAGCGAATCAAGGCTTTCCATGTGAAAGATGCGGAGTTTCACCCGAGTGGAAGGGCTGGAGTATACGGCGGTTACGCCCCCTGGATTGACCGCCCCGGTCGCTTTCGCTCCCTGGGGGATGGTCAGGTAGATTTTCGTGGGATTTTTAGCCGACTGACCCAGTACGGTTACGATCGCTGGGCGGTATTGGAATGGGAGTGTTGCATTAAGGATCAACAGCAGGGGGCCAGCGAGGGTGCACCATTTATTCGAGAGCACCTGATAACCGTGGCTGACAAAGCTTTTGATGATTTTGCCGGTGCTGAAACAGATCGCGCTCGCAATCGTAGGATTTTAGGGCTGGACTAATTTTTGCCAATCCCAGTGAACAACGAATAACAATAAATCATGCGGAGACTGGATAGATGAGTACACAGACAAAGGCTTTGCACAGGAACGTCTTCCTGGTAGGAAATCTGTCAATCTTTATGATTGGTCTTGGGTTTGCTGTGAGGGCTTCGATCGCCGGCAACTTACAGTCGGACATTTATGATCATATTGATCTTGCCAACTCCACCGCAATGGTTGGAGAAGCGCTTGGATTTACCTTTACAGGGTTTGCCCTAACCCTGCTATTTGGCAGCGCATTGGTAGACTTGGTCGGTATCAAACGGATGTTAATGCTCTCATCAATAGGCTACGTGTTGGGCAGTCTGCTTATTATTGCAGCATCCTTAGTAACCCCCGGGGAGGGCGTTGAGAACTTGGTTCTTGCGGGGCTGTTACTTACCGGTTTGGGCTGGGGGGCCGTGGAGGCTGCCAGTAACCCAATGGTTGCAGCGGTTGACCCTGAAAATAAAACTCAGCGGCTAAATGTACTACATGCCTGGTGGCCTGCCGGGATTGTGGTGGGCGGATTACTAGGGTTAGCCATTTCTGCGTTTGAACTTCCCTGGCAGTTGAACCTGATTGTTTTGGCCCTACCGGCTGTGGTCATGGCGTGGCTTGTGTCCAGAACGGAATTCCCGGTAACTGAACGGGTTTCCTCTGGCATCAGTTATGGCGAGATGTTTAAAGAAGTTTTCAGGCAGCCGATGTTTATCGTGCTATGGATCTGTATGTGGCTAACCGCTGCAACAGAGCTGGCTCCAGGGCAGTGGGTTGACCTGACGCTCTCTCGAGTAGTCGGTATGAAGGGCATTCTCATTCTGGTTTATGTCAGCATGTTGATGTTTGTAATGCGCCACTTTGCCGGACGGCTGGCCAAAAAACTCTCTCCCATTGGACTCTTGTGGCTCAGTAGTTTACTTGCAGCTGTTGGCCTCTATTGCTTAGGAATGGCGAGAACCCCGGTAACTGCATTCTTAGCGGCAACAGTTTGGGGCATCGGCGTCTGCTATATGTGGCCTACCATGCTCGCTACGGTATCCGAGCGTTTTGTGCGCGGTGGCGCACTGTTTTTGGGGCTGCTGGGGTTTGCTGGGGGAATGTCTATTCAGTTCGTACTGCCGAGACTTGGAGAAATTTTCGACAACGCCAAGATTGAGGCTGCCGGTGGTTTGGAAGCCTTTGAAAAGTTAACGGGCGATGAACTGGATGCTGTGTTGGCAGCTGCCTCTATCGAATCATTCCAGTCATTGGCCGTGGTTCCCCTTATCTTGCTGCCGATTTTTGCGTTTATCTGGTTTTGGGATCGCAGGCAGGCAGCGAGCAAAGTGCAAGGTGTCACTGTAGTAGGCAACCAGTAGGCGTTTTCCATTTGTGCGAAAATAGTCGACTACTAACAACAAAGTAACGGAAAAGTATGTCAAACATTCGCGAAGTTGCACGTCGCTCCGGTGTTTCCGTCGCGACCGTGTCCAGAGCCCTGAAAGACCCGCAAATGGTTTCTCCGCGGACCAGGGAGCGGGTGCTGAAAGCGGTGGAAGAGGCCGGCTATCGGCCCAACATGTTGGCGAGAAACTTTAGTTCCGGTAAGTCATTTGCGGTGATGGTTCTGGTCCCAAATATCGCCAATCCATTTTTTTCCAAAGTTATCCGAGGGATAGAAAAGGCAGCTCAAGACCAGGGTTACTCCGTATTGCTGGGAGATACCAAGGGAGAACCAGCTCATGAGCAGTTCTATGCGGGAATGGCGCTGACGAATCAGGCAGATGGGCTTATTCAACTGGATAGCCGCTATCCATTTGCAGAGAAAGATGCAGCTTTAGCAGCGTCGATTCCAATGGTAAATGCGTGTGAGCGCATTGCTGAAGACGACCGCTATCCGGTTGTTGAACTGGATAATTCCGGCGCGGCGCAAGCCATGGCTCGCCATTTGATAGAGCTGGGTCACCGCCGGATCGGCATAGTGACAGGCCCGCTTAATAGTCCGATTGTGCGTGATCGCCTGGCCGGTTTTGAGGAGGAGATGCAACGGCACGGTCTCGAGTTGAATTCTGACCTGGTTGTAAACGGAGAATTCACTATGCCGTCTGGTGCGGAGGGTGCAAAAAAACTGCTCTCTTTAGCCTCTGCGCCTACCGCCATTTTTTGTATGAATGATGAAATGGCTATTGGCGCTGTTCATCAAGCGAAGGAAATGGGTTTGCAGGTGCCTGCGGATGTGTCGGTGGCGGGCTTCGATAATATTGAGTTTTCGCAATTTACGGACCCGCCCCTGACAACAATTGACCAGCCCGCAGAGAAGCTGGGCAGATATGCGATGGAAACCTTGCGCCGCATTATTGACGGAAAACCGTTAAAAGCGAGTCGAACTATTTTGCCCTTTGATTTAGTGGCAAGGGGAAGTACTGCCCGCTATCAGGATTAATAAAGTACGGATGTAAAACCATCTCGGCGAACTGATTAGATAAACACCAATTCATGTGGAGATAACAACGATGAAAAAATTCACTGAGACAAAATTTTGCACGTCTTTACTGGCCTCTGCAGCACTACTAGTCACACTAGGGGGTTGTGAAAGGATGCCGGAAAAGTCCGGTATACAAGCGGATAAGGACTGGAGGCATTTATTCGACGGTAAAACGTTGCAGGGTTGGACCGGTGCCAATGGCTCTCATGTAGGAGAGGCTTGGCAGGTCGTTGATGGCAACCTGGTGCTCACTGCTGGTGGAGCGGGGGATATCGTCACTGCAGAGAAGTTTTCTGATTTTGAGCTGGAACTGGAATGGAAGATATCTGAAGGCGGCAACAGCGGCATTATTTATCGGGTAGCTGGTGGCAATGCACCAGTCTGGATGTCAGGTATGGAATACCAAGTACTTGATAACAGTGCTTTTCCCGAACTGGAAAAACTGAGCCACAGCGCGGGATCAGTCTTCGACTTGTATGCACCCAGCGAAGATGAGGTAAAGCCGGCGGGAGAATTCAATAAAACGCGTATTCGAGTGGAGAATGGCCGGGTTGAACATTGGCTGAATGGAAGCATGATTGTCAGTTATGAACTTTGGTCTGAAGATTGGGATACACGTCTTGCCAACAGTAAGTTTTCCTCTTACCCCGATTTTGCCCGTAGTGAGAGTGGCTTTATTGCTTTACAAGACCACGGCGACAAAGTGTGGTACCGCAATATCAGAATTCGGGAGCTGTAAATCATGGGTATTTCAGGCGTGGGTATTTGGCAGGTACTTATTGTTCTTGTGTTAGCGGTTCTACTATTTGGTAGTGGCAAGATCCGCCGTCTGGGAGAAGACCTTGGAGGAGCGATTAGTGGTTTCCGCCGCTCATTGCATCAAAGCGATAAGGATGGCACTAGAGAAGATTCCCCAGGTAACTTGTCTGGCAATCTACTCCAAGCTGGGGAGCGGGAATGAAGCGTAGAGCTTTGCTACAGGTTGGTGCCGGCTTGGCTGCAGCTGCTTTTACCGCCCCCTTGTTTGGCAATAGTGGGCGAATCATTACCAATACCCCGGGTGGCCCTGTGAAAATTTCCCTGGCCCAATGGTCCCTGCATCGGCAATTGCGAAGTGGCGCTCTCAAGGTATTGGATTTCCCTATTAAGGCAAGAAAGGCATTTGCAATTGACGCGGTAGAGTATGTCAATCAGTTTTTTGCCGATAAGGCCAGGGATCAGAATTTTCTTTCAGCGTTGAAATCGCGTGCAATAGATCACGGGGTTAAAAGCCTTTTGATTATGGTTGATGCAGAAGGTGATCTTGGCAACCCAAATGCTAGCGAAAGACAACAAGCGGTAGAAAATCATTTCCAGTGGGTTGAAGCGGCTAAATATTTGGGTTGCCACTCTATCAGGGTAAATGCTGGCGGACAGGGCAGTAGCAGGGAGGTCAGCTCTGCTTGTAGAGATGGGCTGCGAGCTCTCTCAGAGTTTGCCTTGGATTTCGACATCAATATTGTGGTGGAGAACCACGGTGGCTATTCCTCAAGCGGACTTTGGTTATCCCAGTTATTACAGTCAGTGGATATGCCGAACTGTGGAAGCTTGCCAGACTTTGGAAACTTTGGTGACTACGACCGCTACTTGGGAGTAGAGCAGTTGATGCCCTTTGCCTGCGGAATCAGTGCAAAGAGCTTTTCATTTGATAAGCAGGGAAATGAGACCAATACGGATTTTGCCCGGATGCTGCGGATAATTCAAAAGGCGGGTTACAAGGGGCATATTGGGATTGAGTATGAAGGCGCCGGCGATGAAGACTGGGGGATCAAAGCAACGAAAGAGCTTTTGCTGCGCTTGTCGCGACAGGGTGAGCTATATGGCGAGTAAATAATAATTATTTGGTTAAAAATGTAACCGGTTACTCTCATTTTTTGATCAAAGTATTTAGGGGTTTCTAGGTTCGTTAAAAATGTTTATAAAAATTAATCTTTTTGGTTAAAAAAACATAAGTTAGACATTAGATGTAACGGATAAGTAAAAATTTTTGGCAAAAAATGTAACCGGTTACAGATTTATCTTATACATTATTTAAAATTAAACGAGTAAAACAAAAATAATTGATGAAGTAGGAGAGAGGCGATGCCGAATGATGACTTCGAGAAGAAAGAGTATGACGCACTGATTGTTGGGTCTGGTGCTGGCGGCGGTATGGCTGCCTATGTACTAGCCACTGCAGGGCTAAAGGTTCTACTGCTGGAGGCGGGGAGATCCTATGACCCGGTTAAGGAAACCCCAATGTTTAACCTCCCAAAAGATGCGCCTTTGCGTGGGGGGAGCACACCGGAAAAGCCGTTCGGTTTCTATGATGCAACGGTTGACGGAGGTTGGCAGGTACCCGGCGAACCCTACACTCAGGGCTCCAGAGAAAGAGGCCGCCGTTTTGACTGGTGGCGTGCTCGTATGCTGGGTGGCCGTACGAACCATTGGGGACGGATTTCCCTGCGAATGGGTGAGTATGATTTTAAACCCTACTCAAGGGATGGGCTCGGTTTTGATTGGCCGATCAGTTACAACGATCTCGCTCCCTACTACGATAAAACCGAGATGCTCATTGGTGTTTATGGCACTAACGAGGGGTTAGAAAACACTCCTGACTCCTCCGAAGGAGTGCTGCTGCCACCCCCGAAGCCCCGTGCCTATGAACTTCTGGCCAAAAAAGCGTGCGATAGGCTGGGGATCCCTGTAATTCCCTCTCACCTGGCTATTCTCAGTGAGCGTCTGGATCACGAAAATATTCCGCAGAAATTATTCCCAAACAATAAATTGGCTCAGGACGTCACCCGGGAATCAATGAAATCTCGCGCAGCCTGTTTTTGGGCCACGCCCTGTGGGCGCGGTTGCTCAATTAAGGCGAATTTCCAGTCCACGACTGTACTACTGCCACCGGCATTAGCGACGGGCAACCTGGATATCATTACTGATGCCATGGTGCGTGAAGTTACCATTGATAAAAAAGGTAAGGCAAACGGGGTTATTTATATTGATAAAGATACCCGTCAGGAAAGATTTGCCAGTGCCCGCGCTGTGGTTGTTGCAGCCAGTGCAGCTGAAACTTCGCGCATTCTCCTTAATTCCAAAAGCACTTTATTCCCCGATGGTATCGCCAATGGCAGCGGTGCCGTAGGGAAATACCTGATGGATACAGTGGGAGCTGGTATCGGCGGGCAGATTCCCGCTTTGGAAAGTATGCCTGCCCACAACGAGGACGGCGCATCGGCGATGCACATGTATATGCCCTGGTGGTTGTACAAGGAACAATTACGTGGTGACTTGGATTTTGCCCGTGGTTACCATATTGAATTCGGCGGTGGTCGCAGTATGCCGGGCGCAGGTGCTTTCGGCGGTATGGGTGATTTTACCAGTGGCGCTTATGGCAAAGACTTGAAAGAAGCCTGCCGGCGTTACTACGGCTCCTTTGTGTGGTTTGACGGTCGCGGGGAAATGATTCCCAATGAGGACAGCTACTGTGAAATTGATAAGGACCAGGTAGACCAATGGGGCATCCCGGTGTTGAAGTTCCATTGGAAATGGAGTGACCAGGAATTGAACCAGGCCGCTCACATGCACAAAACCTTTGCTGAAATCATTGAAGGCATGGGCGGTAAGGTCACCTCTACCGTGCAAACCGACGGTGCCAAGGCAATTATCAACGGCGGTGCGATTATTCACGAAGTCGGCACCGCGCGCATGGGCTCAAATCCGAATGATTCCGTGCTCAATCCTTACTGCCAGTCCTGGGAAGTACCGAATCTCTTCCTTACTGACGGCGCACCCTTTGTCTCCAATGCTGATAAGAATCCAACCCTGACCATTATGGCGCTGGCCTGGCGCACCTGCGACTACATCGTGGACCAGTTCAAGAAGAGGAATATCTGATATGAGCGAGGAAAAAACCAATCTGGGTCGGCGCAACGCCCTGCGTTTGATTGCTACCACCGCTGCTGCAGTTCCAGTCATTGGCTGTTCTGAGAAAGTAGCGCAAAAAGTTGTAGTGAAAGAGGAGGTGCCAGCGGCTGAACCGGTAGTAAAGAACCTGGACGCCCCGAAGCAGACTCTTGCCAGGGGCACGCCGACAGATCCGGATCTCCTTAATCCCGTTGTGCCTTGGGAGATGCAGCTTGAAATGGGTGAGTTAGCGGTATTGGCAGCACTTTGCGACGTCATTATTCCCGCAGATGAAACTTCTCCGAGTGCCTCTTCAGTAGGGGCCCATCACTACATCAACGAATATGTCAGCGCCCCATATTCCAATAATAAAGCAGATCTTGTCACGATTCGGGGAGGGGTTGTTTGGCTGGAGGGTGAGTCCAAGCGCAGATTTGGAGGTTCCTTTGTCGATCTGAATGAACCTCAAAAAGTAGCCATCTGTGAGGATATCAAGTGGACTCGCACGGCGAAGCCTGAGTTCCAGGCTGGTGCTCGTTTCTTTGCCAAAGTTCGAGTTCTCGTGTCCACCGCTTTCTATACCACCGAGGAAGGTATGGCGGATATTGGTTATGTGGGTAACCGACCAATGGCGAGTTTCCCTGGAGCACCCCCTGAAGTTCTCAAGCGACTTGGCTTGGATAGCTAAAAACGCTTTTTGCTTTAGCGCTATACGCACATATAAAAATATCGAGACAGAACTGGATCGATAAGAGTAGGGCATATTCCGGTGGCCCGGCAAATGATATGCCGGGCTTTTAGGGTGAACGGAAAGCTAGAAAAAAATAATAAAAGAGAAATTTGAGCAATGAGAGAAATACCCTTAAATACAAATCGCCAGCTAGATCTATTGCGGACGTCCGTAAGTGTTCTAGTGTTGTGCAGTGTTGTCGGTATGGCAAATGCCCAGAGCACCAGTGAATCTGATACAGAGAGTCTGGTGCTGGAGGAGGTAGAGGTATTGGGTATTCGCCGGAGCATGGAGAAAAATCTCGATGTAAAGCGTTTTTCCAATGCGGTGGTAGACTCAATCACCGCTGAAAATATGGGTAAATTCCCCGATAAGAATGTTGCAGACTCTTTGCAGAGGGTTCCGGGAGTATCCATCGTTCGAAGCGGCGGCGAGGGTGCCGAGGTAAGTATCCGAGGAACTGCACCTGAGCTCACTTTTACCCAGCTAAACGGAAACTATATAGCCACTCCCGGCGATGATCCATCCCGATCATTTTCCTACGCATTGCTACCTTCAGCGATGATCTCCCGAGCGGATGTGTATAAAAGTCCAGAAGCAAAACTGGATGAAGGCGGGATAGGTGGTACTGTAATTTTACACACCCGCAAGCCACTGGACCTGGATTCCGGGGAGGGCATGTTATCCATTGAGAGTACTTATGCTGATGTTACTGGGGAGTACGAACCTCAGTACACCGGTTTTTACTCATGGAAAAATGATCAGGAAACCTTTGGCGTATTGTTTGGATACTCAAAGCAGGATCGTCAGAACCGGGTAATTAGCACCTCGGTAGAAAACTGGGGTTGGCAGGGAGATGAGTCCCCCCAGACTGGCGTAGAGGCCAGGGGGCCGATGGTGGATATCGACGGTAATGAATACCGGGATTTCTATGCGCCGCGAGCCGTTGTCGGTAGTGTATTGGAAGAGGAACGGACCCGGGATGGCATGCAGCTAAGTGCCCAATGGCGTCCGGTAGAACAGCTGGAATTTGGTGTAAATTATTTCCGCTTTGAGCTGGGCGGCAACTCAGAGAATTATCGTATCGTATTTCCTGAGTGGAACTACGGGGATGCAATAGCGCCGGGCAGTCTCAAGTTTGATGAAGATGGTGATACTCTTCTTGGCATTGGTATGCTCGATCGGGGCCAGGCAGAGTTACAGTCTCCACAGGTAGCTGGTGACTACACTCGAGCGGAATATATTTCGGATACGCTGGATTTCAATATCAGTTACGAGGGAGATGGATATAGTGCTCGGTTGGTAGTCGGTAATACCAGTGCAGAGGGCGGCCCCTCTGAGAAATTGTTTGCATCAGTCAATTCCCGTTATGGCACTGCAACCGATTGGAGCTGGGATCTCAGCAGTGGTACTGCTGAAATTGATACCAGTGCAGATCTGGGAGATCCCAACACTTATCCTTTATATGACTGGTTCTCATCCCATTGGACCAGCAGCGAGGACGAGGAGAGTTACTACCAGCTGGACGTTTCCATCGATATGGATTATGCCTGGCTTACCTCCCTGGATGTTGGGGTTAAGTACCGGGACCATGAGATAAACCGCCGCATCACCAAACAATCCTGGGATGATGATAATCCTCCCTGTCCAACGATTAACTGGGGTGATGTTGATGGAGCTTGTTACCCCTGGTGGCCAAGTGATTCATTCCACACTGACCCCGATGGTGTGCCCGACACAATCGATATCCTTTCAAACGGCCCTCTCGATAATATTATCGGCGGTGTGAATGTGCCAAATTTCGCTTATCTGGAGTTTGATAAGTTAAAAGAGTTTCTATACGCAACCTATGGTGACCCTACGGTAATCGTCGAGAAAAATCAGGTTTACCGGGTTGGTGAGGAAATTACGGCTGCTTATGTACAGCAGAATTTTGCCTCGGCAGTCCTGCGCGGAAACTTTGGTATTCGAGCAGTCCAGACCAAGCAGTATGCGAGCACCTACGACAATATTGATGGGGTGTTACAGGACGAACCCAATATTCGTGACAGCAGCAATACTGATATTTTACCTAGTGCTAATATCGCTTGGGATATCTCCGATGAACTGGTTGTGCGCGCAGCTCTCGCTAGAGTCGTAGCGAGAGTGGAATACGATAACCTAGGTGGTTCTGAAGTGATCCACGCTCCTTTGCCCGGCTCAACAGTCAGTCAAGGGTATGCGGGCAACTCTGAATTGGAGCCTTATAAAGCTGATCAGTTTGATTTGGGGCTGGAGTGGTATTTCGATGATGCCTCTGCTGCAGGACTGACCTTGTTCAGAAAAGATATTGCTTCGTTTGTAATCAACGGCAGTTCTATGGTGACAAGGGATATCGATGGTGTTACCCGGGCAGTGTCTATGTCTATGCCGGTCAATGGCACTGATGCTACCGCACAAGGTGTAGAACTGTTTGTTCAGTATGCCTTTGATAATGGCTTTGGAGTCTATGCAAACTATACCTTCACAGATACGGAGCTAGCTGAGATTGACTCTGAAGGTATCAAAACCAAAACAGAAATTGCCGGCACTTCAAAGGACCAGTACAACCTATCCCTTTACTATGAAAATATCGACTTTAGCATTCGCGCTTCTTACAATTATCGCAGTGACTATGCAGACGGATTCCACAATGGCATGAACACTTTCACTGATGAATACGATCAGTTGGATGTTAATGCATCTTATCGCTTGATGGATAACCTGACGTTGACCGCCTCAATAATCAACCTTACCGAAGAGAAGGTGGATAGATATTGGGGTGAGGAAAACAGGGTCTGGGGCTCCTCATATTCAGGCCGACGAGCTTATATGGGGCTGACATATAGTTTCTAACCTCATTGCTACCCAGTCACGCGGACACAGGGACGTGTCCGCACCTTTCTGTAAATTTTTAATTTCATATCAGCGTACTCAGTTTAGGCGCAATTGAGTATTTTATTAGCTCTCATATATCAATTCGATCTAGGAAATGTGTGCATTTTATACTAGTACTCAGTTGAAGGAGTAATTTAAAGTAGTTTGAATGGAGGGATTTATCATGAAAAGGGTATATATAGAAGACGCAACACCCTATGCTCTGGGAGTTTGTGTCACAGTCTACACTACCTGTTAATAGAAGGTAGTTTTTCACAAAAAGTGAGATGGCCCTTGAAAATGAGGGACGTCTCGCTCAGGGCTAATACAGACAAATCAAGAATTTATCGATTCTGCCTTTCTAGTTTTTTTACCAGTTCTAGTAAATATGATGGTTAAGCGATGATGAAAGGCGCTGCTTTATTAGATAATTTCTTTCTCTATTTCAGTGAAAATGAAGTCATCTTGTGGGATGTTGTTCATCACGATCAGTGGGCTTTGGATAAAGAAACCCTCATAAATATTCTGGATAAATTTTATTCCGATGTGCAGACAGGAGAAACTAAGGCAGCAGATTTCCTTCAAAGTAATGGAGCCTTCATCAGTGGTGATTTAGCTCGGAAACAATGGGGTTGGGATGTACTATCCTGGTTTTACCATTATGGCACCAAGCTTTCGTTACCGCCCTCGACTGAGGGCAAAGAGGGGGCTAGTGAAGATCCCAGGGTATCTTGGGTAGGACAGTATGTTGACTACTGTAAACAGGTGCCGGAAAAGGCTAAAGGCAAGTACAATTATCCAGAAGTGGATATTCCACTGAATAGCTTTCCTACCACCAATCAGTTGGAGTCTGTGTTTGGGACCCGGTTTTCTTCACGAAAATTTGTACCGGGTACCACTTTAAAACGTGAGCTTTTGGAAAAAATACTTTTTCATTGTGTAAAATTTCGTACTTCTCCGTTTGTTGAAAAGTTTTATAAGGCCCACTCAGACAAAATAAATTATTTTGGATATTTTCGCAGCAGCCCTGCTGGCGGCGCCTTACAAGCTACAGATATATACCTGATAGTGCACTCGGTACAGGGGATTGATCCCGGTATTTACCTCTATAATCCGATTGATCATGGATTAACCAAAGTCGGCGATGCTGTTAGCCATGATAAGATCCGCCGGTTGCTTGTCGGTCAGCCCTATGCCGAGGGTGCCGCAGTTAATATTTGCTTTGTCTGCAAATTTAATCGGTTCTGGTCCAAGTATCGTCATTCCCGTATCTATCGGATGGCTTACCTTGAAGCGGGTCATTTATCTGAGAATATATTTCTCTACGCACACTCCCTAGAACAAGACGTGTTTATAGCCGGTGCTTTTTATGATGAAGAGTTTGAGAACCTATTGAAGCTGGATAAGGACAGCGCCATGGTTTTTTTTATGGCTATTGGGGAAGGAGAGCATGCCTGTTTCCCGGTAGAGTACTTGCCTTCTGACTCAACAAAATTGGCTTAATGAGTAAAAGTTAATTGTTTTGTCTGAAAAAAGAACTTTGACTTTGCGGTAATCAATGATTTCAGGGCCAAAATAACCAGTTTGGGATTTCCAATGAGCGTGAAAGAGAAAAGGTATTTATGGTGAGGCGAAAACTGCAAAGCAGTATGCCCCACCGAAATAGATAAGGATAAGGTGCGTTAGTGCAGGGTGTGGACCAGTCGTGAACTTAAGCGCATGGTGGGGGAGAAGCGGATCATATCGATCAGAGAGTCGATATAGCGTTCACCGAGTTCGCCGATATCTTCAATTCTTGAGGATAAGAGCCAAGTTTCAATCACACCGAACAGGCCACCGTGTAACATCTGCATCGCGAGGTCTGTATCAAGATCTTCGGGCAGTTGGCGTTCGGATACTGCGAGGGCAATAAGTTGTGCCATTCGCTCAAGCCCGCGGGTGCGCCCTTGCTTCATACGCAAGTGGGCTTCATTGTTCTCGGTAACCTTTTCTTCACAGGGATGGAAGATAATCTCAAGTACCTGCTGCCACTCTGGGTTACAAGCAATTTCCTGAAACAGCCACACCCAGCGGGTTCGCAGTGTACCGAGGGGATTGGCGTTGAGTTGCTCGCCGGCGTTATGACAAAGTTGTTCGCCGGGTAGTACCATGCGTTCTGTCAGAGCGAGAAGCAAACCGGTTTTGCTGTGAAAGTGGTCGGTAACAGCACCGCAACTAACTCCAGCCAGCTTTGCAACCTCGGAAAGGGAAGGGCGAAACACTCCATATTCATGAAACACATTGAGCGCGGCGTTTAATATACGCTCACGGGTGGTTAAAATTTGCTCATTTCTGCGTTTGGTCATAGGGAACAGCGGCTTCTTTAATCAATTATTAGTTTCACTCTGACTCATTTTTGCAGCGTTTAACCGCAAGTGTGCAAAGGGGTTCTATGCGTAAACCCTTGAATATACTGGGTGAAAGTGCATGTTAGATGAAAATTGCACGATTATGAACAGTTGATCCTGTTTCCTACGTACTCATAAAATGCCACGCTACTTTACTCAGATTTCCTTGTCACTTAAAAATTCCGCTAACTGCCAATATTTTGTCCGCGCAGTCACTTTTCGAGGTAACCATGTTAAAAGCCCGAGCTCTCACCAGCCTTTTGGTCGCTTCCGCATTGTTGGCGGGATGTAACGAGGAAGCTTCGGCTCCACCGGGAATGGCCCCCCAAGTGACTGTAGTCACACTTCAGCCGGAATCCGTCACTCTTACCAGGGAGCTGCCGGGAAGGACTTCACCCTTTAAAGTGGCCGAGGTTCGCCCGCAGGTTAATGGCATCATAAAACGCCAATTGTTCCGTGAAGGAGGCCAAGTTAGTGCAAATCAGCCGCTTTACCAGCTAGATGACGCTCTTTATCGTGCTGACGTCGATAGTGCCAGAGCAAGTTTGCAAGGCGCAAAGGCGGCTATGAACATTGCTCGCCTCAAAGCCGAGCGTACTGCGAACCTGGTAGGGAATGGTGCTGTTAGCACGCAGGAAAATGATGCTGCGGAAGCCGATCTTCAGGAGGCTCGAGCCGATGTAGCCGCAGCTCAGGCGGAGCTGCACAGGGCGGAAATCCAGTTGGAATATGCGCGGGTCACCTCTCCGATTACAGGCCGAATTGGCAAATCTACAGTTACTCAAGGCGCTCTGGTAACGGCCAATCAGGCCGGAACTTTGGCTACTGTGCAGCAACTAGATCCGATCTATGTTGAGGTTACCCAGTCGGCAGCTGAACTTGTTAGCCTCCGCCGAGCGCTTCAAGCGGGCACATTGGCCGACGCCACTCATCTACCTGTGACAATCCTATTAGAAGATGGCAGCAAATTTGAACACCAGGGCAAGCTGGAGTTTGCCGAAGCCAGTGTCGACCCTTCAACGGGCAGTGTGTTGTTGCGAGTAGTTGTTCCAAACCCGGATACCATGCTGTTGCCGGGTATGTATGTGCGCGCAATTGTCGGTAGTGGTGTCCGTGAAGACGCAATTCTGGTACCTCAACAGGGAATCGCGCGGGACCCAAAGGGCAACACCTCAGCCATGGTTGTTAATGAGGAAAATGTGGTTGCACAGCGATCTGTGCGGGTTAGTCGTACGATTGGCAATCGCTGGCTAGTGGAAGATGGGCTCGAGGCCGGGGACCGGGTCGTAGTTGCCGGGCTGCAGAAAATTCGCCCGGGAGCCCCGGTACAGGCCAGCGAGCGCGAAAATGAGCAGCTGCCGACGGCTGAAGGCGATCAACAGGCTGGCGAAGCGCCTGCACAGCAGGGGTCTTAAGGATAGGGGTCTTAAGGATAGGGGTTATGGCAAGTTTTTTTATCAATCGGCCCATCTTTGCCTGGGTGCTGGCAATTATCACGATACTGGCAGGTGTGTTGTCTATCAGCGAGCTGGCAGTTGAGCGCTATCCGAATATCGCGCCACCGTCGATCAATATTGAGGCAAATTATCCGGGCGCTTCCGCCAAGGTGGTTGAGGATTCGGTTACTCAAATCCTCGAACGCAACATGAAGGGCCTCGATGGTCTCCTTTATATGTCCGCCACCAGTCAATCCAACGGTGGTGTTTCAATCTCTTTAACTTTCGAGAATGGAACTGACCCGGATACAGCCCAGGTCCAGGTGCAAAACAAAGTGCAACTGGCGATGCCGCTGCTGCCACAGGAGGTACAGGTACAAGGAGTAAATGTTAGTAAGTCTCGCGGTGGCTTCCTAATGGTTGCCGGCTTTGTGTCTGAAGACGGCAGTATGAACCGCAATGATATTGCTGACTATATCAATTCGGCCATTGTTGACCCGATCAGCCGGGTGCCAGGCGTGGGCAATGTGCAGGTATTTGGTTCCAAGTACGCGATGCGGATTTGGCTCGATCCCAATAAGCTCACCACCTATGAACTTACCCCTG
Organism: Microbulbifer maximicatervae (SeqCode); assembly: GCF_056231245.1. Lineage (NCBI taxonomy): Bacteria > Pseudomonadati > Pseudomonadota > Gammaproteobacteria > Cellvibrionales > Microbulbiferaceae > Microbulbifer > Microbulbifer maximicatervae (SeqCode). The sequence goes on from NZ_CP174334.1 coordinate 2,307,293, forward strand.
GTGATGTTACCGACGCAGTGCGGGCCCAAAATGCACAAGTTACGGTCGGAAGCCTCGGTGCTGCTCCCTCTATTCCAGGGCAACAGCTAAATGCGGCAATTACTTCCCAGGAACGTTTGCAAACCCCTGAGGAGTTCCGGGATATTATCGTCAGAGCCAATGACGACGGCTCGCTCTTGCGCCTGGGAGATATTGCTCGAGTCGAGCTAGGTGCGGAGAATTACGAGTTTATTTCCCGTTACAATCGCCAGCCCGCAACCGGCATCGCAATTAACTTGGCGACTGGGGCCAATGCCCTGGAAACTGCTGATGGGGTGAAAGCCAAGTTGAAGGAGCTGGAGGCTTACTTTCCCCGTGGCCTGACTTCGGTAGTACCATTTGATACGACACCGTTTGTTGAGGCATCTATTAAGGGTGTTATCTCTACCTTGATTGAAGCGATCGTCCTGGTATTTCTGGTGATGTATCTGTTTCTTCAGAACTTCCGTGCCACGTTGATTCCGACGATTGCGGTACCAGTGGTGCTAATGGGTACTTTTGCCGTACTCGCTTCGCTGGGATTCTCAGTCAATATGCTCACGATGTTTGCCATGGTGCTTGCAATTGGCCTGCTTGTGGATGACGCCATTGTGGTGGTGGAGAATGTCGAGCGGGTTATGCGGGAGGAAGGGCTCTCCCCTAAAGAAGCCACGAAGAAGTCGATGCACCAGATTACTGCGGCACTGATTGGCATTGGCGTAGTTTTGTCGGCAGTGTTTGTACCTATGGCATTTATGGATGGCGCCACCGGCGTGATCTACCGTCAGTTCTCCGCCACGATTGTTGCAGCTATGGCGTTGTCAGTGTTGGTGGCGATTATCCTGACACCGGCGCTTTGTGCGACCTTGCTGAAACCCCTATCCAAAGGGGAGGGGCATGGGGAGAAAGGCTTTTTTGGTTGGTTCAATCGCAACTTTGATCGAGGTAGCCAGCGCTATCAAGGTGGAGTGCAAGGTATTTTGAAGCGCAGCGGTCGCTTTATGCTGTTGTTTGTTGCGCTTTCCGCAGTCATGGCCTTCCTATTCCTGCAATTGCCCAGTTCATTCCTGCCGGATGAGGATCAGGGTGTGCTGTTCTCCATGGTGCAGGCGCCGGTGGGGGCAACCCAGGAGCGCACTATGAACTCTATCCGAAAAGTAGAGGACCAGTTCCTGAACAATGAGCAGGGTATCGTGAAATCAGTATTCTCGGTACAGGGGTTCAGCTTTGCCGGCAGTGGGCAAAATACCGGTATTGCTTTTGTAAATTTGGAGGATTGGTCCCAGCGCGAAGAAGAGTCACAGAGCGCTGGGTCTGTCGCTATGCGCGCGATGGGTGCCTTGATGCAAATTAAAGATGCGATGGCTTTCGCTTTCGCACCTCCGCCGCTCCCCGAGTTGGGTTCTTCTGGTGGTTTCAACTTTTATCTTCAGGATAATGGCAGTTTGGGTCATGAGGCTTTAACTGCAGCCAGGAACCAGTTTCTGGGAATGGCCGGGCAGAGTGAACTTTTGGCTAATGTTCGCCCCAATGGCCAAGAAGATACCCCGCAATTCCGTGTAAAAATTGATAATGCAAAAGCAGCTGCGCTTGGCTTGTCTATCGACGATATTAACAGCGCTTTGAGTACAGCATGGGGCGGTTCATATATTGATGACTTTATCGATCGCGGGCGGGTAAAACGCGTGTATATGCAGGCTGATGCTCCCTTTAGGATGGTCCCGGAAGACTTCCAGTTGTGGTCAGTGCGCAACGATAAGGGCGATATGGTACCGCTATCATCCTTTGCCAGTTTTGGCTGGGAGTACGGTTCCCCCCGCTTGGAGCGCTATAACGGCGTTCCCTCAATGCAGGTTAATGGGCAGGCTGCACCCGGAGTCAGCTCTGGTGAGACAATGGAAGAGGTTGAGCGCCTAGTGGCGCAACTACCCGCAGGTATTGGTATGGAGTGGAGTGGTCTCTCATATCAAGAGCGCTCTGCTGGAGCACAAACTCCATTGCTGTATACCTTGTCCCTTTTGATCGTGTTCTTGTGTTTGGCTGCTCTCTATGAAAGCTGGACCGTACCGACAGCAGTACTATTGATGGCTCCTTTGGGAATCCTGGGTGCAGTACTGGCCAATAGCCTAAGGGGCATGGAGCGCGACATTTACTTCCAAGTCGCGATGCTGACTACAGTGGGGCTAACCAGTAAAAATGCCATCCTGATTGTGGAGTTTGCCAAACAGAACCTGGAAGACGGTATGGAGTTGGTAGATGCCACGATGCGAGCTGTACGGGACAGGTTACGCCCGATCTTAATGACATCTCTCGCTTTTGGTTTGGGGGTGTTGCCCTTAGCCATAGCAACCGGAGCTGGCTCAGGTGCCCAAAGGGCAATCGGTACCGGTGTGTTCGGCGGCATGATTGTTGGAACTCTACTGGGAATCTTCTTTATCCCACTGTTCTTTGTTGTGGTGCAGCGGTTGTTTGGCAAGAGAGTGCATAAGCAGGAAGTGGAGCTGGCTAAACAAGACATTTCGTCAGAAAAAAATGAGAGAGCAGAAGCGGCCGAAGCGCTTTAACAGAGCTTTAACTATAAAGTAAATAAAGCCAGGCCAGGTTAATGGGCCTGGCTTTTTACTTTCTGCCCCCCCATAAGTCACAAGATCCCTGAATAGGGTGCTACTGCGAGTCTCAAGATACAAAGTGAACCTCTTTAGTTCCAGCTCCGCCAACATGTGATCGTTTTAAATTATTCGCTGAAGTAATGAAGCATTAGCAATGATTTAAATCAAGAAGCCGAATAGTGTTTGGAGTCAAAATGCTAATCCCAGGCAAGGTGAGTAGCTATCCATACATGATTGAGCCTCACTTCCAAGCTAGATAGAGTGCAGTATAGAAGCCTGATATGGACGTTCATAGATTATTACTTCTATGGGGTATGCGAGGAAGCATCGACATTACATAAAAGTTATTAATAGCTAATTTAAAGAGAGGAGTCAGGATGGATTTAAAAGTTAAAGAAGGCCAAGTGTGGAAGTATGATAATCGAGAAGGCGAGGAGAATTCCCGGGCTATCATATTAAAAATTGAAGAGTCTAAAGACGACTCAATGGTAGTGCATGTTCAGATTTCAAGTATAAAAATTAATAACCCTAATAGTGGAGAGGTTATTGAGGAAATTACTCATATGCCATTTTCAATTGAGGCGCTAGGGGCAAGCATATCTGAACTAATGGGGGAGTGTGAGATACCTGATTATGAGGAAGGCTATAATTCATGGAAACGTGAATATACTAATGGCAATGCCGGCGTATTCACTATTTCTATTGGTGAGTCAGTGAAGTATATGGATGATGCGGTGAACAGCTAAGCAATAGTCTTTTTACTACATATCAATGACAAACATTCTTTTCATGTTAACCGTCTCAGACTTAGAGTCCCCATTCAGAACCGAGGGAGATTGACGCTTTGGGGCGTTTCGAGATAGTTGCTTTCCACTTGTTCATTAAATGTTCACTGTTTCTAATAGTACCGTTGACAGATTCATATGAAGCTAGTGCTGGGGTAGGTTGAATATGTTTGCTTATCGCTTCATATGTTATGAGTGATCGCATTGCTATCAGGGTGTAGCTATCTATAAATAAATACACTTGCCGAGATTTTTATTAAGATCTCTAGTTTTGCTAGTCGGGCAATGTATATTTTAACTGACTGCCTATTTGGCCTGATTGTGGCAGGAGGAGCGGATACTCCCCCCAAAAGCCACGTATTAAATGTTTCGTAAATCCATTATTTCACACAATTTCAGCAATACGCTTCTTCGCAGCTGCTAACGCCTTCTCTTTTGCTTCATTTCCCATTGCCAAGCCTTCAGCATAGACAAACTCCACATCAGTAATACCAATAAACCCCAAGAACTGTCGAAGGTAATTACTTTGGGGATGATCGTCACCATAAACACCACCCCGTGAAATGAAGATGATGGCCTTTTTGTTCCTTAATAAGCCCTCAGGGCCGTTTTCGGTATATCGGAACGTTATCCCGGCACGTGCAATAAAGTCGAAGTAGGTGTGTAAATTAGACGGGACGTTGAAGTTATACATCGGGATACCTAGCACCAGCAGATCTGCCGATGATATCTCCTCTATCAGCTTGTCCGAAAGTTCTGCAATTTCACTTTGCTTGTTTGAACGGCTATCAGCTGGCGTATTGTGGGCTTGAAAGTGCTCCAGGCTCAGATGAGGTACAGGCTCGGATACCAAGTCACGATGGATGATTTCATCTTGCGGGTTCTGAGTCTTCCAGCTCGCTATGAAATTGTCCGTAAGTTGAGATGACTGGCCGTTCTCTTGAAAGAGGCTGGACTTGATGTTGAGTACCTTTGCCATGACTGCTTCCTCGTAACTAACTTTGTATGAGCTATTGAAACATTCATTAAGTTGATTAAAAATTAGAATTATTTGCTTATTCCTATCTAAAAATTCGATTATGAGCCAACAATTGACACAATTATCAAACCCAAAGATCACTCTTGAGCAGTGGCGTTGCTTGATAGCGGTAGTTGAAGGGGGAGGGTATGCAAAGGCCGCCGAGCTACTGCACAAGAGTCAGTCGTCGGTAAGCTATTCGGTGCAGAAGTTGGAATCACTACTGGCTGTAGCGGTTTTCACCATTAGTGGACGCAAGGCGATTCTGACTCCCGCAGGTGAGATGCTCTACCGTCACGCAAAGCAATTACTGGAGGATGCTTCTGCATTGGAGCAGGCCGCCAGCCGGGCCTCGGCTGGATGGGAGTCCCAGATTGCGATTTCCGTGGAGGTGCTATTCCCAATTTGGTTGTTGTTGGACTGCCTAGCGCTTTTTGGCGAAGAGAGCCCTCAAACTCGTATTGAAGTGCATGAGATGGTGATTAGTGGTGCTTTGGAGGCTTTAAATGAAGGGCGGGTCGATTTTGCGATCAGTCCTAGAATCCCCCAGGGCTACAACGGTGAGTTACTGCCGGCTCCTGCCCGACTTGTTCCCGTGGCGCACCCCAGCCACCCCCTACATAAGTTGGATCGCCCGTTGACAATGAAAGATCTCCGTAATCACCGGCATTTGGTGGTTCGGGATACTAACCCCCAGCGTGGAAGTAAAACACTTACGGTTGACGTCGCTAAGCGATGGACGCTAAGCAGCATGTCTTCTTTGATCAGAGCCGCCTGTCAGGGGTACGGTTTTTCTTGGTTACCGGAAGATAAAATTCTTAATGAGCTTATTGAGGGAAGTCTAAAACCGCTGCCCCTTGAAGGAGGAGGTAAAAGAGAGGTCCCTATGTATCTGATCTTTCCTAACCGGGATGATATCGGCCCCGGAGCACTGAGATTGGCAACTATTATCAGGGAGCGTTTGCAGGATCTATCTTCCCCGGAGAGTTCTTAAGTAAGAACCAGGTCGGTCGGCAGGGCCAACAGCTCGCTTACTCATTATTCAACAAGCCAATTTCGTGAGCGGTCTCGACGATTGGCTGGTACATTGAGTTGTCGGCTTTGATAAACCCTTTGCGGGGAAATGCGGCAAGTAGTTTAGGGTCCCGCATATTCAAAATCGCCTGCTGGAATTTGTCTAAGAAGCCGTTGCCCCAGGTTTCATCGACATCCCCACGAATTGTCCAGTTGTAATCTGGATATCCTGGGGTTTTCCAGATCACTTGCACTTTGCTTTCATCCACTTTGCCGGCTTTCTTTTCATTTTCCCACACCTTGTGATTTAGGGCGCCAACCTGATACTTCCCAGATTGCACAAGATCCAGGGTATTGGAGTGGTCACCTCCAAAGCCCACACGGCTGAACACCTCGGCAGGGGGCTTACCAAACGCTTTTCGAATAAAGTATTCCGGCATTAGACGTCCAGAAGTGGAGTGCTCTGAGCCAAAAGTAAATGTCATACCTTCAATACCACGGGGGAAGTCTTTTGAGGGAGTGAGTTCTGTACTTTTATTCGCAATAAAATAGGAGGTGAAATTTTGATCTCCTTCTCCCTGGGCAATGGCCTTTGCGCCAGGCTCCGCAACACGGGCCTGTACTCCAGTAAATCCGCCAAACCAGGCCAATTGAACTTTGTTATTTTTAAAGGCTTCAACCGTATCGCTATAGGATTTGACTGGTAAGTATTTAACTTCAACCCCTAGCGCGTCGGACAAATACTTTGCAACTTTGCCAAAGCGTTTTTGTAAGCGCTCCGGGTCCTGGTCTGGAATGGCAGTGAAAACAAAAGGTTTTGGGTTTTCTTGAGATGATACGAAGGGCGCGCCGCACAGTATTACGAAGCTTAGAATAGACACGGTTAAACGCTTTAACATTCTTTTGGTCCTCTGCGGATCTGTAGTTCAAAATTTGTAGGATAAAGCTAAAAATTTAACTATAGGCGTTATATATAGATCAAATGTTTGGAAGAAATTGTATTTCTCTATCTGGGCTAGCAAAAGTGAGATGGCTTTCGACCATTTATCCGCGATATCTGAGTTGTTGAAATAGTTGACACATATTTAGGCCTCTACAGGTGTTTATTATTATAGGGTCTCTTCATTTGTAGGATGCTTTCTGTGCTAAATAGGCCCGCCACACAAGCCAGGGGAGTTACGGAGTTGTTTGGAGGCTCCTTAGACTCTAGAAATAACCTTTAGTGTAAAATAGGCAGTTTATGCCAGCACTTGCGGAGTCGAAACATAGAATGAGTGGGTATGACGATCAGTTTAATCTACGTAAGCGGCACCCATTTGGTAGAGTCCATCTGCTAATCAATGAGCTACAAAGCTATTTGGCCACGCAAACCCTGAGAAACTCACTGGATATCAGCTACGGAGATAGCCCCGGTGAAAAGGTTGATATATTCCCTGCTAAATCTCCTAATGCACCGGTTTTTGTGTTCATCCACGGCGGGTATTTCCGGGCGCTAGATAAAAAGCAATACCGGTACATTGCCAAGCCCTTTGTAGAGGCCGGGTGTACAGTTGCTTTGGTCAACTATGATTTGGCGCCCGCCGTCAGTGTTAAAGAAATTATTGAGCAAAATATAAAGGCATTCTTATGGATATATAAGAATATTGATCGCTGGAATGGCAACCCCAGTAATATAGTGGTCTGTGGTCACTCTGTTGGGGCCTTTCTTGTTGCTAAAATTTTAGAATTTGAGTGGACACCTGAAGTCCGTAGCTCAATTAGCGGCGCTATTATGTTAAGCGGGCTCTATGACTTAACAAAGATGAGGCAATCTTATCTCAATGAATCTCTGCGTTTATCAGAAGATGACGTTACTAATTTGAGCCCCATTTTTGGCGATATTAGATGTTTCACCAAAGCGATTGTTGCAGTAGGTGATGATGAGACTGCGGAATTTATTGATCAGTCAAAAAGATACTGTGGGAAGCTACAGCAAACGAAAAGCCCGTGCGAATATATACTTTTGAAAAATAAAAACCACTATACCGTGTCGCGTATGTTAAGTAGTAGAAATAATGATCTAATGAATAGGATACTAGATATTTGCGGTGTGAATTGAGAGAGGGGGGATGCGATTTAGCGATCAATTTATATGGTTTTGAACATAAGTTGGGATTACCAGCTTAAAATCAGGGAGCCTCTTAAGTCCTGTAGGATATTACTGAATTATGCCGAGACTCCCTGACTATCAATTAGCTTTACTTTCTCCAGTAAGAGATTGTAGGTAGGAGCAGCAATAGCCAGCGAGGATGCCTAGAGCGGTCACTATTGTCAGCCCAATCACTCCAGATAGAACGTTGGCTGGATGGGCTGCAAAGAAAGTGATTAACCCTAAAAACCAGGCAATGATATTACCTACAAGTGGCAGTCCTCTTAGTGATACCACCACAAATGCAACGGAAAACACTATAACTGCGAAGGCAATATTGCCCATTATTGGTAGCAATAGGGCATTAATTATAGCTGCTGTCATCCCCATCAATATTCCCAGAGCAACACAAATCCCACTGGAGATTGCGCTGAAGGCAGTGCCTGGCTGCGAAAAGAAAGCAACCCAGCCAACAAACATAGCCCAGGGTGGTAGTTCTAACATAGAGCAAGTGAATGCTGCTGCACCGGCAATAGTTGCAGCGATAAGGGTGTCCCTGATGTATTTAGCCCACGGTACTTGGGCTTGATCGACCATTGGTTTTTAGTCCTCTTTCCAGCTGGTATAACGATCAGTTGGAGATTGTTAAGTTGAAGCGGGCATTGGCTGTGAAGCTAGATAATTCCACCGTTGGCTCGTATAACTTGGCCGTTGATCCAGCCACCTTGCTCACTGACTAAAAAGGCAACGGTATTCGCAATATCTTCAGGCCTTCCCAATCGCTCAAGTGGCGACATTTTGGCAAGAGTTCCCACCATTTCATCAGTCTTTCCGGATAGGAAGAGCTCGGTAGCCGTAGGTCCTGGGGCGACGGCATTCACAGTGATATCTCTCCCCCGCATTTCCTTGGCGACTACCTGGGTCAGAGCTTCAACAGCTGCCTTGGTCGCCGCATATACGCTGTAATTCGGCATACACAAATCGACGACACTCGAGGATAAGTTGACAATCCGGCCACCTTCTTGAAGCCTTGCGGTGGCTTCACGCATGACATTGAAGGTGCCCTTAAGATTTACAGCTACCTGACGATCGAAATCATCTTCTTCACATTCTGCCAGAGGGGCTAGTTTCATAATGCCCGCATTATTGATGACAGTATTGATTCCGCCAAAGGTGACTTCTGCCGAGTTGAATAGGCGTGAAACCGCCTGTTGATCACTGATATCGGCTTGGGCAGTAACCGCCTTGCCACCCTCGGTTTCAATGCGGTTTACCAACTTTTCGGCAGCTGAAATATTACTTTCAAAGTTCACCAGAATGGTAAAGCCATCCTTTGCCAGGCGAGAGGCGATCGCCGCGCCTATGCCACGGGAAGCTCCTGTTACCAGTGCCACTTTCTCCATAATGATCTCCGTAGTGATTACTGGAGCCGCCCTTGCAGCTCCCTGATTTGGCTGTATTTCCATACTATTCGTGTTATTCATGTAGATAATCCGGCTAAAATAGAACCTATTGTTCCAAATAACCAAACAATAGGGCGATATGGATAAGCTGGATGCGATGCGCTTGTACGTGCGGATTGTGGAGCGGGGCAGTTTTACAGCCGCTTCTACCGACCTTGGGGTTCCGAGGTCGACATCGACTCAGGTCATCAACCGGCTAGAGAAACGGCTGGGAGTCAGGTTGTTGCAGCGATCGACTCGCAAGGTCAGGGCAACACTGGATGGGGAACTGTATTATCAGCGCTGTATTTCAATACTTGCGGACGTAGAGGAAGCAGAAGGGGCATTTACAGGTTTATTGCCAGGCGGTGAGGTGAGGGTAGATGTACAAGGGACTATTGCCCGTCATTTTGTTATGCCGCAACTCCCCCAATTTCTTGCCCAGTATCCTGACATTTCTTTGGTAATGAGTGAGGGGGATCGATGGGTGGACTTAGTCCAAGAAGGGGTCGACTGTGCTATTCGCTATGGACACTTGGCAGATAGTGAGCTGATTGCCAGGCGTTTAACCATGCTGGAACGGCTTACATGCGCATCGCCGCAATACCTGGAACACTACGGCCACCCAAGCTCTTTGGAACAACTGAATGGTCACCGTGTTGTAGCGCTTCGCTCTATAACGACTGGCAAGTCTACTCCGCTCTCTTTTTGTCTTGGCGATAGGATAGAGACGTTGCAAGTTCCGGCGCAATTGACGGTAACTGGGACAGAGAGTTACTTGGATGGCGTTAAGCGGGGGCTCGGATTAGCTCAGTTTCCAAAGTTTCATGTAGAAAAAGAGTTGGATGCTGGAAATTTAGTTGAAATATTGCCCAATTTTCGCCCGCCCAGCGAGCCGGTATCGGTTGTGTTCACCCAGAATCGCTTTTTATCTCCCAGGGTTAGAGCATTTATTGAGTGGTTAAGTGAAATATTTTCAGTTTCCATTTAAAGGATTGTGATTTAGCTTTCATTTGAATTTAATTTTCCAAAAAGTTATCTGCTCTTCAGATAGTAACTTGTCAAAAATTTGCGAAGCTAAATTAATGGTAGGCGTAAGAATATTCTTTTAGTTAAAAATCATATAGAGTAGCCGCGCACTGTGGATTTCAATAAATATTTCTATTCAGTCTTTTAAAGACTGCATTAACAGATTTATTTTTATCTTTAGTGCGAATCTTTCTAAATTGATTTTCCGAGAAGCAGATACAGGGAGTATGTCTGTGAAAAGCTTTAAAATTCTTGCGCCTTTCGTGTTGCTATTTTCTATATTTGGCGCTCATTCAGAAGAAAATGTGCATGTTGTTTTTGAGTCTTCCATGAGTGAAAGTAGATCAAATCTAATCTCACATAAAACTAAAAAAAGTTTAAATAATAAGATTTTTAGCTTGAAGCCCGGTAGTACCCTTGAGGTTCCCAGTGAGCTCGGCAAGCAACGGTTTACCTTGCAAAATATTCGCTCAACAAAAAATAGGGCTTCACTATCTGCATTTTCTGAGGATGGAAAAGGGTTTATCACCTTAGCAGAGAACAAGGTAGAATTGTTGGCTCAATACAATCTGAAGGTAGGCTCTACAAAGTGAGACCTGCCGGAAAAGGTGCGGTTACAATCGCTGAGGTTCCAGACAATTCACTTGTCGACCATGATAGTAACTACTTCGAAGAGATGGATTTTACTTCCAAGGTTGGCGCGCTAAACACAACCTCAGGAATTGCGACTACTGACTCTGGTGGAAAAATAACCGTTATAGTTGCTTATACCGATGCCTTTGAGGCAGACGCCGGTGATGTACCCGCCTACATGGATTTATTGGAAGAGGAAACCAATGTTTCATTTGCCAATAGTGAAGTCAATACCTCGGTAGAAATTGTTCACGCTTATAGAACCAGCTATGCAGAAAGCGGTAGCTTCTATGTGGACCGCGAGTACTTTTCGAATGACGCATATCCAGAAACTAAAGAACTATACGAACTTAGAGACTTGTATAGTGCAGATGTAATGATTGTTTTAACCGGCAATGATTTGTACAGCGGATCATGTGGACTGGCTAAGACGATCTACGCATCGGAATCAACAGCCTTTGCTTTCGCAAGGGAAGGGTGTGCAACGGGGTACTTCAGCTTTGCCCATGAAATTGGCCACCTGCTGGGAGCCCGACATATTATCTACAGTGATTCGAATATGGAGCCGTTTGAATATGGCCACGGCTACTGCAATTCCACCCCTTCAACTTGGAGGAGTGTGATGGCCTACAATTGCCCGTCGGATCGAGGTGGCCCCAGAATTCAGCAGTGGTCCAACCCGGATATCACAATAGATGGAGACCCTACAGGCACCTCCAACCTAGAGGATAATGCGCGGGTTATCCGTGAGCGCGCCTGGGAGGTTACCAACTTCCGGGTCGATGGGGAAAGTTAGCGGCAAATTCATACAATAGCCGCTAGCAATGCAGAACTGCTAGCGGCTTCAATCGCGGATACCCTTTAATACGACTGCGTTAAGCTTTAGACTCCACGTCCTTGGTCTTCTCGAACCAAAAGTTATAGAAGTCTTCAGTCACCAGCTGTTCGATATTGGTGGCTTCCTCTCTGGGGCAAAAAACGGTTACCGTGGTTACATCGTGGCCGAGTTCATTAGTCGTAATGCAGACTTTGGCATCAGGTCCTGATAGCTCAACGCCCATGCGATTCTCGATCAGGTTGCAGTAGCGTTCGGCAACTTCACGGAAGGACTCGCAGTGTTCTTTAAGTCGCTCAGCGATAAACTTCTTGGCTTCAAATGGATTCATTCCTTTGCTTTCACGGGTAATCGAAAAGGTATGCTCAATATACCGGCGCATAAAGTTCAGGTTCTTTACCGGTTGGGTAAAAAAGGCATTGTTTGGGATGTACAGAGTTGTTCCTGTATAGCCATTGCCCAAACCGTGCGGATCGATCTCCAAAAGGGTGGTACTTAGCCAGTCACTATCGGTGACTTCACCAAATTGATTGCCGACTTTAATCCAGTCTCCCACAGTAAACGAGCGCATGTTTGCCTGATACAAGCCTCCAACGAGGCACTGCACACCCTCTCTCAGTGCCAATACAATTGCCACAGAGAAAGCGGCAATGGATAGGGCAAAGTCCCGGAGTTCGCTTACCCAAATTGCTATCAGGCCAACTACCAATAACAAGTTGCCAAGGTTATGTACGGTATTGATACGGCGGCGCTTATCCGCTTTTTGCCAACTACTTCGTGCTATTACTAGCGTGAGCAGGCCACGTAATAACATCACTACTGAGATCAGGCATATGGTGATAAATAATTTGCTATCCAGGATATGCGCTAAGAACTCTGGTTTCATTCGGGAAAGGGACCTCACAGAAATTACTGGACCACCAATTCATATGGCAACGCCTAGCATCCCTTTATGGAGAAAGGAGTGCTATGCCGGGCAGGTGGGTGTTAATGGGAGCAAAGAAGGCGGGAATTTATCCCTGGTACTACATCTTGTAAATAGGATTTTGTAAATACGGATAGACTTGGCCAAGCAGCAACAACTTTAGGCTGCTTAGCTCTATAAATGTAAAAATGCAGGATGTTTCTATCGATAATCAGGGTTAGGAAAGTCGGGCTTACAGCCGGCATCCCAGGCAGAGCGCTGATTGCCGTGGGCGGGAATGCCCCCAGCATCTTTTATCATTCGCGCCATATGCATCAGGTTCCAGGTCATAAAGGTGGTGTTGCGATTGGTAAAGTCGTTTTGCGGACCACCGGAACCGGGATCAAGATACGAGGGGCCAGGGCCAGCTTCTCCCACCCATGCCGCATCTGCCTGGGGAGGGATAACATAGCCAAGGTGTTGTAGAGAGTAGAGAATATTCATGGCGCAGTGCTTTGCGCCATCTTCATTGCCGGTGATAAGGCAGCCGCCCACCCGGCCGTAGTATGCGTACTGGCCTTTAGAGTTCAGGTCAGCTGAGTTCGCATAGAGCCTTTCTATAGTTTGGGTGCAGACAGAGGATTTCTCTCCCAACCAGATCGGCGTGGTAATAACCAGGATATCTGCGTCTTCAACCCGGCGATAGAGCAGTGGCCACTCATCAGTGTCCCAGCCATGCTCCGTCATATCCGGGTAAACACCAAAAGCGATGTCGTGATCAACAGGGCGTAAAACCTCAACTGAGACTTTGTTGCGCTCCATGATTTCCCTGGATATGCGAATTAGACCGTCTGTATGGGAGAGTTCAGGCGTAGGCTTTAGAGTGCAGTTGAGGAATAGCGCCTTGAGGTCGGAGAAGTCCGACTTGCTAGACTTGCAGTCTTCAATTTGCTTCTGATTTAGCTTCGTCATTTAAGGCCTCCTTGCCACAATTTAGATAATAGCCCGAGTTCTAATCCCGTGATTTCAAAGAGGATCGTTTTGACTTATTCGCCCGAGGTCAACTTGAGGACTATAGATCCATAGAGCTCGTTACTTTTGGCGTGAATCAGCTTGCTCAGAGATTAACTAACCATAAAGCTGCACCTATATTTGACTGATAACCACCTTGGAAGTCTCCATGAAAATAAAAAATCACCTATTACTTTTGCTCGTATCAGGACTTATGACTCTTGTGAACATGCATGCCAATGCTCAGCCGGAAGCCAAAGATTCCCTGGAGGGGGTGTGGTGTGCGGTTGAAGGAGAGTCGTTTATTTTCTATGAGCACAGCCCGGACGCCTTTACTTTGGAGAAGGGGCAAATTTGCCGGACCTTTAAGGTTCTCAAGCAAACAGGTGTAGGCGGTGGCGGCCGTTATCTTGAGGTAACGAAGAAACCGAATGTTAAACACCAGCTGACTGCGGTTGAAGAGACGGTGAATGAGGCCACTATTGCCAAGGATATCGGTATCTTTGCCTACATAAAGAGTGGCAATAGAATCCAGTTGGTAGCTGTTGATGTTTCCGATGAGAGCGTTACAAATTTGACCTTAGATGGCAGTGGCACCATGCGCGGCTTTATTGAAGAGGTTACAGCTGATCATTCTGCCGGGCAGGGTCATGAAGCTCACGTTGGGGTTCTGTTCTTTCGGAGGTCATCCTCATCGATACCCGAGACCTTTGATCAGGATTGGGAATCAATTTTCAATGAAACCCATACCAAGCAGTAGGGATACAGGCATTAGATCATCCATCGTGATAGATCTCTCATGTACTGCTTGAGGCTCAAGTTTTTGTGAGTTCGACTCTGCCTAACAACCTGGCAACAATGATTGTACGGCACTCAATTTGACCATTGCACAGGTAGAGGGGCAGTATCATGTGCTCTATTCAGGCTAAACTGACAGAAAATGTACTTTTGGCTACTCGCAATTCAAACAATCTGAGCAGATTAAACTCTATTTTACTTAAACAGTTGATTTGGAGGTTTCTGGTGAGCTCATTTTTAATAAGAAAAACCCCATCAATAGAAAGTAAATTGCTGTAACAATGACATTGAGCAACCCTGAGACTAAGCTCAATACAGCAGGTAAATCAAAGAACCTGTTATATGGGAGGATCATCATAATAGGGATAAGCCATTTGGTATATTTTAACTCTACTTTGTAACAGGAGATTGCGAATAGACATACAAATATACCGTTAAAAGTCACCGTATTTACGAACGTATCCAATAATTCTTGAGCTACATAAATTCCGAAAGCTGACGTTTCTAATGAGATCGTCCTGATATTATCGCCTAGTGCCAAGGAGCTTGTATAATCATTAGCTATTGGTATAAGTGCTAATCCCAAGAGCTGGGCAATATTGATAATAGCTACGGAGACCAGGGTGAATGAAATCAATGCCGCTGAAGCAACTTTACTATTCTCCCAAAATAGGACTGCAATAAATACAAACGAAAGGGCATAACAGGTCCTTAATGCGAGTAAAATCAATTTCAGGATAATAAATTCATTTGGGGTTTGGCCAAGCGCGATCAAAAAATCGCCCATTTGAATTGTAGAGCTGGGCTTAAAGAACTGTATATTGTTTGGTAGTAAAATAATGAACCCAACAAACAATATGAACTGAATAAAAAATAGATAGCCTGAAACTTTCGCTAAGTCATTACTGTTGAACCTTAGTTTTTTTAGCTTCATCTATTTTTATTCCATAATCAGACAACTGATAGATCGATTAATATCAATCCTTACTAGCTTAGACAACGCTTGATATGTATATAATTGTAAATAAGTATTAATTAAGTGTTGGATAATGCTTGAGCTTGACTTTTCGCTTGCCCAGTTGAATCAATTAACCATGCATAGGGCCCCGTATCTTTTAATTTGCTCGCTTTTCAAGCCTCTTGGCACCGCCTTAGCGAGATATAAGAGCCGCCAATGGAATTTGAATCCAGTCTAGGTGGCGATGTAATATTCATGCCAAGAAGTAGAGGTTTGAGTATTTGTAACCTTCAAGTGCTTTAACTATTGCATTTATTTTAGGTGTATTAGTTCAGACCAAATCTGACACATTCCCTTGAAAAAGAGGGGTTTACCGGTTTTGATGAAGGTGCCTAAACCTAAAAGCAAAACCAAGGATAAACCCCATGATCCATACTAATGATCGCATCATCAAACACAAGACCGGATTGCTAAATCTGGCAGAAGAACTCGGCAATATCTCCAAAGCTTGCAAGATGCTGGGTGTGTCGAGAGACACTTTCTATCGCTATAAGGAAGCCGTTTCAAGTGGCGGCGTGGACGCCCTTCTTGAGAAGAACCGGCGCGTGCCCAACCACAAGAACCGTGTTGACACAGCCATTGAAGAGGCAGTGTTAACTTATGCCGTCCAAGAGCCTGCCCACGGGCAGGTTCGAGTTTCCAATGAGCTGCGCAAACGCGGTGTATTTGTGTCCCCTAGTGGTGTTCGGAGTATCTGGTTACGGCACGACCTTGCTAACTTCAAATTGCGATTAAAGGCACTTGAGGCCAAGGTGGCTGAGGAGGGACTGATCCTTACAGAGTCACAGGTTCAAGCTTTAGAGAGAAAACGTCATGATGATGAAGCCTGTGGTGAAATTGATACTCAACACCCAGGTTATCTGGGCTCGCAGGATACCTTCTATGTAGGAACCTTTAAGGGCGTCGGACGTGTTTACCAACAAACCTATGTCGATACCTATGCAAAGGTGGCTCATTGCAAGCTGTATACCACCAAAACGCCAATCACTGCGGCAGACCTTCTGAATGATCGTGTACTGCCATTTTATGCCATGCATGATCTGCCAGTGCTGCGTATCCTAACTGATCGTGGTACTGAATATTGTGGCAAGTTGGAGCAGCACGACTACCAGCTATATCTGAGTGTGAACGAAATAGAACACACGAAGACAAAAGCCAGGCATCCGCAAACAAATGGGATCTGTGAGCGCTTTCATAAAACTATTTTACAAGAGTTCTATCAACCTTCATTACGCCGCAAGATCTATGGATCAATAGAGGACTTGCAAAAGGATCTAGACGAATGGCTCACATATTACAATAATGAGAGAACCCACCAGGGTAAGAAGTGTTGCGGTCGAACTCCGATGGCAACTCTTGAAGATGGAAAAAGTATTTGGAAGGAAAAGCTCGTAAGCTGAATTTGACCTGACAGAGCACCTCCTGAAAAACCGGTAACTGTCAGATCAAGTCTGAACTACTACATTTTAGGGTAAAGACCTGATCCTACCCATCAACAACGAACACACCACTAAGCGACTAGTTGTTCCTCAAACGCCTCAGGGCTGAGATAGCCATTGGCGCTGTGTAAGCGATTTCGATTGTAGTCTATCTCTATATACTCAAATACGGTTTCTCGCATGAGGCACCTTGTAGGAAAGCGGTTACCATGGATTGCTTCTACCTTAAGTGAGTGGAAGAACGTTTCTGCACAAGCATTATCATAGCAATTACCTTTGGCGCTCATGCTGCACCGCAGATCATACGCTGTAATTAAAGATTGATAATCTTTAGAACAATACTGGCTTCCCCTGTCAGTATGCACGATAACATTCGTAGGTTTCTTACGTCGCCATAAAGCCATTTGAAGGGCGTCACAGACCAATGTAGCCGTCATCGTTTCTGACATCGCCCAACCAATAATCAGCCGACTATATAGGTCTATCACTACAGCCAGATATAACCAACCTTCTTCCGTTCGTAGGTAGGTAATATCCCCAGCCCATTTCTGATTCGGCGCTTCAGCATTAAAGTTCTGCTCAAGCAAATTTGGAGCTACTGGCAGACCATGTTTTGAGTAGGTTGTGGCTTTATACCTCCTGCCTGCTTTAGCCCGTAGGCCCTGTCGACGCATGCTGGCAGCAATTGTTTTCTGATTATATTTACTCCCCTCACTGGCCAACTCCTTCGTCAGACGAGGGGCGCCGCTACGTTCTTTGCTGGCTATAAAGCGCTGCTGTACCAAGCTATCGAGCTGCATTCGGTACTGCTGGTGCTTGGATTGGTCAGCCGATCTTGAAACCCAGTTATAAAAGCCACTGCGAGATACGCCCAATACCTTGGCCATCGCTTTGATGCTGAATTCATGCCTGTGCTTTTGCATGAAGGCGTACCTCATTTCAGGCTCTTTGCAAAGTACGCTGCGGCCTTTTTTAAGATCGCCAGCTCCTCTGCCTGCTCAGCCAGCTGCCGCTTAAGTCGAGCATTTTCTGTGGCCAGCTCTCTCTCCGCATCCCCTCGGCTCTGATGTAACTTAGACTTACTTCGCCATCCGTAAATCTGGGAAGGATGCAATCCAAGCTGTTTAGCGGCAACGCTTACCCCGACCTTGAGCGCCAGTGCTAGGGCATCCTTCCTATACTCCTCTGAGTATTGTTTACGAGTGGTTTTGGTTGGTTTATTTGATCTTGTCATAGAGCACCTCTGCTGCGTAGTTTATCGCTTAAGAGAGTGTCCATCGTTGATGGGTAGGATCAACCTATTGCTAATAGTGCATAAGTCATTACTAATCGATCAGTTCCGACATCTTCTTCATCAAGATAGCTGAGGCGTTGTCGGTAAACTGTTGCCCCTCCTCAATATACTCCCAGACAGTGGCATCACTCTTCCACCCACCTTGCTTCTTGATCAGCTCAAAGCCAACTTTTTCTCGCGCAGCGGAAGTAGACAGGCCTCGGCGAAAGCTGTGGCTGCTGAGTTCGGCAACAAAGTCAAAACCGCAGGCTTCCCCGAGATTTTTCAGTAGATCGTTGATAGCTGTGGGGTTTAGCTGTCGACTTTGCACTGTGTCCCAGCGATTGACCGATCGAAATACTGGTCCAGTTCTAATGCCACTAACGTCTAGCCAGGACTTAAGTGCTCGTGCGGGGCAGATTTCAGGGGTGCCGTAGGGAAGGGCACGCATCATTCCTTGACCACTTTGATCCGTCTTTGATTTGGGTAGGCGAATGATCAATCCTTCCTCCTCCCATATCAGGTCTTCTACCTGGATCGCCACCAACTCACTGCGCCGGAAGGCACCGAAGAAACCTACCAGCACCAATGCCAAGTCACGGGCCTTCTTCTTGGAATCAGGCTGAGAGCGTAACTGTCGGGTGAGGGTGGCAATGTGTTCGAGGCTCAGCGCCTTGGCTTTTTGCTTGGGCTTTCCGTGGGTGCGGCGAATACCGCGCATGGTTTTCTGCACCAGCGGCTCAGCGACTGGGTTGGCAATGCCTTGATAAAGGTGCCACTGGCCTATGGCCGTTAGGTGCAAATCCAGGGTGCGCGGGTTCAATTGTTCGGCCCGGCTCAATAGATAGCTAACCAGTGAATGGCTATCGGTGGGGAGCCGACCTCCCCATTTCTCGAACTGGCGAATGGCAGACCGATAGGCTTTGCGAGTGCTGTCTGAAGTCGCTGCTCTCAGGTACTTCTGAATGTCATCCTCAGTCAGAAGTGCTCCAGCTCCGGTAGATGTACTGCTGAGCTGGGACTGAGGTTGGATTTTGGTTGAGGCCAGGGGCTGTTTTCTCATGAATTCTGTGTCACCCGAAAACCACTATTTGTACTGAGGGTACGTTAGATGGGGGCTTCCTTACTCTTATAACCTTCGATAAGAATCATTATCGAAGGTTAGTTAGGTTAATTCAAGAATTGGTTTATTTTTATATGTTATGTATTATTACGTAATACGTAATTTGGTACAAAATAATCTGAGGGAAGGTTAATGGCGCGCACAGGGGTCACCTATCTGGACATTTTTGAAGCAGCAAAGGCGATTAAGGCCCGGGGCGAGGAGCCGACAGTTGATAGAGTGCGCGCTCATCTGGGGACTGGGAGTAAAAGTACAATTGCGCCGCTTCTAAAGCGGTGGAAAAGTGAGAGTTCCAGTAGCACTGATATCAGCGGCCTACCCAAAGATTTGGTGGAGGCGCTGAAAGGGCTTCATCAGCGTATCCAGGGGGATGCGGACCAGAGAGTGGAGCAGGTTCAGCAGGAATTTGAAGCGAAAGAGCTGGAGATAACAGAGAGACTAAACGAAGCTCAAGAGGCCAGTAGCAAACAAACCGCTTTGATTCGCGAGTTGGAGCAGAAGCTTTCAGCTTCTGAAAGTGAGAAGCGCCGCCTCAAAGTTACCCTGGGTGAAGCTCAGTCAGAACTGGAAAAAAGTGAGTTTCAATTGGAGCAGGCCTCGGTTCGAGTTGAGGAGCAGAAGGCCTCAATTGAAGAGATGAAGCAGGAGAATCGCGATGTGCGCGAGCACTTTGAGCACTTCCAGCAACGAACAGCTACAGACCGGCAGCACGAGCGAGATCAGTTTCGATCTTCCAGTGAGCAGCTTAAGGGGCAGGTGGCTTCACTGGCGGAGCAGCTCGGGCTGGCGGAACAGAAGCTTTCTGAGCAGGGCCTTCTGTATAAGCAGGGGCAGGCATTAATTACTGAACTCAATCGGGAAAAGCAGGAGTTGCGTGAAAATATAGGCGCCGCTCAAGCCGAAGCAGCAAACTATAAGCGGCAGGCTGAAGAGCAGGCAGCAAGCGCTGAATCCCAATCTTCTGAAATTACACGATTACAGGATGAGGTTACCCGCCTCCAGAGCAGCGGTGTAGGACAAGCTAAAGAGATTCAGCTTCAGCAAGTATCTTTGGAAAGACTGGATGCGGAACTGGGCGCTACAAAAGACCGGATAGAGGTCTTGTCAGACGAGAATCGTATCCTTCTACAGGAGAAGGCAATGCTGCAAGGACAGTTTGCTCAACTGGAAAAATCTTTGGGTAAGCAGTAGTTCAGAACCCGGCAGGCTGGGGCGGTCGTCAGTTGATAGCCCCAGTTCAATTGGTTGTCGCACCTAAACAGATGTGACAGCAGTAAAATTGAAATACGTTGACTAGCTGGTACTATTGGAGATAAGTAAAAGCAAATTTAGCTGTAGTTGACCTACCTATCCTTATATAAGCTCTATTCACTAACACCGCATAATAAAGTTCCTTATATAAAGTCCCCCTTGCTTTTATTTGCCGCGGTTTGCAAGGCATTTGGGAGGCAAGTGTTGTCCAGTCATTTTAGAGAGATCATCGATAAACCCACTTTTTTTGGTTCATTGGCGCTGCTTCTGGCAGTGACAATCCCTTTGGTACTGTTCCCGGAAGTGGGTGCCGCCTGGGTTTTAGCCGCTAAAGGTTTTGTTACTGACAAGCTGGGGGTTTTCTATCTGGCACTGGGTGTCGGGGCAATCCTCTTTATGGTCTATATCGTGTTTAGCGATATCGGCCAGATCAAGCTGGGGACGCCTGAAGAGGACCCAGAGTTCTCCACGATATCCTGGGCTTCAATGCTTTTTTGTGCGGGTATCGGTGCTTCGATTCTCTACTGGTCTATGGTCGAGTGGATCTACTACTACCAGACTCCGCCGTTCCAGGTTGAAGGAGGCACTCCCGAAGCTGCACGCTGGGCTGTTGCCTACGGTATTTTCCACTGGGGTCCGCTGGCATGGTCGATCTACCTGATTCCCGCTTTGCCGATCGCTTACTTCTACTACGTTCGAAACCATAGCGTGCTGAAAATTAGTGAGGCGCTGATGCCCGTTTTGGGGGAGCAGCGCGCCCAAGGTGGAATTGGTAAGTTAATCGACGTGCTGTTTATCTTTGGCATGTTGGGCGGTGGCGCTACGACCCTGGGGATAGCCGCGCCGCTGATCACTCAGGGGGCTCATGAACTCTTGGGCGTGCCCACCGGGCTGGGAACCCAGGTTGTAGTGCTGATGATATGTACGGCAATCTTCGGCTATAGCGCTTTTGTTGGGCTTAAGAAGGGTATCCGCGCACTTTCCAACCTGAATATGTGGTTGTCTATTGTGCTGCTTCTGTTTGTTTTCCTGGTTGGCCCCACCTTATTTATGTTGAACACTGGCTTGGATGCCCTGGGTCGTGTCTTGGATAACATCTTCCATATGGCCGCCTGGACTGAGCCATTTGCAGAGTTTGAACAGTTCCCGGACACCCATTTCCCCCAAGACTGGACCATCTTCTATTGGGCGTGGTGGTTGGTTTTCGCTCCCAGTGTCGGCTTGTTTATTGCGCGTATCTCGCGGGGGAGAACCATTAAGACCATGGTGGTTGGCTCCATTTTTTATGGCACCTTAGGCTGTTTCCTGTTCTTTATGGTGCTGGGGAATTACGGCGTCTACTTACAGTTTTCCGGTGAGCTTGATGTGGTGGGGATGCTAAATGAGCAGGGCGCAACTGCCGCAATTTTTGCCACACTCAAGACACTTCCCGGCAGTAAACTGGTGATTCTGGTATATACGGTGCTCGCCCTCATCTTTACTGCAACTACATTCGATTCCATCTCATACATTCTTGCTGCTGTTGTGCAGAAAGAGGTCGATGAAGAGCCGGCTAGATGGAACCGCCTGTTCTGGGCATTTGCGCTTTCACTGATGCCGATAACGCTGCTGTTTTTGGGTGGCCTGGATACGCTGCAAACTGCCAGCGTGATCGGTGGGGTGCCGCTTTTAATTGTTGCTTTACTGCTGTGCATATCGATTGTGAAAGCCGCTCACTATGACTTGCGCTACCAGCCGAGCTACGAAGAGAAGGAAATCTATATTGAAGAGTTCCCAGAGGATGATCCGTGGACGGAAGAGGGCAACTGGGACGTTCCAACCCAATCGGAACACGGTGTCTCCCACGATGACAAGCCCCATATAGAGGGCGATCCGGGAAGCCATCCATCTCGACTTTAACAGTTGGGCAGCAGGAGGAGGCCGTTTTCATTCCTGCTCTCCATCAAATTCTGACACCACTTTATCGACACAATGTTTTCTGAGGTGAGTAGCGTTTTTTATCGAGTTGCTCTCCTCAAAACAGCGATTCAATTGCTCGGTATATCGGTCAAATAGTTGTTTTGCTCTTTCCTTTGGCAAAGTTACAAGGCGGTTAATGAATTGACGGGAACCAACCTGGAAGTGCATATAATCAATCGGGACATTCCAGTCTCCACCCCAGACAGCGAAGCCATGCCTGGCAAAGATTGTGGTTACATCTTCAGACATCCCCATACGGGTTGGCTTTCCCGGGCGAAACTTTGCCCGGTTTAAATATCCTTCTGTTGCATCCTTAGGGATTACTTTGGCTCGGGTGTGTTTATCAATATACAGGTAGGGATTTTGTAGGGGGTTAATATCAATAGCAACACCATAAGCGTGCTCAGACCATCTGCTTCCGCCAGTAATAGGCCGGGAATCAAAAGCCAGCGTGTTGTTTCGATCATCTGCCATTCGCTCTTGCAGAGTAAAATATTCGACAGGAATGGCTGACTGTATTGGAAAGCGAGATCGGTAGACCTCGCCAAATAGAGACAGGACGTTCTCGGCAACGATATCAAGTACAACAACAGCGCCTCTGCGGTATAGATCAGCTTCGATGCCAATATTATCCTGAGCAGGGGGATCTAAGAGAGGCGTATAGTTGAAGACGACTTTTTTCAGCCTTTCACAGCCAATAGGGGAGTTGTTCCGAAGAACCTGCCGGAGCTTCATCAGCTCACAGTCTTCTTGGGAAATGTCGTAAATCCCTATCTTTGGTTCAGGTTCAAAATCATTAACATTGATATTCCTATCCTGGTCCTTGGTGCATGCAAATAACGCCAGGCCCGCAATGGCGGCGATAGCCTTCTTATACATATCGCTTCTCGGTATTCCTTTGGGAAAGCCCCGCTTCAAATAGTATTTGAGTATGCACATCCTGTTCACATTTGAATTGCATTTGGCCTGAGGAATCAGCACTCAAAAGGATGCTAATCACGTCATGCCAGCGGTTGGTAAATGGCAGTGCAGTGCTCGCCTTAAAGATTGGCGTCTTTAGTTTCAGCAACTTTGTTCCGGCTGGTCAAAAAATAGCCAGACTGTAATTGATTTAGCTCCCAACTCCTTCCCGTTTTGTAGGAACATCTTTTCAGAAGGAACCCTTGTTGAATAAGGGAACAAAGGACCTCATAGACAAGCCCACCTTTTGGGGCTCTTTTGCATTGCTTCTAGTGGCGACAGTGCCCTTAATCCTCTTTCCCGAGGCGGGTTCTTTATGGTTATTGGCAGCTAAAGATCTGGTGACAGAGAAGTTGGGGGTCTTTTATCTCCTGCTAGGCCTAGGTGCGATGTTATTTGTGCTGTATATCGCCTTTAGTGATATTGGCAGGATAAAGTTGGGAGGAGGGAAAGAGGGCCCCGAATTCTCAACTCTATCCTGGGCTGCCATGTTGTTTTCTTCCGGTATTGGCGCCTCTATTTTATATTGGTCGATGGTTGAATGGATCTACTACTACCAACAGCCACCATTCCAGGTTCAAGCAAGCTCAGCTGAAGCTGCGCGCTGGGCAGTTTCCTACGGTATCTTTCACTGGGGGCCGCTGGCTTGGTCTATCTATCTGATCCCCGCACTGCCAATTGCCTATTACTACTATGTGCGTAAACGCAAGGTTCTAAAGTTAAGCCAAGCGCTCGCGCCAGTATTGGGTGATCGTAGCGTGGGCGGGCCCATTGGTAAGCTTATCGATACCTCCCTGGTATTTGGCATGTTAGGGGGCGCGGCTACACGGCTTGGTATTGCGGCGCCGCTGATTACTTTGGGATTGCATAAGCTATTTGGGGTTCCTACTGGGGTGGGATTTCAGGTTGGGGCACTGATATTTTGTGCGCTATTATTTGGTTACTGTGCTCTTGTCGGCGTAAAGCGCGGCCTTAGTGTCCTATCAAACTTTACAATTTTTCTCTCACTCGTCTTGCTGCTCTTCGTGTTTATCGCGGGACCAACACTATTTATGCTCAATAGTGGGTTGGATTCACTGGGTAGAGCGCTGCATAACTTCTTGCAAATGGCCACTTGGACTGAGTCCTTCTCTCATTTTAAACAGTTCCCCAATACTCGCTTCCCCCAGGACTGGACCGTCTTCTATTGGGCTTGGTGGTTGGTTTTTGCTCCGAGTATTGGCTTATTTATTGCGCGTATCTCCGGAGGGCGGACTATCAAGGCGATGATTCTTGGGGCACTATTTTTTGGAACTTTTGGCTGCTTCTTGTTTTTTATGGTGCTAGGCAACTACGGCGTTTACTTGCATTTTTCGGGCGAGCTGGACTTGGTGCAAATACTGAATCAGCAGGGAGCCAATACCGTGATCTTTGCCATTTTAGATAAGTTGCCGGCAAGCCAGTTAGTTGTGCTGCTGTATACGTTGATCGCACTGGTTTTCACGGTCATTACTTTTGACTCCATATCTCATATTCTTGCCGCAGTTGTGCAGAAAGAGGTTCATGGCGAGCCGCTTCGGTGGAATCGAATTTTCTGGGCCTTCGCGCTGGCAGTAATGCCAATTGCTTTGTTGCTTATTGGCGGATTGGAAGCGTTGCAGGCGGCAAGCATTATCGCTAGTGTCCCTTTGCTGCTAATTGCTCTCTTGTTGTGTATCTCAATGGTTAAAATTGCACGGCATGACTTGAATTTGCACCCAGTTATCCTTGAAAAGGAAATTGTTTTGGAAGGGGTAGCTGAGGAAGGTGCCTGGAGTGGAAATGCTGAATCAGGGCAAGTTGTGATGAAATCTGCAAAGAAGATTAGCCCGGAAGGCAAAGAAGAAACACCCTGAGAGCAGGATAGTAAGATATGCCGGGGCTATTTTAGGCCCCGGCTGCACTTATAGTTTAAAGACTAAAAGTACGGGCAACAGAGAAGACAATTCGCTCGTCAGCAGTGCCCACGTCGAGATTGGTATTCTCGGCGGCAATATTGAAATCAAAACCTTCCAGGGAAGTCATATACTCCACTCGGTAGTGGTTGTAAGATTTTTTACCATCCCAGGTCCATTTGTCTTTATTGACGCTGGTAGAGCGGTCAGCACTGAAGCGAACGTTGTGTCCTTCTGCAAACTCAAAGGTATGGGCCAGCATCATAATGTAGTGGCCGCCACCCTGGCCAAAGTAATCCCAGCTGTACCAGCCATTGACTTCTGATTCGCCTAGAGCAGAGCTGTAGCCAAGCTTGGCATAAGCTTCCGGGTAAGCGTACTCTTCAGAAAGGTCACTATCACCATGATAGGTGTAATAAGCGAGTCCAGTGTCCAGGCTTACTTTATCGGTAAGCTGCATGAACTTACCTGCATAGAAATCCCACTCCAGGTTGGTATCGTCATCTTCACCGAAGTCTACGTTGGAAGCCCAGGTGCCGATATACCAGCCGTTATCGAACCCGTAGTCCAGACTGGCTTGCAGTGCTGGGTCGTTTTGAGTCTGACTGACACCATTAAAGGTGTAGTCAGTAGTCAGGTTAACAGTAGAGGACAGCTCTGCCTGGGATTGTTGGGCAAGCACCAGCAGGGAAGCACAGGTCAGTGCAGAAAGTTTCAAAGTTGATTTCATTGTTCAATTACCACTTATTTATATTTTGTAGCCCCCGCCAAACCAGGCGGGGGATTTCAACAGTTAGCTCGCCAGTTCGATCTTGCTAAAGTCGATCTTGTTTTCTTTAGGCGAGGAGTCGATAGCTGCTACCGCCCTGAAGCGTTTCACCAGGATGTAACCCAGGCAGCAGAAGAAAATGCCAATTACCAGGGCGCCGATCCACTGGATTTGCAGGAAGTTGAGCTTGAACAACAGGGTGAGCAGGCTCATCGCAACCAGGTTCAGGACGAAGTATTTCCACTTGCCCAGACGCGCAACAGTCATACCCAGGTTGTCGGTGTACAGGCGAATCAGGGAGTCCAGCGAGTTGATCACGAAGGTAATGCCCACAATGACCATGGCCAGGTTGTAGAAGCCGCTGGTATCTAAGCCTTGGCTGGAGTAGTAGTAGAGCACGGTGAACCAGAGCGCGATGGGGATGGATGGGAAGATCAGCATCGCCGCCAGCACTTGGTAAGTGCGCAGGCCGCCCACAAAGCGGGAGGTAAACTGGCCAATCATAATGCTCCAGGCAAACCACCAGAACAGGTAGAACTCGTGGTAGTCATTCAGCGGCAGCACGAACTGGTGGATATTACCGAAGTAACCGCCGAGCAGCGCAAAGGTGGAAGCGAAGTCGCCAACGCTACCGTTCTCACCGGTAAAGGCGCCTACCCACATTACCGCGATCAGGCCAATAAACATCCAGGTAGTCGCCAAGCTGAGGAAGCGCACATAGCGCAGGCTGGTGGATGAGTAGACCGCAGCGGCGATCACGGCAAAGACGATCAGGTAGAAGGTGCCAACAATGGTTTCACCATCGCCAACCTGTGGCAGATACCAGGGCAGGTTGCTAAGCAGCAGGTAGGCGGTAAACGCGCAGGTACCGATAATCACCACGTTGTTGATCAGCTTTACCAGGCCGATCTCAAAGAATTTAACTTTGGGCTCGATAATGCAGAAGTAAAAACAGGTGAGGAAGTAGAAACCCCAGATCAGGAAGGCCCAAAAACCAAACTCAATCGCGAGTGCGTTGGTGAAGCCGTATTCTGGGTTTGCGGTTAGGTCTGCGTAGCCACCGAACTCGGTGAGGGGGAACATGATAAGGCCTACATCGAGGCCGGAGGTGAAAAGGATCGCTATAAAAGTGAAGGTTTTAACCGGGGTCACCCCGACCATCTTCACATTTCCCCATTTAATCAGCGAGAAAATTATTGCCGTGAAGGTAAATAATAATCCCGCAGAAAGCCAAGCTGTCATGCTGAGTCTCCAGCTAGTTATTGGTATGCCGGCGCCCCTCAAGGGCGTTGCTGTGCGAGATTTGAGTATCCCCGTCGCATTTGAAGGGGGCAGTCAAATCTCTGCCAGAGCGCCGACGTAAATTCAGCTCACTGAGCGCGCAGGGCGGCCAGGTCGCTGAGTGCTGGTAGCTTTGGTCGCTACCGGTGCCTCGGAGGGCGCCAATACAGGGCGCCCTAAAATCAGGTCAGCAGCCCGCTCCGCCACCATAATGGTGGGCGCATTCAGGTTGCCGTTGGGAATGGTCGGAAAGATGGAGGAATCTACAACTCTCAAGCCCTGCAAACCGTGTACACGGGTTTCCGGGTCTACCACTGCCATTGCATCAGTGCCCATCTTGCAGGAGCAGGACGGGTGGTAAGCACTCTCGACGGATTCCCGTACGAAAGCGTCAATTTGTTCATCAGTCTGGATATCGGTGCCAGGCTGGATTTCATCGCCCCGGTACTCGTCGAAAGCCGGCTGATTGATAATCTCGCGAGTCAGCCGCACACAAGCGCGGAAACCCTCAATATCCTCTTTCTCCTGTAAATAGTTGAACAGGATGGAAGGGGATTGCTTGGGATCACTGCTCACCACTTTGACCCTGCCGCGACTCTTGGGCTTGTTGTGCCCGATATGCACCTGGAAGCCGTGGCCATCGAAAGCTTCGCGGCCGTCATAGCGCATGGCTGCTGGCAGGAAGTGATATTGCAGGTCCGGCCACTCCACATTTTCTTTGGAGCGAATAAAACCGCAGGACTCGAAATGGTTGGTGGCTCCGAGACCATCCTTCTTCAGTATCCAACGAGCGCCGATCAGGAATTTATTCCACGGATCGAGCTTGCCATTCAGGGAAATCGGTTGGTTGCAGCGGAACTGGAAATAGAATTCCAGGTGGTCCTGCAAGTTTTGGCCGACGCCGGGGAGTTCGTGTTGGAGTTCGATACCGGCTTCTGCCAGTGTGTCGGGATCTCCGATTCCAGAGAGCTGAAGAAGGTGAGGGGAGCCGATGGGACCTGCGCTGAGGATGACTTCCTGCTGCGCCTTGAATTCCAGGATCTTTCCCTTGCGTTCAAGTTTAATTCCGACTGCCCGTTTACCTTCCAGAATCACCTTATGCACAGTGGCGTGGGTCAATACCGTCAAATTGGGGCGCTGCATTGCCGGTTTTAGGTAAGCGTTGGCGGTAGACCAACGCTTACCATCTTTTACCGTCATATGCATGGGGCCAAAGCCCTCTTGCTGCTCACCATTGTAATCTGCGGTGTAGTCGTAGCCAGCTTCTTTGCCAGCTTCGATAAAGGCTCCATAAAGGGGGTTGGCCATTTCATTGCCGTTATTGACCCCCAGTGGGCCTTCGTCACCACGATAATCGTCACCGCCGAAAGCCCAGGTCTCAGAGCGTTTAAAGTAGGGCAGGCAGTGGGCGTAATCCCAGCCTTCGGCGCCGTGCTGTGCCCACTCATCAAAGTCTTTAGCGTGCCCGCGCACGTAAACCATCCCGTTAATCGAGGAGGAACCACCGAGTACCTTGCCCCTGGGGCAGTGCATACTGCGGTTATCCAAGTGGGGCTCCGGTTCAGTCGTAAACTGCCAGGCGTACTTCTCAGTATTCATGGGGATGGACAGCGCGGTGGGCATCTGGATAAAGATGCTGCGATCGCTGCCACCGGTCTCTACCAGGAGGACTTTTTTATCTTCCTGGGCAGACAGGCGGTTGGCCAGAACGCAACCGGCAGAGCCGGCGCCGACAATGATGTAGTCAAACTCACTCATACAGGGTACCGCTTAAAATGGACTTTCCAGTGGTGCCAGGCCCACATATACCGCTTTTAGCTGGGTGTAGTGGTTCAGGGTCGCAAGTCCATTTTCGCGTCCGATTCCGGATAACTTGTATCCGCCCACCGGCATTTCCGCCGGGGAGGCGCCGTAGGCATTAATCCAGCAGATGCCCGCTTGCATCTGGTGGATCACACGGTGGGCGCGGGTGATATCACGGGTAAATACGCCGGCGGCAAGGCCCAAACGGGTATCGTTAGCGCGGCGGATCACTTCGTCTTCGTCATCAAAAACCAGTACCGACATTACCGGGCCGAAGATCTCTTCGCGGCAGATGGTCATATCGTCATGACAGTCGGTGAATACGGTGGGAGCAACGAAGTAACCGTTAGGTGAATTTTCTGGTGAAAGGGTGTGACCGCCGCAGAACAGGGTCGCGCCTTCCTCTTTACCCTTGCTGATGTAGTCCATTACCAGTTGCTGGTGCTTGGCAGAAATCAGGGCGCCGAAGTTGGTGTCTGGATTCATCGGATCACCGGCAATAATATTTTGCTCAACACGCTCTTTAAGGCGAGCGAGGAACTGATCGTGGATGCTACGGTGTACAAATACCCGGGTACCGTTGGTGCAGATTTCGCCCTGGGTGTAGAAGTTGCCCAGCATGGCAGCAGAAACGGCTTGCTCCAGGTCGGCATCATCAAAGATCACCAGCGGGGACTTGCCTCCCAGCTCCATGGTGACTTCTTTCAGATTGGAAGCCGCTGCGGCCATCACTTTCTTGCCGGTACCCACTTCGCCGGTAAAGGAAACCTTGGCGATATCCGGGTGGTTAGTCAGCCAGGCACCCACGGCGCCATCGCCCTGGATTACGTTGAAAACACCCGGGGGCATGCCCGCTTCAATAAAGATTTCAGCCAACTTTAAAGCACCTTTGGGGGTCTCTTCGGAAGGCTTGAAAATCATGGCGTTACCGCAGGCCAGGGCCGGGGCGGCTTTCCAGCAAGCGATTTGTAAGGGGTAGTTCCAGGCACCGATTCCGGCGCAGATGCCCAGGGGCTCGCGGCGGGTGTAGTAGAAGTCCTCACCAACTTGCTGCTGATTGCCTTCAATGCCTGCAGCCAGGCCGGCAAAGAATTCGATAGAGTCAGCCCCAGTCACCACGTCGACAACACTGGCTTCCTGCCAGGGCTTGCCGGTATCAGCCACTTCGATAGCTGCCAGTTCGTCGTTGCGCTCGCGCAACAGTGCTACTGCTTTCAGCAGGATGCGGCTGCGTTCGACCGGCATCATCGCTGACCACTGGGCAAAACCGCGCTTAGCGCTCTCGATGGTTTCTGTGAGTACCTTCTCGTCGGCAACCTCAACCTGATAGCTGACCTCGTTGGTCGCCGGGTTATATACATCAAAGCACTCGCCGCTCTCATTCGACAGGTAGCGGCCGTCTACAAAATTCCGTTGTTTGTCCAGTGACATCTGTCTCTCCATACTGCTTTAACAGAGGGTCAGTCGGTTGTTCGTTGGCGATGGACTTGAAGGGCGCAATGGGCCGATCGTGAAGGTCCAGTCATCATAAAAAAGGGCCGGTCTGACGAAGACATTTGTCCCTAATCGTCAGATTCCAGCCCGGGCTCGATAGTCGTTGATCGAGCGATATGACACAAAATGTAACATATTTTTAATTTGAACTCTAATTGTTAGCACTCAATGCAACAAAGCTGGCGGATTCGTAGGAGGATTTATTTTTCAGCGACTACAGAGTTAATCCGTATTTTCAAGGGTTAAAAGTGGGCTGGGTTGGGCCAAAAATCTCATTTGAACTCTATAAAAAGCACTGTATAAATTTTGCTCAACCTGGCTGTCTCGGGGTCAAGTCAGGTGCCCGAAGGGCGGGGGCTTCGGCCGGCAGGAGATAGAGTTTGTCGCTTTTGGGGGAGGAGGCTTTAGCTGGTGAAGGTCTGGCAGGTGGGGAGGCTCTACCTCCCCAGAATTACTTTGAGTGAATTTAACTGTTTGCTTCGCGTAAAGTGGAGGTTTGGCGGTTCAGGCTGGCCAGATATAGCACTGCTAACCCAGCTGCAATACCCGGCAATCCCTCATAGATCACGCCGTGATACCCCAGGAGCCGCCAGGTAATCGCTGCTGTAAAGCCGATAATCACTGCTGCGATAGCGGTTGCCTGGGATGGCTTACCCCCAAAACACAATACCAGGAGTAGGGGACCAAATGCGCTGGCAAGTCCGGACCAAGCGAAAATAACCAGGCTGAACACACTTTGGCTGTTGGCGAGCGCCAGCAGCAATGCGCCGCCGGTTATCGCAACTGTGACAAGCTTGAGAAACCAGGTTTTTTCAATCTTGTGCGGAAGAATATCGTGGGTAATGGCTGCGGAGCAGCTGAGAAGCAGGGAGTCTGCGGTGGACATGGTTGCGGCAAAGATACCAGCCAGGATCAGCCCAACAAAAACAGGGGGCAACAAATCCATAGCCATGGTGGGAAGAGCAAGCTCCGCATCAAAGCTCCCTGTGTCAGCAATAAACACTCTGGAGAGCAGGCCGACCCCGGTGGCCATACAATAGAAAAGGATAAACCACAGATAGTACCAGGCCCTTGCCCGGTTCATCTTGCTGGAATCCTTCAGGGTCATAAATCGAACCATAACGTGGGGTTGTCCAATCACAGACAATCCAGCAAACCCCCAACTGATCACAAAGAGTATCACCCCGCCCCAGCCCGCAAAGGCGAGCCCCTCGGGAAACCAATGGGTAAAACCTTCAATAGCCTGCATTTGTATCGCCGCACTGGTGATGCCACCCAAGTTGGCAAGGGCGACGGCTAGAAGTGCTGCCATAGCCCCCATCATAACGATGGATTGGGCCGCATCAGTCCAAATGGACGCGCGGATGCCGCCAGCTAAACAGTAGAGGCATACAAGCACAGCTCCAACTACAGCACCGGACCAGAGAGGCCAATCCAGCAGTACGTGCAGGGCTTTGCTGCCGGCAACCATTTGGGCAGAGGCATAAGTTAGTAAAAACAGCAGGGAAATGATGCCGATCAGGCGCTGCAGGGCTGAGTACTTCTGTCCGTACCAGTTACTGAGAACACCTGCGTAGCTGACTTCACCACTTGAACTGGTAGCGGTCCTTAATCGCTTGTGTACATAGAGGGAAGCCAGAAAATCACCGGCAATCCACCCCACCATCAACCAGATGGAGGCCAACCCAGTGGTGTAGGTATAGCCGATAACCCCGATAAACATATAGCCGCTATTGTTCGTTGCCACGGCAGACAACCCCACCAGCCAGGGAGAGACACCACTGCTGGCAAGGTAGTAGTCGGCTTTGGTTTGACGGCTGAACATCGCAGAAGAGAGGCCGACCAGAGTGAACAAAAGTAAAAAACCAAGAAATGAATAGATCATCGGCAATCCTATTATTTTTATCCCGCATTATTTTATCGGTTGGTCTTCAGAGGTTATCCGAATATTTCTAGCTTCCCTTGCCACCACTTTGCGGCGAGGGAGTATTGGCAATAACCTGGTCGAGTTCCTCAAAAACTTCACTTTCCGCTAAAGGCTGTAAGGCGCTATCAACCAGGATCTCATCGCGGTAGCTTTCCCGCCTTTTGATGGCTTCAGCCAGATAACGTAGCGCTTCATCAAATTGGCCCATGGCAGTATGGGCGCATGCTAGTTGGTAGAAGGCATGGCTGTTATCCGGGTCAATTCCCAGGGCCTGGTGGCAAAGATTGGCGGCCCACTGGGGCTCGTTAAGCTCCAGCACCGCATCAGCTTTATAGGTAAGGGCTTCTACATCCTCGTGGCGGAGGCGCAGAATCTCATCGTAAATGGCAATTTTATTGGCCACTGAGGATTCTTGTTGGGCGCGCAGCCACAGGGACTGTACTTCCTGGGTTAGCTCGATTTCCTCGCGGTTTTCTTCAATATGCTGTGTTTTCTGTTGAAGCTGCTTCTCTATAACTTCCAAGCGCTTTTCGTATTCCTGGACCAGCTTTGAGATTTCCTCATCGGCCAGGGAGTGCACCCGCTCTTTAATATCCTGGAATGACCGCCAACCAACTAAAACCAAAATTGAAGTGGCGGCGGCTATCAAGTAGAAAAAGTAGGTAACCGTATCGGTTGCGTAGGCTACGGCTCGATCGACAGAGTTGTGTTCACGATCGACAATTTGCTGAATCAATTCCTGCTTGGCATTAGCCTGATCGATTCGCAGCTGCTTAATTTCGTCGAGCATATAGCGCTCGACGAAGGGTGTGTACAAGGGCTTCTCAAGGGTGTCGACTTCGCTTTGCGCACTGTCTTTTTTCTTTTCTTCCGCTTCCTGGGAAATAGAGGTGGCGGAAGTTAATAAAAAGAGCAGGGCACAAAGGCTCAGGATGCGAGGCATATCGCCGTCCCGTGATTGTAAATCTCTACCAGTGCCTCGTGTAGAGTCCGAACGGCTGCATCATAGTCTGGCTCGCTAACGATGAACTGCATATCTACATGACGCAGGGACTGGTGCATGGCGAGCACGCGGATATTGCTTTTGGACATCGACTGCACCGCTTTGGCCAGCACGCCGGGGATTTGCATATCGCTACCGATGGCTGAAACTATGGCGACTTTGCGCTGGTTCAGTTCGGCTTCGGGAAAATGCTCTTCCAATGCAGCCTGAATCCGCTTAATTGTTTTCAGATTGGTGGAGAGGAAATGGGTAAGGGTATTGGCATTAGTGTCTTTGGAAATAATGTGGGCTTTGAAGCGCTTGATCACCAGTAGCACTTCGCGATCATAATCGTGGATGCTGCCCGCCATATCCTGGTCAAACAACTCCAGGGCGTAAACCCCTTTACAGCCGGCAATAATTTCCACTCGTGGAGAGTCGCTGATGTAGTCACCAGTAATCAGGGTGCCGGCGTGCTCGGGCTCGAAGGTGTTTTTCACCCTGAGAGGGATATTTTGTTGGCGCAGCCCCTTGGCGGCTTTGGGGTGAATCGCTTCCATGCCCAGGTTGGCCAACTGGTCGGCCACATCGTAGTTGGTGCGGCCAATGGGTACTGCATTTCCTTCTCCCACCAGGCGAGGGTCTGCACTGCTCAGGTGGAACTCTTTGTGAATCACCGCCTCCTTTGCCCCGGTGAGTACGGCGAGACGACTGAAAGTCATCTCGCTATAGCCTCGATCAAACGAGATCAGCAGGCCCTTATCGCTATGGGCATAGCCAGTAACAATAGGCAACTGTCTGCTTAAGTCGATAGTGGCAAAGGCATCCCGGATACGCTCATCCAGGGGAATGTGCTTGTTGGTGCGCCAGCCAGTCAGGTCGACAAAGCAGGCATTTACACCATCCCGCTGCAACAGTTTCGAAGTGTTCCATGCGCTGTGGGCCTCACCGAGGCTGGCTAACATCTCCCTTACCGTGCCCAAGTGGGCGTCGAGGGAGAAGTGGCCGTGCTGGCAGAGGCTTTGCAGGTCTCTCAGGCATTTTTTAGCGCTCTCTAACCTTTCATCCAAAAACAGGTTCGCTTCCGCGAGAAGATCGCCATGCCCAAAAAGGCGCTCGTTGATTTGCCGCAGTGCTGCTCGAAGTTCGTCAAACTTAACCAGCCAGCTATCGTCCTCAATACTGCTGGAGAAGAGGGCATAGATCCCTGGTTGACCACTTTTCTTGTGTTCTAGAAGCAGGTCAGTAATACCGCCGTAGGCAGAGACTACAAAAACACGATTGTAGATCCCCTTGGAGTCACCTTTGATAATATTATCCCGGACCGCTTCGTAGTCCGTCATAGAGGTGCCGCCAATCTTTTCTATCGTATGCATCGTCTCTTACTGGTCCTTCTTTCTCTTAAAAACTGGGTGAGTGCTTTGAATTGAGATTTGCTTCAGATAGTAGAAATTGATTTCCTCGCACAGATGTATTCCGGCCTGGGAGGCAAGCCGCAAAACGGAGCCTCCACCTTGTTGCTCAGGGCATTAAAAACAAAAAACAAATTAGACCTCGGGTCGGGGCTGATATTGCTGCTGGAGCCATGCATTAAGTTACAGTCAAACACAACAATACTGCCGGGCTTGCCTGTAACAGCTGATATTCCGCCATTGGATACCAGGGACCTCAAATGGCTATCTGAGGGAATACCAAGCTCCTGCTTTTTCAGTGAGCTGAGGTAGTTCCGTTTTGGTGTTTCCCCATCGCAAGCAATGTAATGGTGGTGGGACTTGGGAATCAGCATCAATGGGCCATTAAAATGATGATTCTCTGTTAAGGTAATGGAGATGCTGAGTGCCCGCATACGGGGCATGCCGTCCTCGACATGCCAGGTTTCAAAATCGGAGTGCCAATAAAAATCTTTCCCGCGAAAACCAGGTTTGTAGTTCGCGCGAGACTGATGGATATAAACCTCATCACCCAAAATACATTTCGCAATACTTGATAGCCGTTGATCCCTGGAAAGCCGGTTAAAAATTTGGCTGCTTTTGTGGATACGAAAGACTGAGCGCACTTCGTTACTTTCAGGCTCGGTGATAATTTCTTCCGACTTGTCAGTGTGTCTGCGCTGTTTAATCTCCGCCAGCTCTTGCGTAAAAAGGTTAATCTCCGCCTGGGAAAACATATTCTCCAGTACAACAAAGCCCTGTTCTGCATAGCGCTTGAGTTGCGATGGTGCCAGTGGGGAGAGGGACTGGCAGTCCCCATACACAATTGGATCTTTGCGCACCCTGGTACCACCCAGAAGGCCCGGTTTTCGGGAGGGGTAGCAATCTTCCCTGGTAACACTTGAGCTATCTGGAAGGTACTTCATGGATACTGCCCTATGACTGACTAATTATTCATCAATCTTGTCAGCCTCAAGTTCGTAGGCTCCCTCAGCATTGTGTACTTCCTTGCCATTCAAAGGGGGGTTAAATACACAGGCCATAGTCATTTCTTCAAAGGCTCTTAAAATGTGCCGGTCATGCTTATCGAGAATATAGATAGTTCCAGGTTCGATAGGGTGCTTCTTGCCATCCTCAAGAGTTTCTACCTCACCTCTGCCGGAAATGCAGTAAACCGCTTCCAAATGGTTTTGATAGTGCATTTGGAAATCAGCATCTGCATAAATAGTGGTGATATGGAAAGAAAAGCCCATTTCATCATCTTTAAGCAGGAGTCGGGTGCTCTCCCAGTTGCCATCCGGTGAAACAACCCGGCGGCCGGATTTTTTAGCTTCCTGTAAACTTCTGACAATCATTGGTATTTCGCTGTTTCGTGTGTGTTCGAGTCTGGCTGGTCAGCAATATTCTTAGTTTGCAGCCTGCACAGTTGGGTCTTTTACGTGAACCTTTTCAGAGGCCCTTAAAGTCTAGCAGGCTTCAAAAAAGACTCTTTCCTCAGGCATATCCCGCTCTCCGGCACAGACTTCCCGGATAGCGGATTCAATAATGTCGATCCCTTTTTTAAGGTTTTGATCAGTGATAATCAGTGGGCAAAGGAGCTTAACGATCTGGTCATCGGCTCCGCTGGTTTCAATAATCAGCCCCTGCTTGAATGCCAGTTTAGTGATCTTTCCTGCAAGTTCGCCGCTGATGCAGTCGATACCCTGAAACATCCCCCGGCCTTTGGTGGTGAAGTTACCCTCACCATATCGGCTGACAATTTCATTCAAACGCTCGGAAATGTATTTGCCCTTGCGTTTAATCTCCCGTGAGAAGTTTTCGTCAGACCAGTAATGATCGATAGCGGCTTTCGCAGTTACAAAAGCCAGATTGTTGCCACGGAAAGTGCCGTTGTGCTCACCGGGCTTCCACTGGTCCAGTTCTGGTTTCATTAGCACCAGCGCAAATGGCAGCCCATAGCCGCTGAGGGATTTGGATAGCGTAATGATATCGGGTTCGATACCGGCCTCTTCAAAGCTGAAAAAGTTGCCCGTGCGGCCGCAGCCAGCCTGGATATCATCGACAATAAAAAGTAAGCCGTGTTTTTTACAGACGGACTGAAGGTTTCTTAGCCACTCGATACTGGCCGCATTGATACCGCCTTCCCCTTGAACTGTCTCAACAATCACTGCTGCGGGGGAGTTAATGCCGCTGCTGGAATCTGAGAGCACTTTATCGAGGTATTCGGTGGTATCGATATTTTTGCCCAGGTAGTCGTCAAAGGGCATGCGGTGTGTACCATTGAGGCTGACACCGGCAGCATCCCTGTGATGCGAGTTGCCGGTGGCAGCCAGCGAGCCAAGGCTTACGCCATGGAAACCGTTGGTAAAGGTGACGATGTTCTGCTGCCCGGTTACATTGCGGGCAATTTTCATCGCAGCCTCTACCGCATTCGTCCCTGTCGGACCGGTAAACTGCACCACGTACTCCATATTCCGTGGTTTGAGAATTTTCTCATTCAGTGCCTGTAGGAATTCACCCTTGGCCCTGGTGTGCATATCGAGGCCGTGAGTAATTCCATCGGCCTCAATGTAATCTTGCAGTGCCTGCTTGAACAGAGGGTTGTTGTGCCCGTAGTTGAGCGTGCCGGCACCCGCCAGGAAATCCAGATACTGATTTCCCTCCTCATCCCACATCAGCTCGCCTTTTGCGCGATTGAAGACTCGCGGAAAGGAGCGGGCATAGCTTTGCACTTCTGATTCAATCTCATCAAAGATCTTCATGATTTTCTCTTTTATGGTGTTTCTTCGAGGGCGAAAGGCCCGATGCGGACAAGGGTTTCGGAGTCGTGCAGCCCATCAAAGTGGGCTTGAGAGTCCATCCAGGGTGAGGAGTGAAGATCGACCGATAATTTATCGGCGACACTGTGGAAGAGCGCCCAAGAGGGCAGGTTGTGTTCTGTAATGGTGGTCTCGATAAATCTGACCGAACCACAGTGAGGGCGCTCAAGGATGTGACTTATCATCCGGGAGGCCAGTCCAAGCCCCCGGGCTTTCTCGTCGACGGCCACCTGCCAGACAAAGAGGGTGTCTGTACGGTCGGGGATGATATACCCGGAAATAAAGCCCAGCAGCTCTCCATCAACCTCTGCGGCGACTGAGGTGTTGGCGAAATGGCTGCAGTGGAGGAGGTTGCAGTAGCTGGAGTTTGTATCCAGGGGAGGGCAACGCTTGATCAATCGGTAAGTGGCCATCCCATCTTCAATCAATGGGCTGCGCAACAAAATATTTTCTGAGCTAGACAAAAAACCTTCCCAACCGACTAAATATTTTTTCACCTCTAAATATTTACCTGCACAAGTGTTGAGCAAATGGCGTAAATATAGCTTCTTAGAGGCATTTTTGTGCCGGATTACTAGTAAAAATGCTTTGAACGCTAAACATCGTACACAAATTAAATTCAAAGTCCAGAATGCTTGAGGCGAATCAAGTCACAATATTTGACCTAGAAATGCCTGGATATGTGGGATATACAGCCTATAGGCAGGTAAAAATAATATTTTGAGGTCTATAAATTTTTCTTTTGGCATATCGGCTGAGCGATCGACTGGGCATAAAACAGACAGTTTTGTGGTGAAGTCTGGAGCTCTTGTGGGGGTGATGTTTCGCAGTCGGGTTATAAGCGCTTAGTGATTGAGGGGCAGGGCGATATAATTCCGGCAATCACCCTGACTCCATGATTGAGAGGTAACTTTGAACAGTATCGAACAAGTGCTAGTGGCCCTGCGGCGGGTAATAAGAGCCACGGACCTGCACTCCAAGCACCTGGCTAAAACCACCGGCTTAACCGCCCCGCAGGTGTTGTTGCTACAGGCTATTCGCAATAAGGGTGAAGTGACTATTGGCGAACTTGCAAATGAGGTTAGCCTGAGCCAGGCAACAGTAACCAACATCTTGGATCGCCTGGAGAAGAGAGGGTTTGTCTATCGCCAGCGCTCCCAAACCGATAAACGCAAGGTACACGCCTACCTCACAGAGGAGGCCACTGAAACGCTGCGCGACGCCCCCATCCCGCTTCAGGACCAGTTTGCTCGTCAGTTTGGCGATCTAAAAGACTGGGAGCAAAGCATGATTATTGCTTCACTACAGCGCGTTGCCCAAATGATGGATGCTCAACATATCGATGCCTCCCCAGTACTGGATATCGGTGTTCTGGATCGCCAGGGTGCCTCAATGGATAAGCCCGCAACGGCACTGGGCTACAGTGACACTTCCGATTCCTCCGACGGAGATAAAAGCAATTAGCTAGCGATATTCCAGAAGAGTGGTCGTGCGCCCTTTTGGGGAGTATTAGGCCCCTCTACAGCAGTGGGAATTTGTCTAAGCTTGCAGCACAAGCTCCCTGTAGCGATCGAGGCATTCTGTGTCGACCGGTAGAGCTTTCAGGCTACAAGTTGTTTCGATGGACATCCTCGTAATCGGTGCCGGTCCGACCGGATTGACTGCTGCGGTCACCCTCACTTCCTTGGGGCTGAAGTGCCGTATTGTTGAGCGCAAAAACAGCCCCTCTGAACTCTCCCGCGCTGTCGGCATTATGCCGGCCACCATTGATGCTCTTCGGGAGCTGGGCGCCGCAGCCCCCTTTCTTGCAGAGGCAATGCCCCTGAGAAAAATGCACATATTGCGCGATGAGAGAACCCTGGTTTATATCGACAACAGCGGGAATGAGTTTCGCGATAGGGTGCCTCTGGGGTTGCCGCAAAACCGGACCGAGGGAATCCTCCGGGACACTCTTGCCGAGAGGGGCGTCGAAGTTGAGTACGGGGTCTCAGTCACTAACATCACAACCACCCCAGACAAGGCGGCCGTTAATTTCTCAGACAATACCAGCGCCTCTTTTGACTGGGTGATTGCCGCAGACGGTATACAGTCCGCTGTGCGACAACAGCTGAAAATACAGTACCCTGGTATTGATTTGCCCAATAAGTGGTCAATTGCGGATGTGGATTTGAGGGGAAACTTCGATCCGGAAGAGATTGCCCTGGACCTGTACGGCGGGGAAGGTGAGTTCACCTTGGTACTCCCTATCGAACGGCGCCGCGCTCGCATCGCATCATCAACCGAAGATGCCCTGGCAACCCTCAGGCTACCGATAGAAATCGCCAACATCCGAAGGACAGCGGCCTTTAAAATCTCCATCCGACAGGCAGAAACTTACCGAAAGCACCGGGTGTTATTGGCTGGAGACGCAGCCCATTGCCACTCTCCAGTGGGAGGGAAGGGGATGAATCTGGGTATGGCCGACGCCATAGCTGCAGCATCTGCTATCGCTAACGGTGCGGTCGATAGCTACTCTACCTCCCGGCATGAGGCAGGGGAGTCCGTGGTTAAGAAAACAGAGCTGGCGAGAAAACTGATCTCCTCGAGTAATCCTTTGGCAAAATCGGCATTGTGGCTATCTGCACATTGCATCGCCTCAGTGCCTCCGATTCATCGCGCCTTTATGCGGCAGTGGACGGCGGTCTGAGTGCCAATGTCGGGGGTAGATTTAGGTAAAAGTGGACATAGGTGACAGGCTAGTGCTACTATTCGTCCGCCGGTTTAAAAGCCATTTTTTATTGCAGTTTACCTCGTAGTTTTAGTCATAATCCTTCGTTCGGTCTCGTTTAAAATAATACTTTTTGCCCGCACAACTCCATTCAATTGGAGCGCAATTGTTCAATCAAGGATATCTATTATGTCTAATACAGTTACTGGTACCGTTAAGTGGTTTGACGAAGGGAAAGGTTTTGGCTTCATCGCCCAGGAATCCGGTCCCGACGTTTTTGCTCACTTCAGCGCAATTTCCGGTGGCGGTTTTAAAACCTTGGCCGAAGGCCAGAAGGTAGAGTTTACCGTGACTCAGGGCGCTAAAGGCCCACAAGCAGAAAACATTGTCTGCCTGTAAACTTTAGGCTTCGCCCCCAATAAGGGGCGAGACCGTCCACTTCCCCAGCCAGGCAAGTGCTGGGGAGGTATCCCCCTTGGTACAACCTCTCTTTCTTTGTAGTGACAGCCGAGCTTTTTAGGTCTATCACGCATTTTCGAATCCCTCCCAGCTTTCTTAACTCGACGACAGATCTACCTGGATCAACTCAATCCAAATGAAGGGTGTAGTACCAATAAGGGTCGCCAGAGGGCAACTTTTTGCAAGAGCCTCTGAAGATTTGATAGGGTCATTTCTTGTCAAGCGCGATGGCCCCGACATTTTTAGATATGGCAGTAGCTGTCACAGGCAAGCTTCCCATAGGTGATCAGTAAGTGGGCAATCTTACACTTATTTACTTTCCGTTTACCCAGTGGCTTTTATTATTCCAGGTCTATCAAGAACTTTTGAGTGACTAGATCAATGGGGCCTGACTGCAAAACGCCATTATTGGTACTCTTAGCTGAAGACAATCACGCACTGGCGGCCAATATTATCGAGAGCCTCGAAGAGTACAATATTCGATGTGACTACGCCGATAATGGGATAATGGCCACTGAGCTGGCCTTAAAGCATGACTTCGATGTGATCGTACTTGATGTCATGATGCCGGGTAGAAGTGGTTTCGAAGTGAGCTCTAAGTTGCGCAATGCAGGAAGCTCGACACCAATATTGATGCTGACCGCGCTGGACCAATTGGACGATAAACTCGCCGGTTTCCAATCTGGAGGGGATGACTACCTGGTTAAACCCTTCGAAATGCTTGAGCTGGTCGCACGGATTCGGTCTCTATCAATAAAACGACGCGTTACCCAAACCCGGTATAAAGTTGAGGACCTGGAAGTTAATTTAGAGACCCATGAAGTCACCAGGCAGGGGAAATCTATAAATCTGCCCCCAATCTGTTGGGAATTGCTCGTGTTTTTGATGCAACAGAGTCCAAAGCTGGTTACTAAAGAAAAAATTGAACAGCATTTATGGCAGTTTCTTTCCCCCGAATCCGACGTAATCAAAGTACATCTGTATCGGTTGCGGCAGGGAATTGATAAGGGGTTCAGTTTTCCACTACTGCACACGATCAGAGGGAAGGGCGTTATCCTGGGGAAGCGTGATGAAAGCCTTTGATCGCTCCATTCGCAGAAAATTTTTCTTTCACTATATTTGGATTCTTGCCGCAATTGTGGCGTGCAGTGCAGTTGTCGTCGAGAGATCCAAAGTGAAAATGGTTAAGCACGCTTTAGGTGCGACACTGATATCTGTAGCTGAAAAACGTATCATTGAGGCCGGAGGGGTTATTGATGACCCTTTTTTTGCCCAGTTACAAACATATGATGAGTACAGTTCACTGCCAAATACGGCAAAGCGCGTGTTAGAGGAAGCTGATGGCGAAGAAAAAAGGGTGCACTTTAGCAAAGACTTAATTGATGATCGCTACTATTTAGCAATTATGCCTTATGCTGAAAGCGCACTTAAGACAACTTACTACGTGCTAGAAATAGAAGAAGCTGCAATACCCAGCAAGTACAAAAAGGTAGAAATTGAAGTTCTTATCGGTATCTTACTAGCCCTTACTTTAGCATTAAGTGTGCCTCTTATTCTTGCAAGACAAGTGATATCGCCATTAAAAGACCTGGAGAAATTTGCGCAAAAGAGCCGGCATAAGCTGACTCCGATCCCGGAATCTTTAAAGCAAAGGAAGGATGAATTTGGTCGTGTAGGACGAGTACTGCAAGAGTCGCTACAGCAGGTATGGAATCATCAAGAGCAGGAAAGGCAATTTCTACAGAATGCGAGCCATGAATTGAGAACCCCCTTGGCAACCATTGGCAGTGCCTTGCACGTGGTGAAGGTAAGGCAAAAAAAAGGCAAGCCAATCGATACTCAACTGGAGCAGATTGAGCGCTCCTATGAGCAGATGACCCAGCTAACACAAGCACTTCTACTGCTATCTCAAAGCAAGGTAAATCTGGAATCAACAGAATTTGATTTCAGTAATATGATTCAAACTCGAGTTGAGCAGCTCAAATACCTCTTGGGTCAGCGAGATGTACAAGTTCATCTCAATTCGGATAGTTCGGTCAACTTGAAGCAAGTACAAGTGCTATTGGATATCGCTATAACCAATCTGCTCAGAAATGCCTTTGAGCATACCCTTGAGGGAAGTATCGATATTGATTTTGATGCAAATGGAATCCGGGTTCAGAACCCCATACTGCCGGAGCAGCAGGTGCATTTTGACAGGGGGGAAGGGCAGGGTTTTGGTTTAGGTCTTCATATTCTGAAGCAAGTGGCCGATCAGCAGCAATGGATCTTTTCTTACAAGAAAAATGAACAATACTTAACCGTTAACCTGGCCTGGGCATGAGTTTATTTACCTGGCGTTTACCTTTACCGGCATAGAATCCACTCCAGAAATAACGGAACTTCAACCAGTTCAAATTGGGATTCAATATGTCTAGTTTGCGAGATCAAAACCATAAGAGTTCTCTGCCATTAACTTTGAGTATGTGCACCGCGCTGGTGGGTTCGGCATTATCCAGCCTAGCTTTTGCAGATGAAGTTACCCAGAAGCCGCCAAGGCAGGATGAGACGGCACTTTCTGTAGGTATTGGGACCTTTAGCGTTGAGTCAATCTACGTTGATGGAGAGGACCAAAATAACATATTTCCACTGATCTCAGCCCGCTACAAGCGTTTTTACTTTCAGGGTTTTGAGTTGGGTGCTGATCTGTACCACGACGATAAACTTCGAGTGAAGCTTGGTATTGGCGGCGACTTCGCTGGTGATAGAGACAGAGGGGACAGTGAAAAGCTCAGCGATATGGAAGAGCTTGACCTGGCGATTCTTGCCAACTTATCAATGAACTATAAAAGCCCTGTAGGCCTTTGGAAGGTTGGCATCTCACAAGATATCAGTGATACCCACGACGGATACAGTCTATCGGCTGGATATAGTCTGCCTTACAAGCACCAAAAGTGGATCATCAAACCCGACTTCACTATTAGCTGGCAAAGTGATAGTGCGTTGGATTACTACTATGGCGTGGACCTAAATGAAGTAACTCAAGATAGGGCAGCGTATGAAGCAAATGCAGATATCATTACCCGGTTAGGTATACAAGTGGGATACAACATTAGCCCAAACCTTATTCTTATGGGGGGCGTATATCAAACCTGGTATGGCGATGAGATTAGTAATAGCCCAATCGTGGACACTGATAGCTCAAGACGTACGTCATTAATGGTGAGTTATAAATTTTAACTCTTCTTACGATATTTGATGAGTGTAGATTATTTAGACTAGCCGGCTTATCAATACCAAGTAGAAGTTACAGGCCGAGGCAAGAGCCCCTGCCTGTAACCAAAACCTGTTTGCAGTACAATGTACACGATACCCACCGAGTCATAGCAAGAAGGCCTCTCTATTTAGCATCCCAATAGCAGGGACTACCGTATTTCTCCTTAAGGAAATCAATAACAACACGTACTTTGGGAGCCAGGTTATCCGTAGGTAAGTAGAGTGCATTGATAGTCTGGTTTTCTGCCGATGAAGATGCGCGGTAGTCAGTCAAAATAGGAACTAGCTTGCCCCAAGGGCCACGAAATATACCCAGGTCTCTCCTTCAGTTGGCCCTTCAGTCATCACTGTAGGAGCACCGAGTACCTCTATATTCTGTTTCTTGAGGTATTCAACCGCAGCATCAATATCTTCAACATAGAATGCTAAATGATGCCCCCTTATTTCGATCTATGTTGTCGGCATACTCGAATATTTCTAGATTGATGCTGTTAGCATTCATAACAGCAATTTGCTTGATCTCTACACGAGGATTT
Source organism: Microbulbifer maximicatervae (SeqCode) (assembly GCF_056231245.1). Lineage (NCBI taxonomy): Bacteria > Pseudomonadati > Pseudomonadota > Gammaproteobacteria > Cellvibrionales > Microbulbiferaceae > Microbulbifer > Microbulbifer maximicatervae (SeqCode). The sequence continues at coordinate 2,351,915 of NZ_CP174334.1, forward strand.
ACATTAAGGTGATCCGTCATCCAGGTATCGCCTGAGGCAAATGGCCCAAACGTATAAGCCAACTCAAAGCCAAAGTGTGTACTAAAGAGCTCAACGGCCAATTCAACATCGGGGACGGTTAATCCTATATGATCTACTTTTTTAAGTCCGGGGATCCCCATTAGATATCTCCTCGATCATGGCGAAGCTTATTCAGTCCGCCCATGGTGGTAGCCCCTTTATTGAAGCCCGTATACATTGAGGCAAAAACAATCAATTCCTCAATCTCTTCATACGTTGCCCCTTGTTTGAGCGCCATTTGGTCAATAGCGATAGTGATTAGTGCTTTGGTTTTTTGATCTAGAAGTGGCTTTCCCCATACTTCACCCGCGACTCGTACAGCTAGATCTCCCCATACCGGGTTGATAGACTTAAGGATCCTCTGATCAACGAAGCATTTTTCCAGAATTAAGCTGAGCTGCTTGAAAAATTCACTTTATTACGCACAAACGCGTAATTTTCGCGTAATAGTCCCCTAATTTTTCATCTGAAACCCTCAATAGGTGGGTTTCAGGCGAACCACCCCTAGGCAGCCAAGTATTTTCTCCCTATTAATAAGTTGGTAAAGCCTGCCAGTAAGCACAGCCTCTCAGTATTTTTTACCAGTCCCCGATAGCGGACCTTGTCATAACCAAATACCCGTTTGATGTAGCGGAAGGGGTGCTCGACCTTCGCTCTTATCTGCGCCTTGATCTTTTCCGCTTTACGGAGTGCATCACGCCCTGGAAGAGTTTTTAGCTTGCTCGGCTTCATTGCTATATACCAATCCGCCTCCCGCTCTTTCAACTCTTCACGTTTCTCCGCACCAATGTACCCAGAGTCTCCCCAGATTCTTTTCTCCTCCCCGTGGAGAACTCGCTCTGTGGTTGTGACATCATGCGAATTCGCTGCTGTTGTATCTATGCTATGTATTACTCCGAGCACATCATCAACCCCGATATGCATTTTCATCCCAAAATGCCACTGATTGCCTTTCTTTGTTTGATGCATTTCCGGGTCACGTTCTTTCTTTTCATTCTTAGTTGAAGTTGGCGCAGAGATAATAGTGGCATCTACAATCGTGCCTTCACGCAGTACCATCCCATTCTCAGCAAGGTGTTTGTTGATTTCATCAAAAAGAGCTGCACCTAGCTGATTGAGCTCCAGTAAGTGGCGAAAGTTAAGAATCGTTGTTTCATCGGGAATTGGGCTACTCAAAGTCAATCCAGCAAAACTACGCATGGATTTAATTTCATACAGTGCATCTTCCATAGCGGGATCACTGAGATTGTAAAATAGCTGCATGCATTGAATACGAAGCATGACACTCAATGGATATGGCTGTCGGCCACGTTTACCTTGTGGGTAACAAGGAGTGATCTGAGCTTCTAGTCGCTGCCATGGGACGAGGGTTTCCATTTGAGAAAGAAACTTCTCTCGGCGAGTTATACGACGCTTTAGCTTATATTCTGCTTCGGCAAAGGTGACTTGGTGCATGATTCATCGTAGTCTTGATGGGTAGGTGAATATTACCAAATTGACTCAGAATTATTCAGAGGTTCCTTAAGTCCCTCGATCAATGCTTGATCATCCAAAACGGCATTTTCGTATTTGGTAGTCATAGTTAATAGTCCTGGTTATCTAGATGATATTTCGCTGTAGAAACTGGAAGTTATTATAGAGAGTCGTATCCTTCTTAAAACTTATAAGCAGGAACATCACTTTTGCAAATTATGCACAGTTGATCGCTGTTTATGGGGTGGCACAGTCTGTTGTTGGGACCTATTTTAGTGCCCTAGCAGGGGCGAAAGAGGTATATGGTAGCGTTGCTAAAATGGTATTAGCCTGAAGGGAAGAGCGTTTTGATATGGCGATTACAACATGGTAGCTAATGCCTCTAAATATATTCCAGGTGTCCTAACTAGATAAAAGCTACTAGCAACACCGATGCTGCTTATAATCTACCCTAAACTATGAATATCCATTGAAGGCTCGATATTCATATGTCCATGACTCCTATTGATATCGAACGCTGGAATAGAAAGGCCCACTTTGAATTTTTTATGAGCAGTGCAGGGTCAACTCGGATAGGCTTAACCCAGCCGGTCGATGTGACAAATCTGGTATCTTTCTGTAAAAAGAATACACTCCCTTTTTATTACAGCCTTATTTTTCTTGTCACGCAGGTGGGAAATGAAATAGCGGGTTTCAGGCATCGTATCGTCAATGGCCAGCCCATTGAGCATGACATGCTGCACCCGTTATTTTCTGATTTAGGGGATAATGAGTTATTCAAACTCGTTATGGCAAGAATGGAAACGAATCTGACAGAGTTCGTCCACAAGGCAAGGGAACTTTCACAGGCACAATCTGAGTACCTCCCCGTAGAAAATTTCATCAGCCGCCATGATATCTTGAATATCAGCTGCTACCCCTGGGGCGACTTCTCTGGTCTACAGGTAAAGCCTGTACAGAAAGAAGGTTGTGATCCAGGAATACCTTTTATTTTCTGGGGTAAATACCATCGCCAGGAGGGCCGCCTTGTCACTTCGATGTATATTGAAGTTAATCACTGCTTTCTGGATGGCATCCATCTTTATCAATTTAAACAGCAGTTGGAGGATAAGATTTGTCAACTGGCTTAAAGTTTTAAGCTGGAGCTAGGGGCTCTGGGTAATTTCGTGAACCCGCTCTTAAAGTCGCATAATGTGTACCTTGAAGAGCTATAGAGATGCATATAGCTGCTCAGAGGCTCCCTAGCTAGAACTCCCTCAAATGGTGAAACTTCAGCCCCCAATAAAAAAGGCAATTACCAGTGCAATAAGCCCGAGAGAAGTAAATTGTATAGAAGTCTTCCTGAATTTTGGCACCGCAAAAGCAACCACTAATCCACTAATCAAGCTAAATAGCAGGCTCGCACCAAGCATAATGGATGAGAACCAGAAGAGGGGGCCAGCATGACCTTTATGAATCAGCAGAAATTGATGCCATAGATCATGTTCTTTTACATGAAGTATCGCTGATTGCTTATCCTGGCTAGGCTCCAAATAGACTTGGCGTTTGTAGCCATACCAGCCAATCCACTCATCCTCCAAATAGAAATCTGCCGGCAATGATACTTCTGTGGGCTGAACAAACGGAGATATAGTATCTAGGGTCTCTTGCTCATTGCTGGGTAAGCCCTTGGGTAGAGAAACTGTGTACTCAAATTGTTCGTCGACGCCCCCCTCTATATCAAATAGGTAGAGCACGCCCGTGGCGATATACAAAATGGCAATGGGTAGAAAAAAGCAGGAAAAATAGGTGTGGAGCTTGATCCACAGTAAACGGTATCTGGATTTCATAGGCAACAAAGGGCGCAATGCAAGTGCATTGCGCCCTGATAGTAAATAAACAAATAAAGGAGATTAGAAGCGGTAGTCTACTGACAGTCGAACGTCTCGGCCCGCCTCATAAACTCCAGATACAATATCCCAGCCAGGAATATTGGTATAATCGGCCACGCTGGAGTGATCCCGGTACTGCTCATTAAACAGGTTTTGAACGGCTAAATTCACATTCAGGCGATCATCTGCCAAAGGCTCCCAGTGCAAGTATAGATCGTGCACATCGTAACCAGACTTATCTACGGTTTGGGTGCTATCGATCCAACCAAGTTCTACTGCACGGTGTAAAACCTCAATATTACTCAGCTCATCAACACGAGTGTAGTTCCAGCCCAGTTCTAACTTAGGTGTAATTGCATAGTTAGCGTTCAGGTTATAGGTGTCGCCACGGGCATTCGCCAAGCCATTGTGTTCATAGGCTTCTACGGTATTCCCATTAAGCTCTGAATCATTGTGACTGAAAGCCGCGCTCAGCGTTAAATTATCCCATGCGTAAGAAGCACTAAGTTCAAAGCCGTCGGTTTCTAGCTCACCAACATTTTCGTAGTATGTACCACCTCCGAGCTGATCGAGAATAACGTCATCGATCGTACTGCGGTAGACAGCGGCTTTTAACTCAAGTCCATCCTGGCTGTATTCCAACCCCAGCTCAGTATTGTCGACGGTTTCTGCATCTAGGTCAGGTGCAAGTTCTGCCGATTCCAGCGTAAACCCATCTCCAACTTCCTTGCCGCGCATCGCTGTTGCGTGGCCCAGGGTGAGGGTGATCGCATCGGTCAAAGAGTAACTCATACCGATATTGGGGCTGAAACCTTGGCTATCAGTCTCATCGCCATGGGTTACTTGCTCCAGCTCGTATTCGTCGTAGCGGAGACCAAAACTCAGTAATAGTTCGTCTGTTGCCTGCCAATGGTCCTGAATGTAGGCACTGCGAACCTGGCCTTCTTCGCGGAAAGAGATACCGGTATAAGGCTCCGAGAGGTAGCGGCTTTCCACTTCATCCTCACGGGCTTCGATGCCGTAGGTGAGGGTGTGCTGGCCGATATTGCTGGTATTACGCAAATCAAAGCCAAGGGTTTCTACTGAGGCACCGTACTTACCCCATCTATCGAATACATTCTGCTCCACTTCTGACTTTGTGTGATATACGGTAGTCTCAAGATTGATCAACGCGCTGGGAGCAAATTGGTGATTCACGACAAAAGTCTGGCGGTCAGCATCCATTGGGTAGAGAGTATCTCCCTCAAGGGCAGGCCAGTTGGGGCGTTGGCCGTACTCTCCAGATTCATCCCGTTGTTCGAAGCTGAGGCTCAACTTTTGATTTTCAGATAAATCGCCACTTAATTTTATAAAGGCGAAATCCTGCTCGGCAGCAGTACCATAGATAGTGTCACCGTCGCCATCCTCCATCTCATCGCGATCAACGGTCACAAATGATCCGAGCAGTCCCCAGTTGTCAGTGATTTTTCCATAAACTGAAGCACTGGCTTTTTCGCCATCATTGCTAAAGAACGAGCCTTTCACTATTGCGCCAAACTGCTCGCCTTCATCGAGTAGGTCGTCCGCATCTTTGGTCTCAAAGCGGATAGCACCGCCAATAGCGCCAGCACCGCTGGTAGCTTCGCCTGCGCCAGCTTGCACTTCAACTTTCTGCAGCAACTCCGGCTCTATGGATACCCGGCCAATATGGTGGAAGAGGGTACTGGTTTGAGGAGCACCATCAACGGTAACGTTGAGAAGGGTGTCTTCCATGCCACGGATATAGACTTTCTGCGCAATACCCACCGATCCACCAACAGATACGGACGGAATCTGGCGGAAGACATCACTAAGATCATTTGCCTGCTGCTTATCGAGTTCGTCAGGGGTAATCTCAGTATCAGTCGCCACGCCGACAACTACTACAGTTTCCATCGCGGCTTCAGCGTTATCCTCTTGCTTTTGTACTTCCTGTGCCTGGCTGATGCCAGAGGCCAGGGCACTGGATACCATCAAGGGGAGTAACACGTATTTATTGTGGGAAATATTGCGGGCCATTGGCTGTCCTTCACAGAGTTACCTATTTGCTAATGCGAATTATTCCTATTGGCAGTTGTGAAGTACAGCAGTGTTGCATTTGTTACATTTAGTTGCATCAGTGTGTTGGAGAGATACATTATGCAGGCTTCAAAGATTGAATGGGGAGAGTTACTCTCATACACAATCCTCCTACAGAGCGGTTGGAGGCCTCTAAGGTTCCGCCCACGCTATGTAGCTGGCGTCGCGCCAACGCCAAGCCCAACCCAAAATTTTTCGATTTTGATGTGCGAGACTGATCTGCTCGGAAGAAAGGCTTAAAGATACTGTCCAGTAGTGCTTCGGGAACTCCGGGGCCAGAGTCTTCAATATCAATAACAAATCTGTTTTTCGTATTTCCCTCCAGAAGGACATGAACGGCTTGTCCCTTCGGGGTATAGCGCATGGCGTTACGCAAGATATTTTCCAAGGCTTGTCCTACCGCCTTGTGATTAGACTGTCTTATTTCAGCCGAGTCTGGCAAATGAGTGCAGATAGTGCGATCGGGAAATTCGAAACGAGCATCCTCGACAATCACATCGATAAGGTCAACCAGGTCCAAGTCTTCGATACCTATAGAAGGCTGTTCGTTATCCAGCCAGGCTAGGGTGAGTGTATCGTCTACCAAACGCCTGATATGAACAGACTCCCGCTGAATCCTCTGGATATTTTTATCATCAGCGTGACTTGCGCCAGCTCCCTCTATGGCAATATCCAGTCGGGTGAGTGGAGTTCTCAGTTCGTGAGATAGATCCGCGATTAGCTGGCGCTGGTTGACGATCTGCTCTCCTATCCGCGTCGCCATTTGATCAAAAGTTTTGGCTAATTCAGAAATCTCATCGTCGCGGTTACCTAATTGGCGGTGTACTCGAACATCAAAGTTTCCCCGACTAAACTCCCGTGTTGCCTGCTCAAGTTTGCGCAGCGGGTGCATAATATGGCGATAGAGCATCACGGAAACTAAAGCCAGGATTCCCATTGGCAGGAGTATTTGCAGCAGGAGTCGTGTTGTTTTCCAGTAGCTGCCGGGACGCATCCTATCGGGAAGAAGTACCAAGAGACTGGTTTGCTCGGTTGCAAAAGGAATTTCCATCACCGGGTTTTCTTCAAAATACAGGTGGACCTTCCAATCCACATCCCGGCCGAGGTTATAGCCGATGTAACGATGTTCATTACCCGTCTCACCTGCTACATGGATTAACTCATATTGGGTAACTGTGGCCCAGGTGTTTTCCTTCTCCTGTAATTCTTTTAACCACTGTTCCAATTCCCCCTCGTTGCCGGAGAGAAACCGCGCTTCCGCCTCCTTTCCCCACTCTTTCAATTCCTCTCGATGAGATGCCTCCAGCATACTCATCTGCTCCTCGGTGCGAATAGTCAGGGAGTTGATCAGGTAAAAGAGAGAGACAATGCCCGCAGTAATCAGAAGGCATAGTTTCCAAAAAAGTTTGCGGTTCATTTCAAACAGTACCCTCTGCCATGTACTGTTTGTAGCCGGTCTCCACGCCATCCTGCTCCAGTCAACTTGCGCCTGATTCGACTCAAGTGCATGTCCAAACTGCGGTCATAGGCACCCAGAGTACGGTTGAGAACTTGCTGTGAGAGATAGGCTTTGCTCAATACCTCTCCCCGGTGAACCGCTAACTCCCACAACAATTTAAACTGGGTAGCGGTAAAATCAATTGCCAGACCGCCGGTGAATGCTTGCTGAGCATTTAAATCGAGTTGCAGGTTATCGATTTCTGTATGGTGGACAGCCTCCAGCATCACTGGTTGACTGCGGCGCAATAGTGCCTCAATTCTTAGTAGCAGTTCGGTCTTGTTAAATGGTTTGGCCACATAATCATCTGCTCCATGGCGAAAGCCCGCGATCCTCTCCTCTTCAGCGCCCTTGGCAGTTAGGATGATGACCGGAACCTGACTGGTTTTGCGTAAAATTTTGAGTAGAGAAATACCGTCCATTTCCGGCAGCATCAAATCGAGCAAAATTAATTGAGGTTGTTGCCTGGCAGCTTCCAGCAATGCGGTATTGCCATCAAAGCAAGCGTTGACCTGGTATCCTGCGCTTTGGATCATTTCGCAAAGTTGGTCGTTGAGACCGCGATCGTCTTCAACGATAAGGATGTTGGATTGTGTGGAAGGTTTTTGGCTCATGAAGACATTGGCTGTATGCAAACTGGTTGTGGAGCAAATTACCACAATGAGCAAAGCCTAAATATAGTTAGTTGAAGAGATGAATATTTGTTCAATCATAGCGCTGGGCTGAACTGCTGATGAGTTCCAATAACTTAGCATTGTATGCTTGAGCATAAAATTTATTGTGTTCGTGCTGCTCGCTATCCAGAGCGTAATCTTCAATATGAAAGCCGGTTCCACATAGCAAAAATATTTCCTGAGGTCTGAACTCAGCATACTTACCTTTCAAGTCCTCTTATAGTATCCCGGGCGTTACATGGCCAACACCTGGAGAATAAACATCCACGAACTTAGCCCGTCTATGAATGAAATCATCTTTCGCATCAATGAATCCACGCTCCGCTGACAGCACGGGATCGCTGGCTATTGCAATCAATTCATAGCTTTTTGAAAGTTCAGCCCATCCCCAAGCGACTACACTAGCGAGAAGGCCCGTGCCCAGAAGAAAGGTATTTCTAAGAGTTGACGTCATTGTCTCCACCTGTGGAAGCCCTAAGGCTTCGTCCTAAATAGGAAAAATAGGCTGTGAAAGCCTGGTTAATTCTTTTGCGTTGCTGCCCCTGTGGATACAGTCCCAACTTTGCCTCTTGACTAGCCTTTGAGCCAGCAACCAAAAAATTATTGTTGATACTGGCATCCTGAATAAATGCTTCGAAAGCCCGAGCACTCAGCTCTACAGGCTCACTGAAGTAGACAGAACCATTTGCTTTATCGGCTCTGATGGAAGCAGTCACCAAGTCACTGAGGTTATTACCACTCTCATCCAGCATCACAGTTTTAAAGCACGTAAAAAGTAAGTCATTGAGCGGGTGGGGCACTGGAGTTGCATTCCGTAACCAGGCCTCTGAGGCATACATGGTACTGGACGTATCACTGAACGCTTTTTGGGCTAAGTAATGATCAAATGCATGAAACCATTCATGGGCAATAGAGCCAGGCCCCGCGTTCTTGGCAAGAGAAAAGCTCCGGGCAGTAGGGTCATAAAAGGCAGCCATCCCTGGGCGCCCGCCGATTCCATATTGAAAAGACAATGTACCTCGGAGGGATATCAATGCTTCCGGTCCTTGAAGAATGGCCATTAGATCAACAAGTGCATCATAAAAAAGCCCAGCGGCCCGATCTCGCTCCTCGCGAGTGACCCATCGGCCAACAGCAATTGAGCGAAAGCCGAATCGCTTCCTGACATCCACAAACGAAACGGGTTGTCGTTGCTGGGTTGCAGTGTGACCACTGCGATAAAATGCCCTGGTCAGGACCATAATCAATGCCAGTCGATTGGAGGAGGGGGGATATTAATCCTCTGGATTGAAGGCTTGCAAGAAATCGGAAGTGCTTCTATCCCTTTCAACGAATCCAATCGCTTTCTATTCCACCCAGTCAGAAAAGTAATCAACCAAGTAGTCAATCGCCATTCGCGCTCGCATGGGTAAAAAGCGACGATTCTGATACACGATCCAGCTACTGGCTCCGCGCCCACAAAAAGATTCCAAGATAGGCTCCAGTAAGCCCTGTTGAATTGAACCACTGAAACTGCTTTTGGGCATATAAGCTATACCCAAGCCTTGCTCGCAAGCTTTCACGATCGCATGGGCATTATTTGTTCTCCAGCGCCCACTAACCTTTACGCTTACAGGCTCTCCATTCAGGTCAAAAACCCATTCGTCATTGTTAGCCACCAAGCAACTCTGCGTTTTTAGTTGATCGGGGTGATTGGGTATACCATTTTCTTTCAGGTAACTCGGGCTTGCGACAGCCATCATTTGGCGGTCGGCCAGTTTACGAGCAACTAAGCCGGAATCCTCAAGGCGACCATAGCGTATGGCAAAATCAATCCCATCCTCGACGAAATTGACCATCCTGCTATTGAAGTCCATGTCGATTTTCAACCCCGGGTGTTTCAAGCCAAACTCCATCAGGGCAGGGGCAACATATTGCTCAGCAAAGATACCAGCACCGCTAACTCTTAGTGTTCCATTGAGCTGAAACTGTTGCTGGCTAACCTGCTCATTCGCCTGTTGCAGGCCAATCACTAACTCTTTACACCGCTGGTAATAGGCAGTCCCGGCCTGGGTCAGACTTACCTGACGTGTTGAGCGGGCCAAAAGGGATGAGCCCAAGCGCTCCTCCAGACGGGAGACCTGCCTACTCACATGGCTAGTACTGCAGCCAAGTTGCTTGGCAGCCGCTGAGAAACCTTGGCTCTCTGCCACCGCTACAAACTCGACTATACCGTCAAAATTTTCCATGTTTCTCAATCTCGATTGTTGCCATTCTGCAAAGGTATTTAACAGGTTTTACGCATTATCAGCACGAGAGGGACAATCTACAATCCCTCCCCACTGAATACTGACCAACAGAGGAAAGAAACATGAAGAAAATACTAATTCCAGTGACCAACCACGCCACCCTTGGTGAAACTGACCAGGCAAATGGCACCTACTCACCTGAGTTGACTCACGCGATTCACGTATTTATGGAGAGTGGAGTCGACTATGACATCGCCTCCATTGAAGGGGGTAAAGCACCAATCTATGGCACCGATATCGAGGGTGACGATGTCAATCAAAAAGTACTAAATGATTCTGAATTCCAAAATCGTATCAATAACACCATTCCTGTGAGTCAATTGAATATTTCTGACTATGATGCGGTCTTTTATCCGGGCGGATTTGGTCTGCTTTCTGACTTGGTAACTAATGAAGATTTCGCAAAGTTGAGTGCCAAGCACTACGAAGAGGGCGGTATCTTAGCAGCAGTATGCCATGGCCCTGCCGGTTTCCTGCCTATCACTCTCAGTAATGGTGAGAAGCTTCTGGCCAGCAAATCCGTAACTGGTTTCACCCGTGAGGAGGAGATCGACTTCGGCACTATTAATGATATTCCGTTTTTGCTGGAAGAATCTCTGGCAAGGGGAGCTGCACGTTATAGCAAAGTACAGCCATGGCAGGAATTTGTTATTGAAGATGGGCGGGTGATTAGTGGCCAGAACCCAGCGAGTGCCCACGGTGTTGGCGTTGCCATTGTCAAGCAACTGGCTAACTAAGTGACCTTCGCAGCCGACCCTCCTGGGTCGGCTGCGATTCTGAGTAGAGGTATCCCAAGTGCAAAATGCGATTATCTACCCATCTCTAATGCTTATTGCAGGCATCGGCATACCGGTAATGGCAACACTAAATAGCGGACTGGGTATCAAGCTTGGTAGTTCAGCCCTGGCAACTACACTGCTATTTCTCGTTGGACTTGTAATCTCCGCAGCCTATCTCTTGAAAACGGAGGGGTTACCCAGTGCTGTTTTTAGCAAAGATATTGCCTGGTACTTTTACTTGGGTGGGATTCTGGTGGCTTTCTATATATTGAGTGTGACTTGGGTGTCGCCAAGGTATGGTGTGGGTAATGCGGTATCTTTCGTTCTTCTAGGGCAACTGCTCGCCATCAGCGTTATCGACCATTTTGGGCTACTAGGTGCGCAGCAAACCAGCTTGGATACCAAGCGCCTTATTGGTCTCGCCATGATGGTTGTCGGCGTACTGTTGGTAGTGAAACGCACTTCTTAATTTCAGAAAAAATGGTTATGTATAGAGAGCATATGGCTAATTTAATCGTTATGGCAAAAGTCACAATCCGCCCACAATATACTTCTCAGGCATCAGCGTTGTTAATCGAGCTGGCATGTAAGTCAGAACAAGAGTCTGGCTGTTTATCCTATAAAATTTTACCCTCACAGGATGAAGGCAATGTTTTCACTACGCTAGAAGTTTGGGAGTCTTCTGAAGCTGAAATGCAGCATTGGAATACAGACCACTTAAAAACCATCATTGCAAAGTTGAATCCACTTCTTGCTGCGGAGGCAAGAATCGAAAAATATACGGAGGTAAAAACTATCTAGCACAACCGTTATTTTATATTGCAACTTTTTGTATTCTCACTTTTATAACATCAATACCTTCATTTTCATTGAGGTGAGTCAAATCGGACATCGGCTTAAAGAAGTACATCTATACCAATGAGATAGTCTTTCTGTTAGGTTATTTTTTTGATCTCATAATTAGGGGCATGGCCTTTCTTATAAACCAGAACTGTTCGCTGAAAGCTCATAAAAGTATCTCCTCGCTGATTAATACCACGGGTTTCTACATTAACAATACCCTGTGTTGGTCTAGACTTGGATTCACGTTTAGAAATGACTTCACTTTCTGCATAAACCGTGTCACCTTCAAAAACAGGTTTGAGCAGTTTAACTTTGTCCCACTCAAGATTGGCAACAACTTTCTTGCTAATAGTATTTACAGTCATACCCGTGACAATAGCCAATGTCAGAGTACTATCTACTAATGGAAGGTTCCATTCAGTGCTCTCTGCGTAATGGGCATCAAAATGGAGTTGCGCCGTATTCATAGTTAACAGGGTCATCCAGGTATTGTCTGTTCGCGTCAGCGTCCTACCTGGGCGGTGCTCGATAATGATACCTTCTACAAAGTCCTCGAAGTAGAAGCCAAAATCTTCGCGATATCGATTGTTGTCAATCTCTTTATAGGGGTTAAATCCCATCAATATTGCCTCCTTGGTTGAGTGGCTCTAAGTTCGCTTGGTTATGCCCACAGCACTTGTAGATTTTTGCTGGAGTAGCCTTTAGCTAAGATTATTAAAGTTTGAGATTATTTGCTGGGCCTTAGAGTAGATCGGGATATCTATCATTCGGCCTTCATATTGGCAGGCTTTACCTGAGGATTCATTGTAGATACGAACGATTTCCTTTGCTTCCTTATACTGGTCTAGTGTGGGTCTAAAAGATATCTTGATAGTTTTTACTTGTTTAGGGTGAATAGCTGCCTTGCCACTAAAGCCAAGCGATTGAGCCTCATTGAGTTCATTAATTAGTCCACCTTCATCCTTAAAGTTAAAACAAGGGGAGTCATAGCAAGCTATCTGTTTGAGTGCGGCAGCTTCGACCAATTTCATGCGCGCCCATATGAGTGCTTGTGGGGTGCATTCACAATTCAGATCGGCTGCATAATCAGCGGCCCCAAACATCAAACCTTGCAACTTTTCAGAGCTACAGTTAACGATATCATATAAATTGGATGCTCCCTGAGCGGTTTCAATTAAGGCTATAATCGAAATATCCTTATAGGCTTCGCTCAAGAGCTCACTGATAAGGTTGATATCATGTTGAGATTCTGTTTTCGGATAAAGCACCACATCTATAAATGGCTTTTTATCAATAATTTCAGCCATATCTTTTATTCCATTGATCGTTGACAAACTATTTATCCGAATTGCACTTATAACACCATTCGAGCTTGGCCTTGAATAAAAATCGATCGCGATATCCCTGGCACTATCTTTGTCCTCCACTGGTACGCTATCTTCGAGATCAATGATTATTCCATTCGCCCCAACTTCAGACGCCTTAGCAAATCGTTCCGGTTGGTTTCCAGGGGTGAATAACAATGCGGGGAAAAGCTTTAAGTTGTTCATTTTATCGCTCAAATAAAGTTCTGCTCTTTGGCCTGCTCCAATAAGCTCTTACGGAATTTAGGGTGTGCGATTTCAATCAAGGCGAGGGTCCGCTCTGTGGTTGATTTTCCCATAAGTCTGCAAGCTCCGTACTCGGTTACCACGTAATCGATATCTAACCGAGAGTCTGTGGTTATAGAATTCAAACGTGGAACTATCCTGGAGGTATTACCACGCTGTGCCGTTGAGCTACTGGCCAGAATAGTCTTCCCATTTTTTGAGTAGTAAACTCCCCTCACGAAATCCAGTTGCCCACCAACACCGGAGAATTGATGTCCAATGAATTCCGCATTGACCTGTCCACTGAAATCAATCTCAATAAATGAGTTGACTGAGATCATATTATCGATCTGGGCTATTATTTGGGGTTCATTCACATATGACACGGGCAGACAGAACATAGATGGATTGCCATCTATAAAGTCAAATAGTTCTTTGTCTCCAGCTGCAAAAGTGAATACGCTCACATGAGGGTTAATTGTCTTTCGGGCATTAGTTACTGCTCCAGACTTAATAAGCTTAATCATACCCGGTGTTATTACCTCGGTATGAATGCCCAAATCTTTCTTTTTAGTTAGTTGTTCACACACTGCATTCGGAATAGCGCCAATACCCATTTGGATAGTTGCGCCATCAGGTATTAACGGAACAATGTAGTCACCAATTTTTCTATCTAAATCGGTAATCTCTTTTGGAGATTCCTCCGCTAATTCCATATTATTTTCAACAATGGCATCCACTTCACTAATGTGCAACAAGGTGGCCCCCGCTGTACGTGGCATATTTTCATTCACTTCCACAATTAATCGATTTGCGTGGCGCGACAACTCAATAGCATAATCACCATTAGTGCCAAAGTTGAAATAACCATGCTTATCCATCGGCGCAACAGTTACCAGAAAAGCATCTATTTTAACTTGCTCTCTGATTATTTGAGGATATCGACTAAAAGATATAGGGACATAGTTAATATATTTTTCCCCTTTTGAAAATCCAGCATTTGCTAATTTAACTTCGTCTTTAGTTAGCATTGAAGAGTAAGGCCTAACCCGGTCCATTAGATCTTCTTGAAAAATTGTTTCCGTCGCAACCTTCCCACAGCGCATATAATAGACTTTTAAATGTGTGATAAATCCATTTCGAATATGCTTCTCAAGTGCTGAAAGTAGGGCTGGTGGGCTAGCGGTGCGCATGCCGATAGAAATAACGCTATCGTCTGGGATTAAATTAACTGCTTCTTCCGGTGTTAGCTGTTTCTTTTTATACAGGGCGTTGTTATCCATAGCAGATTAACCGATTATTTGGCCACACTGTGATCCTTGAAGCGGCTGCTGTCGCTCTTACGGTCCTGTTACAAAGGCGTTAATAAGCAGAAAACGTTCATAGACTTGCTATCAAGCACTGATAAGGAAGTAAGAGCTACTAAGCCCTGCGATTATAGTTTGTGAATTAAAGCTTGTTTCAGAAGGGCTAGTGACTTAACGATGAATATCATGCAGCTTGTTTGAGCAGATTCGATTCTATGCAGTCGGTATGTTCTAAAAGCTCCGCAGTTGATCTTTATGCCACGGTGGTATTCGTAAAGTACCTAAATCTCTTAATGGTGTTCCATTAGCTTTAAGTGCTATTCACCAAAGATTACTGCCTATCAGTTGTCTATAAGAAAGAATGATGTGACTTTAGCTGATCCATCAAGCAATGGTATGCCAAACCTCAGCAACTACACTTTTGCAAACACTCGTAGATGCCGCACTGGTACTATTCCAAATAGTTCTTTAGCGGTTCCTAAAGCAACCGTTGGAAGTCTATTCATGACAAAGTCAAAACGTCCACTGATTTCCGTCAACCCCTTAAACGGTAAAACTCTGAAGACTTATCACGAAATGTCACAAGAGGATCTCGACAAGGCGATCGGTCGCGCAGACAAAGCCTTTGTAAGCTGGAGAAACCGAAGTTTTAGTGATCGAGCAGTGATACTAAAGCGTGCAAGCAACCTATTTGAGGAGCGATCCGAAGAACTTGCCCGCCTGATGGCGTTAGAAATGGGTAAGAAGCTCAGTGATGGTCAAGGTGAATTGGCACTTTGTGCTGAAATTTTTGACTACTACGCCGAAGAGGGCGAAAAAATCCTAGCTCCACAGCAGCTTTCCACCCGCGAAGGGGAGGGCACTTTAGTCTTCCAGCCCTTAGGAGTGGTCTACGGCATCCAACCATGGAACTTTCCCTTCTACCAACCGGCTCGCTTTACCGCCGCCAACTTGATCGCCGGCAATGTTGTACTTACTAAACATGCCTCTAATGTTCCCCAGTGTGCCGAAGCCTTCGCACAGCTGTTGTTTGATGCAGGGGTACCGGAAGGAGTCTATACCAATCTACCGATCACATCCGGTGGGGCTGCCTCCATTATTGATGACGATAGGGTCAAAGGAATCTCCTTTACTGGCAGCAATGCCGCCGGTGCAATGGTTGCAGAGCAAGCTGGCCGCAATGTAAAGAAAACTGTTATGGAGCTGGGTGGTGTTGATCCATTTATCGTGCTCGAAGATGCGGATATGGATTTAACGATACAGCGATTTGCGGAGGGAAAGCTGGGCAATTGCGGGCAGATATGTTTGGCTGCGAAGAGAATCATTCTAACGGAGCCCATTGCTGAAGAATTCCTAGACCGAGCTACCAAGCTGTTCCAAGCGCTGAAATCCGGTGACCCTCTTGTAGAAAGCACAGATTACGGTCCGTTATGTACCGAAAAGGCTGCTGAGCAACTTGAGGATCAAGTCAGCAAGTCCGTTAAGGCAGGCGCCCAACTGCTAGTGGGGGGTAAGCGTAATGGCGCATTTATCGAGCCAGGTATATTAACTGAAATACCCGCTGGTTCCCCGGCAGCAGTAGAGGAGTTGTTCGGCCCCATCGCTTGTGTTTGGGTGGTTCCCGATGAGGAGGCAGCGGTTAAGATGGCCAATGATAGCCCCTTTGGTCTGGGTGGTTCTGTCTATACCCAGGACCATGAAAGGGGGCGCCGTGTCGCGGAACAGTTGGAATGTGGTACTGCCTTCGTGAACCATGCCGCTTCAAGCTACGCCAGTATGCCTATGGGAGGAGTGAAGAAATCCGGCTATGGCCGGGAGCTGGGAGAACTAGGTATTAAAGAGTTTGTCAATCAAAAGCTGATACGGTACTTCTAAGTAGCGCAATATAGACATGGGCAGAGCAATGAAAGTACTTGTGGCGGGTGCTAACGGTGCAATCGGTGAAATCCTTGTGGGTAAACTTGTCGACAAAGGGCACGAGGTAACCGCTATGGTCCGCAAGGAATCCCAACAAGATAATTTGCGTAGTACAGATGCGCGCCCCATTCTTGGAGACCTGACAAAGAAGGAGTCCCTGAACAATGCGGTAAAGGGGCAAGATGCAGTCATTTTTGTTGCGGGCTCCAAGGGTAAAGCATTGGAGTCTGTGGATCGGGATGGTGCTATCCACCTTTGTGATGCAACGAAAAGCGCGGGTATATCGCGCTTTATTCTATTGAGTTCCATTTTTGCCGGGCGAAAGGAGCAAGGGCCTAAAGAACTTCAACTCTACCTTAAAGCCAAACAGATTGCAGTTGAGTAAATCGGAAAGAGTGACTTTATATATGTTCAGGTGCTCACTTGAGTAAGTCACCAGTATTCTCTTCGCTACCGACCCCGCCAACGCTCCGTGTCTCACGCCCTTCGAGTAAAGTTTAAGATACTCTAGTTAGGGGTTATGAGGTCTTTAATCGCAATCGATGTTTCAAATTCTAAACTCATGTGAAGTCAGAATCATTGATATTGAATGGATTTTAAGGCCAATAGTTTTATAAATATGGTGTGCCTCAATCATTAGCGCACAATACTCATTAAGAGCCACTTTTTTGTCCCGCATAGATGAATTAACAATATTTTTCAGTGCATTCATAGTGAAAGCATTACATGAGCTGTTCTGATCATTTCTATGGCTTTTGCTTACTTAAGGCGCGGCTTCGCAGGAATCTAGACCTTTCAAGAAGTCGGAGTGTAGATCGCTCTGCAAGCCCCGAAGGGCGGGTCTTGAAGGCCACAACTGCTGAGTTGCAGCTCTTGCAAAGGACTAAGGCCATTTGCTGCGAGCTCCGTTTAACATTTGCAGCCTTCAAGACCAGCAGAGGTATTACGGAGTTATTCAGAGAATCCTTAGATTAAAAAAAGTCCAGACGAATATGAAGGAATGACCACATAAGATGAATTTAAGATGGCGTCTACTTAAAAAAAGGGGTGCTGCTGCAATGCTCCCATTTTGCACAAATTGCGGACAGCTTAGCGGGTCTTCTAGCTGTAGAAAGTTGAAGTTCAGCCTCCCCCCCCCCAGATGACTGGTTAAATATTAGGCACAAATGAGTATCCTGCGTGAACCTAAGTTAGTTTTCACTACTTAATATGTGCTGTTTTAATGTAAGATTATAATGTGAAAAGGTGAGCGAGTTTTTCTACCACCCCAGCAATCTAAATAGTATTTGGAGAAGTAATAATGAAATATGCAATATCAATAATTTTTTCCTGTTTTTTGGCAGTCTCAGCAGCAGCGGAACCAGCTTACACAGGTGATGCAGTCCCATCATTTCTTCATATTTTTAGTGAAAGCGGTCATGCCTACGTGGATCACCAGTCGGGCTACTGTAATACAGATAGATTTGTCTTGTATACAAGCCATGAAAAATATGATGCCGTTTTTTCTATGTTACTTTCGGCTCAAATGGCTGAAAAAGAAGTTATGATTCGATTTGATGGTTGTGTTAATGATGGAGATTTTGGGAAAATAATTGGTGTATATTTAAAGTAGAATATACGAATTCGAGAAGCTGGTAGTTTCTAGTGGTCCATCCGGTTAATTCTATAGCGATTGTTTTGCACGCTCTACAAAAGCGATGGTTTGACCGGAGGGCTTTGTCCATTTAAATGGTTTTACAGCTTCAGCATTGTGAGCCTCGATGAAGCAAAACTAGGATACCTACAGATTAAAAGATGACGTCAGAAATAGTACAGGCCTTTCACTTTAAAGGCCATTTCTCCTGGTCTAATTCGGACGATGTGAAATGCTGAAAATTAAGCTTTAGGTTTAATTGCGTAACTTTAGCTAAATCGGAAGGAATAGCATCGAAGGTTGGGAGGGAATTAGTAGGGTGTTGCCAAATGGAAACCTTGGCAATTACCTATGCCATGTACCCAGCGTTTATTGAACTGAATACATGCCTGTCGCACAGCCCCTGCTGATCCCATCAGGCTTTTAAAGCGGCTTTCAAAGTTCCAATTTTAATAGAGCCCATGTTTGGTTGAGGTGCCCAGCCGTTCAAGGACAGGGAGCGTGTTTTGAGAAGTGGCACCGCGCTTTTTGGGGGCTAAATGTCGGCTAGCCCAATCTACTAGCGCCAAATACTGACCTAGCAGAAAGGGTAGCCCTCTCAGTATATTCAAACGCTCAGCGCCGACAAATGGAAGTAGATTTTTGGGTTGCTCAACTTAGGCTGCCACAAGAATACGCTGTTGAATTGAAGTGTAATCAGACTCTTGAAGCATCTTCGCGATATTCGCATGGATCAGGCCGAGGTCTACATGGGCCAGATATTGGGTATCTAGAATCGGTAGCTAGCGGATTGGGCCTACTTTTGAGTCAGCGGCCACACTGAAAACTTCACAGCAGCAAGCTAACCAGATCTTCCATAATTTTCTTATCAGTGCGTATAACTAAATGGATACCAAAAGTGGAATAGGTCTCTTCGTCTTTAATTTTCGTGTCCTTATTATTGTCCGAACCTAATGAAAGGCTACAAATATAACTCTTAACTAAGGGGGCGGGACAGGTTTGACAGGTACTCCTATTCCTAATCCAAATGTTTTGGTTGTTGTACATCTTTGGAGTGTGTTCTAATTGCGCGTTTTTTGTATCATTTAAAGGAATGACTCTGTATGTTAACTATTTTTAAGAATAAAGTTTTTGGCTCATTTTTAAGGTTGAAGTATTTCAGCCTTATAAACTTAGTTTTTTTACTCCATGCAGCACCTAGCTTTTCTTACAGCCTCGATCAATCCTATCAGCTATACGCGGACGGTAGCACATATTATTTGAAAACAAACTCCATATGGGTGCCAATTGGGGTGGAGATTATGGTGATTATACCTGCCTATAAGGATGGGCAGGTACTTAAACTAGAAAAAGTGAATGGAAACTGGGTCGTCGAGTCTATTTCAATTTCTATCTTTAATGCCGTCGCCCCATCGCTATTGAGCGGGAATCGAATTCAATATGTTGATACAAACACTGATGGTCATTTAGATATACAGGTCTCCTTGGGTGGGGCGGATGGAACAGTCATTCTGCTTAATGACGGTACATCATCGGTTTTCACTGCCTCTAAACCTGAACGACGCGTAATATTTATTCATACCGACTTATTGGGCTCGCCCGCAGCAGAAACTGATGTTAATGGTCAGGTTTTGAGTCGTTAAATACTCTATAGAATAACTTTTATTTGAGCCTAATGTTTTACAGATGACCTCACAGTGACAGGGGTTACTATCGAGAACATTATGAATTTATCGGGAATACTTTGAATGAAGAAATCTGGAAAACTGATCAGTAATACTGTACCACTGACACTATATATTTACTGTTCTTTGTTTTTGTCAGGGGTTATTTTTAGCCTAAATACTTACGCCATGACCGAAGATGAGCTGGCGACAGTGCTTTTCCCTGTGGGTGATAAAGTTGAGCCCTTGACTTCTGAGGTTTTTAACGAACAACTAGATTTACAATCGGGAGCTGTCACTTTTAGAAGAAGTGATGTAAAACTCCAGCCTTTAGGAGATTTATCAGTCGCTTACAATATCTCCTTTGGTGTTAGCTATGGAGCCGCGTACGGCTGGGTCGAAGATATACCTAGAATAGAGTCCAGTTATGCAAAGCGGGCAACTGGTCCAGCAGAAAATATTGAGCCCGATGCTTTGACTGATGGAAACTTTTGCTCAACAAGCTATCGTAATCCCGATGAATTAGCGTACGATCTTAATGAAGATAGTAACCTCCCGTTTGCCACGCCCCCTACCTTACATATTCCAGGCTTACTGCGAGAGCGCCTATTAATTAATGACAACCCCAAGAGTCCTACTGACTCTCCTTTTATCACTAATAGTGGCTGGCGTGTAGAGTGCTATGATTCCCCCAACTCTAATATCAATGGTTTTTTAGCAACTTCCCCTAAAGGCACAAAATACTATTTCGATGTTTATAGCCAAAGGCCGGCCTTGATCAAAATGAACGATGAGCTTAGGCCATATCTTCAGCATCCTGACTTTCTAGAGGTTTATGCTAGAAAGACATACCATATGCTCTATATCAGCAAAATAGAAGATCGGTTTGGTAATAGCGCAATATACGGTTATGACATCCGCTACCGCAAAGATTTTGATATAGATCAAAATTACTTTTTGATCAATCAATTAAGTAGTATCACCCAGAACGATGGTCAGAAAATTGACGTCAATCTTGTAAATGGACGAAAGACTGTTTCTGCTAACAACAGGCAGTGGCAATATTATTACTCTAGCAATAGTTCAATCTCAAATTCGACATTTAAAGTAGTTATGCCGAATGGCCAGGAGTGGACTTATCGTACAGCAGGCCCTGAAGATCCCTACCGATATTTTTGGGAAACAGGTATGACTGGGCGGTATAGAGGCTGTAGTGCAAGAACTGAAGGTAAATATATTAACGTAGAGATTGAAGCCCCAGGGAACTTGAGTGGAGTTTTTTACTTTAAACCAACGATTATATCATTGGCGAACTATAAACGACGTCCATTTATTGACGAAGAGCTTGACCGATGCCATATGTCGATGGCACTAGATAAGAAAAGAATTGATTACGATGCAAATAAGAGCTACACATGGTCCTATCAGTACTCAAACCATAAAGGTGAGTTCCAGGAGATGTTTAATTATGTACCAACGATAACCGAGGCGGAAAAATTACAGGGTGATGTCCCGGAGAGTGTTGATCGATATCTCAGTGGTCGCACAACGGTAACAATGCCTGATCTTAGCTATGTTAGCTATTATACCAACCGCGATAGATTGTCTAACAATTTTGGCTCAGTTATTGCTCTTCAAAATTATTCTGCGCCAAATAACGGCTCATCAAAATTGCTTCGGGAGGTGCAGCTTGACTATCAGTTAATCCCAGCTGTTGGTTCTAAGTGGTGGTTGCGGCAAAGTCCCGATGAAAACGGATACCGCTTAAAATCCAGAAGAACTATCGAAAATGATGAGTATTTAACAGAGTTTGAAGACTTTAGCTTTTTTGGCACACCACTAATTCGCCATGAGCAACATAAAAATCAATCAGGCTCGACCGTTCGAGAAAAATATACTAAATATAGCTATTTAAATGACTATAGCAACTGGGTACTGGATCAATTCGTAAGCAGCTCTGTAAGTAGTAATGGAAATTCAAATTCTTACACCGAGACAGATAAGCTAAACTACAGCACCTTTAGTTATACCAACCGCTATACCAGCCAAAAACTACCAAGCAAGCAGTACAAATTTGGACAACTCGTCAAAACCTATAAATCTTACGATGCCCAGGGAAATCCAAGCCGAGTTGAATTTAATGCGCCGCTAGCATTTGGCACTGGCAATCGGTTTATAGAATATAGTAATTATAAACGTGGCATTCCACAAACAATTACCGTACCTCGTCGAGAAACGACAGGTGAAATGATACTATCGAGAACAGTTGACGATAATGGTTTATTTACCAGCATTACAGATTTTAATGGCGTTACCACACAATATAAATACGACGAAATAGGGCGCCTTATAGCCAAGGATTTAGAAGATGATACCGATTACAATTACAGTTGGGCAGATACACTGTATCAGTGGGATGATGACACCAACACAAGAACTCTAACACGCTGTAAATTGAATGCTTCGCAGAACGCATGTATTAATGGAACCACCGCATTAAAAACACAAGAAGATTATGATGGCTTAATGCGGCTGGCAAGTACAGAAGCGGAGAATCGACGTCAGACTAAGCCCAGTGAAAATACTATTTATAGAAATTTTACCTACAACTTTAATAATCAAATATTATTTTCCTCCTTTAACAGCTATTATAGTGTCGAAACTGGCGGCACAACAAATACTTATGATGCTTTAGGGCGTATCAAATCCATATCTAAAACAGGTTTAGGAACTGTTACATATGATTATCGATCAGGAAACATAGTCGAAGAAACAGATGCGGAAAAAAATATCACGACGACTACTTACTCTGCTTATGGGGAACCGTCCTATGAAAAAGCAATAAAAATTGAATCTCCGGAAAGTGTCGTAACTGATATCAATATTGATATCTTTGATTTAGTGAAATCTATTACTCAGTCTGGGCCGGGTAAAACCTCAAGCACTACCATAAGCCAGACCGAGAATCATTATTATGACACATATAAACAACTGTGCCTGGTTACTAGAAAAGATATCGGAAGTACAGCATATAGTAAAAATGCACTTGGCGAGAATCTCTGGACGGCTCAGAATATTAGCTCAAACTACAGTAACTGTTTAAGTAGCCAACCTAGTGATGCAACTCTGTATGGATATGATAATTTAGGTAGACTCCATTCAGTTGATTTCTCTGATAGTTCACCAGATATGCTTTATCAACGCGACAATAATGGGAATGTAACATTAATTGCTGCTGGAACAGTAGGCCATATTTACAGTTACAATAACCTCAACTTGCCTGAAGATGAAGTTATAGATATAGAAGGAAGTATAAATTTTTCTCTTGATTACACCTATGATTCCTTAGCACACCTTTCGTCAATAATCTATCCTGATGCCAGTCAAGTGAGTTTCGCTCCCAATGGCTTTGGGCAAGCAACTCAGGCAGTTCGAGAAGCAGCAAATGGCTATAGTGCATTTACCTATGTAGACGATGCAGTGTATTACGCGAATGGGTTGATCAATGGTTTTGATTTTGGCAATGGCCTTAGCCATAAAACCATGCTTAATAGCGCTCAGACTCCAAGCAATATTGAAGACTCTAGTGGCAATGTTAAAGCGCTGGATTATAGTTACCTCTATGACAACAACCTCAATGTTACTCGTATATTAGATAATATTGACACTGATTATAGCCTTACCGATTTAAGCTATGACGGGCTTGACCGACTGACAAGGACTTATGGGAATAGTGGCATTGGCAACAGTACTATACGCTATGATGGCCTAGGAAATATCACCTATTATCAAAGCAAAGACAGTACTCTGGATTATAATTATGATACTAGTCTGAACCGACTGAGTTCAGTCACTGGCAGCGGATCAGCTTCTAAGAGTTACAGTAATTTTCAATATGATTCACGCGGCAATATCGTCAATAATAGCCATCGGAAATTCACCTATAATTTAGCCGGTCAAATGACCACTTCCGATTCTAATAGCTATCTTTATGACGCTTACAATCGGCGTGTTAGAACGGTAGATAGTGAAGGCACAGGTTATAGTATTTACAATAGGAATGGTGTACTACTTCACCGATACACGCCTGCAGGTGGTATCAATTACATTTATCTTGGAGACAGACTCGTCGCAAAAGATGGTGTTATTGCCGATAATTCTGGTAAACAACATTACCGGCCTTATGGAAAAAGTATTGAAGGTGAAGTGGATGATGTCGGCTACACAGCTCACAAATTTGATGCCGATCTTGATTTGTCTTATATGCAAGCTCGATATTATGACCCCAATCTAGGTAGGTTTTACTCGAATGATCCGATGGGCACAGTTACGCACCTAAGTACGGAAAACGGTATTCATGGATTTAACAGATATATGTATGCAAACAACAATCCGTATAAATATACCGACCCTACGGGTATGTGCTCAGTCGGTGAAAAGCATTGCGTTGAAACTATATCTAGAACTACAAATTCAGATAACTCAATAACAGTTTCTAGAACTGATACTAGAACTAATGGCAATACGTCTACAACTACCCCTTCTGGTTCGTTAAAGCTGAAACCACAAGCTTCTGCCAATAACGCCCCTGCGACAGTTACATCTACTATGGAAAATAAACTTTTAGATTTAAGTGAAGACGTCAATAAGACGATTAATGTCCATAGCGGGGTTAGAACACAAGCTCAACAAAACTCCCTAAAGGGAAAAACATCGAATACAGTAGCTTCTACTTCTCAGCACACGGTAGGTGATGCCGCTGATATTACAGTAACAGGAATGTCAGGTGCGGATCTATCGAAAGCTGCTGTAGATTCAGGAGACTTTGAGCGTGTAAACTTGTATAACTCAGGATCAGTTCACGTTGATCAAAAGAATGTTGGTCCGGGGACACAATATTATAGACAATGGAAGCGGAAGCCCAATCCATGATGAAACTCATTAATTTAATTACAGCAACACTTCTAGTTTTAGCCGCTGGCTCATGTTCTTGGGCAACTCAAGGGTTGACTAAAGAGTTTTCAGTTAGCGGAAAAAGAGTCTGTGAGCTTTCTTTAGGCGGAAGCGAAAAATTACTCCAAGGCTCATATGATAAGATTCCCGTCTATACAGAAGAGGGGGAAAGCTATAAGTTTCGGGGTAAAATATGTGACAACTCTGTACTAGCAGAGATCGAAATAAATAGCCATTCCATCAGCAAAATATCAATAATTGATGTTGATTTTTGTGTTAACGGTATTTGTATTGGAAAACCTTTTGAAGAAATACAAAAGCTTATACCGAATTCAAAATTATTTTTTAGTGGTGAAGAAGGAGGTTTTTTTTCACTCGAAGCCACAAATGGAATTCGATACGAGTTTTCTACGGAAGGAATTACTATCGATTGTTATGTTAATCGAGAAAGCTGCAGAGATAAGATTGAACGGGCTAAGCTGAAAGCCATAGTTATTTAATTTACATCAACACGGAATCGGCACTCCATGAGTATTCTCGGAGTGCCTTTTTACTATGTGCTTACTGTAAAACCAGTTTTCCATCATACGTTTGAATTATGTATGGCGTTCTAAGCTAAAATCTTTTTTGCTTAAGCCGGAACTCTCTATGATTAATTCATCGACTCTTACACCAAAAGTTATTTTTCCGTAATTTGGATTATTTCTCTTCCTATCCAAATGGGGGGGCAACTATACTTTGCAAGTGATATTTCTGCTTTTTAGGAAAGTAGTGTCCCTTTGTACCGATTGCCATTATTACAATAGTCTTTAATGTGATATTAATTCAATTTTAAAAAAATATTTCTGCTAGTTATTTGGCTGAATGGCTGAATGGCTGAATGGCTGAATGGTACCTTATATACAAATAGGGTCTTGGCCTTAAAAGCCTACCCTAAGGCCTGCTAACCTGGGCTGACACAAAGTGTAAAAGCTATCTTCCCTAAGGCGTTAATTGATGGCTGGCCTTACTTAGTCCGTGAATGGCGAAATTTCCTTAGCGAGTAGGGTGGGACTTACAAGTTAAGAACCTCAACGTCTGATCTATAGCTTGCTCACTATTGCAGCGCTGGACCTCCAACTTTTCAATACCAATACCGCTAAGTTTCTCCCGTATTTGGTTCAGTTCAGCATCAGTTGTAAGACTCGGATGCCTGGTAAGGCGCACTTGCAAAGGTACACTGGATTGAGCGAGAAGCTCCGCACACTGCCAGGGGGCCACGCCACTGCCATCGACACCCGTAATGGAAGGGTAGTTTTCCGGCATTGCTTTAATATCCAACCCCACCCAATCAAGACTCTGAATCAGGCGTTCCAGCCTGCGGGGGTAGATTCCCGCAGTATGAAGCCCGACCTTGAATCCCAGATCCCTGACTTGGGCAATCGCCGGTTCCAGGGCACTCTGGGCGGTGGGCTCGCCACCGGAAAACACAACGGCATCCAGCAAGCCCCGGCGACTGTCTAAAAATGTGAGGATTTGATCCCAGTCATAGGCACTGGGTGCTCGCGCAGGCAGTAGATCGCCGTTATGGCAGTAGCGGCAGCGCCAGGGGCATCCCTGGCAAAAAACCACCGCTGCCAACTCGCCGGGGAAGTCGATTGCCGTAAACGACGTGAATCCACCGGCACGTAACTTATTACTCATAAGTTTTTAGTGCATTCCTGCTGTTGTCCGCCACAAAGAATTGGCGCTCCCGGTGCTCGGATTGTTTTCCCGGATTCCAAAATGAAACTGGGCGGTGGTACCCCATTACCCGGCTCCATACCTCGCAGCGGGTGCGATCTTCTTCTCTCAATAAAGTATCTTGTTGGCTCATGGTCTTTCTCCTTGAAAGTATGGTTTAGTCGCTACAACAGGATTGCTCTCGGGCCAGGAGAGCTTCGTCGCAGCGAGGGCAGAATTCGTGTTCGCCGCTAAGATATCCATGGACCGGGCAAATTGAAAAGCTCGGCGTCACGGTGATATAGGGCAGGCGGTAGTTTTCCAGAGCGCGCCGCAATAAGCGGCGGCAACTATCGGCATCAGGCAACTGCTCGCCCAAATAAAGATGAAGTACAGTGCCACCGGTGTAACGGGATTGGAGGGATTCCTGCCGGGCCAGGGCCTCAAAGGGATCATCGGTAAAGCCCACCGGCAGTTGGGATGAATTGGTGTAGTAGGGCGCTTCACTACTACCTGCCTGGATAATATCCGGGTAACGTTTGCGATCTTCGCGGGCAAACCGATAAGTAGTGCCCTCTGCCGGAGTTGCCTCCAGGTTGTAGAGATGCCCGGTTTGTTCCTGGAATTCAGTCATGCGCATACGGATATGATCGAGTAATTGCTCGGCCAGTTCTTTCCCATCTTCCGTAACCACACTTTCGTTATCCCCACTAAAGTTTCTCAGCATCTCATTGATGCCGTTCACCCCGATCGTGGAGAAGTGGTTGCGCAGAGTCCCCAGGTAGCGGCGAGTGTAGGGAAACAGACCTGCATCCATATGCCGCTGGATGACTTTCCGTTTCACTTCAAGGGAATCGCGGGCAAGTATCAGCAGTTTGTCCAGTTGGGAGAGCAGAAGCTGCCAGTTTCCTTTGTAGAGATATCCAAGGCGGGCACAGTTGATAGTTACTACGCCGAGTGAACCTGTCTGTTCGGCGGAGCCAAAGATGCCGTTACCACGCTTTAACAATTCGCGTAGATCAAGCTGTAAGCGGCAGCACATGGAGCGAACCATGTTTGGGCTCAGGTCTGAATTTATAAAGTTTTGGAAATAGGGCAGACCGTAGCGAGCGGTCATGGCAAACAGCCGCTCAGCATTTTCGCTCTCCCAAGGGAAATCCTCACTGATGTTGTATGTGGGAATAGGGAAGGTGAATACCCTACCGCGTGCATCCCCCTCGCTCATGACTTCGATATAGGCGCGGTTGATTAGATCCATTTCTTCTTGCAGGTCGCCATAGGTGAAAGGCATTTCCTGACCGGCAATCACAGGCACCTGCTCGCGCAAATCCTGGGGGCAAACCCAATCGAAAGTGAGATTAGTAAAGGGGGTCTGGGTACCCCAGCGGGATGGCACATTCAGGTTAAAGATCAGCTCCTGAATGCACTGGCGTACGGTCGCGTAGTCCAGCTGGTCCTTGCGCACAAAAGGTGCAAGATAGGTATCGAAAGAGCTAAATGCTTGCGCGCCCGCCCACTCGTTTTGAAGTGTTCCAAGAAAGTTAACAATCTGTCCGACCGCGCTGGTCAAGTGGGCCGGCGGTGCCGATTCGACTTTTCCCGGAACACCATTCAGCCCTTCATGTAATAGGGTGCGCAGTGACCAACCTGCACAATATCCAGCCAACATATCCAGGTCGTGGATGTGTAAATCCCCATCCCGATGTGCTGCGCCGATCTCAGGGGAATAAACATGATTTAACCAATAGTTGGCAATCATTTTACCTGCACTGTTCAGGATCAACCCCCCTAGGGAATATCCCTGGTTCGCATTGGCTGCAACTCGCCAATCCGCTTGCTCTAAATACTCTTCAATAGAAGCACCGACATCCACCAGTGTTTGCCGATCAGTGCGCATTTGCGCATGCCGCCCCCGATAAGCGATATAGGCGCGGGCAGTATCAATGTAATCGTTATTGATCAATACCTGTTCAGCAATATTCTGAATCTCTTCAATATCAATGGGCTCACCACTATCAAAGCGGTGCTTGATCACTTTAAGGACAGATTCGGTAAGTTGTTCCGCTTCCTGTTGATCAAAAGATTCCGTTGCCTGGCCAGCACTGAGAAGAGCCAAAGTGATTCTGCGAGCATCAAAAGCCAGTGTCCTGCCATCTCGCTTACGCACCAACAGTTGATCTGAACTTACCTGCGAAATCTGTTCTGAAGCTGGTGCGGCTTCGCTGTCGGGTATAGCGGTACTGGTCATCGGACTTCCTCACAATTTGTGGGGAGAGCATATCGAAGAGACAGGAACGCCAATTGATCCAGATCACTATATATGGCGCATTGATTAATAGATGAGCACAATATGTTGTGCTCTTGGTGTGGACTTAGATTAGATACATACCTACTCTCGGCAAGTCCGAAGGCGAGTTCAGTGCCAGTCGGATGTACCTAACTATAGGGAGAATCGCGTAGTGCTTCCTTCAGCCAGGTTACGAAAGCCAACACATTTCCATTTCTTGAATGGCGGCTAGGTATTAATGCGGAATAGGTAAGTCCCTCAATCCCTGAAAGCTTGGAGCCTCCTCTAAAAGGAACCAGCCATTGATTGCGCAAAGGATTTTGAACAAGAAGCGAACTTACTAGCGCAATACCCTGGCCAGCCAAGGCGGCCTGGATTACATGATGCTCCTGGTCAAACTGCCGCACGCGAATGCCATCAAGTTTTCTTTTGAGGAGAGTTTGCCAGTTCAGCGGTGGAAGTGATGAGTTGACCCATTTTGTTTCCAGAAGTTGAGCTTCAGAAATATCCCTAATCTGAGTCAGGTAGCTTGGTGCAGCGTAGACACCGATTGTTTCGGTGGCCAAGTGGAGAGCATTTTTTGTACTTTCATCATATTTCCCGTACCGAATAGCGATGTCGATACGTCTATCTCGCTCGATATCACTCACTTCTTCCCCGGTCACTACTGAAACAATGATATCTGGAAATTTCTGATAAAAATTCTCCAGATGGGGCACAAGCCACATAGCAGCAAAGCTTGAAGTCGTACTAACGGTCAGTGTTTTCTTTGAACACGTTATTTCACTCACCGTTTCAGTGAGCTGCTGAAAAATTTGAGACGTTGTTTGAGCGAGCATCCGCCCTTCACTGGTCAACTGCACGGCACGGGTTTTGCGCTCGAATAATGTTGTACCCAGGGACTCCTCCAAACCCTTTATCTGATGTGATACGGCTGTCGGCGTTATAAAGAGTTCTTCCGCAGCTCTCTTGAAACTGCCCAGTCTGGCGGCGGCATCGAATACTTTGAGGGCGTTGAGTGAGGGCAGGTTTGGGTACACCGATCAGAATCTCTTATAGATGAGTTTTCCTCATCTATAGGAAGAAATAACTCGTTTGTCAAGGGTACTCCCCAGCATCACCATAGATGAACCTTCAGGCGGTTTAGTAAAGGTTCCAGACTATGAAAACACTATTACATATTGACGCTAGTGCCCAGAAGTGGAGCGGCTTAGCAGCACCACAAGACAGTGCGAATATCCCCAGGCATACCTCAATCTCCAAAGCAGTTGCCGCAAGTTTTGTAAGCGGTTGGCTAGAAAAGAGACCCCAAGATAAAGTTATCCATAGAGATGTCGGTTTAAACCCGCCAGGCTTTATCAATCAAGATTGGATTGCCTCGGTTTTTACGCCTGAGGCGGATCGCACAGAAGAGCAGCAGTCCCTGGTAGCGCTTTCTGACATCTTGATTGATGAGCTATCCCAGGCGGATATCATTGTTATGTCAACTTCGATGTATAACTACGGCATGCCTGCCGCACTTAAGGCCTGGTTCGATCAAGTTGTTCGTATCAACAAGACGTTCACCTTTGATTTAGACCGTGGTGACTTCCCCTTAGAGCCTATTATGTCTGGCAAAAAGCTGGTGCTAATCACCTCTGCCGGGGAGTTTGGCTTTGGACAAGGAGGAATCCGTGAGCAAATGAATCACCTGGGGCCACATATCCGAACCTTAAGCCGCTATTTGGGGGTTGAGGAGTTCCATGAAATCAATGCAGAGTACCAGGAATTTGCTGATAAAAGGCACCGGGATTCGATTAAACGAGCTTTCCTCAAAACTCAGGAGTTAACCGCAACGTTGGCTAACTGCCTTTAAAGTTTGCCTGCCAAAGCCAGCTTGTCTCCCCAATAAAGTGGCCAGCGGCTTGTCAGAGTGGCCTCCCGATACTTACTATGGGGAATAGGCGCAAATAGCGTCTTTGCCAGCTCTCAATTTGTACTCGGGTACAAAAAAGTAAATAAGTATCTGAGGATTTATGAAGCAGCGGGTATTTGGCAATTCATCGGACAACAACGGGAATATTACTTTAGCCTCTGGGAACAATTGCCGGTTGATCAGGGTTCGCAGAGACTTAATACCGAATTACCACCTCTTGGTTTTTCCAAAATCCCAGGGAGAACCAAGTAAGGAGGAGGTTAGTGAGATGGTTTCACTTGGCATTGAGCATGCAAGAAGCATTGCCGAATCAATAGTCGGTGACCCAGAAGCCTATACTCTCCTTTACAGTGGTTATAGTGCTCGACGGGAAAAAGGCTGGCATATTCATATCGTATTATTGGGGAATCGATGGAGAAAGGCATGGCTTTATTTGGTATTGGCAGGGAAAAACACTTTACAAGCTACGGGTTTTCGGAAAGATGACGCTCCGAGGATTAGCCAATGAACCAAAATAGATGGCTCAACCTAATGGGGGCACTCAATCTTCCTGAATCCCTTCAGTGCTTCGAAAAGTTAGTTTCTTCGTATGCAGAGAATCATAGGCATTATCATACAGGGCATCACATTGATGCGATGCTGAAGCACTTTGATAAAGTTGCAGAGCTTGCCGAGCACCCCCATGAGGTCGAGCTGGCTATCTGGTTTCACGATGCGATTTACAAGCCTTTTTCCTCTAAGAATGAAGAAAACAGTGCTCTATGGGCAAAAAAGTTCCTGATCGATTCCGGGTATTGTCCCACAGGGGCGGATAGGGTGTACCAATTGATTATGGCAACCTGCCACAATTACACGCCAGTTAGTATTGATGAAAAGCTAATTATCGACATTGACCTAACGATCCTGGGTGCCAGCACAAGCGTTTTCGAAGCTTATGAAAAACAAGTCCGTAAAGAGTATCGGCTGGTACCGATTATGATTTACAAAAAGAAACGCAGGGAAATATTAAGGGAATTTTTGTCTCAGAAAAGGCTTTATCACACCGATTACTTTCACAGTCACTTTGATGCTCAAGCTCGTAGTAATATTAAAAGAAGTTTACAGGCCTTTTGACGTATTCTTGCGTGGTTTAAATGATAATTCAACTTCCCTTAAGGCTCGTCTACAACTATTGGATTCTGCTAACAGTGGTATTTTTGTGCACTATTACAAGCCTATCCCTGTTTCCGCTTCCCGAAGTACCCAATATACCCGGCACCGACAAAACCAATCACTTAATTGCCTATAGTGCACTGATGTTCCCCGTCGCCCTGCGCAGGCCTAGTTACTGGTGGCTAATAGGACTATTTTTTGTACTGTGGAGCGGTGGCATCGAGTTACTTCAACCTTATGTGAATCGAACGGGTGAGTGGTTAGATTTCGTGGCCAATACGGCGGGGATATTGAGCGGAGCGCTTATCGCTTGGATGCTGGGAAAATTTGGGCTGAGGGAGTACAAATCCTAAAAACCTGGGTTAGCTCAAGCTCCAGAACTTCTCCAAGTTGCCCGTTAATTGATCAGTGTTACGACAAACCGCCGGTTGCCAGTGCTCGGGGAAAAGCTGCCAATAAAAAGGTTCTGAAAAGCGGCTATCTGCCAGAATGATCACACCTTTATCAGATTCGGAACGTATAACCCGACCGGCAGTTTGCAGTACGCGAGTCATCCCTGGATAGCGGTAGGCGATGTCAAATCCATGGATGCCAGTGGTTTCCGCAGCATCGCGCTGTAGCTCCCGCTCAACATTAACTTGCGGGAGCCCAGTACCGACGATAATAGTGCCAACCAGCTTCTCCCCAACATAGTCAATGCCTTCACCAAAGATGCCCCCCATAATGGCAAACCCAAGGCTCTTGTTACCTTCGTTGAATCCAGACAAAAACTCAGCGCGCTCTGTCTCTCCCTGTCCCGGCAGCTGTTGTAACAAGAACACTTCCGGGAATCTCGCCTTAAAACTCTCAGCAACTTGCTCCAGGTAACGATAAGAGGGAAAAAATACCAGGTAATTTCCTGCGCGGCTGTAAAAGGTACGGGAAATAATGTCGACGAGGTTCTCTATTGAGCGGTCGCGGGCTTGGTAGCGCGTATCTATATATGGACACAGGAAGACACCCTGTTGCTGCGGCTGAAAAGGCGAGGGCAGTCTTAAGTAGGGCGACTCATGCTCTACACCCAGTTGACTAAATATATAGCTGGCTGGGCGCAAAGTCGCAGAGAAGAGTAAAGCGGCTTGGTTTTGCTGATAGGATCGCTGTAAAAACTGTGCAGCATTTAAACAAAGTAGCTTAATTTCCTGCTCCTGCCAGGGAGCATCCCGGTCAATCACCCGAGTGACGACTTTATGCTGATCGGAAAGCTCCTGCTCAATAACGGCGTAACGATAGACAGACCTTAACCACTCTGCTGTTTCTTCCGGGGGCGACTGAGAGCTTTCTATAAGTTGGCTGACCGTGGAGAGCACTTTTTGCACCGCTCGGGAAACCGATTCTGGATGCTCTTCTTCACCTGTTGCTGCAGTGACCCAAACTTCACCCCCTTCAAAAGCACTGTGGCTTTGAGCTACACCAACTTCTCGCAATCGCTTGATCCAATTATCAATTGCCCGAACCAGAGACTGGATACTTCTCTGCAATGTCGGAGAGTGCCCTTTGCAAGCATTAGCTGCACGTCGACTATCACGGCGGGACAACTTTGCACTGTACATTTCCTGGGCGCGGTCGATTAAATTGTGAGCTTCATCGATTAACAGTGCGCGGCGATTGCGCTGGTCCTGAAAACTGGTCAGGCGTACCAAAGGGTCAAATACATAATTGAAATCACATACCACCAAGTCTACCCAAGGCAATATTTGAAGGGAGAGTTCAAAGGGACAGATTTGCTGCTGATCCGCCACGTCAGCAATCTCTTTGGGAGTTAACTGGGGCCGGCCGAGCAGGGCATCCATTGCAACTGGAAGTCGATCATAAAATCCTTTTGTTCTCGGACAGATGCCGTCATCATCACGGGTACAAAGCCCCAGGTTACAGGCACAGGCTTTTTCCCTTGCTTGAATTTCAAGTAAAGATAACTGCAAACCACTCG
Source organism: Microbulbifer maximicatervae (SeqCode) (assembly GCF_056231245.1). Lineage (NCBI taxonomy): Bacteria > Pseudomonadati > Pseudomonadota > Gammaproteobacteria > Cellvibrionales > Microbulbiferaceae > Microbulbifer > Microbulbifer maximicatervae (SeqCode). Next base: position 2,385,585 of record NZ_CP174334.1, read on the forward strand.
CCTGAAGTGCCTCAATGGTTTCCCGCACCATTTGCCGACCGGAATTCTTTGCTGTCAGGTAAACCAGCTGATCCAGCTTTTCCTCGCCAATTGCCTTTATGGCTGGGAAGAGGGTACTGATTGTCTTGCCGGTTCCCGTGGGTGCTTCAGCCACCAGCTCACCACCGTCCCGGAAGCACCGGTAGGCTTCCACTGCCAGTTGGCGCTGGCCGGGGCGGTATTGCGGGAAAGGGAAAGCGAGCTGTTTCGCCGTATCAATAAGCCGTTGCCGATGTTCCTGCCAAGCCCTGCGCCAACACAAATATTTTGTGAGAGCCTCAAGAGTAAAGGCCTTAAGCTCACTAAAGCGGTACTCTATGCATTCTGGATAGGCCTTGCGCTCCTTGAGGTTATACCAGACAACTTTCAGGGCAACTGTATCTGTACCATCTGTAGCACCTTCATTTACCAAGTGGCAATAGCCGTAAATTTTTAGCTGGGCCCAATGCAATTCCTTAGTGGCTTCGGGCAACTTCGATGGGGGTAAATAAGTGGTCTTAATTTCATCCAGCTGAGCCGGTTTATGCAAATCACTTTTCGGATGAAAAATGTCAACCCGGCCGCTCAAAGTAACCTGTTGTTCCATCCAGTCTATTTGGGTCTTGAGCTTGTATTCTGCCTCAGCGCCTTTGGGCCGCTGATTTTGTAGCTTCTGATGAGCCCGAATCCCTTCCTGGGCAGAGGGCCCTGAAGTTGGCTCCCGAATCAAATCTCCGCTGCGGCAGGAAAAAGCGACTAGCTCTCCCACAGAAAGATTCAAAGTCTCAGCCGACTCTAAGCTATCCAAAGCTAGTGCCATTCCACATGAATTACGCGATGAGGGATCGCCTCTTCAGCAAAAAACGCCAGCCAGCGTTCTTGGTTTTTTTGTAAGCGATCCCCAGGACCTTTAACCTCCACGAGTTCATAGTGACCGGAGGGAGTAAAGCAAATAAGGTCTGGCAGCCCATTTCTATTCTGTGTGATATCACTGAGCATGCGAGTAAAAATTGAACGCCAATGACTTGGGGGGATTCTATCCAGCGCCTTCTCAAGTAGTTCTGTAGACAAAGCCTCCCAAGCAACTAAAGGGTTGGCCATACCTTGTTTCTCTGCAAAGGTAGCGAGGACGCGGGACTTCAAGGACTCATGCTCTATTTCGGCCAATCGCTGGGTGAATAGCGCTTGACGGGAATAGTAAAAATCCGCGGTGCGAAAATCAGCTGGGGCTACCTGGAAGGGATTGAAAAAAGCACCAGGCACAGGTGCAAATAGTATGCCCCAAATATAGAGGCCCAACACACCGGTGAATAGGGTGTTCTCTACATAAAAGCACTCACCACCGCTAGAACCTTCAAGGTGCTCTGCCACCAGCAGCTCAACACAGATTTCCCCCTGCGCCAAACTTATCACTTCAGTGGGGGCTTGGATTTTATGAGGTGCCTGCCAATTGTTGAGGCCTCCACTTCGTTTGGCTGTGCGGTAACCAAAGACAAGAGCAAACTCTCTTTCTGCCTGGTCCATAGGGGAAGCTATTATTTCCTCGCATATTTCCAATGCCAGAGTGTCGTACCCTTGCTTTACGGCAATGCGTGCGCGGCGCTCACGGGCGGGAGGGGTTTTACAAAGTTGATATAGTGCATCTGCCTGCTCAAGAGCATTGAGCCGCTCAAGCTGCCGTGCCAACTTAAGACGTATTCTGTCCAGCCGACGAGCCAGGGTTGAGTCACCATCAATACCTTCTGGCAGTTGAGCAGATAAGGCTATTATGGCTTCTGCATCTTCCAGTAATGGCTCTTCTAACAGCTCCAGGCATTGGTAGTAAAGCAGATACTGATCAATTTGTGCCCGACTTTGAAAGGGGAGATTTTTCTTATCCAGTGGATAGGATTCATAGCGATAAAGCCCAAGATCCCGTAATACATAATCAGTAAGGTCCTGGTTCAAGTTGCCAAAGTAACACAGTTTAAAAGTCTGGAAATGCTCAGCACCCTGGACGGCTAGTACCCTGTGCTGAGAAAGCAACTTCACAAACCAGTCACTCGAACTGGAGTCTTCAAGCAATAGTTGCTCGAGGGAAGGCCGGCTGAGAGACTTGTGTATACCCAAGTGTCCTGCCGCAAGCAATTCAGCTTTGGTAAATAATGGTAGATATTCTTGTGCCGTTAACACCGGATTAAAACAAAGTAGTCCAGCACGATCCAAAACAGCTGCAGCACTTTCAATGCACTCTATCTCACCGTAGTTAAGCTTCTCCAGGCGGAAAAGCGATCCTCTAGAGGAAGGCACTCCTTTACGGGACAGCAAACGCACATAGAGCCGCTGGCTATAAATATCCAACTCTTGGAAGGTTTTAAAAAATTTTTGCTCAGATGTGGTGATAAGCCAGGAATAATGTTGGCTAACAAATTCAATCAACGCTTTAAAGTTGTCCAGGTAGTAGCCAGTTGGCAATTCTATCGGTTGGGTCATGGCACAAGCGCTAGTTTTTCGATCTATCTATCGTTGATACCGCACACCAAATCCTTATGACGTGATATGCAAACAATGAGGCAGAGGTTACTCTTGAGCTGTATGGTTATACAGCAAGTTGGCCCGGTGAACAAACAACAATCCCAAGCTTTCTTCTTAGTTATTCAGCCATTTTTTCCTATGGCAGTTCCCTTGATGCTCATCCAGGCTTGCAGTCGAGGCTTATAAGCAGTCGCCCCATAAAATTTAACCAATAAGGGATTACCTCTATGAAAGTGACAAGTTCTGTGACTGCAGTCGCGCTATTTGCCGCCAGCATATCTGCTCTAGCTGATAATAATGTCACCCTGGTATTCCAGGAAGGTACTGGCAATAGTGCAACTTCTGATCAGTCCGATGGTACTGTGCATAACAACTTGATTGTTCAGACCCAAATCGGCGATTTCAATGACTCGGATGCAACCCAAACTACGGGCACTTCTGAAAGCACTATTGAACTGGTGCAGACGGGAAATTTGAATCAGGCCTCAGCAGTGCAACAGAATGCAACGCAGCTTACTACGTCCTCCCTGTCCCAGAATGGCAGTGATAATACAGCGACCTTACTGCAGGACGATGCTCAATTCAGCGCCTTCACGGGCACTCAGGCTGGAGACTTAAACGACATCCAAGTCCGGCAACAGGAAGATGTTACTTCCACCACACTTGTTGCATCTCAACAAGGAATGTCTAACACATTGGTTTTAGATCAGCGTATAAGGGTGGATAGTACTAGCGCCATGTTCACCCAAGTTGGTGACTCCAACTTCGCCAATATAGATCAGGATAGAGATGTAACCTTTACCTTTGCTATGGCCAGTCAGACTGGCTCTTCCAACTTTTTAGATATCGAGCAGGATGAAGTCACGACGACGAGCACTGCAATAATAACGCAGATAGGTGATTCGAATACTGGAAGAATAGAACAAGAAACTGATGTTTCAGCTGCTACTGGGATAGTCACCCAGATTGGTGACAATAATATTGCAAATGTGGATCAGGAGAATATTACCTCAAGCAGCGGTGAGGTAATGCAAACCGGCTCTTCTAATACGGTAAATCTTGATCAAGGGAACGAAAATATTGCCGCTATTGAACTTATTTCCTGCACCACTCTAGTAATCCAGGATGGTTCAAACAATACAGCACAAATAGATCAGGGGCAGGACGGGTCTTTGCTCACCAGTTCATTGATACTAAATCAGTTTGGCGATTCTAATTCTTCCCAGATTAATCAACATAGCGGTATTAGCAGCAGCATTCTTGCGACACAAAACGGTACTTCCAATACTCAAACAATCTCTCAGGTTGGCAGTGGTGAAATCGCATTAACCACGCAAACTGGCACAGGCAATGTAGGCAATACCTTCCAATAAAACACTAACTGAAAGAGGTTAAGGCTAGCGTAGATATTATTTAAAATATCTCATCACCTTTTGATATCGGTATACAACGTACCAAGTAAAAAATATCACTGAAATCCAAATCATAGTAATGATTTGGATTTCCAGTACCGACATATTGAACTCATGGATGACGGAGAAAAATTCAAATACGTCAGTGCAGATTAAAATAGGCAAATAGATACGCCAAGCATTTGAGAAGGCAATCCTTTTCGAGAAGGCCAATCCAAACAAAGCAACAAAAAATGCAATATAAACTAGCAGACTAAAAATCATCCACCAGATAGGGAGGTCCCACTCATCGGCGGTGAAGCCAAGATATTGGGAGTAGACTTCCAGCGGAGCGAGAATAAAAAGGAGTACTTTCCAACCTACACTGGGTTTGTAGTGTGGAATAGAGTCTGTAAGAGGGTTATCTGGTGTCTGATACATATCCTGCATCTCGAAACGTCCTTATTATTTACCACTATTCCAGATAGGCACCAATTACCAATCCGAAAGTTACTTCTCGCCATTCCCTGAGCTAAATAGAGGTGATCATTACTTACCAGTTAGGCTCTTTGACTATCAAAATTTGAACAGCGAGGATATTGTCTGCAGTTTCAAAGTCAATAGTTGGTACATATAGTTTATCGATAGTGTGAGGCAGCTCATCGCATAAATGTGACAACATAGCCTGCTTTTTCGTAGTGTTAGCAAGGTAAAGCCATGATGTCAATCTTTAAGCTCTGAATGCAAAAGACTAAACGATAATCGGCAAACTACTTCTACATTTGGTCTGCAGTAATTAATAGCCGGCAAAAATTGCTTATAAATGCACTTACCCATAGGATTGAAGTCGCCGACAGTTTTTAATTTCAAAGGCCAATAAAAGGGCAGAGCGTGCAAAATCCTTATCAAGCACCTGAGAGCGAACTCGATAATCGCCCCGCCGTCTATAGCCCTAGTGTAGGCTGGAAAATTGTCTTTTTTATCCTTCTACCACTGGAGCTGTATTCCCAATATACGGTCTTGACCGATGGCTCCACAGGCATCCCCTTTTGGTGGTTGGTAATCAGCTTGGTTGTTTCCTCCCTTTTCTACGTCGTACTGTTTGGATTAGCGTTTGCCAAGAGAATAGGATTCGAACAACTTTGGATCTTTTTTATTCCAGTTATAGTGCTTATCGATATTTTTGAATTTTCTTTACTCGCCATCAACTTAAACAAGCTCGGGGCAGGTGTAGCCCTTGTGATGGCAAGCACTGCGCCAATCATCTTGCTTAGATGGTATGTCGTATATAAGTATCAGAAGGTTATGAAATACTTTGCCTAAAGGATGCACCCCACCTCAATAAGGATTCAGAGCTATAGCTTTTCTCTAAACTTTATTCTTAGCATTTTGGCACTTTTGTCTTAGTGCAATTAGCCAGTACAGACCTAAAAATCAGTAGGTCACCAACTACTGCTCTTTCGGAGCCGGCTCTCGGCTATTCGTGGAAATACTTAAACTGGCAGCGAATGACCTGGATTGTTTGATTCAGGCAATTCGCAGGGAAGGTTACCAGCTCTTTGGCCCGATACTACATAACGGGGCTATTACCTATGGTGAGATTGAAACTTCCACAGATCTGCCCCAAGGATGGACGGATCAGCAAGAGGCGGGGCAATACCGGGTAGAGCGCCGCAATGACAACGCTTATTTTGGCTACGCCGTTGGACCCCACTCCTGGAAGCAGTTTCTTCAGCTGCCCCAACGCCAGCTCTGGAGCGCTAGCCGCTCTGGAGAGGATGTTCAGATTCTGGAAATTGAAGAGCCTCCGGTCAAGTTAGCGTTTCTCGGCGTTCGCAGTTGCGAGCTACACGCCATTGCTATCCAGGACCGTGTCCTCGCCCAGGGGGACTATGCCAACAGCAGCTATAAGGCACGTCGAGCGCAGCTGTTCACTATTGCTGTGGAGTGCACAACAGCAGCAAATACCTGTTTCTGTACCGCAATGAACACAGGCCCGCAGGTGCGACTGCCCAGTGATCTGGTAATCACCGAAGTTCTGACCTCCGATGCCCACTTCTTCCTCATACGCAGCGGCAGCCCTCAAGGCAACAGTGTATTAAAGCAACTACCCACTGTTGGCGCCTCAGAAGCGGAGAAACAAGAGGGGCAAGCTGCCGTTCAGCAAGCCGAAAATCAAGTGAGTAACGGTCGCCGCAGCTTCGACAGCTCTGACCTAAAGACGCTGCTTTATCGCAATTATGACAACCCCAACTGGGATAAAGTCGCGGAACGCTGCCTCTCCTGCGCCAATTGCACTATGGCTTGCCCCACGTGCTTCTGCTCAACCGTTGAGGACACAACAGATTTAACAGGAAATGAAGCGCAGCGCTGGGAGCGTTGGGATTCCTGCTTTACGGCTGAGTTGAGCTATTTGTCTGGCGGCCCAGTTAGGGCGGATACCCGCAGCCGCTATCGGCAGTGGATGACTCACAAACTGGCCACTTGGTATGACCAATTTGACAGCTCTGGCTGTGTCGGCTGTGGACGTTGTATTACCTGGTGTCCAGTAGGCATCGATATCACGGAAGAGATACAGAATATTCGCGCCCAGGAACAAAAATGAAAGTTGTCACCACCTTACTCAAGGAGCACCCTTTCTTTACCGGGTTGGCAGACAAGGACCTGGCATTCCTCTCCGGATGTACAAGCAATAGTCACTATAAAGAAGGAGAATACCTTGCCAGGGAAAACACTCCAGCTAACCATTTCTTCTTAATTCGATCTGGACGTGTCGCCGTAGAAACCTTTGTCCCCAACTATGGACCCCTTTGCCTTATGACACTGCATGGTGGAGATATATTCGGCTGGTCCTGGCTGTATCCTCCCTACTTGAGTGCTTTCGATGCCCGGGCCCTGACCTCAGTTCGCAGCCTTAAACTTGGCGGGCAGTGCCTCCGAGATAAGTGTGAAAAAGAACCGAGACTCGGTTTCGAGCTGATGAAACGGTTTACCAAAGTTGCTACAGAACGACTGCAGGCAGCACGAATACAGTTGTTGGACCTTTACGGGCCACATCCTTCACAGGGAATTCCTCGCTGTGATCCCTGAATTATGGCGTGTTACCCATCGGCGTGAAGAGTTTCCTGGCACTATCACTCTATCCCTGACACGAGAGGCTGGGGGCCCATCACCCATTCAGCCCGGGCAATTCAATATGCTTTACGCCTTTGGTGCCGGGGAAGCTGCTATCTCCTTGAGTGGTTCCAGTGCATCACCCGCTGAGCCACTTACCCATACGATTAAAGGCCAGGGGCTTGCTACCCAAGCGCTTTGCAAATTGGAAGTTGGAACGCAACTGGGCATCCGGGGACCATTCGGGCAGGGGTGGCCAACTCACCTGGCGGCAAATCGTCCCTTAGTGATTATCGCCGGCGGACTCGGGCTAGCGCCTTTACGACCCCTAATCTACAGCTTTCTTAAGGGGCACTTGCCGGCCAGGAGACTACAAGTTTTCTATGGGGCTCGTCGCCCCGAAGAAATGCTCTACCAGCCAGAGCTTGGTCACTGGCGCAGCTCATTTGAACTGGTGACATCTGTGGACCACGCCAGCACAGACTGGAACGGGCATATTGGTGTGATTACCGACCCTCTGCGTGTCACTCATTTAGAGTGCAATGATGCTTTAGTGTTTGTGTGTGGACCCGAGATCATGATGCGCTTTTGCATACAGGTTCTTCTCCATAAAGGTGTGACTGAATCCAATATCTATCTATCCATGGAGCGCAACATGAAGTGTGCCATTGGAATCTGCGGTCACTGCCAGTGGGGACCTAACTTTGTTTGTAAAGATGGCCCTGTCTTTTGCTACCGGGATATTCGCTCATGGTTTCAAATCAACAGCCTATAGCGAGTAGTAATCCTACCCCCAAGCTTGCCATCTGGAAGTTCACCTCCTGTGATGGTTGCCAATTGAGCCTATTGGATTGCGAGGATGAGCTTCTCTCTTTGGCAGCCCAGGTAGATATCGCCTATTTTCTGGAGGCCTCCAGTGAGGTGAAAGAGGGTCCTTTTGATATCTCTCTCGTCGAAGGCTCCATTACCACGCCATCAGATGAAGAGAGAATCCTAGAGGTCAGACGTCAGTCCCGCTTTCTAATCAGTATTGGCGCCTGTGCAACAGCTGGAGGGATTCAGGCACTTCGAAACTTTGCCGATGTGCAGGAGTTCACCGATGTGGTCTATGCCCACCCGGAATATATCGCCACTCTCAAGGAATCCACACCAATATCAGGGAGGGTAGCAGTGGACTTTGAGTTGCAGGGGTGTCCTATCAACAAGCATCAATTGCTTGAAGTAATCAGTGCATTCCTGCACCGGCGAGCCCCCCAGGTTGCCAATCACTCGGTGTGTATTGACTGTAAATTGCGCGGCAATGTTTGCATCTGGGTTGCCCACGGCACCCCCTGTATGGGGCCTGTTACACACGCGGGATGTGGCGCTATTTGCCCCAGTTACAACCGCGGTTGCTACGCTTGCTACGGTCCCAAGGAAAATCCCAACACCGAATCACTTTGCCATTGGTGGGATGAAAAACTAAATGTGGAAAATACTTTAATTGTTGAAAACCTTAGGAATTTCAATCCACTAGCACCTTCTTTTAAAGTACAAAGTGAGGATAGGCAAGAAGATGGGGAGCGTTAATCCCCCCCAAACATTGGTGATAAATCTGCCCCCAGGTGAGCTTTATGGCGGATCGCAGCAAAACGATTAAGGTAGATTATCTCGCTCGGGTCGAAGGGGAGGGAGCCCTCCATATCGACTACGACGATAGCGGCGTACAAAATGTACAGCTCAAGATTTTTGAGCCCCCAAGGTTCTTCGAAGCCCTTCTCAGAGGGCGCGATTACTTGGAAGCCCCAGATATCACCGCACGCATATGTGGGATCTGCCCGGTGGCCTACCAGATGAGTGCTGTGCATGCCATGGAGAATGCCCTGAACCTAAAGCCCGGCGGCGTTTTGCGTATGCTTCGTCGATTGCTTTACTGCGGTGAATGGATCGAGAGCCATATGCTGCATATCAGCATGCTCCATGCGCCGGATTTCCTCGGCTACCCCAATGCAGTCGCAATGGCTAAGGATCATCCAGAGATTGTTAAGAACGCGCTGGAGATTAAAAAGGCGGGCAATGCCCTGGTTCGCCTTATTGGTGGGAGGGAAGTACACCCGATTAATGTGAGGGTAGGGGGTTTCTACAAGGTTCCGGAAGCCCGAGAACTCACAGCCTTGGTAGCGCAGCTGGAAATGGCCCGGGGTCTCACCGAGCAACTGGTGCGCTGGTCCGCAGCTTTGCCTTTCCCCAGCTACGAATGGCGAAGGGATAATCACTACGAATTTGTCGCTCTAACGCACCCGTCAGAATACCCAATGAACGAGGGCAGAATCACCTCCAGTGCGGGACTCAATATTAGCGCCCAAGACTATGAGAACCACTTTGCAGAAGAGCACGTCGCTCACAGCACCGCGCTGCACTGTACTTTACGGGAGCGGGGTGCCTATCTGGTGGGCCCCATCGCACGATACAACCTTAATCGCGACAAGCTGTCGCCTCGAGCATTGCAATTGGCTGAGGAGATCAACTTTACCGCCCCCTGTTTAAATCCCTTCCAAAGCATCCTCGTTAGGAGCCTGGAGGTACTACATGCCTTTGAGGAAGCTCTGCATATTATTGATAGATACCAACCCCCAGCCGAGCCTCACTTAAAGACAGAGCCGAGAACCGCAAGCGGCTGTGCAGCCACCGAAGCACCCCGTGGGCTTCTGTATCATCGCTACGATATTGATGAGAAAGGCAAGATTACGACGGCAAAAATTGTCGCTCCCACCTCACAAAACCAGAAGACCATCGAAGATGACCTCCGCTTGATGTTGCCGAGCTTTATGCACTTTCCTGAGGATAAATTACAGGGGCTATGTGAACGGGCGATAAGGAATTACGACCCCTGCATTTCCTGCTCCACTCACTTCCTACAGCTACATTTGAATTATGGGCAAGCGCAAAGTAAGCAATCCATGGTTACTGGTAAGCCTGGGCAACCCCCTGCGCGGTGATGATGGAGTAGGGCCACATATCATCGCTCGACTTCGCCAAAAACTTGGAGGGGCGGTGGAATTCCTCGAAAGCGGTGGCGATATTTTACATTTGCTCTCGCAATGGAAAGGTCGATGGGTTTGCCTTGTAGACGCCATGGTAAGCGATCAGCACCCTATTGGGGAAGTCGTCGCCATTGATGGTCTAGGCAACGCATTTGCTCCATCGATGTGCAATACATCAAGCCATGGATTTGGACTGACCGAAGCGCTGATCATGGGAAAACATATTGATTCGCTGCCGGCACATCTGGATGTTTTTGCGATCAACTCAGAAAGTCTGGCAAAAGGACAGGGGTTATCGCCCAAAGTGGCCAGTGCAGCCCATCGAGCAGAGCAAATGATTATCGCGCACCTAACGCTATACAGCGGAGACCACTATGCACGAACAGAATCTCATCAAAAACCTGATCGATAAAATCCAAGAACTGGCCTCAGATGAACCTGGCAGGCCGATCGGCGTTCGCTTGCGCTTAGGTGCCCTGGCGCATATGTCTGCAGCGCATCTGAGGGAGCATTTTGACAGGGAGATACTCGGGACTTCTCTCGAGGGGATTAAGCTGGAAATTGATGAGCTTAAGGATATTAATCACAAGGAAGCCCAGGATGTAATCCTGGAGAGCTTAAAGTTTGAGGAGACCGATGGCCACTGAACGCCGCCGGATTGAAATCGCCGGATTGGTGCAGGGAGTAGGATTCCGGCCCTTTGTCTATCGCTTGGCCGATAGCTTTCAATTAAAAGGTTGGGTGGCCAACTATAGCGGCGGCTTGAGAATTGAAGTCCAAGGCAAAAGCCGGGAAATCGAGAAGTTTATCGATAAGTTATCTTCAGAGAAGCCTCCCTACAGTCGCATCACTCACATTGAATCCTATCCGGTGGCTCTTCAAGCAGAATACGGTTTTCGAATCTTACCCAGTGTCCGTGATGCCAGCAGCTCAACCATCGTCTTACCAGACCTGGCTCCCTGTGATGATTGCCTCAAGGAATTGTCAGACCCCAATAATCGCCGCTACGACTATCCGTTTATTAGCTGCACTCTTTGTGGCCCCCGCTACAGCATCATTTACAAACTGCCCTACGATCGTGTCAACACCTCCATGCACCACTTCCCCCTGTGCGGAAAGTGCTCTGGGGAGTACCGGGACCCCCTCAATCGGCGCTTTCATGCGGAGCCCAATGCCTGCCCCCAGTGCGGCCCTCAGTTACTTTTCTGTAATACTGCCGGCGTTACAATTGCGAAGATGAGTCGGGCACTATCCAAAGCCCTTGATGCCCTTGCCCAGGGGAAAATTATTGCCCTTAAAGGGGTAGGCGGCTTTCAACTGTTAGCCGACGCCTCCAATGGTAAGGCGCTCGCCAACTTGCGCCAACGCAAACAACGTCCGCATAAGCCGTTCGCGCTTCTATATGACGAGCTGAAAAGTGTCTGCCAGGATTGCTGCGTCTCGGAGCAAGAGGCACAGCTACTATCAACCCGAGAAAGACCGATTGTTCTATTGGAAGCAAAGGATGACAATCACTCCAGGATACATCCGTTGGTCGCTCCAAATCTTGCCGACTTGGGGGTGATGTTGCCTGCATCACCCTTGCATTACTTGCTTGCGCGTAAGTATCGAGCCCCCCTTGTCGCTACTAGTGGCAACCTTGCGGAAGAGCCTATCTGTACAGAAAATGATGAGGCGTTCGAGCGCCTGGGTAAAATCGCTGACTACTTTCTGATACACAATCGCCGAATTTTGCGCCCGCTGGATGACTCTGTACTCAGGGTGGTCAATAACCGTCCGCTGATGTTGCGTCGAGCCCGGGGCTACGCGCCACTTCCCATCACCTTGCCTGTTCCAGGCACAAAGGGCGAAGGTGAACGCGAGAGCTTCCTGGCCCTGGGCGCGGACCTGAAAAACACAGTTGCACTGTCTCACGCCGGGTGGGCTTATCCGAGCCAACATATTGGCGACTTAGGTAGTGCCAATACCCTGAAGCACTTTAACCAAACTATTGGCGATCTCACGAAACTACAGCAGTGCCGCCCGAAAAAATTAATCCACGACCTCCATCCAGGCTATACCTCTCACCGCTGGGCCATGAAGCAAAGAGCTGTGCGTATTGGCGTTCAGCACCATATTGCCCATCTATTCTCCTGCATGGCAGAACACGCTCACTCGGGACCTGCACTGGGAATCTGCTGGGATGGAACTGGTTACGACCGCAGTGGCATTGTTCGCGGTGGGGAATTCTTTCACTGGAATGGACAGTCTCCAGTCAAACACATCGCCAGCTTTCGCACATTCCCGTTGCCAGGCGGTGAAAAGGCCGTACGGGAGCCCAGACGCTCTGCGGCTGGACTTTTGTATGAAATCTCCGGGTTTGTCGCCCTGGAGAATCGACAGTTAAAGCGCTGCTTCACCCTTGGTGAGCGTCAAAACCTGGTCACCATGCTAAAAGGTGAGATTAACAGTCCACCGTGTAGCTCTGTCGGCCGCCTATTCGATGCGGTATCCGCACTCCTCGGACTGACCACGCATACCAGTTTTGAAGGGCAGGCAGCCATGGCTCTTGAACAGTGCGCCCGTGGCGTCAGCTCTAAAGACAGCTACCCCTTTAGCTTTATTCAAAAAGGGGACCTGCTTGAGCTGGATTGGACACCCTGTATTAGTGCTTTGATCTACGATGAAAACCGATCACTGCCACAAAGGGCCGCTGCATTTCACAACACCCTCGCGCAGATGGCGCTGGCAGTAGCAACGCAACAAGGTGAAAAGAATATCTTTCTGTCCGGCGGTGTTTTCCAGAATAAGCGGCTTACCGAAACCGTCACTGCGCTCCTGGAAAGCCAGGGCTTTTCAGTTCACAGCCACAGTGAGGTCCCCCCAAATGATGGCGGAATATCGCTGGGCCAAATCCACTACGCACAGTGTATGGATGCTGCTGGGCAATCATTGGGAGAGGAGAGTTCCTAGTGTGCCTGGGAATTCCCGGAAGAATCGAATTAATAGAGCAAGAATCAGCCATGGAGCGCACTGGAAAAGTTTCCTTCGGCGGTATCAGTAAAGCTGTAAATTTATCATTGGTACCTGAGGCTGAAGTAGGAGACTACGTGATCGTTCATGCTGGAGTCGCGATCAGCAAGTTGAGAGCAAAAGAAGCAAATAAGGTTTTCGAGTACCTCAAAACATTGGGTTGAGTCAGCCTGTAATGAAATACCTCAAGGAATACCGCAACGGCGAGAACATCAAGCTAATTGCGGCAGAGATTCAGAAAGTCACTACTCGCCCATGGACTCTAATGGAGATCTGTGGAGGGCAAACCCATGCCATCGCAAAATACAACTTGCAGCAATTACTGCCCGAGGAGATTCAATTAGTACACGGACCCGGTTGCCCGGTTTGTGTCACACCTCAGGAAATCATCGATAGAGCTATTGCGATTGCTGCAATGCCCAATGTTATCTTCTGCTCCTTTGGCGATATGTTGCGAGTCCCCGGTTCAGATCGAGATTTACTAGAGGTCAAAGCTGCCGGAGGCGATGTCCGTATTGTCTACTCGCCGCTGCAAGCGCTCAATGTGGCAGAGCAGAACCCCACCAAGCAGGTCGTATTCTTTGCGGTGGGTTTTGAAACGACTGCTACCGCCAATGCCCTGGCGCTGTCCCTCGCCAAGCAAAAGCAAATCGACAACTTTTACGCATTGATATCCCAGTTTTTGGTTACACCGGCGATTCAATCGATATGCACCCGTGAAGACTGCCGGATTCAAGGTTTCCTAGCTGCCGGCCACGTTTGTGCAATAACCGGATATCGGCAATACCGCAGCTTGGTGAAAAAGCACCAGATTCCAATAGTGATCACAGGCTTTGAACCCCTGGATATTCTTGAAGGCGTACTCCGGTGTGTCCGTCAATTAGAGAGTGGTCGCAGTGAAGTAGAAAACCAATATCAGCGCGCGGTTACTAAAACAGGTAATACCGTTGCCCAAGACTTGATTAAACAGGTTTTTAAAGTAGCAACACAACAGTGGCGCGGCATAGGTGAGATTCCTGCTAGCGGTCTGGTATTGAGCGATGATTACTCAGGATTCAATGCAGAACAAACATTCAATCTGCCAGCATTGAGCATTTCTGAGAACAGGGGCTGTATCAGTGGGGATATTATGCTGGGGCTAAAGAAGCCCGGGGACTGCCCTCACTTCGCTAAGACCTGCCAACCCCAGCAACCGCTGGGGGCGCCAATGGTTTCCACTGAAGGCGCTTGCGCGGCCTACTATCGCTACCAGAACCAGGTGGAATCGAATGAATCTGCAGTGTCCAATTCCACCAACCGCTGACGAGGTCGTACGCCTTGGCCATGGCAGCGGTGGGGAGATGACCCAACGCTTGATCGATCAATATATTCAACCTGTCTTCTCTAATCCCTGGCTATCCCAGGCCCATGACAGTGCAACACTTCCATGGAAACCGGATCAGCTCGTATTTACCACCGACTCCTTTGTAATCTCACCGCTTTTCTTTCCCGGAGGAAACATCGGTGAGCTCGCCGTTTATGGCACCGTCAACGATTTGGCCATGGCAGGCGCGGAACCCAAGTTTCTAAGCTGCGGCTTGATTCTCGAAGAGGGGTTACCCCTGAAAACTCTCCAACGGGTTCTGATCTCGATGGCTGAGGCTGCCCGGAACTCAGGAATTACCTTAGTCACCGGCGATACCAAAGTGGTAGAGAAAGGGAAGGGGGATGGGCTCTATATCAATACCAGTGGCATCGGTACCCTGATAAGAGAACAACCCATTGATCCCAACCGCATTTGCCAGGGTGATTCTATTATTCTATCCGGCGATATTGGCCGCCACGGAATGGCGGTAATTGCCTGCCGCGAAGGACTCGAGTTTGAAAGTGATCTCCTCAGCGACTGTGCACCACTGAATGGTGTAGTTGCACAAATGATCAATGCCGGAATTGAAGTTCATTGTCTGCGAGATCTCACACGTGGTGGGCTTGCCACTGCACTGGTGGAGCTAGCAGAGAGCTGCGGAAAAACCTTCATTTTGGAAGAAAGCAAAATTCAAGTATCCGATGCCGTACAGGGCGCTTGTGAAATTTTGGGCCTCGACCCACTATATGTCGCAAACGAGGGACGTTTTGTCGCTATTGTCCCTGAAGGCGCCTCCAAGCAGGCAATTTCCATCCTTCAAGAAGCAGCAGCGGAAAGCGCCTGTGGTTTTATCGGTACAATTGAACAAAGAAATTGCGCCCAAGTCATTCTGAAGAACAGCTTGGGATGCGATCGGTTATTACAACGGTTACCAGGGGAACAACTACCGAGAATTTGCTAAGGATTTTATTGGCAGAATATTCATAGAATTAATCAGTTCCTCTCACCTTCAAGATCCTAACCTTTATTTAGTCTTGGATATTGCTGACCCATTTGGCCTGCGATTAATAAGACCCACAAGCCTTTTAACCGTTGATTTTTCCGCTGTAGCGGTAAGTAGTAGGGCAGGGAATATACATGAGAGCCACCGCATATTTTGCAATTTCGTTACTTTTAACCTCCACAATCCCAATTTTCGCTAACGCTCAATGGGCAATACCAGAAGTTGGGCCTCAAGGTCATCCAGACAAAAGGTGCAAACGGGTTAAGCCGCGTTTTGACAAACTATTTAAAGCACCGATCGACGAGTGCTTTAACGGTATTGGCCAACCCTACCCGGAATTGGTCGATGGGGTATGTTCTGCGGGGGAGCCTAAACGCAATAGTGCACAGATCTGGGGAATGGCTGAATCTCCCAAGTTTTTGTATTGGGGAACAGGTGCCAACGTTCCTTGTACCGCACAAGCGGCCCCGGATGCAGTTTTGACTCCAATATTTGCGCCAAACCAGGGATGGGTATGCGAATTCAATCAAGGGATACTGGCCCAGGAAAACCCCAACCTTAAAAACCTTGGCGATTGGCGGGCACCGACAGCTTACCGCATGGACACTTGTACCCTGGAAGTAACAGAAATAACCCCCACTTATGACCCACTTCTTCAAGACACATTGGGGTTCCGCTCGGGTGGCTATGCTGACGATGTTATTTTTCTTGCGGGACCCGGCGGTGTCCAAGAAGGTATAGCCGGCGAGGGCGGCGGTAACAGCATCATTATGATGGCTTGGCAGGCAAGTACCGGGCAGTACTTGGGATCGAAAAGATTCCCTGAGTATTCAAACATCCGTAAGTTTTTAAATTACAAAGGTGTGTTGTACACAGGCGTTCGATTACAAGAAGACCTGGGTGGATCAGGCCAAGTCCTTCGCTGGATGGGCGATCTGCATGATCCATTCAAGTTTGAAGCAGTGGGAACCATGGAAAGCACCCCTGCAAACCTGACTGTACATAGAGGGCGTATATTTTCCTCCACCTGGCCCAATGTTAATACTCAAACTGGAGAAGTTCTGGCCTATTCGGGAATTGTAATGAGCCCCAGGATACCTCCCGGAGGCTTTAAGCCCAGTGATGTTGAAGAGTGGGAAGAGGTCTGGAACATCACTGAGTACGAACCAGACCTCATCAGTGCTCGGGCCTATGCGGGCGGAGACATTACATCATGGCAAGGAAAGCTCTACTGGGGCACGATTAACTTTCCATTAGGTGGTTTCAGAAGCCATGTTCAAGCCTATGGCGAAACCTGGGATACGCCTATTGGTGAATTGGGAACCATAATCGCAACTCATCGTGCAACCACTGTGTTCAGTGGTGACCGATTCACCAGAAAAAGTAAGAGAGATAAAGGGAAGAAGAAACCGAGGGTTAATGTCCTATATGGGTATCAAAGTGTCCAGGTTTGGGACCCAGATAGTAATGAGTTTGTGGATACTCAGACACTGGCTGGAGCCCCGAAGCTAGGCAGAGCCGGATTGGGTTGGCCATTTAATGTATACACTTGGCGCCTGGGAGTAACTGGAGACAATATGTACCTGGGTACCCTAGATGTCAGTAAGCAATTTGCAGCTCTAATAGAGAGTGGAACTGACCCCGCAGGTGAACTTCCAGCAGAACTACTTATGCTACTGGAAAACGCACTATCCAACCCGGTAACATCTGGCGCAAAGCTCTATCGATTCCTCTCGCCAAATCAGCGCGCTATTCCTGCAACTATAAATGGTGTGGGCAATTCAGCTAACTTCGGTTTTAGAACGATGATTAATCACCCAACCTTCATGTGGCTTGGAACAGCGAACCCCTTTAATCTCAACCCCGATGGCGGTTGGGAGCTATATCGATTCGCTCCTATCGCCCCCAAGAAACCGAAATGGGTTAATGGTATGCAACAGGATTAATTCATCGCCATATCTATCTGACTAGCTGGGTCTGCTCCCCATTTTGGGGAGCAGACCCAATTAGGTTGCGTTCAATATTTGAACATATAGAATCAATACTCAAAATAGTTAAAAATCACTGAGTACCTCATGACAATCTCCACATCCTTAGCTCTGTTCATTTCAATGCTAGTTCTAGCACTGATACCTGGGCCGGGAGTATTAGCTGTTGTTTCCCGGTCAGTGACACTCGGCTTGCGCCAGGGATTAATTACAGTAGTGGGAATTGTTGTAGGTGATTATTTCTTTATTTTGTTAGCTCTGCTTGGCCTAGCAACGCTAGCCGAAACCTTGGGGAGCTTATTCATCGTTATTAAATATGCTGGAGCAGCCTATCTTATCTGGCTGGGAATGAATATCTTTCTCTCAGCAAAGAAAAGACAAGTCGACCAAAACCAAATAGCAACAAGCCACTCCCATAGCAGCTTTTCAAGTTTTCTACTGGGCTTAGTCACCACGCTGGGTAACCCGAAAGCTATTCTTTTCTACGTAAGCTTCTTTCCAGCATTCCTCGATCTAACTCGTGTTGCTTCTTTGGACATTGCAATTATATTTGCAATTGCAACGCTAGCCGTAGGCAGTGTGATGGCCGGTTATGCGTACCTTGCCTGCAAGGCACGGTCAACAATCAGTCAATCAGGAAAGACCCCGGCTCTAAAATACGGCTCTGGGGCTTTACTTATAGGAAGTGGTGTTTTTATTGCGGCAAAGAGTTAGTGCCTCCACTAGATGCAGAAGTAATAGACCTAAGGAGCCTCTGAGTAACTCCGTAATGCCTCTGCGGGTCTTGAAGGCTGCAGATGTTAGGCGCAGCTCGCCGCGAATGGCCGTAGCCCTTTGCAAGAGCTGCAACGCAGCAGCTGTGGCCTTCAAGGCCCGCCCTTCGGGGCTTGCAGAGCGATTCACACTCCGCGTTGCGACTTCTTGAAAGGTCTAGACATTCCTGCGAAGCCGCGCCTTGATTGTGAACCGCTCTGCATGCCAGAGGTATCACGGAGTTACTCAGAGGCTCCCTAATTACTGCTCTCTGTTAGTTAGTCAAAGGAGGACGACCGTTTTACTTAACTCCAAAGCTACTCACTCATATCAGCCTGCTAATGCTACTTTTAGTGCCTTCCTGATTATTTTTGCATCATCCAGTGCTCGATGAACTGTGAATTTGTCAGAGTCCTCCAGCTTTTCGCGCTCATTAATGAATGCTCTTAAGTGATTTTCAGAGCCACCTATTAGCTCCTGAATATCCCTGAGTTCAAACTCCTGATGAATGCCAGTATCAGAAAAAAGGGCATTGCACCAAAAACTATCCCAGAGCAGGGCATCACAATAGACAATTTGACCTGAAAGAATCCTGTTTGGGCTATAAGCCACTGTAGTTGAATCTATACCCTCGGATTCTAGCTTTGATCGGGAAATGTTATGTATCGATTCAGCATCATCGGACCAATAAGACCAGTGTGGCACTGGTTTTATTAGCGCCTGGTATTCCACTGTTTCAGAGCAGAGGACAACTTCTATAGGGTAGCTCTGCTTGGATAAGCCACTGGCTTCGAAGTCAATAATCCACATGATAAGAACGATAAGATATGGAAGAAAGGTAAAAGAACTTAGACCTCTTCCTTGCTACCTTCCAGTCTGCCTGCATTTTCAAGCCAATTGAACAAACATGTATCTTAAGATAGACTACAACTGATAATGATTATTATTTGTGACTTAAATTTAAACCCAGTAGATCGCTAAATACAAAGCTTCCCAGTATTGAAGGCAATATTTGCAACTACGAAACTCCATTTCTGTAAAGAATAAGCGCAATGTTCAAAAAATCCGCGACCTCTAAGCAAAGAAGGCTGGAAAACTTCAATGTCTAACCTGGTGGCTTTCCTACTTACTTATTTGGCTGTACTACTTATTTTTGTAACCAGACATAAAGATCTACAGCTCAGTAGTATTAAGCGCTTACAAAGAATTGCCTGGTGGGTGCTTCCGGTGAGTTCAATTCCTTATGGATTCCTATATGGTTGGGAGGTAGGGATACCCATCTGGCTTTGTGTCGCGATGTTCTGCGCTTTATTACAAGCACTGCTCGCCCCAATCAAACCTAATTGGCTGCTTCGCCATTTTCCGCTGTCAGTAGTGGGCTTGTTGGTATTAGAGCAGGCTCTTCTGACTATCGGATAACTCTATGGCTGCTTCAATAAAAATCAGTTGGCAACAGGTCGCCCTGACCATTGTGCTGAGCATTATCTTGATGTTTTCCAGCACGGTGATGCTATCGATTTACTGGCCGTCCGCCGAGCCAACAGAACGGATGGCAGCGGGATCTATGTTATCGACTCTTTTATGGGTCGGGTATATGAGTATGGGGTTACTCGCCGCCTCCACTTGGCGCGCAGCGGCATACCTACTGTCCCTGTTGCTGGTCGTGCTCGGACTAAGCGCTCTTTCTTTTTTATAATTTTCGGTCTAGCCAATTTAAATGCAACAGCGTAGCAATATCCTTTTTTACGAAATTCACTCCTGGATTGGGGTGTTATTTTCTATTCTGCTATTCGTAATTTCCTTTTCCGGCGTGGTCGCACTATTTGGCCACGAGCTGACCCAATGGGAACGACCCGAGCATCGTATTGCCTTCGATGCTGAAGCGCCTGTGGATGTAGATCGACTGGTCGCTCCGGTGCTCGCCGAGGCAAATATCGGTGAGGACAGCTTTTTTATGATCTCAATGCCAGACTACTACCATCCTATGCTGGAAGTGCTCTGGACTGATGCTGAAAGTGAGGAAACCGAGGTACGCCATATAAACCCCAATACCGGTGAAGTGCTGCCGCCCAGCGGCTCTGATTTCGCTGAGCTATTGACGTATATGCACACTGACCTACTGTTTCCCAGGCCTTTCGGACGCTACCTGGTTGGACTGATGGGCTTGGTGATGCTGCTCTCCATATTAAGTGGCATCATCATTCACAAGAAAATTTTTAAAGAGATGTTTAAATTCCGTGTGGATCGCAGCAGGCGGCTCAAATGGACAGACCTGCACAAAGTATTAGGGGTCTGGCCGCTACCGTTCCATATAGTGATTGCTTTTACCGGCGCAATACTTGGCCTGAATGGCATTATGATTCAGGTTGCTGCATTTTCTGCTTTTGAAGGTAATGTGGAAGCAGCAGTCGCCTCGGTAGTGGGGGAACATCCTGAGATAACTGGCGAGCCTTTGGAATCCAGTAGCTATAACCAAATACTGCTGCGCTACCAGGACCAAGTGCCTAATGCGAAACCCAAAGCCATTTATGTGGAGGCCTACGGGGATCGCAATCAGGTTGTCCAAGTCTCGGGCCAAACAAACGAGGCGCTGGTGCGCTTTGTTGATGTCAAATACCGCAGTGAAGATGGCGAAGTAGTTAACATCAATAACCCAGTGCAGGACTCAGGTCCGTTTATGCGGGCGTATTTTTCACTGACTCCACTTCACTACGCACTCTACGGTGGCTTCCTGATAAAAGCCCTGTACTTTGTGTTGGGATTGGCATTGTGTTTGATGATGGTAACGGGCACCGTTATCTGGCAGGTTCGCAAGGCACAGAGACAGAAGCTTCCCTCTGGTGATATTAATACCCGAGGTTCCGGCTGGTTCCTCAGTTTGCTCACGGTAGGGGTTTGTGCCGGTTTGGTTGTCGCCACCGCGGCTACTTTCTATGCCAATAAGCTGTTACCTCCCGGTGGTGGTGGCGATCAGCGCTTTCACTGGATTGAAATGGTGTATCTCTCTGTATGGGGAGTGGCCATAGCCTGGGCGATGTTGCGCCGCCAGATAAAACCTGCATTAGCAGATCTCTCACTTTGTGCAGGCTTGCTACTGTGCGGCATCCCGCTGCTGAATGCGCTGGTAACTGGGAATGGTCTGCTGGTCCCCTGGAAGTCCATCACTTTGCCAGTAGTCTTCACTGACCTGGGCGCCCTGGTAATGGGTGTCATTTGCCTCTATTCGAGCAGATATATCTATAGGCAGGTATCCCAGTCAAAGCAGTCTGCAGATATACCCCAAGCTGTTGCCGCCCAATAACGGGCTATTTCCTGCGAGATGGCGAATGCCATCTCGTAACCTCAATAGAATCTGTACAGCACTGGAATAGGGCGCTGCAACCTATCCCAACTACACACTTTACCTTCCACTCAATTACTCTCGAAGAGAGTGGTATTTGCTTTCAAGCATTCAGAGGACGCTACTTTTTTCACAACTTACATATGGGATGAGTGTGTCGTTGGGATGGATAAACCCAGAACATTCTTGCCCCCTCCCGAACCGAGATTTTCCCTAACTCCCGTCACCAGGTATGGAAATATCAAAACCATTTAAAATGGCAGAGACCTGATGATAGCCAGCCACGAGAAAGACCAGTTCGGCGGCGCCCTCGTTACCGAAAGCACTCACGGCCATCTCCCAAGTAGCCTTTGGCAGGCGGCCTCCAGCTGCAAGTGATGCGGCGACATCATAAGCAGCGGCTTCCTCAAAAGTTAGGTCTATCGGACGCTGGCCCGCTGCGATAGTGGCAATTTTGCTCCTTGCCAACTCACTTTTCTCACCAATAACCGTATGGGAGTACAACTCATAACCCGCTTTAAAATGAGCTGCGGTGATTAGAATCGCAACCTCCCGAGCAGCCTTAGGAAGCGTGGGTTTGTCCGCAATAGCCTTGATATTGTCCCACCAGGGCTTTCCAAACCTGGGATATTGCAGTGCTGGTGCCCAGGGCCCCAGTAAAGCGCCATCCTTGCGCTTCTTGATGAAACCTGTGAAATACCCCTTCATCTCATTACTCATATCTTCGTAAAGAGGTTTCTGTTCTTCGCTGAGCTCTTCTGGTGGGATGGCAGGGATACGCAACTGACACCTCTCTTGTCCAATTGGCGATTCAGATTTATCACACACAAAGATTCTAGCCCGACAGAACGCAAGAATAGGGATGCCTATTTGAAGAGTTGCAATTAAGAGCTAGTTAACTGCCGAACTTTGGCTCAGGAAGCCCCTGAACTCCAAGCCCGTGAACGGCTAAGATACAGCCCGGTTGAGGATGTCGAGCCAGTTCCCCTTTAGTGAGGAATGACTGCTGAGATGTGACAAACAGTGTCTCATAATTATTACCGCCAAAAGCGATACAGGTAGGGCTGCGAATCGGCAGGTCGATCTCTCTATCAAGCCTTCCTTTGGGATCCACTCGCAATATTTTGCTCCCAAGATTCAACGCAAACCAGTAAAACCCCTCCGTATCTACCGTTGCACCGTCGACAATTCCTGGTTGTCGGTCTTCAATGGAGAAGAAAGGGCGCCGGTTACTAATCCGGCCGTCACTGATATCCAGATCGAATACGTAAACCATATGTCCAAAGGTATCCCCGAAATACATTCGCGTATCTTCAGGGTCAAAAGCAATGCCGTTGGCTACAACAAAGCGAAAATCCTTATCGGCCTTTCGGTAAGTTAAATCGGGCTCCAAACAATAGAGATAGGAAGATTTGTCTTTAAAACGCACATCCATACTACCGCACCAGAAACGTCCATAGCGGTCCACTTTGCCATCATTCAAACGACTGTGGGGCCTACCGGGTTCAGGATTAACGATTGTATCGACACGCCTGTTTTCCAAGTCGATCGCAAAGAAACCGGAGCATCC
Source organism: Microbulbifer maximicatervae (SeqCode) (assembly GCF_056231245.1). NCBI lineage: Bacteria > Pseudomonadati > Pseudomonadota > Gammaproteobacteria > Cellvibrionales > Microbulbiferaceae > Microbulbifer > Microbulbifer maximicatervae (SeqCode). The sequence goes on from NZ_CP174334.1 coordinate 2,408,656, forward strand.
ACCTCCGATCATTCCGCCTCCACGGCGGAAGCCAAAGGAGCCTATTTGTTCAGGCATCTCCCAGGTCTTGCGTTCGCCTGTTTCGATATTGAAACTTCTTATGGATGGAGGCCGGGCGTCAGTGGGGTCAGATTCGGGGTTAACGTGATCAGCCCAATAGATAGACTTGTCTTCCGCTGACCAAATCGGTGTCTCGCCCAATCCATCATTGCACTCCCATAGACACTCGATTTCTACCACCGTAAATCCTCCAATATGAAAAGTGCGCATTCACACCGATGAAGGGAGCGAGTACCTAATGAGTCGTAAGGCTAATTTTGTGATTCCAAGTTAAGAAGGCCGAATAAGAATACCCGGCCCGTAAAAGCCAATATGGCTTGGCTTACCACTAAAAGACCATCAAAAACTGAAAGTCCACCCAGGAATCCAATTCAAAGCCCAGGCTTCCATTACTTTATCAAGCCCACTCAAGACCAGTATCCCGAGTAGTAATAGTATAAGACCTAGTACTGTTTTGCCTCCAATCGCGAAAGCCCCAACTGATGGTGACAGTCGAGTATAAATCTGCCTCGATAGCCCCCCAGCCACTAAAAGCGCTGTACCGGTACCTAGTCCGAAAGCAAACATCACCATAAATGACTGCCCCAATTGTTGGCCCATGGAAGCCAGTGCTATAGCGGCACCCAGGGTAGGGCCAACACATGGCAGCCAGATGATTCCGGTAAGGAAGCCAATACCAAACTGCCCAGCCCAAGCTCCATCACCGGTAATGCTCGCCCCTGCGGTGATTTTTGATAAACGCAAGGTCAGCCAATCGGAAAGTGGTTTGATCAACAAGACTAATGCAACCGCCACTAACATTATCGCGGCAATATAGCGGAAGAGTTCTGGGTCTAATCCTAAGGAGACCAATAGAAAGCTCAGCACCGTACCTGCCAATGCAAATGACAAGCTCAGCCCAATCGCCAACGCGTACGGCCCCCAGCGCCCGGCACTACTAGAAGCCCCGACAACCATTGGCACCAATGGCCAAACACAGGGAGAGAGAATACTGAGAGTACCCGCGATCAAAGCCAGGGGGATGGCGCTAAGCTCAAGCATTGTCAGTGCAAGCCTTAACTGAATCGAAGATATTCTGCTGAATTACATCGGCACGAGTTTCGGCAACACTGAACCACACTTGTTGCTCCCCATTAAACAGTAGTAGCGTTGATTGCCGAGGAGCGCGGAAGTGCTTAACCCACTTTTTCTGGGAGTCGAAATCCACATTCAGGATCGTAAGGCCACATTGGGCATTGTCCCTCTGAAACTGCGTCAGAATCTCGCCCTGCTTTTTACAGGTTGGGCACCAATCTGCTCTCACATCGATCAAAATGGGTCGTTTGGCGGCTTGTAACTCCTTGAATCGTTCTTCGGAAAATGGCTCTGATGCTAGAGCGAATGGCATAGAAAAAACTAATGTAGCGGCGATCAAGGTGCGAAGAGCTAAGCGGATAAATTTCATACAATCCATATCCTTAGTGGCAGGGTATAAGCCCCAATTTGAAGACAGTCTGTTTAGATACCCATCTTGGTCGTATTGGAGTGCAATTTCTTACAGTAAGGCTAAGAGGATTTGTTTGACTAGGAACCCTGGGGCGATTCTCTGTGTATTCAGGAACGAAGAAGGCTAACTGGAGGAGGGTGATGGCCTCATTGTCAAAAAGTAACAACCAGGTGAAGTTGGAGCCTCCAAAGAACTTATAAGGTCTGTGGGAGTCCTACCTGTTATCGCACTAATCACAGAGTTTTTCGGAAAAGGATTTTGGCCAGGTCTATTGAGATATGGTCTACGAAGTAGATGGATTTTAATACGACGACACCTGCACTCTCCAACATCAAAACCACCAAAAATTGGCGCTTTGCAGTCTCAGTACTTATTGCTATTGGAACCCATATAGCACTGATAGTTGTTCCAGTATCAATAGCTCCAAGTCCAACTCCTAGAACCAACACGTCGCTAGAAGTCAATTTACTGGCCCCATTTACTTCTCTGCCTTCTACGTCTCCGCCAACTGCTGAAGAACCGAGCGTAGTATCAGAGCAGGATACCGCTCCGACAGATGCAGTAACCGTTACTAGCCCACCAATATCTGATAGTTTGAATAAGGTGAAGCCAGCCAAAATAGAAGAGCCACCACCCAAATTGGAAGGAGCATTAGAGGCAAGGCCCCATTCCGAGGATCTCCCAACTGCGCCAAGGTCAGGGCGACAACCGTCTGTATTCAATCCCGCTCTTGAGAGAAAAATAGCCAGGGAACGCAACAAAGTCCGTCGATATCAGCCTACAGAAAACAGATACCAGACCTCGACAGGAACCTTTGTTCAAGTTGGAGACCGCTGTTTTGATGTTAAAGAGCTACCTGCTACAAATACAGACAGTGATCTAAACCCATGGTTTGGTGCGAAGTGTCCAGATAATTCCAGATCACAAGCAGAAATCGATCGATTGGCTGAGAAATATGGGATTCCATGAAGCTGCTGGAGTAACTTTTTATAAATGAAAGGGTACCCAACCTTCACCAGTTGTCTTGAAACATGTAGTTATCAACTCAACTGGTGAAAGTCTTACACCTTTACTTTCTTCCCTAAACGGTTAGTGAGCCTTACCGCCTGAACGTTCAAATCCAGCGTAAGGGTGGTATAGAGTTGATTGCAGGCCTGAGTGACGCTCCCGAAGATCTTGTGGCATATCTCCCAGGTGGACTAAGCGAGTCGGTTCAGCAGCCGCTATCCAACGATCGGCAAAGTTGTCCCACGAGTCAATATGCTTATGAGCGGATTTGGAATCCTTGAAATGCTCATAGATAAGCACGTTTCCATCATCGGTTACGTAATACTGGTAGTTCAGGGTTCCACCTTCTTTCTTAGTTGCTGCGACCATCTCATTCACAACAGCTTTGAACTCCGCTTCATGTCCCTTTCTTATCTTTCCCTCGATAATCCAACCTACGTTGTTAAACATGCTTGCTACCTCACTACCGAAAGTATCGTTTAACCATATACACCGGAATAGCTTAAAGTACTACCCACGGCGCTTAAGTGGTGTGTTGAATTGTAGATGGTTTTTGGGGAAGCACATTTAATCACAGGTATGAAGAAAATTTAATAAGTTAAAGCAGACTACAGGCTTCTGATCAGAACGTGACAGTCAACTAAGTAGCACTACAATATATCGAGCTTACCTGGTAAATGTGTATTGCCCATGGCTTATTCTGGATAACCTAAGGAACCTCTGAATAATTCTGAGTCAATTTGGTAATATTCACCTACCCATCAAGACTACGATGAATCATGCACCAAGTCACCTTTGCCGAAGCAGAATATAAGCTAAAGCGCCGTATAACTCGCCGAGAGAAGTTTCTTTCTCAAATGGAAACCCTCATCCCATGGCAGCGACTAGAGGCTCAGATCACTCCTTGTTACCCACAAGGCAAACTTGGCCGACAGCCATATCCATTGAGTGTCATGCTTCGTATTCATTGCATGCAACTATTTTACAATCTCAGTGATCCCGCTATGGAAGATGCACTGTATGAAATTGAATCCATGCGTAGTTTTGCTGGATTGACTTTGAGTAACCCAATTCCCGATGAAACAACGATTCTTAACTTTCGCCACTTACTGGAGCTCAATCAGCTAGGTGCAGCTCTTTTTGATGAAATCAACAAACATCTTGCTGAGAATGGCATGGTACTGCGTGAAGGCACGATTGTAGATGCCACTATTATCTCTGCGCCAACTTCAACTAAGAATGAAAAGAAAGAACGTGATCCGGAAATGCATCAAACAAAGAAAGGCAATCAGTGGCATTTTGGGATGAAAATGCATATCGGGGTTGATGATGTGCTCGGAGTAATACATAGCATAGATACAACAGCAGCGAATTCGCATGATGTCACAACTACAGAGCGAGTTCTCCACGGGGAGGAGAAAAGAATCTGGGGAGACTCTGGGTACATTGGTGCGGAGAAACGTGAAGAGTTGAAAGAGCGGGAGGCGGATTGGTATATAGCAATGAAGCCGAGCAAGCTAAAAACTCTTCCAGGGCGTGATGCACTTCGTAAAGCGGAAAAGATCAAGGCGCAGATAAGAGCGAAGGTCGAGCACCCCTTCCGCTACATCAAACGGATATTTGGCTATGACAAGGTCCGCTATCGGGGACTGCTAAAGAATACTGAGAGGCTGTGCTTACTGGCAGGCTTTACCAACTTATTAATAGGGAGAAAATACTTGGCTGCCTAGGGGTGGTTCGCCTGAAACCCGCCTATTGAGGGTTTCAGATGAAAATTAGGGGACTATTACGCGAAAATTACACATTTGTGCGTAATAAAGTGAATTTTCAAGCAGCTCAGCTTAATTCTGGAAAAATGCTTCGTTGATCAGAGGGTCCCTAAAGTTAATAGTATATTTATGACCGTGAACAAATGAGCGGGTAGGGTCAATTACAACTTATTCAGGTTAAGAAAGATAATGGATAACCCCTTTGCTAATTTCATACACAATATAATCTAATTTCACTTGGCTCAAAATCTGGCAGCCACACTAACTAATTCGAATTAAGGCTGTAATAGAGATACTATGACAAAGCCAATAACTACAAAACTCAGAAATTGTCTTGTCAGTCTCTTCAGAGGAATTAGCCAGGTCATCCTGCAAAGAAACGCCTTGAGTGGCTTTCTATTCATACTCGGAGTAACAGTTAACTCTATTGCCATGGCTATAGGGGTCGCAATTGGGGTTATCACCTCAACTGCCTGTGCAAATATCCTTAATTATCCCGTAAAACAAATTGAGGATGGACTATTTGGGTACAATGGAGCTTTGATCGGTGTAGTCATATTCTTATTATATGCTCCATCCCTAATGACTTTTTTATTGATTGTCGGTGGAAGTGCTTTAGCAGTCTTAATTATGCGCTTTATGCTGCTTCATTTTGTCCTTCCGCCTTATACTGCACCCTACATTCTGGTGATATGGGCTATATGGATATTGGCTCCAGCACTAGATCTAGCGCCAACTACAGTATTTGTTAACGAAAACACCTCAACCTGGGGGATATTCGAAGGTATTGGTCAAATTATCTTTCAGAACAATGCCATTACAGGTATTTGTTTTTTAATTGGGATTTTTATCTCGAATAAATCTCATGCGTGTTGGAGTATTATTGGTGGAATGCTGGCCACATCACTGGCCATGTTCCTGGCCTTATCACCCACATTAATTCTTGCCGGGCTCTTCGGTTACAATGCATCTTTGAGCGCTATTGCATTATCAAATGGTCGTAAGCGATGGCTAGCCCCAATTGCAGGGAGCATATTAACCGTTCCAATCGCAATGGCTTTTATGAGCGCTGATATTATTGTATTAACCGCGCCATTTGTTATCGCTAGCTGGATTATATTGTTGATCCAAAGAAAACTTACATTAACTCATTAATCCAGTCCATTAGAGAAAACACTAACTCGTGAAAGATTCGGTAAGTACAGCTTCCATTTGACGAATTGATTGAGTCCAACTGACTTTTGCCAGTTTTGCATAGTCAGTGTTGAGAAGCGTATGTGTCAGAGTAACGATGGTACCAAGCTCACTGCCCCTGAAAACAACTTCGACCAAAGATGCATTCTCTTGCGGCTCGGTGCTGTTTGGCAGATTAAGATTGCAATGCTCGTGGACTTCAAAAACCAATCGCTTTGGCCTGTCAACGCTGCGATACACACCAGACATAATGCAGGAACTGCCGTTTGGAGCAGTCATCTCAAAAGCAAAGCACCCACCAACCTTGGCGGTGAGGTTGAGTACACGTGTCGTGAAATCGTCAGGCCCCCACCATTTTTCAACCATGTTGGGTATGATCCAGGCATCAAAGACCTTCTCTGGCACTGCCCGGACTGTATAAGAGATCAGTTCGGTTCGAACATCCTTTTGATATGTAAAATCGATCACTGTTGCACCTTATTCTTTTAAGTAGGGGGGTTCCAGCAGCCTGTTAACACTGAAACATTTTATCTTTGTCCTATAACACCATTTAATCGACTCCACCTGATTCTATGATCATAGTAGGGAGCCAAACCAGCGCTTGCAGACGCTCTATAGCATATCCATTATCGTTGAGGTGGCGAGGCTAATCGAATGACTGAATAAGCAGTTTCCAAGTAACCTTAAGCTGCTTTTAATACGCAGCTACACCCAGTAGCCATTGCCTAACAATTTTTCACCGATATACTTATTCAGATGGAAGAAAATCACGACAACCTGAATACTGTTTTCCAAGCTCTGGCTGATCCAACACGACGCGCTGTCATTCAGCATTTGATAAGCGGACCAGCGTCGGTCACCGAGCTCGCAGAACCATTTGAGATGGCACTCCCTTCGTTCATGAAGCATATTGGTGTGCTGGAGGATGCGGGCTTGATTCGCTCCAAGAAAACCGGTCGCGTGCGAACCTGTGAGATAAAACCCAAGCAACTGACTGCCGCACAAAAATGGATCAATACACAAACGGCTATATGGGAAGGCCGGATGGCTCGGATGGCGAGCTATGTCGAAACGCTTGATGCAGAAGAGCAGGATGACTTAGTACAAAAGGGGTAAATGCCCGAACAGTACGGATCCCCCAGGCGTAAACCAATTTCTCTCCCTCCACCCCACCTAGCACTGAAGCTTTAACCGCGCGGAGCCTTTCGCGGGTTATCCATTGACCTAACAATTACTGTTAACTATAGTTACCCAAAAAGCTAACTATCGTTATTTTTTGCACTCGGCTGTTCACGCTTTGCAAACATCGCAGAGGGATTCGCATGAGCCAAGATTTATCCCACGACACCATATCGATCAGTAGAACGATCAAAGCACCGAGAGAGCGGGTATTTTCCGCATGGGAAGACCCGCAAGCCCGCTCGATATGGGGGCCTCCTTCTGAAGATGAAACAATTGAATTTCTCGAAAATGACTTTCGCGAAGGAGGCATTGACATACATCGATGCGGTCAAAGTAACGATCTGCGATTCAGGGTTGAAACACACTATTACGAAATCAGAAGGCCACATCGGCTTCTGTTCACCGAACGTGTAACTACGGATGGCTCTCCACTGAGTATCTCTTTGATTAGCGTGGAGATCGGCAATAGTGAAAGCGTGACAGAACTCAAGGTAACGATACAAATCGCCTCCCTGGTCGGCTCGGGAATAATCGAGGGAACTAGCAATGGGTGGCAGCGCGCTCTTTCTAATCTGACTGCATACATGGAAGCAAGAAAAGTAGAAGCCGAATAGAAAAGGGCAATATTGCTTCTCTTCGGGCTTCAATAGCCATTGAGTAACAGTCCAAGTACAACCCGCAGCATCATTTGGGCCAATAGAACCAACAGGGAAGAACTTGTGCGAAAAATAATTGTAAACACATTTATTAGCCTGGATGGTGTGATGCAGGCCCCTGGCGGCCCGGAAGAGGACTCTTCAGGGGGCTTTGAGCTTGGTGGATGGGTAGCTTCCTATTTTGATGAAGGTGTTGGTGAATTCATGGGCAATGTGTTCGCAGCGCCATTTGAGTTACTACTTGGCCATCGGACTCACAATATTTTCGCTGCACATTGGCCAAAAGTTGCTGCTGACCCTCCGCCTGAGGGTGTTGATGAAAGTGAAATCCAGCTGATCAAAAAATCGACGGTACAACACGATACGTGGCTTCTCGCACGAGACCTGAGTTTACCTGGGAAGGCAGCGAGTGGCTGGGGGATGACCCAATCTCAAGGCTTCGTGCAATCAAGGCTAGCAATGGCCCTGATTTGTTGGTTCCAGGCAGTGCTGACTTTATTCAAACTCTACTCAAAGCGGACCTAATTGATCAGTTCAAATTACTGATTTTTCCTTTGGTCCTGGGTAACGGAAAACGCCTTTTCGGTTCAGGTGTGATCCCTACAGCGTTCCATGTACAGCAAGCCATGACGACAGATAGCGGTGTAATTTGTGTGACCTATGTTCGAGGCGGAAGTATCACGACTGGAAATTTCTCCCTGCAACGAGAGTAGGGCCGGCAGTATAAGCGCAATTTGGGATAGATAAGCAGAGATAGGAACTCGAAAGTTATGGAGCCCATCACTGACTTGGTATTCAAGGGAAGCTGCGCACATTGTGCCGATACGCTCGGCAGTAAGATCAGATCTGGAACGCCCACCAGATGTCCCGACATAACTATCAATGCCAGAGCCTTTCAGCAGAGTAAGTATTCGACCCGTTTAAATCCCGAGGAGATATCAAAATGACAGAACTCGTTACCTGTCTTTGGTTCGACTACGGCGAAGCAAAGAAAGCGGCGGAATTCTATGCAGCAACTTTTCCTAACAGCCATGTCGACCGCATTAATGCGGCCGCCATCGACTACCCCGGTGGCCATGAGGGCAGTGAGCTAACCGTTGAATTGACTGTCCTTGGGCGCAAGTTTATAGGTCTGAATGGCGGTCCAAATCTAACTCCGAATGAATCGGTTAGTTTCATGGTTATCACCGAAAACCAGGAGGAAACTGACCGTTACTGGAATGCGATTGTGGATAACGGTGGGCAAGAGAGCGCCTGCGGTTGGTGTAAGGATCGCTGGGGTCACTCGTGGCAAATTACGCCAAAACTGCTACTCGATCTTACAACGAATCCCGACCGTAACAAGGCAAAGCGCGCCTTCACCGCGATGATGACCATGAGAAAGATCGATATTGCGACAATTCAAGCTGCTACAAATTCGGTTTGAAGTAACAGAGAGATATCGCGAAAGAGTATTTATACCGGGCATGAGCAAATCCCCTCGTCAACCCTGAGCTACTGGCACAACACCTCAACAAGCTAAGTGACACTGCCCTCGTCAAGCTCAGTCCCAACAGACAATGCAAGAGACAAATATATGAGGATCAGATTGTGAGACGGTTAGTGGTTTGGAATGTGATGTCGTTGGACGGCTGCTTTGAAGGCACCGCCCCATGGTCATTGGACCATCACGCAACAGTGTGGGGCGACGAATTAGAAGCCTTCTCTCTTCGACAGGGTGATGAAATCGGCACCTTGCTATTCGGATGTCGCACCTATAAAGGGATGGCCGATTATTGGCAAAACGAAACTGGGGCGATTGCGGACATGATGAACTCGCTTGAAAAAGCCGTCATCTCTCGCACGCTAGAAAACGCCAATTGGTCAAATACTCGTCTACTGAAAGGCGAGGCGGCCGAACATGTTCGCGCGCTGAAAAAAGAGACCGGGAAGAGGGATATCTTCGTATTTGGTAGTTCGAATCTTGTAGCTACTCTGCTCAGAGAAGGTCTAGTAGACGAGTACCGGATATGCCTAGCACCTATCGTACTAGGAGCTGGCTCACCTCTCTTCAAACCTGACGGTATCCAGAAAAATTTTGAGCTGATGCGGGCAGATACCCTTGAAACGGGCGGACTAGTCCTTCGCTACAAGTGCCTATAAAAGGGCGGAGTGTTAGTGCAACCAGGTTCTAGGCATGGTTTGTATCATTAACCTAAAAGAGTCTATAGGAAGAGGGTCATGATGAAGTTCCAACTTCTTCGATTGCCACTTGATCTGGATAGAAGGCAATACGCCCGTTGATCACCCCGGCAAAGTCAAAAGCAGCTTCATAGGCCCATGCAATAGCTTCTCCGCTATCATCGATTGAGAAGTAGCTGGCATCTCCTTTCAGTGGGCAATAGCTTGTCTTTCCCTCTATAAGGGAGAGGGGAGCGAGAACATCTTCTTTTGGGAAATAGAATACGGGGTCGAGCATATCTTTTGCGAGTTCTGTAACTCTCAAAGCATTACTACTCTCGGCAATCACCTTGCCACCACGACGCACACGCACTGTCCTAGGCACAATCTTGGCGCGCATAAGGTGTCGGGGTTCTTTCGGGTTGTGGATTGTGTTACTAGACATCGTAACTTCTGGATAGGGCATTGATCTTTCCTTTCAAGGTATTAGCGATTAGCGGGCCGCATTTATCCAAATAGAGATACACACTTATAAGAGTAAGCGAACAGCGAGCCTTCATGTCCCCTCACTTGGACTCAATAGTTAGCGCTGATACGACCTTCGATGCATAAATTGTGGACGATTGCCGCCGAATTACGAACTTTCCAGATCCCGTTGAAACAATAGGGTTGGCATGGTCACAACTGATTTTGATGGTAACAACTGCATCGCACGCGTTAGCCAACTCCCTAAAGTACCTCTCCAATTCCAGCGATAAAATCCTAGGTAGTAACAGTGTAAATTGTTACCGTGTACTCGGCGTACGGGAAGTGGTGACCAGTATCAACCAATCCTTCACCACTCACGCATTGGCCCGAGCATCTACACCCCAAATATAGAAATCCTTGGGCCCTGGGGACAGTTCTCTGATTTCGGGATAGGACCCCAAATTGCATGAAACGTAATCGTCTCTATTAATTCGACTGCCCCCTGGGTTTTCCTTTAATGATTAAGTAGGCTTGGGTGTACTTTTCGTTTACCTACCATTCCTGTTATAACTCTCCCAACTTCCTGCTCAGAGGGTAATTGTGCTACGTCATACGCAAACCATGCCACTGAGTCCGCATTTTCCACCGCTTTCACCTCAGTGAGCTCTGCCATAAGAGTTGCCGCTGCATCTTGTCCGCGTAACTGATTGAATGCCTGCTGTACAACAAGCTTGAATGCTTGTTCATGGGTTTTACCATTGTCCTGATGGAACTTCATCCATATAGCGCCACCTTCACTAATAGCTTTATCCAATTTATCCGCGATGCCTTCATCATTGAAATATTTATGATCCACGGTTTGCGCATATTTATGTGTTCCTTCATGGATCAGAGTAACAATGCAGAATACCTCACCTTTCTCCCAAATTTTACTAAAACTCAAGCAGATAGGGTTTTGATTGGGCTTCATAAAGCTCCCCCCCTTAAGTTGCCCTCCACCAGCCCATGACAACTTACAGAAGTTTGAAATTGATCTGCCCCAACTTTCCGTAAGGGGCACAAACACAAACCCGGCCGCATTTTTCGAAGGGTCCTCAATACCAAATGGATATCCTATCGTCGATATGGTAGAGCATTGAACCTTACACAAGGTGGGCATCATTTTTACATCCGCACACTCCACATCATTACTCAAGCCTATCTGGGTTTTACTGAGTTTTTGAAGTATCGCATTTACACAATTTGAATATCTTTGTGGCGGGCAATCCATAGGAAGGCCGAAGTAGTAGGAGACTAAATTTTTAAATTTATCAGGAACCTTATCAGGGTATGTAATCGCTACAGTGCACATATCTATCGCTCGTTTTAAGATAGTCTGTGCTTCATCCAGCCAGTTTTCGAGTGATTTTTTGACCTTCGTTTGAAAAAGTATCGGCGAATTATCCTCTACCAACACGGTAAAACTCACTTCCCGGTTGATACTGCGGCTCACTATTTTTGTCATAATTATTCTCCTGCCTTTTCCTGCTACTTTCAGCGATGGAATCCACTGTTTTTGCTCTGATGCCAAACCAGAGCAAAATAGAATATATAATATTACTTAGCACGACTGTACATTAATATTCTTAAAATCATTCAGGAATAGCACTTCTTAACAATCCACCTCGGATTAAAATTCCCTAATGTGTTTTGCAATAATTCTTCTGGAAATTACTCATAGATTAATATTGCGGAGGGATTGAGGCAGTTCGCAGTATTTCGAGTCACTTTAACTGATTTTTGCTGATTTTGGACTGGGCTAGTAATTACTGAGCGCCTGCCACTACCAAACCCTGCCTAATCCAGCCACAATTAAGATGTGGTATTGATGAATCAATTTGCAGCAGTGACATGACTGATATAAAAAATCTCAATTTATCAATAAGTTAAAACTGTTTCGCCCAATATTCCCCTAGGTTGTAATTACTAAAATGGGAGAAGGAAAAATACACCGCGCTTCGGACCCTATGAAGCATGGGTGCCGATTAGGAGCTTACAAGGATGTATTAACAGCGTGTCTCGAGTGCGGTGTATTATTTTCTTCAACCCCAGTAGTAATTAACCGACTATTCAAACTAGGGCAGTCGTTTATAGGAATAAGCTTTTCCACCTTGACGAAGAGTAAACGAGCGGGCAGGGCTCGTATCGCTCTCCTCAAACTCTATAGTCAACCCTGGAACCATCTTCGATGCATAGATTGTGGACGATTGCGGTCGAATTACGAATTCTCCATATTCCGCTGAAACTATAAGACCTGTATAGCCGCGGCTGATTTCGACAATATCATCTGTTCCGTGCCCATAGCGCCCGACACCTCTCAAAAGCACCTCCTCTGGTAAAGTGATGAAATCTGGGACAGGGACAACCTTAGTAGATACCGTCTGCTCGGGGTTCAAGAAGTGATGGCCAATATCATCCAGACCTTCGCCGCTGGCAGTATCTGCCAAGGCAACAACACCCGCTCTCCGCGCTGGGTTAAAACCCATAAATGTACGCGATCCATCACTGCTACCATTGGACCAATAGTAAGTCTCTCCATTAGTGGTTGTCCTGCGCCAACCCAGGGCCATACGAGTGATATCACTGCCTCCCGGCCTATCAATTGACAGCATTAGCCGCGATGCTGCAATCAAATCCTTAGGGCCTCGACCGTTGATAAACAAGTCTAGAAGTGTGAGGAGATCTCTGGCTGTAGATCGTAAACCGCCAGCCGGCGAGAGCACCCCATCGCTTGTTGGGCCGATCGGGCTGAGATAGAAGTCATGGCCTTGAGCTCGCCGAGTAGACTTCTTGGGATCATCCTCTATAGTGGTATCACTTAGCCCTAAAGGTCCCGTCACACGCTCTCGCAGTATCGTTGCAAAAGAGCGGCCTTCCTTCAAAGCAAGTCCTTGACCTAAGAGCCCAAAAGCCAGGTTTGAATAGCTGAATTGAGTACCCGGGCTAGCTTTCAGATGATAGCTTGGCAAGCCACCATAGAGCTGCTCAAAGGAGTAACCAGCGTACTTATTGGGCGCATCGGGCGCCGATGCAGCAAGATTATTTGGTCTTAGAGGAAGAGAAGCAGCATGGGTAGCCAGGTCGGCGAGAGTGATTTGTTGCCCTTCAAAAGTTGGAGCTTTTACACTGGCTGGTACGTAATCCTGGAGAGGATCATCGAGTTTCACTCTCTTATGTACAACTTCAACAGCCAATAGCAAGGCCGTAAATATCTTAGTTAACGACGCAATTTCAAAAATCGTATCGTCCCCTAGTTGATAAGTATCCTTGGCTTCAGGCACTCGGACAGTAAAAATTCGACGATCAGAAAAATTTAGGGTACCTGCAACTGCTGCATGTGCCGCGTGTTGCTTAAGAATACGATGCCGAATGAGACGTTGAAACTCGTCATCATCATTCACTGGATGACTTGATAAAGCATCTAAAGCGATGAGTGGTCGAGGGACAGCAAATACAGAGGTAGCCCCAAGAATTAATTTTGCGAAATCACGTCGTTCCATGGCAGTCAACACCTATTCAAAAACTTTCCAGAATTTAGTTGGTAAACTTTGACTATCAGAAAGGCATAAAAGTTCTTGTGATAGATACGCTGATCACTAACAGAGATAAACGCATTTTGGGCAAACGGAGCCTAATGGAGGATAAGCAGAACTATGGAGCTGGTGGAGCAACCAGTAAAGTTAGAACAGTTAGATCCTCAAAAAGAACTACTGCCAATAACCTGTGATGCTGAATAAAGAGGCTCAGGGGATAACCGAGCTTTTTACACTAGTAAAGCACGTTTATAAAAATTCTGAAATGAGTTTGATAGAAAATATTAGGTTATTGGTAGTGTGAAGGCACTGACGGAAAGCGAGTTTACACTCCTGAAAACCTCGTCCTTATGATGCTATTCTCCAGCTGGCAACTGTCATAGATGGAAGATTAGGATGGCCCGAATAGTTAAGGGCCCGTCTTCTGCGTTATCTATAAATAAAAAAATAGTTTGGAGTGTATGGGGTCACATCAAACATCTATAGCCCTTCCTAACGGCATTATTAAATTTATACGATTATGCCAAGGTCGCAGAGGTTAAAACACTGACTAAAACATTACCCTTTTTTATTAATAAAACCTCTATGGTTACTAACGACCGTAGAACTGCTATAGCGATTGATTTAAGAATTTATATCTCTGTGTTGTTACTCAGACAGAGCTGCTTCAGTCTCGAAGTCCTTTGAAAGTGGCATTGAAAAAATGGCCCTTAAATCAGGAAAGGGAAGTACGCGGTTTTACTGCTGGTTACGTAATAACTCGTAATATTATTTTTCACTCCATTTTATATATTACTGCCTATCAAATTGGTACATTGGACTCACTACTCTCACTGTCAAGCACAACGAAAAAGGAAATTTTGATGTTGAATCTTAAAACTTTACCGAGTCAGAACGGTAATTCTTGCGCCGCTCACTGCACCGAGATCGCAGTGTCAGGATTTGATCTCCGTGCGCCAAGGCCACAGAGTTTTGTGGAAGACACTCTGTGGCGCGCTATCAAATGGCAGAATGGGGACCTACCTCCGATGCCAAACGGTGCCGACCATCCCTTAGTGGCGGCCAACAATAGTTCGCCGATGCGTGTGCGAAACTATGTGAATACCCAGTGCCCTGGGCGTACCAGTCGGATTTTATATGACGCGACCCAGAAAGACATGTGCCTTCAATTCGCGCAGCCGGCCAATAGAGTTGATTATAATTCGTTGTTTACAAATCTCATACAGCCAGCTAGTAATGGGGGAATGCCGAGGAACTTGCTTACCGACACCTATTACAATTGCGCTTTTATGATGTTTCGAGGCCCTTCCCCTGGGTCTGCTCATGAAATGGGTTTCCATAATATCCTGGTAGCCAAGGATGGGTCCACAGTCAAATATTATAACCCGAATGAAGCTCAACCAGTTTGGAGGTCTGATATTGGATGGCGAACGTTGCGTCATCAAAACGCTGGAAGGCATAGTTACGTTTGGAGTGGTATTGCAATCGAAATCACCTAGCAGTTAATGTTTGATGATGCGATCATTAGTATGGATCATGGGGTTTATCCTTGGTTTTGCTTTTAGGTTTAGGCACTTTCATCAAAACCGGTAAACCCTTCTTAATCAAGACGATCTGTCAGATGTGATCTGATCTTGTCTACTTTTTTACACCTTCCTCCAGCTTACTAGTTCCCTTATTTGTTAAGAAATACTAAATTCCTGCTAGAACTGAGTGTAAGTTACTCATGCCAGCCACGACAAATAGATCGATAAAATAAATCCAATTGTATCCGTTTTCGCAACATTGTTTCTCTATTTGAACTAATTATTGAGTCAATGTGATGTACTAGGATAGATCGCAAGTTTTGGACATTAACTCAACGCTTCAGGAGCCTGAAATGAAAGCAAAACTTATTTTACCAATGATTCTATTAAACATGCTTGGCGGAGTAGGGTCCGGCATCATGATCTATATGTCTGGCGGCGATCCGGTTTGGGTCGGCGCACTTTTAGCGACCTTGCCTTTACCATTTTTCTTGATGATTCTGACAAATGTGTTCAGCATTTCAAGAACATCAGAAAGGCTGCCAGTTATTCAAGCCGTTAACTTTTTAGGAGTTGCACTGGTTGCTTATTCAACTTATTCGAACCAGGCTCCAATGTCCTTGCCTCAGTACATTCCTATTGCAGCTGCTGCCCTGGGCTTCGTATCCCTTCACTGGTATATCTGGTCATTCTCCGTCTACAACCGTAAAAAGAGTAAAGCTATATCAAAAGGCCAAAAACTGCCTGAAATGAACTTTAATCGATTAGATAAAACAAGTGTGTCTTCCACCTCTTTTGACGAATCTAAAACACTATTAGTGTTCTTTAGAGCCAACTGGTGCCCATTTTGTATGAACCAGTTAAAAGAAGTGAAGAAGTATGCTGAGACACTTAAGCAATATGATGTGAAGGTAAAGTTTATCTCTAACCAAGGCTACGACAACTCAAGGAAGTTAGCCGACAAGCTTGACCTGCCTGGTCATTTTGAAATTCTTCAAGATGACAACCTAATGGGTGCTAAAGCCTTAGGCATTGAAGATATTGGCGGTTCTCCTGCAGGAATGCCTGGGTACCCTAAGGATACTGTTATGGCTACGGTGATAGCACTGGACGAAGGTGGCAAGGTTCTATTCGGAGATGAGACCGATAATTATCGCAGACGCCCAAATCCTACGACTTTCCTGCATGTTTTTGCTGACTCAGCACCACAGCTAGAAAAGGACAAACCAACCTTTAAAAGCATTGCTTAGCGAAAGGCCCAAACTTAACAACCAGTAGGTTTTCGTCAACCAATCTCCCCCTTTCTAGAACTAGAGAGGGGGGTTCTCTTGATGAAATTATTCTGCGATTTCACCTGACACCCTAACTCCTAATCCAGCACGCTTTGTAGAAAATCGATAAAAACTCTCGTTTTCGCAGGCATCGCTCTACCACTGGGAATCAGTGCACTAACCGGTGGACCGGGTACTACTTTCTCAGGAAACAACTCAATAACTTCGCCAGTCTGAATAGAAGAACCGAGAGCAGTATCATATACCTGAGCAATACCCATACCAGCGACTACTGCATCTATCAGTGTTCGCCCATCTCTAAAAATTGCCAGCGGGGAAGGGGAGAATTCAGTAATTGAGTCATCATTTTCTCGAAATGACCAGGCTCTTACTTTTCCTGTAGGCGCTCTGAAAACAAGAGCATCATGCTCTCTTAACTCCTCCAAATTCTTAGGTTTACCTTTCTGCGAAAGATATTCAGGCGAAGCGCACAAGATACGTCTAGATCCACATAATGTTTTTGCGATAAAAGAACTATCTTCTAGTTCGCCAATTCTAACAACGACATCCCATTCACCTTTAATAGCGTCCTCCAGGCTATCTGAAAGAGAAACCTCAACCGTAACCTTGGGATGCAACTGCGTAAACCCCTTTAAAGCACTGACAATATTTCGGCCTATGCCTATTGGCAAATTGATACGCAATCGTCCGGCAGGCTCATCCTTCCTGGCATGCAGCAAAAGCCTGGCCTCATTGATTGTTTCTAACGCATGTTTTGCGGCATCTAGAAATATTTTGCCTTCTTCTGTCAGCCTGATACTTCGTGTGGTTCTGTTGAATAGCTTAAGACCCAATTCCTCCTCAAGCTTCTTAACTGCCTTACCAGCGCCTGATTTGGTTGAGTTCAATGATGCCGCCGCCTTTGTAAAGCTTCCGTGTTCGGCTACGGCAATAAATACGACTATTTCGTTCAAATGGGCTTGTTGAAACACAGATTGTGTCCCTAATGGATACAATGAGTTTCAAAATAGCATGTTTATAGCACAAATCAAAGTAACTAACCTTCCCAATAGTGGTTTGGCGTAAGTACCTGCATAGAGGCCAATTGGAGAGTTAAGTACATCGCCTCTTGGTCCATCGAAGGCTTACCCAAAGCTCGCGCTTCCAAACTTTAAACCATTAGAGGAATAGGTTATGTCTCTTCAAGACAAACTAGATGCTTTCAAAGAAGTATTTAAGCAACAGGCCCCGGAAGGAGCATTTGAAGCCTTTGCCAGATCATCCAAGGAATTGGCTGCTAGTGGCCAAGTTGAACGTTCGATTAAAGTAGGGGAGAAAGTCCCATACTTTACATTGCCAGATTCAGACGGTAACGACCTTGTCCTGGAAGAACTCCTTGCCAAAGGGCCCGTTATTCTAACGTTCTATCGAGGCGTGTGGTGCCCGTACTGCAATATTGAGCTGCAAGCGTTAGAAGAAGTTGCTGCAGAGATCAAAGCGCGTGGCGCAACCCTGGTTGCTATTTCCATGCAAGGGCCCGCTGAAAGCCGTAAATCTCAGAGAGATAACAAGCTAAGCTTCCCAATTCTGACTGACCAAAGCGGAAAGCTTGCTGAAAAGCTTGGTATCCGCTGGACATTACAACCTTATGTAATTGAGTTCCACAAGGTGTTCAAAGTCGAACTCCCGACCATCCATCGTGACGGCGCGTGGAACTTACCTATGCCAGCAAGATATGTCATAGATACCGATGGAACAATCGCATATGCGGAGGTGAATCCTGACTATACGCGTCGCCCAGAACCCAGTGACTTATTTCCCGTACTTGAAAAGCTGAGTCAGTTTACAACTGCATAGTATGTAAACACCTCCACCTCTTTTGCGCTGACTAGCGCCAAAGAGATGCAAGCACTCAATGTAAATCGATATCGAGCACCGTAAAACCCAACTTATATGGTAAGACTCATGGTCAATTTTACACGTTACACAATTGAAACAGCTCCAGAAGCCTCTAAGCAAACTCTAGAAGCCGCTAAAAAGAAAATGGGATTTGTACCCAATCTAATGGCAACCATGGCCGAATCACCTGTAATGGTAGAGAGCTACCTAACACTTATGGGATTATTCGATAAATCTCGCTTGAGCGAAACGGAGCGAGAGATAATCCTGATGACAAACAGCCGTCTAAACGGTTGCACCTACTGCATGGCTGCGCATACCGCCGTTTGCAAAATGGCCGGTGTAGATGAAAATGTAATCAAGGCTCTGCGTAGCGGTAAAACACTCGATGACCCTAAACTCGAAGCACTCCGAGCATTCAGTGTCATTATCAATGAGAAACGTGGATGGGCTACAGAAGAGGAAGTTGAGGCGTTTCTTGCAGCAGGTTATACGAAAGAGACGGTTCTAGAGGTGATAGTTGGAACTAGCCTAAAAGTACTCTCGAATTACTCTACCCACAATCTGAATGTCAGTCTCGATGATGCGTTTTTGCCAATGGCTTGGAGTAAGAATATGGATTCGAATGGTTGAGCGTAACAGCAAATAAACAACATGTATCCGATTCATGCGTCTAATAAAAACTGGGCCTTGGGAAGAGGGCGGCTGTCCAGATCATAAAAGTGACGATAAGAACCCCACTGATTCACCAAAATAGCTAGGCCCATATAGCCACTATGGGCCTCTACTACATTGTCCGAGATATATTCGTGGTATCTAAGCCCCTAAACAATATATTCTCTTAAATACAGCCTTCTTTTGGCTTGTCGCAATTACTCCATTTCGCTACGAACAATGCCGGGTGTTTTGGCTTGTCCCCGTACTCGGTCAGGATGATCGCGCTCGTTAAAGCGTCTCAAGCCTTCGGATAGCTCTGCTCTGGATTCAGAGTCGCTGAATAATCGGTTAAAGCACTCAGCCTCAATTCGTAGGCCTTCATCAAGATCCTTTCCATAACCACGAATGGCGGCTTCTTTATCAGAGTGAATCGCTGGCTGGGGAAGGGTAGAGATATACTGTGCTAACTCAACGGCACGACCTAATGCGGCTCCCTTTGGCACCACTTCGTTGGCCAACCCAATGCGATAAGCTTCTTCAGCATTAATAACTTTTCCCGTGATGATTAACTCCAGCGCTCGTCCCATACCAACAATACGCGGCAAACGCTGAGTACCACCATCGGCTAAGCCGATATTCCAACGACGACAAGTCATTCCAAAGGATGCGTGTTCTTCTACAATCCGCATATCGGCAAAACATGCCCACTCAAAGCCACCCGCATAAGCAATTCCGTTCACAGCCGCAATGATAGGCTTATAAATATCGGTCCAGCGGGATGGGCCTATAATGCCTGGAGCTTCTCCTCGGTTATGCCGGGCAATATCAGCGGGCTCTACAGGACATAAAACAGCCACGTCAGGATCGGGGTGATTAGTGGGTTCGGTTGCAGCAAGATTGCTTTTCAAATCACCCCCTGCACAAAATGCAGAATCGCCAGCACCGGTGATTACCGCAACTTTAGCTCCGTCATCGGTACGAAAGCGATCGAATGCATCCACCAGCTCACGGTGAGCGCGAGTACCAATACAGTTCTTAACCTCTGGACGGTTAAAAGTAACGATGGCTACAGGGCCAATTTGCTCGTATTTAATATGATGATATTCCATGTCATAAGACCTTTATCATGTGGCGTCGAAGTAATATTTAAAATCCACCCTGATACATCAAATGAGAATTTAATCCCGGTGCCGATTAATATTTTATCAACATATACCGCAATAAATTAGTACAAATGAACCCTTTACAGTTAATAAAACTTTATTTGCTAATGCAATGAAATCCTGAGCTTTTCCTCCTGCAATGATTAGATTCAGCACCTGTATCAAACTTGGAAACCTTACAAATTTCTGAGGAATGGGAATTATTGCGCCGCCAATAGGGTTGTCAACCTAGATACGTGACGAGCTAGTATATAAAATCCAGCCAGATATCAATACAAAGCCTGATGAAGCATTAAGTGTTGCGCTAAAGTACCTAGAGGACAATCGACTGTGACACAGTGTCAAATAGCTCATAACGAAATAGGGATGGCACGACTCACCCAAACGCATGAGACTCAACGGCAAAGTGGCTCATTCGAATTTAAGCGTGCATTGGAAAGGGCAATTAATTGAGGATAATAAATGGGTCCTGTTATTAGATTTCCTGTGGTGTGCTTTTTAAATGGAAAAATTACAGTGCACACAAAGAGTAGCTTCAAAGCATTAGGGGCTCGTTTTTTGGACGAGCAGACATTTGTCACTCTGGAGAATCGGCGATCAAAAGCAAAAGATGGTTGGATACTTGACTCTAGCGGGAAGTTTGTACCTTTATCTTATAGCGGCAATTTGCGAGAATGGGCTCGTCCTATTTCCTTCCTCTGGAATGCCGTGCTGACTAAGTACCAAGCTAATATCGAAGGGGCTGTGAAGGTAGGCTTTGTACTGAAAGACTTAGATTCGATGTCCAAATCCTCGCCGGGAAAGCTTGGGATGGATTTCAAAAGATTTCTAAGTAAGTATGAGCCTGGCCAGTATATTACCAGTGATATACTGAAGGAATGGCCCCTTTAATTTGACATTTCCTTGTGAGCCTCACACGCCAAATATACTCTATTAATATATTTTGACCCTCTCCAATGAAGTTCTCTCTAAAGTTAGCAATATCGAAATGATTCAAATCAAGACTAAATATGTATAGTTGAAACATTTAGGAGAATTTTTTTAACTGTGTTGACTCCCAAATACGATTAAATATAGAGGCTAATCATCTCTAACAACTTGGAGATGCCCCGATTGCTGACCGTTTTTTAACGGCTATTTTCTGATCTCCATCAATTGTGTCAGGCAAACTAGAGGCGCATAATGTCGCTTGGACTCCACCACGGACCAAGGCGAAATGATACACAAACGGCACAGCAAAAGCGGTTTTTCAACCCCTCAATCCAACCAACTCTTTCACCCCGCGGAAGCGCCAGTGTTAGCCTTTCCGATTCAGTTCGTACTCATTGAATGGGATTACACAGCGGTCAATCAGGTAGTAGGACCGAAAAGCCCTGGTAGTAGCGACCTCCATGCGGCTTGCATTGATATGGCTCATTAAATGAACTGCCACTGCGGCAGTATTTGATCGAACCGCGGTTGCGGTATAACAATAAGTTATTAGCAAAATATTCTGAAAGAAAAGTTCTGACATGAATTCTACGAATACGGATGAACCAATGGCATCTGAGCCCGCCGTTCAGTTAAAGATAGATCAATTATCCACCTTCTCATTGGCCGCACAACAAAATGCGTATCCAATATTCAGGTCAATTAGCTTGTACGCGCCAACCGCGCCCGAAGAGCCAGTGGACAATGCACCAGTCGCACTATTAAAGAACTTGGTTGTCACGCTACGTTCGGATCCCGAAATCTTCGCTCCAGAAGAATGGTCTATCGATGAAATTCGTCCAGGACAAGCGATCTCGCTTCAAAAACGCCCGCTCAACGTGCCGCATGACTTGTTGTTTAATTTAACAGAAGAAATGAAGGTTTCCGTTTCACTTTCAGTCAATTTACGAGACAACACTGATGAGGCCTTAACGACTTCTAGATTTATCATTGAGGTCCTTCCCGCTAACTTTTGGGGCGGGGAGAGTAGACAGCCAGACCTGTTGGCTGCCTTCGTGAAACCCAACGGGCTGTATGTTGAATCTTTATTACGGCAAGTGGCGGAAATGCTGGAAAACGGTGGCCACGGAAGAAGCATCGATGGCTACCAATCTAATACTCGTGAAAAGCCCTACATGATGGCCGCCGCATTATGGAACGTTATATTCGCTCAACGAATTGCCTACGTTACACCACCGCAGGGTTTTGCCAGGCACGGACAACGTATACGGCTAGCCGCTGACATCAGCGCCTCTAAAATTGCGGCCTGCCTTGACACATCGCTGCTTTTTGCCAGCTGCCTAGAAGCGATGGGCCTAAATCCGGTAGTAGCGATAACGAAAAATCACGCATTCGTTGGTGTCTGGCTGATCGATGAGCATTTTCCTGTTTTAACCAATGATGATCCCATGGATCTACGTAAACGTATTGATGCACGCGATTTAGTACTTTTTGAAAGCACGCTTGTCACTAATGATTCGCCTGTGACCTTTGAGCAGTCTAAGGAGCACGCACGGAACCTAGTTAGCGAGGACAAAGAGGTCGACTTCGTCTATTTGATTGATATCAAACAGGCCCGTGCGAGAAAGATTAAGCCAATTTCCACCATTGAAGAACAGCTGGAGGAAAAGCCTTCCGACTCAGATACAGCGCTAAGCTTACCGATTATTCCGCCGCTTCCTCCGGTCAGAGCGGATGAACAAGTTATCGATGAAACACCAGATACACGTATTGATACTTGGCAAAGGAAGCTGCTTGATCTAACAAAACGCAATTCATTGTTGTCATTAAAAGACCGCGCTGTGGCAATAAAGCTCTACTGTCCTGATATCGGTGCAATGGAGGATAGTCTCGCTGACGGCGCGTCGTTCAAATTCCTATCTTCAGAAGAAAGTCCTCTCAATGACAGGGAACGCAGTGGAGAGACCTTTCGTCTACAGGCTGGGTCCGATATTCATCGGGAATACGCTTTAGAGCAGCTCAACAAGCATGTTCTCCTTGCCAACATGTCCAGGAAGAAACTCGAGCAAAATGCAGTCAATCTTCTTCGGAAGGCTAAGAATGATCTAGAGGAGGGCGGGTCTAACACGCTATATCTGGCTTTGGGCATGCTGCGCTGGAAGGAGAATCCGGAGGATGATCGTTCATACCGAGCCCCCTTAATCCTGATCCCGGCAGAACTTACACGTAGCAGTGCGAGAGCACCCGTCAAAGTTCGTCAGTTACCTGATGAAAGCCCGATCTTTAATATGACGCTCATTGAGTTTCTGAACACTGAGCACAATATAGACCTGAATCAGTTCAGAGAATCTATGCCTGAAGATGAGTCCGGTGTAGATGTGGCTCTTGTCTGGAACACAGTACGTGCAGCGATTGCTGAACAACCTGGGTTTGAAGTTGTCGAAGAGTTGGTGCTAGCGTCGTTTTCCTTTGCGAAATATCTAATGTGGATGGATCTGAAAGATCGCCTCGACGACTTGAAAGATAACCCTTTTGTTAAACACCTCGTTGACCATCCCCAGGATGCATATGTTCAGGACGCCAGCTTCGTTCTAAGGGATGAAGTTGATGAGAAGGTCGATCCCGAAAAGGTATTCACACCCCTCAACTGCGACAGCTCCCAATTAGTTGCGGTAGAGGCCTCTGGTAGACCCCAAGATTTCGTGCTTGAAGGCCCTCCTGGCACAGGCAAATCGGAAACCATTGCAAATATCATTTGCCACAATCTTGCACTCGGTAGAAAGGTACTATTTGTCGCTGAGAAAATGGCGGCCCTAAACGTTGTTTATCGGCGCATGGAAAAGGTTGGACTCGACCATTTGTGCCTCGAGCTACACAGTAATAAAGCCAATAAAAAAGCCGTGTTGGAACAGCTGAGGATGGCTACCGATAAACGCGACGAGTCGCAGAGCGCCGGATGGGTTGATTCCGTTCGAGCACTCAAAGAGAAACGAGATAAACTCAATGGTTTTGTAAAGGTACTTCACAAAAAATCGATATATGGCATCTCCGCTCGTGATGCGATTGCTAGAGATGTGCGTTACAAAGACAAACATTCACTAAGTATTAATTGGCCCCTTGGATTCGACAGCGCACCAGTTAACAGCCAAGAAAAGCTAGATGATATGCTGGCTGCAGTTAAAGAGTCTGCATTGGCGTATAACGATATATCCCGCTTGGATCCTACACCGTTTCGTATAATCCGCGCAAAAAGCTGGTCTAACGCGTGGCAAAACCAGGTTTTGGACTGTTTAAACCGATATCAAACGTCGCTCAACGAAGTCTACCGTTCTGCAGCGACTCTTGTATCCAGCTTCAACCTTAAACTGCCGGAAAACACACCGCACAATCTTGTTCGTACCAATCAGCTAGCAAACCTCGTTGAGCTAGCCGAATCAAACTCCCTCGGCTATATCGTTAAACGAGGCGTGAAAGAATCGTTAGACGATCTAGAAGAATTAAGCAGAGCTAAAGCCTCATTTGATAAAGCCCTCGATACTATAGAGTATAAGGTTACAGCAGAAATGCTAGCTAAAAGCCCTGTATCCGAATGGGTGGAAATGTACGAGGAAGCCAAAGAGAGTTGGTTTAAGCGGGTCTTGGTCAAATTCAAGATAAACGGGGCAGTGAAAAAGCTCGGATACTCGAAATTCAGCGACCTTGACGTCCTTCCTGATCTGGGAAAAGCTGCTGCACTTCAAGAGGACATAAACTCCCTTAAAGGCCAGTTCGAATCTGACAACATCTGGCATGGCTGGGAGACCAGCTCTGAAAGTCTTCAACAGTCAGCATCAATAGGAAAATCAGCGTATCACGCTCTGGTCGACGCAGTAGCGCTAACCGACGATCCTGCCGTCTTGCTTACTGCGATTAAGTCAAGGCTAGTTGATGGACGTGATTTTCTCGAAAGCTCTAAAATTTTAAAACAGAAACATGAGTTTAAACAGTACTGGTCAACCTACAAGGCAATAGCTGAAGAAGCTGAAAAACTAGAGCTTTCGTTTGATGAAAACGCCACGTTAGAAGAGGTAACACCAGCTATTGAGCAGCTGCTCACTGGAGCAGTCAAATTCAAGGCGTGGAGTGAATGGCTTTCTGCGAAAGAAGAACTGTCACGTTACAAGCTCGATAATCTCACCAAAGATCTAGAAGCCAGAACTATTCTGTCGGACGATGCTGAAGATCAAGCTCTCACGGCATTCTGTCGCTGGTTGGCGCCACAGCTGATCGATCAGAGTGAAGAGTTGCGGCAGTTTAAGGCCTCTACACATGAGCAATTGATTGATGACTTCCGAAAGCTTGACGAAGAAGTTTCCATCACAACCAGTGACTATGTGGCAGCGATCGCAGCAAAGGCGATTCCGGATCCATTCGCCAAAAGTAGCCCTAAAGAATTTGGGCTATTGGCCAGGGAGCTGCAGAAAAAAACACGCCATAAGCCAGTACGCTCATTATTCAATGAAATGGGCGGGCGATTACTGGACCTATGCCCCTGTATGATGATGTCACCATTGTCAGTTGCCCAATTTTTACCCTCAGATTTTAACGGTTTTGATTTGGTCGTTTTTGATGAAGCATCGCAGATGACTACGTGGGATTCAGTAGGGGCAATTGCCCGAGGGAAAAATGTGATTGTGGTCGGTGACCCTAAACAGATGCCGCCGACCAGCTTCTTTAGTGGGGCAGTGAATGTAGATGATCCAGATGAAGAAGACCTTGAATCTATTCTGGATCAGGCTCTAGCCGCACGACTGCCTCATTTGAGACTGAAGGGACACTATAGAAGCCGGCACGAAACACTTATTGCCTTCTCCAACAGTAAGTATTACGAGAACTCGCTCGTTACATATCCATCGTCCGACACCAAGCAGTCTGCAGTTACACTACATCGTGTAAATGGCGTTTATTCAAAAGGTAAAGGAAGGAACAATCCTATTGAAGCGGCAGCAGTCGTTGATGAAATTGTTCGATGTTTGACCAATCCTGCAAACACTTCCCAGACTATCGGCGTCGTAACTCTGAATACCGAGCAACAGCGAACAGTAGAAGATTTACTGGATGATGCCCGTAGAAAACATCCCCACATAGAACCATATTTTCAGTCTACTGATACTTATGATGGAGTTTTTGTTAAGAACCTGGAGTCTGTGCAGGGTGATGAACGTGACATTATTATCCTCAGCCTGGGCTACGGACCTACCGAAGCACATGGCCGAACGATGAGTATGAACTTTGGGCCATTGAATAAGTCCGGTGGCGAACGCCGTTTAAATGTAGCGATCACAAGGGCTACCAGTGAAGTACTGATATTCTCGAGTTTTGACTCTTCAATGATTGATCTTAGCCGTACGTCGGCATTGGCAGTTGAACATCTAAAACACTATTTAGAATTTGCTGAGAAGGGGCCTATTGCTCTAGCAGAGCAAGCGACCGCAGATTATGGGGTAGACCAATTCGATAGCGATTTTGAGCAATCTGTAGCCTGGGCACTACGAGATAAGGGGTGGAGGGTTCAAACTCAGATTGGAGTTAGTAAGTTCAGAATTGATTTAGGAATAATACATCCAGACCATCCAGGTGTTTATTTGGCAGGCGTTGAGTGTGATGGAGCAACGTATCACGGATCTCCTTCAGCAAGAGATCGTGATCGAGTGCGTCACGCTATTCTCGAAAACCTTGGGTGGCGATTAGTAAGACTGTGGTCTACAGACTATTTTCAAGATCCAGAAGAGGCGATCGATAAAATTGATCGCAGGTTAAATGAAATACTAGAAGAGGACAGAAGGTCAGCCCCAGGCGACGAGCAGATTAGCCCAGCTAACAATGAACCTGTGGATGATATTTTGACAGAAGAGGCTGAGCGTGTAGAAGAGACGATATCATCCGACGAATATAGCCATTTGCGCTACTTCGACGATGACCACAAGGAAACACTTGTGGGTATAGCAAAATCAATTCTATCCCAGAAAAATGGTATTACACTTCATGAATTGGCACTTGATATTGCCAACCTGCATGGCCTATCAAGGACAAGTAAAAAACAGCTCAAGCACATATTTGAATTGCTCACCCCCTGGGCAGGAATTAAAAGAGATAACATTCATAAGCCTGTAGTTTGGCTATCCCCGAATGACATCGTCGATGAAATCCCATGGCGAGGGCTCGCACCTTGGGAAGAGGAGAGGGACTGGGCAGAAATACCTCATCCTGAAGCCTTGGGACTTGCTCGATTGGCCATTGAAAAATCGCCCGAGAATCCAGTCGAATACATATGCAATGAATTCCGATTGAAACGCCGACACTCTAAGACGCTACAGCAGTTTCAGGCATGGGTTGACGAGGTTACTGAAGAGTTAACTGTGAACTAGCTGAACGCGTTCATAAGGCTTTCTTATGACTCAGGCAATGGAGCTGGAATCTTGCTAGATAACCCGGCTCCGTTTGACGTCCATCGCTAACGAAAGTCAGCCGCTCCGGCAGCTTCTCGCGAGCATAAACACCGACCTGGTTAACCAGGACCAAAACAAACGGAGAGGGTTATGGGAGTACTACAGGGGATTATCGGGGAGCTGGATTGCATCCAGATTCGACCTGAACACAAAAACCGTTCATACTCAGGCCAAGGGGAGACATGGATATCGGAAAAAACCGCCAAGAAAAAAGTTCAAACCTAGGCCCCACCAGGGCTCCCGCTATTTCCGATATTTGTGAATATCGGATATTTTATAAATGCCCGTTTTTCCGTATAATTTGCCGCATTCCAACAACAACTCCATATTTCTATGTCTGCTTCCAACCGGCCACCAGCACCAATCATCGACAACCTGAACAATCTTGAGAATCCATTCCGCTGCACCAGCTTTTCAGCTAGCCGTTATCTCAGCAAGCAGATTCCTGGTGCTGATACCGATCTGGAGTTCACGCTTAAGTTTCTTTACAGCTACAACGGTAGCCAGGCAACGTTTAACAGCTACCGCCGTGAACTTGAGCGTTTGCTGCAATGGGCGTGGCGCATTGAAGAAGTCTCAATAATGACTCTGAAGCGCGAACACATTGAGGAGT
Source organism: Microbulbifer maximicatervae (SeqCode) (assembly GCF_056231245.1). Taxonomy (NCBI): domain Bacteria; kingdom Pseudomonadati; phylum Pseudomonadota; class Gammaproteobacteria; order Cellvibrionales; family Microbulbiferaceae; genus Microbulbifer; species Microbulbifer maximicatervae (SeqCode). The sequence goes on from NZ_CP174334.1 coordinate 2,436,758, forward strand.
TTGTGCAGTTTTGCATTGAGCCGCCAATTGCCTGGATCGGAACTAAGAATGTTGCCAGATTCAAAACACAAAATGGCGAGCGCGTTGTGAATGCCGATTGGCGGCCATTCGTAGTCAGTGTGTCCAAAGTTGAGTTTCGTGCTGGCAAGACGGCTTCCCCCAAGGAGTTCCGGCCATCCCAGGCAGCGATCAAATGCATCTTTACTGCATTGTCGTCTTTCTTCGATTTTCTCTATCAAGAAGGCCTGGTTCCAGCCAATCCTGTGGCACTGATTCGCCAGAAAAGTAAGTTTGTTCGACGTGAGCAACAAAGCCAGGTTGTACGTCGAATCAGCAACTTGCAGTGGGATTATGTCCTGGAGACTGCTGAGATCATGGCCGAGACATCACCAACTGATCACGAGCGAACTTTATTCATTATGAACGCCCTATTCGCTATGTATTTGCGAATCTCTGAGTTGGTTGCGGATGAAAGATCGGCACCAGTTATGGGTGATTTCAAGAAAGATCGCGACGGAAACTGGTGGTTTCACGTTACGGGCAAAGGTAACAAAGGCCGGGCGATCACTGTTTGCGACCAAATGTTGAAGGCCTTGAAGCGCTACAGAAATTATTTGCAGCTCCCTGCTCTGCCCAGCATTAACGAGCAGACACCTCTGGTGCACAAGTCCCGTGGCAAGGGACCAGTTACCAGTACCCGACAGGTTCGCCTGATTGTTCAAAACTGCTTTGATGCTGCCCACCAACGGATGGTTGAAGAAGGCTTAGGGGAAGATGCTGAAGATCTTAAGGCTGCCACTGTGCACTGGCTCCGCCATACGGGTATTTCTGAAGATGTGAAGTACCGCCCCCGCGAGCATGTCCGTGATGATGCGGGCCATGCAAGTATGGCTACGACCGATCGCTACATTGATTCCGATATGCGAGAGCGACATGAGAGCGGGCGGAGTAAGCGGGTAAAGGAAGAGCGGTAATACTACCGCCCTACCCCTACCCTCATATAAATGAAATAGCTTGACCCGCAATAGATACGATATATCATTGCACACCATCTGATTAACCTAGTACACATGGATGAATACTCAGAGTGCGGAGAGGCTAATGGCACATACAAACAAACTCCCAGTCACCGTCCTTTCAGGTTTTCTAGGTGCCGGTAAAACTACCGTACTTAGCCACATACTGAACAATCGCGAAGGCAAAAAAGTTGCTGTAATCGTCAATGACATGAGTGAAATCAATATTGATTCGACGAAAGTACAGAGCGAAGTTTCTCTTAACCGTAGTGAGGAGAAGCTTGTTGAAATGAGTAATGGCTGTATTTGCTGCACTCTGCGGGAAGACCTTCTGGAGGAAGTCACTAAGCTTGCGCAGGAAGGACGGTTTGATTATCTCGTTATTGAATCAACAGGGATTTCTGAACCCTTACCCGTTGCAGAAACCTTCACTTTTGCCGACGAAAATGGTGTTTCTCTCTCTGATGTTGCCAGTTTGGACACAATGGTGACGGTGGTCGATGCAGTCAATTTTTTAAAGGACTATGACGAGGCCGTATTTTTACAGGATGCTGGTGAATCATTAGGTGAAGACGACGAACGCAGTGTAACTGATTTGCTGATCGACCAGGTCGAGTTCGCAGATGTCATTCTGATCAGTAAAACAGATTTAGCTGGCCCTTCTGATGTTGAGCGCCTAGAGGCCATTCTGCGAACTCTAAATACGCAGGCAAAAATAGTTCCGGTCTCTCAAGGGCAAGTCGATATTGACGAGGTTCTAAGTACCGGCTTATTTAACTTCGAGCGCGCGCAGCAAGCACCTGGTTGGCTTAAAGAGATGCGAGGTGAACATATTCCTGAAACGGAAGAGTATGGCATTAGCAGTTTTAGCTACGAAGCACGTAGACCCTTCCATCCAGAAAAATTTCATCAATTTCTGCACAATACTGAGAGGCACGGCAAGTTAATTCGTTCCAAAGGGTATTTTTGGCTGGCGTCCCGCCCTGAGTTTGCAGGCGAATGGAGTCAAGCGGGAGGCATTGCCCACTATGGTTTCGCTGGGATGTTCTGGAAAGCTATACCCAAAGAAAACTGGCCCACAGACGAAAATTATCGCAGCTCCATTGAAAAACAATGGGTAGAACCCTTTGGTGATATGCGGCAAGAACTAGTATTTATTGGCCAGAGTTTGAATCAAACCAGCATGACAAAAGCGCTTGATGACTGCCTGCTAAGCGAGGACGAAGTGCTACGAGGCAAAGAATACTGGGCGACATTGAATGATCCATTTCCCGCATGGGAACAAGGATGAATATTAACCTCACCCCTGTACTTGGCTAGATCCTTTAGTGGGAAAGTGTAAAAGACCGACGAAATGTCGGTCTTTTATTAAGCTAGCGCCTTTCGACAGTTCAATTCTCTATAGCGGCCTCAACGGCTGCCGCCGCATCAACAATGCCTGACCCACAGCGCCGACATGAGCCTGTAAAACTTCGGGCTGTACTGGTGAGAATGGATTCAACCTCATCTGGTGTAACATCGGGCTTGACTGAATATATAAGTGCGGCTGTACCGGCAACATGTGGAGCGGCCATGCTGGTGCCGGCGTAGTAAGCGAAGCTATCACTACCGGGAGTTCGCGCGCCGCTGTTTAATGTAGAGAGAACGCCATCGGATTCCACCGAGTTAGTTTCACCTCCGGGGGCAGCGACATCGACCACATTGCCGTAGTTGGAGTAGTAAGCAAGTCCTCCGGAGCGGTTGGTCGCGGATACTGTAATGACTCCTGAACAGTTAGCCGGAGAAAACCAGAAGGCATTCCGCCCAGAGTTACCTGCGGCAACAACAACTGTGGCGCCCAGGCTACGGGCTGTATTGATGGCACTTTGAGTTGTGCTTCCACAGAGGCCAAAGCCCCCCAGGCTCAAGTTCAACACTTGAGCCGGAGTTTCATTGGCTGGTGCACCACTAACCGAGCCGCCAGCGCTCCAGACAATGCCATCAGCAATATCAGATGTGTAACCGCCGCAGCGGCCGAGTACTCGAACGGGGAGCACTTTTGCTTTATGGGCTATCCCAGCGATACCCATATTGTTGTTGGTGACGGCAGCAATGGTGCCGGCCACATGAGTGCCATGCCAGCTGCTATCAAATTCAGGATACAGTGGGTTTCCGCAGTAACTATCGGTATACCAATCCCCGGGATCACTGGCATCACTATCACGGCCATCCCCATCTACAGCGATATCGGAATCCGAAATCATGTCGTAACCAGGCAGCAAGTTGTCCATGAGGTCTGTGTGAGCGAGATAACCGGTATCAATAACTGCTACTACCACGCCCTCCCCCTGAGTTATATCCCAGGCTGCGGGCAAATTCAGTCCACCATCAGCTTCAAAGTAGTGCCACTGGTCGTAATAGCTGGGGTCATTAGGGACCGCCATAGGGTGCATCATCAAGTCGGGCTCAGCGTACTCAATATTGGGGTCTTGTTTTAGGCGGTTGATTATCAGGTTGATCTCGGCTTGGCTTTTTCGGCTCCCCAGGTGCATGACTTGTGCACCCGTCGCCATGCGCCGCAAGTGGCGCAAGTTGTGGCCCGCACGGCGAGAGGCTTTCTCCACAGTTTCCTGAGTCATGCTCGCTGACCGTCCGATCGTGGAATCCTGCTTGTATTTCACAATGATCCGGTCAGTTGTTGGGGAGCTACTTAGGTTATCCATTTGGGTGGCGAAGGAGCCTGTACATAGAAGTGAAAACACACCTGCTAGAGTGGATTTTTTCAACAGTGACTTCATTATTGTTATCTCTCCATGATGATTTAGCCGACGGGGTGTAACATCCTAACCATTAGTACCACTGTCCCTGTTGTGACAGGGCACGTTAGGCTTTACGCAAGATATATGCCTGAGCAAGTCATGGCTGGATATCGAGACAAAATTAGTACCAGTGTTTCAATTTTGCCCACAGGGATAGTAGTGGCAACCGATGTATCCTTCTTAGGTGATTGCCGGCCTCTTTCTATTCTTGTGACAGCCTCCACCTAAACAAACTTATTTATCTGTCTTTGCACCGATATAGAGATAACTAAGGGCTTTCCAATCACTGTGCACGGAAAGGCTGCAAAATACTTTTCGAAATTTATCAACTTTAAAGAAAAGGCTGGAGCTTGAAGTTAATCCACTCTGATAAAACGAGCTTTAATCGAGCAGTGGAAATGATCATCACAGAATTGGTGATATTGCCGGCAATATAACTGGGAAAGGATTCTGCGGAGATCAACGTGTTAAATGAAAATGCCAGTCAGCTTAACTGACTGGCATTATTTGAGTAGAACAGCTATCAACCCACCCCACAGGAACCTGTCGAGTGGGAGTTGGCCCATTTACTCAGTACTAGCACTCAAAGAAACTCCAGAGTAGTCAGAGTAACCGCGGATACTGATATACCAGGTACCTGCGTCTGGATTGCTGATGCTGCAGCTTTCATCATTACCCCACTCGTAAGGACGACAATCGTACGCTGTGCGGGTGGGCTCTTGGCCAAAACGAACATAGAGGTCTGCATCCCCACTGCCACCAGACATTACGGCACTCAGCGTTGAAGCTCCGCTGTCAACGTCGATAGTGAAGTGCTGCCAGCTGTTGCGGGAACCACTGAGATTTGTCTCTTCCCAGCTGTCGCTACCGCCACCGCCGCCACCACCTGCGGTGTAGCTGCCTACGAGGCTAACGTTAGAGAAGGAGCTATATCCACGTACCATGACGTGATAGGTTCCTCCCTGTACGTTATCGATATCACAAGTTTCATTATTGCCTGAGGTATAGGGGCGGCAGTCATAGGTGCTGGTTGTCGGAGCGCTGCCATGGCGAACGTAGAGGTCAGCATCGCCGCTTCCACCGGACATTACAAAAGACAAGTCTGTAGCGTTGTTAGGCACTTCTAGGGTGAAGTTAATTTCATCACCACTGTTACCCTCGATACCAGTCTCAGCAACACCATTTTCAAGTTCACCGCCGTCGTTACCGCCACCACCGCCGCCTCCACCATTGGCTAAGGCTACGGCCGCTGCTGCATCGACAATACCTGAACCACAGCTGCTGCAAGAAGCCGGGAAGCTCCGCGCGGTACTAGTGAGGATTGATTCAACTTCATCTGGGGTCAAGGTAGGGTCTACAGAGTAGAGCAATGCTGCGGCACCGGCCACATGAGGCGCCGCCATACTGGTGCCCTGGATGTAATAGTAACTATCACTGCCTGGGTCAGTAGCACCATTGTTATAGGTAGAGAGGACGCCGTCGGAGTCATTGGCGAAGCTCTGTGCTCCACCCGGTGCTGCAACATCTACTACATTGCCGTAGTTAGAGTAGTAAGCACGACCGCCACTGCGATTAGTCGCAGCCACTGAGATCACCCCATCACAACTGGCAGGAGTAAATTGGCTTGCATTAGCATTGCTATTACCAGCAGCTACAACAACCGTCGCACCGAGACTGCGAGCAGTATCGATGGCATTTTGTGTGGTAGTACCACAGCTTCCGCTGCCGCCAAGACTGAGATTGAGTACGTCGGCGGGATTCGCATTGGCTGGCAGGCCACTGACAGAACCGCCAGCGCCCCAAATGATGCCGTCAGCAATATCTGACGTATAGCCACCGCAACGGCCGAGCACACGGACAGGAACAATCTTTGCCTCGTAGGCGACTCCAGCGATACCGAGGTTATTGTTGGTAACGCCAGCGATAGTGCCGGCAACATGGGTACCGTGCCAGCTACTGTTGCTTGAGGAGCTATCCCCACAAGTACCAGAGCTATACCAATCACCCGGATCGGTGGCATCGCTATCGCGACCATCGCCGTCTACGGAAACGAAGGTATCGTCGATCATGTCGTAGCCCGGCAAAATGTTGGCCGCCAGGTCTGCATGGGGTCGATAACCAGTATCGAGTACCGCGACCACAGCCCCATTACCCGCAGTGGTATCCCAGGCTGATGGAAGGTTCAAACCACCGGTAGATTCATAGTAGTGCCACTGATTGAGGTAACTTGGGTCATTAGGTACAGCCACTGCTTTCAAGATCAGATCTGGTTCTGCGTACTCCACATCCGGGTCTTGCCTCAGGCGATCGATAATTGCATTTACTTCGGCTCTATTTTTTCGACCTTCCAGGCGCATTACCTGAGCGCCAGTAGCTATCCGGCGCAGATGGTTCATTTTATGGCCAGCGCGACGGGAAGCTTTTTCCACAGTTTCCTGAGCCATAGTAGCGGCCCGTCCAACTTTAGCGCTTTCTTTGTACTTAACGATGATGCGATCAGTTAGCAGCGTGTTATCCGCTTCTTCCGCATAGGCACCAAAAGGCGCAGTGCATAGCAATGAGAATGCACTTGCTAAAGCCGTCTTTTGTAAAAGAAATTTTAAAGATAAATTCATTATTGTGGTTTCTCCGAAGTTATATTTATTCCAATACCAAAAAATTATTCGATATCGGTTACTCCTAAACCGCCCCGCTTTGGCTAAATAAATTCTATAAAGGGAAAGCCCAAAAACTGCTGAATTTAGGATCATTTAGTTAGCTTGAGCGAAATTAGTACCATTGTTTCAACTTGGTACAAATGTATAACGACTTGGAAATTGTTGTCCTCAATGGAGATCTCGAAACTCATGTGGACTGCGATGACAAGTTTTAAATCTCTACAAAAAACTTTGGTAATAAATATTTTTCCGCAAAAAAGTGTGGAATGGTTCACGAGAGACATAGCCAAAGAGGATTAACAGATCACTTATGACAAAAAATACGGCCTTATCTCTTAAGTATAAGGCGATGTTATATCACATCAAAAATATTTTATTTAACTATGACTTTTGATTATTGGTAAGTTGATTCAATGAGGGATGGGCGCTCTTGCGAGCATGAAAGAAAAGAAAAAATCTACTACTTTAATCGACACTAGTTATCAGCCACTTACTTGAGCTAACCATTCACCGTTTGATAAATCAGCAGCAAATCTAATTTCTCCGAGTTGTATAGCTGCTATATCTTGGTCTTTACAGGTGTTCTTTCGCCAGTGAAATTAAACGATCACACCTGGCTATAGCTTTATAGGCATAGGCTTCTTTGTTGCCCCGAGAAGTATCGAGCTCAGAGAGGACATTCTTTTTAAGAGCAGTAGCAACTTCAATGGCAAGGGCATACTTTTGGTGGTTTAAGCAGTGCCGACAAACAATTATTTCCAGCCTATCTTCGCTATCAATGTTTAAATACCCCAAGTTGCGCAGCCCCTCGTGAAGACCTTAAATATCTTCCCCTTTGTGAATGGCTAGTCGCCATATAGGTGTCTAATCTAGTGCCATGGAGACACCGACTGCCACACCTGTCCCTTTGTCATAACTTGTGAGGTTTGATATGAGAAAAGCAACTGGAGAAGCGGTAGGCACACAATCCAGGCTAGCCGCCCCTTCTGATTTAAGTGAGAGTGCGAGGGCCAGTATTACTATTGCCGTTAATACCCTGCTGGCAGATACTTTCAGCCTATATATGAAGACAAAGAACTTTCACTGGCATGTTAGCGGCCCCCACTTCAGGGACTATCATTTGCTTTTCGATGATCAAGCCGATGAAGTATTCGAGATGACCGATGCCCTGGCGGAGCGCGTGCGCAAACTAGGAGGCACTACGCTTCGCTCCATTGGCCATATCGCCAAGCTACAACGATCTTCAGACAATGATGCCGAGTATGTAGATCCGCAAGATATGTTGTTAGAGCTAGGCGAAGATAACCGGGAAATGATCTCAAGTATGCGTAAAGTCCACGAACTTTGTGATGAGCATAGAGATATTGCTACCGCAAGCTTGCTGGAAGAGTATATTGATCAGGCAGAAAAGCGGTCATGGTTTTTGTTTGAAGCTAGCCGCACCTCTGGTTTGACACACCACTGAGCCCTTTGGCTAAAGCTTGATCTGGCAGACAGCGCTACTTTTTGAATTACCCTGTCAGATCAAACTCACCCATTAGCTTTTCTTTATTCAAAACGACTTCTCCCCTTTTATCCTGAGTAACTACAACTCCAGCTTCAATCTCTCCCCCACCGAATTCTCAAGGAAACCTTCTCGGAGGTAAAAATCAATTGTTCGTTGCCAGTTTTCTCTTTCTGGAGTACTAACTTCCAACCGTGGCCAGCCCTCCTCCTTCGCAAAGCTGATCGCCTCAGCCAAAAGAGCCTTGCCAATAAACTGCGAGCGAAACTCTGGTTCAACATACAGCTCCTCGATTACCCCGTAGTTGCCTCCGGCATAAATAGCGGCAGATCTGGATAGGGTAATAACTCCTACAGGAGCTCCATCGGCATAATATAGGAAAGCATGGAATCCATTATTTTGTGATAACAGCTTCTTAGCCGTTACTGCCATCACCTCTGGATCGATGTTGCGCTTATGACCGACAAGAGCTTGCAGCAATTTTGTTACCAGTCCTGCGACCTCACTACTCTGCTTCGCCCCGGCCCTTACAATCGGACTCACCATAAACTATCCCTTCCCTTTAACTTATTTACATTTTTGCCCAGCTGAAATGTGATCACATTTAGAATCTATCAGCAATTTTTACTGGCAGCAAGCTGGGTGCGTAGGAAAGAAAGCGGACAACTCTCTATTGAATAATGGTCACAAAGAGCCAATGGGTAGAAATCATTAGAGCCGAAGGGATTGATGAAGCCTCAACGCTCGCATAGCACCATAAGTTTGAAGAAATGGAACCTGAACAACATCAGAGGCTTTTTCAGTCTTTAGGTATGAAACCTGAAGACTGAAAAAGTACAAGAGGTATTTATGAATTTTACCTTATCCCAAGTCTAAAAAATTCAAGGTAGGACAGCTGGAGCTATTTTATAAATTTAAGCTCCAGCAGACCCCAACCATACCTATAGAACAGCTTTCAACCGCTCTTTCAGAGAGGATATAAACACCTTATCCTTCCCCCCAAGATTGGAAACATAAAGTATAAAATCACTACCATCTTTTCTGACAACAGTTACTGTGGTGGTATCGCCTAATGAACTGGACCAGTCTACTTGTAGGTCCTCAATATCTTCGTAAGATGCCATTTCCTTTTCCAAAATATCCCCATCTTTCCAATAGGAAAATACATGGCGCTGTGTAAAACCATTGCCATCTTCACTCACGAATAGAAGCGCGTCACTATAGAAATATGCTATCTCATCAGTAGCCTTTAGGATCCCCTTTCTCTGCATAAACTTGAGGTCCCTATCTGATATCTCACTGCCTTCAACAACCTTGTCGCTAGCTAAAATACCAAACTCTCCACCGACCACCAGCCCACACACCGGCAAGCTCAACACCACTAACAAAGCATGCCTAGCACGCCATTTGGAACCCTCAATTACCGCTGGTGACTTATCACCATTCACAAACAGTAAATAGTTTGCCAATGGCAATACTGTTAGCACGGTTAGAAGCTGGAACACCAGGGGGTAGCCCGTATATCTACCCAAGACTGGTGAGATCAAAAAGGTAATGGCCAATACAACTGCAAATCCTTTGTTTGGCAAATATGATTTACCATATCGATTTTCACTATCTTCACGGAGTTTATTCCAAAGGGGGAAGTACCAGAACTTGTTAAAAATACCTCTAGCGAGCGGCATGATCGCACTACGTTCCTGCTCCCGGATATATTTGAAGTTTCTATAAAACCAATAAACACCAAAAATTCCGAATGTAAAAACCCACATCGCCGTCAGCTTACCCAGGGAGACAGGGTAAAAAATCGTATCTTCCTTTACAGGATTCTTCCATCTATCAAAGCGCCACATAAAGACCAGGAAGACATACATGGCGGCATAGATATAGATATACGTGGCGAGCGATAACTGTGACAAGAAACCACTCTCAGTATCTCCTGAGGTATTTTCATAAGACTGATAGATACCGTAACTCAGTTGATTCTTGAGTTTGTTAATAGCCTCTACGTAGGCTTGATATTCACTCGGCTTAACATGATCAGCCTTACTGCGGTATATATATTTCAGAGAAAGCGTCTTACTGTCTTCCTGAAAGGAAACTTCATTTTTGAAATAGAAAAAGCTGTTGTCTTCTTCAAAATACTCACTATCAAAAAACCAATCATCTCCATTGAAGTGAACTTCAATAACCTGTTCTATATGCTCTGGATACGATAAAGCCAACGGATGGTGCCTATCCTGATCATCCGGCTCAGATACCCATGGGCTAACAATGTTTGCATAAAAATCAACCTCGTGGCGCTTTCTATCTGGTTTATCTTCCCAAAAATTTTCCAGCTTATATTGCTCATGAGAGGTGAATATATTTCGCTCTGGGTTATCTTCTAGCTCAATTAGAGCAGCGACTTCAATCCCGGGATAATAATCCTCAAAGAACTCCAAATATTCTGTCTGGATTTGATCTCGCCCATTGCTAGCTAAACGCTGTCTCTGCCTTTCGGCGTCCTTACCATAATTTACAGTAGTGGTTGTAAAGGTTGCAGGGCCGTCATCCAGTACTGTGAACTCATCTTTTACAAATACTCCATACTTTGCGACATCTGGCTCCATATTTACCAAGTCATCAGTGCCCGGCCTGAGTATTAGTGCTTTTCCATAATCTGGCTGAAAAATACTACTCAAGTCACCATGCTGATAGCTACGCGTTGGATCTACCCAATACTCTTTGTCTTCAAATTCAAAATAGCTGATAACATGGTCAAATGACCGTACGCTGGGGATTCTATCTTTAAGTCTTGTTTCGGTATTCACTAGAGCCGGGTAGCCATCAACTCCAAGTTCTTTCAATAGAGTTAAAAACAGTACAGTTTTATCTTTACAATCTCCATATCTATACCGCAAAGTCGTGCTGGCTGGTCTGGGCTTGTGTGAGTTTTCCCCCAACTCTATTCCTAAGTAACGTATCTCCTCCTGGACAAACCGAAGTGCGGCAGAGATTTGGGAACTCTTATCTTTGTGATTTAACTTGATGTCAGCGACTAATTTAGCTATCTCCGCATCAACATTAAAAACTCCTTGATATAACCCTAACCCCCAGACACCAACAGCTTCCCAGGTTGCCTGTTCACTAAAGTAAATAGCGCCCCAAGGACTAAACCAGGAAGGAGTCCCATCGTCAGATTTAACTGGATCAAGTTTATTGTCCTCGATGACATACTCTCTGGCACCACCCAGATCTTTTTGTTTGAGTTCCAAATCGCTATTTAAAATTGAACTATAGAGAGGTGTTTGCTTCTCCCACAATATACGCAAATAGAGTCTCTCAAGTGGGACAGACCAATTCAGACTGGAGCTATATGCAAATATCCCCTGATAAACAGGATTCACCCCCGAACGCGTGTAGCTATACTCTACAACATCACCCACCCTGATATCGTCTAACAAAATATTGAGTGTTAATTGACCATGGTAGACTGACTCATCCATCTCCTCTTCGCGCCGAATATGATCTATTCGCGCAGTATTGAGTTTATTTAAAACCTGTCCATCGCGGATCACATTAAGAGTATGTAATGTAACCTTTTGATACTCTGGGTCATAATCAATACTTATCTGTGAGCTTTCATCAACCCCTTCAGGGTTAATAATGTATTCAGCCATTCGAAAGAAGTATTCAAATCCTGGCTCATCCCCTGCTTTGATCTGGGAGTCCAGCAGAAGATAGTGAACCCCATCCTGGATCTTATCCACAGGCCGCTCATTTACTTCAGGAACTACTACCTTTGTAACCCAATCTGGTATGGGAGACGTAGCAACTTCTTCCCTTGCCCAAACCTTGCCTACGGCCAACAATGAACAAATCACTAATACTATTGATATAGCCGCATCAATTTTTTTCTTCATTATCTACTTTTCTACAATACTTAGAGTGGCTTTCAAATACGAAATGGATGCGCACCAGTGAAACTAGACTGCAAACCCAATTAACTCAATACCTGCTTGTACGAGGAGCTTAGTAAAGGCGTTTTTCACTCGAAAGTCCAATATGGAGTCACAATGCGAGCTATCCCGATATTTTTTGTACGATAGTCCATTAACTAAGAACCTAAGACAACGTAAATAGCAGAAGATATAAGATTTAGAAGAGCTGACACTCTCTATACTAAAACTGGTATTCAGATTTATAAAAAGTTAATCACAACCAAACTTCCCCCACAAACTACAAGTAAGCTTATAAATAAGCTTTCCTATTAACTAGGAGTTAACAGGGATAAATTTTGTAACGGTCAGCTACTGTTGGTTTACCCATAGAACAATATAGGGAAACAATTTGCTTCTAGTTAATTTGCGGCCACTGTTCATGGCAGTAGCTAATGTAAATCTCCATAGAAACCTCTTAGTTGTTCCCATTTGGCAACGGCAAGAAATCTAATAGCAGCAGTGGAGCCTAATCACCCCCGAGGAAAGTAGTCGCCCGCCTATGGCATCAAATCTTATGTAGAACAGGTGTTTCTCTTATCTCCAGCAGAAGTTGGGTTTCCGGTAAAGGCGAGCCTCTATAGAAATTAGAATTAATACATATAACAGCCGAAAAAGCACCTGTAAACGATTAAAATTAGCCTTAATGGCTATATTCCCACCTATTAACACTTTTGACCTATGCAGGCTATAATAGATCAAAAAGCACCCATTAACTTAACAAAGCCCAATTAAAGGGTGGAAAGGCAACTATTATGGGCTTTTACGGTCAATCAGATAAGCAAATACTTGGGAAGCTGGGCAATCGCCTCAAAAAGTACCGCTTACGAATGAACCTTACTCAGGATGACATGGCTGAGCGTGCAGGCCTATCCACCTCCACCATTAAAGGGCTGGAGGCTGGTCGTGGCAGGCTTGATAGCCTTGTTGCTGCACTAAGGGTACTTCGCCAACTTGATTCATTGGATAACTTTTTACCTGAACCGGCAGTAAGTCCGATGCAAATTGCTACTCAAGGCAAGCAACGGCAGAGAGCCAGCCGTAGCTCACAGAATCAGCGCGATACTCTGCCCGTGAACAACAATAAGAAAAGGAGCAAGCCAGAATGGTAAGCCAGACAAATGCCGCAACAGTTCACTTGTGGGGCGAGTTGGTAGGCGCTGTCCACTGGGGTGACAGTGGTTATGGTTCATTCGAGTATGCACCGGAGTTCTTGCGTCGGGGGCTGGATATTGCTCCGATAACCATGCCAATTGAAACTTCACAAGAGCCATATACATTTCGCGGCCTCGGTCGGGAAACATTTAAAGGATTACCGGGACTCCTCGCCGATTGCCTGCCTGACAAATTCGGCAATGCGGTGATTGATGCCTGGCTCGCACGCCAAGGGCGAACTCCAGACAGCTTCAACCCTATTGAGCGACTCTGTTACACCGGTACTCGTGGCATGGGCGCGCTTGAATTTCAACCAGCGGTGGACGGCACCTTCAAAGACTCTGTCGACCTGAACGTTGAAGAATTAGTCAATCTAGCTGCCGCAATTACCAATAGGCAGACGGATCTCAATACGCAATTTGGACATAGTGATACTGAAAAATCAGGCTCCTTGCTGGACATTTTGCGCGTTGGCACCAGTGCCGGAGGCGCTCGAGCAAAAGCAGTTATTGCCATGAATGATAAGGGGGATATTCGCTCTGGTCAGGTCCCCGCCCCTAAAGGCTATGACTACTGGCTTTTAAAATTTGACGGCGCGGGAGATCTTGAACTCAGGGCAAGCGATGGCTATGGGCGGGTTGAATACGCCTATTATCATATGGCTCGCGAAGCGGGTATCAATATGGCGAAGTGCGGGCTACTGGAGGAAAATGGCCGAGCGCATTTTATGACGCGGCGCTTTGATCGGGTAAACGGGCAAAAGCTTCATATGCAGTCTCTATGTGGTATTGCGCACTTAGATTTCAACATGGCAGGCGCACACTCCTATGAGCAAGTATTCAGCATAATACGTGAACTATATCTGTCTAAAAATGAAGCCGTTCAGCAATATCGCCGTATGGTCTTCAACGTATTGGCCAGGAATCAAGATGATCATACAAAGAATATTGCATTTCTTATGGACCCAGCCGGAGAATGGTCTCTTTCACCAGCCTTTGACCTGACTTATGCCCACAATCCTGGCGGAGCTTGGACAAGTCAACACCAGATGAGTATTAACGGAAAGCGTGATCACTTCAATTTAGATGACTTAATAACATTAGGGGAATCCATCAGCATTAAGCGTCCAATGGAGATAATTGATCAGGTCGCAAGTGCGGTAGCAAATTGGGAGCAGTTCGCTGAAGCCTCCGGTGTCTCTGAAAGCTGGATTATTGAAATTGGCCAAAACCACCGCAAGCTAACTTGAGTTTTATCTATATGTCATTGACCTAGCCGCTACCCACTTCTTTTGTGGCCCCAAGGATGGAGCCAGGGTTCGATCCCAAATTTTACCGCTAAAACCTTCAGCCTCCCAACCATACTCCCACGGCGGCCCCAGTGTATCTTTTAACTCCAAAGATCCCTTGTCGAATAGAACAGAGGCACCGTAAACGGGCTTATAGTCCATGAGATATCGAGCGGGATGAAGTCAAGTCCAATCGAAAAAACGACACTTCAATCGTCTTCATCTGAGAAATATCAGCTTACATTCTATTTTGGCGATTAACGTATAAAAGAGCTGCTCATGATGAAACTGTCACTTCTATTCACAATAATTTTGATTTCCCTTGCTTTTATGGGAGCTAAAACGGCAGCAGAAGAGAATAGTCATAACTCAATCAAGAATAGTGAGGGCATCATTTGTAATAATGAGTATGTTCTATGCACATCTGCCCCATGCATTCCAGATCCCAGTAATCCAGATTCAAATGCAGTTTGCAGATGTGACGTTAATAAGGGGTTGAACTTCGGGTTTTCTGAATGTAAAAACCGAACTCCTGTGACTGACTCAAACGACGTCAAAAAAGCCTTATCGACATTTTCTTTCGCGCAGGCTCCCACCAAGCCTGTACTTTCCTGCCCCGAAGGTAAACCGTGGACTGATTGCCTGGATCAACCCTGCATTGTCGACCCGATGAATCCACTTAAAGCCATATGCACATGCAAGATTGTACGGGATAAGTCTTTTGTAACTTTTGGAGGCGATTGTGTTTCCCTGAGTTGTGATACGGGTTACTGGTCAGGTGCAACGGCAGAGTCCTATGTGGGAGCAAGCAGAAAACTGATGAAGGCATTTAGCTTAGATGAGGTTCCCGCCAAATATTGCGTGGGGATGAAACCTGAGGTTTCAGAGTAATTTCTGCGCGATCCAAGTCACATCAGTCTTTTGTGCTTTTTAGAAATAGATACCCAATTCGCAGTACGGAGCGTTGATCCCTACTCTGTTTAGAGGCCATACAATTCATGAAAGAATCACCAAGTAGATTATATTACTTTCATAATTATTGAAATTTCGGAAAAAGTTAAATCACCCTTATCGTAATTTCTGGTATGGTTAAATCAACCACAAGAAATGATTAACTAACAACTGCCGCCTAAAAAATAAAAACCAAACAAGCAACACTATTTTTAGACAAAAGGCACTCTTATGAGAACACGCTGTAGCCACGTTTTACTCTGGGTGGAGGATATTCATCAAGCCGTACAGGATTTTCGCCAGCTGGGTTTTACCGTAGATTATGCAACGAAAGAAAAAAGTGCTCAGCACGCACATATTTGGTTTCGTGAGGGAGCGATTATTGAGTTACTAACATCACCATCCAATGCTCAATACTTCAAATGGATTATTGACCTCTTTGCCGGCCGGGGCGCAGGACGTAGGATGATACGTTGGTCGCAAGAAGGAGAAGGTTTTTGTGATGTTGCCTTAGTCAGTGACGATTTTGATAATGATCTTTCAGCGATGAAGCGTGAGGGTGTTCAAACCGGGCGAGTGATTCCCTGGCAACGAACCAAGCCAAACGGACAAAAAACCAGCTTCCGCTTTGTTTATCCTCGCTCTGAGCGACTGCCATTTATTGTAAGTCCATATAACCCACCTCAGTACCCTCAAGAAACAAACCATAAAAATGGTGCTACTGGCCTGAGTAAAGTGCACATGGAAGTCAGTGAACAGGACTGGAAAACTGTACAACGTTTAATCGATAAAGATTCCACATTTAATATCAAACCCGGGCCTACAACCAAAGTTACGGGTATAGAGGTTAGTGGTCTGAGAGAAAATTTGGACCCGACTCTTTTGCATGGGAGTAAAATCAACCCAGCAAGCTAAGGAGCCTCTGAGCTATTTAGTGGATCAATCTCTACAGAGATTGATCCACTCACCATCAAGATAGATAAAACAGTCGTTAACTAAACAGTCGAAATCTTATTACAGACGGTATAGAACTCCAACTCCCGCACGACGTCCTTTTGCCGGCGCCCCTATTCTGGCATCAGGGGCAAATATCGCATTGGTGTAGCCATATAACTGATACTGCTCATCAAGCAGATTGTCAGCAAACAGATAAAGCTCCATAGAGTCCGTTTGCAGTGCTACACGAAGGTCCACCTTGCTGTAAGCATCCAGGTTAAAGTGGTTTTGTGCATCTGCCGGGCGCTCATCTACATGACGTACAGTCAGGTTGGTATTGAGAGCCGGTGCGCTTAACCCCATAAAGTCTGGTAGAGGCTGGTAGTAATTCAATGCCAGGCTAGCACTCCAGCTGGGTACGTCAGGCACTTCATTACCCGCCAAAACGTCACCACCGGAAACACCATACACATCTTTTGTAATTTCCGTATCCAGGAAGCTCAAGCCACCGGCAATACTAAACTGCTCGGTAATAAACCAATCGGCCTCAAGCTCTGCACCAAATGTCTCCGTATCTGCGTTTACTGCAGCAGAGGAATAGGAAGCAAAATCAAAGCCTAACAAATGATCATCTTCCACTGAGCTAAAGAATACAGCACCACTGATATTCAAACTGTCTGACTCATTTTTAATGCCTAGCTCGAAGGTGTCGACAGTTGCGGGCTTGTAAGCAACGCTATCGGCAGACTGCAAAGCAAAGTCATTGAACCCACCGGATTTATAGCCTCGTGCGGCAACTGCATAGATATTTGTGGAATTGGACAGCGAATAACCAAGAGCCAAGCGGCCAGTTGTATAACTATCGTCCAAATCTCTTTGATCTTGAGAAACGTAGAGATTGCCATCCATACCGTAGCTGGAATACTCACCGGCGTACTTCTTACTCTCTTGGGTGTAACGTAATCCAGCTGTAAATTTTAGGGAGTCAGTTACAGGTAATGTAGTCTCACCGTAAATAGCCTGGCTATCAGTATCGTAATCCCGGTATTGATTGGCGAAGGACACCAAATCAATTGAGTCAAAACTTCTTTCACCTTCTTGTAGATTGAGTCCAATCACCCAGAATGTAGATGCCTCAGGCAATGAGGACAAGCGTAGATCCTGGCTGATGGTCTGCTCGTCCTGGCTATCGCCACGAAGATACTCCATTGGGAAATTGAACACTGCTTGGGCAGTCTCTTGGTCAAAACCGGTTAGGTAACTAAAATCCGTGTTGACCAATGCAGTGATAGAAGTCAGTTGAGTATTAGCCCATTGGTGATTGATTTCAGTGGAAAATCGCTCAACGGTTTTTTCATTATCGTCAAAAGCTCCTGGTGTGTGTTCACTGCCAGGGTCATCACCGAAAGGTTGTAATAACTGAAGGTTCAGAAAGCCTTCCTGTTGTTGCTTCTCAGCAATAAATAAGGCTGATGTTTTCGCACCCAAATCCCATTCCAGACTACCTCTGAAAGCCAGGTCTTTGGGTTCAGTCATTGGATCGCCGTTAGTCGTATTCTCAACCCAATGGTCCTCACTGATATGTCGGATGGCTACTCGGCCACGGAGTGATTCAGAGAATGGGCCGCTGATAACAGTTTGATATAAACTCTGGTTATCCTCTCCGAGCTCTACACGTCCGTAAGCTTCAAACTCTTCGGTTGGCTTGTTAGTGGTAATATTAATAGCGCCAGCTTCACTGTTGCGCCCGAATAAGGTCCCTTGAGGACCCTTTAATATTTCCAGTCTTTCGATATCAAGGGTCCCAAGGGACACATTTCCCGCAGGCATAGATACGCCATCAAGGTTCACTACAACGGAGCCATCATCCTTATTTACCTGAGTCAGTGAACCAACCCCGCGAATACGGATATTTGCATCCACCGCACCACTGGAAGAATAAACATCTACTCCAGGTGCACTGCGCAATGCATCTTCAAAATTGAGCAGCAATCGGTTTTTCAAATCCTCTTCGCTAACAACACTCAAGCTGAAGGGAACATCCTTGGCTTTCTCTTTTGTAAGCCGGGCAGTAACTTCAACGACTTCCATTTCTGTTTCGGAAGAACTCTCCTTTTCCGCTCCTTCCGCCGCAGAGTAGGCTCCGGAAGCGTATAGCAGACTTGCCGATATTAGCGAAATTTGTTTCGCAAGTACTTTCTTATCTAGGTTTAAGCTGAGCATAAATTGAATTTCCTTTCTATTACTTAGGCTATTAATTGATATTCGATACTTCAGAACTCTCAGCCAGTAAATTCTGTGCAGGGTCCCGCTGATAGGAAGGCCAGATATCCAGCGCTAGAACTTTCTCCGAGGGCAGACGCTCAATCAGCGTTTTTCCATTGATGACCTCGGAATCCAACTCATTGATATCGGCTAGCAAACGGTAGCTGGCCGTTTGTGCGACCGGTTGCCATCCACCCTTCTCCCAGCGCCAACGCTGTCCGTCCAGGCGTATTTGACCGGACTCCAGGTACTCGACCGTTAGAGCTGATGAAAGAGGAGCCCCGAGCATATTTTGCGTCCGTGTCTCACCGACATAAGCGCTCAGTACATTTTCAATATTCTTCTGCTGCTTGATGTCATCGAGTAACGCGGACAGGGACTCAGGAGATTGCAGAAGCGTCCAGTCCAGTGCGGCCACCGGCGCATAGTAGCGAGTCCAACCGGAAATCGGTGCGGTGCTCAAGCGCTCAACGGGTACCTCACTGCCAGCCAGGTCTCTGGTCGTCTTATCGGAGTATCGAACCAGCACATCATCAAGCACTTCGATGCCATCGATTTCCGCTACACAAAGCAGGCCAATCGCTCCGGAAACTCCATCGCTGAGCCACGCGGAGCCGGCAATACGTCGTATGTCCGAACTTTCCAGTAAATGCTGGCGGGCCAAAGCTCGGGCGATATCGACCCGCCGCAGCCAACGCCCTGTACCTTCATCGGCAATATCCCAATGAGGCCCCTCGGACAATTGCAGCAAATTACCGCTGGCCCGTGTCTCTCCAAGTCCTCTTGGCCATTGGGCAATCCGTTTAATTTCGATATCAGTACCCAGCCGCTGGCTCACGCAGGCCTGCATCTGCCCAACGTCCTTAGCAATGGCAGAAACCATATTTGAGCGATCGGAATCATGGGAAATATCAAACCCATCGAATACCGCTAGTTTCGTATTGGGTGCCCATTGAATGGAGAAATCCAAGGGGCCAGTAGTACTGCCCTGTTCGCTGAAGACAGGCTTGTCAGCGCTTTTAATACGAACTTGCCAACGCCAATCTCCCGAAGGGGCCGCGCCCTCAAGGGTTGTGGCCAGCTGTGCGGTTGGCAGCGTAAACTCACGGCTTAAACCCAGTGCTTCGCGCTCTGCTGGCACCCGCAAAATACGCTCGGGATCAATGCCTAGACGCGGAACAATATCACTGGCTTGTAACCAGACTCCACTGGCAGTCAGCCCTGAGGGTTCTCCCTCTGCGGACCACCCCGGCGCCTTCATTTGCCACAACAGTTTGATATTACAACCCTGATCAGAGCAGCCTGATACTGGCAGCGACATATGGTCGTAACGTTGATCCGGTGTGACTTCACGCCCGCCCACTGAGGCCTTAACCAATACAAATCCGTGGGGTAATTCAAACTGCAAGCCCTGCCCTTCGACATGAACTTTATGCAATAACCACTCACCTTCTACTGTTTGGTTATCCGGGTTGATATTGATATTCAATTCACCACCGGACACCTCAAACCCACTCGCTTTCGGCAGCCAATAAGATTCCCAGAGGGCATCTTCTTGTTTGAGTTGCTCTGGTGATTGATACCCGCCCTGCACTACCAGCCTATCTCCCAATACAGAACCGAGACCGAGAAGAAATAAAGCGGAACAAGCCACCAGAGCGCCCTGAGGGGCCATAAGACGTGAACGTATCAGGGCAAAACCCTGAGACATGCGGCTATCCAGTCCACGGGGAATCAAAAGAGCAGACAGGCCGATCATCAATATGGCAAGCGCAACTTTAAATCCATCCAAGGCCAATAAATAACCGATCCAGGGTTCCCAACCACTGAGTGCTGACAGTTGAATATGAGCGGTGATACCCACTTCATAGGGCGGGTAATGCACCAGCTCCAGCTCATGATTGAGGACCAGAATAAAGGTCACAAACATTGACATGGAATAGGCAAAGCCCGCATGGCGGAACAGTGCATGCACCAAAAGCACCATCATCGACAACTCCAATAAAGGAGCTGTCACTATCAGCAATTGATAAGTGAACGCCTGTACGATATCGACAGATGCAGGAGCGGTGAGAAGCACAGTAATAATGCCCGATAGACCCGGCAACAGGGCCAACAGCACCGTCATGGCGAATACGGTAAGGGCAACGCCAAATAATCGTGTGTAGTCGGGCGCGGGGGTTGCAGACAGCATGTCGTCAAACCCAGGCACCTGATCCCTGCGGCACACCAAGCCAGTCAATGCGGCGATTACAAAAGCAATAACCAGGAAAATAACATCCTTGAGAAGCGGCAATAGCATTTCCAAGCGCGGTGCCATAGGCCCTTCAGCGTGCCAGATGATCTGGGTAAACGAGCTAGCCACCCCCATTATTACCAGGACCGCAACACCGACCCACCAAGCGCGACTACTCCATACGTGAAATAATCTCCAGCGAGCTTCCAGCATGAGTTGACGCAAGGCGCGGCCAACCGATGCGGTATCGGGCTTAGATGGAGAGAAATCTTTAACCTTGCGAGTGGCTGCCTTTTTAGCGGCCTTCGCCCGGGCAGGTTTGGCAGCCCCTTCCAGTACCAGTGTTTCCCTTCGCAAGTATTTCAGGCAAGCCGCCAAGGCAAGCAAAGGAACAAGACACCATAGAATTCGATTCAGTACCGAACCCAAAGTAAACGGCAGTAGCGAGGTTGATTTTTGCAGAGGTGTCCAGGAAGTAACCTCCGTATAAACGAAAGTAAATAGCGAGGGGTCCATTACCGCAGCCAGCTGCGGATTAATATTGCCACCCCGAAGAACGATCACAGCAAACATCCACAGCATCATTAAAGCCGCTGCGAGTCCAAAAGGACCGGCCAGGCTGCGAGTTCGCAACGTAGCGACAAAATACAGAGCGCCAATACCGATGCTCGCGGGAATCTGTAACCAGATCCATGCAAACCCAAGGGCTTTCCAGGGCGCTGGGCCAATCGCTGTTTCGGGCAGCAAGCCCATCCACACCAATACCGGCGAGACCAAAAATCCTACCAGCGCAGATGCACTTAATATGGCTCCTATTACCGCTGCGCCAAGAAACCGCCCCCAAAGCATTACGCTCAGGGAATTCGGTGTTGTATAGATCACTTCATGCAGACTGGCTTTGCGGTCCCGCAAAATAGGCTGCGAGAAAACCCAGGCCCAGGCAAAAAACTGAAAGAACATACATCCCGCACCCATCAGGTAAATGAGTGATGGTGAGTTCCGGGGAATATCTGTGGCCCCCATTTTTTGCATGTAGTCGGCATTGACCAAATTCAGAAGCAGGTAGATCACCAGCCCCCAGAAGGCTAAAGCCACGATGCCGCTGCTAAATCCGGCTCTTATCTCCAGCTTTGCCTCATGGGCAATAAGCGCCAGCTTGTTCATGCAGCCTCCCGCTGGTCTTTTACCTGCTCAATAGCCAGATGATAAATATCTTCCAGGCGAGGCGTGTGGGCAGTAAAACGAGAGTCTGCGGGTTTTTCCCCGTGTACGATTACCTGGGTACCATCGGGTCTGGCAATATTGTGCAGGGATGCGGGAAGTGATTCGCCACGGGGAATCAGTGCTTGCCACATCTTGCCTATATGAGGGTCTGTGACCTCCGGGGCTGTGCCCTCAACAACAATACGCCCAGAGGCCAATATGGCCAGGCGCTGGCACAGGTTTTCGATATCTTCAACAATATGAGTAGAGAGCAATACAATGGCATCCGCCGCGACATCCGCCAAAACACAGTGAAAGCGATTGCGTTCAGCCGGGTCCAGGCCAGCGGTTGGCTCGTCAACGATGATCAGGCGCGGCTCGCCAATCAATGCAATGGCAATACCAAAACGACGCAGCATACCGCCGGAATAGGTTGATACGGCTCGATCGGCTACATCGGCCAAATTGACCTGCTCCAATAGCCTATCCACTTCACGGCGTCTTGCGCTTGTTTCAGTGAAGCCTTTGAGCCAGGCAAAACGCTCCAGCAATGACCGCGCTGCAATTCCAGGATAGGCGCCGATATGTTGCGGCAAATAGCCCAGTTTACTGCGCATAAAGTCCGGCTTTGCCAGCACATCCACACCATCCAGCATGATCCGACCACTGTCCGGGGTTTGCAGGGTAGCCAAGGTACGCATCAAACTACTTTTCCCGGCACCATTAGGCCCAAGTAATCCGTACATGCCGGGGCCAACTTCCAAGTTAACGCCGTTTAACGCCTTCACCCCATTTTTATATGTCTTAAAGAGCCCTTCGATGATCAACCCTGATTGATTTTGCATCTCTCCTCCTAACCCCGTTTTATAAGTAAAAATTCCGTAATCACTTTTTTTGTGCTGTTCGTGTTTTCTTAAAACTCTAGTCGCAAGCCTGACCGACAATATCCGCGAGTGCCTGAACTGATACCGGCTCCGGTTCCCCTGGCTGGATCAACGTCGGCATACCGATTCGGGCCGTTAAATCACTCCACGCCATTGAGACACTCAATGCCCATTGACCACTTTGCTTGCGCTTCTCGGGTTGTGCGATATCAGTACAAAGGGAGTGCAGAGCCTCAATAACCGCCTCCGGCCAAGTGAGGGCAAAAATATCGTGGTAACTACGCATTTCCGTATCGCCCAGGGTAACCATGCTGGGAACGGCCAGCCGCTCTGTACCCTCACCCTTTAAAATAAGCCGGCCGGTTTGGTCCCTTGCCGAATGTAACCTGGGATTCCAGAGCACGGGGCCGTGAGTATCAGTCAAAGTCAAAACCCCAGCCTCGCCACCTATAGCAAGCCGATGTAATAGCAGGGAATGATTATCAGGGTCCTGTGGATGAACCTGATTCTGAATACGCAAAGTCATGGGCACACCACCAAAGGTAGCCGACAGACTTTGAAAAGGATGGCCCTCTGGTTGCACCGGCTCGCTAAAAGACCAGGGGCGAAGCTCGCCCACTGCACGACCAATAACATCCAATAGCGGATAGGCCATCTGGCTGTTGCAAATAGCATCGATCATTTCCAGGCGCTGGTGCCGACGCAAGTATTCTGCCGCAGCCAGGAACTGCCTGGTGGGGCGCAAATTGGGGTAGAGGGTGTTAACGGCATAGGCCGAATTCCCCTGCTTTGCAGCTAGCAGATTGGCGGTAATTTCCTTGGTGTGGACCGGATGCTCCTGCAATACATGAATGCCTCGTTTAAGAAACGATTGCGCTATTTCAGAACCCTCGCCCCCGGTTGCACCAGAACGCACAACAACACACACAATATCGATATCATCGGGGACCTGCTCTGCCTCGGTATAGAGCGGTACTCCATATTGCTCGGCACAGCTCCTGGAATAATCGCTGCCACGAGCCAATAATCCTGAGAGTTCAAAATGTTCTCGGCCGGGTAATCTGAAAGATGTCAGGGCTTCAAGGTAAATGCGGCCAAAGCCTGTCCCTGCAACGACAACCCGCTTGCGGTTATCAATTCCCATTTGACTCTCCCCGGTTTTCAGCCATGGACACGGCCCATTTCTCTAATTGGTCCTTATCTATCTGCCCCTCAAGAGTCAAAGGCAATTTGTCCAAAACTTCGATATAAATTTCTGACTTAAAGTGATCGAGATATTCGGCCAGGCAATCTGCTGACAGTCGCATTTGATGTTGCTTGGCTCTACAGGCAAAGAAGCGATGTCCCTGCCTGGATAGGGGGTGTTCAGATACAGGCAAATCCATAGCCAACTCTAATCCGGCAGCCTCCAGGGCATTGTGCCACTGGGAAAGTGATAGAAATGTTGCACCGGAATCCGTACGTTCGTCGACGGCATCCACCAGCATAAACGCCTGTGATGCCATCACCCAAAACTCCTCACTGGTTGGCTCCGTCATAATGAACCAACCACCAGGGCGCAATAACTCGGCTGCCCTGCGCAATGATGCATCTGTGTCGCGGGCGGCGTTAAAAACACCGCCGGCAATAATTACATCGAAGCTATTGGGGGAAAATCCCTGGCTGCGCGGTGAACGATCAATATCAAACAATCCACGGTGCAACCAGGGGCGCTGCTCCTGATCCCCATGTTTTGCGAAAAAGCTATCGAGAAAAGCCGCAGAGATATCCGTAAACTGGTATTCAAAGTTGATATGGCCACTGACATCATCCAACACTGGCAGTAGAGCCTGGGTAGTCGACCCAGTGCCAGCGCCAACTTCCAGTATTTTCAGAGTCTGTTGCTGGCCTTCCCAATTATTTAAGATGGACTTCAATAAAGCTCTTACTGAATGCTGCTGGTACCTGGCCGCTATACCCTCCCGGTAAAGCGCACTCGCCAACTCAGTGCTACCACGGGGGAACAGCAGGTGCACAGCCTGGACTTTGCCCCGAATTAGATCCGGTAATTGTTCCGCGTTAGCGCGGGCGTAATCGATCGTTTTACTGGCTCCAGACAGCATCCGCCATTCCTGTTCCAGCCGAGTCCATGCTAGAGCCAAGGCAGCATCACTGTAGCTGTCTGGATCTACCTCTGGCGACCAATACTCGCCATCAGTACGAAGTAACTGCTGCTCCTGTAAAACCTTGATCCAGCGCTTGATCAAAGCTCGGTGCTGCTGAGCCACCGGAGGGGCTTCAAGTATTTCCGCTAAGCTGTGTACTGAATGTCGATCGCAAAACAATCCCAGGTGGCTGAAAGCATTCAGCATGGATAGCAAAGCAGTAGCGTTAAGTTGTTCCGTTACCTTTACCGCATGTTCCAAATCAATATGGGCAAATTCCGCATCCAGCTCGGTATTAATTCGCGCGAACAACCCTGTCATATCAAGGTTACTGGCCTCTGCCTGCATTTTGGGCTGCGCAAAGACCGCCCAGCGATTCTCTCCAGCAAGGGGAATTGTCACGGAGCTGGCGACCGCAGGGTGTTTCGCCACACTTTCGACAAGAGTCGCAAGCTTTTGGGTCTGGGCTTGCTGGACCTTTGCAACGGGTTCTATACCTTTATCGGTACAGACCCAACCGGAAATATCGTTTGCCAATAAGCGTTGAATATCCCGCAACAGAGATTGTGATAGCAAGACATCGGTTTCATACAAAAGGCATTGCAGGCTTTTGAGATTGGTCAAGGCCAATGCCGGGTGTGCGGCCAAGCCTTTTAGCAAAGTTGACGTCAATACCACACCGGAAAACCCTGAACGCTCCAGAGCAACCAGCGCTTTAGCTGGGTTGATAGCGGGGTCCTGCAATCGCACAGGTAGCCCACAACTCCATGCTGCGAAAATACCAAAGCGAGCAAATTCATTGAGCGGAGAAAATACGGCGACCTTTCCCTGAATAGGCCCCAAAGCTTCTTGCTGCGCTTCGAGTAAGGTCAGGTTTGTCTCCACGGTGGTGTTTTCTGCCAGCAATACCGAAAACTCACCTCGATGGCCTTCTAACGCATTCGGGATTTGTACCTCTAAGGTCAAGCAATCCTTCTCTGGGTTCGCCTCAGGCACAAGTTCAAACCCGATGCCCAGCCTTAGTGCCACCAGGTGCATCAGCAGAGGCAACCCATTCCCAGAATTATCAGCTTGCCAGAGTAGTGTTTTGCCTCGCTGTGAGCCCTGTTCTGCAAGCTGCTCATTGAGCTTTGCAACCACGGAACCAGTCCAAGTCAGCACCTGACTGCCACTCCAGTCACAGCCTTCAAGTGATAATGCGGGATATTCACCCAACTGTTCCAAACCACTTAAAATATTTGCTGCTATTGCTTCTATTTTCATCACAGCCCCTTAAACAGCCCTTGCAACAAATAAGGTTTGGCCCGCTACTGATAGCGACGATGTCGAGGGTGCCAGGAAATACTTAATCTCAAAGCCAGCGCTAACCAGCTCTTCCTGCCAGGCTGCGCTATCAATAAATACCTGATCCGAGCCCCCTCGCCGATCTTCACTGCCCAAAAGAGTCCCGGATTCAGCAGGGGAAAGCAGAAACTGCATTGCCGTTAACATGGCGTGGTTATCCCGAGTGGATTCGCTAAACAATAGCCAGCCACCAGGGACAAGCGACCTGCGAATACGCTGTAGCGTTTGGCCAATATGAGCAGCGTTGTGCAAAACATTGCCAGCCACAACGATATCGGTACTTGCCGGCGCAATTGACTGCGCAGAAAAATCGACATTGATATCGAGCAGGCTGCAACGCAAACCGATGTGATTGCGAAATTTTTTCTGTGCCGCAGTGGTAAATACTGGCGATACATCGGTAAAGCGATAATTAACCGGCCTTCCGGCTAAAGTATCTAAAATTGCCGAAGTGGTTAGGCCTGCACCTCCCCCCAATTCAAGCACTCTCAGCATAGGCCCTGGCTTGACGGCCTGTTTTACGATGTACGCTGCGGCATAATTGAGATACGTCGTAAACCAGTTGTTCTGGTAGGCGGCCAGTGCCGTTAGTATTTCTCCATTCTCGAACAGCAATTGATTAATGGAGACTTGATCCCGCACCAGTTCAGACAAATGCGTCAGGAGCTTTTGATGTGACTCGGCCATTTCAGGGGGGAATCCCAGCGCACTGTAGGCCTCCGGTAATTTATCTGCTCCGACTGCACTCTCAGGAATTTGCTCCCAGGAGTAGTTGCCATTACTGAGCCTCAAAAACTCTCGTTCAACCAAGGCCACCAGCCAGCGGCGAACCAGCCAATGGTGTCGGGAAGCGGCACCCAGCGTATTAATAATTTCCTCACTGCCGCGCCCAACACTCTCTGGAGTCAGCACTCCGCTGGAGGAAAATAACTCCATAATCGTCCGCAGGCTGATAAACTCAAGCCTCTGCATTGCAGCCGGCAGTTTTGCCAAACCACTGTCTGTAGCAAGCTCAGCGGGTAAAGCTGCCAGCCCAGCCTCATGGGCGGTATCGGCGGGTGGAGGTGTTAGGTTTTTCAAATGGCTCCCTCCTCAAGGCACACCATATCTTCAATACTTGTTTCCAGGGTGGTTAAAAAACTCAATGCCCCAATCTTCGACATGCGTTCCATCGCCAATGCCGGCGGCAATACTTGGGCGCAGTAATGACAACCCGGTGGGATTTCATCGCGAAGTACAGCCATAGTGGTGACTGCGGCTACCGCTGCTGTTAGATCTGCATTGCCAGTGCCCCGCAACGCGGCTGTGCGAGTGCGCTCTTGCTCGTTGTATTTACCGGTAAGTTGCAAAAGCATCAGCACATAAGGATCGCGCCCCGCCAGATCCAGCGCACTGGCCCGACACAGTGCTGCCCGCGCTTCGTCGCGGCTAAAACCATGGGTAGTATTAAAGGCGGATAAAATATAAGAGCCGCTAACCGCGTTATACCAATCACCATCAGAGAGGGATAAATCCTGAGCTAGGCGCTCGCCCTCGCTATTTAAATACGGAAGCACAGTGGTAGATTCAGGAAAAAAGGGCAGCTCGACATCGGAACGGCGTTTCAATATTCCACTCACCCGGCGTCCATTGCGCCAGGCTGCCAAGGGTTTACTGTGCTGTTCATTGGCACCTTGCAAATAATCATCGGCGGCGACATCGGTAAATCGATCGCGCAAGCCGAAATAGCTGATCAGGCTCTCTACCTGTGAAAACTCCTGCTCTGCCAGCCAGCGTGGTAGCAGACTACTGAGCCCCGGCTGTAAGCCGGCTGATAAAACTGCGGTCAGACCATGGCTCTGGTAATAGGATCCATCGAGTTGCTCATAGAGGGCTTCATCGCCAGCAACATCGATATAGGCTGCTCCCACTTGTGCCGCAACTTTGGCAACCCTGTCGCCAATTAAATGTGAAGGTCCTGCACAATTGATCAGAACCTCGCAGCCAGATACAAACTGATCCAGTGAGGCTGCATCCAGGTAGTCCACCGTCTGATAAGAAATTACCGAATCACTGGATAGCGGCTGTTTATGTGCGTTGCGACCACCGATACGCATAGCACCCAACTCGAGGGACTGTAAATAACCGGTAACCGCTGCACCCACATCGCCATAACCACCTAAAATCGCAATTGTCATAGGCTTACCTCCATATCGGACTCAACCAAACGCCAGCCAGTAGCTTGACTGCGCTGTTGCCAAAAATGTGCATACAGACCCTGCTGTGATAACAACTTGCGGTGATTGCCAACTTCAGCCACCGCACCTTCTTCAAGTACGATTATTTGATCCGCGTTCATAACGGTGGATAATTGATGGGCGATCACAATGACAGTGGACCCTTGTTTTAATTGCTGCAGGGAACTGTTCAGGTACTTTTCATTGCGCGGATCGAGTGCTGCTGTTGCTTCATCCAGCACAACAATAGGTGCAGCTTTTAATAGGGCACGGGCGATAGAAACCCGCTGGCGTTCGCCACCAGAAAGTGCAGCGCCCCCCTCACCTACCTGCGTCTGCCATCCCTGGGGCAAGCGCTCAATAATCTCGTCTACTCCAGCCAGTTTCGCCACACGTTCCAGGGCTTCCTGACTGGCTTCGGGGTGACTCAATCGAATATTCGCTTCCAGGGTGTCGCTGAACAGATACACATCCTGCATAACGATAGAGATCTGCCGCATCAGGTCTTCTGTGCGCAGTTGCCGCACATCCACCCCGCCCACTTTTACCTGGCCCTGGTCGGTATCAAAAAAACGCAACAACAAACGAGTGATGGTGGTTTTACCCGAGCCTGATGCACCGACTATCGCTGTAGTGGTACCCGGAGAAACCCTAAAGGAAAGATCCTTCAATACCGGTTGCCCCAACTCGTAGCTAAAATTCACATTTGAAAATTCAACCAACCCACCCTGCTCGGTAAAAGGCTGAGATCTGGATGGCTCAGGTAGCGACTGCTCAAAAAAGATAGCGGCCAGTCTGTGCAAATCATTACCGGCCATGCGCAGCAGACCACTGCGCCCGGCGAGTTCCGCCAGAGGACCGGTAAATCTGGCCGCCAAAGCTAGCAAAGCCACCAATTCAATAGGGGGAAGTTGTTGATTGAGCGTGAGCCAAACACCCACGGCAATCACTGCGGCAAAGGCGAGTTGCACCATAAATCCACCGGCAAACAAGCGGGGGAAGGTCTGCCGCAACATGGAACCCGCCGCTCCGCTTTGCCCGGCAATCGCCTCTTCCAGTGGGAGATAACCGCTGACATTTTTGCCAAAAGACCTGAGTACCGCTTGGTTGCGGGCAAACTCCACCACCCGGCTACTGGCGCGAGCACCGGCAGCATCCACTTCCGTTTCCATGGCGCCTATCCACTGGGCGGACCAGCGATGGCCAATATAAATCAAGGGCACAAACAACAAAGCGGTCAGCCCCAGTCGCCAGTCAAACCACAACATTGCCACCCCCACTGTCAGCGGAGTGACAACACCGCTGACAGTGGGGGGCAACAGGTGGGCAAAAACGTTAGTCACCATCAAGGTGCCCCCGGTTGCACTGCGGGACAAACGACCGACTTTTTCTGCACTGAACCAACCGAGGGGAAGTTGAGAGAGGTGTTCACCCAAACGATTGTGCAGGGTTTTCAATACCAGGATGGCCAGTGCAGCCCCTTTTACGGTTTGCTGGTAACGAGCAATACAAGCAATCACAACTACCGATAACAGGGAAAGCAACCAGTACCCAACCGCCTCCATCTCAGAGGCCAACAGTGAGCTGAGCAGAGGCACCAGAAGCGTCACCGCGATTCCCTGCAAAACCCCATAGGCGAGAAGCCATACCGCATAAATGCCAACTTCACGGCGATACGCAGGTCCGAGAATGGCAAGCAAACTGCGAATCATGATGAGACCCCGCTAGTAACGTGAGCCTCATCACTCATTGCTTTTTCACTCTGTTCGGCACTGTTGTACAAACGCCATAATTCTGCGTAGTGCTTGCCCTCAGCCAACAGTTGCCGATGAGTTCCGCATTCAACCAGGCGGCCATTGTCCAGAACCGCAATCTGGTCAACGCCGGCGATGGTGTGCAGCTTATGAGCAATCACCAGCACAGTACGATTGCGCACCAAACAAGATAATGCCTGTTGAATCTGGGCTTCAGATTCCGGATCGGCGTGAGCTGTGGCCTCATCCAAAATCAACACAGGGGCATCTGCTAAAAGCGTGCGCGCGATACTTAAACGCTGTGCTTCTCCACCAGAAAAAAAAGCATCCTTGCCAATAACCGCCTGGTATCCTTGGGGGAAACTTAAAATGTGTTCATGGATGCAGGCACTGCGCGCTGCATCTACCAGCTCCTGGTCACTGGCATCCGGGCGCCCAAGGCGCAGGTTGTCTGCCACAGTGCCAGCCAACAGCTGGGTCTCCTGAAGTACAAAACCCACATGTCGATATAAATTGTCTGGAGCAATATCACGAACATCGACGTCCCCCAGGAGTACAGCACCTTGGGTCACGTCATAAAAACGGGGCACCAGCTTGGCCAGGGTGGATTTCCCGGCACCGGAACTCCCAACCAAAGCTGTGATCGAGCCGGGGCGACAGCGCAAAGTAATATCGCTTAATACAGGCCGATCCTGGGTATAGGCAAAGCTGACCTGCTTAAAAAGCAGCCCTGCATCTTTGGGCTCTTTGGGTTCAGAGGTAACAGCCAGAGGCTCAACCTCCAATAATTGATCGATCCTACCTGCAGCAGCTTTGGCTTTTTGCTGGGCGGTCAGTCCCTGGCTCAAGGTCAGGATGGTCTGGGGAATTATCACGGCGATCAGCGTTGTTGCGAGAACATCAATCGGCTGTATGGCTGTATTCACCACCAGCCAAGCGCCTCCGGCCAGACTCACCAACATAATGACTGGCACCGACAAGGCCAGAGAGGTTACGGCCTCCAAACGGACAAGCGGTGTCACCCAGCCCGTGTAACGGCGGCTGAAATCCTCGACGGCCTGTTGGTAATTTCTGTGAGCGCGGCCGGTTTGCGAGAAAACCTTAACCACCGCAATGCCGTGAACAAATTCGACAATCGCAGCGCTGACCCGACCAAAGTCCTTATCCAGCTGCTGCATTTTTTCCCCGAAACCACGCATCATCCAGGCGTAGGACACTAGATAAACTGGCAGGGTGAATATCGCCAACAGGGCCAAGCGCCAGTCGAGCCAGGTTAAATAACCCAGACCCGCCAGTGGCAGTGCAAACGCAGCGGCCAATTCCACCTGATGGTGCGCAACCATATGGTGAAGATCATCTAGATCGTCTTGCACCGCTTTGCGCACAGCACCGGAGGTGTGCTCGCTGTACCAACCCAGGGGCACCTGTCCCAATTTCCGCACCAGGGCCCGTCGCAGTTCCGCCTGCATACGCTGGTCGGCAATATGGGTTAACCACAAGCCGATTACGGTGCAGATCCAACCCATCGCCAGCCCGGCAACTATCGCGAATACAACGGGAATAATCGCCTCGGCGACATCACTGATATCGGGCGCCAGGAACAGGCGAGCCAACTCAACGATACCGATAAAAGGAATCAGTGAAGTGAGCGCACCACAGGCACCGAGCACCACCCCCAGCCACACGAGGCTACGAAATGGACGCATCAGTTCCCGCAGGTTGTGCTTTCGCAAGTTGGAATTTGGCAAAATGTGCTCAGACATCTATTCGCCCGCTTTACCGCGCTGTAATGGTTTTGCCAAATGCTCAACGACAGTGGCAACCTGCGGCGGCTCCATCACGCTGAAGTGATTACCCGGTACATCGATTAATTCAAAATCCCCCAGACAAACATCCTGCCAATAAGGCGCAGCCATATGGCCTACGCCGGCAGTGACACCGAAGGATTGCTCTTCCTGGCAGCGCAAGTAGGTCATATCGCCAATATAGGGAGGCAGGTCAAAACAGGCAGCGCGCATACTGTGTCGGCACACCCGGAAAAGTCCCGGTATCATCGCAGCTTCAACCGGCACACCCGCCTGGGCAGAGGCCATCTCGGTATAACCGGCCAGGCGCTGCTCCTGGGTGAGTTGAGAGCGTTGCCGCACGGCTTCCGCTACCGCTTTAAGCCCGGCATCACCGTCGAGTTCTGCCATTGCACCGGCGGGAACACGACCGTTGTGTTTCTGCATTAAGGTCTCGATCGCGCGGGAAATATCTTCGCTCTCGATATGCTCACCAAATACCGCTTTTACCGGGTCGAGATTCAGGTTGGGGGCAAAAATCGCTTCGAAAGCCAGCTCTTCATCGGTATCGACAAACATTGGGATACTGTCGATCAGGCTCAGGTCAATCACATCGACACCGCGCTCCAGCAGTCTGCGCGAAACTTCTGTTGCCAGCAGGCCGCCCAAGCAGTAGCCAATTAACTGGCAACGCTGATAGCCCTCGTCGATGATTCTTTGTGCGTAATCATCGGCGGTGCGCTCGATTAACTCTTTGGCATCAATGGACAGATACATTTCAGTATCGGCGACAGCAATCCCGAATACCTGGCCCAAATCCTGGGCCGCAAGCGCTTTGCCCAGGTGCTGGAAATAATCCAGGGTACCCAGGGCCGCATGGAACATAATCCGTACCGGCGCCTCTTCTTTAGATACCCCTTTACCCTCGCTTTTATGGCTGAAAGGCACCATCAAGGAGTTGCTGCCCTCGCGGGTAGTTGCAACCAGGTTGTCGCTATCCGTGTCTGCCTGTTCCTCGGCAACGGCACCCGGCTCAACTCTCAGTGCTCTGGCCAATGCAGCAACCGTTGGTCCATTGAGCATGTGGCGCAACAAGGCGTCGTAAGTAAACGATTTTGCCTCGGGAATCTCTTCCAACAAGCGCCCTGCAACCCGCGCCATAATCAGCGAGTCACCACCGAGATCGAAAAAGCTGTCCTGTCGGCCCACATTATCGAGACCCAGTGCATTAGCCCATAGCTTGCACAGAGCCGTTTCCAGAGGGTCCATCTGTTCTGAGTGCGCAGCCTCTTGTGCATCGCCAGTCGCAGGGCGCCAACCGGCGAGCATTTTGCGATCGACTTTGCCATTGGCGGTGAGCGGCAGCTGGTCGAGAACTTGTAAATGAGCGGGCACCATATGCGCGGGCAATCTATTCGCTAAAAAGTCCCGCAGCTTCCCGGCACTCAAATATTGCCGATCAATTTTCATCTGCGCGGCCAATAAGTTCATACCAAAAGCCGACAAAGGATGCTCATCTTCCGGCAGGCAGAGTACTTGGCCGGCACCATGGGCTTTTAACAGCGATTGCCATTTTTCGATAGACAGGAACTTGGTCGCACCACAAGCGCGATTATCGCCAGCCGGGTCCATCATAAAACCCTGGGTGAGTAAGATATGGGCGTGATCCACCGTTGGCTCAGTCAGGATTAACCAGCCTCCGGGCGCCAGCAATTCGACTGCACTGGCAATAGCCACGTCTGGATCTCGAGTACTGTTGAGCATCCCAGCACATAAAATGACATCTGCACTATTGGGCGCCAAACCCTGGGCGCGATAGTCTGTATTGAGATCCATTATTCCGAAGCGCACCCAAGGCCATTCTTTAAATTGGCGGCGAGCCTCAGTCAGGAAAAATGCGGTCATGTCGGTAAATAGATAGTCAACCTCATATCCATCCAACATGGGAATAACCGACGCACTGGTAGCCCCTGTGCCAGCACCCAACTCAAGAACCGTTAACCCTCTATCGCTCTGGGCGGCAATGCGGTTAATTAATGCGGCAACGGCGGCATTGTTATAGCGGGCAATAAGATCGTCCCGATAGAGGGACAAAGCCACCTGCTGGTCGCCCTGGGGGAACAACAATTCAAACGGGTTTTGTTGATTCGCTAGTAACTGGGGTAATAACTCGACATGATCCCGGTGATATTGCAGGAATTCCCGATCACAAAAACCGCTTTCAATCCCCTGCTCAACTCGCTTCCACACAGCATCAACAGCGGAAGCATCAATTTCTTGGGTTCGCGTGTATTTTTCCTCAGTACTGGAGCTGGCAGTGGATAAGCTGAGCAGCTTTGCGTTAACGAGAAGGTCCAACCAACGACGCACCAGCCAGTGATGCTTTTCGTGGACTTCCGCTAGTGAAAGAATTTCTTCTGCACTGTATCCCTGCTCGCAATCTGTAAATGCCCCCAGGCCCATCAAGCCGTGAAGCATCGACAACAGGGCCGCTTGTTCAAGCGCCTGCACATAGTCGCCGACACTGACAGCTTCCGGCTCGCCCGCCTGGTAGTGCGCAAACTGACGCACTGAATTTACCAGCTCGGGATCGATAACCGCCGGCTCGGCATCATCCATCCGGCGACTTTCCACAAAGCCCAACAGATTTAAGTCCGCTCCCGAATCGCCCTCTTTCCTCTCAATCACCGCCGCTGCTGTTGATACTGCGGGGTGGGCCAATAATGCAGACTCCACTTCTCCCAGTTCGATACGGTGTCCACGAATTTTTACCTGTCCGTCTTCACGACCCAGGAATTCGAGTTCACCACCGGGCAAATAACGGCCCAAATCGCCGGTGCGGTAAAGGCGCTGACCGTCCACCGGATGAGAGAAGAATTTCTGTTCAGAGAGGGCCGCATCACCGAGGTAACCATCGGCTAACCCCAGGCCAGTAATCATCAGCTCACCCGCTACCCACACAGGGGCATCGCGCAACTGGCTATCCAGCACCCGGAAGCCCTGGTTCGTCAGCGGCACGCCATAGGGAATACTGCTCCAGGCGGGATCGACTCGCTCAATACGGTGGTAGTTGGACCAGATTGCAGCTTCTGTAGCCCCACCCATGCCGATCAGATTGAGTGCGGGCACATGGCGCCTGATATGTTCCGGTAAAGTAACCGGAATCCAATCCCCCGATAGCATTGCCAATCGCCATTCAGACAGCGGCCGAGGTTCTGTATCCAGATAGGTGGCCAGCATTTGCAACTGCGCGGGGACGGAGTTCCACAATGTCACCCGGTGCTCATCCATGACCTCCGCCCAATGTGAAGGGTCTGCACCGCGGGCCGGATCGGGCAATACCAAAATCGCACCGACTGCCAAGGGGCCAAAAATATCGTAGACCGACAAATCAAAACTGAGTTGGGCCAAACCCAAAATGCGATCGCCCGGGCCCACTTCGAAGCGGCGATTAATATCCAGCACCGTATTTAAAGCGGCCCGATGATTAATCATCACACCCTTGGGTTCGCCGGTAGAGCCGGAGGTGTAGATAACATAAGCCAGCTGCTCGGGGTCACCATTACTGGCTACCGGAATCTCAGTTTCAGGTGCCAGGGTATCTACACTGATCACCTGCACTTCTGATGGCCACTTAATTTGGCTGGCGAGGTCGCTGAGTGTCAGGACGTATTCCGCCTCTGCACTGAGCAACAGTTTATTGAGCCGTATTTCCGGTTGTGCCGCGTCCAGTGGCAAATAGATACCACCAGCCAGGAGCACACCGAGGGTCGCCGCTATTTGCTCCCGCCCTTTCGGCATTGCAATGGCCACGCGGCCGCCCAGCTGGAAACCTTCTTTGCTCAGCGATTTGGCGATACCCGCCGCTTTTTTTGCCAGGTCGCCATAACTTACACTGCCATTGCTATCAATGATGGCGGTAGCTTCTGGCGTTGCCGCAGCCTGGGCAAATACGCCCTGATGCAATAGCTCTGAAGGAACAGGCCCATCGGTTTGATTAACCTGATGCCTCTCCTGTTGCTGCCACTCGGGTAAAGAAACCGGAGATTTGCCAAGCCATTGCCCGTCGCCGCCAGCGGCGAGCTCATTCAACAAGCCGGTAAAGGCCGCGAACATATCCTCTACCAGGCCCGATGGAAAAACGCCCTGGCGCACGTCCCAGTTAATTTCCAGGCCATCGGCATCATCCCTTACCTGGCAATCCAGGGTGACTTGCGGTGTCTGGGTAATTCCTCTGCCGGACTTTCTACCGCTAGCGGGTTTTTCTGTATCTCCCAGGCCAATAGCACTGGTAAATACCACCGGCATCAATGCGGCCTCGGGTCCTCGCGCACGGGACATTTCCCGCAGTACTTCCACACCGGAGAACAAGCGGTGATCAATATCACTGAACAACTGTTCGCCAATGCCTGCCGCCCAATCGCGAAAGGTTTTTCCATTGGAATCACCAATCGCCAACACACTGACCGAAGTAAAATCACCAATCAGCTGGTTAACCTGAGGGTGTAAGGGCAGCCGATTCAATAAGGTAAGATTCAGGCTAAAGCATGGCTGGCGGCTCCACCGCTGCAATACCGCTCCGTAGGCAGCCAGCACGGCAACCGACGCGGTCAAGCCGGCAGTACTGGCTCGCTGCTTCAGTGTCTGCCAGTGCGCGGTGTCCAGGCGGTAGTGGTGGCGATTAAAACGTACAGATTCCGCTTCTGCAGCAGGCGGCAAAACCGGTAACTCAGGTGCGGGCGGCAATTGCTCAAGGCGATCCAACCAATAGCGACGATCATTTTGGTAGCCCTGGCTGTCCAATAAACTTCGTTCGGCCAGTAGGTAATCACGAAAATCAATTTCCATTGGCGGCAGGGCTGTACCGGGGTGAGACAGCAGGAGATCGAGCTCATTAAATAAAATTCCTGCACTGGCCCAGTCTGCGATCAGTGCATCCATAGAGAAATGCACTATATGGCCCTTATCTGTGCGGCTATGGCGCAGCTCGAACATGGGCCACTCACCAATGGGGTAGTTGCGGTGGCCCAGTTCATCTCTCACCGATTCCAAGGCAAGCTCCAGGGCGTCCTCGTCCAAACCGGTAAGGTCTTGGCTTTTCATTTCGTAGTGCGGCACTTGGGGGAGAACCCGCTGGTATCCCTCCTGCTCGATAACCGCCCGCAACATCGGGTGACGTTCAATGAGTTGGTTCCAGGCTTCCTGTAAACCTTTTGGATTTAATCCCGGGTACTCCAGCTCCAGGTAACCGTGACAAGCAACGCCGCCGTAGCCAAATGCATTTTGTCGACCCAACAGGTAGGCGGTCTGCACATCGCTTAAAGGGAATGGTTCATGCCGATTTTCCCTATCGGCCTCAACCACCACTCCCAGATCCTGGTCGTTGCCAGCGGCTGTTTGAGCAGCGCTCAGTATTTCGATAATTTGTAACTTGTGTTCCCGCAGCCTCTGCTTGTGCTGCTCCGACAGCAGGCCTTTGGCCGCGCGAAAGCGCAGTTGTTCAGACTCGGTCCAGAGTTCCACCCCAAGCCCTTGTAATTCGTCGATCAGTTCCATAGCCGTCATGGGGTTAAAACTCCGTCCAATCGCTGAAAAATAAAATTGCCAACAAGCTCATATCACACCCTCTTCCACCATATCCGCATCAACATCCACTAGCGGTTTCATTGCACTTAGGGCACCGGCAACATCTGCCAGTCTCGGAGAGGCGAATAAACGTCTGAGGGGAAGCAGCAAGCGGTGTTGCTGTTTTAAGCGGTCGATAAACCGGGTGGCCAATAAACTATCGCCACCCAATTCAAAGAAATTTTGATCGCGGTTTATCGCTGGCAGGTTAAGAAGTTCCTGCCAGATCAGTGCGACCAGGCGCTCGTTATCTGTTGCCAGCTCAGCCGCTTTTTCCTGTTGCGGTTTTTCCACCGCATGCACGAGCTTTAATACTGAAGCCCGATCCAATTTGCCGTTTGCACTCAAGGGCATTTCCGGCAAGGTCACAATGAAATCCGGGACCATATAAGACGGAAGATGGTGGCGAAGGTACTCGCGCAAGTCATCAGTACTAAAAGTTGGTGGGCATTCGGGTGCGAGCACAACGGCAGCGACCAGCTGTTGTTCTTCTGTGGTTAGCACCAGCGCGCGCTGCACAAACATCTGACGATTAAATACGGTTTCGATTTCACCCAGCTCTATGCGATGGCCACGGACCTTCACCTGGCTATCGGCGCGCCCCAAAAATTCCAAGCATCCATTCGGCCAGTAGCGTCCAAGATCCCCTGTGCGATACCAGCGCTCACCATCGACCGTAACAAAGCGCGCTTCGGTCAACTCGGGAGCCGCGCGATAGCCCATGGCGACACCATCACCACCGATCCACAGCTCACCCGTTGTCCAGTCAGGGCAGTCGCGCCCCTGGGCATCCACCACCCTGAATTTCTGGTTAGCCAGGGGGTATCCGTACGGGATCGAGTGCCAGCTTGGGGCAACGTCTATAACTTCAAAACTGTTGGACCAAATAGAAGCTTCCGTGGCGCCACCCAGTGCGATAAAACGGCATTCGGGCTGTACTTGTTTTAAGCGCTGGGGTAAATCCAGGCCAATCCAATCGCCGGAATTTAATACCAAACGCAATTTGCCAGGCGGTGTACCTGCACCGACAGTGAGTAACATATCCAGTAGCGCCGGTACCGTATTCCAGATGGTGATGCCGTAGTGACATACCCGTTGATGCCAGCACTCGGCATCCCGCCGGTCCTCTTCATCAATCAATACCAGCGCACCACCGACAGATAGCAGTCCGAAAATATCGAAAACAGAGAGGTCAAAATCCAGGGCTGAAATGGCCAGTACACGATCATTTTCATCAACAGAGAAACGTTCGTTGATATCCGCAATGGTATTCCAGGCGGCACTGTGACTGACTTCGACGCCCTTGGGTTCGCCCGTGGAGCCGGAAGTGAAAATGATATAAGCCAGTTGCTCAGGTTCTGTTGCAATAGGCTCAGAAATAGGCTCAGAAATCGGTTCACCAATAGGAGTGAACTGTTCGGCCTGATGAATTGCACTTTGGTCGAGTACCACTTTTACATCGGCACGGCGCAACATTGACTCGCGCCTGGCCTTCGGTTGATCGATACCAACAGGCAAATAAGCAGCTCCCGCTGCGAGTACCCCCAAAACAGCGGCAATCTGGTCGGGTCCTTTCGGCAGGTTAACGGCCACCACCTCGGCAGATGAAACCTGACTTTCCAATAACCAGGCAGCGATACGCAAAGCACGCTCTGCCAGGACGCCATAACTCAGGGAATTATCGTCACCCCAATATAAGGCGATATTGTCGGGATTCGCTTTTGCTTGCTGGAAAAATCGCTGCGACAAATTATCTGTTGGGTCAATTGCGGTACGCTTTTCAAGCTGGGTTCTCAATTCCCGTTGAGACTTGGGTAATAAATCAGGCGGTGTGGAATCCCATTCAGCGTCACCCGTCCATTGGAGCAAGCCGATATAGGCCTGGAACATTTCCGCGCACATCCCCTCAGGGAAAAGCGCTTCGACCACATCCCAATTTAAGAAAACGCCTCCCTCGACTTCGACCACCTGGTGATCCAACCAGACTTGCGGCGTTTGTGTCAGGGCCCAGATGGGTTCCCGCAGAGGCCCATCCTCCGGTGCCGCTGTGCCACCGGGAATACCCAGTGCACTGGTGAAGACCACGGGCATTGTGGCTTCCGCGTCGCTCTGTCGGCGGGCTAATTCCCGCATCAAGCTAACACTGGAAATATCGCGATGTTCCAGGGCCGCGCCAACTTCCCCTTGTATTTTTTTCGCTCGCACCAACCAGCTGTCACCGGCCTCAGGTCGGTAACCCACCAGGGTCAGGGAGGTGAAATCCCCCATTACCCGATAGATATCTGGATGAACTTCACGGCGATCAAACAGGGTAAGGTTCAAACTCAGGTCAGGGCGACTGCTCCAACGACTAAGCACCTCGGCAAAAGCTGTTAGAAGCAGACTTGATGGAGTGATTCCCTGCTCAGCCGCGCGCGCAACCAGGTTTTGCCAGGTCCGCTTATCAATATGCTGTTGATGGCGCACAAAGTGCGGGCGCTCAATGGATGCCGGCTCCCGCACTATGGGCAGCTGAGGCGCGGGAGGCAGCTCCGATAATTTGTGTTGCCAAAATGTTTTTGCGGCAGCCAGGGGACCTTCGGCAAGATCACTATCAAATACTGCGGTAGTTTGCGGCAATACATTGCGCACATAGTCGCGGAAAGAGAGTTCGATAGAAGGTAGATGGGTTTCAGGGCTTTGATAAAGAATATTTAACTCACGATAAAACAGCAGAATACTGAAGGCATCGAGAATCAAATTATCCAAACCGATAGCCAATCGGGTATTGCGCCCACAGCGCACAGCACGGACATCAAACAGTGGCCACCGGCTGGGCTCAAACACCTGCTCAGCGCACTCCTGTCGCAGTTGAGCAAAAGCAGAAGCTGGATCGCGGTCTACCTCTGTAACATCAATGGAAAATCTCGGCACATCGGCAAGGATGCGCTGACGACCTTCACTGTCGAATACAGCCCGCAGCATTTCATGGCGGGCAATCATCGCATTTAGTGCAGACTCCAAACGCTCCAGATCGAGATCAACAACGTCGTATTCGCGATAAAAATGACAACCGATACCACCCAAAACAAATTCCGGGTCCCTTCCCAGCCAATAGGCCCGCTGGACATCGGTAGGTTCAAAAGCGGCGTACCGATTGGCCTTATCCGATTGCCAGGGTGTAACAGTAATTTCGGTAGTGTCTTTATTTCGCTGTGGGTTCTCAGTTGGATCTTGAACTAATGTCGCAGCAAAGTCGGCCAAGCTGGGCTGGCTAAATAATTCCGACAGTGTGACACCTTCAAAGCCAGACTCGCGCAGATCTCGCACAACACGGGTTGCTAACAGGGAGTCACCTCCAAGTGCGAAGAAGTTATCGTCCCGGGCTATATCATTAACATCGAGGAATTTGCACCAGGCGGCAGCCACCTGCTGCTCTAATTTACCTTGCGGTGGGTTCTGCTTTGTCTGGTACTGCGACAGGGATTCATCGGCAAACTGCTGTAAACCGCCGCGATCAACTTTGCCATTGGCGGTAAGCGGTATTTCAGTGAGACACCAAAGCTCACTGGGCAACATGGCGCTGGTCAATCGTTGACTCAGGAACTCCCGCAAATCGTTCAAAGGTTCCTGCAACTGCTGCAAATCAACAAAGCACTTTTCTGGATTTATATTCCCTTGCGATAATTTGGATTCCAGAACGACAACCGCAACCACACCTCGCTGAGTCAGCAGTGCGACCGCTTGCGCAATCCCTTTGTGCGCAGTCAGTGCCGCT
Organism: Microbulbifer maximicatervae (SeqCode); assembly: GCF_056231245.1. Classification (NCBI taxonomy): domain Bacteria; kingdom Pseudomonadati; phylum Pseudomonadota; class Gammaproteobacteria; order Cellvibrionales; family Microbulbiferaceae; genus Microbulbifer; species Microbulbifer maximicatervae (SeqCode). The sequence goes on from NZ_CP174334.1 coordinate 2,478,255, forward strand.
TCAATCTCGCCGAGTTCAATGCGGTGTCCGCGCACCTTGACCTGATTATCGGCGCGGCCCAAAAACTCCAGGCACCCGTTCGGCCAATAGCGGCCCAAGTCTCCGGTGCGGTACCAGCGCTCGCCTTCGTCTGTCACAAAACGGGCTGCGGTGATATCGGGAGCACCGCGATACCCCAAAGCAACGCCAGCACCACCGATCCATAACTCCCCTGTCACCCAGTCAGGGCAATCACGCCCCTGGGCATCCACCACTCTGAATTGCTGGTTGGCCAAAGGGTAACCATAGGGAATAGATCGCCAAGAGGAATCAACTTCTTTGACTTCAAAATTGTTCGACCAAATAGAAGCTTCGGTGGCCCCGCCCAAAGCGATAAAGCGGCAACCTGGGTTTACGCGCTTTAATCGTTCCGGCAGGTCAAGGCTGATCCAGTCGCCAGAATTTAATACCAGGCGCAGCTCCCCAGCTGGGGTATTACCACCCGTGGTCAGCAGCATATCCAAAAGCGCCGGCACCGTATTCCACACAGTAACGCCATGCTGGCACACCAGCTGATGCCAGCGCTCAGCATCCCGCCGGGATTCCTCTTCAACCAATACCAATGCACCGCCGGCGGACAAGAGCCCAAAAATATCGTAAACGGAAAGGTCGAAATCCAATGCTGATACGGCGAGCACTCGATCATTTTCGTTAACCGAAAAGCGCGTGTTAATGTCCGCTATTGTGTTCCAGGCACTCCCGTGACTAATTTCTACGCCCTTGGGTTCACCGGTAGAGCCGGAGGTGAAAATGGTATAGGCGAGACCTTTGGCCTCTCCCACGACAGGCTTGGATAAAGGCGCGACACCGGAGAGCACAGACAAGTTATCTATAACCAGCTTGGCTCCAGCAAGCTTTATCACGCGCTCTCTACGTAGCGGTGGCTGGTCTATACCCAGCGGCAGATATGCCGCTCCTGCCGCTAATACGCCCAAGGCTGCAATAATCTGCTCCGGTCCCTTGGGTAATAAAATACCGACCAAATCACCGGGCTCAACGCCTTGAAGCTGTAAATACGCGGCCATCGCCAAAGCACTGTGGGCCAACTCCCCGTAACGGATTTGATCACCGCTCCAATAGAGAGCCACTGCTTCTGGGCAGTTTTTGGCATTGCTAAAAAAATGTTCGTGTAATTGGTGAGGCTGGTATGGCTTGGCTGTGGAATTTACCTGCTGGCGCTGCTGCTTTTGTTCCGCTGGCAGCAGCGATGGTATCGGCTGGGCCCAGAATTCCGGGCTGCCGATCAGGCATTCCAGTAACTGCGTAAAGGCGGCAAACATGCCATCCAGGACGCCGGGAGCAAAAGCAGCTTCCCGCGCATCCCAGTTTACGGACAGGCCACCTTTGAGTTCCATAACCTGTACGTCCAGCCACACTTGTGGCCCTTGGGAGATAATCCAATTGACATCTCCAAAGGCACTCCGAACTGACTCGCCAAATAATTCTCCCAACCCAAGCGCACTGGTAAAAACAACCGGCGCAAACACCGTTTGTCCCTGTTGCCTGCTGAGGTCACGCAGCACCTCTACGCCGGAATAACTCCCGTGCGCTACATCCTGACGGAAGTTGTGTTGTAAACGCTGTGCACGCTCAACAAAGGTTCCACTCTGGCTGCCCTGCCAGGCAAGCAAGATCGAAGAAGTAAAGTCTCCTACCAGAGAGTTGACATCCCGGTGCAGGGATTCCCGGTCGAACAGGGGGAGATTCAGCAGGAAATCTGACTCTTCGCTATAGGCCGTAAGCACTTCCGCAAGCGCCGCTGCCAAGGTCATGGATAAAGTAATACCGTGACGACTCGCAAATTCCGCTAGCTGGTTTTTCCGATCAGCAGACAGACTATAGTGGCGACGAACAACGCGACGAGTGTCTTTAGACTCAATACCTATTGCAGTGGGTAATTGAGGAGCACCAGTCAAATCTGCCAGGCGATCCTGCCAGTGTTCTTTGGCCTGCTGCTTCTCAGCTCGGCGCTCTTCCTTTGAGTGAAGAGCGCTGCGGTCAGCCTGGTAGCGCGGATAACTGTAATTAAGCGGAACCAGAGGCTGTTCTGGTTCCAGGTAGAGCTTGGCCAAGTCATTCAGTAACACGCGCAGACTAAAGGCATCTGCAGCTACCATATCCAGATTAATATGTAGGCGTGTGCCGCCAGCTTTTAATTCAGCAGGTAACATTGAGAGCTGTACATCAAAAACCTCGCCCTGCGATATATCCAGCTGCCGATGGGAGAGTTGCTCCCTAACAGCGATAAGACTCTGCTCCGCTTCTGCGGCAGCCTGATGCCTGAAATCATGAACCTTTAAACCGGGCCAGCTCACTTCTGCGGGAATCTGCTGTCGACCATCATCGAGGATTTGAACACGCAGCATCCCATGCCGCTCGAATAGGGAGCGCACAGCCTGTTCCAATCGATCAGGTACTACATCCTGACCATCAAACTCATGATAAAAATGTGCGGCAACGCCCCCTAAATATTGATTCGGGTCTCGTCCAATCCAATAGGCATGTTGCATCGGTGCCAAATCAAAGGGAGTGCCTTCATCAAAGGCTCCCGGCACAGATAAATGTTCACTGGTACTTTCTTCAGTTCCAGTAGCCAACTGAGGTAGAGAAAGCCAGGCTTCCAATTGAGGCACTGCAATAAGATCAGCAAATTTTACTTTGATCTTTTTCTGCCTTAATTGACCAGCTATCTTCATGATTTGTACTGAGTTGAGCCCCAGTGCAATTAAGTCAGCCTGCGGATGAATACCATTAATATCGGCATCAATAGCCTGACAAACTAAATCCTTTAACAAGCTGGCCGGGCTGATTGGCTCTAATTTATTCTGCGGCTTCGGCGACAAGAGATACGCTCCTTATTGCGTCTCGGATAACACGCATTTTGATGCAACTTTCACGATACTCGTGGGTAGGAAGGGAAGCCTCAACCAGGCCGCAACCGGCAAATAGTGTTACCGTGCCCGGAGTAATAAGTGCAGAACGCAGTGCAACAGCAAACTCCCCTTCCCCCTCGGCATTGAGCCAACCAACAGGTCCGGCATACCAACCGCGATCCAGGCCTTCATTTTCACGGATATACTTCAGTGCTTTTTTCCTGGGCAGGCCTCCCACCGCAGCACTGGGGTGTAAATCCGATAAGATATCCAACAGATTTACGCCATCTTTCACCAAGCCCTCTAGAGGCGTCAGCAAATGCTGAATTTGCTTTAATTTACAGAGTTGGGGCGGTTCTGGTTCCGCTACGCTGTGGCAGTATTTGCGCAAAATAGAAAGGAGATGTTGGACAACCAGGTCGTGTTCAAATCGGTCCTTATCGCTGTCAAGCAGAGATATCCCCAATTTATAATCAATTGCCGGATCTTTTCCCCGAGGTGCGCTACCGGCCAAAGCCACTGTGCTAATACGCCCGTCTTTACCAGCCGCTAAGCGCTCAGGCGAAGCCCCAAGAAAGCAACTTTTTCCGCGGGAAAAGGCAAATAAATAGGCATCGGGGTAAGATTCTTGTAAATATCCGAGAATACTTCCCGGGCAGCAATCCGCGCTCAGTGATTCAGAACGAGCGAGAACTACTTTTTGAAATTCGTTGCGCTTGATTGATTCGACCGCGCCTACTACACGCTGCTGCCAAGCCATTTGGCCTGCATAATTTTGGCTAAAATCAGACTCCATCGAAAACAAATTGTCATTCGCAGAAAGGTCAGAGCTACGAGACAAAATATGCTGCCACCGCGCCTTCAGCCGCTCCGCAGTCTGATTGCATTCTGTTTGATCGGTAACGATAAAATTCATTACCAGATAACTGCGATCCCCTTCACAGTAAAGGGCCAACTCGGGCAACGTAAGCGCCCCTGCGGGAAAGTCTTGCCACAAGGATGAGGAATCTTTTTGGCTATCAAAAGCAAACCCACCACACAAAACCGGCCGATGCCCCCCGCTTACCACAGCGGAGGACATCAATTTTTGCCAATTGGCTTGGATTTCAGACCAAGATTCCCCTGGGGCACAACTAAATTCACAGGCAGAGCCAAAGGTCACAGCATATTCATCTCTAGAGGGCACACCCCACAGAGACGCGAACCTTTCATGCTGATAGCCGGAGGCAAACAACCCTATTGGGCTGCGTCTATGACATGGAGATGAAAACGATGCCAGAACCTCTGGCTGTCCCTGGCTTACCCTGGACTTGGCTTCCTGCAAACAGGCTTCCAGGCCAGCATATTTAGAGCGGCCCTTCATACACCTTCCTCAACTGGCAAGCCGCGCTCAGCGCGCCAATGCAGCTTTTGCTGAGTGATAAACCAGCGAATAATCCCGGTAAAAAGCTGCTCTATATAATCTGCGGAAAGTTGTTCTTTCTCAGCCCAACGACGGCGGTCAATCAACATCTCCGCAACCCGGTCTGGAGCAGGAATACTCGTTTCATCCGGCTTGAACTGGGCTGCTGACAAAACATACCCCATACGCCGCTGCAACAGCCTGATGATCTCACGATCAATGGAATCGATACCTTGGCGGATCTCATTCAGATTTTCACACTCCATTGGTAGCTTCGTTGCTTGCATAGAAACTCCATCACCTAAGCTGTTCATCTTCCCATCGATAATGAAACGTTATAACATATCATTTTCGAAATCAACGGGATGTTTGTTTTGGATTTGGGCGTCAGGGTGGAGAGAGTGTGTGCTACTTGTTACTAAAGAGAAATAATTCGAACATCATCAAAAATAATGATCCCGGATTAATCGAGGCAGAGATCCGCTATCTATTGAACGATGGAGAATATAGGGCCGCTCAACAGCCCTATTCTCCCGACAATTAATTTCGATAGCGTTACAAGAAACAGAAAGATTTTATACGGCCAACTTAACTTTACATGCAGTTAGGCCAAGCGGAGCTTCTGAACAATATGGCCAACCACCAGATCAGGACAATCTGACAGATAAAAATGGTTACCTGCGTATTCTTTCAATTGGAACTCACCATTGGTCCACTGCTGCCAACCCCGAGCTTCATCGGTGCTCAACTCAGGATCATCCCGTCCTAGCATCGCGGTGATGGGACAATCTAAAAGTTGGTCCGAGGACATCTTGCTGGTTTCGATCAATCGATAATCCTGGCGTATAGCAGGAAGTAGTAGAGCCCTTAACTCAGGAATTTCCAATAATTCAGGAGAGGTGCCGCCAAGCTCAATGAGTTGTTGGCACAGAGATTCATCACTCAACTGGTGTACGTTTCCAATCTTTTGAAATTGTGGAGCTTCGCGCGCAGAGACAAATATGTGTTCAGGACCGCACAATTTTTCGCGATACAAGGAGAGAGCCAATTCATGAGCAACTGTAGCTCCCATACTGTGCCCAAATACTGCCCAGGGTTTATCGATGACAGGTTTGATAGCCCTACATAACAAAGCAATTAAAGTTTGCATATTTGTGGGCATAGTTTCATTACAGCGTTGCTCCCTACCCGGTAAACATACGAGCACCAATTCTATGGAATCTGGCAATAATTTCGCCCAAGGTCGATAAAGTGATGCTGTACCACCAGCATGAGGCAAACACAAAAGTCGGATAGCCGCTTTAGGTTGAGGGCGAGGGATTTGTAGCCAAGCGCCGGACATAGATTTATCTCAATAAGAAATTTGAAGCCGTGAATACTAACTGTTAATTCTTAATTTAGAAATCTGAAGAAGATTCAAAAAAACACTCCCCTGCTCCACCCAAACATTTCAGGAGACCAGCATGGAAAATAATTTACTTAATGGATACACGCCTCACCCAAAGGAACTAGAGGATTTCTATCAGCAACAAGGAATTTGGGATAACCAACCTATTTGGGAGCTGATCACACGTAATGCGAAAAACTTTCCCAATCAATGCGCAGTTCGGGACCTATCGGATCAATTAACTTATGCTGAATTGGTTAATGAGGCCGATAGCATTGCTGCAGGCCTGGTGGAACAAGGCTACAAAGTTGGGGAGCGGGCAATACTCCAGTGGAGCAATCAGGTCAGTTTTATTACAACCCTGCTCGGCTTATTTCGAGCGGGACTGGTTCCTGTACTAGCTTTGCCTGCGCATCGCCAAAATGAAATATGCCATTTTGCACAGGTCTCGGGTGCCAGTATCTATATCACTTCAGGAGCGGAAAGTGATGCAAGCCGTCACAGCATGATAGAACAAATTGCTTCGCAATCTCCGACTTTGCGAGGCATATACAGTTCTGATGAAAATGACACATTCCCCTCCCTGCCCAGAAGAGAATGCCAAGGCTTCACCCCTGTTCCCGTAGACCCCAACGCCCCAGCTCTATTCCTCGTTTCCGGTGGCACTACAGGACTTCCGAAACTTATTCCACGCTCCCACAATGACTATCGCTACAACATTACCTGCGCTACGGCTGCTTGTAATTTAGGAAAAGATGAAATCTATCTGGCAGTACTCCCCGCCGCCCATAATTTTCCATTGGGTTGCCCCGGCATTCTGGGCACGCTATCCATGGGTGGGCAGGTAATATTCACCAAAGATGCAAGCCCGGACTACTGCTTTGAGCTGATAGAGCGTTACGGCGTAACCGCCACAGCCCTGGTCCCAGCACTGGCTCAAGTCTGGACTGCAGCGACAGAATGGGAAGATGCTGATTTAAGCTCTCTCCGCTTACTTCAAGTTGGTGGCTCAAAACTGAGTCCAACTGACGCCTATGCTGCGATAGATGCTTTTCCCGGTGCACTACAGCAGGTATTCGGAATGGCCGAAGGGTTGATTTGTTACACCCATCGCGAAGATAACAATGAAACCATCACCAATACTCAAGGAAGACCTATGAGTTCCCTCGATACTCTAAAAGTGGTTGATGAGTACGGGCAGGAAGTGAAAGCCGGAGAAGAAGGAGAACTGCTTACTCGCGGCCCCTATACACTGAGAGGCTATTACCGTGCAGAAGAACATAACCGACGCGCTTTTACCCCAGATGGATTCTATTGCAGCGGGGATCGTGTACGCATTCTGGACAATGGCAATATTGTAGTTACTGGACGACTCAAAGATGTTGTAAATCGGGGCGGGGAAACATTTGCATGTGACGAAATTGAAGAGCATCTACTCGCCCACCCCAGCATCCAACAAGCAGCTATCATTGCTTTGCCAGACCAAGAAATGGGAGAGCAAGTTGGAGCGACTATCGTATGTACGGATAAAGCGCCAAGCTTGCAAACGTTGCGCGACTTCTTAACCGAAAGGGGCCTGGCCAGCTTTAAGCTACCTGAGCAGCTTAAAGTGTTATCTCGTCTGCCGGTTACCGCAGTCGGGAAAGTTGATAAGAGGAAGCTCTTAGATCTTATCGATTAGTACTATTTGAGAGATTGAGCACCCATATTCATGAAAGTATGGCTTTAACCCATACTTTCATTTTAAATGAACAAGAAGTATAAATCAGAATATAAAGGATATACCAACTTGCAACACATTAAGGTTCCTTAAATCAAATTCTATATGATCAAAGTCATTTATATAATACTCCCCCACCTTACCAACATTATGCAGCATGTATTCGGCACTTATACGGAAAGAATTATTAAAGTTGTATCGCGCACCTAGACCTACATGGAAATAGCTTTTACTGAATTCATTTGACCCATAATAGTTACCACCAGCGTAAAATTCATCCATAGTATATGACCAGTCCAGCTGCGCAAAACTATAGCCCAACAACAAATACATGCAGGACCTGTCGCAATACCAAGATAAATCCAGAGTTCCTGTAATTGAAAATACATCCAAGCGATGTTTCTGATTGACCTGGTATCGCTCAACAACTGTAACTTCGTCATCGATATAATCGATATTTTCTACCAATATCGATCGCCCTAAATTTGTTCTGCCATAGCTAAAGCGAAGTTCAAACGGGTAGCCATTGAAGTCGATCCCGATATCGACGCTGCCCCAAGGCTCACTTCCTGAACTTGAGGTTTTGTAGTAACTATATTCGTAAAAATAATCGTAGTAGAAATATGGGTCATAAAATACACCCACAGTACGATAATCCTGCTTAACCTCCAGCCTATTAACTCCACCATTCAGTGAAATATATGGACGAACCCCCCACGGGTTTTCTAGACTACCATAGTCAGCAGCTATGGCCTCCATGGAAAAAATAAGTGATCCAATAATGACAGCTGAGTGCAGGCGCATAGTAACCTCCTTGTCGCTTTACACAACTCAAGACCCTCACAGAATCCAATACATTGATTTGTCGATATGACTAAAAGTCCTTTACAGCGGAACAAAAAACAATTTGTCAAAGCTCCCATCTTGATATCGACAAATGGTGTTCTTATGCAATGAAAAGCTATGGATTCAAAGTAAATTTGTACTCCTATAAATTTAAAAATAGCAGTTACTCCTAACTTCCAGGGCTCAATTTACTGCCAGGGTAGCGAAAGGTGTTAGCAAAGTGATGAACGGGCATAAACCAACAATGTAAGAACGAAGCCGTTAGATTTATACACGCCGTTTAAATACTCTGAATTTCAGATATAAACAACAATCAAAAACGATACTCTTATATTATTCATACTTTGATGCCGAGCAACACAAGGAGGAGGGCTGAAAATCAGGACACTCCGCGATCCCTTGCCGTTTTATGTCATTTGACCAACTATTTTATGCTGGCATAACATTTACCTCAGCATCAAGATTCTTTGTGGCAACCCCGGTCAATGAATACGAAATTGCGTCCAGGGTTGTCACGCAAAAAAATATCATTTTGGCGGCGCACATTTATCGGCTATCGCATATAACTCCACCCTACTGATATGAAAACGATCCATATTCACATCCTTAAAAGCCATTAACTGGATCTCAAAGAGTCTAGTTTGCAATACCCGGTTGTGCGTTGGTGGCGCATACTTAGACTTACTACTATGTAAAAACTATTTCTCGGATCGGGATACTATTTGTCAGTCAAACCTAAGAGGAATAATTAAACACTCAATGTCCGCCGTAACTTCAATAGATCCTAATAACCAATGCAAACTTCGTACTCTCTTTTCCCACATCAGAATTACACAGTGATCTATAAACTAATACCCACTTGTAACTAAGTGGCAAAACTTGGCTGGCCATTAATTTTGTTTGCGCAAATCAGGTATATCATGATGCTCCCTCTCCACGGAAAGCGTATTCTTTCATTCGAAACCTGGGGCGCAGGGTCCTTTCATGGCACTTTACTAGCTTTTCTGGGCGCAGAAGTAGTCAATATTGAAGACCCCAAACAAGGTGGGAATCCACTTAGAAAAATGGGATCTATCTATCTTGATGAAGCTCGCGAAGACAATGAGACAAGTGAATCGACGCTCCACAACAAGAAGAGCTTGGCCCTGGATATCAGGGATCCCACTGGCAGGGAGGTATTCTTGAAGCTTGTGAATAACTCACATGCTGTTATCGACAACTTTCGAGGTTCTTTGCCCGAAGAGTTAGGCGTTACCTATGCTGACCTCAAAGTGGCGAACCCCAAAATAGTTTGTACCCATCTCTCAGGGTATGGCAGAGACAACAATAGAAAGCACTGGCCAGGATATGATTTCCTTATGCAGGCAGAAACTGGTTGGATGTCAGTGACTGGAGAACCAGGATCGATCCCAACCAAAGTTGGCGTGTCAGTAGTGGATCTCCTGGGGAGTGTCTATTCAGCCCTCTGTACCGTTTCAGGGTTACTGAGGACCGAAGTCACAGGAAAAGGCGGTGATTTTGACACTAACTTATTCGATATTGCGCTAAATTGCCTCTGCTACCAAGGGTTATGGTTTCTCAACGAGGGGATAGTCCCAGGGAAGCAACCTCGCTCAGCCCACGCATCCCAAGCACCTTGCCAATTAGTAAAGACAGCAGATGGTTGGTTTTACGTGGCCTGCTTAACCCAGAAATTCTGGGAAATGCTTTGTCACGAACTAGGCTCCGATTTATTACAAACTAATGCCCGCTTTTTGACCAATGAAAGCAGGATGCAAAACAGAGAGCTGCTGACAGAAGCTCTAGACCAGCACTTCCAGAAGAGAACAACAAAAGAATGGTGCGCTCAAATGGAGGGTAAAATCCCCTGTGCCCCGGTCTATGATATCGCCGAGGCGCTTAACAACCCCTATGTCCAAGATAACGACAAGACTGTATCAATTCCTTATACACGCAGTACAAGCCGTGACTCAATACAATTTATAAACGCCCCCTTCTCTATTCCCGACACTCCTCCAGTGCCTTTCCAGCAAGCACCACTTTACGGAGAGAACACTCGAGAGATCCTTGGTGACTTGGGTATCCTACAAGATGAAGTGGAGTCCCTGGCAAAAGCTGGCGTGATCTATTGCTGCTGAAATGCATCGGTACTGATGAGGATAACTCCCAATTGGCCAGACCACCCTCTACCTAGGCGCCCTGTTACTACAATTTCCTCAGTTCCACCCGATACCTCACCACCCCAGGAAGACGGGATTGAACGGGAGCTACCTTAACGCTATGAACATCGGCCACCTGGATTGGAATGCCATTCTCGCCCACGCCCGCAGTCTTTCACTCTACGGTGGACCAGATATACCGGTTTCTGCCGTATGTCTCGATGACATTCCCGTTTGTGGCCCCGTTGAACTGAAACATATCAGCCAAAATGCCGCGCAGGAACACGGAGCCATTATCATGTCTAGCGGCGGCACAACTGGAAAGCCGAAGCTGGCCTATACACCTTATCACCAGGCAATTCAAAGATTGCTCAAGGAATGGCGCCCGCTCAGCTCTCAAAGTGTTCTTCTTAATCTCTTTAATCCTGGGCGGCTATGGGGTGCACACTACTTTATTCAAACACTGGCAGAGGCTTCCAAATGCACCATTGCACCTACAGGCCCCTTTATACCCGGTGAGGTGGAGAATTGGCTGGAACTTCTACATAACATCGATGTGGACTCACTTGCTGGCGCACCCACAGGACTGGCAGATTTTGCCGAAGGTGTACTAGGTTCAGGCCGCCAACTCCCAATAAAGACAATTATCTGGATGGGGGAACCTTGGACCAAAGCAAAGTTGAAGGTCATACGTAAGGCTTTTCCTGATGCTGGGCTGTGGTGCGACTATGGATCGGTAGAAACCAATAGCATTGCTGTCAATTCCCCTGAGTGTGATTTGAACATATATCACCTTTTAGCTGACCAATTGATCGAAACTGACGATCAAGGCGCCCTGCTTACCCGTGTAGGTACAGGGTGGACAGTACCCATAGTGCGTTACCGGTTAGGTGACCTAATCCAAAAAGCAACTTGTCCCTGTGGTCGCCCTAATGGCCTATCTATTCAGGGGAGAGCAGATGACAATGTCGGGTTATGCAGCGCCCTTCTGGACCTCAATAAGATCATAGAACTCACCTATGAATGTGAAGGCGTCGAAGAAGTTCAACTACTTCTCAGCGGCGACACACAAACAAAAAAGTCTGCCGATTCAATAGTCGTTCAGTTCACAGGCACGGCAAGTGCCAAGAGCATCTGTGAGCGTATTTTGTACAACATTCACAACCTCGCCTCTGTTGTCAGACAGTACCCTCAGTCCTTCACAATACAAAAAGCCGAGCGACTTAAGCGTATCGAACGCACCAACAAAGTTCCCCGGGTAATTTGGAGAATGAGCGATGGGAAATAGCGGTAGAACTCAAATCATAACTCCCCCTAGTGCATCCGACGGCCCTATGTGGGACCGTCTTATGGGAAACTATAATTTTGCCTGCCTGATGGTTTCTGCAAGGTTGGATATCACCGGGCTAATTGAACGCGGTTACGATTCCTGCGAAGCACTCAGTAAGGAATTGCAGCTCAGCAATAAAGGAATGGGCTTCTTTCTGTTGATTCTGAGTCATTTGGGGTATATCTGCTTCGACAAACAACAAGTGAAAAATACAGAGCTGGGGAAATGCTACCTCTCCAAAAATAGTCACTACTATTGGGGGGAAGTCTTACTCGATCCTTTTCAAATCTATGACATCAATCACCTGGATAAAAAGATACTCACCAGCTTACAAAGAGAATATGAGCTGGAATGTAAAGGTCGCTCTGTAACCGACATGTGGCAAAAAAATGACATGGACAATGACTCGGCAGCAGCTTTTACTCATCTGATGCATTCGCAGGGGTTTGCCTCCGCAGTTGAGGCTGCTTCCTGCGGTATTTTTGAAAACGCTCAAACCTTACTCGATGCCGGTGGAGGCTCTGGAACCATTGCTCTCGCCTTCTGCGATACCTATCCTGAGCGCAATGCTCTGCTCTTCGACCTGCCGCCGGTTTGCGATATAGCAGCAATGTATATAAATAAGTTCAAGAAAAACCAGCAAATCCAGATAGTTAAGGGGGATTTCTTTAGAGACCCATGGCCTGAGGGGTTCGATGGCATTTGCTTTAGCAATGTGTTGCACGATTGGCAGCATGCTACATGCCAAATCTTAATCGACAGAGCCTTCGCACTTTTACCAAAAGGTGGGCAGGTATTTATCCACGATATGCTCTTCGATGATACTCGTTTAACGCCAAGCTTGTTCTGCTTTCATTTGTTTATGAACCACGGCTCCCAACTATACTCAGCCAAAGCGCTTTATCGGATGCTTGAGACAGCAGGATTTGTAAATCCTCAATCATACCAGGCACTCGGCTATTTCTCGGTATTATCAGCCAGAAAGCCCTAGCCCTACCCTTATTATCCTATTTTACTTATATGATATCTATCGCTACTTCCACGAGCAGTTCGTTTTTTGATTACCCTTTCGTCACCGACTGACTATTAGGGTATTAGCTAGAAAGTGTTTAACCTTTAAATAATAGTAAATAGTTTTTGGTTTAAGCATTATAAAACTATAACTTTGTGAGGTGCTTCTCGTTAATACATTTAAAGTAGCTAACAGGTTATATCTTTTCGATATCATTGCTTTCGCACTCTATTGCCCTTCAGGGGTTTATACTTGAAACATTTGAAGATTATTGAAGTTCCTGATATCCGACCTCACAAGGGAGACGGGTAGAAATAAACTTCATACGTTTAGAGACGCAAGTATTGCTGCATGCGATTACTTTTATCTCGGCAGTCGTAATAGAGAGCGCAATTAAATCTGTTTAAAAAATAACAAACTCAGGCGAACAGTAGGAATAATAATGAAAAAAAACTATTCATGGTCACTCTCGAAAGGGCTAAAGAAGATTTGTATCGCTTTATTTAGTTATATAACGTTGATGAGTACGCCTCTATTTGCAGAGACCGATCCTTATTCAATGTTGGTTCAATTCAACCTCTATTACGATTACGAGACAGAACAAGGTACCAATGACCACGCAAAATATGCACTCGAGCTACAACGGCGCCTGACTTACTCAACACCAATTCGCTATACACAAGTCCTTGCAACACACAACAGTTATAACTCTGATGCCTATGGTGCTATCTGGGTAGGCTCTGAACAATCTGCCAGGGTTAAAGACCAAATTGATATTGGTGCTGAAATTATTGAGCTGGACCTGCATCAGTTCAGTGGTGAACAATATTTTTGTCATGGCTCATTCTACTGTAATTTCTGGCTTGATCCTCAACGCGTTCCTATCTCTACTGTATTGGGAGATTTGAGGGATTGGGCTTACAAGCAGGATCAATATGGCACTAACCGTACAGTAATCATACATATCGAAAATGCGGTATCGTCCGGTGCCCAGGTAACTTTTAAAAACCATCTTATAGATCAGATAGGCCTGGAATACATTTACACACCCCAAGACTATAGAGAGGACTTTCCCAATGGGGTTGAAGTCACGAGCTATAAACGAACCTCACTTCCCTCTCAAGAGTTATCACGGGAGACAGTCCGTAAACATGATGGTGTAAATGGGAAAAAGAGATTCGTATTTTTTTGGACAAAAAATGACAGCAATATTGGGGATGATAATGAGTCATTCGATGTAATATTCGATGGATGGGGAGGACTGGACCGGCACTGGAAGAGTGGCGATGACGATTCCCTGGACAACTGGGATGACGGTATCAACACCGTAGAACACTATGATGTCAGTGCTACAGACAGCAGATTTCAAAATAAAGGACTATGGTCTTGGGGAGAGGGAGAACCCAATGATCATGGTAACGGAGAGGACTGCGCTGTTATCAGAAGCGACGGGCGCTTTAACGACCGTCAATGTGATCGCTCTTATTCATTTGCTTGTAAAAGGCGGTTAAATGGAGAACTGCATGTAAACGACTTAAAAGATGATGGCGCTATCGATTACCCTGTTATGTGGTCACTGACTACGAGGAAGTCTACCTGGTCGAATGGAGAGAGTGAATGTCAGGCACTGGGTACTCAATGGCACTTCGATGTGCCTCGCAATATGATGGAAGCACTCGCATTGAAAAGTAAGCTGGCAGCTGCCAGTGAGACAGCAGCCTGGATTGCTTATACTGACCAGGATAGTGAAGGTACAATTGAAGGTGACTTTATAATAACAACTGTAGATTACTAAAAAGATATTATAGGGTTCTTTGTCTTAAGGTAATTAGAGATCTACTAACTTTCAACTTGATCTGACAGTTACCCGCTTCTTAAAAGAAGCCCTGTCAGATCAAGTTCAATCATGCCTATTTTTAATGTGATAACATCTTATCTTTACGGCCAATCATCCTATAAAAATATTTAAAAGACCTCACAATAAAAAATCTGTGGTACAGGTAACGAGCTACCGATGACTCCTATTCTCAAGGTTAACAGCAGCCCGCCTAATTTTAGCTATGAACTCTATAAGCGCTGTTCGGTCGCCGGTACGCCCCTTTCCTTTATCATCGGTGCAAACCTGAAATATGTTAAAGTTCGCCAAAACCACTCTAGCGGCCCCATACGAAATGCTTTAAGCCAAAGATCCGAATAGGCCAGCTGAAACAGGCACAGCAGCACACAGACCCCAAGTACTTCTATACGTGTCAGCTCACCATATAAACCCAATCCAAAGCCATAAAAAATATAAATGCAAATAAATGATTGAGCCAAGTAATTGGTAAATGCCATCCGCCCAACACTTTGGATCTTGCCTTTGATCCATAGGTGTTTACCTAATTTGAACCAAAGGCAGATCAAGCCGATATAACCGATACTGGTAAATGTGGACCCTACCAAATTAAAAATGGCACCATAGGTGAAATAATCATCCATACTCCAGTCATGACTATAGTTCCAAATAAGCCCTATACCGGTCAATGTCACACCAATAGCCACCCCAGCAATAGCTAGTTTTTTGTAGGCAGACGAACTGGCTTTGCCACGTAGGATATCCAACTTAAACAGGCCCATTCCCAGCAACATCATAGCGGCAGCTTTTAAAACAATGGAGAGACTAAAGTAGGAAATAACGATTGCTGATTCCGGACTAGAAGCTAAATTACCAGCAACTAATCGACTCCCGACCAGATCCCAGAACCCTCCTCGATATATTTCTATATCTTGCTGGATCTGCGCTGTATCAGGGGCAAAAATGGCTGCCGTTGCATATCGAGCTTCCCCTGTTAGGGGTTGTATAAAAGCTCCTGCCAGATATGAGCTATATGCTGACAAGGCAAGAGTAATCACCCCCAATGCAATCAGCCAGCTTCCGCGCAACTTGCGGAACAAATAGGCAAACATGGCTATAAAGGCATAGATCATCAGGATGTCGCCTTCCCAAATGAAGATGCCATGACAAAGGCCTATCAATAACAGCCAGAAATTTCGACTGTAATGAATTTTTGCAGCAGACTTATTCTGTTGCTCGCGCTTCTCAGCTAAAAGTATGATGCCTGCGCCGAAAAGCATGGCAAAAAGCCCCATGAACTTTTGATCAGCAAACAAATGGAAAAAGCTAAAGAGAAAATCATTCAAAGGGCCATTTGGCAAATAGGCCTTTGGATTCAAATAAGCCGCCATAGGCATAGAGAAATTTATCATATTCATTAAAGGAAGCCCCAACAAAGCGACTCCCCTTAACAAATCCAGCTGTGATATTCGATCCTGCATATAAGTCCTTTTAAAACTAAAATACGTTACAGATGTAAAGAGGTGGAGATTACAGGAAAAGAGGAAGAAATCGCTATATTTTTTCTGATCGCAGGTACCAACTAGGACCTTTCTAAGGAAGCTTTGATAAATGGACTTCTAGCCACCCCCATGGGATGAGAGCATGCATTTGAGAAAAAACTTCTCGCAGCGAGTTCCATGGCGCTTCAGATTATATGCTGCTTCGTCAAAGGTGGCTAGGTACAAGATCTTGACGAATAGCGGAATACTACCAAGTTGGCTCGAAATTAATCAGAAGTTCCCTAACTAAGCTAAATATCAATTAACGTATTACTATCTAGCATCGCCTTCGCCTGCTGAAATGCAGTTTCGGGTACATAAGGATGGGAGAAAATCCAAAACTGCCCGCTTTCTATACCACTAGTAATGATATCAGCAGCTTTTTCTGGCTTCATACCTTCAGAAACCACCTTGACAACTTTGGCTTTAACTTTTTTCTCGACTTCAGACTCAGGGTGAATTACCGCTACACTTGCAGGCCTATTACGTGAAGAGTCGAGAATATTAGTTTTTATAGCACCAGGACAAAATACAGAAGTTTTTATAGGCGAGTTAGCCAAACGAAGATCCCGCTCTAAACTTTGCATTAAACCTACAACACCAAATTTTGAAACATTGTAGGCCCCTAAGTACCCTATACCATATAGGCCGGATTCCGATGCTACAGACAATATATGGCCCTCGTCATTCTGTTCGATATGAGGGAGAAATACATGAATACCGTTAATAGGTCCCCACAAATTCACTGATAAAATCCACTCCCACTCATCCATAGAGGTTTCTGCTATAGCCCCCAAAGGACCTATTCCGGCCACATTACAGAGCAAGTGTACCTTATCAAAGTGTTTTAAAGTTCTATCGGCGATGTTTTGCACATCCCCAAGTTTAGATACATCTGCTTGTACGCATATACACTCAGCACCTTCTCGTGCTATCAACTTGGCTGTTGATTCGAGATGACTTAGGGTATATCCGGCTAATACCAACTTCATTCCTTTTTCGGCTAAACGTATTGCTAAAGCCCGCCCTAGCCCACTTCCCGCTCCTGTAACAACAGCAACTTTATCAGACAAATCCATAAATTCCCTTTTTACAGTACATTCAGCGTGACTAAGAAGTTTAGGTTCACCGAATCCTTAAATAGTTGATATATAGCTATTCACAGCAATAAAAACTGAATAAATTGAACCTCTACCAATAATCTGAATAACTGCCAGGAATCTTATCCTTTAGCCCTTCAGTTAAAGTCTGTTGTGGCCATTTAAGCCACTTAAACTTTAATGAAGTTATAGATTAACAACCTAATGAACCGGGTATTGTATTTCTTTGGCAATCACCCACATTTTATAATCTGCAGGCATTTCAGATAAGTAATCGAGAGTTCGATAAATAAGATGTTTCTCCATTTCATCGACTCCAGAAGACTTGCTCCAGCCTTCTGCTGCTAACCGGTACATAAAAGTAACCAAAAGGAATTTCTGCTTGCTTGATAACCCATTTCCATGACCATTGATCATCATATGCATAGAAACAAGGTCATAATCCAAGTCAAAAATTGACTCATCAACCTGGACGGATATCTGGGCCGAACGACCCGATACAGAATTCCCCCGCGCAATCACCTGCATTTCATCAAGAAAGAAGGAGACATGAGCACTATTAGCGGCAGAGCTGTTTTGATATCGGCCTCTTAGTGCCAAATCCCTTATCTGACGATTTGATATTTCACCCTTTAGCCAGAGTTCTGTCATCTGGGTAAACGGGTCGTAGTCCTCGCTCTGGACTATATATTCATCTGCAAAGGGGGATAAGGAATAGAAAAGCGCGACAAGCCAAAAACAGATCCTTGTTACAGTCATTACAACTACCACTCGAAGTGAAGACCATGCCACGCGGTCGATTATGACGGGAAATCTATTAAATTAAGTATAATCAAGAATTATTGTAGGAACATTGATCGGGAGGACACTTGCACTCATTTACGGGCGAATCAACCGGGGGCTTAAATTCCACATTGATCTTAGCTTTTTGAGCCAATCTACTTTCCCTATGACTTTCCAAACCCTCCCTCATCATTGCGCTGATCTCTCCAGAGAGAAATTGATTTACAAACATTTCGGCTTCTTGATCCAGACTGTAACTACTACGTCCCATTCCCTCTCGTGAGTTATATTTCGATAAGCTATAGGTCAGTAATATCTCTTGAGCTTCACTATCAAACTTTCTGAATAGATCTATGATCCAATTAGTTTCCAAGAGGTGTTCAAGAGCTTCAAGATTACCTTGAAGCTCTAAATAGATAGCGGCAAAGTCCTCACCGCCTTGAAGGATCCGGCCTATGTAACCAGCTTCCTCTTTGTGGAAATAATCCAATCTTGCCTGGATGTTTATTTCTTTGATGTCATTGGCGATAACATAGCGACCCAACTTTTCCACTTCAGCCACAGTCATACCAAGCTCATAAAGCTCCTCCTGATTCGTCTTTAACATATACCAAGAAGAGAGTACCCCTAGCAGTCTGAATGACGTCAGCCACGCTCGTTGCTTTCCTAAATCAATCTCGTACCACGCGGACTTTCTCTCAAGCCCATACTTGCTGAGGTATGACAAGTCTTCCCCCCTATTAGCAGCTTCCCTAACAGCCCTCATTCTTTGCCAGGCAGCCCAGTTCCGCTCCCTACTCAGCACCCATTCACTGTTAATCTCTTCATTGTGCTTATAGGTAGTCGCAAATAACTCCTCGAGAGATGTGCGTTTAGAATCTGCAAAAGAAGGTGCCGCCAATAAACAGATCAGAAGGAGGCAAACCGGAGGAGTTAATTTCATAGAGACACCTTGTGGTGCTGTTGTAGTCCCATTTATCCAAGGGAATCTACTAACTATCGTTAAGAAATCTCTGCCGAAGGGTTAACCTGTGCCGTAATTACCCTTAATGGAAGAAGGAAAAACTTGGAAGTACCCCTTGGTCACATAGCGAAAGCAACCTTTGTCGAGCAACCGATCTCTGGTGTATGATTTATCAGTAATGAAAAACTATTCGTCCACATTTCGCGCCAAGCTGATAGCTATGGCGGCCCTGCTCCTGCTGATGTTGCAGGTGCAGACCGTGCTCGCCTGCGAAATGATGGAGGACCCCAAGCCATCAGCGGAATGTTGCTGCGATGATATGGCCAAGGGGTCAGACTCAGATGATGACTGTTGTGGCTATGACGCCCAAGTCTCCCTGAAGACTTCGCTGGACGACCATCAAGTTGCCGTCACCGCCGCATACTTGAATCTGGAACTTCCCCAGTTGGCGCCACCGCCAACTTACCAATGGCCCCAAATTCTGGCTCCGCCTTTCGGTACCCCTGAATTATCTCCTACTGCGACAGAATCCCACCCCGGCAACCGAACCTGGCTTGCCACTTTGCGCTTGCGTATTTGATCACTCCCTTTCTCTCTGACTAGCGAAATATGCCCCCAGCCCATGTTTGCTGGCGGCTTCAGAAAGATTGTTCTAGGAGTGAACCTTTTGATTTCCCAACAAGCTATAGCGGCCATTTGTGGCCTGCTCATTGATAACGTGCTTTGCGCGCAGATGCCCCTTTCCTTCATTCAGGAGGGTGCCCTATGAGCCAGCAAAGAACATTGAGCTTAATCGCCCTTACCCTGCTGTTAGCCGCTGCCGGCGCGGCCTTTTATTGGAAGAAAACTTCTGTACAAGCCGAAGCTCCAAATGCCGATTTTGTGCAAGCAGGCCCCTTCCAGATCGCGGTGTCTGTCGATCCGCTGCAACCCCAAGCGGGTAAAAACCAAATTCGAATTGAAGTTCGCAATGCTGACAATGAGCCGGTATCTGGAGCTGAAGTTCGCGCGGTAGCCGAGATGCCCGCCATGGGCGCCATGCCAGCTATGCGTGCCGTCGCCGATATCAGTGAATCCAGCCCCGGTATTTTCACCGGTGAAATTGAGCTGGCAATGGTGGGCTCCTGGCCCATGGTGGTAGATGTAGCGACAGGCCACGATAAGCACGTCGATCTGGCCTTTGATATGAGCACCAATCGCAAAGGCCTGCGCCTGAAATCTGCGCCTGAGGCTTCAGATACCGCCTATTACACCTGCTCAATGCACCCATCGGTAAGAGCTGCTGAAGCCGGTAGCTGCCCTATTTGCGGTATGAACCTCCAGCCTGTGAGCCACGATGAACTGAAAAGTGGCAGCATTGTAGTGGATAGCGGCCGGCGCCAGGCCATTGGTATCAAAACCGGTATCGTCGAGCGACAGCCATTCGCCCTGCCCATTCACCTGCACGGCCAGGTTACCTATGACGAAACCCGCTTGCGGGATATCAGCCTGCGCTTCGACGGCTGGATTGGTGAGTTAGATGCAGATTTTGAAGGCAAGCAGGTTAAGCGCGGCGAAGTACTGTTTTCTGTTTACAGCCCGGAGTTGCTCGCAGTCCAGGACGAGTATCTAAAGGCCCGCCGTCGTGGCGATGCCCTGGAGAAAGCAGCACGAAGGCGTCTACTGTTGTGGGGTCTCTCTGAAGAGCAAATCGACTGGCTGGTTGAACAGCAAAAAGCGCAGGACTATATCCCGATTTTTGCACCCGCCAGTGGTGTGATTATTGAGAAGAATATTGTCGCGGGCTCTGCGTTTGAAAAGGGCGACAACCTGCTGCGTATAGCCGACCTCAGCCAGGTTTGGATTGAAGCCCACGCCTACGAAGATCAGTTGCCGCTGATAGAAAAAGGCATGCCGGCCAAGGTGCGTTTAACCAACGTCTACCATGAGGAAATCCCTGCCACCCTCACCCAGATTGATCCCTTCCTTAATCACAATAACCGCAGTGCACGGCTGCGTGTGACCCTGCCCAATACCGATGGTGAACTGCGCCCGGGACTGTTTGCGGACATCATGTTAACCGCCGAACTGGGAAACCTCTTGGTGGTACCCAGGGATTCAGTATTGATCTCCGGCAAGAAACGCATTGTTTTCCGCGACTTGGGCCAGGGTCGTCTTGAACCGGTACAAGTACGCACCGGATATGGCGACAGCGATAGGATTGTTATCCGCTCTGGCCTCCAGGCCGGAGATAAAATTGTCACCTCTGGAGTATTCCTGATCGCGGCGGAAAGCCGCCTGAAGTCGGGGGTACAGCAGTGGTAAATTCCGAACCCAAAGGGCTGATTGCCCGAATTATTGGGGCCTGCGCCGGTAAGCCGGGGATCACTTTGATTCTTGTAGCGATCGCAGCCCTGGCTGGATACCGGGCGCTAACCAGTGTCCCCCTGGATGCTATTCCGGACCTGTCCGACGCCCAGGTGATTGTGATGACAGACTGGCCGGGGCGCAGCCCTGACCTGGTCGAAGATCAAATCACCTACCCGCTTTCCACCGCAATGCTAGGGCTGCCCAAAGTCAAATATGTGCGGGGCCAGAGCTTTTTTGGTCTCAGCTTTGTCTACGCCATCTTTGAAGACGGCACCGATATTTACTGGGCCCGCTCACGGGTTCTGGAGTACCTCAACCAGGTAGCCGACCAGCTCCCGGAAGGTGTTCAGCCAAAGCTTGGCCCGGATGCTACCGGAGTGGGCTGGGTGTTCCAGTACGCGCTGGTTGATCGAAGCGGTAATAACGACCTGCAAGAACTGCGCGCGCTACAGGATTTCAAGTTGCGCTATTGGCTCACTTCTGTCGAGGGCGTGGCCGAAGTGGCTTCCATTGGCGGCTACGAAAAGGAGTACCAGGTCCAAATCGACCCCCATCGCTTGCAGATGTTTAAGGTTCCGCTTGGCAAAGTGGTCGAGGCCATTCGCCGCAGTAACAATGACACCGGAGGAAGGGTACTGGAGATTGCTGGCCACGAACATATGGTGCGTGGCCGTGGCTATATCCGCAGTGTTGACGACCTCGAAGAGGTGGTGATCGGGGTCAATGCGGCAAAGATTCCGGTGACTTTGGATCAGGTAGCGGATATTACCCTGGGGCCTGCGATGCAGCGCGGTATTGCCGAGCTGGACGGCGAGGGCCAGACCGTAGGTGGCATCGTGGTGATGCGCTACGGTGAAAATGCCCTCAAGGTTATTGAGAGAGTTAAAGAGCGTATCGAGCAAGTCCGTGCGGGCTTACCGGAAGGCGTTGAGCTGGTAGTAACTTATGATCGCTCACAATTAATTAACAGCGCGATCGACAATCTCAAGAACACCCTGATTGAAGAGATGCTAGTGGTCGCCGCTGTGATCGCTATTTTCCTACTCCACGCCCGCTCCGCATTGGTAGCTGTAATCACTCTGCCGATTGCAGTTTTACTGGCCTTTATTCCACTGTCCCTACAAGGGCTTACCGCCAACATTATGTCACTGGGAGGTGTTGCCGTAGCCATCGGTGCCATGGTGGATGCGGCAGTGGTAATGGTGGATAACATCCACAAAAAGCTGGCAGCCGATGGGGATAAGAAGTTGTCTCCAGGCGAGAAAAGAACGCTAATCGTTCGGGCAATGCAGGAAGTCGGGCCGAGTATTTTCTTCTCCCTGATTATTATCACGGTTTCATTTCTGCCGGTATTCGCGCTGGAAGCTACCGAGGGCCGATTATTCAAACCCCTCGCCTACACCAAAACCTACAGCATGGCTTTCGCCGCCCTATTGGCAATCACCTTGATTCCAGCGCTCGCGGTACTGCTAATGCGCGGCAAAATTCGCAACAGGGAAAACCCGATTTCCCGCGTTTTAGTCCATACACTACAGCCAGTGATTCACTTCTGTGTGCGGCAACGCAAAGTTGTAGCCACTCTCGCGGTACTAGCTCTGGTTTCTGTGGCCTACCCCATTAGCAAGCTAGGTGGTGAATTTATGCCGCCGCTCAATGAGGGCAGCATCCTGTATATGCCTACCGCCCTACCCGGAATGTCGGTTACCGAAGCGGGCAAGGTGCTGCAACAAATGGACGAGGAACTGAAAGCCTTCCCAGAAGTTGAGCATGTCTTTGGCAAGATTGGCCGCTCCAATAGCGCCACCGATCCTGCACCGCTCTCAATGGTAGAAACCGTAATCACTCTGAAGCCTAAAAGTGAGTGGCGCCCCGGCATGACTTGGGACGACCTGCTGGCGGAAATGGATGAAAAGCTGCGCTATCCGGGCATGCCCAATATCTGGTGGATGCCCATCCAAACCCGCACTGAGATGCTCGCCACTGGTATTCGCAGCCAGCTCGGCATCAAAGTGTTTGGGGATAACCTGGAGGAAATCGAACAGACTGCTTTGGCCATCGAAGAAGCACTGCGCAGTGACCTACGCACTTCGGAGCAAACCCGAAGCGTCTTCGCCGAGCGTCTAACCGGCGGTTACTTCCTGGACTTTGATATCGATCGCGCACGGGCTTCCCGCCACGGCTTGAATGTACAGGATATCGAAGATGTGATCGCCGCAGCGGCTGGTGGCCTGGCCGCAACCCAGACCATCGAAGGCCGCGAACGTTACGATGTGTTAGTGCGCTATGCCCGCGACTACCGGGATACTCCTGAACAGCTGGAACAAATCCTGGTCCCCGCCTCTGATGGTTCCCAAGTGCCCCTGAACCAGCTGGCTGATCTGGACTTCCGCACTGGCCCGCCCATGATCCGCAATGAGGATGGGCAGTTGGTGGGCTTGGTATTTGTCGACTTGAAGGGCGATATCGGCGTTGCAGATTATGTTAATCGCGCAAAGCAGGTTGTTGCCGATCAGGTTAATCTGATTCCCGGGCAACGTATCGCCTGGGCCGGCCAATACCAATACCTGGAGCGCGCCAAGTCCCGCCTGCAATGGTTAGTGCCCCTGACTTTGTTGGCTGTGTGCTTCCTCCTGTATCTGCATCGAGGCAGGCTATCCGACACCCTGTTTGTACTCACCGCCATGCCAATGGCACTGATCGGCGCCTTCTGGCTGCTGTACCTGCTCGACTACAAACTGAGCGTTGCTGTATGGGTAGGCATGATTGCCATGGCTGGTCTCGCCGCTGAGATGGGGTTGTTAATGCTGCATTACTTATCTGCCGCCGGAAATAACTCTGATCGCGGCAATACTGCGACTGTTGCCCAAGCGGCAGCTGGCCGTATTCGCCCGATGCTAATGACCAGCCTGACACTGTTAATTTCATTGATACCAGTCATGGTTTCCGATGGCACCGGTGCAGATGTTATGAAACGGATCGCAGCACCAATGGTGGGCGGCACCATAACCACACTGCTGTTTGTATTGTTAGTGATGCCCGGGGTTTTCTATCAGTGGAAGGCCCGCGAAGGAAAGCAAAGCTGACGTTAGTAAATTGGGGCACCG
This sequence comes from Microbulbifer maximicatervae (SeqCode), assembly GCF_056231245.1. NCBI lineage: Bacteria > Pseudomonadati > Pseudomonadota > Gammaproteobacteria > Cellvibrionales > Microbulbiferaceae > Microbulbifer > Microbulbifer maximicatervae (SeqCode). The sequence goes on from NZ_CP174334.1 coordinate 2,502,698, forward strand.
GGTTTATGCTACCCAATGCCCCAGTTCTCTTCTCACAAGAAGGTAATCTGGATAGAAGAGACTTTGACGGGAACAAGGTGATTCATAGGTTTCTTCAGGGTTAACTGTTAAAATTCCATACAAATTTTGTATTGCACAAACTGCAAAATTGCAGCGATCACAAAGGCTAAGTAGGTGACGATCACTTTCCCTACTGCTTGTGTAATACGTGTATTTGACATTTAACGACTCCAGGATTCACCTTGACTGCACCTTTTTCCGATCTTCCCCTAAACCCCGCCCTGCTGAAAAACCTGGCGTCACTCAACTACAAGTCCATGACCGAGGTTCAGGCCAAAACGCTTCCGATCATTCTTGACGGCAAGGACGTAATCGCCCAGGCAAAAACCGGTTCCGGTAAAACGGCCGCCTTCGGTTTGGGGGTGCTGCATCGGCTCAATGTCAACCGCTTTCGGATTCAATCGCTGATTCTGTGCCCAACGCGGGAATTGGCAGACCAGGTTGCGCAGGAACTGCGCCGACTGGCCCGGGCAATTCACAACATAAAGATTCTGACTCTCTGCGGCGGCATGCCTTTCGGCCCGCAGATCGGCTCCCTGGCCCATGGTGCCCATATCATCGTTGGTACTCCAGGACGCATCGAAGAACACCTGCGCAAAGGAACACTCTCCTTAGAGCATGTCGATACTCTGGTCTTTGACGAAGCCGACCGAATGCTCGATATGGGATTCCAGGACGTTATCGACACTATTCTGGCGCAGGTTCCAACTGGGCGACAGTCGTTACTATTCAGCGCGACCTATCCCGATGAAATTGAAAAGCTCAGCACCCGAGTGATGCAAAAACCGGTGATGGTTAAAATTGACTCTGCCCATAGTGACGAGGTGATCGAACAACGCTTTTACAGAACTGAGAGTTTCGAGGATCGCCTGGAGATGACACGGCGTGTTCTGCTCAATGACAAACCCGTCAATACCCTGGTTTTCTGCAACACCAAACGCGAAACCGATGAGGTGGCCGATGATCTGAAACAGGCTGGCTTCAATGTCCTCGCCCTGCATGGTGATATGGAGCAGCGCCAGCGCAATGAAACCCTGATTCGATTTGCCAATGGCAGCGCTTCAATTCTGGTGGCCACCGATGTAGCGGCACGCGGTCTTGATATCGACAAGCTGGATGCGGTTATCAACTTCCATATCGCCAAAGATCCGGAAGTTCATACCCATCGTATAGGGCGGACAGGCCGCGCCGGTGAGCGCGGTTGCGCTTACTCCTTTTTTGCCGAGAAGGAAGGCCACAAACTGGTTCGTATGGACCTAACCCAGGACCCACTATCCGACCCAGATACACCGCCACCAGCCAGCATATTAAGCGAACCCCCTTTCCAGGCACCGATGGCTACCCTGCAAATCGATGGCGGCAAGAAGCAAAAGGTCCGCCCCGGCGATATCCTCGGTGCCCTAACCGGCGGCGACCGCCCGATTAACGGTAAAGATGTTGGCAAGATCAACGTACTGGATATGACTGCCTATGTTGCAATTAAACGCAATGTGGCATCACAAGCACTTAAGAAAATTGAAAACGGAAAGTTGAAAGGACGTAAATTTCGAGTGCGGCGTATTCGAGGGTAAGCCGAGTGAATATCCCCTGGCGACGCCGGGGGATTGCCCTTTTGCGCTCGCTTCTGGTTTATTGCTCTCCTAACCGTTATTTAGAGAGCTGGCAAGAATTATAGAAAAATCAGCTGGAAATCTAAGGGTTACAGAGTGATAAAAAAATGGGACAGTGGTCAAAGTGATCGTTCCCGTAGTTTGCACGGCCGTGACAACTAAGTTTCAACCAATAATTTTTAACAGTATTTTCGTTTTAGCAAAGAAATTGATTCTAAAATAGTAATCAGGATAATAGTGATCAGTATGATTACTATATAAGTAGTTATAACAAGAAACTACGGAGAGTATATTGAAAACCATCATATTTATTGGAGCCCTCGTACTGTTATTGACAGCTTGTATTTCTCAAACAGTATCAAGGGCCGTTAGCGTTTCCAAAGGCGACGAAGTTTGCATCATTGAAAACCCAAGTGTTCGAAGAGCATTTTTGGATGCCTATAAAGAGAGTGTGGAACAACTCGGTTACAAGGCTACTATTAAGAAACCCACAGGCCACGATTGTGATGTCACCTCAACATACACTGCAACTTATGGAATGCATTGGGGTGTATATCTTGCAACCGCAGATTTGAAAGTATTCAAAAATAACAAGCTTGTTGGTAGAGCCGAATATAGAGCTCCTAGAGCAGACCTTTCCAAACATGGCAGGGTTTCTGGGAAAATTGATAAATTGGTTAAAGAGCTTCTCCCTATCTAGAGGACAGTTATAACAAAACATAAACGGCGTGCTGGGCGGCCTGCACTACCGCCCACACACTCTGCGTTAAGCGTCAAAACCATCGAAAACAGATTTAGCTTGAATTTTATAAGTAGAAAAGAATTAGCTGATTACGTAAATCACGGAAGCAAAGTGAAGTACATGTTTCTCTAGGGCCACCAGAAACCTTAGAATGGAGTCCCAAAGAGCCGCTTTATTCAGTGATACTGACGCTGCCGAAAACTTCTTACCGCAAGCAACCCTGGGAAGCTTCTGTTCGAATACCCGCTCTTCTGTACTAAAGAAGCAGAAAATGGTGTTTATTTATATTAGGTCCAACTTTGAACGAAGAGCTTTTTTTGTGGATATACATAAAGAGCTATCTAACATGGCAGAAGGAGATAGTTTCGGTGTCGAGGTTAACTAGAACGTATAACGAGTTGCAACACACCTACACACAAACGTGCTCGGACAACCAAAATGCTTCGTGCTTCGTTAACCCGCGATCGAGGTGTTAGGCATTTATAAGGAATTTTGAAATTGAAGCTATTTTCAGTACTTGTTGTATTTTTAGTTTGCTCCGGTTGCTCCACCTTTAGTAAAACTGCAAACTTTGAAGTTGAGCCTTCTCCAAAGTATCATAGAACCTATGTTTACGACTGGTGCGAAGAAGACCAAGCTGCATTAGGTGTTTTTGGCGAGCATTGTTTTGGAATTTACAATCCGCCTCTTTACTCTATGCCCATAGATGATGGTTTCCTTGTTATCTATCCAATATTTTTGAGTCATGAAGAGCTTTCAGTGGGCCCTCTGGGCTTGCCTATCATTCCTTTGGGTGGCAATGAGGTGCCTTCGAGTGAAGAGAAAAATATATACTTTCGCTTTAGAACCTACTCTAAGTCAGGAAACTTTGATATTGCCCCGGTAAAGGTTTCGATTTTGAATACTAATAGAGGCTCTTGCGATGTTATCGAACGTTCAGAAGATGCAATTGGTAAAGTTTATAGCTGTATGTTTGGCCTCAAAATTAATAAACACCAAAAGCTAATTATTAACTTGGAGCTAGATGGCAGTTCTGCTTTTGAAATTTCTTATGTTTTGTCAGAATTTCTTAGTTACCGCCCTGTTGTTTCACCAAATGGACCTCCTAGGGATATTAAACCGTTCATTAGAATAGTCAAACCCGATGCCTAACAAGTACAAACAGGTTGCTACGGGCCTTTAACCATTCGCGGTACGATCTACGCTACGCCCAAGTTGGGCCAGTTGAGTCTTAGGCTAGAAAGAAGTCAAGCATGAAGAAACTTGTTGTATTGATGCTTATTTCAAATTGCTGAAACCTATGAGTACATCATGGAAATCACTTATAATAAGTCAAAGCACGCGGATTTCGCAAAGCTGTCACCTATTTTGTACCAAGAAAGCCGCCAAATTCCCCAAGCCAGTGTTTGGGGCGTTACGCATCGTAGAGAATTAAAGTGGATAAATTTGAGATACAAGAGAAGAAAAAATTTCCTAAGGAAATCGCAATTGCGCTAACTATAGTCGCTGCACTAGTTTCACTTGCACCAATTGCCATTGTTCAAAACGAGAAGGCAGTCTTACCTGCAATATTTGGCTTTGTAATGAACTTCGCTCTTATACCTTCCATTTTCCTATTGTTTGGTGGTATCCAGAAATTACGTGATAGGCAATTCAACTTGTGGAGTGCGTACTACCTTGGGCTCTTTGTTGCCATAGTTTTGGCAGGACAGAAGCTGATAGTGTAGTGGCCATGTATAACAATGCCCGACAATTCAGTTCAGGTCTTCGGCCCTCCATGAGATAACTTACCCGGTGTACGTTTTGCTCAAGTCGCTTCATCTGGCCCTTCACGGGGCAGATCACCCTGTACACTTTTCACACAAAATGCCCGCTAGCACTATTATGAATCCGTTGAAATTACGAGTACTTAAACGAACTTGCTCAGAGTGTAAGAGTAGGACTCTGGAAATTCCATTGTTCTCGACAACTTTAATCTGCCGGAACTGTGTATCTATCTTTAAGGTTCGTGGCTGGTTCAGATTTGTGCAGATTATTGGAGCGGGCTTCCTATATTTTTTGATACTTCAAGCGGCTCTAGCGCTTCTAGAAGATGCAAGATTAAATCAAATTAGCTTTGTAGTGGTGACATTTTTGGTGGCACCTTTAGTCACTTCAGTTATATTAAAAACTTCGAAAATGTATCTCGCACCCTTGGAGCTAACTGGAGTAAAAAGCAAGGTGCGAGGTAATTCATAACAAGTCAATTCACTTCGCGCTTTCGGCGTCCGACAGCTTACACTGAGGAGCATCATGCAAGGAATTCTTTCAGAGAAATTGATTCTTACTGAAGCGGCCATACTCGAAAGAGTCAGGCGTAACAAAGATATAAGCCTTTGCAGCCATGTCGATCATGCTAAATTAATCTATAGCAAAACTGGTGCTGAAAGCCTTAAACGAATCTACTGTGAATACATAAACCTTGCAATTGATGCAAAACTCCCTCTTTTGCTTGCAACTCCCACATGGAGGGCCAGCTCAGAGAGAGTTTCTCTAGCCAAGGCGCCTACGTCTATCAATGAAGACGCTGTTAATTTTCTTTCGAATATCTTGCCAAAAGAGGGAAATGTATATGTAGGAGGCCTAGTCGGCTGTAAAAATGACTGCTACAAACCAGAACAAGGCCTAACTTACAAAGAATCTATTTCTTATCATCGTTGGCAAATTGATAAGCTCGGAGCCTCTAATGCTGACTACCTCATGGGAGTAACCCTACCAGCTGTACCAGAGGCACTTGGCATTGCATCTCTAATGTCAAAGCACTCTAAGCCATATTTTATTAGCTTTGTCATTGGCTCAGATGGTCGCCTTTTAGATGGCCATACCATTCAAGAAGCAATTTCACATATTGATCATCAGATTTCGCCTAAACCTTCTGGGTACTTTATTAATTGTTCTCATCCTTCTTTTCTAAACGCTTCAAGTCAATTACCTGACAGACTAATCGGCATACAAGCCAATGCTTCATCACTAACGCATACTGAACTAGAAAACAGCAAAACAACGCACTCCGACAGCATATCGAAATGGGGTAATCTTATGCTTCACTTAAATCAGAATAGCGGGTTCAATATATTAGGCGGCTGTTGCGGCACTGATGCAAGGCACCTGGAATACATCATAAATAATCACAACTAAAATATTTAACCTATCCATCTCCGCCTACGGCTAAACTGGGCAGCCAAGCTCTTGCTTTGACTGCTATTAAAGGCATTAACTAGACCAACGAAATTATAAGTAGGGAAAAAGGAATAACACTGAGACTCGCACTAGTGTAGGATTAAGTACTGCGCACTTCGCCCCTTAGCTGAGCGTTAAGAACTACTAGTCATGAATATAGAGTATTGCTGGAGGGTAGACAAAGAGCTACCAATGCTAAACGAAGAGGAGTGGTCACAGCTCGGTCCACTACTTACGGATACCATTAAGAAAATTAAGGCTTATCGTGGTAAACACGGTTGTGATATTCCAACAGCTAGAACCAACTGCAGCGCGGAAGCAGTGGTGAAGTTCGAGGAATTAACGGGGTATCAGAACATGGATTCTGACGTTATGCCTTACTTAAGGCGTAGTAACTATGGCCCAAAGTGTAATAAGTGTAGCAAATTGTTCCGCACACCAAAAGCTAAATTGTGTGTAGCATGCGGTCAAACATTGGAGCAAAATGTTTAACAAATTAATCAATATCGCCCTTATAGGGCTAGACCTCTACACTACGTGCAGCTGCCCATTATTGAAGGGCTATGTGTAGCCTACAACGGAAGTATCTATGGAAGACTTTATTGGAATCATATTTATTTTGCTGTTTGTCGAAGTTTTATACTGGGGAATATCGTATAGTACTGGTTACTTGTTGACACCTATAGTGTCATTTGGCAAGTGGAGAGCTGATAAAATTATAAAGGACAAGGGAACCGGCAAGAAAAGAAAGCACCAGACAGGCTTTACACTTATCGAGAGGTCAGGCCAAGTATACCTAGGCGCTATGGCCGTTTGTATTCTAGGCATTTGTTTTTGGCTAATAGCAATATTAGTAATATGCCTCATATAAAAAAGGACGTAACCAAGTGTTTAATTCATTCACTATCGCTTATCAGCAATACACTGAAATATGTGCGCCCGTTAATACATCGTTATAAGTAAAAATGAGTAAAGTTAAGAATCCACAAGAAAAGAAAAATCTTAGCTATGAAAAAGATAGAAGAAACTCCTATCGTGAGAATGACAAGAGCAGCCGTAAAAATATCCGTAAGAGGAAAAAACAAAGCTCGCAATTATTTCGTAGAGCTGCTTCCAATCTCGCACGGCTAACACATCACGAGATAGACGAAACGTTCTCTCAGGAAATAGAGTCAGAAGTTAAAGTCAACGAAAAAATCAACAGGCTCAAAAGCTTTAAAAAAGAACCTGACCAGTCTCTGAAAGAGCATTTAAAGTATCAGCAGGGTCGACGCAAAATACATGAATGATAAAGTTCATAACCAGTCAATCAAATTCGCTTCAACCCTATGGGCCTCCTCTCTTTTACCGAGAGGAAGCCCACAACCTGCTTCGTATAAATCTGCCCCCAAGCCCCACTATCTAATCCAAATACTCGGCTAGTAGCAAGCATATTGAGCGAACCTCCTTTCCTGGCGCCGATGGCTACCACACAAATCGATCGCGTCAACGAGAAAAAGGCCTGTCCCGGCAATATCCTGATTGCCATAACCGGTGGCGATCAAGTGAAATGTAGCATCACGAGTACTTAATAAAGTTGGAAGGACGTAAATTTCGAGCGGGATGCACCCTAAGGTAGGCCTTTCAGGTGAATGATCTTAGCCCGTTAGGGGTTCTACCAACTCAAAGATGTAGGATTAGCCCAAAAAGCCTATAAATAGGTAAACCCCATCGTTTTGGAGCTGCGACCGTGCCTAAAATACTGATTCCCGTCGCCGATGGTAATGAAGATATCGAAACCATTGCCATCTACGATATTTTGAGCCGCACGGATGCAGAGCTTGCCTTAGCATCGATTATGCCAAGTAGGCGTATAACTCCCTGCGTAACCTTGTTATTGAAGCCCCCTGCTCCATAGAGGATTGTTTAGACTCTACGTGGGATCTAATAGCCCTGCCAGGCGGTAAGGAAGGTGCCGAGCAAATGCATAACTCGGCCCCCCTAATAAAGCTCATCCGAGAACAACTTGAGTCGGGCCGCTGGCTAGGGGCAATTTGCACTTCTCCCGTAATCGTTCTTGGTCGGCAAGGGTTAATTACCAATTTCAAGGCCACTTGCTACAAGACTTTTCGCGGTGAACTTAGTCAATATGTAAAGGAAACCAGTGATCAGAGAGTGGTTGTCGACCGGAATTTGGTCACCAGCCAATCACCCGGGACCGCTATCGAGTTCGCTTTTGAACTCGTCACCTGCTTATTTGGGAAAGAACTATCGCAGGAGATTGCACAGACGGTGAATGTCTATCTACCGCCAAATTAGCTTGGCTTTTTCCAGGAACCTGGGGCGCTGACTTCTATCACCAAGAAAATCAGCTTTTCTGGTATTTCTGCCTAAATTGACTGGGACTCATACCCACATGCGACTTAAATACACGTCGGAATACTGCATCATCGGAATAGCCTAATTCTTGCGCAACACTGGCAACTTTATTGGCTGGGTTTAGTAAAAGGCTGCGAGCGTACTCCATACGGACGCTATCGATAAATTGTTTGGGTGCTTGCGCTGTTAACTGTTTTAGCCGCCGGTGTAATGTTCGCTCGGATATCGACAGTTCTTTTGCCAGCAACTGACTGCCTAACTGTTGACCAAAATATTGACGAACCACATTTTCAGCATCCACCAGAAACTGCTCTTTTGATACCTGGTAGCCTTTTGGTACATGCAAAGTTTGCGAACGCGGGTGGGAATCCACAACAGCGAGATCAGCCACTTTGGTTGCAACTTCTTCGCCAGCTAGCATCTTGATCACTTGTAGAGTTACATCTACCCAAGATAAAGGGCCACCCGCTGTCACTATATTTTCATCTACCAATAGTCCACTGGCCCATAGCGGGCAGGAATTGCTAAAGCGGGATTTCAACTCATTGTGTAACCACCAGGTGGTTGTGCATTGTCGTCCATTTAGCAAACCCGCTTCACCCAGCGCCAAAACGCCACTACAAGAACCCGCGATAATTGCCCCGCGCCTATATTGGGTTCGCAACCATTCGCAAGTCGGCTGGTCCAGTAACTTTTCAGAAGGCACACCAAACTGGTTGGGCATAAATCCGGGGACTATCACGGCATCGCAACTGGATATTTGTGATACCCCATAGCCTACAGCAAAGTGCCTGCCCTGCCCGTCTACAATGTCGGCGCCATCAGCACTGGCGACTATGATTTCGGGGGACCAGGATTGTTGATAGGCAGGGTCCAGGGAGTGCTGGCTTTCAGATAAGCGGAGGCCACCCAGGGCAAACATATCTTGAACGCCAGCAAGAGCCGACGGCAAAACTCCTGGCATAGATAAGATGACTATCTGGGCCATAAATCCTCAAAGTGGCGAATTTTGTCTGATCATTGTCTTTTTGGACACTGATAGTCAAGCCTGAGCTTCCCCTAGGATACTCATCACCAAACAACGTGAGAGAAAACAATGACTGAAGCTAAGCTGGCCATCGTGGCACTGATCGACGCCAAAGCGGATAAGGCTGATGAGGTAAAGGCGCTGCTCACCTCAGCCCAACCGCTCGCTGTGGAAGAGCAAGGAACCCTGAGCTGGTATGCCGTACAAATCAACGCTACGCGATTTGCTATTTTCGACACGTTTAGCGATGAAGACGGCTTAACTGCACACCTTAACGGCAAGATCGCTGCAGCATTGCTTGGCAAAGCGGATGAACTGCTCGCATCAGAACCACAAATTATGACTGCGGATATCCTCGCATCTAAAGTCTAAGGAAGCCTTGAAAAACCGGGAGCTGGCTTTGGATACCCCTATCGTCTTTATCCACGGAACCAATGCCGGCCCCTGGACAATGGAGAACTTCCACCAGCATTTTGAAGAGGAAGGATTCTATTGTCACAGCCCAAGCTACCGCTACCATGAAGATCTAAAGTCAGAACAAAATCAGCAACACCTTAAAGGACTGAGTATTGCCGACTACGTTGATGACATCCGGGCATTTGTACAATCTTTAAATCAAAAACCTGTTGTAGTCGGCCACTCCCTGGGCGGTGTTATTGCACAAAAATTGGCAACTATGGATTTGGCACGGGCAATCGTATTGCTTAACGGAAGCGTGAACTGGGGAATACTGCCCACCACAGAAGAAGAGCGTGCGCTGGGCAAGCTGTTTATGGCTGCGGGTGAATTTTGGAATGATGTCCTGTTACCGGATTTCGCGACAATGGCGAAATTCGGGTTGAATAAACTTAATCCAGACGACCAGCACAAGGTCTTCGATCGATTAGGTCCTGAATCTGGGCAAGTCCTATTTGAATTGTTCTTCTGGATTTTTGACAGCAATAAAACAACCAGAATTGACTATCAAAAAATCAATTGCCCCACTTTAATAGTTTCGGGAACCGATGACCTGGCAATTCCCCCTTCCACAGCACAGTTAATCGCGGAGCGGCAAGGTAAAAATACCACCTTCTACCGGGCAGAAGGTTATGGTCACTATTTAATGCTGGAGCCAAAATGGAAACGGATTGCGGAATTCTGCAGCACGTGGGTAAGCCAACAATTTCAAAAAACCACCTCCACTAGCAATAAATCACTGTGAACCCTTTACTACACCAAACCCTTAATCTGCCTCCTCCCTTTTCTCAAGTGAGATACTCGGCTAGATAATCAATCAGCAGCCTGACTTTCGGCGCGATATATCGATTGCCGGGGTAAACTGCGTATACCCCTTCATCCCTATCTTCGAGATCACTTAAGAGGGTGATTAATTTTCCTTCAGCGATATATTGCTCGACGTAGTGATCGGGCAACTGCACAACCCCCAGGCCTTTAAGCGCAGCATCTAAAAGCGCCCCGCCGTTGTTGTAGCGAAGGCTACCTTTGACCCTAAGGTTTTTTTCTCCTTCCCTGGTATTGAATCGCCAGTAATCCAGTGTGCCCAGCAGGCAGTTGTGCCTGTTCAATTCCGACAACGAGTGTGGGGTCCCGTGCTCTTCAAGATAATCCGGTGAGGCGCACAGATGAATTCGCCGGTCCGCCAACTTTCTTGCCATCAAGGTTGAGTCCTGCAACTTACCCAGGCGTATGGCGATATCGTAACCCTCATCTATAAGGTCAACCTGGCGATTGGTGAAATAGGCATTGACCTCAATCTTAGGGTTTTGAATCACAAAATCATTGATCAGTGGTGCAACCTTCTTTTCAGCATAAGTGACCGGTGCCGTCAGTTTGATTTTGCCCTGTGGGTGGCTCTGTAATTGAGTTACTGCTCGTTCCGCCGCTTCCAGCCCATCGAGCACCCCCCGGCAATGCTGGTAAAACAGCGTACCTTCTTGTGTCAGTGACACCTTGCGCGTGGTTCGATATAGCAGTTTGACATTCAAGCGGCTCTCCAAAGCACTGACCTGGCGGCTGACTTTAGCGGTGGAAATAGCCAGCCTCTGCGCTGCGAGGGTAAAGCTCTCGCTTTCAGCGACATAAACAAACTCTGTAATACCTTCCCAGTCTTTCATTATTGCAAATATGTAAAAGTAAGTTTCAAAAACACCCAATTATAATCAATTCTGTAATCAATATAATGGCTCCCCAGTCGTCACAGCGGGGCCAACCAACTCCAGGCCCTGAATGACATGATTTAACAGCGAGTAATCTTATGTCTGAACAATTTATCAAGTCGAAGGCCGCCATCGCTTGGGCGCCTGGCCAACCGTTATCGGTCGAAGAAGTGGATGTCATGCTGCCAAAGGCTGGTGAAGTATTGATCAAGGTCATTGCATCGGGAGTGTGTCACACCGATGCTTTCACCTTGTCTGGCGACGACCCGGAAGGCAAATTCCCCTGTATTTTGGGCCATGAAGGTGGCGGTATCGTCGTGCAGGTCGGTGAAGGGGTTACCAGTGTCAAAGCGGGTGATCATGTTATCCCCCTATACACCCCGGAATGTGGCGAGTGTAAATTCTGCAAGTCCGGCAAGACGAACCTCTGCCAAAAGATCCGTGAAACTCAGGGCCAAGGCCTGATGCCTGACGGCACCACACGCTTCTATAAAGATGGCAAGCCCATCTATCACTATATGGGCTGCTCTACATTTTCGGAGTACACCGTACTGCCAGAGATTTCACTGGCAAAAGTAAATCCGGCTGCACCTTTAGAGGAAGTCTGCCTGCTGGGTTGTGGTGTCACTACTGGTATGGGCGCTGTGATGAACACCGCCAAAGTTCAAGAAGGCGATACTGTTGCGATTTTTGGCCTTGGGGGCATTGGCCTTTCGGCGATTATCGGAGCTGCCATGGCAAAGGCCTCGCGAATCATTGCCATCGATATCAATGAAAGCAAGTTTGAATTAGCCCGCAAACTGGGGGCGACGGACTGCATCAACCCCAACAACTACGATAAGCCAATTCAGGAAGTCATTGTCGAACTCACCGAGGGCGGTGTGGATTACTCCTTCGAATGCATCGGCAACGTCAATGTGATGCGCTCCGCTCTGGAGTGCTGCCACAAGGGCTGGGGTGAATCGGTCATTATCGGTGTAGCTGGTGCCGGCCAGGAGATCTCCACCCGTCCGTTCCAGCTGGTAACAGGCCGAGTTTGGCGCGGGTCCGCATTCGGCGGCGTTAAAGGACGCTCCGAATTACCAGACTACGTAGAGCGCTATCTGAATGGCGAATTCCAGCTCAACGACTTTATCACCCACACCATGAGCCTGGATGACATCAATAAATCTTTCGATCTGTTACATAAAGGCGAAAGTATCCGCACCGTCATTCACTTCGATCAATAACTAGCAATGATCAATTGGGCCATCCCTTGGAGGTGGTCCAATTAGGGCTATCCATCATGTCTATTGAAAATATCAGTGCCAACCGGAGTTTTGGCGGCAGGCACAAGCAATACCTTCACGACTCTCAGTCACTTAACTGCAAAATGCGTTTTGCTATTTATTTGCCACCGCAAGCTTCACAAATGCACAAGGTTCCGGTGCTCTACTGGCTGTCAGGTCTGACCTGTACCGATGAGAATTTTATGCAAAAGGCAGGAGCCCAGCGGATTGCCTCCGAACTAGGGATAGCCATCGTTGCTCCCGACACCAGTCCCCGTGGAGAATCTGTTGCCGATGATGAAGCCTATGATCTGGGGCAAGGTGCTGGATTTTATATCAACGCCACCCAAGCGCCCTGGAGTCGCCACTACCACATGTATGATTATGCGGTGGAAGAACTGCCAGCACTTATCGAGACCACCTTCCCTGTGACAACACAGCGCGCTATTGCAGGACATTCAATGGGCGGCCATGGTGCACTGATGATCGCCCTACGCAATCCGGCAAGTTATGTTTCCGCATCAGCCTTCAGCCCCATCAGCAATCCTTCTCAGTGTCCGTGGGGACAAAAAGCCTTTGAAGCTTATTTGGGCAAAGATCGGGATAGTTGGCGAGACTACGATAGCAGCGAACTGCTCAAAAATGCCGAGAAGTCTGTGCCGATGTTGGTGGATCAAGGGGAAGCCGATAGCTTTCTTGTTGAACAGCTGAAACCCGAGATGCTCGAAGCGGTTGCCAAAGCAAGTAACTACCCGCTCCAACTTCGCCGTCATTCAGGTTATGACCACAGCTATTACTTTATCGCCAGCTTTATTGAGGAACATCTTCGGTTTCATGCCCAGCATCTCAGCCAGACATACCCAAACTAATAAGTAAGGTCAATCGTTAGTCCAAGGCCACAGCTGCAAAGAGAGTTGTGGGCCTGGTGATCTATTAATTTTCTAGCTATTTAACTCACGCACCACCATCAACCGCTCCTCGGTCATATCCGCAATAGCCCAGCGTACTCCCTCCCGACCAAGACCCGAATCCTTAACACCACCATAGGGCATATTATCTACCCGCCAGCTGGGTACATCACCAATAACCACACCACCCACCTCCAAGGTATCCCAGGCTTGCTGGGATTTGTAAAGGTCACGAGTGAATATGCCAGCCTGCAGACCAAAGGCACTGTCATTCACCTTGTCTAAAACATCATCAAAGCTATCGAAAGGCTCCAGAATTGCAACTGGACCAAATGCCTCCTGCTGCACAATGGAGCAGTCATGGGGCACGTTTTCCAATAGCGTTGGATCAAGCATGGCGCCATCTCGTGTACCTCCACAAAGCAGGGTTCCCCCGGCTTGAACCCCCTCTTCCACCCAGGAATGCAAGCGGGTAGCCTCTCCCTCAGAAATCATTGGGCCAATAAATGTATCTTCTGATCGAGGATCGCCTTTCTTAAGCTTTTTGGTACGCTCAACCAGACGTCGCTTCAGGTCTTCATATAGACTGCAATGTCCATAGATCCTCTGGACGCCGATACAGCTTTGACCCGACTGATAGAAAGCACCAAAAATTAACCTCTCTACAGCATCATCAAGATCTGTATCCCGATCGATAACGCAGGCTGCATTACCTCCCAACTCCAAAACCACTTTCTTTCGTCCCGCCCTGGCCTTTAGGTCCCAGCCGACCGCCGGTGAGCCGGTAAAGCTCAGCAGCTTAAATCGATCATCCACTGTAAACAGCTCTGCTCCCTCTCTATGGCAGGGTAATACAGAAAAAGCACCTTTCGGCAACTGTGTTTCGGCCAGAACTTCAGCGATGATCAATGCCCCTATGGGCGTGCGGCTAGCGGGTTTTAGTACAAAGGGACATCCGGCAGCGATGGCAGGTGCCACCTTGTGAGCGGCAAGGTTCAAAGGGAAATTGAACGGCGATATAAATGAGCATGCGCCTACTGGCACTCGCCTGATATATCCGCGATAGCCCCGTGAGCGCTTGGATATCTCAAGATTGATAATCTCACCATTGATACGTACTGCCTCTTCAGCGGCCACATGAAATGTATCGATTAGACGCAGCACCTCGCCCCGCGAATCATGAATCGGCTTACCAGCTTCAATACACAACGCTTCGGCCAGCTCTTCAAACCTTTCACGAAAACGTACAACACAATGCTGTAAAACTTCCTGGCGGTTGTAAGACGGCAAATTAGCCATCGGTTTTTCTGCCAAAAGCGCCCAGTCGATGGCACTGTCAATAACCTTGGCATCAGCCATTGCAACCCGGGTAGCTACTTTCCCTGAATACTTGTCAGTAACTTCCAGATCGGTGTTGGCATGCACTGCTTCATTGGCCAGGTAGTAAGGGTAAGATTCTTGCAGCAAGGTAATATCCTTTTACTTGATGTCTTGATCTATCAAGAGTGCCCCAACGCTAGATACAGCATTGTGCCCATCGTCGGGTATAGATGACCCGCAGGCATATATCAAATGCGTGTTCAATGGCTTATTAGTTTTGCTACCGGGGAAGGACTTTCTTACTTGTTCAAGCTAAATATGATGCAGAAGGGATAGAAATAGAGGAATCTTGTGAAGTTGGGGGCAAGCGCCCCACAACTTCATATTAACTGGGAACCAGCTACTTTTCGGTTAACCACATGCCAACAGGCTCATAATTAAACTTCTTATATACCGCTTTTTCGGTATCCGGGTTATCACTCTTCTTATCGATGTTGTATACGGTCCAGTTCAGTTCGTTGACATTGAATTCAATCACTGCATATCCATAGATATTACTAACAAAATCTTTGATATGTGGGTTATTGACCTGAACCCCACCATTTAGCAATGATGTAAACACACTGCCAACATCAATACCTTTCTCAATCGTATCGTTCATATTGGGAGAAGATATGGAAGGAGTCATCAGCTCAACGCCGACCAGGTTGTCGTAGTCCCAGTTGCTAATTTTGCTGAAATCAACCTTCAGGTATGAAGCGATACTGGAATGGAGGTCCCCTGTCAGCACTACAAAGTTATCGACATTGCTGTCCTTAACAGATGACAGGATCTTTTCCCGCTCCCACTGGTAACCATCCCAGGCATCATAATTGGCATACACAAGAGAGCGCCCCAAAATAGTACCAGCCAATTGTGCCAGCAAAGTCTGATTCCCCCACACTTTCCAGCGGGCACTGGAGTTAACAACTCCATCAATCAGCCAATCCCGCTGAGTCTTACCCAGCATGGTTTGGGTATCTTCTTCATAATCTGTGCACCAGTAGTTTTCCCAAGCTGTACCATCCTTGCACGGCTCCTTGGTTCTATAGGTGCGGCTATCTGTCATATACAGATCAACCAAGTCACCGAACTGGAAAGAACGATAAATCTGCAAGTAGTCAAAAGCGTGGCTTGCGGATTCATCGACTTTTACCCGCGCTGGAACATATTCGATCCAGGCCTGCTGAGCATCGCGACGCAACTGGCGCAGCTGGTCAGGGTTGTTATCGCCAGTCTGGTAGGGATGAGATGGCACACCCAGAGTATCCCGCTCGTAATCCCAGTAAGCATTGTCTGCAGTTTCATGATCATCCCAGGTGATGATAAATGAGTGCATTTCCATCGCTCGCTGCAGGTTCTTGTCCTTGCGATACTCTCTGTAAATATGACGATAGTCCTCAAGATCCATCGCAACAGAGCCGCCAGAAGGCAGAGAGAGCGAATGCACTATTGAGCTTTCAAAGCCCTCGTACTGGGCGTATTCATAGATAAAGTCACCCAAATGCAGTACGCAATGTACATCTTCGTCCGCGATATGGTTGTAGGCGTTGTAATAACCGGTAGTGTAATCCTGACAGGTAACCACAGCCATCTTTAGATTCTCTAGGCTACCGGTAGGCAGTGTGTGACAACGACCAACGCGGCTACTGACAGTCCCGTATTTGAAGCGGTAATAGTAACGTTGGTCAGAAGATAAATAGCCTTCCAGGTCAATGTTAACGGTGTAATCACGGTCTGCCGTGATATCGCTAGCATTAATCTCAGCACTTAGAATTGGCTGGGTAAACTCCTCATCCAGCGCGACATCTACATACAGCGACTGACCCGCGATATAGGAGTCAGGGTTAATGTGCGTCCAAAGGACCACTCCAGTTTGACTGGGATCTCCCGAGGCTACTGATAAATCAAAAACAATTCCGTCGTTATCAATTTGATCAGCAAATGTGGTGCCGCCCAGTACAAAACGTGCATAGGTTTCACTATCAGTGTCCGCGAGAGAACGGACCGTAAAGGGAGTCAAAAGTGCAACACCCATAGCCTGGACAAAGGTTCGGCGGGAGATGGTCATATATAAACTTCCTGTTATCGTACGCATGAAGAATCGGAAAGGGAGCGGATTCTATAGAAGAACGTACCAACAAAGAAGTTTGACTTTTTATCTAGTAATCTCTTTTTCTCTCGAAATTAACACTTATGGAGTTAATACACAAAAGTCAGATGGAGAAAAGCAAAGTCCCCCTCCCCATCAGCTATGAACTTGAAAAACTTAGCGTTGTTAACCATTAGCAATCTGAAATCATCTCTGGCCTGAGATAAGCAAAAGCGTGCTGTACATAGTCGGCTTTACCTAAGGAAACACCTTGGGCTCTCAAGATTGCATAGGCCGTGTTGATATGGAAATAAAATTGAGGTAGCGCCCAGTCCCTGGCATATTGCTCATTAGTCATATCGAAAGTCATCCCATTCGGGAGCTTAATCGTCACAGGCTCATCCACTGCTACCATCACTGCTTCTGGCGTAACGCTTCTTAAAAATGCCAGTGCCTCTCGAATTCGCTCTTGAGCTTCGGAAATGGACCCGGGGTTTTCATCAGCTCTCTGCCCTTCACGAGCCAACTGCTCCAGAAAATCTGGAAGCGCACACCGCTTCAATCGAAATATTGCCTCTTGCGCCTGTAAACAACTAAACCCCACTTGGGATGATAAAGGAAACATATCTGGGGCAAGCCTCGCTTTAAGGAGGGCTTCAGACTCATCTTCTGGAAATTCTGTTTTTGCCTTATCCAACCAACTAGAAAGTGCTTCCAATAGTTGTATATACGTAGGTAACAACAAATCTGTCAGGTTCATAATATGTTTCCACTGGTTTTTATTGATAAGCGACAAAATATATCTCTGGTACCATTCTAAAATAATAAGGAAGGCACAAGCATAATTTAGTGTCTTCTTGCCTCCATATCTAAGCTAAATTCATAAGGCGTCAACTCGAGATAAATAAATGCTCAGGATACTCAAATATATTGCTGCTAGTTTAATGGTATTGGTGCCACTAGCGAATGCAGAATCTATTGACGTCGCAGTTAATGGCACGCTAATGCGTGGATTCGCCCTCGAAAAACATATGCTTAAAAATCACGCCACTTTTGTACGAGAGGCTAAAACGGCGTCGATCTATCGCATGTGGTCAATTGGAGACAAATACCCCGCAATGGAAAGAGTTCTCAACGGCGGCACATGGATTACACTGGAGATCTGGTCGATTCCGCAAGCCAACTTGGTCAATCTATTAGAGGAGGAGGCCAAAGGGTTAGTTTTAGGTAAAGTTGCTTTAGCGGATGGAACACAAGTATTAGGCATACTGGGTGAAAACTATATTGTCCAAAACCAGAAAGATATATCCAAGTGGCATGGCTGGCGAGCCTATGCTGAGAGTATGGGTATGAGTAGTAATAAAACCGGTCAGTAGCACTAATATCAAATATTTGATTTAGACAATCGAAATGAGTACACACACAGAAGTCGCAGTAAATGGACCATTGATGCGTGGCCTGGCCTTAGATAAAAACTTAATACAAAACAATGCAACATTTGTCAGGGAGGCTAAAACAGAAGCCATTTACCGGATGTGGGCAATCAAAGGCGAATATCCTTCGATGCAGAGAGTGCGTACTGGTGGAACATGGTTCAACATTGAAATTTGGTCCTTACCCAAGGCCAGTTTAATTGAAGTGCTTAATTTAGAGGCGACGGGACTAACTTTGGGTAAAGTAGTCTTAGAAAATGGCGGGCAAGTTTTAGGAATATTAGGAGAAAACTATTTAACTCAGCAACAAGAAGATATTTCCCGATTTCATGGATGGCGCAACTATATACAACAGAAATCTAAAAACTGACGTTGAAGCTGCTTTTATTTGCCCCTAAACAATATCATTAGGTAGACAATCCACTAAGTCTATATCTTTGGGCGATATAGCTCCCTACCACGGCACGGTATTCCTATCCACTCTAAGCACCCTGCATCCAGAATCGTTACTACCGCCCCACCTCTCGAGTCTTCGCAAAAGGCTATATTCGTGGGGCGTTTACCACAGGTGGGTATACGTTCGGCCACCCTTCCCTCACCATCAAGAACGGTCACGTCACCTTGACCAAAAACTGCACAATACAATCGCCCGTCACTACCGAAAGCCATCCCATCTGGCCCTACAAATCCCTCTGGCGCCCCAACAACTACATTGCCGAAAAGCTCCCGTTTGGGGTGCGTTAACGAAGCGAGATCGTAGCGGTAGATATTGCCGCTAATAGTCTCCCCTACATACAGCTGGCCCCGATCATCAATGGCAATACCGTTGGGAAAACGCAATCCGGAATCAAGCTGTCGCAACACATCTCCATTGCGAGGATCTATCTCTAATACCTGTCCATCGTAGCGACAAGATCGGCAATCAGCTCGAATCACCTGCCCCTGAACAAAAATATCCGGGTCAATCCCCGAGTCTGTTATGTAAAGTAAGCCATTTTCACCAAAAACCAGATCATTGGGCCATAAGTAGGGCTGATCTTTTGGTCCGTCATAAGCTTCAATAAGATCCCCATTTAGCCCCATGCAAACAAGCTGCTTACCCCCTCCGTCTGCGATCCATAAATTGTCATACCCATCGATCGCCATACCATTAGGACGCCGAGCAGGATACCCTATCCGTTGATATTGCCCCTGCAAGTCAATACGGCTTATACAGTTTCGACCGGCTGCCATTTCAGTGACATAAATGCGACCATCAGGCAGGCAAACGGGCCCTTCTGGTTCTTGTAAGCTTCTACACAGTACTTGTCTTTCCATGCTAACGACCACAGACTCAAGTTGCTTAAAAAGGCATCATTGTTGATGCGAGGGCGTATCAACTCCAGGAGAAACTAGTCCAGCCAACCTAATACGTTTCGCCAAAGACTCTCCTTGAACTCCTTTCGGAAAAACCCAAAGTGGCCTATTGATGTATTTCCAATAGAGCTGGTTTGAATCACCTCAATATCTGTATTCGCATTACAGTAAAAATCTCGCAATGCGTAGACAGCCTTCTCTGGTGCAAAGTCCTTATCGTCATCTATTAGCAGGAACTTCATATCACACTGCAAGCGCTCGAATCCCTCACGAATCGGCAGACCATGCTGATCGACGACGTAATCCTTATGTCGAGCCCAGAAAGCCCATTCACGAGCTATTCCTGCAGGTAGGTTCTCTCCCCCCCAAAGTACTCCAGGCACCCATCCCAAAACATTCGATAGCAAAGGAAATGCGCAGTACCATCCGAATAATAGCTTTGGCTGATACCTTGCATCCCAATGCCCCCAATAACCACTCTGAGAGGAAACACAATACACACTTGCAAATCGGGTATTATTTGATGCAAGACCTACAATTTGACCACCGACACTATGGCAAATGCAGTGCCACTCCAAGCTTTTAGCTCGTTTGCTACACCAGTCAATCACTGCCGCCAAATCTCTCTCCCCCCAGGCTCTTAAGGTCAGCCGTTTGTCCCTTTGACTCTCGATAGCGGACTTACCGATACCTCGGTAATCATAAGTAAGAACCAGATAGCCATTCCGGGCTAAGAAACAAGCAAAATCCCGATAGTAGCTCTGCTTAACCGCCATAGCAGAATTAATAATGATGCCGGCTTTGGGCGCCTCAATAGGGGAGAATAGCCTTGCACCAAGCACTATCCCATCGTTAGTGGGGATTTGCTGTGCCTCAATCATTTATTCAAAGGTTCCCCCGTGTAATTCAACACAAACTATTGGGTAAGTTAAAATTCCATCCAATACTTCCTGTCTATCGCTTGAGATGTAATTAACAAGTTAATCCCTAACAGGTATTTCCTCCTTCCAAGAGCAGTAAATTGACTTGAATATTCACTTCTCGACATTTACTACCCCCTAAAGACTAGAGCAAGTTAAAAGCCTTAATTATATAGCCCTATATAATTAGATTTGACGTTCCAGTTTATGAATTGAAAGGAGGTAGCTTTACCAAGAAGTCAAATAACATGGCAGACAATTGCTCTAGCTTTCCACTATTTCACCTGCAAATGTCCAAGTGAGCTGCACAAAGATATACCCTGCCAATAATCCTCTAATTCACTATCAAAAGTGCTAAAACTTCTAAGTATTCTAAAATGCAAGGATCAGGTTTGATAGCCGATTAATCCAGTCACCAAGTTAAGGAGATTTGATTTATCGCTTATCTTGTATTTCACTTGATTCACTTAAAATTATTTTAAGCTATAGACAACAGGAAGTTTAGGTGCATGTCCGATCGATTCAGTATTATTATGCCATGCTACGACGATTCTGACCTTCTGTATAACCTATTACAAGGCTACACTTTACAAACCTTTCCAAAGGAAAATTTTGAAATCATTATTGTAGATAACAACTCGCAAGACCCCAACATCCTGTCATGTTACAACCAGTTTAAGAACCACCTTACTTTAACTTTACTATTCAGACCTCAATTACCAGACCCATTTGCACTTAACTCGGCGCGAAACTTAGGGGTAAAGATTGCTAAATACGAGTGGTGTGTATTTACAGATAGTGATTGTATCCCCGCCCCGAACTATCTGGCAGAGATTCAAAAAATAATCAATGATTATGGGCCTAGTATCTGCATGACCGGGATAAGGGAGTTTATTCACTCTAAAGATATTGTCCCAGCAGAAATGGACGGCGACGGCAAGTACCTTGACGCATGCCCTAGATTTAATAGCCCATCAAATTATGGACTCAGTAAAGATAGGCGCCTAGGGAAAATAGAGCAATTACCGAATACAGAACACCCCTGGGGGCACTTTTATGGCTGTAATATGGTGTTTAAAAGGCAGGATGTCATCAAGGTTGGTTTTTTCGATGAAAAATACGATGGAACCTGGGGTTACGATGACATAGACCTGGCTTATCGAGTTATCAATGAGCTCAAAGTACAGCCAATTTTTATGAAAGAAGCCATTGTCTACCACCAGGACAACATAAAGTTAACAGAGACAATCAATGGCAAGAAGAACAAAATTAAAGATTTGAGCAACCCAAACTATCAATATATCTGCAAGAGGATTTCCGGTTATTATGAGTTTAGTAATCGCGAATTCAAACGATTTGGGCTAACAACTACTGCAAGCTAGCAATTGACATGAGTGACCAACTTAAACGCACCTAAATATTAGTATACATTTTTCAAGCGTCTATCAGATATCTGATAGTTCAATCTCACTGGAGAAAGATTTCAGAAACAGAACAACCTTATCAAGAGAGAAAATAGCCTCATTAACAGCAACCTCTATATGATAACCATCAGAAGCTTTACTAATAACAAAAACCAGTGCATCTCTTGTGATTGAATAGGTCGCAATACAGTCGACCTCTCGAGCAGGCAAATAACTAAATGTAAAGTCTTCGTTAATACTTGATGCAACTTGCTTCTCAACTTTTAACATGTTGAGGAGTACCATTGCATAATATGCAATATGGTACCTTTTTAATAGGTATATTTGATACCTAGAGAGTTTATTTAGAGAAAAATAGAAACCAGACGCCGTATTTCCTACCCCGGCCAGTCTTTCACCCTGATCCGGAATGTTGTGAATAAACTCTTGGGTAATCAATATGTTTGCTCGCTGCCTTTCGAAAGTACTGACAAAATTATCTATAAAAGATTTCAAAACATTTTCGAAAGATATCTCGCTAGATTCAACTTTAGCTGACACCAATACGATGTCATCTAGATCTCCTTTTATACAACCCTTTTCCTCCAAGAGAAATGGATTTGGCTTATTCTCCTTCCTATTAAACATTCTCAGACTTAAACCTATAAATATAGCTTGAGCCAGCCCTATAACTCGGTGAAAATTTGAGCATTGCCCATTCCCCTTGTATATATGCATTATTGAAGAGCAATATGCATCTGACTTTTCCTGATCTTTCTTCAACAAGCAATTGGCATATTTAGAAAAGAGCAGACCAGTGTAACCGGAAAAAAAATCATGATTTGCTATAAAGCATACAGACGTGCTATCAAAGTGGATGTAGAAGGGGATCTTTTCAACCTCCAACCTCTTATATAAGGCCTTCCTTCCAACGACACCTGTCAGCTCTTTCCTCAGCGCCTCTATCTTTTCTAAGTAAAAGCGTTTTGGGTGAGGCGCGGTAGTCAATGCAACTAAGTCATAGAGCTTATCTAGACAATCAGTAATTTCATCTTGGTTACTTCTAGTGACAACATTTATAAGCAGAGTAGATACACAGCCATAACCTTTTAAGTGCTGCTGGACAAAGCTCTCTGGCGCTTCTATCGGCGTGAATAATCTGGACAGAAAGTTGGATTTGTCGGCCACGATACCACCTTACAAGGGAGGGATTGTCACTTCAGTCGATCACATACCATCTAAATTTAGTCAACTACCCTTATGGCAACAATTACTCCGTAAGTTTAATTTGAGTAACCTAGCATAAAGCGTAGGAAGCAAAATATAAGACAAATAGAGTTTACTAACGCAACTGTATACGCTCAGGAATCCGCATCCAAATATCACTTAGAGGAGCTACACGCCCATGAATTCTTGATTGGGTCATAGCAAGACACAAATATAATCAAGTCTATTTCTTCTGCTTATCGCTTACGGATCCCTTGTACGATGGTACGAGCCACTACACACCCTATGTCAAATTAGCACCTCATACTGTCGCTATCTACAAAATGGTTAGATGATGACAATAAAAGCTATACGATAGCTACAGCTTAATGCTCAAATACTGATTGCCGAGCGTTCATGTTTTTCATCACTTTCACTCTAGTAGCAACGTAAGTTGGGATTGCCAAGTATTAGCGGCCAACCTTTATCCACCTTGACAATCAGCGCCATGCCCACAAAGAAAACTAAAAGATGACTAAGAACACACATCTATTTAGTAGATACTAAAGTACTCGGAGGTGCAGAATATCAAGGTGAAGTGTAATCAATTCTTGAGCTATTGGTAGTTATTAGTTGCTGTACTAGTCAGCCTTATTGAAAAGACCAATTGTGCAAGTTAGCGATCATTATGAGTAAGCAATTGAAACCCTATTGTTTCGGATGTCCGATATAACCTGGAGCTCCTATGGTAGTTTTCATACCACTTTCGAAACTGTGCAAATTTTAGGAATTTGTACTCTCCCGCATTGGGGTCAAAATAATAAGTAGCTTTATCTGCAGTGGGCTCAATCCTAAATGCTGTTGCATGTGCCCATTTAACCCCAGAAAACCTCAACATACTATAAATTGTTTGCGTTTGCTGCGTGAAACACTGTTCAGCCTCAATACCATCAAACACTATGGTGAATTGTTCATCCAAGGGAGGGTTTCCCGTTTTTTGCCTTGATGCAGTTCCTAAATGAGTTATGTGTTTAAAACCTTGGGATTCTAAATATTTTTGGGATTCTTGTATCATTTGATAAGACTTCATTGGGTCGCCCTCACTTCCATCTTTAAACTTAAATCGATACATAGAGGCAAAACGCTGGGCAACTACTGCCACCTTCGTTTTGTCGATATCACCTCCCGTCGATAGTGCATCCTGAAGACCGGATTGAAGCCCCTTACTAATCCAACTCACTGCCAAAGCTTCACAAATTCCATCTTTAGAATTTGGGTGCTTTTTGAGTATTTTACTGTAATTTCCCTGGCTGAATTTCCACGTTTTCTGACCACCGAAATTGGAGGCTCCATCATCATTTGGCATACTTTTTTATTACCACAATATTACATATTAAGTTGCTGATTCTATTTGCACACTGTGCAAAAAATATGAACGCTATTTTTTGCAATATCCAAAGCAATCATTGTTTAATGCAAATAGTCACTCTTACCCTGTACTTAAGCCCATCTGGAATTTCGCAGATAAAGAAGCTTCAAGCACCTTTTAGTCTGGTCAGGTAAGTATATATTTTGATCTTGGTAAAATACTCACTGCTCTGATTCCTACACTTTCTCAGACCTAACCGCACAAATATATAAGCAAGTTTGCTTTCACCAAAGGCCAAAAATAGCCAGCTGCTTCAATACCTATAGAGGCGGTAACACCGGTTAGTAGTAGTGAGGATGGAATATGAGCAAATAGCTTGCTTACCTAACTCAAGCGTTAACTACCCCCCCTATACGATCCAATATAAACCTCGTCTAGAGCCCAAACTTGATGGGTGAAATTCCTAGCTAGGTACCCTTCTCCATTTTATGGGCTTTCGAATATTTTTCTGAAAGTCAATTAACTGGAGCACAAAAATTCTAAGGAACAATTTAATATATCAAACGGCCCGATTCGGTGTATTTGGTTACCTTCAGGAGTGACTAAACTAATGCACTATGGAAATGCTATTTGTTTACATTCTACTAGGTGCCATTGCAGGTACAGCGGCAGGCCTCTTGGGGATTGGCGGAGGCTTAATCATCGTGCCTGCTTTGGTGTTGATTTTTTCTGCCACGGGTATCTCCCCGCAGGTGCTGACCCATATGGCGGTGGGGACTTCTTTGGCAACCATTATCGTGACTTCAATCAGTTCGGTCTGGGCACATAACGCAAAAGGTGCCGTTGACTGGAGCCTATTTTGGATTATGACTCCAGGGATACTTTTAGGGTCTTGGCTGGGCGGCGTGACAGCAGACATGTTACCTGGTGCTTGGCTGCAGCTATTGATTGGCGTGTTTGCCATATTTATGGCAGTGCGCATGGGCTTAGGTGGATTGGCTTCGGCAACCTCGCAAGAAAATGGCGATCACTTACCCGGAGCAGTACCCTTGATCTGTTCCGGAGGAGTAATCGGCTGGCTCGCAGCGATCTTCGGTATTGGTGGAGGAGCATTGGTGGTCCCCTACTTATCGCACTTTGGTACAAAAATGCAGCGCGCTGTCGGAACCTCAGCTGCCTTTGGTCTGCCAATCGCGATTTCTGGTTCAATCAGCTTTGCCGTGCAAGGGTGGGACAATCAGTTACTACCAAAGTGGAGTAGTGGTTATATTTACTGGCCGGCTTTTGTGGGAATTGTACTTACCAGCGTGCTCTTTGCCAGGCTTGGTGCCAGCGTTGCTCACCGAATATCTGCTAAGCGCTTAAAGCTGTGTTTTGCCTTACTGCTTTGTATTATCGGGGTTCGTTTTATCTGGCAAAACTTCAATCTCTTAGCTGGACTAGGCTAGACCTACCCTCTGGATTGTTTTTAGCGGATTGGAAGTAAACAGTCTATTCCTCCCAAGCATCTATTATCAGATGCTCGCAATAAACATTCTGGTCTTAAAGGCTCCCGGTCGAATTACTCTTGCCAGCCCTTCAGATTACGCGACTGAAACATCCTTATAGGATATTAGTAATACAATGATTTGTATTTTCCCCCAATACATGCCAACCAAAAATTATGCGTTCAAAGTGGCAAAGATAATTTTTAGCCATTAGTAATCTCTATTTTCAAATTAGAAAATACTTCGATCCAAGTTCAAATTGCCAGCAGGAAATTGAAATTTAAAAAATGAAAGCCCATTAAAATATAGGCACGAAAATAATCTTATTGGATTTTATTAAGTTTGTTTTAGTGTCAAAGCCGCGTAAAATCGATAGATATTTATCAGTACTTGGTTCGCAATTCAGGGGTTTTCTACAGGGCTAATAGTCCAACAGAATCAATCGTTCCAAGATTTTTTATCAAAGCTTCCCCCCCAAAAGGAGAACGGTAAAGTGACATAAGAGAAAAGTAAAAGCGCTGACCCAAGGTGCGCCAACACCAGGGGCCAGCTAACCAAGTTGATATCAGACCTATCAAAGTGGCTGTATGGATAATACGCTAGAAACCCGCTCGTCTTCAATAAAGTTGACTAGACTCAGGAGCTTAGGGTGTTTCATTAGGCTCTGGGAGCGTTACATCCGTATTTTCTTCTTTTATGCCTACCGTTCTCGTGCGCCTCCTAACCCTCCTCCACACACCACTTTCCAGCTTCCCCTCGTGTGGAATCCGCACATAATTTAGCTTCCGAAGGAAATGAGCATGTTGATTTTAAAGCGCCGGACTGGTGAAAACCTGAGAATTGGAACAAATGTTGTAATAACAGTTATTGAAGTAAAAGGCAGTCAAGTGAAGATAGGTATAGATGCACCCAAGTCTCTACCCATTCATCGTGAAGAGATCTATATACGTATCAAGAAGAAACAGAAACCTTAAAGCTATTTATCAGTCGCCGCCTCAACCAAACCACTATTCAGATTTTATACATACGGGCTGGAGATTTTTAGACCTCAGACAAGAATACCGTGTTGCCGAGAGCACAGCGCCTATCTCGGCACAGCCCACTATATCAATCAGGCACTGACCATTTCTGAACCGGAATTTTTTGAGGCTTTGCGCAGACTTTGTGAGATAGTGGGAGCAGTACAGAAAACTTATATTTGGTTCAATAAATGCTGACATCTTAGCGCGGGCTATTGCCGATGCTTCCTCCCCTGCGCACGCTGCAACTTAGTTCAAACCGTTTAATACATTTATCTCCAGCCACATCAACTTTAATGGAATTTATTCCAGCAACAAATTAACCCCCTACCCTTTCACTCTTGAAAACCTTATCAAAGCGCTAGCCAGAATCATTGGTAAAAACTATAGGATCAACAATACCAATTAAGATGGCAACCACCCTACTTGGCCTTCGACAAAAATTCTAGTGATTCCATGTAAAGCTTCTTCAAATGCTCAAACAGAGAGACTTCACCAGATTTCCTATCAAAATAATGCCCCTTTAGAGAAATTATTAAGTAATCCACAGAAAGCTAGATCAAGAAAACTAGAATGGCGCTCCCAATTCTAATAACTCAAAAAATGAGATTTTGTCGACAATTTCACAGATAACAATCGATTCCAATCGCACATTTACGGGCAAAATTATGAGCAAGCTATTCAGCAAGAAAACTTTGGCACTGGCATTTACAGTCATACTGGCTTCATGTGGAGGAGGTGGAGGCTCTTCTTCAGATTCGGACCCAGCCCAATCATCTGACGACAATGGCGGGGGCCAAGGCTCTGGGGATGGTGGCGGTTCAGGTAGTGGTAGCGGCTCTGGGGATAGCGGATCGGGGACCCTTCCAGACAACGAACCTGGCACTGTGACTGTTGGCGATATAGAAACGGCTGATCTGGGGTTTGCGCAGATTACTTCCCGGGATATCACATTGCCGAATGGCCAAACCAATGCCGAAGAAGTCCATGGGCTCCCACACTATATAGCCAGAACAGATAGTAATCAGGATGACAATCTACATTCTGTGCCCATGCGAAGTTACACCACAGCTTGCGCAACCGACACTGATAGACCCAGGATGTTTGTTTCCAAAACCCTTAGCGAAGGTAGTGGAGAAGATGAAACCACTTATGGCACTGTTTATGAGCTGCAATATAATCCTGAAACTCTAAGCTTCGACCAAACCGGCAATACCACAGTTCTAAAACAATGCTACGAAGCCCATGGTATCGCAGCTAGCGCTGATTGCTCACGGGTTGCGGTCTTGTGCAACACTGAATACCAGGCAAACGAGCGCTATGATGTTCAAGGGGATCTGGTTGAGCAATACGGTAGCGACTGGATGAAGATGGAAAATAATATCAGTGCTATTGACGGACGTATTGAAAGGGATATCGGCCTGATGATATCTACCAATCACAGTCAATACATTGGCTATTTTACGGACCATCCCACACTAAAGTTCGAGGACTTCCTACCTGGGCTAAAAGAAAATTTCCCCGAGACCGACTTCGGCAATTCCCCGACCTTTAAGACAATTAAAGGTAACGAAATGCAAGAAGAGATGGCTTATATTGTCGATCAACTCTCTGAAGCCGACTATAACGCTATGGTCGAGTATATTCGCGAGAATGGCTATAAATATAATGATCAAATCTGGCTAATGGAGTGGGATAACTTAGCCCTTAGCGAGAAGCCTGCGGCCTACGTTGTAAACAAGATGCACGGAGGTGGCCACGCCGGAGCCCAAGAGCTTATCTATGTCGAGAATGATAGCCAAGGCCGCACCAGCTACGCTTTCTCAGTAACTGCTCGGGTTTTTGATAGCAGCTATGGTGGCTCCCACTATTCTGCTGGAATGACTGTTATTGATCGCGATAACTGGTCCTTAAATATGAGTGGCAGTAATAACAGAGGCTGGTATTGGCTTTGCGGCTACGGTCATGTCTTGAATATCCGGGCATTTTATAATCCTGGTACCGAAAAGTATGGAGCAATTTGCACTAGCGATGGTGGTCAATATAATCAATCGCGCGGATTAAATACTATTGCCATCAAAATGGAGGATATTTCTTCTACCAGTAGATTTGAAGGTTACTACAATTACCTGATCCCCTCCGACAATGCATTTTTCTCTAACGGAGGTGGACATACTGTAGTCCCTGTGGATGAAGATACTAACTTATCTCTCATCGTCTCCCCCAAGTACATTGATGACGAGGAAATGAATCGCTTCCTGCAAAGCGAATACGGCATTGATACCAGCACTGAAGGGCCTTTTGACCAGCAATGCTCATCCGATGATACGAACTGCTTCTTTTCCTACATGTCAAACAGCGATAACCCAACCATTTCAAGACAAGGGCTACGCAGTGGGGATGCTCTGGAATCCTCATCCCTGACTCGCATTGGTATTGCTAAAGCGGATGGTGAAGGAAGTATCGAGGGGGAAGGCTTTAAATGGCTTGTAGAAGAGCCCGACTGTCAAATCAGTGATCCACAACTTATCGACTTGAAAAATGGGCGTTACCTATTTGGCTATGCTCAATTTCAGTGTATTTCCGACAACCTTTCTTATAACCGCAGTTCCGCTAAAAATGGGGCAATGCGGATGCTTGTTCCGAAAGCCTACTATGTTATGGAAATTGATGCAGACCTAAATGTATTGGAAGGCCCTGTAAAGCTGACGAATTTTGGTTGGGGCGGACTTGACGAGCCTGTCTTCCTGGGCAACGGCAAAGTCGCTTGGTCATATATCAAGAACCCTACAATTGATAGTTACGGCGGCGGCAAGCAAAACGTTTGGCAAGCGATGATTTACCACTCAAATAGCGCCAATTGATTCATTCATAGAAAGTAAAACTAGCTGTGATAAAAATAGAGGATTTTGCTCTCTATTTTTATCACACAACTAATAGACCTCAAGAAGCTACAAAGATAAAGAAGTGCTATTCACCTATTTATCGACCAATAGCAAAACCTTGTCGAATAAAAAACTCAAAACTACTGTTTCTTCACACAATGACTACTGGATCGGTAGAATAATACGGCAACAGCTCAGTGTAATTGCTTGAAACTACGTACCCAGATACAAGTATGCTAACCTCCCGCCTAAATAAAATTAGTCACTGAACTAACTGCCCTTTCTTCATTGAGTTTTGAATTTAGAAGCCACTACGCAATAAGGAGATCGCGATGGCTATTACTGTTCATGTCTGGAAGCAAAAGACCGGGAATGTCGGACATGCTTCCATCACCATTGATAACACCTATATCAGCTACTGGCCTTCTTCAGCAGCAGGGAAAAAGGACTTTAAAATCGGCCGATCTCACAGCCCTTCCTTTCCAAGTGGTTATCGAGTTGATAGACGCCTCGAGGGTGGTGATGCGGATCAGAACATTCTTATCGATGGGCTGAATGAAACAAAAATGATTGAAGCCTGGGAAAACTTCAAGGGCGAGCAGAAGCATTACAATATGAAGGATCAGAATTGCTCGACGGTCGTTGCCTGGTTACTTGAGACTGGCTCAGGGTTCGCATCACCTGGAAAAGGAGGAATCAAAATCAGTGACTGGGCAGCAAGTCCTATTCATCGTATTCTCTTCCAGTTACGCTTTTTTGGTAATCATATTGATATGTGGACACCCAATGATGTGTTAGCTTATGCGCTACAAATTCGAAGCCAGATAACCTCATGAGCCTACCGCTATTCTACTCGCCAAATTACAACATCAGCTTGCCGCTGCTTTCCAGCTTGCATCCTTTTGATGGCTGTAAATATGAGAAAGCATTGGCACTGATTAATGCCGAGTCAGAAGCGAACATTGAGTTAAGAGTTGTTTCAGAGCCTCTTAGTCAAGACTGGCTATTATCTGTACATACGCAGCCCTATTTAGATAGCTTACATCAATCGAAAACACTGGCTCGCGTTATAGAGATGCCGCTACTGCGCTTGCTGCCCGCAGGCGTTTTAAATAAATATTTCATGAAACCAATGCGCTTTGCAGCAGAAGGCACTTGCTTGGCGGTACGGGAAGCCTTGAGCAAGAAAACCTCTGCTTTGAATCTCGGTGGAGGTTATCACCATGCATTCGCTGGTCACGGTGAGGGGTTCTGTGCTTTCGCCGATGTAGCCATTGCTATTAATCGTGCCCGCGAACAGCACCTGCTCTCACCAGATGACAATATCTGGGTAATTGACCTTGATGCCCATAGAGGGAATGGGTTTGCTGACTGGGCCATGGAGGACCCCAATATACATATCTTTGATATGTACAATATGCAAGCCTACCCCGGCTTGCACCCCGATGAGCAGGAATCTCGCTGGCCATTTTTAGTACCCCTAAAGCAAGGAACAGATACTGAAGGTTACCTCAGTCGGTTGGAGTCAGAATTTTCGGACTTCATTAAGCAGAGCCCACTGCCTAAACTGGTTATCTACAATGCAGGCACAGATATTATTGCCCAGGACAAGCTGGGGGGGCTCCAGGTCAGTATCGATGGGGCCAGAAAAAGGGACCAATGGCTAGTTGACCAGATTCAATCGCTGGATGCGCCTATGGTCACCGTAACCAGTGGCGGCTACTCCGAAAACTCCTATCGTCTAATAGCTGACTTAGCGATTTACCAGGCAAAAAAGGTAACAAATTGAAGCTCTGGAGAGGCCTCTGTCATTGAGAAAAGTGGCCCAGTAAACAACCGCTCCCTAACCCACCAAATTTTTCCATAGATTTTTGAGTATTTAGGCACTTGATTGACGCTGGAGTACTGAGCACCAAGTTACTCTTTGAGCTCTTTCGCCCGCAACCAAGCCAACCCAAGACCAGCGGCAACCGTAATACCCATGCCTATCACACCACGGATACCGAATTCTGTGTCAAACATAAAACGATCAGCTAACACACCGACGAGGATCGCACTGTAAAACAGTGCCCCAACGAGGTAAGCAGGTGCAACACGATTAGCGATCGTGTAAGCAAGATTCTGTGGAACAAACAGCAGCGCTGGAATCGCGAGAATCCATAGCGACGATGTCTCTACCTTCGCATCCTCCCAGAATACAATAGATAAGCTAAAGACCAACATCCCAACAGCGAAATAGAACATGATGCGCTCAGGTGGCTCGGTCCGGCCTGCGACACCGGTTGTGATACTACCCGCTGCACGCGCTACTCCCGCTAGCAACGCAAGGAGTGAGTAGGGATTGAAAATGCCCTGAACACTGTGCTGGATCAAAATGAGGCATACGCCCAAGAATGCCAATATCGCAAGAAAGATAGTGGCGATACTAACCCGGTGACCGAGGAATACTCGGGCCATCAACATGGCAAAGAATGGATTCGTGCTTTCCAGCACCAGCGCATCTGCGATGGGTATGCCCTTGACCGCCCAATAGAAGGCAGCAAAATAGACAAAACCTGATATGGAGCGAAGGACAAGGATCTGGGGATTCACCGGCCTTATCCCCGCCACCCCCTGTCGCATCAGAAGAAACATACCCGACAATGGAGCAAGCAATATGACCTGTGCAGCCAATAGCAGAAATGGGCTAAGGCCTGCACCAGAACCCAGCTTACCGGCAATACCAAGACACCCCATCAGCACTCCGCCGAGAAGAGCTAACCCAACACCCAGGGAATGATTTTGATAAGTAGATGGCAAACTGTCACTACCTTTGGCAATTAGAGGTCAAACCTGCCTGAGGGGTAATAATGATGCCTTCATTTATGTATCGGGCGGGTCATTACAGAGCAGGACTCTATGTAACATTAGCCCCCGATTGATTCATTTCCTATTGGGCAAGCCAAAGAGTTTGACGCAGTAATTACTTGCCTGCCGGCGTCAGTTTCCCTGTAACAAAAAATATGAACTTCATAATATGAAATCTGAGCTTTGACCACTTTAAGATCAAGAGTATTAATCCTGTCCCCAGTTCTGCCTCAACAGATATACAGCATAAGCGATTGTCGGCACTTCCTTTCTGCCAGACGTAACCCCACATAATATCTAGTTACTTCTCCTTGCGGTTTATATCAAACCCTTTGGACTTCACCGCACAAGGGTGGTTGGCAGCCCTAAGTTACTTCAAATTGGTGGTGGAGCGTAAGAATCTATAGCCGCCCGCTTGAATATGACGATTGTACCCACACCCTGTTTACTAAAATCGAGTTATGCCCTACCGATCGCTAACTTGCATAAAGATCACTGCTCTCGGAAAACTCTCTTAGTGTCTTCATATATTTTTCTACATACTTTAAAGCACTTTCTTTGCTAACTAGCGGTTCACAATGCCCGAAAACAAACACCCCTTCTCCATCTATTGTACAAGTCACTAGCATTATGGGGTGTTCTCCATGTGTTTGAACAGTCATAGCCACACCAAAGTCAAAGAACATTAAGGGGCCTGTATACTCACTGATATCCCCTACATTGGATACACAAATCCCAGAGGGGAAATAGTCTTTCTCAGCACTAGAATTTTTAGCCAAATCTTTGATCTCATCAAGGCTGTAATCAGGCACAAGTGGAGGTTTAAAAAAATGCCCATTTCGCAATTGCAAATAAACTTTTCTTTGAATTAAACGTGCGAGGTTTAATAAGTCGAGACTATTTTCATCTGATGATAAGGATATGGTTAATACAGCTGTACATTCCCCTATAACATCTCGATCTATCTGGCGTTTACACAAATATTGTGCATTTATAGGTAACGTTAACTCTGTTGTTGAGCGAAAACTTGGTAATGACTGGGCAGCAATAACAGCAATGGCATTATAAATAGAGGTAACCTGAACATTCTCACGCTTTGAAATTAAATGTAAATAGGAACATAATTTTTTAGGGAGGACACGGTACATAGAACATCCCATTCTAAGGGAGGCGTTTGCTGCCTGCTCTACTGGCCACTTTGGAGAAACGTCATTTCCGCCACCAACTGCCGATTGTCTTTTTTTAAGGTGTTTCATGGAACTAACATACTCCACCACCGATTTTTGCATGATCGAAGCAGAGGGTTTACTTCCTGAACCCCCTCTCAAGAACCGATCCAAATCTCTAACCAAGATTAATAAGGAGCGTCCATCCATGGCAGCATGGCTTACCATAAAAGCAATCCACTTTACTTCTTCCTGCTCATTCATATAAACCGTGAAACGATACACATATTTATCCAGCTCAAGAACTTTACTTCCTAAGCGCCTGAACTCTTCCTGATAATTTAAAGGCATTGCATCATGCTTTATTTCAAAAGGAATAGTTTCAAACCCCACATCACAGAACCAATAGGCATGATCATTTTTTTCTATACGAGAGCGGAGCATTGGGTGCAGGTTATGGAGGTATTCCATTCCCTTTAGTAATTCTTCGATACCGAGAGAATTACATACCCTGAAGAAGACAGCTAGTTGAACTGCGCCATTTGACTTTTCAGTCAACTCTACAGAGAGTGCTTCCTGAGCTCCAAGCTCACGAAAAGGTTTTGTATTTTTCATTGCAGGCTCTTCCCAGTCGGGAGATCACTGTCAATAGTATAGAACGAGAAAGCGCTATACCCTTGTAACATTTATAACAATCGATTCTAGATAACCACGAGACTCTCACAAACCTTATAGATCTCGGCGCCATAGGTAATGGGATCTCTTTCCACCTACTTATTGATGATATCTTTCAGGACCTTCATGAACTTTCACTTACTGTCAACGCCGCTCAATATTCTCCGCCTAACAAATACAAACAAATGATAAGCAACAACTACAAATCCGACCTTGCACCCCATCTGAATTGAGTTGATTGACTTTTCATTCTCTGAATCAAAAAACAGTGAATACACATGTGCAATAACATTTGTTAAATCAATCAACACAACCATTAAGAATATGACCAACCAATAACAAAACAATAAGAGCCTATTAAGGTTCATAAATATCAATCCACTTCCTCAGCGACTGTTAACTATCACCCCAACCTCTAGTTACTTCTCCTTGCCGCGTTTATCGAACCTAATGGGTTCCATCGCACAACTAGGTTTTTTTAATTTTTTACCATACCTTTGCCCTGACTTGAAGGGAAACATCCCTCGGTACCGGTTACAATAATATAACTAGCTCTCATCTCTAGTCTTTTGGTGTCCTGGATTTATCATTTAGGATCAACCACTCCCTTTAGTCAAATATTGTATTCATCAGGAAGCAACTAACCTTAAACTCCCGTTAGACTCTCTATGTACTTTCAACTCACGATTGAACGCCCCCAAAACCATGACCCACATGCCACCCAATATTCTTCATCGCGCCCCTGCAAATAAAATACATCTTGAATATCGGACACCTTCCAAATCAACTTACTCTTGATTAGGTTGTTATTTTCTATACTTAAAATTTCTACGTTATTTGATTTTGCCCATAACTCAATCTTTTTTCTAAAGTAATTATATCGCACTATTAACAGAGTATATGGAAGCCCTCCAAAGCAACCTACTACCACCATCAGTATTCCTTGGTACAGATACAATCCAACTAGATTAAAAAAAGTCGCACAATTCGTAGCGAAAGCGTTACAAATATTGACACATTAGGACCAGCAGGATCAAATACTGTGCAAGCACATGCCCCCTATATAGATATCGCTTACTACCGCAACACCCGGTCCACTACCACCACTGCTAACATCTTCATTCAACATTCAGGCCTCCTGAATTATTTTGAAAACTGATGCTTCCAGACTAATGAAGAGGATAGTT
Source organism: Microbulbifer maximicatervae (SeqCode) (assembly GCF_056231245.1). Classification (NCBI taxonomy): domain Bacteria; kingdom Pseudomonadati; phylum Pseudomonadota; class Gammaproteobacteria; order Cellvibrionales; family Microbulbiferaceae; genus Microbulbifer; species Microbulbifer maximicatervae (SeqCode). Next base: position 2,538,450 of record NZ_CP174334.1, read on the forward strand.
GAAGCAGTAAAACACAAGTGTTGACCTATTCTGATCTCAATATAGATATTGTGGGTAGATCTTGTAATCTCACATTATCCTTTGCAGATCAATAACTTATATGTAAATCATTGCTCTCGGAAAAGTCTCTTAGTGTCTTCATATATTTTTCTACATACTTTAGAGCACTTTCTTTGCTAACTAGCGGTTCGCAATATCCAAAAACGAACACCCCTTCTCCATCTATTGTACAAGTCACTAGCATGATCGGGTGTTCTCCATGTGTTTGTACCGTCATAACTACACCAAAGTCAAAGAACTCCAAAGGGCCCGTATACTCACCTATATCTCCTACATTGGATACGCAAATCCCAGAGGGAAAGTAACCTTTAGCAGCACTAGAATCTTTAGCCAAATGTTTAATATCAACAAGGCTGTAATCGGGCACAATTGGAGGTTTAAAAAAATTCCCTCGCCTCACCTGTAAATAGAATTTTCTTTGAATTAAACGTGCGAGGCTCAATAAGTCAAGACTAGTTTCATTTGATGATAAGGATATAGTTAACGCAATTGTACATTCCCCAATAACATCCCGTTCTATCTGGTGTTTACACAAACATTGTGCATTTATAGGCAACATTAACTCTGCTGTTGAGCGGAAACCTGGTAATGACTGGGCGGCTATAATCGCAATGGCATTATAGATAGAGGTGACCTGCACATTCTCATGTTTTGAAAGTAAATACAAAAGAGAAAATAATTTTTTGGGTAGGACCCGATACATAGAACATCCCTTTCGAAGGGAAGCATTTACTGCCTGCTCTACAGGCCACTTTGGAGAAATATCATTTCCGTCACCAACTGCCAACTGTCTTTTATTAAGGTGTTTTATGGAACTAACATAATCCACCACCGATTTTTTCATTATCGAAGCAGAGGATTCATCTTCAGCCCCGCCTCTCAAGTACCGATCCAAATCTCTAACTAGGAGTAATAAGGAGCGTCCATCCATGGCAGCATGGCTTACCATAAAAGCAATCCACTTTACTTCTTCATGCTCATTCACATAAACCGTGAAACGATAAGCATATTTATCCAGCTCAAGAACTTTACTTCCTAATCGCTTAAACTCTTCCTGATAATTTAAAGGCAATGCATCATGCTTTATTTCAAAAGGAATAGCTTTAAAAGCTACATCACAGAACCAATAAGCATGATGATTTTTTTCTACACGAGAACGGAGCATTGGGTGCAGATTATGGAGAAATTCCATTCCCTTTAGTAATTCTTCAACACCCAGAGACCTACAGGTCCTGAAGAAGACGGCTAGTTGAACTGCACCGTTAGACTTTTCGGTCAACTCTACAAAGAGTGCTTCCTGAGCCCCAAGCTTCCGAAAAGGTTTTACTTTATTCATTGCAGGCTCTTCCCAGTCGGGAGATTACTGCCAATAGTATAGAACGAGGACGCGCTACACCCACGCAACATTTATAATAATCGATTCTACATAACCACTAGATCTGCACAAAGCTCATAGATACCGGTGCAATAGGTAAGTTGCTTCTAGGAAAGACGCTTTAAGTTCCAAACTTTACTTGATGAGAGAGCCCTCATCGCCTGCATGGCCTATATCGATCTCAATTCTATCTGAGCCAAAATGGCAACAACCCCAGAAAGTTCTGATCACACCTAGACTCAATGACGTTTTCATGCAGCAATTACAGACGAACAGCCTAAAGAGCTATTACCACTTGTAGGAGATGAGCGACTGAATATACCTAAGTGGCTTCCCTTTCGACTGGATCACTATTTAGAGCTAATAGTCTGGAGTGGTCGACATTGAAACCCCAGAAAGTACGGCGCCATTTCTGAGAGAGTTCCCCCGTACTCGCACGACTGAGTATACCAGCAAAACATTGACTTTATCGCAATCAGGGTGCTGTGCTCGGTGGTTTCGTTTTCATGAGTATTACCAGATAGCCACCTTAAGCAGTGCGCTCTTTAGCGAAACTCCTGGTGGTAATGTTACTCCCTTCTGTCTCAATCTCCTTATAAGCATCAATATGGGTGCCATAGAAGCACTGACCACTATGCCGTTGCGTTAGATGCGACTGAATTGGTTGTTGCTGTCGCAGCCCACACTGAGACCATCGATACCGGTGATCAGTTTAATAAGTTAAGACACCCACAAAAGTCACCCTTAACATGTGAGGATTCCGAATCAATTACTCCAACACATGCAGAACACTAAATTCACTGTCATTTATTTAGTAAATAATGTTTACACCTGTGGCTTTCCCAGAAAAAACCTCACCCTCAAGATCAACCTGAAAAATAGTTAGACTACTATCAACTTTTGGAGCATGTAAGTGGAGGTATTCAGAATCTCTCTCCCATTGATTCTCAATTTCTAATGAGAACGTTGCAAAGCTATCACTGAAAGTAAACTTCAAATGACCAGCATATGTAATCCGCCCTGACTCAATAGTAAACTTTTTCTCAGGTAGCCTCCTTGGTTTTATATAAGTAACTCCAGGGATGGGATCAACTAAAATAAACGAGGAGAATTCATAATCGCCTGCAGAAAGCTCTCGCATTATTACCCTGCCACAAGGAAACTCCCACTGCAAAGGTGCAGGGCGAAGAGCACTCTCCTGATTAATAGCAATAGCTTCCTCTGATCTTCCTCCTAATTTTCTATATTTTATACTTATATTGGAAGGACAATTTTCAGTAACTGAAAAAACAGCCACTCCCTTTCCGGACTGTGGATTAAGCACGTAATTGCTTGGAATATTAAAAGGGAGAGATCCACATGAAGCTAAAAATAGCAATAAAGTAATCACACCTATTTTTTTGATCATCGAAATACTCTTCTCTTTTAGCCCATATAAAAATCGGCTCAATATTAAAAACAATAAGATACTATTTATTTGTCATATTATGGAGTTAAATTAACCATATAGAGTGGAAAGAGGTCAAGATAATTTTCTTGATATTTTTTAATTTTACACACAAATAGTACCAATCTATAGATAGCTATAATTGAGCTTGCCGTGTATTCATAATCTTGCAATGACTGTGAACATGACCGCAAGCGGATTGAATCCAGGATGGATGATCTAGTTTCAATCTTCGCTCTTGATATCGTGGTCTATGCAGTAATGAGTAACCGCTACCATATCGTAATTTTTATCGACCAAGAGAAAGCGTTGAGTTGGCCTGACTCCGATGTGATCTTTCATAGGCAAAAACTATTCAAGACTTACAAATTGGAGCTGCATAGTCTTAAAGGGGTACCCGCGATCACTGATAACTAAAGGGAATCATCGCTCTATGGCGAGATCGCTTGATGGATCTTAGCTGGTTTTTGCGCTGTTTAAACGAGTCTATAGCCCGTCAGGCCAATACTGAAGATAATTGTACAGGCCGCTTTTGGGAAGGTCGTTTCAAGTCCCAGGCTTTATTAGATGAAAGAGCCCTCGCCGCCTGTATGACCTATGTCGACCTCAACCCTATCCATGCCAATATGGCAAAAACGCCAGAAGATTCTAATCACACCTCGATCCAACAACGCATTCGTGCAGCAATCTCAGGTGAGTAGCCCAAAGACTTAATACCGTTTGTTGGCAATGAGCGCCTGAATAGGCCTAAAGGGCTGCCCTTTCGGCTGGATCACTATTTAGAGCTAGTGGACTGGAGTGGTCGACATCTAGACCCCAGAAAACGAGGTTATATTGCTGAAAGTACGCCACCCATCCTCAAACAACTAGGCATCTCACCAATACACTGGCTATACCTCAACAGAAACTTTGAAAGTCGCTTTAAAGGATTGGTGGGATCAGTAGAGACAGTACAGCAAGCCTGTATACAGCTCAATAAACGCTGGGTGCACGGTATAGGCGACTGTCGGCGCTTCCTTTCTTCAGCACCCTGCTAGTTACCACCCAATCTATCGATACTTCTCTTCCCGGCTTGTATCCAAACCACGATTTCCAACCCAAGTATATTTTCTCAGTCTTCCACTGCACCTTAACACTAAATCAGAAAGAAATAGTCGCTAGAGCTGGCACTAAAAACACGGCTCGCACTTCTCTCCAGTCTTTGGGTGTCCAGAATAATAGCTTATACACTAAGGGTTAGTCGCCACACGCCGACTCATAGTCATTTACATATTTTAAGTATGACTCAGGAATTTTGGTTGCATATTCTTGCAATTCATTTGATTTTATAAATTGCTGCCTTCTAGCTTCATCCAACGGACCAATTACTTTCTCTGTATCTAAATCTAAAAACCAATATTCCAAATGCTTTTTGTATATCGTGCCTTCGTCCCGTTTTCCATTGAAAGCATCGCACTCAATAACCGAAACATCCATTCGTGCTACATGCACCCAACTCCCTTCCTTTTTGACAAAAAACACTCCATAAGGAACTACCATTTTTAGTTGCTGATCTGGAGAGTCTTCTTTTGATATATGGCTATAAAAATCATCTGTTTTAGTATAAATAAATGGAGATAGTGGGTCACCCACAACCCAATACCCAAATACTAACAGAGCTAGTAATAGAGGTAAGCCAATCAAATAGACTCTTCTAGATAACATCATTTGAAAATCCTCACATTTACATCTCCGTAAAAATCTGTTTTATATCCTGTACCGCAATGTAAACAAGAAGTAGGTCCAGTTAACGTGTTTAGATTTCTGAGCCAATTTCCTTGATTTAACCAACTCTTCATATCAACAGTTAAGTACCGTGCATCCAACTTTACCTTTAACTCAAGGTCCGAATTTAACTCATATAGTAGACCCGTTTCTCCTTTATTAAGGAAGTACCCCTGTTTCGTTACCTCAGCAGCAATTTCATTTGCCCTTTGCTGTCGCATGTTTTGTGCAATTACTCCCTACACTCAATAAGAACTTCCGTATATCTTAATTTATCATTTACTTTTTCTTGATCTGCACCAACCGAGTGGGGAGCTAGTTTGAATTCCAAATAGTGTCTATAACCATAACCAACTTTTATGCTCTCAACCTGTGAGACTTCAAAATGACCATAATCGATATTTCTTCCATGAAATTCTAGTGAAGCAATATTAACGGGGATATCAAATAATTCCCAATCAATATCAAAGTTATTGTACGCATTCTCAGCGTACATCAATCCAACTCTTGAGTGATCTACTCGATAATTTGAGAAATTACTAAGTACATTTTCCACACCACTCCATAACTGCTCCAATAACACTTCGTCTTTAGATAAAGACTGCAAATTAGAACAAGGGGCTCTAGTAGCCGAATTAAACTGAATCACAAAATATGATGCAATTAGGAATAGCCCAAGAAAAAAAATAACAGTAAAGTTAAAAAGCTTATTAATCATTTACATCATCACTTAATATTGTAATAGTCTCGACCAAATCTTGACCAAAGCCCCCCGGTTTGTGCCTAATATAAATTGTAGCTTCCTTTACCAGCAAGAACATCATTTACATTCCAAGCGCCTACGAGTGTATTTAGAGTAGCTTCAGAAAATCCATAACGCCCAACAAATACACCAACACCAATATAGTTTATTTAACCCCCTTTGAAGACCCCAATATTATCAACATAAAATTCCTGATTAGCATATCCATATAAAAATGTGTCTGCCTTGCTAATGAAATTTTCTGAAAATTCAGAAATATTTATAGGGTTAACTCCATCAGCCTTAATACTCATATACTCTGCGATAGTAATTATATCTAGCTGACTTAACTGAATAGGCGTATCGGATCCTTCCTGGACACCTTTAAAAACCTTAAATCTAAGTAACTCGTAGCGCTGTTTCCACTTCTCTTGTGCACCATCATTTGAACTCGCAGCAGAAGCACCTCCCTCAGGTTGAGACTGATTAGCAGTAGTTACATCCCCCCCTCTACTCTGCCCATCAGCCTGACTCTCCTCACTTGCCCCACCAGAACGACTCCCCTCACCGGCATCAGTAATAGCCTCTTGCCCTACGGTTATAGAGGAAGCCGATATGCTACCCCCACTACCTGATACATCAGCTTTCTGCCCTTTACTGCGATCAATCCTACTCGCCGCAGTACTGTGGCTCGGGGGACCTCTTCTCTTTTTCTGACTTTTTAATGCTCTCTGCCCACTCTCAGTTGTAGGATTATCCTCGCTCTTAGAGCGCCCATTGTGCTTCTGCCCGGTGTCACCGCCCTCTGGGGCATAGCCCGTAGGATCAGTCGCCGCCAATGGGTTATTCATCACATAGCTTTAGGCATTCAGGCTTTGGCTGTCCTGCGGGTCCAAAATAACCGGATCTGGAGAGAGGAAGCGGCCGAGCTGGTAATCATACACCCTGCCGCGCATATGAATCAGCTTTTGGTCGTTCAGGTGGCGGTGGCCAGTGAAACCCTGATCGGTGGTGTTAGAGCTATCCAGATTGTCCTGGCCCTGGAAGTCCCGACTTTGGCCGAAGGGATCGCAGCTGCGGAACTGCCGTACAAAATCACTATCACCGGGTTGCAGGTTGGCATCGACAATGGTGGTGATACTACCGAGGCGGTCTTGCAGTAGGATGCTCTGCTCGGTGGTTGAGTTTTCACGGGTAATTACCAGGTAGCCACCGTGGGTGGTGCGCTCTTTGGTAGAGCTGCTGGTAGTGATCTCTTCGTAATTGCCGATGTAGAGGGTGGTGGTAACGTTGCTTCCTTCTGTCTCCACTTTTTTATAGGCATCGATACCGGTGCCGTAGAAATACTCGGTGACGATACCATTGCGTTCGATACGATTGGCTTGGTTGTAGTTATCGTATCCCACACTGAGGCCATCAATACCGGTAATCAGGTTACCGGCATTGCCGCCGGCACTTCTAGCGCTGTTGCCGTAGCTCACGCTGGTGGCGTAGTCGCTTTTTGAAGTGAGATTACCGACGGCGTCGTAGGCGTAACTTACGCTGCGGTCGTACTGGGGGTAGTCACTGGAGGTGACAGTCTGGCTTTCCAGGCGGTGCAGCGTGTCGTAGCTGTAGGCGTAATCCAAGCCGTTGTGCTGGTGGGCTTCACCGGTAACGCTGCCCCAGGCGTTGTGGCGGTAGTCGATGGATTGGATCTGGTCCGATTGCAGGCAATTGACACCGCCGGCACAGATGCCGTCGATAATATCGCTGCCGGCATAGCGGCTGATCTTTTGCTCAATACCGCCCATAAACTGTTGGATAACCGGAGCACCGCTGACGGTGGTATCGGTGAGCGTCCAGGTGGTGACCCAGCTTTGATCCGCTTGGTAGTGCTGGTGCTGGTAGGCGTGGCCACGGCTGTTATAGCGGCTGCGGAAGATTTCCCCATCGGCGGCACGGGTGACGGTGGGCCGGTGGTAAGTGGTATCCCAAGCGGTTTTTTCCAGGAAGGCCTTGGCTTCGTCAATCACCGTGTAAGTAGCCGTCGGATGATAAGTGCCCGACTGGTATTCAAACAGGCGAATGTATTCTTCGTTGCGGGCTTCGGTGGTTAAGAGCCCGTAGTGGCCATTCTGGTCGTATAACCTGGCAATGGTATCGCCATTGTTGACCGTACCGGTGACCCGGCCGAGTTTATCGTAGAAGGTGTCGGTGATGCGGTTATTGGCATCGGTGCTGACAATACGCTCGCCGAAGGTGTTGTATTCAAAACTGCTGCGGCCGCTATTGAGACATTAATAATTTTTATTTTTTTAACGCTGTTTTTTAAATCAGAGAAGGTTCCAATTTAAGCTGCAATTTTTAATAGGAAATTGAGATTTTTATGGATGAAAGGCCGTAAAAATATAGGCACGAAAATGATCTTATTGGATTTTATTCAGTTTGTTTTAGTGTCAAAGCTGCGTAAAATTGATAGATATTTATCGATATTTTGGCCGTAATTGAGCATGCCTGAATAGGCTCGCAACCAAAAGATCAAGAAACCCAAGAGTTTTAAAACCCATCTCTCAAAGGAGAACGGTAGCGTGACGTAAGTGTAAGTAAAAGGCGCTGACCCAAGGTGCGCCAACACCCGGGGCCAGCTAACCAAATTGATAAGCAAACTATCAAAGTGGCTCAGTGGATAATACGCTAGAAACCCGCTCGTCTTCAATAAAGTGGAGTAGATTCAGAGGCTTGAAGAGGTTCTTCAAGCTCTGTCAGCGTTGCGTCCGTCTTTTCTACTTTTACGCCTACCGTTCTCGTGCACCGCCTCTCATTTCCATCACACATTACTTACTAAGCATTCCCATCGCGGAAAATTCGTACATAGTTTTAGTCTCTGTAGGAAATGAATATGTTGATTTTAAAGCGTAAGACTGGCGAGAACTTGAGAATTGGAACCAATATCTCAGTTACAGTGTTGGAGGTTAAAGGCAATCAAGTGAAGGTTGGGATCAAAGCTCCCAAATCCCTTTCCGTTTACCGCGAAGAGATTTATGTGCGTATAAAAAGGAGCGGGAAGTGAGAAACTGAACATGCCGAAAGGGCTGCCCTTTCGGCTGGATCACTATTTAGGGCTAGTGGACGGGAGTGGTCGACATCTAGACCCCAGAAAACGAGGTTATATTGCTGAGAGTACGCCACCCACCCTCAAACAACTAGGTATCTCACCAATACACTGGCAATACCTCAACAGAAACTTTGAAAGTCGCTTTAAAGGATTGGTGGGATCAATGGAGACAGTACAACAAGCCTGTATACAGCTCAATAAACGTTGGGTGCACGGTATAGGCGACTGTCGGCGCCTCCTTTCTGCAGCATCCTGCTAGTTACCACTCAACCTATCGATACTTCTCTTCCCGGCTTGTATCCAAACCACGATTTTTCAACCCCAAGTACATTTTCTCAGTCTTTCACTGCACCTTAACACTAAATCAGAAAGAAATAGTCGCTAGAGCTGGTTCTAATAACACAGCTCGTGCCTCTCTCTAATATTTGGGCGTCTAGAATTCTTTGCATTACCAATTTTACTTATTATCCGGAATCAAGGATTTACCATTCACAGAGACCAGTTTTTACTATTTCATTCGCTATTAACTTGGTCTTTTCAATATAGCTGCTCTTACGATCATTCACACTTTTAAAAAACACAGCAATATTAGTTGATTTTGTGAGAGGAAAACCGCAGATCAATTTGTCCACTTCCCCTAATACTTCTTCACATCCAACTGAATCATCACTATCACTCACTTTCGGTAAAATCCATATATCCTCAATGTCATCTACTTTTTCACCATCTTTCATCATAGGAGGGAAAATACTTATATAAAAATCCACTCCTTCTATAGGAGGCTTAACGCCATGAATAGATCTTATGTGTTTTTTTATTTGCGACGCATTCAATTTAATGACTATTGAATTCATTGCATCCACCTCATTAAACAACTGTACAGTTGTGCAACTATCATTCGCTAGCGATGAACATGCAGACATTAAAGTAACCACACAGATGAAAATCAAGATAAAATTAGTACGATTTTGCATTATTAATTACTCCACTCCCCTACGCCTATCCTTGTCAAACCACATAAACCAATCAGCCATCTTCTCAGAATTTAACCCTACTGGAGTATCATGCTTCAAATACTGGTTATATGGTAAATATCTTCCATATGCTTGAGCTTTCGCCCCATTACTTATAAATCCTCTGACCGACCCCGATATTCCCAAAAAGTTGACCGTATTTATATTCGTCCAGGCATGAGTAAGCTCATGATTAAATAAGTCAATATAGGCGCCACCATCGCAAGTAGTTAAATCTGCACAGTGCGACAAGACCTTAGGGTAATTCATCTGTCTATACGGAGTAAAACCACCGCAGGTCATACCGGTATTCCCAGCACACTCCATATCTAGGCTAAAGTCTATAGTTATGCTATCTAACTCAGAGTCTAATAAATCTGGATGGAGACGAATTGCAACTTCTCTTTCTCCTGCAGACAACCCACGTTTGGTTACTCGACCCTTTTGTGCAAATTCTTCATACCATAATTAGCAGCGCAACTGAGCAGACAAGGCTCAACAGTGAAACCACTGGATAAGCTTTTGCAAGTTTTGGTAAGCTGGAATTCGCAGTAGCTTCAGAATTTAACAAAGATTCGCATGCCCTATCAACATCACCAATGGCACAAACTTTACGGTATACGATCAAAGTCAGCACAAGTACCAGTAAACCGACAATTGTCAAAATCACCTCTCTTTGGGTATTAATCGCATCGATAGAGAAATAGATGCTCAGCAATGCATATACCACAAAGAAACATGACACAAAATTCAAAGTTATCAACACTGCCACTTGAACTGAAGCGGATACTTTTGCTACAAAAATATCTTTCTCACGTTTTTTCTCAGAAAACAATATCTGCCAGAAAACTAATAAAAATAGCTTATAAATAACTTTCATGATCTATGGATTATTTGGATCGGAATGATATTCAGCATTTGTATACAGCCCTGCAGCTCCAACAGCCAATCCAGCTGGCCCTTTAAACATTAATGCTCCCATTAACATATCAACTCCAGATTTTCGTGCTCCACGATAATTTCCGCTCGTAAACTGAATGCTATAGTCAGTTGCACTGACTACATATCCAACACCACCTAAAACGTTGCCACCAATTTTCAGCGCTCTAGCAGCCCGTATCTTATCAGCATAATTATACATACCTATGTATTCATATTTTATGGGGGTTATTGGAAGCCTACTCGACCCTGCCAGAAAAGTTTTTTCTCCAACAAGTAAGAGGCCCGCAGCGGAAAATAGAGTTGACCCAACAGTAAGTGGATCCTCATGAGGTTGCGGATAAGTGGGGTTATTCACATTGGGAGTAGAACTTACAGGCGATCCTGCGCAAGCCATGGGCACCGCACATCCATCCTTTTGTGCAAAGACATCACCCCGAGGCCAGTCGTACCTTAACTTTCCATTTTCCCTAGCACAATCAACGAGTTAACAACCATTTTTCCCGACGCCATCGGCTCTTCACCCTTTTTTTGCCCCGACGCGGGTTTTACCTTAGCCGGATGTTTTTCCAGAGGCAACGGTCCCTTCTGTTTGGCGCAGGCGCGCCAGCGCCTGGCCGCCGACAGGCGGTTAAAGCGGAGGGGCGTTTGCCCCTCTTGGTGCTTCGTTAGAACGGTGGTGCCGCTTCTTCGATGGCTTCGATCAGGTGCCGGCATTCCTGTTGCAGCAGCTTCACGTAGTACTGCCATTCGGTATCAAGCCGCTCCCAGGCTTCGATAACGCTCCAGCCTTGCGGCAGGTATTCCATGCGCTCCAGTACGAACGCAGCGGCGATCTGTTCGCCGGTGCTGGCTCCGGTGGTGCCGGTTTTAAGCAGGTTGTTGGCGGTGTTGAGGATTTTTTCGTTTTTCGGCAGTCAAGGGATTCGCTTTACGAACCCACCCGTACACTAGGAGGCCTCTATGGTTTATGAGCTTATGCAAGTCATGCAGGATCAGGACATCAGGCAAGCCTTCGGGAAACGACTCAAGGAACTGCGCAAACAGAAGGGTTGGACCCAGAAGGGACTGGCCAACAAACTGGATATCCGCTACTCCCACCTCAACAAGTACGAGAGCGGTATGCATGCACCGCCGCTGGAGAAGCTGATCCAGCTGGCGGACATTTTTGAGGTGTCACTGGACTATCTGGTGATGGGCCAGCCGATGGAGGAAAGCCCCATCCGCAACGAAGTGCTATTTAAGCGCTTCAAGCTACTGGAGACTTTTGATGAACAAGACAAGGACACGGTGATTCGGGTGATTGATGCGATTATCGCTCAGCGTCAGGTCGAACATGCTATGCGGCCATTGGAGCGCTAACTGCTGATAGTTAGCGCTTTTTCTTGAGGGCTTACTCTATTCAGTTTCTTGAAACTGAAACATGTACTAGCTCCTAGCTTGGAATTTCCTGTAAGAATTCTGAAAACTAAAAATAAACATCACTACTGTAATCCCAATATATTCCGCTGCAAAACTTGGCTCAAAGTCAAACCAAAACAAACCAGCAATCAAAATTGATATGCATAAGAGCTGAGAGATGTAGAATACAAATAAAAATTCCTCAGCAACCCTACCCCATAAAGAGATATTCTTTGAAAGAAAAAAATATACACCAAATATAAAACTTACTCCGAAAATAAAAACTGAAGTTCCGGCTATAAAATGTGCAATCCCACTAATCTGTTCCGGACTAGCCATCGGACCAGAAAGAAAAACCTTACCGAAACTTAAAGCTAAGGGGACACATAAATATATAAATGCCCCACCTAAAACAGCGGATATAAATGATAATCTCGCTTTAAAAATAACTTTAATAAACGACATCATTAATTGGATATCCATTACTGTTTGGAATGAAATTTGACACTCGGGACATAGATATAGTCTCTGGCGAGGAGGTATAAAGTACTGAGGATCCAGCCATAACTCTATAGCTTCGAGTGACTTCTAAGGTCATTGTTCTAGTATTTGATAAACCGTGAAAATCAATCGCTCTTACTCCACCCATTAACCCAAAATATACTGTGCCATGCCAATCTGAAACACTGGCAGTATAAGTCGTAGTTTGAACCTGAACGGTTAAGTTCTCCCCGGTGGCCCCCCAAAAGCCGGTTCCAGCAAGAGATGATGACGCTGCGCCAATTCCAAGTAGCTGCGAAGCCCTTGCCACAAATAGCCCTTTAAATGCTCCCCATACAGAGGTCTCTGCCATACCAGGGCTACCCCATTCGGAGGTGGTGGCAGTCAAAGAGTTTGGATCAACATAAACTGGATTACCTGGCCCCCCAGGATAGGTTGCCGAGCGATACGGGGCGACAGGACTTATCCCCTTTTGTGCACTTACCTCTCCATTATTAAGCACTGGCTCACCGCTCATATGGAAAGAAGGAATACCATTCACAGAAGACTCATTAGCCAAATCTAAATTAATTGAGTTCAAAATCTTCTTTAATGCCGAGTCTATCGACTCAGCATATATACTATACCGTGTTCCACCTATAGTAGCATCCCCCATATGTACTGGCCCCCACGAAACGAAAAGGGTTAATGTGGGAAGCCTATGCCCCGTAACGTTAACCTCCTCCATATCAGACTCTGGCCCACGTCCACCATCCGGTGTCGACCCTTCATCAATGGGATGCACGGTCTTCTTCGAGTCCACTTCATCCCCCTCATACCCACTAGGATCCGTAAAACTCAGAGGATTATTAAATACATAGCTATATCGGTTCCAATTCTGACTGAAGGTTGGCGCCTGCACAATCGGGTCTGGACTGAGAAAGCGGCCTAGTGTGGGATCGTAAATTCTCCCATTCATATGGATCAGGCCAGTTCTATCTAGCTGTTCGTGGCCAGTATAACCGCGGTTGGTGGTGACATGTTGCACTGCTAACAAATCAGACATCAGCAGTGAGCTTAGGTCTGCACTCCAGTCCTCCTGACGGCGGCTGCCGTCTGGGTTAAAGGCGGTACTTAAGATTTCAGTACCTGTGTTATCGGTGATTTTCTCGATGGAACCGAGGTGGTCTCGGTGTAAGTATTGGTATTCGCTGGTGATGCCTGAGGGATCTGAAATCGCTGCGGGATCTGTGATTGCAATATGCTGGACGGAATCACTCAGGTTGGTGCGCTGCACTCGCCAGATTGCTGAATCGTGCTCAGGCCAAACCACTTCAAAACTGCCAATAATAAAGACCTTTTCTGTTTTGAGCTGGCCATTCTCCATCCAACTACTTTCGCGATAGTAGCGCTGGCCATCCGGCCCATATTTAAAGTGGTCTTTCGCAGTAGGTGTACTATCACTTTGACTGCTACCCACCACAATTTCTGTGGGCAGTTGCCGGGCGTTCCAGCTGATCCATTTGTCATCGCCAGTGGCGGCATCGTAGTGCTCAATGGCGCCATTAGCGTCGTAATGCAAATTGTGGGAGAGACCGTCGATAGTGACATTGCTCACGGCATTGGGGCCGGCATTGCCAAACTCGCCGTACTGATACCCGGTGACCTGGGTATCGCTATTCACGCTGGAGGTTTTGGAGAGGATATTGCCCAGCTTGTCGTACTGAGTACTTAACACACGGTCACCACCTGTAACCATGGAGGCGTTGCGCAGGCGATTGAGGCCGTCGTAGCTAAAGTCTTCCTGCTTTTGTAATACGCTGGCACTGTTATAAGTGAGACGACTTTCGAGAGTGCCATTGGAGCGCCAGCGATATTCATTGTTTTGTATCTGCCCGCTGTCGGTGTTGATACTTTCCAGGCGTCCGGTATCAGCATTGTAGGTGCGGTTGGTAATCAAGCCATTGCCGTAGGTTTCCTGTTCTACCTGTCCCCAGGCATTAAGGTTATCAAATGTCTGAAGGGAGTTATTGCCAGCAGCATCGCTGCTTAGGCTTTGCATAAACCCACGGTTATTGTATTGATAGTGCGCTTCCAAGCCATTGGGATAAACGGTCTTATTAATACGACCGTAGCTATCGTAGCTATAAATGTGTTGATAGCTAGGATTATTCCCATTAATGATTAAATGAGTGTTGATATTATTCAGCTTGCTATCTGCTCGGTATTTATACTCCTCAAGAAATACCTGAGTGCCATTTTCTGTGTAACTGCGGCTCGCCAAAGCCCCCTTTGCATTGGCGGCGTCATATTCCCATTGAGCCAGACCCTCTTCGTCCTCCTGCTCCAGCAGGCGACCCATTTGGTCGTATAGATAGGTAATGCTCTGGTTTTTGTTGTCGGTTTGGCGGTCCAATTCGCCAAAGGCGTTATAATTACTGGTCACTGTACCTAGGTTCGGGTCATTCAGGCTGGTGCGGAAGCCGGCGTAATCAAACACAAAACTGGATTCAATATTACGTCCGCTTCCGGTAACGATAACCGTTTTTGGCAGGCCCGTGGCGTAGTAAGTGTAGTCGGTAGCTACCGCTTCACCGGTAGCGTCATCTACCGTGCGAGCCAGGCTGCCAGTAGAGTCATAGTAACTCTCCTTCACTTGATATGTGGTTCCACTGCCTCCCATAACAGACTCGGTGACACTGACCTTGACCTGTTTGCCGCTACCTCCATGATTCACTGCGTAGTCGATGTCAACCGTGCTGCCATCTGCTTTTTCAATAAAATTGAGGCGGTTACGCAAATCGTAATCATAACTGGCGATAGGTTTGTAACCGTCTATCGCTACAGCTCCCTGAGCAAAGAAAGGTGCAGTTTCCAAGGCAAGGCGGCCTTGCAGGTCATACTTAAACTCTCGACGGGATACATTGCTACCTGAGAACGCTTGAATATCCTGCTGCACCAGACGGCCCAGTTGATCGTAATAGTATTCTGAGGTGGGAGTAATATCTGAGTCGGTCTGCACCCAGAAAGGAACCTCTATGCCACCAACTGTGGGGCAGATACCGTGGCAGAAATTGTACTGGCTGGTAAACACGACGTTGTCGGCGTTGGTACGCTCTACTTCGCGACCAAAGGGATCGTATTGGATGCTGCTGGATTGGCTGTTTGCATCCGTTATCTGGGTAACACTGCCGAAGCGGGTGTCATAGCCCAAAGTCATTGAGTGATTCAGACTATTACTTAGACTGGTGGGGTAGCGCCGATCTGCAAAGGCGCCCCCTACTGTGGCACTGCGGGTTTGGGTGCCTGCACCATTGATAGAGGCATCGATCTTACCTGTAGCGGTTTCACTTTTTATGTTGCCGTATGCATCGTAGTCATAGGTCACCACCATTTGGTACTGAGCATCGCCGGGGTATTGAGTTAGTGTCTGTACTCTGTTTGTGTTGGAATAAGGAACCATCGTGCTACTAGCTTCCTGGTCCGGCGTGCCAGTAACATCACCACTAAAGTAGCGTTGCTCCTGAACACTAGGAAAGCCTATCAACCATTGACCGCTGACACGATTGTCCAACAGGGTCGTCCTCTCTACACTGCGCTGAATATCGCTGTAACTTGTAGCTGGTAGAACCTCTCCCCAAACACTCTGGGTATCGCTGAATTGAGTACTTCCGACAATACGGGTGGTATTGGAAGTACCGTTGAGCAAATCACCAGCATCTCCAAAAGACAGTGTTTGTGGAAAACTATCAGTTAAGACATATCCCAGGTTTTCTCCCCCCTCCAGAAGCGCGTCCAGGCTCTGGGCAACATAGGGGAAATAAGTGGTGCTACTTCCCGCTTCAAGTTCAAGCGTGTCGTAGCTGAATCGCTGATTAGTCAGCAGTTCACCAAATTGATAGTTATTGTGGTATTGGATCTGCCGCGCTACCTTTCCAAAGTATGGAAAATCTTTGCGGAACTGGCGGTAGGTGACGATATTGGCTTCGGTATCGTAAATACGCTGGGCGGTATAGCCGAGGAAACCCCAGTGTTTGTCACTAGTCAGTCCCACGCCTTGATATGCATATTCGGTAGTATGCCACCCTTGAGTGTAACCATTGGAGCGCTGTAACTTGGTAACAACAGTTCGATAGTCCCCATTGACAGCCAGCTCTTGACTGGCATCTGGAATCGAGCCAACAGATCCAAACAGGGTAGCCCCCTCATCAAAGCGACCTATCTCCTCTTCTCCAGAATTATCGGAGATTCGCTCCAGAATAAATTTTGTCTGTGCCCCCAGACCATTAGTTATTGTTTCGATCCCAGTTTCAAAATCGTCGGGATTAGAGGAGTTGGTAAATTTCCAACTAAATTCTAGTGGGGGCAGGCATTGACGCCCACTGCCATTTTCTCCATAACCACACATCTGTACCTGTTTTAGGCGGCGATAGTGATCTTGGTTAGGATCAGCAGGTTCTTCTTCGGATATCAGCTTATATTCCCTATGCAAAGCACCATCAAGACTGACACGAATATGATGCAGCAGAACCAGCTGCTCTTGCTGGATATCTTCTAAGGGTACTGGCGGGGCATCTGTACGGGTGCCGTACTGAAATTCAATTTTTGCATCACCCTGATTACCATAAGTAATTTCTAGGGGGTAATTGATCCCCTCAACAATATCCCGGTGGTACTTGTACTCCATGGTATTGCCAAAAGCATCGGTGACTTTATTCAGGCTCCAGGCGAAATGCGGGGACTCCTCAGCTTTTAAACGGCTATCTGCTGTAGATCCGTATTCATTCACTGAGCCATTGGGGGTCCTCACTTTAAACCAGGGCTTGCCGTCACTGTCTTCCTGCAACTCAATTAGCCGGAAGCTATCACGGAGAGATCGATACTGTGCGCCTTCTTCCCAGTGCGTACCAGACACAAGCACCAACGGTTCGCCATCCAGACAAAGGGAATCATTTTCATCTAGCTTAACTCTGTCAGTTTTCGGGCGATTCACCACACAGCGGCGGATACTACTCAATCCACTCAATCGCCAGCCATATCCCAAAATATCTTCAGGAAGTGATTCATTCATACGCTTCTGGAAGCGGGCACTGGTGTAATACAAGGAAATATTAGGCTGCAACCCATTAACCCCAGGAGCAGCTTGCAGGGGTACATTGATAATTGCATTCCCAGATGCACTAACGTCAGCATTGTAAGGTAGCGTTCCAGGGGAATCTGCGACCTCAGTGCTCACCGCTGGGGCCTCATCAGTATTGGCCAAGCTGTGTACTTTAATCCAGGGACTTAGAACTGACGCACATTCAAAGTCATTACAAGCATTTAGCCTATATTGATAAGTGCCCGGCTCACTGCCGCCATCAAAATAACTAGTACCGGTCGTGCTTGCGACCTTGGTTTGCCAGTTATTTCCATCACCTTTACGGAGGCGTTCCAGTTGGTAGCTACTGGCCCCAACATCTTTCCATGTAATAACTTGATCAAGCTTAAAGAACTGTGTTTTTAAGTCATCACTAAATTCAGGTTCTGGTGGTGTAGGAGGATAAAGTTCCTTGATGTTTGACCATGGGCCGCAATCATTGGATTGATTACATGCGCGTACACGGAATTTATAAACAACCGCTTCAATATCTTGACCGGTTGTCGATTTGTTAATAGTTGCAGTAGTTGTTTTACCAAGATTACTATCGAAAACATTACTGTAACCACTGCCATCTACACTCCACTCCAAATCATAGCTATCTACTGGGTCGGAAGGATCTGGATCACTGACAGACTGCCACTTTAACTGGAAGCTTGTCCCGGTCAATGTGCTACCACCAGGCTCAAGCCAGTCACTGACTTTCTCAGGATAATGTTTTACATCAAGTGTAGGGGAGTCGCTCCAACCACTGTACTGATAGTAGCTGCCGATCTTTACATAGGCGCGCACTCTGTATTCATAAGCTCCACTGGGCATAGTACCTGTTGAAGTAGGCAATGAACGCGTACGAGTGTTTTTTCCTACTTTTGGACAGCTACTACTTGACTGCCAGCTTCCATTAGTTTTTTGACACCATTGATAACCGGAGACCAAAGGCCCCTCACTTGAAGCGCTCCAATTTATAGTGAACTTCCCATTAGTATCCGTGCTACCGCTTTCAATAGTGCTAGATACATATCCAATGCTCCCCGGGGCATTCGGTTTAAATGCAACATTGATGACATCCTCCCCATGGTCAGTCTCATAGGGATTACTCCACCCCCCACACGAGAATGGAAAAGTATCTCGAATGACATTACACCGGGAAACGGTTGCGACAAGCTCATATGTATATTGCGCTGAAGTACTCACCGTAACAGAGATACTTCCACTTGTATCATCAACACTAAGCCCGCTAAAAGTACGATTGACCGTACCATTTTTAAGCTCGACCATTTTTAGAGATGATAAGTGGTAGTCTCTAGATGAACCATAACTATGTGAATAGGAAACTGTGTACTTCCCAGAATTACTAGTCGATGGAACATCAACAGCCGCTAGGGTTCTTCCACATATAAACCCAAGCAATACAAATAACAGCACTTTAAAGGAACGCATATGATTATCATCGGTCACTAAAAAAAGCGAGATTATCAGAGTGATTTATTAAAATAAAACAAAGACAAAACAAAAATGCAGCATTCGTGACAAATAGAACTATTTTCAGAAAATATAGATTCAAGTATATTTTTAAGCCTGTTAACAAGTACAATTGTTCCGATTAGCATAAATTGAATTTGAGAACGGAGCACCACCTAAACAACATACACTCTCGCATAATTCATACTCGATTACGCGTTAGCGCTACAACATTATGATTCTCCCCATTCAAGATCACAGTAACTGATTAGTCCGCCCCAAAACAACAAGCCTTGAAGATTTAATCAGCCATCCCCCCCTATCCAATAGATTCTTTGAAATAAAAATTACGAAATCCCTAGCCTCTTGATAAGCTATAAAACTGGAGAGGAGTGATAAAGTGATACTCACAGCCAACTACAGTCAGTCGAAGTGCTAAAACTCATATCCATATAATCTGACGATGAAAGACACTCCAGATAGATTGTCTTCTTGGTATACCACTCTCCTTAAAAAGAAAACTCTTCTATTGACTTCTTTTTGACTCCCTCAACAATTATCGATTCAGGCCACCTTTTCGAAAATTATTTTTCAGTCTCACTCTGCCCCTCGTAATCAGATGCAAATTCTACAATCGTGTCAGCAGGCCCATACATTGCTGCTACCATTAGCCAGTAGCTCACTGGCCTCAAAATTAATCTTTTTTACCCATAATATTCATATAGATTCAGTGCACTGCCCATTTCTCCATTTTCCGTTTTGCTCATCGTTACCAAATCTATTTCATACCCTTCAGATAAACCACCATTTACAAAACACAAGAGAAGTAAAAGAAAAACTAGATAGAACTTCACTCAGAAAATTCTCCATACTTTTCGATCTTCGGGTGCCCAGTATCCATTTAGAGGCAATCCCACCAATACCTGATTTATTACTCCACCACCTCGTCCATATATAAGTAATTGTTCGTTCTCTTAAATCAACAGAGGCAACTTAACTAGCCGTCACGCAACACCGCTTATCATCGGCATTTCTGAAAGTTAACCCCACTACCTTTTCTTTAATAGGCTTGCGTTCCACCCCTCCCTCTTATGCAAAATTGACAGAATCAGTCGCCGTCAGTGGGAGAACACATGTGCCGCAGATTCCTTCAATACCTTAACTGCCAAACATGGCGGAATTAGATTCCAAAACAGACACCCCATTGACTCTATGATGCTAGAAAACAACTCATAGCCCACATCCCCCCCTGCAAGCCCCTCTATCTGATCTAATGTAAACACATCCCCTCCCCGATCGTGTGAGCTACACCCATGAGAGATGTCGCCGTTGTTGCCTATTGCCGAACTGCCATTGCCAAAGCCAGGCGGGGTGCGCTGAATGAAACTCACGGTATTTCTATGGCTGCCCATGTCCTGAGGGAGGTGGTTTATAAGGCGGGTTTAACGCCACAGGAAGTGGAAGACGTTGTGCTGGGGTGCGGCTTACCCGAGGGAGCTACCGGGCACAATGTCGCGCGCAACGCGGCACTATTTGCCGGCTTTGGGTCTCAAGTGCCGGGTTTTACTATAAATCGCTACTGCGGCTCTGGCCTTAACGCGGCTTCTATTGTGGCCAATCGTATTGCCGCAGGCGAAATGCAAATTGGGGTGGCCGGTGGCGTCGAGAGTATCAGCCTGGTGCAGTTCAACTTGAACCTGAACCATTTTGTCTATGAGCCCCTACAAAAGAAAGTGCCGGCAGTTTGGTGGACCATGATCCAAACGGCCGACTATGTCGCCGATCAATACAACATCAGTCGCGAAGATCAGGATCGCTATGTGGTTGAGTCACAAAAGCGTGTTGCTGAAGCTCAAAAGGCCGGAAAGTTTGCCGAGGAAATCACGCCGTTTGATACGGTAATGGCAGTGAAAGATAAGGAGAGTGGCGAAACCAATCGCCTGAAAGTCACCTTGTCAGAAGATGAAGGCCCCCGCCCCGGCACAACCATGGAAGCCCTGTCTGCGCTGGAGCCCGTAAACACAGGGGGGACGATAACTCCGGGCAATGCATCCCAGCTGTCCGATGGGGCCGCAGCGGTCGTCATGATGGATGCTGAGCTGGCAGCGCAGAGAAACCTGCCTATTCTGGGGCTGTTTCGCGGTATGCAGCTGGGAGCGGTAGCGCCAAAAGAGATGAGTATTGCGGTAGCGCCAGCGGTCAGTCGCCTTATGAAGCGCCACCAACTCACCCAGGATATGATTGACCTTTGGGAGCTACATGAGGCTTTTGCCGTAACCACCCTATACAACCAAGCTGAACTCAAAACCCCTTGGGACAGTACCAACGTTAATGGCGGAGCTATTGCGCTCGGCCACCCCTACGGTATGTCGGGCATCCGCTACCTGGGTTCAACCCTGTTAGAGCTGGGCCGGCGCGACGCCCATCGGGCAATTATTGGTGTCTGCACTGCCGGCGGCATGGCGACGGCTGCTTACTTAGAGCGATAAGGAGTCGCCCCATGAACACCTGGAAGCCTATAGCTGCCCTAGTATTACTGCTACTGCTCCCCTTGGCGGGTTATCTACAGGAAAATATGCAGGGGGTAAAATTTGACACACTGGTAGAATCGACCAAGGATTGGGCCGGAGATACCCTACCCCAATATCCAGAGGGGCAGCCAGAGCTCTCTGTGGTGCGTGTGACAATCGAGCCCGGCGCACGGCTACCAGTGCACAAACACCCCGTACCTAATAGCGTCTATGTTGCCGAAGGCACTTTAAAAGTTACCCTCGTTGAGCAGGATAAAAGCCTAACTTTGGATGAGGGGAAAGCCTACGTTGAAGTCACCGATATGTGGCATTTTGGGCGCAATGAAGGCGACAAGCCGGCG
Organism: Microbulbifer maximicatervae (SeqCode); assembly: GCF_056231245.1. Taxonomy (NCBI): domain Bacteria; kingdom Pseudomonadati; phylum Pseudomonadota; class Gammaproteobacteria; order Cellvibrionales; family Microbulbiferaceae; genus Microbulbifer; species Microbulbifer maximicatervae (SeqCode). Next base: position 2,560,241 of record NZ_CP174334.1, read on the forward strand.
ACACTTATCATTTTTTACGCTGGTGCTAAGGGAATTCCGACAACGGTCTTTCAAAAAGATAATTAGGAAGCACCCTACTCTAATAACTTGCCAATGAATTGGCAGCTAACTGACGCGCAGCAGGGCCTCTCTAAGATAGCCAGGTAATGGGGTCTTTAGCTTTTCAGGGGATGACAGGGTGACATAGGTAATATTGGCGGTGAACGCTAGTATCCCATTATCCAAAAAGCCTTTCGTTTGAAACGTAAAAGAGTGATTACCAATATCCACAACAGAAACATGGATACTTAATTCTTGATCCCAGGTTACAGGGGATAGAAATTCCAGGTTAAAAGCTCTTACAGGTGTAAGAAAACCCAGTTGTTTCATTCTGGCGATAGCAGGCCCTTCAAGCAGAACAGCCATTGCATCATGGGTTGCCTCAAGTGCAAACGATGAGAACCTTGGGGTGTATACGATTCCCTCGGGATCACAATCCCCGAACAGTACTTTTCGTTTGACTGTTATCATCGTATCAACCCGTTATTTCTTATCTGGGCTGGAATTATATGTGAAGGTCCCCGCTCCATTCCTACCAAACCACCTACCCAAATCCATCATTGAGAGATCAAACCTCAAGGACCAAATATGGATAATACAGTTACTTCTGGTGGCACCAGGAAACGTACTGGCAAAATACTGGTCCCTACCCCAGGGCTTACATAGAGGTGTTTATCACCTTCAACAATATGCCCAATAGCAAAACGCTGCCCGTAACTTGAAGGTACTATGGGCCGCCCAATAAACGGCAAGTAGACCTGGCCCCCGTGAGTATGCCCGGCGATAGTTAATGACAGCTCCGCAGGCAGTTCGGGGAAAATATCCGGATTATGAGTGAAGGCCAATATCGTCTCACCTTCATCTATCCCCTGCATTGCTTTTTTAACATCGTGAGGCCCCTCCCAAAAATCACTGATTCCCACTAGTCGTAATTTACATTCGCTACTAACCAGACTTACTGACTTATCCTCAAGCACTGAAATTCCCTGGCTTTCAAGGGATTGCTCAACCCGCGCTGCATCAAGCCACCAATCATGATTTCCCAATACGGCAAACACCCCCATCGGGGCCTTGAGTTCTTTAAGAATTCCCGCTGCATCCTCCGGCCGAACGAATTTACCTCCAACAACCCCTTGAATAACAAAGTCACCGGGTAGGAGAATAAGGTCGGGTTGGCTTTTATTAACAGCCTCAACCAGGTTTTGTAAGCTCTTCCGCCCCTTGTAAGGGGAACCTACATGCAGGTCAGCAAGTATCGCGACCCTTAGCCCGTTACATTCCTTTGGCCAGGCATCTACGACAATATCATCTTCATTAATTCGGAAACTTGCAGGCTCAACGATAAATGCCCATACGGCCAACAACAAACCAATACAAAATAATACGATAAAAGTTATACGCCACTTACTCAAAACAAGGCCCAAAATTTACGACTAACACTCATTATTATTTGCCGGATGGCCATGACAGCTACAATCTGTCAGCTCCCGCATAATGTCACAGGCATTAATTGCCTGGCCACCCTCACATCGATTGCGTAAATCTACCAAGCTTTTTCGCAACTGCTTGAGCGATTCCAGTTGTTTTTCGACTCTTTGAATTTGATCATCAACCACGCTATCAATATCAGTGCAGCTTTGCGATGGAGCCTCTTTTAATCTCAACAGGTTGCGAATATCCTCGAGGGGGATATCCAGAGAACGACAGTGGCGAATAAAACGCAGTTGTTCCAGGTGAGACTCTGAATAGAGCCGGAAATTACCCTCTGAGCGAGCGGGCTCTGGCAGTAGCCCTGCCTGCTCGTAGTAACGAACCGTTTCCACTTTGCAGCCCACTCTCCTGGCAGCTTCACCAATTTTGTAAGCCATGCCACTCCCTCTTGACTCTATAGTTACTAGAGGGATTGTAATACTGGCTCACTGACTGATCTATCCGAGAGTGAATAATGGTCAAGCGCGATTCCAGCTGTGGCTGCAGCGAGGCAACCCAAGCCGCAACCATGACGCCGATTCAAAACACCAATAACAACAACGACAAAGGTGACCTGTCCCTGTTCTCCATCAGCAAGATGGACTGCCCCACTGAAGAAGGGTTGATACGCGCCAAGCTCTCTGGCATGCAGGGAATTTACCAGCTGGACTTTAACCTGGTGCAGCGAATCCTACAGGTGCGCCACGCGCCCGGTATGGAGAGCAAGATCCTCAACACTCTGACCCCTCTTGACCTGGACGCACGCCTGGCCACCGAAGATGACATCGATTCCGCGCCACCTACCACCCATGCAAACTGGTGGTTATTGGGCGCTGCCGGTTTGGCGGCAATTGCCTCCGAGGTCGTATTCTGGTTACAGGGGGGGAACAATTGGCTGGTAATGATACTGGCCCTGGCCGCTATCGCTGGCGGCGGACTCACGACCTACAAAAAGGGCTGGATTGCACTCAGCAATCGCAACCTGAATATGAACGCGCTGATGTCCATCGCGGTCACCGGCGCCCTGCTTATCGGTCATTGGCCCGAAGCGGCAATGGTGATGGTGTTATTCACCCTGGCAGAATTAATTGAAGCCAAATCCCTGGATCGTGCCCGCAATGCGATTCGGGAGTTGATGGACCTGGCCCCGGAAACCGCCACTGTACAGGGGCCAGATGGCGAGTGGGCTTCCATGTCAGCCAAGACTGTTCCGGTTGGCACAACCATTCGGGTGCGCCCCGGCGAACGTATCGCTCTTGATGGGGAGGTAATACGCGGCAATTCAGCAGTAAACCAGGCCCCAATTACCGGGGAGAGCCTTCCGGTAGACAAAGGCCCTGGAGATGAACTTTTCGCCGGCAGTATCAACGAATCCGGGGTACTCGAATACCAATCTACGGCAGCTGCCAACGATAATCTGCTCGCCCGAATCATTCATGCGGTGGAAGCCGCACAAGGTAGTCGCGCACCAACCCAGCGCTTTGTCGACCAATTCGCCCGCTGGTATACGCCCCTGGTATTTGCAGTGGCACTGGCTACTGCGGTAATACCGCCGCTGCTTTTTGCCGGCAGCTGGATGGAATGGATCTATCGCGCACTCGTGTTACTGGTAATCGCCTGCCCCTGCGCACTGGTGATCGCAACTCCTGTCACCATCGTAAGCGGCCTGGCATCGGCCACCCGCCACGGAATCCTTGTTAAAGGCGGGGCCTACCTTGAGCAAGGGCGCCACCTTCGCTGGTTGGCATTGGATAAAACTGGAACCATCACCCATGGCCTGCCAACCGTCACGGATTTTCAAGTGTTAGCGCCAATGCCCGCGGAAGAGGTACAAACCCTGGCGGCGAGCCTAGCCGAACGTTCCGATCATCCGGTATCCAGGGCCGTACTGGAGTTTGCTCAGATTCCCCACGAACGCCTACAAGAAGTGGATACTTTTGAAGCCCTGGCCGGGCGCGGCGTCAGGGGCAGAATTCAGGGGGATCAGTGCTACCTGGGTAACCACCGGCTTATTGAAGAATTGGGCATTTGCTCCGCCGAGCTGGAGCGCCAATTGGGAACCCTTGAGGAAGAAGGGAAAACTGTTGTGATGCTGACCCGGGAGAACTCCGTACTGGCGATATTTGCTGTCGCCGATACCGTGAAGGAATCGAGCCAACACGCCATTGAGAGCCTTCACAAGCTGGGCGTGAAAACACTGATGCTTTCCGGGGACAACCAGCACACTGCAGATGCGATTGCCAAACAAGTCGGCATCGATCGGGCTGAAGGCAACCTACTGCCGGAAGACAAGCTCAGAGAGGTGGAGGCTCTATCTGGAAAAGGCCAGGTTGGCATGGTTGGCGATGGCATTAACGATGCTCCCGCCTTGGCACGTGCTGATATTGGATTTGCGATGGGAGCAACGGGAACCGACACAGCGATAGAAACCGCTGATGTGGCCCTGATGGACGACAATCTGGGCAAGATCGCCACCTTTATCCAACTATCTCGTTCAACGGCCCACATTCTTTGGCAGAACATTATCTTGGCGCTGGGCATAAAAGCGGTCTTTCTAGTGCTTGCTTTTGCCGGAGAGGCAACCATGTGGATGGCTGTTTTTGCCGATATGGGTACCAGTTTGTTAGTCGTCTTTAATGGGCTCCGAGTGATGAGAAAATAATCAATCCTACTCAAGTTAGTCAGTGCTGGAGAGCGGCACCTCTAAGTTATTCTTAGCATCGGTCACAGCACTGATTAATTCCGCCGGCTGATCAACTCCAATATAAATCCATCTTACCTGCCCAACTTGCCTGTTTAGTTCGATAAGAATATTTGGATTACCGGAAAAGTTAAATCGTTTTACAGCTTTCGACCTTGGAATGTAACCAGAGCTTTGAGTAATAGAATGGATATCGCTTAGACAAATATTCTTCTGATTAAAGAGGCCATACCTTACTAAGAGGCAGTCATTATTAAGAGATATTGGTCTACGCCCCATTGACCTATATTCGGCAACCAAGAATAGAAGCCCAAACAGAGTCAAAAAGCTGACAATATTTGCTGCCATTGGCGACCAAATAAAGTGTAAAAGGAGATGTACTATTAGCAGTTCGAATAAAATAATAAAAATGAATCCGAGAGCAGTAGTTTTTGCTCCAGCCCTCAAATGATAACTAAAATGCTTACTCCCGTGATATTGGCTTGGGTCAATGCGATGACCAAGGAACGTGAACATCCAAACACGGGCCTCGAACTCCAATATTTGTGCTAACACTCCCCCACCGGTATATTTCTCCACTGACGAGCGTATTGCGATATCAGGATCGTCATGGTTGATAGTTGCCGCCCTAATTGCCGAACACATTGTAGCTATAGCCGTCACTTCAACTATAACCAAGCCTGCCAATAGCAAGTATCTCCCCATCTCCAGGTATGGCCAAAGGACTTTACTTTGATTAGGGATAATGTAACTTCCAACCAATACTACCAGGCTCCCAAAGACCAGTATTTTTAGCAGTGCGTCCCGCTTATTTTCGGAACAAATTAAACACAGAATAGGTAAAACAATAAGGCCATCTATCAGTAGCAACCACTCGTAATTAGCGCGACCGTAATCATTTAGGGGGCCGTTAGAGCTATAGTATAAGCCCCAAAAAATGGAGATACAGATTAGAAATAGAAGTGGAAAAATCTTTTTTAGCGCCGCGTTCATTGCTTACCCTATCGAAAGAAGTGCAACGAGCAAAATTACAAACCTAAAGCTGTGACCTCAACCAATCCTTGAATTTGATAATACCGCGCGCAACCAAAAAAGGAACTAAAAACTGACCACTCATCTGAAGTGCAAACTTTGGCCAGAAATCTATTTCTTCAGAGAAGAATGACAGTACAAGATTGCCTGGAAATAAAAATGTACCGAAATATGGCCAACCCCCACCAATTATTTTCCAGTTATACGCAAATGCCAGTAAGCCGATAGTCAGGGAAATTACCCCTACAACCAGCGCAAACCGTAATCCTTTATCGTTAATCAACGTTGCAACTCCTTGCTTCATATAGATTACTTACCTCGAACAACCTCTTTCTTGATGTAAACACCCAACCTTTTAGCGAGACGCACCAAGTTCCCTCGGTCTACGGATAGTAATTTGGCCGCTTTACTCCAGTTCCCATCGGTCTCAGCCAGGGCACTCCCAATGAGTTCACGCTGATAGTTTTCCGTTTCCACCCTTAAATCAATAGCCTCAGACAGCGACTCTACCGGTTTCTGCGGAGGCTTCTGAATAACCAGGTCATCGGGAATTTCAATTTGTGCTGTAGTAATGGCAACAATAGCTTCTGGAGAGCTACCTTTGCGGGCCCTAAGGGCTGCGCGGCTGATAATATGTTCCAGCTCGCGAACATTACCCGGCCAAGCGTATCGCTGTAGCTTATTGGTGGCCTCTGAACTGAGACGCAACTGACGAAAACCCAACTTCCTGCGGGAGCGCTCCAAGAAGTAGTCTGCCAACAGCAGGACATCATTACCCCTCCGGCATAGCGGTGGGACTTCAAGGGGATATACAGAGAGGCGATGGTAGAGATCAGCTCGGAAAGTACCGTTTTCAATCCCTTTACGTAAATCCCTATTAGTCGCCGCTACAATACGAACATCTACATGCTGTACCGTATCCTTACCTACCGGCTGAATCTCACCACTTTGCAATACGCGCAACAATTTGCTCTGCACCACAAGCGGTAACTCGCCAACCTCATCCAGGAAAATAGTGCCGCCGTTCGCCAGTAAAAATTTACCGGGCCTCTCGCGATCTGCGCCGGTGAAGGCCCCTTTTGAGTGGCCAAAAAGTTCAGCTTCCGCCAGGGTTTCAGTCAGGGAAGCGCAGTTCAAATAGACTAAGGGCTTCTCCTTGCGAGTCGACAACCTGTGGACGGTACGGGCAACCAGCTCTTTCCCCACTCCCGTTTCTCCGAGAATCAGCACGTTGTAATCCGACCCAGCCACCAGCTCTATCTCACTGCGCAGGGACTGCATTTCCGCGCTCTCACCAATTAATTCGCCTCCATCCCGCTCCAGTGCCTGCTGGGTTAGGTCTTTCACCAATTGCTCAGCGTGCTCGGCAGAATGTGACAGGGCTTTTAGCTCTAAAGCTGTGCGTAAAGTGGCCGCAGACAGCGCGGCTATCAGCTCCAGGGTTCGATCACTGATTCGGGCATAGGCATCCGCAGACATGCTATCCACTGTTACCAGACCAATCAGATGGTTATCTGAATAGAGAGGCAAGCCCATACAAGAGTGCACGGGAAGATCTCCCTCCCTATCCAACAGCAAACCATCGAAGGGATCTGGTAGCTGACAGTCAGAGGGGAAGCGGACCGGGTGTTCCGAGGCGCAAATTTGCGCTAGCCGTGGATGCTCATCAATTAGGAATCGCCGCCCCAGAGTCCTTCGGGCAAGCCCCTGAACTGCGAGAGGGGTGAGTGTAGCGCCATTTAGCCCTAGCAAGGCAACAGCATCGCACTTGATCGCTTTGCGGATAGTAGAGAGCAGACGCTCAAAACGATCGCTGTTGTTAAGGCTATTAGCCAGGTCCAGAGCCACTTCAAGCAGTAAGGTTGCGTTGGTATCTACCATAGCCAAATCAGTCCAAAAGACCTTTAAGAGTCATTATGACACAGCAATCATAAAGGTCAATTTGACACATAAACACCAAGAATAAGCCGTAACCCGTTGTTTTTATTGGTATTTATATTTGGCATAGCAGTTGCTAAAGATAGATTGACGCCGTTTGAACCTGAGGCCGATATGCTGAATACGGAAAACCCCTTACTGCGTGAGCGTTTCAAGCTACTACTAAAAGCCGGTAACTTTACGCTGCTTCTGTCAGTTCCCCTGCTTATTCTGACGATTGTTATTTGCTATCCCCTGTCTCACCTGTTTTCAATTCCCACGCAGGTCGCCGGACATATCTTTATGGTGATTAGTGCGACGTTTCTAAAACTGGGCTACATAGGTCGCGTGGTTGCTCAATACAATCTGGACCTTGAGGTTCGATAAAGGCTGAACCGCCGCCTCCGAATTCCCCCCTTCCTATTAGCAGCGAATAAATCAACCCAGAGCCTCTGCTGGCTCTGGGGCTCTGCATTGCCCGACACCTCAAACCACCGTGGACTATACTGACAGTCTCAGAGATAGCATTTCCTTCTAGGGAGACTTATGGCTGCCCCTCTGGTTGAGCCAAGGTCTCTTTTACAGGCTCTATAGCATAAAGGGCCAAAGTCAGGGGGTATCAAAATTGGGCTTAGCCTATACAAGCAGTGAGCTGATAGCCCTTACCAGTGAATGGAAGCTAAGCGTAAGATCAACCTTCCATGCTCGCCCCCTAGTCCACCCAAGCGAAGTGCCGCAAGACACTCGCTGTTCTCCAAATAAGATCACTACCATATCACAGATAGGTAACAGCAATAGCCGGGGCCTGTATTCGCCTATTCAGGAGCAGACCTAAATGTGGGAAATGATCGATGATGGAATTACTTTCTTTGCCACTCAGAGCTACGCCACCCTCTTTACGATGTTTTGGATCGTGGTGGTATTGGAATTCCCTAGATATTTAATGTCGTTTTTTACCTCGGTATTCTTTTTCGCCACAAAACCAGAGTACGAGGAGGACATTGAATCCTTGGGCAGACTCACTGCAGTCATCGCCGGTCACAACGAAGAAAACTCTATTGAAAAGTGTGGCGAGCGCTTACAGGAACAGAGCTATATCCCCTATGAAGTCATCGCAATCAGCGATGGCTCCACAGATAAAACCCGAGACGATATTCATTACCTGCAAAACAAGGGCCGCTTGGATGGCGCTCATGCAACAGAACTGCGTGGAGGCAAGGCCTCAGCCCTCAACTTAGGACAGAGATTTTCAACTGGCGACTTTATCGCCTCAATTGATTGCGATTGCACCTTCGATCGCCACGCTATGAAATACGTGATGCAAGGCTTTGCAGATCCCAGGGTTGGCGTGGTTTCTGGTAATGTAATTGTTCGAAACTCCACAGAAAATATACTCAGCTCATTCCAGGCCATTGAATATGTAATCAGTATTTGCTTGGGGCGACACTCTCTAGCGATGCTCGACCAAATGTGTTGTGCCTCCGGTGCCTTCAGTGCTTTTAGGGTATCCGCAATGAATCAAATTGGCGGCTTTGATGCCGGCGGAGGAGAAGACTTAGATATCACCTTTCGTTTGCGGGATTACGGTTGGAAAGTGGAATTTGCACCTGAGGCGATTTGTTATACCGATGTTCCCACCAGCATAACCGTTCTAATGCGCCAGCGCTTTAGGTGGGAACGGGATGCTATTCGTCTTCGTTACCGCAAGTACCTGCATTTTATTAATCCGTTCCGCCAAGGAATGCAGCTAAAAGAGTTTTTTCACCAATATGAATTCCTGGTTTTCAATGTTATTGCCGCAATAGCTTTACCCGTCTATTTAATCTGGCTATTCGTGCGTTATGGCGAAAATGCCTGGTTTATTTTAGCGGGAGCCCAGGTTGTATTAATTGCACTCGATACAATTACCTTTGCTTTAGCTTCTTACGCAACCCCAAAAGTCAAGTCACTTCCCCTTTGGCCCTATATTCCTGCCTATAGCATCTTTTATGTAAACTTTATGCGAGTCGTAAGACTGTATGCTTATGTTCAGGAATGGATCTTTAGAACATCCTATAAAGATTCTTTCGCCCCTTTAAAAGTACACCGTGTTCGTGAGTAGCTTGAATGAAGGCTCTGCGAAAACGACTACGCCCAGATAGCTTCGAAAGCGAGCAGCGAAAAACCCGGGGATCTGCCAGCCGACGAATATATCTGGCTTTGTTAATCTTATTTGGCATTGGTGTTATCCGATATATATGGGGCGACTGGTTTTTACTACGAAGCGATGGGTTGGTACTACGCGATCAAAGCGTTATTGAAATGGGCTACTTGGTAAAAGTGGTAGAGGTTGCCGTAGATGAAGGGCAAGCTGTTCGAGAGGGCGAGCTACTCTTAAGGATTGAATCAATGGAGCTACTGGAGCGAATAGCCGATCTCTCCACCCGCCAAGCTAACCTAATACAGATTTCTGCTGAATTCACTTTATTGGCAGAGACTGCAAAAAAACTACTTACTCCCGCCAAGGAGCGTAAAGTACAAATTGGCCGAATCGTAGATAGAATCAATAAACTTGCAAATAGAGGAGTAGTCAGCGAAGTCGGTTACCAAGATGTATTGAAAGATAACTTCGAGGCCAGTGAGACCCTGGTAAAATTACAAGTTGAAAGCGCCACCCTGGAAGGAAAACGTAGATCTGTTGATGAGGCAATTTATCGCTCCGAACAAGCGCTAAGAAAACTGGAGGAGCATTACAATAACGGTATTATTCAAAGCCCCACTTCTGGTCTAGTTGGGGCTTCAGTCCCCCATGTCGGCAATGTCTATGATGCTGGGGAGCCCCTTATGTCTATCTACACCGGGGAAGCCTATGTCCTAGCCTATCTACCCAATCAATATCAATTCGTGATCAAGCCTGGAATGGAGGTATTGGTTACTGGTGGACGCTTTAAAGACAAAGGGGTACTTGTAGAAATGATCCCCCTCTCAGCCGCACTACCCCAGGAGTTCCAAAATACATTCAAGCCCACATCGCGTAATCAGTTAGCGAAAATAGTCTTACTTGACCCATCAAAATTTCCGGTGAACGAGAAAGTTACCATAACCCTAAAGATTGACTGGATTGATGTCATTATTGATAAATTTATTAATTAACTTCCCCAGATGACGACTACCTTCTATGTCATACAATTATTCCTAATTCCCGCCAGGGACGTAGGGCACCTATCCCTGCCTATTGCCAATTTTTCACCTATCTTTTCTTAAATACTCAACAATCTATTCAGTTAAAGGGACGCCATATACACTACAGGCTACACAGTTACGCATAACTGGCATGAAATAAGCTAAAACACTCAGTTAATCTTTCAAACGCCAGCTGTTATATAGGTGTGGAGGAATCAGCATCTCCTTTTTAAGTGACGAATATAGCTTTTTTCGCTGGCCCGGCGACTCTAAGGTGACATCGCATACCGGTGAATCCAAAGACGCTATTTTAATTGAGGAGCCAGCATCAGTAGATGACCTGACGCATATATGGCATATGCGTGGTGGCTTGTATCTACTCCCGGTTATTGATCTCACTGGAACAGTCGGCGAGAAGGCAGATCTGGATTGCTCAAAGCTTAGTGCGCAGGATATGCCCGTTGTGAGCCAGGTTATTGACGACTTTCACTATCGGCGCGCGCAAGTCCACCTGGATTTCCACACCACTCAGAAAGATAGCGACAAAATACTAGCGCGATTATTTGTATCTGGCGTAAGTCTCTCGCCGCACTATAGCCCCAACTCCAAAGCTACTGTTGATTTTAATATTATCCTCGATAGCCCGACGGTTGTGACGGAATGTGAAAAACTGATCGAATCAGGATTTCTACAGGGCAAGTTTTTCGATCGACGCCATATCTGTAACGGCTGTGGAGGTTCCCAGTTTAATGTCCGTGAAGAGTGTGCGGTATGCAGATCCTCTAACCTTACCGAAGACTTCTATCTGCACCATTTCAGCTGCGCCTACCTGGGACGCGAAGCTGACTTCAGGGAAGGTGAAGACCTGATTTGCCCCAAATGTCGAAAGGAGCTTTTACACTTCGGCAGTGACTACGACAAACCCGGCACACTACTTATTTGCAATGCTTGCGGCCATGCCAGCTCAGAAGTGGAAATAGGGTTTTTGTGTCTCAACTGCCAGATGGATACCGACAGCGAGTCAATCCGTACCGGTGATATTCATAGTTACGACCTCACTGAAAGAGCCAGCAGTTACCTTAGGGCAGGATACGCATTTCTCGATTTCACTGACCACAATCCCATGTTTGCCGACCTGCCCTTCACCCTGATCGTAGAACTCAACCAGGCGGCAAGAGCATGGAAAGAGAACAAAACAAATTTTTGCTTGGTGAATATCAACTATGAACATGCTCATGAACTCGAAGTCGAACATGGACCCCGACAAACAATGCAGAGCCGCCGCCAATTCATAGAGAACCTTCATGGAGTTTTATGTAGAGCTTACGAAGGTATACGGAAAGAGGACTTTATTACCGGGAAATATGAAGATTATATGGTTCTACATGGAATAGCTAAGGAGGACATACTTGAAGATCGCAGAGAAATGATCAAGATTGCCATGTCCTCCATAAGGCTGGATATTGGCCCCTACTTTAAAGTACTCGGGCCCGAGGAGCTTGTTTAAAAGAAAGCCGCCCGCCCTGTTACAACCACCTTACCCGAGCCGGCTAGCGCCTACAACTTACTCGATAACTCCCTAATTTCATGGTTCAGGATACGGTCGTTGTGACTGTAATCCACTGGCACATCCACGAGATGGACCCCACCCGCCCTACAGCATTTTTCTATCATCGGCTTAAACTCATCCGTGGCCGTTATTCTGTGGCCATGAGCACCATAGGATTTTGCATAGTCGACAAAATCAGGGTTACCAAAATCCAGACCAAAGTTATCAAACTCCATCATGGCCTGCTTCCACTTGATCATACCGTAGGCATCATCGCGTAAAATAAGTACGATGAGGTCAATTTTTAAACGAACCGCCGTTTCAATCTCCTGGGAATTCATCATAAAGCCCCCATCCCCACAAATTGCAACCACACGGCGGTCTGGGCATACCAACTTGGCAGCCATTGCCGAAGGCAAGCCCGCCCCCATCGTTGCCAGTGCGTTGTCGAGCAGCACGGTATTCGGGGCTAAAGCAGGATAATTCCGCGCGAACCATATTTTGAACATGCCATTATCAAGCGCAATAATGCCCTTCTCCGGCATTACTTCGCGGAGATCCTTTACCAGTCGTTGCGGACGAATTGGGAAAGTGGTGGTATTTGAGCCCTCCTGGATGTGCTTTTGAAGCGCGGCACGGATACGGTGCGCATCGGTAAAGCTCCAGTGATCCTGGGGTTCCAAGTGCTGGTCCAGCTGCCACAAGCTGTTGGCAATATCGCCAACCACCTCTATCTGCGGAAAGTAGACCGGGTCCACCTGCGCTGAATTGAAGTTGATATGTACAACTTCCGGGCCACCGGGACGCATAAAGAAAGGCGGTTTTTCTACAACATCATGACCCACATTGATAATCAGGTCGGCCTGCTCAATGGCCCGGTGAACAAAATCCCCATCCGATAGCGCGGTGTTGCCAATAAAGTGCGGGCCCGATTCATCAATTACTCCCTTGCCCATCTGAGTTGTGACCACCGGAATACCCAATTTGTCGACAAACTTGCGCAACATTTTGGCGGTTAATTTACGGTTTGCGCCTGCTCCCACCAACAGCAGAGGTTTACGGGATGCCTCAATCGCTTCTGCAGCTTTGCGCACTGCCTTCTCTTCGGCAATTGGCCTGCGGTTATAGCTGGGCTCCAAGACCGGCATGGTGGAGTGTTCACGGGCAATATCTTCAGGAAATTCCAAGTGGGTTGCCCCCGGCCGCTCCTCTTCCGATTGCCGAAAGGCTTCACGGACATGAGCTGGCACATAGTCGCCACCCACAATGGTCTTGGTGAACTTGGTGAGTGGACGCATCATGTCAACAATATCAATAATCTGGAACTGGCCTTGCTTAGAACTTTTGATAGGTTTTTGACCTGTGACCATCACCATCGGCATTCCACCGAGCTGGGCATAGGCTGCAGCTGTCACAAGGTTCGTGGCCCCCGGCCCCAAAGTAGACATGCAGACACCTGGTTTGCCCGTAAGCCGACCATAGGTAGCAGCCATAAAACCGGCACCCTGTTCATGGCGCGTGACAATTAGTTTTATCTTTGAGCCCCGCAAAGATTCCAGCATATCCAGGTTTTCCTCACCAGGAATCGCGAAAATATACTCAACGCCCTCTTTCTCTAGGGCACGAATAAAAAGGTCCGATGCTTTCATTGGGGAGGCTCCTGTAGTCCCGCCTTACTAACAATAAGATCCCCGCCAAAAGAGCTGTTTTTATAACTGCCTGACACGATTGCTCAATTACGCGGATACCTCTCTTACATCTCACTTTATCGGCTCATAAGTTTGCACCCTGCACAGTAGCTCACATGGTGCCTTAGCAATGTATTGCTAAGATCAGTCTCAGGGAAAATTAATTTCTTGCGCGCTGATACCCACCATCCAAGTGATGACAGCAAACTCCCTGATAAGTATTAAATCACTGCCTTTGTATGACACTGGATGATAAGAGTTGCAAATGGAATCTCGCTCAGAAGGCGCAAGAAAACACTGGGTTCTCTCACTTGCCGCTCTCGGGGTTGTATTTGGTGATATCGGTACCAGCCCACTCTACGCCTTTAAACTGATTTTCCACCCCCGGTTTGGAATTCCCCATAACACAGAGACCATTATTGGTGGGGTGTCTGCTGTCTTCTGGGCACTTACCCTCATTGTCACTATTAAGTACGTCATATTGGTAATGCGCCTGGACAACCGAGGGGAAGGCGGGATCATGGCGCTGATGACGCTGGCCCTAGAAGCGACAAAAGGGCGAGAATTATTAAGAAAGTTCATTATAGGCGGCGGGATCTGTGGCGCGGCACTATTTTTTGGTGATGCCGTTATCACACCAGCCATCTCCGTTCTCTCCGCAGTCGAAGGACTGGAGATAGTCAACAAAACTCTAAAACCGTTTATCCTGCCAATTTCTATCGGCATACTCTTTGGATTGTTTTTTGTACAGCGCTTCGGCACCGAAACCGTGGGGAAACTGTTCGGCCCGATTACCGCCATCTGGTTCTTAGTTTTGCTGCTCGCGGGCCTTTACTGGGTGCTCCAGAATCCTGTAATTCTCCACTCCATTAATCCCTTGCATGCTGTTAGCTTCCTCACTAACCATGGCATGGCTTCATTCTGGATATTAGGTGCAGTATTACTGGTGTTTACCGGAGGAGAGGCCCTATATACCGACATGGGGCATTTTGGACGCATGCCTATAAGAATTGCCTGGATAGGTTTGGTGTTCCCCGCCCTCGTGTTGAACTATATGGGACAGGGCGCTCTACTTATTAGTGACACCTCTGCGGTAGACAACCCCTTTTACCGGATGTACCCGGACTGGTCGCTCTACCCAATGATTATTCTTGCAACTGTAGCAACCTGCATCGCTTCCCAGGCCTGTATCTCGGGGACCTTCTCCCTGACAAAACAAGGAATCCAACTTGGCTTGATGCCCCGTTTTGCCATCCGGCACACGTCATCAGCACTCGTGGGGCAAGTTTATATGCCCGGGGTCAATTACCTATTAATGACAGCGGTAATACTAGTGGCAATTCTCTTTGGAAGCTCAGTCCACCTGGCTAGTGCTTATGGTGTGTCAGTGAGTGGCGCAATGTTGATTACCTCCTGCATTGCAGCAATCGTGTATCGCCACTACCTCAAATACAATCTGCTAATTTGCCTAGCTGTCGGCTCATTCTTTGCTTTTATTGATTTTGCCTTTGTTACTTCAAACCTGGCAAAGATTGGCCACGGGGGGTGGTTCTCTATAAGTTTAGCCGCATTTATTGCGATGCTGATGATTACTTGGAGAGATGGAAAAAAAGCAATAAATTGTTACTTGCAGGGTAAGAATTATAAATTGGAACCCTATTTAAACTCACTTTTTGATAACCCCCCATTACGAGTACCTGGAACAGCGATATTTGTGGGAACCAATCAACTCTTTGTACCTCATGCCCTAATATACAATTTGAAACATAATAGTGTCCTTCATGAAAAGAACCTTTTCCTAACCGTTACGTCGGCCAATACACCAAAAGTACTCCCAAAGAACCGAGCAATCATTAGTAAGATCAGAGAGGGATGCTTCAGGCTAATCTTACGTTATGGATATATGGAACGCCCAGATGTCGAAGGGGCCATAAATAAACTCAACAAAATGCACCTTTTGGATATAGATCCAAGTAAGTCTTCTTTCTTTACCTGCCGATACAATATATTTCCTGTTAAAGGTGGCTATAGCAAAATGGCAAATTGGCGAGAGCGGATCTTTGCTGCAATGGTAAGGAATTCAAGCAGTGCTATTGAATATTATCGTATCCCGGCTAACAGGACTGTCGAAGTACAAGAGAATATAATGATCTGAATTGACAAGCTATTTTATCAAATAACTGACGAGCTTATGAAACTCACCTTAGAGTATAGAGAGAAATAGTTAAAACATGCTGATCATACCAGCCTGCTTCCTTTACGGCTAATATGGAAGCAGGCTGTAGGCCGAGGAACCCCTAAATATCTAATTAGAAAGCACAAAGATATTCAGGAGCTCCCTACCCCATAATCAGTTCGCTTCACTCTTAAGTATAGAGGCCATATCACCGGACCAACGGCCGATTACTTGTGTTAGAGCTTTATTTAGCCCTGCCATTGAAGAGGAGTTGAATTTTTTAGCTTCTGGTTGGCTCAAGAACTCCTCATATTTCGCTAGGCTTGCATCGTCGAATCCTTGATAAGTTTGCACGAAAGAGAGAGTTACAAATTGCTCAACATTTTGACGCATCTGGGGCTTCATTGCCTCCATTTGTGCCTTATAAGCATCTAGATTGATCTCTTGGCCGGGAGCCATCACTGCCATCACTGCGGAATAGACAGCAATACCCGTAGAGACCTGCATCTCCATCGCTATATCGGTAGCACCAACAAGCTGATCAATACGAGTTGCCATTTCAACGCGCTTTGTGTCAGCCATCAACTGCTGTGCATTAGCCATCAAATTCTGGAATGCCTCTTCAGAGCTTCCTTCCTCTTCAGCCTTAGTAATTTTCTTACCGATATCTGACTCATACCAAGCCAATAAGACCTCAACATCTTTATCGGTCAGAGAAGTACTCAGTGACGAGCGCACTTCTTCCATAATGATGGACGGTAAAATTGTATTATCTGCACTTTCAAGAATCTTTTGCAGTTTATCCTGAGGAATTGGTGCACCTTGCTGTACGCCTTCCGCAAATCCAGATTTTACTAGCTCAGGAAACCCCTCAACCTGCTTGGTGAAACCCGATACAAGCAGAAGCTTATCCAAATTGTCTGCTTTATCGGCAGCCAGGCATAATGAGCAAAAGGTGCTGATGAATAAAGCAAATATAACTTTTACAGCTTGAGTTCCCATAGGAAGCCCCATATGAAAGTGAATTTGATCGCCATTATGCCGATTGACTCACAACAATCAATCAAAAAGCCCTAACCATTGCAAAACAGACGTACCACAGCTTTGCTATAAAGAGCCTAAATAACCCCCAACTCAGATAGTTTCTTTCTGGCAATTTCAATTCTTTTCTTTTGTACTTCCCGAAAACTGCTGCCATCTATGTTAATCGCAAAATAATGAATATTGTTATTGGACTCTACAATTCCAATATACCAGCCTAAAGCCTTATTTTTAGCTATTGGCCCTCCTCCTGTTTTTGCATATAACTTATAGGTATCAGTCTCCTCTACCAGCATCACTTCTTTAATTTTATCTATAGCTGACTGCGATACAGGTAATTGACCAGTAAATAAACGTTCCAGGAAGTCTACCTGCTCCAACGCGGATATTTTGATACTCTCATTGAGCCAGAAGGTATCAATACCAGACGAAGCATCCCGATTACCATAATTAAAACCTGCCAAATACTGATTCATTCTCTTAGCGCCAATCTCCGTTGCTAATTGCTGATAGATCGGAACCGCTGAATTTTGAAATGCTTCGCGAATTGTCAAAGGTCTTTCTGACCAGATTGTAGGCCACCACCCTTTAGCCGGGTATTTGTCATGATTATAGGTTAGCTCTTGTAACAGGTTCTCAACTAAACCCAAGTCAAGTGCAATAAGGGTATTTGGAACCTTAAAAGTAGAGAATGGTGTGAACTGCCTGGCTGCCCTCTCCCTATTAATTACCGTATATTCTGAGGTCCGACTATTCTTGAGCACAAAAGTACATAACTTGCTACATGAGCCCCCATCTTCTGCAATCACCGAGTTGCTGACACCAAAAACCAATATTGCAGCAGTGATAAACCATATAAAGTGTTTCAACCGGAATCTCCTTGATTTAGAGTGCGTGATACCCGAGGAACATCAATAAATTTAATCCGGATAAACTGGGTAATTAGCACACCGAAAAGTACCTTTCGGATATTGGGAGGAGTTACTTGGCAAGTCAAGTAACTAAGAGACTAACAAACAGTCCTTATTAAGTAATAACTGTACCATCATTTAGAATTTAGGAAATACTGCCAACTGAACAAACTAGGCTTGGCGTTTCCTATTGATAAACGCCAAACCTTTTGTGTAAAAAGCAAGCAAAGCTCTAGCTTTGAGCTATCTTAATTTCTGCGGTCTGAGTTATTCCCCATATCCCACAGAATTGGCTGATCGCCACCCATAATAGTTGAAGGCATCTGGCCATTCCATTGCTGCGCGCGGATATATTCAACCAAGGTATGGTTTCTGGCAATCGCATCAGCTTTTGCTTTAATCGCTGCGGCTTCCGCTTCCCCTTTCTCCAGAATCGCAAAAGCTTCCGCCTCGGCCTCTACACGAATCTTATGGGCTTCACCATCTGCTTTAGCTTTGGTGGCATCACGGCGCGCATTAGCAGTATTCACCTCACGTTGCGCTTCCAGCTTTTGACGTTCCAATTTGTGCTTTTCGGCAGCCGCCAGGTTCAACTCTGTCTGCTTGGTTTCAATAGATTGGATGTACTTGGGAGGCAAGCTGATGCTCTCAATCTGTACATCTCCCAATTCCATAGGCAACCCCTTGGTTTCCTCCTCCAAGAGTTCCTCAATACGTCGAATTGCTGCATTCCGGTTCTGGATAATCTGCTCTGCCTTGAATTCAGCCAAACCAGCTTTACTGGCGCTTCTCAGCCTGGGATCGAGAATCCGCTGTTCAAATTGTTCCAAACCGCCATATTGCTTATACAAATCAATGGCTGCACTGCGAGTTACCGTCCAGTTCACCGCAGTCACTGCTTTTAACGGCATTTGTTCTGCAGTGGCGGCATTCATCGTCTCAACATTTTTCCGGGTTCTTACTTCGATTTCGACCACATTGTCCATAAATGGGACTTTCGTATGAATTCCAGGATCAACCTGTGAGATTGCCTTACCAAATCGCTTTACAATTCCTACGTGCCCCTCGTCAACCGTGAAAACAGTCCCCATGGCGATAGGAATAATCAGTAATGCAACACCAGCGAAAATTCCCTTCTTAAGATTTTCCACAAACTTTCCTTTAACTACTTACATCCAAAAACGGTTCTTAACTTCAAAGATGAATACATAAGCGGATATTCTTTAATCCCTATATTTCTAAACCAGAAGGGAGTACCAAATAAGCCCCACTAAAATTCACTCAAAATGACACGCAGGATAATATAGATAATTTTTCAATAAAAAAAGTGTGACGTTTCACTTCCACATATCAGTGGAACGAACTCTTTGAACCGAAATATAGAAGTAAGCTTCAACTATCCAACCGTGATCTTGTTTGTAGATATTTAGCGCAAAATAAAATCGCACTCGAAATTTCATATGCTAGATATACGAATAAAGGCGGCCTTTTAAATTTGATCAAATAGTTGAAGAGAAACGAATACACAAAATATATGTCGCAATGTTTTGGCCTTTCATGAACAAAAGATATAGGAGAGATACGCCTAAACCCACTACCAGATGAGCATTCATTACTTATGCGGATTCGGTCATACCTCACCTAAGCAAGAATTGTGCGCCCAATAAAGTCTTACCAATCAATCAAGCTCTCAATCAACGCTATTATCCATTGGCAATCACTTTCTCTATCAATAAGTAGAGGCCTTGACAATGAGCACTTCAGATTCATCGGACAAAAATGGCCCTGTCGAGGCCAACCCATACAAGTGGCCATATAATGGGGATCTCAGGCCAGAAAACACCACTCTCGTGGTTATTGACATGCAGGTGGACTTTTGCAGCCCCGGCGGCTATGTCGACAAGATGGGATATGATCTGGAGGCAATGCGCAAGCCCATCGAACCCATCCAGCAAGTATTGAATGCGATGCGGGCAGAAAACTATCACATTATGTACACCCGGGAGGGGCATCGCCCCGACCTTTCTGACCTCCCTCCAAACAAACGCTGGCGCTCACGACAAATTGCTGCGGGTATCGGCGACCCGGGACCATGTGGACGTATTTTAGTCAGAGGGGAACCTGGTTGGGACGTGATCCCTGAACTAGCGCCCAAAGCTGGTGAGGTCATTATTGATAAGCCAGGCAAAGGTACCTTCTTTTCTACAGACTTCGGGCTAATACTCAAGCTTAAAGGGATCGATAACTTGATTCTCGTGGGCGTTACAACCGACGTATGCGTACACACCACCATGAGGGAAGCAAATGATCGAGGATTCGAGTGCCTGCTTCTATCAGACTGCACTGGGGCTACCGACATCGGCAACCATGAGTCGGCTCTCAAGATGATTACTATGCAGGGAGGTGTCTTTGGCGCTTATACAGATAGTCAGAAACTCCTGAAGGGACTAGCGGAAGCCTCTAATACCAGGTAAGTAAATCATGTATTGTTGTTGGGGAAGAGCTTGTTACTGAGATCGCTCTTCCCTAATGGCATTTTAAATCAAGCGGGCTCCGTAATTTTCAGATCGCCAGCATATGATAAAATGAACCCCACTAAAAACATGTGCACACTGACACTGAACTGATACTGCCCTTCACTCTCTGTTTCATAAGCCTTGACTTTGGGCCAAAGAAATTTTGGCAAAGCTATACCTAATAGCTTCGTTTTCGAAAACTGATATTCAAGTGCTCCGTTGACATTATGAGCGGTAAACTGCATTTCCAAAGGGCCGAGCCTTTCCACCAGATAATTTTTTTCTGAATAAAATGATGAGCTCATCTTGAACCCATCGAAATCTCTCACCCAATCCATCCGATCGGAAAAGTGTCCACAATCAACAACTAACTGCGAACTTGAACTCGCCTTCGGGAATCTAAATATTGAACAAATAGTATTCGCAATAACCCCACCTCGTTTGACGACAACAGAACCCTCATACCTCTTCATCCCAGTGTGTGCAAATTGCAACAGTGGAGATAATTCATTGAATGAGGACCCCATATGAGCGGAAAGTATGTTCAATATTCACTCCTATTCCTATTCACTTCCTTTACCCACAGTACCATCTATACAGGTAACTGGCAGGCTGCAAATATTCAACCTGCCAGCGCACTCTCATTCAACTCGATGACTAAATCAAGCTTATTTGCTATTCGCTCTCAGAATAGCGCTCATAGCCCGGTGGGCGTCAACGAACCCAAGCCCGGTGTTGTGATCACCTAGCCAACTGCGGCGAGCATTATCTTTCAATGACTTGCTCACTAGCTGAGCAGCTTCTACCCTGCTAAGGCCGTAGTAGTCTGCCATTTCAAGGAGCAATAGGCTGACAGCCGCTAGTTGAGGAGCGGCAAAAGAGCTACCAGACTCAAAGTTTTGACTGGAAGCTGAATATACTGCATCGCCGGCAATAGCAAAGCTCTGCTTAATAGCCAAGGGGTTGTAACCCGGAACCGTCGCCGTAAGTGAGATCTCATTTGAGAATGGCTGGAGGTTGATTGCAAAAAACAAATTCTCAGCACCGGCCTGCCCTTCATTCTGAGCAAGGAATGCCCTGATTAAATCCAGGTCATAGGTAAAGAAGCTGCCGAGTGGTGGTAGCTCCAAGCGCTCTCTGACATCGGTGTTGTTATGCTCAAGATCTGTACCTGTATTCCCCAGTGACTTGGTAAAAATCTTACTTTGTAAAATAGCGGAAAGATGCTCTGCAAACTCTGGGTCGAGTTGGTCATTGGTGATATGAAATGCACGGCTCATATTGATCACACTAATGTCATCTCGATACCGCATATAGGCCATTGCATCATTATAAGTTTTGCTCTCGGCACTAACGGGTACAATAGTCGCCTTCGGAGCAATATCCAAAATGATATCAATTACGGTGTTACCATGAAGGAAAGTGATGGGATCACCAAAGGCAACTTCCGCTTCAATATTGGGATACTGTTCGCGCTGCTCTTGTAAGCGTGTCGGATCAAACAAATCAAAAACAGCAATTACCATACCCTCGCCATCAAAGCGCTTAGTCAAAATTTGCTGTTTCAGTTTATAACCGGGCACATGGGGAAGCAGTAACTCATTAATCGCCAACCTGAATAGATTCAGGTCGGCAATAGCGGCATCAAATTCCGGCCTATATTGCTTCTGGTAATCTTCTGGCTGAAACGTGTATAGAAGCTCAGCTAATACAATAAATTCTGTGATTGACTGCCCCCACTTGTGCATCAGTAATTCTTCAACCATGTAGTGGGATTTTGCCATTCCCGAATATTGATCAAAATCAGCTGCCAGATACTCTTCAATAATTGGAGTTACCGGCTCTTCCCAAGGCCAGGGGGTTAATTCTTTCACAATCTCTAAGGAATCTCTGGCCTGCTCAATATCTGGGGTTGAAGCAAATATATTGAGGCTACCCAGCAACATTAAGATTGTTAGTATTATCCTATTCAAAACTATTTCCTTGTCATGAAAAATTATTAGATAGTGTTTGTAGGCTGCTACAAGCCACGGGATATAAATAGTCCCAGTGACAGGAAAAGCTCGCAGCCTGGAAATAGGATCACGAATGGTGTGGAAAGGCAACAAAGCAAATATATATAGAAATTACAAAGCTAATATCGCTCATAAAATAAAAGATATTCGGTTACCTCTGACATCAAAATCTAGAGAAAGTCTTACTCTGAATTTGGCTCCGCCTCATCTTCTAGTCAATGCAGAAGATCACTATCCCCCAAAGACTGGCGGCATGCACTTATAGCGGGAATAGCAGCCACAATTAATGTGCTTACCAGTACTAAAGCTAAAAGCACAATCGTATGTTCGCCTATAACAACGCCGTCCAAATAGATTCCAAATTTATCTGTCAGAATTGGCTCAACCAGCCAGCCTCCCATTATCAATCCAGAAACAGCAATTGTCGCACCTAAAAGTAAAACCAAAAATGCCTCAGTCTGGATCAATAGGAATAAAAACAAAGGGCCAGAACCTACAGTTCTCAGTAGTGCTATCTCCAGTCTGCGCTCGCGCATCGTGGAAAGTAGTAAGATACATAAGCCAAGTAATGCAGCCAAAACCACCATAGCTGAGACAAAAAATAGTACCTTTTCTATACCACCGGATATCTGCCAAAGCTCCGATAGTGCAATGCCCGGCAATATTGCCAGCAGCGGCTCCTTCGAATATTCGTTTATTTTTCTCTGTACCTGAAATGTAGCTATAGGGGAATTAAGCCCGAGTAAGAAGGCAGTAATGTTATTAGGCACCAGATCATCGTGCTCCGCATCAGCACCATGAACGGCTTCCAGTCCCGCCAAGCTTACATAGAGTGCTCGATCTACTGGTGTACCAGTAGGCTTGAGTATGCCACTAACGATAAAGGGGTTTTCACCATGCTCTGTGAAGCGCGTTCCAACCAAACCGTGCGCCAATGTGAGAGTGTCATCAAGTTGGTAGTTGAGTTCCCGAGCGACCTCCGCCCCCAATATGACACTAAAAGTATCGATAAAATTCTGGCCGGTTGATAGCTCCAATGGCCTCTTATTCCCATACCGATAGTGATCGAGAAATCCCGTTGAGGTTCCCACCACCCTGTAACCTTGGTGCGAATCCCCCAGGGATAGGGGTATCGCCCAACGTACCTGGGGTAAGTGAGTAAGTTCCTGGTAGCTATCCCATGAAATATGATTGCTGGCATTCCCAATATGGAATACGCTGTATAACAAGAGATTCAATTGTCCCGTAGGTGCCCCAACAATAAGGTCTACCCCTGACACAGTTCGACTAAAGCTGTTTTTAGTATGGCTTCGCAACTGCTCGATCCCCAACATTAGAATCAAACTGATTGCTACAGACAATACGGCCAGTGACACACTACCCTTACGCTGCATCAGGCTTTGCCAAGCAAGTTTAAAAAACATCGGCTAAAGCCTCCGGTGCAGTGTCCCACTCGGGCCTAAGTTTCCAGGCAATATTTATTTCGCGCATATCCATAACCAGAGGGAAGTGTCGTTCCAAAGAGCTATCGTGGCTGACAAAGATCAGAGTGCATTTCTTTTGCTGACATGCAGTCATCAACAACTGGACAAAAGCATCTCTCGCTTCAGGGTCCAAAGCAGATGTAGGCTCATCAACCAGCAATAACTGCGGTTCATTGATCAATGCCCGCACGATTGCCACCCTCTGTTGCTGTCCGACACTCAAGCTGGCCACTTTCTTGGGTAAAATTTCCTCTCCTAAACAGAGTCCCGTTAGCAGCTCATTAACCCTGCCGCGAAAATCGCCACGGAAACCAGAAAAGTGGGTAGCGACACGAATATTGTCCTCCACACTCAAATAGGGAATTAGGTTAAAGCGCTGAAATACAACGCCAATATGTCTCGCCCTGAAGCGATCCCGCTTGCGCTCACTCAGTGTACCCAGTGGTTGACCCAGAACCTTAAGGCTTCCAACTTTTGTCGACAGAATACCGGCCAGGAGGTTCAGCAGTGTTGATTTACCACTACCGGAGCGGCCACGTAAAAATACCTGCTCACCGACAGGTACTGACCAATAAGGGACCTCTAAAACCGAAGGACCTGTACGATAGGCGAAGCGCAGCTGCTCCACTTCAACCGCTAGTTTCAATTTCGTAGTGAAAGCATTCATCTTGCACCTCATTTGCAGCATGGATTTTTGCAAACAGATATATAATGATATATCAAATCATTTAATACGATAAATAAACCCCAGCCATGAACAGATATCTCTTCTCATCAGCCTGCACCCTGGCAATCGTACTACTCGTAGCTGGCTGTGATAGCCCAGTTGAAACCAATCAAGTTTCAGCGCCAGTCGCTGAAGATACTCAAGTCAAACAGGTAAGTATCAATTATCGTGAAGTCAGCTGGGAAGAGTTAATCCCAAAAGATGATCTGGATGCGTTACTCAACCCACCAGAATACATAGATGATATTGTTGAAGGCTCCACTGCCGACTCAATGCCTAACTCATCAGCTATTGCCACTACGAGCGAAAATGAAAGCCGCTACCAAGCCGCTTTGACTTCCACCCGAATAAAACCAGAGTTCGACAACCAACAGATACGTATTGCTGGGTTTATAGTTCCAATTGAATTCAATGACGAATTAACAATTTCCAATTTCCTTTTTGTTCCCTACTTCGGAGCCTGTATCCACCTGCCGCCCCCACCCCCAAATCAGGTTATCCATGGCAGTTTTCCTGAGGGAGTTCAAGTTGACGCTCTGTATGAACCTTTCTCTATAGAAGGGAAACTGAGAACATTGAAAATAGAAAGCGAGTTCGGAACTGCGGCTTACAGTATGGAAGTGGATAACATTCAACCTTACACAGAATAATGTCCCAGGCGAGCGCTGCTCACCCGAGGACACTACTTCATCGATTGCCGGCTATTGGCCCATCTCCCGAACCAGGTATCCGGCACCGTCGATATTCTCCATTACCCAGAGAATGTAAGCGATGTCGACATGAATCGCCCGGGTGCTATCGGTGAAGTCCCAATCAGCATTGATACTATCGTAGGTTCCGTCAAATACGACTCCCACCAGCTCGCCGCGACCATTCATTGTCGGAGATCCTGAGTTACCGCCCGTAATATCTACGGTACTTAAGAAATTAACCGGCACCGAATCCAGCTGCTTTTCATAGTAACGGCCATAGCTCTTCTTATCGATAGCTTCCATCAAAGCCTTAGGGGCATCAAAGGGAGCCTCACCTGTGTACTTGGCCTTAATGCCACGCAAAGTTGTAAAGGGTACAAAACCTTGCTTACCGTCATTGCCGTCAGCGGCCTTCTTAATCGTACCTGGTGGTGGCTCATAGCCTTTGACCAAACCATAGGTCACGCGGAGGGAGCTATTTGCATCAGGATAAACCGGCTTACCCAGTGAGTGGTAATAATCAATCAGCATTTCCATATACTGTGGGCGCAACTGAGCAAAGCGACCTTTCATGGACTCCTCATGCTCTTCACGCGTAAGCATGTCTTCGTACATGGCCACTGCCAGCTGGATAAACGGGTCTTTGCTCTCTATAAAGTCTTCAGGCTTTTTACCTATCCATGCTTCACGTACCTCGACATCGGAAAGCTCTGTTTCCTTATACATTTTGTCGAGTGTTGCCTCTAAGTCTGTATTGCCTTTGCCGATGTTCAAGAAACGATCAAAGCTGGCTATACGCTGCTCCTTCGGGAGTGCCTGGTAACGGTCCAGGAAGTAGAGCCAGATCTGTTTGTCGACTGATGGATGATAGCTGCGTTCAATACGACGCATGCCCTCTGTGAATCGGGTCAGATCCCTTTCCTGATAACCCGGCTTGCGCTTAGCATCAGGTTTTTCGTTCTCTTTAGCCAAACGATACAGTTTGCTCGCGGCACCCAGCATAGCTGAACGATCCATATAATCGATGGCGAGATCCTGTTCACGGGTTGATTCTTTTTCTACAACCAGTGCCTCAAGGTCATCAATAGTAGACTGGTATTTTTTCTGGCGGGCTTTGTCTGAATCCACCCAGGCCTGCAAATCTTTTTCCAGCTTTTCTTTACGCTGCAATAGATCGCTACGCTGGTATCCCTCCATCATGCCGGTAAAGTTTTTAGAGTAATTATTCAAGCCTGCCACGAGACTGGCATACTTTAACTCTGCATCTTTATTGTCGGCGGTAGCCGTACCAATCGTTTCTGACCACTCACCCAATACCCGCTGCATGTTTGGGTAATACCAATTGAAGTTACTTTCCACTTCCTGGGCGGTGCGATAGCGATTAGTGCGGCCAGGGTAACCGGCAACCATCACAAAATCGCCTTCCTTAGGGCCTTTTGCCGCTACGGGCAGGTAGTGCTTGGGCTCGTAAGGGACATTATCTTTAGAGTAATCGGCCGGTTTACCATCTTTACCCACATAGGCACGGTAGAAGGCGTAATCGCCGGTATGGCGAGGCCACATCCAGTTATCGATATCGCCACCGAACTTTCCGATCGAAGATGCCGGCGCATGGACCAAACGCACATCGCGGATTTCCAGTTGCTTGACCAGGTAGTAATTCAAACCGCCGTAGTAGCTATAAACCTCACAGCGATGCCCCGGCTCTTTCTCACACTCGGAAACCAGCGCTTTCTCTGCTTCTTCGATTGCGGCAAAACGTGCAGCACCATCCATCTCATCAGTCAGGCGCTCATTAACCTTATCCGTCACTTCGTTCATTGCAACGGTGACATAGACACGGGAGCCAGGTGCAGCAGGCAACTCTTCCGCTAAATCCCCGGCCAGGAAACCTTCCGCCAGTAAATCCTTGGATTCAGTTGAATTGTATGAAATTGAACCGTAGGCGCAGTGGTGGTTGGTAATCACCAATCCCGTGGGAGAGACAAAGGAAGCGGAACACCCCCCCAGGCTAATCACCGCATTCATAGGGAATTCAGTAAGCTTGGTCATGCTGGCTGGGTCCAGCTCGAGGCCATGACTGCGAAGCTCCTTGGACAATTCAGGCAACTGGTGAGGCTGCCACATCCCCTCGGTCGAAACACTTTCTTTCTCTGCAGCAAGGCTGGAGTAACTGGCTCCAGCGAGTAGTGCAGCAGTTGCAACCCCGTAAACAATAGAATTATTTATTTTCATATTTACTCAGCAATATTTAAATAATAACAGGTGAGCTTTGGATGTTTCCCAACACTAACCCTGTTTTTTGCGGCATAAACACCGAAAATTCACCTACAAACACAGCAAGCTGACAGAGTAACATACCCTCTTCGGCTGTAGACCAACACGAATCTGAGACCTTACTTGAAGCCGGCCAATCATCGCCATTATTTTCCTGGCTCTTCCACCCAATTTGGATAAACCACAAAGATACGATTGATACACTATATCATTTTAGATCCACCAGATCTGAGTAAAATGTAAGTTGCGCCGACAACAAGAAAGATATTTGCGATAAACAGTATGACCCTCTGTGAGATATCGCGAAGTAACTCACTACCCGTAAGCACATACCCGCACACCTCAGAAAGCCTATTCCTGTTACAACATCCACCGTCTCATCCCAACGACCGACATCAGCTCGATCATTTTGACTCCAAAACCCCTCTTCCTCTTCAATACCTGGAGGTTGCCTAATCTCACCAACCCAAATATGATACGTTATATCATCTCCACAACTGAAGATTGAACGCTTTCAGCCAGGAACCTCACTAACACCCTGCTCTCGCTCATTAAGAGCAAAGCAAATAAACAATGCGGAAAACATTTTCGCTAGCCGAATTTACTTAAGAGGAGCATATCTTGAGCCTGATTTACTCTAACGAAAGAAGCCGTGAGCCACTGATTACACAGGTAAATAATGCGGAGCTGGTTCCACTTGGAAAAGGAGTATCTGAGGTAAAGGAGCCAAATACCCGCCGGTCCGTGTCTGCAGATACCGGAGAAATTTTGGCAGATATTTTCCAAACTGATATCAATATGGCTATCTGGCAAAGAGAACTGCCCAAAGACATAGCCTATAATTGCCAATCTCTTCTAAATAGCGCTGTGCATCCCAACCGCCGGATTCTGCTTCCCACCACCAAGATTGACCGTCTCGCTGAAGTATTACCGGAGCTTAAGCCCTACCCGCACCTATGTGCTGATATCCAGCTACTGGCAGATATGTTCAGTTACCTGTTTGAGTTAAGCGGAGTCGGCATTCGCTTAACAACCTTAAGCGGTGCAATGTGCCCCAAATTTCACGTAGACCGAGTGCCTTGCCGATTGATTACAACCTATTTGGGCACCGGGACAGAGTGGCTGACACCAGACTCTATTGACCCTCATACACTCGACTTGAAGGCCAACCAGGAATTTCCTTCAACTTCCATCAATCACCTGGCATGCGGCTCGGTTGCCCTACTCAAAGGTGAACTCTGGGAAGGCAATGAAGGATTCGGCCTAATCCATCGCTCACCCAGTGTCGATCCCGGCCAACTGCGACTACTGCTCACTTTCGATTTCGGGTCCGCCAACGAGTAACTAGCGTGCACTTGGACGTAAAAATCTTATAAGGAATAACTCATGAAACTTACTGCGAACCTTTTCGCACTGATGACCCTATCTAACCTGGCCCATGGGATTTCCGGCCAGGTATTAGATTCTTCTGGAGAGCCCATCTATGGCGCTAGTATTGAAGTCGCGGGAAGTAGACAGCAGGCACAAACAGATGCGCAGGGCCGATTTTCACTTGAGGTGAATACTTCACAGCTCCGCGAGATCCATATCAATGCCCCGGGGCACAGCCATAAGACAGTAATTTTACAAGCTGGTCAGGATGAGCCCCTGAAGGTTACCTTGCAACACACTGTTATCGAACAAATTGACGTAACAGCCACACCATTACATGCTTCCACCATTGAATCAGCACAACCAGTAACAGTGGTAGCCGGCGAAGAGCTGCGTCGAAAACAAGCCTCCACTTTGGGAGAAACCCTCAAGAATGAAGTAGGGGTTCATTCCAGCTACTTTGGACCAGTAGCCAGTAGCCCCATTATCCGTGGACTCAACGGCCCCCGCGTTCTGATTACCCAAAATGGGCTCGATAGCGCCGATGCCTCCCGAGTTGGCCCAGACCATGTCGTCGCCACTGAGACCATTACTGCAGAGCAGATAGAAATCCTGCGGGGGCCTGCCACTTTATTTTATGGTTCAGGAGCCATCGGTGGCGTAGTCAATGTGGTAGATGAGCGGATCCCTACCTCTAGTGAAAACAGGACTGCTTATTCGCTGGGAAGCAATACCGTGGCAGATGAGCGCGAAGCCTCGCTGGCTCATACCGGCGGCAATGATCAGCTGGCGTATCACGTGGACAGCTTCTGGCGCAAAGGTGACGACTATGAAATTCCCACCTCAAGCGACTATGGCGAAGAATCCAGTGGGGTATTAGAGAACAGTGACTCAAAAAGCAAAGGGTTCAACATCGGTGGCAACTGGTTTTTAGATAATGGTTCAATCGGCCTTGCCTATGGACGCCTGGAGCGAATTAACGGTATTCCCGGGCACAGCCATTCGCACGCTGAAGAACATGAGGAACACGAGGAAGATGAGTCAGAGCATCATGACGAGCATGAAGAAGAGTTAGAAGTAGTCTCTGACTTGAAACAGGACCGCTGGCAATTGGCTAGCGAAATGTCACTGGATAACCCATGGTTGAGCGGCCTGGATGCCAGAATTGGCTACACAGACTACGAACATTCTGAGATCGAAAACAACGCTATCGGTACGACATTCAGTAATCAAACACTGCAAGCACGGGTCAACCTGCTGCTGCAAGATATGGCCGGCTGGCGTGGTGCAATAACCCTGGAAAGCAAAACCACCGATTTTGAAGCAATAGGCGAAGAGGCGTTCACTCCGCCGAGCACAACGGAAAGCTCAGCGATTGGGCTAATACAGGAAAAGCACACGGGAGAGTTCCTATGGCAGTTAGGAGCCCGAATCGAAAGAGTCACTATCGAAGCCACCGATGATGACTGGGAGGGGGGAAATCTCGATAAGTTAGCTTTCACACCCTTTAGCTTTTCTGCCGGCTTGGTCTGGGACATTGCCGCTAATTACAATGCCGGCATCTCTTTTACCCACGCCCAACGAGCACCCAGTGCCGCTGAACTTTTTTCTTATGGTCCCCATATTGGCACCAGCACCTTCGAAGTCGGCGCACTATTTAGACTGGATGACACAGAAGAGCCCTATTTTTACTACGAGAACAATGTTGAGGAAGAGGTTTCCAACAACATTGACCTCAGTTTTCGCCGGCATTCCGGAAATATCGGCTGGGTGCTGAATCTATTCTACAACCAGGTTGATAATTTCTACTACGAGCGAAATACGGGCTACACCAGCGAAGATATTGAAGAGCATGGTCACGATGAGGAAGAAGAGAGTCACAATCATGGCGAATTACCCGTTTATGTCTTCGATCAAGCTGATTCGACACTCTACGGGCTAGAAGCTGAATTTGCCTGGCAAATATCCAAGCCACTCACATTAACACTGTGGGGAGACACTGTTCGTGGAAAGTTAGATGACGGAGGTAACCTGCCTCGCACTCCACCTGCACGATTGGGCGGTATGTTAAGTTATAGCTCCAATGGATGGGATGCAGGAATTGAGATTACGCACGCGTTTGAGCAAAACAAAGTATCAGAACTGGAAACCAGCACCGCTGCTTACACACTTTTGAATACTGAGCTTGCATACACTTTTCAAGGAAGCCAACACGACCTCACCGTTTATCTGAAGGCTAACAATCTAACTGACGAGTTAGCTTACGTGCATTCATCCTTCCTAAAGGAACTTGCTCCACTGCCGGGGCGGAACTTTAATGTTGGATTGCGAGGCATGTTTTAGTGAGGGAAAGGCTTTAGTCAATCAATGAAACCACCAGCAGTTGTAGTGGTCTAATCCTTCCGGACACTTCGCTAAGATGGTAAAACTACCAAGCGAGGTGAAGTATGACAACAAAAGGTACACGTCGGCATTTCAAGCCGGAATTTAAGAAAGACGCCGTAGCGCTAGTCTCTGAGCAAGGGTATTCAATTTCTAAAGCAGCAGAGGTTGTAGGAACAACAGCCAATAACCTGCGACGCTGGATAAAGGAACTGAAGCAGGAAGAAGACGGTGTGAGGTTGGATGTAGGTGAGCGCGCAGAATTAGAGCGATTACGACGTGAAAATAAGCAGTTGCGGATGGAGAAAGAAATCCTAAAAAAGGCCAGCGCCTTCTTTGCGAAAGAAATGAAATAAAGTACAGCTTTATTGAAAAACAGCAAGGCAGCTTTCCTGTTAGGTGTTGTGGTCAACTCCAACCGGACACTTCTTTAAGCACATTTCTCAAATTCGATAGGGGCTAGGTCTCCCAGTGTTGTATGTATTCTGCGTGAGTTGTAATAAGCAATATAGGCTCTTACATCTGCTACCGCATCCTCCCTTGTCGGATAAAGGTTTCCCGTTACCCACTCCCGCTTCAGGCTGCTGAAGAAACGTTCAGTCGGTGCGTTGTCCCAACAATTTCCCTTACGGCTCATTGAACACACCATCCCATGCTGACTCAATAACGTTTGGTAGGTATGGCTGGCATACTGACTGCCACGATCAGAGTGATGCAGGAGACCTTTTGGGGGCGAACGCAAATTGACAGCCATCATCAACGCACGAGTTACCAGGGCCGTTTCCATCTTGCGATCTAGATGCCAACCAATAATCCGGCGCGAATAGAGATCAATCACTACCGCCAAGTACAACCAGCCCTGCGAAGTCCAAATATATGTAATATCAGTCGTCCAAACTTGATTTTTAGCGCTCGGTGAGAACTCCCTATTCAGAAGGTTCTCTGCGACCGGCAGGTGATGTTTACTGTCTGTCGTCAGTGTAAATCGCTTCTTACGCTTTACTGCCAAGCCTAGCTTTTTCATGAGCTTGCGGACTCGATAGCGCCCGACTTCAAAGCCTTCTTTACGTAACAGCTTCATTAACCGACGACTTCCCAGGCTCTGTCTAGATTCTGCAAATAGGGCCTTCAAACGATGGCATAGTTGCCATGTTTGAGCATCTATTGAGCTATTACCACGGCAACACCAATCGTAATAACCAGTTTTACTTACTTGCATTACCCGGCAGAGCACCCTAACAGGAAAGCTGCCTTGCTGTTTTTCAATAAAGCTGTACTTTATTTCATTTCTTTCGCAAAGAAGGCGCTGGCCTTTTTTAGGATTTCTTTCTCCATCCGCAACTGCTTATTTTCACGTCGTAATCGCTCTAATTCTGCGCGCTCACCTACATCCAACCTCACACCGTCTTCTTCCTGCTTCAGTTCCTTTATCCAGCGTCGCAGGTTATTGGCTGTTGTTCCTACAACCTCTGCTGCTTTAGAAATTGAATACCCTTGCTCAGAGACTAGCGCTACGGCGTCTTTCTTAAATTCCGGCTTGAAATGCCGACGTGTACCTTTTGTTGTCATACTTCACCTCGCTTGGTAGTTTTACCATCTTAGCGAAGTGTCCGGAAGGATTAGACCACTACAAGGGTGCTCTGCCGGGTAATGCAAGTAAGTAAAACTGGTTATTACGATTGGTGTTGCCGTGGTAATAGCTCAATAGATGCTCAAACATGGCAACTATGCCATCGTTTGAAGGCCCTATTTGCAGAATCTAGACAGAGCCTGGGAAGTCGTCGGTTAATGAAGCTGTTACGTAAAGAAGGCTTTGAAG
This sequence comes from Microbulbifer maximicatervae (SeqCode), assembly GCF_056231245.1. Taxonomy (NCBI): domain Bacteria; kingdom Pseudomonadati; phylum Pseudomonadota; class Gammaproteobacteria; order Cellvibrionales; family Microbulbiferaceae; genus Microbulbifer; species Microbulbifer maximicatervae (SeqCode). Next base: position 2,593,210 of record NZ_CP174334.1, read on the forward strand.
TCGGGCGCTATCGAGTCCGCAAGCTCATGAAAAAGCTAGGCTTGGCAGTAAAGCGTAAGAAGCGATTTACACTGACGACAGACAGTAAACATCACCTGCCGGTCGCAGAGAACCTTCTGAATAGGGAGTTCTCACCGAGCGCTAAAAATCAAGTTTGGACGACTGATATTACATATATTTGGACTTCGCAGGGCTGGTTGTACTTGGCGGTAGTGATTGATCTCTATTCGCGCCGGATTATTGGTTGGCATCTAGATCGCAAGATGGAAACGGCCCTGGTAACTCGTGCGTTGATGATGGCTGTCAATTTGCGTTCGCCCCCAAAAGGTCTCCTGCATCACTCTGATCGTGGCAGTCAGTATGCCAGCCATACCTACCAAACGTTATTGAGTCAGCATGGGATGGTGTGTTCAATGAGCCGTAAGGGAAATTGTTGGGACAACGCACCGACTGAACGTTTCTTCAGCAGCCTGAAGCGGGAGTGGGTAACGGGAAACCTTTATCCGACAAGGGAGGATGCGGTAGCAGATGTAAGAGCCTATATTGCTTATTACAACTCACGCAGAATACATACAACACTGGGAGACCTAGCCCCTATCGAATTTGAGAAATGTGCTTAAAGAAGTGTCCGGTTGGAGTTGACCACAACAAGTAATCATTGCCGGTGGTTTTTCCATTTTATAAATTGCCCTCAATAAGAACTTAGAAAAATCCCTGCGTTTTCACAAGAACTTCCCTTAGGGCCCGTAGGCACCAAGAAAATAATTAGGAGTTATTATGACCCAGCCAGTAGTGCCAGAGAATTTCAATGCTTGGCTATATTGCATTACGGTAGAGTGCGGCATCGAACTAACACCAGAATTTGTTGATGAGCGCATCAATGCACTGCAGGACAACAAGAACTACCACACCCGTAATTTTATTCTCTTATACGGGCAAGAACACCACCAGAAAGTACTCAGCTGGTTTAAACAAGTACGTGAAGAAATATGACCCCGGAGACAACTAAAAACCACCAAAACCAATGGACACAATAGCCTCGACTGGCATTATGTGACTCCAGATTAATAGTTTTATAAGGAAACCCAAACACCCTACCCATCGATGCGGATAATTTAAGAAAGATTTACATCTAGCTATTACTCCAACCTAAAACAACCATAGCGACCTCAACTCAATTGCCTTTACAAGTAACAAGAAGCCGTTAATAACATCCAGAAATTGATACCAGAGATCACAGTTACTCAAACTAAAGATCTGAAACGGAAATTACGAAAATGAAACCCCTGATACCAAGTAGGGTTTTACGACTTGCTGCCCACAAAGCGCGGCCATTTAATCAAAAAATATAAAATAAAGAGTCGCATCTAGAGATTGCCATTAGCCGACAAAAACACAGCATTACAAATAGCACTTTTTTCTAACAGTTAGGTCCGCCATTCATTTATCATGGCTTCAATGCGATTCATTTAGTGCATTAACATTTAGAAAACAACTTCTAAGCATAAAAATAAGGAACAAAAATGCCACTAATGACCTTAATCCCTGAGGGGCAAACACCGGGTAGAAGAACACGTCTGTTAGCTGAAGCGATGGGGAATGCTAAACCCGCTTTCATGAACGGCACTCTGACAGGACCAGAGCTTTCCCTTTATACAAAACTAAGCAGTTTGCAATGCTGGGACGCTGCGCTCTACTGTGCCTGGAGCGCCAAGGGTGTAAACTGCCCTAGTGTAACCATGGACAACAAAAACTATAATGTTACTGGTAACAATAACTACAATAGAATTTTTGGAGCCACCCCCAGAGCCCGATCAGTTAATACTCTGCACGATTTGATGACCTTGCCGGAGGGCTGCTTCGTTGGTTTTCTATCAAATTTAGGAGTTATGAGACATGTAATGATTCATACCTCAAATGGTCATGGAGCAGGCAATAAAAGTGACTGTGTTTTTACTGATGGAAATACAGGCGGTTGGGAGCTACTAGATATGGCTCATTTTTTTGGTAAAGATAGTAATCATAACGGCAATTCCCATACAACCATGATATATATGCCGGTAACGGGGCAAGTAATTTAACTTTTCTCAAGAGTGACGTATAGCCTATTGAGCTATTCTGCTCTTGACTGCATCAGTTCAGATTTGATCTGACAGTTACCGGTTTTCAAAAGGTCTTCTGTCAGGTCAACCCTGAACGATCAACTACAGAATTAGATACTATCTGACAAGTTTCCAGCTCATAAAGTGAACCCTACCTTACTCTCACCGGGCTTTAAGGTGTAGCTTTGAGTTCCCCTGCCATTATTGACATTCAATGTGTTCACTTGGTCCCGCTCTATCTCCATCAGCATTGATTGTTTAACGTTCAATTTTTTACTGGAAATATCTACCATAGGCACTTCCTGATATATCCAAATGTCATGAACGTCGGCTTCCATACCTACCCAATTAAGCTTCACCACCTCACCATTTTCCTGGCTAATCTGAAATCTTGAATTGACATAGCTCTCCATCTGTCTTTGTGCTTCATTCAACTCTTTACTGGCACTTATTGATAAGGCCTTTTCAATGTCAGCAACAAAAAAACGATGGGAAACCTCCAGCGTTTGAGTACGCCCGTTTACGGAGAGGTTGGTCAAACCAAAATGATAGCGATGTGCATTTGCCTGGAATGAAAATACCGAGGTTGTGACTATCACTAAAAAGGAAAGTAAAACTTTCATCAAATACTACCACTACACAATGAATGTTTCAGATGGATATTTTTAGTAAAAAGGACAAAAGTGCAGCCTCCAGGCCGACCGCCTGCGTGCTGCACTTTTTCCAAGACCTAATCTTCCTCTTTAAGCTCCTCATCCCAATCTTTCATCAAGTTACGCTGCTTTTCATCCTTAAATAGTTCCAGGCGTGACTTGATAATTCGACGTGGATAGAAGTTGTTCTCCACATTGACATCCGCTGTTTCCCAATGGGGATCGAGCACTACAGACTTAAGCACCTTGCTCTTATCCCTCACCAGCATTTTGGAGGTCTTCTTGGCATTGCGAGTCCAGATTTCAGCGGGGATACGCAAATCCTCAACACTCCCATCTTCATATTCCAGCCGCAGGAACAGTGGCATCACCAAGCCACCAATATTGCTAAAGTCCAGCACGTAGACATTACTCTCAACCTTGAGCATGTCTTTTTCCCAGTCCTCTAGATTTTCTAGTTTACTTTGGTAGCTATTGCGATCCGCATTAGAAACGTCAAACTCATCGTGAGTATTATAGAAGTCTTCCAACTCCGGCTTAGCATCGACGATTCGAGTCAACTTTTTCGCGCGATTTTCAATAACAGTGATAGTCTCGGGTTCCCGTTTATGCTGGGCGCGCTTCCAAGGCCCTTCCACTTCAGGATTTTGTGTACCAACGGTGTAATGATGTACGGCATCAAGGCTGATATCGACATTATCAGTGGTGTAGAACCATCCGCGCCAGAACCAATCCAGGTCCATACCTGATGCATCTTCCATAGTGCGGAAAAAGTCCGCAGGCATAGGGCGTTTGAACTTCCAACGCTGGGCATATTCCCGGAAAGCAAAATCGAACAACTCACGCCCCATAATGGATTCACGCAGGATATTCAGTGCAGCTGCAGGCTTACCGTAGGCATTGTTACCAAGCTGAAGCACAGATTCCGAGTTCGTCATAATCGGAACCTGGTTTTCACTCTTCATATACTCGACAATTTTTCGTGCATCGCCACGGCGGGATGGATACTTCTCTTCCCATTCCTGTTCAGCCAAGAACTGTACGAAGGTATTCAGGCCCTCATCCATCCAGGTCCACTGACGCTCATCAGAGTTGATGATCATAGGGTAATAATTGTGCCCCACCTCATGAATGATCACAGAGATAAGCCCATACTTGGTGCGGCGAGAGTAAGTACGCTTGCTGCGGTCCTCCTCATCAATTTCAGGGCGCGGACCATTGAAGGTGATCATGGGGTATTCCATTCCCCCCACAGGGCCATTGACGGAAATAGAGACCGGATAGGGATAGTCAAAACTGTAGCGGTTATAGATATCTATTGTATGAATAATGGACTCTGTTGAGTACTTGTCCCACAGTGGAGTGCCCTCTTCCGGGTAGAAGGACATAGCCATCGTATCGGTTCCACCCTTCTTGTAACCCTGTGCGTCCCACAGGAATTTACGTGACGAAGCCCAAGAAAAGTCACGTACATTCTCAGCTTCAAATACCCAGGTTTTACGCTTATTTGAACGACTTTTTTCGTTCTCCAGCGCTTCATTCTTAGTGACAATCATCACAGGCTTACTGGCTACTCGAGCCTTTCGCAAGCGCTCACGCTGCTTGGAGGTCAATACATCCTTGGGATTTTGAAGAACACCGGTTGCAGCAACGATATGATCTGCTGGCACTTCAATAGCAACGCGATAATCCCCAAACTCCAGCGCAAATTCGCCGCGTCCCAGGAACTGCTTGTTTTGCCACCCGCTAACATCGTTATATGCAGCCATACGAGGGAACCATTGGGCTATCTCGTATAAGTAGTTATCGTCGCGCTCAAAATATTCATAACCGGAACGCCCACCCAGTGCTTTCTGCTCAATAACCTTGTAAGCCCAGTCAATCTGGAAACTCACGCTGGAACCTGAGGCCAGAGGCTGGGGCAAGTCAATTCGCATGCCGGTATCGACAATAGTATGGCGAAGCTCCCTACCCCGAGTGTCAGCCACTTTAGTAATCTGGTATCCGCCTGGGAATTCACCGGATACTACTGCACGACGAAAACTCTTAAATGGAATGGTGTCCGGTTCAATAGCTTCCATATCAACCGGCGTCGCCAAATTACCAGAGGAATTTGGCTTGAAGCGATTTTGATCCAGTTGCACCCACAAGTAACGCAGGGTGTCCGGCGAATTATTGGTGTAAGTGATGGTCTCTGAAGCAGTGATCAGTTGCTTATCATCATCCAATGAAACCTTGATATCGTAGTCCGCCTGCTGCTGCCAATAGGCATGACCAGGGGCTCCCGACGCTGTTCGGTAACTATTCGGTGTCGGCAGCAGTTCCTCCAGCTGGCGGAACTTATCACCGGTTACATTTAGGGGATCTGCGGCAAAGCTGCCCGAGGTTCCGGACATAGCAAGCCATGCCACAGTTAAGCGGCCGAGTAATTTTATATTCATTGGTTTACTTCAGAGATTTACGTCAGATTAAAACTTTACGGAATACGGTCGGACCGAATTTATGCAAAAATTTCTAATAAGCCAGGCCAGATTTGAATACCTGGCCATATAGCTATTTGGATTCGTAAAACACTTTTGTTTCGGTACCCTGGTTATCCGCCAGGGCAGCGATCCAGGAGCTCTCCATTGCATCCCAGTCCAGACGCGCTTGGTTAATCGCCTCTACCCGGCTTTCCAATGTGTCATCCAGCTCTAAAACTGTAAGCACTTTGCCAGCCTTATTAAATCCAAATACACCTTGCTCGGTAATAAATACCCCCTTGATTCTCTCAGCGTCAGTGCCACTGAATAGTGAAAAGACCGCATCATAATCAAATATAAATTCAGGGCTAAAACGCCAGCCACAGCTGTAGTATCCCTCTCCGCTATTCTCTGAGCGGAGATAGCCACACTCCGGCAATAGCTCAATCTCATCCGCCGCCTGAGTTACTGGGTGGTGGTGGTCACTCCCTGACGAGACCTGAAAACTGCAGGGCAGTTGGAGCCAATCCAATTCGATACGCCCCTGCTCCACCACTTGCAGCGGTTTTTCAGCGCCCTCACCTAAGAACGAGAGAAATCGCTGAAGGTTTTGCAAGTCTTCGGGGCCGTAGAGATCAGACTTATTAGCCACTACCAGATCAGCAACTTCTAATTGCTGCCGAAAAGTCTCACTACGTAAGTAGCGGTTATCTTCAATACAGCGAGCATCGACCAAAGTTAGCGTACCGCGAAGGTCCAACACACCGCCGCGCACTGCATCAGACAAAGCCGCCAGCACCTCTCTAGGGTGCCCCAGGCCCGTCGGCTCAATTATTAATCGATGGGGCCTGGCCTTAGCCAGTAACTGGTTTAAAGCAACCTGCATCGGCAAACCAGCAGCACAGCACATACAGCCGCCAGGTACCTCCCGAATATAAATATCGCCTTCCTGTTCTGGTTCAAAAAGTGCGCCATCAACGCCCACTTCTCCAAACTCATTGACCAGAACAGCCCAGCGCTCATTAGCGGGCTTACTTTCCAGGAGATGCCGGATAGCCGTTGTCTTGCCGACGCCCAAAAAACCAGTGATAACGTTGGCATGTACCCCGCGTATTAACTGACTAGCTGCCACTAAGCTGCATCCCGGCTGCACTCATCACAAACACAATCCAGCTCCAATTGGGATGTCTGGAGATGATATCCAGCACTTTCAACTGTATCGCGCAATGCATCAATGACTTCGGGCCTAATGCCAATTTCCCGCACTTTGCTGCAGCGATTGCAGATTAAAAACTGTGGGGTCTGGTGGCTGTGGTCACAGGCAATATGAGCACAGGCCAGGTACTTGTTTTCTGAATTGAGTTTGTGAACCAGGTTCTCTGCTGCCAGAAAGTCCAGCATTCTATAGACTGACATGGCGGGAATTGAGTCGCCAAAGTCACCATTGTAATGCTCCGCTATTTCATAGGCAGAGAGCGGAGTTTTTGACCGCAACAACACGGTAAGAACGTTCTTACGCTTTTCAGTCAGGCGGGCACCTGAACTGCGACAGGTTTGTTCCGCCACACTCAGGGTCTGTTTGATTTGGGATGCTTTCATAGCCTATTTCATTTGCAATTTGTTGTCTTTACCAGTGAGCAGTTCAGCCCCCTGACGACCGGAGCTGATCCATTGCACTGCAATCCCATGAATACCGGGAAACCTCTCAAACAGGGTAACAATGACACTGTTGAACTCTGCCAGATTATCACACTTGAATTGGTAACTAGCACGGAAACCACTGCGCACCGAGTTGTCACTGGTAACTTCTGCGCTATATGGCGCTTTAACTTCCACACTTAAGGGTTTGCACTGGGCACCGACAAACTCAAGAAAATGATCTGGCTTGGATAGCTCGTGAGCAACCTGCTCTAACCGCTGCTTTTGAACATCGCTACGTGGCGCATGCTCAAATCCCACTAGATCGACTGTGGGTGACTCCAGCTCGACGATGATTTTGTCTGCTTCGGCCACCAGGTACATCATCGCCTTACCGTGAACATGACTTCCCATTTCCCCAGCGACTGGGCCGGCCCAAAACAACGCAACAAACAATGCTCCTGCAAGTTTCATGACCCTCACCTACTCGACTAAAGCATCCCGATAAATCAAGCGCAGGTTTACCCAGTGGGCAACAATCAATAAGCCTGCACCAAGAACACTGGCAACTAGCTCCCATACTCCCTCGATATATAGCGCACCAACCAACAGCAATGCCCCGGAGAAACCAACAATCATTACCGCGTAGCGCTGATGGCGCCGGCAAGAGGCTGGGAAGCTGGCCAAGGCCAGAATTACCACAGGTACAAGCAACAGCAAGTGGAGAAACTGGTCCTCTTGTAAAGCACCCAATATCCCCAAACCTCCCAATAGCGGTAACAAAGGAGTCAAAAGACAGTGCAGCAAGCAAAGCCCAGAAGCCAAAATTCCTAAAGTATCTCTCACAACAATCCTTTTAATCTACGAGAACCCAAGACAACCACATACACTTCAATCAACTTAATGATATGTTATATCATAAATTTAATATTTCAAGTCAACACGAGCTATGCAACAGGGGATTCATGGAATGCCAAAAATCGGTGAACAAGAACTGCTGGGGATGCCTGCATCAGACTATATGAACGAAAAGCAATTACTCTTCTTCAAACAGCTTCTGATGGAATTGAGAAATGACCTGCTAGCCGAGCTTGCACACGGGCAACAGGCTATTGCTACCACGAAACTTGCCTTAGCTGATGACCTGGACCGGGCGACCGCAGAGCAAGAGAACCAGCAACATCTGCGCTTTACCGGTCGAAAGAACCTGCTGTTGAGAAAGATCCAGCGGGCTCTGGAGAAAATAAAAGATGGCAGCTACGGTTACTGCGAAATCAGCGGTGACCCTATCGGGCTGCAGCGACTATTGATAAGACCCACCGCAGAGCTTTCCTTTGAAGAGAAAGCTCGCCAGGAAATACTGGAGCGTAACTACAGTAAGCGAAGATAAGGGTCACCTTCTAAGAGACCACTAATATTTCTTTCATACAGCCCGATAGTTAAGCATTGTACCAAGGTGGGACAATCCACTGACCAAAGTGCCAGTCGCGGGGTACAAACCTTCCGTAGCCTTGCCCCAATCGGTCTGGCTTATTATTGGTAGGGTTCATTGCCCAGCCCTCTGCCAGAGTGACATTGACACCATTTATTCTGCACATTGCTATAAGCTCTCTGAAAGCCTGCAAAGTTTGAATGACCACTTCACTGCGAGCAGGAGTAAATGCAATAAGGGGTAAATCTATGTCATTCACATATGGGCGTGCGGCTTCATCACTGTGCCATAGCACATTTCTTCTCGGGAATGGCCCCCACTGCCCAGCTCCAGCTCTCGGGCTGCGGATACCACCGATAGTGGAATTGAGTGTCTGGCTTACTTCATAAATCCGATTAGTTATATTACCCAGCTTGGTGCCTTGCCTTTGGGTAGTGAAATTTCTCTCTAATTGGGTTTCGATATGCTGACGCTGCGACCAAGCTTGAGCAGTGCCGAGAATACGGCGATCATCTCCATATCGATCAAACTTCTTTGCGCCCCGCTTAAATGGCCAGATAGCAAACAGATCATAATCTCCAGTAATTGCATTAAGGGGGTGCTCATTACGAAAATGACGATGCTCCACGGGGTTGGTCATTGCCAGTAGCGGCTCATACATATCCTTGTACTTAGTGTCATACTGAACAACAATGTTGCCACGCTCCTGAATAAAGCCTGACTGCCTACTTTTTTCCTTATCGACATAGACACCCCACATGTCTCCCAAGCATGTGTTAACCCTGATAAGAGAGTAATGAAAAGTAATGCCACTGAGGTGGCTGGCTACACCTTCGTAACGATCTTGAGTTTTTCTTGTAACATTGATCTTTCCTGATTGAATAAGCCAATCAACCCGTTCCTGATGTAATCGAAGAGGTGTTGTTGATGCAGTCCAACCTGCACCAGACTGTAGATCAGTAAAGGCTTCTCGATGTTGATCACGGTTATAGGCCGCTTTTCTCATCCCGTGTTTATTTAACCGGGGGTCTCGTAATACAAAGCCTGCCATCGGCCCCCAATCACATGACTTCCCATGAATCCTAAAGCCCTTTGTGTCATATCCCTGCTCAAGTAATTGGGTACATGTTGGCCCTGTTGCGCGAACGATGATAACGCAACGGTGAGATGCTGCGGTGGTTTTAAATGCGTCTGCATGAGAAGCCGGGCAGCCTATAAGGTTTTGACGCAATGCAGCATTGTTAAATATAAGGTCCATGTATTAACTTCCTGTTTCGGGGCAGCCTACATATAAATTTCGATTAGCTAAATAAATGCTATTTATAGAAATTTATTACGATGAATGTAAAACTACTAAATCTATATTTTGTGCCTCTAAAAATAAGCACTAGTCCAATTACTATTATCAAACACGCCAAGGTAGAGATCTTGCCCATCGCCCTGACTTATTTATAGGTCTGTATCTGTGAACACAAACTGAATTAGTCTTTTGAATCCAATTAATAAAGCCAAATTCTTAGGAAGCTTGGCTTGAAAAATGCCCTACCCCAAATTCATACGCAAAGGAAAGGCTACCAAAATACCAAAGTCCGTGGATCGTATCACCTAAAGCATCCAAAGGATTTCCAGTTTGCTCTAAAACTTAAGCCTACACGCAGTTCGAACCCCAGCCTTTAGGTTTTGGACATATTTTTTTAGATTTTGGCCTTTTGAATTGAGAAGGGTCGGTTTAAACAACTGAAGCATCAGTACTAGACATATATGATATCCTGTAGATGAATATATTCTTGATAGATATAGTATTTACCAGATTAGAGAAGGGTGGCCACATCAGATCACGAATTATAACCTAAAGAAAAAAGACCCCTAGCTAGCCTCCGAGATCTTTTCCTAAAGGAGCGCAATTAATCTACCTATCTGAGTCAGAACAGAGCCTGTTATACACAAGAGGAATCGTTGGACTTTACGACATTAAACACACCCGGACCCACCAAAATTTGAACACTAAGAAAATTGATATTTATCAGACTATATCAATTACATTGCCGACTACCTGTCACCGTCTAAAGTTCCAGATTCTGTTTTATCTCTATTGCTGAGTACTTGTTGCTTTACACATCTAACTGACACCCAAAGTATAGCGATGGCTCCAATAAATGTAGTGGCTGCCATTGACAACTCTAGAGCAATCAACGTTAAAGAAATGACACTTATCGATAACAGCTTTAAATTTTTGATATGAAATTGAAGATAATCTTGCCTTAGAAGATCTTCAATTAAAAACAATATGAGAACCGCCAAACCAAAAGCAATTACTATAAATTCAAAGCTTCCTGTCGACACCCCTCGATAAAACGATATATAACATGACAAGCCAGTGACTGGGATAGCTGCAACACTTTGCATTGTATAATAGTCTGCGGAAGCCAGCCTCCAGAAGGTTGACCACTGACTACTTTCATCTTGTTCAAGCATGGTTAGTTTAATCACCAAATATGGGACTGCAAGCAGCCCTCCGACAAAGAGAATAACAAAAAATATTCCCATAAAAATATCTAGCCAGCAAATTCAATTTCGATAGTTGATCTACAAAATAATACGCTGCGACTGAGTCTTCCTGCTGATAAGCAGAAAAACTAACCGCTTCTTCTCACCCGATTCAAATCATCACAAACCATCTCCATACCATCCAGCACCCGAAAAGTATGTCGCTGGATGATATCCGGTGGTACATGAAACAGGTTTCCCTCTTTAACTGCATTAATTCTTGGGTATGCTTCCCAGGCATCCAACCAATCTGGCCGCTCTTCTCCCATGCCGCTGGCGATAATTACTCTCGGGTCTCTATCGAGTACAGACTCAATACTAATCTTCGGTGCTAATACCAATGCATCGGCAAATATATTACGGCCGCCACAAGTTTGAATAACATCGCTAATCAGGTGGTCGCCATTAAGTGTTTGCAGTGGCTCATTCCAAACCTGATAAAAAACACTGACTAAATCCAGGTCCTTATGGCTAAGCTGTATTTGATTCAGTCGCTCAAGCCACTCTCCGGCAGATTTATCTGCATAGTCACTTGTACCTGCAAGTTTACCGAAGCGCTTTACATTCACAGCGATATCTTCAAGAGTGTGAGATTCAGATACGAAAACTGTAAAACCGAGATCCTCCAGTTTATTAATCATCTGATCGCCATTTCCCGATCCCCAGGCAACAATCAAGTCAGGATTTAGCAATAGTAAACTTTCATAGTTTACCGCTTTATAGTTACCTATCTCCGGTAATTGCTTGGCTTGCTCGGGGTAGTCACTGTAGCTTACCGCAGCAATTAGCTTATCCCCTGCCCCGGCACTGTAAAAGTTCTCCACGATATTTGGCGCTAGCGCAACAATACGCTCTGCTGGTGCAGGCAGTTCAACCCATTGGCCACGGGCATCTTTTACCCGCACGGAATCATCCGCCCAAGTATTACTCACCAATAACAGGTTCAAGGTTAAAACAACACGGACAATACTGCTTCGAGACATCTCTTTAACTCGACTATAACTAAGGAGCTTCTAAACAGCTCCGTAACTCACATTGGCAACCACTGCCACCCATAAAATCAATATCGACAACTCACTTATCTCGACCAAACCGCCCAAACAATCGCCGGTATAACCACCAATAGCCTTATCCCACAGGCGACGCCAGAATAAAACCAGGGCAATCAAACTACAGACGATGCCTATGGCAATGGGTATTGGCGCCGCTAAACATCCAATAGCAACTACGATTGCAACTACCGGCAATAGGTCCCATCGGTGTTCGGAGCCAGAGGGCGGTACATGGCCTTCACCACGTGCGTATTGTGAAATTCCCATTAAAGCCAGGGCCGCAGCCCTGGCTAGCATAGGTGAGAGCACCAACGGCAGATAGACCCAAGCATCTTTTGTTACCGGGTTTATTAGCTCTAGCAGGGCTGCAATTGCAGCGAACTTTATCAGTAGGAAAACAACAACAGCCGCTACCGCAATAGAGCCGCAGCGGGGATCGTGCATTACCCTCAAAATATGCTGACGTTGTTCTTCAGGATCGGCACACTTATGTCCAGCAAAGTAGGCATCAGTACAGTCAGCAAGGCCGTCGAGGTGTAGTGCACCTGTCAGGACCACCCAGAAACCCAATAGTATTGCGGCTTGCAACTGAGTACCTAAAGGAGCCAAAAGGTAGGCGGCCCCGGATAACAGTACACCAATCACCACTCCAACCAGGGGGTAAAAATATATCGACCGCTTCACCGTTTCCTTGTCCACCTCCCGCAGCAATCCCGCCACCGGCAGCCGGGTAAGAAACACCAGCGCATACAGAAATGCTTGGGATAGGTTGTACAACTTACGGGCAATAAACATAAGCTGACTGCTCTGGGTAGGAAACGGTAAAGGTCTTATTGTCCGAGTCGTATCTCAGCGATGCGGCAAACCCGTAATTAACTTGCAGTGAAATCATTTTCACTGGAAGCCAGTTATTCGCATATGCGAGCAACAACTTGATAACGCCACCGTGAGTAATGAGCAGCAGGGACTCTCCCGAGTATTGCTGGGCTAGATTATCAATAGCTTGAAGAACTCTGGATCGAAATACGGGAAAGGGCTCACCTCCCGGCGGTGCGTGCTTTTCCGGGTCACGCCCCCAGGCTTCACACAGTGCTCGTTGCTCAGTCCAGATCTTATCGACTGACTGCCCCTCCCAGTCCCCGAAACCAATTTCCCGGATATCAGGAACTTCAGTTATCGGCAGTTTTTTCTCTCGGGCAAGCTGGGCAGCAAAGCGTTGGCAACGTTGTAAGGGTGAAGTAACAATCCGGTCCCAGGAGCCATCGAGTTCGGCAAGCCCTCGCAACATCTGCTCCCTACCCTCACTGGTTAGGGGCACATCGATCTGGCCGCGAAAAATATTTCCACCTTCGCAGGCACCGTGTCGTAAAAGATCAATCCGCAACTGGCACTCCTGCCTCACTGAACGTGAACATTTTGTTATGCAGGTTCAGCGCTTGCTTGATAATACTGATGGCCAACACTGCACCTGTGCCTTCGCCAAGGCGCATATTGAAGCTCAGCAATGGCTTCACCCCCAGGCACTCGAGGGCTAGTTTGTGACCAGACTCGTCAGAGAGATGGGCGTAGAGCAACCAGGGTTTCACTGACGGATTAATAGCACCGGCAATAGCTGCCGCAGCAGTCGCCATAAAACCATCAACTAATACAGGGACACCTCGCTGGGCACTGGCGACAAACGCTCCTGTTAAGGCTGCAATCTCAAAGCCACCAAAAGTTTGCAAAATAACAAGTGGCGAGCCCAGCGCTGCCCGATGCTGCTCCAAGGCAAATTCGATCAGTTCCACCTTGCGGGCGAGCACTGCATCGTCGATACCTGTTCCTCGCCCTGTAATGTTGCCAACCTCTAGCTCAAAAAGGGCAGCAAACATGGCAGCGGCGGAAGTGGTATTGCCAATACCCATATCACCACCAATAAAACAATCTGCATCGGTAGACTGACGGCGACCGGCATCAAGAGCAAGAGCCAGCTGCGCTTGGGTCATAGCTGGGTTACCTTGGGAGAAATCCGCAGTAGAGGGAGCTATAACTTCATCAATCAGGTCGGGGTGTTCAGCGGGGACCACACAACCCAGGTTAATTGCGGCAAAGTCAGCACTCTGCTCGCGGCTCAATACATTAATAGCCGCCCCGCCCTCGCAAAATAGTTTCAGCATTACAGAAGTGACTGCCTGAGGAAATCGGGAAGTTCCCTGAGCTGCAATACCGTGATCAGCACCGAATACGCGCACCGACAATTTATTCAGTTGGGGTTGCTCCCTCCCCTGGAATCCGGCGAAATCCACGGCAATGCTCTCGAGCCGACCGAGTGCGCCTTGCGGCTTAATCAATTGCTTCTGGCGGGCAATCGCGGCATTGCGAGCACTCTGGTCCGGGGTTGGTGCAGGCTTATCGAGCCAACTGAGTTCATCTGTCATCATTATCAGTTTCAGGTAATTTTACTTTACAGTGAGCGGCAAACCAGCAATTGCCAAGGTGACGCTATCAGCTCGCTCGGCTAATGCCTGATGAAGCCAGCCTGCCGCATCCACAAATTCCCGCGATAACTGCCCAAGGGGCACAATACCCGAACCGACTTCATTACTGACAAAAATCCAAGGTGGGGTATTACCGTTAGCGAGAGTACGCCTCTGATCAATACATTGCAGAAGCGCCTCTTGCTCACGCTCCCAAACGCCCTGATGAAGACAGTTGCTCAACCACAAAGTGAGGCAGTCCACCAGTACACAGTGGGACTCAGCAGCTGTAACCAGAGCCTCTGCCAATGCAATAGGCTCTTCCAGGGTCTGCCAGCGATGATCCCGGTCTTCCCGATGTCGAGCAATACGGGTAGACATTTCTTGATCGCCCGCCGTAGCCGTTGCCAGGTAGGTAAGTCCACCATCGCTACTGCTGCTTAGCCACTGCTCCGCGCGCTGTTGCGCGAGCCGGCTTTTTCCGCTGCGTGCGCCTCCTAGTACCAGATGTACACCACTGGCACTAGACATCGGCAATCACCAGGGATTTACCGGTTACGGGGTGTGGCATCACCGTGACACTGTAGCCGTAAAGCTGCTGCATATTCTCCGCAGTCAATACATCCTCTGGATTTCCGTAGGCCATACTGCGCCCCTGCTTTAAGGCGAGGATTCTGTCGCTATAGCCGCTGGCATGGGCCAGATCATGGACCGTCATTACCACAGCTACGCCACTTCGCGCGAAGTCTCTTACCGCTCTCATCATTCCATATTGGTGTGCAATATCCAGGCTGGCAGCGGGCTCATCTAATAAGAGGAGCCGCTTTCCACCATCCTCTGCCCGCCAGATCTGGGCCATCACCCGAGCCAATTGCAAGCGCTGCTGCTCGCCGCCGGATAATGTTGGGTACAGGCGCTCAGACAAATGACTAACATCCAGGGCAGCCATGGCTTCCAGGCAGATTTCTCGGTCCCGGTCAGTGCCAGTGGAATGCGGAGTTCGACTGAGGGCGACCAATTCCAGCCCGGTAAAGGCAAATGTCAGTGGGTTATTTTGCGGCAGGACGGCAACTTGCCTGGCTCGATTGCGGGCGGACAACTTTGAAAAAGAGCTGCCTTTAAAGTGGACCTGCCCGGAATCCATCCTGACTTCACCGCAAAGGGCACGCAGCAGAGTCGACTTACCGGCGCCATTGGGGCCAATCACACAAACCAGCTCGCCGACATCTACCTTCAGGTTGATATCTTGCAACAGCGGCCGATTATCGACACTAACCGCAACTCCCTCCACCTGTAGCAGAGCCATTAAATTGCCCCCCTGCTTTTACGCAACAAGGAAACAAAGAAAGGCACTCCAATTAGTGCGGTGATCAGCCCTACCGGGATCTCCACCGGGGCAATAATGGTTCGCGCCAGGGTATCGGAAACCAGCAATAAACTGGCTCCAGCCAGGGCAGAAAGCGGCAACAGTTGCCGGTGATCAGGTCCTACCCATAAACGCACTATATGGGGCACTACCAGCCCCACAAAAGCAATACTGCCGGCTACAGCAACCGAAGTGCCCACTCCCGCCGCAACAAGCACTATCAAACGGGTTTTTACCCGCTCCACATCAATACCGAGGTGCCGCGCCTGGGATTCTCCCAATAAAAGAACATTTAGTGAGGTGCCGAAGCGGGACATACTGGCAAGCAAAGCGCTCAGCACGGCCAAAACCAGAAAAGCGCGAGGATAGCTCGCTGCATCCAGCCCTCCCATAAGCCACAGGCTCATACGGCGCAGGGTGTCATTATCAGCAAAGTACTCCATTAGCCCGATCAGGCTTGCGGAAAAAGCGGTAACGGCAATCCCCATTAGCAACATGGTAGCCACGGAAGTGCCATTAATACTTTTCGCCACTTTGTAGACCAGTGTCACCGCTAAAAGGCCGCTGAAAAAAGCAGCTATGGATACAACGGGCAAACTCCCAAACGCAGCGGCAACCTCCGCTCCTAGCAGGATGGCCAAACAAGCACCGAGAGAAGCCCCTGCGGTAACACCAATCAGGGATGGGTCAGCTAGAGGGTTTCGAAATAAGCCTTGCAACATTGCCCCGCAGATAGCGAGCACAGCACCCACTCCAGCGGCCAACAGCGCCCTTGGCAATCGTATTGCCTGAACAATATCCCCAGCGAGTCCACCATCGCCCTGGCCACTGATCGCGGCAAATAGTTGTGAGGGTGAGAGATACACTGCACCTATAGCAACGGCAGCAGAAAAACTAAGGGCAAGTGCTGCAGGCAGTAACCACCAGGCAATATTTAATGCTTTGATACGGGCAACAGTCACTGGGTATCCTCTTGCAGCACTGCCGTCTCCTTAGCTCCCTCAAATTGCTCGAGCCAGTTTCCCTGGATATTCTCGGCAATAGTCTCAGCCAGCCTGTCCAATTGTTGCTGTCGCTGTTCACCCACATCCAGCGGCGTAGAGTCTTTCAACCCACCCCAGGCAAAAAGTGCGCTCAGCGCTTCGGGTGAATCGAACAGCCCATGCACGTAGGTCGCGAATATCTGTCCATCAGCACTTATTGCACCATCAGGCCTGGAATTTCCGTCTTTATCACAGATATATACCGCTGGAGTTTGCAGAGCTACACCTTCTGTTATACCACAGTGGATTTCATAGCCCTGAACAGGAGCAGCTTCTTTTACTTCACTTTCCAAAGCTAAAAAACCGGTAATATTTTTTAGTGCTTTGACGGGCTGTAATCGAGTTATTAAATCCAGATAACCCAAGCCCGGTTCGTTACCCGGGGTATCCTCTACCCCATCCGGGTCCTGTACCTCGCTCCCCAGCATTTGCAAACCACCGCAAATACCCAAAAGTTTGCCGCCATAGCGCAGATGCCGATCCAACTGTGCAGGCCAATCATTTTCTTTTAAGTAAGCCAAGTCTGCCCGCACATTTTTACTGCCGGGAAGAATAACCCAGTCGCACTGAGGGACTGGTTCACGGACACTGACAAATTGCAGATCGATATCCGGGTGCAACCTCAGCGCATCAAAATCTGTATGATTGCTTATGCGCGGCAATACCGGCACTACCACTTTCAATCGAGCATCAGCACCGCTCTGTTGGGTGCTAATGGCATCCTCCGCGTCAAGGTAGAGGTCATGGAGATAAGGTAAGACTCCGAGAACTGGCTTGCCCGTATACTCCTCTAACCAGTCGAGCCCCGACTGAAGTAATTGCAGATCGCCACGAAAGCGGTTGATCACAAAACCGACGACACGCTCTCGCTCTGAGGAAGACAGCAATTCGAGGGTGCCTACCAAGTGGGCGAACACACCTCCGCGATCGATATCGGCAATCAGTACAACCGGGCAATCAACGGCCTCGGCAAAGCCCATATTGGCAATATCGTTCTCCCGCAGGTTAATTTCTGCCGGGCTGCCAGCCCCTTCAACTAACACCAGCTCATATTGATCATCGAGCCGTGCGAAGGAGTCCAGCACTGCATTTTGCGCGGTAGCTTTATAGTGGTGGTAATCCAGCGCCTGCATATTCCCCAACACTTTACCCTGGATAATAACCTGAGCCCCGGTATCTGAAGCGGGCTTAAGTAACACCGGGTTCATATCACTGTGGGGGTCGATCCCACAGGCCTGGGCTTGCAACGCTTGTGCCCGCCCTATCTCACCACCATCCACCGTAACGGCACTATTGAGTGCCATATTTTGCGGTTTAAAAGGTGCGACACTGACTCCGCGCTGGGAAAAGTAACGAGCGAGCCCGGCCACCAAAGTACTCTTGCCGGCATCGGAAGTCGTGCCCTGAACCATCAACACGGACATAGTGAAAACAACCTAGTAATCTACGCCTTTGCGGGCTTTGATGCCCGCTTTAAAAGCATGCTTAACATCTTTCACTTCAGATACCGTATCCACTAGCTCCTGTAGCGCACTACCACCACCTCGACCAGTCACCACCAAACTCTGTTTCTGTGGCCTCTGGGCTAGAGTCTCCAATACTTTGGACTCATCCAGGTATTTGTAAGCGAGCATATAAGTGAGCTCATCCAACACCACTAAATCATAGGTGGTATCGGTGAGCATTTTTTCTGCCTCTGCCCAGGTTCTCTCTGCAGCAGCAATATCGCTGGTGCGATCCTGAGTATTCCAGGTAAAGCCGGTACCCATTTGATAGAGAGTAACTTCCGGGCAATGGTTTTTAAGGAAAAACTCTTCCCCAGATTGCTGTGCGCCTTTAATAAATTGCACTACGCCCACTTTCTGCCCATAACCCAGTGCGCGTATCACCATGCCGAAAGCTGAGCTCGACTTCCCTTTGCCATTTCCAGTGAGAAGGACAGCAACTCCACGCTGGATATCGGCTGCTGCAATGTTGGCATCAACCTTCTCCTTGTGTTTTTGCATTGCCTGCTTGTGCTTGGCATTTCGTTTTTGCTCGTCTTCCGACATGGCCACCTCAGTTCAAGAACCTATAAAAAAAGTGTTTTAGAAGCTGAATTCCACACCAGCATAACCGGCGAGGCCCGCAGTGTTATAGCCAGTGACTTCCACATAATCTTCATCGGTGAGGTTTTCACCCCGAACAAATACCGTCGTGGAGTTGTTCAGCTGATAACGGACACTGGCATCCAGCACTTCATAATCATCCAGCGAGGTGCCATCGCTATCTACCACATCCGCACTGGAACGCAGGTTCATAACAAGGCTCAAGTCACTGGTAGGCTTATAAGTGAAGCCGAGATTCGCCAAGTGCTTGGGACTGCGGGCTCGGGGAGAATCATCGGCTTCTTCAGCATCGGTGTAGGTGTAATTGGCAGAGAGCAATAGACTGTCAGTCAATTGCGCTTCGACAACAAACTCAGCGCCTTGGGACACGCTTTCTCCACTGCTTTGCAGGTAACCTGTGTAGTCGACCATATCGAATCCGATTTCATTCTCAATGACCTGTTTAAACAGTACGAACTCCAGGTAGAGAGAGTTTTCACCAAAGTATTCAACACCAAGATCCAGGCCCCGGCTCTCTTCCGGCTTAAGAGGCGGCAACTCTAATGGAGTAAAAGTTAACCAGTCGAATGCGGTAGCGTTGTAGTCAACTTCATATAAGCTCGGGGCACGGAAGCCAGTGCCGTAACTACTTTTTATTTTTACCGTACCGTTGGCAACATCCTCAAATAAATAGGCTGAGCTGGCGCGGAAGCTGTTGTAGCTGCCAAAATCAGAGTTATTGTCATGGCGAAGGCCAAGGGTGATATAAGCCTGATCGGCATAGCTTCCCTGATATTCGGAATAAACTGCCCACTGATCCCGATCTAGGTCTCCCGAAGTATCTTCACGATGCTCTACCCCGTAGACCATTCCATGTTCGCGACTAAACCCGTAGGAACCGGTGAAGTTCAACTTTTCGATATCACCTTCCGCTTCATAAAAGGGCACGCCTTCACTGATATAGGTACGCTGCAAATCAGAACGTGTATAAGCCAACTCCTGCTGACCATCTTCGCCTTTATGAGCTAAGCTGACACGAACACTTTCCTGGCTGAAATCAAAGTTACAATCATCCTGAGAGGGCCAGCCGCAGCGATCATACTCACCTGAAGCATCGGTATCCCGCGCCACAGCCTCAAGTCGCCACTGCTCAGAAATATTCCAACCTACACGGCCATGCAAGGTTTCATTATCGTAACCGTCGTCATCTCTCAATTCCGTGTCATAACTACTGGTATTAAAACCATCGGTTTCTGCCGCCGCAGCAGAAACAAAATAATCCAGTGCTTCATTAGCTCCGCTAGCGCTGGCACTGTAGCGTTCAGTATCGAAGCTACCGCCCTCAGCTGACACCTCAAAGCGCTGCCCTTCACCCTCGCGACGAGTCGAGATATCCAGTACACCACCGGCATCGGCTCCGTAGAGCATACCTTGTGGACCGCGTAATAATTCCACGCGCTGCAAGTTGCTGCTCATAATATGTTCAACATGAGCCCCCGCCTGGGTACCGGTTGGGTCAGAAACGTCGATACCGTCTATCTGGACCAAGGTTCTGAAACCGGACTCTCCACGTACCCTTAAGGAGGTTGTCTTGCCCATACCCCCTGTATTGGTAACAGACACGGAAGGCACACTGCGCAAAACATCGGCAAGGGACACCAATCCCCGCTCTTTTAGCTGCTCTTCATCCAATACAGTTACTGAAGTAGCTACCTGGCGCAGCGGCTCACCCTGACGGGAGCTCACAACAACCACAGTTTCCAGGTCTGGAATTGAAGATTCGGTAACAGTGGATTCAGCAAAAGACGGCGCGCTCACGGCTGATAAAACAGCCAGGCTAAATATAGATTTTTTCAAGTTTCAACCCCTAAGACAAAAGCACATGGGATCGAGGGAGGAATAGCAATGCGGCACGCCGAAGCGCGAAAGATCGTATTGCAAGATGGTAGCCCTCCGCTCCATCGTGTTTAGAAAAGAGGCCGGTATCGGGCTTACCACTCAGAATGCAAGTGGATCACCGTTGCGGGGGCAGCGCCGGACTTCCGGACTTCCCGTTTAACCTTCTCAGCCAATTCAGGGCAGAAGGCACCTCTAATCGTGATCGCGAAACTAGTGGAAAGGTACCGGAAAGTCAACAGAAGCCAAAAAAGATTAACTTTCACGTCATAAGTCATTAGACACCTTGCTCTGGAGCCATTCGAGGGGGGGCAGTTCCTCCAATTTTAGATACATCAACTTATTCGAGTTATTTAACCATTAGCGAGATTTTTTTGAGATAACACTCAATAATAATTAACCCACGAAGAAAGGAGGATATAGACAAAAATATGAGAGGTTTTTCTTTGCAAGCACGATTATTAGTCAGGGTGATCACAAATTTTATCCGCTGCCTAAGCGAATACTTTCAAGCATGATCGTTAAATAACCATTATTCAGCACTCAAACTCGTACCTATCAGCCCCTTTCCTACAAAAATATAAAAATCACGTCAGCCTAAGTTCAGAGCTCGGCTAAACCAGGTAACTATTTTAGCAAATAGATTAATAAAAGTACCCCTGAGTATATTAACTCGCGAGTCAGACGTACTTTCCCTGCTTGAAACACTAACCATACCTGCTCCTATCCTGGCAGCATTCTACGAACAAGAGGCCATCAGCTACAGGCAAAATATATTAATAAGCAATTAAATACAGCTTTAAAAAGGAGCAATTAATAAGCCACTCCCTATAATTATTATCAAATACTGCAATCCAATCCGAGAAACATTTATCGGTACATTGGCGAAACAATGAAAACATCGAAGATGCATTTTATTTATGGAGATTACAGCCACCTCCATTATGAGTAATTACATTTTTGTCAACTATTCCAGTGAGAACATGATATAGAGCCAAAGCACGAAAGATTGCATTGCAAGATGGTAGCACTCCATTCCATTATATTTAAAAAAGGAGGCCGGTATTAGGCTTAACACTCAAAATACTGAGTGGATCACTATTGCTTGGTCAGCGACGGATTTCCGGACACCCCGTTTAACCTTCTTAGCCAATTCAGGGCATAAGGCACCTCTAATCGTGATCACGAAATTGGCAGAAAGGTACCAGAAGGTCAAACAACACTAATCAAATGAGGAGATACAACTGGGAAAAGTTATTATTAAAGCGCCATAATTCAATTTTTAATAGGGGCCTCAAAATAATTCTACAGTATATTGTAGGTATTGATGGTCGCAGACATTAGGCGCAGCATGCAACGAATGCCATCAGGGTCACAGTGCAGCAACTGCGGTCTTCAAGGCTTCCCTATGGGACTTTCGAGGCATCACAAAATTGTCCACCCCCTAGATATTCATGTGGAAGTACTGAACCACCTGGTTATTAGAGCCTATCACTCCCAGTACTTGATCATAGTCCCTACCCAGATTGCCACTTAAAACTACCCGGAGTATTGACCTTAAAGGAATTCAAAAAGTATTACCTGAGGTGACAAGTATCAGACAAGATAATTACACCCACTAATTCTCAATATCTATATAGGACAACCGACACTAAACATCTCCATATAAATATTAAAAATCAACACCAGTACTTCCCGGACAAACCTAACCTCATAGACCAAGGGAAACACCCAAAGACTTATAAAAAAATATAATTACAATAATCTCAAAACTCCAAAAAAATATTTGAAAAAAACAACCACACAAAGCAGAATTGTTACTGCAATAACAGCCGTCCACTTTAACCACAAAACTGCATTGAAGACTCTAAAAAAACCATTTCAGGATACCTAAAAAACAAGGATAAACTAAACCCACTCATACCCTATTATATGGAAGAAATCATCAATGAATATCAAATTTTCTAAGTCTTTGACTGCGCCCATCTACTTAATGGTAAGCACTTCAGCCGTTATACTTTCCCCTCAATCACTTGCCGTTGAATGTTTTGATACTATTAATTCACCTACCACTCTTACAGAAAATTTACTATGTGAGTTAACGCCAGAAAACCCTTACGCTTTAACCATTACCGGCCCCTCAGGAAACCTGTATATGTCAGGTGATGGCGGAATCACATGCATCGGCGAAGCTGGAGAAACTGGACAATTTGGTATAATGGTTGAGGGTACCTCTCGTCAAGTTATCGGTGGGAGCGTAGAGAATTGTCCAGGGGGCATTCTGGTAGCCGGCTCCGGCTTACACTCAATTCTTCACACACAAATCACTAATTTTCTCCTCGATGACGGAATCAGAGCAGAGAGTAATAACAATCTAATACAGGGCAATATTATTACTAGTAATGGGGTGGATGGTGATGATGGCATAGATGCCAGTGGCGACTTCACTACAGTAACACAAAATATAATTAATGGGGCAGGTGACGAAGGCATCGAAATTAATGGCGCCTCAGCCTCTATCATCCAAAATTATACTGCAGGCAGTGACGATGACGGAATTGATCTAAACAGATCAGGAGCAACCATATCATTCAATATTTCTGAAAACAATGATGGTGGCGGAATCGTCATTAATGGAAACAACTCTTATATATCCCAAAACATTGCCTCCAATAATGGTGATGATGGTATTGAGATCTCCGACAGCGGCTCTAGCAACACAATCCTCCAAAACACAGTCCAATATAATGGTGACCAGGGAATATATATAGAGCAGTCAGGAAGTGTCGACAATGTAATTCGAGGCAATATATCTACAGATAATGTTGGTTTCGACTTGCTGGACCCATTTGCCGATCCCACCTGCACTAATTTAAATAATACTTGGAGCTCCAATACAGCCAATACTTCCGACCCTGACTGTCTTCGATTTCTCTAGCGTATCAAATAACTGTACTTGTAGATAAGTCCTACATTTACAGCGTGGGCGATCGATCATGGGGGTAGGCAGTGGAAAAAAGAAATTTAATAGCCGTGGATTGGCAACTTCCAGAGTTATGTATATTAGACAAGCCTACCCCCTAAATATAGGTACATTCAAATCCAAAAGAGCGATAATGAACCGAATAAAACCGATAACAATAATCACCCTAAATCTACTGGCATTGAATAAAATACACAACCGTGCAATATAGTTGTAACACTAACCACATGTTCCGGATCATTCGATATGGAGAACAAACTCCTACCATCTCCCAAACACCAACCTGACAAGTCCGTCGTGGGGCTACCATGGCGGCATGACTTGTAACCAAGGTCGTCAGGTCCGTAGAGGAGGCAAGTGCTTAACAAACATATACTCTTTAAGAGAGAAACATCTCTACTAAAGCCACCAGCCGAACATTATCCACCCCAAATGACCAGGATAAATAGTGCAAGGTTAGAGGGAATTATAGTCATACGATTACCCAGGATTACCCAATTTTTCTGGGAGGGACCTAAACAATACCACATTGCGAAATTGGGCTTTTGACGAATATACCAAACTAAAGAAATTAGGACCAGCTTCGAAATCGTGAAATGAAATTTCACTTTCTTTAGGCAGTGGATAGTCGCCTCCAGCTTCGAGAATCCCAAAGCCCAACTGAGCTGCAGAATATATCCACCCTCTTCAGGTGTGGCCGCACTCCAAATATAACTGCGTATCCATCATTAACGGAACCTTCGCACTACTCAATTCACGATAAAATACCACCTCAAAGGCAACTCAAACTAAGCTATTGACATTGCTCTAGATCACTAATGTTGACATTCCGCAATAACCTACAAACATTCTTTATTCATCCAAAATTATATTAAAACCACCATAGATCAATCTTTTACCATCAAATGACATAGGGCTTAGCCGTGAAGTCACCCTTGGGTCATCTATGATCACCCCAGTATCTCGAACATGTTTGGATAACCAAGCAACCCAGGAGAGCACTACAACTTCATTCTCTGCACATTTTATAGGCACCTGAAATGATGATCATTTCACCATCCAATACATTACCCCCTCAGAGCTCAACAATTTTTAACGCCCCTTACTCTTTAAACACCCCAGCAGCAATTATTGCATACTCAATATATTCTTCTTTGTTTGCTGTAGGCACTCCTCCTGCAAACCAATCCGTATACGACACTGCAAATGCCTGCTGATAACCACTTCAGACAAAGTACTTGCCACTAATATTAGTTACCTGCAGTCTTCAAATGATAAAATTAATACTGTATATTTTGGCCTAGAATGCCAACATTCAGTCATTTAACTCTACTCAAGCTAGACGTAGCACGAAAAACATAAAGATATATTCTTTCTTTGAGTTATTTTCCAAATTTTACTTGACTCCCACCAAGTTAAGTCAAGAAAGTCACATTAATGTTCCCCATTAGTTCGAGGCTACAAAAACTATATTCTCGTCAAATATAACTTACTTGAACCTATAACATCACAACGATTTGATTGCTTTTGATACAAAATCAGACTCGAAAGGATAGTCAAATTTCGAATTGCTTTTTAGGAAGAAGGTTTAAAATTGACAAATTAATATTCAAGCTCAACTTTTCATAACCAATTCAGTCGCAACTCCATTCAAGTGATAGGGAGAAGCTGAGATTAGAAACACCAAAAATCTATCAAAAAATCACTAATTCATGAGATTAAACCCTGAAACTAGCTCAAATGGTACCAGGGTTTAGATCGGCTAACCCTAGATTCCACAAAAATCAAGAGACCAATTTTTGTTGGCTAAACAACTTTTAAGTGGTTTATAATTTCCGGACCCGAAAATTACAAATAATGGGGATAAAGGGTATTTTTTAATGAACAAAAAGATGTTTAAACTTTCTGCAATTCAAGCGGCTTTTTTATTAACATTGTCAGGGTGTGTGAACGATAACAAGTCGTCTAAACCTGAAGATGTTCCGCCAACCGCTAAAGATGTAACGATTAAAGGGGCAAAGCAGTGGATTCCCGCATCCGGTAATCTACAAGGGTACGATCAAGATGGGGATTCTTTAACCTATAGTTTTTATGAGGGTGATGAGTCTATCGAGTCAGTTGAGGGTATCTATACATTCAGTCATGGTCAGATGACATTAGATGGCAATGAATTTGAATATACTTCATTCTCGGGGGAAGAGGTTTCAATTGGTTATACGGTAACCGCAAATAGTGCATCTGCCTCTGCGACAATTGAAATAACAAATGTCGCAAACGACCCTTTAGCCTATCAGCAATGGCACTTACGAAACACAGGCCAAAAAGCTTACTCCCTCAGCGATGAAATGAAGCAAGGCCTTGTAGATTTAGAGATTTATACAGCTGCGGAAGCTGATGACAGATTTGAAGAAGCTGAAGCTGAAGAGCTAGTTGCCGGCGAAGATATGAATGTTTTAGCAGCATACTCTCAAGGTGTAACTGGTGCAGGCGTAACGGCTGTTGTTGTGGATTCAGGCTTAGAAATTCGCCATGAAGATCTGATCGATAACGTGCTGGCAAATCGCTCTCTCAACCTAGATGAATCAGCAGCTGACAGAACAGACCCGACAAGCCTATCCAATAGCGGAGATCATGGTACTAGTGTTGCCGGTCTCATCGCAGCTAAAGGCTGGAACAATATAGGTAGCCGTGGGGTGGCCCCAGATACTGGGCTTATCGGCATGAACTACTTAGGTAGTGATAAAATAGAGCAAACTGATCTATTGGCGCACGGATTTCCTGGTAGTGGTATTTCTATAGATGAGGAAATTTCAGCGTTTAACCGCAGCTATGGTATTACCTACCCAGCTTCTATTGCTTACTCTGCTTTAGATGAAGCCATTGAGTCTTACCCCAACCTTACTCTTCGAAGCGGAAAAGGCGCTTTGAACATGAAGTCAAGTGGCAACTCTTTTGAGGACGGCCGTGGTGAGGGCTCATTATGCGCTGATAATGGGGCCAATGAGCTGGGTCTAACCTGTTACAACTCTGCATTCCAGCCCAGTCACGGTCACCCTTATTACCTGAATGTTGCAGCAGTAAACGCTAACGGAAAGCATACGAGCTACTCGACAGCCGGGGCAAGCATGATGGTATCAGCTCCTGCAGGAGAGTTTGGTCGCTACGCTCCCGCCATGGTAACCACGGATCAAATGACATGCATTAATGGTTATTCTGGATTTAATGGTGGGACAATAAGCGCCTGGAGTGAATACTACGGTGAGGACTTCGCAGCCAGCCAATTCCCATTCAACTATCCGGGCCACCCAGAGAATGCAAGCTGTAACTATACCTCAACCTTCAATGGAACATCTTCTGCTGCGCCAAACGCATCAGGTGTTGTGTCTCTGATCCTATCTGCAAATCCAGAGCTGACTTGGCGAGATGTCAGGCACATCCTGGCCTCGACAAGTACTGTAATTGATACAGAAGATGCAAAAGTTGAGCTTACGATTGGAGAAGGAACTTTTGTTGCTCATGATGGCTGGATTGAAAACGCTGCTGGTTATTACTTTAACAATTTGTATGGCTTTGGTCGCGTTGATGCAGGTGCAGCTGTTGCTATGGCTTTAAGCTACTCAGAGAATCTTGGTGAGCAAATTGTCACTGATTGGCAAGGAGTAGGCTCAACCATCAGTGATTCAGCACTGGGAGCAACAATTCCAGACAATAGCGCAACAGGTATTAGCCAGCAAATCGAAGTGACTGAAGACATTATTATCGAAGCAATGCAGTTCGAATTTGTTGTTCGCAATGACCACATGGGCGCTATATTAAATGATAGCCTATTGACATCAGCTGGTAACGATTTGGCTCTTGAGGTAGTTTCTCCTTCAGGTACTAGAAGTGTTTTACTTTCTTCTAAACAGGCGTTACTAGATGCCTCTTACAGCTTTGAAACTGGATATAGCTATGGCTATATTTTAGATGGTGCCGTGCTTCTTTCTAATGCCTTCTACGGGGAAAATGCTAAAGGAACCTGGACTATCAGAGCATTAGATACCGGTGAAACAAATATCGATTTCTCAAATACAGATAACTACTGGGGGGCTACCGGCCTTATCAATAATCCAGTTGAAAGTGTGTTAGAGGGAGTATCACTAAGAACCTT
This sequence comes from Microbulbifer maximicatervae (SeqCode), assembly GCF_056231245.1. Taxonomy (NCBI): domain Bacteria; kingdom Pseudomonadati; phylum Pseudomonadota; class Gammaproteobacteria; order Cellvibrionales; family Microbulbiferaceae; genus Microbulbifer; species Microbulbifer maximicatervae (SeqCode). The sequence goes on from NZ_CP174334.1 coordinate 2,621,077, forward strand.
TGGACGCGCTGTACAATAAGAAGGACAACACAATGAAGCTTAATATATTAATGACACTAACAGCTGCGGTATGTTTATCTGGCATAGTACAAGCTAGCGATATTGACAAAGAGTTAAATGTAGAAAGCAAAGAGATCAAGGTCACAAAGCTAAGAACTAGCACTGCTGATTTTGGCATCTTTAAAATCGAAAGATCACTGTCAAGCGTCCCCACAGCGATTGCTGCGCCAGAACGTATTGTTTCAACAAAAGGTGAAATGGCTATAGTGGATATTGCTGACGACTCTACAACTGATGTTGTTGGCAAAGGTACGGTAGTACGAAACACTATGACTAATGAGTTAACAACATTAACTGGCAATATAACAATTTTACTAGACAAAAATGTAAGCGCATCAGAAGTAGCCTCTGTAGCTAACATGGAAGTGTTATCAGTATTTCCTGGTACTGACATTGCCATCCTGAAAGTTAAAGAAGGCAATGATTTACTGGAAGCCTTTAATGTAATTAAAGAATCTGGCCTAGCTATTGAAAGCCGAGTGGAAGTTACAGAGACCATAAATGAAGCACAATAGTTAAAACTCAATTTAAATATTTATTTCTGACTCTGATATAAAAGGCGTCACCTTCTAGGTGATGCCTTTTATAAAATCCCCGGATTAAGATCTAGGGATCCTCTGATCAACGAAGCATTTTTCCAGAATTAAGCTGAGCTGCTTGAAAAATTCACTTTATTACGCACAAACGCGTAATTTTCGCGTAATAGTCCCCTAATTTTTCATCTGAAACCCTCAATAGGTGGGTTTCAGGCGAACCACCCCTAGGCAGCCAAGTATTTTCTCCCTATTAATAAGTTGGTAAAGCCTGCCAGTAAGCACAGCCTCTCAGTATTTTTTACCAGTCCCCGATAGCGGACCTTGTCATAACCAAATACCCGTTTGATGTAGCGGAAGGGGTGCTCGACCTTCGCTCTTATCTGCGCCTTGATCTTTTCCGCTTTACGGAGTGCATCACGCCCTGGAAGAGTTTTTAGCTTGCTCGGCTTCATTGCTATATACCAATCCGCCTCCCGCTCTTTCAACTCTTCACGTTTCTCCGCACCAATGTACCCAGAGTCTCCCCAGATTCTTTTCTCCTCCCCGTGGAGAACTCGCTCTGTGGTTGTGACATCATGCGAATTCGCTGCTGTTGTATCTATGCTATGTATTACTCCGAGCACATCATCAACCCCGATATGCATTTTCATCCCAAAATGCCACTGATTGCCTTTCTTTGTTTGATGCATTTCCGGGTCACGTTCTTTCTTTTCATTCTTAGTTGAAGTTGGCGCAGAGATAATAGTGGCATCTACAATCGTGCCTTCACGCAGTACCATCCCATTCTCAGCAAGGTGTTTGTTGATTTCATCAAAAAGAGCTGCACCTAGCTGATTGAGCTCCAGTAAGTGGCGAAAGTTAAGAATCGTTGTTTCATCGGGAATTGGGCTACTCAAAGTCAATCCAGCAAAACTACGCATGGATTCAATTTCATACAGTGCATCTTCCATAGCGGGATCACTGAGATTGTAAAATAGCTGCATGCAATGAATACGAAGCATGACACTCAATGGATATGGCTGTCGGCCACGTTTACCTTGTGGGTAACAAGGAGTGATCTGAGCTTCTAGTCGCTGCCATGGGACGAGGGTTTCCATTTGAGAAAGAAACTTCTCTCGGCGAGTTATACGACGCTTTAGCTTATATTCTGCTTCGGCAAAGGTGACTTGGTGCATGATTCATCGTAGTCTTGATGGGTAGGTGAATATTACCAAATTGACTCAGAATTATTCAGAGGTTCCCTAGATCTTCTTTCTGAAAAAAAGCTATATCAGGCAGACTCTACTTCACCATGCACCCTGGATTGAGCGTTTGCTCTAGCCTTTTCATGTACTGGTAGCGCGATGGGTGCCTGTTGAGTTTGCCCAGTAGCCATGACTACAGTACTCCCATGGCGTGCAGCAGTTACCAGCGCATCATTATCTGCAATGGCAGTCATAAAGCGCAACGCTTCGTCTGCGCTGGTACCAGCGCTGGTAAGAACCTTAATAGCCTCGGCTGCACTTTGTGCATATACCCGTCGTGCCTCCCCCATTTTCTCCATACGAATCTTTACGGACTCGCCATCAGCTTTAGCCTTACCCACTTCGCGCTCCCGAATCGCCTCAGCCTCGTAGGTAGCGGCCTGCTTCTCCCGCTGCATTTCCATAACTTTGTTAGCCTGAACCTCTACCGACTTGGGTAGCCGCGGCTCATCTGATAATACATCGACAATCTCTACACCAAAGTCGTGGAAAAATTGGCGAAGGCGCCCCTTGGCTTTATCAGCTATATGTTCTTTTTTGTTATAAACGTCTTCAAGTTCAATGCCGTTGGCAACAGGGATAGCTGCATCTGTCGCAAAAGACTTCAGTTGTGCCTGGTAATTCTCTAAATCATATAGAGCTTTGTATGCAAGCTGCACATCCGACGATACCTGGTGCTGAACCTTAAGAATCAAACCAAAAGTGACATGATTACTGGTCTTTAGACTCAACTCAACGGGGGTTTCATGTAGAGCCGTTGAAGCTTTTTTGTCTACCCAGGAAAGGTAGGGAATAATCAAGTTGAAACCAGGGGTAGCAGTTTTCCAATATTTACCAAGAAATAGCACAAAGTGGTACTGTTTCGGTTCCACTATCACAATGGACTTAGCTAACAAAAAAATTACTACAGCTCCAAGTATCGCAGGCCAAAAAAGTAAAAGGGGAAAGAGTTGTTCCGGCATATTTTAAAAATCCAGTCAGAATAAATTATATAAGATGTGCAAACTCTCTTATTCAGCAAGGGGTAACCAATGGATACGCAAATATACCCACTATACTAAGAGCATTCACCCACAGCTTACATCAACTACAACATGCTGGCCACAAAGCTACTGTCCAAAACCCAACTGTAAGTCTACTACCCCCCAGTAGGGTAAAAGCAAATGTAAAGAACTTCACTAAACCCGCTACAGACCAATAAACAACAATTTTTCTGGAAAAACCCTTAAATTAAAACCCGCACCAATAAAACTATTGTTAGTACAACTTACCATCACTTAACTATTCTTCTGCAACAAAGTATCCAAAATCAAATCTACAGTCATTTATCTTTAAGCAATTGTTTTTTGCGATTCAAGCCTATTCAAGTTACTTTACATGATATGGATGGGCTTTAAAAAGGAGGTACTTTGTGCTGGCTACAGAGCTCTCCAGAGTATTAGGTGCAGAGGAGGCTATGTTCACCGAGTTGGCAAGGCGAACTTGCGGGGGGACATTAGTAATCTCCTTTATCAAAGTACTCACCCCTCTTAGCGTTGAAAAATTAATAAGTGGTTTCGCATCGGCACATAAAATCTACCCACTTCTACAGGCAAGAGTTGAGTCCGGCAACAAGCTTCGATGGCGCTGCGACGTACCATTCGAGTCAATTCCAATTGAGGTTCGAAAATTGAAGGAGCCTCTTGATTTCGAGGCTGAATTCAATCGTCGGGGGAAGACGGGCCTTGATGTTGAAAAATGCACATATACACTTTCCTTCTATATTAATTCCAATGACGAAGCTGAATGGATCTCACTGGTCAGCAGCCACGCAGCTTTGGATGGCCGATCAGTGATGACTTTATTCTGTATTTTAGACATATTCTTTAAAGATGAAGGAACATTCAGGTTGGGCGGGCAACCACTTTACGAAGCTGTCGAAAGCTACTTTAGTTCCTCTAAATACTTTGCCCATGAAAAACCATCACCTCAAAAAGATGAACTCTTTAATTGGCCCGTAGAGGAACCTGCTTTTGCAGCAGAACGTGAAGGTCACGCTATATATCGACAATTTCCGATTGCAGAAATTTCACAACTGGTAAAAATAGGGAAAACCCACAAGGTAAGGCCAAGCGCCCTGTTTTGTGCCATTGCAATTCAAGCATCCAAAATATTACCCAACCATAAAGATTGGATAAAGATTTTACTACCCGTGGATGTTCGTGAACTCTGCGGCACTGAAATTGGATTAAGTGCAGTAGGTGCTTTTTCATCAGCAACCACTCTTGAAATCATGCCCAATATAGATATAGAAGATACTTGGCAACTAGCGCGTCACTTACAGATTGAGCTTGATAAACAGGCGGAAGAAGGAGAACCATTCAAGTTCATGTTCCCCAAGAAATATAAACTCGAGGATATTATTGAATGGGCTCAGGACTACGAGGAAAAGAAATCTGTCTTTTCTGAAGGAATGTGTATATCTAATGTAGGCAGTATGAAAGCGCTTGGCACGGCAATGAAGCACTTCGAAATCATCACGGCAATTCCATTTCAAACACATGGGGCTCACCCTATCTCACTACTAACCTATTCAACGGTACGTAATTCTGTATTTATATTTTCATACTGTGACCCACTCACAAAACGAGATAGCGTTTTGAATTTTGCAGAAAAATTCATCAACACGATCAAGAGGCTTTTAGAACCTGAGAACTAACCCTTGACTTGAAAAAACGAACAAAAGCAAAAGTAAAGCAAAGGCGCCCACTACTCCCTAATCAGCCGAGGCTACACCCAAACAATTTCACCTTATGTACGATTCTCCAACAAAGAATCAATTGGTCACAACAAGTGACCACCAAAAATCAATGCAAGGAAATATTAGTAACGCCAACCAAGCACAGCCAGTCATATCACATGAATCTCCCGAATTTCTCCAATCATCAATTTTAACCTAATAAACCATCCAGAATTCAGCACTTATCTTTCATAATGTAACCTACCAAAAGGAGACGACCTTACTAGCTTTATCGAAAGGCGCACATATATTCTAAAGGAACTATTGCCCCACACCCCCACTCAAGCAATGCACCTCAAACCAGTCAGAATTAGATCAAACCACGACAAATCTTAACCAACACTTATGTATTCCGAACATCTATATGTAGATAAGCAAGCAACATTTAGGCATCAATATTTTTGCATCTTAACTTCTATTTTATTAAGTTTGACATTAAGTCAATCTGTTCTTGGAAAGAGAACCTATGTCCAGCCCAGAACTATCCAGGGTGCTGGGGCCTGAAGAAGCATTATTTACCGAGCTAGCCAGGAGAACTTGCGGGGGAACCTTGCTGGTTTCCTTTTATAAAGTTCTAATTCCACTGAGTGTTGAGCAACTTAAAACTGCCTTTTCTTTAATCCATAAAATTTACCCCCTTCTACAGGCTCGTGTTGAGTCAACTGAGCAACTGCGCTGGTATTGCGATGTACCCTTTGAGGATATCCCTATAGAAATAAAAGAGCTTTCAACACCCATTAATATTGAGTATGAATATACTCGTAGAGGTAAAACAGGACTCAATGTTGAAGCATGTACATATACTCTTTCCTTCTATCTAAATTCACTCGGTAAAGTCGGCTACATATCTATGGTCAGCAATCATGCTGCATTGGACGGCCGGTCTGCCGGGATCATATTCTATATTTTAGATTTGTATTTTTTGGATCAAGGAAGATTCAGGTTAGATAGACAGCTGTTATACAACCCAGTTGAGACCTACTTTGATTCAAGCAAGCATTTCTCAAACAAGCAAAAATCTGGAATTAAAGAAAATTTATTTAAATGGCCAGTAGAAGAAGCCGCTTTTGTTACTGAAAGGGAGGGCCATATTTTATATCGCAAATTTCCTATGGAGGAACTCTCTCACGTTGCAACTATTGGCAGAAAACACAAAGTAAGACCTAGTGCGCTTTTTTGTGCTATTGCCATCCAGGCATCAAACATACTGCCAAATCACAGAGAGTGGATCAAAATCTTATTACCCATGGATGTCCGCGACCTATGCGGTACCGGAATCGAATTAAGCGTTATTGGTACATTTTCTGCAGTTACTACTCTTGAGGTTACACCAGATATCGATATCGAGAACACCTGGGAGCTGGCAAAGCACTTACAGACTGAACTTGATCGGCAGGCAGCGTCCGGTGAATATTGTAAGTTTAACTTTCACAAGAACTATGATTTAGGGAGTATTATAGAGTGGGTTGAAAAGTACGAAACCAACAACCCCTACTTTCTTGAAGGGTTATGTGTATCCAACTTGGGTAACCTGGAATCCCTGGGTGTGCACATGATTTTTTTTGAACCCATCATAGGTACCTCACTCCAAACTCATGGCGCCCATCCAATATCATTGAGCACTTATTCAACAGAAAAAAGTTCCGTTTTTGTCTTTTCATACTGTGAGCCACTGACAAAAAGAAATAACGCTTTAAATTTTGCTGAAAAATATATCAACACTCTAAAGAATTTGATATGAATCAGCTCCACATAAACTAGGCGTCTCAAGCTATCGAATCACTTTCAGTATGTACCACTCCCCAAAAAAACACAGCCCCATAAAAGCAATACATTTAAACCATACGCAGGCTATATATTAGACACTATGATTATCTTACAGACTCATAGGGGAGTTTATTAGGACGCCGAACGACCTGCACTCATACCTTTTGTTTAGAGCGTCACTAGGAGGCAATAAATTAACTGAATCTTGCCTCATTGGTTCTCCACCTACTTCACCTCTTTTGTGAGGTGAAGTAGGCAGAAACATCTACTTAATAGCGTTTTTAATCATCTCTTCCCCTCCCCTGCCATGCACAATCCGATACAGTAGCGGAAGTACAAACAGAGTTAGAAGTGTGGAAGAAATAATCCCCCCAATCACAACCGTGGCCAGGGGCCTTTGTACCTCTGCGCCGGTACCCACATTCAATGCCATAGGCACGAACCCCAAGCTGGCGACCAGAGCAGTCATCAGTACAGGACGAAGACGAATCATTGCTCCGTCAATAATCGAAACCAAAAGCTCACCGCCCTGTTGCCGCAGCTGACGAATAAATGACAGCATTACCAGGCCGTTTAAAACCGCAACACCAGAAAGGGCAATAAACCCAACCCCTGCAGAAATCGATAGAGGCATACCGCGCAGCCATAGAGCTAGCACCCCGCCAGTTAGCGCTAAGGGAACTCCTGTAAAAATGATCAAGGCATCCTTGAATGAGCCGAAAGCCATTACCAGAAGACCGAGGATTACCAAAAGCGTCAGCGGGACAACGATAGAAAGACGCGTACTTGCAGATTCCAGTTGTTCAAATGTACCTCCATATACCAACCAGTAACCGGCAGGCAAAGACACCTGTTGCTGGATTCGGGCTTTTGCCTCCTCTACAAAAGATCCTAAATCGCGATCGCGTACATTCGCGGTTACCACTACACGGCGCTTGCCATTTTCACGACTGACTTGATTGGGAGCCGGTGTCATTTCAAGATTGGCTACTTCAGACAAGGGCACATAGCTACCTAGCGGGCTACCAGCGGGTAAAGGTACAGGTAAGTCACCAAGGTTTTCATAGTCCCGGCGCAGACCTTCCGGCAGCCTTACTACCAATTGGAAGCGACGGTCACCCTCATAAATCAGCCCTGCAGATTCCCCACCAATTGCGGTTGATACCAAGTCCTGTAGGGTTTTCAGGTCGATACCATAGCGGGCAAGCGCTATACGCTTGGGGACTACAGAGAGAACTGGCAGACCTTCAACCTGCTCTACTCGAGCATCGGCTACACCCTCAATCCCATTTAACACTCCCAGGATTTGATTAGACGAAGCGACCAGCTGGTCCAGGTCATCACCAAATACTTTGATGCCTAGATCTGCACGCACACCAGAAATCAACTCGTTGAAACGCATCTGGATTGGCTGGGTAAATTCGTAGTTATTACCTGGAAGCTCTCGAACGGCTGCTTCGATTTCTGCCACCAATTGCTCCTGAGGCAGTTTTGGATTGGGCCATTGATTTCTGGGTTTCAGGATCACAAAGTTATCAGCCACATTCGGAGGCATTGGATCTGTAGCTACCTCTGGAGTACCAATTTTTGCAAATACCTTGTCTACCTGGGGGAACGCCTTAATGCGCTGCTCCAGTAGACGCTGCATTTCCACCGACTGCTCAAGGCCAGTCCCCGGAATACGTAAAGCGTGTAGTGCAATATCGCCCTCATTAAGCTGAGGGATAAACTCAGAACCGAGAGTAGTAGCTAGCCAACTACAAAACAGTACTAAAGCAAGAGCCCCTGATAGTACCAGCCAACGCACTTTCATTGCGGCAATTAAAAGCGGCTTGTACAGTGACTTAGTAGCAACAATCACCTTATTTTCTTTTTCACTGACTTTCCCGGTGAGAAAAACAGCAACTGCTGCAGGTACTACGGTGAGAGAAAGAACCAATGCAGCCAATAACGCCATAACCACAGTAGCGGCCATAGGGTGAAACATCTTTCCTTCGACACCAGTCAGTGTGAACAAAGGAATATACACCACCGTGATAATCAACACTCCAAAAAGGCTCGGGCGAATCACTTCATTGGTGGCCTGGAATACCAGCTCCAGTCGCTCTTGCAGAGGTAACTTACCGCTCTTGCGCTGTTGGGCTTCGGCGAGCCTGCGAATCGCATTTTCTACGATAATTACAGCCCCATCGACAATCAGACCGAAATCGAGCGCACCGAGACTCATCAGGTTGGCAGAAACACCGGTTTGCACCATACCAAATATAGTGGCAAGCATGGACAGCGGAATCACAGCGGCCGTAATAAAGGCAGCCCGAATATTTCCAAGTAGCAAGAACAGCACGACGACTACCAGCAACGCACCTTCAATAAGGTTTTTCTGTACTGTAGCGATGGCTTTGTCCACGAGCGTCGTGCGATCGTAAACCGCTTCCACCTTTACACCTTCAGGTACAGTGGATTTTACTTGCTCCAAAGCTACCGCCACATTGCGCGCCACCTCGCGGGAGTTTTCCCCCACCAGCATCATAGCGGTGCCCAAAACGGTTTCTTCACCATCTCGCGTAGCAGCACCGGTACGCAGCTCTTTACCAATAGCCACTTCAGCAACATCAGAAATTTTAACCGGCACCCCGGATCGGCTGGTAATTACTACGTCTTCAATTTCTCCGATATTCTGTAGTTGTCCCGGTGAACGCACTAACAGTTGGCGTCCATTATTTTCCAGATAGCCAGCACCTCGACTTTCGTTGTTGCGACGCAAAGCCTCGGCAATATCCTCCATAGATACGCCGAAGTTAAGCATCTGGCGGGGGTCCGGTGTTACGTGATATTGCTTGTTATAGCCACCGATAGTATTTAGTTCCGTAACCCCCGGAACGAGAGACAATTGCGGTTTAATAATCCAATCCTGAATCTCCCGCAGTGCAGTGGCGTCGTAGGGCTGGCCATTGGGCTGGGTTGCTCCGGGTAAAGCCTCCACGGTATACATAAAGATCTCACCGAGCCCGGTGGCAATGGGCCCCATTTCCGGCTCCAACCCCGGGGGCAGATTGCTCTCGATGGTACCCAGACGACTGTTTATTAAGTTTCGCGCAAAATAGAGATCTGTCCCCTCTTTGAAAACCACGGTCACTTGGGATAGCCCGTAGCGCGAAATCGAACGGGTGTACTCCAAGTTGGGAAGTCCGGCAAGTGCCGCCTCTACCGGATAGGTGATTCTCTGTTCAGCTTCTAAAGGCGAGTAACCAGGTGCTTCAGTATTAATCTGCACCTGAACATTGGTGATATCGGGGACCGCATCAATAGGGAGTTTCTGGTAACTCCAAACCCCGAGCCCCACCAGAATAAAAATTAGGGACAATACGAAATAACGCCGCTCAATGGAGAAGCGCAGGATGCTTTCAATCATCTTCTGGCCTCAATTAATGGTGGTGAGCAGCGCCGGATTTCTCTATATCCGCCTTGATTAAGTAACTGTTTTCAGTGACGTAGCGGTCTCCAGGGTTGAGTCCACTTAATACCTCTGTAACCCTGCCATCGGTCCGCCCAAGTTCCAGTGGGCGAATCTCATAAGCATCCCCTACTTTTACAAACACAACGGTCCAATTGCGGAAGGGTTGTAGCGCTTGATTTTCCACCACTAAGGGCGCAGGACTCTCATGGGTGACCACATCTCCTTGAACCATCAGGTCTGTTGTCCAAATGTCCTCTGGATTCTCAATCATCGCGCGGGCTATTGCGAAAGGCGTGCCATTGCCCCCCGGTGCCAAGCTGACAATTGTCGAATCAAATGAGAGCCCATCGGCGGTAATAGAAACTTTTTGTCCGCGAGCAATTTGTCCCCGGCGAGTGGGGAATACTTGAAGCTCTGCCCATATTTGCTTGTAGTTCGCAATCGTAAACAGTACCCGGTCACCGCTAAACTCCCCTCGACTGGCCTGCTTATCGATAATCTGACCGCTGATAGGCGCTATCAAGGAGTAAGTTTGCAAGCTGTCATTGGACTCAATTGTTGCAAGCTTTTCTCCTTTCTGTATTGAATCTCCCAACGCTTTCTCAATCGTGACAACGGTGCCTGGATAACGAGCACGAACATGACTGAGGCTGCGATGATCGATAGTAGTTTTACCGTAAAGGGTAATACGCTCTTGAATAACTCCCGGTGCGGCTATCGCAGTTTTAATGCCGGCCTTTTCCGCCGTGCTTTCATCTATCTTTACTCTTCCTTCATGTGATTCAAACTGCCATTTGGCACGGCCTCGCTTGTGAATCAAAGAGAGCTCAATGTCGAATGAATGGGGTTCAGCCAGATGTTCTTGGCTGCGCCAGTAATCAATATTTGCATCACGGTATAAGGCAATATGTTGCGATTCACCCCCAAGTCGAACCAGAGTTAGGGTCAATTCTGCATTGTCCAGCGCTTTTCCGTCTTCCTGAATCCATGCGCGAAACTCAGCCTTACCACTCCGCTCTACCAGAGCCAGCTCAACCACAAGATCCCCCTGCTCTAAGAGGCGGCCCCCATGTGGCCCTTTACTTTCTTCTTGATGATGCTCTCCACCGTGGGAGCCACTGGCATAACTAAAATTTGCCACCCACCCTTGAGGTACCAAAAGGATTAGGAACAGCATCGCTAGCTTTAAAGTTCTATTTAATCTGCTCATTTTTAAACTCAACTTCATCTACTGCTCTCGACAGCCACGACACCTAATGGCCGGGCAGTTAATCTCTCAATTTCCGCTCCGTACACATGAACAGAGCGTGCCGCCACAATTCTCGAGCGCTCAGCATCGAGCAATTCCTCGCGGGCAGAGATCAACTCAACATAGGAATAGCGCCCCCGGCGATAGGCCCGGTCAACCTCAGAAAGCGCCTTGCGCAATGTGGGAATAACGGTATTTTGCATTTCGTCAACAATGGCCAGCGCTTGTTCACGGCTCGTTACCGCCAAGAAAAGCTGGGGATAGAGCTTTAGCAATGCCGCCTCTCTATCCAACTGAACCTGTTCCAGCTCAGCCATTGCAGAAATCTCTTTACCCCGATTACGTCGCCCGGTAAAAAGCGGCACGTTAAAGCCAACAACGACAGCATTCTCATCATCTTCTTTGTCGTTCCGATAGCCTGCATACCAACCAATATCAGGTATCGACTTCGCTTGTGTCAGATGCAGGTGAGATGCGCGCAAGCGCTCTTCAGAGGCAAAACGGGCAATAGAAGGGTTTTCCTGAGCCCGCTCGTACAGAACATCAAAGCTGGCATTTGGCTCAAATCGGAAGAGCACGCTGGAGTCAACTGCAAAGTCCTGGGTAGGTTGCCCCCACAGCGCGGATAGTGCGTACTTGTAGTAGCTCAGCATTCGCTCCTGTGCCTCGGCGGCCAAAATGGCATTCGCCAGTGCAGACTCAGCCCGCATGCGTTCAGCTATGGGGGACGCAGCAGCATTGACCCTTGTAGTTACAGCGTCCAACGCTTCTTGCGCCAGCGAGACCTTCTCTTTTTCCAGAATCAGTAATTCTGCGGCAGCGAGTACTTGCGCATAGCCACGAACCACCTCGGCCAAGACATCCAGTGCTGTCGCTTGCTCATCGGCAATTAAGAGGTCCCGCTGAGCATTGACAACATCGATTCGAGCCTGGCGTTTGCCCCCCAACTCAATAACTGATGACAAAGAAGCAGTCAGCTCAAGTTCCTTGTCATCATCATCATCGTCGTCACTTGGCGGACCGGGCCGGCCGGGGGAGCCTGAGCTTGAGCTTGAGCTTGATGAACCATCATCTCCGTATACCGCATACTCAGCTTCGAAACCAAAATCCCATGCAGGACGTAGGCCGGCTGTGAACTCAGCACCATCCAATGCCCATTGCTGGAGTGGAAAAACTGCAATCTGGGGATTTTGTGCCAGAGTTTTCTGTATTGCCTCTGGCAACGTCAATACTTCTCCCCTCTGCGCAGAGGTAGCTTGCGCAGACATAAGTAGAGCGGTCGTCAACAAAAATCTAAAGGATGTACGACCAATCACGCTCAGCGAGAGCGTGGAAAAAAAATCCATGGAATTCTCCCAAGTCACAACTCGATCATCGTGTGCGAGCAAAAGCTACATACTTCTATAGCGGCACACGCAGTATTTAACTAATCAGACTTGGGTTATAGGTGGGCGTAAAAGTGGAGAAAAATAACCTGAGGGCACAGCTGCACTGATTGTGTCACTGTAACTGATAGTGCCCCGAAGAAGAGGTTGATAAGACTGCCCCAAAAGCCCGGTTGCATTAATTCCGTGACAATGGCAACAGTGATTACAGAAATCCAACGTCGGTGTAGATTGCTCTTCACCGGAGGAAGGCAGCGAGAAAGTGACGGAACCCCCATCAGGCTCGTCAGTAGGAGCTACCCCCGGGAGTTGATCTGTATGATTTGAAGAGAAGTGGATGGTGATATCTTCTAGCTCATCATGACTGTCATAGAAGGCGCCAGCTGTCTGGAAAATCAGCAGCGCAATCAGTAAAAATGACAGACGAACCACATTCATAGGAGCAGGCTAGTATCAATAATGGATCGACTCTAGCAAACATAACCCAGAGCCTCAATTGAATACGGCAAAAGTTTTGTAAAACAACAGCTTATTGACCAGCAATTCTGGATAGCCAGTCTCGTTTCAATACTCGTTTTTACGCAACAGCAGGCGCGAAGGTTCTCCTCTACACTGATTCAGATGCCACAACTATGGCTATGTATTGGGAGGTACCGGTAAATGCTTGCTTTTCAACCCTTTGGTGGCTTGGCTAGGGCGCTGATTCTTGCAGCGACGGTGGCATTAGCCCCTGCGATTGTCGCTCAAAACCCGACACCACCCCCGCAATCCGATAGCACTGGCTCCCAAGGCCAAACCCCGCCACCAGGGCACCCCACTCAATCGACCGATGACAGCAATCCCCCCCAGCCACCAGGGCAAATGCAGCAAGGCAAACCTCCTCAAGGCCAAATGGGGGCCATGGAATCAAACGAGCCCCTAGACCCCAAGGCGATGGCAACCTTGAAACGAATGGGTGACTACCTCGCCAGCCTCAAAATGATGATGTTTAACGCCGATATATTCACTGAGGTCGTTCTGGAGAATCAGGAAAAGCTCCTGATTGGCGGTACCGTCAAATACATGGCAATGCCACCCAAGCAACTGCGTGTAGACCTGAAAACAGATTCTATTACCCGTCAATTCATTCACAATGGCGACAAGTTCACCGTGATTGCTCCCCGCGATGGTTACTTCGCAGAAATGGAAGCACCCCAGCCTACAGCGGAAGTTTTAACCAAAGCCGCCAAGGATTACGGCATTGAGATTCCTTTTGCCGACCTCCTCGAATGGGGAAGGAAGGAAAATGTTTGGTCCGGTATCAAAGAAGGCTTTCTGGTAAATCGGCCTATGGTTGACGGCCAAAAAACCGAGCACTGGGCATTTCGCTCTGAAAACCTGGACTGGGAAATCTGGATCAAGGCTGGTGACAAGCCTCTGCCCCTGCGTATTTCAACAGTAAACACCCGCGACCCCGCCAAGCCGCGCTTTATTGCCACCTTGAAATGGATGGAAGCCAAACCTGGTGCCGCCGGGCAATTTACCCCTTCCATCGACAAGCTCAAGCAGATTCAGTTTAAGAAGGCGGAACCCAATAAGGAGGCCACACCATGATGCATCGCAACGGTCAAAAGACGGGTTTCCTTGCACAACTGGTTGTGCCTGCTCTGGTCACGGGGGCACTACTGACTGCATTGGCCAGTCCCTCAGCCGAAGCCTTTGGTCGGTTTGGTGGTGGTGGGGCTCATTTCAATATTGGGGGACATTTTAATGGGATGCGTCCGATGGGTGGAGGCTTCCACGGTGGCTATGCCCCGGGGGAGTTTGCAAGGCGCTTTCCCAATCACCCCCCATTTCACCCCCATCATCCACCCTACCCACCGCCCCCTTGGCGCCCCCACTACTGGCCCTACCCGGGACCAGCATTTTGGGGTACGGCAGCAGCCGTAGGTGTCGGCGGGTGGTTATATACGTTGCCTCGCAGCTGTGTTGCAGTAACTGTTGGTAACGTTACCTATGAGCACTGCGGGTCCTACTGGTATGAACCGCACTTTGTCGGTGGCCATATCGCCTACCGCCCGGTTCGCCCTCCCCGCTAGGAACGCCAATATTGGATAAGTGGCCCCAAGTGCGAAATGCTATTTTTCGTTGTCAGCTTTCTCGGGGCCACCCTGAGCATAAGATTTGGTGATATGCCTGAGGGTCTTCATCTGCTTGCCGAAATTGCGGCAAGGTGTGCAAACCGCCAGATGTAACTTCAGGCTCGCCTTCTCGGAAATGAGCAGGTCCCTCTCCTGGGACTCAGACATCAGCTTCGTGGCTTCCCGGCAGGTCTTCATCATTGTCACTTCTCCACACCAAACCAGTTATCTTCCAGACACTCGCGCAAGCGAAGGCGCGCCCTGTGCAATGTGACATTTAAATTGCTAACGGTAATCTCCATGGCAGCACAGATCTCATGGCTTTCCAGCTCAATAAATTCCCTCATCATAAAGATCTGCGCTTGGCGCGAGGGAAGATGGCTGAGACAGGCCTCAAAGATCCGCCAGAAATGCTTATCGTGAATTGCCGACTCAGGATCAGCCCAGCGTTTGGGCTTTTCATCCTTCTGCCAGTGCCCCGTCTGATCAAACAGCTCATCGTGATCATATTCTTCCCTGTCCCCACGAACCAATTGATCCGCATCTACGAAGCGCTGTCTCTGTCGCAATATGTCGGCAATCTTGTTCTTGAGAATGGCGAAGACCCAGGTCTTCAAAGCCGAGCGACCGGAAAAGCTGCGCGAGTTCTTTAGGGCACCCATCAATGCTTCCTGAACAGCATCCTCAGCCAGCTGTGTATCCTGCAACTGCAAACTGGCAAAACGCAGCATCTGCTGGCGCAAATCCACCAGGAACTGCGAATTCTGTAAGGAATCCTCGGCGGAGGCTGTCGAAGCACTGGGAGCTAGGTGATCGCTCAATTACGTTCCCTCATAATATCGAAGCGGAGAGAGTCGATATTAACGAAAATAATGCGATTCTCTACAAACCAATTCCCACTGGCGCCAAAAGGCAATTTTGCTGATTCTGAAATATCTAGTGCATCATGCTGGTATTTTTGTGCCAATTGAGACTTTTCTGCTTTACCCCGCCTCTCGAGCCAGAATGAGTGAAATATCATGCCAGTATAGAGCTCTGCATCAGTTTCGAAAGCGGAAACCTTTGGCCAGAAGAACCTCTAACTCCTCAACTCTTCCGTGATTCCTCTGGTTTTTAGTCGAGGGAACCACAGACTTGTTACACTTCCACAGCAAAATTACAAAGAGCGCCAATACCGGCGCAACTGCGCCTTTTTGGTTAACCCCCGCAATAGGTAAAGAGCCAATGCACGATTTAGTACAGGACTACTACGGACGCCAACTAAAGAACTCTTCAGACCTGAAGACCAATGCCTGTTGTGATCCCAGCGATATGCCAGAGTGGCTAAAACCATTGCTGTCCAATATTCATCCCGATGTCCTATCCCGCTATTACGGCTGTGGACTTGTCTGCCCTCCACTTTTGGAAGGCTGCCGGGTACTGGATCTTGGCTGTGGCTCAGGCCGGGATATTTACTTGCTCTCCCAGTTGGTAGGTCCAAAAGGTGAAGTAGTTGGTGTCGATATGACGGAAGAGCAGTTGGCTGTGGCCAGGCAGCACCAAGCCCATCACGCCGACAAGTTTGGCTATGACAATGTCCGCTTCCTGCACGGCTACATCGAAAAGCTGGAGGAACTGGAATTAGAGCCTGAAAGCTTTGATGTGATCATTTCCAATTGTGTGGTTAACCTCTCCACAGACAAAGATGCTGTTCTCAAAGGCTTGTTCCGGCTGCTGAAACAAGGGGGAGAATTTTACTTCTCCGATGTCTATGCCGACCGCCGCATTCCCCCCGCAATTAGCTCTGACCCCGAACTGTTTGGCGAGTGTCTTGGGGGCGCACTCTACTGGAATGACTTTCTGGAAATTGCTCAGGGCAGCGGCTTCCGCGATCCACGCCTGGTGGAGAGTCGGCCATTACTTATCACCAACCCAACCCTGGCCCAGCGCTGTAGATCAATTCGATTTTTTTCCGCCACTTATCGATTGTTCAAATTAGCGCAACTGGAAAAAGACTGTGAGGATTACGGCCAAGCAGTGATTTACAAAGGCACACTACCGGGCTCTGCCGATCAATTCGTTCTCGATGGACACCACATTATTGAGACCGGACGAGTATTCCCTGTGTGCGGTAATACTTGGAGAATGCTCGCAGAGACCCGTCTCGCACCCCACTTCGAGTTTATTGGCGATTTTTCGCGGCACTTTGGCCTGTTTCCCGGCTGCGGCAAGGAAATGCCATTTGCCAGCGACACTCCCGAAGCGGATCAATCGAGTACCCAGTGCTGTTAACCCTGAGCCTGGAAATGGGAGCCCCCTAACGGGCTCCCTTTGGAAACCCAACGACTGCCCCCAAAAAGTAGGGTATTTTTTTCTCCAGCCAATAACTGGGGCTCCATACCGTCCCATCTATAAACCCTACATGCCCCCCTCGATCACTCACCGCCAAATCGACAGCAGAACTAACTTCGCTGGTTACAGGTATCGCTGATGGACAAATAAAAGGATCATCAACGGCGTTGATAATCAAAGTCGGCGTGCGAATATCTTTGAGTAAAGGCTTACTGGATGCCTGGGTGTAATACTCATCCACATCACGAAAACCATGTAACGGCGCAGTGAAAGCATTGTCGAAATGCCTGAAATCGACAAAGTCCTCACTGCAATTGAGATCGGGTAAGGCCGCAGCCAACTGTGGGTCTTTCGCCTTATGAAGCAGGCTCAAACGAAGCCCGCTAATCAGGTGGCGCTCATAAAGGTGGGATATACCAGTGTTGATGTAGCGACTACAGGCATGGAGGTCCATTGGCGCCGAGACAGCAATCCCAGCGGCTACCTGCCCGCGGCCACCATCTTCACCTAACATTTTCAGAACAACATTTCCGCCCAATGAGAAGCCAACCACGGCAATCGTCATTAATGGAAACTGTTTCTTAAGTTCACTAACCAGCCAGCGAGGATCTTCAGTGTCACCACTGTGATAGGCCCTCGGCAACTTGTTAGGCACACCACCACAACCTCGAAAATGCATTACAGCGACCTGATAATGGTATGCCAGAAGGGTTTCCATCAGCCCCTGCACATAGGGCGACTCTACCGAACCTCCCAAACCGTGAAGTATCAATACCAGAGGATAATCGGGATCATTGCGTAGCGGCCTGGGAAAATGCAAAGAAAGGCGATCGCCATCAGGCGTTTCGTACCAGCGGCAATCTGTCTCAATCCAGGGGGTGGCGCGGTGAAAACGACTGAATACGGTCTGAATATGTCGATTGCCAAGGCCTGGGGCTGGAGAAAAAGAATTAACCATAGATTTCTATCAATAGTCGAAACAACCGGGGCTATCAGTTTCCTGCTGATGGTTTAGGGATTGTTGCCCCTTTCGTTTCTGGGACAAAAATCAGAAAAAATGTACCGGCGATCAGAGCAATAGCTCCCAAAGTAAGAAAAGCAACGCCATAGCCAAAATACTGAACAATATATTCCGCAGAAAAATTACTACATGCCGAACCAATTCCCACCAAGGCGGCCATAGCGCCCTGAGTAACATTGAAACGGCCCGTACCACGTGTCAGGTCGGCACACATTAAAATAATAATGACGCCAAATATACCATTAGCCACGCCATCCAGGGATTGAATTGCTACCAGGAAGTACGGATTGTCCGTAGACATAAACAACAGCGCCCGTACCGGATTGATAAAAAAACCGATAAGGAAGATTAGCTTGCGCCCCCAGGTATCCGCTTTGGCCGCACACAGAAAGGACATCAGCATCATCATAAACTGGGCGGCGATGATACAAGCTGATGTAAAGGCAATAGCTATATCGGCATTCGAGTTAATCGACAGTTTCTGACTCACCAAGGGCAACATCGCGGCATTGCCAAAGTGGAATAGAAACACGCTGACAGCCAAAGCGACCAGGCGCCTGTCAGACAGCAGTGACTTGAAGCCCGACGGCTGTGCTTTGCCCTCTAGATCCTTGTGCTCTCCGCCCCGAGCACGGATATGATCGATAGATTTTCCCGGAATAAAGGCTACCGAGATCGCCATAAGGGCACCCATAACCGCCATCAACCAGAACACCCCCTGCCCGGAAATAGTCAGGGCAAGAATCGCTGCAAGCCCAGCAGCAAAGACATTGCCCGCATGATTGGAGGCCTGGTTGGCACTGGTTTGATAGGTAAAGTTCTTATCGCTGGTAACCCCGAGTGTGATTGCCGCAATAGAAGGAGCCACGAAAGCAATTGCGCCTCCCATCAAAACCTGAGAGAGATAAATCAATGGCTTGTGGCTGGTAAATTCCACAATAGTGATAGAAACAATACCGATAATGATCCCGCAAGTGGCAATAAGCCCTCTCTTAAAGCGAGTACTATCGATAAATGCGCCAGCAGGTGTCTGCAGCAGTACAGTGGTTACCCCGCCAATTGCCAGGACAACCCCAATATCTCCCGGCTTCCAGTGCATGGCTGAGAGCAGGTAAATAGCCAGGTATGGTCCCAAACCCGCAACCACATCTCCAGCAAAGAAATTCGTAAAGAGAAGAGGTTTGTTTAAACTCTTATGAATGGCCTTGTTGGCACTCTGCTGCACTGGATAGAGCCTCAGAAAAATAGCAATGCTGAAAACCAGAGTAGCAGTTGGGACTAGCGACACTCGGATAACGATAGATGTCTATCAGCTTAACCGTTTCGGCAATCATCTTTATCCTAATAGCCGTGCGCCAATGGCTACCATCTGCCGTTCGTATCTGGCACATCATGACCCTTGGCGCAGTAGCACTTTTGGCCTTGAGGCAAATCACACTTAAAGATGCATTCTTTGCAGTGGATTGGGACTTAATCCTCTACTTATTCTCTGTATTTTCGATTGCATCCGCTCTGTACGACACAGGGATTTCAGCACAAATCAGCAGGCGAATACTCTCCCGTAAAAACCCCAATACCATACTGGCAAGCTATGTCCTGATCATGGCCGTCTGCGCCGCCCTTCTCACCAATGATGCTGCAGCAGTGATTGGTGTACCCATCGCTCTATTGATGGCTCGGGATATGAACTGGGGTGTTGTACCCCTACTTATTTTACTTTGTGCCACCGTAACGATCGGCAGCATGATCTCCCCAGTCGGCAACCCACAAAATATCTTGATTGCCAACGCAGGGCAGTTTGACAATATGTTTCTGGTATTTGCCGAGTGGATCTTTATCCCGGCAGCAATCACCATGCTGCTGTCGATTCTTTGGTTAAAAAGGTTTCTTAAAGTTGACGAACCCAGTCACAATGTAGGCATTCAGCATCGAGAGGACAATGAGATAGCACAAAAATGGCCACCTCTATTGTCGGCAGCCCTTCTGGTAATTCTAATTGCATTAGGCAGTGTACTTCATAACGTAGAAGGTATTTACCACCCAACCTTGGGTCAAATAGGCTTGGTCGCCTGCTCACCCATTTATCTGGCGAGTCATGAAAGAAGAAGAATACTGAGAGAAGTAGACTGGCCCACCCTCTTTTTCTTTATTTCTATGTTTATTGTGACCGGCTCACTACTCAAGTCCGGATCACTACAGTTTTTTCTGCACAAGAGCGGGATTAATCTGGCTGAACCTGAAACCGTAACTTTTGTCAGTTTTTTTGCCAGCCAACTGTTTTCCAATGTTCCCGTAGTGGAAATCTACCTGAATCTGCTACATGAACACGACACTCAAACACTTATGATGCTATCAGCCATATCTACAGTTGCTGGTAACCTATTTATAATCAGCGCAGCCAGCAATGTAATAGTGCTGCAGCAGGCGGAAAAATTTGGTGTGCAACCATTTAACTTCTGGCAGTTCTTTTTATTGATGTTGCCGGTAAGTGTTATCAGTGTGGCAGCGAGTTATCTCTATATTATTTGGTACAGCTCGCTACAGACCTAAAAACAAGAGCTAACTCTGGGGCTTCTCGACTCGGACAAAGGGGCGATAGTCTCCCCCTTCCAGCAGCAGATAAATATTGTAAGGTTCAAACTTTCCATCCACTTCCATTCCTGGGCTACCAACGGGCATCCCGGGTACTAATAGACCGATTCCATCCTCTGGAGGAGAGGAAATAAATTGCAGGATATGTTTGACGGGAACATGGCCTTCAAAAACATATTTGTTGTGCCACACCGCCGTATGGCAACCCTCCATCCCCCGAGGAACACCCCATTGCTGCCGAATTTTGGCCATATTCAGCTCAGAACTGGTAGATACGGCAATGTCGTTACCCCGTAGATAATCCACCCATTTGTTACAACAGAAGCAAAGCGGATGTTTATACACAATAAAACTATCGGCATCCCACTGTTTTTTTTCCTCCGCACCAGCAAAACTTGCTGGTGCGGCCAATATCACCAGTGAGAAAAGGAGACCTAAAACCTCCCTAGATAGCCTGGGCATAGTGAATAGCATAAGATTCAGAGGAATCAGTCCAGTGGCGAACAGGTTTAAAGCCGCCTTTCATCAACAGGGTATTAAAACTACTCACTTTATATTTATGGCTATTCTCGGTATGAATAGTCTCCCCTTCCGAAAAGACGATTTGTTCCCCAGCGATTGCGACGCTTTGATCCCGGAGGCTAACTAAATGCATTTCTACGCGTTGTCGCAATGGCTGATAGAAGGCGCGATGAGAGAAAGATGACAAATCAAAGTTGCCTCCCAACTCACTGTTAATTCGTTGCAGGAGGTTCTTGTTAAACTGCTCCGTAATATGCTCACTATCGTGATACGCCCTCTCCAGCACAACTGAATCTTTAACTAAATCAGTTCCGATAAGCAGGCCGTCTCCCGCTCTCAAATTTGCCGCAAACGTCTCCAGCAATTGCTCCGCCCTATCCGGCTCAAAGTTTCCAATTGTCGAACCAGGAAAAAACACCACACGTTTTTTTGACTCAATATTCGACAGATTGTCCCATACTTCGGCTTGAGTAAAGTCACCCACTTCCGGCCAGATAGAAATATGAGGTAAGCCTTTTTTAATTCGTTGCCCCGCCAGATAGAGAATCTCCGGGGAAATATCGATGGGATAGTATCCGCTAGGGCTTTTTAATAGATGCAGTAGGCCCTCTACTTTTTCGCAGTTGCCTGCACCGGGCTCCACCAGTAGCGCCCCTGGGCCAATTTCCTCAGCAATATCCGGTAGATACTGACTGAATATCTTCGCCTCAGTACGGGTTAAATAATAATCGTCTACATCACATATTTTCTCGAATAACTGAGAGCCAAGTTCGTCGTATAGGTATTTACACGGTAGTGTTTTCTGATCTCCGGCCAACCCCCGTAACACATCATTGAGAAATTCATGGTCTTGTTGTGAACTTTCCTGCATCGATGATACGGCTGCTTTCACATTTAGTCTCCTGCCAAACGGATACCGGTAAATTGCCACGACTGGTGTGGATAAAAGAAGTTGCGGTAACTGATCCGGATATGGTCAGCCGGGGTTGCAAAAGATCCACCGCGAAGAACCTTTTGGTTACACATAAACTTTCCGTTGTACTCCCCTACTGCATCCTCCCGGGCTCTGAAGCCCCGATAAGGTAAGTAAGCGCTGGAAGTCCACTCCCACAAATCCCCTAAGAACTGCGTTTGCCCCCGCTGCGCCTGCAATGGCCTAAAGTGACGTTTTTCCAGGAAATTAGCTGATGCCATCTGATTCGGCTGGCGTAAATGGCAAGCAGCTGCCTCCCATTCAAATTCAGTAGGCAATCGTTTTCCAGCCCAGGTTGCGAAAGCATCTGCCTCATAGAAAGAAAGATGGCAGACAGGCTCAGCTGGATTTAAGGGTAGCAACCCATAGAGGGAGTACTGATGCCAACCATCACTGTTCAGCCGCCAATAGGATGGGTGCTTTTGCTGATTTTTCTGCAAATGCAGCCAACCATCCGAAAGCCACAGCCGATGCTGTTCATAGCCACCATCCTCTATAAATTCAAGATACTCGCCATTGGTAACCAATCGGGAGGCAATCACAAAGTCATCGATAAACTGCTGATGCTCAGGGCCTTCATTATCAAAGCAGAAAGCATCCCCATCACTCCCTATCCCATAGAGGTCCTTGGGTATGCTCAACCATCGCAAAGGTTCCAGCGCCCCGTCTTCATCTTCAGGAAACATATCCCTGTATGCCGGTGCCATGGGGTTAGTTGACAGCGCATGCTTGATATCGGTCAATATCAATTCCTGGTGCTGCTGCTCATGATTCAACCCCAGCTGGACCAACGCGGCCAAATTTTCAGGAATCGGGTACTCACTGAGCATCCGGTGCATGGAGTCATCGATAAACTTTCGATATTCATAAACCTGGGCACTATCCGGACGCGAAATTAGCCCCCTGTTAGGGCGTGCAAAGGGGGTACCCAAACTGTTGTAGTAAGAGTTGAACAGGTGGTTGAAGTGTGGGTTAAATGTTTGATATCCCCGCAACCGGTTGGCAAGGATAAAGGTCTCAAAGAACCAGCTCGTATGTGCTAAATGCCATTTGGTAGGACTGGCATCCGGCATAGACTGTAGCTGCATATCCTCCGGGGATAACGGCAACGCAAGATCCTCTGTCTCTGCACGAACTTTCTGGTAATCACTGAGAAGTTGATGTTGTACTTCCTCTAAAGTTACTTCACCGACGTGTATTGCCATATTAGTAATCAACTGCGACACATTTCTTCTCTATTGAAATCATCATACGCAGTTTTAGGTGTAAACCTAGAGGCTAGCTATTCAACAGAAGGGTATATGCGCCAGTTTATTTTTCTCTTGAAGGGTCAATAAAAAAAAGGGCCGGATAAACCGGCCCACTCTCTCGTCATGCTGACAGGAATAACTTAATAAAATAGAGCAAAAATTGTTTTATGTAATATTTCTTTCAAAATTTAGACGCAATTTTCTCAATCTAAACGTTTTTTATAGGCTACTGCCGGAATAAGGGACTCTAAATAATCCCACAATACTCTTGTGGCCTTTAAATGCCCTCCCAAGGTCGACAACAGCACATCCCTGTGCCGTATTAACCCATGGGTTAATTAAAATCGGACAGTTAAATCCGCACCGTACATTCTCGGCATAAAGCGCCAAGCGGGACTGGCACCAATGGCTGCACCGGTACCACCATAACCGCCAGCAATTTCTTCATCCGTCAAATTTTGTATCCAGAGCGCTAAAGAATAACTATCTGAAGGGCTGTTCCAGGCCGCCCGCAGGTTGAACAACTGATAGTCTTCCACGATACGTGTCCGATCAGTAATCGAACCAATTCGCTCATCTGTCCAGTTATAATCGCCACGGAAAATAAACTCCCCGCCAGATGCAAGGTCCACTGTGTATTCAGCCATTAGGTTGAATTTATTCTCTGGCGTTGATACCCGAGACTGACCTACTTTCGAGTCCTCTTCAGTCTCACCAATGGCTTCGATGATCTGGTAGTCAGTAAACTCTGTATCCAGGTAGGAGTAATTACCGGCAATAAACAAGCTCTCTGTTACTGCCCACTGCACTTCGATCTCCGCCCCAGTACCCTCTGCATCCGAATTCCGCAGGTTATAACTAGGAATAGGAGTACCCACCAGATCCAACTCCTGCAAATTGTTGTATTCGTAGGTGTAAATAGAGGTATTCAAGCGTACTCGGTTGTCGAACAGGCTGCTCTTAAGACCAACCTCCAGGTTAACGACATCTTCCTGATCGAAAGACGACTCAACCCCGGGACCAAAGTTCAGGCTATTGAATCCACCGGCTTTAAAACCATCCGCCAGGGAGACATAGGTCATCACATCGTCATTCCAGCGGTAATCCAGCACTATACGACCGGAAAGGTCGCTCCAGCTATCACTCAATTTGGAGTCCAAAACCGGCTGGCCATTGTTGAAAAACACAATGCCAAACAACTGGGACCCCAAATCGACCTCAGGCAGGGTTACAGTGCCGATTACGTTGCCATCTCCGTCAACCAAGCGCACATCTCCGCCGGACAGTGACAGAGGAATACTGTTGCCATAAGCCGTCTGGATGGTGAAATCTTTTTGATCGTAGGTATAACGAGCACCGACAGTCAGGTCCATCTTATCGGTAAGGCTCCAGGTCATGTCGCCGTAAATAGCACTGGAACGGTAATCACCTGTGTTGCGAACGCTCTCCCCCCAATGTGCATCCGAGGCTATCCAGGGATTGAAGCCCGCCATCATCTGTCCGACTACATCTTCCGCATAGAGCATATCGCCAGTTATACCAGCAGCGCCTAACTGAGCGAGTAACGCATCCACCTGGCCTGTTTGCAGCATCAGGTCATAGACAAAGGAAGCGCTGGCAATTCCCTCCAACCCTGCCTGCTGTAGCTGCGCACGGGTGATAACCGCTAAGTCCTCTTGCTCGGTTTGGGTCAGGTCCGGATAGGCAGCCTTTACCCCTTCATAAACGGCAAAGGACTCCACCGATCCGGTAGTGAAATTGGCATAAGTGGTGTGATCCACCTCTTCTTCGGAGTAAGAAGCTCCCAGAGTCCATTTGATAGTATCTGTAGCACCATTGAGACGGAACTCTTGAGAGAACTGGCTTTGATCATCAGTATTTGCCGACCCAAACATATAGTCCGGGTTGGCGGTACCATCCTCATCCTGCTGCAGGTGGGCATCGAATTCGCTGTAGGCAGTAATCGAAGTAAAAGTGAAATTATCGAAATCTTTGGTAATTGTCAGTGATGTGCCAAAGGAATCACGATCCTCTATGGTCGGGGTATCCAGGGCGTAGTCGCCAAAAACATCCGTTTCATCTTTAAGGCTGGGCACTATGGTTGTTCGCAAAGCGCTGCCTTGATCCATAATCCCGTAATTGGCGCGCCACAGCACCTCAGTATCCGTCGCCGGCTCCCACAACACAGAGGCGCGGTAGGTCTGAGTATCCTGATCCCCTACAGAGAATCCATTTGCTAAATTATCAGCAAATGGATCGCGACGATTTGTCGACGCCGAAAAACGGCCATACAGGTTGTCACTAATCTGGCGATTAACCAAAAGATCCGACGACTGGCGCCCATAATTACCGGCAGTTAGATTTAATTCCGTAGAATCATCCGCCTGCGGTTTGGTGGTAATAATGTGGATCGCACCACCGGTGGCATTGCGACCGAATAGTGTACCCTGAGGCCCTTTGAGGACTTCAACCCTCTCAATATCGGTCAGCGGTATCTCGGCACCTGCACTGCGGCCGGTATAAACCCCATCCACATAGACCGCCACTGCTGGATCAGAGCCTATGGTCCAGTCATTAGTTTGCACGCCGCGAATACTGTACGTTGGTTGCAGGGCGGTATCATTGTGCATTTCCACGCCCGGCGTATATTTCCCCAAGTCAGTCAAATTTTTGACACCGGCTTCTTTTATATTTTCCCCGGTGAAGGCGGAAATCGCGATAGGTACGTCCTGTAGGTTTTCCGCTCGCTTCTGCGCAGTAACGACAACCTCCTCAATTTCCGCAGCGTGAACGTGAGAGCCGACAGCGGTGAGGAAAGCAATGGTTCCAGAAAGAATGGAAAGATTGAATCTACGGTTTGTTACATCTCTACCAACATCGTGCATCATCGCGTCCTCGCGTTTATTGTTATACAGCCTGATGTTTTCGATTTATTGTTGTTTTTGTTATTGCACGCCATCTTACGGTTGCGTTTTCATATTGAAAACCCTGCGATGACTTTTTTCTTGTGACCAGTCAGTTCTTCGAGAAATAGCAGTGAATGACAGGAAAATCCTATAATTTAAAGCTTGGGTTTTGTCACTAAAAGTTACTCCTTGTATCGCTTAGTAACTTTGCGAGTGAAATTAAAATTGCACAATAAAGTGCTACCGACATTAACTCAGAGATTTTGCGGCCACCACAATGACAACATTTCCATTTCTCAAGCGGTATATGACAGCACTAATTATCAGCCTATTGGGTTTGATAATTATATTTTTAATTGGCTCCTGGATCTGGCTCCGACAGAGCTTGCCTATTCTCGATGGAACCATTACCACGGGTAAATTAAAAGACCCAGTTGTTATCGAGCGCGATTCACAGGGAGTGCCATTAATTCATTCTGAAAACCGAAACAGTTCGGCCTTCGCATTGGGCTTTTTACACGCGCAGGAACGTTTTTTCCAAATGGATCTGTTGCGGAGAAGTTCTGCCGGGGAATTATCAGAATTACTGGGCGCGTCCACTATAAAACACGATCAAAAGGTACGTTTGCATCAATTTCGCCAGCGAGCAGAGCGAAACATTGCTGCGATGCCGGCGGAACAAAAGGCCCTTCTGGATCAATATATCAACGGTATTAATTTTGGCCTCAACCAGCTTCCCGCAAAACCCTGGGAGTATTTGTTATTGGGTCAGGAACCGCGCCCCTGGAATTCTGCCGACAGCCTGTTAACTATCTACAGCATGTACCTGACGCTACAAAGTGAACGCGGTAGTTATGAACTTCGCGACACCGCTTTAGCCGAATTGCTTCCAGCAGATCTCTACGCTTTCTATTTTCCCCAAGGCGGGCGGTGGGACGCACCACTATTTGGAGAAGCACGAGAAAAGGTTAGCCTCCCAGAAACACCGATTTCTGCACTTTTAGATGAACAGGACACTATCGTTTATCAGGCGATGGAGAGTGATGACAAGATTTACGGCAGTAATAACTGGGTGGTCGGCGGTAATTTAACAGCGCACGGTGGAGCCATTCTTGCCAACGATATGCACCTCGGGCTGAGTGTTCCCAATATCTGGTTCCGAGCAGGCTGGAGCATACCAGGCACCAACCGATTTGTTCGTGGCGTAACCCTTCCAGGCGGCCCAATTATGGTTGCCGGAAGCAACGAATTAGTTGCCTGGGGATTTACCAACACCGGTGGCGACTGGAGTGACCTGATTCCACTGGAACTCAGCGAAGACGGCAATCAATATAAAACGCCTGAAGGCTGGAGGAATTTTGCCTATGAAACAGAATCTATCGCCGTCAAAGGCAGCGACCCAAAAACCATAGAAGTTCGCACAACTATCTGGGGTCCCGTTATCGGTACAAACCACGATGGCGTTCCTCTCGCATTCCGCTGGGTTGCTCACGACACTCTGGGCGGCAATATGAACTTGATTGATATGGAAGTTGTTCGCACCGCCGAAGAAGCTCTGGAGCTTGGCCCCACCATAGGCATCCCTCATCAGAACCTAGTGGTTGGCGATAGTAACGGCAATATTGGTTGGACTGTGGCTGGCGCTATTCCCAAGCGAGTCGGGTTTGATGGCAGTCGATCAATCAGCTGGGCAGATGGTAGTGCCTATTGGGACGGCTATTTAAGCCCCCAGGAGCACCCCCGCCTGTATAACCCGGAGTCCGGCCGAATCTGGAGTGCCAACGCTCGTATCGTTGATGGGGACTATCTCAAACTCATGGGCAACCACGGCTATGCGCTCGGCGCACGTCAGCAACAAATTCGCGAACGGCTTTTCGCTCAAGAAAAATTCAATGAGCAGGACCTTTTAAATATCCAGCTCGACGATCAGGCAGTTTTTCTCGAGCGGTGGCAGCAACACCTCCTCACCTTACTTGAAGATCAGCAAGACTACCGCGAGGTATATACACAGATTCAAAATTGGGGAGGCCGAGCCGCCATCGACTCCGTAGGCTATCGCATCGTTCGCAACTATCGCCTGAAGTTGATGGAGCTTACGACAGCGCCCATTTTGACTTACATGCGCCGCTATCAGCCTAAGTTTTCTTTCGGCCAACTCAAGCGCCAATTTGAATACCCACTTTGGGAAATGGCTCAGCAAGAGCCAAAACAGCTTCTCAACCCGGATTTTGAATCCTGGAAGGCGATAAAGCTCGCCGCTCTGGATCAAGTACTGGAAAAAATGAATCGCAGCAATCAACCCCTTAAGCGTCAATCCTGGGGTGCTGAAAATACGGCAAAGATCCAGCATCCACTGGGCAAAGCAATACCACCGCTGAATTGGTTCCTGGCAATGCCTGCGGAGCCTCTCGCTGGAGATACCCATATGCCCCGCTTCCAGTCTCCCACTCATGGCGCATCCCAGCGCTTAGTGGTTTCACCGGGCCGGGATGCAGACGGTATTTTCCATATGGCCACAGGTCAGAGTGCTCATCCACTCTCACCATTTTTCGGCAACGGCCATCAGGATTGGGTAAAGGGAAACACTTCATCATTTATTGAACGCGAGCCTCGCTACCGACTCACGTTAAATTAGAGGTACCGCAGGGACGCTAAAGTCAGGCAGTCTCATCGAGAATTGCAAAAGACAGAAACGTGGTGAAGAAGGCAAGACTCACAACGAAAGGCAGCACTGGAAAGCACAACATCAGTGCCGCCGATATAATCCAGAGGTTTCTCACCCAACTCTTCTTTTGCTGGTAGTGGTAGGTGTAGCGCCGGGTGTGACTGTCTAGCTGTGCAGGAATTGCTATTTCACGGACCGGTGGGAGAAAAAAGCGCACAGCATTGGTGCAATAAAAGCGAATAAATGCAAGCAGCATATTGAACACCACTCTGAGAGTACCTTTTCAGTATAGGTACTCTCGGCGTCATTGGGTCCCTGCCTTAATCTTCTCGATTTGGCTGATACCACTGAAGCTTTTCATGCAAGCTCACTACCCCACCAATGATGGTGAGTGTTGGCGCTCGAACTTCACTGTTTTCAGCAAGGGCCGGCAAGCTGCTCAAGTCACCGACAACTACTCGCTGGTCTCGCGTAGTGCCCTTTTCAACCAAGGCCGCCGGCGTATTCGCATCGAGCCCGTGTTTAATCAATTCAGCACAAATAGTTTGTAACCCCGTAAGCCCCATATAGAAAACCAGGGTTTGTGCTGGGCCCGCAAGTTCTTGCCAAGGGAGGTCCAACTCACCCTCTTTCAGGTGCCCGGTAATAAAGCGCACAGATTGAGCGTGATCCCGGTGAGTCAGTGGGATACCAGCGTAACTGGCGCAACCAGAGGCCGCAGTGATTCCCGGCACTACCTGAAAGGGAATCCCCGCCTCTGACAACTTGTCTATTTCCTCACCGCCTCGACCAAAAATAAAGGGATCGCCTCCCTTAAGTCGCAAAACTTTTTTACCTTGGCTGGCCAAATCTACCAACAGCTGATTGATATCGTCCTGTGGCACCGCGTGGAAAGCCTTGCGCTTACCCACATAGATCCGCTCTGCATCCCGGCGCACCAACTCCATCACTTCCGGTGAAACCAGCCGATCGTAGAGCACCACATCCGCCTGCTGCATCAAGCGCAGTGCGCGAAAAGTCAGCAGGTCTGGATCTCCCGGACCTCCACCTACCAGGTAAACCTCACCCACCGGATTCGGGCTCCCCTGCCAGTCTTGAAGCGCATCCACCAGCGCCTGCTCGGCATCTGCTGGTTGCCCGGCCTCCATGCGGTTGGCAACGGGGCCGGCAAAAACCCACTCCCAAAAATTCTTGCGCCGAGACTCTGGAAGCGCTGCCTTAACCCTATCGCGCATCCCTGCCGCCAAAGTTACCAGCGGTCCCAGCCCCGGCGATAGCAGGGCTTCGAGCTGAGCCCTGATTCTGCGCGCCAGTACTGGAGCCGCGCCACCACTGCTGATGCCGATCGATAGATCTCCCCGCTCCACAATGGCCGGGAAAGTAAACGTGCACAACTCTGGCGCGTCCACCGCATTGACAGGTAGGCGCTGAGCCTGGGCATCGGCTGAAACCTGTGCATTCACGGACTCACTATCAGATGCAGCAACGACCAGCCCCGCTTTCTGTAAATACTCGCTCGAATAAACTGATTGAAACCATTCCCCACCAGAATCAGTCACCATTTGCTGAAGCTCATCGGTAATTTCCGGGGATACCACCAATATCCGTGCACCCGCTTTGTGCAATAAGCGAGCTTTACGGGTGGCAATGGAGCCGCCTCCAACAATCAAACAGGGATGATCTTTGACATCAAATGCGAGGGGTAAATAACGCAACTTCTTATTCCATCAAATAGCGGGCAAAGTGAAACTCATTACTACAAACAAAAAAGGGCGAACTCTACGCTCGCCCTTTTGGAGTGCTACGCTCAGGAAGCTGAGATCACTTCCTGGCCTCGCATATAGGGCCGCAATACTTCCGGCACCTCAATACTGCCATCCTCGCGCTGGTAATTTTCCAGAACAGCGATGAGGGTACGACCCACGGCAAGGCCGGAGCCATTCAGTGTATGCACCAATTCGGGCTTATTGGTTTCCGGGTTGCGCCAGCGTGCCTTCATTCGGCGCGCCTGGAAGTCACCTACCAGGGAGCAAGAGGATATCTCGCGGTACTTATCCTGGGACGGAATCCAAACTTCAATATCGTATGTCTTTCGAGCAGAGAAACCGATATCGCCACCGCAGAGAATCACTGTGCGGTATGGCAGGTTCAGCTTCTGCAAAATGGTCTCCGCATTTTGCGTCAGGGTTTCCAATGCCTCTTCAGACTGATCCGGGCGCGCCACCCAAACCAGTTCTACCTTTTCAAACTGGTGCTGGCGAATCATGCCACGAGTGTCGCGGCCGTGAGAGCCAGCTTCAGAGCGGAAGCAGGTAGTGTGAGCAACCAATTTATGCGGCAGGCTAGCACTGTCTTCAACAATATGATCGCGATACATATTGGTGAGGGGCACTTCCGCAGTCGGGATCAGGTAGAAACTACGATCATCTTCGAGCTTAAACAGGTCTTCCTCAAATTTAGGCAGCTGGGAAGTGCCGTACAGGGAATCAGCATTCACAACAACCGGCACATTGGTTTCCTGGTAACCATGCTCTTCGGTGTGAGTATCCAGCATAAACTGTGCCAACGCGCGATGCAGACGCGCAACATCACCGCTCATTACCGCAAAGCGGGAGCCGGTGAGCTTCACTGCCATCTCGAAGTCGAGGCCACCAAGGTGTGTGCCCAGGTCTACGTGGTCTTTAACTTCAAAGTCAAAAGTACGCGGCTGGCCCCAGCGGCGAACCTCTACATTATCGTCTTCACTCTCGCCTTCAGGCACTGAGGCATCCGGCAAGTTGGGAATCGCAGACAAGATTGCATCCAACTCTCCCTGCAATTCTGTCAGTGCATGTTTGGCATCTTGCAACTCACCACCGAGGGACTCCACTTCTTTCAAAAGCGGAGCAATATCTTCACCATTCGCCTTGGCACGGCCGATATTTTTCGACTTGCTATTGCGCTCGTTTTGCAAACTCTCGGTGCGCACCTGCAATTCTTTGCGGCGTTCTTCAAGGGCTTCAAGTTTGGCAGTATCCAGTTCTACACCGCGCTTTTTCAGGGCAGCGGCCACCTGGTCCATATCCGTGCGAATCAGTTTGGGATCGAGCATCGTTTCCAGTTCGCCTGTTATCAGGCTCCTACAACAGAGAAGTTAAATTAAAAATACCGTGTCGCCAAAGCGACAGCAGCAGCGGTGGCCAACAAACAACCAACAAGGCTGCCGACAATATAGCCAAGGGCCACCAGCGGCTGGCCATTGTGCCACAGTATCAGGCTTTCGAGGGAGAAAGTGGAAAAGGTTGTCAGTGCGCCGAACATACCGGTCATCAACAGAAGACGCCATTCCTCCCCCAACATGGCGCGGTGAGCGATCAGTACATAAACAATACCGATCAAAAAAGAGCCTGTTAAATTGACAATGATGGTTCCTAGCGGAAACCGGCCCTCAAATACCGGAAAGCTCCAGATACTCACCAGGTGGCGAAGAACTGCCCCAAGTGCGCCGCCCAAGGCGACTGCCAGCCACTGCATTTAGCTGCTTCCTTTCTATCTATTTAGAGTTTCTGTAACGCTGCTTGTCACTCTCGCGATTTAGTCGGCGCAGAGTCTGCAATTTTTCTGAAATTTTTAACTCCAACCCTCGGGGAACCGGCTGGTAGTACTCGCGCTCAGCAATCTCTTCGGGGAAGTAATTCTCTCCCGCAGCAAAAGCATCGGGTTCGTCGTGGGCGTAGCGATACTCCGCACCGTGGGACAGGCTTTTTGCCAGTTTGGTAGGGGCATTGCGCAAATGCACTGGCACTTCATAACTGGGCTCGCGACGAACATCCGCCACGGCACGATTGTAAGCGGAGTAAACTGCATTGCTTTTTGCCGCAACCGCCAGGTAAGTAATGGCTTGGGCAATTGCCAACTCGCCCTCGGGACTCCCCAGGCGCTCCTGCACATCCCAGGCATTCAGCGACAACTGCAAAGCCCTCGGGTCCGCATTGCCGATATCTTCACTAGCCATACGCACGACACGGCGAGCGATATATAACGGGTCGCAGCCTCCATCCAGCATCCGCACAAACCAGTAGAGCGCCGCATCCGGGTCAGACCCCCGCACTGATTTATGCATGGCGGAAATTTGATCGTAAAAATAATCGCCGCCTTTATCAAAACGGCGAACATCGGCACTGAGCACCTCGGCGAGCACGTCTTCATCGACAATCAGTCGCCCGGCCTCCTCTTTGGCCAGATCGCAGGCCACTTCCAGCAAGTTCAAAGCACTGCGGGCATCTCCATCGGCAGCCCTAGCAATCTTGCCCAACACTTCCTCGGGAATGTTGACGCTCCGCTCGCGCAACTGCTGGTCGGTTTGCAGGGCGTAGCGCAGCAACCCCAATAACTCCTCTTCAGGAATGCTGCGCAAAAGATAGACGCGACACCGGGACAGAAGTGCATTGTTCAACTCAAAAGCCGGGTTTTCCGTAGTCGCCCCGACAAAAGTCACAGTGCCCTCCTCCACGTAGGGAAGGAAGGCATCCTGCTGAGCCTTATTAAATCGATGCACTTCATCGACAAATAAAATAGTGTGTCGGCCCGACTGTATCCGGTGCTGTTCAGCTTCGGCCACCGCCTGGCGAATATCTTTCACTCCGGCGAGTACCGCAGACAGAGTGGCAAATCGAGCATCGCACTCTTCAGCTAGCAACCGCGCAAAAGTGGTTTTGCCAACACCGGGTGGGCCCCACAAAATCATTGAGTGCAGTTGGCCGCGCTCTACGGCCTCCCGCAGAGGTTTGCCCTCCCCCAATAAATGCGACTGGCCCACATAGTGGGCCAGGGAATTCGGCCGCATACGGGCCGCGAGGGGTTGGTGGGTTTTGGGAGTATCGAACAGATCACTCATCTTTAATAATGTCAGTACCGGCCGGGGGCTTAAAATCAAATATAGAAGCGGATAGTTTTGGATTCGCCTCCATACCACTGAACTGAATTTCAGTGGTTTGTCCCATACCATCGCGCACGGTCATTGCCGACGGCAAGCCATTTTTGGCAAATCGAATTTCCATGGCTTTAAAAGGGGCCGAGGGGTTCTTGGGGGTCAGGTGATAAACCCCTTCTTTCTGGCTCACATTAAACGAGCCCCGTATTTCCTCTACTTTGCCCCCCAGCAATAGGGCTGGGGTATCCTTAATACGGGCATCCACTGGGCGAACTGTCACCTGCTCCAGATCCGGATCGTACAGCCAGAGTGTCTTGTTGTTTGTCACCAGTAACTGGGGATAAGGCTCACCGGTTTTCCAGCGCAATTTGCCCGGGCGCTGCACAGAGAAGCTACCATTGCTCTTTTGTGTGACCTCGCCACGCTCGTCGATCAATGTCTGTTTGAAATTACCCGAAATCGCTTCCAACGGCTTGAGTAAATCGCTCAGGTCATCGGTGGCATCAGCCCAGGCCGCGCTGGCGGTAACACTGATTGAAAGCAGCAGACCCTGCAGAATTCTTTTCATAGTGGAGTCCCAACGTATTGATTTCCTTAAAGATTAACCCCGACTAAGTGAACGGAGGCTTAACCCGCCACTGCTCCAAGGGCCAAACTCCTATCAGGCTGGCGGCGGTGCCAGCACCTCTCGATTGCCGTTGTGGCCCGCCGCAGATATCACCCCGGCAGCCTCCATGGCGTCAATAATTCGAGCCGCGCGATTGTAACCAATCCGCAGCTGACGCTGCACAGAGGAAATTGACGCCTTGCGGGATTTAGTGACGAAAGCTACGGCTTCGTCGTAGAGCGCATCGGCTTCAGGATCTTCATCCTCACCGCCTTCAGACTGTAATCCAGGCACGGGGATACTGTTATTACTATCGTCGACAATACCATCGATATAATCAGGCTCACCGCGACGGCCCCAATCGGCGACAACTTTATGCACTTCGTGATCGTCGACAAAAGCGCCGTGGACACGAACAGGAACACCACTTCCAGGCGGTAAGTACAACATGTCACCATGACCGAGCAGCTGCTCCGCACCGCCCTGGTCGAGGATTGTGCGGGAATCCACCTTGGACGAAACCTGAAAACCGATTCGAGTAGGTACGTTAGCTTTAATCAAGCCGGTAATAACATCCACCGACGGACGCTGGGTTGCAAGCAGTAAGTGGATCCCAGCTGCACGGGCTTTTTGTGCGATTCGCGCGATCAGCTGTTCGACCTTTTTACCGACGATCATCATCATGTCGGCAAATTCATCAATCACGACAACAATGGCAGGCAGTGCTTTCAGGGCCGGTGCGGTTTGTTCATCTTCCGGCACGCTGGAGGCGGGATCTGGCTGCCAGATAGGATCGATCAGCGGCTCCCCGGCCTCTTCCGCCTCTTTCACTTTGCGGTTAAAGCCTGCGAGGTTTCTCACCCCCATTGCTGCCATCAACTTGTAGCGGCGCTCCATTTCTCCAACACACCAACGCAAACCATTGGCGGCATCGTTCATATCGGTGATGACCGGGGTCAACAAATGCGGAATGCCCTCGTACACCGAGAGCTCCAGCATTTTTGGGTCCACCAGAATCAGGCGGACCTCATCGGGCGTGGATTTGTACAGCAGGCTCAACAACATAACGTTGATACCCACGGATTTACCCGAACCGGTGGTACCCGCTACCAGCAAGTGAGGCATCTTGGCCAGATCGGCCACCACCGGCTGACCGGAAATATCGTGACCGAGCGCCAGAGTCAGCGGCGATTTGGCATTATCGTAGACATCTGCCGACAACACTTCACTGAGGCGTACCATCTGTCGATTTTCGTTAGGGATTTCGATACCCACAACCGACTTGCCTGGGATTACCTCGACCACACGCACACTGATCACCGCCAGTGAGCGCGCCAGGTCTTTTGCCAGATTGGAAATCTTGCTCACCTTTACACCGGGAGCTGGCTGAATTTCAAAGCGGGTTACTACCGGTCCCGGCAGCACAGATACCACTTCGGCAACAACGCCGAAGTCTTTCAGCTTAAGTTCCAACAGGCGTGACAGCGCTTCCAGGGATTCCCGGGAGAAGCCGGCCTTCTTGTTTTGATCTGCTGGATCGAGTAGACCCAACGGCGGCAGGGTTCCAGTAACCGGGCCACTCTTGAAAAGCTCTCGCTGTTTTTCCTTTGCTGCCCGAGGACTCTGCTTCGGCTTGGGGGCAGTGGGCTCAATCTTCGGGGGAATTCGTTTGGCAACTCGCTGTTTCTCTTCCTCCACAGCCGCCTTGCGCACGACAATCGCCTCTCTGGCCACCCTCCGCTCATTGCGCTTTTGGCGCCAGCGTTGATAGAAACTGCCCAGTAAGGCAAAAAAGCCGAGCACATTCTTGCCGATTGCCTCTGCCAATTTGAGCCACGACAAACCTGTAAAAACAGTGACACCGATAGCAAATATCGCCAGCAGTAAAATGGTTGCCCCTACATAGCCGAGGCTAGAACCCAGGGCAGACGCCATCGCACTGCCGATGATGCCTCCGTTGGTAAACGGCAATGGGTTTTCTGCGGGATCAAAACAAAGAGTCGCCATTGCCGCCCCGCTGACAAGAACCAGCAGCAAGCCAAATATCCTCAAAGCAAATAGCGGCAAATGGAAGCGGGCATTGCGATCGCGAAGAATGTGATAGGCCCGCAGACCAATCAGCAAGGGGAACAGGTAAGCCATCCATCCGAGCAAAGACAAACACACATCTGCCAGCCAAGCACCGGCTGGCCCAATGGCATTGTGCACTTGTTGGGTACTGCCAGTTTGCGACCAGCCCGGATCTTCTGCGCTAAAGCTTAACAGGCTAATGGCGAGCAACAGGGCACCAGCCAGCAAACTGATCAGGGCCCCCTCGCGAACGAGTCGGGCGATCAATGAGTCTGGCAATGCATTGCTCTCTGCAGGGCTTTTTTCAGTTGCGCTTTCGGCCTTCAATGGCTTACCTCAATAATGCTGTACTTTTTATGTCCACATGAACTTGGCGATGTCTACCTGGGACCTGAATCCCCATGCCGCCCGACAAAATTCTGTATTGCTTACAGAAGAAAGCAACTCAATCAGGCTATTTTACAATCTACGCTTTCAGATTGCGCCTTACGATCCCTGACGCCAAGTAGTTTTTTGTTGTTTGGCGGCAGTATCGAAAAACCTGGAGCGCTTCCTAGCCAGTATTCTCTTCTAAATTTATCGGTTTGTACGTGCGATAGATGCAATTTGGAATCATCATCGAGATATCCTGCCCTGAATCCTCCCAGCAAACCTCATCAATAATCGCCTGGGTAACTCTCTCGCGGAGGTAACTATTCAGAATTTCCAATTTGTATTGATCCCCGCCCAACTCTGTTTTTAATTTGTCTTGAGTACTATCTCGGTAATAGGTTCTGGATACCCGCTCTGCTTGCGAAAAGCCTGCATCGCTGAGCAATTGTAACAACTGGTCTTCCCGCAAAAAGAACCGATCCAAGAGCAACGATTCACGGTGTGTCAGCGCTGACAATTTTCGCTTTTGGGCACACAGTAAATCTTGGACCCCGGCAGACGCCGGCATCAAGTCCCAAACCAACAGCGGACCTCCCGGCTTCAAAACCCGATAACACTCCTGGAGAACCAGGGGCTGATCTTTATAAGGCACTTCGTGCAGGCCCATTCTGATTGCCACAGCATCAAATAATTCACTGGGATATGGCAAGTTTCTTCCGTCACCTATAGTGATATCGGCAGCTAGCAATTGAATATTTGGGTCAAGGTTTTCAAGCTGCGAAGGGTGGGAATCGCACAAGCTACATTGAATAATAACCCCATGAGCTTTGGCAAACTTAAGCAGGTAGCTACTCAGGACTCCCCTGCCACACATCAAGTCGAGAACTCGACAACCATTGCTGAGGCCCAGCGCCATAGCAAACTTCTCGAGTTCTTCTGGCTCACCCGCGCAAGTAACCGCCCCACCTCCTGTATCACCATATCCATCAGAGACAATTTCACAGCGTATTTGCAAGTTAAGCGCGGTAAATAGATCCAGCAGGTGGGGTGGGCCATGTAAGCTCGCCCGGTGATCGCCATCGGGCTCCAGATCAATGGAAAAACGCAACGAATAACTATCGTCGATAATTTCGGCTACGAAAGCCTGGGCCTCCTCACTAAGGGTCAGAAAAGTTTTAGGATGCCCCAACTGCTCTCGCTTCAGGTTTAAGGGTATGAACTTTCTTTTATAGCGCATAACGATCCTCAACCCACTAGGGTTTGGGCACTTACTCGAAGTCACTGGCCTCTATGACGCTCACACACTCAATACATCTAACAATCCGTAATTCTAATTTGTGACACTCCATTCTCCCCCTATCAAAGCCAGCAGCAGTTACCTCAGATTGGAACTTTTTTACATTTTTCCAGCTCTTACGGCCAGCTTTGGCGCAAACTCCGATTTGAGCCAAAGCTCTAGCAAGGTCAAAGAGAGTTGAATAGGTAGGATCAATCGAACAAATTAAGGCAAACTATTTCGCCGAATGGTAAATATCGCCTATTATATCGCCCAATTTAATAGTCTCGCCTGATCAAAAAATGGACGGGCATATCGACTCCCAGCCCATTGGGTAAACTTCGCAAATTGAGAGTTTTAAAGAGTACTTCATGAGCAATAACCATCATCGACTGATCATCCTCGGCTCAGGCCCTGCCGGCTACACCGCGGCTATCTACGCTGCACGGGCAAACCTGAACCCGGTTGTTATCACGGGTATGCAACAGGGTGGGCAGCTGACCACCACCACTGAAGTCGAGAACTGGCCGGGCGGTATTCCGGAGCTTCAAGGTCCGGACCTGATGGTGCAAATGCAGCAGCACGCAGAGCGCTTCGAGACAGAAATCATCTTCGATCACATCGAATCTGTTGATCTGAAACAGCGCCCTTTCACCTTGAAAGGCAACGAAACTTACACCTGTGACTCGCTGATTATCGCCACTGGCGCCTCAGCTCAGTACCTGGGCCTACCTTCTGAGGAAGCCTTCCAGGGACGCGGTGTCAGCGCCTGTGCGACCTGTGACGGATTCTTCTATCGCGACCAGAAAGTTGCTGTTGTCGGTGGTGGCAACACCGCCGTGGAAGAGGCCTTGTACCTCTCCAATATCGCCAGTGAAGTGACCCTGATTCACCGCCGCGACGAGCTTCGCGCAGAAAAAATCCTTCAGGACCGCCTGATGGATAAAGTGGAAAACGGCAATATCAATGTCTGCTGGCACAACACCCTGGACGAAGTGCTCGGTGACGACAACGGTGTAACTGGGCTGCGCCTGCGCAACACCCAGGACGACACCACTACAGAGCTGGACGTTTCCGGTGTATTTATTGCTATCGGTCACAAACCGAATACCGGTATCTTTGAAGGCCAGCTTGAAATGAATGGTGGTTACCTCATTGTGGAGAGCGGCCTGAACGGCAATGCCACTCAGACTTCTGTTCCCGGTGTATTTGCCGCAGGTGACGTATCCGACCATATTTACCGCCAGGCGGTAACTTCTGCGGGTACCGGCTGTATGGCCGCCCTGGACGCCGAGCGCTTCCTCGACGCCGAGAAGTAAGTCAAATCCCCGGGCAGAGCTTTTCTGCCCGGTATCCCCCCTCTACCGACAGGAGTCAGATCGTGGCAGGGAACACCCAAAGCCGCCTGATGTGGCTCGACCACACCGTTGTTGATTTTCCCCCAACTGAATTCGCACTGGATGACCCCAATGGCTTGCTGGCGGCCGGAGGAGACCTGACTCCCGAGTGGCTGGTTGAAGCCTATCAAAGAGGGGTCTTCCCCTGGTATTCAGATGACCAGCCGATCTTGTGGTGGAGCCCCTCCCCTCGCTGCGTGGTTATCCCGCAAAACTTTCGTATTGGCCGCACTTTGCGCAAAGTATTGCGCCGAGGAACCTTTTCGGTCACCTTCGACCAAGCCTTTCCCGAGGTAATTGAGGCCTGCCGTGCCCCCCGGGCGGATGAAACCGGCACATGGATCACCGATGAGATGTGCGACGCCTATATCGACATGCACCATCAGGGGTTTGCCCACTCAGTGGAGGTTTGGCGCGACGGTCAACTCGTTGGCGGACTCTATGGTATTGCGCTGGGGCGAGTGTTCTTTGGGGAGTCGATGTTTCACCGGGAGACAGACGCTTCAAAAGTCGCTTTTGTCCACCTCGTTCGGCAATTAGAATTGTGGGGCTGCCCACTGATCGACTGCCAGGTGAGCAATCCTCATCTCAGCAGCCTTGGGGCGGTGGAAATGTGTCGTAAGGATTTCGAACAACTGCTGGCAGACGGCGTTAAGCAGCCGCCTTTCCCGCAGCCCTGGAAGCTTTCGTGGACTTATGGGTAAATACTCTCAGCTGGATTCAGTGCGCCTATTGGCCACCCTGCCCCACCCCTGCGGTTACCTGCCGGATCGGGAGGCAACAACGGTGTTTGTCGATCCGCAAACAGAAGTGGATCAGCGTCTGTACAACCGCCTGTCAGAGCTGGGGTTCCGGCGCAGTGGTGCCTACCTCTATCGCCCCCAGTGCGCGACCTGTCGCGCCTGTATACCGGCTCGCGTGCCTGTGAGCCTGTTTGTCCCTGACCGCAACCAGAGACGCTGTTGGAAGCGCAACAAGGACCTGGACATATTCCATATCGAGTCCATCGATACAGATGAGCATTACGAACTCTACGCCCGCTATATCGAGCAGCGCCACGCCGATGGGGAGATGTATCCACCCAGCCGGGAACAATACCGCAGCTTCCTAAGCCAGGCTTGGGGGTCTACTCGCTATATTGAGCTGAGAGCCCGCGGCAAGTTGGTGGCAGTGGCGGTAACAGATATCCTGACTGCCGGGTTATCGGCCATCTATACTTTCTTCGATCCCGATGAGGACAAACGGAGCCTGGGCAGTTACTGCATCCTCTACCAGATCGAATGGGCCCGGCGCTTGGGACTACCTAATCTCTACCTGGGGTACTGGATTGAGAAGTGCCACAAAATGGCCTATAAAAGCCAATTTCGCCCCATCGAAATGTTAAAAGAAAACCGCTGGAGCCTTAAATCGCTCTAGTTCAACACACTCTCCCTTTGCTCTATCTTGCCTTTTCGTGCAAAATGCTCGCCCGTCAAGCCGCGGCTAGGCCAAAGAGCCTCCGGGGTAAAGGTCTGATCAAGTTATTGTAAGGTTGCTGCCGCATGGCAAAAGACGATTATATTGAAATGGAAGGCGAGGTGATCGACACCCTGCCGAACACCACTTTCCGCGTAAAGCTGGAAAACGGACACGTGGTAATTGCGCATATCTCTGGAAAGATGCGTAAAAACTACATTCGCATTCTCACCGGCGACAAGGTGAAAGTGGAGCTGACTCCATACGACCTGAGCAAGGGCCGCATTACGTACCGCGCGCGCTAATTCGCTCAGAGGCCAAATTCCGCAAGGCAATTTGACCTGAAATAAAAAAGCCACCTCTCGGTGGCTTTTTTATTGCTTGGCTGAAGCTAATTTACTTTAGGCGGGCACCGCCGTTTTAATCGCCAGCTCATCATCTTCAATAGTGACGCAAACACGCCCACCCTCTTCTGCCAACTCACCAAAGAGCACGGCTTCTGCCAGAGGCTTGCGCAGCTTGTCGCGAATCAGACGGGACATAGGCCTCGCACCCATCTTCTCGTCATAACCCCGCACCGCCAACCACTCTCGAGCCTCATCATCTACAACCAGTGTCACCTTGGAGTCATCCAACTGGGCCTGCAACTCAACGATAAACTTATCCACCACCGTCTTCACGACATCCAGAGGCAGAGAGCGGAATTGAATAATATTATCGAGGCGATTGCGGAACTCCGGGGTAAACATCTTCTTGATCTCCTCCATTCCATCGGTGGAGTGATCTTGATGGGAGAAACCAATTGAACGACGGCTCATCACCTCAGCGCCCGCATTGGTTGTCATAATCAGGATGACATTGCGGAAGTCCGCTTTGCGGCCGTTGTTATCAGTTAGGGTACCGTGATCCATCACCTGCAAAAGCAGATTGAATACTTCGGGGTGTGCTTTCTCAATTTCATCGAGCAGCACAACACTGTGAGGGTGCTTGGTTACCGAGTCTGTCAGTAAACCACCCTGGTCAAAACCTACATACCCAGGGGGCGCGCCGATCAGGCGGGAAACCGTATGGCGCTCCATATACTCAGACATATCGAAGCGAATCAGCTCGATACCCATCACCTTCGCCAATTGGCGGCAGAGCTCTGTCTTGCCGACTCCGGTGGGGCCCGAAAATAGGAAGGAGCCGATGGGTTTCTCTTCAGAACCCAGGCCGGCGCGACTCAGCTTAATCGCAGTACCCAGGGCATCAATCGCGCTGTCCTGCCCAAACACCACCATTTTGAGGTTGTCATCCAGGCGTGATAACTGCTCCTTGTCAGAAGCAGACACGCTCTTGGCAGGTATTCTCGCCATCTTGGCGATAACCATCTCAATCTCACAAACCCCAATAACCTCTTTGCGGTCCTCTTCAGGCAGCAAAGATTGGTAGGCTCCCGCCTCATCGATTACATCAATGGCCTTATCTGGGAGGAATCGCTCGGTGATGTGACGACTGGATAGCTGCGCAGCAGCATCCAAAGCTCCATCGGTAAAGCGGACCTTGTGGTGATCCTCAAAGCAGCTTCTGAGCCCCTGCAATATTTGCACGGTCTCTTCCACTGAGGGCTCACTGACATCGATCTTTTGAAAACGGCGCGACAGCGCGCGATCTTTTTCAAAGATACCGCGATATTCAGTAAAAGTAGTGGAGCCTATGCAGCGCAATTGACCGCTGGAAAGTAGCGGCTTAAGCAGGTTGGAGGCATCCATGACGCCTCCTGAAGCGGCGCCGGCCCCGATGATGGTGTGGATCTCATCAATAAACAGTACGGCGTGCTCACGCTTCTTGAGCTCCGCCAGCAGCGCCTTAAAGCGCTTCTCAAAATCACCGCGATACTTGGTCCCCGCCAGCAGGGAGCCGAGATCCAGAGAGTAAATAGTGCTCTCTTTCAAAGGTTCGGGGATATCCTCATCGACAATACGCCGTGCCAAGCCCTCAGCAATTGCCGTCTTGCCGACACCGGACTCACCCACCAACAGTGGATTGTTCTTGCGGCGACGAGCGAGAACCTGCGTGACACGCTCCACCTCAGGTGCACGCCCCACAAGCGGATCAATACGACCAAGAATTGCCTCTTGATTGAGGTTGGTGGCATAGCTTTCCAGGGGGTCGGAACCACCTGGCTCAGCGCCCCCACTAATTTCCTCATCTACCTGCTCAGGTGCAGTATCGGAACCGTGATGGTGATTATTACCACTGGAGCCAACGCGGGAAATTCCGTGGGTGATGTAGTTAACTACGTCTATCCGGGCAACACTCTGCTGCTTCAAGTAGTAAACAGCCTGGCTCTCCTGCTCACAGAAAATGGCGACCAGGACATTAGCCCCTGTAACTTCCTTTTTACCGGATGACTGGACATGGAATACGGCCCTCTGCAGGACCCTCTGAAAACCCAATGTCGGCTGGGTTTCTCGATCTGTATCGGCCTCCGGGATCAACGGTGTTGTGGAGTCCACAAACTCCAGGAGTTCACGGCGCAATGCACTTAAATCCGCCCCGCACGCATGTAGAACATCTGCTGCGGATTCGTTATCCAAGAGCGCCAGCAATAGGTGCTCAACGGTCATGAATTCATGCCGTTTCGCTCGAGCACCTTTGAACGCTAGATTAAGCGTTACCTCTAAGTCCTTGCTGAGCATCTAAACCTCAAACCCTAATCGCCAATATTTCCCGCCGACTCCGCTGGTAGGCGCGCACCCTTCGCCGGCGTTTATATCCTGGCTGATTCCCTTCAGGTGACGGGACCCTTTGTTCAAAGCAGTTTTTGTCAGAATCAATCCTCTTTGCTTTCGTCCGCTTCAATTTCACATAACAGGGGATGCTCATTCTCTTGAGCGAACTGATTGACCTGTGCGGCCTTTGTCTCCGCTATATCCCGAGTATAGACACCACACACTGCTTTTCCCCGTGTGTGAACCTGCAACATTAACTGTGTGGCGCGCTCCCGGTTTACTGAAAAAAACAACTCCAAAGTCTCAACAACAAAATCCATGGGGGTGTAGTCATCATTGAGCATAACGACTTTATACATCGGCGGCCGCTTCAGCTGCGGCGGCGCCTCCTCAAGGGCCAACCCACCATCGAAATCATCGAAGTACGGGTTGTCTCCATCGGAGTCACTGGAGCTTAGTTTAATGATTCGCGAAGTACTCATAACAATTATCAATGAATTCTATCGAGCCTGAAAATTGCACCCAATGCAACCTTCAATGACGTGACATTGTAACCTTATTTGACCTTTGACACAGCGGTCAGCGGGGAACCTTGACA
The DNA here is from genome assembly GCF_056231245.1 of Microbulbifer maximicatervae (SeqCode). Taxonomy (NCBI): domain Bacteria; kingdom Pseudomonadati; phylum Pseudomonadota; class Gammaproteobacteria; order Cellvibrionales; family Microbulbiferaceae; genus Microbulbifer; species Microbulbifer maximicatervae (SeqCode). Next base: position 2,665,335 of record NZ_CP174334.1, read on the forward strand.
ATCCCCCAGCTGTTGACTACAAGAGGTAGTGACCGCTACATCAAACGTTAGTCGCAGATAGGATCGCAGCCGACTAACCAGCAGGTCAAATAAATATAAAAACTCTGTAAGGTGGCCAGGGGCCACTCAGGCAATTAGAGGGAATCGTTATGCCTACCGGTACTGTAAAGTGGTTCAACAACGCTAAGGGATATGGGTTTATTCTTGCAGATGAGGGAGGGGAGGATCTGTTCGCGCACTATTCCGCAATTCAGATGGAAGGCTACCGAACCCTGAAGGCCGGCCAGCAAGTCACCTTCGATATTATTCGAGGAGACAAGGGCTACCACGCTGCAAATATCTCCGCATTGACCTCCGAAACCACTTCACCCAACACTTCGAGCAAAAGCGAATCTGATGCAGTACACACAGAAAAGTCGCGGGAGAAGGAAGCGGAAGCTGTCGGCTAAGCGAGTCCAGCAAACAGACAATAAAAAAGCCCTTCACCAATGTGAAGGGCTTTTTTCATGGGACTCGGGCCAACTTAAAGCCAGCCCAGCCTCACGGATGTAGCTTAAGCCATGTGCTTGATAACTTCGTCACCAAACGCAGAACAGGACTTCAGCTCAGCACCGTCCATCAGACGCTCGAAATCGTAGGTTACAGTTTTGGCTTCGATAGCACCTTCCATACCCTTGATTACCAGGTCAGCAGCTTCGTTCCAGCCCAGGTGACGCAGCATCATCTCAGCGGAAAGAATTAGGGAGCCCGGGTTAACCTTGTCCTGGCCAGCGTACTTAGGCGCAGTACCGTGGGTTGCTTCGAACAGGGCAACGTCGTCGGACAGGTTTGCGCCCGGAGCGATACCAATACCACCAACCTGTGCAGCCAGTGCGTCAGACAGGTAGTCGCCGTTCAGGTTCAGGGTAGCAATTACGTCGTACTCAGCCGGACGCAGCAGGATCTGCTGCAGCATAGCGTCAGCAATTACGTCCTTAACAACGATTTCCTTGCCAGTCTTCGGGTTCTTGAAGCTGTGCCAGGGGCCGCCGTCCAGCGGCTGAGCGCCAAACTCGTCGCGAGCCAGCTCGTAACCCCAATCAGCGAAGGCACCTTCGGTGAACTTCATGATGTTGCCTTTGTGTACCAGGGTTACAGAATCGCGATCCTGATCCACAGCGTACTGGATGGCCTTGCGCACGAGACGCTTGGTACCTTCTGCAGAAACCGGCTTAACACCGATACCACAGTTCTCAGGGAAACGGATCTTCTTAACACCCATCTCGTCCTGCAGGAACTTGATAACTTTCTTAGCTTCGTCAGTGTCAGCTTTCCACTCGATACCAGCGTAGATATCTTCGGAGTTTTCACGGAAGATAACCATGTCTACCTTGTTCGGCTCTTTAACCGGAGAAGGTACACCGCTGAACCAGCGCACCGGGCGCTGACATACGTACAGATCCAACTCCTGACGCAGGGCTACGTTCAAGGAACGGAAGCCGCCGCCTACTGGAGTGGTCAGGGGGCCTTTGATGCTAACAACGTAGTCTTTGATCGCTTCCAGAGTTTCAGCCGGGAACCAGTCGCCAGCGTAAGTCTCTGCCGCTTTCTCACCGCAGTAGATTTCCATCCACTCGATTTTCTTTTCGCCGCCGAAAGCTTTTTCTACAGACGCGTCGATCACCTTGCGCATTACCGGGGTGATATCCACACCGATGCCGTCACCCTCGATGAAAGGAATAACCGGGCGATTCGGAACATTCAGCGAACCGTCGGAATTGACTGTAACTTTTTCGCCGTCTGCCGGCACTTGGATATGACCCATATTGCGTAAACTCCCAAAATTCTATGACTTTTTAGGTCCAGCGTTGCTTGCACCGCTCCCCCGGGACCTTAGGGCGGGGATGAAAAACGGCGGGATTATAGCAGCCTCGGCTAATTTTTGTAGTTGGATTACAATACTCAATTTTTCTTATGGCAAAGATTATTCTCCTCAACAAGCCTTTTGGCGTATTAAGCCAATTTACAGATGATCAGGATCGCGCCACTTTGGCTAACTTTATCCAGCACAAGGGATTCTACGCGGCGGGCCGCCTGGACTACGATTCTGAAGGATTACTACTACTGACTGATGATGGAGCGCTACAACATCAAATCAGTCACCCCAAGCGGAAGATGCCCAAGACCTATTGGGCCCAGGTGGAGGGTGACATTACTGATGATGCCCTTTATATGCTCAGGCAAGGGGTCGACCTGAAGGATGGCCGAACCGCACCTGCCAAGGCCAAGCGCCTGCCTGATATGGAGCCTTGGCCCCGCACACCGCCAATTCGCGAGCGCAAATCGATCCCAACCAGCTGGCTGGAGCTGACTATCTCTGAGGGGCGGAATCGCCAGGTAAGGCGGATGACTGCGGCGGTAGGCTTCCCTACCCTGCGGCTAATCCGGGTGGCGATAGGCAGCTGGAAGCTCGACTCATTAAAGCCTGGCGAGTATCGAACGGAGGAGGTTTTTAGCGCTCCCAAGCCCCGAACAAAGCCGGCAAACAACCGCAATCGACCGCGCCGAAAGCGATAATCTATAACGGAAGATCAAAGCGGTCTTGGTCAAATGGGGCGTTCGCAGGTAAAATTCGCCCCCCTTTCATACCAGTGAAGTAGTGACTGTCCTTCTTATGCCTGATTCCACCCACAACAAACAGCCAAAGCGCGTCATCGTCGGTATGTCCGGCGGTGTGGATTCCTCTGTAGCCGCACACCTGCTGATCCAGCAGGGCTATCAAGTGGAAGGCCTGTTTATGAAAAACTGGGATGAAGACGACGGCACAGAATACTGCACCGCCAAGGCGGACCTGGCGGATGCCCAGGCAGTTTGTAAGAAGTTGGGCATCAAGTTGCACACCGCCAATTTTGCTGCCGAGTACTGGGATCACGTATTCGAGTACTTCCTGGCAGAGTATAAAGCCGGGCGCACTCCCAACCCGGACATCCTGTGTAACCGGGAAATCAAATTTAAGGTCTTTCTTGAGTACGCCGAAGTGCTGGGTGCCGATGCAATAGCCACCGGGCACTATACCCGTCGCCGCGATATCGATGGCCGCACCTATTTATTGAAGGGCCTCGACGGCAACAAAGACCAGAGCTACTTCCTGCACGCGGTGGGGGAAGCCGAATTTGCCCGCTCGCTCTTTCCTTTAGGAGAGTTGGAGAAGCCCGAGGTTCGCCGTATAGCTGAAGAAAACGGCTTTATCACCCACAACAAGAAAGACAGCACCGGCATCTGCTTTATCGGCGAGCGCCGCTTCAAGGATTTCCTCGAGCAGTACCTGCCCGCCCAGCCCGGCGATATGGAAACCCCAGAGGGTGAAGTCATGGGGCGCCACGCGGGCCTGATGTACCACACCATTGGCCAGCGCCAGGGGCTCGGTATTGGTGGCGTCAAAGGTGCAGGCGAACAGCCCTGGTATGTTGTCGGAAAAAACCTGGAGCGCAATGTATTGATTGTGGCCCAGGGAGCACACCACCCCCTGCTTTATGCAACGGGGCTGGAAGCAACACAAACCCACTGGATTAATGGCGCAGCACCGGACAAAACTTTCCGCTGCCAGGCCAAGACCCGCTATCGCCAACCAGATCAGGATTGCACCGTGCACCTGCAGGACAATGGCGATTTGGTTGTAGAGTTCGACGAGCCACAACGCGCAATCACACCGGGACAATCTCTGGTACTGTACGATGGAGAAACCTGTCTAGGTGGTGCGGTGATCGAGAAAGCCACGGGAGTTGGCGCCGCAGTACCGGAAAAATACAAGAAAGATTAAGGAGTAATTTTGAATAACTGGCGGGATCAGGCACTGGCACTGGCAGGAATATTCCAATCCGCAACACTGGTGGAGCGCCTGGCCAAAACAGGCTCTGCACCGCAGGAACAGCTGGAAACCGGGGTATATAGCCTCTTCCAACTAAACCCTGATCGCACTGAAGATATATTCGCCGGTGCAGACAAGCTGCTGCCCGGCTTAAAAGTATCGCAGCAAATACTAAAGACCCGGCAACACCCGGAATATACCGACGGTCTACGCTACGCCCTCTCGGTGATCTACCTGCAGCGACAACTCAGCAAGAATAATGACCTGCTATCAATCATTGGCAGCCGATTGGATAAGGCCAAGACTCAAGCAGAGCACTTCGAGCTGACTCACGAGAATGTATTTTCCAACCTCGCCAGCATCTACAGCGATACGCTAGGTACCTTCCGCTTCCGGATTCAAGTACTGGGTGACTTCAATTACCTGCAACAGCAGCGTATCGCCAATCAAATTCGCTCCATGCTATTTGCCGGCATCCGCTCGGCAACCCTATGGCGACAGCTGGGTGGGCGTCGCCTGCACCTTCTGTTCCAGCGCAAAAAGCTTTTGAATGCGACCAACGAATTGATCGCACATATCGAATCTATAGAACACTAATCCCGGAGATTTACTATGACAGTTGAGCTTTCCGCACTCACAGCGGTATCCCCTATTGATGGTCGCTACGAGAGCAAGACTGCCCCCCTGCGTGAAATTTTCAGTGAATACGGCCTGATCCGCGCCCGCGTTGAAGTGGAAGTACGCTGGCTGCAAAAACTTTCCGCACATAAAGAGATCGCCGAAGTTGAGCAGTTCGACGAAGCTGCCAACAAGCTGCTCGACAGCATTGTGGCCGACTTCTCCCTGGAAGATGCTGAGCGCATCAAGGAAATCGAGCGCACCACGAACCACGATGTAAAAGCGGTTGAATACTTCCTCAAGGATAAAATCAGCAGCAATGCCCAGCTGGCAAAAGTGAGTGAATTCGTACACTTTGCCTGCACCTCTGAGGACATCAATAACCTATCCCACGCCCTGATGCTTCGCGCCGGCCGCGACAACGTCATGTTGCCTGCGATGGAAGCCCTGATTGACGCTATCGTAGGCCTGGCCCAGGACTTTGCCGACGTACCCATGCTGTCCCGTACTCACGGCCAGACTGCCAGCCCGTCTACTGTTGGTAAAGAACTTGCCAACGTGGCCGCGCGCCTACGCCGCCAGGTAGCCCAGATTAAAGCGGTACCGCTGCTGGGTAAAATTAACGGTGCGGTAGGTAATTACAACGCTCACCTGTCCGCCTATCCCAATATTGATTGGGAGCAAAATGCTAAAGAATTCATTTCTTCTCTGGGCCTTAGCTGGAACCCCTACACCACCCAGATCGAGCCCCACGACTACATTGCTGAGCTGTTCGACGCTGTTGCCCGCTTTAACACCATCCTGATCGATTTTGACCGCGATGTATGGGGCTACATCTCCCTGGGTTACTTCAAGCAAAAAGTCGTAGCCGGTGAAGTTGGCTCCTCCACCATGCCGCACAAAGTTAACCCCATTGACTTCGAAAACTCCGAAGGCAATCTGGGTATCGCCAACGCCGTATTCCAGCACCTGGCAGCCAAACTTCCAGTATCCCGCTGGCAGCGCGACCTGACAGACTCCACCGTGCTGCGCAATATGGGGGTGGGTGCGGGCTACTCTGCCATTGCCTATGCCGCCACCATGAAAGGCCTGGGCAAACTGGAAATCAACCGCGAGCGCCTAGCGGAAGACCTGGATAATTCATGGGAAGTGTTGGCAGAACCGATCCAAACGGTTATGCGTCGCTACAACATTGAAGAGCCTTACGAAAAACTGAAGGCCCTTACCCGTGGCCAGGGCATCACCCGTGAAACCCTGAAAGTATTTATCGAGAACCTGGAGATTCCCGCAGCAGCCAAGAGCGATCTGCTGGAAATGACTCCGGCATCCTATATCGGTAACGCCGTAGAACAAGCTCGCAAAATTTAACCGAGCCCAGCTACCAGCCGCACCCAGTGCGGCTGGTCATCTTTTAAAAAATACAAAAGTACGCTGGATAGTTTCCGAACCTCAGAATATCCAGATACAAACCCCAGCCTTCTGACAGTGAGAGTTACCGTGGCCAGCCCCCTTACCCATCTTGGCGACATGCCCATCGAAGTTTTTATGCGTGACTACTGGCAGCAGAAACCCCTGCTGATACGCAATGCTTTCGCCAACTTTGAATCACCCATCTCGGGTGAAGAACTCGCTGGTATGGCCCTGGAGGAAGCGGTCGAGTCTCGCTTGGTATTGGAAAATGGTGAAAGCGGCCCCTGGGAGCTGCGCACAGGTCCATTCACTGAAGAGGATTTTCTCTCCCTCCCTAAAACCCACTGGACCCTGCTGGTACAAGCTGTCGATCAGTGGATGTCAGAAATTGCTGAACTAAAAGATTTCTTCCGCTTTATCCCCGACTGGCGTCTGGATGATGTGATGATCAGTTACGCCGCCGATAAGGGCAGCGTTGGGCCCCACTACGATCACTACGATGTGTTTCTTCTCCAAGCCGAAGGCAAACGCTTGTGGCAGCAAGGCCCCAAAGTGGATGAAAGCAATCCCCGCCTGGAAGGAACGCCCCTCAATATCCTGAAAGAATTCGAAGCAGAAAACAGCTGGGTACTAGAGCCCGGCGATATGCTCTACTTGCCGCCCCAATACAGCCATTGGGGAATAGCCGAAGGTGGGTGCACCACGATCTCTATTGGTTTCCGCGCCCCTTCCGCCGCAGCGATCCTCGAAGATCTCGCCGCTGAAGTTGCTATGGATTTGCCGGACAGCCAGCGTTACACCGATGCCCGTGCTGAAGTGGCGAAAAACCCAGCGGAAATTGACCCCGCCTCTGTTGCCCGCCTGCAACAACAACTCGGCGAATGGCTGCAGCAGCCGGAGAAAATCGCCCAGTGGTTTGGCGCGATTATGACCGAAGCGAAATACCCGGATACTGTAGCCCTGGACGCTGACGACGCTGCAGACTGGCGCGAACAAATACCCCAGGGAGCACAACTGGTTTTAAATCCCGCTTCCCGCACCGCCTTTTGCCGCGAGCCAGCCACTTTATTTGTTGATGGTGAAGCCTTCCCCTGCCCCCTGGCGTTTGCCGAGCAGTTTGCTGAATCCCATGAAATTTCCTGGGATGATATCGAAGCCTTCCCAGAAATCGCTGAAGACAGCGGCCTTCTCGATCAGCTGGTTGCACAGGGCACCTTGATCTACCCTCCTGAGGATTTCTGAGATGCCAGTAGCTATACGCCTAGCGGATTGGAACACTGACCGGGACGCAATTCGTTCAATTCGCGAAGCAGTTTTTGTACAGGAACAACAGGTACCTGCGGACCTGGAATGGGATGATCAAGAGGAGACATCCCAGCACTTCCTCGTCTTCCGCGAAACAATCCCAGTTGCCACCGGGCGCCTCACCCAAGGCGGAAAAATTGGTCGTATGGCTGTACAGAAATCTTCACGCGGATGCGGCATCGGGGCCCAGCTATTGCAGGCCATCTGTGAGCGGGCGAAGGAACAAAACTTTCAGCAAGTCTATTTACATGCACAGCAACATGCCGAGGGGTTTTACTTGCAGGCTGGGTTTGAGGTGGAAGGCGACGTGTTTTACGAAGCGGGAATTCCCCACATCAAAATGGTGCGCGGCCTGATTTGACCATTTTGAGGCCTGCCACCAGCACCCATATGGCAGGCCCAGCCCCATCTCAACTCTCTACTGGGGCATAGCGCTTCTCGACAAAGTGAGCCAAAGGCACTATCCCCAACACATATACTATCCAGAGCCCAAGCCCCCAATAGGGATTGAAAAGGGTCAACAAGCACGCCAGGATACTGGTACACAACATCACCATGCTGACCACTAGTACACGGTGCGCGGATACGTTCGTTCGGTTCGCAGCGACACACCACATACCCGCAATTGCGATAGCGGCCACCGCGTAGCTGGCTGACAATAAGATCACTGACCAAACCTGGTCTGGATACTCCCCCATCAAACTTGCTGGAAAAGGAATAAACGCCACCGCCCCCAATAGCAAAAAGTTAAAACTGGTAAAGGCAACCGATTTAAATTGGTGGTCCGACATCAGATGATTGTGGGTAAGCCATAGCCGACAGAGAATCGCAAAGCTCAGTATCCAGGAAAAAAAGTGGGGCAACTGCTGAAGAATATTGCTGTGGAAATCCTCGCCCGGCTTTATATCCTCCAGATCGGGAATCTGGATATTAAAAACCAACAGCGTCATAGCAATGGCAAAAACGCCATCACTCACGGCATTAATACGGCTAGCCAAGAAAGACTTTCGACGCATGGGCCACCATCGATTGCCAGGGTTGCATACTCATTAAAGCCCAGTCCCGAAGCACGATCTCACCTCCAGTATCAAGATGCCAACAGCGTTCACACTGCTCACATCCCTTCCACCTGATAACGAGCCACGGAATGTTTCTATTGGGGAGATGAAATCACGTGATAACGACTTTGTAAGTGTATTCTTTTGAATAAAGAGTCTATTAAAGCTCCTCAATACGGCACCGCCTAGCAAATAGCATTCAACTTCAACAGCCGTTGGCGATACTTTGATCAAACCTAGCTGCCCGATCGATTTCAATCCTGCTTACTATCAACTACTTGTGTTCGGGCTACGGCTCCTAATTGCTCTAAGATCTATCTAATGCGACTTGTTTCATATCCATTTAAAACCCTAGCGCTTTATCCCTATTGGTCGCTGCAATCATAAGCAGGAGCTGAGGAGTGAAGCCCAAGGCCGAGACGTGGCAATAGACACCGATAAAGAAAAGCCTATGGGGCAGAAACACTTCCGCTACGCGTCTTGGACAGTTGCAGTCATATTTTTCAGCGCCAGCGTAACCAACTCAATCCTATTTGCCCTACTATCACCTAGCCTCACTCAAGAACTCAATCTCAACCATCAAAGCTTAGGGATGCTGGGAGGATATTACTTTGTCGCCTATTCTATTGGTCAACTGACACTTGGCTCACTATTGGGCCCTATAAGTCCACGGTATTTACTGGGTATCTCAGCCGCCCTCGCCGCTAGCGGCTGTGTAATTTTTGCCAGCAGTCATTCTTTCGGAACAGCCCTTACAGGGCAGCTCTTAGTCGCACTTGGATTATCCAGTAGCTTCTTGGGAGTTATCTATGTTATCGGACGGGATTTACCTAATAAGTTTTCACTAATGGCCGCTGTTAGCCAAGGACTAGCTAATTTCGCAGCAGCTTCACTCTCATTACTTATCGGTTTGTTCGATACCGAAGTCTCATTCCGGGAGCCCTACTTCATCGCAGCGCTATTTTTTATTTGCCTTGCTGTGCTGCTATTTATTTTTATTGGCAGCAATCAAAACTCTTCCCATGAACTCTCTGCCAAAAAAGCCACTCAATTTGACAAGCTAAATTCATGCTTCAAATCAAGAGCTTTTTGGCTGGCCCTCACCTTCTACTCCTGCCTTTTCGGCATAATTATCGCCTACTCTGATTTATGGAATATCCAGTTCCAGGTTGATTTTTTTCGTGAAACATCCAAAGAAAGTGCCCTACTCAATGCGATGATTTCAACGGGCATCATTATCGGCAGCTTTATTGTCGGTGCTTGGTCTCATTATCGGGGAGATTATATAATTCCAGCGAGAACTTTTAGTTTCCTCTCAATTATTGCTGTCACAGCTTTACTGAGTATTCACTTGTCGGACTCCTGGACTTTGGCGGCAAATTTTCTCTTAGGGTTTGGCCTCAGCAGCTCAATTCTATCTCTCTCGATAGTGCAATCTGAACTTCCTGAAAAGGCGCACGCCATTGCCTCTGCCCTTATTGTAACTGGGGGCTTTGTTTTAGGAGGGGTAATTCAAACCCTCATAGGGCTCTCACTCGATCAAGATATAGAGTTCGCTTATATCCGCTCCCTCAGCAATCTACTAGCCAGACTTTTTGACTTTGCTCCACAACCAACACAGAAATTCTACAATTACCAAGCGGGATTTCAGCTAATCGGGATTGTCGTCATCATAGGCTGCATCAGCAGCCTACTTTTGAACAGCAAAAAGCTAGTCAAGAAGCGCGGTTCTAAAATCGGAAGTTCGTAGTGCTAAGCCTGCGACTCGACGACCTAAATGTACGGCTGTAAGTCGGTCCAACTGATGAATTTCACCAGCCCCCTCAGCGACAGCTACCAAGCCCGACTGACAACCACCCCGGTTTCTACCCAGGGAATCTTGACTCGGTAGAATATCCAGGGGAACCCACAACATGCCCATTTGTGCAGCAAAGACCTGTAGAGTCCTGATGGTACCTAGCTGATCACCACTAAAATTACTACCAACAGTAAATCCTGCAGCTAACTTATCCAGCCAGCACCGATCTCCATAGCGTTCACTTGCTGCATCCATAAATGCTTTGAATTGAGCGGAGACAGTACCCATAAAGGTCGGCGAACCCATTACTATGGCTTCACATTGATCCAACTGAGCTAATAATGACTGGTCTTCATAACGTCCGTGACGAATGCTCTCTCCCTGAATCTCAAGGGCAACACCAATACACTTCTCTAGCGTGTTAACTCCCTCCACCACGGACTCCGCAAGAACTTTACTGCAGCCAGATACAGAATGGTAAACAACACCTACCCTCTTCATATGACTCTCTCCGCTATGCCGCCTGACTCAAATATCCGGCCTAACTTTTGATCAATTTCTCTGCCAGCCGGCACTTCTATCCCAAAGATATCCAGTAAAGTAGCCCGAAGCTCATCAACATCCGCTATCATGACAACACTCTTGGAGCCTAAAAGTGGTTGATAGCTTAACTGTCTATTGAAAAGTGTATGCCGCCCCTCTGGGAAAGACCGAGTAACAATCAAGTGCTCTACAAACCTGGATTCTGGGTGCGTTGAGCAATACCAACTACCAATTTTATAATCGCCATGAGTTTTAGGTTTCAAGTCAAAGCTGTACATAGGTTGCCAACCACTATCGGTTGTAACCTCTAACAGGTACTCATCACCTATTAAAGTAAAGCGGTAAACACCATGCGGTGTGCTCTGACGATCACTGGAGTCAATATTTAGTGGCGCAGTCAAAGTGTTATTGCCGAATCCCGCATCAATCAGAAAGCGTGCGCCCTCAAGCTCCACCATCAGAATCATATGCGACTGAGCGGGTTGATGCCCTATCGGCATTTGCCACAGTATCCGCGCGGCGAGGTTCGTAACTTTAAAACCGATTTGCCCTAACACTGCCCCTAATAAGGCATTTTGCTCGTAACAATAACCTCCACGTTTTTGTTGTACCAACTTGGCCTCTATAGATTCCAACTCAATATCCACGGGGCTTCCCAAAAATGAAGTGGCGTTCTCGAATGGAATCGTACGGACGTGCTGGGTCAACAACTGCTGTAGACACTGCAAGTTAGCACCCGGGGTTCCATCAAAATTAATACGGTCTAAATATTGCTGCAAGTTAATACCAGGGGTACTCATCTCGATTGTCTCCTCAAAATCCGGGCTCATAATCAATAGACAAGAGCTTAATACCTAAACCTAACTTGAGGTCAATAGCTTTTTTCATCTTCTACATTGATTACGATCTAGAGCAATTCCGGCTCACAGTGTAGGGATTACTCAGCAAACGCAGACTCCAATCTCGATAACGATATTAAAAAAATCAGGAAGAACTTGGTGAAAATACCGTTTTTAGCGACATCATCAGGCACACCAACCAAGTATCATAGTGTTTCTGCTGCTGGAATTTTGGAAAGTGTACTAGTACATAAAGCAATTTAGACAAAGAATATCACCGCAATAGTGAGCCGTGTAGGACACGGCTTTCTACTTAATTACTTTCTTTACGGAGAGTATATCAACACCCAATCAGGTTCTAACCATGACTATACTCGCTACCAAAAGAACCTAATGATCAAAAGAGACAATTAGGAATGAGGCACAATCAGTTTATAGGGGTGGCTGTAGTTAGCTGAAGACTTTACGTATCTGAAACTGGCTAAACAGGGAGTACTACCCCATATGTATAGATAACCCAACATATATCAACGTAATCATATGGGAAAGCTATGCCGAAACAGAAAAACGACTCGCCCAAATAACTAGATTGAAGTTCAAAATCACAATACTACAGAATCAATTTACACAATAATAAAGGACCAAGTAGGCACGCCCAGTCACCAAGTCCCCTTATCAGCAATTTATCAAGCGGGTTCTATGTGTTGGGAAAACCCGATTAAACCCGACCATTAAGTCAACTGCCTTTTCACCTGATAACAATCGTTATATACCTGCCCCACCTACATACAAATTAGTCTGAGCATTGGAAAAGCAAGACAGTAGTCTACACAACCGTTCTAAAAAGACACATATCCTACACAGGCAAACAGTCAAATAAAATCATCCTAAATATGGATAAATATATTAAATACATCGCCACATATAAAAAACTCATAAATGTCACAAACGGCATGCTAATTATATTAGCCAAACCACTGTGAGGGCATAATGCCCCTAAATAGCCTTCCATTCTCACCCACTCAATACACGACAAGTAGCTCTTAAACACGCCTTTACCGTATTATCCAATATATAAATCAAAATAAAATCGAGGTACCCATGCAAAATTTGGAGCAATGGACAAATTTCTGGAAGCAAGGATTTCCCACTTCTTTTGCACAAGTTCTGCCCCACAGCTATACAGGAAAAACAGGCGAATATTGGAGATCAACAGTCTCTGGATTGAGTCCTAACTCTAAAGTTCTCGATATTGCATGCGGCAATGGTGCAATAGCTTTATTAATTGCAGATGAAGCATCAAAGTCTGGCAAACCTCTTGAAATACATGCTGCTGATGCAGCTAACATCACCCCCCTAGCAACCAACAAAAACCCTAGAAATCAAAAACTATTAGAAAAACTACACTTTCACTCCTGCATGGCAATCGAAAAAATTCATTCACTTGATGAGAAATTCAACCTAATTACTTCACAATTTGGCTTTGAGTACAGCAATAAATTGGAAGCCGCGAGAAGCATAGAAAAATCACTGGAGTCTGGAGGAGTATTTAAAGCGATATGCCACAAAACAAACTCCACCCCCTACAGAAATTGCTCAGATGAGGTTTTAGCCCACAAGCTAATTACCGAAGAATTAAGAATCCCAGAGCAAACTACATCTTTTATACATGATTTTAAAGACATCCAGTCCATTGAAGAGGCAAAAGTAAAATTAGGCAACCCGCACACAGCAGACAAATTAAAGTATCTTATTACATCCGTTGAGATGTTAATCTCCAAACATCCAAAATCTGCGACAACCTACTTTGTGAGAAATTCTCTTGAAAACTTCCTGCAAAGAAATTTAGCATCAAATAACGCCACAAAAGATAAGTTTCTTTCTTTTTTTAGTACAGAACTGGAATATACGGCTTTAAGGTCGCAAAACCAACTAGATTCATCACTATCAGAAGAAAGTATGGGTAACCTTCTAGCAATATTCGAAAGGTTGGGGATGCAACCACTAGCTCGCGATAAATTCTATGATGAAAACAATTGTACTGGCTGGAAAATTGAAATCCTAAAACCTTAACAGTGCCTAAAAAACTCGGCGAGTAATTTCATGCTCGCCAAAACCCACAATAGCGACTCCTAAACCCCAAAAAAATTACCCCTTTATAAATTGCCCCAAACCCCCATAACCAACTTACCTTCTTTATCAGTCCACTCACCTCCACTTATAAAATAATAGCTACAACAATAACAGCTGACTTCAGTTTTGATGCATATCAGTTAATCACCTAAAAAATGGTAACCTGAAGGCAACCCCCGAACAGAACTACCCAATAAGGAGTTCGATCTGGCACCATTTTTCCATGATCAACTGGGAACCCCATGATGGTCCTAACTTGTTTGTGTAGGAACTTACCAGCCAGCAGATATTCTTCGCCATCGCCATATGTATCGAATATTGTAGGAATCCAGGGTCAACAACTTCACAAAAAACACATCGCCAATCAAAATTTAAATTAATACAATTAAAACTCTTTCTCAAGATCAAACCGAGTCAATTGTCTACCTACAATCCAGCAGCATTGTGTTTTCGTATATAGTTAATTTCCAGGGAACCAAGATGGTAATACCTCAAACCCTGGACCTGAGTCGGTCTGTAAATTGCTGTATCGACCACTCAGGCTAACTTTACCATTATTTAATACTTTAAATTGGTGCGGCCAAACGACGCCTGATTCAATCCTTCTATAATCAAACTCCTCAACAAAAACACCATTTTCATAAAGTACCTTTCTAATATACCCAGTATCAGGGTCTATACCAAGTAAAGGGGTTATCCTTCCCCCTGAGACGAGCTTCCACCAGCTTTCACTTCTGTGCTCAGGCACATCAAATGGGCCCTACACTTCCATCGATGGGTCACGTAGAAAATAAAGGAAATTAAGCCATAATCCCTGAAGCAAATTATCCTTCTTATTTAAGCTAATATAGGCAGCTGACTCAGGGTCAATTGAATTGCCACCTTGATATAGTTCGTATTGACCTTCTACTCCAAAGTGAATTACATTTTCACGACTTGAATACTCTGCGATGGATTCATTCAAAAAATTTAAATATTGAATTTTTGTACGTGACGGCTTGCTTTCTGAAGATAACTCTATTGTGGACGTTAAAGATTCAATCTTATGTAATGAGTCCTTCCCTCCAAAAGCACCTAAGAGACTTTCTTTAACTTGTAGTGCGGTTGGCATTTCATTCACTAGCGGCTGGTGCCTAAGTAAAACCTGTCCTAAATCTGTACTCTTTATCTCACCGTGGTACAAGGCCAATTCGCCATTAACTAATACATGAATATAGCCTTCTGCGAGCTGCTGCGGATCTTCGTAGGTTGCTCGATCATTGACCTGATCCAAATCAAAGATAGCAATATCGGCATAATATCCAGGAGCCAATCGCCCCCGATCCTGAATGCCTAAGAAACTCGCGGGCAATGCTGTCATCCCCCTAATCAAGAATGGTAAAGAAATCAGAGATTCATCAACAACAAACTGCCTTATCTTCTTAGCAAACGCTCCAAATGTCCTAGGATGTGCACGCTGGCCTGGCACAGCGTGTGAGCCTCCATCCGAGCTCGTCATCATCCATTCCTGTGTTGCTAATAAGCGAATATTGTCCATATCATATAATTCAAGATTCATCACAGAAGCATCTCTTTGCTCCTTAGCAATATGAAGTACAGTATCTAAAGTTGTTAGATTTAATTCCTCGGATACTTGTGCTAACGTTTTGCCATTGAGGTCTTTATTATTATCAGTAAATAATAATTTTTCCGGACCACCACGAATGTCAAGCATCTGCCTATGTTCTGAATGTAAACGATTTAGGAGATTTTTACTTTGTAACCGTTCAAGTAAAGATGTCATTCCTCCAGCTAAGGCCCAGTCTGGAATAGTATAAGCCAGCAATGAACTCTGCGTTGCAGTATATGGATGTTGTGCAGCAAATACCTGAGCACCATCCGCCCTGGCATTATTGATCAAATCTATCCCTACGTTAGCTCGTCCGTCGTTATGCTTACCCTGTGGAGTAAAATGGCTAAAGATAATTCTTGCATCTATTGCTGAACCAATTTTGATAGCTTCAGCAACAGAAGCATCGTATCCTATACCGTTTAGAACTGCCCCCAAATCCCTATCATGGGTATCATAAATAGCTTTATACTTATTTAAGAATGACAGGGATTCAATCACTTCTTTTGTTGAGGCATAAGAAGCCGGTCGGTAAAAAAGACCCGTTGAGACCCCAAAAGCACCTTGCTGCATACCACTTTCAAGATACTGCGTCATTTTTGAACGCTCTTCATTGCTGGCAGGTTTATCATTCATCCCCATAACGTTCAAGCGAGCCTGATTAAAACCCACATAGGTTCCTATATTGACACCGGTATCACTGAGCCTTTCACCTCCCCCCTCAGCGATTTTATATTGCTCTAGAACATCATTTTTCCCAAATCCATCTACACCAACAATTACCG
Source organism: Microbulbifer maximicatervae (SeqCode) (assembly GCF_056231245.1). Lineage (NCBI taxonomy): Bacteria > Pseudomonadati > Pseudomonadota > Gammaproteobacteria > Cellvibrionales > Microbulbiferaceae > Microbulbifer > Microbulbifer maximicatervae (SeqCode). The sequence goes on from NZ_CP174334.1 coordinate 2,681,280, forward strand.
AGGTCACGCCCTGAAAGATCTGGGGCAACATTTTTTTGCCCTGCGGGTCATTGAGATCTGCATGGCTATGCATGTCAATAAACCCAGGAGTAACATATAACGCCTCAGCATTAATGGTTAATTTAGCCTTGCTCCTAAAACTATCAGCGTTCCCTACAAAGACTATCTTGTCATCGACCACTCCTACATCTTGCTTTATCCATGGATTACCTGAACCATCGATAACTTTTCCATCAAGAATCAAAATATCCAAATAATCTATTTTATTGTTCTGTGCCAGAGTTACCGCACTGTAGAAAAGGAACAATAAAACAAGGCAATACTTAACTAATAAACTCTGTGTAAATTTCACAATTACGCCCCATTAACTACATAACTCAAACCAAGAACTTCACGATACGGCGAAATAGATAATTCCACACCTTTAATACTCCATGCTTTAGAATACCGCTATTCTCAGCAAGAATTGAAACACCAAATAATATGATACCTGCGATGAGAAAATTGAGAATCGACTTGGCATTCATAATCATCCTTATCAATTTATCTTTATAGGGCACACCACAAAACACAACTAAACGGACTTAAAATTCACCTTACTCTAACCTTATCTGTTACAATCTTTGAATAAAACACTATTTATCGCTTAAACAAGACCGGCTATCGACAGAATTTCATACGGATCTCGAAATTTTCCTGGCATTGCAATACTAACGTTTAGTTAACCTTATAAATATTGATGTAACCAATGGCTTCCCAGCACTAGCAGCTTAATATCTAATTTTCCATTCTACATCTATTACTCTTTTGCCTTGCTTCACTCTTCTACCAAAGATCAATTACAAGAACCTCTACGCACTAAGCCTTTCCTTACCCAAAGTATCACTAGGAAGTAAGTTACTGGTTCGACTCGGAACAAGCCAGTGAGCTGGCACCACTATTTCAGAGGCAGCCAAAATAGAAAATAATCTAATAATAGCCATTTAGGACAAAACTCCACTGCCTCGCCTCAGATTCTACCCTTATAGAAGCAGCCCATTATTAGACGAAAGCACGCATCAATTTCCAACTATCGCGCTTAACAGCACAGCTGCCGCATTTTCTGGGAACGACCTTGCATTTTATTCACATTCTTGGAGTATCGCTAAATTGTGGTGTTTTACAGTTTACTGGGTTCCAAATAGGTTTGTAGGTCATTTTTCATGTATTCGAGCACAGAGTTATGTCGCACCATATTGAAGCCCTATTAAGTGAATGGCAGGCATCGCCTGCGGATGATTGGGTACTAGCCGTAATCACCAAAGTTCAGGGCTCAGCTTATCGTAAGGCGGGAGCGATGATGTTGTTTCACCCACTAGGTAAGAGTATTGGTCTAGTCAGTGGTGGTTGCTTAGAGGCCGATTTAAAACGATACGCTCAACGCGCTATTCAGTATGATACTTCGATTAAAGTGATTTACGATGCCAGTGATGAGTCGGATACTAGCTATCAATTAGGCTGTGGTGGCATTGTAGAACTAATTTTATTTCCCCTCACGCATAGAAACCAATATCTTCAGTTGCATTGCCTATTAGAATATTTGAACTCGGGAAACTCCGCTTTCTACGAACTGGAGTTACCTATTCAAAATACCAATTCAAGAGATCTTGTTGCGAGAGTTATTGCCCCAGAAGTAATGGGCTACCAGATTGATAGCACTACCAAAGCTACGCTATCGCTAGAAAATGGAAAAACAGATGCTCTGCATCCTAGATTAATTATTCCCTGCCTACCCCGCTTTCATATTGCTGTTTTTGGTGGCGGGTTAGATGCTCAGCCAGTAGTCAAAATTGCTCAAGAACTAGGCTGGCATATTACGGTGATTGATGAACGCACAAGTTTTGCCCGTCATTACGATTTCCCTGGTGCAAGTATTCTAAAGAAACCCTATTCACAGCTGACTACATCGCTGCTGAATCAGTTTGATGCGGCGATTGTGATGCACCACAACTTGGACTTGGATGCGAAGGCGTTACAAGCCGTAAGCCTGACGAAGCTACACTATGTTGCGCTGCTCGGCCCTCCACATAGACGTGATAAAGTTCTTGATAGAGCGGGGATAAAAGTAAGTGATTTCTATGGTGTCTTTTCCGCACCGGCAGGTTTAGCATTAGGTGGTGAGCTACCTGAGTCCATTGCTTTGAGCATCCTGGCTCAATGTCACGGAGTATTGCATCAAGCTAGATTGTTACCCCTAGACAAGGTCGCAACGTGAATAAATTTATCCGGGAGACAGCTAGACAACCTTCAAAACGGATACTGGTAGCATTGCTCGCTGCCGGAGAAAGTCGTAGATTTAATGGTATAAAATTACAAGCAACAGTAGATGTGATTGACTCAAATGGGAAGATTAAGAGTCAGCCTCTGCTGTTGCAAACGCTTGATAAACTAACCAGCCTAAACACAAAAACATCAACCGAGCTAAAAGTAGAGTTATTGGTAGTTCTGGGAGCGCATCAAGAGAAGCTGGCTAATTTGTTGTCTTCCGATGTGAACCGACGATTTAACACTAACTGGCAAAGTGGTATTGCAAGCTCTATTAAAGAAGCAGTTATCGAAGCCGAGGCCCTTAAGGTAGATGGTTTGCTAATTGCCTTGGCTGATCACATAGGCGTAACTTTGGATGATTATCAACAATTAATCACTGCGTGGCAGTCATATGGGCAAACTTGCTGCGCCCAATATCAAAATAGTTTTGGCGTACCTGCAGTATTTAACTCCTCAGATTTTACTGATCTCGCATCTCTCACAGGCGATATGGGCGCAAAGCACTTATTGAAAAAGAAATCTAATCTTGATGCTTTATCAATTGTTGAGATCGAGGGTGTCGCCATAGATATAGATCGTAGAGCTGATATAGAAAAATGGCAACAAATGATTGTGGAAAATCTCAGTTAGGGCTTATTTTCAGTTTTTAGTGAGAGTATCAATTTACATAAGTACTTCCGTAAAACTAGCTCTGCGATAGTCAGATTTCCAAGTCAGAGCCAGTTAACGAAAAGAAGCGATTTCGCCACCGATACGCAATTACTAGCGGGATTATCAAGGAGCGGGTAATGTCAGATAAGAAGTTAACCTTAACCATCAACGACGAAAGTTACGCACTAGATATTGATCCAGAGATGCCACTTTTGTGGGCAATCAGAGATTTGCTTGGATTAACAGGCACTAAATATGGTTGCGGTGTTGGATTGTGTGGAGCTTGCACAATCCACTTGGACGGAACGCCGACGCGAGCATGTTTAACGACGGTTTCGCAAGCCAAAGGCAAGAAAGTAACTACCATCGAGGGGCTGCAATTTGCTGAATTGAAGCAAGCATGGAGCGACAATAACGTTCCACAATGTGGCTATTGTCAGTCTGGCCAGCTTATGACTGCTGCCGCGCTATTGACCCAAAACCCATCACCAAGTGATGAAGAGATTAACTCTGCCATGGCTGGAAATATTTGCCGTTGTGGTACCTACACACGAATTCGAGCTGCTATTCAAGACACCGCTAAAAAGAGAACTTAATAATGAGTAGCTTTACAGCCGTAAAAAATTTCAGCCGCCGGGATGTACTTAAACTATTTGGAGCAACTGGCGGGGGCTTAGCTTTAGGTGCAAGTGGGATGAGCTGGAGTCCGATGGCCATAGCACAAGGAAAGGAGCCGAGGTTAAACCTGTTTGTTGCTGTTGGCGAAGACAATAAAGTCTATCTTACCTGTCATCGTTCAGAGATGGGCCAAGGTATTAGAACCGGGATACCTCAGATACTTGCTGATGAGCTTGAGGCTGATTGGCAACATGTCGTTGTGATTCAAGGGTTAGCCGATAAGCGCTATGGAAGCCAGAATACCGATGGGTCACGCAGTATTCGTAAGCATTATGACAAAATGCGACAAATGGGGGCAATAGCTCGGACCATGCTGGAACAAGCTGCAGCAGACTCATGGCAAGTACCTGTCGGAGAAGTGGAAGCCAGGAATCATAATGTTGTACACGTAAAGTCGGGCAGAAGCTTTAGTTATGGAGAGCTAGCAGTTGCTGCTGCTAAACTACCCATACCAGAATTGAACCACGTGAAACTGAAGGAAAACAAGGACTTTAAACATATCGGCAAATCTCACAAGATTGTCGACATGGATAATATGCTATCCGGAAGAGCTAGATATGGCTACGATATTCAAATAGATGGCATGTTGTATGCCAGTATAGCCAGGCCCCCGGTTCTAGGTAGTGATGTAGAAAGTTTAGATGATACCCTGGCTCGCAAGGTTCCCGGGGTTGTGGATGTAATTCAATTACCTGTGCCCGAAGGACCACCTAAGTTTCAAGTTTTAGGTGGTGTAGCAGTTATTGCTACTAACACCTGGAGTGCCTTGCAAGGGCGTAAAGCATTAGAAATAACTTGGACTGCCAGTAAGAATGATAGCCACAGCAGCACAAGTTTCATGGAGTCGTTAATTCAGGGGGTCAAGGAGCCTGGTAAATTAGTTCGCCAACAAGGAGTTGAAAACACCGATTGGCCGGAGGACTCTACCCAGCAAGCCATATACACAGTGCCCTATTTGGCCCACGCACCGATGGAAGCTCCTGCTGCTGTAGCTTCAGTTACACCAAATGGCTGTGAAATCTGGGCATCAACACAAACACCCCAAAGTACGCAGCAAAATGTAGCAGCAAACCTCGGGCTCAATGACGAACAAGTGAAAGTTAACGTCACGCTATTAGGGGGCGGCTTTGGAAGGAAGTCAAAGCCTGACTTTAGTGTGGAAGCGGCACTATTGTCTAAAAAGCTTGGACGGCCGGTTAAAGTTAGCTGGAGCCGCGAGGACGATATCCAAAACGGCTACATGCACGCAATTAGTGCCCAATTTTATCAAGCAAAACTTGATAGCGATCAAATGCCAACGGCAATACTACAACGTACCGCCTTTCCATCTATTAGCACTACCTTTGCCGAGAACGTGGAGTACCCCTCAGCTGGAGAACTGGACCTTGGCTTTGTCGACATTCCATTTACTGTGCGAAGTCATCGTTGTGAAGCGGTTAAAGCACTGGCACATACCCGTATCGGCTGGATGCGCTCAGTGAGTAATATTCAGCACTCCTTTGGCATTGGTAGTTTCGTGGATGAACTGGCACACAATGCCAAAGTATCATGCCCAAAGATGTGGAAAGAAATGTTGGGCCAACCTAGGCATATCGACTTTTCCGGTCAACAGTTCAAATACGGAAACTACGGAGAGGATCTATCACGTCACCCAGTCGATATTGGTCGCTACCATCAGGTGATTGATATTGTTGAAAGGAATATGGCTGAATTTGCACCTAACCAGGCAAATCAAGGCTGGGGCTTTGCCGTTCATCGAAGCTTTAATAGCTATGTAGCTATAGCGATACTGGTGGAGGTAGAAAACACAAACCTTAAGGTACTGCAAGCAATTGCAGCTATTGATGCTGGACTTGTTGTTAACCCTGATAGAGTTGTATCACAAACCGAAGGCGCGGTGATTTTTGGCTTAAGCTTGGCGATGATGGGAGAGGTAGCCTTTGAAGATGGAAAGGTTAAGCAGTCCAACTTCCATGATTACCCTGTACTTCGTATGGGGCAGTGCCCTGATATTTCGGTAAGGGTAGTGAGTGCCAATTCTGCTCCAGCAGGCGTTGGTGAGCCTGGTGTGCCACCCGTAGCCCCTGCATTGACCAACGCGATATTTGCAGCAACAGGAACCAGAATTCGCAATCTGCCAGTAAATAAAAAACTTAATGTTTAAGTTATGATCACAATTGCAAAGGTAGAGCTTTATATCCCCCTACTCGTTCTTCGTGAAGGGGGATATATAAAAGAAAACAGCGTAGACAAAGCCCCACGGAACTGACTGAACCAAATGTAATTCTATTATTGACTCATCAAACTCATCTCGTTCACAACTTAAAAATTAAATCGCTCAAAAGTTTCTTAATAAGAGCATGGATTGCTACATAGCAACAGGATACAGGGTTAAAAATTTTCACTTTTCCGACTTCCTCACACAGAAATCTCATAGTTTTTGGGCCATAGCCTTTACCTTGTTGGGCAACATCAAATAAAGAGATATCTACAAAAACCTCGTTCGGCTTGCCATTTTCATTATTGGGATAGTGTTGAATACTGCTCTTACTGGAAATTAAATTACTTTTTTATTCTAACCGAATAAATTTTAGAGAAGCTTGCCGCTATATCAACTGATTCGGGAGAACATGCGGGGTGCCCCCAACCACTGTCGCTAACGCCATCAACAATATCATAGACAATATTGTCATCCTTATTGGGGCTAACTCCTGAAGGCACATAATCTAGCTGGAGGTTGTGGCGCAATTTCCATGCGATATTATGATCTGCACATGAACTATCACCGCTAACCCCTAGAGCGCCGATAAGCTTTCCATTCATATTATACAGAGCTAAACCGCCACCAAATACATTAATTCCTCCGATCTTTTTACCCACCATCGGGTCATCTTCTGTGCCAATTTGATTTGATGAACCACCATAAGCGACATTTGTATCAACTGGATTGCTATGCTGTAAGCCATATAAACTACCACCAGGCTGTACAGCCGAAAAAAGGTTGGCCGTTGATAGTGATAGGTCGGGAAGACTGAAAGCATTCGCCGTGTTTGCCTTTTGCGCTGAAATAACTCTGCTCCCAGGCCATTGATCACCTCGGTCCTTGCCTGAAAATGCAACTAATTTAACGACACCATCCCTGTCAACGATAGTTGCCCACATATTAAAGTTAAATCCACCATTTTTTTCGCTTACAATATCTTTAAGCACTTTCTGAAGCTCAGAATGCGTTGGGAATTTAACTGAAGCAGCGTCCATACCAACTTCTCCTTTTCTCGCTCAAGTAATTAGCATCCAATCATAGTAGCTTATTGCATTAAATGTGCTTCAACCACTAAAGGTCAGTAGAGCCAACCTATACTCTGCCAGCAAGTTTGAAAATTATTTTCTCGCCTACCTGATTGAAGACTGCCTCTATTGAGAGTTATGACTAGTTTACAACCAACAAGCAGGATAGATCATATTAATCTCCATCCAACTGGTTACGAACCATCTAAATCCAACTTAACTACACGAATGATTGACGACCACAAAATAAACACTATCTAAAATAAAAAAGTCTATATACACAATAAACGATTTTAAGCTAGAAGAATTACTCAAATAATAAATTATAGAAAACAATCATGTCTTTTTACAACTGACTCTTATCAATAGGCAGGGTTATAACCGGCCACCCAAAATACATTTTCTTCACCATTTATACCTATTGTATCGAACGACTCATATACCCATAGGTCTGAATCTAAATTTCTATCTAGCTCATCAGAAAGATACTGTATATTATCTTTAATTGATACGCCCTTTGGATTAGAAGACATTATTAGAGCCAGTCCTTTTGCCGGACTACACTTGCTTAATTTATCAAAGTCACTTCTAATTTTAGGTATTTCAGGACTACCTGTTGAGCTCATCCACCTCTTCATTTCCACCACCACTTCTATTTCTGATGGCACATCTTCCCGGAATACAACAAGATCAATTAAGTCATACTCGACCTGAATCCTTCTAGCGAAGCATCTAAAAAGGTACCTGGCAATGATGAACTGATAATATCTCTCATTATTTATTTTTAGAATCCCAGCTTGGTCACACGAGTAGCAAGAATTATTGGAAAGTGACTCCTGAAGATACTGATCCTCCTCCTGCAGAGCCTTACATGATAAAGAAATTATATCTTTTAATATTAAATCCACCTATCCTCCAACTCACTATTACGCACCACATTGAAGAGTTACTTTGGAAATCAAACTTTAAAATATAAAACTGTAAAGAAACATATACTCGCCACCAAGCAGCATCAATGAAGGTCATGCTTCACCAATATAGATAAAAACTGACTTTATTACTAAGATTTAGCTTCCCTAAGCTGAATGTGATTCCCCTCAGGGTCAGCTACGTTACAAACCTTGAAAATTGGATTTGACCACTCACCCTCCATAGCCCTGCCCCCAAGTGCCTCAGCCTTATTCTTTGCATCTTCAAGACATTCCACCATGACAAATAGTTTAATTGTGTTGAAATTTCGCTCAGGGAGCTCTATGGGCGGGACGTGTACAACAATATTAAATCCATCTTTACCTATACTAATTAACTTATCTGATTTATGTAGTACGTGAAAATCAAACATTTTTAGATAGAACTCGGAGAGACCCTGTATATCTCTTGCATATATTACGACTCCAAACTTTGATGTTTCACTCATATCTTACCACCCCTTGCTTTACAAGACTTCTAAATATCTCGACTTATATTGCATAAGAAACAGCCTCCAAATACAATAAGTTATTGGCAAACTAAAAAATATTAAACCTTAAATCTCAGTCACAAGCCTCAAACTATAGAGTATTTTCCATCTATATTGAGATAGATCTATAACAACAAGAAACAGTTAAAGAATAGATGCCATCTGCATCCACCCTTGCCCTAACTGTTAAAGCCCTAATTTAGATAACTCTAACTCCCTCGTATTTGGCTTTTCGTCTAAAATATGATCGATATATCCTTTAATTGAATCTGAGTAGCTTGGATCTATTTTTGCTGAATGAATCAACAAAGTGTAAGCAGCTGGATAATTATCGAGGTAACCATATGCTTTACCCAGATTAAAGAACGACCAAGCATTTCCTCCTGTCATTTGAATATATCTAGTGAAAGCATGCTTAGCTTCATCCCATTTTTCTAACCGAAGCGAGCACCACCCCATCCTCTTTTGATAATCGTAATAATATTGATAATTATCAGAAAATTGCTTGACGACATCATAGCACTCTTGATATTTCTTCTGGTAGGAGTATGCGTTTGCAAGTTCCATATATAAGCCATAATACCCAGAATCAATGTGCTCCCTGGCTAAGCTTTCAGCCAACTCATATTTTTTCTTAGCGTTTGCTCTGTTTACTTTATCGGCAATAATATACCCCTTCATCTGCCGATGAGTGCTTTCAGTTATTAAATTTTCTCTCTGTGCCAACTTCAACATTTCTTCCATAGAGAAATAACTACCCCCCCATCGGGGCTTTAATCCATGCATATACGTATGCCAAAGAGGGAAATCATTTTGAGTATGTTTTACACCTTTGAGCAACAATTCAAAAGCCTCTTCTGCATTATTCCCTTTACTATATATTGATATTCCGATTGAAGTGTCATAAGCCCTAATTAAATCAGGGTCTATTTCCAGAGCTTTTACTACCAATGTATTTGCCAGCTCCAAATTAGCGTAAAGTTTTTTAAAGCTTGACTCTGACGTTTGAGAAGCCCATTTGTTACCCCGATGATATTGGCCTCTCCTATAGTAATATCTGCCCAAGGCTGAATAGGCAAAAGCGGACTCCGGAAATTCCTCGAGCCACATCTTGAGTTTGCTCTCGATCAAATCTGACTTGTGATCACTGGTAAACCAGAGCGTCCCAAACACATCTATATAAATCGCATCACTGACTTTACCAGATATATATGCCTTGTTTTCCGTTGCTTGGATATTTTCAAGTTCTTGAAATCTTTCTTCTAAAAGCAATTGCCTGTAATATCCATGCGGCATTACTTTAAATGAATCTGCTTTGGGCGCCTTTGCACATGACAATATCAATGGCAACATAATTAACAAACAAAAATTAAGCTTCACTATATTTATCCTTACTACTTTTAAAGCGCATAATTATTATAACATCTTACCGTGTGGCAACTTCAATTTATGGCTCTTAAGCAATCTACCCTGGCCTACAAACAATTAGAGCGCAAATGGTCAGAAAAACCTAGGTTATAGGTACAATAACCAAAGATAATACCCTGACTGACCGCTCCAGTTACAGATTTTATCTTTCAAAGCTACATTTCAAACTGGCTCTAACTATCATCGATGTGACGTAAATCATGAAGGGACAATCGACAGTTACATATGGAACTTATGTTACAATCAAGGGACGTCTCTGTCGATTATTATCTAATTCACTGATAATTAGTATTACAAGAGCACCAACCCATAGACACTAGCTTTAAAAATACTCTTCAAGCACTACACAAAGTCATCCCTGTAGAATTTCTAAAATAAACACTTTTGTACAAGCTTCCTTTGTGTTAGCTACTAACATCTACAACTATAACTGCCTTAACAACAAAGCCTGAGACCATCATCTCATTCTCACACGGGGAGTTTATCGAGCACTTAAAAGTACTTGAATATAATCCTCCCCAATAGATTTTTCTCACGGTGATAAGGATATCGGATAGCAGAAGATGGCATTACCGTGGATTTAAGCGTCTATTTGTTTAACCCAAAGATTACAATGTCTTGCAAGTTGTGCTCTACCCTGTAATATCACTTAGAACAAATACCAGGATTATTGTCAGTAAAATCATTATGTATCAGTTTACGTATGAGCCTACCCCTAAAAATGTCCTACTGGACCTGATGGGCGTTAACAAGCGACACGAGCTTGGAACCAGTCAGCTCAGCTTTATATCTGATGCATTTGACATTTCTATCAATAGTCTACGAGTAACATTAAATAGATTGGTGAGTACCGAATTGGTCAGCCATGATGGGCGGGGGGTGTACCGTTTAACAGAAAAAGCGATCGCCAAACGCGCTTTTATCAACCGCTGGCAACATGATACTTTTCATTATGAAACTTGGGACGGTAGTTGGCTTACTTGTCACTTACCTAAAGGAATATCACGTACGGTTCGTAGAAAGTCATTATCTGTTCTCCAATGGTATGGTTTTTCCGTAGGCCTCGATCACCTGTGGGTACGACCCAACAATCTAAAACTCGCCCATACTGAAATAATCGCTTCATTAGATACTCTTGGACTTGAGGTAGGGGCTAGCTGTTTTGTATTACATGAGGTTCCCGATTCATTAGTCTCTCAATGGGGTCACCAGCTATGGGATATCGAAAGGCTTGATAGCGAATATGACGATCTCGTGCGGTCCCTTGAGAACAGCCTTAAGACTCTGTCAAATAAACCTATTTATACAACATTATCAGAAACATGCCGGTTGGGTGGTGAGGCCATTCATCGCCTAGCGATTGATCCTCTACTCCCAAAGATAATAAGACCGCAAGAGAAGTACCAAGAATTGAAGAATATCGTGCGTAAGTACGATCGTATTGGCCGTAACATTTGGCTGGAACAGTTGAAGAAGTTAGGTGTTGACTAATAATCACAACAAGGTACTCCTCAATGAATATCCCAATTAGCAAAGAAGAACTCAAGCCTTTTCTGCAGCGTAGTGATGCCAGAGCTTGGTGGATAGTAGCAAGCGCTTGGATTAGCATCGTTAGTATTTTTGTTATTGCAGCACTATTACCGTATTGGTACGTATATATTGCAGCAGTATTCTTGCTTGCTGGGCGTCAACAGGCCTTAGCCGCAATCATGCATGAAGCCAGTCATAAAACGCTTTTCGCAACCCGGGCCTATAATAAATTCGTTGCCAAGTGGTTATCTTCACCATTTTTATTGATGGATGGTGATACCTATATTAAGAGCCATCTAAAACATCATCGAAATGCTGGCACAGATAAAGATCCGGATCTGAAGAACTACAAAGACTATCCTGTAAGTAAAAGGAGTCTAGCGAGAAAATTCACTAGAGATTTTTTGGGAATCACTGGTTTAAAGGCAAATCTATATCTTTTTTTAAGCGGTCGAGATTTGTTGAGCAGAAATAAGAGAGTTAATTATCAGTTGACACGGGGCCTGTTTGTTAACGGTATCATGTTTGCGGCTTTGTGGGCCTCTGGCTTTCCGCAGTTGTATATCCTATGGGTAATAGCCTACTTCACAGTCTATATGGCCATCATTCGAATGCGTCAAATCGCTGAGCATGCCGGGGTTAAAGATCTCTATCATCTGGAACCAAAATATAATACACGATCGGTTCCAAGGGGAATTTTAGGATTACTCTTTGTCAGCCCCACCGATGGATTAAGCTACCATTGTGAGCATCACGCTTTTATGGGTGTGCCCACCTATAACTTAAGGGCACTCCATAAGTTTCTTAAGGCCCGCGGGTACTATGATGATGTAGAGCTGGCTGATAACTACCTTGGCGTGTTAAGGCAGGTGTTAAGATAGCAACTGAAACTGAATACTTCGCGGCAAAACAGCTTAAGATAAGAATGATACTTCCGCCGTATTTTCCATACAGGCAGCAGCAAAAGCCATGCTAACCTATCCGTGAAATGGTTTTTTGCTTTGCTGCCATCTAAATCCATACATTAGAGCTTCGCTTTATATATGATAAATGCCGATCGAGCACCCACTATTGCGCTTACCAGGAATATTCTGCACATCCAACAGCCAACCTAATTGCTGCCTCCGCCAATAAATGATTGGAGTTCAAGGTAGGCAGAGGGGAGTTGGAGTCACTAATTATTAGTGGTATTTCTGTACACCCAAGTATAACGGCATCACAACCATTAGCCTTCAAACTTTGAATTACCTCTTGAAAGTAAGTTACTGAATCTGGCGTCGAGACACCACAGACCAATTCTTCCATAATTAAGCGGTCTATATTGTGTACCTGCTCATTTGTAGGTCGCAGCCAACCAAGGTTCTGCCCTTCAATTTTCTTTGGGTAAACATCACTTTCCACCAGCCATTTGGTGCCTAAAATACCAAGCTTTTGATAACCGCGAGATTTCGCACTCTCTGCTACAACTTCAGCAATATGGAGCCAAGGTAGCGGTGATAATTCTTTTACATACTCAAACGCCTGATGAATGGTATTATCTGGACAAATTAAGAAATCAGCACCCTGCGCTTTGAGCTTTGAGCTTTGAGCTTTGAGCTTTGAGCTTTTTAGCTGAAGAAAGCATTAGGTCACCAACACTCAACAAATCGCTGTTATTCAATCGATCCACATAGTCTGCCAAAGAGTGAGTATGCATGGAGATTTCCGGGTGCGCATACTCCCCCAAAATTTTGGGGCTTTCAGTACATATTGTTCTGTAGCAAAGGGCGGTCCCTTCTGCGGAGCATCCAACTATACCTATATGTTTAGGCAAGGTTTTCATGTTACTAAACTTCTATCTATTAGAATTAATCCGCTACTTAGAATCGTGGCGGCCCCTTATGATACGCACTACTATCGATACTCACTTTAGAGTAACTAAACTTAAAACCCAAAGGCTATATCTCTACCGATATCAATATTCCCTTCACATAACTTTTCAGCAAAAGTAATTTTGAAGACACAGCTAATCAATGTAACGCCTATCTCAAACGCTAAAGTACGCACCTTTTGATGGGGCAAATTAATTACTTGAGTATAGCGCTATTGATATCACGCTATTAGAGCGAGATACAGTATGGTTTGAAAAAATCTGACAAGATAAACGGAAGGGATAATACTGGTTTTTTGGCTTTGTGGGCTAGGTGAGCGTAGATAAGACTTTCAGCAGGGAGGCCTTATCTACGCACTTGCTATCGAGTATGATTTTTAATCAGCGCAAGTTATCTCTCTCTTCCTTCATGCGCTTACCTATCGCTAAATGCGTCGCTGGATCAAAATGGTAATAACCTGAGAGATCATCTGTTTCATGAGCCTCAACATTGTAGGTGGTATCGAGACAATTCTGGACACCCACCAAAGTAGAAGCTTAAAGCGTCAAGTCAATTGACACAACACAGGCAGAATGATCAAAATACTGGAGTCAAAGATAAAAATCCATGACTTTTCCGCGCAGCACGCAAATCTCTCTCGATGCGACACCCTATTATCACTGTGTCTCCCGCTGTGTGCGTAGAGCGTTCCTTTGCGGTAGGGATGCTAATCCGAAAAAGACTATGAGCACCGACGCCGGTGGATTGAGGCCAGGATGCATAAGCTGGCCTCAATCTTTGCTCTCGATATCGCTGCCTATGCGGTAATGAGTAATCACACCCATATTGTGCTCTATATCGATACCTACACAGCAAACTCATGGTCCACTATCGAGATAATTGAACGCTGGCAACAACTTTTCAAAGGTTCTGCGCTAAGCAAACGTTATCTTCGCGGTGAAGCCCTGGATGCCGTCGAGCTGGAAAAACTTCAGGAGGTGACATCCCTTTGGCGCGAACGCCTGGCCGATATCAGCTGGTTTATGCGCTGCCTGAACGAGTCCATCGCCCGCCAGGCCAATGCCGAGGACAGCTGCACCGGTCGTTTCTGGGAAGGGCTTTTCAAGTCTCAGGCCTTGATGGATGAAAGAGCCCTTGCCGCCTGCCTGGCTTACGTGGACCTCAACCCTATCCGTGCTAGTATCGCTAATCCGATTACACTTCGATCCAGCAACGCATCCACACAGCCATCTCAGGCCAGCAGCCCAAAAGCCTACTGCCGCTGGTGGGCGGAGAGCGCCGGGATATGCCTAAAGGCTTGCCTTTTCAGCTGGATCACTATTTAGAGCTGGTAGACTGGAGTGGCCGGCAGCTGCACCCTAAAAAGCGCGGCGCTATTCCCGAAAACATCCCACCTATTTTAAATCGGCTGGGTATTTCGCCAAAACACTGGCTCTACCTAAACCGCAATTTTGAAAGCCGCTTTAAACGCTTGGTGGGCTCGGCGGAAGCGGTACGCCAGGTCTGTGCGCAGCAAAATAAACGCTGGGTACACGGGCTGCCCGATTGCCAGCGCTTTCTTTGCCCCGCCCCCTGCTAGATTACAGAAATCCGCTTATCAGCTGCCCCTAGATTCCATCGCTCCCGACTCTACACCCCACCTGATTCCCTATGGACTCCCAAAATGATCTTTTAACGCCAAATTGCCATCTATTTTGAGACAGATATACCGGCTACCAAGTGGTGGCGAAAAAATTCTTGTCTAGCTTCCGACTCTCCATTCTTTGGATGTTCTTTGGATGTCCTGGATTAATTTCTCTGGATTAATTTCTAATTCCTGGATTAATTTGAGGAATTATTCAGAGACTCACTAGATTCAATGAACTGCTATACGCACGAGATATACAACTTGGATATAGGAAGATTCTCATCATCAATTAATGCACATTCCAGATTTCAGAGCCCACATATCAATAAAATATTGATAGCTATTTACATACCATCAACTCAGATTTTTATTGAGCGCAGAAAGTACTACTCGGGTTGTGGCTGAAACCTCTTGTTTAGCACAATAGCCATATCTTTTGACAAGTTCGAGATAGACGGCAATAGATAAAGGAAAGAGGAAATAATAAACACAAATCCAGCAATGGACCACGCAATAGAAATACTAAAATAGTGAGCTGTATACCCTGCCACTAAAGCCCCTGCCGTCGCACCCCCTTGTGCAATTAAAGATTTCACCGATAGCATTGTTGATCTTCTAGATTCTGGAATTTTCTCGTGAAACATTGCCGATCCTGGAGCCATCGAAATCCCAACAACAACATGCAATAGTAAATATACAACTATAAAACCATACAAATCACTTTGAATTGCAAATATAAAAAATAGTAGTCCTGTACAGAACTCAAGCACCAATAGCATATTCGAATAATTATTTTTAAAAACTCTTGACAAGGGAATGGAGCATCCCTGCCCTACCGCCATACAAACATAATTTAATGCAAATAGAATACCAAACAACCAAAGACTTTCCTTGCTGTCGACTAAAGTAGAAAGCATTGGCTGCCAAAGTTGCTCTAAACTAATGAATGCGACCCCGCTTATGAAGTCAATTAATAAAAGTGGTTTAAAGACTGGATTCTCAACAATCACATCAAAAGCACTCTTAATGGTACTGTGAACCTCGCGGAAAAAATTCGAACCAACTGGCTCCCCCATAGAATCTGATTCACCAACAAAATAGAAAGTACAAAGCATATGTATTAATATTAAAGGAACAAGAAAGACAAAACCCACCTCATAAAACCCTATAAAATCGTAGCTATCACTTACAAATGAAAACCATACTGGGATAAGTCCTGAAAATACTGCCCCAACAGCTAAGCCAATCATCTGGAAAATATTTACTGAAGCTTGGGCTTCCATCAAGTTTGTTTCACCATCTCTAGAAACCACTTTAAACTGCTCAACAAAAAGTGCATCAATAGTTCCAGAGAAAAGAGCTATAGACAATCCATTAAGAATCATAAATACAATCAATTCCGCAAAGCTAGACGACCACCAAAAACCTATCACTACAAGCAGTAGAACCAGCTCGCCAGCTATAAAGGTCTTTTTTCTCCCGTATCTATCAGCAAGCGCTCCAAACGGGACCTCTAAAGCAACAGTGGATATTGTTGCTACTGCCAACAATATACCCATTTCATGAAGCTCGATTCCTTTACTCATAAACAACAAGAATATAATCGGAGCAATCATCCCACTTATAGCTGATATTCCGGCCTGAACAAGACCAAACTTAATTATTAAAGCATGTACCGACCTGCTCATCTTTATCACCATTCCTGGTTGAAACGCCGCCATCGCATAGCAATAAATTATGGCTATGCCTAGCTAAAATTCATACTCTAACCTACTGTGATGGGTCAGCACGATTACATACAAGTACAATTACAACCTCACGAATCCATGTTAGGTATTAAGGGTTGCGATTAGATCAATTCACAAATGATATTCATAACTTTCTATTAGGATAGAAACTATTAACTCTTCACACCTAGGAAGTGAGGATTCCTAAAATACAACTCACGAGATGTTAAAGATCAATTTGCCCCTTGTGATTCAATACTCCAACGCTCACAGTATCAACTTGAATATCTGAAGAGGGTGAGTAATTCGAAAATTTTTAACAAAATTCCCATATGTCATTCGCCTCCAGTTGTAGAAGTAAATAATTAGCCGCATATATAAAGATTAAACTCTAGTCGGGCTGTGCGTTTTCACAAAATAAAGTAAAGCTTGTTTTGCTTCGCTACGAGTAGTAAGTGCCATTAATCAGGGAAAATTCTACTGGTAGCACTACCACCTTTCCCGGTCCAGAAAAAGGCAGCGATGAGTTGAAGGAATTGTAATAATGTGAGGAATGAACGACTTAAATTAGGTCTTAGGTACCTCGCTTGGCCTAGGCAAAGCGATATACCAAAGCAAGGCAACCTGAGAGTATATTGGAGTTAACTTGTAAGCCTTTAAGGCAAAGCCAGAGCGGATAAAACCTTAAGAATGATGGTTTTATCCACTACTTAACCCCTGTAAATGAGTCCTAAATCAATGTAAGTTATCCCTCTCTTCTTTCATTCTCTTACCTATCGCTAAATGCGCCGCTGGATCAAAATGGTAATAACCTGAGAGATCATCTGTTTCATGAGCCTCAACATTATAGAGGTTGTCTGCAACAGACTGTTGGGCAGACTGGATAGCTCCACTGGCATCACCATAGTGGCTTTTAGCAATAACAATGGGCAAGTCATAATCATTTAGCGCTTCCCGTAGGCCATTCACCAGACAGGTCAAATTCGCCTCATAGTTGTTTTCATTTACACTTTGCCCTCCATCATTCCAACCCTGGAACCAGATAAAACTATCGATTTCAATCGACTTATTTTCATACTGCGGAAAGTAACCAGCCAAGACTTCAGGGTCGCGCAAGGCCTCAATCTTCTCCAACATCGCAGTGTAAAGAGACTCCTGATTTTCCTCATCTTGGGTCCACTCATTAGCGGCGGAGTCATGGCAGCCAGGGACCTTCCAGTCTACTCTCAGGTCAGTACCACCCTGAACCACTTTTAAAAGTAACAGATCGTTCTCAGTCTCTTCACCGAGGTAGTGCCCTAAAGTGAGCTCTGGTCCATAGCGGTTAGTAGACACGCCATAATTGGGGAACAATTCACCATGGCGCTCAGAGAAGGAGAGAGAACCGGTATCATTCAATGAACCCTGATACTGCAGTACAGTAATATCGTCTCGTGTACCTTCAAGAGCTGCGTCCAGGTGGCCATCAGCATAAATCTCAGCTACCTCCATAGCAGTACTCATTTGCATCCAGGCATCGTAGTTGTACCCATAGGAGCCTTCGCTAGAGGAGAAGTAATATCTACTAATGGTGGCAAAGAGTCGGTCAGTCAGATCAAAGTTACGGCTATCACAGGTTTCACCTGTATGAGAGTCGAGACTGCCTGCACGGCAGAGGAATTGCCCGAGCTTCTGCACCACAGGATCTTCGTTATCATCGCTAAGTCTCTGGTTATAATCGGCTAGCGAATCACTATTATTGATAAACTGCTCTGTTATCTGGTCATCACTAATCGCCGTAGAACCACAGTCGACATCGCCGTAGGTGTAATCTGCATTGGCATGGCAAATCAGCTCTTGCAAGCGATCTAACCGGGTGTTGTTGCCTTCCATATTGGACTGGCCTGCCATAACCACAACTTTTACAACATCCTCATCTGAAGTATCACCCACTGGATCGGTATTTACGTCGCCACCAGATGGATAGATAGCAAAATCATAATCATAAAACTCAAAATCCCTGAAGGTGTCAGGAGTTGTGACTACGAGAGCATAGAGTTCATGATTGGCAGGTACCGGTACTACGGTACTTGAATCTTCCCCGGAGCTATCAATATCAAATGGATAATAACTACGAGAGCCGGTAGATGGGTTGTAAACCACTGCACGACCACGGAAGTCCGCATGAGCTGGGTTATTTTCAGCATCAACCCTAACCGCAATGGTGTAGTTACTGTCTTCAGTAATACCTTCTACCTTAAAGGCATTAAAAGCCCAAGAGCCTGGTACAAAACCGGTATCCATATCAGTCCAGCTGTTACCCGTCCCTTCCTGGTCAAATGTTTGAGTGTACTTATTATCGTGGGTGCTGGCATCAGGGTGCTCACTCAACATTCGACTCAAAGAGGCCGCCTCCGACACCTGGTAGGCCTCACTCTCAACCATATCCCAGGTCGTGATTTGTGCGGCAAAATCTGCAAACAGGGCCTTCATGTCGTGCCCTTGGGCTGTTAAATAAGCATCGGCTGCTTCCAGGTCGTTAAGTCCATCCCTGGAGTCACGGAATACCCCCCCCATCAGGTCCTTACTCACAGCATAATTAGTCAGCCAAGACCAGAAAATATAAGCGCCGTATTGATGCCCACCTTTAAAGTCATAACCATATTGGTGATCGACGGGAGAGTCTTGAATGGCCCAAAGGGTAATATGTGGGTGGAGGGTGTAGTAACCCAGCAAGCTATCTTTAACGCCCGGGATATTGTGATCCGCGCCCCAGCTTGCGGAGGATTCCAGGGTGTACTTACCACTGGACTCACCTGTAACCCTGTTTAGCTTACCCTGATAGGAGTGGAAGTTCTCATGCATCCAGTGCTGAGCGTTAGATTGGGTAAGCGGGTTATCCTCCAGGGTGTAATTCTTAACGAACGTATTACTGATTGAGTAATTGAGTTCTAAATCACGGGTGGAACCTTCATCACTGAAGTAAGTGCAAAGCTCGCCTTTTCCATACATGCCGGCTTCAAAGATATTCCTTTCCCATACCCGCTCTTGAGCCACAATATAATGCTCAAAATTAGCCATGGTTTTGTCGGTATCATCCGACCACCATTGGCACTGGTACGTTGAACAAAGATAGTTGTTGTAACCATCATAGGGGCTGGTAGCAATCATGGATTCATTGCACTTACTGCCACCCAGGTCCATGACTTCATCGTATGTCAGCACACGCTCATAGAGTCGCGCATCCCAGATTTTTCCCGCAAAGGGCCCAAATTGCAGCATGTCGCCCAAGTAAGGATAGCTATCACCATCAACAGATATCGAAGAAGAAGCTTCACCGTTTACGTACACGGTTAACGTGCCATTGTCCACCGTAACTGCGACATGATTACAGCTACGGGTTTTTAAAGTACTTTCTGCGTTAGAAAACTGCTGGCTGTCTTGGCCACCCAATTGCCCTACAACAACATCATCACTGATGCCTATATAAAAGCTGCCGGAGTTATTATCACCATTAGGATCAGCAATTGATCTCACCATCACTTCATCGCCTTCAGTACTATCCGGGATGAACTTAAAAGACAAGCTAAAATGCGCGAGGCCATCTTTCTCAGGAAGAGCCACCGTCATGTCTGCATTATTAAAGTCGTTGCGACTGACAAACATTGTGCGCCCTTCTACATCTGGATCCGAAGATGCACTTTCTGTTAGCGCAGTGCCCTCAACAATCACAGAATTTCCACCCGCTACATCACGGAATTCCAAGTGAGACGGAACATGCACCAGAAGGCTGTCAGCTGGTCCATCCAGGAAATCGCTGGCACAATCATTTGCCGCAACTTCAATAGTAACTGTCGCAATATTACTAGCACCACTACTATCTGACGCTAGATATGAGAAGCTATCAGTACCCGTAAAGTCTGTTGCAGGGAGGTACTCCCAGCGACGCCCACTTCCTGTTAAAGTGCCATGCGCCGGCTCCGACTGAATAGAATATTCTAGAGAATCCAGATCTTCATCATACGCAGCAAGAAATATAGATTTTGCAAGTCGGCCGTGTGCGGCCATCTGTACCAACTGATCATTGGCAATGGGTAAAGTGTTAGAATCATCACCTTCATCCGGGGTATCTACCACTCCCCCACCCGAATTTCCACCGCCCGAGTTATCACCGCCAGTGTTCTCTTGCGGTGTCGTCTCATCGTTACTACTACCTCCCCCACAGCCAAAAAGTAGTGCACTCAATAGTATTAAAAGCGGAGCCTTCAATATTTTTTTTGATTGAAGATTTTCATTAGCATTTATAAACATTAGTAGTCATTTAAAGAGCTGAAATTAACCAGAAATTTTAGAGAGATATAAAAACAAATGCCGTGAACCAGTTCTTTGATTTATTCTTTGATCTTAAAGTGATTTTTCAAGCAAAGGATCTGGCCTGGATGTGAATATGAGACCATGTGCTCCAATTCAGCAAACATAACCAAACTATGCGACTGCCCTTCAATATTCGCTTGCTATATCACAGAAATCTATAAAATTAACATCGCTCATGAGCAACTGCTCGGCAATTGCTCGATTAAGTAGATAACTTTAATCTGTTGAAATTTGAGAAAACTCATCAATAAACAAGCGAATAGACAAAGTTACCAGCGCTAATCTAGTGATTTAGGGGCTATAAATTGACCTCAAGTAATAGCTGCAATTCTTAATATTACAAGCAAATCACTTGCAGCCCCACAAAGAACCCTTTCGGTGACTGCCCAGCTCGACTCATTCTTGGTCTACTATCCAAGCAACCCGTCACAAATCTAACCTGCTCGCCTGTTACATCGTTAAAGCCAGTACTCTATGGGAAATATGGTTGAATGAGGCCGCTAGCATTTGCATTAACCACCCTGTCTAAATGAGTGAGCGGATAAATTAAACGTCAGCTTTCAAACCTTCCGCAATCGTTTCATGGCAAGCGAATTCAAGACCACTACCGAATGGTAATACTTTGGATTATATCTCTGATAACTGAGGCTCTCTTTCCAGTAACGTTTATTATCCAAAATCAAGATAAACTATCATTCATAATCATCTAAATACCAAATAGTCAATTAGATAAGCTATCACAGTATAGGGTAGATTATACGCCATGAATCAAAGGTCCAATAAAGAGACAAATATAGAGTACACCCTGGCATTAGTTGCCGGCTTTTCTGAAGCTGTATGCATTTTGGGTTTATTCGGAAGCTTTACAACTTTTATTACCGGCACAATTGTTCTCGCCATCACCGATTTTGCAAGCAACAATCCAAACTACATCACAAAAACTTTTATCCTCTTCGCCTTTATCCTTCTTCAAATATTTTGGATTTATTTCATCAGAAGATTACATTTACAAAAGAGAAACCCAGCAACTATCATGCTATTTTTAGAGAGTGGACTAATGCTACTATTTTTTGTCAGTGGCAGCTATATAGGAAAACTTTCATCTCCCTATGCTGCAAATACCTTCATCATCTCTTTTTTTGCAATTGCAACCATGTCTCTTCACAGTACAATATTCTTCAGGGTACTTAATAAGAAGGCGCCTACACACTTTATGACAGGAAACTCTACTAATCTTTTCGCTGCTGCTTTCGAAATGCTGGATAACTATCGTGTTGACAAAAGCACGAACGCTCCGCCCTATCCTAAGGCTTCTCGTAGAGCTAAGTACTATTTGGGGGTAATTATGGGGTTTATAACTGGTGTAATTCTTGGCACTATTGGATATAAAATTTGGGGGTTCCTCTCTCTTGCATTACCCGTAGTCATGACACTGTTCACAGCTGTATCGACTCAACGACACGACCCTCCTCCCGCGACCGATTCTTGATATTAATGAATATGAAGCTCACTTTAAGATATCAAACAAAGGGCTAGGATCTACGTGTAATTCAGTATGGGAATGCTCATCTAAACTACTATCGGTTGTGCTTAAGCCTAGACGGAAGCATGCTTCCTCAGAACACCATAGCCTCGAATACCCTGCTTATTATATTCTGTATAGATACGCAAAAAAATCCGCACTAATTTTTAACAGGTAAATCCAAAAGGCCAGTCCACACAAAAATTCAATCCACCGTATATCTTACCGTTGTGGTAACTCAGAAATCGTTACGTAAAACGACCTTTTTTAGTACAAGCCTTTATCATAAACAATCCATAAGAAAGCACTGTACATGAGCTCTTACTTTTTACTCAAAAAACACAGCTATGTAGCTCGCCATAACTTCATCTGCTCTAAATAGTCACCTCACAATGAAATATCCGTATTAAACAAGCCTTCATCAAATACAATTATTTAGTCTAAACTGACATCTCCCCTTGCACATGTCACAATTAATTGAATACCATGATCCCTAGTGTTAGGAGATAGCCTTCGCTATGTTGAAATAAAAGCCCCGCATCAGTTAAACCAAACTCCTTCATTGGATAGAGCCCCCCCGTTTACCACCCCCGCTGGTGACTGACAAAAATTATTGATCAGGAATCTTGTTCCAACAATTTCTTTTGCGGAACTTTGAGCGTACTCATATATTGTTCCAATAGCGCCTGGAAAGGATTCCCTGTCTAAAGGGATCTCTATATCATGGCAGCAGGCCATTGCAGTGTCAGTTATCCGTATTTCTTTCGTAACATCAAGCCTCTCTAAACACGCCAGAAGACCTACTCACCGATGGATAAGTAGCACCCCGCATCACTCAGCCCGCCCCAGCAGAGCCACCTCAACCGCTTTGAAAGTGCCAAACTGTTAAAGGGTGAATACAAATGAACATCCCAAACCAAGTCCAATTATTTGGTTGCAAATGAAACCCTCGCCCTATTCTTGATGGCAAAGTAGGATAGGTACTCCGCCTGCAGGTGCAGCGCGGCACTAAGGAATAGAGAAACCAGAAGACGCCATGACCACACAGCAGTTCGACGACTTAAATGTTGTCTCCCAGGAAGTACTGATCAGCCCGGAGACGCTGAAAGCAGAACTCCCCATTAGCGATGCCGCCGAGGCGACTGTCGCTGGAGGACGCGCCGCCGTGCGCGACATCCTAGATCGCAAAGACCACCGCCTGATGGTGGTAATCGGGCCATGCTCCGTTCACGATGTGAACGCCGCAATGGATTATGCCAAGCGCTTGAAGGCGATAGCGGGCAAGGTTTCCGATACCCTGCTAATTGTAATGCGCGTCTATTTTGAGAAGCCCCGCACCACTGTTGGCTGGAAGGGCTTGATCAACGACCCTCACTTGAACGACTCCTTCAAGATTGAGGAGGGGCTGCATATTGGCCGCAAGCTGCTATTGGATGTTGCCGAGCTAGGACTGCCTACTGCAACAGAAGCACTAGACCCAATCTCCCCTCAGTACCTGCAGGACCTAATTTCATGGTCTGCCATTGGCGCGCGAACCACAGAGTCACAGACTCACCGGGAAATGGCCAGCGGCCTATCCTCTGCCGTGGGCTTCAAGAATGGTACCGATGGTGGCCTGGAGGTGGCTATCAATGCCCTGCAATCAGTCGCCAACCCCCATCGTTTCCTCGGCATCAATAAGCACGGTCAAGTTGCGATTATCCACACCGCAGGAAACCCATACGGTCACGTTGTACTTCGCGGGGGCAATGACAAGCCAAATTACGACTCAGTGAGTGTTGCAATGTGCGAGCAGGAGCTGCGTAAGTCCAATATCGTGCCAAACATTATGGTCGACTGCAGTCATGCCAACTCCAATAAAAACCACGAATTACAGCCCCTGGTGGTCGACAATGTGACTCACCAAATCCTCGATGGCAATCAGTCGATTATTGGCATTATGGTGGAAAGTAACCTGAAAGCCGGCAACCAGAAAATTCTGCCAAACCTGAGCGATATGGAGTATGGCGTTTCGGTAACCGATAAATGTATTGATTGGGAAACTACTGAGTCCCTGCTGTTAGGCATGGCCGAACAGCTGCGCGAGCCCCTTAAAGCACGCTCCTCTTAGATCTCCCCCTGGAGAGGCCCATAGCGGGCCTCTTTCCTGCCGAAAAGATAACCGCCACAGCTTGATCTCCCTACAAATTACGCTATTCACTTGATAAAGACCCTACAAAAAGAGTACTTTTGCCCTGCCGTAACAGATAGCTGTCGTATGCTTCCTTCAATCAGCTAAATAAAAATAAGCGGCCTACTAGATTGAGGTTGAAATCTGGCACCTAATTTTTTCATTTATGGGAAATAGGAAAGCAGCACATATGGAACTGCAGTCCAACAAAGTACCAATCTATATCTTTGGTGGGTTTACTCTAACCTGGCTACTTGTCAGCCTAAGTTTTGCTCTCGATGGGGGCTCCACCATCTCCTGGCTGGCCACCGCTCTCTGCACTCTTCTCGCAGTAATCACATTCTCATTTCGGGCAACACATTACATCGATGGAGAATCAAAAAGCTATGTTTCCAAGAGACAAGCCCTCTGGCATAGCTGGACCGAGAGGCAATCGCTAGCGGCGTTCAAGGGGGTTAAGGTTGTCTCCTACTCACCCCATACCACAGACCGTAAAAGTAGCCACTCCAGCTGGCAGGTAATATTGGTCCCCCGCCAAAGTAACGGTAGCAATAGTATCCAGGCGCAGGCCTTCCACTCCAAGAATGATGCACTGGCCTACGCGCATGAACTCGCGCTCTTTACCGCGCTCCCCCTACTGGACTAAAGAGCCAGTACTCTTAAGGCACAAGTGGGGATATAGCCCTTCTCACCCTAACCTCCTTTGTTAAAGCTGTTGCCACCCAACTCCGCAGGGGTGCACAAGTCAACTCTACTCGACCCTCCAGTCGAGACAAAAAAACAGAGGAGCCTCGAAATGGACCCAATTCAATGGAAAATGTCGAGTTCTACCATCGTTCGCAAGTTGGACGAGGATGCACACCAAGTAACCTTCCCTCCCCCTCATCTCGATAAGGTGAAACAAGGCGAGCTGCTGAAGTTTCACGCTCATATTAATGTCGAACAAATGCCTGAGGGGCATCACCTAAAAAAAGCCACCATATTTTCCAACGTTCCTAATGGTGGAACATGGGAGCTTATCTGTGATGAAGGCACAGCCGTCGGCGGTAGAGGCAGCGCTCCATCTCCAATTATGTACTTCTCTGCAGGGCTAGCCCTTTGCATGATGTCTCACATCGAAATGCTGGCTAAACTTGGCGGGATCAAATTAAAAAGTGTAAGGCTAGAGCAAAAAACTGAGTTCTCAACCACTTTGAATTTTGGGGGTATCAAACCGGAAGAAGTCTTTGGCAAGGGGGATAGAGTGGAAATACATTTGATTGTTGAAAGTGATGAGCCAGAAGAAAAACTTGTAAAATTTATGCATTGTTGCCGGCAGGCCTGTATGTCACTTCAAACCGTTTCCAGTGCTACACCCGTTGATACCCAGCTCTTTATCAATAGTAAAGCGATTGAGTTCAATTGAATACCCTGGGATGGCCTCACAGACCAAGAGGCCATAGCCTAATAGCGCTTGTTACTAATCGTTTTCTACATCCTCAATCCGGGCTTTAGATAAGGCAGAAGCGACAAGACCTGTCGGAATTGCAACCACCCCCAAACCAATCAAAAGCACAAAGAAAGTAAATATTCTCCCACCGAGAGTAACTGGATACATGTCACCATAACCCACAGTGGTTAAGGTTGTAACTGCCCACCACAAACTGTGAAAGATAGATTTAAATTGTTCCGGCTGAGCAGCGCTCTCAAAATAATAGATACCTACAGATGACAAATAAAGCAAGATCAGAGCTGTTACTCCAAACAATACCAGTTCCTCTTTAACCATACTAAATGCACGGCTAAATCGAGCAACTGCCTTACTGTAGCGCAATAGCTTTAAAACCCTAAACACTTGAAATAAGCGAACAATTCTAAGCGCCCTTAAATCCATTCCTGAGGCTATATAAAATGGCAAGAACGCCATAAGATCAATCAAACCATAAAAACTGAAGATAAAGCCTAATCTATTTTTCGCCGCGTACACGCGACATATATATTCCAAAGTAAACACAATCACTGAGAACAACTCGAAGTGATCCAATACAGCTCTCTGTTCTGGTGTTAAATCAGGGATAGTACCCACAGAAAAAGAAATTAGCGATACAACTATCAGACACTGAATAAATATGGAAAAAAATCGCCCCTCTTTGCTCTCATAATTATCAACCAGCTTTCTAATTCCCTGTTCCACACAATCACCCAGCTCGTATCATATTGAATATATACCGCATTTTAACACTACCTACTAATGCACATGCATATTTGGCTTTATCATTTTGTAAGTTGTAAGCGATACATCAAACAATAAAAATTATGATTAGAGAGGTAATTCGAGTAATGGAGTTGAAACATGCCAATACCAATAAGTCGGCCTAAACACTCTATTTCAGCTCCCAACAACGACCTCATATGCTCGCTTTTATACAGACATACTTACAAAAATATCCCCAAAAAAGCCATCCAATGTACAGTATTTAGAACATCAAATGGCTCTTCCTTTGTATCTTTGTCAATAAAACTTTTACGCACTACGCCAGTATTACGAATTACTGGTTTGCCCGACTCAAAGACCAATGCTTTTGGTACATACAAAGTGCTATCCACCAAGTACACTTTACCCTGGAACTTGGAAGCCAATTCTTCCTGATGGCTATGACCTACCACAATATAGCTTACGTCAAAGTGCTCCATAGTGGCATTAACTAACTGCTGATCGGCCTCCGGATATTGATCCATCGCATAGGCATAGCCACGATATTGCGTTGGAGAGTGAGGCCCAACTAACAGGCTATTATCTATCTTGGCCCCTGTTAAATAGGCTCTATGGGCACCATTAAATTCGCTGGTGCTCAGCCCCTGCTTGAGCAACTGAGGGCTTATACCTCCATGGGTAAAAAGTACTGATCCAAGCTTCAGCATTACATCTTTACTCCTTAGCCAAGCTCCTAAAACTGTATCTTCTGCCAAAGCTTGATCATATGGCCTCAACTGCTCTATAGCCCATAAGTGTTCAGCCTCTACAGATTTAATTCTATAAGTAAATGCATACTGTTCATGATTTCCTAGTAGAAAATGTACAGCTCCACCACTATTGGCCGCTTGCTCCTCAAGATGATAGATAAACCAGAGCAAATCATAAACATATCGCCCCCGGTCAAAGACATCACCTACAATCACTAATTGGCCTGAGCCATAAGTCCATTTTTCATCGGCATCAATAATACCCAGGTTTCTCGCCCAATTTTTAAAGAAGTCTAGATCTCCTTCCAAGTCACTGACCACAGCAATAGGGCTTACCTCATCATAGGGGACAAACTCAACTTCACCATCCCTCAAAGAATAAGTTCTTTGATCGCCCCCACACTCCAATACAATTTCCTTAGAAATGGACCTCTGCTCTTTAACTTTATCGTCACAGAACCACCGTGAAATATAACCATCTGTGCTTTGAATGATCACCGGCCCCTGCATCCTTTCTAGAAGTGGGTTTTCAGCAATTTTACTCAAGTCGGCGCGCCATCTAATAGCCGCATCACCAATAGGAATCTTAATTCCTTGAAAGACTTGTCCTGTAGTTTTAATAACCTTACTACCACTTAGCAGGTAGGTTATACCTGCTACCCCCAAAATAAATAGGACAAAAAATAAGGTGATAGCTCGCTTAACAACCGTTCCGACCACAAAAAATCCCTTTAACATAACCTGAATCAATTCGAACATTATCAAGACAAAGATTTCTTGAGTCAAAATCATTCAACTCATGGCAAAATTTAACCTGCACCTCAGTACAAATTAATTCGATAGAAACTCTCTACCAGCCAAATACAAGTCGAGTAAATTTGAAAAGAAAAATACTGTGAAAACAGCCAAAAATATGCGGTATTATGCCAAGCATAAATAAAATGGAGTTCAAAGCTATGCCGCTGCAAGATCAACTAAATTCTCGTAATGCATTGAGAGAACTGAAAGCTGACCCGCAAACTGCACTACAAAATTATCGGTTGCAAGTCGGCCTCCAACCTGGACATCAAACGCAGCTGGCTCGAGTCCCATTCTCACTCAACTTGGGAAGTATCAATATCGGCCCAGGTGCACCAAATAACGACAGTAGAATCTATATTCAGGCTCTCACAACCCCAACGCGAGGGCACAGTTCTGTGAATCGGTATACCGCACTATTACGGCCCAATACGGCAAATGCGGATTTTTGGGTAACCGAGCGTCAAACTGGCTGTAGCTTAATCATTCTTGACTGGGGTGGTGGTCAGCTCTCTATGGGACACTTGCAGCCCCATCCCTTTAATAGTTACAACCAGGTAAATCAAACTATTATCAATAATACGCCTCTCAGTGTATTTGCCAGCACGCAGAGAAGCTACTTACGAACAGACGTCACTCAGCTAATCGATGCCTCTAAAGTTGGTGGCCTGGACCCGAATCGTTATATTTTGATTCAATCAAACTTTGCGGCCATTAATCTGCAAAATAAAAATGTAATAGGTGTTAAGGAAACGGGCCAATGGAACTTTTACATGCAAACCAATGGTGTGAATAGAACTGTCCAGCAGCTCGTATGGACCGACTGGAGTTCCTACCTGCCCTATTTTGCCTACTAATAACCAGGTTTCTAAAAAGACCAGATTGGTTGAACAGAGTATCAATCTGGCCAGCAGCGGGTCGCACATAGTATGTACGGGAAAGGATACCTGATTGGCATTGTTGCTGCGCTTGTCTTATGGCTACTGCTTAGATATGTCGACAAGCGCTACTACCAAGAGAAAAGAGAATTAAAAAGAAAGAAGCTTCAGGAAATTCAAAAGAACAAAAGAGATGATACGTAAAACCCTGCCATATTTGCTTTTAAGGCTGAATTAAATCCCTCTGCAAGCCCTCAACCAATGCCTGCCAAACTACCTCTACCGCTTTACTTCTTATAGACCTTCCCAAGCACACTAGATGGATCGGTTGCAGCTCAGGGCTTCTCCATTGCTGAAAGATAGGCATCAACTTGCCCTCCGCTAATTCCCGGCGCACCAGAAGAGGATCAATCATAACTATACCTTGACCCATTGTAGCTAATTCAACCAATGTACGGCCATCATCGACTACCATCGCCGGATCAATGGGAATGGTCTTTATTTCACTACCATCGTTAGAAAAGTGCCAGTGATCAATGGTTGTTGTTTGGTTACTAAACACTAAGCATTGATGCTGGCTTAAATCATCTGGAGAATTAGGTTCCCCCCTACTCGCCAAATAATCCGGGCTGGCAAACCACCCCCAACGCTTTTCACCTATTCGGCGCGCTACCAATGAAGAGTCCGGCAAGTGCCCAGTGCGAATGGCAATATCAACGCCTTCATCCAGTAAGTTCACAACCCTATCGCTTAAGTTCACTTGAAAAGTAATTTTTGGGTAGCGTTGCTTTAGTAATGGTATGGATGGCAATAAGTACCGCTGCCCCATTAAGGTAGAGCAACTTATCTTAACTCTACCAACAGCTTCATCCTGGTGGGAGAGGATCAGGTGTTCGGTATTGCTCATTAGCTGAGCCATTGTCTCCGTTGCTTCCAACAAAGCAGCACCGGCATCCGTAAGGCGCAATTGCCGCGTACTTCTGTGCAATAGACGCTGATCAACAAACCCCTCCAGCTGTGCCAGCTTCTTGCTGACTGATGAGCGAGGTAAGCCCAGCTGATTAGCAGCCCCCTGAAAACTGCCTTGCTCAATGACCAACCGGAAGACGTACAAATGTCCCAAGTATTGATGTAGATGCTGCATTCTGCCTCACTGTTTCCAAATTAGAATCAAAGTGTTGCCCTAATGGTGCCTTATTGATACCAGTATAACAACATATCCTCCTAAGCCTAATCTTGGCAACTGCCATTCATTGCACCATTACAATCGCAAGAGAGGATCTATGGGACACCAGCAGAGAACAAAAACCATCGCAATCACTGGTGGCACTGCCGGTATTGGACTCGCAACAGCTAAGCACTTTTTAACCGAGGGCTGGCAAGTCATCATCACGGGCCGAAACGCTGAAAAACTGGAACAAACAGCCGAGGATATCGCGGGCCTCTTTGGGAGTAGCGGCCAGCTGACCTGCCACCTATGTGATAGCGGACAACTCGATCAAATTGAGCAACTGGGAAACAAATTACAAAACGATGAGGTTAAACTGGATGCCCTTATCTTGAATGCCGGTATTTTCAAGCCTGGGATATTTGAGGAAACCGATGAAGCCCTCTTCGATCACACTTTTGATATCAATGTGAAGGGACCTTTTTTCACACTGCAAAAATTACTACCGGTGATGAATAACCCCTCCAGCGTGGTTTTGCTTTCAAGTATTGCCGTAGAGAAAACCTTTTCGGGAACTTCCGCTTATAGCGCGAGTAAGTCTGCCATTGAAGGTTATGCCCAGGTCCTGAATGCGGAGTTAGCGGTGAGGGGAATTCGTATAAATAGCGTACGCCCCGGAATCACCCTGACCGAAATCCAGGAAAAAGCCGGCATGAGCCAATCAGACATTCAAAGTCTCGCAGAGAGTATGATGGTAACGCCACTGGGCCGGGCACTTGAGGTAGATGACATAGTGCCAGCAATCCACTATCTGGCCACAGATCACTCAGTCGGTATGCGAAATGCACACCTGAAGGTTGATGGGGGCTACTGCCTCTAACCGGCTTGAAAGTGCACAAGTGGGGGCCAAGCCCTCCACTTGTGCGAATGACCACCTTAGAAATCCTCTTCATTCAGTAGTTTGGCTACCGCACCTATGTGATCAGGGTCTAATAACAAGCCACCCAGCACAAAATTATCTGAATAAACCGA
Organism: Microbulbifer maximicatervae (SeqCode); assembly: GCF_056231245.1. Taxonomy (NCBI): domain Bacteria; kingdom Pseudomonadati; phylum Pseudomonadota; class Gammaproteobacteria; order Cellvibrionales; family Microbulbiferaceae; genus Microbulbifer; species Microbulbifer maximicatervae (SeqCode). The sequence continues at coordinate 2,712,710 of NZ_CP174334.1, forward strand.
ATGCAGTTGGGGAGCAGTGTTTTCATGGTGCCACCACAGAAATGACATTTAGCATTCCTTCCCAGAGTATCCATTTGCTTTCCAAAATCCAGTTTACCCACCTCTACTTTGCGGTTTAGCTTCAGATCCTCTTGAACCAACTTACTTAAAATGGCTCCTCTTACCCGGTGAAACATTTCGATTAACTGTTCCATATTTTCTACACGAAAATGACACTATTCCTCTATTAATTTTCGAGAACAATCACTTGTGCAAATTACCGCACTTAAAATCTGGCCTTTAAACAATATCTCATAACATATTAAACCCAGAACTAGGATAGACCTATTATCTTCTTCAACAACGTGAATCCGCTTATATACAGGCCTATTAAGCTCCAAGTAGTAGCGAGATGAAAAAACTGGGGGAGGTCTAGAAAATAAAAAAAACAAATGGCAATAAAAAAGTAGTATGACGCAATTTATCACCTACATACAAATTGCATTAGAAGCGCCCTCTACTATATAAATCCTGTTAAAACTTGAATCTTATTCACCGATGAACGCGCTCGAATTGGTTCTTGATGACTACCGGGCACCTGTTCCCTCACAAGTACTGGAGCCTTTAGTGGCAAATTAATGAACGTTTAGCTGTCCCCTAAACGTTCACTCGTGAGATCAACTTGGTGGCTTAAGTCATCAAAGCGAGACTTGCTTAGGGTAAGAAGTGCTATCACTTTTCGAAGCAATTTTGCATTGCACAAAAGAAATTAAAAGAGGGATCAGGATTAGGGTAATCGGTGTAGCAAATAGTTCCCCAAATACCAAGGATATAGCCGCTGGCTTTAAATATTGGGCTTGCTCACTGGTTTCGGCTAATAATGGTAGCAACCCACAGATAGTAGTCACCGTGGTTAAGAAAATTGCCCTAACGCGACTTTTCCCAGCTTGAAGTAACGCTGTTTTTACTGGTACGCCCTGCGCGTAGAGCTGATTAAATCGGCTCATTAATACTAGGGAATCGTTAATCACTACCCCAGTCATTGCCATCATCCCAAACAAGGATAACAAGCTTACTGGGAAGCCCAATAGGCCGTGTCCAATAATTGCCCCTGCAAAGCCCATTGGAATCACCGACATAATAATCAAAGGTTGCCAATAGGATTTTAATGGTATCGCCAACAAAACGTAGATAAGTAAAAGGGTCAGCAACATGGACTTTTTAAATCCAGCCTGTACTTCTACTATTTCGGCAAATTCACCAACGGCCTTAATTTGGACACCCGGATATAGGCGCTCCAGTTCTGGTACCAACCCTTCCTTTAGCTTCTCCCAGTTTTTTTCCGGTGAGATAACAGAACGATTCTGACGCCAGTAGATACTGACCACTTCATCGCGATTACGACGATAAATAACCTCGGGCTCACGCTCATACTCAAGCTGGGCGATTTCACCTAAGCTTACGTAGCTGTTGCCATCCAGGTTAATAGGAGTCGCTTTTAACTGCTCAATTGTTTTAGTTTTTGCTTGAGGAAAGCGGGCCAAAACCAGAGTTTCTTCACCTTTATCCAACAGGCGATGTATTTCAATCTGGCCGTATGCTCCGCCTATCAGCACCGCCAGATGGCTTTGATCAATTCCCAGGCTGGCTCCTCGCTCATTAACCGAAATTTTCAGCTGTCTTTTAGCAAGTTGGCTATCATCGTATACATCGTTCACACCGGGCAACTCAGCGAGTGAAGCCTTGAGGCGGTCAGCCACTTGTTTTGCCTGATCTCGATTGCGAGCAGAAACCGCAATGGCAGTGTCGCCCGCCGGCTCCTCCGTAAGGCTAAACTTCACTGCATAGCTACCCTCCAGGATACCTGTATGCAGCCGCAACTCCTCTAAAAAGCGGTTGCTCGCTAATTTAGCCAAGGCGTCATGTGTTAATTCCGCTGTCAACTCGATAGTCTTGGTGCCTTCCTTTGACACTATATACTTGCTAACAGGTGAATCTGGAAGTTCAAACTCCTGTTGCAACCTATTTGCAGTGCGCTTGATGGCCTGTTCAAGCTGACCGGTATTGCGTTCCACTAAAGTATTTGCAACACCATGCTGCATAGTCACTTTAACCGTGGCATAGCGCCCTGGAATCTCAGGGAAAAATACTGAAGCAATATGCCCCTTGAACATAGCGCCATAGGCCAGTAGCAAAAAGGTGACGAACAGACTAATGCTCGTTTTCCGGTTTACCAAGCTCAAAGACAAAAGCGGAATATATATCTTATCCGAAAATTTATCTAATAAACGGTTACATTTCTCTCTGGCAATCTCAATCCATCGTTTTAGTGCGCCTTTAGTTTGAGTATGTGTATTTGGATAGCTCAAATGGGCGGGTAATATAAATTTGCTTTCAATTAGTGAAAATATCAGTGCAAATATCACTACAGCTGAGAATCCTGACAAGGCTTTTGCCAACTCATTTTCAATCCATAACATCGGTGAAAAGGCCGCGATTGTAGTCAATACGCCAAAAACTGTGGGCACGGCTACGGCTTCAACACCCTTCCAGGCAGCTTCTTTAGTGTCAGTTGTATTTTGTCTCGCCTGGTGAATACTTTCACCGACCACAACTGCATCATCTACCAATATCCCCAGCACCAAAATCATGCCGAATAAAGTGATATCGTTAATGCTGTAATCCAGGGAAGGAAAACCCATCAATGTAATCGCACCAGCAAGGGATATGGGAATCCCCAAGGCAACCCAAAAGGCCAGCCGCGTATCTAAAAAAAGCACCAATAGTAATAAGACGATGAATAATCCCTGTAAGGCGTTGCTACTTAGTAGGTCTAATTGCTCGGAAATATAAGGGGACATATCCGCCATTACATCCAATTGCATATTCTTGGGTAAGGTCGGTTCTAATGATTCTAATACTGATTTTGTGGCTTCATTGATATGAAACAGGTTGTCCTTTTGGCTGGTGGATATCATCAGTGCGACTGCAGGTTGCCCTTGGTATCGAACAATACTGTCGGTTTGCTCATAATCTCGCTTAACAGTAGCGATATCACTGAGTCCCACTCGTGCCGTCGATGTATTGATAATGGGGATATTCCTAAGTTCCGCCAAGTTGTCAGCCAGGAAACTGCCCTGCAGTACAATATTGCCATTGGCCGTTCTTAATTCGCCACTGCGATATTCTACTGACCATTGGCGAATACGTTTCGTTAGGTTTTCAATGGATAAACCGTAGCTTTGGAGTTTCCTGAGGTCCGGCTCTATAGCCAATAGCTTCTTTCTTTTACCCAGGTTTGTCACTTTAGAAATAGCAGGATGTTTCTTAAGTGCTCGCTCTACTCGTGAGGATACCTGCTGAAGAGAATCATTATTGTCACCACCGTAGACCATGACAAACGCCGCAAGATTCGTATATTCACTGCGATAAATACGCGGCCGCTCCGCCAATGCAGGAAAACCTTCGATACTTTCAACTTGATTGCGAATATCTTCTATCAAACGATCCAGCTTAACATTAGTATTTTTTCTCACTACTAATGAAGCGTAACCTTTGCTCGATTGACTGGTTATGCGCTTTATCCCTGCAACACCACTGATAGCTTCCTCAATACGCTGTGTAATACTCTCATCGACCTGGCGGGCAGTGCCGCCGGGGTAGACAACGGAGATTTCGACTTCCGTAGGTGGAATTTGTGGGAAGCTTTCCACCCGCAGATTTTGAAAGGTCAGCAAGCCTGCAACCAGAATGAACACCATAAGAAGGTTAGCGGCAACCGGGTTATCCAGGAACCAGCGTGAGAGTGTTTTCATGTGCAGGCCTTAGTTGATAGTCATTGCAACCGCTTGACCTTCAACAAAGTTGGTCAAAGGAAAGCGAACAAGCTGACGATTCTGGTGGGGCCGATTCTTGTAACGAAACAGGACTGATTCCGGCCGCATATCCAGTAGCTCTATCTCTTCCAAAAGTAGGGATTGTTCAGAAACGCTCCATACTTTCCCATCTTCTGTAAGAACCGATGCTGGTGCGCTGACAACATAGCTCTGTGTGTTGCCTCCAAACACTACACCGACCTGCTGATCGGCGAGCAAGGGAGTCTCGTGCTGAAAGGGGTTAGCCACTTGCAACATAAGGCTAAGCTGACGGGTGACCGTATCCATGATTGGGCTAAGGTAGCGGACCGAGGCCTGCCATTGTTGTCCGTCAGGCGCCTCTATAGTGATTTTGTTGGGGTCTTGCTGAAGGCCGTCTAAGCGCTGCCAAGTCTGCTCGGATAGCTCAACTTTAATATCCAGGTAATCACTGGCTGCCACTCGAAAGAGTACATCCCCCTCATTTATCCATTGGCCAGGATGGATTAAATCTGCAATAACCACTGAGTCAAAAGGCGCTTTGATTTGCGTATCAGCCAGCCTCTGCCGGGAGGATGCGAGAGCTCCCCTCGCCGCTTCTCGATTTGCCTCTGCGGCTTTGACATGTGGCTCCAGCCGGCCAAATGATGACTTCGCTTTATCCCCTCGTTTTGCTACGTATTGACGCGTTAACACCTCGGCCAAGTTGAGTTCAGCTTCTGACACTCTGGCTTGAGCAGCACTTAGCTCAGACTGGTAAAAAGTATCCTGTAGCGATGCCAGTATTTCTCCTTTTCTAATGAGGCTGCCCGGCATTGCGTGTTTAGCAATATGGGTGACACGCCCGCTGACTGACGCGATAACTTCAGTCGCCCAGCGGGGTTGTGTTATGCCCGTTGTTTTGACTTCAAACTGTGCATCCGCCGGTACCGCCTCTACGACGGTGACAGTAAGACCAAGCTCTTTGGGCTTCTCGACCATGGCTACCGGCTGTTGCTCAGCCCCAAGCCACAGCCCTACCAAGACCAGTAAGCTGGTGGCAACGACACCTGCAGCCCGTCGCTTTAACCAGATTCCCGCAATTTTCATCATGCCTAGGCAACTTACAGTTTATGGAACACTCTTGCACCATAACTAATAGCAGATTATGATACAAGTATGTTCCATAAAGTTTGAGTGATAACTCCATGGCTGATCAACTAGATGCGCGTATTCAGAAGTCACAAACTGCGATCATGAAGGCAGGAATGGAACTCTTGAGCAAAAACAGGGAGGCGTCACTTAGTGACATTGCCAGGGCGGCTGGAGTTGGGCGCACTACCCTTTATCGCCTTTATGACACGAGAGAAAAGCTGATTAAGGCTGCTGCAATTCACTGCCTGCAGGCATTTGATAAAGCTACCGAACACTTGGAAAGCGAAGCTGAATCAGCTCTGCAAGCCTTCCACCTGATGTTCAAGGCGATCTTTCCGCTGTCCGCTGAAATGGAGTTTTTAATGAAGCTGGGAGACTTTGATGAAGATGACCCAGAACTCACCGCGATCTATGAGAAACAGGGAAATGAAATCGCGACATTAGTGGAATACGCAAAATCCGAAGGCAGCTTGTCCAAGAAACTTCCTACTTCCTGGGTAGTAAACCTGGTAGAAGGTCTGCTTTATACATCCTGGTTAACAAAAAATGCAGAATCCATAGACCACAATACGCTGGCCGATTTAGCGTTTCACACATTTTGTAATGGCGTTGCTAGTTAACCATTGAGAGTGTTGTTAAATGACTCAGCCAGTTACTGCTGATTTTACGAAAGATAAGCACAAACATTCTTTACTTTCGATTTTTACCCGATTTAAGTGGCGAGTATCCTTGACCCTAGCGCTGGTCATTATTGAAACACTCCTCGAACTACTCTTTCCACTTGTCATCGGCTGGGCTATCAATAGTCTGTTAGAACAGTCCTATGATGGCATTTATCTATTGGCAATCTTGGGTACTATCTCTGTCCTTATAGGAAGTGCTCGAAGATTTTACGATACAAGAATCTACGCACATATTTACCAGGTAGTTACGTCGGAAATGGTAGCCCGTGAAAAAGCAAAGAGGCAGTCGGTATCGACTATTACTGCGCGCTCCAGTTTATTAACTGAAATTGTCGAATTCTTTGAAAATAGTCTACCAGAAGTCATTACCGTTTCTATTGGTACGGTGGGTTTGCTCATTATCATCAGCGCTATCAATCTTAATGTCTTTCTAGCTTGCCTGGCTCTTCTTGCTATGATTATCCTGATCTATTGCGTAATCGGAAATACCAATTATCAGCTGAATGAATCTTATAATAATGAGCTGGAATATCAGGTTGATGCGATTAAACAGCCAAATGTTGAGCATGCAAAAGCACACTTCCAGCGCCTTATGCGGTGGAATATTGAATTGAGTGACCTGGAAACAGGTACTTACTTTATATTGTGGGCAGGCATAGTCGCTTTGTTTGTTTACGCTCCCATAGCTGCAATCGATGGGGGCCTGGTTAACTACGGGTTAATAGTTGCCTTATTAATGTACGTTTTCGACTTTATTGGGAAGGTATCTGCGTTGCCACTCTATGTTCAGCAGGTTATTCGTTTGAAGGAGATTTCTAATCGGATTCGATCATAAGGAAAGAGGGGCTTTATTGCCAAAGGCACTCCCCCCGTTCCAAAACAGCTGGGCTTCTCACCAAATACTGGCTCAATCTCAAAAGAAACTTTGGAAGCCGCTTTCAAAGCTTGATACAGGCACAGATGACCGCCGGCGCTTTCTTTCTACTAATGATCCGCCCCATCAACAAGCGCTGACCACTTATCATCCAAAGTACCAGAAAAGGCTACGCAGTTCCCCCTCCCGTCAGCTGGGAACATTGACTATTGATACCAAAGGACCAATTCCCAATGCAGCGCGATTACAATATGTAGCCCGCACGATCTCGCGGACCTCTACAGAAACCATCTCCACATCGGGCACGGCTGCACATAGGGCCTTGGCTAGTAAATGAGCCAAGCTTTGTCGCTGCTCAATACTTCTACCTGAAAGCAGACTGCACTCCAGGTGTACAAACGGTGCTGGTTCAGGTCCAACCAAATAGTGCTCGACAGGTAACAAACGAACTTTAATATCCCCCGGCTCAAAGAGTGCAGACTGATCTGCAGCGGCATGGATAGAAGTCAGTAAGCTATCAACATCTACCGACTCAAGTAGGTTAGAAGGACACTGGATAACACAGTGAGGCATAAATACTCCCAGGTGAATTTTGAAAGAAAAGCTACATGACCGGAGCGGGTAGTGTATCCGCTGGCAGTAAGCGATTAATGCTCCAGTTCAAGATATGGGACACCCAAAGTCCGTCGTCATCCACATAGATCCCATGTACAAAGCCAAATTGCTTCTGTCCCCGCCCAGGCTGGCCTTGATAGCGCATCTTGAGATCACCAGACAGGTCGTACTGTCGCACTTCCTCGGCCCGTGCATCTGTCATCCACAAAGCATCACCTTTGAGAAAGAGGACATAGGGGTAACCTATTCCACGCCATTGAGTTAAATATTTACCCTGTGAATCAAAGATCTGTAGCCTGCGGTTTTCACGATCGGCAATATATAACTGCCCCTCAGAATCAATCACAATGGAGTGAGGGAAATTAAACTCTCCAGGGGCCTCCCCCTGACCACCCCAGGTGGTTACCAAAAGGCCATTCTTATCCAGCTTTACGATGCGGCTGTTGCCTTTATCCACCACATAAATAAATCCATTTCTATCCACTGCAACATCTTGGGGCTGATCGAACAGCACCAAGTTGTAGTCGCGATCAAACCAGCCTTCACTGGCTGCTCCTCGCTTCCCCAATACCATGGCTACTTCGCCATCAGGTGCAAATTTCAATACCAGGTGCGTGGCAGTATCGGTAGTCCAAATATTGCCCTTATGGTCTATACGAAGACCATGCGGATTTTCAAACAGTCCCGCGCCAATTTCGCGAACAAAACGCCGCTGCCCATCGAACTCCAACAGCGAATGAGACCCTCGGTGAAACACAACAAAGTGGCCATTCTCCCTGCGGACCACCCCCGCAACCTCCCCAAAGTGCCAACCCACTGGCAACTTAAAATCACCCCCCTTGACGTGAAATGGCTGGCTGTTTGGCGGTGCCTCGGCCAGCGTAAAGGCGCTGGGAACCAAAATCAGGCATAGCAATACAATCACTCTCATCAGAAACCCTTCTTAACTTGTCAATCTGCCAAGATATTGTGACTTTTTCCTATAAATGCGTTAATAGCATAAATTTGATATTCACTTTTTCCTGCCAGGAAAGTATTGGAGGTTCCTCTGGACCGGTTCCACTTAATTCAGGTGTTCACTACGGTGGCGCGATTGGGGTCATTTACCCGTGCTGCTCGGGAATTGGGGTCCACGGTGTCCGCTGTGAGCAAGGCCATCCAACAGCTAGAGCAGCGACTGGGTACTCGGCTAATTCACCGTACTACCCGATCCCAAAGCCTTACGGATGCGGGGCGGGACTACCTGGAAACCACAGAGCGCGTCCTTAATGATCTAAGGGAAGTGGAAGAGCGCCTAACCAGCTCCAAGGGGCAGCCCTCTGGACTGCTGCGGATTACCGCCCCAACGGCTCTGGGGCAGTTCTGGCTGGCACCTAGGCTCCCGAAGTTTACAACTGAGCACCCAGATATCCGTTTGGATCTGATTCTGGATGATCAGCTTCGGGATCTTACCGGTGAAGGGTTTGACCTGGCATTGCGCTCCCAACCTGCGCAGCCCCAGTCAACACTCTACTCTCATCAAATCGGCCGGCACGATCGGCTCCTGGTAGCATCTCCCGAATACCTGGCAAGGATTAAGTCTTTTTCCTCCCCGGACCAACTCAATAAATTCCAACTACTGTGTTACAAGTACAGCCGCGATCCACTTTCCTGGACTTTTCAAAAGGGGCAGGAATCGATCACGATTGCCCCCAAGCCCTACTTTTCAAGTAATAACTACTATTCCCTCTACCAAGCAGCCCTGTCTGGCGCCGGTATAGCTTGCCTTTACGATTATTTGGTAGAGCGGGATATGACGGCGGGTAACTTGGTTCAGGTTCTGCCGGATTGGCAGCAATCAAGCAGGCCACTTTTTGCGGTGTATCAGCAGAGAAGAGCCGCCTCCGCCAAGCTGGATGCCTTTTGGAGATTTCTGGAGGAATGTTTTCAGAACAACGCCTGCTGACACTCCTGTAGCATAGGTGTTTGTGTATTTAGTTGGCGCTGGGGGGGCGAACCATCTCATTGGCAAGTACAGGGACCCCACTGTAGGTAGTTTGCAGCTCCCTGGTCACCACAAAACCATATTTGCGATACAGGTTTTTCACCGGGTCGTTGGTCTTGGCAACCTGCAGGTGTACAGCGCCACTGATTTCCCCTAACAGGTACTCCAGCAACTCCCGCCCTACCCCCTGACCTCTAAACGAAGGATGCACAAACAGTGCACGAATCTCATTCTTATATCGCGCACCATAGCCAAGAACATCACCTTTTTCGTACACATAAATATCCGACTCCATCAGCTGGGCCAAACGTTTTTGATCTTTATCCAGTGGCAGTAGATTGAAACTCCGGCTTTCAAACCGTAGCTCATCAAGTTTTGAACGGGCATATATATCCAGCACACTTGGATAGTCATTTTTATTGTATTTTCTAATCATTTTGAGAGTGAATCTGTACAAAAGAAGGCAAGTTCAAATTTATCTTCCTGATTATCAATTGAAGTAAAGGGGACAACAAGGACTATTCGCTACTTCTTCCGTGACGTACATGGAACATTGGACTACTTAAACCAACTCCGAAACCCTATATTGGATACTCGTACATGTGCGCTAATTAAGAATTGATGAATAATTCTTCCCGGAGCTCAAAGTATTACCACTGCTTTCTCTTTATCTTCCTTCTTCTACCAATCATTCCAGCTGCTTTTTCACTTCAACAATCAAGATTATTTAAGTCGTAGAAGCGGCGATATCTTCAGGTAATCGATCTAGCGGCTCCTGAATTCGCTCAGTTAAGCCAAAGTCCTTAAGAATGCCATAAAGGGCTGGCAGGACTAACAGAATCAAAACGGTTGAACTACTTATCCCAAATACAATACTGGTCACCAGTGGAATCAGTATCTGGGCTTGAAGGCTGGTTTCGAACATCAGTGGCAACAATCCGGCCACTGTTGTCAGTGAGGTAAGGAAAATAGCCCTGAACCGGTCGCGACTGGCTTGACTCGCCGCCGAGTGAACGTCCATTCCCTTTCGGACACGAAGCTTCACAAACTCTACTAACAGGATTGAATCATTCACCACAATTCCAGTGAGAGAGACAAATCCCATCATGCTGGGCATCGTCATATTCTGCCCCATAATAATATGTCCCCAGACTACACCTATTAAAGCCAGGGGAATCGCCATCATCACAATTACAGGTTCGGTATAACTACGAAATTGAAGCGAGAGTAGTAAATAGATTCCTATTGCCCCGATCAACAAGGCCTTACCCATCGATAGACCTGTAATGAGACTATTCTCAATCTCTCCTTTCATGGTTACCCTTAGGCCCGGAAATTCCTGCTCCAATGGTGCAAAAAAGTTCTGTTGGGTATCCAGCAGAATTTCACTGGCATTGGCCCTCTCTGTAAAAACATCTGCAAAGACCGTAACAACACGCTCACCATTTATTCTCTGGATACGCGCATAGTCCCGGTGCATTTCAATATCGGCAATTGCCATCAAGGGTACACGCTGCCTTGTTTCAGGGTGGATAATGACAAGCTCGTCAAATCGTGACAGCGCACTGCGAGATGGCTCATCCATTCGAACACGAATTTCGTAAGTCTCTCCCTGATACTGCACTTCATCAATCTCTGTGCCCTGATAGGCAGCTCTCAGTTGAGTGGCCACAACACTGGCATCAATACCAGAAGCATAAACCCCCTCCCGCATTCGGACCGTCAGCTGTGGCTTACCAGGACGCAGGTCATCCAGTACATTCACCACTCCTTCGTAACTGCGCAGCCAGTTTTGTAGACGTATAGATATTCCTTTTAGCTGATCAATATCCAGCCCGGCCAAGCGAAGGTAAATAGCTCGTCCAGCTGGACCAGGCGATGGCTCCTTATACAAAATCGCGATCGCACCAGGTATATCGCCAGCAGCCTTACTCCAGGCCTGACGTAACTCACTGATACTTGTATGGCGAACCTCTGCAGCCAGTAGGTCGACATTTATTGTGGCTACATGAGCTCCACTCTCAAAAGCATCGCCATTCACACCGTAAGTAACACTAATGTGCTCGATAAGTGGCGCTACCTCTTTCCCTGAGAGGTTTCCAGCAGCTAAATACAGGGCCTTCTTCTGATACGCCACCAGATTTTCCATTTCTACGAGGGAGGTTCCTTGGGGCATTAGAATTCGGGCCTGTAGTAAATCTCCCTCCAATGTAGGAAACCCTTGGAATTTAACTAACCCCGCAGGAAGAAGACTCACCGTAACAAAAAATAGTCCCACTACGCCGCCGACAAAAGCATATCTGTATTCCACCGCTTTATCAGCGACACGCCCGACATACTCTCTCCACAACTCAAATCGCTCAGCAAAAGCGACTTTCCAGGCTGATGGGTTTTCCTTGTACGAAAGGGCATGACGCAAATGGGCGGGGAGAATAAGAAAGGCTTCAATCAGGCTAACCACTAGTACAGAGATCAAAACAACTGGCAAAACTTTGAGGACCTGCCCCATGTCCCCTTTGATAAAAGCTAATCCAGAAAAAACGATCACGGTAGTGACAAATGAGGAGATAACCCCCCTTGCAACACGCTTGGTTCCGATAACCACCGCCTGAAGAGGTGTACGGCCATCTCGGTATTCGGTGGCGATACTTTCCGAAAGCACAATGGCATCATCCATCAAGATGCCAATTGCAATCAGCAGCCCCACCAAGCTGATCATATTGATGGATATACCCAAAGCAGTAATCACAGCAAAGGCGCCGAGAAATGAAACGGGCAGGCCCATAACCACCCAAAACACATATCGCCCGCTAAAAAACAAATAAAGGGTCAGCGCAACAAGAATAAGCCCTTGCCAGGCGTTGGTAATAATCATCCTTAAACGATCAGCAACAATTGAGGCGCTATCCTGAGTAAGAATCAACCGCATTTCTTCCGGCAAACGGGCATTTTCCGCTTGTACAAATTCGCGAACCGCTTCCAACACCCTCAAACTGTCATCCACACTGTTTTTCTGAACAACAAGCAATGCGGCTCGCTGCCCATCAAAAGTGATTTTGTCCTCCTCCTTTTCAAAACTGTCGTAGATAGTGGCAATATCGCCCAATCGCACCTCTGCGCCAGCCATTCCTTTGACAACAATAAGTTCTTCAAGCTCTGCTGCGGTGCGCCGCTTTTCGGTAAAACGAACCTGATACTCCCGATCAGGTGCAGTTACCTTACCGGCGGGCATATCAATTGCCTGCTTATCGATAATTGCGGCAAGATCGGCAACACTCAGTCCATACTGTCGCAAATTGTAATCTGAAATTTCCACTTGCAATTGATGGTCTGAAAAACCGGAAATTTTGACAATGGGCACCAACGGATGACGAAGTAACTCTCGGCGATAGTGCTCGGCCAATTGGTTGAGCTGGATCAAAGGCAAATCTGCGCTTAGGGCAACACTCACCACCGGCTGGGTACGTCCCAGCTCTTCTATGACTGGCCTTTCGCTCTCAGCAGGAAGGGAGTCTATCGCATCTACTGCAGATTCATTGTCGGCAAGAAACTGCCCCATATCACCTGCTTCCTGCATTTTCAGTTTCATCACGCCAAGATTGTCTGCAGCTTCACAGCGGCGCTCATCAATAAATGGGATGCCATCCGTTGCCTCTTCGAGGGGGAGGCAGATACTGTCTTCGACCTCAGCGGTAGCTGCACCAGGATAAAATACTGAGACTTGTACTTCGAACTTGTCGATTTCCGGCATAGTCTCTCGCTTCATCGTCGGCAATACGAAAAAGCCAGCCAGCATTAAACCCACCATAAGCAAATTGGCAGCAGTTGGGTGGATCGCAAAAAAGCGAATCACTCGCCAACTTCCTCTGCTGCCACGGCCAGGTCTGAAACTCCCATTTTGACATCGATGACAGATACTGCCGTCCCACTGATTGCTGGGATAACATCAGTAGTTATCACCTGATCTCCAGGCACCAAGCCAGAGCGAACAACAGCTAGATCACCCAGGTAGTAGTCCACCGTTATGGTGCGAATCTTCAATTGATTATTTTCAGCCAAGTAGACCCGCCCTTCATGCATGGCTCTGCGAGGGATAACCAAAGCTGGCGAAGGAGGTGCAACAAGCTTAATCCGGGCATACATACCACGAAATAGGGGCGGCCGACCCTCGGCTACTATATTTCGATAAGGGTTATCCACTGCAACCACTACGGATAGAGTTCTGCTTGTGGTATCCATGGTACCTCCAACTCTCACTACCCTGCCCCGCCATTCCACCGGTTTAATACCACCTACCAGTCCAACCCTGGCCTCCAATCCCAATAAGGCATCTGAGAAGTCGTCAGGCGAGAGAGTTTGATCACTGGGAGATTCAATACTCCGAAAAAGAGGCACTATTTGAGCCATCGTCAGTTCGGCTGAAACCTCCACCTGATCCATACCATAAGCGACAAAAAGCCGAGTCCCATGGGCAACAGACTGGCCAGCCTCCACATAGACATCACCGATCCGCACGTTATAGGGCAGGCTTATCCGGGTTCGCGATAACTGGTAGCGACTTTCACCAAGCAGCGCTTCAGCACGACTTATCTGGGCCTTTATCACCTGCCTACGAGTGGGAAATAGGGAGAGATTACCCTTTTGAAGTTCAACTTCTTGTCGCAACTTCAATACCCGTTGCTCCTCCGCATCAGCCGCTGAGCGAGAAACAATCCCCTTAACCGCCAACTGCTCTTTTCGCTGTAATTCCTGTTCCCCTAATTCCAGTGTCCTCTGAGCTATTTCCAACGAAAGCTGTCTATTAGCCTTTTCAACCTCCAGTTCTTGCAATTTTGCGCGATAAACAGCCAGGTCACTCTCCGCTTGAGCAACGGCCAATTGATAGCTGGTTTCGTCAATATTTAGGATTGGTGCCCCGGCAGATATTATTGCGCCAGGTTCCAAATCAGCCGACACTGAAACCACACGACCACCAACTTCAGAGTTTGCCTCAAGGGTAAGGCTCGGCATCACCTCTCCAAAAGCAACAGTTTCAGCTCGAATAGGCATTCGCTTCACTTCGATAGCTTCCACCAGCAGCTCCGGAACTTGCCCTTCGTATCTTTGTGGTTTCTGTCGACTGGCCACCAGCGACACAGCCATTAAAATTCCACCAAGTATCAAAACGGGTAGCATTCGACGACGCTTTAGTAAGGCTTTGATTGCGCTACTTGTCATAGTTTTACCCATAAAGAACTGGCCGAACCAGACCTTAAAAAGCCTAGTGCCACTAAAACCCAGCAGTTGAATACTCTATTAAAGTTCGCAGAACGCACAACACCCTATAAAGCTTAAAGTAGTTACTCAATATATTTATTTATCATGTAATCTGCGCCAACTCATATCAATCGACTATCAATATTGAATTCAATCCCACTTCGATTCACTCCCCCCTTAAATTCACTGAACTATGCTTGGGCTACCAAATTCCGACCTAACTGACAGTGGGACAAAAATGGCGAACAATCACAAAGAGACATCAAAAGCGATACTGGAATTGTGGGGGGACAACTTCCCCGACAAAGCGACAGATTATTTATCACCGGATTATAAAAACCACCAAATGCCTTATGCTGGAGGCGACACTTCAGCGCTAACAGTACAAGGATGGCAGCAACTTGTCGCAGATTTTCACCAGGGATTCTCCAATACAAAGTTAGAAATTCTGCTGCAAATTTCTGAGGGAGATTACGTCTGCACCCGCTGGAGGATAACCGCCACCCATACGGGAAAATTCCTACAGTATGACGCAACAGGAAAAACCAGCAGTTGGACTGGCGTGCATACCGATAGATATAAAGATGGAAAAATGGTGGAAAGCTGGGTGGACTGGGATAAATACACTTTCCTGGAGCAATTAGGTTTAGTTGAATAGCCGACCACGAACCAGTCAAAGGTAGCCTGCACAACGCTACCTTTGACAACTAACAATATATCAATCTTTCTGTATCTATTTACGATAATATCTCTATGGCAAAAGTTTTATTGACTGGCTTTGAGCCCTTTGGTAACACACCGATAAATCCAGCTGAGTCAGTTATGCGTATGCTGGACGGAACACGAATAGCCAATGGTGATATTCATGGTCTTTTGATACCCAACAATTTCTTTGAAAGCATTGAAGTTGTCACAGATGCTATTGAAGAAATAGAACCGCAATTAGTGGTGATGTTAGGAGAGTACAGTGGCCGTGCAATCATTACGGCTGAGAGAATTGCACAAAATTATAATGACTCCACCAGATATAACCTGAAAGATAACCGGGGAGTTGAAATGCAGGGTGAGCCGACTGTACAAAATGGTCCTGTCGCTTATCACAGCACACTCCCTATCCGCGCAATGGTTATGGCAATGCGCGATATTGGTGTTCCTGCCGATATTTCTGATACTGCGGGTACTTTTTGTTGCAACCATATGATGTATGGCGCGCTTCACTATATCGCGACTAATCAGCTGAATATCCCCGCCGGCTGGATACACCTTCCTCAGCTACCCCAGATTGCCGCACTACCCGAAAATATCGGCAATCCCAGCATGTCAAAAGAAACTGCCGCCCTTGGGATACAGGCCGCCATTGAAGCCGCACTAGCTAACCCGCGGGACACTGACGATCCGATCCCTTCTCACTTACAAATCTAATCAAATTGAACAGTTTAGTAAGGTCATATTTTTCCTACTAGTAATTTCAATGCAATCAACATACAAAGAAGGAAATATCAACGAGATAATTCAAAGCACCAAGCAGATCAATAAATGCTCTTACCGAATAAAAAAAGGCCATATTAACACTATAAAACAACCCCTTCTGGTACTACTAATTTATAGCAACATCATCACTATATTTATCTCCTCCGGATAGACCCGACATCACAGCTACTGTGCCAGTCCAAAGAGTATTTCTACAGAAGAGACAATCAATGTCATTAAAGTGATGCCCCTTTTTCGCCAAGGTATCCAAATCCCACTTCAGGTTTACAGCTGCCATAAACTGTCTATTTCTTATGGTCAGAATACTGGGCGGCTGAAAGGACTGAATGCTATTTGCCTTGGCAACCATTCCGATATTATTAGCATTCTGAATTCTGCGTCTTCGACTATCGCTATCATTGTGAGACATAATCGCATTAATCGAAGTATAAGTTTCATTGTTAGTATTGTGTCTATTAGTAGCGCTACTGGTATACTTTGTCAGGATGTAGTTAAAACAAGTATCATTTAAACCTAAATCTTCAACAGAATTGGCCCCCCGATCATAAAACCTCCCAAGTCCAGGGTCATTCACACTGAATTTATCACGCGAGTAAAAATGCAGGTTAACATTGTGCTCTATTTTGAAACTGGATATGGTTCTGCGATACCCGTGAGCAGTTACAATTAACCGGTTTGTTGTCATTCCACGAGGAGTCCACAACCAAGCACGACCATCAAGATCTATACACTGATAGTTCCCTGCCACCGCCACTTCAGAATCATCAAAGGTATGCCAAAGCGCTGTTGCCTTGTTACCAAAATAATCCTTTAAAGCACTTTTGACATTACTGAAAAACTCCTTTGCAGGCATAAACCCTCCCCAGCTTTCAAAGCCTAAGTTAACAAATAGAATTATCTCGAGAAAAATCGTATTCCACCCAACAGCCAAAGTAAATGTTTAAAATATGCGATTTTTTAATCAAAAATAGCTTTCAATAGCTACAGGAAATATGATCCGGAGTCTATCAGGCAAACTATTAGATACTCACTCTTCAGGAGCAGGAAGCAAAGAGTCGACAGTTAATATAAGTAATTTCGCGGGATCTGTTTTGGAGGGATTAATCGTACAATGCCCCTGCTGGTCAATAGCTATACCATTAACAGGCGTGTCTCCCCCAAAATGAACATCTCCAGGCCTATATATCACCTCAACACCGTCCCGAGTTGTCGTACGCCAACAGCCAGATAATGTAATAACCCATTGAGGGTTCGGAGTAGAGTGAAAATCGCTTTTCCACCCAGGAGGCAAAATTGCAAACTCACTTCGAATAACTTTAGGCAAATCACGATAGTGATATTCGGGCACAGGATTGGAGTATTGAATCAATTCAAAATCTGAAAAATGTCCTACAGTGGTTCTTGACCTTCCTCTTTTATCATACCAAAGATGATAAAAATCTTGGCGAACGATTTCTTCTTGCACTACGAGTATCTCACCTCATCAGCAAAATCTAAAAATTGCCTCATCGATAAATCACTAATTATCCATAGGTTACCCCTAGTTTCAGACAATCCAGATCACCGACTTAGAAACTGTAACACCGAAGAATTTGTCTTCCTCAAATATTGATCTACAGACCACTTTCTGCCACCAGTTAACACAAAAGATAAGCAAATAAAAGCCCAAAAAAGAGGGTATTCCCACCCCCCATAAACGGTTTGTATATTTCCACTAATATCTATACCACTGACATGACTTGCCCATGAAAAACCTGCAAGATAATGCCGCCCTTCAAATAATGCAATCATCAAATAAAGAGCAGTCCCAACAGCGGCAAACCGCGTAAACAAACCGAAAGTAAATCCAACAAATGCAGAGAACGCACAAATACCAGAGATAATCACCATAGAGGATGAGTATCCAATCCCCTCAAAATAATGAACAACAAAATTGTAAGCGTCTGCGCCCAGCAGACCAAACTTCTCAGCAAAATGATGGGTAAAATTGAGCCCGATATAAATTCGAATCAAGGCCAACTGTAAATCAGCTGCAGTCTCATAGCTTTCGTGCGTGCTCTGCTTCATATAACACTTCCTTAACACACAACTCAACCACAGCCATACATTCCCTTTTAAGAGATATCATAAAAGGGTTTACAGTCATCTATAATAATAGGCCAAGCCCACCCCGTTGAACCGCAAAAATTGCCTAATTCGCAACACCATATATATTATTGCAGTAAACCAGGTTTACCTAAATGACAAAAGAGGCACTTCAAAGAATGCCACAAACCTATTCTTCGGAGGAGGCCAGCAATTCATTGATGCATTTACACCGTAAATCCAATCTCACCGGCCTTTCTCTGAGTAAAGCCGCCCTATAAAAGCTTTAGGAAAAAGCTACTGCTCAAATACAGTGGATTTTATAGTAATTAGAGCCGTACCCATAAATATCAAAGCAACTCCACTCACAGCGTATACGTCAAACTTTTGCTGCCAAATAACCACAGAAGCTGCACAAACAAGAGCAATACCGACGCCTGACCAGATGGCATAAGTCATTCCCACATTCATATTTTTTAGTACAAACGCAAGAAATAGACTCGCCAGAGAATAAAAAAAGATAGAGGCCATTCCCAGCCACCACTTTTCCCAACCGTTGGAAGCCTTAAGTAGTAGGGTAGCTGTAACTTCGGTAATGATTGCAAAAAATAAAAACAAATAGGTCAAGTTCTACTCCATTAGAATTTATTGTAGTCAAATCACTTGATCAGCTAGATACTATCAAATTTATGACGAATAGCGCTATTGGAAAATAGCGGGGATTCTGCTATTTACTATGCGGCTGTACGAAATACAATGCTGGACTTTACAGTCAGCAGTCAGCAGTCAGCAGTCAGCCCTCTGGCTACCCAAGATAACTCATGTCTTCCCATTGACAAATCAGCAATAAAAGAAGAGCTAGATTTCAGCCCCGACAACTACCTAGCCTATCGATACCAATAGATCTAATTGTAGTATTACAGCTGTTTTTTATACTCCTCCAGAAACAATCGTGACTAATTTTACACTCATATTGGCCCCATACCAGCGATTACTGACTTGTTGAAAAATACTCAATGTGTGCAAATATTTATTAAACAGAGGAGTGCGGACCATATAACATCTACCTCACGTAGCAGGCAAGTTGCATAGAGCAACAACTAAATGATATTTGGGATATAGGATTGAAATATCGTGAAACCGATACTTGGTATAATTTGTGTGGTTACACCCTTTATCGCCAATGACGCACCCCTTTTTAGATCTGTGTTACTACAGGCATACAATCACGATGATTACAACTTTCTCGATTTAGCGTTTAGAGCGCAAAACACTTATCTCCCAAGCTATCGAAAAAGCAGTATTCTTAGTACCTACCAGCTGAAAATCGCATCTTCTACTTTTATTAGAAAGGCGGTAGATAAAATACAGCCCCCCCTACTTCCCAAGGGTATTGAAGAAACTAAGTAGTATGGTCTCAAAATACACTGGAATTGGTTGCTCAGAAGTTGGCTGCTCAAAATATCGCAGAAAGCCCTACAGAGATTTGAGGCATTACGAACATCAAATCCTTCCACAGATTTCATTACACATAATGATTACTTCACAGGCAATCCATGTTCAAGCCCCTTACAGGCAATCTCGGATATCGAGGCAGACCATCAGCAACAAATGAATGCACAACAGAGCGGCGATACTTATGCGCAACATTATAGTCCGTTCCGTAACAGGAAACTCTGACGAGGCCTGGTCTGATTGGCGCTGGCAGATGCGCAATCGCATCAGCACATTGGATGGCCTGAAGCGATGGATCAATGTTTCTACTTCTGAATCTGACGCTATCCAAAAGCTCAAAGGAATCTATCGGTGGAGTATTACACCCTACTACGCCTCTTTAATGGACCCTGACGACCCTAATTGTCCAATTAGATTGCAGGCAGTTCCCTCACTAGAGGAAACCATCGTACCCGACAGTGCAGACGTTGACCCTGTAGGTGATCAGTACTTTCGTAAAACCAACCGTGTCGTACATAAGTACCCGGATCGCGTCATCTTTCTGGTAACGTCTGTTTGCCCTGTTTATTGCCGTCATTGCACAAGGAAATTTCACACCACAACGGTGGGCCCGGAAAGTTATTTTGAACAAGGCGAAGCAACCAGCTGGGAGGAGGATATTGCTTACATAGAATCACATCCACAGATTCGCGATGTATTACTCACTGGCGGCGACCCACTGATGTACTCCAACGACCGCTTAGCCAGACTATTGGAGAAGCTGAGGGCAATAAATCATGTGGAAATTATTCGAATTGGATCACGCTTCCCAGTACTGGCCCCCCAACGTATCACCGACGAATTGTGCGAAATGCTCGCATCATTTCATCCGGTGTGGCTGAACACACACTTCAATCACCCCAAAGAAGTCACAGAAGAAGCCGCCGCTGCATGCGGCCGCTTGCTGAGGGCAGGCATTCCGCTAGGAAATCAAACAGTACTTTTAAAAGGCGTGAACAATTCACCGGATGTTATGCGCCAATTGATGCTCGCTCTGGTAAAAATACGAGTCAGGCCCTATTACCTCTATCACTGCGATAATGTGGTCGGTGTCTCTCACTTTATGACAAGCCTGAAGGAAGGGCAGGCGATTTATGAGTCATTGCAGGGGCACATCACGGGTTTTGCGGTTCCTCAATATGTACTTACTACCGAGCTGGGCAAAAACCCGGTCATGCCCTACGAATATGTAAAACAAGGCGATATCGAAGGCGAATGGCACATTCGAAATTTCAGAGGACAAACGGGTATATATCTGGAGTAACAAAGTGCTAACTACCAGAGAAGGTAATCATAAGTCACAAATTTATTGCGCTGATGCCTTTTTGGATGTTCCTGAGATACCCAAAACACCAAGTGTTTGGCAACGATAGTATGCACCGCAATATATCGTAGAGTTTTGCAGGATCCAGGATAACTATAAATGACTGCTTATAGCTGATTCCACAATGCGGTTGATCATGGCCCCATACTGAATACCCGCCAATTCACACATCACGGGCAGTTCAGAAACTTCAGGCCGCAAACCCGGTAAGACATTGACCTCCATAACCATGGGGGCGCCCCGTGCATCATAGCGAATATCAACTCGACCACCATCACGACACTCAAGAACTTCCCAAGTCTTCTGCGCAATTGCTCGAACCTTAAGCGCCTGACCATCGTCAACCAGCCGGCCGGGGAAAGCTCCATCATACTTGTAATACACAAGTTCATCGCCCAATAACTTTTCCATAACGCCAATGCACTCGGCAGTTGCACCCGTTCCTAAAAAGCCTACAGTAAACTCTCGGCCAGGTAGGAATGTTTCAACCAGTACTGGCTGATTAAACCGATTCAAAAGGTATTCACAGCGGTTTTTCAAAGCTGCCTTGTCGATAACTTTGGACTCAGGCGATACCCCCTTACTAGTTCCCTCCCTGAGCGGCTTTGTCATCAAGGGATATTCAAGCTCTATTCGATTGACATCTGTAACGCTTCGAACAACTGCAAACTCTGCCGTTGGTATACCCATATCCCTCAATATGCGTTTGGTCATCTCCTTATTAAGAGTCACTGTGTTAGCAAATGGATCAGAAAATGTGTACGGTATCTTCCAGGCATCCAACAAAGCGGGAACCTGTGCTTCACGCCCAGTTCCGTACATCCCCTCAGCAACATTGAACACTAGATCCCAGGTGTTACCTTCAACCAGTTGCTGCGCCAACCTGTAAATATTGCCGACCCGTTCGATATGGTGGCCTGCGCAGGTAAGCGCATCGTGAATCGCATCTATCGTCTCCAGGTAATCAAGTTCAGCGACGTCCTCTTCACTAAACCCCATCCCGAGATAATCATCACGAAGGTCGTAGACTATACCGATACGCATCAATCATGCTCCGCTGCCACTACATAATCTATCGAATGCCGGACTGGAATATTAGCTACGCAACTGATTTTCACTTTAACGCCCCCCAGCCCCTACCCGGAAAAGTGAACGTAAAAAAGAAGTTAATAACCTTCATTAGTCCTGAGTTTTGGATAGGGTTGAAGTCGAAAGTACTTGCAAGTAACCATTAATAAAGACAACTAACCAAATGCCGTATTGCCCGTAGAGCTAATTAGCACAAAAGCTATCACGCAAGGTTCTTCACCTCGGTTGACCCAATTATGAACTGTCCCCCGCTGGACAAGTGCATCTCCTGCGGACAGTTTCACAACAACCTCATCTCCCATTTCCATCTCGATATTCCCAGACATCACCACCGCATAATCAATGCTGTCAGTTTGGTGAGATCGTGGCGTAACTCCCGGCCCAAATTCTACGACCTTAAAAACCGAGCCTCCCGGAATCGTAGTTCCATCAAATTTTCTCCCGCCGTTGTCTCTACCATCTTCACAAAGCTCTACGGGCAAGTCCTGGGTAGTCCATAACTGCTGCTGAACCATATGAGGCCGCCAACTACTGGTATGCAAACCCTGATCATCTATGAGCACTACTGGCTTTCCCTCTGGGTCGTGCCCTGTAACAACTCGCCGGACATTCACACTCATCGCACTCTCCTCTCTCTTGGGCAGCAACCATCTAGTTACGGGAGAATATAGTTCAGCCAGCAGCTAGCCAGCTTACCGGACAGTGCTGGTATCACCGATGTTGCGAAATAACTATAATCGCGCCCATGTCTGAGTTACCTATTCAAAGTATCCTCCCCGAACTGCTCCAGGCCTTGAGAGGGCATAGTAATGTCGTGCTCCAGGCGCCCCCCGGAGCGGGTAAAACGACCGCCGTACCACTGGCATTAATAGATGAGCCTTGGTTGAGCGGAAAGAATATTATTATGCTGGAGCCGCGACGTTTGGCCGCTAGAACGGCAGCGGCGCGCATGGCTAACCAGCTGGGTGAGAAAGTTGGTGATACCGTTGGATTTCAGGTCCGGGGCGAGCGGAAGTCAAGCAAGAAGACTCGCATCCTGGTTGTAACCGAGGGAATTCTCACGCGCCTCTTACAGGCTGACCCTGAATTGGCATCCAGCGCTCTGGTCATATTCGATGAATTTCATGAGCGCAGTCTGCAAGCCGACCTCTCCCTCGCCTTATGTCTCCAATCCCAGGAGTATCTTCGCGAGGATCTCAAGATTCTGGTGATGTCTGCCACCCTGGATACCAGCGGCATCTCCTCACTACTAAATAACGCACCCATCATATCCAGTGAAGGACGCAGCTATCCCGTCGATATTGAATACTTGAACCAACGAGAAGAGCCCGAGGACAAACGACAAATCCCGGCTTTGATGGCAAGTAAAGTTGTCGCATCCTTAGGTAAACAAGAAGGTAGTGTTCTCGCCTTCCTTCCTGGTGTCGCCGAAATCAAACAGGTTGAGAGCTTATTGGAGGAGCGACTATCTGAGGAAACCGAAAAGGGCCGCATTATTATTGCACCGCTTTTTGGGGATCTGAGCCGTGAGCAGCAGGATCAGGCGATAGCACCAACGGCACCAGGCACGAGAAAAATCGTACTGGCTACAAATGTGGCCGAGACCAGCCTGACGATTGAAGGCACCCGAATAGTTATCGACTCAGGATTAATGCGTGAATCGCGCTTTAATCCCAACTGTGGCATGAATCGTTTGGTGACAAGCGCAATTTCCCAGGCCTCAGCTACTCAGCGCACAGGGCGCGCCGGGCGTCTCAGCGCCGGCTACTGTCTGCGACTCTGGAGTGAGGGCCGGCAGCGGTCATTGAGCGCCAAAAATACAGCGGAAATCACCCGCAGTGACCTGGCTCCCCTGGCACTTGAATTAGCCAAATGGGGGGTTACCGATGTCAGCGAACTCAACTGGCTCGACACACCACCCCCAGGACCTATGGCCCAGGCCCAGCAGCTCTTGCAGCAACTGGGGGCACTGGATGACAAACTGCGTATTACCCCTCACGGGAATACCATGCTCGCCTTTGGCGCCCACCCTCGCCTCGCACATATGTTAGTTGCCAGTGTCGGCTGGGGATTGCAGGAACAGGCCTGCCTGCTGGCAGCGCTACTATCTGAACGGGATATTTTCCGTGGCGAAGCACGATGGGATCGGGACATTAGCAAACGGATCCAGGCTCTGCAGTCCCAAGGCAACGATCGGCGGGTAGATCGCGGTACTGCTCACAGAATACGCCAGCAGTCTAAAACCTGGCTCTCTCAATTAAAGAAATTTGAGTCAAGTTCAAGTCCTGCACCACAGACTATCGATCACTCCGATGAAACTGGTGCCCTGCTTGGACTCGCCTACCCAGACCGTATTGCGAAATCGCGCAGTGATACCGGCCGCCGGTTTCTACTCTCCAGTGGCCGAGGCGCACATTTCTCCCATGATGACGCCCTAGCTTTAAGCGAATACTTGGTCATTGCCGAACTGGATGGCCAGGGCCGAGATGCAAGTATCCAGCTGGCAGCAGAGATTTCCCTGCCCGCTTTGAAGTCGCATTTCGCCGCCCAGATCAAAGAAGAGATTTCAGTTCGCTGGGACGAGACTACCGGCCGCGCTGTCGCCCTACAGCAAACGCAATTGGGGGCGCTGGTTTTACACCAGCGGCCTGCAGCAGATATTCCACCGGAGACCCTCAGTCACGCATTATTAGAAGCCGTACGAAAGAAAGGCCTCTCCTCCCTCCCCTGGAACACAGAAGCTAACCAGTTACGTTTTCGAGTGGAATTTTTACGCCAAAATGAAGAGTGCGGGGATTTGCTCGGCGACATTCGAGTACCAAACTGGAGTGATGAGGCTCTATTGGAGACCATGGAGGATTGGCTGCTGCCTCATTTGCAGGGGTTCAGCAAATTTGAGCAGCTAGGGCAGCTTGACTTGCAAAGCATCTTGCGCGGACAGCTTGAGTGGGACTTGCAACAAAAACTCGATGACTTGGCCCCCAGTCACTACCTGGTTCCCAGTGGCTCCCGGATAAGAATCGACTACGGAGAAACTCCACCTGTTTTGGCTGTGCGCCTGCAGGAGCTATTTGGATTAGCACAAACTCCAACAATTCTAAAAAACCGCTATCCATTGATGATTCATTTGCTCTCTCCGGCACGGCGCCCCGTTCAAATTACCCGTGACCTGGTGAATTTCTGGGCCAATACTTACCAAGAGGTAAAGAAGGAGTTGCGTATCAAATACCAGAAGCACTACTGGCCCGATGATCCCCTGACGGCTGAGGCTACTACTAAAACGAAGAAGAGAATGGACATGGGACGGTAGTTCTTTTTTTAGATTCACTGCCCCTGAGGCAGCAAAATTACTTTCTGGGCGGCGGTTAAGTTAACATTCAGCAACAACCGGATAGCATAAGCTGCCGCAAGGGATAGGAACTCGCGCCAATAGAGATAGTCTGATTTATTTTGGCCCGCAGCGACGCCCCAAAACCAGAACAAACTCTAACTCGTAGCAATGGAGATGTATTTTGCGCCGAATACTCTTAGCAGCTCTCAGCCCATTACTGATATTTGGCTGTAGCCTCGATGACCTTCCCGATGATTTGAATCAGTCAACTATCAAGTACGATAAGGAAATGCGTTACCTGGTAGAGGATATCAGCGCCTACGCCAAGGGCATCAACCGTCACTTTCTCATCGTACCCCAGAATGGGGTTGAGTTGATTACTACGACAACTACCACCACTGGCCCCGTCGATGAAGCCTACCTGGATGCCACAGACGGCATTGCACAAGAGGCCCTCTTCTTTGGCGCAAATGGTGATATCAACGAGCCCACCAGTGAGTCTGAAACCGAGCGCCTGCAAACTTATCTGGATTTGGCGAAAGATGAAGGGGATACAATCCTAATCACGGACTTCACCAATATTGAGCGGGATATTGATGAGTCATATGAGAATAACGAAGAGGCTGGGTATATTTCTTTTGCCGCAGATAACGAACTCCTGAACGATATACCTCGGTATCCCGATGAGCCCTTCAATGTTAACTCTCTGGACATTGATGACCTTGAGGAAGCCAAAAACTTTGTCAATATTACCAATACCAGCAACTACTCTACGCCTCAAGATTTCATCGATAAACTGAGTGAAACCGATTACGACATATTGATAATCGACTTTTTCTTTGACGGTGAACCTTACACAGAAGAACAAATTGAGCAGCTCAGGGTAAAAGAAAATGGTGGGCGCCGCCTAGTGCTGGCCTATGTCAATGTCGGCGAGGCACAAGACGATCGTTATTACTGGAAATCCTATTGGTACAACACCCCTCCCGAATGGCTACTGGGGGGAGTACCCGGTGAGTCAGGCAATTACTATGTGAAGTACTGGCAGGAGGGCTGGCAGAAAATTATCTTCGGCAACGATAATTCTTATATTTATATGATCGTTGATGCAGGATTTGATGGGGCCTATATGGATGGAATCGATGCATTTGAACACTTTGAATCTAATAATGATTAATCCTTCCAAGTAAATATGAAACTCAAAACAAACGCTTTATGGGGCTATCAGTCAAAGATAGCTCTATTTATTTGACGGCCGTTCGACTATAGAAACATAACATCAAGAAACAACAAAGCACTGGCATTTTAACCCAAAGTGGGTGAGTAGAGCCACAGCACCACAACTTTTTAAGTTGCACGCCCAATAGAAATCTACCCTCTACTTGAACTCACCAAATCATTTATGTAATGTTCGCCGTAAATCATAGAAACAAAAAGGAGAGATAATCCGTGAATAAAAGTATACCGAGTATATTAATAACAGGCCTTTTATTAGCAGGAAATGCGAATGCTTATGTTAACTGTGACGGTGTTATTACAAATTTTCAAGTAAACTCAGAAGGGACCTTACAGGTTACTTCCGAAGAAATTTGGGGGGATGATAAAGGGCGAAAAATATGCTCCGTAGAAGGACCCGCAGAAGGAGAAGAAAGTGGTGTTAGCAGTAGTACATGTAATGCATGGTTAAGTATTATACTGTCAGCCAAACTTTCTCAGACCACTATTAGAGTCCAATACCCAGATGGTGTCGCCTGCAGTACGATTCCAACTTGGGAAAGTGCGACTAAGCCTCATATGATTGACATACGCTAGCTCAATTAAAAATCACTTATATCTGGCTGTGACTGATTAATTAAAGGGATCCCGGCCAGATCGCTTCCAAGTTTACCACCCCCCAATACCATACCTAAATTGATCAATAAAGTACCCAATAATTCAAGGAAGTTCTAATGCACAAAAACATCTTTAACACCATAGTGGTTACAGTTATTTTTTTCACCTGCCGCATTTGCAGGGGAGATAGATACAATACCGTTAGACTGGAAACTTGAAAATTACACAGATAATGGGATTATAAAAGTCTTCAATGTCGCAGGTGATACCAATAACGTTTGCACATCCTTCCATATGGACTCCGCAACAACCGAAAGTAAAAATCGATTTTGGTCAACCGTCTTGGCAGCTAAAGCTTCAAATTCAAAGATGTTTGTCCGTTATGTAGAGTCAGACTCTGCAAGCTGTGAAATATCAAGCTTTGGGCAAAAGCCTACAAACTAGTTTATTTGCGCAAATAGATAAATACTAACCCGTTATACAGCCCCTCATAAGCTGAACGGCTGTATAACCTGGTCTTGCCCACAAAAAGTAGACACTCTAACTATGCGTATTTTCGCTCATACTCTGCTGGACTTACATAGCCCAATGCAGAGTGCCTACGAACCCTATTGTAGAAAATCTCAATGTATTCAAACACCGCAGCTTTTGCTTGCTCTTCGCTTTCGAATGCTCTGGCATAGACCATCTCGACTTTTAGCCTGCTAAAGAATGATTCCATTGCCGCATTATCCCAACAGTTAGCCTGGCGACTCATACTCGGCTTGCACTTACTTTCGGACAAGAGATCCTGGTATTTCTGCGATCGATATTGCACACCCCTGTCAGAGTGAACTATTAGTCCAGGCTTTATTTGTCGTCGCTCTAGGGCCATTTTCAACGCTCGATGTGTCAACTCATCGGTCATCTGGGAGTCAAATGCCCAACCTACAATACGTCGAGAGTACAGATCCATAACTACCGCGAGGTACAACCACCGCTCCAGAACCCAGATATACGTAATGTCACTGGTCCAGCGGCAATTTGGTCGATCCACATCGAAGCAACGCTTAAGTAGGTTGGCGGCGACATTGATATTCCTCTCTACGGGCTGACTATATCGAAAGCCTTTGCCGTTTCTCGCTTTAATATGCTCCTGTTGCATAAGCTTAGCGACGTAGTTCCACGAGCATGACTCGCCTAATTCTTGAAGCTCGCAAGCGATTCTAGGCGCTCCATAACGACCTTTAAACTCAGAAAACGTCTCTCGGATTTTCTCGATTGTTCGTATCTTTCTAATCGTGCGAGCAGATGGCAACCGCCCCCGCCATCGATAATAACCCGATCTTGAGACTTCTAAACACCGACACATCAAGCTAACCGGGAATGACCCTACATGCTCTTGTATCAGCGCGTACTTTACTCTTGGTGGTTCGCAAAGTACGCAGCTGCCTTTTTTAGAAACTCAACCTCCTGACGAGCTTCATGCAGCTCCTTCTTGAGCTTGCGAACTTCAGCGCTTTCCTGTTTGGAATAGTCGACACCGTCTAAACTATTGAACTGCTTATCAGACAGTCGATTAAATTGACGACGCCAGTTGTAGATCTGCTGTGCGCTGACGCCTAGTTCTCTTGCCACAGAAGCCGTTGTTACTCCAGGCTTTTCCGCTCTCTTAACTGCTTCTCTACGGAACTCCTCCGTATACGCCTGAGTTTTTTTCTTACCCATGATACACCTCCGTGTTAGGCCTAAACCTAACTATACAGGGTGTCTACTAAACGTGGGTAAGTCTTAACCATAACGCCTAATTTAAAGTCAACCAAGTGGAAGACTTGTAAATGTACACTTCTATAGTTTTCTAGAAGTTAGGCCTGATGAGTTTCCTTATATTGAGTCACATACTGGGAAAGCCGCCCGGACATTTCCTCTGCCAATTTTTGCAGGGCGTTGAGCGGGCGTATCATCACCTCAAACTCAATAATCTTACCTTCATCATTAAAGCGGATAATATCCAATCCCTTCAGGCTCTTATCACCGATGGAGGCTGCGAATTCAAGAGCCAGATCGTGTCCCGATTCGGTAGTAAATTCACGGTCGTATTCAAAACTCTCAAAAACCTGCATCACCGTATTGAGAATCAGGCACACAGCAGCGGAACTGTGGTAGGGCTTAAAAAATGCCGGTGAACGAAAAACAGCATCTTCTGCAACGATCGCTGGTAAGCGACTCAGATCTCGCGCAGCGACCATTTCGTGCCATAGGGCAATAGATTCCGCTATTTTATTATTGGAATTGTTCATTGGAGACTTCCTCTTCACTCACTTGTTTTTGTAAAAATTCTCTCCCATCAGCACACCCCAACTCGTAAGTTTTTTGGGCTAGCTCAGGATTTGTGTAATCCCAAACACTGATGAATGGCGGTTTCGAGGGCTGGACATAAGTCCAATCCTGATCGCCTTTGCGCTGTGTAAATATGTCCGGGAACTGATCGTAACGACGGGTCAACAACACCAGCACCCTTCCCTTTCCATTATCCAGCCCTGCCACCGGGATGTTATCTACCACCCCACCATCGAGTGCTGTTCGCCCCCGCAACTTAAGTCTTGGGGTGAATGGCGGCGTACAGGAGGAGCACAAAATCAGGTCCACCAACTCCTCAATACTGGAACAATCCCGGGCTCGATAAAATTGCTGCTTAAAACCTAAGCGCTGGGCGATCTTGGGGTGAAGGCTGCGTAAAAAATGCTTATCGGCATAGTAGGCCATGGCCCCCACTCCAAAAGCCAAACCTCCAGATAGGCCTTTTGGTGGGTGAACAACCGCAATTCGCAACTCTGCGCCCTGCTGAAGGGTCTCCAGTCCATCGCGAAACAGCTCTAACATCGCATTGCGGTAGATTCCATATTGGGGGAACACAGGTTCTTTACCAAAAAGGTTTCCCCAATAAGCATTTTTTTCATTAGTCTCGAACGCAGTCCAGAAATGCTCTCGAGCCTCCTCCGTCTTACCCATCAGCACCAGGCTCGACATTAGGCCCCCTGCCGAAACCGCAGTAACCACCTTCGGAGAAAGACTAATTTCGTTGGCTATGGACTCCCAAAAGCCAATCTGCCAGGTACACCGCCCACCACCACCGGCAAAAACAACTTGGTCAAACATGATCGCGCTTCCCTGCAGCAGCCTTCCGGCTGGAACTTCCTGAGTCCATTCTGTGTTTTACATCCTCTCAAGTGCAGTTTCAGGCCGCTCTTTGCGTTACCGCCGACACTTTTGACCAATTAGTTTCAGCCTTCATGATGACATATTGATGACGACAACAATATGCAACTAATTGCATAAGCTAATCGAATCACAAGCATTGTGCAACTGATCGTCTTGATCCTGAACTCACTGAATACTCAAATTTCCACCAGGCGTTCCTTACCGGACACAAGCGCATCAAGAAAGGCATAACCGTCTGCAACCCCAATTTTCAAGGTGTGCCTCATCGCACTGGGGTCAGCAAAATTCCACATCCCGATGGGCAACGGACTGGAAGGCTGAACATAAGTCCACACCTGATCCCCCCTTTGCACACTGAAACTGTTCGGTAGGTGTGGAAAGCTCCCTGTATCCAAAATCAGAACCCGCCCTTTGCTAGCATCCAAGCCAGCGACCGGAGCATTACCTACCAGAGCTCCATCCAGCACCTCTGCACCATCAAGCGACAACCTTGGGGATATGGGGGGGGCACAGCAGGAACTCAAAATAAGCTGCTCAAGATCTGTCCCATCTTTGCATTTACTCACGGGGTGAAACATTTGGCGGAACCCAAGATGTAACGCTGTATTTGGATGCAAGTCGTGAAAGATGTGTTTGTTAGAGTAGAAAATTGCCAGCCCCAGCGTTAGAGCGAGAGGCACAGGCAACCATTCCGGGGGATAAGTCACTGCAATTCTGAGGTCGGCAGATTGACGCAGAGGCTCAAGACTATCGTGAAAAAATTCATGTACCCCTTTGCGATAGATCTCAAAGTGCGGAAAAATTGGTTCTTTGCGGAATGAATTATTCCAGTAGAAATTCCTTTCATTTTTTTTGCAAACAGAGTGAAAGTAATTAACACCCTCACGGCAGCGATCCGTAAGCATGAGTGCCGCTACCATGCTGCCTCCGGATGCAGCACAAACAACTTTCGGCCGGATCGGTAATTCGCGACTTAGGGATAACAAAAAACCAAGCTGCCAAGTGCAACGGCTTCCACCGCCACCAAAAACCATTTGATCAAACATGACGACACCCTCTAAAAAAGGCTATCGAAATAAATACGGGTATTTTTGGTTTTAATTTTAGGCAGGAGTTTTTGTCTCTATCGCCACCAAGCGTTAAAGCGAGATCACAGTTAATGGCTCTCTCCCAACTATTACGCATCACAATCAGCAAACCTGCCAACCACCTTGATACAAATAGATATAAAAAAGGCTTCACTTTTCAAACCAACTAGGCATTGAGACTAAAGGTGTCTTTATCTCAACACTCAGTGCAAACCTATGAGTAACTTTAAGATCGTAACCTTCCAATCAGTAATTCAAGATATCCCCAGTCACATCAGGGAGGACTCTCAAGTAACCGCCCTTCGCCACTCAGTGCCGCTAAAAATGCACGGCCATCTGCAATCCCCATACGGAAAGTATCTTTCACCTCTTCCGGACTGGCAAAATCCCAAACATTAAGTGGAACATGTCCAGAGGGCTGAACATATGTCCATTCCTGGTTAAATTTTTGTACCGTAAAACGGTCCGGCAGCTGTGGGAAACGTCGGGTTAGCAAAATAAGCACCCGTCCTTCAGCGGTATCCAGCCCACCAATAGGCACACTATCTACAACCCCTCCATCCAATACCTCTGCACCGCCCTGCTTCAGACGCGGCGTCAGAGGTGGCGTGCAGGATGAAGTAATAACCAGCTTCTCTAACTGGGACGGATCCGAACAGTGACGAACTTTATAAAAAGATTGGCGGAAGCCCAATTTAAGTGCAGTAGTGGGGTGAAGGTTCGGGAAAATATAAGTATCAGAGTAATCAATCGCTGCTCCAATCATTAACGCGATCGGACCAGGCAGCCATTTCGGCGAAGTACTGACTCCAATACGTAGGTCTGAGGCTTCCCTAAGTTGATCAAAGCCCCCAGAAAATAAATCGCTTAATGCTCGACGATAAATTGTATAGTGCGGGAATACAGGATCTTTGCGGAACATATTACCCCAATGGATATTTTTCCCATTGGATTTAAATGCCGAAACGAAGTAATCCACTCCATCGAGTGACCTGTCCATCAGAACCAGGCTGGCGACCAGGGCGCCAGCGGATACTGCACTGACCACCCTGGGTGCCAGATCAATTTCCTTTGCAACCGACTCCCAAAAGCCGATCTGCCAGGTACAGCGCACGCCGCCACCGGCAAACACCACTTGGTCAAACATAGATTGTTCTTCCCTGGAGTTGGCGCACAAGCAATCACTAGCATGACCAATCACTGGATCGCTGCACCGGCACTTTACATTGCCCCAGCGCCTCAAAAGCACCGAGGAATATTTCAAATATATACAGTGTGGGAGTAGTTCGTAGGGAGGCTTACGCAGGATCTAACCTGAGAGGTTCACAGAAATAAAAAAGGCGAACACAAGGTTCGCCTTTTTCTTTTGAGCCACTTGGCCGACTCAGAATGGTCTCAGGAACTCAGTAGTAGGCCTGGGACTTGTCGGTGTGGTCAGTAATATCTTTCACGCCTGCTAATTCGGGGATTTTCTCTTTGAGAGTCTTTTCCACGCCTTCCTTCAAAGTCATATCAACCATGCCACAGCCCTGGCAACCGCCACCAAACTTCAACACAGCAAACATATCCTCGGTCACTTCTACCAGGCTTACCTGGCCACCGTGAGCTGCCAGGCCCGGATTAACCTCGTTGTACAAAACATAGTTGATACGGTCCTGGATAGGGCTGTCGTCGGTAATTTTCGGCATACGGGAGTTGGGCGCGCGAATCGTCAGCTGCCCGCCCATCTTGTCCGAAGAGTAATCGACCCGAGCATCATCCAGATAGGGAACGCTGCGCCCTTCGAAGTAAGCTTTGAGACCGTTCATTTCCAACATCACATCACCTTCCTCCTCCTCTCCCGGGCGGCAGTAGGCGATACAAGTCTCGGCGTTAGGTGTGCCGGGACTGGAAACAAACATGCGAATGGCAATTCCCTCACAGTCCTGTTTGGCCAACAGCTCTTTCAGGTATTCCTGAGCGGGTTCAGTAATAGTGACATTCAAATCAGACATATAGGCTCTCAAATAACCAAGCTTCTTTGTCGGGTATTCTACTCTCAGAAAGACTCAAGGGAAACCGGTCAGTTGGAACCCTTTCGACCGACCGGCCTCACCACTCTCCTAGGTGGGGATAAATCCCATAAGAGTCTGGGCGGTTTCCTCTGAAGAGGCCGGATTTTGACCAGTTACCAGTTTGCCGTCTACCACTACGTAGGGTGCCCAATCACCACTTTTGGAGTAGTTTCCACCATTTCCCTTGAGCATATCCTCAACTAGGAAAGGCACGACATCCACCAGTTCAACCGCAGCCTCTTCCGAGTTGGCAAACCCGGTCACACCTTTTCCCGACACCAGGTAAGCGCCATCCTGGCGGCGTGTATGACGGAAAATGCCCGGAGCATGGCACACAGCACCGATCGGCTTGTCTGCGGCAAAAAAGTTCTCAATCAGTGCAATTGAGACCGGATCTTCCGCAAGATCCCACAAGGGACCATGGCCACCGGGATAAAAGACTGCATCAAAATCAGACTCATTCATATCAGCCAATTTGTGGGTATTGGCCAGAACCTGCTGAGCATCGGCGTCAGCCTGAAAGCGATGAGTCGCCTCCGTCTGAAAATCTGGCTCATCACTCTTGGGATCCAGAGGCGGCTGCCCGCCTTTTGGAGAGGCCAGGGTCACTTCAGCACCGGCGTCCTTGAAGATGTAGTAAGGTGAGGCAAACTCCTCCAGCCAAAACCCCGTTTTCTTGCCGGTATTCCCCAGTTCATCGTGGGAAGTCAAAACCATCAGTATTTTCATATTTCTGTCCTTATAAACTTTGTCAGCTTTGCTTCAATCATCATTTCCTATGCGCACAACTAACTTGCCGAAGTTCTTTCCTTCCAGAAGCCCGATAAATGCATTGGGTGTTTCTTCCAACCCTTCGACCATATCCTCAAGATATTTAATACTGCCTTCCGCAACCCACTGACTTAATGTACGTACCGCTTCATGAAAACGTTCGTAGTAATCGAAAATAATAAAGCCTTGGATTTTCAAGCGTTTGGTCAGCACATCCCGCATTAACAAACTGGTCCGATCCGGGCCTTGCGGCAATGAGGTTGCGTTGTACTGAGAGATAAGCCCACATACAGGAATCCGCGCAAAATCATTTAATAGCGGTTGCACCGCATCAAAGACCTTGCCACCAACACTTTCAAAATAGATATCGATACCGTCAGGGCAAGCCGCAGCCAATTGATCGACAAAATCTTCGGCGCGGTGATCCAGGCACAGGTCGAAGCCCAACTCCTCTACCGCATAGCGACACTTTTCCTCACCTCCAGCAACACCGATTACCCGGCACCCTTGCAACTTGCCGATTTGTCCAACTGTTGCCCCCACAGGACCGGTAGCAGCTGCAACTACCAGAGTCTCCCCTTCTTTTGGCTCCCCAATTTCCAGCAAACCAAAGTAGGCGGTGATTCCCGGCATACCCAGCACTCCCAGGGAGAAGGAGGGGTAATCCGGATTTTTACCCAAATTAATCAACCCGGTACCATCAGAAATGGCGTAGTCCTGCCAGCCGCTATAACCGAGTATCCAATCCCCCTCCTCGAAGCCATTCAATCGGGACTCAACCACACGGCTCACCGTCCCTCCAACCATGGTCTCTCCCAGTGAAACAGGCTCTGCGTAGGACTTCGCATCACTCATTCGCCCCCTCATATAGGGATCGAGCGATAGGAATACTGTGCGCAACAGCACCTCGCCGACTTCCGGCTTGACCACAGGGGCATGCTCCAGGCGGAAGTTATCTGTCGTCGGGGCACCTTCAGGGCGGGATGCCAATACCAGGCGGCGGTTTATATCGCTCGATTGCATTCTCTATTCTCCATAACTTCGTAAAATGGAAGTCAAAGTCGCCAAATTAGACCGGTCGTCTAGAAAGGCGCCATAAAAATACCCGCAACGGTTTTCCCCTCGCGGGCTCAGTAAAAAACTCAGTGTTTCCCCAGTATCTCCTGGGTCGCCAGCATCGCCTCTGCCATTGGCGTATCGTTGCGGTTTAACTTGGCCAACAGGCTGGCTCCCAGCCACAGCTGGTACAAGGAAGCTGCGGTGGCACGGGCATTGAGGGTGCTAGGCAGAGAACCGTCTTCCCCTGCCAGCTCGATACAATTCTGGAGCTTCTGAATAATATGCTCAGTCCCATCTCTGAGGATAACCCGCATCGATTCAGACAGGTCTGCCACCTCAGCGCTAAGCTTAACCACCAGGCAGCGGTGTGCATCGTAACGCTCCCCACTACTCTTCTGCCAAGCATCAAAATAGGCCAATAAATTATCGGCGGCAGATTGATCCCGGGAGGAAAAGCCAACGTCCATCTGTTCCAGGTAGCTGCGAAAATAATCTTCCAGCAGAGCCTCGCCAAATTGCTCCTTGGACTTAAAGTAGTGATAAAAGGATCCCTTTGGCACACCGGCGGTTTTGAGAATTTCACTCAAACCTACACCGGAGAAACCTTTTACGGCCATCACGGTGTAACCGGTATCCAACAAATGTTGGCGAGTATCTTCATAGCTGCTTTTCATGCCTATCACTCTACGCAAAACTAGACCGGTCGTCTAGGGATTTATAGTGATTAGGAGCTGTAGAGTATCTATAAATTGCTCAACTTTATTCAAAACTGCTCTGTTATTGTGGTGGAACAACCAAAAAGGCGTAAGTCGCAGCCGGTGAGTGGGCGTGACTGTGCTAAGATTGGCGCCATTCCCACCATCGGCAAAAGATCGACAATATAAGGATTGGTAAATGTCCCAGCAGTCCCGCGACCAACGTCTCGAGCAAATTAATGCCGCGCTTGCGCAGCGTATCCTGATTCTGGATGGCGCTATGGGGACGATGATCCAGAGGGAGAAACTGGAAGAGGCCGATTACCGGGGTGAGCGCTTCGCCGACTTCCCACGCGACTTGAAAGGCAATAACGACCTGCTCAGCCTGACCCGCCCGGAGCTAATCGAAAAGATTCATCGGGAGTACCTTGAGGCGGGCGCGGACATTATCGAAACCAATACTTTTAACGCGACCCAGCTGTCCCAATCTGATTACGATATGGAACACTTGGTAGTAGAGATCAACCGGGCCTCCGCAGAGATCGCGCGCCGTGCAGCAGATGCACTCTCTACCCCAGAGCGCCCGCGCTGGGTAGCCGGGGTCATCGGCCCCACTTCCCGCACCGCCAGTATTTCACCAGACGTCAATGATCCAGGGGCACGCAATGTCACTTTCGATGAACTGGTAGAAAACTATGTAGAAGCGGGCCGCGCTTTGGTCGAAGGCGGCAGCGACCTGATCTTAATCGAAACCATTTTTGACACCCTCAATGCCAAGGCCGCTATCTATGCCATGCAGCAGCTCTTTGAGGAGCTGGGTTTCGAATTGCCAATTATGATTTCCGGCACCATTACCGATGCCTCTGGCCGCACCCTTTCCGGCCAAACGACTGAAGCTTTTTACAATTCCGTTGCCCACGCAAAGCCAATTTCTGTGGGGCTCAACTGTGCCCTGGGCGCCACCGAATTGCGCCCTTATGTGGAAGCCTTATCGGGCGCCTGTACCTCTAATGTCTCCGCCCACCCCAACGCGGGATTGCCCAATGAGTTTGGCGAATACGACGAAACCCCTGAGCAGACCGCCGCAATCGTAGCGGAATTTGCCCGCAGCGGATTTATTAATATCCTCGGCGGCTGTTGTGGCACCACCCCCGATCATATTCGTGCAATTGCCGACGCAGTGGCCGATATACCCCCACGACAGCAGCCGGAAATAAAACCTGCTCTGCGCCTGTCCGGACTGGAGCCATTTGTCGCCGATGAAAACGCCTTATTCGTCAATGTGGGCGAGCGTTGCAACGTCACTGGCTCCGCCCGATTTAAGCGCCTGATCCTTGAAGAGGACTACGACACCGCCCTGCAAGTGGCTGCCGCCCAGGTAGAGGATGGGGCGCAGGTAATCGACTTCAATATGGATGAGGCGATGCTGGATGCACTCGCCGCTATGCGCCGCTTCCTCAACCTTGCCGCTACCGAACCGGATATCGCCAAGGTGCCATTTATGGTGGACTCCTCCAAGTGGGAGGTGATCGAGGCCGGCCTGCAATGCATCCAGGGCAAGCCCATTGTGAACTCCATCAGCCTCAAGGAAGGCAAAGAGGAGTTTATCGAAAAGGCCCAACTGTGCCTGCGCTACGGTGCGGCTGTGGTGGTGATGGCTTTTGATGAAGATGGCCAGGCGGATACTTTCGAGCGCAAAATTGAGATCTGCAAGCGCAGCTACGATGTGCTGGTCGATGAAGTCGGCTTCGATCCCACCGATATTATTTTCGACCCGAATATTTTTGCTGTCGCCACCGGTATTGAGGAACACAATAATTACGCGGTGGACTTTATCGAGGCGTGCCGCTGGATTCGCGCAAATCTGCCCGGTGCCCAGATCAGTGGCGGCGTCTCCAATGTTTCCTTCTCTTTCCGGGGCAACAACCCGGTACGTGAAGCCATTCATTCAGTATTCCTGTTTCACGCTATTAAAGCCGGCCTGAATATGGGTATCGTGAACGCCGGGCAGCTGGCGGTTTACGACGAACTCCCAGAGGAGCTGCGGGAAAAAGTTGAGGATGTGATCCTCAACCGCAGCCCGGATGCCACTGAAGCCCTGCTGGAAATTGCCCCCAAATACCAAGGGGATGGCGGCGGTGCCACACGCAAAGAGGACCTGAGCTGGCGCCAATTGCCTGTGAAGGAACGCCTGGCACACTCCCTTGTGAAAGGCATTAACAACTATATCGAGGAAGATACCGAAGAGGCCCGCGCAAGTTCCTCACGCCCACTGGACGTGATCGAAGGTCCACTGATGGACGGTATGAATATCGTTGGCGACCTGTTTGGCGAAGGGAAAATGTTCTTGCCCCAGGTAGTGAAATCCGCCCGGGTTATGAAACAGGCGGTAGCCTACCTGCAACCCTATATTGAAGCGGAAAAAACCGAAGACAGCCGCTCCAACGGCCGTATCCTGATGGCCACTGTTAAAGGGGATGTGCACGATATTGGCAAAAATATCGTGGGCGTGGTGCTGGCCTGCAACAACTATGAAGTGATCGACCTCGGCGTGATGGTGCCAGCGGCAACTATTCTGCAAACAGCAAAGGAAAAGGAGTGTGACATTATCGGCCTGTCCGGCCTGATCACCCCATCCCTGGATGAAATGGTTCACGTAGCCGCCGAGATGGAGCGTCAGGGGTTTGATATCCCATTATTGATCGGCGGAGCCACCACCTCCAAAGCCCATACCGCCGTAAAAATTGATCCCCAATTCCACCGCAACCAGGTGGTGTATGTAGCCGATGCATCCCGCGCCGTAGGCGTGGCCAGCAGCCTGATTTCCAATGAGCTGCGCCCAGCCTTTGTGGAAAAAATCCAGGCAGAGTATGACAAGGTGCGCACCCGCACCGCCAACCGCAAGCGCAATGACACCCGCTTAACCTACGAGGAAGCGCGGGATACCGCTCCGGAATTTGATTGGAAAAACTACCAGCCAGCACGACCCAACAAGCTGGGCCTTACCGTGATCGACGATTTCCCTCTGGAGAAACTGCTCGACACTATGGACTGGACGCCTTTCTTTATTTCCTGGGATTTGGCGGGTAAATTCCCGGCAATCCTTGAAGACGAAATTGTGGGAGAAGCCGCTACCGATCTCTACGACAACGCCCAGCGTATGTTGAAAGAGATTATCGATAAAAAGCTATTGCGCGCACGGGCCGTATTCGGCCTATGGCCAGCCAATAGCGTCGGCGACGATATCATCGTCTACAAGGATGAAAGCCGCAGTGAGGAGCTGGCTCGCCTTCACCATATGCGCCAGCAGGTACAGAAACGCGGTGGTGATGGCCTGTGCCGCTCCCTGGCAGATTTCGTCGCGCCGCTGGAGTCCGGCCAAATAGACTATGTGGGCGGCTTCGCGGTTACCACTGGCATCGGCGCAGACGAGTTGGCAGATACCTACGAAGCCAAGCACGACGATTACAACGCCATTATGGTAAAGGCCCTGGCAGACCGTATGGCAGAGTCCTTTGCTGAGACACTGCACCGTTTGGTGCGAAAAGAATATTGGGGCTATGCCGAGGACGAAACTCTGAGCAATGAGGAGCTGATCAAGGAAGCCTACCAGGGCATCCGCCCAGCCCCGGGCTATCCCGCCTGCCCCGATCATTCGGAAAAAGCTACCCTGTTCAAATTGCTACAAGCGGAGCAAAATGCAGGCGTCAGCCTTACCGAGCACTTTGCCATGATGCCCGCAGCTGCGGTGAGCGGTTGGTACTTCGCCCACCCCCAGGCAAAGTACTTCAATGTGGGCAAAATCGGCAGGGATCAGCTGCAAAGCCTGGCTAAACGAAAAGGGGTCAGCGAACCGGAATTGGAGCGCTGGCTACGTCCCAACCTCGAGGAGTGAGCCTGTGGAAGATAATAATAAGAAAGCGAAAAAGCCCAATTTCGGCCAGGTGGTAGTCAGTACCCTGGCCGCCGCGATTGGCGTGCAGAGTGATAAAAACCGCGAAAGGGATTTTCAAAGTGGCAGTATTATGACGTACGTTATTGCCGGCGTTGTTTTTACCGCCGTATTTGTAATCGGATTGGCTCTTATTGTGAAAATAGTACTCGGCAATATGGGCTAAGAGCGCAGAGTGCTTTCCATCAGCTAGCAGCTATACAAATAAGCCGAGCTAAATGTCTATCGCTAATGCCCGGGACTACACAACTCCGGGCCAGCAGCGGGCTAGCGCGTGGCCACCCAAAAAACACAGGTGGCTACGAAAATTGCGACCAGTGCTACAGCAGCAATTGCATCCACTACATTATCGTCTTCAGAAACTACAGCTACTTCATCATTCATCGAATCTCTCCGATCGTTCTTTATTGTTATTTAAAGTAGTTGGGCCGCTGGATGCGGCAACCCAAGTAGAGCAAATCAAGTCATCAGTTGCAAGGCGGGGCCGGCAAACAACCTTACCGACCCAACTGCCACTCTACGCCTGCCCGGAATAGAGAGCAATATGAAACCCTCCGGTAAGAGCCTGGCCAGTCTTAGCAACCTGTGTACGGCTGTTAACATCGACATTCAGATTGCCCCATTTATTTGGGGAAACTGACATAATTCCATTAACACCTTTGCCCTTGTTAACACTCGTCATATTGCAAAACACCACGGCTCCACCACCACTCTTGTTCGTCGCCAGAGAACCTGGACTCGGGCTTGAGCCATCGGAAATCAGAATATGTACATCGACAGTTTTACCACCCAGCGAGTTTTTTAGAATCCTATTGTTATGATCCAAACAAATATCAATGCCAAAAGTTAAGCCCTTGTACGAAAAAGTACTGTCACCTGCCTTGGTCGAAAAAGCATCATCTGTCTGATACTTATCATTGCCAACTTTATATTTCTTCAGCAGGAAATTGCCACCGGCCAGGATGGGAGCAATGCTCAAGTAAGATGCTGAAGAAAAACATCCACCACCTTTTGTGTAAGCAATAGTCCCTGCAACAATCAGAATGTTCGGGTACTGACGGGAAGCTCTGCGCAGGCCGGAATAAATATCACTCTTGGAGCCCTTGCTTAAAGAGTCGATGTGATTAGTTTTTGCTTTAGAGGCATACCCTGAAAAGTAATACTCCGGCGCAACCAACATCTTTATATATTTATCGTCGGAGTACTCTTGCATCATGGCTTTAGCGCGAGCCAACGCCCCCTCAAACACATCGAAATTACTGTTACTCACACCAGTAAACTTTGATGAATCATCAAACTCAATCATCGCCGCAAGGATATCTTTAGCCATCCCGCTTACCTCTTATATTTTTTTAGGAATTCACTCACTGACTTACCCACTGACCAGCCTCATATGTGACTGGCGATTCGCACTTTATATCACCGCAAGTAAACTGAGAGGCGGTATCAATTCACAGCTAACTGAATTAGCGTCGATTTGCCAGGGCCCCGAAGTGGAGTCGCTACACTCAACAGGTAAGTTGCGGCTAAAAAACAGACAGGACGGCATAGATAGCCATTACTGCAACGCTCCTCGAATCTGCAACAACAGACAAGCACTATGCTGATAAATCTCTCTTATAACTGTTGGTTACAGATATAGCGGAAAATATTGTTATTTATTGCATAAGAGCGCTGGTATGTTATGCGCCAGCGGAGAATCGTCCGGGGCCTGCCCCTTTCTCCACCATCAGCGCACAAAGGCAATGGAATCAAGCTGTTATGTATCGATACGACGACCGGGACCGCGCCATCATCAACGATCGCGTAGCCCAGTTCCGCGGCCAAACGGAACGTTACCTTGCCGGCGAGTTGAGCGAGGAGCAATTCCTGCCGCTGCGCCTGCAAAATGGCCTCTATATTCAGCGACTGGCCCCCATGTTGCGTATTGCCGTTCCCTACGGCCTGCTCAACAGTGCCCAGTTACGCCGTCTCGCTCGCGTAAGCCGCGACTACGATAAAGGCTACGCCCACTTCACTACGCGCCAGAACCTCCAGTACAACTGGCCGCAGCTGGAAGATGTACCCGCTATTCTCGATGAGCTGGCGGAAGTGGAAATGCACGCGGTACAAACCAGCGGTAACTGTATCCGAAATACCACCTCGGACCCCTTCGCCGGCATTGCACTCGACGAGATTGCCGACCCGCGCCCCTACTGCGAGTTGATTCGCCAGTGGTCTACATTCCATCCGGAATTCGCTTTCTTGCCGCGCAAGTTCAAGATTGCCGTCAGTGGTTCAGAGCAGGACCGCGCGGCCATCCGCGTACACGATATCGGTGTGCAGATCGTCAAGCGCGGTGAAGAGATTGGCTTCCAGGTATTGGTAGGTGGCGGTCAGGGCCGCACACCGGTTATTGCCGAGACCATCCGCGACTTCCTGCCGGAAGAAGACCTGCTCTCTTACCTTGAAGCGATTGTCCGCGTTTACAACCAGCTGGGTCGTCGCGACAACAAGTACAAAGCGCGCATTAAAATTCTGGTCAAGGCCCTCGGCCCGGAAGAGTTCGGCCGCCGCGTGGAAGAAGAGTGGCAACATATTAAAGACGGCGCTGAAAAGTTAACCCAGGAAGCATTGGATTGGGCTAAATCCTTCTTCACAGCCCCGGAATATCGCGAGTTTGACGGATCAGCTGCTGAAGCTGCACTGCAACAACAAGCTGACAGCGACAAAGCCTTTGCCCGCTGGCTTGAACGCAACACCTACCCGCACCGGGTACCCGGTTATCGCGCGATTAAGTTGTCCACCAAACCCACTGGTGTCCCCCCAGGTGATGTAACCGATGCCCAATTAGAGGCTATTGCCGATCTCGCCGATACTTTTAGCTTTGGTGAAGCTCGGGTAACTCACGACCAGAATGTGGTACTCGCAGACGTCGAACAGGACAAACTGTTTGAACTCTGGCAACAGGCCCGCAAGCACGGTTTCGCCACACCGAATATCGGCACCCTGACCGATATGATTTGCTGCCCCGGCGGTGACTACTGCTCACTTGCCAATGCCAAGTCCATCCCGGTAGCCGAAGCCATCCAGCGTCGCTTTGACGATATGGACTACCTGTACGACCTGGGTGATCTCAACCTCAATATATCTGGCTGTATGAATGCCTGTGGCCACCACCACGTGGGACATATCGGCATCCTCGGCGTCGACAAAAAAGGGGAAGAGTTCTACCAGATTCAGCTGGGCGGCAGTGCATCCAACGAGGCCAGCCTGGCCAAGGTATTGGGCCCCAGTTTCTCCCGCGCTGAAGTGCCAGACGTGATCAGCAAAATCCTCGACCTCTATGTCGAGCAACGCCAAACGGAAGAGCCCTTTATCGACACCTACAACCGCATCGGCCTTCAGCCCTTCAAGGAGAGAGTTTATGCCAAAGCCAGCTAAACTGGGCCCACAGCCGGGCAACCCCGCAGAACTGATCATCGATGGTGAAGTAAAGACCAACGAATGGCAGCTGGTACCCCAACTGGAAGCGGGAGAGGAGTTGGACCCAAGCACCCTGCCCTCCGGCAAAATTATCCTGCCACTGCGACAGTGGCTGGCGCATCGCGATGCGCTGTCATCCCGCAGTGACGAAGTCGGTGTTTGGCTGGACAGTGAAGAAGGTGCCGAGCAAATTGCGGAAGAAGCTGCCAAATTGCCGGTAATTGCCGTGCACTTCCCGGCATTTGCCGACGGTCGAGGCTTTACCGCAGGCCGTATGCTGCGCGAGCGCTACAGCTTTACCGGAGAGTTACGCGCAGTAGGCGGGTTTATGCGAGACCAGCTGACCTATTTACAACGCTGCGGCTTCAATGCCTACGCATTTGAAGGCGAGCAGCCTCTGGCAAGCCTTAAAGACTCGATGAGCGATTTTGGCGATAGCTACCAAACAGGGGTAGACCAACCGCTGCCCATGTTCCGTCGCCGCTTCTAAAGCTCAATTTAGACCTCTGAATACTCAGAGGTCTAAATTTCCACTTCCATCACGCCTCCAGCCCCAATCCATTAAGTGCAAACTCCAAAGAGGGTTCCACCTCCTTGAGTTCTCGCCCGGATCGCAATACCGATGCTGTGCCATGCAGCAGGGTAATCAGGTACATAGCGCACTCCTCGGCACGCCGATCAAGCCCTATAGCCTGGGACTCTTTATCAAAACGAAACAAGTCAACCAGTTGCTTTACCGCTTCTGCATCAGCAGCTTTTAAAGCGTCAATGGCATCAGAGGGCAAAGCGTCACCGGCAGTTTCTGATAATCCAAACGCCAGATAACAACCCCTCGGGGTTCCCTCCCCCGCTTGCCCTTTAACGGTAGCCAACAAATAACTATGCAATCGCTGCCGTAACGGCACTCCCTCTTCCGTCAGGAACTGCATACGATCTTTGGCATATCTATCCAGGTATTGCCCCAATGAAAGAACAAACAGTTTCTCTTTATTGCCAAAGGAA
Organism: Microbulbifer maximicatervae (SeqCode); assembly: GCF_056231245.1. Taxonomy (NCBI): domain Bacteria; kingdom Pseudomonadati; phylum Pseudomonadota; class Gammaproteobacteria; order Cellvibrionales; family Microbulbiferaceae; genus Microbulbifer; species Microbulbifer maximicatervae (SeqCode). Next base: position 2,757,023 of record NZ_CP174334.1, read on the forward strand.
GAATACAGACTTGGCTTGTTAATCCCCATAGCCTTGGTCAGGTCCGCCATTGAGGCGCCCACATAGCCCTTTTTCCAAAAGACTTTCGTTGCTGATTCCAACGCATGCGCCTTATCAAACTCCGGCTTGCGTCCCGCCATTGGCAATCTCCCAAAAATTGTTTTGACAATATTGTACCGATCGGTAAGACTTAGCTCAAACCTTACCGATCGGTACAATATTGATCAACCCTTCACAGGAGAACGGAATTGAGCATTTCAATCGAAGGAAAAACTGCCCTTGTAACTGGAGCAAACCGCGGAATTGGCAAGGCAATTGTCGAGCGCTTTCTCGACGGTGGCGCAAAAAAAGTCTATCTGGCCGTGCGTAACCCAGAAACAACGACAGAGCTGACAGAAAAATATGGCGACAAAGTCATCACATTGGAACTCGATGTGGCAAAAGCCCAAAGTGTAGGGGCGGCGGCAAAGGCGATTCAGGAATTGGATATTCTGGTGAACAATGCCGGGGTACTTGCGCCCGCAGACCCGCTAAGCGACCATGTAGAGGACTCACTTAAGCAGGAACTGGAAGTGAATACCTTTGGGCTTGTCCGTGTAGCCAAAGCATTCACCCCCCATTTGGAAAAGAGCAAAGGCGCCCTGGTACAAATGAATTCGGTAGTATCCTTGCGTACCTTCCCACACGTTAGCACCTATTCCGCATCCAAAGCCGCCAGCTACGCAATTACCCAGGCACTTCGAGAAACGCTGCAGGAGCGAGGCGTACAAGTATTGAGTGTTCACCCCGGCCCCATCAAAACAGATATGGCCAAACAGGCTGGACTGGAGGACGGAGAATCCCCCAGTGCAGTAGCTGAGGAAATTGTTGGCGCGCTAAAAAATGGGGATTTTCACCTCTTCCCGGATGCCATGTCGCAGACTTTTGAAGCCGCTTATCAGAGCTTCTCTGATTCGGTGATCACCGCAGACCTTAGCGAATAACACGGCCGAAGATTGTCTGAGTAAGAAGTAACACAAGCCTCGAAGGAACCCGATCTAGGGTTCTTTCAAGAGGCTGGAAAATTCCTCTGAAGCCATAACGGGTACAAACTCAGTGATCGTAAAAGTCGACGCCCCATGTTTTGTGAAAGGGTCTTCTTCCAGAACCTTTCGCAGCACCTCCTTGGAGGGATGACGTGAAATAATTATCGCGCCAGTTCTAGGCTCTTTCGCCCCGCCAAAAAGCAGGTCTCCCGATTTATAGTGTCCCTCCAGGTAGCTCACATGCTCCGCCATTAACTCTGGGGTCAGTTTTTTAATATCCGGGAAATTCAAGTTCACTAAAAACATAACGTCTCCCCCCTCCTTAGGGGCTATATATCAACTCTTTACACCACTTTAAGCTTGCAGAAATAACCTCCACCAAACTAATAGATAGCTAATCTTTTCATCTTGGCGGTAGAGGATAATCCCCAAGCAGTAGTTTAAATGGAAACCATCGGAGATTGATGATCGGGCATCATTTAATTTAATGGTGCCATCACGTACCTTTCTTTAGGCAAAAGTGCTAAATAGACGATACTTCAGATTAATCAAGTTACATGTGGCCTGAAGAACTTCATCTGCCTTCCAGGCTATGGTATCCCCCTCAAAGCCACATACCAAACTCCTCTCAAAACATTTGGGGATTAATGCGATGGCACTCCCTCTTTGAGCTCACTCTTTAGACTGTTAATGCGAACTCATCTTTAGAAGGTGTAAAAACTGTTCAGAGGCCATAACAGGCTCAAATTCGGTTAGCGAATAAACTGCCACTCCACTTTTTATAAAAGGGTCCTCATCAAGCACTCTCCGCAATGCTTCTTCACTGTTGTGGCGAGAAACAATAACCCCTCCAGTCCTGGGATTTTTCCTTCCTCCAAAGAGTAAACTTCCAGACTTGTACTCTCCTTCCAGATAAAGCCTATGCTCCGCAGTCAGTTCTGGGGTTAGCTTTTTCATATCCTTAAAATGCATATCCACTAAAAACATACCCATTCCCTCTTCTCTAAAAACACTATAAGATTGCTACTGATTTCGTAGCAACTGTAACGCTACTAATTTAGAAGCGCAAGAACCATGATAACTCCTCTACCGAAAAAAACTGTCAGAGGCTCGACTAGCGGCATAGCCATTATGGCTGTATTCGATCTGCTCGGGCGAAAATGGAATATGAGAATACTGTGGGAACTGAGGAACACACCCCGGAGCTTCAGGGAACTCCAAGCCCAGTGTGATGCCATGTCCCCTTCGGTACTAAATACAAGAATCAAACAGTTGAGCGAAGCTAAATTGATTAATAAGTGTACGAATGGATATCAACTGACAGATCTGGGGGTTTCGTTAATGGAAACCCTTGATCCGCTGAGGGAATGGGCTAATAACTGGGAGGAATTCCTCAAGGCCTAATGGACACTCTGTAAAAACCAAAACCCAAGAGCCTTGCAGCCTAGATGCCGCTGGGTTCTTGGAGGCAGGCCAACTATCGCTACAAAATGGACTGAACTGATAGGGCTGTCTCATTATCACTCGCATCATGCGCTAGCGAAAACGAATAATATTAATCGCCGCGTAAACCAAATCTACGAATAATTCTGCCAAACAATGCACCTGCTCACCATCAAGGGTTAAGGAGGGTTCAATCTCTTTAGAGGTCAACAAACCACTGCTCTCAAGGGCACTCTTATGGGTTACCTTTTTGTGCCCGTAAGCGGCGAGTCATGGGGATTGCAGGGAGATAAATTGAGAGAAATGTGATTTTCAGAAGTTTCCTTAACCCAAAAACAGCTGTGCGCTGCATCCCCTACTTTTGATTGTTAAGGTCATATTTCTGGCATTTTTTCAAATTTTTGTAATTCCGGGTCCATATAGTCCCAAAATGCACCACTACCAGCATATACCACCATTGTCGGGTTGAATTGCTCCAGGTCATGAAGACTTCCAGCGCGGATAAATTCAAACTGCGGCATACCGCTATTTTCCGCATAAATATGCGAACCGCAGCGAGGGCAAAAACCTCTTCTTACTGTATTGCCGCTATCTGTCTGCTTCTCATGAAATGCAAGATCGCCACTAATGGCTAAGCTTCCGCGAGGAATAGCGATGTTAGCGATGTGTCCAGCCCCGCTAATTTTCTGACAATCTGTACATTGGCAATGACCCGCCATTACCGGCTCTTCAGAGCAAGAATAACTAATATAACCGCACAGGCATTCTCCAGATATTTTGGACATAAATTTTCCCTGTTACTTACAAAGTTGAAGTAACCTTAGCCTAAATCAATAACTTCAACTTCGCAAGTAACTAGGCTAGTATTTCATTTTCTGGCAGTAAGAGTGTGAGCATGAGTCCTGATAATCAATTTTTACGTTCGGGATGCCCTATCGTGAACGGACTGGACGTATTCGGCGATAAGTGGACATTAGTTATTCTAAGAGACTTACTGTGTGGTAAAGAGACCTATAGCGAGCTAGCTGACTCACCAGAGAAAATACCAACCAACAGACTCGCAGAAAGATTAAAAATGCTAGAAGCAGAGGGAATGTTGGTGAGGGTACAATATCAATCAAAGCCTAAGCGATATAAGTACCTGCTAACACAGAAAGGCAAGGATGTCTTACCGATTCTTCAGGCAATCGCCAAATGGGGAAATACATATTTTGAAGGCTCATGGATTCCCCCGAAGTGGTTTATGGAAACCTAACCCTTTGATTCGGGGCCAGAAGCGCAACAATTCCGCAGGACAAAGCTAAGCTGAAAATTTAGCAATAACAGCAACTTTTATGCATTTTTACTCCGAAATTGCTCTCCATAAATGGCCAGAAGCTTATGATATTGACTCTGCCTGTTATGCTCCCCCCCCAATCTCATTAAGAAACCCTCCTGAATCACTAACGAACCTGGCGGCAGTTGATACTAAGAGTATACTGTTTTACTTGAACACTTTTGCCCCTAAGGGCCCGGCAGCTCAGTGCCGCCAGACTCTATGGATCAGCTCATCTATAGAGACAAAATAGACTGAACCGCTGCGACAACCTCATTATCACTCGCATCATGTGCTAATGAAAACGAATGATATTCATCGCCCCGCAGACCAAATCTGCGATCAATTTCAGCCAAACAGTGCACCTGTTCACCATCAACGATAAAGGAGAGTTCAATCTCTTTTGAAGTCAACAAGCCACTACTCTTAAACTCTATCTCCTGGTAGCATCCAGACTGGGAGACAAAATTGCTTCCACGCAAATGCCCCTTTTCAACATCCGCTTTTACCATTTTAAAGCCACTTTCCTCGATCATGGAAAGTACCTTCTCTACAACGGGTAAAGGTCTTATCCGCAAGGGATCCCTGTCTTTCGGATCCAGCGCAAAATCAATATCCAGGGAAGTTTCCAGCCACACATAGCTTTTATTTTTACGGGTGTTTAAAACAGTAACTGGCGTCTCTTCATGCAACGCCAACTGAAAAGGAACTTCCAGGCTCTCTCCAGCGCCAATAGTGAAAGGGTCCTGTACCTGTAATTCATTCAGTACAAAACGCTCATGGCTTACCCCTTCATCGGTCTCCACCTTGATCTCGGTGCAGAGCTTTAAACTTATAGCATCCACCTGCTGGTCGATATCACCACCAATGATATGGATAGCCCCTTCAATGATTCCACCCTGAACTTGCTCAGAGTTTTGTAGAACTGTATCAACTTTAGCTGCACCAATACCTATTGACGCTTTGAGTTTTTGAAACATAGACATACTTGGGGTACTCACCTAACCAAACAACCTGGCCTTAAAATATGGACTTCAACCTATTTCTTAGCCCAATAAATAGAGTCCAACATTAACACAAATCCAATTTAGGTAATACCAGGCCCAATAAGTTCATTTATGTCTTGAACTTCTACATAAATAATTGATAACACCTATACCTACCTCTACCAGGTTCAGGGAGAGCTTGCCTGATCAAAAAGAGATATTTTTATTACATATTTCCCCCAACAGTAAAAAATTTAATGCTTGAATAAGGCCACTTACTTTTTCTGAATGTGTCATTTTTCGTTGAAATATCAGCAAAATCCTAACTGTTGTTAAGAAAATTCCAGCAGTACCATAGTATCTGAGCCCTATTTATACCGAAGAAGTAAAAATATGATCAGAAATAGTTTCAAAATTACACCTTCTCACACCTACATCATGCTGCAAGGGCTAGACCACTATCTGCAGCATCAGAAGTCGATAACAAACTAAAGGTAGATTGTAAGTTTAAATCTGCAAATTGAGACTCTCCATCTCAGCCACTACGTATAGAAACTCCATCTACAGAAAATTGAGAATAATCAATTTAGGGTACTCCTATTCACTTAGAGCCCCCTAGAAACATTTCTCAAACCATTAAGCAAGGTTATGCACATTTTAATTATTTACGATGGAAAACCGGGCCATCTCAGTCCTTCGCTGGGGCTATACCAGCTACTCTCCCGCCACTCCAAGGGCAAATATTCTTATGAAATCACCACCAGTAAACCAGTTTTAAAGGCCCTAAATAAACCAATAAGACTATTGACTCGACATCTCGCCAGAAACGCACACAAATTTATCATGCTCTTTCACAGAAACCCCTCCTTCAAAAGAAAACCAGATCTAATTATTTCCTTTGGTGGGAATAGCGTTGCTGCGAACGTTGCACTAACCCAAAAAACACAATGCATGAATATTGCCATAGGAAATATTTACAGCTTCAGGAAAACCGACTTCTCTCTAACCCTATCTACCAAAGAGGACATTAAGAAATCTAGGCAATACCTTCCATTTAGCCGCATAGATGTAAATTTATGCAAAGCATTGGGCGACAACTTAAAGAAGAAACACCACAAACCCTTTTATACTTTACTTATCGGAGGCAATGGAAGCGGCTATAAATACACACGGAAGGATTATATAGACTTGATAGAAGAGCTAAAAAAAATAGCGATCTATCAAAATATTTCATGGCTAATTAGCACCTCAAGAAGAACCCCTAAATATGTGGCTGAGCTAATTGAAAGCAACATGCCATTTGATACATGCTTCAACTTGCTAGATTATGAGGCCCCCAATGCCAGCCTCGAAGAAATACTCGGTGCAAGTGAAGCTGTCTTTATAACCGAAGACAGTTCATCAATGATTTCTGAGGCCCTTGCCCTATCTAAACCTATATATACTTTAGCCCCCCAAGAGAATAACATCTACGGAGCCCACAAAACTCTCATCAATAAACTTTACAGTGAAACTTATATAAAGAGGATGGAGATTTTCGAACTGGCCAAGACCTTTAATGATTCTCTATCAAAAGATTTCAACTTAGATTATGGAGACCATTCTAAAGCAAGATACGATGAAATTATCTCTGCGCTTGACATCAGCAGCAATGGTAGGTGAGCGATCTCAACCCCTTAAATTGACCATCATGACGACAGGGACTTTAACACAAAGATCTATTGATATATAACCTGAGACAAACTTTTAACGGCAAGAGATCCTGCACATTCAAACTAGTCAATTGCAGTAGCAAAAACTACTAGCAGAAAATAATATTCTCTCTAGCCTCACCAAGCGAGTAGAACTTCATCAAAAGCCAACCTAAATTTTAATCTATACATCAACTGCCAATTCATAATTAAAAATATCGTTCTAAAAAATACAAGCAAGTATTTTGCGTGGAGAGCCAACCCCACACCACCCTGCACACTGTTAAAATGAGCCCATATCTTCCAGAGACCTTCTCAACAACCCCTTAATATAGTTGATGCGGCCTCCAAATTTAATTATTTCAATTTCTTCTTGGGAAAGATCATTTTCCAACCAAATCTTAATACCTTTTGTCACATTTCTCAGCTCTAGTATCTTGTTACCCCCTGTACAGCTTGAGAGATCATAAAATTGAAGTTGATCATCTTTACTAAATGCGTCAAAATCGCTTGGATTACAAAATGTTAAAATGAGAATTCCGTGGTCAATAAGATTCTTGCGATAGAGTCCAGCTACACTTTTGGCTATGACGCAGCGCACTCCCAGGTATCGCAGAGTAATTGAGGCATGCTCCCGGCTCGACCCATGACCTAAACTGTTGCCAGCAATAAGAAATATATCCTCCTCGGTGCTCAAAGCCCGCTGATAAAAAGATTCATCTACATTTGAAAAAGCAAAGCGGCTTAACTCTGGGACATTTGACCAATAAGGCAAAGCATCCGCACCTCCGGGAATAATATCATCGGTTGAAACATTATCCTCCAGCTTTAAAAGAGCAGGGCCTTCGATCACACTTAACATTTTTTCCAGAACTGGCAAAGGCTTGATGTTGGGGCCCTTTCTAACCTCAACTTTCACTGGTATTTCCTGCGGTGGCTCCAATAGTGACCGCATATCCATTAGATGTTCAGGCTCTTCAAATACCGGATAATCCATGTCTAAATTTCTGGGGTCAGTTATTTTTCCTTTCAGGGCGCTGGCCGTCGCAGTCTCTGGGCTGCATAAATAGACGCTATCTTCTTTAGTTCCCGAACGCCCAGGGAAATTTCTCGGCACAGTTCTAAGACTATTGTGCCCGCTAGCTGGGGCTTGCCCCATACCGATACAGCCACCACAGCCGGTTTCATGCAAGTAAGCCCCTGCACCAAGCAGTTTTTCAAGGTCACCATTATGAGTCAGCTCATGAAGTAGTTGGCGCGACGCGGGATTAATATCTAAAGAAACCTCGTGCGGTACAAAGAGACCATTTACCATCCGGGCGGGAATAGAGAAATCACGCAACCCAGGGTTAGCCGAAGAACCGATATAGCTCTGAGAAACTGGCCTACCTTCAACTTCACGAACTTTAACAACCTTATCCGGCCGCGAGGGGCAAGCGATCATCGGTTCAATTTTCGATAGGTCTAAAGTTGCAACCTCATCATAGGTTGCATCCTTATCGGCAAGCAACTCGACAAAGTCGTTCTCGCGCGACTGCTGCCGCAAGAAAAGCCTCACTTGATCATCAGCAGGAAAGACACTTGTTACGGCCCCCATTTCCTGCCCCATATTGGCGATTACGTGACGATCCATTGCTGTAAGGTTTGCCAATCCAGGGCCGTGATATTCAACGATCTTGTTCCAGCAACCTCTCAATGTATATCTACGTACAAGTTCCAAAATAACATCTTTAGCGCTTACCCATGGCTGTAGCTCCCCCTCTAAACGCACCCCCAAAATAGTTGGCATTACCAGAGAGAGCGGAAATCCCATCATTGCAAGCGCAACCTCAATTCCTCCGGCTCCTATTCCTAACATACCTAACGAGCCCGCAGCACATGAGTGGCTATCCCCACCTAAAAGGGTTTTACCGGGGATACCAAAACAAGCCATATGGACAGGATGACTAATACCATTTCCTGGTCGCGAGTACCATATCCCGTAGTTTCGACAGGAACTTTGCAGGAACACGTGGTCATCACCATTCTTATGGTCTGCCCTCAATACATTGTGATCCACATACTGAGCGCATATTTCTGCTTTCACCTGCCTCGCCCCCAAAGCTTCAAGCTCCAACATCACTAACGTGCCGGTGGCATCCTCACTGAGGACTTGGGAGCCTCTGAATAACTCCATGATACCTCTGGCATGCAGAGCGGTTCACAATCAAGGCGCGGCTTCGCAGGAATGTCTAGACCTTTCAAGAAGTCGCAACGCGGAGTGTGAATCGCTCTGCAAGCCCCGAAGGGCGGGCCTTGAAGACCACAGCTGCTGCGTTGCAGCTCTTGCAAAGGGCTACGGCCATTCGCGGCGAGCTGCGCCTAGCATCTGCAGCCTTCAAGACCCGCAGAGGCATTACAGGTTTATTCAGAGGCTCCCTTGGTCAATTTTAAGCTCGATAACACTTTGGGGAGCCATATTCCCTTTGACCAAATGACTTTCAATTAACTTTCTAGCTACGTTTAGGCCTGTCATTAAGTTACACTAACGAACTCTAATACTTACCCACCTAGACAACTTATTGGCCTAGCAATTCTGTTTTCGTTATCGACATAACTAGAAATAACGTATTAGTATAAATAAATATCCATTAGAATAATTAAATATATTTAGAAGCTCAAATCAAAGAAACTATTTTTATCTAAAACATGCACACCCAACAGCCTTCACAGCAACTCAAACCGCCTCATACGATAGAAAACTTCACCTTTCGGCACTACCAGATTGCTTGTCCCGTACAAACATCAAGAAGAATTACCCTGGCTGAATGTCATATATAGAGAAATACTCAACATAAGCATGTTAATATTCAATTAATAGGAAATTCCAGCAGGATATTCGGAATTGAAAGTTTTACTTCTACCAGGACTTGATGGAACAGGAACACTGTTTTCAGGTTTGATTAAGGCACTACCAAAACAATGGACAACCGAAACTATCTGCCTTTCCAAGCTCCCAGGGGATAGTTACCTGGCTCAAGCTCAATCAATCGCCAAGAGCTATCTCAATGAGAAGACTTACATTATTGCTGAATCCTATTCAGGAAGAGTTGCATATGAGCTATCCCTTTTAGCTCCCGAGAAAATTTTAGGCATTACCTTTATAGCTAGCTTTATAAGCTCTCCTTCGCTGCTATCCAAGGCGGCACAACTAGCTCCAATCTCGCTTATAGACTGCCCATCTTTAACCAAAATCACACTAAATTTCTTTGGTTTCAATGGCAAAGGCAGTGACATACTCATTGACAGCACCTATAACGCCCTACTAAATACCAACAGAGGCAAACTAAAGCAAAGGCTTCATAATATCGCCTCTATCTCCAAACCATCCCAAAATTTGGAAATCCCTGCCGTCTATATCCGCCCGGATAGAGATCGACTTGTAAGTAAAAAAGCTGCCATCGATATATCTGCGATATACATCAACCTCAATGTCATTGATATTCCAGGTGGGCACTTTATTGCTCAGGCACACCCCAACAAAGTCGCGAGAATTATTATGAATTTTGCAGAAGGATTATTGCTACCCTAACTTGCCTCTGTAGTGGTCTAATCCTTCCGGACACTTCGCTAAGATGGTAAAACTACCAAGCGAGGTGAAGTATGACAACAAAAGGTACACGTCGGCATTTCAAGCCGGAATTTAAGAAAGACGCCGTAGCGCTAGTCTCTGAGCAAGGGTATTCAATTTCTAAAGCAGCAGAGGTTGTAGGAACAACAGCCAATAACCTGCGACGCTGGATAAAGGAACTGAAGCAGGAAGAAGACGGTGTGAGGTTGGATGTAGGTGAGCGCGCAGAATTAGAGCGATTACGACGTGAAAATAAGCAGTTGCGGATGGAGAAAGAAATCCTAAAAAAGGCCAGCGCCTTCTTTGCGAAAGAAATGAAATAAAGTACAGCTTTATTGAAAAACAGCAAGGCAGCTTTCCTGTTAGGGTGCTCTGCCGGGTAATGCAAGTAAGTAAAACTGGTTATTACGATTGGTGTTGCCGTGGTAATAGCTCAATAGATGCTCAAACATGGCAACTATGCCATCGTTTGAAGGCCCTATTTGCAGAATCTAGACAGAGCCTGGGAAGTCGTCGGTTAATGAAGCTGTTACGTAAAGAAGGCTTTGAAGTCGGGCGCTATCGAGTCCGCAAGCTCATGAAAAAGCTAGGCTTGGCAGTAAAGCGTAAGAAGCGATTTACACTGACGACAGACAGTAAACATCACCTGCCGGTCGCAGAGAACCTTCTGAATAGGGAGTTCTCACCGAGCGCTAAAAATCAAGTTTGGACGACTGATATTACATATATTTGGACTTCGCAGGGCTGGTTGTACTTGGCGGTAGTGATTGATCTCTATTCGCGCCGGATTATTGGTTGGCATCTAGATCGCAAGATGGAAACGGCCCTGGTAACTCGTGCGTTGATGATGGCTGTCAATTTGCGTTCGCCCCCAAAAGGTCTCCTGCATCACTCTGATCGTGGCAGTCAGTATGCCAGCCATACCTACCAAACGTTATTGAGTCAGCATGGGATGGTGTGTTCAATGAGCCGTAAGGGAAATTGTTGGGACAACGCACCGACTGAACGTTTCTTCAGCAGCCTGAAGCGGGAGTGGGTAACGGGAAACCTTTATCCGACAAGGGAGGATGCGGTAGCAGATGTAAGAGCCTATATTGCTTATTACAACTCACGCAGAATACATACAACACTGGGAGACCTAGCCCCTATCGAATTTGAGAAATGTGCTTAAAGAAGTGTCCGGTTGGAGTTGACCACAACACTCTCAATTAACAATCATATGGCGAGCAAATCCAGAAATAATCCAGCCTTAGAATCTAAACTGATATTCGTTCATAAAATACCCCTTACCAATCTTGCTTCCCACAAAATCCTCGGAGTTAACAGTGAGCAATAGAGAGCATATTTCCTTTCTAGAACCAATAAAAAATCCACCCGCTTACTCAATGGATAAAGAAAATAGAAAACTAGAACTTAAACTTGATGTACAGTACGAAAAGAATAACATTTTCAGTTTTTACAAAACCCATGACACACCAACCTGGACCCGTGTATTTTCATCATCAATCACTCAAGAAGCAGGTTTCACACTGACAGGCCCTACCATTGAAATTCGCGCTGATAGCCACCTTACTATCCAGACAAACAACCTGCTGCCAGAGGAAGACCCCCTCAATACACCCGCTACAATAAACTTCCCCCATGAGTTCAATACCTACAACTTACATACTCACGGGCTCCACGTCTCCCCAGAATCTCCGGCCGACAATGTCTGCATGAAGATCAAACCAGGGGAAAGTTATACCTACGAATACGACATTCCCAAGGACCAACCCCCAGGACTCTACTGGTACCACCCCCATAAGCACGGCTCTGTCGCTATACAAGTCGGCAGCGGGATGGCAGGTGCCCTAATCGTAAGGGATGAATTTGAGGCAATGGGAGTTAAGGAACATATTCTTGTCTTCCAGAATATTGCCGTAGATGAGCACGGAAAAGTAGAGGATCAACACCAGGTCGCTAAGTTCCCAGATAGTGAATACTGTATTACCGTTAACGGACAATACTGCCCTATCATTCATGCAACGGTGGGTGAGCTTCTCAATCTGAGACTTCTCAATGCTACCATCAGGACATCGATAGATATCGATTGCCCTTGGTTCGCGTAAATGTATATCTACGGGTTTGATGGAAACCCTACTGATGACTACCGCCTACAAGACGGAGTAAGCCTGGGCCCCGCTAATCGAGCCTCCCTTTTCTTAAAAATCAGTGAAGCCGCCACTCCGGGAGCTCATTTTTACATTTACAATAATGCGATTGAGTTCCAACAAATGCCGCATTATAAGTACCATAACAACAGTCCACTTTTTGTTATTGCCATTGCCCAGGGGGAGGAAATCGGAACGGCAATCTATGCCCCCAGCAAACCACCCGCCCGATGTGCACCCCCACCCTTCCCCAGCAGTTTTAAAGTGGACTTACTGAAACCTATTACAGATGATGAGATCACCAATACACGTCGACTCACTTTCCAGGCCAACACGCTTGATGACCCCCAAAAATATTATCGCGGGCTGAATGTCAGTATTGACCATTCACCATTCGAAGGGTGTGAAGTGGTTAATCATTACGTAGAGCTTGATGCAGTAGAGGAGTGGACCTTGGTTAATGAAAGTGAATTCCCCCACCCAATCCATATTCATGTAAATCCGTATTATGTTATCGAGGTGGCTGGAGAAGATCCCATGCACCACACACTCAAACTACCGTTTTGGTGCGACACCTTTCAAGTACCGCCCCATGGACATGTCAAATTCCGTACTCGTTTCAAGGATTTTACCGGAAAGTATCCTCTGCATTGCCACTTACTTTATCATGAGGATGGGGGCATGATGCAGCATGTTAGAGTTGTCAAAGATGCCTCTGAGATTCCAAAATAGCCCACTTATCTATCCAGTCATTGAATGCAAGGATCGTTAAAGTCCCGTAAGAATTAACACTTACTGGGGGCCACTTTTTGCGGGTCATGTAACTTGGGCGGAGTTGCATTACCACAATGCTTACTCAACCAATCGCAAGCATGGATAATATCCTTTGCAAGGCCACTGATTGCATTCTGATTGAGATGAGGGCGAACAACAATTCTCAGAGAGTTTACAGACTGAGCGTTTGGCGGCATCGAATAGGCAGAAAGAACCCATCCCCGTTCACGTACTTTATTGGATATATCATATTCATTAAAATTCTTATATTTTTTATTCAGGGTCATGGCAACAACCGGGATTCTCTGGGTTTTATTCATTATTTCAAAGTACCCACTGGCCACCAGAAGTTGACGAAGAGTCTGCGCATTCTCCAAGGTGTGCTGCATAATCTGCCTGTAACCCTCATAGCCTAGACGTATAAAGTTGTAATACTGGTAGGCAACCGGCGATGCATTTCGGCTAAAGTTCAATGTGGCTGTAGGCATCTCCCCACCCAGGTAATTAACATAGAACATCAAGTCTTCATCAAAAACTGCTCTTTCACGAAAAATTATCCACCCCAATCCCGGCGGCACCAAGCCAAACTTGTGCCCGGAGGCATTGATAGATTTCACTCTTGGCAAACGAAAATCCCATTTGTAATTCGGATAGAGAAATGGATTAACAAATCCTCCCGACGCCCCATCAATATGCATAGGGATATCGTTTCCTGTTCTCTCTTCATACTTATCCAACCAGTTTTGAATCGCCCTAAATGCATCATCCTCACCGGTAAAGGTTTGCCCGGCGATAGCGACAACAGCGATGGTATTCTCATCGACCAATTCATCCAGATGTTCACTGGTAAAGCGGTAATGACCAGGCTTTAACGGTGCTATGCGCGGCTCCACATCAAAGTAGCGCATAAATTTTTCCCAAACGATCTGCACATTGGCTCCGGTAACCAGGTTAGGTTTTGAGCCGTCTTTGCCGGCTTGCTGCCTCTTCTTACGCCAATTCCACTTGTGCGCCAAACCAGCCAACATGCAGGCCTCTGACGAGCCTATGGTCGCTGCGCCGTATGGCTCTACTCCCTCAGGTCCATTCCAGAGGTTGTGTAACCAGCGAACCATTCGCGCTTCCATCGCAAACAGCTGAGGATACATGTCGTGATCAATATAGTTCTTCAGGTAATGTTTCTTGGCGACCTCAAATGCTTCTGACTCAGTAAAAGTTGTGACAAACGAAGATAAGTTCATCGCAGGCTTTGCGTCAGCCCAGGTTTCACTGGTTACGATAGCCTCGGCAGCCTCTGCTGAAATACTACACCGGGGAAAGTGCTTTTCTGGAATATCTTCATTGTATTCGTCAAAGAACCTATCAAATGGAGATTGCTCTTTCACTACCTACCTCCGGCTCACTCATCAATATCAGAAAATGACTGCTGTTGATGGCCACCCTCCCCCCGCCAGGAGGGATTGTGAAAATAGAAAATTAACAAGGGAACGGTGATCGCTATAGCAATTCCAGCCAGGTTGAGAGCAACATAAGTTACAGGATTTTTTATCGTGAGCTGTTCTGGCGGGAAAAATGAAACTACCAAGGCAAAAACAACGGAAATTAAGCCTATTCCAGCAACAATACAAACCCCTGGCAGCCCTCCGGGGATACGAAAACTTCTGGGTAAGTCTGGTTGCGTGATCCGTAACCGAATAACCGCAGCAAACATCATTATGTACATAATGATATATAAGCTAATAGCCATCACTGAAATCAAAACAAAAGCTGTAGATACATTATCCATTAAAATATAAATGGACGAGATTGCCGCTACCACTACAAACTGTGCGAGGAGAATATTTTTTTGTACACCCACCCGGTTTTCTCGCTGAAACCAGGGCGGCAACATCCCATCCTGGGCCGTAGCCAGTAGCCCTCGACTGGGGCCAGCCAACCATGCCAAGGCACCACTTAGTGCACCATAGCCAATTAGCCAGGAAAGTGCTTGCACGGGCCATTGAACCCCAAGTAGCTGCCCAAAAGCTCTTTCGTAAGCTGTAAATAAGCCAGTTTCTACAGATATCTCTTTATAGGGCAAAATTGCAGCAATAGAGAGTGCGCCGAGAGTGAACACCAGGATGGAAATAACGGCGGCGATGGCGATTACAGCTGGATATCCTCGACGGGTATCACGTAGTTCCGACACATGCGTGGCCTGTGCTTCCACCCCAGCAAAGGCAAGTAAAATACCCCCGAGAAAAGCAATAGCCCCCAAACCGTTAATATGGGGAAACCAGCGCGGGTGATCATAACCATCCCGACGCACTGCTACTTCCGGGTCGGTCAAGGTCTCCCAGCCAATAGGATTACCACTCACCACCCACCAAACAGCCAGGATAATCAAAATCAAACAGGGAAATACGATACCCACCAGAAATCCAAACTGTGCCACTTTTACCAGAAAGCGGGTTCCAGTAAGAGCAATCAGGGTCGCTAGCAAATAGGCAAGGATGCAAAACCCACCGATATAGTAGGTATTCTGGGCGATGGTATTATCGCCCACCGCATAAGCCACCGCCGCTGCGGCAAAACCCAACTCTGTGGGATACCAAACAATGCACTCGATCCATTGCAACCATATAGCGACAAAACCCACCTTCGGGGTGAAGGCCTCACCAACCCAGGTATAGACACCCCCAGTGCGCTCTGAAAAGGCGCTACCAAGTTCTGCCGACACGAGCCCTGCAGGAATCAAGAACAACAATGCCGCAAAGCCGATATAGAAAAACATCGTCAGTTCTTCTTGCGCCATCATCGGCAGGGTACGCAAGCTGGTAACGACCGTTGCGGCAGTTAGGAGCCCGAGAGCAGCCACAGAAAACATCTTTCTGTTGGCAATATCCGGGGTGCTCGATGCACTGCTCCCTTTTGGTCGCACTGATGGGACCTCCCTGGAGTGCAATATTTTTGCGGCAGTACAAAGAAGCAAAGCCTATCGTGGGAGCCTGCGGGATAGATGGGATAACAGAGGTGCCGCTACCAAGGCATAAGCCGCCCTTTTAGCAACGGACTTATGGAAACATAGAATTCATAGCAAGTCGGTGCCCACACCATCTTTCACCCAAGGAGAAATCGGCTAGGGCAGTGGTATGTGGCAGTTAGCCTGGAACCCCATGTTTGGTGTAGATATCGAAGCGTCCGGATTTCCCCTCCAAGGAAAGGTTGGGCTTCATATCAGCCAAATAGGGGGCAAGCTTAGGGCGCTTAACTACTGTGCGGTAGTAGCAGGCCGCCAAGGCAGGGCTCAATAAGCTATCCGCATCCTCATCAGTCCCAACCAAATGATGGAAGGCAGCCATTTCCTTTTTGACCTTGGCAGCTTTCCCCCGCGCAGGGAACATTGGATCCAGATAAATAACAGGGATGGATTCCTCCGATTGCAGCGCGAGCCACTCTGACGCCGCCGTACAGCAATCCACCAAGCTCATTCGCTCAGAAATTGCAGCCAACTCAGCATCCCCGATAGACGCCTGTCGCAGCCGGCGTATTCCATCTTTCAGCAATTGGAAAACAACCGGGTTGCGCTCCAGCATCTGCACCTCACATCCCAGCGCCGCCAGAACAAAGGCATCTCTACCCAAACCAGCGGTGGCATCGAGGACTTTGGGGTGGAAGCCAGAACGCAAACCAACAGCTTTTGCTACCGGTTGAGCTTTACCGCCGCCATACTTGCGGCGATGAGCAAGTGTTCCAGCAACAAAATCCACCCATACTGGCCCGGCTGCTTTGCGCCCGGTCGCACATAACTGCAGTTGCTCTCCGAGACACAACACTTGGGGAAAGTCGACCACATCAGCAGGAGAAATAGCTCCAAGGAGGGGGTAATCTAACTGAGCGGATAGTTCTTCCGCTGCGGAAACATATTCTGGCGCCGCAGCGACAATAGCCAACGATGGACTCACCTGCCCTCCAGGTAACATTGAAAAAGGGAGGCGATGCTAACCCGGTTTTTGTAACCATTCCAGAGCTTGAGCGGACTCCTCTTCGGGAAAGGGACGCACCTCAGCACTGATGAAGTGACAGGCAAGGTTGGGCATAAAGCGGAGGATAGGATTATCGGTAACCACGGCTATCCGGCGGATATGTCGTTGATGCTCTCGAATAAAGCGAAAATGAGAGATCATTGCGACGAAGCTCTCCCAGCCAGCAAAATCTCCCGCATTGACTAGCAACCCTTCTATACGTCCCCGCTTACTGATGATCGGATCAACTTGCGCGGCTAGCAACTGGAAGTCCTCAACGGTTAACTTCCCAACTGGTCTAACCTCGAGTATTCGATCACCCTGATGCCAGATATGCTCAATCATATTTTGAGAATGCGGCAGGGCCACACTTCTGTGCGGCCCTGCTTTTCGCTTAGCTCGATGTAGCTGAGTCATTACTATTGGTCAGTTATCATTACTTTCCATTCCCTCATCCTGACCGGTATCTGCCTCTGTATCTGTTTCAGTGCCATCGGCAGAGGCATCCATATCGTTAGTCGCTCCCTCTACAGCATCATTGGCTTCCTTCGTAGCATCATCTACGACCTTATCCGCTTGCTGATTTAGGTCGCCGCCCGAGTTATTGCTCGCGTCTGGCATGGCGCTAGAATCATTAGCATCCGGGCTCATGTTGCCATCTGCACCCATATTGTCGGACCCAGACATAGTAGCGTCAGGTGAGCTCCCGTTATCTGAAGACCCCGGAGGAGCGGGATCGGTTGAGTCAGAGTCCTGGGGCATTTGGGAATCGGGATTGCCCATACCATCAGGGGAATCCGAGGTATCTGCTGGGGCCATTGAGCCACCGCTACTTCCTCCACTAGAGGGGGTAGAGGATCCCCTCATCTGTTCACTCTTCTGCTCCTGCTCCATCGAGTTATAGGCTTCTTTAGCCTTATGCTCGCCGCTGCGCGACATAAAATAACCGATGATCAGTAATAAAATGATCAGGGGAATCAGTAACTTCTTCATATCTGGACCTCTCGACCCCAGGCAAACTCAAAAGAAGACATTAATCATTAAAATCGAGCCGGTTACACAGTGCTGGTCGGTGTACTTTCTCGATAACAATCCCAAACCCTGACACTCCAGCCTGTTTACAACGGTGCGCAACTTAATGAGATGCAGCGCCTGTAAAAGAAGGTCGCGCCAATACTGATAAGAATAACCCTCCTTTGGGGTTCTTCAAGGGGGAGAGCCACTTCGTAGCAGGTTGGATTGCTGTAAAGAAAGAACCAGTTACAACTGATAGTTCTAACAGGTCTGCAAGAAAGCAACTTCTTAGCCCTGTTTAATAAACTTATTAAGTTGGGCAAGTATCGCGGTGGCGTCTGACTCAGCAATAACCGCCTCACAACTCCTCAGGTGTAACCTTCCGTAGCTATCCAAATTCGCAAAAATCAGATAGTTTTCACCTTGCTCCAGCTTTAAATCGCAGGATTCAAATCCCAGGCGGAAGGTGATCTCTCCACCCATTGGCCCCTTCCAAACCTGGCTGGGAACGGCAGAGTAGATATAGCCTGATATGGCTGTAATTCCCTCCTCAGACAGTGCGCTATCCACATCCCTGTGAACATCAATAATTTCTACTTGCGCCACAACCTCAGCTTGGGCAAAACGTAATTCCAAATGAGCAGTAGATGCCGAAGCTATGTCCTCAGTCGCATGCGCCGTGCTACTCACTAGGAGATATAAAATAACACTCACGATTTTGGAAAATGTCTCACAGGATATTTTTTGCGTCACAACCCTCTCCTTACTTATGCTCTTATCGCAGTAGACATAGCACAAGTAATTAGGATCGGCTTACTCTTTTTTACAGAGTCTGAAGGATAGCTAAGAGGTGAGGAAATTTGGCAGAAATTCCTCTAGCGTGAAAACCAATACAGTGGATAACCAAGCGGGCTGCTCAATGAGCAGCCCTGATAGCTATAAAATCGGCCATTTAAATACCGGTATAGGTTAAGCGATAGATTTTATGGGCAAAATCATCAGAAATTAATACGCTGCCATCAGGCATTTCTAAAAATGCAACAGGGCGCCCATAGGTGGTTTCATCCCGCATAAAACCAGTGACCAGCGGCTTGTAATCCGTGACCTCACCATCTTTAACTGTCGCCATCATTACTCGGTAACCTGATTTTTTGCTTCGATTCCAGGACCCGTGCTCAGCAACCAACAAGTTCTGTTGGTATTCCTTGGGAAACTGCCCACCGCGATAAAAGTGAATTCCAAGAGGCGCCACATGGGCATCTAAATTTAATACCGGCTTGGAATAATCAGCGGCCTTCTTACCCTGACCAAATTCCGGATCTGCAATATCGTCACCGTGGAAATAAGGATAGCCAAAATGCTCTCCTGCAAAGCTTACCTTATTGATTTCACAGGGTGGGATATCATCACCCATCATGTCCCGACCATTGTCTGAAAACCACAATTCATTGGTTTGCGGATGAAAATCAAAGCCAACGGAGTTTCTCACCCCATTTGCAATCACTTTTGTTTTCTTAGATTGCAAGTCCAGCGAAAATATTTTTGAGTAATTTTCGTTGGCATCACAGATATTACAAGGTGCGCCGACGGGCACTATCAGCTGCCCTTCACTATCAAAACGCAAAAATTTCCAACCATGATGCCTGTCCGCTGGAAACTGATCGTAAACAACCTCAGACTTCGGTTTGTCAAGATTTTTATCAATCTGGGGGAAGCGAATAATCTTATTGACATCAGCCACATATAAATCGCCATTTTTATAGGCAATACCTGTCGGCGCTTTTAAATCATCCATCAATAGCCAACGCTGATCAGCTACACCATCATTATCTGTGTCCTTGAAAGCATAAACTTTTTTCGCGCTGAAAGAACCAGAAAATACTGTACCCGACTCAGAACGTGCCAATTGACGAGCCGTCTCAACATCTTCTGCAAAGTAGCTGAGCTTAAAGCCCTCGGGTACCTTGAGGTAATCAAGGTCTATCTCAGCACTTGCAGAAGCTGCAAATAGCAAACTGGTCAAAAGTAAGTATTTCATATTTATATTCTTGCAAAATATAAATATTAACTAAAAGTGAAGATGTTGATCAACTCAGAGGTTCAGGCATACATGAGCATTCATGCTTAAACCCTGAAAAGCCGCCCCCCATGTCGAAGATAAGCCAAAAATCAACGAAATCCAGTATTTTCAAGCGAACTGTTTGCGGTATTTACTGGGAAGAATACCTTTCTGCCGAAGAAACGCCCTTCTCATTTGTTCCTGCGACGAAAAGCCACACTGGGTTGCCACTACATCCTGACTAATCCCTGCCTCCAATATTAACTGACAGGCCTTCTCAACTCTAACCTGCTCCAAATACCGAGCCGGAGTTACACCTATTTCGCTTGTGAAGCAGCGAGAAAAATTTCGGGGGCTCATTGCTTGTTTTTTGGCCAAAAAATCAACACTGAGAGACTGTTCTAAGTTAAGGTTTATCCATTCCAACAACGGGGAGAACCTATTATTTTTTAATTGTGCCTGCAAATAACTACTGTACTGACTCTGATCACCATCACGCTTCAGGTACAAAATCATTTCCCGAGCAACTAAAAGGGCCAGTTTTCGACCGAAGTCCTCCTCAACCATAGCTAAGGCCAAGTCTATCCCTGCACTTCGCCCTACAGAACTGTAGATTTTCTTATCTCTCACAAAAATCGCTTTGTCATCTACTTCAATATCTTTATATTTTTTTAGATCACCGATGTATTTTTCATGGGTTGTAGCCCGATGCCCTGATAAAACTCCAGCCTTAGCAAGTACCAATGTACCACTTCCGCTAACCCCTATCCTCTCAACTTCCTTTGCCTTAACTTTCAACCACTCAAGAAACAGACTGTCATCCGTTAAATCAAGGCAACTTTTCGCAGTACCACCTCCAACTAAAAGAGTATGGATGGAATCGGCCTCGTAAAAACATTTATCTGGATGTACTTTCAGGCCAGTAGTTACTTGCCTCGGCTCCTTGCTTGCAGCCAAAAATTCAATTTTATACAGCTGATCTTCGCCATACCCAAAATCGGCCATTTGTTTATTAGCAAACGTAAACACCTCAGCTGGACCTGTGATATCCAGGCACTGGGCACCAGAGCAAATAATGATCGATATCGTTCTCTTTTTACTTTCTTTAAGGCCCTGGTATGACGATAGAAGACTACTTTTCACGGCAAACACCTACAACTAACTTATCAACCCAGAAGGGTTCTTTATGTTTTCTCGCAAATCTAACTTGGCGTAAAAAGGCAAAATAACTCGATGGAATTAAGTGACTTTGCGTTAGGATGTACTAACCTTGCATATTCTGTAAAGTGATATTGATATTACCTTAAAGAATAACCAGTCACCCAAAATTTGGGGCCTTTTAACTGATCAAATTTCATCCCACTTGTACTAACAAGCTGTACCAATAAAACTAACAACCTCAATTGGTACAGATGAACCAATAATTATTTCACTTACACAACGATAAATAGTATTTTCCACCCTAAAAATTTTGGCGTCTTTTGCATGCACACCAGCAAATGATTGAAGACTGTTTTTTTGACACATCTAAATAAAATGCCAATTAAGGACCCACAACACTGCCTCAATTTTTCCACCCCACCCCACAGACCGGGCCTGGGTGTAAAGAAATCACCCAAAATTAAAAAAACTCCAAATCACAAACAAAAAAAGAACAAAAACCTACTAGAAAAATTTAAATGTAATAAAATTGCAATAAAACACTAAAGCCAAGAACTATTTACCAACTCTAACATCCAACCACTCAATCAATAGCTTTACGATCGATTCAGCAATTAGGCGCAGCTACTACATCTACCGCATGTTAAGTGAGACCCCTATCTTTACCTGAGCCACTAAAATTCTAAACTCTTCCCTTAAGAGGAGAGTCAAGGCTTTAAGTTAAGAACTCATTGTGCACTCTTCTCAGAACCTACTTTTAGCCAACACCTTCTGCCAAGATCACCGCTACCCCTTATTAATTACCAACCAAAAGTTATCGAGATAGCCTTTCCATCTTATGGATAAAATCTTTTAGTGAAGAACTGAAAATGACATAGACCTTCATGAAAAGAGCTTGAAGCCCTCAGCCCCAATATGAATCTCACAAAACATTTAAGTAATGAAGCTTGACGATCATCACAGGCCCACATCTTAAGACTCATCATTTCCAACCAAAAGGACAAGCTTCCTGCAAAATTTTACTTTATCGCCTCTTAAAACCAGCCAGGTTCACAATCACCATTATTATATTTCTGCAGCGTATAGATCAGCCATTTACAGCAGTGAAACCATGAAAAATAATACTTATGGAATTCTTTACCCACCTCAATGTGTCAAATTAATTCTCCGACGAGACAGACACAAACATCCATCCATCCATCCAACAACTAAATTACCAATCGAAGTGGCGAATGAGGGAAGGAACAACCTCCACTATTAACACAGCCCTAAAATCTGGCGCTACACCCTTCGAATTAGAAGTATTTATGCGATCCTTTGCCTGGGGGTACCAATCAAAACTGATTCCACCAACTAAACACCTAAAAATATCCGCGACAGAAAAAACAATAAAAACTTACGACTCACACCACCTCAACTTGCACAGGTGTACCAACATAAAAAGCTGGTCAAAAATATAAATCACATAAAGTACAAATCCAGAAAATAATAAAACTAAGAAATTATTATTAGCGCCAACCCAACCCTAGACAACTTAATTTTCGGACTTTCCTGCTTACTTGACGGCCAATGCTCTAAAAATCAAAAAGCAAGCAAATCTATCTCTGCATACATGGCCACAAAATCAATTATTCATAGGTAGAAAATATGATTGGCAAATGATCTCTATAAAAATGTTGGCACGTCTAATTTTTAGCAGTCGAACAAACTGAGACATCAAAGAACTGATAACCACTCTCGTTTGGCTCACAAAACATTCTCTAAAAATTTACTGAAATCAAACTAATGCTAAATCTTAGGGTCGCTAGATTTATATAAGTCTGAAAACAAGACAACACGGAAATCCAAAGATGAGCCTTGATCTAAATAGAATGGTTTGAGCGGCAACTACAAAAACAGTTCGGAAAAGATTCTGAAGATGGCAAGAGGATAAGTGAGAAAGCTTTCTCTCAATACGTCATCCTCTGAGTAATCAGGGATCAAAGCCGGAAACTCTTTGCAGGGACAAACAAATTGCGGATTAAGGGAATAGTTAAGAAATTGAGCAGAATAATAAAGGGAATTTATGAAGGGGTGTAGTGCCCAAACCGAACAATCTGGGCACTATCAACAAAAGAACGACTAAAGGTAGAAATTATCTGACCTGATCGTTATAAAGGCAGTAGTTCCAACTCAACTCGGCGATTGGCCTGACGCCCAGCTTCAGAGTCATTACTGGCAATAGGATAACGCTCACCGTAACCTACCGCCTGTACCCGACCTGCAGAAACGCCCTGACCGCTGAAGAAGCCAGCAACGGAATTAGCACGCTGTTCGCTCAAGCTCTGGTTGTACACATCTGAACCAGTGCTATCGGTATGGCCGCTGACTCGAATTGCAGTTTTATCAAACTCCTGCAATACAACAGTGACCGATTCCAGAGTGTCATAGAAGTCTGTACGAATATCTGCGCGGTTAGTACCGAAGGTAATGTTACCAGGCATGATCAGGCGAATATTATCACCTTCACGCTCAACACGTACGCCGGTACCTTCCAGGCGCTGACGCAACAACATTTCCTGACGATCCATATAGTAACCAATGCCACCACCGATCGCCGCGCCACCCAGGGCACCAGTCAAGGCTCCCTTACCACGGTCTTTCTTACTGGCAGTAGCGACACCAACGATCGCTCCAGTTACAGCTCCAATTCCAGCCCCCTTGGCGGCATTACTGGTCTTACTTTCACCTGTGTAAGGGTCCAATGTGGAACAACCAACCATCGAACCCAGTGCCAGGGCTGCTACCCAATATTTCATTATTGGCTCTCCTAACGCATTTTTAAGTAACGGGTATTGAGCTACACATGTCTTGTGCAATCTCTGTATTGTTCAACACACTATCTGACTGGCGGCTGAACCAACCCAATGAAATTTTCCATAGACTAAAGCGAATTTATTGTCAGTTCTACTGACTAGTCCCCATTACGTACTAACTATTCATAACTACGTACCAATGACGGACAAAGTAGCGAGCAAGAAGTGATCAGCTTTCCGGTCTTCCACAAAATCTGTGGATAAAACTGTGCACTAATAAGCTATCCATGGCGCCAGCCGGCGTAAACTCTCGCCTACAGCGTTTTGCACATTTTTTAAACTCTTCAGTTTTCCTTTTAAAAACAACAAGTTAGAAATCTGCCTTGACGTCCAATAGCGGTGGATATCTTCTTGTTTGAGGGCAAATTTTACCAACTGCGTATGTGGAAAAGTTTGTCAATAGCCTCACGCTCCACTGAGGCAATTTTTTTAGACGCTTTTGTTTTTAAAGTCACCCCCAAGAGGCAGCGAATACCTCTATGTCTGTCACTTAGTAACAAAAAAAATTTCGTGCCAGCCCCTGTGGACTTCTATAAAAACCCTTTTGTAACCACTGAATTAGTAATGCGGAGGTTTTTCATCCAGCGGCTTGCCGGCCCCCTGCATCTCAAAAGCAATCGTCCGATACTTTTCGCCCAACTCGCGCATATGTGCGAGTAGAGTGCGAATATCCGTATCCTGACGAGTAATCACATCATTTAATTGGCTTATAGTGTCTTCCTGGAAAGCCAAACGGCTCTCCAGTTCATCGACCCGCTCTACCAGAGCCTTTATTTCTTCAGTCATCACAACAACCCGTAAAGAACATCTACCAGACCGACCGCTCGACGATCCATAAATAAGCTCTGCCCCAAACGAGTTGTCACGTATCCGAAGCCCAGCCCTCTTTCCGGATCAGCAAAGCCGACACTACCACCCGCTCCCGGATGGCCAAAGCCCTGGCTACCCCCAAAGCGCAAGTCCGCCGCGGAACTGCTGCGAATAAAGCCACAACCAAAACTCACCTCAGCCTGCAATACTTTATCGTGGCCATGACTCTGCTCCTTTGCCGCTTCATCTATCAACCGCTTGGGCAAAATAGTCGGCTCGTCACAGGTGAGTTCACCGTAAACCGCTGCCAGGTCTCTCGCACTGAAGTGGCCATTGGCTGCAGGAATTAAAGCACCGCGCCACTCGGAGCTATTGGTACCCATCATCAAGCTCACCGGGTTGCTAAATGCCATCGCAACAGGCCCTTTGCGGTCTTCTTTTATGGCGCGGCCAATGGCATTTTCCCGAAGCTCTGGTAAGGGTTGTTTCAGCGGGCTGACATCGGCAATTCTCTGCGAACGATGTCCATTTGCCCCAAAGCCCCCATCAAGATTGAGGGGTTTGGCTAGCAATTCCCGATAAAGTTCCAACAAGGGTTTTTCGGCAACCCTTTCAATTAATCCACCCAAGCTCCAGCCGTATAAAAATGGGGCGTAACCCTGTGCACTTCCGGGCTTCCACCAAGGCTCGCTGCCAGCCACCTGGTCGCAAGCCGCCTGCCAATCGTAAATCAAACTGTCTTTTACCCGCTCACGGAAAGCGACAAGTCCGCTGCGGTGGCACAGCAATTGGCGTGCGGTGACAGTTTCTTTGCCTGGGGCAAATTCAGGCCAGTAATCCGCTACCGGGCGATCCAAATCCAGTTTGCCTGCGGCAACTTGCTGCATCGCCAAAACTGCAAGAACGCCTTTGGAAGATGAGAAGACATTGGCCAATGTGTCTTCAGTAAATGGCCTCTCTGCACCCCGATCCGCACTTCCCGCCCATAAGGAACAGATTAATTCTCCATGCTGGCGCACGGCAAAGGCCGCTCCTGTATCACCGCACTCGCGAAAATTTCTGGCAAAAGCATCGTAAAGAGCCTCTAAACCAGGGGCACAAAAGCCGTATATGTCCATGTATTTACGTCCAGATAATTCGGATAACTCTGTTGCAAGCCCGCAAGGGTAGTTTCTTCCACTCTGCGGCGCAAATCGGTAGTATTGCGCGCTCATAGCGAGGGATAAATATGACTCAGGAAAGCGCAATTCAAGATCAGATCCAGGGCAATCATTGCTTCGGCTGTGGTCCAGACAATGACCAGGGCCTGCGTATTAAAAGCTACTGGACCGAGAAGGATCAAACCCGCTGCGAGTTCCTTCCCAGCTCCCATCACAATGCTGGACCTGCTCAATATTTAAACGGTGGAATTATCGCTACGGTTATCGACTGCCATACCGTATGCACAGCCATCGCCGATGGTTACCTGCAAGCCGGACGAGCTGTCGGCACTGGTGACAAGATCTGGTATGCCACCGGCAAACTGGATATTAGCTACCTGGCACCGGCTGCCATCGATAAACCGGTCATTCTCGAAGCCACTATTGTTCAGCGCTCCTCCAAGAAAACTGTTCTGCACTGCAATCTCACCAGCAATGGACGCCTCTGCGCCAAGGCAGAAGTCATAGCCGTCCGCGTCCCGGATGAGTGGTAAAACCATAAGCTGATAAATGGCTGCCGGCCCTGTTTTGGCCGGCGGTGACAAAGGGCGAATAACTTACAGCGCTTCGCTCTCTTCCATATCCTCCAGGCGATGGCCGCAGAATTTGCAGTATTCCGCATCTGGGTCATGGGCACTACGGCTGCAGTTATCACAGCGCTGTTGCACTCGCTCCCGATGCATTTCTCCAGCCAATTCCGCCGTTAGAATGCCGGTAGGCACTGCAATAATTGAGTAACCAATCAGCATGGTCATTGCAGCAATGCCCTGCCCCAAAGGCGTTTGCGGAGAGATATCGCCATAACCAACGGTTGTGATGGTCACAATAGCCCAATAAACACTCGTGGGAATACTGGTAAATCCGTGGCCTGGCCCCTCCACCACAAACATCAGGGAACCAAAAATAATGCACATAACCAAAACACTGGAGTAAAACACCAGGATTTTGCGCCGGGCCAGCCCGAGGGCTCGCAACAAGACGTTGGCATCACGTAAGTAGCGAACCAGCTTCAGGATTCGGAAGATCCGCAGCACCCTCAACAGGCGAATCACCAAAAGATAGGTGGCGCCAGTATAGAGAAGCGCCAAGTAACTGGGGAGAATTGCGAGCAGGTCCACAATCCCATAGAAACTGAAAATATATTTGCGGCGATTCACCGTGCAATATATCCGGGCGATATATTCAATGGTGAAGAGGCCAGTAAATACCCATTCCAGGCCGATGAGTAAGTGCTCATAGCGGTCGCGCACCGTACCTATGGAGGTCAGGAGCACCAAACCCACGCTGATCAGGATCGCCCAGATCAAAAAAACATCAAAATTCCGCCCTGCCCGGGTCTCGGTTCCGAAAATTACCTCATTGAGCAGTTTGCGACGTCCCGTCAACGCCATCTATCACCTCAACTACGCTGCTGTTTCATATTGCGGCAAAATTCTAACCTCTCAGGCTTCAGGGGTCGCCCCATTTTCAACATCGTTTACAGCGGCTTTGACATCCTGCGCACCTCGGGCACAATTCCCGGCATTTTCAGCAAATACCAACGGAGTATTCCCAACCATGGCTAAGGAGAATCGTCTCGTCTATTCAACTGACCTC
Source organism: Microbulbifer maximicatervae (SeqCode) (assembly GCF_056231245.1). Classification (NCBI taxonomy): domain Bacteria; kingdom Pseudomonadati; phylum Pseudomonadota; class Gammaproteobacteria; order Cellvibrionales; family Microbulbiferaceae; genus Microbulbifer; species Microbulbifer maximicatervae (SeqCode). Next base: position 2,784,715 of record NZ_CP174334.1, read on the forward strand.
GGTCGAATTAAAGAGGAATCCAGGACAGAAAAGCGCCGAGATGGAGATGGCATAGTTCGAATACAAAGGGAAACCAAGGGCCGCAAAGGAAAAGGGGTGACTTGCGTGCGCGGGCTGCCAGGCACTGACAGCGAACTCAAGCTGCTCCTGGCAGAGCTCAAGAAGCGCTGTGGCTGCGGTGGCGCCCTCAAAGATGGGGTGATTGAGATTCAGGGTGACAAGCGTACTGAGATCAAAACATTCCTGGAATCTCGCAACCACACGGTAAAACTGGCCGGCGGTTAGCCGGCCTTAAGCAGTCGCAGTGGCTTCAACTGCAACTGCTTTTCCCGCTCCAAACACTGACTCAGCAAGGCGGCTAGCTGGATATGATAGTGTTCCAGAATCGCAGCGCGAATGTGTTTGCAACGCGATTCCATAACCTGCAGAGAATCCAGCACTTCCTGTCTCCCTTGTGGCAGCTGCCTGAAAGGCTCCCCCTGAGCTTTCAAATTTATTGCCGCCGCCACCCCTTGCTCTCTTAATAGAGCCGAACTCTCCACTGCCGCTACTATGGCATCTGTCTCTCGCAAAGACAGCGCCGTATATTTTTGCAGCAGTTCCCTTTCATTCAACTCTGGTGATAGGTGCTGGGCAAATATTGCCAGCGAGTGGCTATAACCGGCGAGCCGATCCAGATGTGGTGCCAAGCTATCGTAGGCAGCCAAATGGCGCAGCTGATTCCTGGCTGTCTGACGCTGATCCGTGGGCATAGTTACCAGGGATAGACACAGGCGCTGATAGAAAACACCATAAATCTGCTGTAATTGCTTGTGTGACTCCTCCAGTTCAGCGCGCTTAACAGCGATCTGCTCTTGAGCTCCTACAAGGCTGGCCCCTTTCAAGCAAAAGTCTTCAGCGGTAAAAGGGATTTTACCGCGTATCAGCGCCGCTCCCAGCTGCATTGTAAAAACCCTGACCTGCAAGTCCTCCCGGCGTCCACGCAAATCACGCAACTCCACCAGTTTACTGCGCAGCCAATCGATTGTGCCCTGCAGATCCAGCGCCTGCATTTCCACAGAGGATGGCCTGCGCAGAGGCATCAGGGCCAAGGGCGCCAGGCGATTGAAATACTCGTCCAGTACCTCAGCAGACTCCTCTGACTCCTTACTTGAACTCAGTAAAAGTCGGTTTTCGACCATCTCACAGTCTTTGCCAGCAACTTCAGACGTCACAGCGGTTGCCAGCCCGGCAAAGTCCACAAACATGGATTGCAGGGGTATCGCAGATCTAACCTGCCCCACAAATTCCCGCTCAATCAACACCGTTACACATTCACTGTCGATCGCCTGCTGAATATCCCAGGGGTCCCTGGCCTGCGTCATAGCAGCCTCAACTACATCGCAGGTATCAACATCCAGATTCTCCTGCATCCAACGGACGGCATCGGGAATATTTGCACAACTGCGTCCCAGCGCCTGGGCTTCGCGATTAATTTCTGTCACTAAGAGATCTGCGTGCACTAACCGATGCCACTTCCTGGCGAAGTCTGCCAACGCATCACTACCTATTATCTGAGCCGCAACACCGTCAGCCCTCTCCTGTAGCATTACGGCACTGCCTGCGGTTAAGCGGCAATGCAGTGCCTCCAGGCGCTGCAAGATAGGGAGCAAAATATATCCACCTGTCACTAGCATACGGTGAAATGGCCCGGCCAGTGCTCCGGGGGCATTCTCCGGGCTAACAACACTGCGCTCATTTTCAAAAGCCCACTGCATCAGTTCCAATCGCTGCACGGTGCCGTAAGTCAACCAACCAAGTGCGCCGAGCAAACGGCCGCGATAGAAGGCGAGCCCCCTACCCACGAGTGCCAGGACCTCCTTTCCATCCAATGAGGCGACGCTGGCAAGCCCTACTGTAAGTGGTAAATTCTGCCTAAAAACCTGGAGAAATCCCGGCTGGGACAGAATATGGGAGTCTGCACTTACAAAGACTTGGCTGATCTTTGGCAGCCCTAGCTTATCGACCAATGAATTAATTAACTTCAAGACCTCCTTACCTTCAGAGGGCAACAGCTGACGGGGCTCCGATGAATCTCGCAAACGGGAGGATAAGCAGAAAAATGGCCAAACAAACAGCAGACCAACAAGCAGGGCGAGAAGTACGGTTAAAATACTCAGCGACACCCCCACCCAAGTAAGTTCTCCCAGCCAAACAGCCATAGGGATTTGCCATAGGGCATATCCACTGGAGAAAACACAAGCGAACAGTACCAACCAGAATATTGAAGGCACGATTACTGCTTTGACCACTCCCCAAACTGCCTTTCCCTGACTGGTGACACTGTCAGCCTGTAATCGGCCTGCATCAGATAAATACCACTCAACCGAATCCCGGGAGCCTTCCGGCTTTATTACTGGATTGCCTGCGGCAGGAGTGGATGAAACGACTTTCTGGGGCTCGTCTGCTTCGAGAGTTTTCTGGCTAACAGGAACAAAAGGGTCAGTACCAGCGCGCGACTTATCCGGCGCATCCACCGATGCAGCATTGACCTGGGCCTTGCGCCGCTGGGCGACTTTTATCTTTGCAATCAGCTCGCGGTTATCAAATCGTCCCGCCGGACAAACCTCCACTCGCAGGCCAATTTTCTGCAGACTGGTGCGAAACTCCAGCGCCTGGTCAGAAACCAACCGATCTTTAATTACCCAGCCTTTTAGTAGCAGCCTGCGCGCCTGGGGCTCCGAGATAGAGAACAACTTCGCCACATCCCGGATAACCGGACCCGGTTCTTTGGCGTGAAGTGTCCTTCCCGTGGAAACCACCTGGTACAAATCCTGGCCCGCCATCTCCCTCTCCTGTCACCAAGTGACGCAAATTGTCACATTTATTACATCTTGCGCGGAGAGTAAAAGATTCAGAGAAAATCAGTTGCGCACCAGTTCTCACCAAGCCAGTTCAAAAACAAAAATGGCAGGAAAGAAGGCAAAGTTCACAGTTTTTATGGCACGCTTTGCCAATTTAGGAAGAATTCAGGGAGTGAATATCGCTAGAACACGCGCCGCCAGATCTGGAATAGACAACCCCTTATCTCTCGGCTTATACCAACTGTATGTGTGACTCAAGGCACCAACCAGCAAACGCCTTACCAGAGCGGGATCACCACCGGGACATTCGGCGGCCTCAATAGCGTCCAGCCATATCTGCTCATACTCCTCCCTTAGGCGTAAAACCTCCTGCTGACTTTCTTCGGATAGGCTTCTCCACTCCACCACCAGGATAGAAAAACCCGGTACTGCCAATCCATGAATAGCCTCTAATTCACACTGAATACAGGCCTGAAGCCTCTCTTGCGGTGTTCGACTCTGTTCCGCTGCGGTTCGCATTCGCGCACCGGCAAATATCGTCACCTCCCGCATTACTTCACAGAGAATCTGCTCCTTACTGGAGAAATGATGAAAAATACTGCCAGACAAAATACCCACTTCCGCAGCGAGATCCCGCACTGTTGTCCGGGCGAACCCTTTTTGCTCAAACAACCGCGCTGCAGCATTCAGCAAACGTCCACGGGCAGATTCAGGATCAGTTAGCACTCCCTCTGCCACCAAAGCACCTACCAGCTGCTGCGGCGATAACTCTTCGGGAACTCTCACAAAATCCTGCCCACTTTCAATCACGAACCACTCCCCATATTGGTCAATTTGAGTCAAACATCTTAACGGCCCTGAGAATTTTTAATCAAATAGGCGCCAAGTATTGAATACCAAGCGCTTGCTTGGTAGCGTTAAGCCATTCTGCGTTTTCCCACACGCAGGCGCAAGCGCCGACAAGAACAATAAAAACTGAATTAGCCGTAAGGCCGTAAAAAAGGAAACTTTCATGCGCTATCAAAGCCAGCTGCGCTCCGGCAGCTTTAGCGAGCAAACCTATATCGTCACCGGCGGCGGCAGCGGTATTGGACGCTGCATTGCCCACGAATTGGCCAGCCTCGGCGCCCATGTAGTATTGATCGGGCGCAAACTGGACAAGCTGGAAAGGGTTGCCGGCGAGATCAACAACGATGCTGGCGAGTGCAGCTTATTCAGCCTGGACATCCGCGATGAAGAAGGGGTGCAGGAGACAGTGGGGCAAATAGTCCAGGCCCGGGGCCAAATTCACGGATTAGTGAACAATGCCGGTGGCCAGTTCCCCTCACCCCTTGAGCAGATCAACACAAAAGGGTTCGATGCTGTTGTACGCAGTAACCTGCTCGGTGGCTTTTTAATGTCCCGAGAAGTTTTTGTTCAATCTATGAAACAGCACGGCGGCAGTATCGTAAATATCACCGCAGATAACGCCGGCGGTATGCCAATGATGGGGCATTCCGGTGCCGCTCGAGCAGGCATGGAAAATATTACCGAAACCTCCGCCTTAGAGTGGGCACCTTTTGGGGTTCGAGTTAATGCTGTAGCGCCAGGCTATATTCTCTCCAGCGGCTTTGATACTTACGACCCCAAATTCCTGCGCGAGCTATTACCGGGCTTCCGAGACAGTATTCCCCTCTATCGATTGGGAGAGGAAGCGGAAATTAGTGGGGCCGTGTGCTTCCTGCTTTCCGATGCCGCCAGCTATATCACTGGACAAACGCTGCGTATCGATGGTGGCTCGAGTCTCAAACATCACTCTCCCCTTTGGCAGCCACAGGCGGCCCGTAACTCTAAGCGCTTCAACGGATTCCATCGCAAACGTCGGCCGCAGGTAGTGGAAGAATTGGAAGCGGAGGGCAAGCTCTAATGCAGCCGATTGATTCCCAGCTCGACAACCGCTCGGCAGAGTTCAATGACAACCAAGCTGCCATGCTGGAACAGATCAACCATTTTCGTGAAGCTGAGCAACGCCCGGTACAGGCAGAGAAAAGTAAGGCTGCGCGCTATCGTGACAGGGGCTGGCTGCTGCCAAGGGAGCGCCTTAATTTATTGCTCGACCCCGGCGCGCCTTTTGTAGAGTTGTGCTCCCTTGCCGGCTATAAACTTTTTGACGACCAGGATGGTACCGGTGCGGGTGGTGGAGCCATTTGTGGCATTGGCCAGGTCAGCGGACAACGTTGCATGGTACGGGTGGATAACTATGCCGTAAAAGGTGGCACCATCTCACCAGCCGGGATGGATAAAGCCCTGCGAATGCAGAGGATCGCTCTGGAGAATCATTTGCCGATTGTCGCCCTGGCACAAAGTGGTGGTGCCAACCTGATGTATGCCAGCGACACTTTCGCTCCCGGCGGGCGGGGGTTTGCTAACCAGGCTCGAATGTCCGCTGCCGGTATTCCGCAAGTAACCGTGGTACATGGCGGCGCTACTGCCGGCGGTGCTTACCAGCCAGGCCTGTCAGATTATGTGGTCATGGTACGCGGGCAAACCGGTATGTATCTGGCTGGGCCGCCGCTACTGAAAGCAGCCACCGGTGAAATTGCCGATGCGGAAAGCCTCGGCGGAGCGGAAATGCACTGTACCGAATCCGGCAGTGGCGATTACTTAGCTGAGAACGACGCCGATGGTATCCGCATAGCAAGGGAAATTATTGCCACCCTAGCCTCACCCATTAAAAGCTCAGTACAAAAAGACTACCGAGACCCATTGCATCCTATCGACGACCTGCTCGGCCTGATTCCAGCAGACAGCAAAAAGCCCTACGACGTGCGCGAAATTCTCGCTCGTATCGCCGACGGCTCTGCCATGCTGGATTTCAAGCCGGAATTCGATCGACAAACCGTATGTGGCCATATTCGTATTGAAGGCTTTCCTGTAGGAATTATTGGGAATAACGGCCCGATCACCCCCAAGGGGGCCAACAAGGCCGCGCAGTTTATTCAGTTGTGCGAACAGAGTGGCACTCCACTGCTGTTTTTACATAACACCACCGGCTTTATGGTGGGTACCGAGGTGGAGCGCAACGGCATCATCAAGCACGGGGCCAAAATGATTCAGGCCGTGGCCAATGCCAGCGTACCAAAACTCAGTATTGTCGTGGGCGGTTCCTACGGGGCCGGCAACTACGCCATGTGCGGTCGCGGATTCGATCCCCGCTTTATTTTTGCCTGGCCCAATTCCCGCACCGCAGTTATGGGCGCAGCCCAGGCCGGCAAGGTAATGCGCATCGTCACCGAGCAAAAAATGCAACGCAGTGGCAATGTGGATGAGACTGTATTGGACAAATTGGAAAATGACACCAGCGCATTTATGCATGGCAATTCCGATGCTCTCGCCTGCAGTGCACGCCTCTGGGATGACGGCATTATCGATCCCCGCGATACACGCAAACTTTTAGGCATGTTGCTAGAAATTTGCAATGAGGCCGAGCAGAGAAAACTCAATAAAAATACCTTTGGCGTAGCTAGGTTCTAACGAAAAACCGGGGCAACAAGGAAATGCGGTTGCCCATTAACACAATCACCGGGTTCACACTTCAAGGCAGGGAAAACAATAATGATATTTAGCGATCAACACCGGGAACTGCAGCGCACTGTACAAAACTTTGTACAGCAGGAAATCAATCCCAATGTGGCGGAATGGGAAAAGGCCGGCCGCTTTCCTATCCACGAAATTTTCCAACAACTGGCCAACCTGGGCCTGCTGGGCATCAGCAAGTCCACGGACTTCGGTGGTCTGGGCCTCGACTTCAGTTACGAAACCGTTTTCCTGGAAGAGCTGGGCAGCGCCCACTGTGGCGGCGTACCCCTGTCAATTTCAGTGCAAACCTCCATGTGCACCCCGGCTCTGGCTAATTTTGGCAGCCAGGATCTGAAAGAGCAGTTCCTGATTCCCGCTGTGAGTGGCGAGATGATCGGCGCAATCGCCGTATCCGAACCCGGCGCCGGTTCCGATGTTGCTTCAATTAAAACCACTGCCAAAAACGATGGCGACGACTATGTGATCAACGGCAGCAAGATGTGGATCACCAACGCCCCCTGCGCAGACTTTTTCTGCACCCTGGTGAATACCAGTGAGGGCAAAGCCCACAGCAACAAATCCCTGATCATTATTCCGGCAAAAACGCCAGGGGTACGCATCGGCGAAAAACTCGACAAACTGGGCATGCGCTCATCGGAAACCGCTCCCATCTTTTTTGACAATGTAAGGGTGCCCAAGCATTTCCGTATCGGCGATGAAGGTGCCGGATTCCTATTGCAGATGCTTCAGTTCCAGGAAGAACGCCTCGCCGGCGCCGCGCTGAACTTAAAAGGCCTGGAGCACTGTGTAACCAGCACCATCGACTATGTGCGCGAACGCCATGCCTTTAAAGCACCATTGATCGACAATCAAACTATCCACTTTGCCCTCGCAGAAATGCAGACCGAAGTGGAATGCCTGCGCTCTCTAACCTGGCGCGCGGTGGAAGCTTATGTGGCAGGTCAAGATGTCACTACCCTTGCTTCAATGGCCAAGCTCAAGGCTGGTCGCCTGTCCCGCTCTATTCCCGATCAGTGCCTGCAGTTCTGGGGTGGCATGGGCTATATCGAGGAGACTGTCATCAACCGCGCATACCGGGATAGCCGTCTCACCGCTATCGGCGGCGGTGCAGATGAAGTAATGCTCGGCATTATCTGTAAGCTGATGGGCATACTGCCCAGCAAACGCAAACCCACCGCGTGAGGTCAGGCCATGGAGACAATTATTGATGAAACCATCGGCATCGCCCGCCATCTCACGCTAAATCGCCCGCAACAGCGCAACGCCATCAGTTTGCAAATGGTAGATGAGCTTCTGCAAAAACTCGCAGAAGCGGAAGAAGATCCGCAGGTGCGAGCGTTGGTACTGCGGGGTGCAGAACACAACTTCTGCGCCGGTGGCGATATTGCCGATATGCTCAATGCTCAGCAGGGCGCGAGCGATGGAAATAGTGATGTATTTTTTCACCTAAACCGTCGTTTCGGTGAACTGATGGAACGCTTTAATCGCACCCCTTTAATAGTCATTGCCGTACTGGAAGGTGCCGTAATGGGCGGTGGTTTCGGGCTCGCTTGCAGTGCCGATATTGCTATCGCCGATCGCAGTTGCCGCTTTGCCCTTCCGGAAACCCGCCTGGGTTTACCGCCTGCACAAATTGCTCCCTTTGTCGTGGCACGGGTCGGCCTCTCCCAGGCCCGACGCCTGGCCCTGAGCGGAGCAAAAGTCAATGCACAGCAGGCCTTGGAAATTGGGTTAATCCACCAGTTGCTCGATAATTCCGAAGCCCTCGAAGGCGCGCTGCAGGAACACTTGGGCGCGATCAATGCCTGCGCTCCCGGCGCCCTGGCAACGACCAAGCAGATCTTGCTGGATGCTGCACGGGTGAGCGATGAGACTGCCCTGGGCCAACTGCTCGACGGCGCTGCGCAGCAGTTTTCCCGTGCAATTCAAGGCCATGAAGGGCGGGAAGGCGCCCGTGCATTTCTGGAAAAACGATCACCGGAGTGGCAGCACTGATGTCGACAACAGAGACCCTGTTAATCGCCAATCGAGGCGAGATCGCACTGCGAATTATGCGAACTGCTCGGGCGGAAGGCTATCGCACAGTCGCCGTCTACAGCGATGCGGACTGCGATGCACTTCACGCACAGACTGCCGATATCGCCGTAGCCATTGGCGGGCAGACTTCGGCAGAGTCCTATCTGGATATCCAAAAAATTCTCGCCGCAGCTAAAAAATCCGGAGCCACTGCCGTCCACCCTGGCTACGGCTTTCTCGCTGAGAATGCGGAATTTGCCAGCGCTTGCGAAGAGAATGGACTGAGTTTTGTTGGCCCGAGTGCCGAAGTCATAGAATTGATGGGCAACAAACGCAAAGCCAAGGAGTTTGTTGCCGCTGCCGGCGTACCCTGTATTCCCGGCTTCCAGGGTGCCCAGGACGACGACACCCTGGTCGCCGAGGCGCGGCGCATTGGCTTCCCGTTAATGATCAAAGCTGCCGCAGGCGGTGGTGGGCGCGGCATGCGCCTGGCTCACGGAGACAACGAGCTGGCCTCCCAGTTGCGCGCCGCCCGCAGTGAATCCATGAGTGCATTCGGCAGCGACGAGTTAATTCTGGAAAAGGCACTGGTCAACGCTCGCCATATCGAAATCCAGGTATTTGCGGATCGTCATGGCAACTGTATTCACCTGGGGGAGCGGGATTGCTCCGTACAGCGACGCCATCAAAAAGTGGTCGAAGAGTGCCCTTCCCCAGCGGTCGACACCCAACTGCGGGAAAGAATGGGGCAAGCAGCTGTCGACGCCGCGCGAGCCTGCGGTTATCTAGGCGCGGGCACCGTAGAGTTTCTACTCTGCCCCAACGGCGAATTCTATTTCCTGGAAATGAACACCCGGTTGCAAGTAGAGCACCCGGTAACAGAAATGGTAACCGGTTTTGACCTGGTAGCTTGGCAACTGGCAGTAGCACGCGGCGAAGCCCTATGCGTTTCCCAGCAGCAAGTCTCCCAGCAGGGGCACGCCATTGAAGTCCGCCTGTATGCCGAAGACCCGGAACAACAATTCCTGCCCCAGGCCGGAAAAGTACTCCACTGGGTAGCGCCAAAGGGGCAAGGAATCCGTATCGACCACGCTTTGAAAAATGGTTGCGAAATTACGCCATTTTACGACCCCATGCTCGGCAAATTAATTGCTTGGGGGCAGGATCGAGAAGAAGCTCGGCGCAAGCTAACTCAGGCCCTAACCCGGCTGGAATTTATCGGCCCCAAAAACAATATCCATTTCCTGCAGAAGATCCTGGCCGAATCACAGTTTATCGCTGGCGATGCCGATACCAGCTTTCTCGACCAAAAGAGCACGCTGACATCCGCAGAACCAGTTCCAGCAGTAATCGCAGCCCAAGCCACATTACTTAATCACTTGCACCAAGCCAACCCTCAGGATCGGCGTAGCGGCCGCAGTGACTGGCGCAGTGGTGACAACAGCGTGCCGATCAACTACCGACTGGAAATTGCAGGACAAACCCTAAACTGTGAGCTGCTGGCGTTAGTAGATAATTCTTATCAAATCTCAGTAGGCGACCAGCAGTTCCTGATTCAGTGGGTCCATTTTGAGAAATCAAAAAAAGAAAGTGGAGTTTATAGTGCTGAACTCCTGCTGGATGGCGTTAGCCAAAAGAGACTGTTCCTAGCCAACCAAAGCAATCTGCATCTCCTGTTAGACGGCAGGCAATTTCATTTTGTCGATATCACCCACGCCCCGGCCAAATCGAGCCTTAATGAAGGCAGTGGCCGCATCACGGCCCCTATGGACGGTTGCCTGGTGCAGGTATTGGTTGAGCCCAATCAAAGAGTTCAGCGGGGAGACACTATCGCCTTAATGGAAGCTATGAAAATGGAGCACGCCCTGCGCGCAGACCGCGACGGTACCGTAATTAAACTGGGCGCCTGTGAAGGAGACCAGGTACGCGGTGGCCAGCTGTTAGTTCAGATCGAAGCCGCTCCCACGGAAACCGCCAAAATCCCCAGCGACGCTACTTCCTAAAGGAGATCAGCATGTACGATATTGATGCCTCCCGTATGGCAAGCCCCTTCTATGACGAAGGCCATCAGGAATGGCGCACCCAGTTGCGCCGCTTTGTCGACCGCGAGATTACTCCCTACATTACTGAATGGGACGAAGACGGCCAGCTACCCGCCGAGCTTTGGAAAAAAGCCGCAGAAGTTGGCCTTCTGCAGATGAGTTATCCGGAAAACTACGGCGGCATCGAAACCGATGTCTTCCATATGATTGTTGCCGCAGAGGAGTTAGCCCGCCCCGGCGCTGGTGGTCTCTACGCCAGCCTAATGGTCCACGGCATTGCCCTGCCCCCATTACTGCACTATGGCAGTGAGGCCCTAAAAGATCAGGTTATTCCCTCGGTATTACGTGGCGAAAAGCATATTTCCCTGGCTGTTACCGAGCCAGGCGCAGGCTCCGATGTAGCCAATCTTCAGTGCCGCGCAGAGCGTGATGGGGATGACTATATCGTTACCGGCGAAAAGACCTATATCACCGGCGGTATGCGCGCTAACTGGTTTACTACTGCGGTGCGCACTGGCGAGGAAGGCTTCGGCGGTATCTCCCTGCTCTTAATCCCTGCGGATGCCGAAGGCGTTAGCCGGCAGCTTCTCGATAAAAAGCAGGGCTGGTGGTGTTCTGATACGGCCAGTATCTTTTTTGATCAGGTGCGCGTGCCCGCGAGTAATCTAATTGGCGGTGAGAACCAAGGTTTCTTGCCCATAGTGCACAACTTCAATCGCGAGCGCCTGGGCATTGCCGCTTCCTGTGTAGAGTTCAGCCGGGTCTGTTTGCAGGACGCCATTGAGTGGGCCCAGGAGCGCCAGACTTTCGGAAAGCGTCTCGCCAATCACCAAGTGATTCGACACAAATTTGCCCAGATGCTTCAACGTATCAATGCCACCCAAGCCTATCTGGACCTCTGTGCCTGGGCAGAGCAACAACATCAGCTCAAAGTAGCGGATATCGCACTACTCAAAGTCCAAGCCACAGAAACTCTTGAGTTCTGCGCTCGGGAGGCTATGCAGGTATTGGGCGGCGCAGGCTATATGCGCGGCAGCCGTGTTGAGCGTATATATCGTGAAGTGCGGGTGAATGCGATTGGTGGCGGATCTGAAGAAATTATGCGGGATCTGGCGTCCAGGCAAATGGGGATTTAGTAAGTGTAAGGCCTCCTAAAAACATCATATTAATAATTACGAAGCTTTATTTGGGGTAGTTACTTTGACTCAGGCAGCAGCAACTTCTTAAGAGAACAATTAACTACCCACTTTATAACCATCTTAACAACTACCAGAGGAATAAAAATATAGAGATAGCGAAGAGAATTGTGTGATATTTAGAAAATTCATCCCAAAAATTCACTTTCCCAAAGAGTATTTCTGCATAAGGATCACCAAAGATCCAACCCGGCCTCTCCCCTCGAGCCAACCTGTTACATACAGCATGAAAGGCATAAGAGGAAGAGCCCCTCGGTTTGAAAAACAAAGCCATCGGACTTCCATCCCTAAGCCATTTTTCATGGTACCTCTCAAATTGGTACTTAATCAGATCAGATAACTTTAGGTGACTGATTAAAATCGTAACTGGGAAGGAAAAAACCACTATAGTAAAAAAATTAAACATAGCCCAATTCGGGAACCCAACTTATATAGCGCTGACACTTAGTCAAAAATTAATTGGCACCCAACTGTGTAGCTCAGGCTCGCAATAACACGAGCCCGAGATCAGACTTAAACGCAGCTACCCTTGCTTCTTATCCTGAATGAAATCCCTTACCTGCTCACTTAGTACGGCCATAGGAACATTGCCATTTCTCAGAATGATTTCATGGAAGTCCTTAATATCGAAGTCTTCACCAAGTTCATTTTGCATCAGTTCTCGCAAGGCGAAAATCTCGAGGGCACCAGAATCATAAGAAGTAAGCTGCGCAGGCATAACCGCCATTCGGTCCATCAGAGTCCTCGGGCCTTTTGCAAATGAAGCGCCAGAATCCTGCAAAAACTCCGCAACCTTTTCATCACTCCAATCGAGTACATGCATTGCGGTGTCCGCTACCATACCTCGCGCAGGCCATGCTCTCCTTAGGATCTTGGTTGACCCATACTGATACATTCCCGCTTCCTCCGCTAGATGTTCAGAGTACCTACCCCAACCTTCAGCAAAAGCAGAGTTAGACAAAGCATCTTCTATTTTGTGAAACTTTTCTTGCTCTTGTACGAGAGCAATTTGCATATGATGGCCCGGGTACCCTTCGTGGATAGTAACCTTCTCTGCAGAAGCGTAAGACTCATCCTTGTAAGTTGTCGGATCATATCCAAATCTCGCCTTGCGCTCCTTGGTGCCCGGAATATAGTGTGCGCTGCGACCTGATCCCTGTTCATGCTCAGGGATAGCTTTTACTTCCATTTCGATCAAAGGCATTTCATGGAAGAAGTCAACGGTTAAATCTCTAGACTTATCTACCAGGCGCTCATAAAACTGATGCATTTCATCAGCGCTATTAAATTTCTGAGTTTTATCCTCACTGGCCCTTGCCACTGCCTCAGAATAGGAATCTACTTGATAGAACTCCTTGCCTAAGCGAACCACTTCGCTCTTGTTTGAGTTGACAGCCCTTAAACCCAACTCAAAAACTTCTTCAGGTGTTCTCTGCAAAGTCGTATAAGAACGATACTGAGCCATATAACATTTACGGCCATTAGGAATCGCATGGATACCAAGCTCCGCTCTGGCTTCAGGTAAATAGGCAGACTCTAGAAAATTCTTGTAATTCTCCATTGAGGGGATAACGTAATCTGAAAGCACCTGTTTAAATGCAGCTTCAAACTCAGGGTCCCCAGCTTTCTTCGCTAACCCCAAGAACGGGTGCTCATCGATAGGTACTTGGGTCAAGCCATCAACTTGCTGAATGACTCGCTTAACCACACTCTGAGGTGCGGAGTAACCTTGCTCTAACCCCCGGCGGAGATTGGCTATTTCTTGCTCATAGTAACGAGCCGCGTCAAGCCAACGTTCAATCGCATCTGCCTTTTCTTGGGCTGTTTCAACCGGCTGAACCTCGGTCAAAAAGCCAAGAATGATATGAGGCCCAAACATATGATCAACAGACCAGAGTTCAGTCTTACACACCCTTAGGCCAACATTGGACTCTAATCGCTCTTTTAGTTTGAAGTAGAATACCTTCTCTTGATCACTTTTTAGACCATTAAGATCTATCTCTGCCAATTTATTGAGTATTCTGTCCTCAGATGCCGCTAGAGAGGCAGCGTTACTGGGGGAGTTACTTAAAAAAAGGTTGTGCCTGTCCAGCTCCATATCTGAGAAGTAAGCGTACGGCTGGAAGTTTTCTAAATAAGCTTCAGCATATTGATCCGCTAGATCATGGAGTAGCGCCGAGTTGTCAATAGCTTCCCTACCGGCCACATCAGTTTGGTTATCAGTAACTGAGCACCCCATTAGGACCGATGAAACTACCAATACACCTAAACCCGCTCTTTTTACATTAATCATTCTTATAAGACCGCAACATAAAACTCATTAAAAAGGTTTCTATAAAGAAAACTTCAATTTCCTATTTTATAGTAGGCACTGTAACAAAATGAGTTTCAACACCTCAAATGCGGAATATCGGCGAAGCGAGGATATTTATAGATAAATCCCAGGGATAGAGCGTGAAACTCGTTTAATTGGCAGAGTCACAAGTAACAAGCGCTAGCAACTTGACATAGAGACCACCTAAGCCTCCATTAACCTATGCACTTGAAGGGTATGGCGATGCATAAGAAGCCCACTTTAATAAAAATGGGCTTCTTAAAGAACAGTAATTCCTTATAACACCGATGAATGTTACTTCATTTATATTACGGCACTAACTGGTAGCTATTACCTAAGTCGTCTTGTACCACCTCAGCAATACCATCGATGGCGGAGACTTCTAATGGCTCACTTAGAATGCGACTTCTAAATGTCCAGCCTTCTGGCAGATTGAGGCGACTTCCCAGGTCTTTTAAATCGTCAAACTGAAGATCAGAGACCTCAATACGACTAAATGATTGCATAATATACACCTGCCCACTGATATCAGTTAGCTCATAAACACGACGGCCTTCATAAAACAACCAAGTATTATTCCTTAGTACTTGTCCAGGAATATAGGAAACACTCTCTCCGAGATCAGAACTATAATTCATGGTAGTCAATAAGCGCATTTCTAAGTCACCGAAAAAACGGTGTTCATCATCCGGACTAGGTGAGACAATATCGCCACCTAAAATTTCATCCACCACAAAAAAACGCGGCCCGTTAGGAATTGCAAAAAGCGCACCATACTCAATTTCTATATCGCTGAAGTTGATAGCATCCCACTGATTTTGGGGACAAAAATTAACACCCGGGGTACCCCAAATCTCTGTTGACTCCTCAGCTCCGTCTAGATAAGACAGTAATATCTCACAGTAGCGAAAATTAAAGAGTGGACCGCCAGCTTGCAATGGTTCCTCAACCGTAGTATTTCGCAAGAAATCTAAAAAGTGTATGGCCAATTCCTCGCCTACATCGTCTTGAATAAAGTGGCCTGCAGCAAAGCGCCTATGATCACCATCATCCGAACCTGGTACATGCTCCACCCACTTCTGTTGCGTTTCAATACTCCCCAAGTTGATATCATACTCACCGGCATTAAACATAAATGGGTTGTGAAAAGCTCCAAGTGTTTTCCAGGCAGAAAAATTCTGCATTTCAATGCCTACCATCATCGCAGGAAATGCTCGTATTGCCGCTTTATACTCAATATTTGGGTAGGGGGCGTTATACGCAAGTACTTCCTCATCACTTAGCAGGTTAATAGTCAATGTTTGTACCACATCTCCAGCAATTAATTCCGGTACACTAGAAGCATAGTTAATCCATTGTTGGAATCCCTCCACCCTGTCAGTCGATTTTGAAGTAAAGAATGTTTCTGCATCACCCAGTGATTCATCAATCTCAAAAGTCGGGTATATATAAGGATTTCCCCCCAATGGAATCACCGGAAGGTCACCATTCGCGACAACTAGCCTTCCGATAACTTGTGGCATATCACCTGCAATACGAAGACCAATAACACTTCCCCAATCTTGTACAAATAGATTAATATCAGTTAAATTTAACTTATCAATAAACGCCTTAGTCCAAGCAACATGTTGTTCATATTGATGAACTGTGACGTCGATCGGCTTGTCTGACCTTCCCATTCCAATATTATCTGGTGCAATCACTCGGTAACCGGCATCAGCAAGGATCGGGATCATTTTTCGGTATAAATAGGACCAGCTGGGTTGGCCATGTAGTAACAATATAACTTCGCCATTATCAGGCCCAACATCCACGTAATGCATATTTAAGCCGTCAATTTCTACGTAACTTGGCTCAAATTCATATCCTGAAAGGGAGTCAAAACAGGCATCGGGAGTAACAATATATTCCAAACCCGTAGCGGTTGCATATATTTCACTTTCAGACAATTTACAAGCATCGCTATTTGGACCTGTAACTAAGGGAATCTCTGTCCCTGAGACATCTTCAGAGTCATCCGAGTCACAAGCAACCAATAGGGAACCCAAAAAGCAGATACCGAACAGGCACCGGAATAGAGAGATATATTGGGGAGTTATAGATATAGAGACAAAAGAATAATTCATAATATAAACCTTCCTTTTACATTAAATATAAATTCCTTTAACTGGAGAGGATATTCATATCACCATCAGATCATCCACCTATAACAGAATTGTGCGGATGGTGAAAATCTCCGCACGACCAGAACTGTTGGAAGTTTTATCATTAATTAAACAGGGAAAACTCAATAAAAAAGCACATGACTAACCTCCGCCAATTTAAGAACCTGAGATACATAAACTTATGCTTAGATACTTAAAAATTTGCTTGCAATCGAGAATGTTTTGTATGAACGGTGCATATTTCAAGCTCAATGGAGCAAATGGCAAGTTTCTTTCATATAAGATTACCTATATCATTCACTGTTGATATTCTGATATATAAAATCGATATTGAATGCAATATAGGCAAGGAACCTTGTTTGAATTTCGCAAAATAAATAAGATCCAAGCATGGATATTTCTTCTAATTTGGCCATGGGTGAATATCTTTATCGTCTCTGCTACACTTTATTCACTTGAGTCACTAACCCCCCACCTCCTCCTGTTGGCTACAGCTAAAATATGGGGAACATTTATTTTTTGTCACCTTCTTTTCATTTTTATTGAAAATCTTCCCAACAGCCCTCTACGATTATTAAAAGAAAAACATACCTACTTACTTAGACCAATTGTAGTCATTTTTCTATTTATAAGCATTGCACCGGTCGTAGAACCCCCATTAACTTTTAAAGTACCTGATATTAAAATATTACCATTGGCGATAATACTACTTGAATCCACAGTTTATATTTTTGCCATATATATATTTCAACAGCAAAGTTTCTTCTATCGCTCGCAGCTTCATGCACAACAGGCAGAGCTACAAATACTTAAAATGCAATCTAATCCTCACTTTCTATTTAACACCCTAAATTTGATTGCATCAGAAGTCATTCAGCACCCATCAAAAGCTAAAGAGCTCATTTACAGCCTTTCCGATTTATTGCGCGACACAATCAACTTAACCAAAACCCAATGGATAACTATTGAGGAAGAACTAAGATTAATCGAGTTATACCTCTTGCTGCAGCAAAAGCGCTTTGAGGATCGATTCACCTTTGATATTGACTGCCCACAAAATTTGAATGGAATGAATATACCGTCATTACTACTAATGCCAGCTGTGGAAAATGCCATAAAGTACGGTATTGCACCCTACGCTAAAAGTGGTCATGTGAGTGTAAATGTCGAACTAAATAATAGCTACATAGAAGTGGAAGTTCAGGATACAGGGGCATGCTTTGATGACAAGAACATTACCTATGGTGAAGGATTACGTATTCTAACTCAAACATTAAGAGTCAACTTCAGTGACAACCACGCCCTCAAGTTAAATTCAAGCGGTGAAGGAGCAAGTTTGAAAATTCGCTTCCCACAAGTAAATTCATCCATAACCCCGTAGATTGAAAATGGCGAAAATGAATACTAAAAAAGTAATTATTGTCGATGATGAACCTGCAGCAAGATCCAATCTAATAGAAGTAATTAACACCTTCGATGAATTGAAAGTTGTGGCGCAAGTAACTGATGGAAAGTCAGCAATAAAGCAGATCGTAACCAAAAGCCCTGATATCGTTTTCCTTGATATTGAAATGCCAGAGGTGAATGGCTTTGATGTGGCCAATGCAACTCAACATATAAACTATCAACTTGTCTTTCTAACAGCCTATCAGCACTATGCCCTGCGTGCGTTCGACACAAATGCAATCGACTATTTGACAAAGCCTGCTCATCCAGAATTAATAAAGAAAAGCATTCGCAAGATATTACGGCAAGAGATGTATGCCTTAGGGCAACAGACGTCTTCGACAAGCGGAAACCGATTGGTTTTGAGTGATTACAATCAAATGAAGATATTTGAATATGACCAAATTAACTATATCGACAGTATCGGTCGTTATCGTCGCATCCACCTTACCGAGACAGGAGTTAAATCCCACAATACAAATACCATTATTTCAGATATGACACTTGACAGTTTCAGTGAGCAGCTACCTAAGGAAACTTTTTACCGATTACATCGAAGCTACATCATTAACAGCCATAGAATCCTTGAATTAAAGTTACAGTCACGACGCCATTTTGTCCGACTTTCCGGAACAGATACACTTATCCCAGTATCTCGCAGTTTTCTTTCCATCTTAAAGGAGAGTATTAAAGTCTCAGCTAGCTCTCTAATTGGGTAATAGATGGCTCTAAGTAATCCCACAAATACTGCTATGAAATTACTCCGAGCCTCCATAATCCCAGAAACCTACATGTTCTTTTTAAGGAAACTGATGATCGACCCAAAAATAGCTCTATGGTGCTCACTATCAGTAGGGCCATGAGCCATATCTGGATATAGTTTCCACTCATAGTCCTTATCAAACTTACTTAACATCATATTCATGCGGTACATATGTTCAACATCAACAGTTTCATCCTTCTCACCATGAATAATAAATACAGGCCTTTGAAGGTTTTGTGCCAGATATACCGGTGAAATGTCCTTCAGTTTGCCATAGTCTTTAACAGTATCTCCAACATTCTCCTGCATCCACTTACTTTGAGCCTCAGTTGCATAGGGTGAGTTCAGGTAGAGGTTAACATCTGTGACACCGGCCACACTGACTGCACAGCGGAACAATTGCTGGTGTTTGATAGCCATCATTAGTGCAGCATATCCACCATAACTCATTCCAACAGAACAAATTTCCGAAGACAAAATATCGCTTCGGTCACTTACCACCTTTGTTGCTTGAAATATATCTTCAAGCATTAAGTTACCCCACTGGTGAACACCCGCTTCCTCCAGCTCAGTTGAATAACCACTCGACCCTCGATAATTCACCCTTAAAACGGCATAATTATTCGCCACAAAGAACTGTGTATAGTAGTCAAAATACTGATGGTCAAAAACGCCAAGAGGACCACCATGTGGCATAACTATAAGAGGGAATGGCCCGTTACCTTTTGGCATGGTCAATATATAGGGAATATCCAATCCCTCCACTTTAACCTGCTCGTGGTATTGGCGACTCTCAAGCTGATCATTTAAATGTGGAAATTTTGAGGCCACTAGCTGGTCAATTTTCTGGTTTTTCCTGCTAATGAAATAACGTCCTGGCTGGCCGTGGCTCTCACTATAGTAAAGTTCTATAGTACTATCGAGGCTTCTTCCTACTGTTGTTTTTAGTAGACTCGCCATGCCATTTTTTTCTTGTCTATCCTCATCAATATATTGATATTCTAACCGTCCATTATGAACGACTTTTACACCAATCAACTCCCCTGTCGATTGCTCTATTACCAGATCGATAATATCGTAGCTATCAGATCGATAAGCTATGCTCTGTTCTCCACTAGTGAAATTGCAGCGGTAAACTACCCGATCTTTCTCCGAATTAGTATCTAAACAAAAGTAAGTTCCAGGCTCTGAACTTATAGACACCGGAATAAGGACTCCATGCTCTGCTCCGGGAGCGGGCTCCTCTTCCAACTCTTCTTCAGACCAACTCTTTATTGGGGCGGTAGAGTTTCCATCAACAACTTTACTCAGATGAAGCTTGCTGTCATTGAAAAACAAAACGGACTTTGGCTGGCCTGATGGATCAAAAAACCAGCGTATCGCATACCCTTCAACCGACGCCACTTCATTCTGAACTGTAAACTGGCCTCCATCTTTTCGTAAAAGTTTACTTGCTTTCTGTTTAAATCGGTTAAGCTTAGATACGTCAATACTGTATACCTTGGAGTAAATCCCACTTTTTGCATACAGAAAATGGCCCGGCCTGTTTGGCAACGCATGGACCAACCAACCCGGCGTTTTTACCTCAAATATTTCTGGAGGCTGGCCTTCGGAGCCTGATACATCAAGCACTAATAGTCGATAAGCTGGCTTGGTATCTAGTAAATTTTTAACACCCTTCTTGACTTCCTTAAACTGGGCAACAAGATACTTTGGGCCAACCCAACGGATAAATTGAATTGATGCATCCCTGGAAGTCAATGTTTCGAGATCAATTAGGGTATGACTAGATCCATCTTTACGACTCCAAATATCTAACTTTTGACTAGCGTCACTCTGCTTAATGGACGCTACCAACCTTCCATCTGGACTAACCTGTGCTGTTATAGTATCAACCGATTTAAAGTAGCTTTCTGCTGGCATTGCTACTACTGGACCAATTTTCACCAGAATGCATAACAAAACCAATAAAGCCCCTCGAAAAAAAACAATCATTGATTTATCTCCAGAGGACTTAACCAACTTTGCAAGAATTCATCTTGCACTCCCGCACCAGATACCAGAGGATACAACTCAGTTAATGAATTTAAGGCTTCTTGAACTCCATCTAAATCTGTTGCTATTCGATTTTTGAAATAGACCTCTACCGTATCTGACTTTCTTTGCTTACCTATAAACAAGCTGCCAATATAATTTGTTTTTCCAGCTTCCACATGAAAACGCCATGTGCGCCGCTTAGCAGTATCTAGTTTGTAGGGAAGATTGAAGTAAGGTGCATTTATTTGGGTAATTTGGTACAGGCCAGCAGGGACTGTCATCAGGTAAAAGCCTTCGGACTTATCCTTGAGGCTGACTTTATAACGACCTTTCTTTCGCAGTTTATATTTTTGCCCACTCAGCAGGTATTTATTTCCATTAGCGTACATCTTAGCAAACTCTATTGAGGGCGCAGTACCTCCTACATCGAGCTTTACCAAAACATACCCACGCCCGCCCTCTAACTCAGGCGGACTATCATAGGGTACCAATGACAGCGCCCGAGCAATTACTGATTCAGACACAAGGATTGCCGCAAATATTATGCCTTTAAGAAGAGTATTAACTCCACTTGCCTGATAGCCTATCGGCATCACGCTTCTTAAATTTAGTGTCAAAATAACACTTCCATATGTTTATTTATAAATAAGTGACAACGTTTTGAATACTATCTCAGAGCCAAATGCAATACAATTGGCAAGCTTTGGTCCAAATTATGGAGAATAATATGTCAGGGATGAACCCTCTCAGGTACGTTAAGTCTTGCCCACTTCTTTTAGCGGTCTGTTTATTATTTCTACAAGGTTGTGCGGGGCAAGTTAATATGCTACCAACATTGAAAGAAGACGCCCCTATTAGCGAACAAGATGGAATTGTTGTCGCTCGAATCATTAACGCCTCTGGAGTTGCCCTGCCGTTTAATCAACTCACAATTAACCCGGAAAACTTGAACGAGTCTAAATCCATAAAACCGGAACGTCTCCTTGCGGATCGACCAAAGCTAAATGGTACAACGGTATTTGCCTCTTCTGTCAAACCAGGGAATTACTCTATTAGTAGCATTCGGGCGTTCTATTCAAACGGTAATGGATGGTACAGCCGTTTCGTAAGTGCAGATGAGAAGCTGGGGACCTTTTCAGTTACGCAGGGTGAGGTCACTGATCTTGGTACTTTGATCTATTATCCAAAGCCACAAGGTGATAGATACCTTGACCTTTTGATTCGCGCGCCTGAATCAAAAGAAGGAGAGGTAATTGCAAAGCACTTTCCATTCATAAAATACGATCCTCAATCAATCAACGGGTGGCATATCGATGAAAATGATGAAGAGCGAGAGTCAGCTTATATATCCATTGCACAGAACCCCCTGACATACAGCGAAGAGTATATTTCTCCTGATAATTCCATCTACTTTCTTGGAAAGGTCGGCGTGTTTATGAAACGTACTCCCGACGGGGACTGGGAGCTTGATGCTGTTGACACCAATCATGAATTAACGGCTATCGCACAAAACAATCATGGTGATCTAGTAGTCGGGGGGAGTGAAGGCGCCCTATTCTGGCGCTCTGCTAAAGGGGACTGGCTAGACATATCATTGGAGCATAATACTCACATTGAAAACCTGAAACTTCTAGATACAGGAGAGATAGAACTTCTAGTTACTCGCGACTTTGAAGTGAATATTTATAGGGGAGTAGTAGCAAATTCACAAGTAAAGTGGAAACTTTTGAATCAATACTCCTCAAGATCAGGTCAAGGATGGAAGCATATTGCGGAAGTAAAAATAGGGGAAATGAAAGCCCACACCAAGAGTGACCAACATATATACAATACAACTATTTTTGAATTCAACGGCCAGAATTACATAACTGTCCGTGAGCAATCAACGTATGGAAGTATTATATTTTCGCCAATCAATAGCGAAATCTTCATCTATGATCCTGAAAGTTGGATGATCGAAAAAACAGTAGATGATTTTGACCTAAATGCAATTATTGACGCAGGCGCAGTTCAGTTAGGTGTCGAGGAAGCTGGCTTCTGGTCCTGGACAGGAAAGCCAACCTATTACAAAATTGATAAAAATGGCAACCAGGATAAAATAACTACGTACATTAAAGAATGTAAAGAAAGTAAATCTTCCAGAAATCGCTGTATAAATAGAAATTTCACATTTCGATCCGTTCCCTGGTTCTCAACTGACAATGAAGCCGTTGCGATTGTTGGTTTTTCACAAAGTAACTTTTCTGGTAGGGATCGTGAAACAGAAAACAGAATCTTAACAACAACGGATGGCGGAAAAAGCTGGATATCTACAGACAATAAACCACCTACAGATTACTGCACCTCTATAGTTCCTCTGGTTGCCGATCGTTTATTAGTTTCCTGCGATGGTGCCAATGGTGATTTCTACGAGTCGACCGACTTAGGGGCCAGCTGGAACCAGGTAAGGCAGCAAGATAATTTCTAGAAAAAATAAGGTGGATACAAACATCCAATGTATCCACCTTATTTTAGTTGTAAAATATACTAAAGAATGGTTTTACTATAATAGAAAAAATAGTTAATTATAGCTCAAATCTCTGTAAATCTGGCAGTAAAATGTCGTAGAACTTGTGGCTCATACTCGAAAGCTAGCCCCCGCAATTCATTGGCCCGCGAGCAAAGTTCGATAATCGCATCTGCTACATAATCCATATGATCATTTGTATAGACTCTACGTGGAATAGTAAGCCGCATTAATTCTAGATCTGCTTTCTTTTGTTCACCGGTATCCGGGTCCCGCCCAAGAAGTAAAGAGCCAATTTCCACAGCCCTGATTCCCGCTTCTAGATACAGCGCATTGGTTAACACCTGTGCCGGAAACTGCTCTGATGGAATATGGGGAAGAATCTTCGATGCATCTACAAAAACTGCATGCCCACCTGTGGGATATTGAATGGGTACTCCAGCAGATCTCAATCGCTCTCCCAGATAGGCCACTTGGCCAATTCGGTAGCTCAAATAGCTCTCATCGGCAGCCTCATAGAGCCCCCGGGCCAGCGCTTCCATATCGCGACCAGCCATCCCTCCGTAGGTCACAAAACCCTCCATAGGGACGCAGCGGGTTTGTACGGCTTGAAACAGTTCCTCATTGTTTCGAATACAGCAAAGGCCACCAATATTTACCATAGGGTCTTTTTTTGCGGACATTGTCAACATGTCCCCATATTGATACATCTCGCGAATAATTTCTAAAATCGATTTCTCTTGATACCCCTCTTCCCTTTGCTTTATAAAGTAAGCATTCTCGCAATATCGAGCCGAATCAATTACCACTGGGATATCATACTTAGTAGCAATTTCATAAACTGCCTGCATATTTTTCATGGACACAGGCTGACCACCAGAACTGTTACAGGTCACAGTAGTTATAATCGCACAGACATTGTGGCTTCCGTGCTCCTCAATAGTGGCAACCAGGCGTTGTAAATCAAAGTTACCTTTCCAGTCGTATGCTGTCGTGGTATCAAAAGCACGTTTATCCACCACATTAATTGCTTTTCCGCCATTTAACTCTATATGCCCTGCAGTAGTATCAAAATGATAATTTGAAATAAATACAGGCTCCGTCCCTCCACGCACTTGACGCATACGCTCAATCAGCGCAGGAAACAAAATTTGTTCTGCTCCACGCCCCTGATGTGTAGGAACAACCAATTTATACCCGAAAAAATGCTCTACTGCATTGCACAAATTGTAGTAGTTTCGGCTACCGGCATAGGACTCATCACCAAGCATCAAACCCGCCCATTGATTATCACTCATTGCACCAGTACCTGAATCTGTCAATAGGTCAATATAGACATCATCACTGCGCAGTAAAAACGGATTTAATCCAGCCTTATTGAGTGCAACCTCCCTATCTTTATAGGTTGTCATCTTGATCGGCTCAACCATTTTTATACGGAAGGGTTCAGGGATTCGCTTCATCACAATTATCCTAACAATACCTGCCATACTGCAGGCAATAACAATCCAATTATTATAAGTAAAGTAATTAGCATAAGAGAAACAGGACCGAATTATATTTTAATTAAAGTTAAGCCCTGTAAAACATCTAAAAACTGCAGAAATACATCAACGGGATATTGTTCCCTACTGAGATTCAGGCTCCTCTGTCAAAAATCATTGTCAAGTATTTCACTTCTTAACTTATGGTACAATAGGCTGCATTATCTATATGGCCTTTTCAGTCACTTGAGTGAACTTATTATCGGGTTCTTAGGTTCACATTTCTTGTGATCGAAAGCCACTCTAGATTTCCCAAGTATCGAGATAAAAGATTATCTAATGACAACTTAGCTCACATTTTAAACATAGATGAACAGAGGTCCCAGAATAGAAACATCTAACTTATAAATGAGGCAGAAGATACTAATTGGATCCGAGCTTATCAATTAGTGATTCTTCTGCCCCACGTCATCTCTCTTAGTTACCTTCTAATTTTGAGAGGTAAAACTGAAAAGCACGATGTGCCACTTGATGACCTATCGCCTGCCCTGCAGGTACTGAAGGCTCAAAGTGTACACCTCCCCATACACGACTATTACCACAGTCCTCTTCAAATGAAGTCCAGGTAGGGAAATATAGATTCAAGTCAGTTTGTGGTGTTACACCAGGTTCAATCTGAGAGCTGCCAGACAGAGCAGTTACAGAATATCCCAAAGTATCGCCTTGAGGTAAAAACAAGCGGCTTGTCTCGGCATGCGCAGCACAAAAGCTAGCTGATGCGGAGGGGTACTCGGGATGATCAGCTACAGGCAGATAGCTAGTCCACTGACTGGCGGGTAAATCATCCACGGTTCCCTTTCCAGCACCACCCCAAGCCGTTACAGGTTCATCCTTATAAATATATCGAACAGCAGAAAAAGGTCTTACTGAGTTATGGCGACGCTTTTCCTTCCAGATAGCAATAGCAGTATCAAAAGCTGCCATATTAGTCAGGAAGTCATAGTGTATGAAATCCATCAGGGATAAAGCTTGAGATTCAGATGCAAAAACGGCAGCGAAGCCTAAGCTGAATATCTTCATATCAAATAACTCAGCTTTCATCTTCTGCTCATCAGTTAAATTCGCTGATGTCGCCAATACATCATTTACTTGCGCTACGTAACTGGGGTAGTTCCAAATTTTGGATTTAATTGGTATCGGCGAAGTGAACTCATCAGGAGATTCGTAGCTGTAGGGCGTAGTCAATGCAATTTGAGGAGTTACGAACTGCTGAACCCGAAATACGCCTGGTCGCTCCATTAAAACTGCCGGCTGCCATTTTGATGGAAAACGCAGCTTGTAGGCAGAATTAGCAGGTTTAAAGTCGGTATAATCGGCATAAGGCAAGCGATGATAAAGCTGGTTACCTTCATTACCTAACTGATTCATCCCATCATTGACACGTCCTTCCAGAACTTTTCTGCCAGCATAATTTCCTATACCAATTGGTGTCGTCGTATCTTCTGAAATATTTTCAGGATCTAACCCTAGCTCAATTAGCATATCATCCCATTCAGATACCAAATGGGGAAATAAACCACTTAGTACTTTGTGGGAAGCATAGGTCAATGCAATATTTAACTCAGTATTATCTGTCGGCTCTGTCATTCGACTAATATCTGAGTAAACGCCCTTTGCTGTCGGATGATAAGGTGCTGTTGCATCAAACCAGGAGTTAGTGATTAGCGTTGTAAAACGGAGTACCAACGTCGCATCATTTGCAGCCGGAGACACTTCGAAGATTGCACAGGCTGCAGCTGGGATTATATTTTGTACCGCAACATTACAAGTTCCTAGCTCTTCAGAGCTACATTTTGGAGGCAATGAAACGTCCTCTAACTGAGGACAACTGATGGCCTGCGCTTGCCAGCTTGCTGACACAAATACTAATCCTATAATACTTTTTAAAGCTTTTTTATAAGTTACATCTTTTAGCATTGGATTTTCCTTTTTGCTATATCCATGTGACCAATGTAGCATTCTAACTACCGATCACTTTCTAATGATAAACACCTAAAAACACTTTAAAACAGACTGTTCTCTCCCCCATTTCAATTGTAAATGACCATAATTCCTGACATTCTTTTAGTGCCGACAGCACTTGTATTATCAGAATCTAAAATTCAAAACCAACAATTAAGGCAAGCTAATGAAATTACTTGCAAAGTAATTACTTGTAAAGATACCAGCTCACAGAAACAGTAATTTTTTGAGATTCAAATTATTGGCAAGCCCTTTTAAAAAGACAACAATCCATTTTTTCTTTTAACAAACTGCAAAGTCAAAAAAGTTACACCTTAGCGAATATTTTTTGGATTAAAAGGGGCGTCATCCCAGCATATATTTCCTATAAACACGAGCCAGCCCAACACAGATAGTGATAAAAGTACTAATGCGGCAGTACTTAATACTATAAATCCAACACATTTCCATTCAATTACCTAAATTACACTTTCTGCTGATATCGGATTTATTTGTCTTATTTTATGAGCCCCAAATAATTAAAGCCCACTTAACCCAAATACGGATAGCGTGGAACTGCCATCATTGCCATATATAACAGCACCAGCTATTTGATTTTATTCTACTAGAATTGTATTCACTAGGAAATTACAGGCACTTACCTGACATTTCTTGAAAAAACACACTGAGTCGATCTGAACAACAAACCATCCCCTCAAAGGGAGTAAAGATAATTAGCGAGAAGAGCTTTATGAACGACAGCCTCATACTTTAGTGCCATCCCTGGCAGCACAATGTACTGTTAAACGAAGCCATAAACTGCATACACATCTGAAAGGCTCTGGAATAATCGCTTATTGCAATTTCCAGAAATAAGCCAACCAACAGTGGATTGGATTCAGCTTTATCAAGAAATATTATCTTTCGAGTGCGAGCAGCGTTAAATCTAGGAAAAATAATTTCACTCTAATTTGCAATACTTAACATCTTTTTGACACACCACAACTTTTATACCAACTTAAAATAACAAACATTTAAAATGCTCTTCCAAGAGCTGTGTACCAATTTTTACCTGCAAGCATCTTACCTGCCCCCATTAGGTACTGAGCATCTTTAGTATCTATATATTTCTGACAATATTGCCTATTTCACTATTTTTCAATTCGTCTGAAAGCTTATCCCAATCACTTGGGTCATTGTGAACCAGGGAGTAAAAAGCAAATGCTATTGTTCGCCAGTCTTCTCTATTATCTATTAGCTGATCAAGGCTCTTTTTCATGAATAATTTTCTTAGTAAATACTAAAATCATGTGCAGATTTAACTATAGCGATAATTATCTTCACATTTTTTACTCACTAATATCACCGTAAACGGCGATGCACACTATGCCGAACACAGTGCGCCCAGAGGCATGGAGCACTCTTTATAGGTATCGCAACACACATTTTTACAATTTACATACCATTAATATGCAACCTCCATCGTTAAGCAACTCTATATCTTCGCCTGTATTGTTCAGAAGACCATGCTGCCCCCCGGATGATCAAAGTTCATGTCATCCCCTGAGACAGTTCGCACAATCTACCGACGGACCTTTTGGCTCAAAATATTCTGTGACATTAATGGCCAAATCCTGTTGGTCTTCCACCAACTAAATTGAAATGTTATTCACCCTGTGTTCCTTAACAAGGTTCCAACGGAAAACTTTAAACTGCTGCGATTGGCTATCATACCAGCGCTGCACACCACCAATGCACTGACGAGTAAAGTAGCGATGATCCATAACCAATCAGGCTTATAATTGATGCCAAATTGAGACTGATAAATCAATTGAGCCATAAGGTAAGTACCTAAAATGGCACCCACGCTAGCAATTAAAGAAGTCAGCAACCACTCAAACAGGCTTAGTTTACAGCACGCAAGGCGTGATTGACCAAAGCTGATCAGTAAGGCATTCTTTTTACACTCATCAGCTTCATAGCCTTTGACCGATGCACTGATCACCAACAGTGCCAGCACAATAATCATCAAACTAAATCCAGATACCAACTTAATGACCATCGACAAAGTATCATCAAAGCGTTGCGTTAATTCGCGCACCGATATTAACCGCAAAGTTGGATGACGCAGCCAAAGCTCTGCCAACTGCACCCAAGCAGTGTCAACAAGCTCAAGGCTACCCATATAAAGAGGCGATATTTGAAGCTGGTTCATGGTGCTTTGCGGCACATTAAACCAAAAGGTGATGGAACCTTTGCCTGGTACATATTTATGACTAGCTTTGATTTCAAAGTTCAAAGATTGCCCCGCAACTTCAAACCGCAATTGGTCGCCGAGCTTCAACCCCATATCAGTCATAACTTCTTGCTCCACCGATACTTGTTGCCAGTCAGCATCCCGATCTTGCCAGCGTTGGCCAATCACGGTTTGGTTGTTGTTTGCTTGCTTAATACTGAAATGCAAGCGGATAGGCTTCTGTAAGCTAGCCAAACTTTCGCTGGGGCCGGTGGTTAATTCCACCAAGGACTGACCATTGATATGACTTAACTGCCCGTACCAAAATGGCTTTAATTGGCGAATCTCACTGCCAGTTTGCGCACTCCATTGGCGTATGTCTTGCACCTGTTGTTCATTGGCCTGGGTGATCATCAGATTACCATCGTGCTCGCGGGTATAGCCTTCCATGGTTTGACCAATGTCCTTCATCAAACTTAAGGTGAACAGCAACAAAGTGGCACACATGCCAACACCCAGAATTTGAATGGATTTGCTGAGCAAACGCTGTTTCATCATATAAAAACCAAAAGCCATGATGCCCGTTGTACGGCTCGTCACCGTATAGCCCAACCTCAATACCAACCAAGTCAATACCACCATCAACATCAAGGTGGCCGCCATAGCGGATAGAGTCATGGCCGTGAGCAGACCGTTATCGGAGTAAACAAAGGCCACCACAGCCACACCGATTAACGCAAATCCATATCGTGGCAATAGGTGATTCGGACTCGCCATTTGGCGAATCAACTGCGCCGGGGTTACTTTGGCCATCACTAGCCAATTGGGAATTTGGAAAATCGCCAATAGGGCTAATAACAGCATGTAACTGTTGAATAAATCCGTCCATACCCGGGTGGCGGATAGGTCCGTAAACTGTATCTGCATTTGCTGCAAAATTAGGTATTCCGCCCCCCATGCCAAGGCGGTTGCCGGAATTAGACCTGCAATGACTGTTAGTAGCCATTGACCAAATGATAAAGCAAACACTTGGGGTTTATTGCTGCCCATGGCTAAACACACCGCAGCAAAGCGGTGCTGGGATAACAACTGACGTCGACCGGCTTGGTCGATAGCAATGGCAGCCATCAAAAACAACAGTACCGATGCTAAACCCACAAAATTCTCAACCCGTTGCCAAAACATCGCCAGCGGATGGCCACTGTATTTATCATAAAACTGTGCAGTCACTAGCTCAGTAGTGGCCCACTGTTTGAGGGTGTTCAGTTCGCTTTCATCCCCCGTAAGTAAATAGCGAAAGCGGGCATTGTCTGCTTGTATCAGTGAAAGATCATCCAGGTGCACCAATGCACGCATCGCTACGGAATGGCCTTCGAGCAGACGGTCGGGTTCGTGTTGCACCAAACCTGTGAGCTTCAATTGTCCGTGTCCGATGTCTAAGGATTGGCCAAGGGTGAGCTGCAGCGAAGCAAACAATCGGCTATCGACCCAGATTTCACCGGATTTAGGCCCATGGCTCAGGGGTTGTCCTTGTCCATCCGCCTCAAATGCCACTTGCACTGTGCCTTGCACTGGATAAAGATCATCCACTGCTTTTAATTGAACCGCTTGCCAATGGTGATCATTGGTCAAGGTTACATTCACCAGCTGGCTCACACTCAACTGCCGCGCATACTGGTGCAACTTGCTTAGTTGTGCATCGGTTAGTGCTTGATTCTGAGAAATCACCAAATCGCTACCGAGCATTTGCTGCAAATTATTGGCTAAATAAGTTTGAATAGAACTGCTGGTTAAGCTGAGCGTTAAAATGAAAAACATCAAAGTTGCTTGGGTCCAGCGAATTAAGCGCACATCCGCTTGGTGATATTGCTGGCGGAATAACTGCCACACTAATAAAATCAGCATAATGGGCCCGCCATAACCGCAGCTTTGTTGCGCGCCTTGACCGCTAATTTGCCTCGGCTCAATTGCAGTAAGGTATCGGCCTGCTGCGCTAATTCCATCGAGTGAGTGACCAGTACCAGCCCTACGCCGTTTTGCTGACAGAAATCAAACATCAATTGCGCGACATGCTGCGCGGTATTCTCATCTAGGTTGCCCGTAGGCTCATCGGCAAAAATAAATTGCGGCTGCATTACAAAAGCACGGGCAATGGCCACCCGTTGTTGCTCACCACCACTCAGTTGCTGTGGTTTATGATACATTCGCTCAGATAACCCTACCTTATCGAGCCATAATTCAGCTGTGGATAATGCGTGCTTGTCACCTTTTAGTTTTAAAGGCAGTGCGACGTTGTTTAAGGCATCAAGTTCGGGTAACAAATGAAACTGCTGAAAAATAAAACCTGAGTTTTGACGCAGGTTCTTTAATAATTGTGGCTCACCGTTTTTCTGAAATTGCACTTCGCCAGAAACCGGACGCTCAAGGCCCGCCATTAACAGTAATAAGCTTGATTTGCCTACTCCAGAGGGACCCACAATGGCGTAAGAATGGCCACTGTGCAGTTCAACATTTAAACCCTCAAACAGGCTGACCTGTTGTTTATCCAAGGTAAAATAATGGTCAATTTGCTTTAAGTGAATGCTACTCGACATAGTTAATTTCTTTAAATAACTGGTTGAGTAGCACTTTAAAGAAGGAAAGGTGAAATGAAGGTGAAATCAGTAGAAATAAGTTACTAACTGGTCAGAGTACTAATAAGGAGACTTTATATTTTTGATAGCGCCGTGCCTGTGTTTTATACACATCATTCAAGTCCATTTAAAGCCTCCGCTGCCTCCATATAATGGAGAAGCTTAGTTTACTCCTGCCAAACGGTTTTAACTCCAGGCTCACCATCGCCGCTCCGCCTCAGAAAGCCTCCAAGTCCTGCCAACATACGAGTTATATCTCTCATACTTGAAGTTTCATTTGGTGGGGAGGTTTTAGCTTACATTATCCATATCATACGCCACTCTTTTTCAGAGTGGACTTTCGTACACGATGTATCAGGAAGCGTTCGTGCTCGTGTTGTCATGGATTGTAGACGCCACCCGATAATCATATAGATTGCTATACAGTTCAGCATTCGCTGCTCGGTTCTAAAGCGACTACGTTCTATCTGGCATCCGCCTTTCACCACTCTAAAATAGGTTTCAATTTCCCATCGACTTCGATACCACTCAATGATGATCCTCGCTTGCTTAAAGTCCTCAACTGCAAGGTCGGTCAGCAGCATCCATTCAATATCTTTTTTGCCTTCTGGTGGGCTTAATTTCCTTAGCAAAAACTGCGTAGATAGAAAGAGGTCGTTTTTATTTTCCTTTTCCCGCTAATCTTACTTCTGCGATGGATACACTGACCTTAGCTCCCCTTTCTGGCTCTCCATTTCTTTTGGAGATACCGACTGAGTATTTTCCGATGGACTTCTGTTTGAACAAATAGTCCCAAAGTAAAGTCGTATTTTCTCCTTCGATCTCTAAACTACGATTAGCCTTGGCTCGAACAATCAGGCCACAAAGTGACCGTTTTTTGATAGCCTTGTTAACTGTTTGTATCATAAAACATCTCTTTATCCTTCCAAGGATCTTCATACGCATTCAAGATGTGTTCGATAACAGGAATCGCCCTCCAGTCAGGGGCACTACGGGCCTCTTTCAAGCGCTTTTCTAAATGTGTCTTATACTTTGGCAGCCGTAAATGATACATGCAAACCTGGGCTAACTCCCAAGTACACTCTTTGTGGATATCAAAGTCTTCAATAAATGCTTCCTCAAACTCCATGTGCATATCACTAGCAGCTTTGTAAAGCTCTAAAATAGAGTTACAAAAAGGGAGTAAGTCTGGGGTGCCTAGCGAATTTTCTGCACCAAAAACCTCTTCCGATTTTCTAAAGATTATTCTCAATTGTGACTTTATATCCTGATCCATAAGTACAGTTAATGCTGTGTTAAGGAGCAAGCGAAACGTAGTGTAGCTTGTCCCGTGGAGGTTGCGCCTTTTGCAACCGGAGCGAACTTGAACACCTTGTTAACTACTGGCTCTCCAAAACTCGTGCGATAAAGCCTTTTCCACCTCTCTTCCATCCCAGCCAGGAACATCGGGAGTGCATTCACGCAGAGCCACTACTAAGTACTGCATGAATTTAATTGTAATATCTCTTTTTAATCCAATAATTTTAGAATACTTCAGACAATAGTATTTATACAATCCTTTACCATCCAGCTCTATTTCCTCAGTTGGAACAAGCTCATATGCTAATGTATACAAGTTTTTATATATCGGCTTATTAATGGCCAGAACCATAAATGCCGGAAGATAAAACTCTACCCCTTCAGCATCTAGGTAGTTAAACCCTAAACTTTGTCCACTTATATGCTCTTCGGGCACATCCCACCAATGCCCACAGAAATCTCTCGCTTTTGTTTCATTGGCTAATAATTCTTTATCATCAATCCACCCATCTATTAGTTCTGCCGCCCTAATACCACAATGCCGAGGAAACTCTACATCTCCAAATGCATTTCGTATTTCTTCTTTCAATTTTTCACGATCTATCATAATTCATTGATCTAAAGATGGTGGGGTGCTTGGGTAGTGGTCTTGCCCACAAAAAGTAGACACTCTAACTATACGTATTTTCGCTCATACTCTGCTGGACTTACATAGCCCAATGCAGAGTGCCTACGAACCCTATTGTAGAAAATCTCAATGTATTCAAACACCTCAGATTTTGCTTGCTCTTCGCTTTCGAATGTTCTGGCATAGACCAGCTCGACTTTTAGCCTGCTAAAGAATGATTCCATTGCCGCATTATCCCAACAGTTAGCCTGGCGACTCATGCTCGGCTTGCACTTGCTTTCGGACAAGAGATCCTGGTATTTCTGCGATCGATATTGCACACCCCTGTCAGAGTGAACTAGCAGTCCAGGCTTTATTGGTCGTCGCTCTAGGGCCATTTTCAATGCTCGACGTGTCAATTCATCGGTCATCTGCGAGTCAAATGCCCAACCTACAATACGTCGAGAGTACAGATCCATAACTACCGCGAGGTATAGCCACCTCTCCAGAACCCAGATATACGTAATGTCACTGGTCCAGCGGCAATTTGGTCGATCCACATCAAAGCAACGCTTAAGTAAGTTGGCGGAGACGTTAATGCTCCCCTCTACGGGCTGACTATATCGAAAGCCTTTGCCGTTTCTCGCTTTAATATGCTCCTGCTGCATAAGCTTAGCGACGTAGTTCCGCGAGCATGGCTCACCTAACTCTTGAAGCTCGCAAGCAATTCTAGGCGCGCCATAACGACCTTTAAACTCAAAAAACGTCTCTCGGATTTTCTCGATTGTTCGTATCCTTCTAATCGTGCGAGCAGATGGCAGTCGCCCCCGCCATCGATAATAACCCGATCTTGAGACTTCTAAACACCGACACATCAAGCTAATCGGGAATGACCCTACATGCTCTTGTATCAATGCGTACTTTACTCTTGGTGGTTCGCAAAGTACGCAGCTGCCTTTTTTAGGAACTCAACCTCCTGACGAGCTTCATGCAGTTCCTTCTTGAGCTTGCGAACTTCAGCGCTTTCCTGTTTGGAGTAGTCGACACCCTCTAAACTATTGAACTGCTTATCAGACAGTCGATTAAATTGGCGACGCCAGTTGTAGATCTGCTGTGCACTGACACCTAGCTCTCGTGCTACAGAAGCCGTTGTTGCTCCAGGCTTTTCCGCTCTCTTAACTGCTTCTCTACGGAACTCCTCCGTATACGCCTGAGTTCTTTTCTTACCCATGATACACCTCCGTGTTAGGCCTAAACCTAACTATACAGGGTGTCTACTAAACGTGGGTAAGTCTTGTAGTTAACGCCGCTAGCAAGGGCAGCCGAAGCAGCGCGTAGGCTGTCCAGCCCAACCCCGAAGGGATTGGGCGAGCTTGCCTAGCCTGGTTATGGCTGGCGCGCTCGGGACCGACTACTAGCACTTTGCCAGCCATAGTTTGGCTGGCCGCTGCCCAATATTTACGAGGGAAGAATACCGCACTTTTCCCAACCAATTCCTATCTTACTGGCAATCCGCGAAATTGCAGCGGACTGCCCCTTTTTACAGCACCTGAGCGAACACTCTAGGAGCGAAACTGTTTAAATAGCAACCAGTAAAAATTGCTCGATATTGGCTGCTATTTAGCCGTACTAAGCTATTAGTTACCACGAAAAATCAATAAAACTGACCGCCACAATAACGTTTCAAGCAGGGGCGTCAAACTACGTAGCGGATTGTGCATCCCGGTGCGCGAAGTAACCCTTGCTACCTTGACTGGTTATGTTTTCATTGAACTCGTTCAAGGTGCTTTCCAGATAGTATTTGATCAAAGTCTAACTGTATTGGTAGATTAATAGATGGGACTCCTTTAATTTCAACTTGTGCACGCCTGAGTGGAGCGCCAAAAGTTAAACAGTTTGTGCATTCCTCTACTTTTGATATTATGACAACAGAGCCAGTAGGCAGTGTTTCTCTTGTTACTACCTCTGGACCACTCCAGCCAGGATCTCGTGATGAAATAATATAAACATGAATTTCATCGCTATAGCCTCGTGACAAGTTAACCCCGGAATAGTCCATATCGGATATTAGTTTATATTGCTTGCCAATATATTGAGAATACTCTGGCTCGCTACTGATATCTTTGTACCCTGCACGGCAAGCTGAAAGCAACAATGCCAAAGCCACTACAATAATCGTTCCTAACCTATTATTCATGTTTGCTCACATATAACGCAGAGTCTGTGTTTTATACACATCATTTAAGTCCATTTAAAGCCTCCGCTGCCTCCATATAATGGAGAAGCTTTGTGTACCCCTGCCAAACGGTTTTAACTCCAGGCTCACCATCGCCGCTCCGCCCCAGAAAGCCTCCAAGTCCTGCCAACATACGAGTTATATCTCTCATACTTGGAGCTTCATTGGGTGGGGAGGTTTTAGCTTGCATTATCCATATCATACGCCACTCTTTTTCAGAGTAGAATTTCGTACACGACGTATCAGGAAGCGTTCGTGCCCGTGTTGTCATGGAGTGTAGACGCCACCCAATAATCATATAGATTGCAATACAGTTCAACATGCGCTGCTCAGTTCTAAAGCGATTACTTTCTATCTGGCATCCGCCTTTCACCACTCGAAAATAGGTTTCAATTTCCCATCGACTTCGATACCACTCAATAATGATCCTCGCTTGCTTAAAGTCCTCAACTGCAAGATCGGTCAGCAGCATCCATTCAATACCTTTTTCCCCTTCTGGTGGGCTTAATTCCTTAGCAAAGACTGCGTAGAGAGAAAGAGGTCGTTTTGATTTTCCTTTTCCCTGCAATCTTACTTCTGCAATGGATACACTGACCTTAGCTTCCCTTTCTGGCCGTCCACTCCTTTTGGGGATACCTACTGAGTATTTCCCGATGGACTTCTGCTTGGTCATATAGTCCCAAAGTAAAGTCGTATCTTCTCCTTCGATCTCTAAACTACGGTTAGCCTTGGCTCGAACAATATAGCTTGCACGCCGCTGTTCATTTTGATCTTCAGCTAATTGAAACCACTCATGAATATCCCCCTCTCTATCCGCGATGCTCACAATCGTGGTTTCAGGGCAGCGCTCTTGTATCTCACAAGCTGATTCATAATGGTCTAGCCAGCGTCGACTCTCTTTATCTTGTATCGACTTGGTATAGCGAGAATTAGCACTAGATTCTTTATCTCGCTGCCACATACTACCTTCAACAACACCCAAATTAATTCTGGATGGTGTTATCGCGATGGAGGTGTGCAAGAGTTGTTGGTTGGTCTCTTTACGCCTAAGTGTTCCCATCTCTTTACTTTCTAGGTCAGTGGCAAAATTTAGAAAAGTAGTATCTTGTGGGATAAGAACAACAGGCTGCGCCTTGATTCTCTCAAGAGTTGCCGATTTATGGCCGCTCATAATAGAGTCAAAATTGACTTTATCATTTTCGATAAAGCGATAAGCCGCAAACGTTTCTGCCCAAGTTTTGTTTGCACAAGGAATGCTATTCTTTGGGTCGGAGCTTAAATTACTAAGAATATTAGACAAGCGTTTATTCAAGCGTGTATCACCCATAACCTGATTTTTTACTTCGTCCATGACCCAGTCCTGCATAATTATCCAGCCAAATCTGTAGTTCTTACTGGGCTAAACTGTAACTTATTGATTTATATAATAAAACTGAAAAAACTTGTGTATAAAACTTAGCGCAGAGTGCAGGGGCGACTGGAACGAAGTGTAAGCCGTCCCGGGGCGCCCTTGCTGCCACGATTTGTTAAGTGCTATTTTTGGCACACTTGGTCTCCGATTTCCCAGGGTGGCTTGTAAATACTAGTTTGCTACCAGAATAAACGAAGAAGCTCGCCCCTTTTTCTGTGTTTAATGTGAAAGTTCCATTTTCATCCGTTTTGGTTTCTCCAAGTTTGCCAGGCAATTGAAAAGGAATCCATTCGTTTTCCCATGCTTCTACTTCTGCTCTAGCAATCGGATTATCTTGGCAATCAGTTACCGTTCCGGTATAGGTTTGCGGTGTAGCGCAACCATTCAAAATTAATGTAAGTAAAACAATTGCTACTGATGTCTTCATTCTCTCATGCACTTAACATTTCCAGCAAGGGCAGCCGAAGCGGAGCATAGGCTGTCCAGCCTAACCCCGAAGGGGTGGGCGAGCTTGACTGGCCTGGTTAATTTTCGGGGCTGGCCGAGGAGTTCTTGCCCGCCTTAATGTATGTTTCTATATAATCTTCCGTTGTACTGTGTGGGTATGAGTTGACCATTACATCAAGCACATCATAGAGCTTTGTATCTTTTATTGCCGCAGACTCTGTAGCGAGCACACTCTGAACACTGTTGTATGTATCCATGTTCTGAACAATGAACTTTTCGCCCCATTCATACATTTTTTCTTCTTCCCCCCGCCTCGCATATCCGAGAAGAAGAGCAATCATATTTGCTTCATCTACTGACCTTCCCGATGAAGAAAAAACTGCAGAAATTTCTACACCCCGATTGAACCCCCGATGCTCGCCAACATAGTAAGCAGCAACGACTAAAAAAATCACTACAACAGACCTAATAATACTCTTGTAAGGCATGGCTACTCTTAGAAAATTAACGCCGGTAGCAAGTGCCTAGAAGCGATAGCGACGAGGTCAAGCGCGAAGCGCGACCTTGCCTACCTTTGTTAAGTGTTTTTCCTTGCATTAACGCTCCGATTAATTATTAAGCCCAAGAGTGCTAGAACCCCGACCGTAAAAGAGGAAGCATAGCCATTGAGAAAATAAAGCTCTCCCTGCTCTTTAATAACAGCCAAATACATAAACTTGTCATTTGCCATGTCATAGAACCCGGATGCCAAGAACAATGAAAACAGCAAACCCAATAATACACACCACGGCTTTTTGAATGAGGCAAACAAAAAGACCATACCAAAAACTACAGCTTGCACCCACATTCCAACAAAAGATGGAATTTTATCTGATACCTCAGCACTAACCCCCTGAGACATCAACAAGAACGCCACTATTGAAGCTATCCTCATACTCATACACTTAACGCTTTTGGAATGTGCCGCGTTGTGGCGAAGCCACGCTTTTAGTGGTCGCATTGCCAAACTTGTTAATTGTTTTACTCAAACTGTATTCCTGGTATTGGTGAGAATGGCTCAGTTTTTATGCTAATAATTCTTGCAATTTTTTCTTTTACTTCAAGTGTTTCCGCAATGGGTTCATACCAAGCTTCAACAGCCTGGATAACTTCATTGCAAAATGCCTTTATGTTTAGAGTGAGAATATTATTAATGTGAATTCGGTGCATTCCCAAAGTAGTGAATTCAAACTTTTCTAGTACTTCTTGAGCTCTCTGTTCGGTTATGTCGTCTGTGCCAGCATGAAGTAGAGAGCATCTTAATGCCCAGCAATCAGAAGCTGTTAAGAACACAACTTCTTTCCCCATAATATTAGATTTATTTATCTGGGATAGGTTGGCATTAAACCACTCTTTATATCTAGGGCCAGAGTGTTCTATTTCTGGATATGTTATTTTTCCACAGATATCAGGCATAGTTAGAGCCATAAACAAAGCCCCATACCAATTCTCTGTTTCTAAATTTTTTCTTATTGAGTTAGTAAACCGCTCCATGAGTCACCTCCGGCAATTAACGCCCTGCTAATGGGCAGGCGCTGCGCAGCAGTGGCTGTCCAAGCCAAGGTTTCCTTGGCTGATCATTGAGCAGTTTGTTATGAGTTATTTTATGGCAATGTAACATGTTTCACCCACAGATTAGCTGACCATCCGATGAAGCCACCGATAATTGCAGTATAAATGAGATCATTGGCCGCTAAGCTAAAAACTAAGCCAGCTAGCACACCAGCAATGGCGCCACAAACCAACTGAACCAGCCACGCCTTTTTAAAAGCTTTGGGGTCAATTTCAGGAGCTGCCAGAAAACCAATGAACAACCCGAGAGCACTAACGACCAATAAGCGATTCCAATCACCGAAGTAGAAACTAGTGACGCGACTGCGCAAAATAATGCACATGCCGAGCCGCTAATAGATAGTAGTTTTAGTTGCTTCATTTATGACTCATAACGAGGGTGTAGAAAAACTCAGCCCTCTTTTCGTATTGTGCTTCTACGTGAAAAATAGCCTACTCATCAGTGAAAGCTAGAT
Source organism: Microbulbifer maximicatervae (SeqCode) (assembly GCF_056231245.1). Lineage (NCBI taxonomy): Bacteria > Pseudomonadati > Pseudomonadota > Gammaproteobacteria > Cellvibrionales > Microbulbiferaceae > Microbulbifer > Microbulbifer maximicatervae (SeqCode). Next base: position 2,824,063 of record NZ_CP174334.1, read on the forward strand.
CAGAATTCACGTAGAATCACCATTTATGGTTAATATTTGATCGCATCTAAGAAAGCAAAGACATAAATTAGTTTTTCTACAGCCTGAACGTTGCCAGCAGGGGCAGCCGAAGCGGAGCGTAGGCTGTCCAGCCCAGCCATCGGCTAGGCGTCTTGCCTGGGCTGGTTATAGCTGGCGAGTACTGAACGACCTACATACTCTCTGCGAGCCACCTTTGGCTGGCCACTCCCCGATAAATCTACAGGGAAAATATCATACTTTCCCAACCGAATCCCCTTGCTTAATGACACTCCACGAAAGTGCAGCGAATTTGCAGTATAAAGCTCAAGCATTGTACAGAGATCATAATCACACCGGCTCAATTTCAAAAATCAGCTACTTCTCATCAGCCCGCTTTCGTTTCTCAACCAGCATTTCTTGCTGCTTTTGAAGCGCGACAATTTCTTTTTTCTTTACACTGACTGAAAAGTACGCAACAGAGATAATTGATAAAGCTCCAAGTGCAACCCTATAGATTCTTTTGGAGTTATTAATTTCTAGAACAAGCCATAAAAAAATACTGAGAAATGGAATCACTAAAAAAGCAATAGATATCAAAATAACCAAATTGAGCACCACCTAAAATACAATATAACGCCGCCAGCACAGGCCGGAGCATGCAGTGCGGAGGTCCAGCCCACGAAGTGGGCGGCTGTGCCTGGCTTGTATGGTTGTTCTTGCCTGATTCTGATGTTGAAAATCCTTTTCGTTAACGGGTAAATTGAGACCCACCTTCGGCGGCCACCGAAGGCCTTGTTTATCACAGTTCGCTGCCTGGCCGGTTCGTAAAAGACCGATAACAAGTATGAACGTGATAAGCACTCACTAGGCATAACTCGGATAGTCATGTGGGCCTCGAGCCCAAATAGCAAGGCGGAGATAGCTTATCTTATGGAACCTCAAGAGATCAATGTCGGTATCGATACCAGCAGTAAACAACTCGATATTTATGTGAGACCTACTGGCCAGTTTTTTAGTGTTGCCAATGATAAAAGTGGCATTAAGGATGCCATTAAACAACTTCAACCTCTTAAACCTCAAAGAGTATTAATAGAGTCTACGGGAAGACTCGAGTTAGAGTTTGTTTGCGCCGCCGACAAAGCAGGATTACCTATTGTTGTTTGCAATCCTTCTCAGATAAGAAGCTTCGCTAAATCCGCAGGGCGTCTCGCCAAAATCGACAAGCTAGATGCAATGGATATTGCACATTTTGGTGAGGCCATGAATCCAAGGCTGTCGGCACTAAAACCAGAAAAGCTTAGGGAGATCAGTGACTTACTGGCGGTAAGAAGTCAGTGTTTAGAGATGAGCACAATGCAAAAGAATCGGCTTCAGAGAATGCCGAAATCAGTACACAAACCTATACAGACCATTCTAAACACCATCAAAAAAGAGCTACAAGGTATCGACAAGCAACTGGATAAACTGGTTAACAGTGTGTCTGAGTGGCGGCAAAGGCGCGACCTATTGTTGAGTGCTAAAGGGGTCGGAAATGTATTGGCTTATACGTTAATGAGTGAACTTCCCGAGCTAGGAAAATTGAACCGTAAAGAAATCGCTGCAATTGTCGGTATCGCCCCGATGAACCGTGATAGCGGCAGCTTCCAGGGAAAGAGATATATTCGGGGTGGAAGGCATCGTGTACGTCGGTTCTATTTGTTTCCATTATGTCTGCCATACAACATCATCCCAAATTAAAGCCGATGTATAAGCGATTAGTCGACGCTGGCAAACCTAAAAAGGTCGCTCTAATTGCTTGCATGAGAAAGCAGATTACGATTCTGAATACGATGGTGAAAAATAACACCTACTGGGATGAAAGTATGGCTTAAAAACTTGACGAGCAACCATAGTCACTTGTTAAGCATTTGCACTTTGTAACTACGGCTGAATGTTAACATTTAGAAAAACCGGCCAATTGTCTTTTGGGGGTTTAGCAAACGTATTTTCAGAGAACCATTTAGCCACGCAATTTGAATAATGGTGCTCTGGTTTTACCGCCACATCGTTTGCAACACCTTGATTGTTAATGGTGGCAACCAATTGATAATAACCCGGTGTGGAGCGAACCTTTGCAGACTCATGGAAACAAGATGAGTCAATGTCCCATGTACTTTCGCGTACAACCTTTTCATAGCTCTTTCCTGGCTCGGTTTCAGCCGCTTTCATTGCCTGAGATAGCCGACTATCAAAGTCATTTGAGAGGACCGAAGCCGAGTAGAGCATTGTAAATATTAGTAGAATTCTCTTCATGGTTTGTATGCTTAACGCAAAGCTAAAAGGCCGGAGGAATTTTTTTGCCGGAGGTCCAGCCCACGTTTTTTGGGGGCGAATTTTCAGCGTTTTGTTATAACGTCTCATCTAATCTCTCTGATACAGAAAGGCTTTTTCTAAGTAGCAGCGAGACCAAATATATAATTGCCAGAGGAGGTAATAATGCCATAAATCCACCAACTACAACCGCTCGTTTAACCTTTAAGGTTTTTTTGATAGCTAGCATATAGCTAAGAGCTAATACAACACAAAACCATAGCAATATACCCAGGGCTTCGATATTGGAAATATTAAACAGCTCGTACATTCCGCATTATCCATTTAAGGAGCTATAACGTCTCAATAACCCGCAGCTGGAACGCAGCGAAGCGGAGTGTAAGCTGTCGGGCGCCGAAGGCGCGTAGTTCATTGACTTGTTATGCATTTGTTGGACTAAGTGCTGAGATTGCCTTTGATATAGCGTGACCATGCACTTCGGATAGATACTCCAGGGTACTTTCTAGGCATTGGCGCTGAACAGCAGACAACCACGAATACCGTGACCTTGCTTGCTTCTCTCCTTCAGCGGCAAGCTCAAGATCGTAGATTATTGTATCCGTAATCGTATCAAAACGATTGGTGCAAATTACGGCCTTTCTTAGCAAGTTGGGCAAAAGCCAATTCATACCACGAGCAGACAGATTTGGTAATTCGGAGTGGAGATATCGAATACCATCCATAGGAATTTCAGCTTCAGAGTAGCGCTCCATATGCTCAACAATATACCTACAGATACAATCTTCTGCTCCTTGATTCGTTAGTCTATTGCCCTCGGGTTTACTCTGGAATGGAAACGAATCTTTCACCATTTTATAAACTTCTTCCCGAGATTTGTATCCTTGGTATGTCATGTCTTCCTATGCATAACGCCTAGCCGCACGGGCCGGAGGTCCAAAGCACCGGAGGTCCAAAGCACCGGAGGTCCAAAAAATGCACAGCATTTTTGATCGTGCCGGCTCTTGTTATGTGTATTTTAAGTTCCATCTCTGAGTTTATTCCTGCATTGTTGAATGAAGTCTCGATACTCAAGATCAGAATCTTGATGCAATGTTTTCTCAAATACGCAACACAAGTTCCATAACGCTCTTTCTTCTGCCTGGTCCTCAATCATAAGCTTGTCTGAATCACTAAATCTACGAGTCAGCTCAAACAGAACCCATGCTTCATCTTCCGTGAGCGTGATTTTTACTTTTTTGCTCATAATCTCTATTTACACATAATCGGGATAGGGAGGCACCTCACGATGCCCCTCCTCCCACACCACCAGGCATACGGGTCACGTACCATGGCGGTTCAATTCTATTCCCCTTCCTATCTGCCAATTCCGGCAGCCCCAAGTTCCTAAAGTATCTATTTGGCAATGCTCTGTAAAGGGCAGGACTTTTGCTTAGCCTCCATGGTCCATGCGCTGATTTGGCCGTGTTCCACGCTAAAAAAACGATCAACGCCCAGCCTTCTTAATCTGCGGTAACCACTACGTCCCCATTGCTTCCATAAATAACATCGCAACTTCCGCCTTATCCACTTGTCCAGATCTTTCAGAGGGCTCAGTACTTCACTGATGTCAAAGTACGCTTTCCAACCAAGCAGGGACTTCTTTAACTCTTCTATGATCTGAGTAAACTTGCGGCCTCGTGTTCGGCGGGTGACCATTCTGATCTTTGCCTTCAATTTATTAATCGATGATTCTGATACCTTTATCCGGGCATCCTTCTTCAGCAATCTAAATCCTAGAAAGCTCCGCTTCCAGAAGTGATCCTCTGCACTCTTCTCAGTATTTACTGTGAGCTTCAGCTTACATTTGATGAAGTGCGTAAGGCTTACTTTTATCCGCTCTGCAGACCGACGACTTCCCACCAGTATTTGAAAATCATCGGCATATCGTACAAAACTGAGTTGCCGCTTGTGCAGCTCCCAGTCCAGTTCATTAAGCACAATATTCGCTAGAAGCGGAGATAACGGCCCACCTTGCGGGACGCCTTTTATTGTAGCTATTACCTTGCCATCGACTACCGTTGGCGCTTTTAGGTATCGGTTTATCAACCCCAGCACATCAGCCGGTATTCCGCTTTGCTTCAGTGTTAGCATGAGCTTGTCATGATTCACTTCATCAAAGAAGGATTTCAAGTCCATATCGATCGTCCAGCGCTTTCCTTGCCGGACAAAGTTTTGGACCTGTCTAATCGCCTGGTGTGCCGATCGATTTGGTCTAAAACCAAAACTAAGAGCATGAAACTTCGGCTCCCATTGCTCACTGAGTATCTGTGCGATAGCTTGTTGGATCAACCTATCTTGCACAGTGGGTATACCCAATGGACGCAGGCCTCCATTGCCTTTTGGTATAAAGACGCGTTTCACCGGTTGAGGACGATAGCTACTACTTAACACCTTTTGTCGGGTAGCAATCCAGGTCTGCTTAAGATGTTCCGGCAACTGTTTTACCGTCATACCATCGAGACCTGGCGCACCCTGGTTACGAGAAACTTGTTGTAATGCTCGAAACAGATTATTCCTATCTAGAATTCGCTGCATTAAAAGAGATGGGAAATTGGACAATGTATGATTAAGTTTCCAGTTTGATGTTCATCCAGAAAAAAATATTTTTTTTTCTGGCAACTAAGTTACTTGTCAGATGCAGTCATCAAGCTCTGCATTAATAATACTGTCCAGAATTGTTCAGGCCTTCAGTAGCACGAAATCTACCTACTATGCCCTCTGCTGACTTCTATGGGTCGGTCAAAACCAATCTCTCAGTTTTCAGTTATTCCATTAACAACCCATAGACCTCCCAGGGTAAGACATTTAACTTTCTTCACGTAGATGCTGGATTTATAAAACGTAGGCCAATTGTGGATGGAGAGCTTTATGGTCACGTGCCCACTGGCTCCACCTACGTCACACCTCATATCCAGTTCTTGTTCATCACCCCGTGAATTTGCGTTGAGCTTCCTCCAGCTAATACCTCGCGATATTAACCTTGCCCTTTCGCTAACCTTCGGCTCCACGAATACCTGGTAAGAGGACTTTCACCTCTCTAGTTAAATGCCATGCCTGGCACACACGCCGCGCTAATGGGCGCCGTTTTTTGGCGTCCCAGCAGGCGAAGCCTGCGAATTGACCGCCTTGTTAAATTCTTTGTACAGGTAATAGCAGGTAACTGCTGAAACTATACCTGACGCAATGTAATACAAACCAACTATTGAGAACATTAGCCATTTCCCCGACAGCATAGATATAACCAGGCCACCACCCACAGCCCCAGCAATAACCACAACTGGCAATGAAAATAGTCGGCTCTTGATTAGGGCAATACCCAGCAGGTAAGCAACTATCACGATGGTTGGCGCCATTACCATAAACAATATTGGCATCCATAAAAATACGGAACTGAAATTGTAATAATGAGTAACAACACCATCAGGTGTAATCGTTTTTCCATAGCCTGAAAAAAAAGCCATTACAACGGTGCTCACAATTGCTGAAATTAGCACCGACTTCAAGAGAGCTCTGTGATTAATGTGAATATGGCTCATAGAAATTTAACATTTATATAGTAATCATTCTGATCACTATTATCCTGATTACTATCCTGGAATCAATCTAACGAAAAAATACACAAAACCCAAGTAAAATCAATATATTATTCATGATTCAGAACCATTGTACCAAATGGAAAAACGATCACTTTGACTACTATCCCCATTTTATACGAGCTCCCTAACCCATTGAAATAAAATAGGTTTTCAAACATTCCGGACCTAGGCCAAAAATAACAGTCAAACTGATCGAAAATCCTGCTGACTCCCAGCCAAATGTTCAGTAAACTGTTAATCCATACAGCATTGAGGCTGTGGAGATGGACGACATCCCTATTCCGCTTCCCAAGCGGCCATCCCTCTTTATGGACCGCTTTAGGACGTTTATTCGGTCTCGATATTTGGCATACAAAACAGAGAAGACATACTGTTTCTGGGTGAAGGACTTTATACGCTTTCATGGGATGCAACATCCGCAGGACCTTGGAAAGTCTGAAATAGATCAGTGGTTAAGTCACCTTGCCGCTAATCGCAATGTATCAGCAAACACTCAGAGAACGGCTTTGAATGCGGTTGTCTTTCTCTATAAGCAGTTTCTGGATATTGAGTTAGGGCAACTACAGTTCGAACAAAGCCATCGGCCTAAGCGGTTGCCTGTTACCTTTAGCCATGAAGAGGCAACTTCAGTATTAGAGTACCTTAGTGGCCCATATAAGCTTGCCGCTTCATTAATGTATGGCTCAGGCCTTAGAGTTATGGAAGCTGTGCGGCTCAGGGTGCAGGACATTGATTTTAGTGATCAATGCTTGATAGTACGGGAATCCAAGGGGGAGAAGTGGCGAAGAACACTGCTGCCTCGGTCTCTGATTAAGCCCCTCAAGGTGCAGATTGCACATGCGCTCTCTCTACATCAGCAGGATTTGGCAGAAGGCTATGGGTATGTCTATTTACCTTTCGCACTGTCAAAAAAGTACCCACACGCGGCTACAAGTGCCGCTTGGCAATATGTGTTCCCTGCTCGATTTCTATCGCAAGACCCTCGCAGCGATATGATGCGACGGCACCATATTGGTGAGCAACAAGTAAGACGGGCGGTTTCCAAGGCCGTTTCAGCCCTCAATATTCGTAAGAAGGCGAGTTGCCACACATTTCGCCACTCTTTTGCTACCAACCTCTTACGTGCTGGTACTGATATACGCAATATTCAGGAACTGCTTGGCCACAGCGATATCAGTACAACCATGATTTACACCCATGTTATAGGCGTACATGAGCGTGGTGTTACCAGCCCTCTTGACTGATTTCGGTCCCCCGGCAGCTATGTCTTTGGGTGGTAGCTGGCTTTGGGCCAAGCCTTGTTGATTTCATCTGCCTGAAGCTCAGCATTAAAGTGTTCCCAGGTAATGCCATTAATGTCAGTTTCTGCGGTAAATGTATCGGCACCATCTGATTCCCACCCTAGATGCCTAAGCGTTCCGCTTTCACAATTTGGATCATGGCGAATCGATAAGTTAACAGTGGCAGTTCGCCATAAAGCATATTCATTGGGCACATGCACGCAGGGAGCAGTATTTAACCTTCTACTGTAGTCGGCAACTGACTCTTCTATCTGATTAGTCGACAGTGCTATATGAATTTTATCCATGGGCCCTACCTTTATTGATACTTGTGTTGATATCTATATTTTTTAATTACTACCACTAGCCCCAGCTTCCAGCTGCTTCTGTACTTTATCCAAATTAAAAGATCCGGGTACCTGGCTGGGTGGGTATTCTTTCATAGTTTGCAAAAATTTTGATGCGAGTTGCTGCATGGGAACCAAGACAAAAGCCCTGTCTATAAACCAGTCGTTATAGGTGTTCGAGTTGTGTTGGGCTTTTTCGAAAGGATCTTGCCTCAAATTGAACAGCAGTGGCACTCGTAATTCAGTAAAGGGCTCTCGCCAGACTTCAAAACCCCGCCCGCGATTTTCCAGGAAAATAGCCTTCCAGGGTTCGTAGCGCATAGCTACAATTTGGCCGTCATCATTTACGTAGATGAATTCTTTTCTTGGCGAAAGTTTTGCTTTGCCGGTGAAGTAATCCATCATGTTGTAGCCATCAACATAATTTCTGTACTCGCGTCCATTGAGCTCGATCCCTTCCTTGAGCTGCTCCTTGATATTCGGGTTCCCCCCGGCCGCAGCGAGAGTCGGCAGCCAGTCTTCATGGGAGACAATACCTGTCAGTGTAGTGCCCGCTGGAAATTTGCCCGGCCAGCGTACAAAGGCTGGCACCCTATAAGCTCCTTCCCAATTGGAGTTTTTCTCACTGCGAAATGGCGTAGTTGCAGCATCTGGCCAAGTATTGAAGTGGGGGCCGTTGTCTGTGGAATAAAACACGATGGTATTGTCGGTGATATCCAGGCGATCGAGCACACTTAGCAGCTTTCCTACCAGAATGTCATGCTCTACCATGCCATCCATATACTCATTGCTGTTGGGGCCCGCAAGGTTTGTGTGCTCCTCTCTAACATGGGTGCGAAAATGCATCCGGGTTGCGTTCCACCAGACAAAGAATGGAGTCTTAGCCGCGTGTGCACGTTCGATAAAGTCGATAGCAGCTGCAAGGGTTTCATCATCGATGGTTTCCATCCGCTTCTTGGTGAGGGGGCCGGTATCTTCGATTGGTCCGCCGGCCTTGGCTTTAATCACTCCTCTGGGGCCAAACTTCTTACGGAATTCAGGGTCTTTGGGATAGTCCCGGTTCTCAGGCTCTTCCTCCGCATTCAAGTGATAGAGATTGCCAAAAAATTCATCAAAACCATGGTTGATGGGCAGGTGTTCGTCCCTATCCCCTTGGTGGTTTTTACCAAACTGGCCGGTGGCATAACCCAGGCTTTTCATTACTGTGGCGATAGTGGCATCACTCTTCTGCCAACCCTCTTTGGCACCAGGAAGCCCTACTTTAGTCATGCCGGTGCGCACTGGGACATTACCCGCTAAAAACGCTGCGCGGCCTGCTGTGCACGATTGCTGGCCGTAGTAATCGGTAAAAGAGAGCCCTTCTACCGCCAGCCGATCAATGTTGGGCGTGGTGTAGCCCATCATGCCGCGACTGTTGAAGCTGATATTCCAGATGCCAATATCATCTCCCCAGATCACCAAAATATTGGGTTTGGTCTGCGCGAAGAGGCTACCAGGGGAAAGGGATACAGCAGCCAGTACAACCAAAAGGAACTGTCGGAGACGGGATCGGGAGATCAGGAGCATTACACACCTCAATATTGGCAGGCTCAATACACCGCTTTAAGACTAGTCCTGGTAGGCGGGAACTTGAGGAATCACCGGCCCCTGGCTTGATTGATCCTTCTCTTCTGGCGGAAACACCGTCCGCCAGTCCTTAGCCATATCTACCACTAACCAGCCATTTGCCTTAGCGGCTTGTAGCGCTTTGTCCAGGCGCCCCACTGAGGAGTTCTTATCGTATGCCCATTCTCTTTTGGCATCGGTATGATGAATCAGCATGGCAAAACGCGGCCCCTTAGCGGCGGTGGTCCATTCCAGCATTTGTAAATCACCATCGGAATTGCCTGCGGCAAAAACTGGCCTCCGGCCAATCACGTCATTGATTGCGATAGGTTTCCCCTGTTTGTCGGTGAGGAAGGCCAGTTCATCTAATTTCACGATATAGGGATGCCCACCCCCATTTTCATAGCGCGACTTTAGGCGACTGCCGATAACCTGCTCTGGGGGGATTCCATATAACTCCTGGGAAAACACTCGGATAAAATCAGTGCCGCCCCCCGAAACGATGTAGGTTTTAAAACCATTTGCCCTTAAGTAATCCAGCAACTCCAGCATGGGCTGAAACACCATCGCACTGTAGTGTTTGCCAGTTTCCGGGTTCTTAGCGCTCTTGAGCCATTGGGCAACAAAGCGCTGAAAGGCATCCGTACTCAATTCCGCATGAGTCGCAGTAAGCATTACTTCCAAACCTTCCCTGCCTTGCCCCAACAGGTTTGATAAATCGCCCTTTAGGATCGAAGCGAAGGGCTCTTGGGTTTTCCACTCTGGGTGTTGGGGCGCTAGCCTTTTAACTTCATCGGCGGCATAGAGTAGCTGGAAATACACGGGCTTCTCGGACCAGAGGGTGCCATCATTATCAAATACCGCGATACGTTCACCGACAGGTATAAAGTCGGCGCTGCCCTTACGGGTAACCTTGTCAACAAAGGCCATAATTTGGGCTTTAACGCCATCTTGCCAGGATGGCAAGGGAGAACTGAGTGCCGGTAAGCTGATTGCCAAAACCAGCAGCAGACACCCTCGGCTCAGGGCAACCCTAAATTTCCAATCCAGCATTCTGCCCCTCTCACAAAATGACATTTACGGCACATGAACTAATCTTTTGGCCTAGGGGGCCTCTGAATAACTCCCTAAGATAAGAACTCATCACAATAAAAAAACCGTGATAAATATAGCTGGCACTAGCCTCCTCCAAATCAGCCTTATCTGTCTCGTACTGGTGGCCTGTGGTAACGAAGAGCCGGTTGATACCCAACCTCTCAAGCGCCCGGACGAAGCAATTAGCTCAGAAGCCACTTTCGTGGGCTCCGCGCAATGCGCCCTGTGCCACAAAGATGAGGCCGGTGCCTGGCAAGGTTCCCACCACCAGCTAGCAATGCAGGCCGCCAATAGCGACAGCGTTCTAGGTGATTTCTCCGGGGTGGCATTTGAATATCAGGGGCAGAAATCTCACTTCTATCAAAAGGAAGGGCGCTATTACGTACGCACTGATGGGCCCAATGGAGACCTTCAGGACTATCCCCTTGACTATACATTTGGTGTCCACCCTTTACAGCAATACTTGATTGATTTGGGAGGCGGACGTCTTCAGGCACTGAATATCGCTTGGGACAGCCGGGATAAATCTGTCGGTGGCCAGCGCTGGTTCCATCTCTATCCCGATCAAGCGATAGACCATCAACACCCCCTGCACTGGACCGGCATAAACCAGAATTGGAACTTTATGTGTTCCGACTGCCATTCCACCAATCTGCAAAAGGCCTATAACCTACAAACCGATAGCTACCAGACATCCTGGTCAGAGATCAGTGTCGGTTGCGAATCCTGTCATGGCCCGGGATCAAGGCACATTCAGTGGGCAAAAACACAGAATGAGACATTGCCGAATAAAGGGCTTGATCCCCATCTTATTGACCCAACCCAACAGCTCCGGGGAATGGATCTGCAAACGGGGATTGCCAAGCTTGCGCCATCGGCAGCCATCCAGCGTGAAATAACAACTTGCGCCCAGTGCCATTCTCGGCGGAGTACCCATTTACCGGGAGCGAAGGCTAACAGCGAATTACTGGATCATTTCAACCTCACACTTCTGCAAGAGCCTCTCTACCACGCAGATGGCCAGGCCGATGGCGAGGTATTTGTGTACGGATCGTTTCTGCAAAGCAAAATGTACGCAGCAGGTGTTACCTGTAGCCACTGTCATAACCCCCACAGCCTACAACTGAGAGCAGCTGGTGATGCAGTTTGTGCCCAGTGCCATATGCCGGAGCGATTTGCCCGTACTGACCACCATCTGCACCCAACTCAAAGCCCCGGTGCCCGCTGCACAAACTGCCATATGCCGAAGAAAAATTTCATGCAGGTGGATGGACGCCGGGATCACAGTTTCCGCATTCCCCGGCCTGACCTTTCCGAGGCGCTGGGCACCCCCAATACTTGCAACAGCTGCCATCAAGATAAATCGAGCCAGTGGGCGGCGAAGATATTGGAAGACAAATACGGCTCACCTCCCCCTCACTACGGGCAGACATTGCACGCAGCTATGCGCGGGGATAGCGAGGCCGATAAGATGTTAATGAACCTTATTCAGGACGACAGTCAACCGGAGATTGTTCGGGCCAGCGCAATCCGTTTGTTATCGCGCTACCTGACGATAAATTCCGCTCAGTTACTCCAACAAATTGCCCAGAGCGAAGAACCATTATTAAACCTGGCCCTTGCGCAGTCTCTGGATAAACTACCGGAGCAATTGCGACTGATGATCGGTGTACCGCTGCTTTTCAGTAAAATGGCCGTGACCAGGTCGCTGGCTGCCAATGGCGTTACCGATGCTCAGAACGGGACTATGCCCGCGCAAGTACAGCAGCAATACTCAAAGGCCCTTAAAACCTATACCACCTCAGAATTATTCAACAGCGACCGGCCGGAATCCCTGGTAAACCTGGGCAACCTCCATTTCCGGAGAGGAAACACGCAACAAGCGGAAGCCTTCTATCGCCGGGCAATAACCAAGGCCTCCTACTACACACCCGCCTATATCAACTTGGCCGACCTTTACCGGGCAAGTGGACGTGAAACCGACGCGGAATTATTACTCAGAGGAGCACTATCGAAGAGTGAGGATATCGCCGTAATCCAGCATGCCTTAGGACTTTCCCTGGTTCGTCAGAACCGCCACCAGGAGGCAATGGGTTTTCTAAAGGCGGCAGCTGAGAATGAGCAAACCCAGAGCCGCTATCTCTACGTATATGCCATAGCCGTTCACTCGGAAGGCAACAGCGAACTCGCCCTGGATATTCTAGAAGACGGCTATCACCAGTTTCCGCAGGACCTGGATATTTTGCGGGCATTAATTTCTATTAGCAGGGAATCCGGCAAGCGGGAAATCGCACAAAAATATGAAGCACTTTTAGCCAGCAAACGCTAAAAATCATAATAGAGACTTAACCTAAGAAGCCTTTCAGTTGGCAGCAGACCAAATTCACAGGACTCACAGCCCCTGAAAAACTGGGCTTGCAGTCGAGTACTAAAATGCTCAGTCCAGTTCTGAATCAATTCCAGGTTGTGGTACTGGCTCTTGTCATCCAGGTTGTATTGCACACTCTGGCGATATTGAAACTTCTTATCCAGCCGGGTGTTACCCCACATCAAGAACAAATACTCCTGCCGTAGTTGTCCGGTAGATAAAAGGTGAAAACTATCGGAAAGAAAAGCAATCGCCTCATAAACCCGCGCGCTGTTCAATCCGTTCTTTGCACTATCTACCTGCGTTTGAACCAAATCCCACTCGTCATCATCGAATCCATGCTGGTTATACAGATACTCCGCAGTAACATCCCATCCCTGGTTGAAGCTGAGCTGAGTACCAAGCACCAGCTTCAAATAACCATCGTCCTCTGCTGGAAAATAGGAGAGTTCGCCCGGCTGCGGTAACTCCCGCTGATGTTCCCAAGCCCCCTCCAACCTGAGTGTGGCACTGTCTCCAGCCAAGGTACTCAACCCGAGAGCGACATTGGTTGCCTCCCCCTCTATCTGATGTAATACCAAGCGGGTATCCAAGTCACCTTCACGATTCACCACGAGTGCGTACTGAAACTCATGGTCATTTACGCTAGTGTCAAAGTGACCATCCAGCTCATCCTCAACCTGAGCCATATAAATGCCGGTGTTCCAGCGACCATAGCGGAAATCAAGATGGGCCATATCCCAGCCCAGTTGCTGGGTAAGCTCATCGGCATCCAGATTGGGGCGATCAAATGTGGCTTTTAAAAGATTTGCTGGAGACCAGTTGTAACCGTTGCTCCACTGAGGTTTTATCCGACCGACGTTAATACCAAACCTTCGGTTGTCAGTGTAAGAAGAGAAATACCCCTCTAGCAGATGGGATTCTGTCTCTTTTTCAGATGTTCCAGCCTCATTAGACCGATAGTGCTCTATCGCCGCAAACCGCGAGTAAACTGAGAAGTGTGCTCCCAGGGAGAACTGGCCACTGAGATCCAGAGCAAGCAAAGACTCTTGTTCATCAAAGACAAACAGACCCGGATCGAAATAGAGGTCATCCTGAACTTCATTCTGCTGGTGATACCCCAGTAGCGAAGCATCAATATCCCAAACAACTCGAGAAACCCCTTCCTCAGTGCTCACTTCATCGAAAAGTTCCGAGTTGGTCTCGAAAGGGTCCTGATAGTCTTCGGCACTGGCAACTTTTTCAGCAAAAGCGAGAGAAAGGAGTATAAATGGGAGAATTTTCCTGATTCTGATAACCATTACCGACTCACCTCAATTCAGCCTGCCAAGGGAGCCTTTTTGGAAAATTGCCGGGTCCAGGCTCTCAAGACGATAGTCATCGAATTTCATCCAGGTATAACTCTCGTCAATGAGTGCATCCACCAAGAGTAATTTATGCAGTTTCAGCTCGCCTTCAAACTGCTTGAACTCTTTATAGTGCGCTGTTTTAAGGAGGCGCCCGGAGCGGGTATAAAACTCCCCCTTTAAAGGCAGGTTTCCCTCAGCCTGTGCCATCCATATTTTTACTTTGTCATAGGCAACGCCAGAGGATTTTGCCGATAAATACAGCACCCAGTAATCTTCCCCATCAACAGTTTCCTGCCCTTGCAGCTCTGCGGTGTAATCCCTGGAGAAATTTGCCCCCACTACATCACCGTTACTGGTCTCACCAATTAATCGCTGTGAGGGTGCAATCCGGATAACCCTGCGCGTGCCGGGAATATAGAGCCACATATTGGCGCTCTCTTTTAGCATTGCCCTGCCCTTTTCCCGGGCGGGTGCCAAAAACTGGATCAGTGATTGCTCATTAAACACTTTGACACTGAGCTTATTGGTGCGGGGCTCCTTGTCCTTTTTATAGCTGATATTGGTGATATCAAAGCTAAAGCCCTGATCCCTGAACCCGCGAAAATCATCCAGCTTATTAACCAGTGACTCAGCCGAAACCGATGCATAACTTGAGTAGCTAAACAACAAGCAGGCTATCGCCAACACCCACCCATAAAAAGAATTCAACTTATACATAGAAGACCCAAATCAAGTAAACCTAAGTGCTTTTACTACCGGCAGCCGGGATGCTTTTATCGCTGGATAAAGGCTGGAAACAAGTGAAATACAAAAACCCAACAGGAATGTTTTCAATAAGATATCCGGCACGACAAACACACGGATAGGATAGTCCTGGGTGCTGCCCGGTGGCCGGGGCATCATCCATTCAGCATAGGTAATTCCCTTGGCTGCCAGTGCACCAATCAGTAGCCCCAGCAAACTTCCGATTAAACCGAGAAATACCGATTCCAGTAAAATCAGGTTTACAACCTGGCGAGGAGTGCCGCCCATGGCCCGAATAGTACCCAGCTCACGGGTGCGCTCCATTACTGCCATCAACATGGTATTGGAAATACTCAACGCGACGATTACCAACACAATGACGGTAATAAAACCAAAAACTCCGTTAAACAGGCCAACAACCTGATGATAATAACCCGCCAGTTCTTCCCAGCTTTTTATTTCTAGGTTCAAATTGTTCTGCTCAAAGACACTGGCCAGAGTCGCAATTGAGGTAGATGTAAGTTCGGTCTCCTCCAATAAAACCACTAGCCGTGTAATATCTGACGTATAGAGTAATTCCTGGGCCAGAGGCAAATTCACCCTGAGCAAGCGATCATCCAGTTCCTTAACACCGGTTGTGATTACCCCCATCACCTGTACATCGACAGCATTGATTGCCCCATCCTGGGTGCTTGCCAACAGGGTCAAGTAGTCCCCAATCTGAACATCCAGAGCATTGAACAAGCCTTCTCCAAGGTGGGCAGCAGAAATATCCTCTGGAAATAGATCGTCCCCTTGAACAATCTGAATTGCAGAGGAAAGCATCACTTCTTTCTCCGCATCGATACCAATTCCAGTGATGGCTATCGATTGCTTGCCATCACTAAGCAGGCCATTGAAATTAAGGCGTGGTGCTACCACCAGTGTATCGGTTTCGTTTTCTACCAGCTCGGAAATCTTTTGAAGGTCCCCATCAGCAATCAGGTATTTTTCCGGTTCCGCTTTGCCAAACTGGTTGTAGCCTTTGGCATAGATTTGTATATGACCAAGCTGCGAGCGGATCATACTCTCCCGCATCCCCTCATACATCGACTGTACAAAACCGCCAAAAATAATCAGGCTGGTACAACCGAAAACGATCGCAGCCAAGGTAATCAGGCTGCGGCGCCCGTTACGCATAATATTCAGCAGTGCAACTTTCCAACCCAAGCCCATGACTAAATACTCCGAAGCGCCAGCTTGGCTTTAGCGGACCAGTCGGTATCCGACTCGGCCACCTTTCCCCAAAGAACCCGGGCATCATCGGGCTGTTTATTGCGCTCGTAAGCCTGGGCAAGGTAGAACTCTACAAAGCCAAGAAATTCTTTACCGAACCGATTGCCCACCTGTTCCCTAACCAGCTCCAGGTCTTCAACAGCGTAGCGCGCTCTTTTTAGAAAGGCCGGCATATTGGCACAGCTGATTCCCCGCTGAAGGCGGGCGCCCAGATTGAATGGAGATTGTTTAACAGCCCGATCCATCATGCGATTACCTCGTCTGGAGAACAGCGATAGTTTTGCCAATCGATCAAGGTAGAAGCTGGATTTAAAGGAAGTTGTCGATCCCAATGCAGCATTGAGTTCGGGGTCATCCGGGAGACTCTCCACCAGTGACTGCATCAGAGCCTCTAACTCCTCAACATCCTGCAACTCTGCATCTTCCATCGACGTAAGGCGCGCAAGCTGAGCCAAGTAGGCCTGCTTTCTCTGTTCACTGGTCGTTTCTCCACTGACAGCAGCAAACAGCGCTTCCCTTTCACTATTGGTGAATGGAATCGGAGTTGGAAAGACGAAGTCTTCAGCCAAAGCTGGTGCAGAAATTAAGAATGCAACTGAAATAGCCAAAGCCGCTCTAGTTAGCGGGCCCCTAGCCAGCAACATTTTTATGATTGCTGTCATGCAAAAGCCTCCTGAACAATACCTTGAGGCGAAGCTGTATCCTCTACCAAATGACCATCTCGTACCGCGATAACACGAGATGCCAAGCTGGTTACATAATCATCATGGGTGGCTACGATAAAAGTGACACCCTGCTCCCGGTTGAGCTGCTTCATAAGGCTCATAATGCTCTCCGACGTGCGCGAATCCAGATTAGCTGTGGGTTCGTCCGCAAGCACCAGATCCGGCTTACTGACAATTGCCCTGGCAATCGCCACTCGCTGCATCTGCCCCCCCGAAAGCTGGGTAGGGCGCTGATTAACCAACTTGGCAAGCCCTACTGCTTCCAGAGCGTCTAATGCTAGTTGCCTGGCATTGTTAGCCCCCCTCAGTGTCAGCGGGTACATCACATTCTCAAGTGCTGTAAGCACGGGAATTAGGTTAAAAGACTGGAAAACAATCCCAATATGACGACCTCGGAACAGGGAGCGCTGATGCTCTCCCAAACTCCCAAGATTAACGCCATCAATATGAACTGATCCGGAATCACACTGATCCAATGCGGATAGAAGGTTCAATAATGTGCTCTTACCACTACCGCTGGGCCCTTTCACAGCCAGAAACTCACCTCGATCGATAGCAAGATCTATATCCCGCAAGGCATCGACCCAGAGATCGCCCAATCGATAGCGCTTTGAAACACGCTTTAGCTCAACCAACATTAACTTTTACCCAGGGTGACTGCCATTTGCCCCAGTTGCTCACAAGAGGTTTGCATCGTGGCAGGACAAGGAGCCATTGCTATTGCTTTTTGGTAGTAATCCATGGCCACTGCCAAATCCTCAGTGCCCTCTCCAGCTTTCACCCAGTAGGCATTAGCCAAAGACAAATACACCACCTGCTGCATAGCAGCCGGCAATAGATCGGGATCTGAATCCATCAGATTCTTAAACCAGGCTTCATCTTCGAACACCCGCTCAAAGTGGCCGCTTACCTCTCCTACATAAGAAAAAGTAATCAGCCGTATCAGGCGTACATTAAAGTCTGAATCGGCACTGAGACCCGCTTGATCCACCTCATCCATCGCATGCCGCAGACGATAGAGCTTGTAAAGACCCATTGCAGGATCAAACATTGCACCTGCGCGCTTGCCCTCATTGGAGTAATACGCTGCACGTATCAGCATATCGTCTGGACGCTGTTGATACGCGGCTTCCAGCAAGTGTGCAGCCTTTTCAAGCTCGTTATGGTGACTAAATAACTGCCCAAGCTCCAACATCAAGTCGGGATCTGTACTATTTTCACCAATCTCCTGCTGGAGAAACTCCACCTGCTCCATCTCGCCTTCTGAATAGGCAATCTTGCCAAACTCGATGGGAGCAGCACCTGAAAACCAGGCAACAACATTTCCAATAAAAAAACTACTGATAAGAATGGTAAGTACTTTTTTAAACATTGACTGCTCCCGAAGTACGCTAGACTTCTTCCGAGTTTTCAAGTAGTTGACCATCCATTTCCCTTAGGGTGGTGTGTTCGTCGAAAACAAGATTTTCAGGGCTCATCACCCCCGGGTATAACTGCTCGCAAATTAGAATCACCTCGACAATATTCAGGGAATCCACCCCGAGTTCTGCAATGGGTGTATCTGCATCGACAGCATCAACATTCAGCATAAGAGCTATTTGCTCACAAAGCTCTTGTACCTTGTTCTCTACAACTGCTGTAGACATAATTACTCTCCAGTAACATTTCCTATTTTTAAGTTATTAAATCGCAGCAAGTAGTCCAATGTTAAAGTAAAAACACAAACATGCTGCTCTCGTTCTGAGTATTTTTGCTGCTGTTTTATGGCAGCAGAACTGATCATGGGCGGTATATAGAACCAGACTTTTGCAAGCCAATGGTGTCCATAAAAAAACACCCGCTGAAAAGATTCGTAAATATTACAGATAGGTTTATCACTTATTGAAAGTGCCGGGGGAATTACCCCCTCATCTCCCGAACCTTCAACAATCTCCACCATCTTGCTGGTATTCATTGCCAGTATATTGAGTAAAAACTGGGCAAAAGGCAGATAGAAAGTTTGGAAGGTATAATGTTCCCTATCGAGACTTGATTCTGAGTCCTGCCAGGCTCGATCCAACTCTCCCTGCACCATGACGGTGTAACTTTGTAGATCGATCCCTTCTACGACTCTATTTTTATGAGCCTTATTAAAGATCTTTGCCCGCTTCTCCTTATAGCCAACCGTTAAAGGCAGGCTTTGTCTACCCACTTTTAATTTGGTGCCGCTTGACTCCGCCAAACGATTGGCAATATGAGCATAAAAAGTGGTATCAACAGGCGAGAAAAGCTTAGAGGTTACTTCAGGTAAACTGTTGTAGAGTTTATCGGTAGCTTCTTCAGGAGTTACCAGAGCGGCATCAAATGACCCAGATTGATGATGTTCAGCTGAGAGCCAAATCAGTTCTCTGGCTGATATAACAACATCATCTTCTGGAAAGAGCATTTTAACATTCTGCAAAAGGCTCTTTCTTTCTATGGAGAAACCAAAATACTCAATTTCAATTAAGTAGTGGCAATCTACCGTATCGGCACCAACAGCAGGAAACAGTGATAAATCCTGACCAACAAATAGACGATCGTCCTTCAGGTAATAATAAAGGGGAAATCGAAATGCCTTGCCAACTTGCAAGTGAAAAGTGTTTTTATCACTTCTCTTTATAGTTCCTAAAGATGTCCAATTTTCGCCATGCCCTGCCCCCCAATCGGCATCATTTAAAAATGAACTCAGTGAAACCTCTCCACCGACGGGCAACATTTTTTCTCTCATCAGGGGAGTTTTGCCTTTGCTAGGTCTCATGCAACAGCCCCCTCAGGTTGCCGCACCAAAGTTGTCAACCAGCTGGAAATAGGCTTCGCCGAAGCAGAAATAGCTGACATATGAGTAGCTCTGGGCAGCTCGGTGAGTCCAGCCCTAATATTGGGAGAGAGATACCAGCTCAAAACGGAGTGGAGCACGTGGGTATCAAGTACTTCGTCCTTCTCTCCAACAAAAAAGTGGCAGGGTACATTTAAACTTGCAAAGAGATCTGCGTATCTCTTTACGTTATAGGCGCTGAGCAAGTTAAACGTACAGTCCAAAACTCGCCCCTGATTCCCTGCTGCTGATCCCACCGGGGGAAAGCTCAGCACTGATAACTTCCTCAATGGGGGGAACAAAAGTGCCAGCCAATATTTCAGCATTTTTATTTTTGGCAGATTCTGATCACCAGCCGATGCCCTAGGCCGCGTATAGTGACGCTTCCTTCCGTAACGAATGTAATACTCAAAGCCAGATGCGGGAATATCGTACTTTCTTGTTTCCTCTGACTGAGTCAGAGGCGGTGCTATCGCAAAAAAGCCTGCAATATCTTTACTGCCATATAGGTGCAGATATTTAAGTGCAACCAATGATCCCGCGCTGTGCCCTCCAAGAACAAAGGCCTTAGCCCCTCTTTTTTTGAGGTGTTTTAATAGATCGGCAAGATCGTCTTGCAATTGGTCGGAATAATCGAGATCCCCCGGAACACCTTCACTCTTACCATGGCCTCGCCAGTCCGGCAGACACACACTAATACCGTTTCGGTGTACCATCCGCCCAAACATTAAATACCACTGGCTACTGAACGTGCTCCCGTGCATGCAGACAAGCACCAAGTCAGATTCATCGCATGGCAACCAGCGAAAGGAGAGTTTTTTTCCATCCCGCGCCTGAAAGAACTCCTGAATCACACAACCTCCGAATCCGCATGAGCAGAGTCTAATTCAGTTGTGCGCATAGCTTCACGCTGGTCAATGACCGAATCCATTATGCTATCCGGCTGACTGCGTGCAAAAGCAAGAAATACAGGAACCATACTGGGGATCGCAATATACTCCTGAGTCTGCACCCAGATAGATTTTGCTTTCTTGTTAACCTCAGCAAGTTCTTTATTGGAGTAGCTACCCGCAAGATCCATAACTTCAATCGTATCTGTGTGGAAGGACTCTTCCGATACAATAACGCTCACTGGATCTGCCATATCCTCATTGACTAGATCTGTAAGCTTGATAGATAACTTCTCAAGCAGCCAATTGAGGTCAGCCCCATTCATATTTGGCTTTTGTAAAAGATCAGGTAGGGTAATAGCCTGCTGAACAACCATCCGGTTTGCCAGTTTAGGGAGGTCGAGTCGCGCCTGGACAACACTCAGGAAAACTTCAACCCAAAGTTTGACCCGCAGATCGATTCGCCAACCGTCCCGGCCTTGGGTTCCCATTAAATATACAAAGTACTTATAGTGATCGGCACCGGACTCAAAGAAACCTTCACTATTTCTGCGAAAATATCGATTCTGAGCTTTAAGCTCTTTTGTCGTTTCAACTAAAAGGCGTTGCAGGATTAACTCAAGGGCCATGTATCCACGGCGCAGGTAACTTTTGCGTAGCCAGTACTCCTGATCCAGATAATTACCTGACATATAATCCCAGGCACTCTCCAGGAAATAAGCAGCGGTATTGTAGGCCAGCAAAGGAGAACACAGTTCAGCAGAGTCAATAACCGGGTATACATTTGCTACATGGGCATAAAGGCCCTGGTAAAATTCTGTGACCACTTGATTTGCGATCGGCAATTCTTTTGCAAGCCGCTGCTGAGCTTCATCACGATTATTGTCTGAGATATCGGCAACAATGTACTTACAAATATGGTCATTAAACAGGGCTATCATATCGCCCCCACCACTAAACAGAGGATCAAGGAACATCGAGGAAAATCCGGAGGTAGCCCAGCGGTCCTCAAAGATAAACTCATCCGCTCTATAGGCAAGCTGTCCCCAAGCCTCGAAATCAATAAGCTCGGCGCCTTCCAGAAGCTCTGAAATAGCTCTATAAGCCAACAAAAAATCTAGGAAATCTTGCTTCTTTGTGGGCGGCTTGTCGAATTTACTATTCTCACCAACGATACCTACACTGGTATAGCCACCACTTAAGGGTATAAACCAAACCCAGTAACCATCTCCAGAAAAATGATTCGTTGAAAGAAAGCGTCCAAAGGCCTTCTTTCTCCAATTCATATCTCCCATGGAATCGATATCCTGTATGTTCTTAAACCGACCCCAGGCAGAGAAGTGTTTAGGGACATTCTCAACTCGGGTAAGCTTCTTATGCTTCTTAGCAACCCGATTTCGACCACTGCAATCTACTAACCAGCGGGCGTTAACCACTCCGCTAGCGCCATCTTCCATAAGCTCTATAGAATGGAGTTCATCACCTGGCTGTATGTTAAGATTTTTTGCTTTTACGCCCTGAATAACCTCTATGCCATTCGCCCTATTCATATCGACAAGGTCGGATTCCAATCTGGCCCGGTCAATTTGAAAAGCTGGATGAGGCGGAATACTGGTGGTTCCGTGCTCACTCATCTCTGTTAATGACAGTGTATGCTCAGGGTTATCGTAGAAAAAACGCAGACCATTTTTAGGCAAGTGATTCCTATAGAGATAATTCACCAAGCCCAACTGCTTCATAAAGTAGTGGCCGGTCATCTCCACTGTCGCTTCACCAACTTTGGCCTTAAATTCAGTATTTGCCTCAACAACCAATATGGTTAAAGCATCCTTATTGAGTTTAAGCTGACGGGCCAGGGTTAAGCCAGCCCATCCACCACCGATAATCACTACATCGTAATTGGATTCCAGCTGATCAAGCTTGTTCATGAGACAGCCTCCACATTTGACAATAATGAATTCCAGGAGGAAGCGTCCATTTCACAAAAAGAGTCCTGATCCTGAAGGATATCCAGCACCAGCTTGGTGCGGGGTAACTCATTGCGAATAAAGAATTTAGCACTGACTATTTTCGAGCGATAGAACTCCTCATCAGTATCGTTCAGGTCCTGACTCAACTTATCTGATGACGCGCATGCAGCCTCCAATAAAAGCCAGGCCAAGGTTATATCACCAAGCATATGTAGAATACGTGTGCTATAGGCAGGGATTTTGAACATTTCTTTTGTCTTCACCCATACCTGCACAGCTTTCAGTGCTGCTTCGAAATGTCCAAACGAGGTCTTTAAGCGCTCAAATTCAATCTCAAACTGAGGATAGTCCGTGGCCCGATCGAGGAAATTATCAATTTCTGCCTGATAGAATTGGAATAGCTTACTGGAATTACCCAATCCTAACTTATCGCGGATCAAGTCCTGGCTCTGGATATAATTCGTTCCCTCCCAGATTGCCAGCACTTTAATATCCCGGGCATATTGCTCTATACCCAGATCCTTGAGATACCCCTGACCACCACAGGTTTGAATTGCCAATTCACAGATACGCCAAGCCTGGTCGCTGATATAGGCTTTAACAACTGGAGTTAGCAGGTTCATTAAACCCTGGTAGTGAGCAATGCGATCCTTTTTGTCTTCCTGCCCCTGGTAGATTTTGACTAAGCTCTCTGACAATGTCAGTTTAGCAATCAGTGCTCTACAGCCCTCTACCTTGGATTTCATTTCCAACAACATACGCTGGACATCGGTATGCTCAACGATATTGACCCGGCTTGCGGTAGAGCTAAAGCTCTCGTGAAATCTCTTGCCCTGTAGACGCTTTGTCGAATAGGAAAGTGCATTGTAGTAGGCTGAGGAAGCCATACCCAAGGCGTAGACACCTGTGCTGATACGTGCCTGATTCATCAAGGTAAGAAACTGCAACAAGCCTACATTCTCACGGTTCCCCAGTAGGTAAGCTCTACAGGGGCCATTGTCTCCAAACCTAAGGTGAGTGTTTGCACACCCTTTAAAGCCCATTTTCTCGGCTAGAGAAATGCATTCGATATTATTAAACTCGCCGAGACTCCCATCCTCTTCAACCCAGTACTTAGGCACAATAAAGCAGGACAATCCGTAGGTGCCCGAGCCGCTTTTTTCGCCACGACCCATAACGAAATAAACGGTGTTTTCTGTCAGGTCGTGCATACCGGCACTGATCAGGTATTTTTCGCCCGTTAACAAATAAGTGCCATCTTCCTGTTTCGCAGCGCGAGTCTCTACAAGGGATACATCACTTCCCGCCTGGGGTTCAGTGAGACAGAGACAAGATGTCCACTCTGAGGTGGCTAATTTGTCCCTGAACAGGTCTTTTTGCAGATCGGTTCCATATTTTTCCACCAAGGTGGAGGACGGCAAGCAAAAACCACCATAAGTCATAAAACTTGGATTTGCCCCCATAAACATTTCCAGGAGCATTTGCATTACAAAGGGCGGAATAGTTGTATTTTGTTCGCCCTCAAGTGAGGAAATATTCCCCCAGTCTTCCTTAAACCTCTGCCACATCTCAGGGAATGCGCTCGGGAGCTTTACTTTCCCATTCTCTAACTGGCATCCCTCTCGATCTGAATCCTGGTATCCCGGCCCGAGAATCTCATAAGAGAATTTTTTAGCCCGAACTAAAATTTCATGGAGAATCTCTGGTGAGCACCCTTTAAACATCTGGTCGCTGAACAGAGTTTTAGCTTCATGGAACTGTTCTTCAATAAGGAATTTAAATTCTCTTATATCAGTTTTATAAATATTATTATCCATGTCTTGCTCCTTGATATTCCAACAGCGTACGCCAACTACCTGCACCTAATACCCAGTCAAATATCTGATTGTGTCTTCCACGGTAAATCCTCTTGGGATACCTTAATGCCTCACGAATATGCGAAAGGTAATCCTGGCCTAGAGTGTCACCCAGGTGCTGGGCGGAACTAAAATCTATATAGGCGTCTTCCAACATCAATTTCTCAACATTTACCAGTCTTGAAAGAAATCCCTGAAAATTGGGCGAAGGAATGTCTATTTTCAAGCAACCTACCCTGCCGCCACCCCCTAGAGTTAACAGCCATAGATCAGTCACCTTTTCCTCAATGTAATAACTGATCAATTCAGAGAGAGGTTTAATACTCAAATAGTGCCAGCCGTCCTCTTCAATACTGGGTAACCATGAGGCCTTGTCGCTGTGCGAAAACCCTTTCAGGAGCCCCTTGGCCCATTTCGAGCGGATATCAAAGGATACTACTCGAGTATCATCACTAGAGCTGGTTGAGATTACCTGCTTAATACTCTTTACTAAATCTGGTGCGCCAGATAAAGATGGCGCTTGAGAGAGAATATCGCAGCTGGATATTTGACAGAGATGTGTTTCACAATACTCTCGACAGATCCAGGTAGCCGCCACACCTACAAGAACATCTAAGCCATCTTGATCAGGTCCAACTCCAATTCCCAATGAATCCAGGCACTCTTGTTGCCGCTCTTTGCCCAGTTCGAGATTTAAGATCAAAGCTTCGGCTTCACTACACTTTGAAAAACTCAATACTGCAGCATGGAAGCTGGTGCAGGCGCTACCCACAAATCGAATATTATGCCCACCGTCTTCTAAGTCTGCTATAAACTCTACAACCCGACTATCCTGTAGAACATTAGCCTCTCCCGCAGAAACCACATAGATAAGTTCTGGTAACAAATCATATTGATCCAGGTGTCCTCTCAAGGCATCAAGTAATCGATCAACCTGCCCACCACTGTCTACCCATAGGTTTTTAATAAACATCTTTATGCTGTCCCGTCCATGGTGTTTATTGTTATATCACCGAAACCGCACTCGATAAGTAGTTTAGAAAGCCCCTCAATTAAGAGATCATGGCAATCAATATCCACTGCCAACCTGATTTTCAGCTGGTTTGTTCCCGCTTCAAATGGGTGGCGAACCAAGCTATCTTCAATAGCTATATATCGTTTTCCTTCTCTAACCAATATCGCTTCTTCACCAGCCAGGTCATGAAGCATTAAAACGGTGTCTTGTAATAGAGCACTTGGCATACGCCCACCAGCGGGCATCTGCATTTTTATCAAGATTAAGTCTATATCCAGTTCAGAATCTTCAAAGTATCGCAGAATATCCACCAGTAATTGATAGTGCTCCGAATGATTCAGTAGCACCGGACTGGAATTAACTGGTAGGCTGGATAATGCAAGATAGTCCTGCTCAGTACTCAACGGCAGCATTTGTGCTAAGCAGGATTTCAATGTGTCCGGATAGGGGTTACGTTCGAGACACGTTGATAGCTCAACAGTCTTCATCACGCGGCCTCCATTAGATAGAAGTGACTTTGTTCATCAACGGTAACTTCTACAGTGCAATAATAGCCATTCAATGCAATCGAACAAGCCAGAAAATTTTCTTGCTTGTCAAAGCCTTTTTCAGCGCCTTGGCAAATAATATTCAGCCAGGGATCACTACCAAAACAATGCCCCCATCGATCATGCAAGTCTGGTAACTTTTGATTGGCCGACAACAATTTGGAGAAAATCTGGCGAATATTCTCTGGAAAGAATGGTAAAGATAAAGTCAGGTCATCTCGTCCAACAGCCATTTTTCGGATGACAGTGGCAAATTCCGGAGTTGTATTATAAGTAATCGTGCAGGATGCATTAAGGTTTATACTGTCAAGATTTCGTACTTCAAACAACAGTGTACAGAGACCAAAACCACTATCACCCCAATTTTCATTTTCTCGCCAAAACGTTAGATCTAAAACATTGGCGTCAAGAATACTTACCACTAAGTAGCGCGATTCCGGATTTTGTTTCAGGTAATGTCGAAGGCTATAACCCCAAGATGCACATTCATAGGTATTAACAAAGCTGGTAATTGGCGCTCTTGCATTATCACCGTAATTGAAGTCCTGCTCACTAATCGCCGATGAACTCAAAGGAAGTTCAATCATGGTAGAGCATAAAAAATGGCGATCTATTTTCGAATCTTTTATCTCTGGAGCGGCATCTAATACACTATCTGTCTGTCTTCGGATAATCCTGGCAATATCACCAAAGGCAGTTGAAACATCACTACTGGATGAGACAGTGATACCTTCTATAGGGATAAAAGCTGCAGATCGTAAATACAGGCTCATACCCGCAGCCCCTTAAATTTGCTATATATCTCAAAAAAGCACCGATATGAACTGCCTTCCATTTTTGTGAAAGCCAACAGATCGCGCTGTCGATTCACAGATTTGATCTTTCCTGACAAGACCAGGTTCAGCAAAAGCTCATTGCTGGTAAATTTCGTTGCCAGTACACGGTTTACGCTGTGCATAGAGAAAGTGGTTGCAGCTACCTGCTGATTACACAAATAAATTAGATACTCTATATGAGCCTGATCTTCGCTGGTTAAATGAGCTTCTTTACAGTCATGTAGCCAAAGCACAAAGTGCATTAGTGATTTAACAAAGCGCGGGCGAACCAGTGTTAAAAATCGATTGACGCTACCCAACCCACCTTTGCTCAACAACATATCTTTGGTAATTGATACTTTACCCTTACAATTTCCCAGCTGTAAGGTACCATTTAAAAACGGCTCTCCTACAGTACTCTGCCGTAGTTGGTTACAGAGTTCTGGCGGCAACATCACTGTCAGGGGAAAAGGCCTTCCCGGTTGCTTGGTAACTACCATGGCAAAGCCAAGCTTATGTGCCTCAATGCCGTGGATCTTGTCGACATTCAGTAGCATGTCGCTATCAGTTTCAACCAGCTCTGTCTTCCAACCCATAAGGCTCGGGCCGCCGGGGTCTGTCATAAGGAAGTGGCCGAAAATCCCCTGCTCCACCCATTTATTGACCTGGGCAAGCTGATCATCTGTAGCAGTCAGGCTCAACATAATCGAGCCAAATAGCCCGATCATATTGTGAAAGTGATTATCCAGTCCTTCATCCCGGACAGTGTCAATAATTTGATCAATAACAAAGGTCTGCTCAAACTGCTCTAATGGCTGCTGAACCGAAGCGTCCCTAAGTGGTGCAAGCTCTGTCAAAGGATCTTCGATAATCATTGATGCATCGAATAGCCGAGCACAAGAATTTTCTAACAGCGATTTCAATGTGCTGGGCACTGGTGAAATACTGGATAATTGATTGAGAACAAAACCGCCTACAACCGATTGCATTTCCATGATCTACTCCACCAGATAAGAGTTCGGAGCCGGCAACTTGAGGAAAGGTGCTACGGTATAACTTGCGTTATAGGCACCACATCCATCAAATATGACTAAGTCCCCTTCTCGAAGGTCAATATTGTTGACTTCCCCAATCACATCTTCCTTATTGCAAGAAGTGCCCACTAAAAGGACTTTCTGCCCCTCATCATTCCCTTTTAGAGGAGTCCCATTACGCAAAACATGAGGTTGCTGGAATCGTTTAAAGGTACTTTCCGTTTTCGCCAACAGAAAATTTTGGGCCATTCCCCCATCACATACGGCGTACTTGTCACCGTTAATGGACTTTTTATAGCGAACTTCCGTGACGAAATAACCGGCTGAGCCCATAACTGCTCGACCACTCTCGTGAACTACCTTGATATGATCTGGAAATTCAGCAATCAAATTTCTATATTGCTCAAAATCAAACTCCTGCTCCCGCCAATTGGGGTCAAACCCACCACCTAGATTGGCTAATGACAGAGGGTATCCCAGTATTTCCTCAAACTTATAAACAACTTGTAAAGCCACTTTGGCAGTATCGAAAGCACCTTTATTAAAGGAGTATGAGCCCCTGAACAAATGAAAACCTAAAACTGGAATCTCATGTTTCTTGCAAAAATCCAAAGCCTCAAGGCAGCCATTCCAGTCGAAACCAAAATGATCTTTTCTTAATCCCTTTTGACTCCTATCAAAGTGACTCAAGATTGAGGGGTTAAGCCTTAAAACGACAGGGTTTACTGGCCGCCTTGCCTTCAACTCCTCAACCAAAGCTAATTGATTCAGGTTGTCGATAATTAAATGGCACTTACTCGCAATGGCAGCGCGTATAAAGGCCTTATCTGCCGATGGGTTATTGACAAATCGGGGACTATTCCCTTTGGGAAGTAGATTTAGTTCGCCTATAGATGCAATCTCAATACCGTCTTCAAAGATGTGCCCACAACGAAGTATTAAATCAAGACAACTATTGGCTTTTAGAGAGTATATCAATCCCGTGCCCAGAGCTTCCTTCAGCTGCTTGTAGTTATCGTGAGCAGTTTTAACGGAATAGATATAACAAGGTGTAGATAGCTGTTTCTTATTTTGGCCCAACTGTTGAACCAGCGCATCTGACAGTGCACCCATAACTCCCCCAAGGGTTAAACGTATCGTTTATATTTTTATTAAGTTAGCGTTTTATGTCTTAGGCGGGATCCCACCTAAATATACTCAGATCATTAGGCATGGACTTGTAAATCCTGTTCTAAGCGCTTCCTATCGACCTTGCTATTAGCGGTTAATTGAATTCCATCAACAAACCTGATATCTCTCGGCATGTAGTCAGTATCTATGTTCGCTTTCAGCCAAGTGCGAAACTGCTTCTGATTGTCAACGGTATTCTCATGAAGCTCCACAACACAAGTAGCCACTTCATTCTCGAGCTTATCTTTAGTGCCGATGACTGCATTGATATGCACCAATGGGCACATATCAATATGATTTTCCAAGTCCTTTGGAAACAGGCAAAATCCACCTTGTTTTATTAAGTCTTTTGAACGCCCTTTAAAATAGAAAAAGCCATCCTGATCACGGGTAAAAAGGTCTCCCGTCGCCAACCAGTTGTCGTCCCGATATCTGCCCGAAAAGATTTCTGCACCACCTTGAGCGGCGGGGTTATAGTAGCCTTGCATCACTGCCGTCCCACGAACATAAAGCTCACCTACCTCATCAGCTTTTGCTTCTCTAAATTTACTGACCTCTGAGTGAGGTATAAATACACGTGCATCCAGGCCAGGGATCGGCTTGCCAACTGAACCCATCTTTTCTTCCCAAAGCTCTGGCTCCAAGTACAAGGCTCGCTTGCACTCAGTCAAACCATACATAGAGAAAACATTTAGATTTGGGCAGTACTCCTTCCAGGCGCGAATCATGTACTCAGATAAATGGCCCCCAGTATTGGTGATACTGCGCAGATTGCTGAGATCAGGTTTAACCAAACCCACCAGTTTCACCAGGGCAGCCCCCATTGCTGGCACGATCGGAAGAACAGATATATCCCTCTCTGAAATCGTTTTAAGGGCTTGTATGGGATTAAATGGTTTGTCGTAGAGGATGGTTGTACAGTTGCTATATAGCGCAAATAGTACCTGATAAAGACCGTAGTCAAATGATAAAGGGGATAAGCACAAAATTCTGTCCTGTGCTGTCAGGCCCAAATATTGGGATATTGAGGCCAAGGAGGTCAGAACATTTTGATGGGTAAGCATAATGCCTTTTGGCTTACCAGTACTTCCTGAGGTATAGATCACCAGAGCCAGATCTACGCCTGTGACCACTGGAATAGAAGACACTTCAAACTCTGAGCATTCCTGCTGATAATCGGGCAAGGCCTGAATTTTTCCAGCACGCCATATCGCCTTGGCATTACAGTCTGAAGCGATCATTTTAATTGAAGAATGGCTCAGATCCCCCTTTGCAGGTACAACCACCAACCCCATCTTCCACGCCGCCAACATAATGGCGACCGCCTCTATTTCAGACTGAGTACACACTAAAATGCGGTCGCCAGCACTGAAACAAACTTCTTCATTTGTAAGTGAGAGCCACGCATTCTCACAGTGAGCCGCGGTCAAAACCTCGCCATCCAGATTTTCCAGACGACCTTGCCAACATTTTTCCACAACTTTCTCGAACAGGCTGGCAAGAGAAAACATTTTTAGTCCATTTATTATTCTAAGATTTTTGATCTAGTCCGAATAAGCCTAAAAAAAACTATTCAAACCGGCTACATGGGACGATCATTTTATAAATCGGATGACCCAATAATGACAAGCATTTTCTGTAAAGCTTATGACAACCTCTTTATCAATCCATGAAAAGTTTCATCCTGTTAGAAATTATTCGATCTGACTAAACATTACAAACATTCCAAAAGACAAATAAATCAAGAAGTTAATAAACCCTTTTTCCGATCTCGCACCACTACCAAGTAAAAAAATAGGCAATGAAAAACCAATTTATTCAGGATTTAATTCCATCAAATGACCAAAAAAAAGAAAATAATTTTTTTGGTAGTAAAACCCTATAAAGCCCAAAAAATTTGGGCCGAATGGTCACAAAATAGGATGGGCAAATATTAAAAATTACTCAAACTTATTTCTGAAGGTGGTTTTTGAGAACCATGAAACCTTGAGAGATTTCTTTTACAAGTGATCGGCTACCGGCGCTGAAAGCCAGATAAATATTTGAATGCAAGTTAATGTAATAATTTCGATTACAGAGACCAAATCAGTAGCGGCGTGAAATTACTGACTTCAAGTAAACCTTTAAATCCGGGTCTGCCAGACAAAACATGGGCGCCAGCCTAAATACTACAGACCAATAATTACAATAAAATTGACCTTTTGAATCACCGGCCTCACCAGATCAAAATTAAGCCAAACTTATCGCTAAAGATACCCAAGTTACGCCTGGGGATAGCCATCTTTATAATCCGGCAGTTAACACAAAAAATTGGCACGAAATAACCCCAATAGAGGAAGCAATACCACACACTTACGTATCACGCACGCCTTGCATATAGAGGTAGCTATTTTGATTCGATTACTTCAGTACGCATTTGGGTCTGTCGGAGTTTTTCTTCTGTTAACCAGCTCTCTGCCGCTTTGCGCCGATTTACATCCAGAGACTCTGAAATCAATCAGTACTCCAGATAAGGTGGACAGTAGTATTGGCACCCTCGAATTCCGCGATGGCGCTCCCTACCCCCAGACCGCAGAAAAGCTCTACGACTATTTGGATCATATGCGTGCGGTAGATAGTTTCCTCAAAGGAATTCAGGGAGCATCAGTACATGCTCTGATGAAAGGGGGAAGAGAGCTTGGCGCTAAGTCTGCCAATGAAGTCTTGATTTTCGATCGATTAATGAACTCTGAGTCTCTTTTTCTCACAGGCAATACTTCGACTATCTATACGCTGGCTTTTTTAGATCTAAAACGAGACGGACCAACTGTGTTTCACTCGCCGCCCGACGTTATGGGCGCGTTTAATGATGCGTGGTTCCGCTTTGTTGAAGATATCGGCTCCTCTGGCCCGGATAAGGGGCGCGGGGGAAAGTTTCTGTTACTGCCACCAGACTATAAAGGCAATATTCCCTTCGGCTACATTCCCATCTACCCTCGCTCCTTCCGACTGTGGGTGTTTATGCGCTCGCCAAGTCACCAGCCTTTGCCGGAGGCCGTACAAAACATCAAAGACAACTTGAGAATCTACCCCCTGGCTCAAAAAGGTAACCCGCCAAGGATGGTCTTTATCAGTGCGTCTGGAAAGGCCTTCAACACCATCCACCCTAATGACTATCAATTCTATAAGCACCTTAATGAAGTCGTTCAATACGAGTGGGTTGGGATGCTTAACCCAGAAACGCGCGGCCTCTTTGCCTCAATTGGCATTGAAAAAGGGAAAGCCTTCAGTCCAGATAAAAGAATGACCAAAATTCTTACGGACGCAGTTGCAATTGGTAATGGTATAGCCCGCTCAATTGTTTGGTACCCACGGACAGACAAATCCCTCTCCGATATCAAAATCTACCCAGGCACAGATAGCGCCTGGGTAATGGCGTTTCCCGGCAAGAACATCTTCTTCAATGGCCCCGATGGCAAAACCATTAATAGTGACGCCCGAGTCAGCTACTTCTACCCCTATACCGGTGTCAGCCCAGCAATGACTGCTATTGAACCTGGCAAAGGTTCTGATTACGCCATTGCCTTTGTCGATGAAAACAAAGAGCCTTTTGATGGCTCTAGAAAATACAAATTGCACCTGCCCCCCGATGTACCGGTCAATGCCTTTTGGGCAGTAAATATCTACGACAGCCAAACGCGCTCAATGTTAAAAACCAGCCAACCCTTTCCCGCAGTAAGCAGCCAGTCGAAAGGGATAAGACAAAATTCCGATGGTTCTTATGACGTTTATTTTGGACCCAAGGCGCCAAAAGGGTTTGAGAAAAACTGGCTGGAGACCTTACCTAACAAAGGTTTTTTCGTAATCCTGAGACTGTATGGACCCTTGGGGCCATGGCTGGAGAAAACCTGGCGTCCTGGAGAGGTGGAGCCTACTGAATATTGAAAGAACTGCCCCCTCCAGGCTTTCACGGAGATTCTGGCCGCCCCACAATTGCGCTGCCTGCAAGGCGTATGCGGTGATTCCGGGGAGTCTCCGCAAACCAACGTCGACAAGCTCGCTGAAATGTACTCTGCTCGGAGTACCCCAACAAACCCGTAATCTGCCCCAAGGCCAGATTCGGATCGGATAAGTATCGAGTCGCCAGATCCCGCCGCACGTTATCCAATAGTTCTTCGAACCTAAGCCCTTCCGCAGCCAGGCGGCGCTGTAAAGTTCTGGGGTGGAGCTTCAGCGCCCCTGCCACAGTGCCGAGCTGAGATCTGCCGCTGGGCAGTATTTCACTGAGTAATTGTCGAATTTCTACAGTTAGAGGAACGGGCAGCGTCGCACTCTGCTGCTCCAAATGGTGAATGGCCAATCGCTCAACCACTGGATCGGCAGACTTCAGTGGTGTATCCAGAAATGCAGCTGGGAAGTCCATCGCACAATAGCCCGAGCTAAACAGAACCCCACACCCAAAGTAATTGCAGTAGTCACCCTCTACCATTTGAGGACCATGAGGCAGCAGTACGTTTTGCGGGCAACACTCAGTCTCTACCAACATCCGTATCATCGTCAGCGTATTTCCCAGCACCTGCTCTCGGATCTGGCGATAGCTATTGAGAGCTGGGTCCTGCCAATCAAAAACAATACGTAGTACATCTCCCTCACTTAATGGTTCCAGTTGCATACTGAGGGATGAACTATGAAGAGAAAGAAAGCGCCTAACGGATAGCAAGGCTTGCCGGGGAGTGGCCGCATTGCATGCAACTACACCTATCCCACCCAAGCCTTCCACCCCTTGTCGCGATGCGAGGCACAGCCCCAAATCGGGGCGATCTAACCGGCGTGCTGCAGTTTCCAGCAGGCGCGCGACCTCAACAAATGATACCAAGCGGGAATCCGCCGGGCTGATATCACAAGGCATACCGAACTCGGCCAAGAAGGCTTCCCCCCTGCCCCCAAGCTGCTCCACGAATTCACTGAAACCGGAAAGAATACTGACTCGTACAAGGCTACCCATAACTTGCTCCCCATCTTTGTGGCGCGGAAAGACAATTATTTGTCGCAATCTAACAATAAATCACGGGCACATCTACCCAGTCTATAAGGCATAGAAATTTGCAGGGATAGGGATTGTGAAATCGACTCATTTCGATGTATTAATTATCGGCGCGGGACTCTCAGGGGTAGGAATGGCTTGTCATTTGAGTCGCGAATGCCCCAGGCGCAGCTTCGCCATTATCGAGCGTCGGGCACAAGTCGGCGGCACCTGGGACCTCTTTAAATACCCGGGCAT
This sequence comes from Microbulbifer maximicatervae (SeqCode), assembly GCF_056231245.1. Lineage (NCBI taxonomy): Bacteria > Pseudomonadati > Pseudomonadota > Gammaproteobacteria > Cellvibrionales > Microbulbiferaceae > Microbulbifer > Microbulbifer maximicatervae (SeqCode). The sequence continues at coordinate 2,858,190 of NZ_CP174334.1, forward strand.
TCGATCTGATTCCGATATGTACAGCTTCGGCTATGACTTCCAGCCCTGGTCCGGCGAGAAAATACTCGCGGATGGCCCATCTATCCAAAAATATATTGAAACCACCGCAAAGCAATACGACGTTAAAAAGAGAATTCACTTTGGAATAAATTTAACTACGGCGAACTGGTCCAATACAGACCGAGCTTGGACTCTGGAAGGTCACAACACCGAATCTGGCAGCCCAGTGAGATATACCTGTAGTTTTCTGATTGCCTGTACTGGGTATTACGACCATAAAGAGGGCTACTTGCCGCAATATCCAGGTATAGAAAACTATCAAGGAAAACTGATTCATCCCCAACATTGGCCAGAAAATCTGGACTACCGCAGCAAGCGTATTATCGTAATCGGCAGCGGCGCTACCGCTGTTACCCTGGTCCCTTCGCTCGCAACCACCGCCCAACATGTCACCATGTTGCAACGCTCCCCAAGCTATATCATTTCAGTTCCATCTATCGATAAAATCTCTCGTGTACTATCAAAATTTCTGCCAGCACCCTGGGTCCACAGGCTAGGACGCTGGCGCAATATCAAGTTACAGCGCTGGATTTTTAAAGCTGCTAAGCGCTGGCCTAACTTTATTAGAAAGTTACTATTAAAAGATGTAAGAAAAAGCCTTCCAGCTAATTACGATCTCAGTCACTTCGATCCCAGTTACAACCCCTGGGATCAACGTCTCTGCGTTGTACCCGATGGAGATCTGTTCTCCTCAATCTGCTCAGGAAAAGCTTCTGTTGCCACCGGTGAAATAGAAACTTTCTCAGATAAGGGTATCCTGCTTACGTCAGGGCAACAATTAGACGCAGACATTGTTATCAGTGCGACCGGATTAAAGTTACAAGTGCTAGGAGGTATCAAGCTCTGTATTGATGGTGCACCGGTAGCAGTCAATCAAAAGCTGACTTACAAAGCAGTGCTAATGGAGGGGGTTCCTAACATCTCATGGGTATTCGGCTATACCAACGCTCCCTGGACTCTTAAAGCAGACATTACCGCTCGCTATATTTGCCGATTATTCAAGTATATGGAAACAAATAACTTTCAAGTGTGTACAGCGATAGATAGCGAAGGCAGTTCTGAACAAGGTTCGGTAATGAGCAGCCTGGACTCTGGCTATGTAAAACGGGCAAATGGAGAACTTCCCAGGCAAGGTAAGCGCTATCCATGGCGCCTGTTAAATAACTATGAAGAGGACTGTAAGATACTCCTTGATTCAGCGATTGAGGATGAATTTTTAACTTTTTTGCCCCACCAAATTGACACCGAGAAAACTCAAAAGGCACAAGATAAAAACAACATATCCTCTATCGAAGTAAGCAGTATTTAAATTTCAGGTAGCATTAAGAATGCGAGCCTCGGCTCGCATCTATTTTACTTTTCATCAGGTAGACGGATATAGAGGCCGCACAAAATCCCTAACTCCAAGCTCAGACTAAAACCCCATAGTGAACAACCGCTATCAACATAATTTGACCTAACAGTCGCGCCTCACAAAAAAGTAACAAACACTTCTAATTAATCCGCCACCGATGCCTTCTCGAAATTCGTTACGGGCTTCACGTAACCATATAATCTTGGGGTAGCAAATCCGAATATTAGGTCACCAGACGGGATGGCTTACTGTGAGAGCTGTGAGTATTTTTTTAATTTTGTCCTCGCTATCAATAGCTTCAATGGCGTCTTCTGTAAGTATACAACTAGAAAACTGGGACAGAATTTGTCAAATTCAAGTTACCGGCGGAAAAAACCCGTCGTTCACAAATTTTCAAACATTTAATAACATTAAGAGAGGCTGGTCAATTTCCAAGCCCTATCAAATATGCTATCGCCGGAATGAAGAACCTTCCCAATGTAATTCAAAAATGACGATGTGGCGGTGCAAACGGTATGTTCAATCTGAAGACCAGAAAGCAAATACTTTTCCTATATTCTAGGTTTTATCGTCTCCACCTTTACCTTTATAGATTTCGCCTAGCACACGACAACCAGATATCGCCCGCGCTACAACTGCACAAAACAAACCTTAAAGTGGGAATTGAGTACAAAACCCGCACACCTTTAATGAAAGCTACCAAATTATGACGCTTGATCTAATATGCTTAACTTAAGTACCCAAGGATTGATATCAGAGGGAGCAACAAAGTCAACTTGCAATACAGTACGATCATCAGAAAACTGATACACCCATTTATTGTCAATAGACTTACCCTGCCCCTTACTCCACTCAGGATTTTCTTTCATTTGCTCACTTAACCAGGCTTTTACAGTTTCCACATTACCGGAAAGCTGAAACGCAGTGTACCATTCTTCCAGGCTACCATAGCTATACTCCTTAGAAACAAACTGAATTGACTCAGGCAAGTCACCAAGGTTTGGCATGATTTTATCCGCCATCATCCCCCGGATATAGCCCCCCTCTGGCACCCACAGGTACTCAATCTTCGCTGCAACACTTTTGGCTTTTTCAATCGTATCAACCTTACTTACCAGATATAAAGCGCCGTCTATACCAGATGAAAGGCCAGCTGTAGTAATAAACTTGCCGTTATCAACAAACTTTTTATTCTTTACCAATTCAACATCTGAGAAGTTCTTCTCGAAAGAACCAAATGCTCCGCGAATGGTGGTTGCTTTCTTACCATCCAGAAGCCCAGTATTTGCCAGGATAAAGGCACCGTTACATACCGATAGAACGTACTGAGCCTGTTTGGACTGCTCTTTAATCCACTGTAATACTTCCGGACTCTCCATTGCTTCATTAATACTGCCCCCAGGGATAATTACAGCATCAAATTGATTGTCCTGATCGAAGCTGGTATCTGGAGCCACTTTAAGCCCCATGGCTGAAGTAATGGTTCCACCATCTTCCGAAACCGTTGTTAAACGATAATTGGCTTGCCCAAAAACTTCATAGGGCCCGGCATAATCAATAGTTTGTGCACCATCGTACAATAATATTCCAATATGAAAGGCATCTTTAGATGTGGAGTGGGCCCAGACCATATTGCTAAACAGTAGCGAACATAGGCCAGCCCAGATTAAGGACCGCATGGCTATTTCCTTTTTATTTTAGGCAAGTAGAGATATATGCTTTAGCGTTTATTGGATATCACACGTTAAGCGCAAACATATAATCAAGGTATCTATTGGGGATACAGCTGGAAGTGTAAGCTAGTGAATTTGATCACGAATGACATAAAGTCGACAAATTCAGACATCGATAATTGAATGTAAAAGATTCATGTCTCAATGATAGTTTTTGAGATAAATATGAGAGTTTTAAACACTCTCTATAAATGCTAGATTATAATACTACTTAACTGACGCAAACACCTGGACTCTTGCATTAATTACAATCAACTCTTTCACTCTTCTTCTAGCCATTCATTATATCCGCAACCCTCCAACTTATGTAACACTTTACTTATATCTTGATGAGAATAATCTGCGCACCGCGCCTTATACACATCATTCATCACTTCTGATAGATTTTTTTCCGAACAATAAGAAATACAATCTGCAAGATTTCTATCTGACATTTCTTCACTCAAAATTTTGATTAAAATCAAATAAGAAACTTCGTCTATACCTTTAGGAAAGGCGCACTGAATTAGCCGAACGGTAGTAACCAAATGCTGAGGTATACTCACTCAATCCCCCTTAAGTGGTACTGGATCATGAACAATTGCATCAAAATCAACCTTTTGATAAGAGGCTCCACTTAGAAACTTCTTATCTGCCGTCAATGTAATGGCCCTCCTTTTATCTCCCGTTCCAAAGATAACAATATCATTTTCACCAACCTTTTTACTAGGGATCAATTTTTTCGCTCTTTCAGATGGATCATCCTCTACTACTTTGACTTTTTCAAGAAATCGCTTAGCTCTAGCTTTTTCTTTTTCTCCAGCCACGCCAGAGACTATATTCTCAAATTCGGCCTTGGCCATTTTAGTCATTATCATTTTTTTATCTTTTACAATTGACTTAAGATAACCCCTCTGGGACGACCCTTCAGAAATAAATGCTATTGCACTACCTGTATCAATATTTATTTCCTTACAGTCAAGCCCAAATGGGTCAACCCACGTTACTGGATTTGGTACGTACTGATAGTTATTGACTCCCCCCAAAAGCCCCACCGGATCCTGCTGGGTAAACTCCCCAACACCCGGATCATAGTACCTAAACCGGTTGTAATGCAGCCCAGTTTCTTCATCAAAATACTGCCCCTGGAAACGGATCGGCTGCTCTATCTGATTTTCATAGGCTAAGGCGATATTGCCATAGCTCTTGTAAGTAACACTCCATACCATTTCACCAGCATGGTTGGTAAGGGTATCTGGGGTACCAAGGTGGTCCAGGTGATAGTAGTAGACCTCTTCTTTATCTAGATTACTTTCTTTTAGAGCAACCGGTTTAAAGGTGCCCGGTTCGAAGTAGTAGGTACGGGCGCTGAGGTCCTGTTTGGTTTGATTATCGGTATTAGTTTCCTTTAGAAGAGTGTCGCCATCCCAAAGGAAATCATTTTTCTCTTTGTTTACAGCCTTACTAATACGGCGACCCAGCGGGTCGTACTGGTAGTGGATATCTTGTTGAAGGTGTTCTACACCCTCTTCCACCTTTAGTTTCTCTACACGCACCAGCTGCTGGCGACTGTTGTAGTGATAACGCGTCTGCAGTTTTTGTCCTTTACCACGCAGTTCAGCAATCCGATTACCATGAATATCGTAGCGATAGTGAGTATCACCGCGAAAAGCGAGACGATTGCCTTTTACCTGGGTAGCGCTGGCTTGCTGTTTGGCTTCGTCTTTTGAGTTGGCAGCGGCAAGGATATTGTGCGCAGGGTCGTGTACAAAATACTCTGGGTTGGGGCCCTCTACCTGGGTAAGGCGGTCCAGGGCATCGTAGTGGTAGCTGTGATTACCGCGCAGGCTGTCTTCAATTTTGGCTATCTGACCAGCTTTGTTGTACTGGTAGCCACGCTCAAGGACTGGGTTTGTGTCTGAAGTGGGATCGGACACTGGTTTCTGATTTAAATTACTTGTTTTGCCCAGTCTGAGTTTCTGCAGGCGGCCTTGGGGATCGTAGTCTCTCTGGCTTTCCAGCCCATTGCCGTGTTGACGAAGGCCTTCCCTACCTTGTTCATCATGGCTGACACGGGTGATTAACTCATCAGTATCACTACCTAAAGGGCGACGGTGCAGGCTTTGGAATTGTCCGGCAGGGTTAAAAGTAAACTTAAGTACTTCTCCATCGGGCAAGGTCGTGGCAATACGATTACCTGCTGCATCGTATCGGTGGCTAAGCTTTTCTTTGCCCTGCCAGTCGCCGGTAACTCGGCCATTGGCATCGTATTCCCAACGCAATTTGCGGTGGGCATTTTCCGCCTCTATCAATTGCCCACTGCGATTGTAGCGGAAATTGGTATTGCCGTCCGGGGTGACCTCTTCCAACAAGCGGCCAAAGGGATCGCGCTCGAAGATAGTATCGATACCTTTACCGCTGTCCGTATCGGTCACGGCTCTGGAGCTTACCAAGTGGCCGGCACGGTTGTAGGCATAGCGGGTAACGCGGCCGTCGAAGCCTACTTCTTCAATCAGGCGTTCGTTGAAATCGTATTTTAGCTGGTAGCGCTCGCCGTTTTCATTGGTGAGCCCGATTAGGTTACGCTCGCCGTCATAGTGATATTCCAGGCAGCTGCCATCCGGGTTGGTGCGGGTCTTTACCTGGCTGAGGCCATCGTAGGCATAGCAGGTACTGCGGCCTTCAGAGTCAATGACTTCGGTAAGTAATCCATGGGGGTTGTAGCTGTACTGTGTGCGGGCACCGTCTGGAGTGGTCACCGCATGGATACGATCCTGAGCGTCGTATTCATAGCGGGTCAGCTGGCCGGGGGCGTGTTGCACTTCTTCCAGTCGGCGAGCACTGTCGTACCGGTAGTGCTGGGCACGGCCCATAGGGTCTTTTACTGCGGCGAGCTTGCCTTCGGGGTTCCACAGATAACGCGTGGTATTGCCGAGAGGATCGGTAACACTGCCGATCAAACCAACAGGGTTATAGCCGTATTGGGTCTTGTTACCGAGGGGATCTTTGCTGGCCACGATCTGGCCATTTTCGTTGTACTCCCTTTGCCAGTTATTACCAGCGGGGTCGGTAACTTTTGCGGGCAGGCCTTCAGCATTGTATTCGATACGATGGTTATTGCCGGCGGCATCGCTCTTTTGTATCAGGCGGCCCTGGTCATCGTACTGGTAAATTTCCTCACGAAGGCTGCCATCGTCGCTGGGCAGTTCTACCCGAGTAACCTGCCCCAGGTTGTTGTAGCTGTAGAGAGTCTCTGCACCTTCGGGATCGCGGTGATAGATCGGCAGGGCCCGGTCGTTAAAGCGGTAGCGCTCTTTGCCACCACGGGTATCAGTAACAGTAACGCCCTTACCATCATCGTCCCAGTCAAACTGGTAATTGTAAGTCGCCTGACCATCGATTGAGTCACCCCACTGTCTCACACAGCGGGCGGAGGGGCCTTCGACATCCCACTCAAAATGGAAACGGTAGCCAGTTTTTAAGGTGCGCTGCTTAATTACATGGTGATGGTATTGGTACTGTTCACTGTAACCATCGGCGTCGGTGGCTTTAACCAGGTCGCCAACATCGCTGTACTCATAGCTTGCGAGTAATTTAATGTGGCCGTCGCGAGTTTCCTTCTTAAGCTCACCGATACGCAGGCTGTTCGGCTGCCCTTGCGGAGGGCTGATATGCAGGGCTTCACCGAGGCTGCTCTCAATGCATATTAAACGTTCACCGATATAGTGAAACAGGTAGTAATTGCCATAACCATCACGTATTTCCGCAAGCTTAAGTCCTCCTGTTACACCGGTTGCCTTAAAGTGTTTTTGCACGCCATTGGGAGCCCCGTAAGGGGTAATAATCCAATGATCGCCGGCGACACGAGTAAGTGTTAATTGCTCAACAACATTGTGGCTGCGGTCACTATCCCCCGGAGAGGGAAAACTAATTATCCGACCCTCAGCGTCCATAAACTGTACGCTTTTATTGGTCGCCGGTATTAGTCTCTCTCCCAGGGTGTGAGTCCAACCATGACCCAAACCGAAATCTTTGGGATTACTACTGCGGTAAGTGCGCTCAAAAACAAGGGGGAGTGGTCCGTCTAATAGCGTATCAACTAAGGTCAAACGCTCTTCCCCGGTTTTTAAGTTTATGGGATCACCGCCTTCAATAGCACAACTATTATTAGGAACTTCCTTCCCAGTATGGTTTGTGCCGGTTATGGTCCCAGCTTTATCAGGCTGGTCAGAGATTGTATTCTGAGAACTCTGCGAACCCTGGCTGCTTTCAGAACCCGCTTCAGAATTATCGTTGACTGTTCCTTTACCGCTTTGCGACGCTCCTGTACTTGATGTTTGCCCGCCGGAGGAAGATGGTACTACAACTTCAGAAGAACTCAGATCAGAGAAGCTCGCCTTATTACCCTCAGCATTTCCTGCGCGTTTATGGAAAAATACATTGCGACGCTTTTTGATTTTGGCAAATTCCAGCATTAGGTTACTAACGCCCTGAAGAGACCTCAGTAAGCCTGCATTATCTTTGGAAATCTCGACAGCGTTGGAATCGCTCACGGATGCCACCATGGCGAATGTTAAGATAATCTCAAAAAGGCCATTTTCTGGTAGGGCAACCTCGGATGCGTATAGAGCTTTTAAGTAATCGCGGAAGAAACGTAAACTTGTTTCACGTATCCTCGCATCCTGGTATAAAGTTTCAGCTACTTCAAAGGCTAACTCTAAGTGCTGCTGGGTAACTTTATTGGCATCGAAACCAAGCGCATCTACTAGGGATCTGCTAGAAGTCGGTATAGATTTTTCATCTTGCTTTTCAATGCTCTTTTCATACAGCAGATAGTTCTTAGCGGTGCACCCCTGCGCCATCAAAGGGCGAATAGAACTCACCAAAGTCTCTACTTCAGATAAATCTTTACGCCATATTGCTAGCCCTCCGGTAAAGTCACTCTGATCAGTAGATTCATTGTTCGATAACCTTGAATTAACTCGCCCTAGGTCAACAATATACTGAAGGCCTGTATCGACTTTAGGAATCAATTGGGACTGCTTGTCGGCTAGCACCGCATCAGCAAATGGAGCCTCTTCGATTACCAAGCGGTTTTGAACTAACTCCTTATAAATAGCTCTCTCAACCCAGGAGTAGCTTGAAGGAACATCTAAATGGAATGAGGCTGATAAATCACCCCACCTATCAGGCTGCTTGCCTGGTTGAAGAGGATCTGAACAACTCCCTCCCATACCCAGGAAGTAATCGTAAATTTCTTGAAGAGCTGAAACACTGAACATTTCCAGGGTTTGCTCAGCACTAGTTGGCAGTGAGTATCCGGAGCTAAAACCGCCCCCTCTTCGAGCCAGGTAAACAATTCCATATGTATTCTCAACAAATAGCTGCATAGCTCACTCTTTATTGATTACGAACCAGCCATGCAACATTCCTTCGCTGCCAGCTCAAAGCAAAATAAAGTCCACTAAAATACTCTGTCATTTCCAATTTCAGTCTTCGCAACTCAGGGAGTCGCAACTTCTGTCACCGCTGTAAACGAAAAGTATTTTTCGGAACGGGAAAGCCGCGCGATTATACTGAGGTAAAATTGGGAAATGGATTACACAGGAGCACAATAAAAAATGATGCACCCTATTGTAATGGCACGTATATATGAGTTACGGAAACAACTTAAAGGGAGGGAGATAAATACCACAGATGCAGAGGTATAATTTAATTTGGGGCAAGCCTAAGCTTACCCCAAATCAGCACAATTAATTTACACTGTCAGAATGATAAACTATTGCCTGCCAAACATTTTGTTGGCCACCTATATAATTATCCAGGGTAGGATTCTTAATATAGCTCCAGGCAACCTTACCATTACCCAAGTACATAGGCTCATCCAAACCACCCCAACCGTAGTCAGTCAGTTTTACCGGCCCCTCAAGTACATTTAAGTCTGCATCAATTTCCATTACATAGTAGGCTTTTGGCACCAGCATACGCATGGCATCACCACTCTTATTGTAACTGCGATTGTACGGGAGGTTATCGGAGATACATTGGAACTGTGCGTAACCAAATAAGTAACGGCCATTTTTCAGATCAACCAACTGAGGATCACTAATTTGGCAATCGGAATCCGTTGCCAGCCACTCAATACCATTGCCTTCAATACTGCCTTCCCCATCAACTTTTGCAATACCTACACGTGTCAGGGAAGTAGTATCCAAGGCATCTCCAGAGTAGAGACCCTGCCTCGAAATTACGGGATATTCACCACTGTCGATATATGAGAAGAAGCAATTGCGAATGCCGCTATCAGCACATTGCTCATCGAAGGGTCCATCGCCACTAATATCGATGCCCAGCTCGTCCTGTAAGAACATATCCATGTTCGCATCTTCAATGTACTTCGGAGATACAATAACTGAGAGATTTGTATCGGCATCAACCGGGACAACCGTATGGCCACCACCGTTGGATATCATTGCACTTGTCGAGGGCACTAAATGATTATAGGTGCCTTCATAAACAGAAGATCCACTGTCCTCCATTTTAATGGCGATCGCATTCAGGCCCGGGGATGGATAATATTTATTTCCGTCGCTGGTACACAGAGCCCCGTACATCTCATTCCCCGGGTTGTAAAAGGCTCGAATATTCAGAACGTGGCCATGGCCACACGCCCAGTACCAACCCCGGTGATCATCTCCAGAGAAGGACATTGACCAGTCATCCCGATTGATAACTGTCAGCCCTGCCGAATAATGCGAACCGCTAACAAGAACACGAGCTGTCACGGAAAACGCATAACTTGTGCGCCCCTGGCTATCAGCCTCTACGTACAATAGCTCTTGAGCTCCTAAATGAGTCCCGCCGTGCATTTTATTGACAACATAGGCATCTGGAGTTTCAGTTATAGGCTTGTTATCCCACTCCATTAGCCAGATCTGGTCATTATACTTCTTCTCATTATCGGTGCCTGCAACACTGTCAAGATTGTCTTCAATCTTCATCCAGGTTGTACCGTACTCTTCTACCAGATCTTTTTCGATATCATATCGCTCACTGGCCTTATATTCGGTATTGCATAAAACAGCTACCCTGGAGCAATCCGAACTGGCCGTAATACCATGTGACTCATAGCATTGATTCAGAATGGTGGCGTTACCCGTCTGCTCGAAGCTCATGCTATCTGGGTTATATTGAAGCTCGTAAACGGACCCATAGGTTGTATCAGAGGCACTATTCCCCTCTGACAAAGTTGTGGATACATACATTTTTGGCTGGGCAGTATCCGTAGCACAGGAGGCCGTATAGCTACGGATAGGAATATCAATATTTTCCTCATCCTGCTCACTGTCCGTACGGCCAATATAGTGGGCCAGCTGGTAAACTTCCTGAGCATTTACCATTGCGTTAGGCAAAGTGATATCTGTAGCGGTAATTGTTGCAAACCCGAGTTCAGCTGTTGACACATCTCCAACGGTTACAGTCGATGGGTCATTATCAGGCAATGAGGAGTCATCCCCGCTATCATCTGACCCGCTATCACCTGTTCCACTTCCTCCATCTTGATTACCCCCACTATTATCATCTCCGCCATCGCTCACAGGTGGTGAATCGGAGTCAGAATCCGACGAACCTCCCCCTCCACCACAAGCTGCAAGTGCCGCGGTTAGTGCAATTACCAATAATTTCTGCCCGAATAACTTTTCCATAATCGCCTTAAGTGCCGTGTTTTTTATTTTGGTGTTAGGTACTGTCCAAAATATAAGTTCCGGACAGTCATGAAATGCAAAAGTGGGCGAAATTTTAGCGGAAACGAAATTTAATTCTGTGCGTAACTTAAAAAAATATGAACACAATAAGGAAGCTTAAAAATGAGACATTCAACACCGACAGGACCCTAAATAAGGCGTACAAACTCCAGGCATCGAAAGATAAAAAGATAAAAAGATAAAAAGATAAAAAGATAAAAAGATAAAAAGATAAAAAGATAAAAAGATAAAAAGATAAAAAGATATTAAATAGGGCAGTATCCAACACTAACCTAATGATAGGATAGAAAAGCAAATAAAAAACCAAACTAACACACAAATATAGTCAAAAACTCCGCCACCTGAATTCAGCCTCTCTCCTATCATAGATAGGTCAAACACATCAACTACACCTGAAGAAGAGGCTGGTTTTTCAAAGTATTTCAGCCAGAAAACTTATACAGCAAAGTAACAAGTGAGGATTTCCAACTGCAGACCGCATATAACTCTACAACACAATATAAAGAGCAAACTACAAGAGACCAAGTAAGACGCTCTCTTTTAAAGGTACATAAAGGTTAATCTTTCAATATCTTGTTGTAGCCAAAAGAATCCTTACCATAAACTTGAAAGCTACCTACCTCTGGAAGTTCATACTCCACCATTCCCTCCGCTGTTGAGTATACATCCTTACCTCCCGGTGCGACCCGTACATGATTTGCCGTACATCTTCCCACAAAGGAAAACCGAGAATTACTACTACATGTATTTGGATATGATGCATGCATATTTAGAGATGAAAACACAATGCACTCACCCGGCTTCATCTCCATATCTTTAACTTTGAACTTATCAAAGAAATCCTCTCCTAAGAGCTTCGCTGCCGTAAGAAAGACAAATATACTCTTAGTGAAAATCCGACCAAACAAAACCACCTTAAAAACATCAAAAAAATATCGGAATGAAAAAGGAAGCAAAGAAATATAAAATAACTTATTATCTTGTATAAAGCTGTATAGAAAATCCATTCTTGCATCACTAAACGACCCCGGCAAAAATCTCAAACAGCCATTTTCAATAGTAGATTCTGATAGAGCGACCCAAGCAGTAAGCTGTATCACTGCGGGATCAGTATCTTTTGTAGGCTGCAGTTTCGCATATTTACCAGTCTCCCTAAAAGTCGCATTTTGGTGCCATATAGTGCCGCTAGCACCAGGAAATTTATCGAAAAACTGTGATCGCCAACACATCACCTCATCACCCAATAGACTGGCAAGCTTGTGCGATAATTTTGGATTCCTCAACAGCTCCCTAAAAGACTTCATTCTAAGAGCCTGGTAAAGTCCAGCACTTTCAATTACCCATTGTCCATGCCGCTTTTCTATCTCTCTTACTTTACTGCCAACATAGCTTACCCCTTGAAAGTCTTCAGCAAATGCGTCTTCAGCCTCTTTACGTAAACTTGCTGCCTGATCTTCAGAAACCAACTGAAATGGTGGCAAATAACCATTTTTTTCAAAGTAACAAATTTGCTCTTCTGTTAGGAAATCATCCTTACCACCATCCCTTGAGACATTTTTTCTCGGAATAGTCACCGTCATATTTCTAAGCTTATCCAGCTCATCAAACATCTGCTTCTTTTTCGAACCACGCCATGGGAGGATTAATAGCTTATAAAGCAAAACAACAGTGATCATTATTAGAACTTGAAAGGCTTGCACTTTGGAGATCGCAAAATCTGCAGCATCCCCCATAGAACCAAATCCCTTCAGCATCTCCGAAAAAGTACTTTTTCCAGTCTCCATAAAACTTAACCTCATTCAAGTAATGACTACCCCCCACTAGTTTCGCATTACTTTGTTGTACCCATACGAATCACCACCATATATCTGAAATGAACTAACCTCTGGCAACTCAAACTCAACCATGCCTTCAGCACTAGGAAATCTATCTTTACCAGAAGGGGAAACCTTTACATGAGTTGTGGTACACCTCCCAAGAAAGGAGAACCGGCAGTCAATTTTTGTTATGTTCGGGTAAGATGCATGCATATTTAAGGCAGAAAAAATAAGACATTCTCCCGCCTTCATTTCAACATCAAGAACCTCGAAATTTTCAAAAAAATCCTCCCCTAAAATCTCCACAGCTGTGAAAAACACCAAGGCACTCTTTGCAAATATAGAGCCATAGAAGCCGATTTTTGCCATAAAGTATAAATGAGGAAGTGAAAGCGGAAGCTGCGACAGATAGAAGAATCTATTGGTTTGCATATATTCATATAGGTAACTAATTCTCGCATCCGAAAACGATCCAGGAAGTAAAAGTAAGCAGCCATTTTCACGAGCAGCATCAGTTAGAGCCACCCACGCATTCAGCTGAACTATCGCTGGGTCTGCATCTAACGCTGGTTGAAGCTTGGCATATTTACCTGTCTCACGGAAAGTTGCATTTTGATGCCAGACAGTGGGGCCAGTTCCCGGCATCTTATGGAAAAATTGACTTCGCCAACAAATAACTTCGTTGCCAAGTAGACTAGCTAAACGGTGCGATATTTTAGGCTTTCTTAGAAGCTCTCGAAATGAAGGGGGACTTAGTGCCTGATAGGCTCCAGCATCTTCTATCGGCCAGTCCCCATGCCTAATTCCGATATCACGAACCTTATCCCCGAGAAAACTAATTCCATGGAAACTTTTATCATATTCATCAAGGGCAAGCCCCTTCAGCTTGACAGCCTCACCCTCTGAAACAACAGAAAATGGGACCAAAAAGCCATTTTTTTTGAAGAAATCCAATTCACCCTGTTTAAGGAAGTTGCTCTCCCCCTCCTCATTTATTTCATCAGGCTGTGGGAGTCTAAGAGGCAAGTTCTTCAGGGCATCCAGATCTGAAAAGAATTTCCTTTTCTTCCGCACTTTCCATGGGGTAATCAAGAGGCGATAGATAACAAAACCTATGATTGCCAAATATATATGTAACCTCTGAAACCAAGAAATAGTGAAATCGGCACTATCCTCCAAAGTACCTATCCCTTTCAACATCTCAGATAGAGTACTTCCCTTATTTGCCATTCACTTCACCCTATTCCTATGGATCAATACTTTTTCGCAATCCGCTTACTTCTGAGTCAACCCGATCTTAGAAATCCTTTGGCACCATCTTATCCATCGGTTCAGGCGTAACCAGGTTCCACCAGAAATCAAACCGGTCCATTAAAGAAAGTAATATCTTCAACTCTCCCGCATCGCCCTCAATTTTGATTTTCCCATCCTCCATCTTCTCCTGGATAGATGCACTACCCAAGATGATATCATTGAGATCTGAGCGGTTTATCTGCACACTGCTTCCTGGATTCTCAACTGGGGGGCCATAGTTCAACACCGCATTCTCAAGCACAAGCGCATACTTTTCTTTTACGTCCGGCATATTGATATTGATGGAGAGCTTTTTGCCAGTTGCCTTTGGGCCGTTGAGTCGAATTCCCAGATAATCAAAAATCAAACCAGCCGGCATACTGCGAATAGTGTCCGGGCTCGCAGTCAGAGGGACAGGGTATCTCTGGATACCATCCCGCAACTCCCTGGCACCACTTAAGAAAAAATTTCTCCAGGTGCCATTCTCCTGCTGATAACCCAATTGCTCTAACGCATCTGCCAATAGGTCTCTTGCTGCACGATTATTAGGCTCTGCGGAAACCAATTTATCGAGCACCTCCGCAACCCAGCGGTACTCTCCTGCCTCATAGTCTTTCTTTGCTTGCTTGATAATATTGGCGGCCCCGCCCATATACTCGACGTACTTTATTCCCGCGGCCGTCGGTGGCATTGGATACAGGCGAGCGGGATTGCCATCAAAAAACCCTAAATAATAATTCCATACCGCACGGGTATCGTGATTTACACTGCCGTAATAGCCGCGATTGGCCCAATATTGTGAGAGCTCTGGAGGCAACTCCATCAGCTCAGCCGTTTGAACCATGTTGTACCCGTGATTGGCTAATCGTAGGGTTTGATCGTTGAGGTACTTGTATAGGTCTCGCTGCTTTTTCAGATGATTCACCACATTCTCTGGTCCCCAGGTTGGCCAATGATGGGGTGCAAACAGAACTTCGGCTTTTCCACCCCAGCGCTGCACGGTTTCATTGAGGTAGCGAGACCAGTCACGAGCATTTCGGACCTTTGCTCCCCGCAAGGTGTAAAGGTTATGTAAGGTGTGGGTTGCATTCTCAGCAGCGGTTACGGCTTTGAGTTGAGGAATATAGAAGTGCATTTCTGCCGGCGCTTCAGAGCCCGGCGCCAAGAGAAACTCAAAGATAAGTCCATCCAGTTCCAAAGTTTGCCCGGTCTCAACAATGGAGTCTGTCGGTTCTATCAGTGTGATGGTGCCAGTGGAGGTTTCAAGACCGAGGCCAGACCCTAAGGTACCTTTGGGATCTTTAGGGATCAGGTTCCCGTACATAAAACTGGCACGACGCGCCATATGATTTCCTGCAAAGACATTTTCACTAACAGCTTCAATCAGGAAATCTTGCGGGGCTATTACCTTAACCTTGCCTGATTTTACATCTTCTTCGTCGATAACACCGCGAACACCCCCATAGTGGTCAACGTGACTGTGGGTGTAGATCACAGCAACGACAGGCTTGTTTCCGCGATGCTGCCGATAGAGGTTCAACGCTGCTTCAGCCGTCTCGGCAGAAATCAGCGGGTCCATAACAATGACCCCGGTATCGCCCTCAATAAAAGTTATATTGGAGAGGTCCGCACTGCGAACCTGGTAGATTCGCGGTATCACCTCATAGAGACCTCCCTCCGAAATTAATTGCAGTTGCCTCCACAGACTGGGGTTGGCACTGTCAGGAGCCTCTTTATCGCGAGCAAATTGAAATTGCTCCAAGTTCCATACCGTATCGCCTTTGCTGTTTTTAATAACACCATTATTTGGTAGAGGAGCAATAAACCCCCGCTTTACATCCTCAAAGTCCTTCCGATTTGCAAAGGGGAGCTCTTTCAGTACAGCCTGGTTTGATTTCATTGTGACGACACTGGCGGGATTGGGTTCTTGCGCCATGACACTTACGATCGTTAGCGAACAGGCAAGGAATACTAGGAACAGCGAAAACAGCGGCAGCTTGTTAACGTTCATCAGTTGTTTCCTTTCCATGATTCGCAAAGTGATGCGGCAGAGCCCCTTGTAGAGGATAGGTAGGAAACTATTAAGCGGGCGGGTATTTATGCCGGTATCAGAAGAATATCTGACAAATTTAGGGGAAAGAAACAAAAAAGCCGGCGAAGAGCGCCGGCTTTTTTGTCATTAAATATTATCTGACATCCAGCAAATGCCTGGCAATAATCAGGCGCTGGATCTCACTGGTACCTTCGTAGATTGTAGTGATTCTCACATCCCGACTCATACGTTCGAGTGGATATTCACGGGTATAGCCCACACCACCGTGCATTTGCAGAGCTAAATAACATGCCTCGTTAGCCTTCTCACTGGCGAACAGTTTGCCCATTGAAGCGGCAGGGCCAAACGGCATTCCGGCATCTTTCTGCCAAGCGGCTTGCAGCAATAGGAGTCGCGCACCTTCCATCTCAGTATATTTATCGGCGAGCTGCCATTGCAGCCCTTGGAATTCCGCCAGTTTTTTACCAAACTGCTCCCGCTCATGCAGATAGGCCCGGGCGCAATCCAGAGCTTCAAAGCCGATACCCAGCGCCAGGGAGCCAATACCGATTCGACCTCCTGCGAGTTCACCTGCAGCAATGCGAAAGCCGCGATTTTCTTCACCCAAAAGATGGGAGGCAGGAATACGACAATTGTCGAAAGAAACCTCATTGGTAACAGAGGCTTTCTGTCCCATTTTTTCTTCGGCCTTGCCAATCACCAGGCCAGGTGTGCCGGCTTCAACCAGGAAGCAGGAAATACCTTTGCCTTTAGGCGCGGAAGAATCTGTCACTGCCCAAACAACAAAAATACCGGCAAATTCGGCGCTACTAATAAAGAGCTTACTGCCATTAAGAACGTATTCATCACCCTGCTTTTCCGCGCGGGTGCGCATAGAGGCCGCATCCGAACCGGAACCGGGCTCGGTGAGACAGAAAGAACCCGCGGGGTATTCTCCACTACAGATTTTGGGGAGGTATTTTTGGCGCTGCTCTTCCGAACCTACCGCCTGAATAACCTCTGCCACCATATTGGTTACGGACGTGGTCGTTGCAACAGAGGCACAGCCCCGCGCCAGCTCGGCAATCGCCAGGGAGAATGCGACAGTACCAGCACCAGTACCGCCGTAATTGGGATCAATATTGATTCCCATAAAGCCCAGCTCTGCCAATTGCTTGAGCTTCTCCAACAAGAGCTCTCTATTACCGGTCTTGTCGAGTTCGGCAGCAATGGGTTTCAGTTCACTGTCAGCAAATTGCTTTGCCGCATCCTGAATCATCTGCTGTTCTTCGCTCAGTGAAAAATCCATACAGTACCTACTTATAGTTATTACGGACAAATCACACGGCACCCACCTTGGTACCGCATCGCTATGCCGAGCATAATAAAAACCGCGCCGACAATGGTTGCCAATTCCATCTGTTCATCCATGAAATCAGCAATCAATCCCTATGATTGAGGCCTGAGGAGAGAATTCAGATTCCTACCCAGGTTCATAAAAAAGCCAACCAGCAAAATCGCTACAGTTCTTTCACTCCGCACAGGATATTTGACTGCGCTCAATTAGCGCCGCGAACCTTTCACACTGGGTTCTGGGTCCGGTACCGCTACAGCGGTATCAGTCTTCACTTCCTCCATCACCACATAGGTGTGGGTTTCCCGTACTCCCGGTACGGATGCCAGCTTTTCACCGAGGAAGCGACGATAACCCAGCATATCCTTAATACGAATTTTCACCAGGTAATCAAAACCACCGGCAACCATATGGCACTCCTGGACCTCCTCCAGTCCAGCCACATGCTCATTAAAGGCTTCCAAAGCCTCAGTTGCAGTATTGTTCAGGGTCACCTGGATATAGACCACCAGGCCCGCATGAACTTTGAGCGGGTCGAGTAGCGCTACATAGTCGCGAATAAATCCTTCCCTTTCGAGCCGCTTGACTCGCTCCAGGCAAGGGGTGGGACTAAGGTTAACCCGGCGCGCCAATTCCACATTCGGCAAGCGGCCGTGACGTTGCAGAATTCGCAGTATTTGGCGATCAATACGATCAAGATCTTCCAACTGTCGAGACATTACAAAATACCCTACTGGTAATCACGCAATTAGGCGTGATATTTAACCACAACTCGCAACATTATGGCGATTAATTCTAACGATTTTCGCACATAATCCGGTTTTTTATTCTGACCCTAGATATAGAGCTTGGGAGACGATATGTCGACAAACTTCGCCGGAGACCTCCAGAATGCCCGAGACCGGGCACGCGAGTATTTGCACGCCGACGAAAACCTCTGCGTGAGCGAGCTGCTGGCTGCGCCACGCCCCAGCGACGAGATGCGCAAGAAAATTCTGAACACCTCGCGCGCACTGGTTCATCATTCGCGACAGCAGCGCAGCAAGCGCGGAACGCTGGACGCTTTCCTTCAGCAATTCGGCCTTTCCAATAAGGAAGGGGTTGCATTGATGTGTCTGGCGGAGTCCCTGCTCCGGGTACCAGACGCCGATACTGCCGACAAACTAATCGCCGAGAAAGTGCATTCCGGCAACTGGTCCAGCCATCGTGGCCAGTCCGACTCCCTGTTTGTGAACGCCTCAACCTGGGGCCTGATGCTCACCGGCAGCGTGGTGGAGCTAGACCCAGATATCACCGAGCGTCCCTCCCACTGGATGAAACGCCTGGTTAGCCGTATCGGCGAGCCCATGGTGCGCACCTCCATGATGCAGGCCATGAAAATTATGGGTGGCCAGTACGTGCTCGGCCGCACCATCAAGGAAGCCCTGAAACGCGGCCCCAAAGAAAACCTCCCGGGCACCCGCTTTTCCTTCGACATGCTGGGCGAAGGCGCCCGCACAATGGCCGACGCCCACCGCTACTTCGATGCCTATATGATGGCTATCGAAGAGATCGGCAAAGACAACACCCAGCGGGATGTGGTTGAGGCCAACGGTATTTCCATCAAGCTTTCCGCCCTGCACCCCCGCTACAGTGTGCTGCAGCGGGATCGCGTAATGGACGAATTGCTGCCCCAGGTGAAGCGTCTTTGTGTCGCCGCAGCCCAATACGATATGGGCCTGAATATCGATGCAGAAGAGGCAGACCGCCTGGATATCTCGCTGGATATCTTCGAGGCCCTCGCCCGCGACCCCGAAATTAAAGACTGGCAAGGATTGGGCTTTGTACTCCAGGCCTACCAAAAGCGCGCCCCCCACGTCGCCGACTGGCTGATTGCCCTGGGCCGCGATACCGGCCGCAAACTGATGGTGCGCCTGGTTAAAGGCGCTTACTGGGATAGTGAAATCAAACACTCCCAGCAGATGGGCCTGCCGGACTACCCGGTGTACACGCGCAAATGCCACACCGATCTGTCATATCAGGTCTGTGCGAAAAAACTGTTGGAAGCTGGCGATGCAATCTATCCACAATTTGCCACCCACAACGCCTACACCGTCGGGCTGATTCTTGAGTTGGCTAATGGCCGCACCGACTTTGAATTCCAGCGCCTGCACGGCATGGGCCACTTGCTGTACGCACAAATTGAAGCGGTACACGGCAAGCGTGTACCCGTACGCGTCTACGCACCCGTAGGGGCACATCGTGACTTACTGCCCTACTTGGTTCGCCGCCTGCTGGAAAACGGAGCTAATAGCTCCTTTGTTAACCGCTTTATGGACGAGGCAACGCCGGTTGAAGCCCTGGTCCAGGACACCCTGGAACAAAGCGAAGCCTGCAACCCCTACCGTCACCCGCAAATTCCTGTCCCGGAGAATATTTATATGGGCGCAGAAGCCCTGCCACGGAAAAACTCACACGGCATCGAACTGACTGATCCACTCTCCGTTGATCCCCTGCTGAAAGAGCTTGAGCAGCAACGCGAAAAGCATTTCCTCGGTGGCCCTATCGTCAACGGCACCATGGGCGAAGCGGAAGAACCGGTTTTCAACCCGGCAACCGGCGAAAAAGTTGGACACACCGCGAATACTGATAAACACCTGATTGAGCAGGCCTATGCCTCCGCCACTGAAGCGCAGATCGACTGGGATCGCCAGGGTGGAAAACACCGCGCGGATATTCTCGATAGAATTGCTGATCTCTACGAAGATAAAGCCAATGAACTGGCTGCAATTATTTGCATTGAAGCGGGCCGCACCCTAAATGATGGCATTAGTGAAGTGCGCGAAGCTATCGACTTCTGCCGCTACTACGCCAACGGCGCACGCCAGCATTTCAGTGAACCCACCGAACTACCCGGCCCTACCGGTGAACAAAATCAGCTGTATTTGAGTGGCCGTGGCACCTTCGTGTGCATCAGCCCTTGGAACTTCCCCCTGGCAATCTTTACCGGCCAGGTAGTTGCCGCACTTGCCGCCGGTAATGCCGTACTGGCCAAACCCGCAGAGCAAACCCCCATCATCGCTGCACACGCCGTGCGCTTGATGCTCGATGCCGGCGTGCCGCCAAAAGTACTGCACTTGATCACAGGTACCGGCGCTGCAGTGGGCAAACTGCTGATCGAAGATCCCCGCCTGGGCGGTGTAGCCTTCACCGGCTCCACCGAAACCGCACGCCTGATCAACCAGCAGCTGGCAGCGAAAGAAGGTCCGATTGTACCGCTGATCGCCGAAACCGGCGGTCAGAATGTCATGGTCGTAGACTCCACTGCCCTGCCCGAGCAGGTGGTAGACGATGTGATTCAATCCGCCTTCCTCAGTGCCGGTCAGCGCTGTTCCGCTCTGCGTATCCTGTGTGTACAGGATGTTATCGCCGATAACCTGCTGAATATGCTGAAAGGCGCGTGTGAAGAACTGACCCTCGGCGATCCCGGTAAACTGGATACCGATATCGGTCCGGTTATCGACGAAAAAGCCCTCGGCATGCTGGAATCCCACCGCGAGCGCATGGCGAAAGAAGCCAAGCCGCTATTTGCATTTGAGGAAGCGAAGAAGCCCAGCAAAGGCACCTTCTTCGGCCCGCAGGTAGTAGAAATTGAAGATTTCTCCGTGCTCAAGCGCGAGACTTTCGGACCTTTCCTACATGTAGTTCGCTTCAAGGCAGACGAGCTGGAAGACGTAATCCGCCGCATTAATGCCACCGGCTACGGCCTTACCTTCGGACTGCACTCCCGCATCGAAGGCCGCGCCCACGCGGTATTCAAGCGTATCAACGTCGGCAACTGCTATGTAAACCGCGATATGGTTGGTGCAGTAGTAGGTGTTAACCCCTTCGGCGGCCACGGCCTATCCGGCACCGGCCCCAAAGCCGGTGGCCCGCACTACCTATTCCGCTTCGCCAGCGAAAAAACCAAAACTATTAACACTGTTGCCACCGGCGGTAACACTGCACTGTTTACATTGGGGCAATAAGCTCCCATAAAACAACGAGAGAGCGGGCTTTTAGCCCGCTTTTTTGTGGAGAAACATTTCGCTAACCACCCACAAAGTACCAACTCCAAGCTTCCCTTCCCCGTAAATTTCTCAGCCCCTGTAAAATAATCGGATGAATCAAAGCAATTACTTCAATTTCAACCGCAGCCTTTTGCAGCAACAAGCCATGTATTTTCTTTAACAGCCCCACATAAGGTATAGTTGGCCAACTCTATAAAAATAGAATGGATTCAATGAAAAATACAATAGCTGGAATAATAATAGGCTTAGTCGCCGGATACTTAGGCCCATTAATTACAGAATATTCTGCAGCCATCGCTATACCCGAAGCTTTCAGAGCACTCCTTTCAGATGGAGGGGCTGTCCTTTGGGAAATTTTTGTTGTCCATTTACTAGGATATGGACTAATTGTTTTCACACTCATTTTCTTAGCATCTAGGCTGATAAAACTGCATCCATGGGCAACTGCAGCAATTGCCATTATTGCCTGCGAAGCCACTCTGTATTTTTTCCACACCAGTGAATACACACTTTACCTGCCTCATATCGTAGCTCTGGCATTTTGCGCATTCTTAAGCGCAACGCTCTCTAGAAAGAGCGTAAATATATCACCTGCCGCTTAATTACCTCTCGAGTTAAGATTAATAGAAGTTAAAGAATTTTTGATCGGCGACCTGTTCAAATTCCAGCCAGATGGTGTCTTATTTTTAAAATAGAATTTGATAAATAAGACACCCTGTTTTGAATGGCTAGCTTGGTACTAGCACCAACAGAAAAAAGCTAAAAATAAACTTACCTTTACGACCATCTACTATCATAGAAACCTTCCTAAACCTGTTAAATATAAAATCCCTAAGGGCATATAAAAACAGACCAGATTAAACTATCAGCTACGACAATCCAGCGTCTTCGATTCAGGAACCACAAACTCTTCACACATCACAATGCCGACAATCGTGACTGTATTGGTAGAAAATACAAAGCCCAATGACAAAACTGGTTAACCAGTGGGTAACATGAAACTGCTTCCCTTGCAGAAAGACTTTTACGCCGCCAAAGGGACAATTCTTGTCTTGACGCGCCACCGCAGGTGGGAGAAGCTAAGGCCACTCTGGGCAATAAAAACCCTGTCCCAGTATAAAAATGAAGTTTCATGTACACCGATTTTGGGGAGTCTCAATGCGCTCGCTGATACTGATGTGGTTGCTGTCCTTCTTTTTGATTGCCTGTGGTAGTGAACCGAAAACTCACACAGAAAATTTAAATACCGAGATCAAACCCGCCTCCAAGGCAACTATTTCCCACAATAGATCCCTGGCAAAACAACTCCCCTTCGGCGATGAAACTGATTTTCTGCTGGCTAAACGAGGCTTTATTGAATCTATTCCCGGCGCCCAAGTGAAAAATACCGAAGGTCGGGAAGTCTATGGGCTATCCCAGATGCAATTTTTACAAGGTACCCCTCCTGATACCGTCAACCCCAGCCTTTGGCGTCAGGCCCAGCTCAACGTCCTGAATAACGGCCTGTTCAAAGTGGTAGATGGTATCTATCAGGTGCGCTCGCTGGATCTGGCCAATATGACTCTGGTGCAGGGAGAAAACGGCTGGATTGTTATCGACCCTCTCACTTCTGCGGAGACTGCAGCCGCAGCACTTGCACTGGCCAACAAGGCACTAGGAGAGCAACCGGTAAGTGCAGTTATCTTTACCCATAGCCACGCAGACCATTTCGCCGGAATAACTGGAGTTCTAACTAAAGAACAGCTCGCGAGCGGTTCTATCGACATTATTGCACCAGAGGGTTTTGCTGAGGAGGCGATTAGCGAGAATGTGCGCACCGGAAACGTGATGCAACGCCGTGCGTTATACCAATTTGGAAATTTACTGCCCTCCAGTCCGGAGGGTTTTGTCTCTTCCGGCTTAGGCAACCGAGTATCAGATGGTGAGCACGGAATAGCTACGCCAACAATAGAGATTACTGAAACCGGTGCAGAGATGACAGTTGATGGAGTGGACATCGTCTTCATTAACACGCCCGGGGCCGAAGCACCCGCAGAGATTGTGTTTTTCTTCCCTCAATTTAACGCACTCTGCATGAGTGAGATCGCCAACCATACACTGCATAATATTTACACTCTGCGTGGTGCGAAAACCCGCGATGCCAAGGCCTGGAGTCGCTATATTGAGTACGCCATGGAGAAATTTGGCGATAAGACCGAGGTGGTTTTCAGCAGCCACCACTGGCCCACCTGGGGCAAAGATGAAGCAATGGATTACCTGGCTAAGCAGAGGGATCTTTATAAGTACATCCACGACCAAACCCTGCGCCTAGCTAACCACGGTTACGATATGGTCGAAGTCGCAGAGCGCCTTGAGCTGCCCGAGAACCTCTCTCAGGCTTGGGCCAATCGAGGATACTACGGCACTGTCAATGTTGGAGCCAAGGCAGTTTACAATCGCTATCTGGGTTATTTCGATGGCAACCCAGCAAACCTCCACCCTATTCCTCAGGAAGAAGCTGCAGAGCACTACATCGACTACATGGGCGGGGGAGAAGCCATTATGGCTCGGGCCCGACAGGATTTTGCCCAGGGCAATTATCGCTGGGTAGCCATGGTGCTAAAGCACTTGGTTTTCGCTGAACCTGAGAACGAGCAAGCCCGTTATCTATTGGCTGATAGCTTGGAGCAACTCGGCTACCAGGCAGAATCTGGTATCTGGCGCAACTTTTATCTCTCCGGAGCCAAGGAATTACGCCATGGTATTGAATACCGTGAAGAAATACTGCCCGATGAAGAAATAGTAGCACGAGTCCCTCTCCAGCTGCTTTTCGACGCGATGGCGGTGCGCCTTAATGGTGAGAAAGCGGCAGATGCAGATATCCGCTTAAATATCGATATGACTGACACTGGAGAAAAGTACTTAGTCGTAGTACAAAATGGGGTGCTGCACGGCTACCCAGGCCGACACAGTAGCGAGCCCTCTGCCAGCCTCGCTCTGAACAGTACCGACTTACGTATGATGTTTAGCGGGTTAGTAGGCGCCCCTACTCTAATCAAAGATGGTAGACTCAAGGTGAGCGGAAATCCTTTGGCACTAATAAAATTTGGGCGGTTATTTGATAAATTTGATCGTAATTTTAGCCTTGTAACACCTTGAAGAAGTTAAGCGCCCAGCGTGTAAAATTCTAACTAACCACAAACTGTAATACGCCTGATAACAGCAGATATCTGACCCATACCAACCCAAACAATACAGAGCCTTTTGGGCTCTGTATGTTTACAAGGCTAAATTCTCCCTACCCAAGAAAGTCATACTACCGATTGATAGAATGTGCCCCGCATAGCACGTGAACCCATCTGCCAAACTAACTACCCATTCGTCTATTTCAAACCTGCATCAGCATTCAATAACTGTTCAACCAAATTGAAAATCATGACACACAGAATGCAAAGTTCTGCAGGAAACTTCTTAGATAGATTAATTTACAAGAGCCTCTAAAACAGCCTCTGCAGTGATTAAGATAATCTCGGCACATAATAAGATTACTCACCACCCCACCTCACTCCGCCCTAAAAGCCAACCTGCTATAAACCACGAATAAAACCTATAACCGCAGAATCACAACCTAAGCCAACCATATATTAAATCCAACTTAAAAACCCTCAATTTACTCACAATAGAAATAGACAACACGCACAAATCAAACCTATTACTATTTATTGATATTACGCACCAAACAACAAATACGTAATAGTTCTTCTAGCCGTCAACATCGAAAATTACAAAACCTTACAACGGCTTGATTGGCTCACATAAAATATTTACTGTCCACACCGCATTATTAAATCGTATTGGACAATGGAAATGGACAATGGAAGATATAATGGAACTTTCGGTAGCAACAAAGATTGCTGCAACAGATACGACAGCCAGGGACTTTAAGTCTTATCGATCATTTCGCACCAAAATCCTTGCAGCAACAAGGATTGAAGATGGTCTTGCGGTAGATTCAAAATACTACGATGAGTTGCTAACTTCCTCCGGGGCATTAAATGTCTGGTCGTTGTATATGCTTCAATCACTTGAATGCATGATTGAAGCGTCTCAGGTTGCACTTGAATCTCTTGATCAACTCAAGGATAGTCTTTCAGAAATTCTAAGGCTTGATGCGGATTCACTTTTAATACAGATACGCGCCAATACAGAGGTCGATGAAACATTGGCGACAGCGCTTAAAGAAGGTTTAAAAAAGTATGGCACTACGGAGAAATGGCTCTTAACTCTTCGACAAGCACTTTTAAGCAGAATAGAAATTAGCGAAGAAGGAAAGCGCCTAGTTGAGGCTATTCAGGAAGGTCGACCACCGGAAAGACCACAGCTGTTTCCCGTCTTAACCTACCTTCACGACGACTCTCTTGCTTTAATTTTTTGTTTGCTTGGCGGCCTCACAATGAAGGCAATCTGCGTTGTTACTCTACTAATTGCCCTCGCACCGCACAGCCCTAGCGAACCACCGCCGCCCCCTCCACCACCACCGCCACCCCCTGAGGACTAACAAAATTAACAACTCCAACAATACATCGAGTTCATTGTGGTATGCAGTTAAAAATTAGAGTACAACTTAATTGCATGAGTTATTGCTAGTGGCAAGGGCGGCAGAGATAAAGCACTGAGCGCCCTTGTCAGTTTCCATCTATATTTCTATGATTCTATTTGCAACACAAGCTATAAATAAATCCACCTAACTGCACTGAGAGCTTTTGCAAGAACTGTTAGCTAACATTCAGCAAGTCATCTGATTAAATATTTACCAACTGAAAGCCAAACCTTATTTGCCTATCCATGTTTAGGATTTGGGCAGTATCGATAACTTAAGTTATTTGTCGTCTCGTAAATATCACCACTGGATACACTCTCATTAATTTGGCAATAGTAACCATATCGACTTGAAGATCTTCAGCTGGAGCTACAACTCCAACTTTGAGCTCTGATGCGTACCCAATAACGCGTTTTTCACTTACTATTTTAGGCGCACTCTTCTACCCTATTCAAAAGGCAAGCATCTACTCGAAAAGGAGAGATTTCAACTTCCTTTAGCAGAGGCGCAGCCTTGTTTCGCCCTTTGGTTTGACTTGTTAGCCTTTTTTAGCGAGTGAAACTTATTTCTAGCGCCACTCAAAGCTGAGTCAGATATTGGGCATTCCTGTGCCTTTTTATTTGCTTCGCTATATTTTGATTCTAACGCGGAAACTGATGCCCAACCTTCTTCTATGCTCATTACATCTGCTTTTATTTTTCCTTTCGATATCCTGGACTCTCTCTCAATGTCAGAGTACAAATTACCGACTTCAATATGTAGCATAGATTTTTTCTGGTAGCTTAAGTATGTTTGAACTCCTGCAAGAGTTGCTGCCAGAAGTGATAACACAGAGATTATTGTGCCCGAATAATCGCCTAAAGACTTAATCAAGGTTGAGCCAATAAATACATTTATTATAACAACCGGAACTCCAAGAATTAGCGTCAGATTTTGTTTGGAGCTGGATGATTTAAAATGCGCAAACTTACAAGTTGCTGCATTCATCTCTATCCTTTCAAATTCAATTAGGAGTGTTTCCTTTTTATCCATCATTCCTCCTTGTAAGGCTAACGACTACAACAGGGGTGGCCGGAGCGTAGCGTAGGCTGTCCCGCGAAGGGCCAAAGGCCCGCAGTAACCTGCTTGTACTTGTTAAGCATTTGCTAACACCCCAGCTAACCAAAAAATAGTGATGTACATTAAAGCGGTAAAGCTGATTATAAATATAACTTGCAAAATGGATAGTTTGGAATGGATACCAAAATCAATGAGCTCATAAAGTTTTTTGGGGAAGTTCTTTTTTATACTTAGTATAACCATAATTAATGCTATACCTACATAAAGCAACACGATACCCCAAAATCTCTCTGGTTCAATATCAATACTGATTGTTTCTGAGAGCCCAGCTCGTTTATAACCAATTACTTTACCGATCACAACAGCAAACACGCAGTAAGCTAACGTGAAAATGGCAAACAGTAGATGAATTAATCCAACTTTCTGCAGCATTGCTGCTCCATACTTTAGGTGTTTAACGTTGCCAGCAGGGGCCGAAAAACCAGAGCGAAGCGGCGGTTTTTTTGGTCCCTCTGGCTGGCTTTGTTAGGCAGCTGGCTCTGGTTGAGGGACAATTGCAGGGAACTCGTAAATAAATTTGAGTAGCATTTCAGTGAAAGCGATAAGCTCTTTTGCATCAATTTCGTTCATTAATGCGATTTCATGGGTTGCCTCATTGCCTTTTTTACGAATATGGTCGACCCAATGCTTTCCATTAGGTGGTGTATACCCGTTATCGGAAAGGTAGTTAACATACTCAATGAAACGGAGCCCCTCTTTGGCCCCTTGGTTTACCGCGATATTCATCAACATTTTTCTACAGAGTAATACTGCTGCTGTATGGCAGTTCTGTGATGTACAGCGCCTAGCTTCGTTATAAAGCGATTCAAGTTCTTCGGGAACATGATTAACTGAATTTCCGAATGATGCTGACGGATGCCGATTTGCACTTAAGTCAAAAAAACTCGGTCCGTGACAATTTGAACAAATGTAAATGCCACCAACTTGTTGTCCGCTGCCATCACCGTGCGCTCCTATTTTATACCCTTTGTCAGAAGAGACGTAAACGCCGCAATAACCACAGTCAAAGGGTACATTTGGAATATCTTGAAGTGATCGCCAGTTGTACTTTCCTTTCTCAAAAAATTGCATAAATTTCTTCCGATTTGATTATGCCTAATCGGGATAGGGAGGCACCTCACGATGCCCCTCCTCCCACACCACCAGGCATACGGGTCACGTACCATGGCGGTTCAATTCTATTCCCCTTCCTATCTGCCAATTCCGGCAGCCCCAAGTTCCTAAAGTATCTATTTGGCAATGCTCTGTAAAGGGCAGGACTTTTGCTTAGCCTCCATGGTCCATGCGCTGATTTGGCCGTGTTCCACGCTAAAAAAACGATCAACGCCCAGCCTTCTTAATCTGCGGTAACCACTACGTCCCCATTGCTTCCATAAATAACATCGCAACTTCCGCCTTATCCACTTGTCCAGATCTTTCAGAGGGCTCAGTACTTCACTGATGTCAAAGTACGCTTTCCAACCAAGCAGGGACTTCTTTAACTCTTCTATGATCTGAGTAAACTTGCGGCCTCGTGTTCGGCGGGTGACCATTCTGATCTTTGCCTTCAATTTATTAATCGATGATTCTGATACCTTTATCCGGGCATCCTTCTTCAGCAATCTAAATCCTAGAAAACTCCGCTTCCAGAAGTGATCCTCTGCACTCTTCTCAGTATTTACTGTGAGCTTCAGCTTACATTTGATGAAGTGCGTAAGGCTTACTTTTATCCGCTCTGCAGACCGACGACTTCCCACCAGTATTTGAAAATCATCGGCATATCGTACAAAACTGAGTTGCCGCTTGTGCAGCTCCCAGTCCAGTTCATTAAGCACAATATTCGCTAGAAGCGGAGATAACGGCCCACCTTGCGGGACGCCTTTTATTGTAGCTATTACCTTGCCATCGACTACCGTTGGCGCTTTTAGGTATCGGTTTATCAACCCCAGCACATCAGCCGGTATTCCGCTTTGCTTCAGTGTTAGCATGAGCTTGTCATGATTCACTTCATCAAAGAAGGATTTCAAGTCCATATCGATCGTCCAGCGCTTTCCTTGCCGGACAAAGTTTTGGACCTGTCTAATCGCCTGGTGTGCCGATCGATTTGGTCTAAAACCAAAACTAAGAGCATGAAACTTCGGCTCCCATTGCTCACTGAGTATCTGTGCGATAGCTTGTTGGATCAACCTATCTTGCACAGTGGGTATACCCAATGGACGCAGGCCTCCATTGCCTTTTGGTATAAAGACGCGTTTCACCGGTTGAGGACGATAGCTACTACTTAACACCTTTTGTCGGGTAGCAATCCAGGTCTGCTTAAGATGTTCCGGCAACTGTTTTACCGTCATACCATCGAGACCTGGCGCACCCTGGTTACGAGAAACTTGTTGTAATGCTCGAAACAGATTATTCCTATCTAGAATTCGCTGCATTAAAAGAGATGGGAAATTGGACAATGTATGATTAAGTTTCCAGTTTGATGTTCATCCAGAAAAAAATATTTTTTTTCTGGCAACTAAGTTACTTGTCAGATGCAGTCATCAAGCTCTGCATTAATAATACTGTCCAGAATTGTTCAGGCCTTCAGTAGCACGAAATCTACCTACTATGCCCTCTGCTGACTTCTATGGGTCGGTCAAAACCAATCTCTCAGTTTTCAGTTATTCCATTAACAACCCATAGACCTCCCAGGGTAAGACATTTAACTTTCTTCACGTAGATGCTGGATTTATAAAACGTAGGCCAATTGTGGATGGAGAGCTTTATGGTCACGTGCCCACTGGCTCCACCTACGTCACACCTCATATCCAGTTCTTGTTCATCACCCCGTGAATTTGCGTTGAGCTTCCTCCAGCTAATACCTCGCGATATTAACCTTGCCCTTTCGCTAACCTTCGGCTCCACGAATACCTGGTAAGAGGACTTTCACCTCTCTAGTTAAATGCCATGCCTGGCACACACGCCTCAATAACCGGCAGCGTTGTGGCGCAGCCACGCTTTTAGCTGTCCGGCGCCGTAGGCGCGTAGTTAATTGACTTGTTAAATTACTCAACAACCGGAGTTCCCCAGCCGTCATAATCAGCATCAAACTCGTTTGCCAGCTTGAGCATTAAAGAGTTTTCACTGTTAATTACTTTAATGTCTAAAATGGTCTCTTTAATTAAGTCGCCATACCAGTAATGAGTGCCTTCATGTACGTTGTCACCGACATTAGCTACACGGTAACCAAGAGATTCTCCTTTAGCCATAAGCTCTTTAAGTGAGTTAGAGCTAAAGCAATAAAAATGATGCTCAAGAGGGTGCGGTTTACTTGGATCAGAACCAGCATCAATGAGCGCTTGAATCGTTTTGCCATTCATTTCCATATTTGGTGGAAATTCGGCCGCTTGAGCGCCACTAAACCCTAGCGCGGCCATTATTGAAATAAGAAGCTTCCTCATGACTTTCCTTGGTAATTTAACGCAAAGCTAAAAGGCCGGAGGCATTTTTTTGCCGGAGGTCCAGCCCACGTTTTTTGGGGGCGAATTTTCAGCGTTTTGTTATAACGTCTCATCTAATCTCTCTGATACAGAAAGGCTTTTTCTAAGTAGCAGCGAGACCAAATATATAATTGCCAGAGGAGGTAATAATGCCATAAATCCACCAACTACAACCGCTCGTTTAACCTTTAAGGTTTTTTTGATAGCTAGCATATAGCTAAGAGCTAATACAACACAAAACCATAGCAATATACCCAGGGCTTCGATATTGGAAATATTAAACAGCTCGTACATTCCGCATTATCCATTAAGGAGCTATAACGCCTCAAACACCGGATTGGTGATGTTGGCGGCTTTTTTGGAACAAAAAAGGTGACAGCTTTACCAAGTCCGAGTGATTTGACTTGTTACCTGTTGCCACGTAAGAAGCTCCCCAATTTTTTAAAACTAAACCCCACCCCTGATATATTTGGCTCTAATATAATTGAATCTACAATAGCCGACCCGATTCCTTTCTGTGCTTCTTTAGCAATGCTGAAGTCAGAAAGGTCTTTCCCTAATTCTATGTCCGAAAATAGTCTTTCGACTAAAGCTACAACCTCGGTTGTAGTAGAGCAAAACTTTTTCAAGGGAATTAGAACAAGTTTTAGGTCACTCTCCTCTTGCTCCCGGTATAGACCTCGCCTGCGACTGTAGCCATGATTGTTTTCTAAGAAATATGAAGGGTGCGCATTTGTAACCAATATCGCTGGCAATACATCCTCGCCCCTTTCATTGTTAATTTGGTGCCAAGAAAAAACCTCATTATCAAAATGAGCCAATTCAGTCCCCTTTATTACTACAGCCCGATTTTGGGCAGCAAGGTTTGCCATTTTATCGAAATTTTCGTTTAGCGCTCTGGCTAAAGACTCATGCCACCCATACTCAAGCAAATAGATCAAATAATCTCTATTTTCACTTTTGGGAATATTAGTCAACGAGTGCACATGCAAACCCATATGTTATTTTCTCCTAGACAGGTAACGCCGCGCCTGTGTTTTATACACATCATTTAAGTTCATTTAAAGCCTCTGCTGCCTCCATATAATGGAGAAGTTTAGTGTACCCCTGCCAAACGGTTTTAACTCCAGGCTCACCATCGCCGCTCCGCCCCAGAAAGCCTCCAAGTCCTGCCAACATACGAGTTATATCTCTCATACTTGGAGCTTCATTTGGTGGGGAGGTTTTAGCTTGCATTATCCATATCATACGCCACTCTTTTTCAGAGTAGACTTTCGTACACGACGTATCAGGAAGCGTTCGTGCCCGTGTTGTCATGGAGTGTAGACGCCACCCAATAATCATATAGATTGCAATACAGTTCAGCATTCGCTGCTCGGTTCTAAAGCGATTACTTTCTATCTGGCATCCGCCTTTCACCACTCGGAAATAGGTTTCAATTTCCCATCGACTTCGATACCACTCAATAATGATCCTCGCTTGCTTAAAGTCCTCAACTGCAAGATCGGTCAGCAGCATCCATTCAATACCTTTTTCCCCTTCTGGTGGGCTTAATTCCTTAGCAAAGACTGCGTAGAGAGAAAGAGGTCGTTTTGATTTTCCTTTTCCCTGCAATCTTACTTCTGCAATGGATACACTGACCTTAGCTTCCCTTTCTGGCTGTCCATTCCTTTTGGGGATACCTACTGAGTATTTCCCGATGGACTTCTGCTTGGTCATATAGTCCCAAAGTAAAGTCGTATCTTCTCCTTCGATCTCTAAACTACGATTAGCCTTGGCTCGAATAATATAGCTTGCACGCCGCTGTTCATTTTGATCTTCAGCTAATTGAAACCACTCATGAATATCCCCCTCTCTATCCGCGATGCTCACAATCGTGGTTTCAGGGCAGCGCTCTTGTATCTCACAAGCTGATTCATAATGGTCTAACCAGCGTCGACTCTCTTTATCTTGTATCGACTTGGTATAGCGAGAATTAGCACTAGATTCTTTATCTCGCTGCCACATGCTACCCTCAATAATACCCAGATTATCTCTGGATGGTGTTATAGCGATAGACGTATGTAGGAGCTGCTGATTAGTCTCTTTGCGTCGGAGTGTTCCCATTTCTTTGCTTTCTAAATCGGTAGCAAAATTTAGGAAAGTGGTATCCTGAGGGATAAGAACAACTGGTTGAACCTTGATTCTTTCAAGAGTGGCTGATTTATGGCCACTCATAATGGAGTCAAAGCTGACTTTATCATTTTCGATAAATCGATAGGCTGCAAAGGTTTCTGCCCAAGACTTGTTTGCACAGGGAATGCTACCCTTTGGGTCGGAACTTAAATTACTGAGAATATTGGACAAGCGCTTATTCAATCGTGTATCACCCATAACCTGATTTTTCACTTCGTCCCTGACCCAGTCCTGCATAATTATCCAGCCAAATTTGTAGCCCCTATAACGTACAAACTGTAACTCATTGATTTTTATAATAAAACTGAAAAAACTTGTGTATAAAACTTAGCGCCGCGCTCAGAGGCGGCTTACTTTGGGCGCTTTATGCGCGAAAATAGGAGCAAAGCGACTGCGCATAAAGTGCACAAAGTAAGACGTCGCCTTGCAGCGCTTTGTTAGGGCTAACCCCGGGCACTGCCTCTATGCTTAAGCCAAAACCCAGAATGATGCTGTGCAACCGACAGCCCTAAGTAGAAACGCTCGATGTTCAGCTGTGATTTTGGAAACGTGAATTCACGCACGAACATCGATTGCAAGAGTACTAGTGCCGCCCCTATCTGGGTAGAAGACTCCGGCCCATGCCCGCCATTTATATAGCTGGGAAAAAAGTCCATCATTTCCCTGAAATGAAGGCGAGCCATTGCAACAGCAATTTGTGGGCTAACCATACTACCATTTTTGAAGCGGTTCTTTAGCTCTTCCAGGTGCGACTTATTCTCCGAGACAATGAGGCACATACATGCAATTAAGTGCGAACGCCAATTCACATCAAGTAGCAGAGTTTCATAACCTGCATGTTCGGTTTCAAGCTCAGTAGCTAGAGCACTAAAGATAGAAAGATCACTTTCTACTTCAAATGGTTGAAAACTCAAATCAAAGGCCTTCAGGTAGAAGCTACCATCATTACTGAGCTCTTCTAACCTCTTAAATACGTTCATCTACCAATTGCCCTAACGCTTTTGTAAACGGCGAGCGACGCAAGAGCGAGTCCAGCGGAGCACCGAAGGTGTGTAGCGGTGTTTGACAAACTTGTTAGAAGTATTGTGCAAAGTGCTCATCAAATGACCTGTAGCGACCAAGACAGATCGTATCAAACTCGTCTAGATCTCTTTTCTTGAATACACCAATATTTCTTAATGCTTGGTTAATACCGCCTTCAGTTTCTTCCATTACAACTTTACTATCAGAATACACCGCAGCGTATTGCTTACCGATACCACCAAAGTAGTCGGTAAAAATAATTGCATACCTCTTTAAGCCCAGCTCTTTAGCAAAATAATGGGTAACAGGGCAGTTTAAAACAATTTTCCCATTACTTTCATTTGATATTAACAGTTTTTCTGCCCAATGATCTGAATGCCCTGCATTTAGACCTACGATCGAGAACCCCTCATGGTTGACACACGGCAACTCGAATTTCCTTAGTAGCTCTGCATCGATATCGCCTTTGGCTACAATTGCTTCTATATGATGCCCCACGAATTCTCCTTCGTACTTCTAACAGCTATATAGTAATCATTCTGATCACTATTATATTGACTACTATCTCATAATCAATCTACCGCCACCACTACAGTTTCCCATAGAAAATCAAGTGGTTATATTAAAATGGCACGATCGAACAAACTACAAAAACGATCACTATGACTACTATCTCAATTTCGCCCTGCTCACGTAACCCAATGATTTCAGGGTGTTTCCCACAAAATTTCAGCCTAACTCAGAAATAACACTCACCATGATCATATTTAACCAAGCTGGCGCTTACTAACTGGCATAAATCATATTGCTTGCCCCGATAATTGAGTAAGCCGAATCATGAGTGCCCCCTGAAAATGCTAATTTAGATAGCAGCAATCATCTTGAGGGTATGTTGCTGGGGAGGATGAATAGATTTCAGAAATTAGAAAATTATCCTCTCAAGGTGGTCAGTTAGACTCCCCATCTATCTTAATTTTTGTAGCTCTTCTCTTGAATATTAATACGCTCTAGAACCTCCAACACCGAATCAAAGCCCTTGGTATGAAACGCATTCATACCCACCTTATTCGCCACCTCTACATTTCTAGGGATATCATCCATGTAGACAACACTACTGGCTTCAACTTCCAGCTGCTCAAGCGCGTGCTTGAAAAATGCTTCATCGGGCTTTGCCATACCTATAAGGTGGGAAGCGAATATTGGGCCCAAATAGTTATGTGCATTAAATTCATGAGTGATGCGTGGCCAGTGAAGTTCATTGGTATTTGTCAATGCGGCCACTCTGTAATTTTTCTCTAGAGAACTGAGTAATTCAATTGCTCCTGGATAGAATCCCGTAGGCCAGTTTGTGAAATGATCGATTATCGTCTCTATCGATTCCTCTATTTCCAATTGAGACTTTAAAGCGTTTGCAAATTCTTCTGTGGTGATTTCTCCTCTCTCAAACTGCCTTACCGGACCGGAGATAATAACATCAGTCACAGGCGCTTTACCGGTTGGTAATGGACGGCCTTTTAGCTCTATTAGTACGCCGCCGAGATCAAACAGTAATACATCAACTTTCAAAACCCATAACCCTCATATTTTCAACGGTCAGAAACGCGCTGCTCACTCCTCACCATCAGATACACCTCGGTGAGATCAAGGCTAGTGCTATCAAATTAGCCAATATCATTCTTATCGTCCCACTTTCTTCCTCTCTATGATCTAAGATCCCAAGTACAATCAGAAGCTAGTAAGCAAACTATGACGACTTCCCTTCATGAGCTTGTGGAGATAGTGCTCGCAAGAAAGATTAGCGCAGTATCACTGATTGAAGAAGCTTGTGACAATGCAGTTGCTCATTCCGAACTCAATGCTTTTATCTGCCTCGATCGGCATAGCGCCCTTCAAAAAGCCAAATGCATTGACAGGGAATTGGCCTCCGGTAGCCACCGTAGGCCCCTTGCCGGTATCCCCATCGTTGTTAAAGACAACATCAATGTAAAGGGTATGCATACCACTGCTGGGACCCTTGGCATGAACTTTCTGCCGGAGTCCTCTGCCCCAGTGGTTGAGCGACTCGAGGGATGTGGGGCCATAGTGGTTGGGAAGACCAATCTACATGAACTTGCCTTTGGCGTAACCTCCAATAACGCTGCATTTGGTGCCGTAAGGAATCCGTGGGACATCGCTTGCTTCCCCGGCGGTTCATCGGGGGGCACCGCTGTTGCTGTAGCTGCGGGGATTGTGCCCGCTGGCCTCGGCACCGATACCGCCGGCTCCGTCAGATTACCGGCGGCGTTAACTGGTATTGTTGGCTTTCGCCCTTCAACTGGCAGCCTTCGCAGCCACGGAGTCGTACCCTCTGTGCCTGCATTTGACACAATCGGCCCTATGGCTGTTAGTGTCGAAGATACCATCTATCTGTTTGAAGTGATGACAGGGGTCTCCGTACCCCAATGCAAGCCAATCAATCAGTTGCGCTTGGGGCTAGCCCATCCTCTATTTGACAACCTCTCACCTGGAGTAAGCCAGTCTTTCAGGGCTCTAATAAGTACCCTTATTGATGCCGGAGTAGACCTGGTAGAAGTAGACCTTTCGCCAATAGTCAGCGCCGCTCTCGAAATCGGATTTCCCATCGGGTTTCATCAGATGCGGACAGCCATGGGGCATTTCCTGGCGAATTATCAACCACAAACTCAACTAGAGGGTTTGGTAGCAATGATCAAGAGTGAGGATGTGAAAGCGGTCTATCAGGAATCAGTGCTCGGGCCTAAGTCACCGCCAGACTCAGCCTATCAAGCGGCCTTAAAGAAGTTACCTGCTGTGCGCGACAGCTATTCGAAGATCATCCAGCAGCATCA
Organism: Microbulbifer maximicatervae (SeqCode); assembly: GCF_056231245.1. Taxonomy (NCBI): domain Bacteria; kingdom Pseudomonadati; phylum Pseudomonadota; class Gammaproteobacteria; order Cellvibrionales; family Microbulbiferaceae; genus Microbulbifer; species Microbulbifer maximicatervae (SeqCode). The sequence goes on from NZ_CP174334.1 coordinate 2,894,827, forward strand.
ACTGGACGCGATCGTATTTCCAACTGCGCCAATCGAAGCGCAACCCCTGGAAACATCCTCATACCAACTGGAGCTAAATGGACAGACACTCCCCACCCTGGACACACTGATATACAACAATGTCTCCGCACCAGTTACCGGTGCCCCAAGCATCAGCATCCCCATCGGGCCTGGTACCAATGGATTACCGGTGGGCCTGGAGATAGATGGGTTACCTGGAGCGGATTTGGCACTACTTGCCGTAGCTAGACAGATCGAACAGGTAATAACACTCCAAAAGTAAGAGGAACTATCCCCCCTCTTCCCCTCGGGGAATTGTCTTCCATATAGCGGTATTACTTGATGAGTAAATTGCTTTACCGTCAGTTGCTACGCTATATACACCGCCGGGAACAGGGTAAAGATTAACCAGGGAGCCGTTCTCTCGATAGTGTCGCAGTCCGTCACCTGCCGCCACCCACAGATCATTTTTGGGGCCAGTAACAATAAAACCATCAGGAATCCCTACTGGTACCGACAACACCCATTGCTTCTCTTCCAATTTTTCCGGGGATGGCAAAGCGCTTACATAAATGTCTTTTGTTTTTTTGGGGTTGTAAGGATTCTTTCCATCGATAGCTGCAGTATCACCAATATAGATTTGGTTGCCTATTGGGGAGATTGCCAACCCATGAGGCATCATGTACTCCGCTGACAAGCGAATTAACTTTTTTGTTGAAGGATCAAAAGCATAGACAGCTGGCGTTAACATTGGCTCAGGCTTGAAGCCTTGGTTGTAGCCATAATCTGGATCGGTGAAGTAGATCCAGCCAGAGGGTGACTGTACAACTTTATTGGGTGAATTAAATGGCTTACCTTTATAGGCATCTACTAGCACTTCTCGTTGCCCGCCTGAAAGGCTTCTGCGGCTGATAGCGCCCGGGGTTGCTCCTTTCCCCTGCTCTGCAACCAGTAAATGTTCACCGTCATTGCTAAGCCACATGCTGTTTGCCATATTGCTTCGGTGTTTCCAGGTTACAACTTCGCCAGTAATAAAGTCGTAGTAACGGATCGCTATCTGTGGATTCTCAATCTCTAAATCTGGAACACTGGTGAAGTAGAGACGTTTCTGGGAGGGTACATAAACAAGCCCTTCATGTGCATCCGTTTCCACCAAGATCGAATGGGTAGCCTGCATCGGGGAATTCCCCAGTAGATAATTGTTGTAAGTAATAGCCAAGAAAAGGACTGAGCTGAAAAGCAAAGAAAAGAAGGCACTGGAGGATTTAGTAGTCATATCGCCCCTAATTAGACTTTATCTGTACGGATAGTTCTGCGACTACTCTACTGTGAGCCGCTGAAGGTATCATCAGGGTCATTCTCTGACCCCACACTGGAAACGGCCTTATCCAGCATTCTATTGATCTCCCCACTCTCCTTTAAGCTCTCTAGAGCGGCATTTAGTCGTTCGAGCAGTTCCTTATTCCCTTTCTTAACACCGATACCAAAGGGCTTTGGCGGGAAGTCTCCACTAATATTCACCAGACGATATAAAGTCGGATAGGCTGATGCCTTACGCAAAAGTACCAGGTTAATAATGTCATTGGAGGCAGCATCAGCATTTCCGCTTTGAACAGCCTCTAAGGTCGCTGAGCTTGTGGGCGCTACAACCAATCTTGCCCCCTCCAATGACGGCAGGACAGCACGCATTCTTTTTAGGGAAAGTGAGCCTTTAGTAACAGCAATTATCTTACCCTCCAGATCGATAAAGCTCTCAATATCGCTATCTTTATGGACCAATAAACCCTCCCCAGTGACGTAATAAGGAATCGAAAAGTCCACTTTTTCTTCGCGCTCTGGAGTGATGGTAAACTGGGATACCACCATATCCACTCTTCCGTCTTCAAGTGCCTTTATACGATCCTCATCCAGCACACGGGTTAGCCTTATATAGCCAGGGCCGCCAAATAACTTCTCCCCAATTGCCCTGACCAGGTCAGGCTCAAAGCCTTCTATAGCGCCAGAAGAGGGTTCTCTATACGCCAACCCTGGAATATCATAAGTAACCCCAGCAACTAGCTCTCGATCCTCAAGATCAGCCCAAACATACCCCACATAAATAACCGATAAAACTAGCAAGCTGCCTATTAGACGGGACACTAGATACATAGCTAAGATCCAGTAATTTCAAATATATTGGCTCAGAGCCCCCTAAGTAATTCTGTAATATCCACTGAGACACCAAAGGCCGAAACCTTAGTCGACTAGCAGAAAGAGGCTATAGGTAAATATAGGCGTATATAAAACCAATACAGGTGATACTGCACTTTAAGCTACTACGGATATTGGCTTGCTGGCGTATCTATAGTTGATAAGCAGACTATTCGTGCCACCAATACAATAAGCGCAATGTTTTTTCATTTTCACGATTAATAACATTGCGCTTGTTGACACCCACTTACTGCTTAGCACCTAACCCTTTCTCTTTTTCAACACCATCAGTTTTGCAAAGGTACGCACGGAGACTGTCTCCACCAAGTAGAAAGGACTATCACCAAACAGTTGATTCCATTCACTCAACGTTCGCTCCCGCCCACGAGTTCCCATCAACATCTGCATGTCCATGGCAGCCAAATTAAGGTCTGCGCCCTTCTCAGGTAATACTGCGTCAACAATGGCGAGCGTAGCATTTTGCCCTTGCATGGCAGAGTAAATATTATTGAGGAGTCGCTTTGCCTTACTGTCATTCAGCAAGTGGAAAACGGCCGTACACAAGTAGATATCCTTATCACTATTAGCTACCGGCAGCCTATCGTTAATAATATCTGCTGGGAAGAAGTCCAATCGCTCTTCAACTGAATCACTCAGTGAGTTTTTCCAGTACTCTCTTGCCGTCCCCTCAACATTATTCCTGTCGACCACCATCGCCGTTATGTTTTTATATGAAGAGAGGACACTCGCACTTTTGCTGCCTTTTGCCCCACCCAAGTCAATAATTCTATCAAACCTGCTCCAATCAAAATCTTGTAAATACTGTAGCCCGGTAAGATTATCAACGGTATCCATAGCGTCCGAAAACAGCGTGCTAACAGATTGATGATCATTCATATAATCAAACATTTCCTGATCATAAACACCTTCAAAAGGCACACTCCCATCTTTAATATGGTCTTCAAACCCATTAAACCAAGGCTTACTGAACTCAGGGGAGTTATGCATAAGCACCATGCTTCTTACGCTGTTGCTGGCATCACTGCGCAACACTTCAGAGTTTCGATTATGTGAAAAGTGCCTTGCTTTTACCTCCTTAAAAATCCCCATTGCACACAACATCCTCATCAATCGATATAGATGCTCTTTATCTGCATTACAATCATTTGCCAGTTTTTCTACGGGAACGACTTCACCGTTAATATGATCAGCTATATTTAATCGGACAGCCGTATACAGACATCTAGACTGCCAAAATAGCGATCCAATTTGCATTACTCGAAATGGAGGCGGCATCAGAGCATTAGGAATATTACAAATACTATTAATCATATTAGAAGCGCGTTGAAAGACCCAATTTACGGCCCTATTTCTTTGCATCGACTGGGGCATAAGAACTCCTCAGAAATAACATCTGATTAAAAATAGATATAAGGGACCGGCCTCAACTTGCTGAGGCCATATCGTTATAAGCTTTGCAAACCTGACTTCAGAAGTCGGCCATTAAACTCTGCAAGCTGTTTTAAGAAATCGGGGTCCATAACGTGCCCCATCTGCTCTTCCAGGACGGGTTTGGCCAACATCGGCAACATAGCCAAACTGACAAATGAAATCCTGAGCAAATCATACTTGGGGTCTTCAGATTCGGCTTCTTCACCTTTAATTTCAGCTAACCGCCGAGAACCTCTTTGGCGCCCCCGCTCCAGGAGCTGACGGATCACATTTTTCCCCGGGCCTTGATTAAGGGCCATGACTTTCAGGATCAGAGCCGGAAACTTGGGATTCTCTTGCATGGTGGAGTAGTAAAGGGCAAAGAAATCTCCAAAATCCCAATCGCCATCAAGGCTGAGTTGCTCTACGGCCTCGATCAATGGCAGAAGGGTTTGGCGGATCATATCTTCATAGAGGCCATCCTTGCTACCGAAGTAATATCGAATCATCGATACCGCCACTCCAGCCTTAGCAGCGATCTGGCGAGTTGTGACCCGGTGGTACTCATCGTTCAAAAAGCACTCTCGCGCCGCATCGATTAGCCGATTGGCAACATCCGACTCCTGCATAGGCCCGCTCCTTCCTATCTAGCTTGCAAGAGAGGCTAACAGGGTACCCTACTGCCTTCCAGGCCATTTGTTGTTCAATTTGAGGGGTTTGTACGACTGCTTGAGGTGGCCGTATATCCTCAAACTGGATACGACCCCACTCATTCATATGAAATTGTCTCGAAGATATTCGTAGTTTAGAGCAAGTGGATTTGAATCTGGCACTATTTACCCAGCTAACAAAGCACCTGGGTGATCCCTAATATTCAGAACACAAGTATTGCTAATAACACCAAGATATACACTCGAAAATTGATAGTCATCCTCTACATTTTATCTCGTTCGTGAGTTCGCCCTTCCAGAAATGCCACGAATCAAATCTCGCATTCTGAATCAACTTAAAACCACCTATCGACCTCAAATCCAAACATCGGTATTCTCCCGCGCGGCGGCATATTCATCCTGATTTAACTTGTTGCCAGAGTTAATCAGACATGCCTCCTACTCGACTATTTATGGATAAAAGTTTGGCAAAACTTTAAAAACATTTTCAAAGCAGGAACATGAAAATGAAACTATTTACCAGTACCACACTGGGAATTTCAGCAACCCTAACTTTAACTTTTCAGTCTGCAATGGCATACAGCCAGGCTGTAGATATAACGATACCAAGCTACACCGGCAATGAGTTTGCTCAATTGGAAGAGCAACCCAAATCGAGCCAAGTCATTATTGATGGCAAGCTATACCAGCTGACCGGAGATATGCTGGAGCCAGTTCAAGAGGATTCCGGTCAAGTTAGCATTATGTCCGCTGTTGAAATATCAGCGAATAAGTGGCCTGATGGAATCATATATTACGACTTTTACGATAGTGTCACTGAAGAAAATCAACAGCGTTTTATCGACGCCACCAAAGTCTGGGAAGAAATTGCAGACTTACAATTTTTAAGACGCACTGATCAATCTGACTACGTTCACGTAAGAAACGGAACTGAAAACCGCTCCATGGTTGGAAAGACTGGCGGCGGGCAATTCTTCAGCATGAACAACTGGGATACCAAGTACATTATTGTCCATGAATTGGGTCATGTTATTGGTATGAGGCATGAACATCAGCGATCTGATCGTGATGAATATGTCGAAATCATTGAGGATAATATTAAACCCGAGTATGTCCACAATTTTGATATACGGCAAACCCACAACTACAGTAACTATGACTTCCTGTCTGTAATGCACTATCCATCACGTGCATTTTCGGTTAATGGGCAAGAGACTATTATCCCTAAATCGGGTTATGAGCACTTCAGCCGTATAATGGCCCAGCGTATCGACTTGGGCGGCGGTGATCAGGTTGCAGCAGCATCGCACTATGGCACGATCAATATTAATATTCCTGACCCTGCATTCAAGTCATATTTGACGTCCTATTTCGACACAAACAACGATGGTGAAATTGACAGCCTGGAAGCAGCAAGCATTGAAGAAATTCGCACTCCTGGCAACGGGGAAATCCAGTCACTGCAAGGTATTCACGTATTCCGATACTTAAAGCACTTAACCGCTGTTAATGAAAACCTCACAGAGTTACCCGAATTACCTAAACGTCTAGAAACGTTAAATATTGCCGGCAACTACTTGGATACTGCGCAATTCGAGTGGGTAATGGATCGACATTTCTTAACTGATATTGATGTTACGGACAATCTCCTCGATGTCTACTCCTGCGAAGCGCTTGAATTAATTGATTCTTATCTTAATGAAGGGAGCATTAGCTTCAGCCCCGCTAAAGGGGGTATTTCATTAGTTTGTGATGAGGAGGCAGAGCTAACTCTCCTCCCATCAAAAACGCGAGAGAACTTAAGTAGCAAAGGCGAAAAAGTATTCCATATTGACGTGCCCGAAAATGCTCAAACCCTGACAGTTATTACTGACAATTCAGGCGATGAACTGGGCGGTGAAATGAATATGTACGTGGCCTATAATCGCCAACCTACCCCAGCCGATTTTGACTTCAGTTCTGAAAATAGCGGTAATATTGAAGATATTGAGATCACTTCGCCGGAAACCGGCCGCTGGTACATATTACTGTCTCCTATCGAACGCTCCTTCGAGGGTGTAGATTTAACGGCAACGGTAACCCTGGCTGATCAGTCCGACAATATTCTGGTTAATCAGAAACCTGTCAGCGGTCTTAATGCCAGTGCAGGAGAGTCGTTGTTCTACACCATCACAGTACCGGAAAATGCCAGCGACCTTTCATTTGAGATAACCGGTGGTAGTGGCGATGCGGATCTCTATATTCGTTTTGCTAGCAGACCAACTGAATCGGTCTATGATTATCGGCCCTATTTAGGTGGCAATGAGGAGTCCGTTGCTATAGCAAACCCAACTCCCGGAATCTGGCATGTCATGCTCCACGGCTATACAGACTTCGATCAAGTATCCCTGGTCGGCTCTTTTACTGAATCATCTACTGATGAATTTTTAATCCCCGGCGAGGTTATCTCTGACCTGAATGGCCATGCAGGAGATCAATTCGAGTTTAAGATTGAAGTTCCTGAAGGAGCGACCCAGCTTTCTGTAGCTACGGGCGCAGCTCTATTCAACTCCGTTGGTGATGCAGATCTCTACATCAAGCACGGTGAACCCGCCACTGAATCAAATGCCGACTACGCTTCTGAAAACTGGGGCAACTATGAATCCATAGATTTGAACGCTCCTCAATCGGGCACTTGGTATATTACCATCTATGGTTATACCGACTTTGAAAATGTTTGGATTAGTGCTGATTATTGAAGTATAAATAACTAGTGATCGGGCAGTAGGATTGTCATCCTTTATTGACACTACTGCCCACTCTATTTTTCTGACACCTATCATTGAATACAAAATGACCGATCCGCAGCCGTATGTTTCAGCAGCTACTCAAGAACTTAACAAACCTACATTTGAACTAACAATGCAGCACTTGCAGGTTATGGAAATCGAACTTGAAAATGGCTATCCCAAAGTAGCGCGAGTGAATTTAAATCACTATGAAGACACTGTGGCTGTGTATTTCCACATTAAGAATGAACGTTTTTTTCTCGTAGTAAATGTTGCCAAATCAAGCATTCCAAACATCAAATGGATATGGGTAGAATCTGGGCATCGTGTCTATTTAACAGCAGCAACCGAAACACTCAGCTATGAAGATCTATCAAGTATACTTCCTTATGATAACTTATCCGGCTGGTCAAAAGGTGACTTGCAAAGAAATAAAAAATTAAAATATAACTTCACACGGATTTCCTATGAACCAAATATGAACGAAGCTTATGGACTAGAAGAGAAACTACTGGAATTATTAAAAGAACTAGAAAAGGAAGCTGATTCTATCCGGGAGCTTACAAAAAAAACAAAGGCATATATTTCAGTTTGCAAGCATCAATATATAAGTGCCAATGCGGGTATACACTTGGATTTAGAAACATTGAGCAGGCTAAGTGGGCTTAATCTAGCACTAGATATTGACACCCATATTTGTGGGCAAGAGATTGAATAATATTATAGGTTAATAATTATCTTACCCCTCCTTAAGAGATACAATTTTACCAAAATGGCAATTATTAAAGTAGCAACCGAATTGTAGCTTTAATACGTATAATTTACTCCCTTTAACACTACATTCCCAAATTTGGAGAGACTAGAACCTCTAGAGGTATTTTCATCTCGAACTTACCTTAGCCTGAATAGTAATATTATTTTTAAAACTCGCGATATAGAGAGTGGCAAGCAGCGTTACCCCCCCTGAAATACAACAGCCAATTGCAGCCCCTTCAAAGAAACAAAAAATATAGGCACTAAAATGATCTTATTGGATTTTATTAAGTTTGTTTTAGTGTCAAAGCTGCGTAAAATTGACGAATATTTATCGGAATTAGAGTCTTACCCAGCAGTTTTTTAAGGGTCGTTGATTCAAACAAATCCAAGACTCATTTCTCAAAGGAGAACGGTAGCGTGACGTAAAAGTAAGTAAAAGGCGCTGACCCAAGGTGCTACCAACACCAGGGGCCAGCTAACCAAGTTGATAATCACACTATCAAAGGTCGAGTAGACCAAAGGAACTTCCCCTTCGACCTCTCACAGAACCGTACGTGAACCTCTCAATTCATACGGCTCTTCGTATTCAGCACATTTTCAATCTTCCCATTCTCCAGTGTGCAAACAAGCCGCGCATTTGTTGACGAACCTTTCCAATAAAGGCCCAACTCTTGAAACAGCTTCGCTTTAGATGCTTAAACTTCTTCCTAGCCCAACGCATCAGCGTTTGATCAAGATACTTCTGTAGCCGATAAACACCATATCTCCGCCCAAAGTGACCGTAATAGTTCAGCCAACCCTGTATTGCGGGATTAAGTACCTTTGCCATTTCAGATAGTGATCGATCCACCCAGTTAATCACACGCCACTGCCTAACCTTATCCTTGATCCTCTTGAAAGCTTTAGGGCTCATTGAAGGACTAAATGCGGTGAAGATCTGTCCTTGGCGATTCCTTGCTTTTCTGGGACCAAATCGAAACCCCAGAAAGTCAAAGTGGATAACTGGGTGGGAGTCTTTACGATTACTGTTCTTGCAATAGACCTTGCGCGTTTTCTCTGGATGAGCCTCAAGCCCGCAGGTAGCCAGGCGTGCTTTTAGAGCCGCCAGTAAGCGATCCGCCTCTCGAGGATTACGACAATGGTAAACAGCATCATCCGCGTAACGCTCAAAAGGAATATCTCTGTGCGTTCTCACCATCCAGGCGTCCAGCGTGTAGTGCAAAAACAAGTTTGCCAGTAGCGGGCTGATTACACCCCCTTGTGGGGTACCTTGTGTTCGCTCTTCAAGCTGTCCGTCCCGATGTTGTACTGGAGCCGTTAACCAGCGCTGTACATAGAGTCTGTACCCACCGATGATTATTATGTTTATCTAATGCCCTCAGCAGAAGTTCGTGATTAATATTGTCAAAGAAACCTTTGATATCTAAATCAACTACCCAGATTCTATCCCAGCATCGTTGTCGAGCTCGACGCACTGCGTCTATAGCAGATTTGCCTGGCCGATAGCCGTAGGAGTCAGGGTGAAACACCTTCTCCAATTCTGGCTCCAGCAGTTGCTTAGCCACCATTTGTGCAATGCGATCTTCGATTGTGGGGATACCCAATGGTCGCAGGCTGCCATCGAGTTTCGGAATATCCACTCGTTTGACGGCTGATGGAAAATAGCTGCCAGATGACATCCGATTCCATAGCTTGTAAAGGTTTTTGACGAGACTCGATTCGTATTGCTCTATCGTTATCTCATCAATCCCCGCTCCGCCGCCATTAGCCTTGATCTGCTTCCACGCTTCCCAAACCGCTCGCTTTGGAATATTGAATGGCTTTGCGCTAATCGTTAATTCCTCCCCATCTGGGTTGATTACACGGTTAGTCGCCGAATACGACAACCCCTTCGCTCCACGTCCATTACAGCCGCTTCTCCACTACTACGGGTTGTTCCGCCCCTGTGACCAGTCTTGGTACTCAACATCTTGTAGGGCCTCTACTTGACGCTCTTCCTTAACACCTGGACGACAGGTTCTCCTGTTCCACCCAAAAGCCTGTTGTGTGTTCACGCCACCTCTATGCCGGATGCCACTCGGTCGGTAAACAGGTAACCTCCATGCTTATCCCCGCACTTAGCCAGTGCACGGGTTTTGACATCATCTTGGTAATACGCTTTCGACACCTCATCAGTGGTTCATTTGCATTCGTCTCTACACAACATACCTGACGTATCTCGTACGCCTTTTCCTCAAGCGCTTCTAACCAAAGCTCTTTACTCCGATCACCTTGAGGCGGTTTGTTACCACTTCCTGCAAAGCGATAACGGAGGGCCGACCTCCATCTCCTGGATAGCACGTATTTTTTATTTATAAAAAAAAAATAAATAAAAAAAAATACTCAGGACGCACTGGCTATATGCATAGTACGCTAGAAACCCGCTCGTGTTCAATAAAGTCGAGAAGATCCAGTAGTTTGGAGCGATTTCCCAAGCTCTGGGAGCGTAGTGCCCGCCTTTTCTTCTTTTATGCTTACCGTTCTCGCGCTCCCCCCTGCCTTTCCTGCAATCACAACTTTCTAAGCCTTCCGGTTTCGGAGCCAAAAAAATAGCTTGAAATTCAGTAGGAAAAAATATGTTGATCTTGAAGCGTCGGACTGGTGAAAACCTAAGAATTGGAACAGATATCTCACTCAAAGTACTGGAGGTTAAGGGCAACCAGGTAAAGATCGGGATCCATGCCCCCAAATCCCTAGCAGTTCACCGCGAAGAAATTTATAGACGTATTCAAAGGGAGCAGAAACTCAGTAACAGAAAACGCTGAGAATCAACTTCCCTTTATATGAGGGCCCACAATGGGCCTCAACCTCAATCTATCGGCCAAGGTTTTCCAACTCTTTCACAAAGAGCAACTCACTAAGCCAACCCAAAAGAAATCCATAGGCTCCTTGAGTGTCCCCCGCTAAATTAGCGCCCTTACATCCTCGCCCGCTAAATCCAAAGCCGCTAAAACTACCACCTTTGCTCACTTGCCACGCAAATGCGAATCATTATTATGTTCGGCAGTTTACTTGCTGGAAGTCCTCTCATGTTTCGCAAAACCCTGCTAGCTACCGCACTCGCAGCCGCAGTACCCGCCTCCCTCGCCAATGAAACTCCTTCAGATCAGCCCACGGTAATGGAGGAAACCGTAGTAGTCGGCGTGCGCCAGCGCCTCTATGAGCGCGGAGCCTTGCTGGATGCAATCCAGAAAACTGAGGTTGTTGATGAAAGTCTGATCAAATCCCTGCAGGCGGTTAACCTCACTGACGCCATTGAAAAGTCCCCCGGTGTTCGGGTTTCCAATGAGTGCTCCATGTGCGGGGTCAAACGAATAATGCTGAACGGTATGCGCGGTGAGCACTCTACCATCCTCACCGACGGCGTTCCTCTTCACACCATGATGGCTGGCTATTACGCAGTGGATGCTCTGGCCACAACGGGTGTCTCTCGTATCGAAGTGGCCCGAGGTGCGGGAGCATCGCTGCTCGCACCCGAAGCAATCGGCGGAACCATCAATGTCATCTCCAAGGAAATCGAGGAAACCGGCCTCAACATCAATGCCTCTATGGAGGACAACGACAGCTATTTTCTAGGCATGATGGGCGGCTATGTAAGCGATGATGAACGCACCCGTACATCGCTGGTCATTCAGGATGATAAGCACCACCAGATGGACAATGATGACAACGGAGTTAGCGAAGCACCGCTGCAAGAGAACACCAGTTATGTAGTTCGCCTCTCCCATGACCTGGGTGAGCGGGACAACGTGGTACTGCGCACAGCCTATACTGACTCCAGTATTTTTGGCGGCCCTCAGGGATACAGCATTGGTTCCGTCCTACAAGTCTACGATGGTGTGGAATCTGACCACTTGTTTGTCGACGACGATGTGCGGCAGCAATACATTGGCAAACCCTGGGAAACTACCGAATGGATCTCCACCACTCGCAGTGAAATTTCCTCAAGTTGGCTCCACGAATTCAGCGAATCCTATAACACGCTGTTTACTGTCGCCTGGTCTGAGCACAAGCAGGACTCCTTCTACGAAGGATTCGATTACACCGCTACAGACACACTCAACTACTTCGACCTGCGCAACAATTTGATCCTTAACGATCAGCACATGCTCACCTTTGGTGTCGATCTTCGCGATGAATCCATGCGCTCCGACTCTGTCTCAGGGGAGGAAAGTGATAATTACATCGAAGACAGTTTCGACTACCAGACCACCGGCCTCTACATACAGGACACCTGGACCCTTTCACCGGATCTTGAAGTGGCACTGGCCATACGCGTAGACAACGCCAAAGCCGACTTTGTCGCCGAGCAAAAACCCGGTACAGAGATCGATGAAACGGTGGTCGCCCCGCGTATAGACCTCCGCTATCTGCACGACGACCAGTGGACCTCCCGGGTAGCGCTGGGACGAGGATACCGAGCCCCCCTATCCTTTTTCGAAACAGATCACGGCATTCTTGATGCCGGTGATGGCTTTGCCATCGAGATCGAAAACCTTGAAAAATCTCTATCCGCAACTTATGCATTGAGCTTCGAGGGAGAACGCCTCAACAGCACCCTGTCTCTGGCATTTACCGAAGTAGATAACCTCGCAGCACTGAGCGAAACCGAGGATGGAGTACCACTGCTTACCCAGATGCAGGAAAGCGCCTCCGTAGGTGCTGCCGATATCACTCTCGGCTATGCGCTCACCGAAAATTTGTCCATCGGTGGCACACTGGAGACCTATGACTACGACGATGTTTTCCGGGAATCTTTTGCCATTGCTCCAGTAGAGCAGCGTGCACTATTCAATCTGGATTACAAAGCCGATTACTGGATGCTATATGCCAGCGCTACCTGGGTAGGCTCCCGGGATCTGGATGAATTTGGCTACGAAGGTTTCAACCAGTTGGGCGACTCCACTTTAAAAAGCACAAGCGCAGACGCCTATTGGACAGTAGATCTTAAATTAACCTTTGACGTCACAGAAAATCTGAGCCTGTATCTGGGCGGAAATAACCTGACAGATTACACCCAGGTTGAGGAAGGTGAGAGCCCTCTATTCTGGGATGCCAGTGGTGCCTACGACGTAGCCTATATCTACGGCCCGCTACGAGGGCGTGAATATTACCTGGGCTTCGACTGGAACCTATAATGCGAACCTGGCTCGCACTAATCACACTTCTGTTTGCGCCTGCTGGCGCAACAGAAGCTGCCATTTCCCTTTACGATTTTGAACTGCGCAGCCTCGCCGGCCCCGAGCGTATCAACTTGCAGCAATTCAAAGGGAAACCCAGCTTGATAGTACTGGTTGAACCTGACTGCCCCTGGTGCTTTCGCCAGGTTCGAGTACTCAACCGGCTGACCAGCGAGTGCCCCCAACAGTTTCAACCCATCGCCCTGGGTATCAATGGCTCCCGAAAAGCCCTACTGAATGAATATCGAAAGCTACGCCCGGAATTCCCCATGCTTCAAGCAAGCACACAGCTTCAAAAAGTACTGGGCGAAACTCCCGGAACTCCATTTAGTTTCCTTATAGCCTCCAGCGGAGAGCCTCTCAGCTGGCTAAGGGGGTATATTCCGGATAAGAAACTACAACCGATTTTGGAGAGGAGCTTTGACTTCAAATGTGAAAGTGCTCTCGGGACAGCCTCATAAATTAGAGAACTGAATACTGCAATTTTTGCTGAGATAGGAACCCTGCTAGATCTTAAGTACTTATAGATTGAAGATATCGCCAGCCAAGACTGTGAATATCAGCTAACTTAGCTAATTACCCCAATTTAGAACTGTGGCCAGAAGATCTAGGGATTATTTTAGGCTCACTAAGTCAGCGAAAGTTTACAAGTTGATATCATTATCAAGCCCGCGCCTACTCCCTTTTGGCGGTCCCCACCTAACACAAGTACCATCTTTTTCTAAAGTTCCCTTCAGTACACCACATCTAATTTGAGGCGTTGTTATTTGCTGTCTGCAATAGGCTAATGATTTATCTGGATGAGAATCTTCACAGTACTCAGCAAGTAACTCACTCGCTTTCTCCGGCCTACTTAGATAAGCAACACTAACTAGCAATAATACAACCAGCATCGCAACTCTCATGGATTAAGTCCCGGGTAATATATAGAGTTACAATAAATGGCATTATCCACAACACAACCTTCTTCTTAAAATTCCAAGTCGTATTAGCAATGTAGGGCACCCAACAAAGCCACAACGATACATGTCAGAAATATTGACACAGAATAGAATAAGGAATCAAACCCCGTAAAATTGTATAAATTACACACAACCAATATTCCTGCCATTTATAGTCCTGGCTTTCTAAATAATACGCCTTACAATCGTTATATCTTTTCCTGGGTGTGAATCAGATATTCTATCGATATAGCGACTCAATATAGTATTCACTACAATGCAATTAAAGCCTGGATAAGTATACTCATCACACTACCAGATCATTCACTGAAGGTTAACGTGATTAAAGGCGAAGTGGAGGCTTCGCTTTCTGCCCAGAAAAACTGATTAATTGAATGAAAAGAATCAACAGGTTTCCAGACTATAAAGCCATAAAAGTGTTGGCTGACTTTTCTTCAACAAAACCAATAGATGGATCTTGGTTTTTTAGCGTGCTTAGTAACACGTCCCAAACGGAGTTTTTCTCATAGAACTGCTTACTTAAGTACGCAGAAATTACGGCCTGCACAATTGATACATGGGCAGGATTGTTTTCTTCTTCACTTATAACGCCATACCCATTAATTCCACCCAGTAAATGCTTTGCCCCCACAAGGGTCAGCAAGTACTCTGCACCAGTTCCCAAAGTAAAAGCATCAGTAAACCAGTCTGGCCCACGGGTACTCAGTGGGGAATTATCCTGATCCGCTGCAACAACTAAGCATGAAGCAGTCATTTCCGTAAAACTTGGATTCATAAATGGGAAGAACTTGGCCGCAAAAGGGGATAGGTTCTCTCCGCCCGTTCCAGTTGCACAAAGTAAAACACCCGCTCTCACCCGCTTATCTGATAAATCGGGGCCAGGGATATTGTCTTCATTTAATACCCGAGCCCCTAGTAACATACCTACAGTTTGTGCTCCATAGGAATGCCCAATAGCAACTACCTTTTCTTTATCTAGACGGCCGCGCAACATGGAAACAGCTTTCTCGATACTGTCCAGCTCATCCAGAACTCTCTTCATGTCAGATACTCGATACTGCCAGATTTCAGGCACTCTAGGGTCATCATCTGGCACCTCAGAATCCAGGAAAACTGGTTGCAGAACTACAAAACCCAAAGAGGCGAGAAATTCAGTTATTGGAGCGTATCCATAAGGTGGTGATTTGTATCCATGGGCGAAGATAACGATTGGTAAGTTTTCACCATTCACCGGTGCGATTACACGAACCTTTAGCTCTTGCCCCCTGACCGAGTCAGGCAGTAATACAGCATGATGTATAACAAAAGGGCCTTGTTTTTTTACTGATGTGTGATCTGATATTGTCATAAATTGTTCTCCTTCAACTTTAATTTCCCACTTGATTGATGGGGTTAATAGAACTCAGTAAAGTGGCCACTGGTATTTGCAATCAGTACCGAATTACCATGGCATAGAACCATTAAAGCTAGTAAAAGTACCAGAATCCCCTTCTCGGCCCAGAAGGGCGACACGCACAATTTCCCTCGCACCCTCTGCTACAGTTTGCTCACCCTCGTAATTATTTAAGCCAGTGCAAGTAAACCCAGGGCATACGGCATTTACCTTTATGTTTGATTTTTCAAGATCAATTGAGAAAGCCATAGTCACAGCATTTAGCGCAGTTTTTGACATGGAGTAGGCACCAAACATTTTTCGTGCCGGATTCTTAGGATTTGAATGGCTCATCAACGAGCCAGCACCGCTAGAAACATTAACCACTTTGGCAGAAGGAGAGAGTTTTAGAAGAGGTAGCATTGCCTGAGTAACCGCTACAACCGCGAAAACATTAGTTTCAAATATCTCACGTAATTCAGCCAAAGTTACAGCGCTAACCTGAGTCTTTTTGCCGATTTCCGCCAGAGTTACTCCAGACTCCCCTGCATGGCTAATCGCCGCGTTATTAACCAATATATCGAGACGGCCAAAGTCTTTTCTTATAGTGTTAGCTGCAACTCGGATACTGCTCTCATCAGTAACATCTAGCTGAATAGGCCAAGCGCTTTCGCCTATGGAATCAGCGGCTTTTTGCCCCAGCTTCAAATCACGAGCCCCAACTAAGACAGAAACGCCTCTAGCACTCAGGTCCCTCGCGACTTGTAATCCTATTCCCCTATTAGCACCAGTTATCAATGCAATTGGTCTACCGTGCATCGTCAGTCTCCTCATAGATACAGCTCATGAGCCATTGGCTACAGCACATGGCTATGGCAAAATCGGAACAACGTTCCGATTAAATATGCGGAGCAATGTTCCGTTTAGCAAGGGGTAGATATGCCAAAACCTGATGACACTAATTCGAGCCAACGTAAGCGAGCCGACGGCAAGCGCAACCATGACGCCCTGCTCCAGGCAGCCAAGGAAGTATTCGCCACCTCCGGCGTAGATGCCCCAGTGCGGGAGATTGCGGGTAAGGCCGGTGTCGGTGTAGGCACTCTTTATCGGCACTACCCGAAGCGGGCAGACCTGATCGCGGCAGTTTTCCGCAGGGAGATCGATAGCTGCTCTGAGGAAGTGATAGAACAAGCTAAACACCTCCCCCCCTTTGAAGCCCTGGCCAGCTGTATGCAAATATTTGCGACCTTTTTTGCCACTAAGCGAGGGCTATCCGAAGTATTGCACTCAGGCGATCCAGCCTTTGAAACCCTTCCAAGCTATTTTGACCAGCACTTAAGGCCTGCCCTCGCTATGGTGTTAGGTGCAGCAATAGAATCGGGAGATGTTCGTTCAGATATAACTGCAGATGAACTACTTGGAGGAATTGCGAGATTGGGGATGTCCTCATCTGAAGACTCATCTGGGCAAGTAGGACGTATGGTTGCACTTTTAGCCGATGGACTGCGATTTAAAGAGTGAAAAACTCTTTTATCAAAACGGCTTTAAGGATTAATGGCAGTCAGAAAATGACTGAAGCATCCAAACCAAAATGGTGAGAGCATTTATTCGATGATGCAGATAAATAGTTTTTATTTAAGTGCTTTTTAGATCTGGTAATTAAAGAAAGATACAAAAATGTGCCTACAGTGAATATTTCACTTTCTGCCGCTCTCTCCATAGGGCTTGAAACCGCTAGGATTGTTAAATGAGATTGATTCTAATTCTAATAGTAGCAGTTGGCCTGGATAGTCTAGTCCATACGTTCGGTCCTGAATTGGGAGGGAGTCTACCTTTACTTTTATTCTTAATACTTGGAGGACTTCCGTATGTGGTACTTCCGCCAAAATCCAGATATTTTAGGAGAGAGATAAGATCTTGGGCAAGAAGCAAAAATATAGAAATTGTAGAACTCAAAAACTACTATCTCCTAAAAGGAAAGCTGTTCTGGAGGACATCGGATGTCCAAGATATTTTTATTCTAAAAGAACATGATGCTGAATATTGGATTGCCTGTGGCTCATGGTTTCTCGGGGCATTTAATAACAACTTAAAGGTATACAAGCTAATTGATAATCGCTTAAAGCTGATAAGCTCCACCTGAGACCTAATATCTATAAAAATAAGTACAAGGATATACAAATCAGCTCCAGCACCTGAATCTATTGATGCCTACAGCATTAACTTATTGACCGATTTATCTGATACAACAAGCAAATAGATTGAAAAAATAATTACAGTTCAATTTTTGCCCGCTACATATTTGAAGGCCGAAGCTTCTCAATTATTGGTTTGTCATTGTCACTCCCCCTATTCTCGTCTAACCCCTATCAGCTCCACCCAAATAAATTAACATTCACTTAAAGAATAGATAGAGACTAGACCATCGAAAGTGCAATAAATTTACTTTGCAATAGTCTATGCTGCTATGAGACAAACCTCCTCAAACAATGCGGTTTTTCAGCCCCCCAGAAAACCTTCCTGCTCCAATACAATTTAGGCAATCTAATGAGGCTAGTGTGTATTTTTCCTTTTCATTAATCCGTAGAGCCCTCTATATTTAGCACATAAATTTCAAGCTTTTATACCGCCCTTCATGCTTTATTTTCTTTGACAGCCATCACATTGTCACAAAACACCAAAAATAACTTCATTTTTTGACCCACTACTCAAGCAACTATTGATTAATGGAAACGTAAATTTTATTAAAACATGTTAATTCATGTATGGCATGGAACCCATGTCCACGTGAAAGGTCTGTCTTATTAGCAATTTTTAACGGGTAATTATTTACTAACTGAATTTTTTGATCCTGGTGACAAGGAAAGAATGGCCGGCACTCTCAAACACCAACTTATTTCACAGTATTCACCAGGAAATTGAACTTAATATTCCAGTCGTTCTAAATAAATCGACGAGAATAATGTAAACCAGGAGTAACCTTATGCTTTTAAGAAAAAAAAGCGCGCTTGCGACAATGTTGCTGATACCTTTCAGCTTACAAGTACACGCTCACGGCTGGTCTGAATTTCCAAAAGCCAGGCAAAAAATTTGCTATGATCAAGGCAATATCTGGTCTGGAACACCATCCAATCCAGGCTGTGCCCTGGCAAAATCCATTTCTGGATCTTATCCTTTCCAACAACACAACGAATTCTCTATTAACATCCCTGACTACAATAATTCTGCCGCTGTAAAAAGTGCCATTCCTGATGGAACTCTTTGCTATGCAAATGATTCGCAGAAAAAAGGGATGGGCGCAGCAACTGATGCCTGGACCCGTGTAGAAGTTAATGCTGGAACATTCGAGTACGTATTCCAGGCAACAGCGCCACACAATCCATCTTTTTGGGAGTTTTACCTTACGAAAGCGGATGCAGACCTGTCACAACCACTGGCATGGGATGACCTTGAGCTTATCCAGGAAGAAGGGGACGTACCTGTCGTCAATGGTCAATATCGAATGAATGTCACCATTCCAGAAGACAGGGTAGGTAATGCAATTTTATTTGTACGTTGGCAGCGAGTAGACCCAGTTGGTGAAGGCTTCTACAACTGTAGTGATATCACTATTGTAAATAGTGATGTTGAACCGCCTAGCGAACCTGATCCCGGCACCACACAGCCGCACCTGATTCAAGGCAACACCTTTATTCCAGAAGACATTAGTATAGATTCGGTTAATGTGGGGGACACCGTCAATTATACGGTATTCAATAAAAATGGTGAGGAACACTCATCATTTTCGCTGGCAATTACCGAGGATAATAAGAATGACTGGGACAGGCTTTTAGCTTCTCAAGTCACCGGCTGGTACCAATCAAACCACAATGGAAATGTTTTTATTGGTCGCTGGCATGAAGAAATGAATCATTACATGTACTTCCAGGGTGATTTACATGGTAACTACTTCAACTCCAAAGACTCACGTGCCTCCGGTCAATTCACTATTACAAGCAACGGTAGTGAATTAATAGCTGCTATCACACCTAAGGTTTTAAAACCGCTTGATATAGCTAGAGTAGAACACGGGGATTTAGTGGTACTTTCATCGGGAGAAAGCGCCGGAAATATCAATAATACGGAATGGTCACAGGTAAGTGGAAGCCCTGTTGAAACCGCAACCGGGCCCAGTGGTGCACTGGTAATCGACACGTCAAGCTTAACAAATGAACAGCATGAATTAAGTTTCAAGTTAACCGTAAGCGGTGACTCTGCTGTTGATGACGAGATCTACTCATTTACTGTTGAACCATCAACTACCACAGATCCCACAGATCCCACAGATCCCACAGATCCCACAGATCCCACAGATCCCACAGATCCCACAGATCCCACAGATCCCAGTATTCAAGCTTGGGATAGCAACGAAATCTACACCGCAGGTGATATCGTTAGCCACAATGGTGAAACATGGACTGCCGGATGGTGGACAAGGGGCGAGGAGCCGGGTACAACCGGCCAATGGGGTGTTTGGCGTTAAGTTAAGGACCGCCAGCCAAAAATATTAACTGTTAGAAACTTCGACTACCAGCATATAACAAAAAGGCCTCAGTAATCCTGAGGCCTTTTCTTTTTGTAAGCCCATTTAGTGTAAATAGTGATATCCCGGCATTAGTTATTAGCTTCCAAAAATTGTACTCCATGCTCCATCCATTGTTTCACATATACAGGTGCCATGGCATGGCCCATACCTTCTACCCACAACGTTTTAGCACCAGGAATGCGAGCTGCATACTTTTTGGCTTGAGCAATACTTAACAGGGGATCTCTATCACCGTGGATAACCATAGTGGGGACCTCTAAGCCCTCCAATCGCTCTAATCGCGAGCCAGAAAGAGAGATTGCTGTAAATTGCTGAATTGGCAGATTATGATCAAATCCTTGCCTATGACGTAGTTCGTAGAGAGTGGTGTGTGCAATATGTTCAACATCAAAGCCTCCCTGCCCCTGAAGACTGTGATAAGTACTTACCATCAACTTAGCCATACCCTCATCGGAGCCACTGAGTCCATAGCGAAGAAATAGCCGAAGCATATTGTATCTGAAGGTTTTTCCCTGGGGTAACTCGGGGTCGTCGAGAAAACCTGAGGACATGATTGAAGTAAGGCTTTTCAAGCGATTGGGGAATTGCAGGGCCATTTCTTGCGCAATCATCCCTCCCATTGAGGCGCCCATAACATGAACTTGCTTAATCCCCAGGGAGTCCATAACCGCAAGGTTATCGCGCATCATGTCGGAAAGGTCGTAAGCGGTCTCCTTAGCCCAGTTGGTAACCCAACTCGAGGCACCGCAGCCACGATGATCGGTGAGTAGTACTTGATAGCCAGCAGCTAAGAGTGGCTCATAGACTTCAGATGGCCAGTACAAAGAAGAAGAGCCCATACCGTTTATCAGTAACACTGTGCCACGAACAGGTATCCCCTCTGGGCTTTTAAGTTGATACCAAATTTTAAGGCTCCCTGAGCGAACATATCCGCTCTGACCGGAGATCAGTTCAGGTAGTGGTTTCTCAAGACTCAAATTTAGCTGTTTCTGGATATCTTTGGGAAGCGGGGGTGTTGTAAGGACCCAAACAGTACAGGCTAACACCAGAAGGAATACTATCGTGCCAATGATTAAAGAAACTTTCTTGATCAATGTAAGCCTCCATAAACACCGTAACACCGGTGCAGAAATAATATTTATATGTAATATCAGGCAATAGCGGAAATTGGGTAAGTCATTTCTGTTATCAAATATATATGACATTTGTCATCTTTTGTTGATGATTAAACTGCCCAGCTACAACGACTGGATGATAAATGTACACATTAAAATTAATCCTCCGCAAGGGGGACTAAGGGTGCAACCCTATGTATGGACCTGCCTGCAGCTCATAGCTTCAATGATCATGCAACAGAAAATATAAGGTATAGAAACCAACAATGGACTCAGCTGCTTTATGAGCCTGGTGCTCCTATAGTTCTATATAATGCCCAGGTGGATACTATTGGTGCAAGAAAATTTCTCCCACCCGCTCAAGATAAAAAATGCCCAACCTCTGTAAAAATTTGGAAGATACCAGAGTCTCTAGCAGAAATTTCACGAGCACTGGCTGATTCCAGTTGAGCAGTACAAAAATACAAATGGTCAACTTGTATTACATTCAGCAGTATTGGGCACCTGATCCACCCCTCCCAGACAGGCTATAAGACCAGATACCCTCACTGCTTCCTGAAAGGTGTAAGAATTTGACTTCCCTAGCACCTGAATAGTTCTTTGATATTTTCTATTCTTGGCTTCTGAAATATACATGAGCCCCCTAATTATCACCCTGCAAGGTCACAATGAACTCTACATAGACACGGCCATTTACCTGATTCACAGTGGTAAAGATCATGGCTCGTAATTAGGTGCAGTTCCAGGAAGGTATTAGTTTTACCCAATTCCTCAAAGAATATTGTACCGAAGACCAGTGTTTCTAGGCTCTCTGCCGGAGGGGGTAACCATCATTGAAATCAGCGGCCAAGCACAGCAAGAATAATTGATTATTAATATTCCTACTTCTATACTCAGTATTAGTTATGTTGGAAAGCTATTTCCCAATTACATGCTCCAGAAACATACCCTACTAAATCAAGCTCATGCACTTCTTAACCACATTAGAAAAACTTAAAAAACTGGATCAGGTAGATCCACAAGAACTGCTTGAGTTTTACGATAATCTCTCACCTATATCAATAAACTCTCTTATCGGCCGATGGGAAGCGCAAGGATTTAACACACAACATCCTTTACAGCATGAAATGGATGCAGGAAAACGCTGGTACGGCAAAGAGTTTATTGATTCTGAAACGGTCTATCCTTTACTATGCTGGGATTCAGACTTCAAATCTATCAACGCTTACGATGCCCCTTTGTTCTTCCGTACCCAACAACTACATATAACCACAAAAGCCCAAGCCCGCCTGCGCATCTTGGAACACAGAGGGAAATCAAGTGCCACTATGATTTATGACACGATACCTATGCATGATATGATGCGAAAAGTCGATGAGGATCATATTCTAGGACTTATGGAGAGAAAAGGAATGGATGGCCGTATGTTCTTCACTATGAAAAAAACTAACTGACCTTATCGATTTCTAATGAATTGCTTCTGCCTAAATCCCAACCCCATACTTTTTAATTTAAGCTCCTTTGTAGTGTGACTTTGCGCTCTCCTCACCCAGAAGCTGATCCAGTTAAATATCCCTACCCTTCCTGCGACAAAACAATCCGGTACTTAGCCTTACCAGATTTCAAATGCTCAAATGCCGCTTCTATCTGGCTCATTGGGAAAATCTCTATCTCAGGTTTGATCTTATGATGCGCCACAAACTCAAGCATAGTTTCGATGGTACCAGGGCTGCCGACTGGAGATGCTGAAATTGAGCGCTGCCCAAATAACAAGGGAAATAGAGTAAATTGGATTGGGTTAGTTACAGCTCCAACAAAGTGTAAGCGCCCTTTAGGTTTCAGAGCCTGGATATACAGATCCCAATCAAGACTGACATTCACAGTCGACAGAATAAAATCAAAGCTCATTGCCGCAGCTTGAATCTCTGCGGGATCACGGGAGTTCAGTGTTTTATGAGCACCGAGAGCTAAGGCTTCTTTGCGTTTTTCCTCGCTGGATGTAAACGCGGTAACTTCACAGCCCCAGGCATGGAAAAACTTCAAGGCAAGGTGGCCCAAGCCACCAATACCAATCACAGCCACTTTGTCAGTGGGTTTGATATCAAATTGGACCAATGGATTGAATACGGTAATACCCGCACATAAAAGGGGGCCGGCCGATGCATAATCCACACCATCAGGGATAACAACCAGGCTACTCATATCCGCCCTGGCTTTATCCGCAAAGCCTCCATTGGTGAGTATGGTGAACTTTGCCTCTCTACATAAGTTGAGGTCACCAATTCGGCAAGTATGGCATGTTTCACAGTAGCCTGAATTCCACCCCAACCCAACCACCGTGCCCTTTTTAAGATGAGCTACTTGCTCCCCCATCGCGGTGACACGGCCGATGACTTCGTGACCGGCAACCATAGGGTACTGTCCAATACCCCATTCATTTTCAATCATGCTCAAGTCACTATGACAGATGCCGCAGTACATGATTTCCAGTTCAACCTCTGTTGCACCCAACTCTCCAGCTGCAATTTGGTAGGTCTTAAATGGACCGCCGGCCTCCAAGACTGCATAGGCATTAATAGTTGATGCAGTAGACATGGCGGGCTCCTTGAAGAAAAGGAAATCACAAATGACCTTAAAAGTTTAGACGCCATTCAGCTGTAGACTTTATTGCACACTTACAATTTTATTTTCTAGAAACTAGTGGCCCTACTATCTAGCACAGAAATTAAAAGTGTTAACCGGGAGAAAGTAAAAGATTGAAATTAAAGCTGTAAAACAGAAAAAAGGCCGGGGGTACTTCCCCCGGCCAGTGTCAAGTCCTGTGAGGTTGCTGAATAGCAGAGGACTGATGAGAAATTGGACCGCAGTTTTACGCAGAAGATCAATTCAACACTCGATATCCGCGACCAACCAGGCAATTCTTGATAATGTAGGTTGCCTCAGAGCTCGCACTACCCGCCCCTGACAAGCCCCCAACAAGCGCGCCGGCACCGGCTCCGGCTACCGCAGCACGCCCGCTGTCACCGACTATTGCACCAAGCGCACCACCTACTACAGCACCACCTGCAGCACCGGCAGCTGTTCTGCGCCCTTGGTCACTGTACGTGGAGTAAGCGATTCCCTTGCACTCTGCAAGGTCCGCTTGATACTGATTCATGTTAACGCCCCAGGTATCGATAACGATTCCACCGGCACCGGGAACCTGCTCTGGCTGATTCGCACAGCCGTAAAGCAGCGACATCATAATTCCAGCAGTTGCAGAAATAGCAGTCTTCATCAAACACCCCATATCGCTTTCGCCACAGGATAGTGAGCTTGTCACGCTTTTCTTCTTTAGGTTTAGCTGCTGGTAGAACTTGGCGCCAGTCCGGCGCCTAAAAATGAATGACCCGCTGGGCAACAAATTCAACAGGCGTAAATAGTGTTGTAGCTATTAGTGGAGGGCGCCTTTTTTCTATGGATCTGCAGGCTGGGTTCCTATAGGCAGAATTGAATATTGGTAAAACACTTCTAATTCTTGAGATTTCGCTTGTGGATCGAGGATATTTACTATGCCCTTAAAACTCTTTAATCGCCGACTCTCCGTATCGTAAGTGAGATTTAAGTCCTCTACGAAAAGGCGGATAAGAGGTTGGGCAATATCTACTCGTATACAAGTATTTTCGCCTGCCGCTTGATTACAGGATACTGCCTTAGCGCGCAGCTTTATCGATCGACCATGCAGTGGCGAAGCAAAATTGAATTTAAGAGTTTTTCCTGAGGACAATAAGTCCCAGTGGTCACGCACATAAGTATCAAAGCCTGCATCAACTACATCAACACTTCGTGCCTCTCGCAAACTTACTTTCCAGGCTTCGCCCTCGTTGGCTCTATAGCGCATCATCCACTGGCCGTCATCCCAAAGGACTTCACGGACTTCACCGTGCCTCCGATCTATTTGAGTGACACTAGGTAAGGCACTGCGACCAGCTGCGGGGCCATTTCGCTCTCGAAGGGTTTTCTCTGCTATTAAATCACCCTGGGGTGCATAGTAGAAAACAGTTATTTCGCCATTATCTTGCGAAGTATAATATTCACAGTACTGTAACTGTTGATTATCCGGATCATAGGCCAGACCTTTTACCAGGAAAGGCCCTTCATAGTGACAGTTAGTTCCGGCAATAGCCGACATCGCAATAAATTCAAGCATTGCTCACCTCTTTTTGACAAATCTCTCTTGCCAAATAGGCAAACAACGGCAGGATGCAGGCCCAAATTACACTTAATGTTCCCAGGGATTGCCACAGGGGCCTGTGCAATTCCACAGTGCCATTTAGGAATGCACCGGTAAAGTAACTAAATGGTCCGAAAAAACCACCCAGGATTACCGCCAACCATAGATTTTTCTGTAAGAAAACCAAACTGTATCGCAAGGTCATGGCAAAGTTCAACCACAGGCAGATCAGCCATAAGGGAGGCCAGGAGGAGCCACTATCATTTCGCATCACCCCCAAATGAAACAAGATAGAGTCTATAGACACACCAAAGATAAACACCCCCGCTAACCAAAGCGGTTCCCTGGGCAAATTGGCGATATAGCGCAGATGTATAAAAAGGTTCAACAGAGTAAAGGGAACCACCAACCACACCTTGGCCACTATGACGCACAGTGGCCAGGCGATATCGAAAAGTAAGGCATTAGCGACAAAACGCCACATGCAGGAGAGCCTCTGGTTGATTCCGTAATATCCTTGGGTTGCAAACTCTTAAAAAGTTTAAACAGTCTCCTGAAATCACGCCTTGATCCTGAGCCATTCTGAAAGGCAAACACTTCACAAGATTAACTTGAGAGAGTTTAGAAACTGCCCAAAAACCGAGGTTTGGCGAACACAAATTGGGCGGTACCAATCACTCGTTGCAAAAATCCCCCTTCGCAATAGCATAAATAGAATTCCCACATACGGATAAAGCGCTCATCAAAACCTAACTCGCGCACTTTGGAAATTCGCTCAAGAAATGCTTTGCGCCAGTCACTTAATGTGCGGGCGTAATGGGCGGTGATGTCTTCAAGTCCAACAATCTGCATATCTGTTGAATTGGCAATATGGTCCGCGATAACCTGATTAGATGGCAGGCAGCCACCGGGGAAAATATATCGCTGAATGAAGTCGACCTCTTTACGATACTCGTGGTAGCGCTGGTCGCGAATGGTGATTGCCTGCATCACCATCAGGCCATCTTCTTTGAGTAATTCGCTACAACCGGCGAAGAAGGTCTTGTGAAATTCGTGACCTACCGCCTCCACCATTTCAATCGATACAATTTTATCGTACTTACCTTTCAGGTCCCGATAGTCTTGTAATAGCAGGGTCACCTGCTCCTCTAACCCTTCGTGCTTCACCCATTGGCGGGCATAGTCATATTGCTCTTGGGAGATAGTAGTGGTTGTTACTTTACAGCCATAGTACTTGGCAGCATGAATGGCCATACCACCCCACCCAGTACCAATCTCAAGGAGGTGATCGGAGGGTTTTAACTTTAGCTTTCGGCAGATCAGTTCCAGTTTGTGATTAGAGGCTTCAAACAGAGTTGCATTTTCAGACGGGTAGACCGCAGATGAATACAGCATGGTCCTGTCTAAAAATAACCGGAAAAATTCAT
The DNA here is from genome assembly GCF_056231245.1 of Microbulbifer maximicatervae (SeqCode). NCBI lineage: Bacteria > Pseudomonadati > Pseudomonadota > Gammaproteobacteria > Cellvibrionales > Microbulbiferaceae > Microbulbifer > Microbulbifer maximicatervae (SeqCode). Next base: position 2,921,536 of record NZ_CP174334.1, read on the forward strand.
TGCCCAGGTCATAGTGTGCAGAAATATTCTTGCGTGAGCCATTGCGATTATTCGCATTTAATTGATGTAACCAGCGCAGGCCTAATCGAGGTAAATAGCTCCAACGACTATCGATGCCTTCCACCAATTCCATGTTGTCCACCATCAGGCGAATCAGGTCCACGGTATTGGTTGAGGTCCAGGCGCCCTGCATAAAGGCTTCTCCAGAACCAATGGTTCCGTTTAATAGCACCTGTATATAACTGGATGGATCATGTACGCAAATATGTGCCGAGATCTCTGCTTCTTCTGGTCTCTGGCCAAAGTGGTAACACTGCTCCCCCTCTTCGATTAGCAAGTGGCCACGATCAATACCCTTGAGTTTTTCCAACACCAGCTTGCGCGCCAGGCGAACGAGCCAGGACTGTGCCGATACTTCTGATTTTGACGACGAAGCCTGATCAACTTCCTGAACTGCTCTCATAGTTGTTTATCTCCTGCCTGAACCTCGGCGTCATCGCGAGGGTGCGAAAATACCGGGATACGCTTGACCCATAATTTCAGTGCCTGCCAATAAATGGCGGCTATAACTTTTACGGTCATCAAAGGGTACTGGATCAATATTGAATTAAGCGATCGGCCGCTAATTTCACAGCGCTGTAAACTCAGGGTTGCATCAAACATTGGGCGAGTGCCATCTTCTGTATCCTCGGCACTCGCATCAAAATTTTGCAGGTAAGCTGTCAGCTTTTCTCCAGGTTTTGTCCCCCTCCATCGATACCCTTGGGCCATGGGCATAAAAGGCGAGACATGAAATGTTTTTGCGAAGGTCGCTTTTTGCAACTTGGTATTATTACGGCAATCCAAAACATAGCTGTGACGCTCTTTCCAGGGTGTGTTGTGTACATCCAGGAGCAGCCAATCCACATTCTGGCCCTCAGCATCGAAACAATAGTAAACACTGAGTGGATTCATGTTGTAGCCAAAGTAACGCCAATTGGCCAGCAAACGAATAGGTCCCGCAGGCTGCTCTCCCGCTTCCTCCTCCACCCGCTGTCGAACTGCCTCATCAAGACTGAGGGATTCATCGCCAAAAAAATCACTGCGACAAAATCTCGCAGGTGCTCGCCGCTGGGAGGACCAAAGAGGTGAGAGCTGACAAATGGCTTCCACCTCTGCCAGATCGACGTACATCATAAAAACCTGGTAGCGAAACTGATGAGCTCTGGGCGCGAAGCGCCGGTGTTCCACCCAACCGGTATAAATCGCACTTTCCATGATACCGGCCTCCTTACCAGTCAACACCCAACCCCCGAGCCACTCGCAGCGCACTCGTTACGCCATCTTCATGAAATCCATTTGCCCAATAAGCGCCACAGAACCAGGTGCGGTTAACGCCATTAATACTATCCCACTGCTGTTGCGCTCGTGTTCCGGCCACAGAGAACTGGGGATGGGAGTATTCAAAACGACCGAGCACAGACTTGGGATCGATACGCTCTTCGGCATTCAGAGTGACACAATACGTTTTCTCTGTATTCAATCCCTGAAGTATATTCATGTTGTATGTCAAAACAGGCAGTGCATCCTGTTCACTGCGCAATTGGTAATTCCAACTCGACCAACTGCGACGGTGACGGGGTAGTAAGGTGCTGTCTGTATGCAGGACCACGGCATTTTTTGCATAGGGTATAGCCCCCAGGATTTTTTGCTCACTGCCGCTGGGGTCGGTCAAACATTGAAGGGCCTGATCGGAGTGGCAAGCGAAAACAACGGCATCAAACTCCAAATTTTCCCCTGCTGCGGTGCGAACATTCACACCTTCCCTGCAGCGCTGCACCGCCTCAATGGGCGTAGATAAGCGAATTTTATCTGCGAAAGATTGTATTAACGGATCAATATATTCACGCGACCCGCCCTTGATCACTCGCCACTGCGGGCGACGCACCAAGTTGAGCAAGCCGTGATTGACAAAGAAGCGGACAAAGAAACTGACAGAAAACTCCAGCATTTGCGCCACACTGGCAGACCAGATAGCCGAGCCCATAGGTACCAAATAGCGATTGGCGAATTCCGCGGAGTAACCGTTCGCAGGTAGATACTCACCCAGGGTCAATGTCTCGCCCAGCCTCCCCTCCTGCCAGTCGCGGAGGGCATTACGATTAAAGCGCACAATGTCCCAGAGCATACGCCAGTGCCCAGCGCTGACGATGTTCGAGCGCTGTGCAAACAGGCTGTTGAGATTGTTACCCGCATATTCAAACCCCTCCTGATCGCAGCGCACACTAAAGCCCATGGAGGTGGGTTGGGATTGAACTCCCAGCTCTTTAAGCAAGCGAATAAAATTCGGATAGGTCCAGTCGTTGTAAACAATAAAGCCGGTATCCACTGCTAACCGGCGTTCCCCCTCGTCAATATCAACCGTAGCGGTATGCCCTCCCAGGCGCGCCTGTGCTTCAAACAGGGTGACATCGTACTTTCGATTCAATAGATAAGCGGCAGTAAGACCGGCAATGCCGCTGCCAACAATAGCGATTCGCATCAATTCTTCCTTAGAGTGCGGATTCTTGTCATTTTGGGTACGCAAAAACGGAACCAGATTGAGCTGAAAAAACCCAGAAACCGCAGAGGCCAGCTGAGCCGTTTGGGGAAATCAACTGTGCTCCCAACGCCACAGAGCCCGCGTTCAATGCGCTCGGCAGCTTGCTCTGGAGTCATTAAAAAGGGCATATCAAAATCATTGCGCTGGGTAAGGCGGGTATCGACAAACCCCGGGCGAATTTGAACTACTCGAAGTGGAGTGAGGCTGGTATCGGCGCGCACCGACTCTAAAAAATAGGCCACCGCCGCTTTGGAGCTGCCATACGCTTCGGCGCGGGGAAAAGGCACCACTGACGAGAGACTACCGAGCGCGGCAAAAACCGGAGTCCGGCTTGCGGCTAACAGTGGCTGCGCGCATTTCAAGGTATTCACCAAGGCAAAGAAGTTGCCATCAAAAACCCGCCGGTACATGGTGATATCCAATTGAAGGTCGTCGTCATATTCACAGGTACCAGCGCAAGCAATCACCATATCCAGGTGATCTGTGAAGTCCGCTAATCGCCGAGCAACTCCCGGCATTACCGCATCATCACTAAGGTCACAGTCCAATACCCTGAGGCGACTGGGGGCTATGTTCTGTAACTCCGTCAGCGCATCCAGCCTGCGACCGCTGGCAATCACAAAATTATTCTGCTCCACCAGGCGCAATGTGAGCGCGCGTCCAATACCCGAACTAGCACCTGTGATCCAGATGGTTTTATCGCGAATCCCCTGGGACACTTAGTTGCGCTCCATTCGCGACTTGATAAAACCAATGCAGGAGCCCAATACCGGCACCTGCTCATAGACCATGGCACCCATATCGTAAAAGTCCTCGTGGTAGTGAATCTTATCGGTGTAACGCAACAGGCTACAGCCACGAAGTTGTAATGGGCGTCCACCTTTGAGTGATTGGTGTCGGTAGTGCATGGTCCACGAAAGGCAGGCGCTGCCCTCGCCCACCACCGGCAGATCATCAAATTGGAAGCGGCACTGGGTAAGCCCCCTGCTCATTCCCGCAAAGTAACTCTTTAAAGCAGGCAATCCCTCTATCCGATGCAACGGGTCACAAAAAATGACATCGTCGCTATATAGTGATCCAAGGCTGCCAGTTTCCTGCATCAGGAAGTCTTTGTAGTACTCCTCTAGCTCCTCAATCAACGCGCTCATCATCGGATTCCTTACTGTTCAAGCTGCAGATAAATACGCCACACCCCATCGGTTGGATCACCGCTTAATAAAAGGTAGGCCAGGGAGATCCAGTTATGCCCCCTCTGCGTAAGTAGTTATCAGACAACTTGGAAGTCTCCCCCTGAGAGTCTGTTGCAGAGTGTGGTACACGGATGTACCACAACAGGTCTCAACACTAATTTCCACACATGCTTGATTGCGTGAGTATCGACAACGACAGAAAGACCGTTAACATGGCGCATAGCCCCCAAGCAAAAAGTGAAATACGCCCGGTGAAACTGCCACAAAGAGAGGACCAGGACTGGAGTGCCCTGCTGACGCGAGTCGGTGCGGAGCGTGATCGCCAGTCCTTTGAGCAGCTCTTTCACCACTTTGCCCCACTAATTAAGGGTTTCCATCACAGCCGCACCACTCAGGCAATTAGCGCTGAAGCCGCCGATGAGCTAGTTCAGGAAACCCTGTTTAAAGTCTGGCGCAAGGCCCCCAGCTTCGATGCCAGTAAGGCTTCTGCCAGCACCTGGATATTCACCATTATGCGCAACACTCGTATCGACATGTTGCGCCGCAACGGGCGTCATCAAAACGCCGAGATTATTGAAGCCATGGATGTTTGGGATGAAACCCCCGAACACCAACCGTTGATATTTCTACAGAGAAGACGCAACGAAAAGGAAGTTGCGGAAGGCCTACACAGCCTGCCAGCAGAACAGAGCCACGTCTTGGAAAAGGCGTATATGGAGGGAAAATCCCACAGTGAGATATCCAAGGAGCTGGAATTACCATTGGGCACGGTAAAGTCCCGCGTGCGACTGGCCCTAAAGAAGTTACAAGCGAGGTTGGCCAAGTAGGTTTAGTATGATTCGCCACCACCCCGATAAAAATTTACTCCTTGAATACGCTTCCGGCAGCCTGCCCAAAGGCGCCAGCCTGGTCGTTTCCGCCCATATACAAATGTGTGCCGAGTGTCGCGCTCAATATCAAACCATGAACACCCTGGGTGGCTCCATTCTGGAGTCCTGTGCACCACAGGCCGTAAACGATGAGGCTTTCCAACGCCTGATGGGACGTATTGATCAGGCAGCTGAATCGGAGCAACAAGTATCTCCCGAAAGATCCAAATCCACAGAGCCCATGCTGGCGGATGCACCGCCAGTCGTGCACAAGCTGCTGGAAAAAAATCCCCCGATCAAATGGAAAACTATAGCGCCCGCCCTAAAAATGTGTCGACTAAAAACCGGGCAGGATCAATATGAAGTGAGCTTTCATCGCCTGAGTTGTGGCGGCAAAGTTGCAGAGCACGATCACCGGGGCTACGAACTCACCCTGGTTTTGTACGGCAGCTTCTCTGATAGCGATGGTGTTTATAGTCCAGGGGACTTTCTGTTGCGGGAACCCGGCGACGTGCACCGCCCGACGGTCACAGAAGATCAAGAGTGCCTGTGCTTCTCTGCAGTACAGGCACCGGTGGCGATTACCGGCGTCAGCGGCTGGTTGCTAAACCGCCTTATCCCGTTTCGTCCGGGCTGACACCGATTAAAAGAGCTGCGGCGTCTAGGACGCCGCCAGAGAAGTCGGCTCTTGCTCCCCGTCCACAAATACTGCAGAAAGCTCATCCCAACGATCGCTGACCGCCGCGAATTTTTCCTCGCGCACATGGCCATAGCCACGCACTTGAAGGGGGATTTCGAGCAGCTCTTGTGCCTCTGACAGGTTTTCGCCGGACAGATGCGCGGCCACGCTATCAACTGCTTTAGCCACCTGTTGGGCCCAGCGCCGTTCAGCGCGGCGCTCCTGGGTGTAACCAAAGACATCCAGTGCAGTACCGCGAAGAACTTTACCCTTAGCCAACAGCGGCATCAGCTTGCCCATCCAGGGGCCAAACTGCATTTTGCGCACGCGACCACTGCTATCGGGGCGAGCAAGAAGCGGCGGCGCCATATGGAATTTCAGGGTGTAGTCGCCGCTGAATGTCTCACGTAGCTGTCGCTTGAAATCTTCACCGGTGTAGAGGCGCGCCACTTCGTACTCATCTTTATAAGCCATCGCTTTATAAAGGCTGCGCGCACCCATACGGGTAAGATCGCCCCGAGCAGCTGGCAGTGAGGATTCTGCTTTGCGCAGCGCCTCTATATGGCGAAGGAACTCTGCCGCATAGGCCGGGCTTTGATAATCGCGAAGCTCTGCTGCCAATCGCTCCAGCAACTGCTCCACCGACTCCTCAGGCTCCACCAATTTCACCGGCTTGGCCGGCACTGCCAATTGCTCGATCGCTTTAGGGTTTTCCGCCAGCAAACGGCCCGCGCGGAAAGCGCGCAGGTTGTTCTCTACTGCCACACCATTTAGCTCAATGGCCCGTTCCAAGGCCGCTTCACCGATTGGCAGCAGTCCTTTCTGGCAGGCAAAACCCATAATCATCAAGTTACTGGCTACGGTATCGCCAAACAGTGCCTGGGCATATTTATTCGCATCAAAGGCAAAATATTCCGCACACAGAGACTCAATACTCTGTTGGGTCGCATCGGCGGGGAATGCCAGCTCGTTGTCGCGAACAAAGGCCGCTACCGGTACTTCAGCAGTATTTACCAGGGCACGCATTTCGCCGGTGGCAAATTTGGTTCGCTGGCCAGCGGCGGTGACCATATCGCAGCCCAGTAACAACTGCGCCGCGCCATCGCGAATACGAGCGGTGGTAATCGCCTCGGGGTTTTCTCCCACTTTCACATGAGCCACTACGGCGCCATTTTTTTGTGAGAGTCCGGTAAAGTACAAAGTTGTACTGCCCTTCTCTTCCAGGTGCGCCGCCATACCCAGCAGTGCCGCCACGGTAAGTACACCACTGCCACCAATGCCGGCCACCAAAATACTGAGTGGCTGGGCCAGAGTCGCGACCGGCGCAGAAGGTAATCCGGCAATAGCCACGTCCAAGGCATCCGCCAGGGACTGCACCGGGGGCTTTTTCAGTTCTCCCCCTTCCACAGTGACAAAGCTCGGGCAGAAACCATCGGCACAGCGCATATCCTTGTTGCAGCTGGACTGATTGATCTGACGCTTACGCCCCAACGGGGTTTCCAGCGGCTCCACGGCAATACAGCTGGACTGAACACTGCAATCGCCACAGCCTTCGCAGACCCGGTGGTTGATCAACAGTCGCTGGGATGGATCGACCATCTGTTTTTTCTTGCGGCGGCGGCGTTTCTCGGCCGCACAGACCTGCTCATAAATAATCGCCGTCACACCGGCAGTTTCCCGCAGGCGACGCTGCACGGCGTCCAGCTCAGAGCGGGGAAGAGCTTCTACGGCAGTGGGCAGTTGGCTGCGGTGTTCACGCCAGTGGTCGGGGTTCTCGGTCAAAAGAATAACCGTACCAACCCCCTCGGCCAGCAACTGTGCAGCCAGGGAGGGAGCATTAACTTCGCCATCGGCGGGTTGGCCACCGGTCATGGCCACCGCATCGTTCAGAAGAATTTTGTAGGTGATATTCACCTGGCTCGCCACGGCCTGGCGAATGGCCAATAGCCCGGAGTGGTTGTAGGTTCCATCGCCCATATTCTGGAAAATATGCTCGGCGCTGGAGAAACGGTGCAGTCCTACCCATTGGGCGCCCTCGCCTCCCATATGGGAATAGGTATCGGTGCGCAGACCTTTACCCAAAGCCATAATATGACAGCCAATACCGGCACTCCCCAAACTGCCTTCTGGCAATTTGGTAGAAGTGTTATGAGGACAACCTGCACAGAAAATGGGTTCACGAGCCAACAAGCCCTGAGCCTTTGCAGCGACATTGCCCCCCAGTTTTTCTGCCAGGGGAATCAGCTGTGCCGCCAGTTCAGTATCCGCCAGCCAGCGGGCAATGGCCTTGGCCACCTGATCCGGGCCAAAGCCCCACACTGCCGGCAACAGATCCTTGCCATCCAGGTCTTTCTTACCGACTACCTTCGGACGATAACTATCTTCCCAACCGTAGAGCAGGTTTTTCAGCTGATCCTCCACCAGGGGACGCTTCTCCTCGACTACTAGCAAGCGCTCCATGCCCTTGGCGAACTCGCTGATGCCCCTAGGCTCCAGCGGCCAGGACATCGCCACTTTATAGATGGAGATGCCGGCTGAGTTCAGATCTGACTCTGATAAGTTGAGCAGTTTCAAGGCCTCAAGCAAATCACCGTGGGCCTTACCCACCGTTACAATGCCGAAGCGTTTTCGCTCCGCACTGTGGGTGGTTTTATCCAGGCGGTTGGCATAGGCGAATGCCTTGGCTGCAGGCAAACGCTCCTCCAGCATACGGCGCTCATATTCAAGGCGCTCCGCAGGCCAATTCAGGTGGGGATCGTAGTTCAGGCCGTGTGGCGGGATTGGGAAGTCAGCTGGAATTGTAAACTGGGGCAACTCCGGCACAATCAAGGAAGCACCGGCCTCTACAGTTTCAGTAATTGCCTTAAAGCCCACCCACAAGCCCGAAAAACGGGATAAGGCAATGCCCGCGAGGCCCAGGGTCAGGTACTCATCAATGGAGGACGGAAATATCAGCGGCATCATTACCGACTCAAAAATCTGGTCGGTATTGTGGGAAAACATGGAGGATTCTGCTGTGTGGTCATCCCCACACAACGCCAAAACACCACCTAGTTTTGAGGTACCCTGAATATTGGCTTGGCGGAAAACATCTGCGGTGCGATCTACACCGTGGCCCTTGCCATACCAAATAGAAAAGACGCCATCTTTCGTTGCCTGGTGGCGATAGTGATCCAGCAACTGGGTACCCCAAATATTGGTCGCCCCCAGGTCTTCATTAATGCCCGGTTCAAAATGGATTTCCCGCTCGGCCAATAGCTTCTTGTGCCGCCACAGGGCCTGGTCGTAACCGCCCAATGGGGAACCGCGATAACCGGAAACAAAGCCAGCTGTATTGAGGCCCGCCAGCTCATCCATGCGCTTTTGCATTAAGGGCAAACGAACCAGGGCGTCAATTCCAGTCAGGAATACACGGCCAGATTCACGGGTAAAAGCCGCTTTCAGCGAATACTCGCTATCAAAGCCCAATTCCTGATCGCCTTCGACCATTGCCATGGGTACCACCTATTTTATCTTTATTGCTTTATTGCTTTCATCACTCCAGTTCTCGACGCCAGTAACATGTCGCGAAAATATTCGCGGCATCTCCCGAGTTACAGCAGAACAGACCAGAGCTGTTTAATAGCGCTAAAATTAACACTGCCCGGCAGAGCAGGTCATACCAAAATTGGCCCAACTCAGGCATAATGCCGCCATAACTCGCTAAAGATGACCAGCTACTGGCAACAAATCACTCAAAATGAAGTATTTTGGGGGATACAACGGAAAGGACATGCCCTCTTATGGTGCTCGCCTATGGCCTTCACACCCTGTGTGACTAAATAAGCGCCAAAGGTTCAGCTTTTTGAGAGGTATAGCCTGGAACTGATCAGGGGATATCAGTTTCCGCCCGTTTACAGCTAACCAGTATCAACCGGTTGGGCAACGTACCCATTAGCGGGAAATTAATAAAAAACGAGAAGGTCTCACAAAAGATGCGCAGTATAGGAAGCTACTGCCATAACAAACCAAAAAAAACCATGTACGCAATGCACACAATTTACCGGAGAACGCTGGGAAGCAAAGGTTCACTGGCAGGTTGATGATTAGCAGCCGGCGATACCGGCGTACGTTCAGAGAGATGAGATACGGAATATAACCATGGCCTATTTACTGGATGCCATCGACAAAAAAATTCTGGAAATCCTTCAACAGGATGCCACCATTCCAAATATTGAGCTTGCAGAAAAAGTCTGCCTCTCACCCTCCCCCTGTTCACGGCGGGTTAAAAACCTAAACGAGCAAGGGTTTATAAAACGCGCAGTTACCCTGCTTGAACCGGAAAAGGTTGGGTTGCCGGTAAGTGTATTTATCCAGGTTACTCTTAACCACCAAGTGAAAAAAGAGTTACAGGACTTCGAATCAGTTATCGGCCAATGGCCGGAAGTGATGGAGTGCTACCTGATGACCGGTGATTTCGACTACCTGCTGCGAGTTGTTGTACCCAATTTGCAGGCTTACCAGGAATTCCTGGATAAAAAACTCACTGAACTCCCAGGCATCGATCATATTAAAAGCAGCTTCTCTTTAAAGCAGGTACGTTACCGCACTGAGTTGCCCCTGGATCAGTTGTTGGAAAACCAAAGCTGAGCCTTTTTTGACGCCTGCATTCTTGCGGGCGTCTATACAGCTTTGAGTTTATTCACTGGAAAGTACTACAAGTCACTCAGCGCTTTTTGGGCTGTCTACTCGCGTGTTAAGTGACGCCCTATCCGCCTGATTTAAAAGACTATACACCAACCACTTTACGAAAAAGCCTGTCAAACTCTGGAAGATCCAATTTTGGCCTTTCCTCTATAGAATTGGCACCAGATCTATCCATATTTTCCTGTATCCAGCCATCCAGTTTGCCATCAACGGCTATCAAATCGCCCTCTTCAAGCTCCTTCTTTTTCACAATCAAACTGGAAAGAATATCCAGAAGCCACTCACTTCCTGAGGAAGGCAACAACTCGTTATACATATGACTAAAGTCCACAGGAGGAATTTTTGTAAACTCTTTTATATACAGAGCATTAAGCAGTGAACGCAGAACATAAAGTAACTTCTTGACCTTAATCTCTTTAAAGCCTCGATCATCCTCGCGAATAAACCTGGAATAATTATTAAATCCCATGCTGACATAGTGATGAGCTAATGCTCGCGGCTGCCAACATTTTAAAGCCAAATCCTGCAATGACTTCAAAACATCTTCATTTCTAAAATAGACCTTTGGCGAAAATAGCCACTCAATTAAAGTGGGGTTACTTGCCCTCATTAAAGTTAAAGTCTTCTTGATATCCCAGCCGACCAAGTCCAGTTCATCGCCAAGTTTCTTATCAAATGGAACCTCAACAACATCTCTGGGAGTACCTATAGTGAGATATTGCTGAATATTACGCTTGTAGATAAACCTTACATCCCAGTCACTATCAGGGGATTCAAATCCCCATGCGCGGCTTCCTGACTCACAGGCATAGATAATTTCAATATCTCGCTCTACTTCCAGTGATTTCAGACGGTCCTTTATCAACGATTCCATATACATCCACCTGCTACGTCAAAACAAATCAACTATACCCGAAAAACTCGTTGATTACCTTTAGGAGACCTATCGGTTTACTCTCATAAGAGAGCCATTAGGGCAGCTGTCTCTCTCTCCTAACAACTGAACTAGAAAATGTTAAGCATAAAGCTCCTATAGACTATGATAAGCGCTAAAAAGTGGCTCCCAGGAAGCTAGCCCCATGGACGGAAATCCAAAAGACTCTATCACTGTAAACAACCACTCTATCTCTTATTTCCAGGAGGGACAGGGAGAACCCATTGTTTTTGTACATGGCGCACTGGCCGATGCTCGTATGTGGCAAGAACACTGCAAAATTCTATCAAATGAATTTAGAGCGATTTCATTCACCCAAAGGCATTTCGGTAACCCGGGTAATCCTTCAGAAGGCCCCTTTGGAATTGATACCCATGCAGCAGACCTGGTAGGGCTGGTTGAGGCACTAGATATAGGCCCTGCCCACCTAGTAGGATGGTCCTATGGTGCCGATGTAAGCTTAAATGCTGCCATAAAGGCACCTAAATTAATCAAAAGTCTGTACCTTTATGAGCCTGGATATCCGGGATACATTGAAAGCAATAACATGGAAGAGTATCGCCAAGATGCTGAATCTATGTTTGCAGAAATTTTCAAAACAACAGCTGAAGGTGAGCTGGATACTGCCGTTAAGCTACTAATCGACGGCTCTGGGAATCAAGCAGGCTACTTCTCTCAGCAACCCCTTAAATATCGTGTACAGCAGCTGGATAATGCCTACACCCTACCTCTACAGCTTAATCAAACTGAACAACCCGCACTGAACCCAAGTAGTCTTTCAGGCATATCTATTCCAGTTTCCGTGGCCTACGGCAGCAATACTCGCCAGCTATTTAGAACTGTATCGCTTGCGGCAGGTACATTGATTCAAGATACTCATCCACAAGAGGTAAGCTCAGCAAATCATATGCTGCCTCTGGAAGGTCCTGCACGCTTCTGCCAACTTGTGAGAGAGCGCATTACTAATTGCTGTGACCAGCAACCTGTAACTTAATAATAAAGGGCAGGGAAAGAACACCGATAAGGCATGAATACCGATTGTAGGCTTAGTCCCTCGAGTATTCTTTCCCGCTCAGCAGTTAAAAGCCTCTTATTGCTATTCACTACCAATTAAAAGTAGGGGGTGGAAATATCCCCCCCAAAGTGCTCTAGTCAGCTTTACAAATCCTTGCGTCTGAATACCAAACCCCCGCCTGACAGCTAGCACCCTCCTCACAGTGTTCATCTGTTTGACAATAGCACTGACCATCGGGATTGCAGCCAGGAGTTAAATAGTTTTCCAAAGGATCAGCTCCACTTACCCGATTCCAAAAGGGATTGGAAAATATATTGTTTGGGTCCAACTCTTCTTTAACATCCATAAACTGAGACCACTTGGGGAATCGCTCAGCCATGTCCTCAAAAATAGCGACTGAATTCTTACCCCAGTGAGGCCTGGCTCCATACTTCCGGAGGGACATTTGCTCAATTTCCAAATTGACAAAGTAGTTCTTTGGCACAGCTTCACCTCGTTGACGAAGGGTATATTCAATCCCTACAAACGCTGTGTCACGGCCTGCTGTCATCCCTAAATAGCTATCGGAAGCCTTGCCAAAACGGAAATAAATACCATTCAGCGGAAAACAGGTTTTTTCACTATTTGCAATAATCTGGCGGACATCCGCAATCCAGTTGGGCAATTCTTCAAATGGAATCGCGACTTCCTGAAGTGCAATTGGAAGGTTATCCCAGACACATTTGTCTGGCTCTTTACATACGAAATGTTGCATCAAGTCCGCGTGTCCAGTGGGCTTAATAAACTTCTTCAAGCCTGAATCAACATCCCTGAAATAGGAACTGGAGCGAGCAGTATGGCGAAGAGAAGCTGCAAAACACTGCAATGCGGCACTATCGGCTTCATGAAGGCTATCAAATATCAGTCCAAATAAATATTCGGAGAAGTCCGATACATCTGCCTGGGCATTGTAGGCATTACCCTTAGTCGACAAAGGTACCTTGTTGTAAGTTGTTACGGTATAGCGCCCTAATCCCGGGAACCAGGCAACATTTGCTGAATGATTATTTCGAGCCAAATCAAGAACAACCTCCTCCAGCTCATCATCGCTGTGATACCCCTTTACTTTTGCTTGTACCTTATAGCCAGGTTCAACCTCTATGGTCACCTCAACAACTACGCCTAAAACACCTAGGTTTACCCTGGCGGCATTGAGCATCTCACCACTGATTACCCGTAAGTCCCCATTGCCATCAACCAACTTCAATTCGGTGACATAATCAGAGATCATGCTGCTTTTTTGTGTAAAAGTTGAACCGTGAGTACCGCTTCCCAGCATACCGCCTATCGTGAATATGGCCAGCTCTGTCACCATCGGCACACTTAGTTCATACTCTCGAAGATAGGCGGTCAAATCCCGGAATCTCATACCGGCCTGAACAGTAACCAACAGGTTATCTTTGTCCAGGCTAACGACCTGATCCATATTTTCCAGAGTGATTTGCACCTCTCCATTTCCTGCACAGGCCGCATCAATCTGACTATTGAATCTGCGACTCCCGGTCATCACTTTACGGCCTTGATCCGCTGCATCACGTACTATCTGCTGAACCTCATCAATACTGGTCGGATCATGGATAACACCAGGGAAACAATCCTGAGTATCCTGGTAGTTTTTTAATACCTCAGGCACTTCAATTGGCGGCGGTAGCTGTTCTGCAACACTTGTAGCAGCCATGAAAACGCCTGCTACACAAAGAGCTTTTTTACACCACCTCAATAAATGTTTGGATTTGGTTATTATTTCTGCACACATACCTAAATTCCCTTTATTTCATTAACTTAGACTGGATAAATCAACCAAAACGGGGAAGTAGCTCCCCATCGATGATGTCCCGAACATTACTGCTGTGATCAGGCGCCTTACTGCGAAGAAAATCAGCGTAATTTGACCGGTAGGCCGATAAAGGGCGACGACCAATGGATGGCACCCACAGTGCATGATTCGTGGTTGCAAATTCCAGTGATCGGTTAGCTAGGATACAAATTGACCCACCGCTGAGACGTGCCGCATCAAAAATCCAAAACTCTTTACCATTGGAATCGGATGTCGTTGGATATTTGCGTACAACTGCTGCAATCACATAACCGTCGTTCTGGGCCGTGGAGCCCGGGCGGGCCATAAATTGCGGTGTACGCATTACGCAATCTTCTGGGAACTGAAAGGCATCCGCAATTTTCATATTGACGCAGTCCATATGAATCAAGGCAGAGGGACGACTTTCTTCAGGCATATTCCAATAGCCGTAGTGGCGCTCAGGATAATCGCGATATGCCCAGGAAACCCGCATAGATATATGGTCAGGCCTGTAACCCACAGCAGCCCAATAAAGGTGCTCAAAGGTTTCAGGGAACTGGAAGTGCCCACGGTAAGCCGGATCATTCATATCCCAGGAAAGCGCATCATCCCGAATAACCCGGTAATCTTCTTTTATCTCAATAGCTGAATTTGAGTTAACTCGAATCCGGGCACGTACCAAACCTCCAACATCCAGCGGTGCTGCAGGGTATCCGGACAACCACTTGGGTACCAAACCTCCCTTCTGCAGGATTTCAAAGCGGAATAACTGCTCAGATTTATCCATTGCCCCCATATATTGGCCATACAGGGTAATCTCACCCGCATTGTCATCGTAGTTGCAGACAATGTCCGAAGTATCAAAGCCGAGCTCCAGGTAATCTGCGATAATAGTATCAGCACCCGGCACCATATCGGCCTTCCGAATAACCCAACACCGGGTCCGGTGTTCTTGAGGCAGAACAATTCGTGTTCCAATAATTCGGGTAGATTCAACTCTCGCTGCAGTTTCAAAGACAATGATATGATTTCGCGTTACTCCAAGAGAGTGTGAGCTTGCAGCAATATAGGCGTTGTTACCCTGGCGATCCCGAATTTTCCAACTTTCAAATGCACCCTCTCGATCCCAGCGAATTAATCGAATAAATCCTGAGCTACCAGAATCACCAATATTTCCACCATAGTTGATGGTGATACAGTTACCTGTTTCCAGATCAAAGAAAGGGTGACCGGTGGTCCGAACCTGGGGAAATAGCCACTTTTCTGGGGTTAGATTTTCAAGCAGCGGAGGTAAGCTCGACTTCCATTCATTCACTTCTCCAATAGGGGTTACCATCTCTAGAGTTGTAGCATCAAACTCATAGGGCATACCCCCTTCATAACTCATTGCAAAACGGTTATCTCCCATATAGTTGGGGGCCGTATTGCAGTAGTTCATAAATCCCAGATTCGGGCTTGAGTATATTGTCCCACCTAACAAATTGAATTTATCAAAGCCTGTTAAATCCTGCTCCTGCATTATCGCAGACGCGGTACGTATCATTTTTCGGGTATAGGGAACTTCACTGTTATTGCTCCGCCCAGTAAAGTCGAGCCGGGTCAAAGCTCCCTTTCCATTAGGTGTAAGATGGTTGGACGCCAGTGGAATACCCTCAGCCATAAGAAGATGGCCAATAACATCATCGGGTAAGATTCCCTGTATTACACTGAGCACTCCGGAGGAATCTGATAGATCACCAACCATTATTGACTCTGGGAAACTAGAGCCATCCAAAGCATTACTTGTTCCAGCCTTAGCTGATGCCACTCCCATAAGCGGTGATGCAGACATTACACCTGCAGCCTTTAATAGATCTCGACGCTTCATTTTTTATCCCTAAAAAATACGGCCGACAGCTTAACCTGACCATAAAATTAAATTTTTTAATGAAATA
The DNA here is from genome assembly GCF_056231245.1 of Microbulbifer maximicatervae (SeqCode). NCBI lineage: Bacteria > Pseudomonadati > Pseudomonadota > Gammaproteobacteria > Cellvibrionales > Microbulbiferaceae > Microbulbifer > Microbulbifer maximicatervae (SeqCode). The sequence continues at coordinate 2,937,261 of NZ_CP174334.1, forward strand.
ATTGGCGCAATTTACACCCAAAGTAAACCTTTAAGCGAAAACCATTTATTATTTTTTATCAAATCAAACCTCCAGAATTTTAACCCCTTAAAATTCACACTATCAACCTATATACCACAATAAAAATAAACCAAACCAGAAAATACAATCTATCAAGCAGAACAAAAAACAAACACCAGTCAGTCAAACAAAAAAATATCGATAAGAAATCCGATATCACCCGAATTAGCCACCACATTATTATCAACAACAGAATTTAAAATAAATATTAATGATCATTGAATCGCACAATATTTAATATATCTGTGAGGCATCTCATATATAAACCGCAATAGATAGAAAGCTGCACCAGTCCACACACCCTGAGAGGTACAGCCTGGAGGTAACGGATATACGAACAATTCTATCAGGCAATGAGTGAATGATTATTCATTGATGTTTAATAGTATTGGTATACAATCTTTCACGCACAACTACCCTAAAATTAATTTAAGGTGACATCAATGTTTAGTCATATTATGGTCGGGGCCAACGATATCGAGGAATCAAAGGTATTTTACGATTCCACTTTCGGAATATTGGGTTACAAACCCGGCACTATTGATGATCGTGGCCGCTGCTTCTATTTTAATGACAACGGTATTTTTGCCATCACCAAACCCATCAATGGGGAGCCCGCAAGCCATGGCAACGGCAGCACTATTGGCTTTACAGTAAACAGTTCTGAAGAGGTTGATGCCTGGCATGCTGCAGGTATTGCCAACGGTGGTACCAGCTGCGAAGAGCCCCCAGGCGTACGGGATAGCGCCGTAGGCCCAATCTACCTCGCCTACTTACGAGACCCTGCTGGCAATAAGCTCTGCGCACTGTATAGAGCAAGCTAATTAGGGTTCGCAATCAGGAGCCTCCCCTTACAGGGAGGCGCTGTATAAGTGGACTAATAGTGTAATCAGTCCCAGCGGTTGAAAATAACGTGCATGCCGTGATGATCGTCACTCACGAATACGAAATAGCCGGCGCCAGTATGTGCAGTTGCGCACACCTTCGTCCCCTGGGAAGTCTCAGAACACTGCATTTTATAGGCTTCGATTCCCGAAGTGTCGTATTCACACTGACTGTATTGGCTTTCAAGAGTTTGCACCAAGTCTCGGCTGCCCCTTGCCAATACATAGCGGTAATCACCAAAGTAGCGATAGCTGTAGGTGTCCAAGTAATATGCTTGAGAGTCACCGCCGCCTTCCAGAAGCTCGCTATAGCAGAGTTCAGGTCTGGCCATCCACAGGGTTTCCTGATCATTCGAAGAATGTATTCCTGGCCAATTCTGTTGATCATGCTGAGAGAGTACTACGTTGGTTGAATCAACATAGTCTTTCACAATGACGTAATCACCTTCATCACTTTCTATTCTGCAAACCGGCGCACCGCCAATAAAATTATCACACTGAACCATATCCAGGCTGACTTGAGTTGTCTCCCCGGCACAGTCTTCTGCAAAGCTTTCAGCCCAGTATTGCACAGCCTTAACTGCATACTCTCGAGAGTCTTCTATTTCATAATAGAAGTCTGAAAAGATGCGATAAACCTCGCGATCATTAGTATTGCTTGCAGAAGCTGCTACAGAACACTGACTAAACTTAGGCAGTTCAAAAGTCTGTTCTGCTTGAGCGGGAACCGCACCGGCAATAGCAATCGCTGCTGTAAAAGTGGCAAGAGTTTTCATTAGATGTCCTCCGTGAACAATCATCCTAAAAGGGACGCGGATTCTAGCAGAGGAAAAAAAACTATCAAAAGCAGTGTAACGATATGAAAGTTCAGGTACCTTCTTCCAAGGTTGTGAATATCTGAATAATATTAATTATCGGCATGAGTGAGTTAACTCGATAAAACGTTCCAGCTGAAATCCGGCCTCAGTCTTCCCTCCATCTTTACTTTCAAGCGGCCAACCACAATTCACCCGCACACAATCACCGTAGAGATCAAGCGTGCTGAAATCTGCACCGCCCAACAAGGCTATATTTTCTTCGGAAGCCATACGGCAAAGACTCCAGCTGTCCAACCCTGGGATCTGCAACCAAATCACCATTCCTCCATGGGGGTCACTGATACGCGATTCATCGGGCAAGGATGAACTTAAGTAGTTGCGATAGGATGCGACCTGGAAGGAAAGTTTTTGCCTGAGCCCCTGCAGATGACGGGAGTATTGGTTGGTACCGATGAAATCAGCTACCGCTAATTGGACGGGCAAGTTCACACCGAAACTTTCGGTAAATCGATAGCGTTCATATTGTTTTCGATACCTTCCTGGTAAGCACCACCCCAGTCGATAGCCTGCGCTCAGTGTCTTGGAGATAGAGCCACACCAAAGCACATACCCGCTCCGGTCCCAGTAGCGCACGGGCATGGGCAGACTTCTTTGAAATCCGAGTTCCAAATACACATCATCCTCGACAATTGGAACCCGATATTTACCAGCCAGTGCGGCCAGGTTCTCTTTCTGCTCCGAGCTCAGGGACACACCCGTAGGATTCATATGACTGCTGCTAAAAAGACCCGCTTGGACCAATCCCTGCTGCATATAGCGCTCTAGCTGTGCGAGGTCTAAGCCGTTTTCAACAGTCGGTATCTCAACGACTTTTCGTCCCATCAACGCCAACAGATTAAGAAGACCGTTGTAACAAGGAGAACTGATCGCAACCGCATCACCGGGCTTAGTCGTAATGGCAATCGCCGTGCGGACGGCATCCATACAACCATTCGTCACTACTAATTCATTGGCAGAGAAATGCAAATCATAGCTGGCAAAGTGTGCACTAAGCGCACTGCGCAAAAGCGGCTCCCCAGAGGAAACCGGATAGCCATGCATCCTGGCGCCAGCCTCTCGGGTTGCCCGCCGCATACTGCGCTCCAGGGAATCTAACGGCAATAGCTCTGGGGATAAAGACGCAACACCCAATGGCCCTGTTCCCAACCCACGGAAATAGCAATCGTGATTTACTGGATCTGTTGTTCGGCAGGTGAATGCGGGCATTATGGGAGGCGGGTTACTGCTGGGAGGAACTGAGGCAAAGAATCCAGATTGCGGTCGAACCTTCGCCCAGCCGAGTTCCTCCAACAAGTAGTAGGTGCTTTGGGCTGTTGTCAGGCTCACTTCGTTTTGTGCAGCGAACCGCCTGAGGGACGGTAGTTTATGACCGCTTGGTATTCTCCCTGACTGAATATCCTCTATACAGCGTTCGGCAAGCTCTTTATACCGCACCTATCCCCTCTCCGATTCCGTCTCCGCCCAAACTGTATACCTATTTTATACAAAAATTGCATCTGTATACCTTTTTTCATTTCTTGGATAGTTAGCCCCGAGACAAATTGGAGGGGCTGATGCGGTACTCGGATTTATTACTTGGTGTGCTACTAATGGCAATGTGGGGATTCAACTTCATTGTTATTCAGATGGGAACGGAAGATCTGGACCCACTCCTTCTGGTGGCTTTACGCTTTTCTTTGGCAGCCTTTCCGGCAGTGCTTTTCGTTTCCAGGCCGACAGTCAGCTGGAAGTACGTTCTGGCCTACAGCCTGACTTTTGGCTGTGGGGTTTGGGGGATGGCCACCTGGGCAATTTCTAGCGGACTCTCTGCGGGAATGGCCTCACTTCTTTTGCAAGTAAATGTTGCGATTAGCTTACTATTCGGCTGGGTATTCCTGAAAGAAAAGATTATCCCGCAGAAAGCTCTTGGGGCTCTACTTGCCTTGGGAGGGCTGTTGCTAAGTTTGATGGTTGAAGATGGCACTGTGCCCCTTATCAGTATTGCACTTATCCTAATAGCGGCTACCAGCTGGAGCATCAGTGGGCTCATTGTAAAGGCCAGTGGCACACAGCAAGTGTTTAGCTTTATTGTCTGGGGGCTATTTTTTGCACCGTTACCACTGTTCGCTGCTACCTATATTAAAAATGGCGCGGAAATATTTTATGAAATTCAAAACAGCCTTAATGGAAAGTTGATTTTCTCCATATTGTTTCAGGCCTACCCAACCACTCTGCTGGGATACTGGTTCTGGAACCGGTTAATCGTTAAGTACCCGCTGTCTACTGTTGCGCCTTTAGGTTTACTCTGCCCCGTTTTTGGACTCTTTTTCAGTTGGTTATTAACTGGCGAATCGATTGGTTCAGAAAAGTTAATGGCCGCTATTATGATTTTCTCTGGGCTGGCGCTTGGTATTGTTCATTTTCGCCAGAGCTTTAAGATGCTAAGAAACTCACGGATTTTTGGCATGTTAAACATATCGCGATGAACAAGTATCCAAGTTGAGACTTGCCAGCTTTCAGGCGTAGGAATCTCAATAATATCTTCAAATTTTTTAGCCAGGATTCTCGGCATGGCGCCAATACCGCAGCCTGAAAGCACTGCCGGGTTAAGAATTTGCTGACTGGAAGCAGTCAGCACAATATTTTGATCGGGAATATGATTATAAATCCATTCATTCCAGTCAAAGTGTAACGGGCGATCACCTAGAGCCAAAAACCTGTGCTCTTGAAGATTACTTTTATCGGGAAGCCCATACTCTTCAATATAGGATTTGTGAGCATAGAAAACGAACTCTGTAGTGAAAAATGGCAGCACGATATTATCGGGTGTCGTTGGTTTCTCACCGACACGAATTGCAATATCAGCTTCACCGTACTCCAGGTTAAAATTGCGCAGGTCCCCGATTAAATTGACAAGCATACCTGGGTGCTGGGCCTGGTACTGCCTAATGAGCGGCATCAACAGGTCTACCAATTCGCCGACAGAGGTGATGGTGAGGTTGCCTTGCAAATTCTGCTCTTTGCTTTGCAACCGCGAGGACAACTGAGAAAAATGGCTGTCCGTGACCGCTCCCAGTCGCATAACCTCCAGCCCCGCCTCCGTTGGAATATAGCCTTTGTCATTGCGCTGAAATAGTACAACCCCAAGGCTCTCCTCCAATACATTAATATGGCGCATCACGGTGGACCTGTGGATACCAATCTCCTGGGCCGTTGCACTCAGAGTGCCAAGCTTGGCCAGCTTGTAAGCGGTCCTTAACTCAGTCCATTTATCCATTATTTACCTCAAGCCCCCCATGCTCAGCATGTGCAAATATGCACATCAGAGTCTCATAATCACACATTAACAGCATATTCGCTACACCATAAAATGGATTCAAATGACCTGTACACCCTCTAATGGTTGAAAAATATGGTAATTGAAGCGGAAGTATTGATAGTAGGCGGTGGTTTCGCCGGTGTGTCTGTCGCACAAGCACTGGAAAGAAATGGCGTCCATACCATTCTGGTAGACAAAAAAGATTATTTCGAAGTCACTTTTGCCACCTTGCGCAATGTAACCGATCCATCCAGCACCGGGAATCAAGCGCGCAAGTACTACAGGGACTTTTTCTATGGCCGCTTCATTCAGGGGGATGTAATGGAAATGTCTGCGAAATCAGCGCGTTTGGCAGATGGAACAGAGTTACATTTCAACAGTGCCATACTCGCTTCCGGCACCCGATATCCGAGTATGCCAATGGCCAAATCCCTTTGCGCAATGGATATTCAATCCAGAAACCAAGAACTGTTGAACGAGCATCAGCGACTGAAACAAGCAAGGAAAGTCATGGTGATAGGTGGAGGGGTCGTTGGTGTCGAATTGGCAGGAGAGATCGCACACGCTATGCCGAGAACTCAAGTAATTCTGGCACACAATAAAGAGGTCTTATTGGACAACTTCAAGCCTAAAGCACAAATCAAAGCCCAGAGACAATTAGAGAATTTAGGTGTAGAAATTCAGTTTAACAGCCGCTACCAATATCAGAATGGCTGCTATATCGATCTCAACAGCGGCCAAGCCAGCGATGCAGACCTGGTTTTTGAAGCGACTGGTGTGCTACCCAACAATGATTACCTTAAACCGCACTTAGCGCATATCCTTAATGAGCGGGGATTTGTGAAAGTCGATAACAGACTTCAAGTTATTGACGAACCTAGCTTGTATGCACTCGGAGACATTGCAGATATTGGTGAGGCCAAACTGGGCTACCTCGCCTCTCAGCAAGGTGAATACCTGGCAAAGGCCATCGCCAGAAATAGAAAAGGAAAAAGTACCAAAAGCTATAAACGAAACCCACTAATGGCACTAGTTCCCATTGGCCAGAAGCAAGGATTAGTACAGTTACCTTTCGCAGTAACAACCTGCAACCACCTCGTTCGGTTGAAGCAGAAAGACCTATTCATTAATAAGGTTTATCGTGGATTTGGCACTCAGCCAAATACCCGGCTCTCTTAGTTCGGGCTAACTATTGTAAGTAGCTATTAATGCAGTTAACGATATGATTCTATTTTAGCCAACTGTATAAATACAAAAAATAAAATCATAAAGTGAGCATTATCAAGGACAAAAACTCACAAGTACTAACCAGGTTTATTACTTTTTTCCCTCACCAGCCAGTAGGAAACTCCCAGGGCGATAGTCACCAGGGCAATACCGACTATTTGCTCCGCGTTAACAAATTTTAAGTCGAGCACAATAACCTTCCGAGCTACAGCCATTAAGGCTGTAGCCAATACCAATTGCACCGGTATCACATTTGTACCCAGGTAGAGTCGGATATTAGTGAAAATTTCAATGGCAATAAGAACTGCGAGAAAGGCCCCAAAAGTCTCGAGGATATCTTCCATATCCAGCAATAGGAATGGCGTCTCCATTAGCCTTTCATAAAGTACATAGACGACATCCGCAATGGTCCAGAATATGACCAACACCATAAGAATGGCGAGAAATTTAACGGCATATTTTATTGCTCGATGTAATTGGTTGATCAGGGGATCAGCATGATCCTCATGTATCTCGTCATATTTCATGGGCTTCGCTCTGCCGATTGATACCGCACATTGCTTGAGTTCGACTATAGGCGAAATCCCCGTATTCAGCCGAGAGAGCTTCCTTTAGTGAGCGAGTAGTAAGAGGAATCCCGGCAGCATATTCACCGCCGGGATATTGTGAGTCGTTAAGGTAGGCAGGCTGCGTTAGAGAAGAAATACTTTACTTCGTAGTCACTACAATCCTCTGTTGCACAAAAGAAGCGGTAATTAGTGCCGATATCGCCTATATGCATGCTTTCGCCGGTTAAGGAATAATCCAACTTCGTATCAACAACCCTTGCCTCAATACCAGCAACATCACTGACAGCACAGCTATTGCTTATATTTCCCGCTGACTTGTGTTCGTTAAAGCTCTCATAATCAATGCCACCTGAGGAGGGATCATCCAGGTCCAGCCACTCGGTTGCGTAGTACCCTGGATTTACCAAGCTGTTGGACAACTTGTGCACGCCCAAAGCATTGATTTCATCACCGTGGCGCCCGTGGAAAGCAAAAATTTGCTGGGATGAAGTGGAAGAATAAGTTGTACAAGTCCCCTGCTGAGTCCCCCCGGAAATAGATGAGCCATTGCTCGACGTCAATTTAAGGTAGTAAACACTGCCCGTTTCATGTTTTTCATCGTCGACACAAATCTTAACGTCATCCAGATACTCGCTGCTGGCGGAGTTAAAACTCAGCACACTCCCCATCGAGCCACCGTCTCCATCACCGTATTCAATACAGTATTCATGATCACTGGCTGTGGCATGGCTTAGGGATTGCTTAAATTCATAGCAAGCTTTAAAACCGTCAATTCGACCACCGGAACGAATCTGGACAGATTTCAGATTCATAGTACCGCTGCCGAGTAGCTTACGTTTTACCAGGTCGATTGAATCAAACGCATCACCTCCGGTACCACCCACAACATCTTTTTTGATATAACCAAAATCCGAGTAGCTGTCTTGGTTGGCGATCCAGAACCCATCAAATGGTTCGTAGTAATTCACCCACACCGAGGTAGTTACACCTTCCGAATTCCTCTTGGCATAGAGAGCGGCATTTTCCAAAGCGTTATAAGGCATTCCATAGCGATAGCCATCGGCTTCACAGACGGAGTAACCTTCACTCCAGGTTCCCGATGTACTGCTAATGTGCCAGTTTCGCTCGTCGTCCACACAGGCAAACACTCGCTCCGTACTACAGCTATAGTCGCGAATTTCTCCGTCATTACTTAACCAGGCGCAACTATTGCTGCCACTGGGAGAGTCATTCCGCCAAGACCACGTAAAATCTTCAATCTGGGGAGCTTTAGAAGCACCTATAGTGGTCGCATTGGCCTCCACCAGCGCCAACTCAAGCATGTTATACCCAGATACTGCTTTCTCCAGGATCTCACTGCCGGAATACTTGATGTCATCCTTGCTATATTCGGTTGTTGCATCCAAGGCGACACTTAAATTCCCATTGTTGTAGTGGCTGGTTGCGCTGGCATTACCGTCGATATCTGCTGTTAACTGGCTGGAATTTTGTGCAAGTGGCTCATTGGAAGTGAGGTTTCCAGATGCATCCATCTCATCCACACCGATCCAGACATTGCGTCTGAATTTCGATGTGTTTGACTCGTCATGGTAATCACACAGATTGTTATCACCAGTGTGCGGATACTCTCTGGGCACCTGAATAAATAGGATAACGTTGCGTCCCGCATCCAACACATCCTGCTTAGTCAGTGTTTGCGCCGGTAGGGAGGCGCAATCATCTTCTGTATAGCCCCAGTCGGTAGGCTTAAATACCAGATCCCCCAACCTGCTTTCAATTTTCTCACCAATCTTATTGCGGAAGTTCTGGTGGTAATCAGAATCGTAAGCCTCAAACTTTAGGAATATGACTTCATCGTTATTATCTTCAAGAAAATCCTTAATCTCATCCAGCCCATCCCCCAGCGTTGCAGCTGTACCAAACATATAAATACACATAGTGGCCTCTTCCAGGCCCATATGACACAGGTGCGGTGTTGAGCTGAAACTGGAAGCAGGGTAAGTATCATATTCGACCAGACGTATTCCCCGACTGAATAATTTCTCCGGCGCGTACCACTGGTTTACATCGGTATATACACCCTGATCCCACTGATAGGATGCATAGGCATTATGCGCTCCCGCCCACAAGGTCTTTGATAAGGGAGCCTTTGTATCAATCTGCCCCTGTAAATCCAGGCGCTTCACTTTATCATCGCTAGCATCAATTTCGCCGACAACAGACATCGAAAAACTCAAAAGCAAACTTGATACCAAACCAATTGTTTTATGCATTATTCTTTTCCTGATAAGTATCTTGATAGTTACCGCTAAAATAAAAATCCCAGTAAGTATTTCCCCTCAGTTGAATTGACTAATTGGAACAAGCGTACACGCCTGTCGTGAACCGCTAAATTACAACAGTACTGACTGGTCAATTTTAGTCATTTACCCTACTTTACATTTTCATAATTTGCGCACTTTTCAGTACTGACAAACATCCATCTCCGAATTAAACATTCATAAAACTACCCGCTAGCGGGGGGCGCAAATAGTAGCTACAGAGCATGACCAATCAGTTACGAGCTTAAGGCAGTTATGTAAATATCTGCCCATTTGTAACAGGGCCAACATAAATGACAGACCAAATGTCCCTCCAGTATTTAGGGTTCAATCACAACCTTGGAAGTAATATCACGCACGTTAAATCTTCTGGTTTAGGAGCAGAGTTTGGGCATCTAATTCATCTTTTCAGATTATTGATAGTTTCAAAATATAATTGGGACAAACCTTAAAAGAGTCAGCATCACACTCATCAGCTAACATCGATAAAAAAATAGACGACAAGAAATCTTCTCCTTAAAGCGTAGAGTTGATTTAAAGCTAAGCCGGATTCAGATATAAGAAGAATACAACTTAGATATTTATACTTACCAAACAATGAATTGAGCACCCAAGGAGTGGTAGGCTTATTGAAATATTACATTCATAGAACAAATAGAAACTTATAATTTCCGTCCCAGGAAAGCAGCCTTATCAAGGAGAGAGAATGAAAAGCAAGGCACTTATCATACTGAGTAGTATTCTTATCGCCTCATGTGGATCTATGCGACCGCAAAATGCAAGCAATTATCAGCAAGACCTGATCACCCCAGAAGAAACAGATAACTTTGTACTCACCGAAAGCAGCACCTTCGATGAACCCATGCTGGGAATTGCCCTAAAGTACGATAATAAGCGGTATCCTACCGATATTATCAATGTCTATGTATACCCTATCGATAGCATCACATGGGAAAATACAGATGAAATCATCTCCATTGAAATGGGCGATATCATAGATGAAGTTGACTTTGCTATAGAGCAAGGGCATTACAAGTCAAGATCACCAGAGACTATTGAAAATTTCAGCTTTAAAATCGGTGAAAAGCTATATTCTGGAAAAAAGTCATCTTTCACACTTACCAACAGAAACGATGCTGAATACTTCTCAAATAGCTATGTATTTGTCGATAAGGATAAATATATAAAGTTCAGAACCAGCTTCGACAGCAGAGCGACCGTAGAATGGAATGGCGAATCAGCAGTGAAAGAAATACTGCCTGAAATAGTTGTTCCCGACGAGTCTGCGTACATGAAGAACCTGAGAGCTGAACACCAAAAAGAAATCACCAAGAATCTGATAAAATCACTATTCCAAGCTTCTCAAGAATCGCAACCCAACACAGAGTAATTTCTCAACTAACTTAATAGCAATTGCGACAAATCCGACTCTGTAAGAGCTGATGGCTACTAGGTGCCGCTTAGCACCAGAGAATTGCAAGCGGCACGCTTTAACTGAAGCCTCCTGTACTTCAACGGCATGAAAGCACACTTCTTCCCCCATTGGCAGGAGATTAGCCCTGGACATCTCCAATTCAGATTTTTAAACAAATCTCACTAAAATCTACACTAACTGGCTAATAAATTTCTCAGGTGGTTGAGATAATACTGGCACTTCGACGTCTATGATTAAGGAGGCACTAAGGAAAGGAAATTCGAATCATGAGCAAAATCCTGCCTCCAATTCTTGCTCTTCTACTCGCCGCATTTGTTTTGGGCGCGCAAGCCAACAACTATGTCAGTAAGGATAGTCAAGCCACTTCGCCTCTCGGATGTATCAGTGCCACATCAGTACTATCTACCCATACACCGACAGATATTACTGCTGCCGCCAAAACATGTACCGAACAATCCAAATTTGATGAGGCAGCTGAGTTGTTAATGGTTGCCAGTGCCTTTGCTTATTTCGACACACAGAGGGTTAGCGACAAAACCGGGCACAATGTATTAAGAGTGATTTTCAATAAAAAATTTAATTCGATGCCAGAGGGAGATCGAAAAAAACTATTCGCCAGCATTAACTCTCTTGATCAGGGCGGCGCAAGGAAGCTGGAAGTTTGTAACTATTTGACAGCTGCAAAGCCGCCATCCTATATACCAAGCTATATGATTTCTCATGGGTTAAGAAAATTTACAGGCGTTACTGAAGCCCCCCTGATAAAAGATTTTGATGCCGATCAAAGCTGGTTAAACTCAATGGTGTTTGTCAAATGCCGCAGTTAATCGGTATCTTGTTGTATAGAGACGAAATACCTATATCAGGCTCACCTTTGGGCTGAATATAAGTATCTAAGGCAGTAAAGATTCCCACGTCTTAAATACTAGCCATCTAGATGGCCTCAAGCATATTCGGCCACCGCAAGTCTGGTATTTCCCTGACACTTGGCTAAATCGCCACTTCAAGAGCTCCCTTTGCTACTATTTACCAAGCGCAAAGTTTCAGGCATGATTTTCCCATAGCCGAAATTTTCTCTAATCGGATTAATGGGAAGAACTGTGAAAGAAAACGGAATGCTCTTTTTATTTTGTGGAAAGATGGGCGCAGGAAAAAGTACAAAAGCTGCGGAGATAGCACAAACTACAGGAGCTATTCTTATTTCCGAAGATGAGTGGCTGTCTAATTTATATCCCCATGAGATCTGCTCACTCTCCACTTACATAGAGTATTCTGCAAGATTAAAACCAATGATCAAGTCACATACTCAGAATATCTTAAGGAGTGGCATCTCGGTAGTACTGGATTTTCCCGGCAATACAAGAAAACAAAGATCTTGGTTCAAAGAGATATTTCTGGATAACCTCTTTCCCCATCAATTAATCTATCTTAAAGCCGATGATAATTTATGTTTACAGCAAATTGCCCAAAGGCAAAAATCACACCCCGAACGAGCCGCCTTTGATACTCCTGAGACCTTCAAACAAGTTAATAAGTACTTTGAAGAACCTAGCCAATCAGAGGGATTCAATATTGAAGTAGTCAATCAGGGAGGCATTTAAACGTACCCACTCCCCCTAACAATTGGGAGCAACCTCTGCTGGACTCTCTTTCCGTTTGCGCTATCTCCTCCAGTGTTGGAGAAACTACAGGAAGCCTAAGCCTCGATGCTGGCCCAGTATTTTGAGTCCCTGTGCACCCGTAATTCGACTAGCCGGTTCCAAGCGGATTCAGAAAGGCCCGACTGAGGCTGATGTACCTTTGCTTTGCCTCATATTTCTATTATTATAGAAATATAGAAATTTTGAGGTAACTCATGATGCTACCGAACCACACCCCCATCAATATTCTTAATCGCCTGGTGGACTCCCCTCCCAGTGGTGACCCTACCAGGATTCTGGTGTTGTACGGATCCCTGAGACCCAACTCCTTTTCGCGTCTATTGGCCAACCAGGTTGTTGAAATATTGCAGCATTTTGGTGCTGAGGTTCGCTTGTTTGACCCTGTCGACCTCCCTCTTTACGACGGCACCAGCCAGGATCACCCCAAGGTGCAGCAACTGCGCGAGTGGTCTGCCTGGAGCCAGGGTCAAGTGTGGATTAGCCCGGAGATACACGGAAATGTCTCGGCTGTTTTCAAGAATCAGATCGACTGGCTACCACTGGACCAATCTGCAAGCCGGGCAACCCAGGGAAAAACCCTGGCGGTCATGCAGATTTCCGGTGGCTCACAGTCATTCAATACCGTCAACAATTTGAGGGTTCTCGGCCGCTGGATGCGCATGTTTACGATTCCCAACCAATCCTCTATTGCCAAGGCCTGGCAGGAATTCGATGAACATGGGCACCTCAAGGATTCCCCATTCCGGGACCGGGTGATTGACGTTCTGGAAGAGCTGGTAAAAACCACCATTTTGTTGCGTGGCCAGGGTAACTATCTGACCGAGCGGTACAGCGAGAACAAATCAGAGGTGCAGTCAGCTTCGACAACATCTATTCAGACCTTGGTGGCTGAAAGCGGTGTCGCAGAACCCAGCTAAAAGTACTGGCATTTCGCTGCCGAAGGTCCACATTTAGCAAAGGTCCACTAGCAATGGACCACTAGATGATAGGAACTCCGATAAGGATCTCGTCAATGAGTTTTTCCCTGGACCCGGACTTTTCAAGCGCCCTTAGCAAGTTTGGCGACTTGCTGGATACCTTGGCAGAAGCGCCTATTGGGGATGTGGATACTCGCCGTAAGAATGGAGCCGTGGTCACTCAAGCACTATTTCAGGGTCGCAGTTTTCCATCAGATGTTTCTTTTCGGGACTTTACCCTAAAGAGTTCAGACCAAGAGGAGATCCAGTTACGCTGGTACCAAAAGGAGAATAGCAAACCAGGCTCCGCCATTCTCTACATTCATGGCGGTGGGCTCATCTGCCACGATATCTCACGGTACGACTTGGTCATCGCCAAATATGTAGCTGCCAGCGGCGTGCCATTTTTATCAGTAAATTACCGAAAGGCTCCGGAGTTCCCCTACCCTATACCGATTGATGATTGCTATCGGGCATTCATTTGGCTGGTACAGCACTCACAGGAACTCTCCATTGACCCCACGCGAATTGGCATCATGGGAGATAGTGCCGGAGGGGGGCTCGCTGCAGCCCTGACAATTGTCGCTCGCGACAAAAAAGGCCCGTCCCTGGCACGGCAGATATTGTTATACCCAATGCTGGACGACAGGACGGTTACTCCCGATCCCGAGTTATTGCCATTTATTATCTGGACCTATGAAGATAATCTCACCGGCTGGACCGCTTACCTGGGTAATCAAGTGGGCAGCCCTGCGGTCAGTCCTCATGCTGCCCCTGCCCGCCTGCAAGATGCCAAGGGTCTACCGCCAGCATTTATCGATGTTGGCGAACTAGATATTTTTCGCGATGAGGATATGCAATACGCCCAATTACTCACCGATGCCGGTGTTAGCACGGAGCTCCACGTTCGACCTGGCGTGATTCACTCTTGGGAGCTATTCGCCCCGGACATTCCCGTTTCACAGCGCGCTCTTGCAGATCGAGTGAGAGTCATCCAGGAAATCTAAGCGAGCACGGTGCACCTGACTATGGAACAGCAAAAACAGAGACTATTTGATAGTCACTTCCACATCATAAGTCCCAAGTTCCCCCTATTCCCAAATCACGGCTATTTGCCGCCAAAATTTACCGTGGACGACTATCAACTCAAGTTACAAAACTACCAGCTAGTGGGGGGCGCTGTAGTTTCCGGCTCATTCCAGAAGCTGAATCAAACCTACCTTATTGATGCCCTGGAAAAGCTGGGCAAAAACTATGTTGGGGTCACACAACTATCCGCCGACACTCCCGACAACACCATTTTGTCACTCCACAAACATGGAGTCAGAGCCCTGCGCTTTAATTTGGTACGGGGCGGCTCGGAACAGATCGGTTTTATCGATACCCTTGCCCGGCGAGTTTTTGACTTGGCAGGCTGGCATGTCGAACTATACGTTGAAGCCTCTGCATTGACCCCTCTCTATAATAAATTGATCGCGTTACCAGCCGCCTCCATTGATCACATGGGAATCACCAAGCAGGGTTTTCCCATCTTGCTCAAACTGGCAGAAAAAGGGGTAAAGGTAAAAGCGAGCGGCTTTGGCCGCCTGGATTTCGACCCCGCAGCGGCAATTGTCGACCTCTACCAGGCCAACCCTAATTGCCTAATGTTTGGCTCCGATCTTCCCTCTACCAGGGCACCGCGCCCCTTCAAACCTGAAGATATTTTGTTAATTCGCGACACCCTCGATGAAGCACAAGCAGAAAATGTCCTGGTAAAAAATGCCTATCAATTTTATTTAAAAAAATAATGGAATGATGGGGCAGTATCAGGAACTGAGTTCTTCTTCTGCTGTCATTCACTACGCTGTATTTTCTAAAAGCGCACGATATGCCTAAATTCGTGCACTTCTCTATACCCACTCAATTCATGCTACAGCAGTGTAATCTCGGGTCATCGATCATCTTTATAAATCACTGGCAATTAAAACATGCGAATTGTAGGATGCGCCGAATATTTCAGGCCACAGGGAACCTGGAAGATACAGTGCAGGAGGTTGTAGTGAAAGGACTGGTAACGGTTATTTTTTCCCTATTTGTGCTATCCGGATGTACCGGCATCGGCACAAAACCCCTGGGAGAAAAAGAGATAGCGTTAGGTGTAGATACTGAGCAATCCATTAAAGAGAAGCTCGGTAAGCCTTATGAAAAAGGCATGTTTGTAAAAAACAACCAACAAATTTTAACACTCGCTTATGCTTACCCCACTACTGGCAAAAAGGCGGTTAGCGAAAATATTAGCGGTACCCGTAACCAGGGTTTCTACTTTTATAACGATAAATTGGTTGGGCAGGATTTTGTCAGCTCTCTCGCTGAAGATTCCACCGATTTTGATGAGTCAAAAGTACCACTTATCAGCGAAGGCCAAACCAGTATTCTCGAAGCTCTGGATTTATTGGGCAAACCCTCCGGCGAATATCAGTACCCACTGATTAGCAATAAATCCGAGAAAGCCAAAGTGTATATGTATAGCCAAACCAATAAGGCTATTTTCCAACCGGCCTCTTATCAAAAAGTATTGATTCTCAGTTACAATACTGATGGCATCATCACGAACGTAAATTTTGCAGAATTAGGCAATAGAAATTTAAGCGAGCAATAAATCATTTCTCAGACAGGGGAGCCTTATCTACTGGCTTCCCTGAAACAAACAAAAGGCACACTACCAGCCCCACCATCGCCAGATAGGCATTAACCGTAAAAGCGCGATCAATCCCCGTAGAGATATCAGGAGCCATTGCCACAATTGTGGTATTCATACCCAAGCCTATTGCTCCCCCACCAATCTGAAACATATAGAGAATTGCTCCCGCCAAGCTCGCTCGCTCCGGCGCTACAACCGTAATTGCGGCAGTAGTGATAGCAGAATAAAACAGGCCAATACCCGCCCCAAGAACCACCTGTCCCGGTACCATTTGCAAAAAAGTTGTTTCTTTATGCAAATGAGAAAGCATAAACATACCGATACACATGGCAATGGTGCCCGCTGAGACAATCGTTTTTGCACCGAGCGTTTCGTAGAGCCCACCGGCAATAAAAGACACCAAACCAAATGAGACCATCATAGGAAGTAGCCCCATTCCCGAATACATCGCCGAGTGATTATGGACCTTACTCAAGTATTGGGGAACGTATACAAGGGCGGCAAAGAACACCACAGACAGCAACAAGGTAGCTATACCTGCGGCAAAGAAACCGTGATTCGTTACTACATCTACGGGAATTAACGCATCTCTGCCCACATGGCGCTCAACCAGGATAAACGCCCCCATAAACAGTAAGGTGGCTAGTGCCAAGACAATAATCACCGGGCTCTTAAAGCCGATATCCACGACTAAATCCAGCGCCAGCAGAAGGCAAAATAGCGATGTGGTCAGGGTGATTACACCACCGTAATCAATACGCTCAGTGACATTTTCCGGTGTGTCATCCGGGATAACCTTCCAGCAGACCCAAAATGCCAATGCAGCCACCGGTAAGTTAATAAAGAAAATCCAGCGCCAGCTCAGTAAGTCTGTAAGAATGCCCCCCAATACCGGACCAATTGCATTCGCAGCGGCACACATGCCCATCACCAAGCCCCCGGCAAAGCCCGAGCGATCCTCCGGCAACATCCCGTAGATCAGCCCCAGGATTGCCGGCCACATAAGGGCACTACCGATCCCCATCAATCCCCGCGCCGCCAACAGCATTGGAATATTGGTAGCTATGCCACCGAGGAGGGAGAAAAATGCAAAGGCGGCCATGCCGATGAAAAAGATTTTGCGCCGGCCAAACATATCCGCCAAACGCCCACCCGAGATCAGCAGCACCCCAAAAGCCAATGTATAGCCGTTGATAATCCATTGGGTGGTGGTGATATTGGAGTTGAAGTCTTTTTCGATAGCTGGAATTGCTACGGAAAACGCAGTGAGGTCATTTCCGATCAGAAAAATTGCCAAGCTTAGGGCAAACAGTCCCAGTACCTGAATTCTGGTCAGTTTAGTTTTCTCATCTGCCATGTTTCGAGTCCAGCCACAGAGTTCGATTTTACAAGTGTGGCTCAAACTCGGGAAACGGCAGGGACACTAACTACGCCCCTGCTGGCAAACAAAATGGTGAGGGCCTGCGACTAACACTCACCTGAAGTGTCTTGAAAGAACTCTTCTACAGGCTGGTAATCCGGATTGGCACCACAAGAACCCCGCACTACCAGCTCGGTAGGTAGTACATCTGGCATCGCCGATTTTCCAGAGAGGAGTTCCATCATTTTCTCCACCATCAATTCACCACCTCGGTGGATGTTCTGACGAACGGTTGTCAGAGGGGGGGTAAAAAACGGGGCGATTGGAATATCGTCAAAGCCAACGATACCGACATCTTCCGGCACCTTATAGCCACGGGCCTGTAGCGCTTTTATCGCCCCCATAGCGATACTGTCACTGGCGGCGAAAATGCCATCAAAACTAAGCCCTTCCTGCGCAACCAGATCGATAATGGATTGATAACCACTTTCACTGGAGAAACCGGCGGTCAACTGCCTGGTAGTGCCAGACAGATCAGCTTCATTGAGCGCGGCACAGTAACCTTCAAAGCGCCCATTGACCTCCGGGTGAGCTGTGTCGCCGAGAAAGAGTATTCGCCGCCGCCCCAAGCTCATTAAGTGCTCTGTGGCCTGACGCCCGCCCATTTGATTGTCACTACTAACGATGCAATATTCGGCCCCCTGCGTTGAGGTCCCTCCCCAGACAACAAGAGGGTCCCCCTGCTGCTGCAGATCACGAAGTGGGGTATCATCCACCCCCTGGCCAATCACAATAACGCCATCAGCCCGCCTGGAACTCATCAGATAAGAATGCCAATCCGAGCGGCTGGCGATACTGCTGGAAAACAGTAAATCGTATTTATGCACCGCAAGGCGATCAGCAATTGAACCGATCATATCGATCATAAATGGATCAGAAAATGTCTGGCCGCCACTGCGCCCCGTATTAATCACAACCGAAATTGTATGGCTGCGTTGCAGGCGTAAGTTTCGCGCGCTCTCATTGATTTTGTAATTCATGGAGCTCGCGATTTTTTGAATACGCTCGCGAGTCTTTTCGTTAATCAATGGATTATCGTTCAGCGCTCGCGAAACAGTAGATTCAGAAACTCCCGCCAACCGAGCAATATCGGACATGGAAACGGGAGAGGAGGACCCCTTGGGCATGGCGTACTTCACCTTGTTCGCGGGAAAAATGCCATCTTAGGCCCGTCGCCCAAGTTTGTAAAACCACCCTGCTACCCAGCCAGGGGGGCTGAGGCCTCAAGCGTCTCATCCCCCCGCTCTACGGCGCGACGGAAAAAGAACAGGGTAATCAGAATCACTGTGATGGGTACCAAGGATAAGTAGAAAGCCACCTGGCCATCAAAGGCCTCGAAAACCGACCCGGTAATCAGTGAGCCAGTTGTACCGCCCAGCGCAGAAAAAATCACCAGTAAACCTGTCATTGCAGAGTGCTGGTGGGTGGGCAAGGAACTGAGCATCACAGAATTGATAGCTGGATACACAGGTGCCATAAACAAGCCAATCAGCGGTAAAACAAAAGCCGCCACTGGAGCACTGAGCCAGTTTACATCGGGATTCGCCACAATATTACTCGCCAGGGGCAGGCTAACGACCACCAGTAATCCCATCGCAACTAAGCACACATTCAGCATCGGGTACCAGTGTACTTTGCGCATCATCACACCGGCACCAAGTCGCCCCAACGCCAGCCCTGCGGCAAAGATACTTGCAGCCTGAACACTCATTGCAGCCGGCAGCTTAAGAATTTCATTATTAAAGGTCGGCAACCAACTTCCTATCCCCTGCTCAATCAATACATAGAAAAATACGGAGATCACGTAGATGTATACCAGAGGTTTGGCCATCAACTTTATCATCGCGATAAAGTCCTGTTTCGGGCTAGCCTCTTCGATTCGCGCCCCGGATTCATCAAGCTCTGTGCACCAGAGCAATACAAATGCAATCACACAGACCACCGCCAGCACCCAATACACATTGAGCCAGGCAGTCGACCCTTGGTTCGATGAATCAATAAAAGCGCTAAACAGCCAGTAGCCACTGAGAACTCCCACCATAAACACCCCCTCCAGGGTGTTTAGAAGGCTCGCATGTGCGCTGCGGCCCTGCGCTAACAATCCCACGGTGGAGTATGCGGCAACCTTTACCAATGCGAACGCAACACCCACGGACAAGAACAGTAACTTCGCCGTCCAAAACCCGGGTAACAGGGGCATAGCTGTACAAGCCAGGGTGACGATTGCCAACCCCGCCAGCATCGCCCGCTTAAACCCCAATCGGGGAAGCTGGGAAGCAATCAGGAAAGACACTATACCGATGGGGATATCCTTGAACCCCTCCAGCACACTCGCAGCAGATTTACTCACCCCATAGGTATTGATTACCTGCAGGATCACAGTACCCACGCTGTTCAACAAAATGGCAAAGACAAAGTAGATAGTGAATAGAGATAGGAGTATGCGCTGATTCTTCATAGTGGATTCTATCTGGCTCTGTGGTTTAGGCAGTCAGCCGTACCAACCTGTTATTGTACATTTTTTACCCAGACTTTGTGGAGAAAGGCGACTTCTCCCCAATGCCTGAAGATACCCAGTATGTATCAGTCAGACAAAAATTTGCAATCGTTTGCATAAAAACCAATAAAAATTTGGGAATGCCTTATGCCGATCAGTCACAAAACAACTGGCAATTGACCCAGGAAAAGAAAATAACCATTATTTTTCAGTAGCTTACAGACTTTTCGGAGATGAAAATCAGGTCTATCTTCTAGTATCAGTCAGGCTTAACCCCAGACTTGCAATCGATTGCAAAAAGACATCAACTACGGATAGACTGAATGCCAGTTGCCGAAGGCCCAGCAGGCCCGGCCCTAGGACCCAATCTCCAATCCAGTGAAAGTGGTATGAAGCAAAAACAACAAATCAAACACAAGATCCACCCCTGGGACTTGGTGGAGGACACCTTCCAGCCCGAAGATTACAGCCTCAATGCCACCCTATTCTCCCTCGGTAATGGCTATATCGGCTTACGCGGTACCTTTGAGGAGGGTTTCGATCCAGAACCCTTCACGGATGGTTGTTACCTGAATGGAGTCTACGCCAGCGAACCTATCACCTATGGTGAGTCTGCTTATGGCTACGCGCGCAACAACCAGAGGATGTTGACGGTTCCCGACGGCAAGACCATTTATATCAGCTTGGATGGAGAACGCTTTAGTCTCGCCCAAGGCGAGCTGCTCAACTACGAGCGTCGCCTGGACATGGCCGCGGGGATCAGCGAGAGAAAACTCACTTGGCGCTCCCCAAAAGGAAAAACCATTGAACTCAAAGTGCAGCGCCTGGTTTCCCTCAGTGAGAAAAACCTGTTAGCTCTGCAACTGGAACTCACACCCATCAATTTTGACGGAGAGGTACACCTGCAATCCTGCCTTGATGGTGACCTTGCCCAAGCAGAACGCAGTGAGGACCCACGCCTAGCCTCCCCTATTGACCGGGGAGATATCGAATGGCTGGAAAATACAGCTGAAGATGGTTATTTAGCCCTGCCTCTATCCGTTAAGAGCAGTGGCTTCTCTATACGATGCGCAGCCCTGCACCTTTGTGAGAGTGACAGCGATTACACGTCCAATAACCTCCGCAGTGAAGACTGCGTCTCGGTTGACTATCGCTTTGCTGCCCGCCGCAACACCCCTATTCGCCTAACCAAGTACGTCGCTTACTTTGCACAGCAAAATGCTGAGCCGATATCAGCAGGCGAATTGCATCATTACCTGGAGCGCTGTGCGGCTAAAAGTTTTGCGGACCATATCGAAACCCAGCGTATACAAATGGACAATTTCTGGCTTGAGTCCGATATTCAGGTCAGTGGAAATGATGCCCTGCAGCAGGGAATACGTTTCAACCAGTACCACTTGTTCCAATCCCTAGGTCGGGATGGCAATACCAATATTGCAGCCAAAGGACTTTCCGGTGACGGCTATGACGGCCACTATTTCTGGGATACAGAAATCTATGTACTACCGTTTTTCCTCTACACCCAACCCGAATTAGCGCGCGGCCTACTGGAATACCGCTACTCAATCCTCGATGCCGCACGAAAAAGAGCGAGGGAGATGTCGATTCAAAAGGGAGCACTGTTTCCCTGGCGCACCATCGGCGGTGAGGAGTGCTCAGCCTATTACCCGGCAGGCACTGCGCAATACCATATCAATGCGGATATTGCCTACGCCGTACGACATTACTGCCGGGTTACCGGTGATGTCGATTTTCTGCGCAACAAGGGCGCAGAAGTCGTGATAGAAGGCGCTCGTATGTGGTTGGAGATTGGCCACTTCAACGCACTTCGCGACAACCAGTTCTGTATCAATGAGGTTACCGGACCAGACGAATACACCGCCCTGGTTGACAATAATTTCTACACAAACCTGATGGCCAAGGCCCATCTTGAATATGCTGTTGAAGTATTACAGTGGTTAAAATCATTCGATCCTGCAGCGTGCGATGAGTTAACCCAGCGTATTCAACTCGGCAAACAGGAAATTGATAACTGGGCCAAGGCCGCAGAAAGCATGTATCTGCCCTACGATGAAAAGCAGGGTATACATTCTCAGGACGATAGTTTTCTAAACAAACCCCGCTGGAATATTGCCGAAACGCCAGCCGATCAATTCCCGCTGTTACTTCACTATCATCCCCTGGTGATCTATCGACACCAAGTTTGTAAGCAGGCGGATGTCGTTCTTGGCCTGTTACTGGAAAGTTCAGAGTTTTCAATTGAGCAGAAGCGTCGGGATTTCGACTTCTATGAACCGCTCACCACGCACGATTCCACTTTATCCGCTTGTATTCACAGCATTATTGCCAGTGAAGTTGGGTATCCGGATAAAGCGCTGAACTACTTCCAGCAAGTTGCGCGAATGGATCTGGATAACCACCACAACAATACCCAGCACGGTATACACACTGCCTGTATGGGGGGCACCTGGATGTGTATGGTCCAGGGATTTGCTGGCATGCGGCTGCACGGCAATGAACTCAACTTCAATCCATATCTGCCCAATGGAATGGACGGCTATCGTTTCCGGTTGCAATTCCGTGGCCGCACGATCGCAGTCGATGTCGATTCTTACAGCGCCAGGTACACCTTGGTGAAAGGTGAAGCGCTCAGTCTTCATCACGGCAAGCAAATTCTATTCCTGGAGACACCAGGGCAAACAGAAACCATTCAAATAGCACCGATGGAGGAGGTATCCTGATGATCTATCGTGCAGCAATTTTTGATCTCGACGGCGTTATTGCAGACACCGCACGTCTCCACCTGATCGCATGGCAACAGCTGGCTGAAGGGCTCAACCTTCCCTGGACAGCGGATACTGAAGAGCGCTTAAAGGGCCTGGAAAGAATGGCTTCTCTTGAGGTGATTCTCGGGGAAAAAAGCAGCAATTACACTGAAGAAGCAAAAATCGCACTGGCTGCTAGAAAAAACAGCCGCTACCAGGAATTAATTCGCAGCCTCTCTCCCGCAGACTTGTTACCGGGCGCCGGTAAACTGCTCGCATGGTTAAATTCTCAGCATATTCCGGTTGGCCTCGCCTCAGCGAGTAAAAACGCGCCGGCGGTATTGGAAGCCCTGGGAATATCCCGTTACTTTTCTGTTATTGCAGACCCAGAAAAATCTGCACCTAAACCTGCACCAGATATATTCCTAGCCGCCGCCAAAGGTCTAGGAATTGATCCAGAGTTTTGCATTGCTTTTGAGGATGCGCTCGCAGGAGTCAGTGCAATTAAGTCCGCTGATGGTATGACGGCTGTAGGCATAGGCAGCCCAGATGTCCTTAAAGATGCTGACTACACCCTGGCAACCCTATTGGAATTTACACCAAATGACTTTTTCTTATCTGTACTAGCAGAGTCCGGCATTCGTCAAAATATGAATATCGATAAACGACCCAACGAAAAAATAGATTAGAACCCTATGGCTCTACCATGCAAGCAGCAAGACTCCAATATATAACGAACCTCTAAATGAGCTAATCACGTCTATATCACACCGGATAATCCCGGTGTGATATTTTAGCAATCGGCCAAGGCTTATATTAATATCCGCGCACCCTTTCACCAAACATCAGTCAAAAGAATAAGATTTCGCTGGCCTTCTAGGGAATAATTTTACGGCTCATTGATCAATACAGGCCCCTTCTATATTATCAGCCGTATTGCCAAACCAGGTATTAAGGCAGGGGAAGGGATTAGTATCCTCAAGATCGGTAGAGTTGTTATCAGTTGCTATATTGCCAATAATTACATTTCCGAATTGGCTATCCGGATCAAAAAAAAAGCAGATGGGAATGGCGAACTTAGCCAACGATATACCTACCGCAGTGCCGGGAATAGGATCTGTAAAACCAGTGAGTTCAACCGTATTTTGAGCAATGAAATTACCATTGCTACATATTTCCATACCATAATCACTAAAACCGGTTATCTTATTAGATATTACGGTCGAATTATCTGCCCCGAGATCAAAAAAGATACCACTTTCCCCGAATCCATCTGAACTAACAATCTCGTTATTTATCACCGTTGAGTTACTGCCTCTAATAAACACACCTTCACCACCAATTGGTACATCAATAATCGAACCAGACAGCGTATTGTTGTCCGAGTCGAGGAAAACCCCTTCTCCAAAAACCTCACTAAATGTTATACCCGTAATTGTGTGGCTACCGGAACCTGCTGCAATGACTCCTGTACCACATTCATCCAATGTACCTCCTGATGCACCTCCAGATAATACAGCTCCTGTACCTTCAAGAATGACACCTGCCCCTCCTTCACAATCAAACGTAAATCCATTCAAGTTCAGGCTTCCTGTAGGGCCAGTTACTATTACACCGGAATTACAAGAAAAGTTCTCAGTTAACACCTCTGGAGTTGTAATATTACCGCCACACACTATATCTGCATTTACACTTCCAGAGATTACTAACGCACTACCGAAAAATAGATAAGAATATAGTTTAGACTGCGTTCCTTCCTGCCAAATATTCATAATGAACTCCTAAAATAGTATTGTACCCCCCTAATAAAACTGTTTAGCTATTGATTACTACTCACCACCACAGCCAATTGCCACTTAAATCCGAGCTACCGGTCAGCCCAGCAACTGTTAACCCAATCAAATTACAATTGAGATCCTTACTTATTATTTCTGTACTCGCAATGGTATCAGCGTACACATCATCGGCATTTACATTATGCGAAAGAGCTGAAGTAAACCCAATAACAATTTTTAGTCATAACCATTATGCCCAGGTAATAAAAATCCTTGAAATCAGAAAAAAGAATATTGGGATACATTTTGAGCCCAAAGAGTGAAATATCCATAGGAAAATATTCTCAATAGCTCTGGCATGTAAAAGGTAATGGCATAGAGAAGCTTGGGCAAGTAAAATAATCAAAACTCGTGCATAGACGTGAAGTGAAAAGCTTAAAATAGACTCCATAAAATTTACGCCAAAATATCCATCAATAGTAAAGCGTAACTACAGCTTAAACTTTAGGCTTAACGAATGAAGCGACTCAAACAACTATCTATCTCACACAGTTGTTTTGCTACAGGATCATCAACCTTGATTAAATTGAAATCCGAAAATTCAAACCCCGGGCCTACCGAACATCCGACCAAAACAGAACTCCCAATTGGCTCAGCAGCCTGCCAGGCACCAGCAGGAACAACATGACAAAATATATTATTCTTTGCGGAAATCTCAGTCCTTTGCAAACAGCTATCCCCCTCAGTCCAAATATAGAGATATAAGCCTTCCCCCCTATATAAATTCCAAACCTCATCAGATTCGACCCGGTGAAACCTAGATACTTCATCTTTCTGTAAGGAAAAGTAAATATGCGTCAATGCGCTTCGCTTCTGCCCATCCTCCCTTGTTACTATTGAGCTCGACTTAAACACCTGAAGAAATTTCCCGCCTTCAGGATGATCAATTAAGTTATCAGGCTTCATGGATTAATCAGCACCTTGTAATCAGAGTTAGAAACATGTCTGATACTACATTACCACATAATGTATCAGTGAAATTTAATCCTTATAGACAACAAGCAAATAGTTGAGCGGATACGAATTGAACACAGGCTCACCCAGTTTACTTTAAGGTGAGCCTTGCAAAAAGCCTTAATTTAAACAACTGGGATTAGCAGTAGTAAAAGTGTTTCCACGCCAGACATTAATATTACTACATGCATTTGCATTTAGATCCTCCAAGTCAAAATCAGTATTTCCCTTGGATGTGTTGTTGAGAATAAAGTTAAAAAACTGATTAGCTGCTTCCATATAGATACCCACTGAACCATTCATCTCAGAGGTGTTCTGGCTATAATTCCCAAAGTTGGAATCAGCAATATAGATCCCATATCGATTATTATCATATATATAATTTTGGGCTAAACTTGGAGCATCACCATCCAACTGAATCCCATCTAGTAAGTTACTTTCGATAATATTTGAGATCAAGGTATTTCTTAGCCCCGTAACTAATATGCCAGTATTACCATTACCATTAGCACTTGAATTAGTAATTAGATTGAAGTCGCTCGATACCGCCAACCCTACAAAGTCATTATTGTTAGCAGAAATATTGGTTACATTATGAAATCCATCACCAGCCAATCTAACGCCCGTCTGGCAGAATGATATAGTACCTGCGCCCTCCAAATACCCCACAAGACCGACAACATCTATGCCTATTGCAGAATTATTGTCACAAGTAATGGTATGACCATTCATATCCAGGCCACCAGTTGGGCCAACAATGGTTATCGCGATATTATCTGTACATACCAAATCATCATCCAAAACTTCTCGGGTGTTAATGGTATCACCACAATCAACCGCCGATGCAAGCCCGGATATCAGCAAGCAAAAAGCACCTGCAAATATAGATAAAGCACACTTCATACCTTGTAATTGCCATATAGCCATCTTACTACCCTCTATAAAATCAGTTAATAATGACCTTCTCCTGAACAGAGTGTGATCCAGCTTGCTAAAAGGGCTATAAGAAATTTCTCTTAAAGAAATGGCAACTAAGTACGGAATCTAAACATCTGTGAATGGTAAATAGTGGCTATCTACGCCAATTAGACAAAACGCAAGAAAGCAGTGTTGGATATGAAGCCAGTGGGCCTTTACATGGGAAGTTTAAGGGGGCGGTACTCATTACCCTCCTTTTCCCTCCCTTAAAAAAGGCTCTGCACAAATCTACCGCTAGCCTGATTACTGTTATTGCTCTTTATCTCAAGTAACTTTGACACCTTTAATAGTATAAATTAGCGGAATCTCATGTCCTTTAAAAAACAGGTAGTATTTCCCCTTCTCACGCTCCTCCATGCCATCAAAACAGTTGTAAGGGCTATACGGGTATTCTTTTAGTTGAGTGATTTGAATACCATATTTTAATAATGCACTCACAACATCGCTAATCGGATGTGACCAGGTGGCTAGGGTAGACTTGCCACCCCGATCATTCTCTGTATAGGTACCCTGCTCTTCAATATCTGGATCGGCTCGATGAAAGTATGTGTAACCAGAGAAAATATCATAAAATGGATGAAATTCTGCGATGTAGAAAGTCCCCCCCGGCTTTAAGCATTGAGCAACAACTGATGCCCACCGCTCGATATCCGGCAACCAACAGAGTGCACCGTAGGAAGTAAAGACGATATCAAATTCTTTATTATTTGACTCTCCAAAACTGTAGATATCATTGCAGATAAACTCTCCATGTAAACCTGAACGGTCAGAAAGAGCCTGTGCTTCAGTAATGGCTACAGAAGAAATATCAACTCCCGTCACCTTCGCCCCCAATCGAGCCCAAGATAAGGTATCCAAGCCAAAGTGACAC
The DNA here is from genome assembly GCF_056231245.1 of Microbulbifer maximicatervae (SeqCode). Classification (NCBI taxonomy): domain Bacteria; kingdom Pseudomonadati; phylum Pseudomonadota; class Gammaproteobacteria; order Cellvibrionales; family Microbulbiferaceae; genus Microbulbifer; species Microbulbifer maximicatervae (SeqCode). The sequence goes on from NZ_CP174334.1 coordinate 2,964,553, forward strand.
TGTAAGTGAAGTAAACTTTTTCCAGACACATTACCTATATCTGAAAGCTCAAATTCATTTAAAGTAGATTTTCCGCTTAGAAATCCATCAATATTATAAAATTCAGACTTCACATGAATACGGGTGCGGCTATCCCAGGAGTGTCGGTTAATTTCAAAAAAATCCATGGCTCACCTTCTAATTACTTATATTTATCGATTCTATTTAATTATCAAGGGTAAGAAATTTAAATTTACTTGTAAGTCCTATTCCGTTATGCCTCAAGTTCAAGAAAACTAAGATTGCCAATCATTCTAACTATATATTTACAGTAATGCTTCAGCTACAAAAGGCTCTATTGAACTCAATTGCAAGTACAGATCATGCTTTACTACAAAGCAGACTGATAATTTTTGAGAGAAGCCCTAAATGGGGACAATAGAAGGTAGAATCCTTAATCTACGATTGATTATCCTCATCATATCTTAGGCGCGCTTTACGAATCTCGGGATGATGTTCATCTGCCCAAGAGACTAACTTCCACACAGCTGCAGATAACCCCCTTCCCAGGTCAGTTAATTCATACTCCACTTTAACTGGAACCTGCGCAAAGACAGAACGGAGTACAAAACCATCGCGCTCTAAGTCACGCAGGGTTTGCGTCAACATTCGCTGTGAAATCCCTTCAATACGCGACTTTAGGGAGTTGAAGCGATCTGGACCATCAACAAGGGCAAACAATATCAGGATGGACCACTTGTCACCAATTTGAGCTACTACATTACGAACGGGACATTCATCATCATTCACAAACACGCGCCTCTCACTATTTTTATTCTGCGTCCCCACCCTTCCACTCCATAGGTTATCAAAAAGTAACTTAACCACTTAATAGTGCCTTATTGGCAACCAACTCTCAAGTGAGTAACCTAGTATAAATAAGTAACTTAACCCGAAATCACCTATAGACCCATATAGATATATACCCTGTTATGACCCAAGCTCTCTTAGACAAGGCCCTAACCCAATACGCCTCCAATAGACCCTCAACCGCTGACGATATATTTACACCGCAGTTTGTCTCTGTAGGGAAATTTAACATTCGCTTTCTACGCAAGGAAAAACCTCAGGCTCCCAGCCTACTACTGCTGAATGGTCTACCCCAAAGTATTCGCATGTGGGAGTCATCCATTGAAGCATTTAGTGAAAAGTTTGATGTGCTAGCCTTTGATATCCCAGGATTTGGCTTATCAAAAGCGGAGGAAGGAGATATGTCTCCGAGCAGCCTGAGCGAAGCCCTTGTTCAAATAATGAACCATTTTGGCATCAAGCAGGCCCACCTGGTAGGGCCGGATGTGGGTGTGCCTATTGCTTTAGCGGCCGTTATTAACCACCCTCAACGATTCTTGAGTCTCAATATCTTTGACGGCCCAGGCACCTTCCCTCCAAAACTCTCTCCTATTCTTATGGCCGTTGTCAGATCCCGAATGGTTCGCTGGATAGCAAAAGGCTTAAACAAGAAGTCAGTAATGAAAACCAACTTCCTGACTGCCGTCAAAGACGGCTATCACAACTACAAACCCAGCAAACGAGCTATCCAAGAGTACTATGACATAGCCTTTGATAATGACAGTCACAAGTGCGCCATCAGTTTCTTTGGAAGCTATTCGAAAGAGCTTCCATGGATTGAGAGAAAACTAAATGGTATTAATGTTCCGACATTGATCACTTGGGGCAAGAGAGATCCATTTGTTTTAGTGGATAATGCGACTGCCTTATCCAAGCATATCCCCAATAGTAAGCTAGTTATATTTGATAACGCATCTCACTTCTCATCGGAAGATGCTGGACAAGAGTATGTTGACTTGATAATCAATTGGGTAGATGGCGGCTTCCTTGAGCATCGTGACGCATGAGTTTTTAAATATTCTAAGAACAGATACCTAATCACTAACTGAATTCAAGGTGGCGTTAAACAATTTCGCCACCGATATATTAATGGGGCTCAACTACCATCATTAGAGCGCCCTTTATCAAATTGGTTTTTTAACTCATTAACTTTGACTCTGATTCAGCATCATCCTTCCCCTTTTTGGCCTTAATCTGTGAATCACCAATCAATGCGCGGCCTAGGTCTGAAGCATAAAATCCCGCAGCCAATATTACGAAGGCGCCAAATAATGTATTTCCATCAGGCAGATCTCCGAAGATTACAAAGCCAATAACAATAGCCCAAAATAGTAAAGCGTAACTAAAGGGCTGCAAAATAGAAGCTGGAGTAAGTGCCAGTGCCTTAATCAGTAAATAGTGGCCCATTGCACCTAAGAGCCCATTTAAAATCAACAATTGCCACCCTGATACTGTCGGCTCTACCCAATAAAATGGTGCTAAGCTTCCAAAAATAATAAGACCCATGGTCGCGGTATAGAAAACGGTTGTATCGGCACTATCAAAGTGTGAAACACGGCGTGAAAGCACTTGATATGCGGCCCATAGGATAGCTCCCAAGATGGGGATCAAGGTTTGCCAACCCATCATTCCCATTCCAGGCCTAATGATAATAAGGGCACCTATAAATCCAGCCGCAACACTTACCCAGCTCCTTGTATCTATCCTCTCCCCTAAAAACCATCCAGCCATTAATATTGCGAATAATGGAGCGGTCGCAGCTATAGCATGCACATCAGCCAAAGACATCATACTAAAAGCAAAAATAAATACTGACACCTCAAGAGCGAGAACAATAGAGCGAGCTAATTGAGTGCCAAATATTTCACTTCGTACTATATCCAAGCTCCCTTTGAGTCTTGCCAAGCTTATAACGATGAAGAAAAATATCGCGAAACGAATCGCCATTATTTGAACAATAGAATAGTTCTGGATGAGTAGCTTACCTGTTGCATCCATACCAGCCAAACAGAGCATTGCCAAAATAGTCAGAATAATTCCACGACTGTCTTTAAACTTCACTTTAAACTCTCTAATAAAGACTACAGATTCTATTGAAGTGTGACATTTCTAATATGCATACCAAGTTTATCGTCCCAATACCCTACTGTAATTTTATGCTGGTACTACCCTATTACCCCCTCCCTCTTATATATCCCCCAAAGAACCTTCTACCTGCACAGCTCTAAGCTGAGTATTTTGAGTATTCATTTCGCTGAGAAAGACTGAGTTGGTCTCTTCTGCTAACTTAACGGCTCGATCTGAAGCCCCCATTGCACTCTTTAGTTTTCCGCCCAACTTATAGGCAGTTGCCAAACTATCCCACAAAATCTCAGAATCGGGGAATTCCCTAGCTCCCTGCTCTAGGATCTCAATCCCCCAATCAGTCTTACCTTCATAGGCCGCTTTAAGCCCATAGACATTATATTGATGTGCAGAAAGTTGAAATAAATAGCCATACTCATCAACTTTAGAACTATAAAACTCTTTTAATTCATTTAAAGACATAACATCAATTTCAGGCACAGCATTCCAATCGGAGAAAACTGCTTGCAACCCTTTTGCATTGCCTACTAAGGGTGTACTGTCATGTGTTTCATTGGGGAATCGCGCATAAGAGAAATGCAATCCTGATCTTGGCATATCGTTTAATGCTTGAAGCATACCGTCAAAAGCCGCTGGCATTTCATTTGGCTCATTTGCCATGCTCAGAAACCATCTAAAAGGCTTATTCTCCTTTCTTGCATGGCTACCCTTATACTCATCTATAAGAGATGAATCGTCCCACCATAAACTGGGACTAATTGAAATTGCTGCATCAAACATAGATTCATTATTAATTGCCAAGTAACTAGTATATAGCCCAGAAAGTGAGTGACCTGAGATAATAGAATATGGAGAAATTCGATATTTCTTACTCAAGATTCCTGAGAATTCGTCTTCCAAGAATTTTGTTAGTTTGTCAGCCTTGCCTGAGCGCCCCGCGTAGGCTTCGGGCTCAGTGGGAGTAAAATATGCGAGCCGATCCTGAGTGCTGATACCGACCACTATCATTTCAGGTATAACGGCATAGGTACTATAAAAATGAACACTAGACGCCATATGATTAAATTGCGTTGAGCCATCCAATATCACTAGTAGAGGATAAGAAAAACTCTTAGAATGGTGATAGGTATCCGGTAAAGATACCCGAGCTGTAACCTCCTCTCCCAGGATCTCTGAATCTATACGGAAATGTGCTACCTCCCCTAGGACATTAACCGAAAAGAACAAAAATAAAACAAATATACTTCTCATTCAAATACCCTTTCATTACAACTCAACTTACCGGCCCACAGTTTCTAACTCTGTCTTATCATTCAGAGTAATCGTGAGTGAATACCGGAAGATTATCGCTAATACTACACCAAGAGGGCATCTCACTAACCCACATGTGACCAGATATATTAACTTCAGGATTATCATCAAGTAATCCCAGACGAATCCGGCAAAGATTAGATTGGGATTCTACCTCAACAAAAACCGGGGCAAAACAAGTGGGACAATAGTGCCGAGTTTTTCCTGGTTTAGAAATATATTGCAAAAGCTTCTGGGGAGAACTAATAATCTTAAACTGACTCTTATTCACCAATGCTACCACTGAATAATCAGCCCCACTTAGCTTTCTACATGTTTCACAATAACACTTGCGAACATCCAGTGATTTCTCATTAACTACAAATTGAACACTTTTACAGTGGCAACTACCATTGATCATATTAAACCCCAACTCAAAATAATGGCTTAAGGTATCTATTCGAGCTGTGCAGATTACCATTAACCTTATAAAAGGTAATAGTTATCGATAAAAGCCCCATTTTGAGCACACTGAAGTTTGATAACAAGACTACGGTAAACAGAGCCCCAGTAGTAAATTAGCTATGAAAGATGAGAGCAACCTAAACCTCTTAGGCTGCACAGGAGTAAAGCGCCGGGATCTAACTTATCCCGGCACTAGTACGCTCTTAATTTTCAGTTACTGTAGAGGAAAGCTTGAAGTGGTTGAGAGCCTTTTCAGCAATTTCTTTACCATATTCCTGCACAAAGTGGCCCGCCTCCGCTAGTTTGAGAGGCTCGGGGCAGTTTTTGATGGTTCCCCTCAGCAACTCCATCACTTTCTCACCAAGCACAAAGTCCCTCATTCCAATCGCCATAAAGCTCTCACCACCCCAGCTCCTAGACCAGAATTCTCGAGCCCTTACCCCTAGCTCTGCTCCCTCCATATCAGGATCAACCGGTACAATTGACGGGAATCGACGAACGCCAGCCTTATAGCGATTGTCTGGAAAAGGCGCATCATAGGCTACTATATCGAATAAATTGACCTCAGATTGAGCATCATTGGCAATGAGTCCTCCCACAGGGATTTCAGGTACATTGACAGAGAAGTTCCGCCAGTGGTAGAACCCCTCAGATGCACCATCCCCTGCTGCGATAGCCGTATTCATTACCAGTAATCGGGTAAATCTATCCGGCATATCCATTGGAAGTGTCAATCCCAGAAGTCCACCCCAATCCTGACAAACCAGCGTAATATTCTTAAGGTCCAAATGCTCAATCAAACGCATCAGGCTGTTACGATGGAAGTTAAAAGTGTACACATCTTCATTGACGGGCTTATCTGAGCGACCAAACCCAAACAAATCTGGAGCAATTACCCGGTGTCCTGCCTCAACAAAAACTGGGATCATTTTTCGATATAAGTAACCCCAACTGGGCTCCCCATGGAGACAAAGAAAGGTGGTATCCGAGTCCTGCTCCCCCTCATCGATATATGCCATACGCATAGAATCATAGCCTTCCAGGCTATCAATATAGTGGGGAGTATACGGAAAACCCGGTAGTAAAGAAAAGCGCTCCTCAGGAGTTCTCAATCGTTCAATAGACATCGGCAACCCTCTTTTAGTTGAAAGTTAAGTTAACGCCTTGCTTCTGAAAAGCTAGATCAGTGGGAATCCAGAGATCATCCATTGTGGCGCTTTTATCGGTGCTTCAAATCTGAAAAGGTAACTGTAGAAAAATACCTATTATCCTACTAGATAATAAGGATAAATATGCTCCTAAAACATGGCATGATCTCTAATTTTTACATTTAGAAACCTTATTAGGCGCCAGATCACTTAAATTACCTCATAATGCCAATTTGGCAAGTCTGAAACCATTGGGCTAAGTACAACCGACCCTGTCAAAGCCGATTAATCAAACCTCTTACCATTAAAAACATGTTAGATGTATTGAAATACCCATCTGGATGTAAGCTGTCTACCAGCAATATATCTCAATTATCAGTGAACAGGAATTGAGCCTAGGAGAAATTAGGCTACAAAAATCACTGGGATGCATATATCACTGTAAGAACAATATCTCTCATGACTACGAATCATGGACAACACCTCAATACACTTTACCAAAGCCCGCCAAGATCCAGCCCCTTTTCACTGGAGAATCCATTTCTACTTCCCTGGCGAACAGGGTTTTGGGTGCTGACTCCATGATTTTAAACCCCCTATTATCAACATAAGTAACTATAGCAACATGGGCAATATATCCTTTTTCAATCTTTCTATAAAAAACCAAATCCCCCAACTGCGGCTTATAAGATGCTGGTTTCAAAGATTGAATTGACTGGAAATAGGAATATAGATTTCTTGCTCGGCGATGGAAAAATGGATTCTCTGGATTATTACCATTTCGAGCATCATAAAAATTTGGATTTTTTACAAAACTATCTCTCAATAAGACCTGAAATGAATATCCAGCCATTCCGTAAGCGATATTAGGTACATCACTACAGACAATAAATCCAAGTTTCCCTCCTATATTATTATACATCCCCATCAGTGGATCATAAGGCGTAAACCAAAGAGAATACGCATTATCGACAACCAGATTAACATTTGGAAGGCCATGATGATTGGTAAAACTTCTTTCCCCCTTATAGGTAGAAAAATAGACGAGCAGTGGTATTGCCAAAACAACAACAAGAAAGCCAATAAATTTTTTCATATTACCAAAAATGTACCAACCCAAAATCACTAATACATATGAAACATTACTAAACTAATAATAGGTGGGGGAAAAGAGTACAGCTAACAAACCCTTACGCCACCTTAATGCCACTTTTTAGTCAGAACGTCAACATACAGCTAGCAATAGGAATTGGGGTAACTGCTCATAACTTAATAGAACTATCTCCCACTGCCAAATTAAATTTGTATATGAACATTAAGGTTTCACACCTGCAATGACCTTAGGGCTCTCAACCTCGACTCTAATTTCGCTTCATGAAAGCAGTTTAACCACATACTTTATTGGGGAGCCTCCGGAAGGATTTGGGTTAGACCACAAAGATCGAAGCTCCATTATTTGTATGGATTTGAAAATAGATTGTAGTTAAATTTTTCAGGCAATAAAAAAGCCGCACACTGGAGAAGTGTGCGGCAAAGCTTGGAAGCCTATGGGAGAGGCATGAGGTTAAAAATCGTACGCGAAGCTAAGCTTGATATTGCGCGGTAAGATATAGCGGACATTAGACGCTAGCGGATCGCGGGGATCACCTTCGGTGATACCATCTTCATCAGTTAAGTTGTCCACAGCCAACTGGACAGTAATATCATTGATATAAGCCACCGCACCCAGGTCAACTTTTGTATAGGCTGGCAAAGTTACTTCATTGTTGCTTCCATTAAAGCGATCACCCACCCGACTGATATCGGTATACACAGCCATATCAATGTCATTCAGTGTGAAATCATAATTCTGGCTCAGGCGCACCTGGTATTCAGGCTGACGCATAACCTGGTTGCCTTCATATTCACCACTCGTGATTTCTGGCTTTTGCAGGGTAGTATTTAACCCAAAGGTGAAATCTCCCCAGTGAACTTTACCGTCCAATTCGAGACCAAGCGCCTCTGTCTCCAAACGAGTACAGGTACTGCTGCCGATGATACAGTCAGGCATACCCTGGGTTTCGTTGTAGAACAGCGTCGCAAAGAGGGAGTAATCTTGCTCCTGTAATTTATAACCCAGTTCGTATTGCTCAATGTCGATCACAAGATCAGACCCAGCAATGAAGCTGTCACCAAACTCTCGATAGTTGTCAAAGTCTGCGAATTTATAACCGGAGTTTATACGGAAGAATGTGCCCATATTTTCGGCAAATGCCCAGTCCACTGCCGCAGTGTAGGCAGTACCATTTTCGTCTGCTTTATAGGTGGTAAAATTACCGTCACGTTCGCCATGATCCACGGAGTAATTGGTTTTCCGGTTTGCGGAACGCACTCCCAGATCGAAAGTGAAATCTCCTAAGTAAAACTCGCCGGCAAGGTAAAGCGCGTTTTCACGGGCATCACCCACAGCATCCACATCATATTTCCAGTCACAAGTTGAGATATCGGCGGATGTATTACAGGCAAGGTCTCCTGTGAGCTCAGAGCCATCTGCAGCTCCTGTGATCAGCTCCCCATCTTGACCCAATACATAGTATTTCTGGTTACCCAGGGACCACCATTCATCAACTTCCCAGCTAGAGGTGTAATAACCGGCAGTTACCTTAAAGTTATCCCACTCTTTTGCCAGGCTAATGTCATTTGTCGTAGCCTCGATATCTTTGCGTACTACCCAGGCACCAAACTGTTGTACCACAGTATCGCCACTAAGTTCGTTTCCAGAGGCGGTTACTACTGCTTGGTCAGTAAGAGAATTTAGCGATACGGGCGCACCATTAGGAACAAAACCCAAAGTATCAGCGTTACCTGCGGTAAGTCCAAAGCGTTCGGTGAGACTCCAGCCATCGCCTAGGTCTAGCTCCAGATAAGCACCGGCTACATTACCATTCCACCCGCGCCCTTCGCCCATATCGAAAGTTTCCCAGGTAGTTTCTGAGCCGCCATTACCGTCAGCCTGAGTGATAGGTACAGAAACCTTGCGATTACTGGGGCCTACCTGGGTGTAATCTGTTTCCAGGAATGCAGCATTGGGCAAATACCAGGTACCAGTATCTTTTGTATCCCGGATGTAAAAACCCGCTTTGCCGTTATCCATCTCTTTGGTGATGTGCAGGGTAAATTGATGCCCTTCTTCCGCATCAAAACCCGCATCGCGAATACCCGGGGAGGAAGATACGTAGCCCCCGATCATGTAATAAACATCATCTGCGAGCTTACCAGTCATTAGGGCATCTGTTCGCTGCAGATCATAGTCAGATAAAGTGTACTTAAAGCGCCCCTCAGTCTCTTCAGTACCTTCTTTTAAGATAAAGTTGGTAGTCAGACCTGGCTGGCCATTGGAGAAAACTGGATTGGGTCCACCGCGCAGAGCTTCCACTCGCTGAATAGTTTCATCGACACGAAATAGAGAAGAGTTTTCTAAAAATGAGAGTGTTGGCGCTGGATACAGAGGTAATCCATTCATGGATACCGTGACAAAGGGTGCATCACTACCGCCGGGGAAACCGCGAACATCGATATTTGCCCCAGAAACACCGCCAGAGCTCTCAACCCACAGGCCAGGAACGGACTTCAACAGGTCTGCAGTACTTGAAGGAGAGGCTTTGCTAATCTCATCATCACTTAAAGTTGTGATAGAAAAGCTGGCATCCAGCTTACGCATGCCCGCACCGCCTGGGGTGCCCGTTGTGATGACTTCCTCCATCACCATATCGTTTTCAGGGCTAATTTCTTGGGCTGCGGCATAGCCGCAAAGACCAACGGAGAGCGCGGCCATGGATACGGCCTGCGCCAATGGTTTCTTGCTCATCAACTCTTCCCTCTCGTCGTCATTCTTATCTGTTCTGATACTTCGGTGCTATTTTTATAAAGCTTTATGCAATCGATTGCATAAAGAGTTGCTAAACGCTACTTGATGCACCGTGCTTTAACTATAATGCGCAAATGCAATCGATTGCAAATTGAATTAATGGCTAGATTTGAGTGACTAGTCATCCGTTAGACCTTCGCAGATCAAGATTTGAGGGGTAGGGGCAGGTTTTCTGCCATTGGTAGAAGTTCATATTTGGAAACTACACCCGGATGTTCTTAGATTTAGTATGTAGGGCTGTCCAAATGTGGCGCCAAATTATTGACTCTAGAAGCATTCGACGACGAGTGGTTCCATGTAAGTGCCAAGCGGCCAGGAGAGTTATCATGGAAAAAGGCAAGTGCCAACAGGCGGAGCATCATTCACATACCCATAATAGCCACTGTGGCCACACAGCCATTCGCCATGGGGACCATATCTGCTACCTCCATGATGGCCACCTACACCATCCCCACAAAGACCACTACGACGAGCACGTCTTGGAAGTAAGCACCCAAAACCCGGAGGGTTGCCACCCTGTTACAGGGGGCTATGACAGCTCCCATATCCACGGCAAAAACTGTGGCCATGAGCAGGTTCCCCACGGAGATCATGTTGACTATCTGGTTAACGGGCGACTTCACCATGTTCATGGTGATCACTGTGATGATCACGGATCTGTCGACTTGGTGAAAGGTAACTAAAACTTTCCACTTTACTTGATTGGCTGTTGCTGATTTGGGAAATGTCGAACTGTATCGGCCTAAGGCACTTAAAAGGGATAGGGGTGCCCATAGAGCTGAGAAATTCAAGAAACATGCCAGGCTCCCCTCAAGGGTACTCTCCAACCGACCCCTGCAGCCAATGGGCGTCAGTTCAATAAAGCTCGATACTCCAGGTTATATTCTGGCCTGGCACCGCTCTACTTCCTTCATTAGCCACCCCGAAAAAATTCCCGTCACATGCCGTGAAGTATTGCCATGGGTACTGTTCAGAACACCTTTGTGCGAGCTGAAGCTAGTCTTAATAAAAGCTAACTTTACCCCGAAGTAACTTATGCATGACATGAAAAATCAAGGTGGCAGTACGCTCTCTAAAATGTTTTCAGGCGCAGACAATGAACGTAGTCTGGCTGACTTCGATATTTCATTTAGCCAAAAGTGTAAAGTTATTGGGACTGTAATCTTAATAACAGCTTATAAGGTGTTTATTCTCCCCTGGCAAAGGAATAGGCGTCATCATTTGTTTTCCGAACTCGACAAGCTTAAAAACCTGACAGCAAAATTACCCAATCCTCCCCAAAGTGCCGCCACAGGAAGTTGTTTTTTAAGTGACAAAGATCGCCACTTCTTTGAAGAAAATGGTTATCTGCCTCCCTATAGAGTTCTATCCGCGGAAGAAGCACAGGGCTTAATGACTCTAGTACAGGAGGAGTATGACAATGACTTTAACGGCGTTTCCTATATGGGAGATAAAATTAAAGAAATTGCTAAGAAAGAGGGCCGCTGGAATATCGAATATGCCAGTCTATATCAAGCGCTAGAGTTAAAGCCTTTCAGGGACTTAATGAGAAAGCCTGAAATTTCGGAAAAGATTGCAAGCATTTTAGGTGATGAGGTTATTTGCTGGCGCAATCAGTTTTTTGAAAAAAAAACCAGGCTCCGATGGGACACCCTGGCACCAAAATGCAACTTTCAGGGAAATGGGGAAATATGCAAAGCTCCAGCCCACAAGAGAAACACCACCTGCGCTCATTCAAGTAAATGCGTGGGTTGCCTTAACTGACACCACAAAAGAAACCGGGTGCCTTAGAATTCTACCCGGATCTTATGCTGACGCGAGAGTAAATTACCTTTACGAATTTCTACAAGACAACAGGATGTTTTACTTATCGCTTCTACCAGCTTCCCCACTGTACCTATACCATTTATGCAAATCTTTTATGTATGGAAGGATTTTTCACAAAGGTGCAGTAGTATTTTTTAGTGCCGCAAAATTGCTAGGTGATCATATTTTTGACGGCTTTGACATCAAAGATCTAGAAATGAAAGCCGGAGAGTGCCTAATATTCTCATCCCTGAACATCCACGCCTCCTACCCAAACACATCAAAAGACAAAACTCGATTTTCATTTGTAGGTCGCTGCACAGCCAATCACGTAAAGGTTGCCCCTTACGGAAAGGATAATTACTCAACTTTAGGCGGACTAATAGAATATACACTCCCAAAGGTTATCAGCTTTCAGATTTATGGCAAAGACACCTATGGCTACAATGGAATATTAGACGATGAGGACAAAACAGAAGAGTAATCCACAATCCGTCATGATCAATATACTCTCTGGTAGTGACGAAAAAAAAACTTAGGTAACCTCCCTACCCTTAGGAAAGCACCTAAAGGCCGCAGACTTAGTTATGACAATAATTGCATACAAATTCATAATACCCCCATGACAGAAGAGCAAAAAATAAAAATTATTTTCTAATCTAGATCGGCTTGGAAAGCTCAGCATCTATCTGGCGCACAACTACCACCATTATTTGAAAATTAAACGAAGATGATCGGGCCACTCTTTAAAAAAATGAACTCCTTCCTACCTTCCGTGTATCTCTTCTGAACTGGCGAAAAGCTTAAGGGAATAGCACTGGATGATTTTAAAAACAATTTCCAATTGTAGTGAGGCACCTTGGCGACAAGGTGAAGGCGATTGGTAAAAGAGAGGAACGCTGGACAATTGGATACGCTGAATTATACCAGGCATTGCGGATAAAACCCTTTAGGAACCTCCTACGACCCCCAAAAATTTCAGAGCGATTGGCAACTCTACTAGGATATGAAGTTATATGCTGGCGCAGTCAATTTTTTGATAAAAGCCCCGACATTGAGGGGATGTCTTGGTATCAGAATGCAACCTTTCGAGAGGTCGGTAAATATACAAAATTACGACCGACCATATAAACTTCTCCCACCCTAATTCAACACATCGTTTGGGTTGTGCTCACCGAAAGTACGAAAGATACCAGTTGGCTTAGCATGCTTCCAAAGTCACACACCGATACAAGAACTAGCTACCTCTATAATTATATACAAGACAACAAATTAATATACTTATCACTAGTCCCTGCATCACCCCGCTCCTTATACAGACTTGCCAAGCTATTCCTTTTGCTCAGTACAAGGGAAATTATTGAAGAAGATCTCTTTGGCGACCTGGAAGTAAAAGACCTGGAAGTGAAAGCCGGCGAATGCCTTATTTTCTCACCCCTAATTATGCACACATCCTTTGCAAACACATCAAAAGATAAATCTCGATTTTCGTTTGCCATGAGGTATACAGCTAATCACGTAAAAGTTGCTCCTTATGGCAAAGACAACATTTCAACCATTGAGGGCCTGCTGGAATTCACATTGCAATTTTCAGGTGTTTGGTAAAGATTCTTATGGCTACAATGAAATCCGGGATGATGATGCGTCTACTTCAGAATAGATATTACCCCCCTCCTGGTGTGGGCAATTAGCAGTAAAAGCGTTATTTCGGTAAGTTTGGTAATATAGTTTAAAGAAATATAAGTAATGCAGCTTCCTCTCAATACCCTAAACAACTAGTAGCAGCACTAGCTTGAGCAGTCGTCCACACGACACTTTATCTTTAGCACTAAACTGTATATATTTCGACAAATATAGAACTTATGACCAAATCATGATGGAAATCGAAGAAGTAGCCAAATCGCTCAAAGAGCTGGGACACCCAACCCGCTTGTTGATCTACAAAAAAGTAGTCAAAGCCGGACTACCGGGTATTCCTGTAGGCAACATCCAGGAGCAATTAGATATCCCCGGATCAACCCTCTCCCACCATATTTCCAGTCTGATTTCGGCAGGATTAATTTTCCAGCGACGCGAGAGCCGCACCCTCTACTGCGTAGCCGAATATCAGCACTTGACTGAGGTTATTCAGTTTTTACAAGATGAATGCTGCCACGATGATTTCAATACACCGATAAAGTGTCCTGATATCAAGTGTGCGGTACCGGATCAGCACTGAACAATGTCGCTCTTGCTTCGGGCGCCCCCTATCGATGGAGCGTCCGAACTTTCTTCTCTTCACCCCGATGGATACATTTAGGCCCTAAATTCTGCTTCAAGCACCGCTAGAATGACCATTTACAGAAATAGCCAGCTTTAGTTGGCTCCCTTCCCTTGATACCTTTCTTGGATACCTCGGAAATAACTCGAACACACACCTTTACTTAACATTTATATTTCCATTATTCTAGAAATATCATATAATCTGAGTTGTGCCCCCCAGCATACAAAGGCCAGTGGAAACCATGAAAAAGAGCCATCCAAACGCCATTCAGGCAGCCAATGAAGCGGTAGAGTGGGGGCTTGCCCATGGCCTGGCTTTCAAATCTAGTCGTGGCTCAGCGAGCCATGTTCCTTTTAGCCTTACCCCAAGTACTATCGCCCTGGAACGGTTTGAGACGTTAAAGAAAGCAGTACCCCTATTGGGAAAGCTGATCCATCAAGTCTCAGAAGATCACCAATTTCTTCACGAAGCTATCAGGCCTGTTGCACATGGAGACCCGTTTTTCGGTGCCTTACTCGCCATGCATGGTCAAATAAAAAATGCGCCCCGCCTCCCCCTCCTGATTATGAGAAGTGACTTTATGGACGATGAAAGCCAGGGACCAAAGCTCATTGAGTTCAATGGAATCGCAGCAGGAATGGGGCCCTTTGGGCAGCGTATTTACGAGTTGCACCAATTCATCCGCTCGCAAAGTCCTGAGACCTATTCCGATTGGCCCAATACTTCGAACGGCCAACCTATAGAGAACCCAGCAATTGAGCGACTCTCCCAAGGCCTTGCCGATGCGACAAGAGCCATCAAAAGCGAGTTTGGAGATGGTGGCAGCCCAACATTTCTAATGGTGATACAGGAGCATGAAGACAATGTCTTCGACCAACACCTTCTTGAATATGCCTTAGCTGAAAAAGGCATTCGTACGGTACGAAAGACCTTTTGTGAACTCAAAGCGGGCCTGGTAACAGGCCCCAACAATAGGCTCTTGCTGCAAGGAGTAGGCCCTGTAGATTGCGTGTATTTACGAGCCGGCTACAACTACTGTGATTATGTCGCCAAAGACCTGGATAGCGAGCGCTGCTGTGAAACACTGATGCAATCGCGAATTTTGCTTGAGAGCCATCGGATCGCAATTAATGCAACCGTAAGCCAACAACTGGCTACCAGCAAGCGTGTACAAATGATCCTTTCGTCCATGTCAGTAGAAATGCTAACCGGATTCAATGTATCCCAGGATGAAGCGGTTTTAATCAAGTCATTACTTGGCGACATGCAACCAATTTCATCAGAAACGATAGAATGGTTCGGTCAGCAGAACGCCTCTAAGTGGGTGCTCAAAAATCAGGGAGAAGGCGGCGGGCACTGTGTCTTTGGCCAGGATATCAAGCTGAAACTCAAACAGCTCTCAGTAGACGAATACCCTGCCTGGGCACTAATGCCACGCTTGAGCCCGCCCCCTAGAAGCAACCCCGCCCTGGTAGTCAGAGACTCTGAATTATATTTAGTAGGCGATTTAATCAGTGAAATAGGTATGTTTACGGTTCATTTCAATGGTCAACCAGCTACTTCAGAACAAGGTTTTGCCGGCTACTTAGTTCGAAGTAAATCCTCTCAGGAAATGGAGGGTGGCGTGCATAGTGGCAAGGGCGTTTTAGATTCACTGATATTCAATATCGCATGACAACATCACAAGCATTCCGTAAAAGGATCTCTTGGCACCATAAATCACACTTCAAAGCGGATGAAAATACATTAACAAAACCTATTATGGCTATTCGTTACATGATATAGATCATATTGTAGAGGCGCCTAAGGTCCTTGCTCCAATGATAGAACCAAACCACCACTCATGTAGCTCGATGAAAGCACATGGCGCTGAGGAACTATCCCATCATAATAAGGGATTTTATATTGCTGGTATTAAATCCTATGGTCGGGCACCTACTTTCCTAATGCTGACGGGATATGAGCAGGTTCGCTCTATTGCAGATGAGCTGGCAGGAAATTATCAAGCTGCTCGCAGGCTGGAGTTGAATTTTCTTGGGGATGACACCAGTATCTGCCAGAAAAATGAAAACCGTGTTTGCGCTAAAGAATCAGCAGCATCAAACTGCTGCTAGTAACACAGAATGCCCCAACAGGTCCTAAATTTGGCAATCAATAATCCTAGCAATTGATTACCAAGACCTGGGCCAATAATACCCCCCTTTCTCCCATAGATCATGTCGTCTTCCTCGACCTAGGATACACTCCAAACTATTGCGCCAACAGGCGGTTCAGTAATTGCCTAGTATTAATGAACGAATAATGACACCTAAAACAGGTTCATGACAGATTCAATATTGACCCCAAATTTTGCCTGACAACCTCTTAATCGCAGGAATAAATCGGTGAGCGATACACTAAAAAAAATGTTCAGAGGAATGAGCAACCTGGCGGACACTGCTAATTTTCCAATCTCAAATATTCAGCACCTCAAAATATTAGCTGGAGTCACAACAATACTACTTTATCGAGTATTCATCCTACCCTGGCAGAAAACTAAAAAACAAAAGCTATTAGAAACACTTGATCAGCTAAAAGACTTAAAGATAAACCTACCAAGAAAATGGTCAAATGCAGGGGGAGATGACAACTTTTTTCTCAGCGATGGAGACCTCTCGTTTTTTGAGCAGAATGGATATCTCCCCCCTTTCCAAGCAATTGACAAAAAGGGGGCCGAACAACTGAAGGTACTGGCCCTAGAGGAGTACGACAGTGATTTCCAGGGTACTTGTTATTTGGGGCAGCATATTCCCCAAATAGAGAAGAAACATGGACGCTGGTCAATAGACTATGCGGGATTGTACCAAGCACTGCGACTTAAGCCATTTCGGGAGTTGATCCGAAAGCCCCAAATATCCCAACGTCTCGCCAGCCTTCTCGGACATGAAGTTTTGTGTTGGCGCAGCCAGTTCTTTCATAAATTACCAGGAACCGACGAAACCCCTTGGCACCAAAATGCAACTTTTAGAGAGGCCGGGAAATATGCGAAGTTACAACCTACTCAAGAAACTTCTCCAGCAATAATCCAACTAAATGCTTGGGTTGCTCTCACAGATTCCACCCCCGAAAATGGATGTTTGCGGATACTGGCAGGCTCCTTTACCGACGCCAGGATCGACTATCTTTATAATTTTACGCCCAATAACAAGATATTCTACTTATCCTTACTACCCCTGTCGCCAGTTTATCTATACCACGCAGTAAAGGTCGCTTTTTATGGAAGGACGTTTAACAAAAGTGCTCTTGTCCTATTTACTGCTCTCAAGTTGATTGGAGAAGATTTCTTTGACCAGTTCGAAGTAAAGGATATTAAGATGAAGGCTGGAGAGTGCTTGATTTTCTCATCATTAAACATGCATGCCTCATACCCAAACAGCAGTAAGACTCAAGGGCGATTTTCCTTTGTAGCAAGATGCACTGCTAACCACGTAAAAGTAGCCCCTTATGGCAAGGACATGTATTCAACTGACGAGGGTTTAATTGAATATGATATTCCCGACGTCAGCACTTTCCAGGTCTACGGCAATGATACCTATGGCTACAACAAAATCCTTAAGGAATAACCAACCTCTTAGAGCTTTGTCAGGTTTTGGATATAGGCATGTCGCACTACAGGGAAAGTTACAATAAGCTTTGCCAGAATACGAACCAACTCTATATTCACCCAGGCATTTGAACTAATAATTCGTCTAATAATTTCTGTCTTCCGGATAGTCGCCGCGCCTATTTTATGCCTCTCATCAGAATAACTATCTACTGTGCCGTTTATAATGGCATCAACCGCAGCTATCGCATCGGCAATACCCAGGTTCATACCTTTACCACCTACCGGAGAATGGCAGTGAGCGGCATCTCCCACTAAAAGTACGCGCTGGGAGCGATAACTTTTCGCCTGGCGAATGGAAATTTGAAAACTACCGGAACGGCGGATATTACTGATGTTTAACGGTTGATGTAAGGCTGCTAATGCATCTGGCTGGGTAGCAACTACTCTTAATCGCTGCTTCCCCATGGGCAAAACAATCGTAAATTGATTGCCGGGCTTCTGAATATCTACACTAATCAAGTCAGGGTCACACTTCTCCTCTGTGTCCACATCAGCAACCCCCCAGGGTTGTGGCAAATCTATACCCGGAAAGGGAATGCCCAGCTTTTCACGAATTGTTGAATGAACTCCGTCAGCAGCAATTAACCAGTCAAAGCATTCGACACTGCCGTCAGACAGGGTGACTTCCACTCTGTGCTCACTAGAGCCCACCTCAGTAGCGGCAATACCGTATTCAACTACAACACCCTGCGTGAGCAGAGCGTCCTTCAAGATCTCCTCAGTGCGATTTTGCGGTAACCCAAAGCCCACATACTCTTTATATGCATCGCCCCGGTTGTCCAAAAATAACAGCGGCCTACCCGCTTGAAGATATTGAACTTTGCAGAGTCGCATCGCCTCAGAGACCAAATTATCTGAAACACCAACCTTAAGAAGGCGCCTGATGGTGCAGGGAAAAATACCGACTGCCCGAGAGAGTTCACTGGGCTTGCTACGGCGTTCAACTATTCGGCATTTGATTCCATAGAAAGACAAAGCACAAGCTGCCGCCAACCCCGTTGGACCCGCACCAACCACTAACACCCGGTCTATATGGCTCACTGGTACCATTGCACCCTGTCGTAGAACTCACTTCTATTGTAGAAGCCAGGGAAAAAGCAAGGCACGGCCATCATAGAAGTAAGCTCACCTGCTGTGATAAAATCGCAATTTCAGGGCACCCCTCATATGATCGACCTCAGTATTTTACCCGCCTTCTTGATCGCAGCGATTGTTCTAGCGGCCTCCCCTGGTCCTGACCTACTGTTAATATCTGCTTACTCTTCGGCTCGCGGATTTACTGCAGGAGCAATGATCTCATTGGGCATTTTTACTGCCGGGATGGTGCAAACGGCGCTAGTTGCTCTCGGACTCGGACATATTATGCAGACGATGCCTCTGGTAGCACTGGTAGTAAAACTGGTAGGCGCCGTATATTTAGCTTGGCTTGGATTGTCACTCCTTCGCAATTGGCGTTCAAATAAAGTGACAAAAAATAACCAACCAGATACCGTGGTTCTGTCGGCAACACAGCTGATCGCCCGGGGCTTACTCAACAACCTAATGAACCCCAAAGCCCTACTTTTCTTTAGCCTTTTCCTGCCTCAATTTACCGTGCCATCCCAAGCAATCACGACCCAAATCCTTGTATTGGGCGTACTCTTAAGCATTACAGCGCTGGCTTTTAACACCCTGGTATCTCTATCGTTTAGCAAGCTGGGAAAATCTCTTGCTACACAGGCCAATATTCAGCGGCACCTGGATGGTTTTCTTGGAGTTATTTTCCTCGGCTTGGCCTCTCGCCTGGCTTTTGACCGCTGATTTTTTATAGTTTTATGGACGACAGGAAGCTTTCTGTGAAAATATAGCGGCAGTCAAAGTACTTTCAGCAGTCCAGCGGAGAGCTCAATGCGAATAGCGGTCCTGTCTGACATCCATAGCAATATTTATGCCCTCGATGCCATTGTTGCTGATCTAAAAAAGAGAGGCGCCGATCTAACGGTGAACCTGGGTGATATTTTATATGGCCCTATTGCGCCACGACTCACCTATGAACGCTTAATGGAGCAAGGTTACACGACTATTCGCGGTAATCAGGACCGGCAAATATATGAAGCCACACCTACCGAAATAGAAAGCAACCCAACCCTGCAATTTATTCTGAAAGACCTTGGTGTTGAACCACTATTATGGATGAAGCAGTTACCACCCAGCTTACAAATCACCGATGAAGTCTTTCTTTGCCATGGAACACCCAGTAGTGACCTCATATATCTGCTAGAAGATACCAGCAGCGGCCGCCCCCAGATACGTTCCAACCATGAAATCCTCAACCTCCTTGGAAAGATTCCCTCAAAAGTCATTCTATGTGGGCATACACATCAACCACGCTGTATCTCTGTCAGTAGTGGCCAGCTGGTCTTAAATCCAGGCAGCGCTGGGCTACCTGCTTATACTGACAGTGAACCGCAACCCCATATTATGGAAACCTTTAGCCCCCATGCGAGTTACGCCCTGATAGAGAGAAGCAAAAATGGAGCCTGGAGCGCAGAATTTTTTAAGGTAAGTTATGACACAGATAAAGCTGCCCGAGCTGCTATTGCGCAAGGGAGAGATGACTGGGGTTTTTATCTGTCAACCGGAAGAGCCAGCTAGGTAAGTCAGCTTACACAGGACATTGGATCAAAAGGAAAGTCGCTAAATGGAAGATTATCGCCCTTGGGATATGGAACTAAATACCTTCATAATGCTGCTTCATCTAAGTCAATTGGCTTGGATCGTAATTCCTGGTGCTGGTTTTGTTTTACCCATTATTATGTGGGCAACAACAAGGGACCGCTCTCAAGAAATCGATAAACACGGCAAGATGATATTTAACTGGATGTTAAGCCTGCTTATCTATTCTATAATTTCCGTCATAATGATATTTTTTGTTATCGGTATTTTGGGGCTGATTGCATTAGCAATAATCAATGTTATATTTATTGTGATTGGTGCAATCCGGGCCAATGAAGGCCTATTCTGGCGCTACCCACTCAGTATTCGGTTTTTTGGTTAATTAATTAACCGTTCTTTTCAGATGGAAAATCGGGAGAGCACCTCCCGATTTCCCTTGGCTATAAGCCAGTAATCTCTACAATTACTTTCAGCAAATTAGTGCCGATTAGTAGTAACCAGAGAGATCATCAGTGATAGGACCGAGAGCACGGTAAGCGTTTGAAACGTCTACGCCGTTTGAGCGCTCACCACAGGCCAAGCCACCACACTCGTACCAGTCAGGATCAGAGAACCAATCGTACTGGGTAACGTTTTCGCCGTATCTCCAAGGGTAAGCCATGATGGTAGAGAACTTGTTGTCTACACCGTGACCCATACCGTAAGAGTAAACGCCACCAGAGGTATCACCCTGCTTGGTTGAGTGAACCAGACCCATATTGTGGCCCAGCTCGTGAACGAAGGTGTTATAACCACAGTCAACGCCAGTTACGCTGTAAGCACGCTCTTTTGCGCTGGAGTACATGGTGCCATTGCTACCCTGTCCAACCCAGGCAATACCACAGGTAATGTAAGTATTGCCGTCGATTACGGTTTCTTCAGCTTTACCCAGGAAAACCACCATATCCGCCTTTTCAGAGGATCGCCAGTTATTCACAGTGTTGTGGAAGGTAATCAGGTCCAGGGTCTCTTCGTTTACACGAAAATCTGAACTGGAAGCTTGCCAGGTGTCTACCAGGTTCAACTGGATATCAACACCATTCCTTGAAAAGGAATTGTTGGCATAGCTGATATAGTTATCGATTTTGGCTGAGATATCACCGGTATACTCCGCAGCTGGTGCAGTGTACATAATAGCGATATCGACAGTATCGGCACTCGCAGCGCCAGAAACGGTCAGTGCTGCAATAGCAGCAGCCAGGCTTTTCTTCAGGTTCATTATAAGACTCCTTTTATTATAATAAGTAGTGCACACTCCTCCCCCAGCAATTAAATAAAATTGCTGCCCAAAGGAGTAACAATACGCTTTTAATACCCTGACTCGATCAAAAAGCTATCCCTAGCCTTTTAACCGCCTGAGGAGACGAGCCCCCGGTATCTGCAGGATTTTCTTGGGCCTTCCTTTGCCTGACTATTAACTCAAAGCATAATTACCTTGAATCAATTTCTTCTTATTTGAAGTCGTTTAGCGGAACATCGTCATCCGACCAGGTCTTTTCACGAGGTGCTTCCGAGGACATATCCTTATCGTGTTTCTCTACGTGGTTTTTAATTAATGCACCATTAGGCGCTATCCACGCATAACTACCCTGAGCTTCCATAGTATATGATCCGGAAGGTAAGTTTAGTTGTGCATAAACAGAATTTGCTCCGAGCGTAAAAGTTGCGCCATGCAGGCGAGTCATCCCCGGAAAATTTAATTGTAGGCTTTTGTTGCCGCTGGCATGCTCTTCGATACTGCCAACCTGAGCATCGTAATCACCTTCAATACCTGGCAAGTCAATGTCGACGTAATCACCAACAGTGAGATTCCGGAGCATATCAATATCCAGCTCGAGATAGGTTTCACCATTGAGATCTACGGGTAGGCGACCATTTTCATGAAGAGCTTCCCTGGCCAGCTCTGACTCAACCCAAAGTGCTTTTTCTTCATCACTTTCGAGGAGCTCCTCTTCACCCACCTGAACCTCCTCAGGTTTAAGCGGCTCTGCTTTTTGAGCAGATTTACTGATAGCTGGCTTGGGCTTTTCTAGCTCAGCGACTGGTTTTTGACCTTCAGATTGGCTTTTGGCCCAAACGAAATACCCTGCTGCCACTGCAATGGCGACGAGAGGAATTATTTTTCTCACAAGCTTTTCTCTCAAAATAATGCTACGTGCAACGGCAAAGCACGTCCTATCGACAGCTTAACCAGCCCTACCTCATGTTGGCATCTTTACGATTCTTAACATTCGATATTTAGTTGAGACGATCGATCCTAATTATCACGCAGCTTTTTTTTGGGAAATTTTTCACATAATTTTCATAAAAATTGAACAGAATCTAAATTATTTTTCAAAACTGTGGGGAACGTCGGAATTAAAGCAGACATATTTCACGAAAACCCTTTTTACACCAAATTAGTTCAAGTCAAATACCAGTGGCGAGATTCCCCCAAATACGATCAGGAGTCACCTACAAAAAACCAAAAAATAAGTTTCACAAGAAACAAATTTGGTAGATTTTTAAGCAGAATTAATAATTTCAGTGTACGAAAGGCAATAGAAGAAAAAAGTTGAAGCTCAAATTTCTATTCCATTTTGGAATGGAATTTTCTGTGAGAAAAAGTGAATATAAGGACAAACTGGAAAATCGTAACTAGGCAGGCAATTCAGACAATCTATTTATTCTTGGCTGGGTAGAGATAAAGCTGTGCGCAGTGACTTCAACGCACAGCAATTAATTGGCCAATGACGACACTGTTACTCAACTCGATAGCGCAACAACACCAAATTATCCAGGACTATGTTTTTTGACCAGATAAATTTAGCTCCACTGCCATAAAACTGTTCCCGAAAATTCATATACGCGTTTTTATTGTCCACACCTATCTGCTGCTCCGAGCACTCTGTCGCATAAGGCCAAGAAAGATAGCGATCGTCGACTTTCCAATTTTTCGGAATATCCCAGTGCAGAGAATAGACTTGTGCACCTGGTTTTGGGGGCCTCTCAGCACAGTCCGAGGAGGTTCGCTCTTCTCCCCGCTCTTTCAAGCACCCCAAATCATAAATAGGTGCTGTATAAAAAGTTTGTGCATGCCACTTTGAATTCGTCTTGGTACCATCTGAAAAGCTTGCAATAAAGCCACCGTCACCGGCATGGGTGCGGACACCTCTGTTACTCTCTGTGCCTTCCCCTAAGTTCTCCTCCCAGTCAACCGCTTTTACAGCGATATCGTAGGGTCTCTTCACCCTGAACTTAACCACACTGGAGTTAAACGGCGTAAATGGAACCGGATCAACAGCAACTAACTTGCCATTGATATATAGCTCAAAATAATTGTCGGCAAAGATATAACCGGTAACCACCTCACCTTCTTTGTCGATATCGACCACCGGTACCTTTGTAAGATCAATATCATCCAATGAGGATGGAGTGACCCCAGAGCACTGGTTATAGAGATCCCCAGCAAAGTACCGCTTGCTGTAATTCACTTCAGCCGGAACGGTAAAGGCTTTGCCCTCTACCTGCTTCACCCCCATTGGCGACAACCGGGAGCGACCGGAAGCACAGGAAAACAGGTTCTCCGTTTCTACTTTGGCAGAACCCCCAGCCACCGCCCCATTGCTCGAGTAAGGGTTTTCCAGAGACCAGGCATTTGCCGTAATCGATATAAGGCCCAGGAAGGCCGCCTGATATCGTTTTCCCATCGTTCCAACCTCCTTTCAAGAGACAGCTTTAGTCAGAAGCTCACCAAGCTGTAGCCCTATTAATCTGACAAGCTGCAAGCTTAATGATTTACAAAGTAATCAAAATGCACTTTTCACCTTCTATATAGAAAGCTAACACAGTAAGAGAGTAATAGTTGCCGGGGTCAACAATTCTTAACCCAGTAGCCGAGGCAGCTTTAAGATTATTTACACGAAAGGGGTAAAACAGAGGGGGGTTAACGGCACCCGGCCTTAAGCAGATCGG
Organism: Microbulbifer maximicatervae (SeqCode); assembly: GCF_056231245.1. Taxonomy (NCBI): domain Bacteria; kingdom Pseudomonadati; phylum Pseudomonadota; class Gammaproteobacteria; order Cellvibrionales; family Microbulbiferaceae; genus Microbulbifer; species Microbulbifer maximicatervae (SeqCode). The sequence goes on from NZ_CP174334.1 coordinate 2,988,699, forward strand.
GTGCCGTTAAAGAAGGGCATTAAGCGGGCTTGGTTCGCACCCACTTATGATCAAAGAAACCGCTGACAAAGCCAGCCAACACTATAGCCATCAACAGTAGCCATATCAGCTTTTCCGGCTTATCACTGGGAGTCGGCTCTGCAACCTGCTCCAGCTTCTGGCCACTGACCTGTTGCGCAGCATTGGCGCTGCTAACCTGAGGGTTATCCAATACCTGGGCATTGGCCAGGGCCGCAAGGCCGAACCCTAGTGCCTGCTGATTGACGAATTCCTTGAACTTGTCATTGTCGGTAGCCACATCAAACTGATTTGCCAGCTCGGTGTAGGTCTCTACCATTTTCTCCAGGGTTTCAGGCTTCGCATCCCAATATCCCTTGCGCACCGCTTCCAGCATTCGCTCCAACATCTGGGCCAGGGCCTCGGCATTGTGCTCTTCGAAGAATTCGCGCATGTCCATTTCATATTTGTCATCCACGTAGACTTCAAACATTTCCTGCCATTGGTCGTCGCGAATGGTTTCCGGGGTCATTACTTCCCAGCCCCACATATTGTTGACGCGATCCAGGATAGCGGTAGCGCCTGCGTAGCCGGAATACTGCATCGCCTCAATCCAGCGGGGGTGGAAGTAACGGCTGCGCATTTCCTGGTTGACGAACTCCGCAAGGGTTTGCGCTTTTACGTTATCTTTGCGACGCAAATTGGACACATACATTTCCGGCGTTGCGCCATCCAGATTGCGAACCGCCAGACCGATACCGCCAAAGTATTGGAAGGGATCATCATTGGTCATCATGGCGTAGAGGTTGGTGGAGCGGGAGAAAATCACCCCATCAGTGCCAGACAACACCTTACCGTACAGCTCAACACTGCGCTGATCCTCGCTCCAGCGGGATTCATCTTTGCCATAGGCAAAGCCCATACGGCGCATATAGAGGTCAGCGAGCTTGTCATCTCCCTCCCAACTGTCAGAGGCCAGGCTGGCGGCGGCAAGGCCCGTTCCATAGTTGCCGCTTTCATTGGAGAAGATACGCACCGATGACAAATAGCGAGCATCCTCTTCACTGTTGCCGCCTTCCAGCAGCTGCTGTTGCAATGCCTGGCTGTGGCGGTAGACAAAGTTATTGTCTTCTTTCATCTGCGCCACTTTATCAATGGCTTCTGCCAACCACAGCATCACGTTGGGGAAAGCATCCCGATAAAGGCCTGTCGCAGAGATTACGACATCAATACGCGGGCGCTTTAATTCCGAATAGGGAATAACTTCTGTACCGGTAACATTGCCCTGCTGGTTCCACTTTGGTTTTAGGCCCAGGGCGTGCAGGATCTGGGCTTCCAGGGCACCCTGGTGGCGCATGGTTTCAAGGGACCACAGGGAGAATGCCAACTTGTCCGGGAAGCGGCCGTGCTTTGCATGGTAGTCAGCAATGGTCTGGTCCATCAGCTGTACACCAGCTTCATAGGCTTCCTTCGACGGCACCTTAGCCGGGTTAAAGCCAATCAGGTTACGGCCGGTGGGCACCGCCTGTGGGTTGCGAATCGGGTCACCCCCATGGCTTACAGGAATGTAGTTACCATCGAGTGCCGACATCAGGTTTTCCAGCTCGGCAATTTTGGCAAAGTTATCGGAGTATTCCCGAGCCTGATCCAACTGGGCCTGCAACGGCTCAGGAACCTGCTCCAGCTCACCGCCCTCCAGGAAGGTATCCAGTAACTGGAACCCCGCCTGCGCTTCCAAAGCCACAACATTGCGCTCGTCCCGGGTTTGCTCTTCCGGCAAACGCAACCCGTGCTCCGCCTCAAATTCATCCGCTGCGGTGATAAACCCTTCACCCAACATTTGCAGCATGGTGCTGGTAAGGTGTTCGGTTTTGGGCAGCTGACCAAAACGATGGATGCCCAGCGGCTGGCTCATCTCTGCCAATTGACCCAAATGATCCTGTAAGCGGCTCAGTTGGCCATCAAAATCCGCACTTAAGGCTTCAGCACTGATTTCCAGATCCTTGAGCATATTGAGCTCTTCGGCCAGACCGATAATACGCTCTTGTGTATTGGCCCGGGTCTGCCCCTCAGACAATACCAGGTAATTGCCAATTAACTCGGACAACTCAGCCACTTCCGCATACAAGCCCGCTTTCGCAAAGCCTGGGGTTAAGTGGCTGATCATGGTGGCACGGCCACGGCGCTTGGCCTGCATGGCCTCTCCCACATTATCGATAATATAGGGGTAGAACACCGGGATATTTCCCAGGGCCAAGCTGGGTGCATCGTAAACCGACAGACCCCGCTCTTTGCCACTGAGCCACTCCTGGGAGCCATGGGTTCCCAGATGAATATAGGCATCGGCACCAAAGGTTTCCCGCGCATAGAGGTAAACCGCCAGGTAGGCGTGGTTCACCGGGGTTTTCATATCGTGGTAGAGGGAAGAGTGATCCTTGGCATTGTCCGCGCGAACGCCTTGCGGCAACACAATCAAATTGCCGAGGGTCATCCGGGGAATAACAAATGCAGGCTCGCCGTTATGTTCGGCCAACATGGCATTGTCTTCCGGCTTACCCCAACGCTCTACTATAGGGTCCCGCACAGTTGTAGGCAGTTGGTCAAACCAGGCTTGATAGGTGGACAGCGGCATCCAATCAGCCAACCCTTTATCGATCAAGGCTACGCTGTCTTCGCGACGATAATAGGGGCGCAACAACTGCCCGGCCCAATCGATAAGGGTTTTTGAATCCCTGATATGTACCTCATAACCTCTTTCGCGCATTGCCTGGGCAATCGATTCAATCGAGCTGGGTACATCCAGGAAAGCCGCACCGATATTTTTTTCCCCGGGCGGGTAGTTCCAAATAAACGTTGCCACCTTTTTATTGGTGTTGCTTTGATAAGCGAGGGAGGCGTGATTCCAGGCGCGCTCTATCAAGGCCTGCATCTGTACATCCAGCACTACTTTATTGCCGTCTTTATTAGCAGCGATAATCACCGGATCGATGCTGCCAGTATCTTCAGGCATTACCAGGAAGAATGGAGTCAGGGATGGAGATACACCGCTATTATCAGCAAAATATTCTTCTTCACTGCCCTCGGTGTAATTGAGCGCGTGAATAACCGGCACTCCCAACTTCTCAAATTCAGCGCGGCGCTTGCTGACATAGTGCAGGGAGCGGTAATTAATCATCAAATCAACACGGGTATTGCCGCTTTCGGTTTGCAATAAGTCTGGATAGGAAAGCGGCAAGTCTTCGCCTTCAAAGAAGAAGGCGAAAGCCTTGGCACCTTTAGCCTCAAGACCATTCAACAGGGTGTCGACAACCTGCTGCTGCTCGTAATCCACCACGGAGCGATGGATAGCCACGGCAATCACTGGCTGCTGCTCAGCGGGCTTTAACCAGTCAAAGAAAAATTCCTCTTTGTCGGTGACAAGCTGCTCCAGGCGGGGATGATAAAAACCCACCTTGGGTACGATTATCGGTGCCGGTACTGAGCCACTGGAAAGGTCAAATACCTCTGCCGACAAAAACTGCATCATATGCCGGTAGTTATTGCGGCCCGCATTATTAAAATAAGCGGCTATCGCCCGATGCTCGGACTCTGCCAACCCCTGGTTCATGGACTTATTATCTGCATCCCCCAGGGAAATCACCGGAACTTGCGGATGCTTGGCCAGCATTGGCTGGAACTTGCCAAACATAAAGGCAGAAAGCGCTGGATTGATGCCATCCAGCATTATCAGTTCAGCGGAAGACCAAGCTAGATCGATTTCCTCATCGCTCTTACCTTTGCTGTTAAAGATCTCCAGCTCAAAGGGTTGGTCTGCAGAGAGATCAGTCAGCAATGTACCTTTTGCCTTGGCCGTGTGGCTCGACATCATCAAGAGTACTTTGGGTTTATCGCTGGCCTGGGCAAAGGTTGCAAAAGCCAAGCTCATCAACAGACACACAAAACGTGTCCATAGTTTATTACGCACCACTAATTCCCCCCCGAAGCTTTTTCACCGGCGGGAGCATCTTTACCTTCCCCTTCCGGTACATAAACCAGGCTGCCATCGGCCATCTGGTAAGCCACTCCCGCACGGGTGCCCTCCCCTGAGCCAATTTCCCCGGTGGATTTGTATTGTTTGATTTCCTTACCGTCCTTGACGATCACTTCCATATTGGGTTCGCCGGCATTTTTAATCACCGTGACCTTTTCATTGGAAAAAACGTTCAACGGATTTTGCGCAATGGCAATCAGCAGCGCGGCGATAATGACCAGAAACACATCGATCAGGTTCACCGCGCTCAGAATAGGATTCAGTTCTTCATCTTCGTCGAGGAAGCGCATCAGTCGGCCTCCTTCAGCTTGCGGATATTGATCAGCTCAGAGGCGAACCAGCGTTTTTTCACTGAGGCAGGCCAGAAGGTAATCGTGGAGATCACCAAGCCCCAGATCACAGCGGCGAAAGCAATAATCAGGTTTTCACTGATTCCCTGGATATTGCCATCGGCCAGGGCGCGAAGTGCCGGCCCCATGGGAATCATGGTGGCAATCAAACCCAACATGGGCGCGATCCGGGTAGCCATGCGCAACAGTTCCAGTTTTCTCAACGCAAAAACTTCCAATTCGTCGTCACATGCCAAAGGGTTGTTCACGTAAAAGTTGTGTACTTGGTAGCCCGGCAGGCGCTCAACCCGACCTTGCTTCAATGCCAACCGATAGGCTCCGGCATTTTTGCGGCGAAGCATCCACAGTGAAATAAAGCGCCCTGCGGCATAAAGCGAGTAGATAAAAAGTACCAGGATCGCCAGTAATACTGGGGCCATAAACAGGTCGGCCACATCCGCCATTAAGGTCTCAACTGATTGAATATTCACTGTAATCCTCCCAAGCCCCGCTATTGATGCCGTTCACAAATTTGAGCGGAAAGTACCCAAAGAAACTTTTAAGGTCAAATTTAATCTAATTGATATTGATTCGCATTTAGCTTTACATTTTTATAAGTATCCATATAATCTCGCTCCGAACTGGTCGACAAGACCAAGCGAAAGGGCACCACAGAGACCCTTACGAGCAGACCGAATCAACGACATCAAGGAATTCACCATGAAACGTCGCCCACTAGCAGCGGCCATTTTGGGCTTAGCCTCCGCCTCAAACCTGTACGCAGAGACCCCGACCTCTCCGTCCAGTAATGAACTCGAGCTGATCGTCGTCAGCGGGCGCGCAGAAAAACCCCTGAAAGACGTTGCGGGCAGCGTTTCCGTGGTGACCAATGAAGAAATTGAGCAGCTTCAGCTCAATGACATGAACCAGTTGTTCCAATACGAGCCCGGTGTTGAAGTAACCGGTGAGGCTGGCGGCGCGCAGAATATTCTGGTGCGCGGCATGGGCGGTGACCGTGTACTGATTATCAAAGACGGTATGCGGGTGAACGAGGGTTATGGCGCCAATGGCCAAAACGACATTATTGGTCGCGGCTTTATTGAAGTGGACACCCTAAAGCAGGTTGAAGTTGCCAAAGGCGCAGCCTCCTCCCTGTACGGTTCAGACGCCCTTGCCGGTATCGTAGTATTCACCACCAAAGATGCTTCCGACTACCTGGAAGATGGCGAGCAGTTTGGCGGATCTATCAAGACAGGCTACAACGGCATCACCAGCCAGCACAATGTTTCCCCTACCCTTGCCCTGCGCACCGGCAATTTTGAGCAACTGCTGCACACCACCTTCCGCGATGGTGAAGAACAACAGAACTACGACGAAACCCAGGACCCCTTCGAGATTGAATCGAAGAGCATCCTGTACAAAGGTAAATACAACCTGGGTGGCGAAGACTTCATCAGCTTCAGCATCGACCACTGGAACCAGGAAACTGTCGGTGACAGTGCCGATGGCCTGCTGTATTACTTCCGCGGACTGGCCGACTACGGCTACAACATCGTCGCTGAACAATCTGTTTCCGACAAAGAGACCACTGCATACCAACTCCGCTACCACAGCGAGACCCCAACTGCGATTTACGATCAGGTAAATATCAGCTTGTACAACAACAAGTCTGAACAGGAAGACGAGCAATACGGCCAACTGGACATCAACGCCCCCATGTTCGGTGTGATCGAAATCCGCGATATGTGGGAAACCGGCCTCTACCGCCAGGACACTATCGGCCTGCTGTCCAACGCCAGCAAAACCCTGAATGAGACCCACACCCTGGGTTACGGTCTGGACCTGGAGCAAACTGAGAGCGAGCGTACCGTTCACCAATACCGTGAAGTTGCAGGTAGCTCCACCCTGGACTCCACCACCGAGAAATTCCCAGAAAATGAAGTGGCTCGCGCCGGCCTGTTTATCAATGACGAAATGTCATTCGCCAATGGCCAGCTGACCGTTACCCCGGGCCTGCGCTACGACTGGTACGAAATGGACCCCAACGGTGCATTGAAGTCTGATGACACTCCATTTGCCACCATTGAAGAAAGCAATGTTTCCTTCAACCTGGGCGCGCTGTACCGAATCAATCCGAAACTGTCCGCCTTTGCCCAATACGGACAGGGCTTTAAAGTGCCGGCCTACGATTTAGCCTATATCGAGCACTACCTGCAGCCGACCTCCAGTTACATCTACGAGGTTCTGCCCGCCGACGATCTGTCACCAGAAACCAGTGACACCTTCGAACTCGGCCTGCGCGGGCACCTGGGCCCGGTAGCTTTCAGTACTGCAGCGTTTTATACCGAATACGATGATTTCCTGGAAACCACTTTAATTCACCAAGAATTTGTAAATGGTGATGACGGCAGTTTCTCCCATGTATTTGAACAGTACCAGTACCAGAACATCGAATCTGTCACCATCAAAGGTATAGAGGCGAGCGCCAGCTGGTACCTATCTCCAACAATCGAGTTGTTTGCAAATGCCAGCTACCAGCGCGGCGAAAACGACACCACCGGTGAATACCTTACCAGCATCAGCCCACTTTCTGGCGTGGTCGGTGCAAGCTACAGCGGAGCCAAACTCTCCAGCCAGGTACTGGTTCGCTGGGCAGACCGTATGGAAAAAGTGAACGACGGCGCTACTGAAACTGCCGGTTATGGCACTGTAGACTGGACCCTGGGTTATCAGTTAATGGACTCCATGTCTGTGAACTTGGCGATTAACAACCTGATGGATAAATACTACGTTCCCTACCTGAATGTTGCAGGCTGGGATGAAGATAGCGATCTTTCTGTCAATGCGGCGCCGGGGCGTACTTTCTCTGCGTCAATCAGATACGATTTTTAATTAACGAGTTTTACACTCTCCTATCTCGCAAATAAGTCCCTTGATGGCCGTACTCCCATGCGGCCTTTTTTTATTTTGCAGCATCAAAAAATACAATTAATCCGTGTAAATCTTCTCCATCATTTCTTTCACTTCCGCCTGGTATAGCCGCAACGCCTTTAACAGCTCAAGCCTGAACAGCGGCATATAAAGCAAGTACACTAGCTGATAAATTGGGTTCGCAGAGTGCATTTTGAAATAACACTGTCTCTCCCAGTGACTTGCCCCACCCTTCATTTCGGTAATGGTGTAACTGAAATGGCCCGTGATGTGTTTAGTAATTGGTAAAAATAATAGAACCAGCGCACCACCGTAAATCGTCTTCCCCTCCCAGGAAATTTTATTGGGCCGCTCATAATTTATTAATTGATGTTTCATTACGTGGTAGCCAGTAATCCCCCAATATTTTTCGATCGCCACGCTACCTAAAGTGGACTTATCGCCCCCCAGATTGTATTCCGCAAATAAAGTGTTCGGATATTTGCTTTCCCAATTTCGCAGGTCTACCACATAATCAAACAAGGCTTCGGGTGGAGATTGTATAATGGCCGCATTTTTGTAGAAGTAGGACTTGTCTTTAAAATACAGCACCAGGCAAATCAACACATACAGAATAATTACCGCATACATGATGTCTAGTATCATCAACTGCCTCCACCACTAAAAAACTTAATACCGGCACTGATATAAATGAACTAGAAAGTCACAAGCCTAATTATAGAAGAATAAAAAAATGCCATAGCTTTACGGCCTGAATTCAAAATAAATAAAGATAACAATCAACTTGAGAGGGGCGATTAAATCCTCGCAGAATTGGACATAAACTTCATGGCCAATCGGTCTGCAAATACCGTCACCCGGCGCGGCTGGGCCCGGCTTGGGGGGAACAACATTTGAAGTGGTACTGGCGGTGGAGTGTACTTTTCTAACAGGCGAACCAGCCTGCCCGCCTGAATATCCGGCCCTACATCCAGTTCCGATTTTAAAATAATGCCACTTCCCTTCAGGCACCACTGACGAGCCAGTTCCCCGTCATTGGTCACCCGGTCACCGCGCACCACCACAGTTTGCTCACTTCCCGATCCATCGCAGCCGCCGAGAAAGCGCCAGTGGTTATCCAGATTTTCACCGAAACGCATTACCAGACAGTTGTGACCCTTCAGGTCCCCGGGCTTTTGTGGAGTACCTCGCTCTTGTAAATATCTGGGAGAAGCGCAGAGGATGCGCTGCTTTTGGCTCAAGGTCCTGACCCGAAGTGAACTGTCGGTGATTGCGCCGAAACGCAAGGCAATATCAATACCCTGACCGACAATGTCCACATAACCATCCGATAACAGCAATTCAATAGAAATAGTCGGGTGATCCAGTAAGAAGCGGTCAATTTCCGGGGCCACAATCGCACGCCCCAAGTCGCAGGGGGCACTTACGCGAATACCACCGGACAGGGTCTGTGCTCCTAATCGAATACGGCTTTCAAGGTCATCCACTTCACCCAGAATCTGTTTAGCACCCTCAATCAGGGTACGCCCTTCCTCTGTCAGGCTAATTGCCCGGGTTGTTCGATTCAATAACACCACACCGAAGTGCGACTCCAATGCCGCAAGGCGCTCGGAAACCCTGCTGGAAGATAGGCCCGAGTCCCGCGCTGCGGCGACCAGACTACCTTTATCAACAATTTGCAGGAACAACTTGAGATTATCTATCAGCATTGATCGGAAATATCGAATATTAACTTCTATTAATTGCAGTTTATCCGGTAAATCAAAGCAACCACAATACCCCTATCGCAGCCACTACTGCACAGTCACAAACTTACACCAGGGAGTTTCGGTATGGATAACAGTATTCGCATCGGACACATTGCGCTCTCTTTCCACGAGGCCAGCGCCCGGGAAGTCGCCAAGGTTCTTGAGGCTCACGGCCACCAAACCAGCTTCAAGTCCGCCCCCCATGAGGCGGCCTTCGAGCTGTTAAAAAACGGGGAAATCGACCTTTTAACTTCGGCCTGGCTGCCCTCCAGCCACGAGGTCTACCTGAATCCCCTGCTGGACCAGGTCGAAAAAGTGACCGTGCTGTATGAGCCCTACTGTATCTGGGGTGTGCCGGATTATGTGCCCGAAAAAGCAATTGCCAGTGTTGATGACCTACTCAGCGAACCTGCTCTCACCCGTATGGATCGCCTGATCCAGGGAATTAATCCCGGTGCCGGTATTAGCCGCTTTTCCACTGAAATGATTCATGCCTATGGTCTTGATAAGGCAGGTTACGAATTCCGACCGGGAACAGAAGCAGACTGCTTCAACCGTTTTGAAGACGCCGTAGCGCAGGAGCGCTGGGTAGTGATTCCCTCGTGGCACCCGCAATTTCTCCACAACCGCTACACCATCCGCGCACTAAAAGAGCCCAAAGGGCTTCTCGGCACTCAAGATGAAGCAACGCTCATCGTGCGCAAAGATGCCAAACAGAAAATTGGCAGCGCCGCCCTGGCTGCCCTGTCCCAGCTTTATATCGGCAACAAAAAGCTCAGCGCCTTGGAAGATGCGCTGCGCAAACAAGCCAAAAACTGAGACACAGTAAAATTTAAGGAAGTCGCAATGAAGTCCCCAAAAATACTATTTGCCGCTCTGGCTCTTGCAGGTGTTGGCAGCTTAGCCACCAGTGTCACTCACGCAGCTGAAGCGGAGTCCCTGCAAACAGTCACTGAATTCAGCGAATCCCGCGCTGCCGGTGTCACTATCACCCCCAATGGCCGGGTACTGGTCAGCATGCACCCACTGGATGCGCCAAAACTAAAAGTACTCGAGGTAATGGCCAACGGCTCCAAGCAACCCTTTCCCAATCGAGATTGGGCGGATGGGCCTGAACAGGGTGAAGTGGGCTTTGGATCAGTAATTGGCATTCACTCTGACAGCAAAGGCATCGTCTGGATCTTGGATATGGGCGCTGAAAATACACCCGTCCAACTTGTCGCCTGGGACAGCGTCAATAATAAACTGCACCAACAGATTGAAATTTCCAAGTCAGCATTAGTAGAAAATTCATTTCCGCAGGATTTTGCCCTGGATGAAAAGCGCCAAAAAATCTACATCGCCGATATGTCCTTCGGTAATTTTAACGGCGCGACCAAACCGGCAATTATTGTCGTCGACCTGAAAACCGGACGCTCTCGGCGTGTACTGGAAAGCGCTAATGAATTTATGCCGCCAAAGCAGGATCTCATCATCGGTGGAGTTTTGCTAGCGGCTAAAACTGAAGGTGATACGAATAAAAGCCTGCACTTTGGTCTCAATCCCATTGCCCTGGACGACAAGTCTGAATGGCTCTACTTTGGCAGCCTCAGCGGCGATAAAATCTTCCGCCTTCCTGCTGCGCAGTTGGCGGACGCCGATATTTCCGAGAGTAAACTAACCGCACAAATTGAAGAGTTTGGCCCCAAAAACCCCAGTGATGGCATTGCAATGGCACCGGAAGGTGGCGTGCTGGTTACCGACCTGCAGAATAACGCCATTGGACTGACCACCCAGGGCAATTACCAAATCCTGCTACAGGACAAACAACTCTCTTGGCCTGACAGCCTCGCTATTAGCAATGGCTGGGTATATATCACCCAGGATCAGCTTCACCAGCATCCTGCTTTCAGTTCTGGCCTTGGTAATGCCAAGCCACCCTACAAGCTGATGCGCTTCCGCTACACTCCATAAACTCCCTCTCACCGCCAGGAGATAGTTACCCTGGCGGTTTTTTATTAACGTCGAAATAAATTCACCAGTAAACTCAATACCAAACTAACGATAATCATCGATACAATTGGAAAGTAAAAACGGGTGCGCCCCGACTCCACACGAATATCTCCCGGCAAGCGCCCGAACCAGCTGAATAACCCTGGGGAAAAGTGCAATAGCACCCCAACCAACACTAAAATTATTCCTGCGATAATCAACCAGCGGGACATCTATTCACCTCCCTACAGAATGATTTAACACCCTGACAATTACCCTGGCGTACTGCCTGGACATTCCCCAGTGACTACTCTATCTATGCTCAATCCCGAGACAAATCGATAGAGGCCATGTGGTGAAATACCTCCTTAGTGTAGTTGTCACAACCTGCATCTTTTTTAGCACTGCTGCCAATAGCCAGGGTAATCCTTTGATTTCCCGAGGCACTATCCCGCTCGCCGAAGAGGTTACCCTTACTTCAGTCGCCGGCCCACTTGAATACCCTTGGGGTATAACCAACCTGCCCGATGGAAGCTTTCTTATCACCCAGCGCAGCGGACAACTCAGAATTGTAAAAGATGGAAAATTATTGGCAGAACCTATCGGGTTTCCAGCAGAAATCTTGTTTCTTGGCCAAGGGGGCCTACTGGATATCGCTGTGAGCCCCACCTTCCCTCAAGACCAGATGCTCTACTTCAGCTATGCCATTGGCAATATGGACAACAACCGACTTGCCATTGGTCGGGCTAAATGGAATAACGGCAAGTTGGAAAACTTTGAAGAGATATTCAAGTCCGCGCAGGGTAAAAATAACGGCGCACACTTCGGTTCCCGGCTCGCCTTCCTACCCGATAAAACGTTGCTGGCTACCATTGGCGATGGCGGTAATCCCCCACAAGAATTCCTCGATATTTTTGCCAGGGAACAGGCGCAAAACCTACAAACCCACTTCGGCTCTATTATTCGTATTAATGGGGACGGTTCTATTCCCGACGACAACCCTTTCAAAAACCAAGCAGATGCCCTGCCGCAAACCTGGAGCTTTGGCCACCGCAACCCCCAAGGATTGGTGATCGATCAACAAAGTGGAGAGATCTGGTCCTCCGAACACGGCCCCGCTGGAGGCGATGAATTGAACCGCCTCAAAGCTGGCAGTAACTATGGCTGGCCAAGGGTCACTTTTGGTCGGGACTACCGGGATGGTTCCAATATAGCCTTTAAAATCGAGGATCCAGAATTTACCTCGCCCGCACTGGCCTGGCTCGATACCCATGCCCCTGGAGGACTGGCCTTCTACACCGGCAATGCCTTCCCCGAATGGAAAGGACGGCTTATTTCCGCCGGATTAGTTAGCGAAGATTTAAGGATCATTCAGATAAAAGATGGCGCTGCCATTGGCGAGCTAAGGATACCTATTGGGGAGCGCGTACGCGACGCAGAAGTTGGCCAGGATGGCAGTCTTTACATATTGACCGATGGCCCCAAAGGCCGTTTACTGCGCATAGATCCAGCAAAACAATAACTCGAATTTTAAGATATTCGACTAGTTGGGGCGAGGTTCAAAAGTCGCCCTATAAGGCAAGCTATCTATGCGTTTTTTCCGCCCCCTTACCGCCACTCTACTTATGGCCACCTCACTGTGTGTTCAGTCCGCCACGCTGATTCACAATGTTTCCGGCTACCAAACTACTGATGATCAACTACTCACGTTCGATGCTTTAGCCTTTGATCAAGGTAAGGTACTGGCAACTGGAAGCTATCAACAGCTGGAAAAGCAGTTCCCTACAGCCGACAGAATTGACGCGCAAGGTAAAACCCTACTCCCAGGCCTAATTGATGCCCACGGCCATATGCTGGGCCTGGGGGAACTCACCGGGGAATTGGACTTACGCGATCACTCCCTTGCACAAGCACTCTCAGCCATCAAGAAGTACGCCCGGGATCTGGGGCCCGACGAATGGCTATCGGGCCGTGGCTGGAACCAGGTTACCTGGCCCAACAAAGCTTTTCCAACCCGTAAACAACTGGATAAATTGGAAATCAAGCAGCCAATTTGGTTGCGCCGGGTCGATGGCCACGCAGGTTGGGCCAATTCCAGGGCCCTGGAGTTAGCGGGGATCGACAAGGAAACCCAATCACCCGATGGCGGTGAGATTCTACGGGATGAAAACGGCAACCCGACAGGCATCCTGATCGATAACGCTATGAGCCTGATGTACACGGCGATACCCGCACCTACTTTAGCCCAGGAGAAAAAGAATCTACAAAATGCATTTACCACCGCTCTCTCCCTGGGATTAACCAGTGTGCATGATGCGGGTATCAGCGAACAGACCCTGAACGCCTACCAAGACCTGGCAAATAAGAAAGCCATCCCGTTGCGTATTTACCCCATGCTTTCAGTAGATAGCCACAACTATACCCAGTTACTTCAAGCGGGGCATATTGGAGAGCCATCGGACCGGCTGTATATGCGCAGCATCAAACTTTCCGCCGATGGCGCCTTGGGAAGCCGAGGCGCTGCCCTGCTGGAGCCCTACCACGACCGTCCTCAGGAAAAGGGGCTACTGCTCTACCCGGAAGACAAAATGTTGGCTTTGCTCAAGCTGGCTACCGACAATAACTTCCAGGTTAACGTACATGCGATCGGCGACAGGGCTAACCATATCGTACTGAACCATTTGGAAACCCTAAACAAGGCAGAGAGCCAAGCTAGCTATCGTCATCGCGTGGAGCACGCCCAGGTTATTGAGGTGGAAGATATTCCGCGCTTCGCCCGGCTCAACCTGATTGCCTCTATGCAGCCCACTCACGCTACCAGCGATAAGAACATGGCCGGCGACCGCCTGGGGAATGAGCGTCTGATCGGCGCCTACGCATGGCAGACACTGCTGGAGCAAGGCACTCCCATCGCCGCAGGTTCCGACTTCCCTGTAGAACCTGCAAACCCGCTTTTCGGTCTACACGCCGCAGTTACCCGCCGCGACCGCCAGGGAGACCCCAGTAAAGGCTGGCGCACTGAAGAAGCTATGACTCTGGAGCAAGCCCTGCGCGCCTTTACCCTGGATGCAGCCTATGCCAGCCATCAAGAGAAAGTCATCGGCAACCTTGAAACCGGGAAGTTCGCCGATTTTATTTTGCTGGATAAGGATATTTTTACCATAGCTCCCCAGGAGATCTGGAAAGTACAAGTTCTGGAGACCTGGGTTGAAGGAGAACAGGTATACCGTAAACCCCTGTAGCCAATCACTGACCTTCATTTTTTCCCGCACTTCAAATCTGCGAATACCGGCGAAAGTCGGTATTCGCAGAAACAACGACTGCCCCATAATTCACTAAGAGCCTTGTATTGCGCTATTGCTATACTACTTTTTGTGGATACGAGAAAACTTTATTGATAAAGCGCATATAGGTTAACGCCTCAAATAGAAACCAAATAGACCGCGCTATGAAATACATCCAAATACCCGTAAGCGATGCACCTTTGTATCTTCTGCTCGAAGCAGATCCCTCTAAGAAGAAAATAGACAGCTATTTACCTGAATCCTGGTGTTTCGCAGCAATTGATGCTGGCGCTGTGGAGGGTATATGCGTAGTAAAAGAAATTGATACCGCAATCGCTGAGATTTTCAATATCTCAGTTTCTCCTGAAATGCGACAGCAAGGGATTGGATCAAAGCTGTTAAAGTTCTCCATATCAGAGCTCATCACCAGGAGAGTTCATAGAGTTGAATTGAACACCGGTACATTTGGTTACCAGCTGACCTTTTATCAACGCCATGGATTCAGGGTTGAATCTGTTGTTAAAGATTATTTCTTACACAACTATGATCAACCCATTGTTGAGGATGGAGTCCGGCATAAAGATGCCTTAAGATTACTATTAGAACTAACCAAAAATATTAGCAAACAACCAAGCTAAAAAACTAACATTTCTTTCAGATTAGATTTATCAAACAAATTTGTACAGCCTTACTTGCCACAAGATATTTTCGGCACACCCCGAACAAGATTGACCTTCTCATATTGAAACCCCCAGATAAGCTAATATCATCATAGATGTCAGTAAATAATTAAGAAGTTAATTTATAGCAGTGTAAAACTGCTAACTTGCCAACACCTTGTAAATCCGCTCCGACCAAATGAAAATTCACAGAAAAAATTCGCTCAAAAAAATTCACCAGGGTTTGTTTATAGAAGGAAAGCCTGGATACATTTTAGCCGCCATTGAGTGTGACTATTGGATGAAATTGAATACAACTAAAGTACGCAAATCGCGCTCAGACATGACTCGGCCTTAGCATGAAAGACTTGTTGAGGAGGCTAAGCTGAAATTTGAAGGCGAGTAGGCATCAATCTTTGCCTTATCGACCCAATGCATCATCTTCCTGAATGGAACTAAAGAACTAACTGCCGCTAGGTCACATTCCAGTCAGGACGCCAGATATGCCTCTAACTCCTCAGACAATATTTCCTTTAAAGGCTCCAGCTCAGATTCAAAATGCTTCCACTGATCCGTACCGCTTCGGTATATGGGCTGGCGAACCTGCTCTGCACTAGGTGTACGCACGGCGCGTTCGGTACGGTGGAACTCCAGGCATTCTTCAGCAAATGGCAGGCCGCAGTAGTCCAGTAAACGACGCACCTGCCCTTCCAGGTCATTCACCACGTTTTCATAATGCACTCGCAGGACTTTACCCGGTAGCACTTGGTCCCAGTGATCCATCAAACGAACATAGTCGTGATAATATTCACCAATCTGCTCCAGACCATAGGTAAACTCCTGCCCCTCCGCAAACAACTGCTTAAATCCACTAAAGCAACAAGCCATAGGATGGCGGCGGGCATCGATAATTTTTGCATTGGGGAGCGCCAATTGAATTAAACCGATATGGCGAAAATTATTCGGCATCTTATCGATAAAGAAGGCAGCCTTACCACGATGTATTGCAGTTTCTTCGATATAGCGCTGGCCGATCTGTGCGAGCTGGTCGGCACTCAGCGCTTGCAGCACCCCCGGATAACGGGGTTCGTCACTGGTCCGTCGACGGCCATCCAAGCGGCGGGCGGAAGCCAGAATATTGTGCAACTCAAAAGTACCATCCACTTGCGGGTGGGAAGCGAGAATCTGCTCCAGCAGGGTAGAACCGGCGCGAGGCAATCCCACTATAAAAATCGGGTCTGGCGAATTAAAGCCGGAATTCAGGTTTTTGCTAAACAGTTCCGGCGTGCAGTGAGCAATTTGTAAATCTGTATCCCTGCGGTTTTGTTCAATGCTGTACTGGCACTCTTGCTGCTTTAGCCCATTCCCCAGCTCATACCAGGAAAAAGATTCTGTATATTGTCCGCGATCCTCCAGAGCCTTACCCAAAGAGAAGCAAAGGTGGTAACGATCTTCCCGCTCAGTGGCTGGCCCCCCTTGTAACTCTTGCATCTGCTCAATTTCAGCATCATCAAAGCGGTAAGTTTTCATATTCGCCAGGCTCCAATAGGCATCACCAAAATCCGGCCTGGACTCGTAAGAAGCCCGATAGGCATTAATGGCCTGGTCAGCTTCGCCTATCGTTTTAAGAGCGTGCCCCCGCTGCAGTAGGACGCCATGCAATCGGGGAGATTCAGCCAGGACCTGATCATAGATCTGCAATGCAGTCTGATAATCTCCAACCATGGCGCACTGCGTGGCGAAAAGAATGTCACTCTGCTGCCCACCCTGGCCATCCCGCAACATGCGGGCCTGCGCCAAGGCGGCGGCAAACTTCTGCCTCTTGCGCAATACACCGATATAATCGAAACGCGCCTGATGGAAGTGGGGGTTCATTTCGAGACAGCTTTCCAGCAGGAAAGCTGCATCATCGAGCACCCCCAGCTCGGCGCCAATTAATGCCAGCAAGCGCATTGCTTCTGGATGATGCTTATTCTTTTGCAGAAAACTGCGGCAAAGTTGCTCCGCCTTATATAGTTTCTTCTCATACAATAGGCTGGTGGCACTCAGTAGTGCTGGAGGCAGGCTTTGCAGATGCTGGAATTGGCGCAGGGCCTTTAGGGCATCGGGCTCTTTGCCTTGTGCCCGCAACCCCACAGCGAGCCCCTTCCAACTGGCATGTAGGGCCGGATTCAATTCCAGCGCCTGCCGATACGCCTCCACCTGCTCCGAAAGCCCGCCCAACTTGGCAAAGTTATGCCCCTGTTCCTGATAGGCACGGGCATGTGAGCTATCCAGTTTCAGCAACATGTCAATTACCGCCTGGGCCCGATCAGTACTCCCCAAATATCTCAGGCTCACCGCCAATAAATAATAGCTTTCCGGGTCACCCGGAAACTTGTCCACCAGCTGTTGAGCCTGTTCAGCAGCGCTGGAAAAACTCCGCCCCTTCAGCGCGACTCGGATTTTTTGGGTGAGTTCAGCCTGGAGGGCATCAGATTGGGAGTTGTGGGACTGCACTGACAAGGGCAATATCTCATTAGTTTGTAATTACATAGGGGGCGCGCACTGGGCACACCCCACTCAAACTACGCCCCTCAACATTGAATTACCAGAGGGGCTGCCAGTTAGAAATCGTAAGATACACGCAAGCCCACTGTACGAGGGCGGTTGGTGGTAATTCGCTTGGAATTATCCAGAGTATTAATAAACAACTCTGCGCGCTCATCAGTGAGATTCTCGACATAGAGCTCCGTACCCCAGTGGGATTCACGTAGACCGAAGGATGCATCCGCAGTTGTGTAGGCGTCCTGCTTATAGCGATCATTCGGGTCGATCACTATAGAACTCCAGGCTTCATCGCTATAGGCAACTCCGGCCTGCCAGTAGGCATCAAACCCGGCAAGCTCCCACTCGTAGCGAGCCCGCAGATTAAATTGCAGAGGAGGTGAAAGAGCCAGTTCACTACCTTCTGGGGCCACATTAGCTGCGCTTTCCGGCACATGGGTAATCTCGGTATCGTTGTAAGAAACAGCACCGATAAGTTGCAGGTTATCCGTGGGCAACCAGGTTACATCTGCCTCGATACCGCGAATCTCTGCATCCAGGGCATTATCCAGATAGAACAGGAAATAGACATCTGGATCAAATACCGCTGTCTGGATATCACTCCACTCTACATAGTAGATACTGCCATTAAACTGCAAGCTGTGATCCAGCAGTGTCGTTTTCCAGCCCGCTTCGTAGTTGTCGACGGTATCGGTAGTAATGGTGTAGGGAACGGTTGTGGTTTCGTTGCCATTACCTCCACCACGATTGTAAGCGGGAGGACGGAAGCCTTCTGAATAAGTGGCATACAGCAGCATGTCGTCAGTAGGTGTGTAACTGAGGGTGAATTTACTGATAACACCGCTCTCATTCATTGGCACATCAATCCCCATCTCATCCCACTTGGAATCGAGGTTATCGCCATACATATCCACGTCGACCCCACCGGCATTGCCAAATGAGGAATTGGCGGAGCCCAGCAGCTTCACATCAATATCGTAGTGGCGCAGGCCAACTGTAGCGCTGAGCTGATCATTGATGTCATATGTCAGCTCACCAAAAAAGGCCAACTGCTCTTCCTGACGGGTAATATCATTGAAAAACGCCACGCCCGCCGGCCGCGCACTAGTATCGATCGCGGTGGACTGCACCGGGTCGGTAGTATCAGGCGACCAGCCACGCGGATAGTTTTCTGGGAAGCCGAGATCGATGATTGAGGAGTAGACAAAGTTACCCTGATCAAGGATTTCAATATCCTCGTAGAAGGCACCAATGGTCAGGCGCAGCGGATTATCCTGCGGTGTGGAGAAACGCAGCTCGTGGCTGCTGCGTGTATTTTCCACAGTGCCAACGTAGCCTTTGGTGGGGTCATAGCAAGTATCCACGTAGTTACAGGTGTAGTAGGCCACGTAGTTGCCCACATCGTTGTAACCGGTGTAGTCCATAGACTGCTCCACCTCGCGATCGAGGTAGGCACCGGTATAAACCACATCCAAAGCGGCAATGCGGCCTTCCAGCGTCCAGCTTGTCAGGTCGAAGCTGTCTTCCAGGGAATCTTCGAAATAACGGCGCACTTCCAGATCACCTACCTCTTCCGGATCGTGATCGAAAACACCGTCGGCTTCCAGGTCCTGGTGCGTGTGCTGCACCAGTAGTGACCAATCATCGTTGATCACATAATTTACGCCAACGCGAACACCTTTGTAGCTGGAATCGTTAAAATCTTCCTCTACCAAATCTTCGTTGTTGGCACTGGCAACCGGCAGTCCCTCCCAGGCCGGATTTATAGAGGCATCCGGGGTGTAGGTGCCGGCCACATTATCAATATACCCCCCCTCATTGGACTGATAGGCTGCCATGCGCAGGGCCAGCCTGTCCTCAATCAAGGGCAGGTTGATCATGGTTTCCAAGCTATCGGACAACTCGCCACCTTTGGTGGTTGCCAATCCTGCTTCGATGCTGAGATCGAATTCATCCAGCTGCGGCTTATTGGTAATCAAGCGTACAGTGCCGGCCTGGGAACTGGCGCCAAATAGAGTGCCCTGGGGACCTTTCAAGACTTCGACCCGTTCAATATCGGTCACGTAAACATCCAGGTTTCTGCCACCAATACTCACCGGTGACTCATCCAGATAGAGAGCGACATTGGGCGCGGTGCCATTAGCTTGGGACAGCTGGGTGGCGATGGTCTCAGTGGCCATACCACGAATGTAAATGGAAGACTGCCCGGGACCACGACCACCGGCAGTGACATTGGGCATAAAACGGATGTAATCATCAAAGTTGGAGACGTTCAGATTGTCCAGGCTCTCCTCCCCCAAAGCTTGAACCGTCACCGGAATATCCTGTGCGCTTTCGGCTCGCTTGGTCGCAGTAACCGTCACCTCCTCGATTTGTCTCGGCTCAGCGAGTGTCGACTGGCTGCTCAATACTGCTGCGCCTGTCGCCAGTATGGCGCAGTGCAATTTGCTTTTCTCAAACACAGACTTCTCCTTGCGTTCATTTTGATTTTTGTTCCGCCCAATACCCCAAGGCCAGGGGCTCGATGCCCCTGCTCCAGCCGTACATTTGCTTAGTACTGTAATAATTTGCCAGAAGATACAGCGCTGATTCAGCGCCAAAATGAACTGATCTAACTAATGTAGAAAGGCAAAAATGCAGAAAAATAAGGCCGCCGGTACAAATTTTGGGCGGAATTCTATACAAAATTCTTCAAAAGTGAAAGTTTGTACAATTTTCACCCGGAAATATGGTTATTTTTCTGTGAGAAATTGGTGACTTTTTGGTATTTTTTAGGGATGTAATATTTTGAGATCAAAAAATTAGGCTACAAAGAATTAATAAACCTGTTGCCTGGATGGCGAGCTAAGCAGGCATAACCGCATAGGCGAAGGGGATCAATGCAAATACTGGAGAGGTTGCCGGGGAGAGAAACAAAAAAGGCCGCATCAATTGATGCGGCCTTTTTGGGGCTACTGTTAAGGACTCCCTGTTAGTCTTTAACAGCAACAGTAGTCTTTTTCTTTTCAGGGATCGGGAAGCCACGATCGCGCATTAACGCTTCGATATTGGCATCGCGACCGCGGAAAGAGCGGTAAGCGTCTGCCGGGTCCAACGCATTGCGAGGAGCGAACAAGTATTTAACCAGTCTCGCCGCCACTTCCTTATCGTAGAAGCCGCCTTTGGACTCGGCGAAAGCCTCAGAGGCATCGGAGGTCAGTACGTCGGCCCACATGTAGCCGTAGTAGCTGGCCGCGTAGCCTTCACCGGAGAAGATATGACCAAAATGAGGAGAGCGGTGACGCATCACCAGTTCATCCGGCATACCCAGCTTCTTCAAAGTTTCACGCTCAAACTTGTCTGGATCGATACCTTCAGGGTCAGCAGTGTGGAACTTCATATCCACCAATGCAGATGCCAGGTACTCAGTAGTGCTAAAGCCTGAGTTGAACTTGGCTGCTTTCTTGATCTTTTTCACCAGATCCGCAGGGATCGGCTCACCAGTTTTGTAGTGCACCAGATAGTTATCGATTACCGCATCGGTAGACAACCAGCGCTCCAGCAGCTGAGACTGGAACTCAGTGTAGTCACGCACACCGCCATTTAAGGTCGGGTAAGTGACGTTGGACGCAAGGAAGTGCAGCGCATGGCCAAACTCGTGGAAGAAAGTCTCTGCATCATCCCAGCTTACCAGTACAGGCTCACCGGGAGCGCCCTTGATAAAGTTGGAGTTGTTGGAAGAGAGAACGTTCTTCTTACCATCGAAAGTGGAGTGGTCGCGGTACATGGTTGCCCAGGCTCCAGAACGCTTACCCGCGCGAGCAAATGGGTCCAGGTACCAGAGGCCGATATGGTCGCCGCTCGTCTTATCGGTAACTTCCCAGACCTTAACATCTTCATGGAATACCGGTACTGAGCCTTCCTTCACTGGAGTGAACTCAAAATTGAACAGCTCTCCAGCCACATAGAACATAGCTTCACGCAGGTTATCCAGCTGCAAGTACTGTTTAACTTCATCGGAGTTCAGGTCGTACTTGGCCTTGCGAACTTTTTCTGCGTAGTAGCGGTAGTCCCAGGGCTCAATAGTGATATTGGCTTTCTCGGCATCAGCCACAGCCTGCATATCAGCCACTTCTTCTTTCACGCGACCAACTGCAGCCGGCCATACCGCTTCCATCAGCTCCATGGCACGCTCAGGTGATTTGGCCATACGATCACGCAAGCGCCACTGAGCGTAGTTGTCAAAGCCTTGCAGGCCGACACGCTCATCGCGCAGCTTCAGGATTTCAGCGATAATGGCGTTGTTATCGCGCTCATCACCATTATCACCACGGCTGTAGTAATTGGTCCAAATCTGTTTACGCAACTCGCGATTGTCAGAGTAAGTCAGGAAGGGATCCATGGAGGAACGGGTATTGGTAATCGCGTACTTACCTTTTTCGCCCTTCTCTTCCGCCATTGCTGCCGCTGCGGCGACAAAGGAATCCGGTAGGCCGCCCAGCTGATCTTTTGTCAGGAAGATATCGTAACCTTCCTCATCAGCCAGTACATTGTTGGAGAACTTTGTATAGAGCTCCGCCAAGCGCTTGTTGATTTCTGCATAGCGCTCTTTCTTTTCCCCTTCCAGGGTGGCGCCATTGGTTGCAAACTGGGTGTATACCAACTCAACTACGCGCTTCTGCTCAGCGTCCAGATCCATCGATTCACGCTGATCATAGATAGACTTGATGCGCTTAAAGAGGGCCTTGTTCTGGTAAATTTTGGACTCGTAGTCAGCCCACAGAGGTGCCAGTTCACGCTGGACCTTACGGAATTCCGGGGAGGACATATTGCCGGCCCAGATTCCATAATAAGAAGATGCACGCCCCAACTCCGCACCACTGCGCTCCATCGGAACAAAAGTATTGGCGAAGGTAGGCTTGGCAGGATCGGCGGCGATGGCGTCCAGCTCCGCCAAATTCATCTCAATACCCTTCTCAATTGCGGGCTTGAGATCTTCAAGATTCATCTTGTCAAACGCAGGAACACCACCAAAAGGACCTGTCCACTCCGCCAATAGCATGTTGCTGGCGTGCTCAGGACTTACAGCCATGGACTTCTCGGCATTCACGGTATCTTTGACCACCTCAGCCTGTTGTGTCTTTTCACCACAACCGCCCACTACCGCAAGAGCTGCGGCCACGGATAGTGCGATCATTGTTTGACGCATCGGTATCTCCTCTAGGATAGAGCTTTGTAATAGTTTTAAGAGCGGGAGTTTAACCCCAGTTGGCCTCTGCCCGCCAATACTACCGCCATTCTCAGCCAAGGCTGCGGCAGAGTGAAAGAAATACACGACGACCTCCTTCGACTTTGACCATACGGTCTAGGCTGCCCACACCTCTCCTATTCAATGGTCCCTTCTGAAGGAACCAAATCAAAAAATTCGGCCCATATCGCCTACTCGGTCATAGTCAGTTTACTTCCATCACCATCAGCAGCTCACTTAAACCCCAACACAAACAAAGCCTTCGGCAACAAGCTATTGCAGCTCCACATCCTTGTTTGCCTTTTTAAAAACTAAAGAGTATTACCTCGCACCTAAAACTGATGCTTTAAATCAGAGGAGCCCCCAGCAGGAAACCAAGTTTCATTTAAGACAATTAGCGACCAATAAAACCGCCCCCAAACTAAACACAAACAAACACATTTAAATATATTTAGGGAAACCTGCTCCCATTTATAATTAGATAAATTTTTCTCTATTGAAAATAGTCACCTCAATATAAAACCCTTGACTACCGGAAATATTCCCCTGCAGAGAAGTGTAATGAGCGACAACCGGTAAAAATATCAGAATATTTGCCATACGTATCAATGCACTTCGAAAATAAAGCTATAGACGCCAAGCAACCGCGCTTAACTTATGCGACTTTTCATAATTATCTCCATTAAAAAACACTATTAAAACTTCAAAACAATATTTATCTACTCAAGACAAATTGGGCAATATTTAAACAAAAAGCAGGCGCTCTTTTTTAGGCACAAATATCAACCCAGAAAACCTAGCTTTTTATTTTATTCATACTTTCGCTTAACTGATTAAAAGTAGGGAAAGACTCATGCAAAAGAAATCCATTTTACCACTTGGTGCAGCTGTTGCGGTTTTATCAATGGGTGTCGCCACAGGCTCACAAGCTCAGGCGGTTAGCTGCGGTGACGTAATAACCACTCCAACCACCCTCGATAGTGATTTAGTGTGCACTATTGCTGATGAATTTTCTGTCGCAATAGCAATTGAAGGGCCATCTGGCAGCCTTTCAATGGGAGATTACAGTTTGACCTGTTCCACCAATAAATTTGGCACAGGTATTATTTTACTGGAAAGTGGTGCGCGGCTTAGCGGGGGTAGCGTAATCGGTTGCGGCGACGCTGTGACTGTTGGAGGTGATGGTGGCCATTATGTTACAGGTGTCACTATCACTGATTCTGGTAATAATGCTGTTTATGTCAAAAGCAATTTCAATGTAGTCAGCAACATGACAATCACTGGAGGTAGTGGGGTTGTGGATGAAGGTATCCTAATCCAGGGTAACAACAATCTCGTCAACAACAATTTTGTTGGAAATACTGACAATCCTGGCATCGAAATTACAGGAGCCTACAATCATGTTTATTTTAACGAGGTCTATTTTTGTGCAACCGATGGAATTGTAGCTGGCGGTATTTTTTCACGTGTAACCCACAACACATCCAACTTCAATGGTTACCAAGGTATTTCAGTTGCTGGTAGCTACGGCACTATCGCGCAAAATAAGATTGCAGATAATGATTTTGCGGGAATCCAGCTACTACAGGGCGAATTCAATAATATTGCCAATAATAACGTTATTTATAATGGCACTTATGGGATATATATTGCGGACAGTATGCCCACCGACAATACGATTTCTGGCAACTTCTCCAAGGGCCATACCTACGACTTATATGATCCAGAAAACTTTGCTTGCATAAGCAGCAATACCTGGATAAACAATACATTCACCACTTCTGACCCGGGCTGCCTCGATTGAATTGATAATTTAAGACCATATAAGCATATGGCCAGCAAAAAAATCATTAATTGAGAATTTAAATGTACAAACGACCCTCTTTTAATTTCAAAAAGAGGGTCACCCTTAAACACACGACAATATCAACTAGGAAAATATACCGCAATCCTCTACATGTTAATTAACTCAGACAACAACGGATAACCCTACCTACCACTTTCGATCAGGTTCTAGCATAGTGAGTCCGCAGATCTTATTCTGGCATAAGATTTATATATTAATGTCTACAACCCCATGTACAACACTAGCGAACTCGGTATAGAAATAGAGATAATAGGGGCGCTCAACTAACCAATGGCAGTATTAACGGATTATATTTCAGTGTAGATAATCCAGTTTTCACTTCAAACAAATCATAGAAAACAATATATTCACAATATCTAACTCCTACTGTCTTGATTATGTAAACCAGAAAAATGAGGAGCTTTATATAATTTTCTGATAATTACACACAGGCCCCAGATGCACGCAAAAACCACCAAAAACTCCGTAGCGCTATAAAAGATATAGACAGCTAATACTACCCCATTAAAGTACATCACCGTATTAATATCTACACTTCTTATAGCTGTTAAAAGGAGTTACCCATGTTCTACCCTATCCAATACCCTAAAACCCTTTCCACAACTCTATTTACTTTAGGAGTCTCCCTATCATTAACGGTCAATGCCGTAGATTGCGGAGATGTAATTACCGAACCCGCCACCCTAACCGAGGATCTAGTTTGTGAGTTTACGGATGCTCCTGCCTTAACAATTCAGGGGCCAACTGGAAGTCTGTATATGAATGGACATTCCTTGACTTGCTTAGGATCAGATGCAGGCAATGGAATCGTGCTTATAGGCACATCAGCTGAGTTATCCACCGGAACAGTAAATGGTTGCAATGATGCAGTTTTACTCTTAGAGGCGGGTGGGCACACTGTATATGGCATAAATGCATTGCTTCCACTGGACGATGCCATTGTTGTAAGCAGTGATAGCAATATCGTCACAGGCAATTATGCACTTGGTGACGGGAATGACTCAGATGATGGAATCGATATCAATGGTAACCTTAATTTTATTTCCCAAAACATTATTGAGTTATCCGGTGACGAGGGTATGGAAGTTGACGGTACTTCCAATACAATAATCGGCAATACTATTACTGGGTCCGACAGTGATGGGGTCGAATTAGATGGAGATTTTTCTGTCTTTGTTTCAAACATTGTACAAGACAATGACAATACAGGTATTGAAATTGAAGGAAGCTCATGCACCGTTTCAAATAACACAACAACAGAAAATGGATCTTCTGGAATTTCATTAGAATTTTCCGCATCCAACAATGGCATCAGTCAAAATACCAGTAGTGACAATGGAGCTTACGGTATATTAGTTACCGGTGTTAACGCCATTGGCAATAACATTGTCTTTAACACTGCCACAGGAAACGGCTTATTCGACCTTGAAGATCTTTTTGAGAGTGAGGATTGTAGCGTTAACAATAACCTTTGGTCAGGCAACACCTTCTCATCAGCTGAGCCGAGCTGCCTTGAATAAACCCTAAGTTACGTCTGCCGGGGTTATTAGCCTTTAAACTAAGGCAATAACCCCGCCCCCCCTTACTGCCAATGCTACTATTTCAGGTCGGCATTACCCCCTTTTCAAATTAACTTTCAGAGACAACGGCATCCATCTCAATCTCCACTAACCAATTAGAGTCAATAAACCCCTTAACCTCCACAAAAGTACAGGCAGGGCGAATATCTGAAAATAGTTCCCCATGTGCCCTGGCCGCATCTTCCCAGCGCTTTATATCAACTAACATAATCCGGGTTCTTATAACGTCAGGCAGATGTCCACCAGCCTCCTTAAGAGCAGCGACAGCAATATCCAAGCAGAGTTTGGTCTGGCCATAAACATCACCGATAAAGGCAGTTTTGCCCTCCGATATAGGAGCGGTCCCCGATATAGCGATTTGCCCCCCGATCCTACAGGCTCTTGAAAACCCTATGGGATTCTCAAGGTATGAACCGGAGCTTATCAATTTTCTCACTTTAACTCCTTCTAACGAGTAAATACGGCTATTTATTTCCATCCAAATCCCTAAAATAGGCCTCATAAAAAGATTCCGAATTCCTATAGCCTGGATCACCTTCAGATGTCCCTCCAAGTCCAAGCGCTATAGAAAAAATCTTATCGACTTTATCAATACTGCCAACATTAAGGGCTAACATTGTACCGTTTCCAATACTCGCCGGCTTTTCATCATAGGGAGCAGTAACAGCAAGTTTTGTGGAGGAGCCTTTAAACTGCCAGAAAATAACTGTATCAGAGTGATAAACTTCCTCTGCAGCAATAGGGGCAAAAATCTTGCAATAAAACAGCCCCGCCCTGGGCAAGTTATTTGTACCTAATGTTATATGAGAAATCATGTCGTAAAGCACCCTATTGGGAAAGTAAAATCTAAGATTTTATGGTCTACCTGCTAAAGCAACTACTGTATTTCAAAGTTTTCAATCTGTGATCAGGTCTCTATTTAGTGAGAACGACACCTACAGATAATTGCCCCTACCTAAAATCTACAAATTCCCAGTAGTCAACGGGCAAGTCTCATATTGGCACAACTGGTGATCAGGACCGAACTCAAACCGGCCTTTAATTTCATTTAAATACTCCAACAGTGCCGAGACTCTCTTGGGCTTATTGACTCCGGGCCGATAGACTACATAAATTGGCATAAATATCGCGTGCCATTCGGGAAATATTCGTATTAACTCCTGCTTCTCCAACTCGCAGATCATGCTGTTAACCGGAATTTGAGCTATTCCCACCCCGCCAGCAGCAGCCCTTTTTGCCGTTTCTGGATTGCCACAATAGAAGTTACTTCGCACTTCGATAGATTCCGTTTTGTTTTCGGATACCAGAGTCCAAAAAGCAGACTCAGGGGCAGTCCCGGCTGTAATACAATTGTGCTGCCTGAGCTCCTGGGGTGACTCAGGTATTCCGTATTCCCTTAAATAGTCCGGACTGGCTACCAGAACCTGAGTCGTATACCCGATTTCTTTCGCCACCAAACGGTCATCGGCGATCTGCCCGACACGAATTGCCAGGTCTATACCCTGAATAAACAGGTCATCAAAAGTGTTGGATAGCTCCAGCGAGATTTGGGCTTTCGGCCACTGCTGGAGAAATGGAGGGAAAATATACTGGGCCAGGTAGCTCCCCATGGCCGGGGGGGCCGATACACGCAGCAACCCCTGTACTTGCTGCTCTATCTCCCGCACATCCTCGCGCAAGGATTTAAACTCCTCCACCAGTAAAGAGGCCCGGCGAAGGGTAACCCTACCCGCATCAGTGATCTCAATTTTCCGTGTAGAGCGCTCCAGCAGCTTGGCTTGCAGTTGCTCTTCCAGCTTCGAAATGGCTTTGCTCACTGTAGATTTGGGCAGCCCCAGCTCCTCGGCACACTGGGTGAGACTCAGCAGTCTGCAAGTGGTCACAAAGATCGATAAAGTTCGAAAGTCTATAGTTTCCAAATCGCGAACAATCAATTTCCAAACACCTTATTGTTTCCAATAAGCTGTGAGCTTAGTCTGTGCGCCATCGATAGACAACTGCTTTTCGTGACAACATTGAGGCACACAAGATGACTGCGACACAGGATCTGTTTACAGGTATTCAATTAGGTGATGTGAAGCTTGCCAACCGTGCGGTGATGGCCCCCCTGACCCGCGCAAGAGCTGAAAACCACGTACCTACCCCTTTAATGGCTGAGTACTATGCACAGAGGGCTGGCGCCGGCCTGATTATTGCCGAGGCAACTATGGTGGCAGAGGGAACTTCAGCCTTTATTTCTGAGCCAGGTATCTACTCCCAGGAACAGATCGAAGGCTGGAGACAAGTGACTGACGCCGTTCACGAGAGAGGCGGCAAGATATTCCTGCAACTTTGGCACGGTGGGCGAGCCAGTCACCCCGATTTGAATAATGGCACAACGCCGGTTGCAGCCAGCCCAATCGCCATTGACGATACGGTTCACACACCGGACGGAAAAAAACCTTACACCACCCCAAGACCCCTTGAAACTGTGGAGATCCCAGGAATTATCGCGGCTTTTAAACAGGGAGCAATCAATGCTAGAGATGCTGGCTTCGATGGAGTTGAGGTTCATGGTGCAAACGGCTATCTCTTGGACAGTTTTTTGCGGGATGGCTCAAACCTTAGAACAGACGAGTACGGTGGGTCTTTAGAGAATCGTGCACGCTTGCTGTTTGAAGTTCTGGAAGCCGTTATCGAAGTTTGGGGCTCCGGCAAAGTTGGATTGCGAACTTCTCCCCTAAACGGATTCAACAGCATGCGCGATAGCGATCCTGAGGGACACACTCGCTGGTTTGCATCAAAATTGAATGAATATAATTTGGCCTACTGGCACTTGATGCGAGCCGACTTCCTCGGCGAGCAACTCGGAGATGTATTGACTCCAGCAAGGGAACTGTATCAGGGCAATCTGATTGGCAATATGGGGTACGGGCGAGATGAGGCCAATACAGCCATTGGGCAGCAGCAAGTAGATGCGGTTGCCTTCGGCGTTCCATTCCTGGCGAACCCGGACCTGCTAAAGCGTTTTAAAGCCGATGCGAGCTTAAATGAAGCAGACCCAAACACCTTCTATACCGGTGGCGCAAACGGATATACCGATTACCCCACAATGCCCTAACCTTTAAGGAGCAAGCAGCTAGGTCGCCTTAAGCGGGCGACCTGCTTTCCGTACTCGGAGCACCAGCAGTCTCGGAGCGGATCTTCACGTTATTAATCAGTGAGACCAGTACAAAACTCAGCAGCATCAGTAGATACCATGAACTGAGCTTCGCCAGAGATACCATTTGCCATTCATGGGATTGATTAGGGTAAATCCATATATTTGCAAAAGTAGCAATATTTTCAGCAAACCAAATAAACAGTGCTACCAGCAACCACCCCAAAAGAAGCGGCATAGAGCGATGCTTTTCAACGACCTTAAAGTAAATATTGGTTCGATAAAACAATAACACTGTTCCCGCTAGTAACGCCCAGCGGAAATCCCAGATATAGTGATGTGTAAAGAAGTTGACATAGATAAACACAACCAGAACAACTGTCAGCAATTTCGATGGATAGTGAGAATATTCAAATTCAAAAATTCGCCACACTCGAGCAATATAACTGCCCACTGCGCTATACATGAACCCTGTACACAGTGGCACATTACCAATCCCAAAGAAATACTCTTCCGGGTAACTCCATGAGCCAATAGCATCGGAGGTCTTAAATATCTCCATGACGGTCGCAACGACATGAAATACGACAATAACTATTGACTCCCTGAATGTTTCCAGTTTTGTAGCTAGAAGAAAGACCTGAAAGGCTATAGCAGCCAGAAAGATAAAGTCATACCGGTGAATCGATTCCAGTGGATACCAATAGTTGGTGACAATCATAACTCCCAGCAAGAAGCCACCGAAAATACAGGCATAAGCCTGCCTCAAGCCAAACAACCAGAACTCACGAATATATCGTTTCAAATCCACACTTGATAACACTGCAAACAACACCTAAGTGGAAAATTTCTGTGGCTTCAAGCCTACCGATTCCAATACCTTTCTATCTTTAGAAAAAACTATCTGACATTTATGTTTTTAAATCCAAACTCTTTACTCCCGGCCTTAAAGCCGAGATTCAAGATTTCAGTATAGTTCTCAGGGACTTCAAAAAACACGATTTCCAGCTCGGCCTCAGAACCGCGGGGAAGCTCCAGATATACCATTCCCCTCACTTCCTGCCCACCCCTAAATGCCTCATACTCCTTGAAAACAGCGCCATCTTTCATAATCAGGCGCCAGGAGGAAAGCCTTACTTTTTGCCGACTTCTCCGATTAGTCACGGTCATACGGCACTGCACTGTACCGCCCTGCCTTACACAATTATTGTGATGAATCTCGACCCCTTGCAGGTAAACAGCACCACCTTCAGAAGTCGTTTTTGGAAGACCCGCAACAAAATCCGGACTGTGATACTCCTTCCCCAGAATAAAAAATGAAAAACAAGAGATCGAATAAGCCAAAACCAAAACCACACCAAATAGGTAGCGATTTTTTAAGTAGCTCCAAATACAAAGAGATAGAGAAGTGCACACAATCACAATAGCCATAAAGGCTACATAATACTCAGGGCGCCATATGCCGTATAGGTAAATCATGGGCTCAGGAAATAGATACTGGGTAAGTGCCCATAACACTGCTACTAGTGCCGACAATACGCTCAATATTTTTGCAGCAAAAAACTTCCTGCGACTAACTGAGTAATGTCCCTTTACCATATCTGTCATTTTGCTTTATCCCTATACAACCAGCGTCAAGCTGGTTAGCTAGCACTGCTGACAAGTCACTTAAGCTTCAAGCCAGCGCAAAATGGTACATGATACAGATTTAAAGACCGAAATCGATTACACCTTATTTCTAAACCTATCCTGGCATAATCAATCAAAACTTAAACACCACACTCTTCAACAAGCTTGTAGCGCCCTTCTCGGAATTTGAACATGACTCAATTATATTGAAAATATAGTCATACTAGTTATAGTGAGGAGAAAAGTCAGGGAATTCACCAGAAAGGGAATGGCGGGAAGCCAAACCCTTTGTCAATAAAGAACTCGATCTACTGAGCCCCTACCGCACTCTGGTAGTCCATATATGCAGGTAGTGCGACTGCAGCAAGAATACCCAAAATAGGAATTATCAACAAACAAACACCCCAAACAGACCACTTTTTCTGGACAGAATTAAAATGCTCAAGGCTTTCCCATTGCTTATTTTTCCAGGCGAGTTCGCGCCCCTTAATTCCCAGGTAAATAGCAACAATTAATCCAGCATAAGGAATCAAAGTCAGTAAACTAGCCAATGTAAGCAATCTCCAATAACAGTTTGTCAGACAGAAAAACTAGTCATCGCTGCTGCAAGAACTGCCACTCGAACTACTGCCAGAATCACTATCGTACCAACCATTATCCTCATCGCTACTGGAGGAACCGAACCATCGTGCCATCAAACCTATACCAAATACGACTAGCATTATCGCGTAAACATCGATTTCTACCGTGATCCCCCGATAAATACCAAGGCCAACAAGACATAAACCCAACAAAAACTCTATAGTTCGTATCATTCCCCCCCCAATTAGCTAGCAACTCAATAATTGAACATTTTACGTGAAGCTATCAATCTTTCTAACTTAGTTAAATACTAGAAAGCATTAAACAAAACTCAACATCCATACATTCAAGGAAATACCCACAAGAATCAGAATTAGCTTAACTGTCAAAAAGTGAGGCATATTACCGACCCGAAGAAGGCTTACATTTTCAAGACTAACTTTCTTATGAACATCCACACCCGCCTCTTTAATCCGAGCATCGAAGTTTTGAGAAGTTATTTTCTCCAAATCATTAACAGTATCAACAAGAAAAGAAGCTAACTTATCTCCAATCTCATTAATTGGCAGATTGATTTTCCCTGATTTTTTATGTCCTTCAGTCACCATTAGCAAATTATCACTCTCTATACTTGCAGAAACTAAAGCTCCCTTAATATTCCCTCCCTTATATCTGACAACAGCTTCAATAGCTGCAACTTGTGGCAGTCGATTTAAACGGATAAATAAAGGTCGAATTGTTTTTTCTAGAGGTTTAGTTGCAAAGCAAAAACCAACTACACACAATAACACTCCCCAATAAGGTACTTCAAAGTAGCCGCCAACAAAAATTATCGAGGCGCATCCAATCATCAGCATAATGAATGGTAAGAGTAGTTGCCTTACAATACTATCCGCTTTTAATAACATAAATGTATTGATCTTCTTCATATATTATCTCCAAAGGTTGCCGTTCTTAGTTAACCTGTGGAATTATCAGCATTAACCTTTGAAATGCAAACTGTGCGACTCTTTACAATAAAGAAGACATACAAGAAAGGCAGATTTAGCGGGAATTTAACATAGGAAAAATGCAAAACCCCTTATTCGAACCAAAGGCTCAAGATAAGAGGTTTTACATTCAGAATTTCTTAATTAAAGAGAACAGTCAATTAAGCAATTCGACCAGCGCGCAACCATTCAGAAACACAAAACGCCAGCTCTAACACCTGATCGGCATTCAGTCGCGGATCGCATTGGGTGCGGTAGCAACTGGCCAGGTCTGCTTCAGAAATTTTCCAAGCTCCACCGGTGCACTCAGTGACATGCTGCCCGGTCATTTCCAGATGGATACCGCCGGGATGGCTTCCCTCGGCCCAGTGTACCGAGAAAAAGTCGCGAATTTCCCGCAGGATTTTTTCAAAATCGCGAGTTTTATAGCCGTTACCCGCTTTAACGGTATTGCCATGCATGGGATCAGTGCTCCATACCACCGAGCGCCCCTCCGCTTGAATGGCGCGCACCAATGCAGGCAATTTTTCTCCCAAAGTATCGGCGCCCATACGGGTAATCAGTGTAAGGCGACCTGCATCGTTCTCGGGGTTGAGCTTATCGATCAAACGCAGCAGCTCATCCGGTTGCATCTTTGGACCAACTTTCACCCCAATCGGGTTACAAACACCGGAGAGAAACTCCACATGAGCGCCATCCAGTTGCCGAGTGCGTTCACCAATCCACAGCATATGTGCGGAGCAGTCATACCATTTGCCAGTAAGGCTATCGGTTCTTGTCAGCGCTTGCTCGTATTCAAGTAATAGCGCCTCATGAGAGGTATAGAGTGAAGTCTCACGAATTGCGGGAGAGTTCTCTGAGGTAACACCACATACCGCCATAAACTCTAAAGCTTCCTGAAGGCGTTCCGCCAGCTGGGCATACTTTTCCCGCTGAGGGTTATTTTTCAGGAAGCTGAGATTCCATTTGTGCACCTGATGCAGATCGGCCAATCCCCCCTGGGCGAAAGCTCGCAGTAGGTTCAGGGTGGCTGCCGATTGGTTATAAGCAGTTACCATCCGCTGAGGGTCAGGTATGCGCGCTTCAGCGGTAAAATCAATGCCGTTGATAATATCGCCACGGTAGCTGGGCAGTTCTACTCCGTTCACCGTCTCGGTATTTGCTGAACGGGGTTTGGCATATTGGCCGGCCATTCTCGCAACTTTCACCACCGGCAGGTTACCGGCAAAGGTGAGCACGACAGCCATCTGCAACAATACCTTGAAAGTATCGCGAATGCGGTTTGCATTAAAATCGGCAAAAGATTCAGCACAATCACCGCCCTGCAAAAGGAAGGCTTTCCCCTCGGCAACCTGAGCCAGCTGACGGCGCAGCTCGCGAGCCTCTGCCGCAAAAACCAGGGGCGGATGACCAGAGAGCTGTTTAGCCACCTGGGCAACATCTTCGGCAGACGTGTATTGGGGCTGTTGATGTGCGGTGAAGTTTCGCCAGCTCTGGGGGGTCCAAATTTGGGTGGGGGATTCGGGCACTGGGACTCCTAGCTCAACTTCCATCTTTCACTCTTACTTCTAAAGGATAAATCTTAAGGGTGAGCATATTGCTCACCCCCAAATGTGCCGAATTTACAGCACGCTGGCAACAGCCTTACAGAAGTATTCCATATTATTGGAACTCAGGCCGGCAATACTGATGCGACTCGAGTCCACCATATAAATGGAATAGTCCTTTTGCAGCTGTTGTACCTGTTCGGGATTGATACCCAGGAATGAGAACATCCCTTTCTGCTGGCGGATAAAGCCAAACTCACCAGCAGCACCCGCTGCGGCGAGCCCTTCTACCAATCCAGCACGCAAACCGTTAATACGCTCGCGCATTTCGGTCAGCTCAGCTTCCCAGTTCGCTTTCAGTCCCGCATCAGTAAGAATAGATTCTACAATGGCAGCACCGTGGGAAGGTGGCATGGAATAGTTGCCACGAATAGCGCTCAGCAACTGGCTATGGCCTTTATCGGCGGCTTCACCATTCGCATAAATCACCATAGCCAGGCCGACACGTTCGCGATAGAGGCCAAAATTTTTCGAGCAGGAAGCCGCAACCAGCATTTCTGGAACAGATTCAGCCATCAAGCGCAGGCCGTAGGCATCATCTTCCAGGCTTTCGCCAAAGCCCTGATAGGCCATATCGATAAACGGCGTGAAGCCCTGCTTTTGCGCCATTTCCGCCAACACTTTCCACTGCTCACGGGACAGATCCGCACCACAGGGGTTATGACAGCAGGCGTGGAAAAGAACAACGTCGCCCTCACCCACATCTTTCAGGGTCTCGACCATTTTGTCGAACTGCAAACTGCTGGTAGCTCGGTCGTAGTAGGGGTAGCTCTTGATTTGCAAGCCCGCATTACCCAGAAGCGGCACATGGTTAGCCCAAGTGGGGTCACTCACCCACACGGTTGCCCCAGCTTTGGCGCGATTAATCAATTCCGCCAGAACTCTTAAAGCACCACAACCACCGGGAGTTTGAGCTGAGCGAACGCGACCGCCCACCAACGCGGGGTGCCCGGCACCCAGTACCAGCTCCTGCATGGCGGTGTTGAAACCCGGAGTTCCGGCCGGGCCGATATAGGCCTTGGTTTCCTCACCCTGTAATAAGCGGGTTTCGGCTTCCTTGACGGCTTGCAAGACAGCGGTATGGCCTGCCTCATCTTTGTAGACGCCCACACCGAGATCAATTTTGCTGGGGTTTTCATCCGCGCGGTAGCTGGCCAAAAGGCCCAAAATCGGATCTGGCGGAAGGCTGTTTAAATGCTCAAACATCTGAAAACTCCTCTTAGTTATCTCATTTATTCATCAACGAGGCCGCGCTCAGACCATTCCTTCGCGCGCACCATTAACTTATCAATAATGCAATCCAGTTGTTCCCGCTCCTCAGTGGATAGGGATGCCATCAAGTCATTCTCGTACTGATGGGCCAGCGGCACTATGCGAGCATAAATATCACGCCCCAGCTCCGACAGGTTCAGCACTTGCCGGCGCCGGTCACCGGGATCTTCACTGCGTGTAATGTAGTCATTCTTTAACAGGGAAGAGACGGCCCGACTGATTGCGACCTTGTCCATCGCCGTCTGCTCAACCAGCTCGGCGGCGGATAAATCGGGAAAACGACCCAGAATTGCCATAACCCGCCAAGCGGGAATGGTGAGGTGGAAGCGCGCACCATAAGCTTGCGCAATAGCATTACTCACTCGGTTGGAAAGTACCGAGAGGCGGTAGGGTAAGAACTTTTCGAGGCGCAGCTCGTCGTTCTCAACAACGGTGGGTCGCGTGTTTTGTTCGATTGTCATAGCTGCCCTCAAACCTGCCTACTCGGGTGTCCCGGTTGTACCTGATACTCAATTTAACTAACATTGGTTTCAATTGTAACCACTATCGGCACAAATACTTTCTGGAAAAGTTACCGGGCCATACGAAAAAATGGCCGGACAGTATAGGTTTTTTTGCGCCATATTTGCGAACTAATTGGATCTATGGCGCAAGAAATTTGCGTGTAAGTGGCGCTGAGATGCTCAATTTTTCGCCACACCTTCGAACCATCCGCACAGAAGCGAGGCCACGCCATGAAACAGTGGATCAGCTTTCCGCGAACGGAAGGAAATACAAGCCGCCAAGCCCATGCAGATTTCCCTCCCAACAGCTTTGAAAGGGAAATGGGCAAAGAGGGTTTTTTTGGGCCCTGCACCCACTTCTACCATCGTCATCCCCCCACCGGCTGGAGTCAGTTCGAAGGTCCACTGCGTCCCCACGCTTTTGATGCCACGCAAATGAAGCACAAGGGAACAAGCCCCTGGGATCAAAAGCCGATCCTGCGAAACCAGGATAGCCAGGTCGCCCTCTGGACCTGCCGGGAGCCTATGGATCATCTGGTGCGAAACGCTGACGGCGACCAACTCCTGTTTATACACAATGGGAGCGGCGACTTGTTCTGCGATTTTGGCCACCTCTCTATTCGAGATGGCGACTATATCCTGCTGCCCCGCGGCACCTTATGGCGCCTGACGCCGACGGCGGATGAGCCGCTGGAACTATTGATGGTAGAGGCGATAGGTAGCCATTTTCAGCTCCCCGAAAAAGGCTTCCTTGGCCCCAATGCAATTTTTGACCAGGCGATGCTGGATGTGCCTCGTATAGATAAAGCCTTTCTCGATCAACAGGGCGATGATGAGTGGCGGGTTGTGGTTAAAGCCCGGCAACAGCTGTCGACCATTACCTACCCCTTCAACCCACTGGACACCTGTGGTTGGACTGGGGACAACCTGGCCGTTCGCATCAACTGGCGCGATATACGCCCGCTGATGAGCCACCGCTACCACCTACCCCCTTCGGCTCATACCACCTTTATCGCACAAGGTTTTGTTGTAGCGACTTTTGTACCTCGCCCGATTGAGAGTGACCCTGGCGCACTCAAAGTCCCCTTCTTCCACAACAATGATGACTTTGATGAACTCATCTTCTATCACCGCGGTAACTTCTTTAGCCGCGACAATATTCATCCGGGGATGCTTACCCTCCACCCCATGGGATTTACCCACGGCCCCCACCCCAAGGCATTTGCTACCGGAGCCCGGCATGCACGCAAGGAAACCGATGAAGTTGCTGTAATGATCGACAGCCGCACCCCCTGGGATATTCTCCCGGATGCCCATGCCGTGGAGCTAACAGATTATGTAAACTCCTGGAAGCCAAAGTGAATACAGCGCATCCAGACAACACCAAGAAGGCTGACATTCAAACAGCCAAACGCCAAAACAAAGAAAAGGAAAGGAAAGAGAATGGACCTTTACGGATACTTTCGCTCATCCGCCAGCTACCGAGTGCGTATCGGGCTCAACTTGAAAGGCCTGGAATACGAGTATCACCCGGTAAACCTGCTCAAGGGAGATCAGCACGGAGACGACTACCGCACGCTGAATCCACACGGGCTACTGCCAACCCTGAATGATGGCGAAACCAGTCTCACCCAATCCCTCGCCATTTTGGAATGGCTGGATGAAACCCATCCAGAACCAGCGCTACTTCCAAAGGCTCCTGAAGCCCGCGCACATATCCGCGCGCTCGCGCAAAGTATTGCCAGCGATATTCAACCTATACAGAACCTCAGGGTTCTGCAGTACCTCCAGGCTGAACTCAAAGTCAGTGATGAGCAAAAAATTCAATGGATTCAGCACTGGATACACCTGGGCTTCTCCGCACTGGAGAAGCAATTAAGACCCTCGCCTTTCGCCGCTGGAGACAATCCAGGGTTGTTCGAGTGTTGCTTACTCCCGCAAGTATACAGTGCGGAGCGCTTTGGCCTGGATATGACCCAATATCCCAAAATCCAGAAAATCACAGACGCATGCAATGAACTACCGGCCTTTATTAAAGCCCACCCTTCAGAACAACCAGACTGTATTGTGTAGTACTCTTTTATGGATGCTTGGTCTCATCAGGCATCCTTCATACACTTGAAAATTTCACTACTTGCCACATTTCATTGGCTGTGGTTAATATCTCTATCCAAACTTGAAAATAACTCGAATAATAATATTCCCCACTGCTGTAGCTAATCAGCCAAGGTCATCAATATGAACTCCCGAGACCAGATCTCCGCCAAAGAAAGAAAAGTCATTGAGCATGTCAAGAAGCTGAAGAGCTTTTACCAACACCTAATCACCTACTTATTAGTTATCTCGGGGCTAGTAATTGCCAACTTAATACTCGCTCCCGGATACTTATGGTCACTCTGGGCGGCATTTGGATGGGGTATAGGGCTCGCCTCCCATGCAATTAGCACCTTCAATTTATTTAATTTCTTTGGTGAAGATTGGGAGAGAAAGCAGGTAGATAAGAGAATGGGACGTAAATAGCAATAAAACGTGCACGATGGACCATCGCCAAATACAAGCATATGCTTTAGATGTTAGAGTACTTTCCCAAAGTACTCTTCTCCTAGCCTCTCACTGTCAACTCAAAAATTCCAAACACTTGCCTACTTACGAACAATTACCTGTAATCTAAATAAAAATCTACGCATCTCAATGCCGTTTGAAAAAAAACAGTTAATTAACAGGCTTAAATTATCCAGTTCTGGTAACAAAGTATTAACACACTTTTTATATAACAAATAATAAATATACTATTAAAATGATAACAGGAACCCCAATGTCCTTCCTCAAAGTCTCTACAGGCGCTCTATGTCTATCACTTTGGGTATCTATACCCAGCATCAGTAAAGCTGACACTTTTCACTGGCCCGATTACCAAGCAGAAGCGGCCACCAGTGAGCATCGTATTGATGAGCTTTATTACTTACAGCCCCATAACAGCTATGAGCGGCTAGAAGACGGTGAAACACTGACTGACTGGCTCGACAAAGGCTTTCGATCACTGGAAATCGATGTCGTAGATCACGGTTCCTGGCAAGGTAGCAGCCATGGACCCCATGTTGCTCATGGACAAAACGACATCGGTAATCACATGTGCAATAGCAACGGAGACGATGATCGTCTGGAACACTGTCTGGACGATATAAAATCCTGGCTCTCCGTTAACACTATTGAAGCGCCAATAATGCTGTATATCGATATGAAAACCAATTTAGATTGGTTTAATGCCTGGTATGCAGATGAAATTTATTTGCTTGACCAGTATATCCAACAAGAGCTTGGCGACCTCCAATACAGCTACCAGGATATGCTTGCATATTTACAACAAATTTCTTCCTCAGAAAATTACCGTACCACGCTTACAAGTACGGGATGGCCTAGCGTTGGCAACTTATTAAATAACGACAAAAAAGTAATCGTTATTTTTACCGGAGGACAGTCAGGCAACGTCAATAATCGAATGGAATCCGCATTAGACTCCTACGAGATGAGCGCATTTTTATGTCCTGATATAGATACCGCAGATCCAGAAGAATTTACCGGCTCCATTGATTCAATAGACAGCAGTAGTTCGCAAAGAATATTTTGCGGCAATGTCCAGGCTGGCGATCATTACCAGATAACAGCCAACGCAGCCGCTGAAACCAAACAGCTGATGCACCTATGGGATAGTTCTGGCGATTTTAGCAATACCGACTATGGCTACATATTTACAGCAATCGCACATGGTGCCACTGCAATCGGGATGGATCCTGATACAGTCGCAACCACCCCCAATTATACTGGCACGGCAATTCCTTTTGTCGGAGTAAGGAGAAGTCTTCCTGGCTATTTGAGAATCCGTTCTGCCTCAAATGCTGACTTGTGCATGACCGTCTCCCAGGGCTATAGCAATGGCTCAAACCTAAATATGAATAACTGTGGCTCCAGCAATGAACAGCAGTTTGTTTATACTGCTGAAGGCCAACTCCGCCCTAAGGGTAATAATAAATACTGTGTTGACTTCAACACTGGCTCTGCTGATAACGGCGATAAAATGCACCTGTGGGATTGTGACGGCGGCAATTCGGAGAAATGGCAAATCCAGGAAAGTGGGGTCATCCAAAATCGCGATAAGAACTGGACCTACTGTATAGACGCACCGGGTAGCTCAACCGAAGAGGGTGAGCGTCTTCAGGTTTACAAGTGTGATAAGAATGACAAAAGCCAACAGTTCGTTTTAGAAGCAGTCAATGATTGGGCACAAAATAGCTTTTAAGGTTTGATTACGATTAAAAAAGGGCGCCCTATTAGGCGCCCTTTCTCAAAGAGGTCACAATGTTATAGAACCTCAGCAATAATATGTGTTATTGCAGAAGTAAGCTCTGAAAGATTAATTTAACTCCCCTGCTTCACACTGTCTCCAGCCCTCGCTAAAGATACCATCATCTATGGCTACCCAGGTTTCGTAGGTGAAGGTCAACTCCGGGATTTCTTTAATATTAAATGAGAAATGGAAGCCTTCTATTTTTTCATCTGTGCGCATACAGGGAACAGAGGGTACCCATGTCTTGAAGTCCAGAGACTCTCCCTCGCTAATAACCTGTCCCTCTGCAACACCCTCGAACCATGGTGTAAGGCTAGCCAAATCGCCATTGATATGCTTCACCTGTACATTCTCAATGGTGTAATCGGCATCAACTGCAGTCAGAGACCATTGTAGGTATTCATCTTCGGTAGGGGATGTATCCCACCGTAAATCTGACGGGGTACCGTAGCTTGGAATATTTTCGTACGGCATGGGCAGCCAAAGGCTCTCTTCCCAGGAGTTGATATTACGCAGACGCACACCCTTGGCTTCGCTCATGGGCTCAACTTCTACAACAAAATCGTATTCCGGCGCATCATCAATCAAATCTGTAGCGTAGTAGCGGAATACGTAGGTGCCCGCTTTCGAAAATACGGTACCAGTTGTATTTTCACAATCTTCACTATCTGGATAGCTGGTAAATTCACCACCTTCCGGCGCGCTGATCAGCTCTTCATAAGTGAATACTTCATCACCGTCGGCATCTACCACCACAGGGCGATGCAGCAGGGACATACAGGGCAGGATTTGGTAATAATCTTCACCAGTGGATAAGCTACCCCAGTTGCGCGCCCAAACTACAGAACGGATTTCTGGTGCCGTGTTGGAAACTTTGGCAAGACCATCGTCTTCAGAGTAGGTTTTGGCATATAGACCACGATCATCACTGACGATCAGGCGAGCGGTATAGGAACCCGGTACATCGGTAACTACCTGAGCACGGCGAAGCTCCCCACTCTCCGGTTCGGTAACCGGTTCAATCACTGCATCACTCCCATCGGGCCGGTCAACCAGCTCCCAGTGGAAGGTCATTTCATCATTATTAGGGTCGCTGCTGGAGGCATCAAACACCAAAGCATCGCCAACGAGCACAGACTTGGACTGAGCTTCGACACTACGGGTAGAAGGATAACCATTTACCTTGCCAATCTTGGCTTCCATAGTGGCTTCTAGGTCTATCTGGTTGGTTCCGTCAGATACGGTCATACTTACGCGATAGGTACCTACCACATCCAGCTCTTGGATTTTCTTACCCAGCGGTTTCCAAGAACCAATATCAACCAGTTCGGCAACACTACCTTCAGGTTTTTCAATTAGCTCCGCTTCAATAATTTGCAGAGCATCACCCTCAGGGTCATAGCCAACAAAATTAAATTCAGCGCGAAGCCCCAGCTCTTGCTCACCAATACTGTAGGACGGGTAGTAACCAGTCGCTTCGATTTCACCAATTGGAGCATCATTGACTTCCGCTTCGGAATCGGCTTCAACTACGATAGTAACTTCACGCTCCTCACTCTTTCTTGCGCCATCAAAAACAAACAAAATTAAATTGTAAGTATCTGCCGCAATGGGAGTAAATTTAACGGTAGAGGTTGTCTCTCCCTCTAACTCGGGAACCGGAACACCATCAGTTTCCACTGGACTATAAGCCCACTTCCAGCGGTATTGCAGAGAGTTACCTTCAGGGTCATAACTCTCGCTCGCATCCAGTACAACTTCTTCTCCAAGAGTAATCGTCTGGTCTTCTGTTACGGCAACAGGTGGAGCATCACCGGCGGAAACTGTTACCAGAACTTCCGCAGGTTCACTGGCAACTCCATTATAAGTAACAACTAATTCAAGCTTGTAGTCACCTTCGATATCCAAGTGCAATGTAGCTTGGCTAGAGTCACTGTTAGTCAGGTACGCAGCACTGTCGAGAGGCTTTTCAACCAGGGCCCATAAATATTCCAGATCTCCAGTCTCACCCGTTGGCGGAGTACTCAAGCTGCCATCAAGGCCCAGGGTCTGAGTACCCAGGATAACACTGTGCACCGGCTCAGTAATTGCCACTGGATTCGGGCTGGTTGCAGTCAACGTTATACGGGATGCTTCACTGGTTTCAGTACCGTCATCCACGATCAGGCTCACAACATAGTCGCCTGGAAGATCAGCTGTAAACTCTGTGTAGGCATCCTCAGCACTGGCCAACTCTACCAGGCTAAGCTCAGGCCACTCAATCAGCTCCCAACGATAAGTCAGGCTTGCATCTCGCGAGCTGCTACTGTCAGTACCGCTCAATTGAACAGTGACATCACCGCCAGCCAAGGAGAAAGTTGTGTCTACAGGGGACAACAAACTGATACTGGCGGTAGGTTTATTATTTGAGCCGTCGCCCGAACCACCGCCACCACAGGCGGCCAGCACGAGAGACAAACATAGCATGCCGATAAGGGCTGCTGCTCTTTTCATCTGTGGAACTCCAAATGTTTAATATTGATAAGTGAGACTGAGTCTTGCCGTACGTCCCGGTGCAGGCACCAAGCCAAGACTCAAAGCATCGATGTAATATTGATCGGTTACGTTGTCGACGGTGAAATCCACCGAAAAACTATCGTTAAATTGGAAGCTGGTATAAAAATCTAACAGTTCGTAGCTCTGCCACAGCACCGGCTCAGTAAATCCAGCTTGATCGCCGTAATAAGGAACAGGGTTTCGCTCCCCCATAAAAGTACCGCGCAGCCCGAATTCCAATTTTTCCTGGAATAAACGCAAGCCAATATGCGCACTGGCATGCCAGTTAGGTGGGACCATATTATTGAAATAACTGTTTTCTATACCCCAATCCGTGCAGTAAGTACGCACATAGCTGGCAACATCACAGACTTCAATGTGGCTGTATTTGGTAGCACTCAGCTCAACTAACCACCAGAGGGCATCGTATCCAAGGTTGAACTCAAAACCTTCAAGGTCGAGGCTATCGATATTTCGCATACGGAATAAATCGGAGATACCGCTACCTTGCTTTTCTTCATCGGCGTTGACCCCGGTGCGAGTCAAATAATCGTCAACATGGTTTTCGAAGTAAGCAACTTTCGCTCGGAGTTGATGATGAGTTTCAAATAACTGGCCGTTAAGATAATTAATCCCAACCTCATTATTTTTTGCATGCTCAGGCTTAAGGGTGATATCCAGTGCGGGGCTCGATGAGAAACCAGTGGTACCTTCAAACAGGCTCGGCATACGCAAAGCCTGCGCATGGCGGGCATAGAATTGCAAACCCTTGATCGGCTCCCATGTCAAAACCACAATAGGTGCAGTACCGGAGCGACTATTGCTGTAGTAAACGTCCTCACAGCCCCCTTCCCCATTATCTACACAAAAATCGGAATCAATGCTCAACGGGAGGGGATTATTGTCTTTTGAAGAGAAATGGGTATAACGAACTCCAGACTCCAGCGTCCACTCCGGCCACGGTTGCCATTCAATACCGGTGAACAAGCTGTACTCATCGCGCCCACCACTGCGGGAACCCGCATAAATACCTTCAGCGGTCTGGGTATCGCTATCCAAGTCTTCCCACTGTGCAGAAACACCATAATCCCAGCGCAATTCACCCATGGGGTAGAAGCGCATACTATTGGTGATATCAAGGCCAAAGCGCTGATAATCGTCATTTCGCGCAATATTATCCTCCACC
This sequence comes from Microbulbifer maximicatervae (SeqCode), assembly GCF_056231245.1. Classification (NCBI taxonomy): domain Bacteria; kingdom Pseudomonadati; phylum Pseudomonadota; class Gammaproteobacteria; order Cellvibrionales; family Microbulbiferaceae; genus Microbulbifer; species Microbulbifer maximicatervae (SeqCode). The sequence goes on from NZ_CP174334.1 coordinate 3,032,656, forward strand.
TCGATAGAGAATATATTCGGTGTGTTCAGATCAGTGACCGCATCGGTGTGCCAAAAATTGACACGCAAGTCGGCCCAATCATATTCCACCGGCTGCCAACGATAGCGTGCAGTGTAGGTTTGGTTAAGCACTTCACTATCGAGCCACTCGCGCGCCTGACCGAAATTTGAAAGAACTTGCGAGGGCATCATCTCACCAAAGATACTGTTATAGCGGATATAGCCCAGCTCAAGACTTTGGTCTTTTGGCAAATGGAGACTGCTTTTTAACAACCAGGAATCGCTAGAAAAACTAGTATTCGGAATCCGCTCCCCGGCGCGGTAAGGGATGCTTTCTCCCAGTTCACTCTCCAGCTCAACCTTAGTCTCGGTATACCAAGCCATTTCTTGAGGCTCACCAATAACCACTTCCGGCGCGGGGCCATCAGTACCCGCATAGTAATTTCCCTGTTCGCGCTGGGCGTGAGCCAATACCAGATCACCCCACTCAAAACGCTGGGCGCCCGCAAAGCTCGCCGCGTAACCCTCAAAATCCAACAGGCTGGGCCTATCCATTCCATGGTCCGGCGCAAAGCTGTCCGGCATTGTATAGTCAGCGGTGCAATCACTTGCAAAGCGGCAATCGGAGCGATAAACAGGGCGCGGCAAGTGGTAACCAGCGTAAGTACCAGCCTCTGGAGCCTCGCTATTGTTTCCAATACCACTGACACGAACACGGAAACCCGACAATTCGCCGGGTTTTACGACATCTTCCGCTCTCAGGGTATTTACACTGACAACGCCACCGGTAGCGCCAGTGCCCTCGGCACCCATTACCGGCCCCTTATCAATACGCAAGGACCCAATCAGATCTGGGTCAATATAACTGCGACTGGAAACCCCGGCATAACCACGATAAATCGTTGTTTCCTGGCGACTGCCATCGATTAAGACAGGAACCCTGCCCTGCCCTTGCATACCGCGAATATTGACATCCAGACCACCGGAATTGCGGTTTTCACTGATAAGTACACCGGGGGTGCCCTGAAAAATATCGCCAACACTGGTACCGCGAAAGCGCTCAATATTTTCCTGGGTGAGAATATTTACTGAACCGGACTCGCGAAATACCTGGTCTTTTTCACCGCCATCACGGGTCTCAACCTGAATGCTGTCCAGCACCATCAGATCCTGCTCGCCAGCGGACTGGATCAACCAGGCTCCGCTACCAACGGGAACCGCTTGCAGGTTGGTGCCCCGCAGCAAGCTCAACAGAGCTTCTTCTGCACGGTAGCTACCAAATAGTGCTGGAACAGAAATAGTTTCCACCAGGTTCTCGTCGAAAGAGAGCGTTACCCCAGCCTGACGCGAGTAGAGGTTGAGCACATCTCCCAGATTACCCGCAGGCAAACTGAATTCGATCAACGCTGTATTGCCCTGCTGGGCTTGCGCAAAACTCGATACGGGAACTACGGCCAACAACAGTGCCAACAAGGTGGGCAAAATATGTTTTGGGGCGCGGGACTGCATTTAAGCGGCTTCCTATTCTCAGGTGTATAACTAGGAAGCCGAACGAAAATCAAAAACCCGTAATCTAAATGAGAATTATTTTGTTTTTTTTGCTTCGGAGGGAAAACTAGCAATCAAAAGCGTCATCAAAAATAAAAAATGACACCTTCTGATAACTTTTTGTGGTCATCTGGCAATAAGAGCAGGAATTAAAGGTTGCCCGTTCCGAAAAAACCGTCAGCCCTGCAATTGAATCGTTGCCCACCAGCGCGTGGTATAGCTCAGTTCAGCTCCCGCCGAACGCGCCAATATTTTTAGGATGGTGTCGATATCGTGAAGCTGGAAAACCCCGGAAACCTGATGATCTCTTAATGCCGGATCACAGCGTAAAAAACCAACACGATAGCGAGACAACTCTTCAAGCAGTGCCCCTAATGGCATGCTCCGAGCTGAAAGCACCCCGTCAATCCATCCGCTGTAATCAAACATCTTGCTGTCCAGAGCGAGTGAACCGGCTCCAGTAAGACGATAAGCCTCACCCGCTTTAACTGCAAAGGGCTCTATATCCGCACTCGGCTGAACCTGCACCCCACCTTCCACAACCTGCAAAATCGTGTGGTCATCGCCATTGCGGACAAAAAAGCGCGAGTCACGGGAAATCAGCTGCCCCTGAGGCACCGATACCTGCATTGGCCTCGGGTCAGCGGCACTGGTCAAGTGCATTTCACCTTTAGTCAGAACAAGGGAACGGATTGCTGTGCCCGATTCCCATTCAATGGCACTACCGGTGTTTAGCCAGACTTGGCTCTTATCATCCAGAGTATATTGGGCCGGCTTAGAACCAGAGGAATAATCGGCAGACATATACTTCAGCAAACCGGTGTCATATCCCACCAGGCCAACGGCAAAAGCCCCAAGGACACCACCGCCCATGGTTTTAAGAGCAGCCCTGCGATTTAAACGGCGAATTTCTGCATCGGTTTGATTGAGGGTGGAATGGGCCAAACGCGGCGCTCGGCGAGCCACCGTATCTAGAGGTGACTCCATCCGCTCAAAACGCTGCCACGCCAGTTCATGCAGAGGGTCCGCCGAACGCCATTGACTGCAAGCATCGCGCTCTGAGTCAAGCGCCTCGCCGGAACCCAGGCGAACGCGCCAGCTAACGGCTTGCAACAGTACTGCTTCAGGAATTTTTTCTCTATTTTTTTCTGGGGCGTTTGACATCAGCAAGCAAGTTCCAAGTCCATAGAAAATTATTCGTTATCGTACGCAGCGGCATAGCACTTGAGCATGGCTTTTGCGATATATTTCTCTACTGAGGAAAGGCTTAGCCCCTGCTGCTCAGCCACCTGGCGGTATGTTAAGCCGTCTAGTCTCGCCATTAGAAATACCGTTTTCTCTATCGGGCGCAGACCACTGAGCAATTGATCAATTTGCTCCAAAAGCCCCAATAGCTCCCACTTATCTTCCGGGGAGGGACATTCCGGTTCCGGCAAATTTTCCAGCAGCGCTAAATAATTTTTCTCCAGCACTTGGCGACGGGCTTGGTCGATCAGCAGGTTCCCGGCCACTTTGGTTAACCAGGCCCTCGGGCTTCGAATCCCCGCAGGCAGGCTCGGCCTATCCAGCAGACGAATAAAAGTGTCCTGAGCTAAATCCTGGGCATTATCAACACCGGAAGTTCGGCGCGCAATCCAACGGACAAGCCACTCGTGGTGCTCTTGGTAAAGCTCATCAAATCCTGGGGTTGAAGGGGTTTCCGGGGCCAAAACTCAGACCTTGCGCTGTAATCTTTTGAGGGCGGGGACTGTAAATGATATCTATTCTCATTTAAAGTAGCTGAGCTGAGAATGTTATATCAATTTGGAATAACCCGGTGAATTTTTCAAAAAATATTGATCAACGGGATGGGTTAATTTGAATTTGGTCCGTCACCCATTACAAAGCCACCGGAATAACCGGGCGGTTATTGTTTAATTTGTTTTGGAAAAATCCCGTGAGCAACCCAGCAGAATGCCAATCCGTTGAACCAACAGAGCCCACCTTTTCCGCTTGGCTGAAAGAAGGCACTAATACGACCCACGAGAGTCTAGATCAACGCATTATGTCCCTGTCACCATTTTCCAATCGCGAGCGATATGCACTGTTTGTTCGCACGCAGTCGCGATTGCATCAAGCGGTATCTGATTGGTTTCAAAGTGACGAATTAAATAATTTTTTGCCCGGCCTGAAAGAGAGAGACCGCTCTGAAGCAGTCCTCCAGGACTGTGCTGATTTCGAAATGCCCGAGAGCGATTTAAAAGCTGATCAACAAGCCGCAGCAGAAGTCACAATTACTGATTTCCACTCTGCACTGGGCTGGCTCTACGTAGTTGAAGGCTCCAACTTAGGAGCGGCATTCCTTCTCAAGTACGCGCGCAAACATCTGGATTTATCAGAAGAGTTCGGCGCACGCCACTTGGCAGGACATGAAGACGGTCGCGGGTTACACTGGCGCCAATTCAAAACTGCGTTAGATGCTCTTGAACTCAACCAAGAGCAAAAAGAAGTAGCCCTCAATGGGGCCAAACAAGCCTTTGCTTTTGCACGACAAAATGTCGAACAATTATTAGCGCCCGCTACACCCTAATTTATTTTTCACCTGAAGCCAGGAGTCGGTAATGAAAATCTGGACTGTAATTTTATTGTGCCTGCTAGGCAGCACATTGGGCCCATTGCCGGCTTTAGCGCAGGAAAATAATTCCAACTCAAGCGAACAAAGCAATACAGAAATAGTTCTCGAGGGAGATGTGGAAACCTCCGTGGGGTTGCAAGAAAATCAAGACAACTCTACCTCGACTGCAACCTCCAACATTGGAGATACCGCTTTCAGCGCACACGATTTATCTCCCATGGGAATGTATCACGCCGCGGATATCGTCGTTAAAAGCGTAATGATCGGCCTACTGTTGGCCTCGGTTTTAACCTGGGCGATTTGGCTTTTTAAAACCTTGCAGCTGGTAATAACACGTCGCAAGGCCAAACAATTATTGGCAACCCTGATCCAAAGCAAGACGTTCGCCAATGCTGAATCAAAGCTTTCAGGCCAAACCGGCGGTGCCCTGTTATTGGTAGAAGCGAGTCGCCACGAACTCGACTTATCTTCAGGTGGCCCAGTGTCAGATGACGGCTTAAAAGAACGTGTTCTGGCTCGCCTGGAAAGAGTCCAAGCTTCTCTCGCTACCGACATGAACCGTGGCACCGGAATTCTGGCAACCATCGGTTCCGTCGCCCCCTTTGTCGGTTTATTTGGAACTGTTTGGGGCATCATGAACAGTTTCATCGGTATCGCAAAAACCCAAACCACAAACCTGGCCGTAGTGGCTCCAGGTATTGCCGAAGCCCTGCTGGCAACTGCGATCGGCCTGGTTGCTGCAATTCCGGCGGTAGTGATCTACAACTACTTTTCCCGGGCTATCGGCAATTATCGTGCGGTATTGGCCGATAATGTCACCGCCTTAATGGTACTGATTAGTCGGGACCTGGATCGCCATCATCCAAATGCGCGCCCGCTCGCCGAACTGGTTAGCGCGAACAAAAAGCGCGCAGTACCGCAGGTTCAGGGCGTCAACTAATGGCATTCAATCTCAACAGCAGCAATAGCGAAGAACTGCCAGAACAGCACGATATCAATGTCACACCTTTTATCGATGTAATGCTGGTATTGCTAATTATTTTTATGGTTGCGGCTCCGTTGGCCACTGTAAGCGTGCCCGTCAATCTACCCTCGGCGACAGCTCCACAACAACCCCAGGCAGAAGATCCGAAATATCTCACCCTGCAAAAGGACCTCACCCTGACTCTCGGTGAGGACAAAGTTATTGTGCGGGAGAACTTAGCTGCTGAACTCCGGGCAAATGAAATTGGCACAGAACAGCAAATCCTGCTGCGTGCCGACAGCAAAGTGGAATATGGGGATTTGATGGACCTGATGAACCGCCTTGCCAGTGCCGGATACCAGAAAATCGCTCTGGTAGGTCTGGATAAACCGGCGACCGTAAACCAATGAGCCTCTTGGCCGGCCCGAAGGTAAAATCTGCGAAGCGTCCGCGATTTTTTCTATCGCTCTGCGCCTTTTGCTGTGCCCTAGCCCTTCACGGACTTATTGCCGTCTATTTTTTATGGCAACCCAAATCCGAACTGGCACTTCCGCCTGCTGCAGCACCACAGGTATTTGAAGTCAGTATGGTAGCCGCTCCAGTGGCACCACCCACGTCGCTACCGGTAGGTCCTCAACAACAGGAATCCTCTCCCGCAAACCAGCAGAGCAACGAGCCACAAAAAACCTCTGCGCAGTCAGAGCCTGTTATTTTGCCAGAAGCCCCCTCGGAAATTGCCATTGAGAAGCCCGAAGAGGAGCCCCCCACGGAGGAAAAGGAAGAGACCCCTGAGCCAGTGGAAGAGAAGGAAATCGCACAGCAACAAGACTCCAGTGGAGAGGCTACTGGAGAAACTGTTGTTGAAGAAACATCAGCCCCTCTCGCGGCAGATGTAGCAGAAGCAGAGCAAGCTGCGGCACCGGAAGTGGGCGCCTTGAACCAGAGGGAATCACAAGCCAGATTAACCTGGCAGAACCAATTACAGGCTCACCTTGAGCGAAGAAAACGCTACCCCCGTAGCGCCCAAATACGGCGTCAACAAGGTATTCCCTGGGTACAATTCACGATGGACAGAAAAGGCAAAGTACTAAAGGTTGAGCTGCACCGAGCCAGTGGCATATCGTCTCTCGACCGAGAAGTCGTGGCCTTGGTGCGCAGGGCAGAACCACTGCCTAGACCACCAGAAGAGGTACCCGGTGATCCTCTGACAATGGCCGTTCCGGTCGAATTTTTTATTCGTTAACCAAAATAAATTGCTTTCTCAGAACTGGGAGGCCTGGCTTCACATAAACCAGAAAGTCACCTCCCTGGACAGAGGAAATCATCCACATAATCCGTTACCCTGCACTAGCGACCTATCGGCCTGCTGACTCTATTGACTAGGTGCTGGGCAAACTGCTTATGAGCAAGCAGACCAAGCGGACAAATATTGTTACTTTTGATGCACAACTACTGCAATAAGCTAGAAGGTAGAGGTACCGAATGAAAGAATCCACTGAAGACAGCGTAATGTCCTACACCCCGCCGTTGGCAAAGGGCTGGATGCGCTGGCTGTGGGGCGCCGCTGCTTGCTTTTTTATCGCCCTTGGCATTATCGGAGCCATTCTTCCCGGCCTGCCGTCGGCTGTATTTATTGTCCTCGGTGCCTGGGCCGCATCACGCAGCTCCCAGCGCCTGCACCAATGGATCGAAGAACACCATCTCTTTGGGCATCTATTGCGGACTTGGCGCAGTGGTTATGTAAGCCGCAGAACCAAGTTACTGGCCAGCCTGACAATGGCTATATCCCTAGCTTTTGCCATCCTTCATATCAGTAATATTTACCTTCTTTGCTTTACCATTGGCGGCATCAGCTGCGGCGCCTACTGGATTTGGTCCCGGCCGGAACCCAGGGAGTAGACAGCGCTACTTTCTACCCCTATTTGGCAGCAGACACCCGTAGATTTTAGCGCTATAGTCCCCCAACAAGGATTTGTCTGGGGGACAGGATGTACAACGTAGTACTTTTTTTTCACCTTCTAGGTGCAACAATTTGGACCGGTGGGCATCTGATACTTGCCTGCACAATACTACCCAAAGTTTTACGGGATAAGGATGTAGCTTTTCTTTCCCGGTTTGAAAGCAGCTACGAAAAGATTGGCATCCCCGCCCTGCTCATTCAAATACTCTCCGGGCTATATCTCTCATATACCCTACTGCCTGACTTATCGCAGTGGTTCAACTTCTCCAATCCAATTTCTCGCCTGGTATCCTTCAAACTGATTCTTTTGGCATGCACTTTCTTACTGGCAATTGACGCAAGGCTGCGAATCATTCCAAATCTTTCTGAAAAAAATCTCACTGCACTGGCATACCATATTATCCCAGTTACAGTACTGTCCGTTCTCTTTGCTTTTGTTGGAATTTCATTTCGAACGGGATGGTTGTTTTAGATTGCGCCCCAGCGCACATACTGCTGAATCAGAAGGAAAAGCCAAAAACATCCCCACTGACTTGCTTGATCGATATACTAAGCAAAAATGAGATATGACAGGAGTTCGGGGTTTGTCTATAGCTGAATACTATGAAGTGATTTTCGATACACTAGAAAAAAATGAATCCATCCAAGACGGCCTTGAAAACCTTTCTTTTTGGGCTGATGGCCGAACTCCCAATTTGGCATGGCTAAAGCTGCCCACTATGCTAGGAACGGATGAACTTGACCTAGCCCAAACATGGTTCGATACAGAACTGGTAGCTGCTGGGGGCTCGCTTCCTCCTTCAATCCTATATTTCGAGCTACGTGAATTCAGAGATAGTATTGGCCGGGAATTCCCAGATATCAGCTTAACTCTACTTCCTCAACTATTTAAAAGCAGACAGGATTGGATATATTCAAAATCTGATTTGGGCTCGAGATATTTGAGAAATATTGCAGCCTTGTGTAAAGGAGCTAACAAGCCGAAACACCTAAATAGAGACGGATACATTGGTTTCAGCTTATGCTATACATCCCTCTTAGCGCGAGAACTCTGCAAAAACGAACAACTTCTCCAATACAGTGACGAAGCACCTATTAAGATTGTTGTTGGATTTTCTTCTGGAGACCTTCTTGAGATTATGCGCATATCCAACGGCTTGATTTATTACGAACGTCGCTTTGCGCAGCTAGAGAGCCTGTAAATAGTTCGCTATATTTCTGTAGACTTTGAAGACCCGCCCCATGGAGCACTGATGGTATGAGCATCCTGGCTTCCCTCAGCCGTTAGATAGTTTGTATACCAAAAAACAAACTGGCACAAACAAGCCAACTATCACAATAATTTTATACTGCCCCAAAATAGCATCTATTACTCAAGGAAAAAACTAATGGAACTAGCAATTTATCAAGTAGATGCCTTTGCCTCCGAGGTATTTGAAGGTAATCCCGCTGCTGTATGCCCTCTTGATAACTGGCTTGCGGATGATACGCTGCAAAAGATAGCTGAGGAAAACAATCTCTCTGAAACCGCATTCTTTGTTAAAAATGAAGATTCCTTTTCTCTGAGATGGTTTACTCCTGAGGCAGAAGTAGATTTATGTGGCCACGCCACACTCGCAGCTGCCCACGTTCTATTTACTCATTTAAGATACTCAGGCCAAACCATCCAGTTTGATACAAAAAGCGGCCCACTGTTAGTCCAGAGATCGGGAGTTGTCTATAGCATGGACTTTCCGGCTAGCATTCCGGTATCCACAGAAGCACCTGGTGCTCTTATTGATGGCCTCGGCATCACTCCGCAAGAAGTTCTGTGTGCATATGATTATATAGCTGTGTTGGGTAGCGAAACCGATCTAAAATCTGTAAATCCAAATTTTATAAAACTCTCCCAGCTGGATAAACGAGGAGTTGTCATTACCGCTCCTGGGGCAAGTAACGATATTGATTTCGTTAGCCGATGCTTCTATCCAAAATTAAGGGTAAACGAAGACCCTGTGACAGGGTCAGCGCACTGTCAACTGGCACCATATTGGAGCCAACAATTTAAAAAGGATGTACTTTTAGCTAAGCAACTCTCCAAGCGGACTGGACTAATTCACTGCGAACTGCATAGTAACAGAGTCTCTCTCAAGGGAGGCGCTATAGATTATCTTCACGGTAGTATTAAGATTTAATGGCTTGGAACGTTAAATTTATATAAGGAGCCTCTAAATAAATCCGTGATGCTTCTGGCTCACAGAGATATTACGGAATTGTTCAGAAGCTCCATAAGTCATCTTGCTACATATTCTCATTGAAAGCTCTTTGGCTTTGCTTAGTGGTAACCTTCCCCCCCAAAAAGCTACTATCCGAACCTCCAGTTACAACCTGACTCAACTCCCTAGCTTTTTACTTATCTCAAAGTGAGAACTTAGAGCCTATAGATGTCTTCCCGACCCAGAATATGAATTCAGGGCAATAGTTAAAGATTGTGCGCCCCTTGTAGTACATCAGTGAATCACCTAACCTTCAAACACGCCCACCATTGACCGCAATTTGCACAGACAGCCTATTGTTTGGACAAAGTCATATAGCTGTCAGACAGGTGTCGCAAGAATATCGTAACCAATAAGGACTGCCCCCCTGAAAATGGAGCTCAATTTTCAGAGGACAGAAGTATGGAAGTGAAAGTTAACTCAAAGAAAATTATTAAACTGAGAACAACTAGGGCTTGGAGTCAACAACAACTAGTCGATGTTGCATCATTAAGCCTTAGAACCATTCAACGGATAGAAAAAAGTGGAAATGCCTCTCAAGATTCAATAAAAGCAATATCTTCAGCATTTTCACTGAAGCCCATAGATATAATCCTTCAGGAAAACCCAAAAATATCAATAGCCAAGCAGGGTAGAAAATATCTCACCGCAATATTGGCCCTGGGTACGACTTTGCTCTTGTATACCTCCTTATCGTCAGCTTCTCCAATAATGCTTAAGGTAGATGCCAGCACCAGAAACGAGAACCTGACCTCCGTCCGCCTCCTCAATAACGAAGGAGATGAAAGCGAAATCCAAATTGAAAACACACTTAGGTTCGAGGTATCTGCCGAACAAGTTTCTGAAAACCAAATTCGATTGCAGACAAAAATATATGAATTTGGGGCTTCTAGTGGTTATAAGCAGATAGCAAGTCCCATTCTGGTGACAGGGTTCAACCAAGCTGCAGAGGTAGAGTTTAAAACTTCAAACGGAACTCCGTTTAAAATCCAAATTACCCCTGAAATTTAGCCAGCCCAGCAAGGCTGGCACCCCTGCCAACGCCACCAAAAATATCTCTTGGGCCTACCTTTTTGTGGGTGGGACTGAGAGGTATGCAGTGAGTGATATATATCCTAGCAAAAACTGCCTGCAGCTCCACCCTGTGAAAACAGCCTTCCTGAAGACACCCAATAGTCATTGCAAATAAGTGCACACTTACATTTAGGATAGAATTTTGAAAGCGCAAGAATGCGAGGCTCAGACATTAATCCAAATGCCAACATAAACAATTCTTTACATAGGAATACATCGCATATTGCAACAATATTTTAATCCACAAATCATTAGCGGATTAAAAAACAGGAAACGACGATCATCACGACCAAAAGGTGCTACAAGTCACACTTTTAGCATGCAATCCGTGCTAAATTCAGCGCATTCAAGTCGAGGTCAGCTTGATTGATTGCCAGACCGAAAACGCTGGTAAGCTCGCTGTAGGTAGTATTCCAATCATATATTGTTTTGTGCCAATAGGCTCGATACCCATCAGCAGACAATTAGAAGTATGCCCTCCACAAAAGGAAGTAAATATTTACTTACAGGTCGAGCCTGAAGTAAATAGCGAGAATATAGCGATATCAACAGCAATCGCAAAAATCGATCGTAGCTTAAGGTCAGAAGAGCCTCTTCTTCACCTTGATGCAAGCACGAGAAAACGGGCATTGCAACTTTACGAGAGAGACGAAAACTGTAAAAGGACAAAGGAAGTCGTTCTTAAGGTATGTGCACAATAGGGAAAAGGCAGAGACAGGGATATTTTAGGTGACCAAAAGCACTGATAGTCTAATTTTCTTTTTTAGTAAAACACTCACAGCAAAGAAAAAAATTTGACATAAATGTAGGGCCGTTTGTTTTGATAGGTTTTATTCAGTATCAAAATAATCCGTACCCGCCATTAAAAAGTGCCTTATCACTTTTGAAAATTTTGATTTTCCGATTTGACAAAAACCCAACGTATCGACAACCCTGTAACCACGGTTATCGGTGCAATCGACGCAACAGCTGACTTTTCTAAACAGAGAGACTTATTTCTATGAGCACTGACAAAAGCAATGACTCCACACCATTTTTAGCAGGCATGAGCGCTGTTGAGCAGCAATCATCTCTTTCGGGCTCAGGCTCCAAGTCAGTGCTGGGTGAAGGTATTAACTTTCGTGGCGAGCTGATCGGCACCGAAGATCTGCACGTGGAAGGTACTGTTGATGGTACCGTGATCATGGTTGGTCACAATCTTTCTGTTGGAACTGGCGGTGCAGTTACTGCCAATATCCACGCAAAAAATATTGTTGTAGAAGGCACCTTGGATGGCGATGCCCTTGCCGATGAGTTGATCGAAATCCGCAACACCGCACAAGTTAATGGCAATCTGATTGCACCGAGAATCAAGCTGGACGACGGCGGTAAATTCCGTGGCTCCATGGATATGGTTGATACCGATTCCGAAATGAAAGAGCGCCACAAGGAGTTCTCTGATCGTCTGGTACACCCAGACCTGCCCGCAGCAGAAGAGAAGCCCGCAGCCCGTACTCGCGGCAGCTCTACCTACTCCTCCAGCACCACAAGCACGAGCGATTCCTCTCGCCTGTCCGACACCAGCGACTACCTCTTCGGCACTAAAGAGACCGAAGAAGAAGCTGAGGAAAGCTAGGAAACCTTCTTAGTTAATCCTCAATATGGGCCCCGGCTAATGCCGGGGCTTTAGTTTTGGTGTGGGAAATATGTTGCAGCATCATTCATTTGGTATTGCTGCTTTGGTGGATGAAGTCATTCAACCAGGTAGTAAAGTTTTAGATTTGGGATGCCTTTCGTTTGGCACCACACAGCCTTTATTGGAGCGCTCCTGCCAGACATTTATCGAAGATTTACGCAGTCTGCTATTGGATACTTCTGCCCTCGATAAAGAAGTCAGGGCCGTTAAGCTTTCTGAATATCTCACCAAAAAGCCCCAACGAATCAAGCTTGATGTGGTGCTCTGCTGGGATCTATTCAACTTTATGGAGCCTGAGCTTATTACCAAGCTCATTGAGGAAATCCGACCCCACTTAAAGCCGCGTACCATTTTCCATACAATGCTGTACACCGGCACTATGCCCAAGGGGCCCGCGGATTTTAAACGCCTTTCTGGCTTTACCTTCAATACAGAACCGCTCCACCTGGAAGAACCACTGCCCACCTATAGGTACTCATCCCTGAATTTAATGAAGACTATGGGCAACTTCTCCCTGCGCTCTTCCCTGCTACAAAGAGAGGGGATGCGTAAAGACCTTATCGAATTAATGTTTGAGTATGGCAATGTAAAATCGCCAACTTCAGTGATGGCCAGTGGATCATCAGCAGCGGTATCCGCTTTCCAAAAAAACCGCCTTACTAATATTTCGCTAACCGCTCTCGACACCGCCCTGACTCACGTCAAGCGCTCACCGGTCAGCAAAGTTCTGGATATTGGGCAAAAGGCTGGGAGAAATATGGAACACCTCCAAAGGGAGGTGGGCGAACTGTTTATTTCTGATTTTTACTCATCGCTCGCTTGGCAAATCAGCAGAAAAGTGCCATTTGAAGAAGCCGTTCAGGCCGCGTTGCGACAGGCAACCCTACCAAAGGATCTCAATTGCATCCTCCTCTGGGACCTTCTCAATTTCTTTTCCACCGAGCAAATACAATTGATCACTAAAGCCCTGCATCAATATCTCAGTGATGGTGGCGTGATGCACTTTTTGCTATTCAAACAAAACAAGCTTCCCGTCAACTGTGGTGTATTTGAAATTCAAAAGTCGGGCCAGGTTGGAACCTATATTCACGCTTCGGGTAGTAAGCAGCCCCAGCTCCGCACTATCACCGATGTTGTGAAATCTCTACCAGAGATGAAAGTACTCAGCCAGGGAACCGGGCGAATACCCAACGGACCTTTTTATCACGAAATAACAATGCAAAAAGTTGTAAAGGATAAATAATGACCCAGTTTTTCTATCACTGGTTAACCAAGTTGTCTGCGGAACAGGTTACCGACACCTTTCTTATGGTCATGCTTGCCATTGGTGCTATAGCCATAATCCTCTACCCTTTAGGCAAGTTTCCCCGCTTTGTAAAGGAAACGCCGTCACTACTGACTGCCCTCGGTATTTTAGGTACTTTTATCGGTATCATTATCGGTATCTATGGATTTGATCTAAACGATATTGACACCTCAATTTCAGAACTGATGCAAGGTCTGGAAACCGCCTTTATGACCAGTATCTTGGGACTCTTCCTATCCCTGATATTGCGAACTATTTTTCAAATATTCACTAAAGAACAAGCCCCTAAAGCGACAGCAGATGACATACTGCAGGCTATTAACGGTCAGCGCGAAGATCTGGCAAAATTCCAGCGACAGATTAGTGATGAAGTCCTACAGTCACTCACTGCGGTTGTAGAAAAGTTTAATAGCGGCCTGAATGCCCAGATGGGTGAGAACCTACAGCAGTTTACCCAGCAATTAGAGGCCGTATCCCCTGCCCTGCAGGCCCTAATAGATCAGCATCAGCAGCACGCAGAACTCGCAACTATTTACCGCGACCAAACTGCAACTCTTCTCAATGAAATTAATGGTGCTCAGGAAAACCTTCTGCTGTTACACCAGCGTATTACTGAGCTGCCAGAAATTTTCAACGTGATTCCGACCCTGGTAGAGCAGCAGCGCAATCACGCAGAGCAGATATCAATCATGCTGAATGAGCAACAAGCTTCTATTGAAGTTCTACAGCAATCGATCCCCGATATTGCGCCCAAGTTTGAAGCGCTCACCCGAGGAATTGACCAAGCTCAACAGCAACTGGGGGCCCAGGTTTCCAACCTGATCTCCCTGAGTAGGACCCAGGCGGAAGTATTCGACCAAAGAACCAGTAAGGTCGTAGCCCTGGCCGATGTGGTTACCAGTATGGACCCCAACCACTTCTCTAAAGCAATTCACGAGCAGGCTACCAGTCACCGGGAATCCATGGCCGAGCTAGCTCAGCTGATCGCCAAAACTCACAACCAGATGATTACCGAATTGTCACAAGTGATTACTCGCGATCTTAGTAATGCCGATGTCAGTATCAAGCGTCAATATGAACTTCTGGATGAACGTCTGCGCGATGAGGTAGAGAGTGTTATGGCAGCGATGGGCGATGCCCTTGGCACTTTAAGCGGTGAATTCTCCAGAGACTTCCGTCAGCTCATCCAGCAAATGAAGAGAGTCGATGCGCAAGCTCAGAGAGTCACTGGAGAGGCGCATGTTTGAAAGCACGCAAGCCAGTAGTGAGTCCAGCGATAGTCAATGGATTAGCCTATCGGACATGATGGCTGGCCTGATGATGGTATTTCTCTGTATTGCCGTCTTTGTAATGCGCTCTCTTATCGACGAACGCGCCAAGATCCGCGAACTCGCAGAGTCTTACCGGGACACCCAGTTGGCCATCTATCAAACTCTGCAACAGGAATTTGCCCACGACTTAACTCGTTGGGGAGCGTCTCTGGATAAGCAAACCCTGGCCATCTCCTTTAATAACAGTGATGCCTTATTTAAAACCGGTGATTTTACCCTGAGCGACAATGCCCGCGAGATTATGTCCTCCTTTGTACCTCGCTACATCGAAGCGCTCACGCCCTATATGGATTCCATTGCCGCAATCCAAATCGAAGGGCACACAAGTTCTGAATGGGGAGATCAATCCGCACCGGAAGCTGGTTATTTCCACAACCTGCGACTTTCCCAACAGCGCTCCCGAGCCGTAATGCAATATGCCCATTCATTACTGCCTTCGCAGCAAGCCGTCCTGGTACGGGCCAAGGTAGCAGCTGTCGGTTACTCCTCAGCTCGCCCAGTCTTGGATAAGAATGGGGTAGAAGATCCAGATCGTTCCCGCCGGGTAGCATTCAGGGTAGTTAGAGACTCTGAGAGCCATATCCTGCAAATCCTTGAGGAAGCTCTGTGAACCTCACAAAATTTCAACCCATTCAAAACCGTCAGGCTATCACAGCATTCCCAAGCGCCACACGAGCACTATCAGTACCTTATGTCATTAACGATGGGGATTCATTCTCAGCCGGCAAACGTCCGTTAGCACAGCGCTTATCTGAAATGCCTGATCGAAACAGCTTAGCCAAAGCCATCCGTACTGGAATGCAACTCGATTCAAGCGATCTGGACAGCGTACCTGTGGCTTGGCGCTACCGGGGTATACCGGTTTTTTTATTTGGCCTGGAACAAAACCCGGACTCTTTTGGTCAAGTTCATATTTACCCCAAGTGCCCAATAGTGAATAACTATAAGGGTCCGGTTTGGATAAGCAGTGACTATAGCGAAGCGCGAAAGGCATTTCCCCAGGATCAACTAAAGCCATGCCCTCACTGCTTACGTCACCTTTACAGCCACAATATTCCCGATGTTGTACACAAAGACCGTTTCGGCAATGTAACCAATATCGACTGGCTGACCTATACCCGATACTTTGCCAGCAATATTTTTAAAAGACACTCTCTCATCTGGAAAAATGGCGAACGCCCCCAAAAAGTTAGTTCTGTATTCACCCCTGAAAACCCGAAATATAACTGCTCTATCTGCCAATGCGATATCAAAGCCGGTGGATGGGCACTCAACCAAGAGCTTGCAGAAAGTAGCGGTCTCCCCAAAGAGATTTGCCTACTCTGTGCAGAGAGAAGGGCCCGTGCCGTTATACTCGCACCACCCCAAGCCTCACTAAGAGCCGCTACATTGCGCTACGAATCCCTGGCAAAGCAACTGGGTAGTGATCCTCAGGCCTCATGGATGATCGCAGAACAGGTAGTCCCCGCATCCTGGCTACCATTAATACAGAGACTCAAATCCCTAATGGGGCCACCCAAAGTCTTCCAAGTAATCGCGCCCAGGGTATTGGCCGTACTATGCTGGCCAAACCTCGGCCGCGCCATCCTTGCCGATGGCACCAAAGAGGCAAAGATACCAGCCAGTTACTCAGTTTGGAGAAAGGCTCAGATTGAGCGGGAATTAGGACTTTGCAACTAGATATATTAATGTGCTGCCTCCGGGCAGCTTATTTTTGTTACTTATCGGCCAAACTGGCAACTCTATTTCATCTTGTAACTCTCTACATCACTAGATCAACCCAGATTAAAATCTATTCTCTTCTACCCCACCGAGAATTAGCACCTCCTCAATTTATGGATCCAACAAAACCATTCCAAGAATCTCAAGACTTTTGACCAAAAGTGTGGTTACAAATAAGTCACAAAAAAAATTAAACTTTTTAGCTCGGAGTGCCGTAAGGGGATGCAGTATTAGGTAATCTGGTCACACTGCCCCTTCATTCTTTACACATGTAGAAGATTTTCTACTATAGATTACTTTTTTCCACAAAAGCTATCCCTATAAAAAAGAACCAATAGAAAACCAGAAAAAACACAATTAGCCAAAAATATCTATCACAGAAGAACCGATTTAAAAGACCAAAAAATCTACCCTAGAAATCATACTCGATACGACCATCTCTAAAATTGCCAATATTAATAAAAACCACACTACAGGATATTAAAAGGGAACCTACCTCACAAAGGATACAAACCCCAGAGCAATAAACACCCCGAAAGAAATAACTCACAAACTAAGACAAAATTTGGAAAGGTGTTGCATTTATTTCTTGAACCCAACTTTCATGAAGAGTAACTTGATTAGCAATACATGCATTACAAAAACTGAAATATGATAACTCCTGCTTTTGCAGTTGTGTCCAAGCCAAATAAAAAGGTTCTACTCGACGAGAAATACACCGAGCACATTCGACGCTAAACCAGTCGTCCTATAGTAAGATGGAGATATAAAATGCCAGTAAACAATATAACCCTGCAAGACGCAAAGGCTCGTGTTCGCGCCACATTGCAAGCCGGAGGGCTAGTGATTGTCCAAGAGCCGCATAATGATGTACCTCACGGTTTCTCCTTTGCAGCTGAAGCGATAGCTGATAATAGCGATCAGCCTCACTCATTGTTCGTCGAAGCACCGCATGAAATAAAAGCTGCAGGAACTCTCTCCGCTTACCCCAATAGGATAAAAGACTATTTCGCGGGTGGCGTAACTGACACTGAAACATCAGCGCTACTAATCAATATAGCTTCTCGGAAAAGTTGGGATATAGCCTGTGTGGATTCATGGAGAGGAAATGGAGAGTGGAAATCTTCAGAAAAACGTCAAAAGGGAATAGCAAGAAGAATTATTCACCACTTTAATATAGGCGGACGTCCAGGAGGAATAATCCCTATAGGTTCTGCGCATGTCACAGGGTTAAGAATGGGAAGAAACATGATTGGAGACCGACGTGTTGCTCGTACTATAAGCACTCTTTCAAACCAAATCCCCGATGATCAAGCCATTAACTATCAGGGTTACTGGGGGTTGGGAAGGTATATTGCCGGACGGAACTTACAAATGTATAAATTTACAGCTACCGGAGATTATTCCCATATCAGTGCACCGAATGTTTCTCGAGACCTACACATTCAGTTTGTTCCTCGCGACAGAATTTTTCGAGCTCGAAATCTTGCTATCTAGAAATCCCAAAAGCTCTTGCTTTTGTAATTTTTAACATGCATCTGATCCCAGATGATAAACTCAGCCATAATCCAAATTTTCATTTTCCGTCAGCAATCACCACCTACACGAATTGCTGACGGGCTTCTCTCACAATGACACCATTTCTAATAGATTATAAGTATAATCTTCCTAGGTCGCATACATTAAAGAATCAACTTCCAAAAGAAAGATTATCGAAAAAATACTGTTAGCATATATTCCAGTCAACACCCTAAAGTAAGGAAAGATCATTACTAAGGGATATCAAAGTCGACTTGAAATTAAACAAAGGATGTTCAGATCAATACGATTATCAGGTAGCTGTTATAACCTATAATTCTTCGAGCAGAAAGACCTCAAAAAACACCCTTCTCTAGCACTTACCTGAAAATAATTACGAACAATATTTAAAACAATCATTTGGCAACAATGTACCAAAACCCTTCATTGCATCGAAGCCTCAGAGTATACCAATCGACATAAAATATCTGTATAAACACAGATCCAGCACTTGCCTTTAAAATTCATTCGGGCTTATTAAAATGCATATAGGATATAATAAAACTTTACCAAGGATTCTCCTGGCAGTCACGCTTCTAACGTCACCCTTTATCGCACATGCCGAAGATTCGTTACAAGAGTTTCTCGAACAAATACTTACTAATGCCCGAGATAGCAACAACCTTCCAGCAATCGGTGTACTAGTTCAAATCGATGGCGAAATCGCTGCTATGGCGGTAGACGGAGTTCGCGCACAGAGCCATAATGAAATAGTAACTATCAATGACCGCTGGCACATAGGTTCTAACACCAAAGCGATTACAGCAACAATGGTAGCGCGCTTAGTCGAGCAGGGCATATTACAATTTGAGGATACACTAGCTGACTCATTTCCCTCTTTTGCAAAAGATATAGACCCCGCTTACCGTAATATTACGATCACACAATTGCTCAGTCATACTGCCGGCCTACCCCCTTTATCCAGCTGGTATGAGCTTCCTACATTAATGAAAGTAATCGAGCCGGAACACAGTATTCGAGCGCAACGCATGGCAGTCGCACGCCATTACCTCACTATACCTCCCAGCTCCGAGGCTGGCTCAGCTGAATATTCCAATCTCGGCTTTATCATTGCTGGGGCTATCGCCGAAGCTCGAACAGACAAGACTTGGGAAGATCTCATAAAGGAGCAGATCTTTGCTCCACTTGGTATCAAGAATGCAGGTTTTGCAGCTCCCGGCTCTTCGACCACATTAAATCAACCTCGTGGCCACAAAAAATCCTGGCTGGGCAAGCTCATCCCGCTAGACCCTGCCGACAAAAATAGTGATAATCCACAAGTAATGGGTCCCGCAGGAACTATCAATATATCACTCCAGGATTGGAATCTTTTTGTAGAAGATCAGCTCAATGGCGTACATGGTCGCGGTAAATTGCTAAAGACTGAAACCTATCGCAAGTTACATTCACCGGTGACAGGCAATTACGCTCTCGGGTGGGGCGCAGTGTACGACTCTGAGTTATCGCTTCTTGCACATACTGGCAGTAATGGATATTGGTTTACTGATGTGCGTATCATGCCCAAGCGTGACATAATCTTTCTAATTGCGATAAATGCGGGGCACAAGACTGCAGAAAAGTCGATGAAAGATATTCGCAAGCACCTTACAAAACGTTTGAAACCATTTGAGTGATTCACTGGAGCAAGCGGGCTTGATTGTTCAGGTCCGCAGCAGTTTCTCACTCTCTCCTCCTATAGACGCCCACATTTTGTGGAAAATAGCAGCCGCATTAAAGAAAATCGCCCACCTTTAAATATGTTAAAATAAACATTTCTGAAAATTAATTTTAAAAAACTACACCTCAGATCCTTAAATAGAATAAGCCAGAATAATTATCAACCCATACGGACACATAGTAAGACCCTATTAACAACTAGTGGGCCAGCTAAAATTTAGCAAACATCGAAATTCGATTCAAAAAGGATTTAACACCAACATATAGAGATATCTCCTTGTAAGCAATGGTGTGATTGGCCATTATTGAACTACCGCTGAGTAATAAGGCACAAGTAAGTAGCGGCCTGTGAATTGACCCTCCATATTCTGACTAGAATAGAAAAACCATCGAAATCAGACAGAAATACTATCATTACTGACGAAAACAGCTATTAATAATCTCTACCCTAGGCAATCAATGTTTTGCCTGGTATAACCTACAAAAATAGATAATACTCATGAAAAAACTGATTTTCTTTCTACTATTTTCTAGCTGTGCAAATGGAACATCTATAGAGCCTGCAACACTGGAACAGCTTCTAGAAAGCACCGATCACGTTTTACATGTTCTGGTTCAAAAGGTAGATATGATCACCTCAAGCGGAGAAATCACCTTTAATCCAGATGGGAGAACCAGTCCTTTATCAGGGAATAAGATTAGGCTCCATGTTAAATTAATGCCAAATGGTGTAATTAAAAGCAACCTTGATCATGTCCCCCCGGAATTTTACGTAGAACTTTGGGAAATGTGGCACTATCAACTCGGTAATATCCAAGGGTCATCATTAGGCGAAGAGTTTGTTTTTCTGCTGAGAGGTCCAGACTTAAACAAGGTATACCCCCGGTATTTTATGAGAAAAACAGATGAAAAACCTAACATTATTGAACTACTGAAGAAGCTATCTGACTAACTAATGCTACCTCTAAATTCACCCTTAAATTTTCAGTCAGCATGAAAGTCTCAGCATAATGTTTAAACACTAGATTCTGTATACTCTTTTCTAAATATCTCGAGGGGAGGCAACATATAGCTTCTCAGATACTCTTGAATACCCTGCCACTTTCTACAGCAACACCAAAAAGGAGTACATATTTTGAAATTAATCACAGGCACTGATTCCACCTGGTCCTTAAGAGTCTGGATATGCGCCCAAATCGCAGGCCTTGACATTGAGATCAAAGCCATAGACCTCTCCAGCCCTAACTACAAAAACGAAGTACTTAAATATTCCCAAGCTGGACTTGTACCTGTGTTGTTGCTTGAAGATACTTATATTCATGATTCACTGGCAATCGCTGAGTATTTTAATGAGCTCTCCAAAGGCATCTTGTACCCTTCATCAAATATTGAGCGAGCACAATCAAGAAGCCTATGTGCTGAACTTCACTCCGGTTTCATCGCCTTAAGAAGCAACTGCCCTTTCACTCTAGATAAAAGCAACTCCTCCCCGGATATGAACCCTGGAATTCAGGCTGAGTTAAAAAGGATTGAAGATATTTTCTCGAAAGCAAAACTGCCCTTCATGTTCGGCTCTGCTGGGGCTGTAGACGCATTTTACGCAATACTCGCTTATAGACTATATGTTTATAATATCTCATTAAGCGAGAAAGCTACCAAATACCAGCAAAGTCTGTTGGAATGGCCAATCTTACAGCAAGCAATTGACCTGGCTGCAGAGTGGAGAAACCCATAATTAAAGCTGTCGCCAAATGTCGCTTTGGAACTTTCTTATCAACTCATCGATTACAAGGTTGGCTGTAGCCAGCCTTGTAGTTACAACAGCATCAACACGGCGAAAATTTGTAAGTTATTTACCTAATTTGCCATAATCACCAATAAGGAAATCAATCTTAAAGGGCCTCGGATAAGATACATGCCTATATCCAGCCTGCACTTGAGTACTGAGCAAGCAAGAAGCGCCACATCTCAAACTACTTGGCTAGCCATTATCAGCCTCTTCTTAGGCGCAGCCTGTATTCAGTTAGTTATCACGCGCTTTTTTAATGGGCAAATGGCACCGGATGTCTTCGCAAGCTTGTTACATCAGCTTGTACAGACTAAGGGCACACCTTCACTTGTCAAATCACTGGTCAGCTACCTTATCCCCTACTCAGTTTTTGTAACCTATACACTCCACCTGGCACTATTGCTTGCTGGAACCCTCTTGATATTGCGTGTTTTTATTGTTTTGGGCGCGACACTCATGTTTTTTGGTTTTATCTTGCTGTGGGGATTGACTTACATGGGAGAAAACAGCTGGTACTTCGAGTTTTTGTCACCTGCGCTATTTGCCTTAATCTTGGCAGTTAGCATTTACAAGCTCCATAAAGAATCTCAATACAATTTTCGTTCTCGGCTTTTAGGCGCGGTGATAGCACCGAGAGTAAGCCTATTAACCTGGAGTTGTTCGATTGTTGTAGCATCAGCTCTCTTATTTGGGGTCTTTGCTATGTCACGCAATGGTGGCGATTACGTATTCACTGTAAGCGCCCTATCCAGTATTACCATTGCCGTTTTATCAATAGCTTCAAAGTATTTAGACAAGTATCGAAATACTCCCCCCAAGCAGGATTCAACTCCGATAGTAGGGCGCTGGATTGATCTATTTACCCTCACCATCGGGGTAATGTTAGTCTTTCAGGTTTTTGAGGATGGGCTATTAAATTGGTTTACTGTAGAAGGGTACCGAGGTCTCATTAACTCCTATGTCGAATACGGGAATACACCGTATTGGTATCGGGGAGCCTTGTCCTGGGTAGCGGACCACGCCGAGATCTTTATGCCAATCCAGAGAATATTCGAGACCTTTGCTGCAATTTGTATGGTGATTTTAGTATTTCGATTTCCAGTTGTACTGCTGACGACCGGTCTCTTTGCCATTCTCTCTTTTACAGAATTTGGAGTTACGAATGCTTGGCCTCCGGCTCCAGGCAAACCTCCCGCCTGGGTATTTGAACTACTGCTTACGACATTGGTTAGCTTTACCTGCGGTCTCTATTACTTACTAGATGCTATTGCGCACAAATCCTGGAAGCATTGGATATTGGGTCCCAAAATATTTGACTCAGTGTCAGATTTCAATAAGTGTTTTTTATTTATTTTCTTACTTATTATCGAAATAATTATATTTTCCAGCGCGCCCATACAAGAGGAGACCAAATTCATTGCACTACACTTCTCTGTACTGTCACTTATTCCTTTATTCTTCATTATGATAATTCTGGATAAATACCGAGCAGTCACACCCAATATAGATTTTTATACCAATCCAAATGGGAAAAATCATAACCAACTACCCTAAGCTCCCACCTACTTTGGCTTTAAGCAATCAATCCTATAAAACGGACGTTTGTGCAATTTATATGGTCGGCAATATTGCAGCAGCAACTAATAGCAGTAATTCCACGGTACAATGTGGACCTAAGCGAATATTGGTAGCCGAAGCCACTTCGCCTACGAACTTCCTCTGATAACGTTATAGAAATTTTATTGGGTTAATTTGCGTCATGAAGACTCTTCATCTGGTAATTTTATTTAGCATCCTGTCTATTTTTTCTACTTATGTGGCAGCAGAGAGAATCAAGATCGACAACTCTCTCACTATCCACTACGAACAAGCGGGTAACGGCGATACGACAATCATCTTTATTCCCGGCTGGATGATGTCTACAAAGGTTTTCGAGCATCAACTTGCCCATTTCAAGGACTCCACCAAGTATCGCGCACTAGCTTATGATCCCCGCGGCCAGGGCATGTCATCCAAGCCTGTTGAGGGCCATACTTATCAGCAACACGCTCGAGACTTAGCTGCACTGATTGACAAGCTGGGGCTTAATAGCGTGATTCTCGCGGGTTGGTCCTACGGAGTGACCGAGCAACTGGCCTATCTCAACCAGTTCGGCACTGACAAGATAAAAGCCATGATTATGATCGACACTGGCCCGGATATTTCTGGGGCCAGCCGGGACGAGTGGGTCTGGTATCTGAATGATGATTCAGACGGATACTCGCGCTCATTCACTGAGGGGGTTATTGAGGACCGCGAAAATGTGATTGCAGAGTTCGCCAAATGGATGCTTGAGAATCCCACTACAGAAAATATTGCCTGGATATCTAATATCGCCAATCAAACCTCTAGCAGCGTCGCCGCAATTACCAACGCTACTGGTTTTTACCTCGACTACAGCAAAGACCTTATCGGCCTTGAAGGGAAGATCCCTATGCTATATGTGGTGCGAAATGAAGTTAAGGAAGTGGCTGAAAAATGGATCAAAGCTAATACCCCTTCCGCCACTACCGCTTATATGGGAAAGCATATGATGTTTTGGGAGAGACCCGATGAATTCAATGCAGTGGTCGATCAATTTCTGGAGAATATAGAAACTAAGTAGCTTTTACTATTTTGTTAAACTTAGGGCAGACCGACTTCAGCCTGTCCTAAGCTTTAAGTCTGCAGGCCCTACTTCTTCGACTTACCCCCGCTCAACAAGGCATATCTCCTAGTCAAGGCACTTGACATCTAAAGGGTCAATAAATAGATTTAAGTCATATAACAATAAATTGTTAACTTCTTCCGACACAAACATCGGCGCACGTCGACACGAGTACCCTCTACTGAAAATACCTGATAATTAGGCAAAATCAGCTTTCTTCAGCCAGTTTTAGCTGGTTAATTTAACCCGAACTTTAGTGCTACACCCTAAAATAATACCTACATGGAGAGTGGAAAATGAGAGTTCTATTTTTAGCCTTGATAAGTGTTTGTTCGCTGATAGCAAATGCTTCAGATTTTATTCTCGCACAAAAGACGGAAATCAAATCAGATTTTCTTGGTGAAAACCGAACCATCTTGGTGAAACTTCCCGAACAATATAAGGATAATGACAAAGAATATCCTGTGCTCTACGTATTACATGCTCAGTGGGACATGCTTTCTACTTTGTCTACTGTCGATTTACTTGAAGGCCAAGTGCCCAATTTTATCGTGATTGGTGTAGAGGGAATGGGCAAGGAGTTGCGCCCGGATCAAGGTAAATCGACAGCATTTTCTCAGTTCCTAGCGAACGAAGTTGTGTCCTATGTCAATAAAAACTATCGAGCCGCAGATTTTAGTATTTTGTCTGGGCACTCCAACTCTGGCCGCTTCGTACTGGACTACTGGCTAAACGACAAAGCACCATTTTCACAGTACTTTGCTTTTAGCCCGTCATTAGAGGATAAATATATAACCGGGCGAGTTTCCAATTTAGCACCTAAACAACTCAAAGAGCTTTCCCCGCTGACCGTGACCATCGCTAACGAGGGGGATCATATGCAAGTCCCATTTGACGAATTGAGCCAAGCTCTCGCAAATGTACCGGGCGCAACCTTTACCTTCCAGAAATTCCCAGAGCAATCCCACAGAACGACTAAACATCACTCTATGCAATTTTCCCTTCAACACACCTTTACAGGGTGGGAACCTACTTACGAACTTAAAGTAAGTGGGTTTGATGGACTGACTAATCACTACCGTAATTTATCCGATAAATTTGGCTTCAAAGTAGTTATTCCCACCAATACCCTGCAGCGCTTGATGGCCCACCATGCCATTTCCGACTCTGAAAACGCAGCTAGCGAATTAAAACTCCATATCGCATACACCATTAAAGAAATTTCGGGCGGGGCCGATGCCACAGTCGAAACAGCAGACTACCTGCTGAACAATGGCTATGAAGAGGCGGGGAAAACCATATTGAAAGAGATGTGCAACCAGGCTGAAGAGCACGCTCGCTGCAAAGGCTGACAAAATCTACTCGAAGGCCAGACACAATCTTAATGTGAAGCGAGCCCACTAAAACTTTAAGGAAAGCTTGCAAAGTAAAAAAGGAAGCTGCCCGCCCTATCATGATTTAGGCGCGGGCTTCTATAAAGGCAGGCTCTCGTTAGCGGCGTGCGGCGAAAATGCCAGCGGTCATTACCGCTAAAGAAGATAAAAGTCCAACACCTACCAAGCTATACAAGCTAATGGATTGCTTGGCCATCTCGGCAACTACCTCACTGAAAGGGAACTGCCAGGCAATGATCCCTAAGGCAGCTGCTACCGCGATGTACTGAGAATAACTGGAACGACGCTTTGAGCGATTAGGCTGCGCAGGGAGCGCGGCCATCACGCGGTCACAAAAACCATCGTTATCCAAATGGGGCTCATTGAACTGGAGCTGTTCACTTAGCCAGGCGTCAAACTCCCGGTCGTTGCCCTCTAAAGCCATTTCACTCAAGGCGTTACCTTTCGTGTTGCGCTGTTCAAAGTTAACCATTTACCACCTCCTCACGCCAGGGCTGTAGCAAGCTACGCAGCTTGGCCCGAGCACGGTTGACATGGGATTTTACCGTACCAAGCGGCAATTTCATAATACTTGCCGCCTCCTCATGAGAAAAGCCCCTGTGCATACACAGATGGATTGCTTGCCGTTGCGGGCCACTCAGTGTATCCATCGCGGCAGTGAGGTCCCTAGCCATCCCTAACTGCCGGGATTCTTCAATAGCCTCATCGGCCTGAGCCCTATCCACTGCCTCTTGATCCACATCGGGCATATTCTTACGCTTGTGGCTCATGACGAGATTATAGGCGATACGGTACAGCCAGGTGCTGAAGCGGGCATCCCCCCTGAACGCCGGCAACGCCTTATAGGCCTTAATAAAGGCCTCCTGCGCCATATCGTCTGCCAGACCCTGGTCACCATCACACAGCTGTCGGAGCGAGTATCGCAGCTGAGATTGATAGCGACGAACCAGCTGGGCGTATGCCCGCTGGTCCCCGTCTTTGACGGCCCGCCTGATTAATTCCTCGTCATTGAGGTCCATACTCGCCTTTCCTACACCTGCTTGTTATCAAGCTTCCAGTTCACATAGCGAGCCACACCGATAAACAGAGGGATCAAGCCGAGACTGCCTACTCCAATACCCGCAAGGGCTGAGAGTGAGATGAATACTGCAGCGCCTATTGCGATCAGAGTGATACCGCGATCACTGGAGCTATTTGGCTCTCTCTCATCCAAAAGATCAATTAGCTCCGGGGGCACATCCCGACCATCAGCAACCATCTGGTTGATATTACTCATAACCAGTTGTTTCTTGCGATAGCTGCTGCGCGTTACCAACCAGACAATAAACACTGGCATGCCAAATACACAGAGCAGCGCTACTATTGGGATTACAGATGAGTCGTCACTTCCAGAGTGGTGTGAGTCATGGTGATCCCAGTGCCTACCCCGGTAGTCACGACTTTCCGATAACCTGATTCTGACATTGTCCGGTACGCTATTCAGGGTATCTTCGGTAACCTTTCCGTCTACATCCAGAATGCCCTTGCTTTTCAGCCGTTCGATAATTTCCTGGCTTAGGGGGCCGCCAAAGTCCTGCCCCAAGTCAACCCGAACTTCACTTTTCTCACCATTCTCGCCTTCGGATTTGATCGTGAGAACACCATCTTCACGCAATATACGGACGCGGGTTTCAGATTCGGAGGCCTCCACACCTGGCGGCGGCGGGGGCTCAGGGACAAATGAGTCCTCCTCCTGGGCCCAGCTGCCCATGCTTATGCTGGATGCCGCAATGGCCACCCAACAGCAGATGACTGCCTGGAATGATTGTTTGTTTCTCGCTCTCATTACTTACTCTCTAATCATTTTCGTTATCAGTGGTGTGAACCGTCATTGGGGGGGGTGACCTACATCACCATCATTCGAGCCTTGGAGTAGGGGTAAGCCATTCCTCCTCGGGGCTCTTTTTCCTCAGCAATACGCACTGGAGGTAGCCGGTTAACTTCCTCACTCTTATCAGTGCACTCACCAAGCTTTTTAAGTATTTGCTGATCAATTTTCTGGGTGAGCTCTCGGTGAATCCCATCCTGGGAAAGCGTCAGCTCGGAGGCATTAACCTGACCCACTTGCAGAGCCGCAACTACCAGAGATAGCGCGACGCAAAATTGTACCTTTTTAGTTGATCTCGCAGTAAACATTGTGATCTCCCGATTTTCCCTTGTACGCCACTATGACGATTCGGGTAGCCCAGTTGGATGCAGCTGTATAATTTTTTTTACGCCAACACTTGGAACCACCTTCTAATGGTCATCACTGGGCTGGAACGATCGGATAAACTCGGAACACAAAACGGAATGAGAACTTCGATATGACAACCCCTAATGATGTCCTGGTTTTTTGGTTTGGCAGCACTGATATTCGTGGCAACTCTATTGCAGCGGAGAAGCAGGGTTTATGGTTTGCCGCTACTCCGGAAGTGGACGCCGACATCAAGGCAAGATTTGGAGCTATTGCCGAGTCAGCGCAGCGTGGAGAGCTGGACCGTTGGCAGCAAACTTTGAAAGGCGAACTCGCCTTGCTACTGGTTTGTGACCAATTATCCAGAAACATTTACCGGGGCACCCGCCAGGCATTCGCTGCAGACTCCCAGGCTCTGGCAATTACGATGTCACTGATTCAGCGCGGAGAGGCCCCGAATCTTGGGCTCTACCAGCAGGTATTCTTGGGCATGCCGCTAGAGCACAGCGAAGACCTCGTGACCCAGCAACACTCGGTAGACTACTTTCGACAGTTGCAGCAAACCTTCGCAGAAGACAAAATTGCCTCGCCCTATCTCGACACTCATTATCGATACGCCCTTGCCCATCAAGAGGTCATCGAGCGATTTGGGCGCTTCCCTCACCGCAATGCGGCTTTGGGTCGCACTTCCACTCAAGCAGAAAAAGAATGGCTGGCTCAAGGGGGCGGCTTTAAATAATGGACTTACTCAGTTGGTTATCTCTCGCGGGGATCTGTGCCCTCGGCGCTATGTCTCCGGGACCAAGTCTTCTTATCGTCTTACGCAGCGCCTCCTCAGGCTTACAGCAAGGCCTGGCCAGTGCTATTGCTCACGGAGCCGGGGTCGCTATATACGCAATTCTTACCGCATTTGGCTTGGCGGTATTGATCACTAGCTCTCCTCTTCTATTTAATATTCTGCAGTGGGCCGGTGCAGCAATGCTGGTCTACCTGGGCTGGAAAGCCCTCAGTGCGCCCGCACCGGGTACCAGTACTGCAACCGCACAACCTCCACACCAGAGCCTGAAGCGCTCTATCGCTCAAGGTTTTGGTGTTGCCTTCTTCAACCCCAAGATCGCCGTATTTTTCACCGCCCTATTCAGCCAGTTTGTGTCAGAACAACAGGCCCTGAGCACCAAGCTGGGCATGGCGGCGCTGGTTTCAGGAGTGGATGCAGTTTGGTACTGCATCGTTGCCCTGGCGGTTCATGCCAGCCGTAAACGCCAGCTGGTCAGCAAGCATATTGGCCATCGCATCCAACAGGTTTTCGGGATCTTACTGATAGGACTGGCTGCCCGGCTGATCCTTAGCATCTAAAGCCACAGGCCTGCAGAAACCTTCACTACCTCAGTTTCACCTCACCCAAATAAAAAACAGGCCCGCAAGCGGGCCTGTTAAATGATGTGAAGACAGCCAGTCGCCCCGGGGGGAATGCGTCTGGCTGTAGGCACATTATGACAGTGTTCACGCTTAATGGCGGACCAATCATCGCACCTGCTGGTCTTTTGACCGCATAGGGCCCTTTCTTCACCGCATCGTTGACACTGAATATTTATACAGTTAGGGTAGCGACATACAAACTAAGTGGACAGTCTAATAGACGATTGGGAGGCACACGATGGCCGTAGTAGCTGTTTGGAAATGCGATAGAGACGGAGCAATGTTCGACAACAAAAAAGACGCTGAAGAACACGATAAGATGCTGGAGCTCGCAGCTAATATCACGTCGCTGATTGAGCGCCACATCGACAGCATTGATGAGCAAGTGGGCGAAGAGATCGGCCTGCTGTTGGCCAAACGCCGCGATGCCCTGGCTAAAGCCTGTAAAGGGAAGCCTGAAGTACTACTCGAAGAAGACGAAAGCATGGTGCAGGAGAGCGAAGATGATCGCGTAACTCCGCTCGCCGCCAATCAGTAAACGCTTATAGATTCATCCCTGTACTCTGCCCGGTTCTACCGGGCTTTTTTGCGTGGGGCTCATACTGAGCCTCACCAATAAACTTCAAAGATTAATTACGGCATTAACAATGTTAATGACCGCTAACACAACGATAACGACCCAGCTGATTAAAGTTCCCCAGAAGCGCCCAAAGTGCAGCCCGCCTTTGCCCTTGGTCAGTCCATAGGCATGAAATACCCGTGAGATAAAAAAGAACGCCCCAAAGAGGTGTAACCACAGTGCAGGCAAACCACCCAACTCTGCAGCCAGCAACAGAAGCAACGCTATCGGAGTGTACTCAATCGCATTAGCGTGAACTCGCACCCTAATCTCATTGAAACGATCGTCTCCGGTTCCAATTCCCACTTTCTTTGTGCGACGAAACTCGACTACCCTGAATGCCAAGTAAATAATCAGAAGCGCACAAAGGCCGGTGTAGAGTGCTGTGATATTCGCCATGTTTTTTCCTTGTTCTTATCAATCTGGCCAGGGAATATATCCTCGAAAGCAAGTATTCCGCCACACAAATTCTGCACAAGCCGATGGACCTTTCAGACCAATAAGCAGAAAAAGAAAAGCGGGCTAGAAGCCCGCTCTTTGCATACTAGTGCTTGTAACCAAATTCATGGCCCTTTGCGGGCTTGAGGTGTCGATCTCTGAGGCGCGTTGAGCGATTCACCAGGGATTGATTCTCACCCTCAATCAGGATCTGCTCAGCGTAGCTGGTAACTTCCAGGGGATCACCGCTCCAGATCACAATATCCGCAACCGCGCCCTTCTCCAACGTACCGCCCTCAAGGTTAAAAATCTCAGCAACATTGCTACTGATTGCCTTTAGCGCTTCCTCATAAGGCATACCATGGGCTACAGCGTTGCCCGCCGATTGGCGCGAGAGGTAAACGTTGTGGCTAGCCACCATATCTGGGCCACTGATAGCTACCGTCACCCCAGCCTTGGCCAGAAGTGCAGCATTATCCAGGCGTGCGCCCAAACTTGAGAATGATGCTGGAATGTTGTTGATTGCATCGATCACTACAGGCACTTGTGCTTGCGCCAGTTTATCGGCAACCATCCAGCCCTCAGCTGCACCGATTATAATGAGCTTCACCTTAAAGGTTTCACCCAGTTCTAATACTGCGAGGATATCACTGGCCCGGTTGGCAGTTACCATCAAAGGCTCCTTACCATCGATCACCGGCTGCAGAGCTTGCAGATCTGCCAGATCGTAATCCAGCTCTCGCCATTCTCCACGGTGGATCGCTGCACGATTATCACGATACTCCTGAGCTTCACGCAGAGCACTCTCCACCTTGGCATAAGCGTTGGCACGGCTACCACCGGCCAGCTCGCCACCGGACTCTCCCAGATAAGCTTTTTGCGCAACATTCTTTGCTTCGACGCTATCAAATTCACCATTCAACTTGATGGCAAAACTGCGCCCTGCAAATATCCGCTGAGCATCGATAGCACCGCTGTCCCAAGTGCTGATTCCCGGTGAAACAACAGCACTGGTGACTCCACCCGCCCGGTTGAATGGGATCAGGGTGGACTTAGGGTTGTAAGCAGGTACCGGATTGAAGGCACTACCGATACTGTCACCGGTCACCTGGTGATCATTGGTGGCGCTGGCCGCACTGATCTCGACCAACCCCAGTTCAGAAATGGGCGCTATCACACCGGGCGTCACCACCTTGTTGCGCGCATCAATTACCTGATCTGCATTCACCTCCAGTGAGGGGGCTACCTGCTGGACCTTGCCATCCACAACCAGAATATCTGCGGACTCCAGGCTGCCCTGTCCCGCCAAGGTGTGTACCTTGCCACCCTTGATCAGGATGGTCTCTGCCTGGCCAGCGGCTGACATCAACCCCAGGGCCAGCGCACAATAAACAGCTACTTTTCTCACAGTCGCTCTCCCTCTGCATCGAGAATACCCAACTCGAAATCGGTGCGTGGCTGACGTTTCTTGTCCGCACGATCGAACATCAATTCCCCATCGATGAAAACTTGATCTACATGGGTGTAAACACTGAAGGGGCTGCCGGACCAAACAACGATATCCGCCATCTTGCCGCTCTCAAGGCTGCCAGTTTGATCGGCAATACCCAGAGCCTTGGCGGGGTTCAAGGTCATCCAAACCACTGCATCCTTTGGCTGAATATCGAAGCCCGCACGCTGTCCTGCAGTCATTGCCTTCGCGGTCTCCTCGTGCAAATGCTGTACGCCAACACCGGAGTCCGAGTGAATCATTGCGCAGGCTTTGGCTTGATCCACAATGGCGATATTGGCCTCGGTCATATCGTAGGCCTCATGCTTAAAGCCCCACCAATCAGCCCACATTGCCGCACAAACATTGTTTTCAGCCAGCAGGTCAGCAACCTTGTAAGCTTCCACTGCGTGGTGGAAAGTGGAAATTTTGAAATCAAACTCCTTGGCAACGTCCATCATTACCGCCATTTCCTCGCCGCGGTAGCAATGGTTATGAACGAGAATATCTCCATTGAGTACGCCCGCCAGAGTTTCCATCTGCAGGTCGCGCTTGGGCTCATCCCCTCCGTTCTCAACGTAATCCTCCCACTCCTGCTTGTAGGCACTCGCCTTAATCCAAGCATCGCGATAACCGGCGACGTTACCCATTCGAGTTGAGGGAGAGCTACCTTTACCACCGTAAACCCGCTTGGGGTTTTCACCACAGGCCATTTTCAAGCCGTAGGGAGCACCGGGGAATTTCATATCCTGAACACTGCGGCCGGGTACATTTTTCAGGGTGACACTGCGGCCGCCAAACAAGTTGGCCGAACCCGGCAGGATTTGCAGGGTTGTTACACCTCCGGCAAGAGCTAAGGGAAACTGGGGATCTTGGGTCCAGACAGAGTGCTCCGACCAAACCTGGGCAGTGTTTGGCGAGGTCATCTCATTGCCATCCTGGGCAGATTCAATCCCCGGAGCTGGATAATCACCCAGATGAGAATGCACATCGATAATGCCAGGAGTGACCCACTTACCTTTGCCATCGACAATCAAGGCACCTTCAGGGGCCAGTAACCCCTTACCGATCTCCTTGATCTTGCCATTTTCAAACAACAGGTCCGCATTTTCTTGCTGCTCCCCTGTACCGGTTAGCAGGGTAGCTCCCTGAATCAACACAGGGCGGGACTGGGTTACAGAATAAGTGGAAGGGAAGGCGTCCACACGAGCGAAGTCGAGAGATCTCGGCTCACTGTCAACACGCTTCTCACCGCATGCGGACAGCAGTAGCGAGGCACTTAACAGAGCCGCGATACTGCGCCCGAGAAATCGGGGTTGCAGCTGCATAGTCATTCATCCAATCGTTTTGAATATGGCGGTGAATGCTACCAGTTTGTGCTGACAGCGCCACTATCCAAATTGTCACAAACGACTGTTTAGAGATATGCATCTCCCAATCCAAGGGGCCATAACAGAGCCTGAGAGTTCCCCCAGTACCACCAAAGCACACTTGATAACAATACGAACTAAAAATAACAGCCAGTCAGCAAAGAATGTCTACACGGTCAAAATACGCCGCCCCAGCTATATACTTTTGTACGTCTTCATGGTGGAATTTCTGGCGGAAAAACAGGCAGCCGCACTCAGGAGGAGAAATAGGTGATCAAGAAAAGCAATATGCCCATTTTTCCCCTTTCACCATCTACAGCTACCACCTCGGATAGAGACTCAACCCAGGTCTATGAGGCCTTACGCAAAAGTGAGGAGCGCTACCGGGAGCTGGTGGAGCATGCAAACTCGATCATAATGCGATGCGATCAACACGGCCGTATCACATCCTTTAACGAGTACGCTCAACAATTATTTGGCTATACCGAAGCCGAGATTATTGGCAGGCACTTAATTGGTACGATTGTTCCCGCCAGCGAAACGAGCGGCCGTGACCTGCGGCAATTGATAGACCGTATTTGCCAGTTCCCAGAGGAACACCGTTACAATATTAATGAAAACATTACAAAGTGCGGGAAGCGAGTATGGATCGCCTGGACCAATAAAATTATCTCAGATGAGAAGGGAGATCCCGCGGGAATTCTCAGTATTGGTTCGGATATTACTAAGCAGCGGTTGCTGGAGGAAGAGCTTCGACAAGCTCAAAAAATGCAAGCTATCGGTGAGCTTGCCGGCGGTATTGCCCACGACTTCAACAATATGATTCATGGAATCAATGGCTATGCTGAAGTTATTCGACAAATTTCCACCGATGCCAGAATCAACGAGTATACCAACCATATACTGACTACTGCCCGCCATGCCGCAGAGCTGACCAAACAGCTACTCACTTTTGCCCGCAAGGGAAATTATCAACTTAAGAGCTGCAATACCCACGAAATCATTCGCGATGTTTGTGCAATGCTAACCCGCACTATTGATCGAAGAATCGAGATTGATCAGCAATTAGATGCAAATCGTCCACATATTGTGGGCGACCCTGCTCAACTCAAGAGCGCTTTGCTAAATATCGGAATCAATGCCAAGGATGCTATGCCCTCTGGTGGCTCCCTGAGCTTTGTCACAGCTAATATCACCATAGAAAAATCGGCTTCTATCGCCGATTTTGAGATCCAGCCAGGCCAGTACCTATTAATAACGATTACCGATAATGGCACTGGCATGTCTGACGAAGTGCGACGCCGTATTTTTGAACCATTTTTCACTACCAAGGAAAGTGGACGTGGTGCTGGGCTGGGCCTTGCCGCAGTGCACGGCACCATTCATTTACATAAGGGCGCTATACAGTGTCAGAGCCGTGAGGGAATTGGCAGCAGCTTTAAGCTATACCTGCCAATTTCTAAGCCCCCAATCAAAAAGAGAACTTACCAGGCCAAGAAACTAGCTCGCGAGCGCAAATTGCGCATTATGGTTGTCGACGATGAGGCAATTGTCCGCACCTACTCTAAAGCCCTGTTCGAAATGAACGGCCATAGCGTCGTTACCTTTGCGACAGCAGAGCAAGCAATAACTTACTATCGAAAATATAGTGATGAAGTAGATTTGGTCCTGCTGGACATGATTATGCCCGGCATGGATGGGCAAGAATTATTCGCTTTTCTAAAACGGATTAACCCCGAAGTGAAGGCTATTCTCTCCACCGGTTACAGCGTGGATAGTAAAGTTCAGGAAGTAATTTCTGACGGGGTACTGGATTGCATCCAGAAACCATTTACATTTGAGCATCTCAGTAAAAAGATCGAAGAGATGATTGCCAGCGGAAAAATAACTTTACCCAGGTAACAAAATAATTCTACCTAAATCGCCGCAGCCGGCCTAGCTGACAGCTACGTCACAGAGTTCAGCTACAAACAGGTTGGCTTATGGAATGACCTCTATGATAACCGGCTGTAAAAAGTGAAGTGATAAAGTAACCAGGATAAGGCTATACAAAAGCAGCTCAAGCGGAATTCCCCATTATTTTAGTGCTTGCAGACTCCCCCAAAC
This sequence comes from Microbulbifer maximicatervae (SeqCode), assembly GCF_056231245.1. Taxonomy (NCBI): domain Bacteria; kingdom Pseudomonadati; phylum Pseudomonadota; class Gammaproteobacteria; order Cellvibrionales; family Microbulbiferaceae; genus Microbulbifer; species Microbulbifer maximicatervae (SeqCode). The sequence goes on from NZ_CP174334.1 coordinate 3,067,884, forward strand.
CAAAGTCAATCGATATGTCATCATTTTCCTGTTCAGTATAATCTCGATAATTTTCAAGCCGATACTATCTTAGTCGTACATCACAATTTTGCTGCTACGGCCCCCTTCCCCACCAATGTTGTCAGCTTGATGTTCTCGTCTCCTATTTCTGTGGACACGGTCTCCACGAAACGCACCATGCCCGCTAAAATCGCTGCGTTATAGTGCTCTTCACTTGCCTCTAGCTCCTCAACGGCTGCGTTCATATCCTTGAGAGCCCGGGATGCTTCTAGGTCCCACTCCTTCAGCTTGGCGAGACTTGCCCTGGCAGATGCCACTTGCTGTTCATTCACTCCGTCTTGAGTCGCCGCAAGACTCTCTGCTCGAACGGCCTTTATCTCAGCATCGTACTTACGAATAGTAGCCAGGGAACGGCGAACAATACTGTTCAACTTGATAACTGTATCCCGCTCGAATGCAGCCTTAATGTCGTTGCTAGCCAGTGCCACTGAAGCGGGTGTTTTTGCAGGGTGGATAACGCTTTCAACATCCGGTACCGACTCCTGTTTACTTACCCAGACCTTCTCGTTTTCGACTGGCTCTTTGAGTGTGTGCGTAGCTATAAACCCAAAAGCGATTATTCCGAACACTGCCACTGCAATATATCGTTTGCTATTCATACGGTGAGTTACCTTTGGTTTGGCCGCCCCTTGCGGAGCGGCACCTGATAGAGAGCGAGAATTTAGCTCATAGCGTAAAAATAGTTTACCTGCGAGTCCTTGATCTACTAATCAGGCTAAATGCTTCGACGTTGTTCATTAAATTCTGCGCGATCTGCTCGCCCATGACTTGGCCTGCAATATTGTCAAAGTCCCAGTGCACTCCGTTATAAATGCGGCTGAGGCCATTTTCCTGTTGAGCGGCGGTATAGGATTCAAAACGGACAGGTACCAAAGGCCTCGGTGTGTCCGGCGTGAAAGGGTCGAAGCCTTCCCCATTGTATTCTTCCGATACAAAAGTAAAGGGCTGATCTCCAAACATACTGCGCATAATCTCGAAGGTGGAAGCACCGAAGGTAGCATGACCCGATGGGTAGGAGGGGAACGGCGGTGTTGGCCTAATCGCAATGGTGGTATTGATGACTGACACCCCTACCGGCAACCATTGCTCATCCTGCAAGGTCGATGGGTTGTCGTCATCGATGCGAATACCGGTAACCGGTCTCCAGTAATTGTAATAGTATTTACTGTCCCACGCAGCGATACCAGAATCCGCCAGCCCCACATTGATCAAAGCAAAATACCGGGCCAGATCCAGCTCATTCTCGACTTTGTTATCCAGTGCTGCCTGCAGGGCGATAAGGTTATATAGTCTCGGGGGAATGCCCAATAACGGTACACCGTCATATCCCCAGTAATTCCCGATAAATCGTGTCTCTGCTGTGGATGTCGATGGGGTAATAGTATTGGCTGGGGACCCGCCGAGGGCCGCCACTTCCTCATAGGCTTCGGCATATTCCTCAGACGTAATTGTAGGCGGAATCGGACTGCGGAATTGATCACCTGAACTTAGTGAAAAAGGTGTCACACTGCCCCAATAGGCTCCGAGAGCCACGGAATCGTGGCCAACAGGATCCACGGGATCAGGCTGCCATTCTCCCGGTACCGTAGCACCCGTGTTGACCGATGTCGAGTGATAGGTGTCATCCCCATCCGCGACAGCGCCGCCCTCACCATAAGCGGGCTCCAAGTGGTCGGCCTTATCATTGCTGCGCACTGCAAGCATTGCCGCAGCAGCGGCTTCGCCAATCACTTGGCCCTTGGCAATTCTATCTGCGCTATCTCTTATCTGGTCAAGATCTGATAGCAGTAATTCCTGCAAACGCTCTGACTGATCGGGGTAGAGTGCGCGCAAGGTATCGTAAGCGGCGTAAGCGATAGCTGCATCTTTGGATGCATCTCTGGTGTCGAGTACACCGAGATCATTATAAGGTTGGTATTTACCGTCAAAGGCGTTCAGAGCGTCAAACACAGCAGTTTGTACGATGGCGAATGCGCGACTGGACCGGGTAGGGCCGCCTTGGTAGAAATCCACTTCGCCGGTATCAGGGTCGGGAGTATGATCGATAGCCGATGAGTCGAGCATCGTGTTGAACCAAAATACAACCCGATCTCTAGGTCTATTAAGCTCGCCAGACTTCCCCGAAGTCCGCTCAAGCCGATCAAGTACACCTTTGGAGAGAGTTGATCGGCTGGTTTCTCCTAGATACGCGCTGGTTTGTCCCTTGGGCTGCTTACCCTTTGTCTTCTGGGCCTGCACAGCACCCGATGTCAATATTAAGCCTGCTGCCAGGAAGCAGGCCGATGTTTTTAACAGAATGTGGTTCATTGTATTACGTCCTTTGATATTGAAGGGCGCGCTGAATCAGTAAATCTATCAGTGGGCCGTAAGTTTGTTTTCAAATTGGCTGTTGTTGACCGCACTGGGTTGTGGAGGCCGTACCAACCTGTCGATACACCGATTCAGCTAGACCTTAAACTGGACTTCAGTAGAATGTCTCTTCATCTATTACACTTGTGATCCCTAGCACTTCAATCCCTCAACGACTTAATTCCAAATGCATTTCGTGTCGATAGCAAAAAATGAGTAGATGCTAAAACGGTTTTCTTTTCCAGCAGTCAGACTTTTATCGGGCGCTGGCTATTTTCCCATCCCCAAGTTCAATTCCGAGGAAGCCCTCAGTACTTTTTGGCTCTCTATGATCTGTATCGCAGTCAACATCGATTCCTCCAGGATCGAGAGCAGATTTACATAGAGCTTCATTTGCAGATGTGATAACTCCATCACCAGCCTCTAGGTAAACATGGTCAGTTGCACTAGATCTGGCTCTAGTTGAGACAATAGCAATAATCGTGTGATTTAATGCGACTTGATTAAATACAAATACTAGGTTGGTTTTTTGTGAAATCATACCTATGCCTATTATTCGAGTTTGTCCAACTCCCTCCCCCAGACTAATCAGGTTATTATCCTGTCGAGATCAACCTCAAATATAATATTTATTGTAAAGTTGTAGACCACCACTTGGCTTCACAGTTCCTGACAATTATCTTCAAAGCTTAAACCCCAAAAAATAAAATCGCTGAAATCTGCAACCAAAAATGTATAGAACAAAAAAACAGCTAATAAGGTAAATTTCTAAACACTTAAAACAATCAAATCACCAACAGGCACTAAAGAAATAAGGAATTCCTGAGCTTCACAGGAAAAGGGATTCTGCCTTATTGGCTCAACATATAAATAGATCCTTTTAATGATGCTCAGACCTGGGAAAATAATTTGACACCAGCCCAGGCAATTTTGATCGGAAAAATACTCCCCCACCCTAGTGAGGCTCGCCCAGAGACACCACTAGAATAACAGCGCCTCCGTAATCAAACTGAAACGTCGATTTACATCGTTAACTTCACGACCTGCCGGATAAGCACCTTTTGATTACATCAACCATAATGCCCAAGGTATCTCAAATAAATCAAACCTCAAAATCAACGGTTCATTTTTACCACCCGTAAAACGAATACAACACTACACGAGAGCCCGCTGAGCTATATGGCATCATATCTTTACACAAAGGCACTATGCCCTACCTGAGCAGCAAACAAGATACAGTTACTTCTAACTGTACCTGCCAATTTCCGCCCCTCATAATTAAATAAATTTATCAGGCCAAAAAATTAATTCACTAATAAAATCTGCACACACGCTTAGACCCGATTTGAAATAAAAAATAACGGCCCCGTTAATATTACAGGCGCCGAATAGCGCGATATCTGACTATAGGAAGTTGTTCAATAGGGTGGACTTTGCGTATCTGGATCGAATGATACCGCAAAGAGGCAGCTAGGAATTGATCACTGTTCTGGACAGTATTGACCCAGAGGGGAAAGCAATTCCCTTCTAGAGTTACAGAGTTGACAGTAAGATTCAGGAAGTCATTGTCAGGTGACGCTTTGCGCTGTATTCAGAAGCCCTTCACATTTGAATGTATCAACAGGAAAGTTAAAGGAATAAATACTGACGGGAAGTAAGATTGGTGTATCACAAAGAGCAACACACCTGATAGCTTAACAAATGCGTCCGACCTAAGGGAGCTGCGCCCTTTGGTCGGACTGAGCTCAATCAACTACCAAAAGATAGGAGGCAGAGTGTACTCATCATTGGCAGGAACTCTCTTCCCAATACTGAGGTGCGGCCGATGGGGACCACCAGTTTGGCCCGTAGGTTGAAATGTAGACCTGACCACTGAAAGTTACCCGATCTCCAACTTGGTAAGCACTATCACCGGCGTAGGGCTGCTGGAACTCAGGACAGGAAACCGCAGAGCTATCATCTCCACCATTGCTATCAGAGCTATCATCGGAGCCGTTATCAGAGCTATCGTCTGAACCACTATCGGAGCCATCGCAGGTAGTTTCATTCCAGAATTGCGGTGCAGCACTCGGCGACCACCAGTTTGGCTCATGTGTAGATTCATAAGCAACATTGTCATAAACAACTACGTCGCCAATCGAGTAGCCTGGATCACCACCATACTGCTGCACAAACGCTTCACAGCTAGAGTTTCCGGAATTTCCAGAGTCGCCATTGTCTCCACTATTATCCGAATTATCGTCACCGGAATTATTGTCGTCATCGGTAGAGTCATCATCCTGATCTTGGATAAGCTCGTATCCAATTTCAACACTCTCTAAACTGCTACCTTCTAACAAGTAGATACTGTTGATGCCATATAGAGGCTCAAAACTACTGCTTCCATCGTAATCACCGGCGCGGATGCTGCTCTGTTCCTGGTTAATCAGCTCAGCCAGATCGTGAGACCAGTTTTCAGCGATACCCTGCTCATCTGAAGCAATTTCCAGGACAGTAGAATATGAGGAGTTTTCACCGGAGCTATCAAATACACGAGTATAAACTTTATCGCCCACATTCAAATCTTGAGTTGGATTAATAGTGCCTGCAACACTCCAGTCAGTATTGACAACATTATCACCATCAAACTCGACATCGATAACATTATAGAAGGCATTAACCGTATCACCCACATCCCAAACTGCAAGAATTACGTGGTAGCCTTCACGTTCTGGCACCTGACACTCATGTGTCGTATTTACCGCAGGCTGCTCATAGTTGCCATCAACCTCACAGAATGGATCTAAATCAAATTGATCGCGGGTCAAAACCGCATTTGGATTCCAACCTTCTTTGGTAATGTAATATTTCCAGTCCCGGGTTACATGATTGGCTGTGAAGCGCCATTTAAAAGTTTGCCAACCGGAGCTAATATAATTCTTAACCCAGCGATCTGAGGATTGCTCATTTAATTCTGACCAGGAGCTATCTCCTGCACTGGCTATCTGCCCATCAGCAGGACCACTTTCAGGGAAACCTTCATTCCCTTCTATACTTTGCGGTTCCCATTGAACAGCACCGCAGTCAACATTCATCTCTCCCGTATCGAGAGCATATTTACACAAGGTTCCACGAGCGGATGCAACACCACCATCAGCGGCCTCTACATAGCCGTGGCTAAGTGCATTTGAACTCATACCGGCCAGTGCTATTGCCATCAGGGCGCTATTTAATACGGGTAGTTTAATTGCAGATGCTAGTTTGGTTTTTCGTAAAATCATATCTATGCCTGTTATTCAATTTCGTCCAACCTCCTTCCCCAGCTGAACCAGGTCCTTATCCTGAATACACATATTCGATGTGTAATGTTGGCGACAGAATTATGGACCGCTACTTAACAGCACGGTTCCTGACAATTATTGATATAAATTTACAAACCTCAGAAGATCACCAGCGCACCATTTTCCCTTAAAAATAATATTAAAGGGTATTTTTTTTCAAGGAAAAATAATCAATTAAAAAATAGGACGAAAAAACTACAACGACCCCTAAAATAGAGAACAGGCAAACCTTTAACAGGATGAGAAATTTCCAGACGATTTTTAACTTAATACAAGTTCCCACACTCATTAATTATCAATAGATGACACCCCTCTCTCACGAACAACCCCCTATTACAATTCAAAATAGATAAGCCTGACTGCCTTAAAACCATAAATCTCTCGATATTACCTACCCTCAAAAGTTGCCAGCAGGGCGGAAATTGGCAGCTACCCCAACCTACGAACACGTATTTCATCCTGAGAAAAAAACCTCTTTTCAAATCAGAGAACTATCACTGTCACCGCTTTTTTTAAACTGTCACTGCAAGTGTTTTCCTGGCAACAAATACAACTGCAGCCTAGTAAATTATTCCCATTAGTAAATTACCACTGGGATAAAAGACCTATATTCGCTCACCTCTGTCTACACTGGAAAAGAACCCGGATGATTTTGAGTTTCCCTAACCAATCATTTTCTTGTAGTCACCATTCGTAGTAGGAAAGGTAGGATCAGGGATGATGTTGTACTTGATTATCCGCAGGCTCGGCCTGTGTCTGTTATGTTCTTCTCTTTTGCTTCCAGCCTGGTCTTTGGCTGAAACGGCAACAAACCCGGATAAACGGTGGGCTGCAATTGTAGGAGCCGGCCCGGGATTTTCCAATCGTCGCAATGAGCTCACCCAATATCGCCTTGCCATATCCAAGGACCTGCCCTGGCAGTGGTCCCTTGCTGAGAAATGGACGCTCAAAACGCGACTGGAGACCAGTTACTTTGAATGGCGATCCAGCCTGGACGATGGCGATCCAGACGTCTCCAAACGGGGAGAGGATTTAGTTCACGGTATGTCAGTGAGTCCGGTATGGAGGCTTGAGTACCTACCCCAGTGGGACAAGCCTATCTTTCCCTACTTCGAGTTTTCCGTGGGGGCCAGTTACATTACTGAGTCCAATATTGTGAGTAAAAACACAAATCACACAACTCTGGGATGTCATTTCCAATTTGAGGATCGAATTGGATTGGGCTCTGACTTTGGGAGTGAGCGCCGCTGGGGAGTCACAACTTACGCACTGCACTACTCAAATGCAGGAACCTGTTCTGAAAATTCCGGAGTGAATTTTTTTGAGCTGCGGCTGCACTATAACTTTTAAACAAGAGGATTGAGCAGGCGCCGGCTTGATGTCAGCGCCTGCAGTCGTTGGCGGGCCCTAGAGGATGATATGTGGCAGATAACGGCTCATATCCTGGGTAATCAGGTTTGAATCTTCCCGGATGGACATTCCCGCTGCCAGGTCATCAACGAGCCAGCTTCCCACCAGAGTATGGTTCTTTCCAAACTTGGGGAGAGGATGCAGAGCCTGATAGATAAACCCTTCTTGCCCATAGGGGCCATCGGACAGCAAGGTGGTATCCGCCCCTTTTACTACCGAAATATTCGCCCCTTCTCGTGAAAAGATTGGCTTCTTAACTAATTCCGGGAAATCCGCAGCCTTGTCCAGCTCATCCTCAAAAAAAGAGGGAAGCAGATTCGGGTGCTCTGGAAAAAGCTTCCACAACATTGGCAAAAGCGCCTTATTGGAAATAATCGCCTTCCAGGGCGGTTCCAACCAACGGACATTGCTTCCTGCCAACAGGGTCCCGAACTCCTCGCGGAGCATAAATTCCCATGGGTACAGCTTAAACATCCAGGTGATTACCTGATCATTCAAATCGGTAAACTGACCCGCTTCATCCCGGCCAATATCTTCGATAAAGACAAAATGATTATTGATCCCCGCTTCGTAGGCACAATCCTGTAAATATTGAACCGTGCCCCGGTCCTCTTCCGTATCTTTACAGCAGGCGAAATGCAACTCCCTCCCCGGGGTCAGGAATTGTAAATCATGGAAGCGGTTAACCAGCTTTTCCTGCAGGCTATTGAACTGATCAGACTGTAGCGGCAGAGACCTGCGATCGACATTGTCCTGCAGCCACAACCACTGCCAGAAGCCGGTTTCATACAGAGAAGTGGGAGTATCAGCATTGTTCTCATAGAGCTTTGCCGGCCCCTGTCCGGAATAGGCAAAGTCCAGGCGAGAATAGAGACTGGGGTCGCCATTACGCCAGGATGTTCGCACAAAGTCCCAGTGCTGCTCGGGTATACAGAACCGCCTCAGCAACTCCTCATCCTCAAGCACACGGGCAACGACATCCAGGCACATCTGGTGAATTTCTTCGGTGGGATCTTCAATGTGCTTTTCTATCTGCTCCAAGGAGAATTGATAGTAGGAGCTTTCATCCCAGTAGGGTTCGCCATACATGGTATGGAAGTGAAACCCGAACTCCTGCGCTCGCTCTTGCCAACGCGGGCGCTCACCAATCGGCAACCTCAGCACAAATCAGCCTCCCCAGCCGCGCGAACCGCCACTGCTGGAGCGGCCTCCTCCCCAGTTGGATTTGGCCGATGCCACTGCACCAAAGCCTCCACGGGAAACAGTTTTGGTAACTTTAGGCTTAGGCGCCGTAGCGCTTTTATCCACCTTATAAGATGAGCGGCCATAGTTGCCAATGATACCGCCGTCAGCAGTCATCAGCTTGTCGCGGTAACGGGAACCTGAATAGCGGTAGACCGGATTGTAGTAGCCATAGTTATAGTGGCGATCCCTGTCGTTGAGCATGGAGCCAACCATAAAGCCCGCCATCAGAGGCATCCACACACCGCTACTGGTCTCTTGGCAGCTACCGAACTCAGCCTCACACTGAGAGAGACGGGAATACTTGGGCCCGGTGCGCTCCGCTTCCTCAACCGCGCGCTGATAAGCTGCTTCACATTGAGCTTCGTCCAGCTGGGTATTGGCCACACAGTCATCTACTGAAGAGACAACTTTAACTTCCTCATCTGAGGAGCAACCGACCAGGGCAGCCGCTACACCTAAGGCAAGTGGGCGCAGTAAAAAATTGGAGCCACCGCCCTTGCGCATCCTTGCCAGGTTAATATTCTTGGTACGCTTCATTACCACCCCCAATTAGTAGCTCATGCAAGCCGCATTCAATACGCCAACAGCGATTGTAGTTGCAGCCAACATAACACCGGCACTCACCTCTCCATCTTCGATACGCTCAACAATACGCGGCATAAACCCAAAGCGGATAATGGCAAAAGCAATTAACTGGGCGATCAATGCAACCAGGGCCCAGATGGCGAAATCGACAATAGAAATAGAGTTACTGGCAGCACCACCAACGGCAATTGCAAACCCCAAAACAGCACCACCAAAACCAATAGCGGCAGCCGTATTCTTATCTTCGCGGATCAACTTCCACTCATCGTGAGGCGTCACCAGTGCGTATAAAAATTTAAACGCGATCAAAAGTACCAGCGACAGGCCGAAGTAGGCCGCAAAATGCAAGATACCAGTCAGTAAATCATAAGGCTGGTCCATTAAATATCTCCTTATTATCCGTGTATTGTTATTTGCGAGGGGGTCAGAGTAATGCCGGTGCTAATCACCAGGCTGCGGCTTAAGTAGCCTGCATCTTCTTCTTTCTCTTCAGCTGAGAGAAAAAGGGATTCGGTTTGCTGATCAGACAATTCGCGTTCGAAAAGCATGGTAAATTGATCCGTTACTGAATAATCACCATCTTCATCGTAAGTCTTCTCGGCCATATGCACTGGGTTATGGTAGTCCCCTGCTGCGGTCCATACACGGCTATAAGAGCGATCCTGCAGGTGATAACTGGGTGCGCCAATATCACTCTTTAACAATTTATTCCAAGCCTGCTCCGAACCGACATCCAGTGTGTCGTAAAAATGGAACAGCTTTACATCGACAACATGCTCATCCCGCTGACCGCCCTCAGCAATCACTTGCAGCCAGGCATCATCATCAGTGTAAAAGCGATAAATCCAGGTACTATCTAGTTCGACAACACCAGCTGCTTTAATAATCTGGGTCGGTGAACAGGATTCAATGGTCAGTTCATCGAGTATCAGACGAATGGCCAAAGGGTCCAGCTCAAAACTCGCCCCCATTCGCAAGCCCATAATTTCTGGAGTCTTGACCTTTGGAGCGTCCTTTCCCTTTATTTTATTTATCAGTTTGGTAAACATGTACCAACACCTTCCTCATTACTTTTTATATCGAAACAGCTTTTTTCATCGAGCCGCTTTGCAGAGATATAATACAGCATGTCGCCCTCGGTGACCTGATCGGTAAGCCCCGGGTTCACGTCAATTTTAACCACACCCTTTCTACGTACCGCAATTAAGGTCGCGGAGAGATCCCGCTTAAAATGGTCAAATAATTCACCGACAGGAAGAGGCTTCTCACCCCGATATTCAACGCTGTATTGGGTCATGCCGTAAGTGCTATCGAGCAACTGTCGGTGCAACCTTGCGGAACCGGGGTCAAGCGAGGATTTTGCCAACATCTCTACAGCGACAGAGGGAATACATTCAATATTGGGACAGTGGGCACGGAGCAATTCACCCACATTTTCATCTTGAAAATAAGCCGTTTTATGGCTGTTCGGGCTGAGCTTGTCGCAGAATAAGGCGGTTGTAAGGGTTACATCATCCAGAGGGTTGTCGATAATAATTCGAGCGGCATCGGCCAACCCTGCCCTCTGCATACTTTCCCCGTGGGAAAACGATTCAACCCGGACAAAATCAATCTTACCCGGCATCGGATTTTCGATATCGGCTTCAACACAGAGGACAATCTCTGCTGCGCTACCATTTGTTTTGGAGAGTAGCAACTCAATCAAGCGGAGCGTTCTGGTACCGTTCCAGCCGATAATTACTGTGTGATCAATATGGTTTGTCATACGCAAGCCCTTCTTGCCGCGATGCACAAATTCTGAAACCGCAAAGCCAATTCTTGTGACCACCATGGCAAACAGGCTGAGGCCCACTGGGATCACCCAAGCGGCAACTACGACTTTACCCTCAGGGGTTACCGGGGAGAAATCGCCGTATCCTACTGTCGATGCGGTAACGACTAACCAGTAAAAGAAATTCTCGCCCGCGACAATATCAGTTTCACCGGCAATTTTGAGCAGCCAATAGGAGATGAAAACATAGCTGCCTACAGCTATGAGAATTGTGGTTACATTGGCCCGAATGAAAAGCGACGCCAGAAGGCGTCGCACTCGATAAAGCAGCACTGTGTTAAGCCTTTTCGCGGCCCGCTAACAGTTGAGCCAACTTATCGCTGCCACTTTTCTGGCCGCCGGGCTTGATGCCCGCCGCTTTCAGCTTGGCATCCAGGCTGGAACCGGTTTCCTCTGAAGCCAGCTCTTCCGCAGCTTCAAGCTCAGCAGCACGCTGCTCCTGCTTGTTTTTGATGCGATCCAGGCTGTCCAGCGCTGTTTTGATCTTGCTGTTCGCACCCATGTGGCGGGAAGAAACCGCTACCTGTGCTTTTTGAACAGACTCAGTCGCTTTGATCTGGTCAATCTGCTGCTCCATACGGCGCACATTGGTTTTTGCCTGGGTAATGTTACCTTTCAGGGTGCTCTCTGAACTCAGGAATCCGTCCAGGATGCTGCGCTCAGTTTCCAGCTGGCTTTCCAGCTCGGTAACACGCTCTGCACACTCAAGAGCGAGTTCGTTATCGCCCTTTTCACTCGCGTTGATTGCGTGAGTGCTATAGGTTTCAACGTCGGCTTGCAGCGCTTGGACCTTACTCTCAGTAAGTTTGCGCTTCGCCATGATTTTGGTCAGGTTTTCATCGCAAGCTTTCAATTCTTCCTTCGCCTCGCGCAATTCTTGGTCAAGAATACGAATCGATTGGCTATCCGCTACTGCTTCTGTTCCTTCGTTAACTGCGCCTTTCAAAGCAGTCCAGATTCTCTTAAGGCTCATGCTACACCCTCCGTTTCAAAATGATCGGCAAATAAATCCAGGAAGTCACCCACATTGGAAAACAGGGTCTCAACCTCCTCGATAACAACTTCGTCCTTGCTGGACACCGACAGAGCACCGAAAGCGACGTAGTAGTTCTCACCACCAATATTCTTGATCGCAATGGCTGTCAGGGGCACCAGCTGATGTGTTTGCAGAACCATTTCATTGAGCGCTGCCACATCATCTACCTGGCTCACGGGAAACAGAATGCTCTCTACAACTATCTGCTTCTCGCCAACATAGACAAACGCATCGACGCCTTCATCGTTGGAAATACTGAGGCAATCCCCCTCAGATTCGACCACCCATCCGGAGTGGTTTTCCGCCAATTGGCGCAGGTTCTCATTGTTCCAGGTCATCTCAACTCCCTCGCTGTGGAATATTGGTCACAAATATAGCACCAAAAAATCTGCGGTCAATAACTTATTACAAACTAATGTTGCAAATAATACACACAAAGATAATATTTACCACATTGGTGATAGTGAATAGGACGGAGTAGAGCCCATGGACCACAAGCAAAGCCTGAGCAACCAGCAAGCACTGACCCCTTACAAGCAGGCAATTGCTCGCTATGTGCGCGCATCAATGGCACTAAAGGGCATGCGTTACGGGGATCTCGCCCAAGCACTGGCCGAGAGAGGAATTTCAATGACACCGGAAAACCTGCGCAGCAAAGTCAGCAAGTGCATGTTTTCAGCAGATCTGCTGGCAGCCATCATCGATGCCATGTCGGTGGAGGACAGCGCCATGCTTGAAATCCTCAAACAGGCCCGTGAGCTGCAAGATCGAGGACTCTATGCCGAGCAGGAGAAAAGCTAACACGCCATCTCCTTGGACACCAGTACACGCGATCACACTTTGACTCCGTCGTCAGTAATCAAGCTTACCCGCTGAAAAACCGGGGTATCCACGACTCACCTGCACAGCTCCTTTACAGGTGAGTTAGTAGTGATGCAATTTGACGACCGGCTCACCATTACCGCACTTTCCGACAACCTCAGGCTCTGAGAGCTTGGCCCCCGCAGGAATAATCTTATTCGTTGGCCACCAAACAAAGCAGGCATACCTGAAATTGACTGCCCAGTTACAGTAGAGGCGTCCGTTCTCTTCCTCATAGAACCGCGCCTGGCAGAAACTTAAAGTGGGACTTCGCACCCCTTGAACCTGCTGGGGATCAGCCAAAGAAACTTGCACTCCGGCAATTGCAACCACAGAGAGGGAGAGAATCAGCAACCAGGATTTCATAGATCTACTCTGGAATTTTGCTCAAATCTCCTTGAAGACTAGCAGCTGCGGCGTAACTTTCATCTCTGAGCCCTAAGCAGCGGCACTAACCGTCAGGAATAGCAGCTTCAGATACAGGCACTTTTTCCTGCTGAAGGATCGTCAATAACTGCTCGATGCAGCCCTGCCGGTCTTTTCGCCAGTTAATATACGGCAGGGGAAAGACCGGAATGCCCGCCCGATACAATGCCTTGTAGACCTTTACACTAAAGTAAGACTCGTAGTCGCCGGGATACCCAATCAGGTCAATACCGATAAAACGCCCGCTCACAGCACAAACCACATCTACAATCTGCCCAGCCACAGGAAAGCCTACCCAATGGGGAATTTCGTGCTGGGTTAATAAATGGCTAACTTCGCTCGCAAAACGACATACGATTTCATCACCCTGCAAATGACTGCCAACGGAGTGTGGAAACTCAACATATTGACGCAAGAGATGATCCGTAGGGAGAGCTTGGGGCTCAATCGACAATGCAACCAACTGCTTTTCTTTTGCCCTGGTAATTGCGACATTAAACACATCCGCCCGGTTTAAGTAGCTGGCTGCCCGCAACGATTGATTATCAATAGCCATGGAGATAAGCATTAAATCTCGCTCCTCTCCTTGAAAACCATAGGGCGTGGCAACGCGTACAGAAAAACTCTGTAACTTCTGAGAGGAGAAAACCTTAATCAACTCCCCTTCCAAATAATCGGCCTGATCCCGATAGGGAGACAAAACACCGACCGACGGCCGAATTGCAGCATCGGCATAGCGCTCGAAATGCGCTTTCAATTGCGCAATAACCCAGTCGCGCTCTACGGTGTTTCTCCCATTTTTCCTCCGGCGCCCTGGCAGTTGATAAAATTCTAGCGCCGACTCTGGTAATGGTTTGGGCCTGACCCTCATAACTTTCAAGCGGCCGGAGTAAAAAGCATGGTTACTGAATGCGATCAGCTCTGGATGGCTGCGAAAGTGCTCATCCAGCATCACAACAGCTTGTTGAGTGGGAATCACGTCTGAAGCCAAATCCAAAAGTGATTGATCCCTATAGCTCAGTTTTGGCGGCACCCCGGCATCTTTTACCACTCCCTGCCAGATACTTTGCTGCCGGTTGCGGGAAAGAAATGAAACATGCCGCAGTTGCTTACTGTCACCGACGATCACTGCCCGCTCAGCTCGAAACAGAGCCGGCAGTGAACTCGCAATATCACACTGGGTTGCTTCATCAAAGACTACCAAATCGAACATGGCGGGCGATAACGGCAGCACTTCATTGAGTTCATCTGCCTCCACCAGCCATATGGGGAACGCCTGCATTACCACCCGCATATCAGTTTGGGCAAAGCGCTCCGCCTGTACTTTTGAAGTTCGAGATCGCAAGGCTTGATTGAATTGGCTCAGGGTACCTCGATTCTTTTCCAGCAGTCTGTGCAATGTATCGCGGCGATAAGTATTCAAATACTGACTTGCCAGGCTTTCAAAGTTGCGCCGACAATCATCAATCGCACCTTGTGATTGCCACAGATTTTTAACACTCAATCGATTTGCAAAGAAGCTCCAGGCATGTCGCGCTACCCACTGAGCAAACCGACCTACACTAACAGCGCGCGCCAATCCCAGCTCTTTGGAGAAGCGCTTCTCCAGGCCCCTCAAGGCTCGATAAGCCCTCTTCAGTTCCCTCTTCACCTGGGCAGGCTTTCTCTCTGGAAGTTCCACCCCCTCTTTCAGCAGCCTATCCAGATGAGCTTTTAAGCTGGGGATAAAACCCCGCTCCTCTCGATGTACATACCCCTGAGTCAGCCCGTACTCATCTCGCAACTTATCCCTCACCACGTCCAATGCTTGCTGGTTCTTCGACACCACCAAAACACTTTCACCATGCAGCACTCGATCGAGAACCATAGCGGCGATTGTAAAGCTCTTTCCCGTACCGGGCGGACCTGAAACAAGGCTAAGAGGAAAGCGAGTCGCATTTTCCAGTGCCCCCTCCTGAGCCCCACTCAACAGACCTGGCAGCATATCCGGCTCACACGCTTTCTGTGCCGTTTCCCAGTGGCACTCTCCCAGCAATGCCTGTAACGGAGGAGATAATCTTTTTTCCCTGCCTAAAAGTTGTAATTCGTGCAGTACTCCACGAGAGCCCCTCGATCTATCCGCAAGAATTACCGCACCCGCCGAGACCAGGGACAACTGAGCACCCTTCGATACACTTTCAACAGCTGCCTTACCACTCAGGTTAGGCCAGCGCCCCAATTCCTCCACATTTTCCAAAATGGTGTAATGGGTTAGCCAGCGACCGACGTCAGCCAGCTGTGTCGAGGACAGCGGCGAGGCAAGCACTGGGAAACTATCTGTTATGGAGGACTCAACATCAGGTTTAAGCAGTTGACGTAAAACAGGGAGATTAACGTGAATGTTTGCAGAGTTGATCTCTACAAAACAATCCTCATCAAAATGTAGCTTGGCGGGAAAATAAAGTAGTGGTGCACAGAGCTTGCGCTTTGCACTTAGTCCAGATTGGAGAGCGTAGTTACCACAAATAAACAGGCAACCATAAATCAGCCGCCGCTCCTTTCGGTAAGCATCCACTTGTTCCAGCAGTTTTGCTCCCGCCGTAGCGGAGACAGGTACACGTGGTAACTCATCAGCCCCCAAATAGTCCCGCTCATCTAAGAACAGACGCCGATTCGATTTGAGATTTAGAATATTGTTGAGGGAGAGGTCGTAACTGTCAGCTTGATAGCAGCGCCGAAAGTATTCGATTAACTTCTTGGGGTGGTGCTGCATTGCAAATAACTCCTGGGGGACAACAAAATTCTAACGGATGCCGGAACCTTGTTATACCCCCCGGAGATTACTTGTCCTCAGCCATCCGCCATTAGCGATTGATATTTGCGGCGCTCGCCCACACTCAGCTGAAGGCCATACTTATCTACGATTGCCATAAACCGCTTGAGGTAAACTTGCTTGACCGGTCCATAGGGCGGCATCCACTTGTCCGGCCCTTTGTGGCCTTTACTTTGGTTACGACCGTCATCAACCAGCCATAAATTCTCGATGTCCTCAGCAAACCGCTGCTTTCGCTTGCGCGTCCAATCAGCTCCCCCGTGATCGTGCGCCCACTTCAGCGGCACAATATGTTCCACATCAAGATCTGAAGCTTTTACAAAGAAGCCGCCTGTGTAGGGATCCAGCCACAAACCGGTGTCTACTTTGCAGTGATTGGAGCGGGTATAGGTTACCGGGGACAGTGAATAGCGAACTAACAACTCATGGCGGGTATCCTGGCAATCCTGATCGGAATCAGACCACTTGGGCAGCCACTCCGCCCGATCATAGGACGCTGCAAAAGCGGAAAAACTGAAGGAGAAAACTACAGCAATGGAAAAAAGCTTAGAAACTGACCGAACGCTCATACATCAACTACCAATCAAACCAGAGCGCTAGGTTACAAGAAAGTGTGTACCAATTGTATGCGGCGGTTCAAATCAATAAGAAATGGTTCAAACGTTATACAAAACACCCCAAATGAAAAAATAGGGCTATAGCAAGGGTAATGAAGAGCAGGATATTTCGATCAATTTTTTTACACCTGATAAAAATGCCCTGCCTGATTAACGCTTGACAGGGCATAATTTATCAACGATAGATCTTACTACTTGTCCAGCCCTACCGCTTGAGGGATATAGATTGCGTGCAACTGTCCTCCGGCCATCATTTCCTGAATCAATTGTGTAGTGGGACCATTTTTTTGGTCACGCACATTAAAGGAATTCAGGTAACTATCCACTCGACCTTCAAAATCATAGTGAAACTGGGTTGAACTCAAGAACCAACCATCACCCAGAATATCGCCCACATAAATAACCCCGGATGCTTCAGCATCGGTAGAGAGCGCAGCCTCTATCCCGGTATCATCCAGCCCACTGCGAACCTTGGAGGATTGTGAGTAGTATTGACGGTAGGGCTTACTCGCCACATGCTCTTCCAGCAGCATTTGGTATTCCTCCTCAGTAGGCTCAGCTTCCAATTCTCCACTTGCCAGCTGTTTCTCGATCTTCAGATCGAGCTCGTCTTCACTATCGCCAATAATTTCCGGGTTAAATTCGGCAACACGGATCATCTCTCCGGTTTCAGGGTCGAGAACGTAGATTGGTGAGTAATAATTAGATTTATCAAATTGCAACACCAAGCGAGTCTTATTATCGACACCAGCAACCGCTGCCATATTGTCGAAATTCTCATAGTTATCAGTTATATCGCCATCGGATTTGCTACTCACTACTCTCTTGATGATTCCACCATCTGTTGGATTGGTGATATCCGCAAACTCAAGCTGGTATACACCGTACTTGGCTCCAAAATAAAAGCTATTGGGATCTAATGGGTCCCAATCACCATCTTCCGGGGAACGCCACTGGGAGACTTCCATTCCAGTGGTATGAATGCGGAAGGCCTGCTGGCTCATATCGCGAATATCTTCTGGCTTCCCATCTCCGTCGGTATCCTGGCTGGAGAGTTGTACCAACTCAAACATCAATTCGTTATCGTCAAACAGCGCTCGATTGTTACTATCACTAAAATCAACCACCGGCGCGCCATCGCTATCCAGAACCCGAACCGCATACAGCTCACCATTGGTCAAGCCAGCCTTATCAACTTCACTGCCTTCATTGGTTTTTTCACCAACATAGACTGTGAGAAAACCTCCATTGCGATAAGCATTATCTTCACCACCCCGAGGCCGTTCATCATCGACAGACAGCAGTATGGTTTTATCCTGTGCTTTATAGTTGGGTACGATATTCTCAAAGCGAGATTTACCGAGTAGTGGCAATTCATAAGCATCACCAGTATTGTCTCCGGTAGTCAAAACAGCGATACCACGACCGATATAAATTTCCGATTTATCGTACTCGTAGACAGACTCGATCTCACTCTTGGCTTTCGCCTCACCACTGATGCTACCAAAAGCATCAAATCGAAGGCCCTCATAACCACGCTTCTCAACCAAACCATCGTAATAAGTTTTGAGGCTCTCGCCACCGTCACTCTCTTCGCCAGTCAAGAACATCCGTACCTGGGTACCCTTGCCGCTTTCCGAATTGTAGAAAGCAGTTTCAGCTGGCAGAGTTGCGGAGCAGAAGCGCTCGAATGCTCCCGTATTCACAAGGTCCCCATCCGCATCAAAATAGGGTTTCATTTGTGTTACGTAGGTATATCCTGGAGATTCAGCAACCCCACCATCCGTGTCATACAGAGTACGCCGCCAGGCATAAACACCTTTAATCAGGTCCTCACCACCCTCAATTTCCCCGGTGGTTTTATTGATTACCCACTTTGAAATGAAGGTGCCTGTCGATCGGAGACTGCGATTTGAGTTCTCCAGCACCACCCCGTCACCACCAACAAAGTTGTAGTGTTCCTGGTTCATAAACAAGGTAAATGTACCGTCGTCATTATCCAGATACCCCAAACCATCGGGTTCTCCAGACAATACATAAAGGCCATCCGTATCCGCAGCATCGAGACTTGGGTGCTCCTCGAATATAGGAAGCATATCCTGTTGGGGAACGTTTTCACTGGAGTAATCGGTGGGGAGATAACCATTGCTGAGCAGATTAATTACCTTGACGTTTTCAGCTGTGGCGACAACATGTGGTACCTGCAATGTTGAAGGACCAATATGCGCAGCAGCCTCAGAACCAGCAACTGATTCAAATAGACTGACTTCCTCAGGCACTTCCGGATCTGGAGTTACCACTACCGGATCATCATTATCGTCACTGCAACCAGCCAAAATTGCCGGTATAGCGATAGCTAACGCTGCTCTTTTGAAAAATTTATGATTTTTCATTGCCACTCCAATGCGTTGATTCCCCACCCGAAGGCAGTTCCAGTTATAAAGGCGGCATAGAGTAGTTGTGCTAAATGACAGACTTAATAAGGTTTGATTACAGACGAAGAATAATTTAGTTCAATAAATTTAATTTTCTGCACAAAGGTCTTCATATATTTCAATGAAAATCTCCCTATCAGAAAACAACCCTATAATTTATGGATAAAAAACGAAGACAAAAAAAATCCCGTACCAAGTGAATAGTAACTTGGTACGGGACTCTTAGATCAGCCCCAAATTAGGGCAAACATGTTTTAAACGGATACAGGTTCGCTAATAGCCGCCTCTTTGCGTTGCTCCTTGGTTTCAGTTTCCCCGCCGATTACTTCGTTGGGTCTCACTTTGTGGAATACCGCATAGAACACAGGGATTGCAATCAGTGTCAACACCGTAGCAAATCCAAGCCCACCCATAATTGTCACCGCCATATCCGCAAAGAAAGCGTCGAACAGAAGCGGGGACATTCCCAAAATAGTAGTGACAGCGGCAAGGAATACCGGACGCAAACGGCTAACGCTGGCCCGTTGGATAGCTGTCAATCTCGGTAGGCCCGCGTGGGTCTGAACCTCAATCTCATCCACCAATACCACGGCATTTTTAATCAACATACCAGACAAGCTGAGGACACCGAGAAGAGACATAAATCCAAATGGTAATCCCGTCGCCAACAACCCGACAACAACACCGACGAGACACATAGGAACAACCAGCCAGATAATCACTGGCTCCCGAACAGTACCGAACAGCAGTATCGACACCAGGATCATAATCAGGAAGCCCAAGGGTAAACCTTTACCTAACGACTTCTGCGCATCGGTAGAACTTTCGTACTCACCACCGAATTCAACCTTGAAGCCTGGTGGCAACTTCATCTCTTCAACCCAGGGACGTATGCGACCAAAGGCTGCCATTGCCGTAACACCTTCAGGCGCATCCGCACTGATGGTAATAGTCGGCACCCTGTTGCGTCTTTGGATCAATCCTTCATCAGCGGTTAACTCGAAATCAGTAATCAACTGTCCTGCCGGAATATATCCCTGCTCATTGGGGCTCCACACCAAGCGGTCTTCCAGTGAACCCACTTGATTGCGATCTCCCTCTGGCATACGGGCAACAATAGGGATAATACGGTCACCGCTTTCAAAGTCGCCAACGGTGTAACCTGCAGTGGCAAACTGAATCATACGGCTGACATCAGCATTGGTAACCCCGGCAACTCGCGCCCGCTCATCATCCAGATGTGCGTGCAGAGTAGGCTCTCTGCTGCGCCAGTTGTGACGAATATCTTCCAGTCCTTTTTCACGGAACTGCTGTTCTACACTGACCGCCAAGGTACGCAGTGTCTGGTAATCCGGACCTGAAATACGCACTTCAACATCCGATCCGCCACCGGGACCAAACACCAGGCGCTTGAAAGTAATCAATGCTTCCGGCTGCGCTACACGCAACTTCGCCTTGGCACTCTCAATCAACTGGGGGATTTGCTCCCGGTTTTCAGTGCGAACAATCAACTGGCCATAAGACGCATTGGGTGGCTCGGGAGCATAGGTCAGCATAAAGCGATCAGCCCCGCGACCAGCTACCGCCGTTACGGAGACAACTTCATCCTGTTCCTGGAAGAATGCAGTCGCTTCCTGAAGCGCCCTGTCTGTACGGTTAATATCACTGCCCTGAGGCATGAAGTAGTTAACATAAAAAAGAGGAGCATTTGAATTGGGGAAGAACCCCTGCTTCACAAACCCGAAAGCAAAGTAGCTGGCCAGGGTCACCACAATAAGTACTGCAATGGTCAGGCCCCTGCGCATCAACGCTCCTGATAAAGCACCGGAATACATGTTGTAGAAGCGGCCATCGTACGGATCATCTGAGTCGGCTTGCTTACCCGGCTTAAACAGGTGATAGCCCAAGTAAGGAGTAATAGTAATTGCCAGTATCCAGCTGAGTAGCAGGGAGATACCAATTACCGCAAACAGGGAGAAAAGGAATTCGCCAGTAGCATCATCGGACAGACCGATACCGGAGAACGCCATAATACCGATAATGGTCGCACCCAGCAGTGGCCAGAAAGTCTGGCGGACTACGCGCCTGGCAGCACTCTTAGGCTCTTCTTTTCTCTGAACCCCCATCAGCATCCCTTCGGCAACCACAATGGCATTATCAACCAACATACCCATGGCGATAATCAGGGCACCGAGAGAGATCCGCTGCAAATTCAAGCCAAACAGGTTCATGATTAACACGGTGCCCAAAACGGTCAAACCGAGGACAGTGCCAACCACAACACCGGATCGCCAGCCCATAAATACACAAAGTACTAGAGTAACGATCACGACAGAGGAAACCAGGTTAAAGAGGAAACCGTCAACACTCTCCTCTACTACCTGGTGCTGTTCGTAAATAGGATGGATTTCTACACCCAGGGGCAATGCCTGTTTAATCAGCTCCAGCCTGGCCTCTACCGCCTTGCCAACGTTCACGATATTGGTATTTTCCGCACCGGCCACACCCAGCAGAATGGCCTGCTTACCATCAAATCGGGCAATAAAGCTGGGGCTCTCATCGTAACCGAGAGAAATATCGGCGATATCACGGACGGCCAGCATCGCAGTAGAACCGGGCACGCCGACGAGAATATTACGAATGGATTCCAGGTCACTTGCAGGATTATCAACCAGTATGCGGGTACGTAAATCCTGACCTCCAATCTCGCCGACTTTCTGGGTCGAACTTTCAGATTGCAGTACCTGCGCTAAGTCATCCAGGGAAAAACCAAACTGGGCCAGGCGGGATTCATCAATATCCAGGTAAGCCACTTCGTCGATAATGCCTGAGCGGGAAACCTTGGCAACCCCCTCAACTCCCAGTAACTCCCGGCGAATCGCTTTGGTAATTTCACGCATTTCAGTCAGCGAAAACCCTTCTCCGGTAATCGCATAATAAATACCGTAAACCTCACCAAAGTCATCATTCACAATGGAGGGTAAAGCACCGCTGGGCAGGTCACTTTGAGCATCATTAACCTTGCGCCGCAATTCATCCCAAACCTGGGCAAGTTCCTGCGAGGCATACTGATCTTTGATTTCCACCCGAATTTCAGACATTCCCGGACTTGAAGTGGAAGAGACCTTGTCCAGCTGTCCCATTTGCTGGATGGCTACCTCAAGCTTTTCGGTGACCTCCTCTTCTACACGCTGGGCGCTGGCGCCTGGGTAGAAGGTGTAAACACGGGCTTCCTTGATCGTAAACGCAGGATCTTCGAGGCGACCAATATCTGAAAGCCCCCAAAGACCACCGATTAAGCAAATCAGCATCAACAGCCAGCTATAAACTGGCTTTTCTATAAATATGTCAGAAATCTTCACAACATTTTCCCTACTGTTAACAGGGCCAGAGCTAACACACTAATTAGTGCTGTGCGTAATTGCGTACTTTTGCACCGTCATAAAGGTGCTGGCCGCCGGTAGCAACCAGTTTCATAGAAGGGCTAATGCCATCTTTAATCTGAACCGACTCACCATCAGTACGCCCGAGGGTCACGGAAGCTTTGGAGACAGACTGGTCTGCATTAATTTGCCAAACATAGGGCTTACCTTCCGGGCCAGTCTGCACTGCTGAAAGGGGAACCCACAGGTCACCACTCGCTTTATTCAACTTCACACTAACGCGAGCGGTCATGCCGGGAAGGATCTGTACATTTTCGGGGCGGGGCATTCCAAACTCGACAACGTAAGTCTGGGTAACGCTATCTGCCTCAGCCTGGTGCTCACGGTAAGTAAGTGGGAACTCCTTGCCCGGCAGAAATTCAAACTCGGCGGTCATGGAGTTGACTTGCTCTTCATTAACCGTGGCCAACAGCTTTTCAGGCACGGAGATTTGAATTCGAACTTCAGAAATATTCTGCAAACGGACAATTGCCTGGCCGGCCTGGACGTTGGTGTAATTCTCTACCAGCTGGCGAGTTGCCAAAGCATCGAAAGGAACCCTTAGCTGGGTATAAGCCAGGTCCTGCTCAGCACGTTCCAGGGTAACTTTAGCCAAGTCAAAGTTACTTTTCGTTTCATCCAGCTGCTGCTGTGAAATAACTTTTGACCCTGCCAGAGAGCGCTGACGATTGAGGGTTTTTTCCAGCAACTCTACATTTAATCGGGCTTCTTTTACCCTGCGCAGGTAATCCCGCTGATCAAGTTCTGCGATCAGGGTTCCCTTTGGAATAATTTCACCTTCGCGAATTGTGAGCTTGTCCAGCTTCCCGCCAACCTGGAAAGATAGGTCGACACTCTGCACTGCCTTAACACGACCGGCAAACTGTCGATCTTTGACCTGGTTATTACTGGCAACGGTAGCTACTTTCACGGGCCAGACGTGCTCTGCCTGCGCCTGCTCCGTCTTCGATTCGGAGCATCCTGCCAGAACTGCAACTGCTGCGATCAAAACGGCCAATGAGAAACGCGATCTTGGCGATATATTCATATTCATCATCCACAAACTTTATTAACTGGGGCTGACCTTTAGTTCAGGTCGGCAGAGAGCGCCAGCAGACGTCCCTGTAAACGTTCAATAATCGGGTCTTCAGACTCAACCACACCGAGTACGCGACCCAGGAACATGCCCTGGGCCGCCAGGATTAGCAGTTCCGCCATTTCCGGGTCACGATACGCATCGCAGATATCGCGACGCTGCTGCTCCTCTTTGTCTTTTACCGGCCCCAGCAACATGGGGTCTTCGGCCACGGCGGCGATCAGTGAGCGAGGCAGCCCCTTGTCGTCCTCCATCAATTCAAAAATGCTCTTCAAGCGCGACACCAACAAGCTGTCCCCCGAGGACACAAAAGTGGCAACACTGTCATCTTCACGAGCTATTGCCGCCTCCAGCATCGCCTTCAGGAGTGACTGCTTAGTTCGAAAATGATGAATCAAACCGCCCTTGCTGAGCCCGCACTGTGCAGCCACCGCATCCAGGGTCAACTTGCGCGCCCCGCGATCCCGGACTACTTCTTCTGCTGCTCGAACAATGGCAGCTTTGTCGACTCTCGACACATGACCTCCTGGGCATCATCAATCAAAACCAACCGGTTGGTCGGTATCTTAGCGGCAACATTTCAAAGGTCAAGCTATGCTACGCTCCCTCACCAGAAAACATGGTTAAAAAGTGTTACGAGAGCGTTAAGTTCACGCTGGAGAGATGATTTATGACGGATCGGTACTGCCCCTGTGGATCGGGCAAGCCCCTTGATAACTGCTGCGGACTCTATTTGTCGGGAAAGGCTTACCCCAATAATGCAGAAGCGGTTATGCGCAGTCGCTATACGGCCTTTGCAACCGGAAATTTTCGGTACCTGAAAAAAACCTGGCATCCCGACACCTGCCCAGAACTGCAAGCTGAGGATATTGAAACCCAGTGGACACGATTGGAAGTTATTAAGAGTAAGGCGGGACTAAAAAAGTCGATTGTGGAATTTAAGGCTTGGTATACAGAAAATGACCAAGAACACCTGATTCACGAAATTTCACTATTTAAGTTATTTAAGAAGCGCTGGGTATATTTGGAAGCTCTACCCAACTGGCCTGATGGGAAATAGGCTAGCAGAGAACACGGCTAACTAAAGAGGCGATATCAACGAAAAAATAGCAGCAAAAGCCTGGGGGCGGGAGTCGCACTCCCGCACCTCTTTACGCAGCTTCTGCTTGCTAGCGAAACGACCCGAAGATTTTGCCTTTACGTGGGCACCGCCCTTTCTCATCAGCGGATTACGCGCAACGTAACTACGAATTTTTTCTTTCTTTTTCATAAAACCTCACCTTTACTTTCCAATAGTAGATCCACTTTTCCAGATATCTTCTCGCTCAAAACTTGTATTGATACCTCCTTATTTACCCCTTGATACAAATTACCTGGCGTAGCGTGTGCACCACTTCCACAAGATCGGACTGGTTCTCCATCACCTGGTCAATATCCTTATAAGCAGCAGGAATCTCATCCAGAACACCCTTATCTTTACGGCATTGCACACCTCGGGTCTGATCTTCCAAGTCCTTTCTGGTAAAACGCTGGCGAGCCGCTGTACGACTCATTTTTCGACCAGCTCCGTGTGCACAGGAACAAAAAGATTCCTTATTGCCAAGCCCACGCACGATAAATGACTTAGCCCCCATAGAGCCGGGAATAATTCCCAACTGATCTCTCTGAGCACTAATAGCCCCTTTGCGAGTCACGAATACATCTCTATCAAAATGGCGCTCGCGAACAACATAATTGTGGTGGCAGTTAATTGCCTCTGTGGTCAAAGTAAACTTTGGTAAGCTTACCTTCAGGCATCCAAGCACAAGCTTCATCATTTCCTGCCTGTTCCAGCGAGCATATTCCTGCGCCCAATTAACCGCTTCAATATAATCGTCAAAATTCTGGCAGCCTTCTGAGAAATAGGCCAGATCCCTATCCGGAAGATTGTGCATATGCCCAGCCATATCCCGTCGGGCCAACTGGATAAAATGCTGACCAATAGCATTGCCAATCCCTCGACTCCCTGAATGCAACATCACCCAGACAGCACCACTCTCATCAATACAAACTTCGATAAAGTGATTGCCACCCCCTAATGTACCCATTTGGGTCACCCAGGTTTTTTGTGGCTGATGCAGCTTCTTCAGTAGCCCTGGATGCTTTGAAAACAATCTATCCACACCGGGAGCTAATAGTTTGCAGGCAGATTCCCTGGCGCTGATCAGTTTATGTCGTCCCTGACCAACCGGCACTTTCACCTCAATGGCGTCCCGCAGTGCTTTCAGATTGTCTGGCAGCTGATGGGCTTGTAGCGAAGTTCGCACCGCATACATTCCACAACCAATATCCACCCCAACGGCAGCAGGAATTATCGCACTTACCGTTGGGATTACCGATCCTACCGTTGCCCCCTTTCCCAAGTGCACATCCGGCATAGCAGCAACATGGGAGTGCACAATAGGAAGCTGGGCAATATTCTTTAACTGTTGCATTGCCTTGGGCTCAATATCATCGGTATAGATTTTTACCGGTACCGTGCCAGGCGGTGCATTTCGATTTAATACTGTTTTTACAGGCATATTTTATCCCTGGATTAATCCACTTAACTGAAACGGCAATCCAAGCTAAAACAAAAAAGCCCCGGCATTTGCCAGGGCTTTTGGAAGGTCTGGCTTGGAAAGCAATATCACTTTCCAAGCTCAAGCGCATGAAAAGCGATTAAACAAATAAACTCTTAATATCTACATTTCGCATTTCACGGCTCCTTAGTGGTGCGATCCACTTCAAAAATACTGCCAATTAGAATGCCAACCTTGAAACTAGATCAGCAATGGAATTTAGGTGCAGTTTATTCTCATTTGGTACCATGTCAAGCCTGTTTTTTGTCTATCGATAAAAATTCTACCCTGAATTCACTAACCAACTTTTACTTTTCAACATAGCTTGAGGGCTCGCTATGCCATAAAATCGTGTTACCGAAATTACAGTCCAGTCGCCACACCCCCAAAATGACCACTCAAGAACCTACCATTCTCTTTGAAGACGACTACTTACTTGCCGCTTATAAACCAGAGGGGTGGCTTGTTCACAGGTCAGAAATAGACCGCCATGAAAAGCGTGTACTTTTGCAATATTTGAGGAACCTATGTGGCAGCTTTCTTTATCCAGTACATCGACTGGATAAGCCTACCTCCGGTGTTATTATTTTTGCCAAAAGCAGCGAGATTGCTGCGCAGGTACAGCAGCAGCTGGAAAGTGATTTATCATCAAAAAAATATATTGCTGTATGTAGAGGATATAGCCCAGAAGAAGGTGTCGTTGACTATGCCCTCCCCCCCGTTGCCGACTTCAAACACCAGAGGAAGCGACCTAAAACGGATCTGCCACGTCAGCAGGCTGTTACACTGTACCGACGCTTGGAGACTATTGAGTTACCTTATGAGGTTGATCGCTACCCAACCAGCCGGTATTCCCTAGTAGAAATCCAATTAAAAACAGGGCGACGCCATCAAATAAGAAGGCATTTCAAGCATCTCCACCACCCTCTAATTGGCTGCCCGAAATATGGAAAGTCAACCCATAATCGTTTCTTTGCCAGCAGGCTCGAGTGCTCTCGACTGCTTTTGCATGCATCTGAACTCAAGCTAGAACATCCGGTGAGCGGTTCTCAGCTGAAAATACAATGCGAAATACAGGGAAGTTTCTTGCAATTAATTCAGCGATTTAAATGGCAACTTTAAATTATAAAGCTCCTGATTTACTCAGAACCCCTCAAGCCAAGCCTTACATAGTGCACGGGGCGGTTTGCCCAGGATAAGAGCACAATGGCGCTGAATTAATAATTTCCGATGTGCAACAGGCTGAGCTTCCGCCATTTAATTGGCCACATCCGGAGCCGCCACAGGCCCCACACGAGCTGGAACAGCAAGCTCCCGACCCATTGTATATTCCAGCTTTCTCATTTTCGCATACAGCCCCCTTAAGGCCATATATCTTTCTCCCTTGTTTCACTGAAATATTGTCAAAGTAGGCATAGACTTTTTTGGAGGGTGACCACAAAGCTGAACTACCGCCATGAAAAGTACTGAACTGAAATTTATCAATAGCCACCCTATCACTACCCGTCAGCCGCAACCCTTGTTCCTCTACAATTTTTTTGCCATTTATAAATAGCTCGATATATCCGTCAGCATTATTTGCGCTGCTATTTAATTGCACAAACAACTCAATCCGATACCAGGTATCCCGCTCAAATCTAAAACTGTCATTCCCTTGATACCCATCTCCACACCGAGCGACTCTATCCTGATGATAGGTATAGAGCCCAACCCTACCCTCCGCACCAAACTTAACCCGCACACTCCAACTCTTCGGATCAATAGGTACGCATCCTGAAGCCTGTCCCCCACCAGCAAGGCCGTGTAGCTTACCGCCCTTAACAAATTCGAAGTTCCGATGAAACTTCACATCGTAAGCGAGAGTTGCCGATGAAACAGATTTGGCTAATTGGGTTGATGTACTAATTCTCTCCGAACCCTTTTCATAAGGAATATACTGAGCTTCCAGAGCATAGCCATCACCGGGCATTGGAATTAAATTTAAATGCTGATCATCAAACGTAGCCAGTGGTTGTAAATCAAAAGTTCTTCGCAACAAGGTAATATCGGTATATTTCATATAGGGAATCCCAACCCGATATCTACCAGAATTTGAAATTGCTCTGAATCTGCCTTGATTTGATGAGAACCCATGTACATAGATCTTCTTTCTTACAAACTTTTTCATTTCCTCATAATTCAAATAAAACTTGAATCCATGGGGAACGCCCTGGGTATCACATATATTGGCAATTCCCTTTGACGACTTCTGATCAGCTCTGGAAACTTTTAATGGAAACCCGCTTCTACTGTCTCCACCTAGATAAAGACCAACAGAAACTGACTTGAATACTCCTTTCTGACACGCCCACCCAGAAACAACCAAGCCTCCCCCCAAATATTCAACCCGATCAACCCTACCGATCATCTGGGCGAAATCCTGATTACCTGTACTAAATGAAAAAAGAGTCACGAGTAAAAACACAGAAAACATCTTGGATAATACCCGACAGCATTGACATCACTATTAAATATAGAAGCTACTTGTTCAGGTGAGTGAGAGCACACACAGCCCAAGAAAATCATAAGAAAGCGCGAAAATAAATGCTAAAGGCTTCCGCCGTCTTGGCGGAACAATATTGGATTTAAGGGCGTTTAACGCCCTTTAGAAACTTGATGCAAAAATATTCACTGAGATGAAAGGCGCTAGTCACGCAAATGAGGGGCGCAGAAACTAAAGTTAGTGTTCAGAATTACCGTGAGAAGCCTCTTCTTGAGATTTACTGCGAATCCCAAATAGCCCCTTGCGCTCAGCTATACCCTCCGGCTCCGGCTGCAAAAAACTGCGCAATTTATCTTTTTCCCACATGGCATCCTGATAGCCGAGATCGATAAGTTCTTCGATATATGGCCTTTCAAATAATAGATAACTGGCTGCAGAAACACCGCCACCGGGATTGGTCGCACCCGTAGAGCGGAATAACCAGCGTAGCGCCGAGGGAAGGTGACCAAGTTTTCTGCCACTAAGACGCCCTAAACTCTGCGAGGGCTCAATAACAACCGACTCTACCGAACGCAACAGTTTCAAATCCGAATGATCTGTTGGATCCACATAGTCAAGTAACATATTTACTCGATCCAGATGCTCCAAGTCTGCCTCCAAGCTATCGATAAATGCGGCATTGAATAACTGAGCAGCTATTTGCGCCATCGAAGGGGACTCCATCTGCGCAGGACTGTTTCGACTCCCCCAATGGGCTGGAGAACGGTTGTCCGACACACCCACCACAAATACACGCTTGGCACCGAGATGCAGTGCCGGACTAATCGGGGCCATCAGACGAATGGCACCATCGCAAAAATAAACTCCATCCAATTTGACCGCCGGGAAAATGGCAGGAATTGCTGCTGACGCCAATAGATGGTCCGAGGTTAATTGAGTGGGTACTCCAAAGCGACGAAACCGCTGCCATCCTTTAACATTCTCCGCTCCCTGAAAAAAGCTGACGGACTGCCCTTCACTATAAGAAAGTGCATTAACACTTGTGGCATGCAAATGCCCAGCCGAAATATTTTTTTGAATATTGTCAAAGTTTATCTCGCGCTCAACCAAGCTGCGCAGCGGACTGTTATCCAGGAGTGCCAAAGGTTTTTGTCTACCCACACCTTGGTTCAAGAGCGAACGACTGATAGAAAACAGGTTCCCAAGTAAACTACGCCAACTGGTGCGATAAACCTGCTCAACACTAAGCTGCAACCAAACAGAGCACATTCTGTCGACAGCTTCTTTAAAGGTACCTGTATGAGAGGCGAGAAGCATCGCGTTCATAGCTCCTGCAGAGGTGCCGCAGATTATTTGAAAGGGCCGAGGATTATCTTCTGGAACCAGTTCCGCAAGCGCCCTTAAAACGCCCGCTTGATAGGCAGCACGCGCACCTCCCCCAGAAAGAACCAGAGCGTTACGCTGGCCAGGTTTGTTACTTTCACTGTTACTTGTCGACAAAGTTTTCTTCCAATACAACAAGCCCGCAAACAACAGAGTCCGCTTAAAGGCTATTGAGAAAAAAGCCCATATACAACTCAGATTCAGAGTTGTCGGGGATATTTGGTAAGATAAATAGAATCTTTTAAGTGTACTTATTATTCTAAATCGATAGATCTATTAGAGAGCCATATCTACAACGTAACGACCTATTCCATGCCCTCTATTTAAGCGCGCAAGAAACTCTGGAGCCTGATCAAGGCTAATATTCTCCGCAATACTGTCGAGCTTATCGCCGATATACCACTCACTGGCCAACCGCTTCCATACTTCTGCCTTCTTTTCTATTGGTAAAACAGCGCTATCCACACCCAACAAACTAATACCGCGCAAGATAAATGGAAATACATTGGCGTGAAATTGAGCACCTGAAGCCATACCACAAGCAGCCACTCCGCCGCCGTAGCGCAGGGATTTAATGACATTAAAAAGCGTTTCCCCGCCCACAGTATCTACAGCCCAAGCCCACAATGGCTTGGCCATCGCTTTATTGGCAAAAGGGGCCAGTGTATCCCGGTCGAGAACCTTCCATGCGCCCAATCTCGCCAAATAATCAGCAGACTCCAACTTTCCCGTCACTGCTGCGACACGAAAGCCTAGCTTCGCCAGCAAGGCGACGGCAACAGAGCCGACGCCCCCCGTTGAACCTGTTACCAGAATCTCTCCATCCTCAGGAGATGCGCCGGACTCCAGGAGCTTTTCAACACAAAGCGCGGCGGTAAAACCCGCCGTACCCAGTGCCATAGACTCCCAAGCTGTTAGGCCTTCGGGGACTGGCAAGGCCCATTGCGGAGGAACGGCAATACGCTCTGCAAGTCCACCAGAAGTATTCATGCCCAAATCGTAGCCATTGACCAATAATTCAGCACCCGGTTGAAACGTCTTGCTCCGATCGAACAGCACTTTGCCCACCGCATCAATGCCCGGAGTATGGGGGTAGGTATTAGTAATCCCACGATTGCCAAACGCAGATAAAGAATCTTTGAAATTCAAGGATGAATAACTTACGGCCAACAGCAAGGGGTTATCGGGAAGCTCAGAAAGTTGACGCTCAACAACAGACTGGTCAAACTTTCCCGCAGCTACTTCAGCAACCTGAATTGCCCGAAATCTCTCATCCTTTTCTATTTCCATGGGGTATATCCCGCAGCACTATCAACCTGTAACGTTACAACTATTGAGCCTGATGACGCAGAGCTGCCAGCCTTGAAAAGAGACGAGTGACCGCCGATTCCACACCTGCTTCTGCCGCCAGCCCTATTTTCTTAGCTATATTTTTCCGTTCTTTGAATTCCACCTGATATAAGTCGCAGTCCTTAGCGCAACTGGTCAAGTACTCATCTGATGTTTTCAGCTCATCGACCAGTCCCAAGGATAGGGCTTTTTGCCCGAACCAAACCTCGCCCGTGGCAACTTTGTCGACGTCGAGTTTTTGACGGTACTCCCCGACAAAGTGCTGAAACAGAATATGGATCTCATCTAAATCTTCTTGGAACTTCTGTTTACCTTCCTCAGTATTTTCACCAAACATGGTTACAGTGCGCTTGTACTGGCCCGCAGTAAACAGTTCGTAATCGATATCATTGCGCTTCAGCAGGCGGTTAAAATTCGGCATCTGAGCTAAAACACCAATAGAGCCCAACATCGCAAAGGGTGCTGCCAGGATACGATCTGCAACACAGGCCATCATGTAGCCTCCGCTGGCAGCCACTTTATCGACAGCAATAGTCAAATGAATACCTGCACTGCGAATCCTGGTTAACTGGCTGGCGGCCAAACCATAGTTCGCCACCATGCCCCCAGGGCTTTCAAGACAAAGGAGAACTTCATCTCCGGACTCTGCCACTTGAAGAATGGCCGTCACCTCTTCACGCAAATGGGAAAGAGCACTCGCTTTGATATCCCCATTAAATTGCATAACAAAGACACGCTTGCGCTCGGAGACCAACTCCCCTTTTATACTCTTGGACTCATGCTCTCCTTCCTCTTTAGCAACGTCGGAAGAAGTAGCAGCACTTTTTTCAGGCTGCTTTTTGCTCTCAGCTTTATGTTTTTTAGCTAGGGCTTTTTCCTGAGTTTTCTTCTCTTTCGCCATTTGCTTTTTACGACGGGCGAATTCGTGCTTATCCATCACAGCTTCAAGCAGTGTTTCTTTAAACTGCTCATAGCGATCATTCAAATGTGTAACTGTGATATG
Source organism: Microbulbifer maximicatervae (SeqCode) (assembly GCF_056231245.1). Taxonomy (NCBI): domain Bacteria; kingdom Pseudomonadati; phylum Pseudomonadota; class Gammaproteobacteria; order Cellvibrionales; family Microbulbiferaceae; genus Microbulbifer; species Microbulbifer maximicatervae (SeqCode). Next base: position 3,100,207 of record NZ_CP174334.1, read on the forward strand.
ACCCTGAACACGCTCTTTCAGCTGCTCTCGATTTGCAAAAATAAAACCTATCAACACCATTAAGGCCACGACAACCGTAACAATTTTGGCTAGAAAAAGGCCGTATTCAATTAAAAATTCCACTTAGACTCCATTTTCCGTCTTAACTAATTTTTATTTAGCTTCAGTATTTTACTGCCAACCTTCCAGGGCGGAAGTTGCTCGCTGATTAAGGGGGCGAGCCAACAAACCGCTGTGGCTAATACGCACCTCGTAAACCGCACCGTCCTCCATAGGTAGAAATGTGGCACTGCCATATACCGCATCAACAAAGGGCAACTTGCGATCAACACCGCGTACAAACTGCCAAACATCCACGCCATAGTTCGCCCCCTCTATTTCATGGACAGAACGCTCGCGAGCTCGCTCATCCTGTAGCGTGAGATAGCGACCACTCAACCTATCTAGACGATAAGCGGGCTTAATTCCCCAGCGGGCTAATGGACCCTGCCACTTGAGCATTCGGGCATCCAACTGCCACTGATCCCCAAGCAATTCAAACTTTTGCGCTATACCATCCGAATCAGAAAACTTGACTTCAAATTGCTGCTCGGCAATTTTTCGAAACGAAACAATGCCAACACTATGCTCTTCAGCCAGGTTTCTATAGCTGTAAACATCTGCAGCAATCAGAACAATCCAAAGAGCAGTTGCAAAAAGAAAAAGACCGGCGGAACCACGTATAAACCCCAGGAACCAATTTCCCGATAGCAGGACTCGCGCCCCCCAAAACACAAACAACAACGCCAGGATGGCAATAATAAAGGTAATTGCTATATACATTATGATTTCTACTCCCTGATACTGCGCAACATCTTTAAACCAACCTTACGGGCGGTTCTTCGCTGCAGCCTTTTCGACAAAAGTGTGGATCAAGCGGCCGGACAGGGTTTGTATGGGCGGTATAGCTGGCAATGAGCTGTAGTGGAACCAGTCTGCCTCTTCTATCTCATTGGGGTCCAAGCACAATCCCCCACCTTGCCACTCCGCCAAATACCCGATCATCAACTGCCCGGGAAAAGGCCAGGACTGGCTCCCCACATACTCCAGGGCACCCACTTTGAGCCCCACTTCCTCATAGACTTCACGCACCAGCGCTTGCTCAGCACTCTCACCGGGCTCTATAAACCCAGCGAGGGCCGTATAAGTTGCATTTCGACGCGAGGCGTGACGAGCTAAGAGACACTCATCTCCTCGGGTAACAAGCATAATTACACAGGGGGAGATTCTGGGGTAGACAGTAAGATCACAAGCCGGGCAGGTGCGAGCGCGATCATTAGAGTGATAGATGGTGGGAGTGCCACAACGACCGCAAAATCGATGTTGGCTATCCCAATGGGAAATCTGTAGCGCCCGCCCAGCCAATGCAAACATCGGCTCCTCAACCAAAGTCAGCAGGCTGCGTAGGTTTCGCCATTCATAGCCGGCAATTTCAACCTGGCGAGACAAAACGTGGACACCACACGCCCGCCCACTTAACTCTCCCAAGTAGTGGCTGGATTGAACAGCCTCCGCTACCAACACCTGGGCGTCGTGGAGGAAAAAATCTCCTCGGCAGAGAATCAGTCCATCAGCAATCAGGATATGCTGGGAAAATTCCGGAACTGCCCACACATTACCCGCTGGGACAAACTTATCTACCAAGGAGACCTCCTTAATTATACGGCCTCAACGGGATAACCCAGAGCAGTCAAGCTTTCGATAGCGAGACTGAGGGATTGAATATCTGCTTGCCTATGCAGCTTTACCTCTCCCAGATAGTACTCAAGGCTGATAATCGCATCGGCAAAAATATGCAAAGATTGCTCTACTTCAGGACCGGCATCATGGCGGTCGATAACAGTCTCAACAAAGTTCAGCAAGCCTTCAACTACGGCCGCCGCTCTACTTAAGTTGAGAACAATCAAGCCTCCGCGCACTGAGTTCAAAGTAGTGGAAACATTGCGAATATGGCCATGATCAAAGTCGGACTCTGCATAGGCCGCCAGCGCTCGCTTAATCAACGCCAAACCGGCTTCAGCCTCTTTAAGTACAGCCACTTCCGCTTCCGCCAGTTGGCTGTGCTCAAAGGCAATATCCGCATGACCGTATTCATCCAGATCAATAGAAGTACTCTGCTTGAGCGCTCTTACCGTGCTATCGACCATCAACACCTGGCCTGTCAGTTTCTGCAGTGCGCTGTCCGCTATGGATCCGCCCGCGCCGGAGGCACTCTGGTATTCCGCAACCGCGCTGCGCAGACTCTCTCCAACCCGCTTAAAGTTGAGCATCTGCAAGGTACCGGCCACTCTCTGTAGAGAAGAAGCGAGGCCATCTTCTGCATCCAAGGAAGTAGTACCAATTAACTCAGCGTCATCCAACATTCGGCGCACACCGGACAACTCCTCCTCTAAGGCGTTAGCAACTGCGGTAATTGCCGTGGCGCCGGGGCCTCCAAGGGTGGCTCGCTCCCGCTCTAATTCCTCTTCACTGTAATCAAGAGGCTCTGCGGAGAAAGCCTCCAGCAACTTGCCACCAAAGCCCTCGGGCTTGGAAAGAGTCAGCCAATAGAGGCACTCTTTCAGCAAAATTGGTGGCGCAGGCTGATCTAAAGCTGTGTCGCACTCTTTTTGTAATGCTCGCAGCCAGCGATCAAACATACTGAAAACCATCACCCGGGATCGACTGATGCGCATTTCTTGGGAGGCCATGCCTGCAAGTGCCGCCCCTGCTACCACCCATAAACGCCCGTTTGGGCGCCCCATGGTGATGCTTGCGATTCTCTCAAGGGCACGAGACATCATCGTGTACGCTGGGCCCCGAGGTTTACCTCGCAACAGAGCCAACAAACCAACCTGGTACATATGACGGAATCGGCGAACAAAACTATTCAAGTCTTCCGACATAACCGCAGAAGCCCCTGCACCAGGCACAGCTCCCTCCAAGTTACAACGGAAAAAATGACTTTCCGGCACAGGGGGCTGGGACCGGGCCGCGCGCAAATTATTGATATAGGGGATCAGCAATTCTGGACGGGCAATGGCACGACTTTGAACAAATTCCAAGTAGCGTCCCATTACGTAAAAACCTGTACCCAGCGCTTCCATCAGTTCTTCTGAGGCGCTCTGTCTCTCCTCTAATACCTCTGTAAGCGCTTTGATTTTCTCTTGGGCGAGGAGCTCAGCTGCCTGGAGCTGCACCATCTGCAATACTCCACTGACCTGCCTGAGTGCAGCCAAACTCTGTTCAAGAGCCTGCTTTTGGGAAGTATCCGCGGCAAATTTATCCAAGTGTGAGGCGGCATTATCGATGGTAGCTACCAGCTCATCCTTCACTACATTGACAGAAGTGATATTGATCTTGCGCAATTCAGTCTTTGGCTGCACCGCTGCATTCTTCCTATAATCGAACAAAAAACAACCAGATCAGGATGATTCTGGCCTCATTAAGGGCAATTTACCCCAATAAATAAAAGAGTCCACCTTTCGCCAAACAATTTCCACCGAATAATCGACAAATAACCTAGCGGCGGGGCTGAAGCCCCTAAATTACTTGAATTTTCCAGAAAACCCAGTAGCGTTTGCTACTTTCAAGTTTAAAGCTGTACGTTTTTTTGTGTTAAAGAACAAAAACCAATCAATCTGTGCACAATAAACCCGGGGAAGCACGCAGCGATAATTGAGCTCAGGTATCTATTTCGCATACACCGCCGATTCCCAAAGATTCCATTTTGACCCACACCAATGGGTTAACCAAGGAAGTAAATGATGAACACTTACAACAACACCATTGCGGCATCCGGCGGCGGATTTGGTCGCGCCTTTGCCGAAAATTTTCTCGGCGAAGCGCCTGACTGGTACAAATTGACCATAGCCGCCTTTTTGCTTCTCAACCCATTAATACTGTATGTATCGGGGCCTTTTGTAACAGGCTGGGTCCTTATTGGTGAATTCATTTTTACCCTGGCGATGGCCCTGAAGTGTTACCCACTTCAACCCGGCGGACTACTCGCAATTGAAGCCGTATTGATGGGTATGACAAGCACCGATGCCGTCTACCACGAGGTAGTTGAGAATATCGAAGTTATTCTGCTGCTAATGTTTATGGTGGCCGGCATTTACTTCATGAAGAGCCTGCTTCTATTTGTATTCACTAAAATTTTGATTAATGTGAATTCAAAATCTCTGCTGTCACTACTTTTCTGTGCTGTATCTGCAGTACTGTCAGCATTCTTAGATGCCTTGACCGTAACTGCTGTTCTGATTGCGGTTGCCGTAGGCTTTTACTCAGTCTATCACCGGGTCGCCTCCCAGCAGCCACACCATCACAACGACCACGACCACTCCAACGATGAGCATGTCGTGGAGTATCACCGCGAAGACTTGGACCAGTTTCGAGCCTACCTTCGCAGCCTGATCATGCATGGCGCCGTAGGCACTGCTCTCGGTGGTGTTTGCACCTTGGTTGGAGAACCGCAAAACCTACTAATCGCTGAGAAAGCCGGGTGGGAATTTGTACAGTTTTTCCTGCAGATGGCCCCAGTAACCATTCCAACATTCTTTGCCGGCCTAGTTACTTGTTTCTTTTTAGAGAAAATTAAAATGTTTGGCTATGGAGCCCAGCTCCCTAGCGCCGTACGTGAGGTACTGGTTAATTTTTCCAAAGAGGAAGAAAAGAAGCGCACCTCGGCTCAGGTTGCCGAGCTGTGGATTCAGGGCATTGTCGCTGTGGTTCTGGTTTTTGCCCTGGCATTTCATGTTGCCGAAGTCGGTATCATTGGCCTGATGATTATTGTACTTCTGACCTCGTTTAACGGCGTTGTTCAAGAAGCTAGAATCGGCCACGCGTTTGAAGAGGCACTGCCATTTACTGCACTGCTCGTGGTTTTCTTTGCAATTGTTGCAGTGATTCACCAGCAACACCTATTCGAGCCTGTAACCAACTTCGTTCTCGCACAAAAGCCCGAACAGCAACCAGGATTGCTATTCATGGCAAACGGTATCTTGTCGATGATTAGCGACAATGTTTTTGTGGCAACGGTTTATATTAACGAAGTTAAAGCTGCCCTCACTGCAGGCGACATTACCCGAGAACATTTTGACAAGCTGGCCATTGCCATCAATACCGGAACCAACCTACCCAGCGTTGCCACTCCCAATGGACAAGCTGCATTTTTGTTCCTGCTGACATCGGCCCTGGCACCTCTCATACGCCTATCTTATGGCCGCATGGTGATCATGGCTCTGCCCTACACCATCGTACTGAGTATTGTTGCTTTGATTTGCGTGGTCTACGCGATCTAAAGAGAGCTTGTATTAGAGACTATCTGGATGGGTGGGGATTGATAATTCCCACCCACTCAGAAAAAGAAAAGCACAATAAACATCAAGGTTAAAGAGAACACCTCTTCATTGATGTGCTACCAGAAGTGTTTACCCGCTGATTTCTCCAGCAAACCTAGCATCGATTGATGCGCTTCAGCTTCCTGTGGCGTAGCACGCGCTACTAGCAGGGGCGCGCGATCTGCCGATAGGCGACGAATGGCTTCACCCGCCACATCATTTTCCGCCTTCTTACCTTCCTCCCCTTCCGAGGAATCACCCTGTGCCAACACCAAATCGGTTTGGCCACCGGTCATCATCAGGTAGACGTCGGCAAGAATCTCCGCATCCAGTAATGCGCCGTGCAAATCCCGCTGGGAGTTATCGACAAAGTAGCGCTTACAAAGGGCGTCCAGATTGTTTTTCTGCCCAGGGTGCTTTTCCCGGGCCATTGTCAGGGTATCCAAAACCCCACAATGCGCATTGACATTGCGCCAGCGCGGATTACCCAGCAGCCTCAGCTCAGCATCAATAAAACCGACATCGAAGGGCGCGTTGTGAATAACCAGCTCTGCACCTTCACAGAAGGTCATAAATTCATCGGCGACCTGAGCGAATACGGGTTTGTCCGCCAGGAATTCATTAGTAATTCCATGGACCTCAATAGCCCCATCTTCCACTTGTCGCTGCGGGTTGATGTACTGGTGATAGTGACGGCCAGTCAACTTCCGGTTAACCAGCTCTACGCAACCAATTTCAATAATACGATGGCCGCTTTTGGGATCGAGACCTGTTGTCTCTGTATCGAGAACCACTTGACGCATATGCAATATTCCCCTCAGGACTCCAGCTCATCGACGCCGCGATTTGCCAACTGATCGGCCCGCTCATTGCCTGGGTGGCCGGCATGACCTTTAACCCAGTGCCACTCCACATCATGCTGGGAGACGCTCTCATCCAACTGCCGCCATAGGTCTGCATTTTTGACAGGCTTCTTACTCGCCGTTTTCCAACCGTTCTTTTTCCAGTTGTTAATCCAGCCGGTAATGCCCTGGCGCAGGTACTGTGAGTCAGTATGTAAATCAACTTTGCACGGCTGTTTAAGAGCCTCCAGAGCTTTGATTGCAGCTAACAATTCCATACGATTATTGGTGGTATGCGCCTCCCCACCAAACAACTCTTTCTCCCGCTCACCGTACACCAACAGGGCACCCCAACCGCCGGGACCAGGATTACCACGACAAGCGCCATCTGTATAGATAGTAATTTGTTTCAAAACTTACGCCAAAATTAGATATGGGGCCGATTTTCAGCGAAATCAGCGCTTTTGATGCTTCCCGCGTGCTGCAACGCGAGGGCTCGACGGGGTGGCAACCAAAGCGGGCTTTCTCTCGGCCCGCCAATTGATTTTAATAGTGCGAACACGTGCCACTTCTTTGCGGGCGACTATGATGTAAAAGCCCCCCCATGGCAAGTGCAAGCGGGAGCCAAGGCGCTCCATCCAAGCCGTCTTGGAAAGCAATTCCTTTTGCTGTAATGGCAAGCGGAAGAAGCCGCGATCTACCCTCTCAGCCTGCAAGTCCAACAGATTCATCCAGTCGGCAATTCGAGCAGCACGCAGTTGATTTCCGCGCTGGTAAGCCCCCCTGGAAAATAGCAGGCGGGACAAGCCGAGCAAGGAAAACGGGTTAAACCCGATTAGCAGCATATGACCACCGGGTATCAAAACCCTGGCCGCCTCTCTCAATACTTGGTGGGGATGACTGGAAAAGTCCAAAAGGTGATGCAGCAGTACTACATCGATTGAATCGGCGGGGAGGGGCAGTTGCTCGAACTCCACTATCGCAGCCCCGCCCTGCTCAGAAGTTGCCCCCAATCGAAAACGATGATTGATACGGCTGGAGGCGCCAAAGTCAACGGACTGGGTCACACTGGCCTGTAGAAAGTGGTAACCGAAAAAGCCCTCCACTAAGGGTTGGGCCAACGCCAGCTGTTGCGAGAGAATCTCCTCTCCCAGCGAACTGGAAAACCAATGGGATAGCGCTGGGCAGACCTTGCCAAGAGGGGATTGCTCCTCATCATTACCAGGCCTGCTCTTTCCGGTCATCATATCTCCATTGATCAATCTAACAGCTATTCAATTCTACACTCGGGCGATGTTTCCAGGGCCTTACTCTAAGTAAACCAGTCCTCAGGTAACAATTCACACCGTCTCACGCCTTCCATGATATTGTTCTGCTATTCAGCGAAAAGACGATTCGATTATGCTATCCATCACGCCAATCCCCGCCTTTAATGACAACTATATCTGGCACCTGCAAAAAGATGGCCAGCACTGGGTAGTCGACCCTGGTGATGCTGTGCCAGTAGAAAAGGCCCTAGAGGGGACCAGGCTCAGCGGCATTCTCATTACTCATCACCACTATGACCATACCGGTGGCATCGAAACGCTTTGCCACCAGTACCAGTGCCCTGTCTATGGCCCCGAGCACATACCTGGTGTCACTCACCCCATTGCCGGTGGAGATTCCTTACAGGTCCTTGGCATGCCCTTCAAGGTACACGCTGTTCCGGGGCACACTCTAGACCACTTAGCTTTGGTTTTGAATGAAACCACAGCAGCAGGCGGTGAACAATTACACCTTTTTTGTGGTGACACTCTTTTTTCCGCTGGCTGCGGCAGGTTGTTCGAAGGCACTCCAGAGCAGATGTACCATTCTCTGCAAAAGCTCAGTAAATTACCCGCCGCAACTTTTGTTTATCCTGCACACGAGTACACACTCGCCAACCTGAAGTTTGCCCAAGCGGTAGAGCCTAACAATCAAGCCATTGAGGCAAGGGTTGCTCAGTGCAAAGCCTTGAGAGTAGAAAACAAGCCAACTTTGCCTTCAACTATCGCCCTTGAGCTAGACACCAACCCATTTCTTCGCTGTCAGTATCCGGAAGTTAGGCAGACAGCTATCAATTCGAGACCGGAGTTAAATGACGGAAGCGATAACGTAGATATTTTTGCGAGCTTGCGCGGCTGGAAGGACAACTTCTAAACGCCCAACTTCACCTAAACTCCCCTCAGGCTGGGTGATAAACTAGCAATTCGCATACTTTTTAACCGTCAATATTGACCGAAACTAATTTGCCTAATTAGAATCGAAAGTAATTGACCAAATGCCTGGCGCTTTACCAATAATTGTTCTGAAATGCGTCAGGATGAATTACAAGAAAGACTCGCGGATATCACACATGGTTCACAAGAATTTTGCCGTAGCATTACTAGCCGCTACGGTAGGGGCCTGCTCGCAATTACCGGAACAGGCCTCTGCGCCTGAAACTGAAAATATCCCTGCAGAGGAAACCTCTGTCGCGAGTGACCGAGCTGTTAAAAAACACGAACCCTCTGAAGCGGTCCCTCCCCCCGTAGACATCTGGGCAAGACTTCGTCAGGGGTTCGCCCTGGATCACCACACCAGCGACCCCAAGGTTAAGGAATATATTGCTTACTTCGCCCGCAACGAGGGCTATATGGCTCGGGTAACGGAGCGCTCTCGTCGCTATATTTTCCATGTTGCAGAACAGCTGGAACAGGCAAATCTCCCACTTGAATTAGCGCTGCTCCCCATTGTCGAGAGTGCATACGACCCCTTCGCCTACTCCCACGCCCGGGCTTCCGGTATGTGGCAGTTTATCCCGGCCACCGGGCGCTCTTTCGGGCTCGAGCAAAACTGGTGGTATGACGGACGCCGCGATGTCCATGAATCCACCCAGGCTGCGGCAAAGTACTTCAACTACCTACACGATCGCTTTGATGGGGACTGGGAGCTGGCACTCGCTGCTTACAACGCCGGTGAGGGAACGGTTCGCAGAGCCGTAGAGCGCAATCGTCGCAACGGGCTTGGCACCAGTTATTGGGATCTCAAACTGCCGCGGGAAACCAAGCGCTATGTACCCCAGCTGCTGGCTCTGGCGGAGGTTATATCCCGCCCGGACCATTACAAAATCCCACTGCATGATGTCTCCAATGAGCCCTACTACGCCCGTGTCGATGTAGGCAGTCAGATCGATCTGGCCCAAGCTGCGGAACTTGCAGAAATTGAGATAGAAGAGCTGTACCTACTGAACCCAGGCTATAACCGCTGGGCAACCGACCCCAACGGAAACCACCAACTACTGATTCCAATAGAGACCCAGGAAAAGTTTGAGAGCGCCCTGGCACAACTTCCCAAGGAAGAGAGGGTAAGCTGGCAGCGCTACACCATTGCCCGAGGCGACACCCTTTCCACTATCGCTCGACGCTACCAGACCACCGTCGGAGCGATACGCGAGACAAACAAACTGCGCAGCAATAATATTCGCGCCGGTAAAACACTGTTAATCCCCAGCGCATCGGGCCCCGCGGGACAGTATGCCTACGCACTCGATCAGCGAGTTAAACGCAAGCAGTCTTCCGGCAAGGGCCAGAAAGTTAATTACACTGTACGCCCTGGCGACAGCCTTTGGGGGATTTCACGCAAGCTGGATGTGACCGTAAAGCAACTGGCCAGCTGGAACAGCATGGCACCGGGAGACACCCTGCGCCCTGGACGCACCCTGGTGGCTTACAACGGCTCCCCCGCAGTATCAGAGAACAACCGCACTACCCGCAAGGTTTCTTACCGGGTACGCAGCGGCGACTCTCTATATCGGATAGCCAATAAATTCAGTATTGAAATCGATGATATTCTCCGCTGGAATAAGATAAACAAGTCCAAGTATTTACAACCCGGACAGCGCTTAACCTTATTTGTGGATAGTGCCAGCAACACTTAAAGCGCCCACTTCCCTACAGGGAGTTAGCCATAAAAAAACCCGGCAATTGCCGGGTTTTTTTATGGCTTGATAACAACCGTTACTCGGCAGAAGAGGCCAGATCGATTTTTGCCTGATCGGACAAGTAGCGCTGGATCGCTGCTAACTCAGCCCCGCCATTTACAGAGGCCAATTGCTGCATCAGTGCCTGACGCTGCTCTTTGCTCTGCTTGGACAGTTCGCCCGGGCGCACGCTGCGCAGATCGAGAACTACCAGGTCACCATTATTTGTAGCGAAGCTGGTCACTTCATCTTTGCCAGCAGATGGTGCAGGCAATGCAAATGCCTTGGCATTAATCTCGCCGCGCTGAGCAAAACCACCGCGACGAGTTTTATCACTGGTCTCCAGGGTTAAACCTTGCGCTTCCGCCAGTTCCGCAAAACTAGTACCAGTAGCGAGTTTCTCTTTCAGCTCTTCCGCTTGCTTAGCCAACTGCTCACTGGCCTTATCACGCTTCAAACGGTCAACAATTTGCTGGCGAACCTCTTCCAGAGGGTAGGTACCTGCGGGCTTAGAGTCGGTGACCCGCAAAACGACAGAGTGCTCATTGTTCAGGTTGATCACATCTGAAGTATTGCCATCCTCCTTCACTTCCACAGAGAAGGCAGCCTCGATAACCTGCCCGTTAGAAAGCACGCCAGATGCGCTCTCACGAGAAAACAGATCGGCAGTCTTCAGGGGAACACCCAACTCTTCAGCGGGCTCAGCCAGGTTATCCGCGTTGTATGCCAGATCGGCGAGACGGGACAAGGCATCAACAAACTCGCGCTCGGCAACGGACGCACGCAGTCGCTTTTCGATCGCCACTTTTTGCTCTTCAAAGCTCGGCGGTTCACTCTGCTCTACTTCCAGCAGCTTGATAAAGTGAGTTCCACTATCGGTGGTCACTGGAGCAGAAACCTGACCCACTTCAAGCGCGGCCAAGGCCTGCTCGAATGCCTCTGGGAATACATCACCCGTGGTGTAACCCAACTCACCACCTTCCTCCGCAGAGCCTACGTCTTGGGAGTAAGTCTTTGCCAACTCGGCAAAATCTTCGCCGGCATCCAGTTTGCTCTGAATCTCAGCAATCTTTTCTGCGTCAGCTTCTTCAAGCAATATATGTGCAGCACGACGGCGAAGTTCCGATGCGAAACCTTTCAGCTCTTGCTCGTACTGAGCGCGAACATCGCTTTCAGAAATATCAATGTTACCGGCAAATACTTCAGGAGTTAGCTCAATATACTCAACCGCCACCTGCTCTGGACGCTGGTATTGCCCTTGATTCTCCTGGTAATACTGCTCTATCTCAGCATCCGAAACCTGAGTCTCTGCTAGCAGGCCTTCAACTGGCATCACCACGTAATCAAAATCACGCTCTTCCATAGAGGCCGCAACAATCTGCTCTGCATCCGCCTGGGTAGTAAAAGCACTTTCAACAACACTGTTTGCGTACTGCTCCAGCGCCATATCATTTTCCATAATCTGGCGGAAGCCTGCAGGGCTATACCCCATACGACGCAAAGCATCGCGGTACATTTGCGGATCAAAACTGCCGTTCACCTGAAAAGCCGGAATTCCCACGATCGCTCTGTCGACCGCCGCAGAGCTCATCACCATACCGCTGTCCTGAGCAGCTTGGCGCATCACAGCACTGGAAACCAACTGGCGTAAAACTGGCTCACGCAACTGCTCATCGCTGATTAAATCAGCGGGCACATCTTCGCCGTACTGACTAATGATCATATTGCGGCGATTTTGAATTGCGCGTTGCAAGTCCAAGTTTGTAATTTTTTCGCCATTAACCTCGGCTACCGCATCGGCAGCACCTCCACTGGCACCGGTGAAGAAATCAATTCCCCCAATGACCATAATAAAACCGAAAAAGGCTGCGACAATAATCGCGGCTGTCCCTTTCAGGTTGTCACGCATGGACTGAAGCATGCTCAGCTCCGAAAATTAATTGTTTTTAACTACTATCAGATACAAAAAAGGCGCATCCCAACTGACACGCCTCTTTGACATTCAGACTCTTTTACAAAGTCTCAAAGCCTGCTGAAAACTTAGTTTACAGCGTCTTTCAGGGCTTTACCGGCCTTGAAGTTAGGAATTTTTGCCGCAGCGATTTCAATGGGATCGCCAGTGCGAGGATTGCGACCAGTACGAGCTGCACGCTCTTTCACAGCAAAGGTACCAAAGCCAACGAGGGCAACTTGATCACCTTTTTTCAGGGCATCAGTGATGCTATCAACCATTGCGTCCAAAGCACGGCCAGCTGCTGCTTTTGGAATATCTGCAGATGCGGCAATTGCTTCAATCAGTTCGGACTTATTCACGCTTAATCCCTCTGTTCTTTTTAAATATGCTTCGGGTGGTCTACAAAAGACACCCATACTTTAAATTTTTTAGCCTTCGGCAATTTACGCGCCGGGCAATAAGCCCCGTTTTATACCAACTGCCCAGAAGCGGGTCAAGGAACCATGCGGGTTTCCGGGCAGATGCACACTTTTCAAGCAGCGTAGATAGCCTGATTGGCGAAGTTTTGGCCTTGCAAGTTGTAAAGGGGCGACAAAAGTCACCCCTTTACAAGAGTCAGTGAGTTTGGATTCCTCGCTGCGAGCGCTCCTCTGCCTTTTTCTGTAAGGCGGAATACTCTTCATCAGACAGGGATTCAGGCTTGTGTTCGAGCGCCAGCTCAAGTACCTGATCGATCCACTTAACGGGCCTAACTACCAAGTCCTGGAGAATATTATCGGGAATATCCTTCAGGTCTCGCTCGTTATCAGCAGGAATCAGTACAGTTTTTATACCGCCCCGATGCGCTGCCAATAACTTTTCTTTAAGACCACCAATTCTTAAAACTTCTCCACGCAGAGTAATTTCTCCAGTCATCGCCACATCTGAGCGAACGGGAATATCCGTCAGTACAGACACCAAAGCGGTGCACATGGCAATACCCGCCGAAGGGCCATCTTTGGGGGTGGCACCTTCAGGCACGTGGATATGAATATCGCGAGTCTCGTGGAAGTCCGGACCTATTCCCAGTGCCTGGGAGCGCGAACGCACAACCGTCAAGGCCGCCTGGATAGACTCCTGCATAACATCGCCAAGGGAGCCCGTTTTGATCATGCGCCCTTTGCCCGGCACAGCTGAAGCCTCAATGTTAAGAAGCTCACCACCCACCTCGGTCCAGGCGAGACCGGTAACAATTCCGATTTTGTCCTCTTCTTCTGCGCGGCCAAAATCAAACTTGCGAACACCGAGAAGCTCTTCAAGTTGCTCTGGCTGTATTACAGCCTTCTTCTCTGAAGGATTGCGAACGTGCTCCGTTACTACCTTGCGGCAGATCTTGGCAATCTCCCGGTCCAGGCCACGCACACCTGCTTCACGGGTGTAGTAGCGGACAATATCTCGGATACTGTCATCAGAGAGATCCAGCTCATCATCTTTAAGGCCGTTGGCCTTGCGCTGCTTCGGCACAAGATAACGCTGAGCAATATTCAGTTTTTCGTCCTCGGTATAACCGGGGATTCGAATAACTTCCATACGATCCAGCAACGGGCCTGGAATATTCATTGAGTTAGAGGTGCAGACAAACATCACATCGGAAAGGTCGTAATCCACTTCCAAGTAGTGATCATTGAAGGTTTTATTCTGCTCCGGATCCAAAACCTCAAGAAGCGCTGAGGCGGGATCGCCGCGCTGATCCATCCCCATTTTGTCGACTTCGTCGAGCAGGAACAGGGGATTCTTCACTCCAACTTTCGAAATTTTCTGAATCAGCTTGCCCGGCAATGAGCCAATATAAGTGCGTCGATGCCCGCGAATCTCAGCTTCATCACGAACGCCGCCCAGGGCCATACGCACATACTGACGATTTGTTGCTCGGGCGATAGATTGACCGAGGGAGGTTTTACCCACCCCGGGAGGCCCAACCAAGCACAAGATCGGCCCTTTCACTTTCTTCACTCGCTTCTGTACTGCGAGGTATTCCAGAATCCGCTCTTTAACCTCTTCCAAGCCGTAGTGTTCTTTCTCGAGAATTTCCTCGGCTTTAACCAAATCGTGTCTCACCCGGCTGGCTTTTTTCCAGGGCAGGCTCAACATCCAGTCGATATAACTGCGTAAAACCGAAGCTTCCGCAGACATAGGCGACATCATTTTCAATTTAGCCAGCTCAGCGCGGGTTTTCTTCTCTGCCTCCGCACTCATGCCGGATTCGGCAATTTTGTTTTCCAGCTCTTCAATTTCATTGGGCTCTTCGGTGATCTCGCCCAATTCTTTTTGAATCGCCTTCATCTGCTCATTGAGATAGTACTCGCGTTGGCTTTTCTCCATCTGCTTTTTCACACGCCCACGAATGCGTTTTTCCACCTGGATCAGGTCGATTTCAGCATCCATAAGGCCCAGCAAATGCTCCAAACGCTCTTTAACACTGAGAGTCTCCAGAAGCTCTTGCTTCTGAGCCAACTCAAGGGACATATGCGCAGAAATGGTATCTGCCAAGCGGCCAGGTTCATCAATTCCCGACAGAGAGGTAATAACCTCATTGGGGACTTTCTTACTTACAGAAACGTACTGTTCAAACTGAGACATCACAGAGCGCACAAGGGCATCTGCTTCGCCTTCCGGCAACTCCTGCGTTTCCATCGGCGAAACGGTCGCCTCGAAATGGTTCTCCCTCTCCATCACTTCGTGGATATTTACGCGCTCCCCCCCTTCTACCAGCACCTTCACAGTGCCATCGGGGAGTTTGAGTAACTGCAAGACACTGGCAATAGTGCCCACGCGATAGATATCGTCTGCACCTGGGTCATCCTCAGATGCCTTTCGCTGCGCCACAAGCAATACCTGCTTATCCCTGCGCATGGCCTCTTCCAGGGCCTCTATGGACTTTTCCCTGCCGACAAAAAGCGGGATCACCATATGGGGGTAAACAACAACATCGCGCAATGGCAACAACGGATATTCAAGTGTGGTGTCGGATGACTGATCCATAGAACTCCTCTCGGCCCTATCACTGGGTATTTGGCGCGGCATCATGCTGCTGTTGGAATTGACAGCTTAACCTGGGCCACCGCCCTTCAGATGCTAGTAATGGGGGGGAAGGGCCCGAAATACAAGTCTAATCTCGCGACCAATTTGTGCCGAGCTAAGAGTGCTATTCGAGCCAGGAATACCCAGACAGGTAGTTAGATACCCGGGTAATCAGAAAAAATTATAAAAAAAGCCCCAATATTGGGGCTTTTTGAGGTGGGATTTGAGCTACTCTTCCGGCGCCGCCTTCTGCGGCTGGGACTCACTCTCATAAACCAGCAGCGGGGCTGATTCGCCTTTAATGACCGCCTCGTCAATCACAACTTTCACCACATTATCTGTGGACGGGATGTCATACATGGTCTCCAACAATACAGACTCCATGATAGAGCGCAGGCCACGGGCGCCTGTTTTCCGTTCCATTGCCTTGGTGGCAACTGCATCCAACGCATCGGGGCGGAAATCCAGTTCTACATCTTCCATCTCAAACAGTTTTGCGTACTGTTTGGTCAAAGCGTTGCGTGGCTCGGTGAGAATCTGCACCAGAGCCTCACGGTCCAACTCTTCCAAAGTTGCGGTCACCGGTAGGCGGCCAACAAACTCCGGGATCAGTCCGTAACGAACCAGATCTTCAGGCTCCAGGTCGCGCAGGATCTCACCAAAATTACTGGTGCCATCCTTCGATTTAACCTCTGCACTGAAACCAATTCCACCCTTCTCCGAGCGATCGCGGATAACCTTATCCAGCCCCGCAAAAGCGCCGCCACAAATAAACAGGATATTGGAGGTGTCGACCTGCAAGAATTCCTGCTGCGGATGCTTGCGTCCACCCTGCGGCGGCACAGACGCCACAGTGCCTTCAATCAACTTCAGTAGTGCTTGCTGCACACCTTCACCGGACACATCACGGGTAATTGAAGGGTTGTCTGACTTGCGCGAAATTTTGTCGATCTCATCGATATAGACGATACCCTGCTGGGCTTTTTCTACATCGTAATCACACTTCTGCAAAAGCTTCTGGATGATATTCTCAACATCCTCACCCACATAACCAGCTTCGGTCAGGGTGGTTGCATCGGCAATAGTGAAAGGAACATTGAGCAGGCGAGCCAGGGTCTCGGCAAGAAGGGTTTTACCACTACCGGTTGGGCCTACCAGTAAAATATTAGACTTGCTGAGCTCTACTTCATCCTTACTTTTAACACCAGACTTGGTGCGCAGACGCTTGTAGTGATTGTATACGGCGACAGCCAGCACACGCTTGGCTCTCTCCTGCCCAATCACATACTGATCGAGGATTTCAGTAATCTCACGGGGTGTCGGCAGGCGCCCTTCAGGCCCCTCCGCAGTCTCTTGTACTTCTTCACGAATAATGTCGGTACACAGCTCGACACATTCATCGCAGATAAAGACTGACGGCCCAGCGATTAACTTCCGCACTTCCTGTTGGCTTTTGCCACAGAAAGAGCAGTACAGCAATTTTCCGCTGTCTTCTCCGCTGCTTTTGTCGGTCATCAAAATACTCCGTCGTCACTGGCCGGCCAGGGCCCTAAATTCAGCTTACCCAGCAAGATGCTGCCTTTTGGCGTGATTTTCAAGTCCCAACGAAAGCCAGCCTGTCAAAAAAACCAACTTTCGCTGAAATCCGCCTCCGGCAAACTTTTAATGTAGAAAAATCTACTTATCGAATGCCTGTCGGCGAGACAATACATCATCGACCAAGCCATATTCCTTGGCTTCATCGGCGCTCATAAAGTTGTCGCGCTCTGTATCCCTCTCAATATCACTGACTGGACGTCCAGAGTGATGCGCCATGAGCTCATTCAAACGATGACGAATCTTGAGAATTTCCTGGGCGTGAATGTGGATATCGCTCGCCTGCCCTTGGGCCCCACCGCTGGGCTGGTGAATCATCACACGGGAGTTTGGTGTTACGAAGCGTTTGCCTTCAGCACCGGCAGTCAACAAGAAGGCGCCCATACTACAGGCCTGCCCAATGCACATAGTGCTGACATCAGGCTTAATGAACTGCATGGTGTCATAGATAGACATGCCGGCAGTTACCGAGCCGCCCGGTGAATTAATGTAGAGGTGAATATCCTTATCCGGATTTTCTGCCTCGAGGAAAAGCAGCTGCGCAACAACCAGATTGGCCATGTGGTCTTCTACAGGCCCGACCAGGAAGATCACACGCTCTTTTAACAGGCGAGAATAAATATCAAATGAGCGCTCCCCTCTGGCGGTTTGTTCTACCACCATGGGAACTAAACCTGATGCTGAGGGCTCTATCGAAGCTTTTGGAAAATCAATTCGTGCCATAGGTACCATTGCTTCCTTTTGTGGCGTATTCGGCAGGCCAGCGAATAGGCATCATATGCCCATGCTGAAAAATTTGGTTTTCAGAGCTTAACCGGTCAGGCGAGAGAAAGCCAGCCGGTAAAAAGGAAGGAGATGTAGGGGCGTCACGCTTGAGCGGACGCCACCTTACACCTGAATGAAGTGAGAGATTAGCCTTGTTTTTGCGGCTTAATCACTTCGTCGTAGCTGCTGTCAACTTCAGATACTTTAGCTGAAGCCAGTACGTGATCAACAACCTGGTCTTCCAGTACAACAGACTCAACACCAGACAGCAGCTCACGGTTGCTGTAGTAATAGTCAACCACTTCTTGCGGCTGCTGGTAGGTAGAAGCCAGCTCTTCAACTTTCGCCTTTACGCGATCGGCATCAACAGAAAGTTCATTCTGCTTAACAATCTCACCGACTACCAGACCGAGAACTACACGGCGTTTTGCCTGCTCTTCGAACATAGTATCAGGCAACATGCGCTCGGCATCTTCAGCCTTGATCTGACCACCAAACTGCTGAACCATTTGACCACGCAGGGTAGTTACTTCACTGGCAACCAGAGCGGACGGCAGCTCAACTGGATGCTTCTCGAACAGCTGATCCATGATCTGGGTCTTAACTTTGTTCAGAGCGGCATTTTTCAGCTCACGCTGCATGTTGTTGCGAACTTCCTCACGGAACTTCTCTTCGCCACCTTCCTGAACACCGTAAGCTTTGAAGAACTCTTCGTTCAGCTCGGGAAGTTCAGGCTTCTCGGAAGAAGTCACCTTGATATTAAAGGTAACAGCAGCACCGCGAAGCTCTTCTGCCTGGTAATCTTCCGGGAAGGTCAGATCAATGTCTTTCTCTTCACCGGGCTTCATGCCCAGAATGCCTTCTTCGAAGCCAGGGATCATCTGGCCGGAACCCAGTACCAACTGGTGACCTTCGGCCTTGCCACCTTCAAACTCTTCGCCGTCTTTGCGACCAACAAAGTTGATAACAACACGATCGCCCTTTTGAGCTTTGCGCTTGGTATCTTTCCAGGAAGACTGTTGCTTACGCAGAACATCGATCATGTTCTTCACGTCAGCATCAGTAACTTCTGCAACAGGACGCTCTACAGCGATCTCAGCCAGATCAGCGAGTTCAACTTCAGGGTAAACCTCGAAAGTAGCAACGTACTCCAGATTTTCGCCAGCAGCAGTCTGCTTAGCTTCGATGCTAGGCTGGCCGGCAGGTTTAACCTCTTCCTTCTGTACCGCTTCGTAGAAAGAACGGCTCATTACCTCACCCAGAACTTCCTGACGAACGCCGGCGCCAAAGCGCTGACGAACAACCTTCATCGGCACCTTGCCTTTGCGGAAGCCATTGATGCGAACAGTCTTAGCAGCCTGCTGGAGACGCTTATCCACTTCTTTGTCGACAATTTCTGCCGGCAAGTTGACCGTTAAGCGACGCTCCAGACCGGAAGTAGTTTCGATGGAAACCTGCATGTTTATCCTCGTGAGACTATCTCTGTAATCGCGCCGCAGCGCCAACGAATACCGGGTCACCGAGACTTAGTCAGCAACCTCGTGGCCCAGCACCAAAACAATACTTTTGTGCTGCCGCCAAATACACAAGAAGCCCGCACCCACCCCTCCAGGGCAAGTCACACGGACTTCAAGGCTTTTAATTTGGTGGGGACGGGGAGACTCGAACTCCCACACCTTTCGGCACCAGAACCTAAATCTGGCGTGTCTACCAATTTCACCACGTCCCCAAATCGAACCTGCCGCTAACTCTTTGATATTTAAGCGCTTTCGCTACTTTTTTAGAGCCCATCGCGACAAGGGGTGCAGATTGTGCCACAGCATTTTGGGGTCTTCAACACTTTACTGAACACTTTTCTCATAAAATAAAAAAAGGCGCCTCAAAGGCGCCTTTTTTCGGGGTCTAATTTCCTTAGACTCGCTCTACAACAGTGGTAATACCCTGCCCCAGACCGATACACATGGTAGACACACCCAGGTTGCCGCCCTCATTCTGCATAACGCTCAGCAGGGTGCCAGTAATGCGCACGCCAGAGCAGCCGAAGGGGTGGCCCAGGGCAATAGCGCCACCGTACAGGTTGACCTTCTCATCCATCTGCTCAAGCAGATCCAGGTCTTTCAGCACCGGCAGCGCCTGCGCCGCAAATGCCTCATTCAGCTCAAACTTGTCGATATCGCCAACAGTTAGACCCGCTCTCTTGAGCGCCTTCTTGGTAGAGGGCACCGGGCCATAACCCATAATGGACGGATCAACGCCAGCCAGCGCCATTTCTTTCACGCGGGCAATAGGAGTCATACCCAAAGCCTGAGCGCGCTCAGCAGACATTACCAGCATCACAGAGGCACCGTCAGTGATCTGAGAGGAGGTGCCAGCTGTTACCTGACCGTGCTTCGGATCGAATGCCGGCTTCAGCTGAGCCAGACCTTCCACGGTGGTGTCCGGACGGATGGTTTGATCCGTCTCAACCAGGAAAGGTACGCCGTCATCGTCATGACCTTCAATAGCGATAATTTCGCGATTGAACTTGCCAGCCTTGGTAGCTTCAGCAGCGCGATGGTGAGAGCGTGCACCGAACTCATCCATCTGCTGACGTTGGATACCGTGCATCATCGCCAAGTATTCAGCAGTCATACCCATGGAGCCGGCAGCTTTAGCCATATAGCGACCCAGCATTGGGTTGGGGCTAACATGCTCCATCATGTTCAGGTGACCCATGTGCTCAACACCACCCACAACGTACACATCGCCAACGCCAGCCTGGATGTTGGCAGCTGCAGTATGCAGGGAGGACATAGAGGAGCCGCACAGGCGGTTGACGGTTTGCGCCGGGATAGTGTGTGGCAGACCAGCGCGCAGCAGGATAAAGCGAGCTACGTTAAAGCCCTGCTCATCGCGCTGCATAACACAGCCCCAGATCAGGTCATCGATCTCGGCGGGATCGAGCTTATCATTGCGCTGCATGAACTTTTTCAGCAGCTCAGCGGACATATCATCGGCGCGAACATGGCGATATACACCACTCTTCGAGCGACCCATGGCCGTACGCGCGTAGTCGACGATTACGGCATCTCTAGGATTTAAACTCATCGCTATTCTCCTTACTTGTCGCCGTAGTAGGTTTTGCCACTTGCGGCCATTTCACGCATGCGATCGGTCGGCTTGTACAACTCACCCAGATCGGCGTACTTATCGGCAATCTTCACGAATTCATCCAGACCAATGCTGTCCAACCACGCGAAGATTCCACCGCGGAACGGAGGGAAGCCAATGCCGTAGATCAGCGCCATATCAGCTTCAGCTGGGGAATCCACGATACCCTCTTCCAGGCAGCGAGCCAGCTCGGTTGCCATAGGCACCATCATGCGCTCGATAATTTCGTCTTTTTCAAACTCGCGACGTTCAGCAACGTGCGGCTTAAGCAGCTCGTAGGACTCTTCGGTAGCCACTTTCTTCGGGCGACCTTTTTTGTCCTGCTCGTAGTTGTAGAAGCCTTTGTTATTCTTCTGGCCGTAACGACCCGCTTCATACATAACGTCGGAAGCAGCGGTAAAGGTTTTACCCATGCGATCGGGGAAGCCTTCAGCCATTACGCTTTCTGCGTGAACACCGGTATCGATACCGACAACGTCCATCAGGTAAGCGGGGCCCATCGGCCAACCCCAACGCTCCATCACCTTGTCAACGGCCTGGAAGTCAGCGCCATCGCGCACCAGCATGGAGAAACCGGCAAAGTAAGGGAAGAGAACGCGGTTAACCAGGAATCCAGGACAGTCGCGTACAACAATAGCCTTCTTGCCCATCTTATTTGCGTAGGCAACAACGCGAGCTACAGCTGTGTCGGAAGTTTTCTCTCCGCGAATCACCTCAACCAGCGGCATTTTGTGCACTGGGTTGAAGAAGTGCATACCGAGGAAGTTCTCCGGACGAGAGAGCGGCTCAGCCAGCTGGTTAATAGAAATAGTGGAGGTGTTAGAAGCGATCACAGTGTCTTCGCTTACCTTGGTTTCCACTTCTTTCAATACTGCGTGCTTCACCTTGGGATTTTCAACCACGGCTTCCACAACAACATCGATATCGTTGAAGCCATCGTAGCTCAAGGTAGGCTCGATACGGTTGAGCACTTCACCCATTTTGACGGGGGTCAGGCGCTTGCGATCAACCAACTTGGACAGCAGCTTGTTCGCCTCATTCAGACCAAGATCGATACCCTTCTGGTCGATATCCTTCATCTTGATCGGAGTGCCTTTGTAGGCAGACTGGTAAGCGATACCGCCACCCATAATGCCAGCACCCAATACTGCCGCACGCTCAATCGGCTTATCGGCCTTCTTCTCCCAACCTTTGGCAACTTTACCAATTGCCTGGTCAGCCAGGAACAGCCCTACCAGAGACTTCGCAGTGCCGGTCTGCGCGCAGAAAATGAACTTCTCCTGCTCGATTTTCAGCGCTTCATCACGGCTCAGCTTGTAGCCCTGCTCGATTGACTCAACCGCAGCTACGGGAGAGGGGTAGTTTTTACCCGCCTGCTGACCCACAAATGCCTTGGTGGTAAAGAAGGCCATTAGCGCTTCAGTATCATTCAAGGGGATTGGAGATTTCTTCAGCTCGCGAATGGCTTTGTAGTCCAGCTCGCCATTAATAGCGCGCTCAAGCAGCTTGACCGCTGCATCTTTGAGCTTGGCAGTGGGGATAACCGCATCGACAGCGTGAGCTTCCAGAGCGGCGGCAGGCTTCTGCTCCTTACCCGCTGCAATCCACTCAGCAGCAACATCAACACCCACTACACGCGGCAGGCGAACAGTGCCACCCCAGCCCGGAATCAGACCCAGCTTAACTTCCGGAAGGCCAACTTTGGCCTCTTCGCCCATCAGGCGGAAGTCACAGCCAAGACATACCTCAAAACCACCGCCAAGCGCGTAGCCATTAATTGCTACCGCAGTCGGTACCGGAAGGTCTTCCAGGCGGTTGATATTTTCGTTGTTCTGATTCATCAGATCAGCAACGCCCTCTGCACCTGCAGAGAAGGCACCACCAAACTCAGTGATATCAGCACCAACAATGAAGACGCCTTTACCGCTGGTCAGCAGTACACCTTTTACACCATCCGCTGCTTCGATAGCATCCAGCGCTTGGGAGAATTCAGAAACCGTCTGACGGTTAAATTTATTGACGGATTCGCCTTGCAGGTCGAATTTGAGCTCGGCGATGCCGTTGTCCAGCATCTGTACCGTGAGCGCTTTGCCACTAAATAACATTGATTGACCTCTTTTATTCTGGGCCGCGATCCTGGGCCCGGGGTCGGAATTTTTGTGCAACCAAGGGCCGCCCCGCACAGCGCGGTGACACTTAGGCCCAATTTGGTCAGCCGTAGTATAGCCAGATTCAAACGATTGTTTGAATACTATTTCTTACAAATGGAGTGGCACCAGGAGTGCCAAAGTACAGAAATTCGCCAGTTTGCGAACAGAGAGAAATTAAAGCTGGGCTAGTCTATCTCGGATCGTGCTGCCTTATCAGCCACTTGGCACGAACTCCCTCTTTTCTAAACCACCTTTCAGGAATTGGGCTCTTGAAGGTCGGGATGCCCATAAGCCGGCATCATTGCGCTGACAACTACACAGTCACAGCGACCTGTATTTCGAAAGCGGTGCGGACGCTGAGCATCAAAATAATACCCATCACCGGCACTCAGCAGGGCAAAGTCGGAGCCAACCGTAACCTCCAGGTCACCACTGACAACCACCCCACCAATCTCCCCCTCAGCAGATTCGAGAGAAAAGCCGGTGTCATCCCCAGCCGGAAATACTTTCCACAATAGCGACATGCCGCAGTTTGCTTTTGCCCCTCCAAACAAACGGCAGGACACAGAGCCGTGACCGACCTCAGGCACTTCATCTCCGCGAAAAAAAATTTGCTTTGCGCCCGATATTTCCAAGGAAAAAAAATCGGTTAGCGGCATAGGAATGGCGCCCAATATTTTTTTTAAGGAGCTTACGGAAGGGCTAACCTTTCCCAATTCAATAAAAGAAATTGTTGCGTTGGTTACCCCAGCCCGTCTCGCCAACTCCCTCTGTGAGATACCGTAAATGTGGCGCACCATTTTCAAGCGGGCGCCAACATCCTCTTCAGGATCATCCATGCTCCCCATTAGCTCCTTTTGTGCAATCTCCCTCAGGTAAAAATCACCGAAGTTGAGGCATTATGTAAAAGCCAATCACACCATATCTTCAAAGGGATTTCCATTTGGCAGCTTCACCGGCGGCATTCCGGGTAAACAAATTTCTTCTTCTGAGATAGTGATCTCACTTTCATTGATCATGCCCTCACCAAATCGATAAATAACATCAAGCTCACCACGAGAAGCCTTGGTGTTGTACTTTTCGCTCTGCTCTACAACCTTCTCGTTCAACGCTTGAGACGCCACAATGGCCGACTTGCCATGACGCTTTTCCATCATTGATTTTGTGATCTGCGGGGACAAAATTGTTGCCGTCGCATTATTTCCACCAAAACCTTTCGAGTTTAAGAACGCTAAATCAAGCGCACCCCTGCCCCTATCGGTATGCTCAAGGGAAATATCCAGATGCTTACAATGAACATCATCGGCGATGTGATCAACGGTGGTCACTCCCGGGAGTATGCCGCGATCAAATACACCTAACGCTGTAACTAACTGATCTCCACTGGCTGAAGCGACGGTATGCCCCAAAAAGGCCTTGACCGCACAAATCGGCCACTCGGCAATGCCAAATGCGCCGGCCAAACGATCAAAAATAGCGGACTCAGTAACCCGATTTTGCGGCGTACTGGAGCCATGGGCCTGCACAAAGCTGCGACGCCGCAAACTATCCTCGCCCACAATTGCCCGCGCCTCCGCCATTGCCCTGGCCATCGTCAGGTAATTCCCGGGACCCGGCGCAGAAATCGATTTCTTTGTACCGTCAGCATTGGTAAACACACCGGCAACCGAACCATATACGGAAGCACCCAACTCAAGCGCCAGAGTATCATCCATTAAGATGACCCACTGGGTACCCTCACCCAAGGTAAAACCACAGTTCTCACCGAACGGGCGACTGGTGCGTCGATAATCAATTTCACCAGGGAAAAGCTTGCGTAAATTCTCGGTAGTGGCAAGAGCACCCATCGTTGAGTAGCCATCGACAACTTCAGGCACAAGGGGCGCCTCAGCCGCACCAATTACAGCGACCCGCGCCCTACCCGAGCGAATATCTTCAACGCCAGCGCGAAGGTTGTACAGGAAGGTTGCGCAAGCACCGGCAACAGCGCCAGTAGAACCGACATTTCCGAGCACATAAGCGTTAACAAAATCCGCTGGCATACTATTTAGACCAAGCGCTAACTGTTTAGAGCTTACGCGACCACCTCGCAGGCGGGACTGCAATAGACCACCGTTGCCAAATGGGTCCAGTTGACTCATTGCCGAGGCAGCATAGAGTGAAATATTTCCCGGCCCAGCCGCAGATACAACGGTATCCCAATCAACCCCCAAAGACTGCACAGCATCTGATGCGCCCAAGAGGGCCAACTGCAGTCCCCTCGGGTGAAATCGAGAGTTATATTTAGTGCCCGGTTCAAATCCGGTTGGGAGCTGGCCGGCAGCAGCCACACTTATCTCGCGGTGGCTATCCAACAAAACTGACAGCTCAGCTGTGGTGACCCGAACCCTGCCGCCCTGGATATGCTCCAAGTGCCAATGAGCGGGCACAGGCTGCGGAAGCTGCCGGGTGGAAATTTCGAATGTCAGGCCCTGGGGGTTTGCGAGTTGGGCAGACTGATGGAAATGGCACTTGCGGTAGTCGTAATAGCGACTCTCTAGCTCGCGCACCAAAGTACCATCCAACACCTGCTGCTCAAGGGCAGGGTCCAAAATGCCTTCAGCGTTGTCTCCGGTACGCAAGCCCATCAGGGCAGCCAGGTCGGAAAGAGTGCTATCCCTTTCTTCCTTACCCAGCTTATCTAGCACGAGGCGAGAGTACCCCCTATGGAAAGAACTACGTCCAGCAGGGTTGAATCCACCGAATGCGGTGATTACGGGAAGGCGCTGCATCCTGACCTCCAGCCAAGCACTTAACACTATAAAAATAAGAGATGCGAGTGTAGGGGGTGGCGATTCTGTCCAGTTATGGGCATACTGGCCAGCAAAATTGAGTGTTTTGGCCAATAGCGCAAGTGCGCATAGATGTGTAATGCGAACAGTAACTTTTCTACTTATCGACCAGATGCTGGCAACCGGTACCGTTCTCCCACTTGAGATGCTCCGCGGTGCGGAGAGTCGCGCCAGGGTTGAGGGCATCAAGGGCAGCCTAAAACTGGTGACCGCCAGTTTGGATGGGGCACCAGTAAATACCCGCTGCGGGTTTACCCTTCAACCGGACGTCGCTCTTAGCGATGCACCAGATAGCGACCTAATCTACATCCCGACCATGTGGCGCAACCCCCGCCCCGCCCTTAAGCGAGGCGGAAAAATATTGGAATGGCTGCGCCAACAGGAAAAACAAGGAGCTGCAATTAGTGCTGTGGGTACCGGAGTTTGCTTTTTGGCCGAAGCGGGCCTCCTTAACGGAAAACCTGCAACCACCCACTGGCATTATTTTGATCAATTTAGCTCAGACTATCCAGAGGTAAAGTTAAAACGTCAGTATTTTATTACCCAGGCAGACAAACTTTTCTGTGCGGCCAGCGTCAATGCCCTCGCCGACGTAACGGTTCATATGATCCGTCAACTGTATGGACCGGCCATCGCCAGTCATGTGGAGCGCAATTTCTCTCACGAAATTCGCCGCCCATTTGAAGAGATAGCCTACTCAGAAGGATCTGTTCACCTACACCCAGACGAAGATATCGTTCAAGCCCAGGCCTGGCTCAAAGAACATTGTAATACCGAGGTACGCCTTAGCGAAGTGGCACAACTTTTCGATATGAGTGTGCGATCGTTCAATCGCCGATTCAAACTTGCTACAGGACAGACACCGCTGCAGTATTTGCAAAATGTCAGGGTTGACATGGCGCGCGAACTTTTACAATCAAGCAATTTATCGGTCAATGAAATTGCTGAAAAAGTTGGTTACCAGGATATGGGGCATTTCACAGCGCTATTTAAAAAATTCCTGGCAACAACTCCAAGTGAATACCGCACCACGGTGCGAGCCAAGCTATTCAGGGTCAATACTTAATTTTCTTAGAAAAATAACATCGCTGTGAACAAACTGGAGCTCGGCACCGAGTGACCGAGCCAACCATTCAAATGTCTTCACGCTAAAGAAGCAAATATGTGTAGGGTCTCTGATGTAGTGCCAATTGGCGAAGCGCTCTGCAGAAATAACCAGTTTCGTCATCAGGGCCATAACCCCCCCCGTGCGAAGCCTTTGCCAAAGGTTTTCAAGCTCCTCTCCCGGCCTCACAAGATGTTCGATCACTTCTGTAGCGACAATAAAATCGTAGCTCCTATGCAGCGCCTTTCTGGCCGGTATGTAAAAGTGATCATACAGGTCCACCCGGTGCCCACTCTCCGCCATAATTCTGGCCAATAAAGGCGCCGGGCCACAACCAAAGTCCAGGCCATGACAGGCTCCATTCAACTCTTTCAGTAACGGCTGCGCGCAACGACTAAGAAATTGATGGTAACCGTCATCCTCCATCGAATTCTCATGGAGGTCGTAATAAGCTCTCTCTTTTTCAGGTGTCAGATGGTATTGCTGCGGCACAAAAACGAGCGCGCAGTTATCACACTGATGATAACTGCGGAATTTATCCTGATGGTAAAGCTGTACCGCACTTTGGCGGCACAGCGGGCAATGAAGTGACAACTTACGCTACTGCGGCAGTGGACTTAGTCTCATTCTCTCTGTGCTGCAGCACATTACCTTCTGTAATCGAAATTTTTCGTGGTTTCATCGCTTCGGGTATTTCGCGTACCAATTCTATATGCAACAACCCATTAGCCAGTTTTGCATCGGTCACTTTCACGTGATCGGCAAGCTGAAAGCGTCGCTCAAAATTTCTTGCGGCGATACCCCTGTGTAAATAATTTCCCTGGCTATTACTTTCTGGCTTAGTACCGCTAATCACTAAACGATTTTGCTCCACATGAATATCGAGTTCAGACTGCTCAAAGCCAGCGACAGCCATGGAAATTCTGTAGCTATCCTCACCAGTCAGCTCTATATCGTAAGGGGGGTAGGAAGGCTGCTTTTGCTCGCTTGTGGTCATTGCATCGAGCAGACTGGCCATACGGTCAAAACCAATTGCAGAGCGATAAAGTGGAGAGAAATCAAAATTACGCATTATCATATCCTCAATTCAGAGCAATATTTAAAACCACGTCCGTCAAATGACCGGACTCTATTCAGAGGCACTTTTCATTGAAGCTACCACCTGTACTACAGAGATATGGGCAGAGGTTTCTTATTCAAGGGTGACAGATAAATTTTATGCCAAAAAATTACAAAAAACCTAAAGAGCCCACTTGTCGAATCTTTATTGGCATCCAGCTGGATAAAACAACACAAGAATTTTTGAATTACTTAGCGAGCCTCATCACGAACAAACTAAGCGTCCCATCTTTAGCCAGCGCCCACTGGATAGCCTGTAAGAATCGTCATATCACTCTTTGTTTTTTAGGCCAGGTTCCAATAAAAACAATACCGCCGCTAAAAACCGGCCTGACCTCAATCGCTCGAAACACAACTGAGACGAAAACTCGCCTATTTAAACTTGATACCTTCCCAGGCAATGATGCTCATCTAATCGCCGCAGAAATCACAGTCACCAAACAATTGGCGACCTTGCATATGTCCGTCAAACGCCTCGCAGAGAGCCTATCGATACCGACAGAAAATCGGTGCTATCGCCCACATATCACCCTGTGCAGAAACAGGAAACAATTTCACGGATTTTCTCCAGTCGACCTAGAACACCCAATAACAATTAACAATATTACTCTCTACCAAAGTCAACCAAGCCCGGCTGGAAGCCTTTACACCCCCCTATTAACAACTATTCTACAGTCGCGGTAAAACTCCCCCCCATTGGTAAAATCTATTTTCTGGAACCCCAAAAGCAAAAAAGCGAGCCTAAGGCTCGCTTTTTTATTTACTTGTTCACTGAACAATTAATTCAACTCTGACAGCACATACTCCGGATACATAACCAATCTTGGTCGAGACAGACGACGCGCATCAAAAATAAAGACATAGCGAGCCCCATCATCCTCAGCCGGAATTGTACGGCGGAATTTCCAAGTGTTAATTTTATAAGTTTGGCGACCTGACTCAACGGTAGTTACCAAGCGATATTGATTTTCCCCCAAAAACTCAAAGGGCACTCTTTCCCCCCCAATTGGCCGCAACTCAAGATCCCGGAACGTTTTTCTATCGTTACCTTCTTCGTCAGCCAGGAGATCACTCAGACGTGCTGTTTCCCGCTTTACATAATCGAATAAGTCGGCATCGATCTCACGTTTAGCAACGGCTTCCACTTTTGCGGGCTCCTCGCGCTTTGGCGGCTCGACCTGAGCTTTAATTTGCGGGGGCTTTGGTTTCTCATTAGTAGCAGCAGCTCGCGCCATAGCCGCCCTTCTCTCGGATGCTTCAGCCTTTGCCAGCATATCCTCAACCATCTTGCTAATTTTATCCTGCTGGGCAGAAATCTTAGCTTTGGCATCAGCAATTGCCTGTTTCTCTTCAGCCAGTTTTTGTTGAAGCTGCTGATGATTTTCTTTAATAAACTCGAGACGACGTGAACGGCTATCGACACCTCTCTCCGCCATAGCGAAGGCATGCTTAGCCTTCTTCAGGCGACGCTCAGTATCTGAATTGGGGGTTGACTCATGAGCCCGGGTCGCTTGATTGAGCTCCTGGCGACTCGCTTCGTATTCCAAGCGCAGGTCATCGAGAGATTTCTGGGCCTGCTCGAGCTTATATTCATAGGAGAGCAGCTCATTTTCGACATCCTCGAGCCCAACACTCCTATTTTCAAGAGACTGCTCCAATCGCGCAAGACGGTTCTTCTCCGCCGTGAGGGGCGTCTGTGCTTGTGCCACTGCCCCACCCATAACTACTAAGCCCGCCAAAAGGAGCGAGCAACACCGCTTTACCGCCATCGTCGTGAACCCATTTCTCGAATTGATGTGTTTCGTGTTTTGGAAGCGCAGCGACTCTGAATCTACGACAGAGTGAAGCTACTGCGCAATATGGTCAATTTTACGCAGGGAGCAAGCTATGAGCAATGACCTTGCGTTCACCTGAGCCAACTAGCTGATCAATAAACCTTCAAATCCACAATATTGAGTCACCACAGTGACACCACTCCAAAATTTATATGAAATTTTTCTGCGATAGCGCTTGATTTTTTTTTTGGCGGAAGCATTATGGATACCAGGGAGAAGATCGCTGAACTCAGCGGAAACCCGACCCGGACGTAAAACACCCTAAGCTGCTTTGTCAGCAAACAATCGTTGCGATTCCGGCAGCTCGGCGCTTCAACTGCAGCCTCGAACCCTCCCACTAGGGCGCCCTACCTTCTTTACAGCAAACCGCAACAGCGGCCTGCATGGTTTCTTTTAACCGGAGGTATGTGCCCATGAAATCAGCGCCTAACGATAACATTGTGTTCCGCGACATCGACAAGTCAGCCGCCCTGGCGACTACCGTATCCAAGAAGTTAAACAAGCTGGAACGTTATTGTGGCGACATCATACATAGTCGCGTAGTCCTCGAAGCTCCCCATCAACACAAAACTAAAGGCAGACACTTCAAGGCATCACTAGAGCTTGCGATTAGTGGCAATCCCGTGACTATTAGTAGTGAGAACGAATCCATACACCGAGCGGTAAACGACACATTCGCCTCCGCCGAGCGCTGCTTGAAAGAGCGTAGTGAACGCAAGAAAACACGGCGGCACCAAGCCCTACAAGAGGTTGTAGAAGAACCCAGCTAAAAACTGGGAGTCACAAAAAAGGCGGCAAAATGCCGCCTTTTTCATT
This sequence comes from Microbulbifer maximicatervae (SeqCode), assembly GCF_056231245.1. Taxonomy (NCBI): domain Bacteria; kingdom Pseudomonadati; phylum Pseudomonadota; class Gammaproteobacteria; order Cellvibrionales; family Microbulbiferaceae; genus Microbulbifer; species Microbulbifer maximicatervae (SeqCode). The sequence goes on from NZ_CP174334.1 coordinate 3,130,772, forward strand.
ATTCACAACTGCAACTTATATCTACAGCGTAACAACAGCACCTAACCTGCAACTGGAGTTCTCATAGTTACAAACTCCTCAGCAGCGGTGGGGTGAATTCCAATCGTTGAATCAAAGGTGCTTTTGGTAGCTCCTGCCTTAAGTGCTACGGCCATCCCCTGAATAATCTCCCCTGCGTCATCGCCAACCATATGCACGCCAATCACCTTGTCGTTGGACGCATCTACAACCAGCTTCATCAATGTCCGCTCTGTATTCCCACTCACAGTGTGACGCATTGGTCTGAATTCCGACTTATAAATAGTGACGTCGAGTCCAGAGCCCCGCGCCTCTTCTTCGGACAACCCCACAGTTCCGATATTCGGTTGACAGAATACCGCTGTAGGAATGTTGTTATAGTCAATTTCAGCCGTCTCTCCAGTGCGCCAATGCTTAACCAAGGCCATAGCCTCCGCCAAGGCAACAGGAGTAAGCTGAGGCTCACCCGTTACATCTCCCAGTGCATAGATTGACTGCACACTAGTTCTAAAATTATCGTCCACAGAGATTGTGCCATCCTTGTGCAAGACAACACCCTGCTCCTCTAGCCCCAACCCTTCAACATTTGCTACGCGCCCAGTAGCGTAAAGCACCATATCTACATTAATACTGGAACCATCATCGGCATGAGCGAGCAAGCTGCCATCCTGAAGCTTCTCAATAGAAACAACGTTGTGGTTAAACTTTAGATCGATATTTTTCTTCTGCATCTCATCGCGAACAAAAGTGCGAATATCCCGATCGAATCCTCGCAAAAATAAATCTCTTCGATAAGAGAGGTGCACGTTCGCGCCGAGACCAGCAAAGATGCCTGCAAATTCGACGGCAATATAACCCCCACCAACAACCAAAACTCGCTTGGGAAAGTTTTCCATTGAGAAAACTTCATTGGAAGTCAGCGCAAATTCCCGTCCCGGAATATTCGGAATAAATGGCCATCCGCCTGTCGCCACCAAAATACGCTCTGCAGTAATTTCTTTGCCGTTAACAACAACACTGTGAGGACCTTTGATGCTGGCTCTGCCATTTAGGGTTTCCACCCCAGAGTTATCCAGCAAATTGCGATAAATCCCATTGAGTCGAGCAACTTCTTTTGCGTTGTTATCCCGCAGCGTTGGCCAGTCAAACTCAACTCCCGCGCTATTCCAGCCATAGGCTCGAGCATCAGAAAAGCCTGCGGAATAGCCACTCGCATAAACAAATAATTTTTTGGGAACACAACCTACATTTACACAGGTCCCCCCCATATAGCGGTCTTCAGCCACAGCGACCTTCATTCCTTGTGCAGCAGCCATCCTACTTGCACGCACGCCACCAGAGCCGGCACCAATAACAAACAGATCAAAATCATACTCAGCCAAAATAAACTCCCACTCAGCTATGCTTCGAATAATTTTTAAACAGCCCGACAATAAGTTTTCTGTGAACAACCATCTCAAGCTGACAATTCTTACTTAATAACCGTTGACACTTGACTTCGCTTTGGATATTCATGTGACTGCTGTCACAGATATCAGCCCGCCAGAGGAAATTGCACAACAAAAAAACCTGAGGCGGATAAAATAACAGTCATTAATAAGAGCAAAACCTATGGGCAATAATATGAAATACCCAAATGCAGTGATGCAGCGCGCCCTATTGCTTACCTCTCTACTGCTCATCAGCAATTTAAGCAGCGCAAAGTCTCATCCATCCTATCTGTCAGAAAAATACTGTGGCGATGTGGTTGAACAATTTGTCGGCTCGGGCATGCGTAGCCTCGACAAGTATATCAACCATAACTTCAACCCCGAATACACCGGGGGAATTCGCAATACAATACAGTTTCTTGAACAGAGGTTGGACTGGCTGAGCGAGTGCGATGATTACCTGACAGACACCACAAAAAGCTCAGTATTTCACAGCAAAGACGACACACAAAAGATCTTCACCGCCATCAGAGAGTTAGCCAAGGAGCTCCAACACGTCCGGTCTGGAGTTGAATATCGGGATGAATCGGGAAATAACAACCCCGCCCCCTTCATACAGCGCCGCTATGAAGCCCTGGCCCAGCTGGTTGATCGACATCACACCCGCATGTTGATGAAAAAACAGTTTCAATAAGTTGCTGACAAAGGGGGCAGATTTTCGCCCCCTTACATCAAATAGTCAGCCCAAGAGATTGACTTACGATCCCAGTAGCTACTCGGTACCCGCCTTCCGAACCTTTGCTTCCTTTCGCGAGCTAAGCCCAACCATAGAAAACAACTCGGGCATCCTCTCTTTAAGGCCACCACCAATACGGGCCATAACTGATCTCAGGCGAGGGCGCTGCTTTTCAGTAAAAGGGATTGGCCGACAGCTTTGCATTGTCGCCAAGCCGATACGCGCAACAAACAGACTGGCTCCGACCCCCTGCCCCAAACGCACAGATACTGTGCTCAGCATGCTATCGCCAACAAGTTCCGGCCACATTTCACTGATCGCATACTCACTCGCGCCAGTGTAGGCGACCAAAGACAAAACCCTCTTGAACAAGCGCCATCGCACCACAAGAGACGGCTGCACACCATAAATCTGCGCCACATCATCAATCATTCGCAGTGACTGCCTCAGGGCAACCAGAATATCGATACTGGCAAAAGGGCTCAGCCCAACCAGTGCACCAGTGCTCGTTGAGTGGCGCACGACTCTCCTTAGAGCCTCTTGGTCAAGGGCATTTAAGAAGGTAACCTCTAAATGCTCTAACAACTCACTGCTATCGTAATAGTCAGCTGCCTCATCTAGAACTCGATTGAGCAGTACACCTTGGGGCTTACCGGCAAAATGCTCCTGCAAATTGCGCCTGAATACTTGCGCCTCTTGGTGACTGCGGCAGTCTCGGGCCTCGGCAGCCATTGCCTGAGTTTTTTCAAGCTTGTTCAGTGGGCGCCCCGCTCGGAAAAACTCCCACACGGAACTACCAATGATTGCACTGAAGCCCGCCATCAAAACAGCCACAAAAAGTCCCAATCCCCAGTGTTTATCGACCGCCCATTGATAAAGTCCATAAAACTCCCATCCGACCACGACCACCACTACTGCAAGCGCAGAGAGCACTGCTGGCTTTAGCCACTTAAACCGGAAAGTGGGTAGGCGCAACTCGGAGAAAGCAATCCGATCAGGAAGAGACTCTCCAGTGGTTATTGACCTAGGAATCTCCACTGACTCATCCGCAAGCGGTTCCACCCGCGTCGCATCTCTGTGCGGGACCTCCTGTCCAGGCTCATCTAGCGACTCGATACGTGTTTCGCGACGGTACTCAGTATTTTTATCACTGTTAATCAAACCTTATCTCCCAACAGAAGGTTCAAAAGAGCATCCACCCGTATATGTGGAATATGTCCTTCCTGCATTCCCACTGGAGGCCGCAGCTGTGGTGGTGCAGCTCCCGCATAGTGGCTCCACCCCTGCTCTTCATAGGGCGCCTGGGCAAAAATTTCCGCATTCTCAAAACCCAAATACTGCCCTTCGAGGTCATAACCCATCAGCATTCTCCGTCCATTCTTCTGCCCCTCTCTAGAGCAGCGAACCGCGGCAATCGCCTCACTAAATACCGGCAAACCCCGGTGACGGGCATCGGAGAAAGTCTGTTGTAACTGCTGGCCTAGAAGCTGCCTCAAAGCATCGTGGTCGGCAGCAAGTACCTGATCGACTTTAGTCGCAGCAAAAAGGAGTCGATTAACCTTTGGGCGCCATAGCTTGCTTAAAAACCCCGATTCGCCATAGCGGAATGTATCGGCAATATGAGCAAATGCCAGACGCATATCTTCCAGGGACTGTTCACCAGCAAATAGAGTGCCAATCATATCTACCAGTACCAGTTGTCGATCGATATGTCGAAAATGGCTATCTACAAAGGGTTTTACCTGCGCCCGCACATAGCGTTCGTAACGCGCCTGCAAAACCTTAAAAACACTACTCTCAGACAAAGCAGCTAACTGCCCAGCATCTAAACCACGCAAATCCAGGAGTGGGACTACCCCGTACGCCTCCTCGTCTAGCAGCGCTCTACCAGGCTGTAAATAACTGAGATTCAACTTGGTTCGGCAACTCAGGAGATAAGCTCGGTATTCCCCCCATAATTCGTCCAAATTTACTTCACTGGCATTCGCCTGGGGGGACAGTGCTGCCAGCTGAGCTATCAACCGGGGGGCCAGCATTGATCGCGCATCTGTAGAAAATAGGTGTGCTTGATGACGACACCACTCTGCGTAATCCATACGCAATAGCGGCAAGTCCATCAACCATTCCCCGGGGTAGTCACGCAACTCCACTACCAACGTCTTTCTACCATTACCCCGAAAACGGCGCCGGCTGCGTAAATGGATGTGTAACTCCATAGCCGAAGCATCTCTAGTACTCTGTGGCCAACTAGGTGGCTCAGCCATCAGTGCCGACAGGCAGGTCTGATAGTCAAATGGCGCCAAACCAGAGTCCAGCGCTGGCTTCAACTCTGCCCCCAACAGATCGCCATTGAGCGCAGGGGCAAAACCAGGTAATTGAGACTTCTCCGGATTGCAGAGTTGGTATATCAGACTGGTGAGAAACGTGGACTTGCCAGCACCACTGAGCCCAGTGATACCGATACAGATGCGTCGGTCCAACAAGCGCTCGGCGGCCCAGTGGGATTTATCCTGGGCCTCTCGGCTCCAGCGCCGTAGTTTTTCTTTTAAATGTGGGCGAGATTGACTCTCGCGAGACATAGAATCTTCGCGGTCCAGCGACACACACTCTGTCACTTTGGGCTCCATATAAAGCTGACTTCCAGAAATGGGGATAGAGAGGATGATGGAGGCTCAAGAATACCCCCAAAAAGAAATAGGCGCACAGCCCTCTGGCCGAACGCCTTAGATGCAAGGGGGCTCAGGAGCCGCCACTTAGTCAACCAGCGCTACGTCTCCCGACCCCATCACTGAGAAGGAGTCAGTTCCCGGCCGTTTCAAGACAATATCACCCGATCCCATTATTGAACCGCTGGCAGTATCGGCGCGCAGACTGCGGCCAATAAAATCTCCTGAACCCATGAGGCGAACGTTCACATCGGCGACTCGCCCGCCAACCAACATATCGCCGGAACCTTGTATCTCCGCTAGTAAACTCTCACCGGTAATAGTACTTATCTTCATGTCGCCAGAGCCTGTCACCGCTACTTCCCCTTTGACAGTCAATGCCTTGTTGAGGAACAAATCACCGGAACCAGTAACATACGCTTTCAAGGATTCTGCGGCGACCTTGTCGATATTGATCATTCCTGAGCCCGTCACCCCCAAAGTTAGGCCTTCACTCTCAACACTTGAAGATCTAGCCTCACCAGAGCCAGTCACCTTAAGAGCCTCAATTTTAGGCATCGTCACGGTGAAGTTAACTTCATCTCCCTGCCCTCGGGATATGGTGACAAATCCAAAAAGGTTCTGGGTGTTTTCCTCAACGGATAACTCCAACCTTTCCCCTTTCACCTCAACTTTGACGTAGGGCATTGTGCTGACAGGGCCGACAGCGACAACTTCAAAACTGTCCCCCTGAATCAACTTCAAGTGAGAACTTCCCTTGAGAGACACCTGAGTGAACCCTTCCATATCGAAACGCTTAGTTTCCATTTCTTCTGCCTGGGCATTAGTGCAAAACGCAGCGACTGTGGCGAGGACTACTACCAGCGGGGCAAAGAGTGTCTTCTTCAAAATCATCATTAGAGGAATCTCATCGTTATTACCAGTTCATACCTATGTGACTCAGTAAGCGGGGGACTTGGATGCAGTGTCCCACAAATATTTTGGGGACACCATATGACCATGCAGTCTAAAAAATCAATCTTAACGACCTAGCCGCACTCCGCCTCGCTAAAGCCCAGCTCCTTTAGGGATTGTCGAATCTTTTCCGCCTCATGTGCCAACTGCTCTGAAGAAGCAGGCTTTTGCTTAGAGAAGTCAAAGTCTGACAATTCATCTACGGGTATCAGGTGGATATGGGTATGTGGCACTTCAATCCCAGCGATCATTACGCCCACTCGCTTCGGTGAGTAAGTTGCTTTCAGCCCTTTCGCCACCTTTTGCGCAACCAGCATTAGATGACTCGCCAGCTCCTCCGGAACATCATCCCAATGATTAATTTCCTCAACAGGGATGACCAAACAATGACCAGCCTTAATGGGTGAAATGGTCAAAATAGCTACGACCTTTTCATCTCTCCAAATAAAATTGCCAGGTAAATCGCCATTAATTATCTGAGTAAAAATACTTGCCATAAATTATCTCAAAAGGTTGAAATTTATTATTTGGTGCAAGCGTGCAGTCTAACACCAAGAAGAAAAAATAAAGTGTAAAGGCTTAGAAAATACTTGCGCAAACATAGATTTTCTTCTTTGGCGAAATAAACCCCCAATATGTGACAACCTGTCGAACAGAATGACAATTTTCTTAAACCAAGTTGGCATACTGAAAGAATATGTCTTAGGCTCGTCACCAATTAATGTTGTACCGCCATTGAGCCAATGCACATTGTGCTTCTCGTTACCAAAATACTTTTTCGGCTCTGCGGATAAACTTTAAATCAGTGCCAACTGCTCACCGGGGGGAGAGATATGGAAAGCCTGTTGGATCAGGTCGGTGGTGCTAAATTTGTCAACCGTACAGTCAGTGAATTTTACGGTGCTCTCAGCCACCACCTTTCAGCCTACGAAACTTGTGATTTCCGCAAACAATTAAGTCGTCAAGCTCAGTTTTTGAGCCATGCGTTGTCATCTACACCGGAACCAGACCGGAGTAGTCGCGCCCGTTTTTTAGCCAGGGGGTTAAACCCAGAGCTATTCGATTCAATGCTGGAGTATTTCGAGGGTCGCCTATTGGAGTTGGGCTATCGCCCTGACTTCAGCACACAACTGGTTGCGATCGTAACCAATCTCTATGGAGGTTGTGAGCAGGACCTGTCAATCGCTTGCTAATCTTTATCAGCGGCGCGCACGCACAAGTTGCGGCGCGCCCGCCCTGTCAATACAATTGCGCTTCACAGCCTTTACCCCCCGTTTTATTGCGCAGCGGTAAGCGCTCATTCACATACTCTTTTATATCAGAGATTATTCATGAAGATTGCCAACCACACAGTTGTGGAGATCCACTACACCCTGAAAGATGCTGACGGAACAGTCATTGACTCCTCAGCCAATGGAGAGCCGCTCAAATATCTGCAAGGGGTTGGTAATATCATTCCTGGGCTTGAGCGCGAGATGCTGGAAAAGGCACCCGGTGATAAATTTACTGCGGTAATCGCACCAGAAGACGGTTACGGCGAGCAAAACCCGGAGCTGATCCAAACCATGCCGCGCAGTGCCTTTGGTGGTGTTGAAGAGTTATCTGTAGGAATGGCATTCCGTGCAGAGAGCACCGAAGGTCACCCGATTGAAGTCGAAATTATCGACATCGACGGCGACGAAGTCACTATCAATGGCAACCACCCCCTCGCCGGCGTTGAGCTGCACTTCGAAATTGAAGTTGTTTCTGTACGCGAAGCGACTGCCGAAGAAGTTGATCACGGCCACGTGCACTGATCCCATGATATGAAACGCCGCCAGCCGCGCGGCGTTCCCCCCTTCCCCAATGTCATTGCCAAACAACATCATCCTGTTTGATAGCATCTGCAACCTGTGCAATAGCTGGAGTCAACTAATACTCAAGCGCGACAGAGAGCAGCGCTTTACCCTGTGCCGAGTGCAGTCCAATGCAGGCCAGCACTTCCTTAAACAGCTGAACCTGCCGCTGGACACTTACCAAACCATGATTTTGCTGGAACGACATGGTGGCACTTACCAATCCTTTTACAAAAGTGAAGCGGCACTGAGAATTGCCAGCCGCCTACCACAACCCTGGCGTTTATTGGCCATTTTGCGCTACATTCCCCGCCCGGCAAGGGATTGGCTCTACGACTTGGTTGCTCGAAACCGCTATCGCTGGTTTGGTCAACGGGAAAGTTGCCTATTGCCGTGTGACGCTGACAAACAGCGGTTTTTGGAAGATGTACCTGAAGAGACCCCAGATGAGCTTGTCTGACCAGTATTTACAGCGATTTGGCGGCATTGCTCGCCTGTATGGCGATAAGGCCCTCGAAATTTTATCCTCTGCTCACATATTGGTGATCGGTATTGGTGGCGTAGGGAGCTGGACCGCAGAGGCCTTGGCGCGAAGCGGCATTGGCCAGTTGACGCTAATAGACTTGGATGACGTCTGCATCACCAATACCAATCGTCAGAGCCACGCACTCGCCGATACTGTAGGCCACATCAAGGTCGAGGTGATGGCAGAGCGCCTACGGCAGATTAACCCGGAGATTACAGTTCATACGGAAGAGGACTTTATCGCTAATGACAATTTCTCAGAGCTGATCAATCCTGATATACACCCTATCGATGTGGTGATTGATGCAATAGACTCCGCACGGGTAAAAGCCGCCCTGATCGCTTACTGTAAAGCCCGAAAAATACGCTTGATAACGGTTGGTTCCGCAGGAGGTAAGCGCTCCCCCGATCGCATTGAGTGCGCCGATCTCGGCCGTACAATTAATGATCCGATGCTGGCAAAAGTCCGCCAACATCTATACCGCTTTCACAACTTCCAGAAGAGTCGCAAGCGCCAGTTTGGCATCGATGCGATCTTTTCCACTGAAGCAATGGTATACCCGCAGCCAGATGGGCAAGTATGCCAGCAGAAGAGCGCTATGCAGGACGGTGTTAAATTAGACTGCAGTGGCGGCTTTGGTGCGGCAACTATGATTACCGGCACCTTTGGGTTTTTGGCCGCCAACCGGGCCATCGAGCGACTTCTCCAGGCAAAAAACTAAGCCGGGGTTAATTGAGCCCTCAGCTGATCGCGGTAGCGCCTGCTCACCGGGATCAGCTGGCCGCCAACCAAGTGAATACGCGCATCACCGCTCTCCAGGGGTTCAATCTCCGCAATAGAGTCCAAGCGCACAATATAGGAGCGGTGGATGCGAGCGAATGACCCTGGATCCAAACGCTCCAGTAACTTGGTCATAGTCTCTCTCAGGGGGTAAATTCTATCGCCCAGGTGCAGATTGACATAGTTGCCAGCAGCTTCCACCCATTCGATATCCTGCACATTAACCAGAAATTCTTTTCCCAGCTTTTTCACCAGAAGACGCTCCGGCCTTTCTACTGGCTCAGCAGCATCTCCCTCATCTGGCTCTTCTAGTAAGCGCGCCTCACCCTGTAAACGTACCAATAAGAAGCGGTACAAATAAACAGAGCTTAAAAGAGCGGCATAGGTTTGAATATCTTTGAGATATTCATAGAAAAATTCTACAGGCCAGTTACCAAAGTTATAGGAACCGTCATTAAGGTGGTAAATGACCGTCCTCATAAACACCATGCCGGAAACGTGGACCAAGGACCAAGGCAAAGTGAAAAATAAATGTATGGCCAAGTTCTGCCGAACTCTCCCCTTACGCAGGGGAAAATAATGATCAAGAAGCAATATCAACGGAAATAAGATTGCGATCATTAGGATACTGGTTCCCTCCCACACCAGAAATTCCCATGGCTGAAAAATAGAACCCCAGCGGCGGTGATCAAAGTATGCCAAAGCGAACTGAACAAGCCACTGGCCGACAAAAAACAACACCCAGAACCCCACCTCAAACTGTCGCCGGTGCGTCAAATACTGCTGAACCGTCATTGCTCCTGAACCAGTATAAAAATTCATCGGCAGTCTACCCCCGATTCACCCCCAAAAACCACCACTGGCCCCTAATACCCTACAAATCGGCACTTTGGGATAGCTAATGGCAAATACTAACGGGAGCATAGCAAGCGACTAAAACAGCCTCGAACGACGAAACCTATGCATTCAATAACACAGAGACGCCACGATATTGACGCCCTTCGTGTACTAGCCTTTGGCCTACTTATTCTCTACCACCTGGGAATGGCCTATGTCGCGGAATGGGGGTGGCATGTAAAAAGCAGCTACCAAAGCGAGCCACTACAACTGGTAATGCTAGCGGTTAACCAGTGGCGGATGCCGTTGTTGTTCCTGATTTCAGGTGCAGCCAGCTATTTTCTCTTCCACAAGCTGGGCACTGGGGGTTACTTACTGAGAAGAATGAAGCAGCTATTGATTCCGCTGGCATTTGGAATGCTGGTGGTGGTTCCACCCCAGGCCTACTATGAAGCGCTAAGCAACGGCATTATTGAGCCTGGATACTTATCTTTCCTGCTGAAGTACTTCTCGTTCAGCCCCTGGCCAGAAAATGCCTTTGCTGGAAGTGAGTTTGGCCTGACCTGGAACCACCTGTGGTATCTACCCTATCTGGCATGCTACACCCTGGCCCTTATTCCTCTAGCCCTGTGGTTTAAACACCAACGGTGGCTGGGCCGATTCATGGAGAATATTAAATCTTGGCAACTGCTAATTCTACCGCTTGTGCCTATGATGGTGTACGGCCTGGTCCTATTTCCGCGCTTTGGTGGAATAAACTATGCCGTCGTCGACGACTGGTACACCCATGCCAGATTTTTTACTTATTTCTTCTGCGGCTACTTGCTGGTCAGCAGTAACGCTCCCTGGGAAATACTGGCAAGGCTGCGCAATCGCTTGATTATTGCAGCGCCCCTCACTTTCGCCCTATATCTATTATTTGATCGAGTACTACCTGATAACAGTATTCCCGCGCAGAAAATACTGCTTTTTATTGTTATCTATACAAATCGATGGGTATGGCTCCTGGCTGTTTTAGCCTGCGCTTATCGATTTCTCAATAAGCAATTCCGTTGGTTACCCTATGCCACTGAAGCGGTTTATCCCTGGTATATCCTCCATCAAACCATTACCGTAATCGCTGTGTATCAATTGGGGCAACTCGCTCTGGGGCCCATCCTGGAGCCCTTGCTAGTATTATTAATCACTATTTTCGGCTGCTGGGCTTCATATGAATTTATCATCCGAAGAAATCCAGTTTTACGGCCGCTGTTTGGTTTAAAGCCTATTTCCAATATAAGGCCTATTGCGGTGGAGGCCCCCATACCCCGCTCCAGTTAAGTTAATGGGAGGTCTGCTCCACCAGATTCAAAGCACGTTGCAGCAATGCGTAAAAACCATTGCTGCGCGATTCACTTAAGTGCTTACCGAGTCCTAGCTCAGCAAATAACAGAGAAAGATCTCTCTCTCGAATCTCAATAGCCGTGCGGCCATCGATTTGTGAAAGTAATAACGCACCCAGGCCTTTTACAACCCGGCTGTCGCTTTCCAATCCAAAATAGTGCCTACCACCCTCTGTCCGGTGCGCTAACCAAGCTGCGGACTCACAACCCCGCACCAGGTTTTCCTCGGTACGTATCTCGGGCTTTCGGGCAATAGTTTTACTCCACAGCATTAATTCTCTATAACGTCCCTGCCAGTTGCGCTGGGAAACTAAACTCTCCAGCAATAACGAGGAGAAATCATCCCTGGCCCATTCATCACGCTGAATACTAGCCCCCGGCTCAATTGACTTCTGGATCTCACAATACTCTTCCAGGGCCTGCAAAAAAGCCTGAATATCGCTATCGGTATTGTAGGCTGCGACTGAGGCTCGGACCGTCACCAAATCACCGCTCTCTTTACCTAACAATTGTGCACAGTGATGGCCTACTCTCACTGCAATATCGCGCTCGTCCAGCCAGTGCATTAAATCGGCAGCGCTACCATGAATAGGCACAAAAGAGACAATACCCAGATTGTGGCGCACTTGGCTGATAACCCTAAAATTGGGGGACGCTATCAGTTCGCGATGTATCCATCGCACCAATTTCTGCTCATGCGCCGCTATTGCGACCCTATCTTGCTGCTCAAGAAATTCCAGTGCCGCTCCAAGACCCGCTATTGCCGCCAGCGGAGAAGTGCCTGCCTCAAATTTGTGCGGCAAGCCTGCATAATGACTCGTTTCAAGTTCAACGTCGGAGATCATTTCTCCACCACCCAGCCATGGTGGCATAGATTCCAAAAGTGTTTCCCTACCGTATAAGAAACCAATTCCTGACGGGCCGTAAAACTTATGTGCGGAGGAAACAAAAAAATCACAGCCAATTTTCTGCACATCAATCACTTCATGGGCTGCCAACTGGGCGCCATCAACAATCCACATCAAGTGCTTTCTGCGCAGCAATTGCCTCACTGCAGCCAGGTCCGGACGCAATCCGAGTGCGTTGGAACCGCCGGTCAGGGATACAATTCTTGTGCGCTCATTCAGCACTTCTCCCAGGCGATCAAATTCCGGGACACCCGCTACATGGGGTACATAGCGCAAACTCAAATTGAATCGCTTGGCCGCCATCTGCCAAGGGATAATATTTGCATGGTGCTCCGCTGTTGAGATGACAATTTCATCCCCAGCCTGCAACTCACTACACAGGCTGTGCGCCAACAAATTCAATGCCTCAGTAGCACCGCGACAAAATACAATTTCCCTTGTGCTGGCAGCATTAACAAACTTTGCCGCTTGGCGACGCACTCGCTCCACCATTTCTGTAGCTTTACGCGCCAGACGATGACTGGAGCGGTGCGTATTGGCATTGCTGTGCACATAGTAATCGCGTACAGCATTAATCACTGCCTCTGGCTTCTGCGTCGTTGCAGCATTATCCAGGTATACCAACTCCTTATTCTCCTCTTGATCAAAGAGGGGAAATGACTGCCTGAATGATTCAGCGGAAAAACTCATAGGGAAAATAACTTCTCAGTATTTCGACAGGTAGCATTGGCGATTTCCCGCACGGAAACTCCCCGCAAATCAGCCAGTGCTTGTGCAATTTTAGAAAGGTTTTCAGGGCTATTACGCATACCCTGCTGACCTGAAAGGGGCATATCCGGGGCGTCCGACTCAAGCAGTAAACTCTCCAGCGGCGCACGTGACACAGCCCGTCGGGTTTTCGCTGCCCGTGGGTAAGTAATTGTTCCACCGATACCCAGATAGAAGCCGCGCTTCCAGTACTCTTGCGCCATTTGCTCACTGCCACTGAAAGCGTGGATCACACCTCCCCGCGGGAGCTTGAATTGCTTTAACAGCCTCAGGAGTTCATTGTGGGCCCGGTGAACATGCAGAATAATCGGCAGTTCATGGTTACTAGCAATCTCCAAATGAAGCTTGAGAATATCTTCCTGCTTATTCAAGTCAGTGCCGATAGAGGCATCCAAGCCACACTCTCCAACAGCGACACATGAGTATTTCTCAAGGCTCTCACTAAGCCGTACTCCCAACTCCATCAGATTTTCCCGCCAGCGGGAATCTTGCGGGATTTTCTTCACCCACCAAGGGTGAACACCAGCAGCCATCATCCAACCGGGCTGTTCCGATACCAGAGCGCCCAACGACTGCCACTGAGCCTCGCAAACGCCGGGGATAATGACCCTATCTATTCCGGCATTGAGACATCTTTGCCACACCTGATCCCGGTCCAGTGAAAAAGCCTCAAAATCAAAGTGGCAATGGCTGTCTATAAATTTCACTTGTGATACCCATTATTCGCGCGCATATTAGCATGAAGTCGCCTTTTCCTCTGGTACACCTGTGATTGAATCTCTTTTGCCAATCGCCCTTTTTGCTTTCTCAGCCAGTATTACACCGGGCCCTAATAACCTGATGATTATGTCCTCAGGGCTCAATCACGGCATCTACAGTTCAACACCTCACCTACTGGGAATTTGGCTGGGATTTCCCGCCATGGTGGTTGCCATTGGCTTGGGACTGGGAACCGCCTTCAATCACTTCCCTTTTCTGCATGAAGTTATTCGCTGGGCAGGCATTGCCTATTTACTCTACCTGGCATGGATAATTGGTTCGACCCGGGAAATGGGTTCTGGAAATTCAAGCCAACCCCTGAGCTTTACCCAGGCGATGGCTTTTCAGTGGATCAATCCCAAAGGCTGGATTATGGCCACTGGAGCACTGGCTGCTTTCACCAGTCCCGGCACAGAAATATGGTCGGGAGTTGTTAAGGTTGCACTGGCATTTATCACCATTGGCGGGCCTTGCGTTGCCATTTGGCTATTCTTTGGCGTTGGGCTAAAACGGTTCCTGACTGAACCACGCTACTTGCGAAGCTTTAACATTGCTATGGGATTGTTGCTTGCTGCAAGCGTTATCCCCTTGGCCCTCGAGGGGCTTACCCCCTTTGGCGCAGCCACCTGAAAGGTCTCTTCTACAGCTTAAGCTCGGGAGCCTTCAACTCCCGAGGCGCTCAAAGCTGGGAAAAACTAGCGAGACGCAGCCTGGAAACGGCTTACTGCACGAAGCTCGGCTGAGTCCTGTAACCAAACAATATCTTCAGCATCTACTTGCTGCCCTGTTATCCCTGACAACTGATCACTGAGTACTTCTAGTCGGGTATTCTCATCGACGCCCTCCACCGGAAGTCGGATCCAGACCTGCCCCTCTTCGTCTGTAACCTCCGCAGGTGCCCCCTGGTCAGTACTGCTTAAATGGCGATCAAAAACCGAGCTATGCCCTGGCGGCAAATAAATGGTGCCATTGGTAATATCGACAGCGAAAGCCACTATGCCCGGCAGCAAGCCAAATAGCAGGCCTGCGCCGTCCAAGATTACGACCGCAGGATCAACTCGCCCACCCGCCTGCCCTTTGCGCTCCGGGTACAGGAAATAGCCACAGGCGCTCAGATTCATCACTGTTACAAGCGCAGCGGATGCCACGATACTTCGTTTAATCACTCTATTCATGGTGTCACCTCTCACGAAAGCCCCCTATGCGGAGCTATTACTTGTTCTTTCTATTCCCACTAATGCCATGGGACCTATTCTCTATCTGTACAAATTCACGTCAGATAGCCCTGAGACAAAAAGATCATCAAATTTACGCCGATCGAAACGTTCGTACAACATCAAGCAGGCTCGATTGCCTAAACTTTAACCAGCACTTGCTGCGGGATGTTAAGGAGATTTACTAATTTCTGACAGTGTGGAGTGACGCACTTGTGATCTGACCGGGCAGTAAGCAGTCGCCTGGGGTCCGACACCGGAAATTTCAGGGAGCAGTAGTCGTAGCAGGTGCCGCCAGGGATTGGCTAAAGCACGGTATCCTTATCGATACCGTGCTTTTCTATTTCACTAAATAAAGGAGATTTCGTCCTATCGCACCCAAAATTGGCGAGATCCCCTACCTTTCTTCCTGGAAAATTCCCCCTACCGCTGTATCCTGCGCCCAAGAACAAGAGTGGAGCTCTCTACATGTATATCAGCAGCGCCTTTGACAGCGGCAATATCGAAGTTATCAATACCGACAGCAATCCAATTGAGCTAGCAATCCGTCAGGACAACAATTCTGACTTCTACCAATGGTTTCACTTTCGTCTGGAAGGCGATATTGGCACCAGCTATCCCTTGCGCATCGTTAATGCCGGCAAATCCGCCTACCCGGAAGGCTGGGAAAACTACCGCATCTGTGCCTCATACGATCGTCAAAATTGGTTCAGAATTGGCGCCAACTACGACGGCAATACTCTGGACTTCACTGTAACCCTGGATGAACCCAGCATCTATCTCGCCTATTTCGCCCCCTACTCCTGGGAACGCCACCTGGATCTGCTCGCTTGGGCGCAGAGCCACGACCTGGTCAAACTGCAAACTCTCGGTAAAACCCTTGATGAGCGCGATATGACCATGCTCACGGTTGGCAATGCCGACACCGCGAAACATCGTGTTTGGATGATTGCCCGCCAACACCCAGGAGAGACCATGGCGGAATGGTTTGTTGAGGGCTTCCTGGAAACCTTGCTCGACCATGCCAATCCTACTGCGCAAAGCTTGCTGGCAGATACCGTATTTTATGTAGTACCCAATATGAACCCCGACGGCAGCGTTCGCGGGCATCTGCGCACTAACGCTGCGGGCGCCAACCTGAACCGTGAGTGGCTCAACCCCACAATGGAGCGAAGCCCGGAAGTCTTTTTGGTCAGGGAGAAAATGTTGGAGCTAGGAGGGGATATCTTCCTGGATATTCATGGTGATGAAGCCCTGCCCTATAACTTTGTTGCGGCTTGTGAAGGTATTCCCGGCTATGACGAGCGCCACGCCAAGCTGGAAGAGACATTTAAGCAAGCTTATGAGGCCGTCAGCCCCGACTTCCAAACGGAGCATGGATATGAGCTGGATAAACCCGGCGAAGCAAATCTGACAATTGGTACCGCCTGGGCTGGACATCAATTCCGCACCCTGGCTCTAACATTGGAGATGCCGTTTAAAGACAATGATGACCTGCCCGACTTGATCGAAGGTTGGTCCCCGGCGCGAAGCCAACAACTCGCTCGCGATATTCTTTTCCCAATTCGCGAAGTGTTAAAAACACTCAAATAATCTCTATACGGTGAACCAAATTACCGTTACCAACAAGAGAAATTAATTTGAGCTGGGCTGTTTCAAACGGCAGCCCAGTTTTAGAGAGACTTTTCTTATTGTAATTATTGATTTATAAAAACCGAGTAGGCGTATATTTTTGAGCCAAAAATCACAGGACAGCCTCTATATTTCAAAGCTTGCAGAGACCATTAAAATAACATTTCTAACTTTCCTTCTTACACTGTGATTTTTTCAATAATACAGCTACAGCAACCAACAAAAGAAAAGTAAATACAACCAACCCCCACATCACCGACTGGAAAGCCTGGGCAAAAGCCTCATTAAACATGTTAGCGATGCGACCGTGCAGAGCAGCAGACACCCCCATTGCGCCACGCTCAATCCTTTCAGGATTAATCAGCAATGCATCGATATATTTTTCCAGTGCACTGGTAATCTGCACCCCACTTTCCTTCAATTGATTTAGCAAACTCTGTTTCTCCATTATCCGGAATACAGTACCCACTACAGCCAAACCAAGTGCTGCGCCTATGTTTTGTATGCCCCACAACATTCCGGTTGCTATACCTGCACTATTAGGCGGCAAAGCGCCAATAGCGATTGGGGCTGTTGCACTAAATACAAATCCCCAAGCCACACCGAAAGGTATAAAAGCCAGCAAAAGCGTCGAAAAATTGGTATCCACTGAGAATTGTGTCATTACGATTGCCGCAATCAAAATACATATGACACCAATTAAGATTGGAGCCGCAGGTGCGGAATTAGCCGCCATTCTGCCCGCCACAGGAGATACCAAAGCCATTACCAAGGTAATAGGGAGCAAAATCAAGCCGGACATTACCGTTGTATCCTGACGCACAATATGCAAATAAAATGGTAATAAAAAGAAAGCAGAAATGAGAAATATCAACAAACTAAAATTGGTTAAAATACAAGCGGAAAATAGCAAATTCTTAAAATAGGCAAAATGGATCAACGGTTGCTCCAGTTTTCGCTCAACACGAAAAAGGGCAATAAAACTCAATATAGAAATAACCAGTAACAACAGTATCGGCCAACTCAACCAACCCACTTGCGCCCCTTCAACTACTAACACCACTAGCGAACCCACACTAAGCGCAAGAAGTATCATTCCACGCCAGTCAATATAACTTTTTTCTTTATCTAAATTTTGCTGGCTCCGCATCACAAAAAGACCAAGTACCATACTAACCAACACAAAGGGGATATTAATAAAAAAGATCGACCTCCAAGACAAATACTCACATAGGACCCCACCCAATACCGGACCAAGAGCAAAGCCGACAGCCAATACCGACATCCACCATCCCATTGCAAATCCGGCTTCTTTTTCTACAAAAGTGTGGGACAGCAAAGCAATATTATTCGGCACGATTATGGCAATGGAGACACCTTGAAAGGCCCGCCAGACAATTAACCAAAGTGGATCCTCAGCCAATCCCGCGAAAAGGGAGCTAACTGCAAGTAATACCCATCCAATATTGAGCATCTTCAGGGAGCCCACAATATCCCCCAATCTCCCCATACTGGCCATCAGGATACATAGCATCAACATAAATATATTCATAACCCACTGGGTTTGAATAAAGGATGCACCTAAACTCTGCTGGATTGTCGGCAGCGCAATACTGACAATGGTGTAGTCCAACCCCAAAATAAAGGTGGCTGGAAAGGAGCCAAGCAAAACAACCCACTTATTCATTAGTCGCATAATTCCCCTTATACAGCTTGTTAATTAAAGCAAGGAAAGACCCTGAATAATTTATCGGAATTTATTGCTGAGAGAGCTACACAACCCATCCATTATCAATAGAATTATGATGCCACCAGAAAACAACAAGAAACCAACCCTCTTCACATAGACAAAAAAGTCCAATTCGTAGTAAAAAGCAAAAATAATAAAAACGGTACCTTAAGGCACCACACACCAATAAAAATTAAAAAATATTCACTAGCGTCTACTGCAAAGGTAGCGTATCTACTCAGTCCGGAGAAAAATAATGAAACACACTATCAGACAGATGATCCTATCGATTCTATTTGTACTTTCCTTCGCCTCTCTCCCCCTTTGGGCCGATAGCATTTCTGATTTCCAAAACAGCTGGACAGGCACAGCCTTGGATCTACAGCGTCAAATAGACAACCACACTCCCATGAGTGAAAACAATATTTTGGGGACACACAATTCTTACAACTCAGAAGTGTATCGCGCCTGTAACTTCTCAGTGGGATGCCGCTACCTGGACCCTCAACAGGAGCATTCCATAAAAGATCAATTGCGCATGGGAGCTCGCTTTATAGAGCTGGATGTCCATTGGACAACGAAAATGGAGAGCCTTTTTTCCTACCCAAAAAGATTACTTCTATGCCATGGGCTCTGCAGTATCAATGATAAGTATGCGACTGAAGGATTTAACGAAATAAAGGACTGGCTAAATGACAGCGCCAATCAGGACGAAGTCATCATTTTATATATCGAGGACCACTCTGATGGGCGCCATCAAGATCTCTACAACCAAATAACCGATCGATTCGGGGATAAGATTTTCTACAGTGGCGGCTGCCAGAGTATCCCCAGCAGCCTTACAAAAAATGATGTGCTTGCTGCAGGGAAACAAGTCGTCGTGTGGAAAGATAGCGGCTGCTCTGGAAATGGTGACATGAAGAACATGGCCTTCACCGGATTAGGGGAAATCGGTCGAGTGTGGGAAGACAGCACCACTATTGGCACTATAGGAGAAATTTTTAGCGGTGGTATTGAACGAATCACAGCCGACGATGTGCGCAATGGCTTTGCTATAGGTCACAACATAATCAATCTCGATAATATGAATACGACTGATGGCCGCATCGCTGCAGCTATTTGGTCATGGGATCAGAATGAGCCAAATAACTTGAACAATGAGGATTGCGCTTTGCAGTGGGGTAACGGGCGCTGGAATGATGCCAACTGCAGCAACCAATATAGCTTCGCATGTAAGAACACGGCTGACGGTAGCTGGCTGGTCAGCGCCTCAACAGGCCCATTCTCTTATGGTGCCGGGGTGTGCCAGGCACTGGGCAATGACTACGTGTTTTCCGCCCCCACCAATAGCCAGGACAACCAAGCCCTTAAAAGCGCCAAGGAAACCACTGGCTATGACAAGGTATGGATTAACTATCAGGACCAGATAACTGAGGGCCAGTGGCAGCACAATTAACCTCAAAAATCTCGACTTGAGGGTTTAGGCTGGATAGGAGGCTAAGCCCGAGCCTCCTATCCAAGGCGAGTTTTATTGAAACCTCTCAAACACAAACCCTGTCACCATATTCAACTAAATTACCAAAACGGGAATATAGCTCTGGGCCCAGCCACACTCTACTCTCCACTGATCGCTGATATATCGTTAGTTAAGACAAGATCAGGCATAATCTGCCTCCTAACAAGACTGTCAGGACAAAATTATGCGAATTCCTACCACCTGGCGCCGCCTTGGCTTGGCTATAGCCATCGGCGGTGTTATCAGCGGTTGTAGCAAGGGCAACGAAGAAGTCAGCTCACAAGCGCACTCCCATAAAGAACATATCGAGCACAGCACTGAAAAGCTCAATCTGGAAGCCGCTGAGAAGGCTCAAATTGATACTGTCGCTGCCGACCTGCACAAGCATGTCGCCGTATTGGCCTCCGATGAATTCGAAGGCCGCGCTCCCGCCAGTAAAGGTGAGGAGCTGACGGTAAACTATCTGGCAGAGCAATTTAAGGCGCTCGGACTTACCCCTGGTGCCGTAGATTCCGACGGTAACCCCAGCTGGTTCCAGGAAGTCCCCATTGTAGAGATGGATATTCAATCCACTCCCCTTACTATTCAGGGCGAGGGTGTAGGCCAGGTTCTAAAACCTATTGACGACATGGTCGCGTTTACCCAGCGCCAAACCAGCGCATCCAGCCTCAATGAAAGCGAATTGGTTTTTGTCGGTTACGGCATCGTAGCTCCAGAAAACAACTGGAATGACTACGCAGGTCTGGATATGGAAGGCAAAACCGCAGTCATTCTGGTGAATGACCCCGGCTATGCCACCCAAGATGAGGCTCTATTTAATGGCAATGCCATGACCTACTACGGTCGCTGGAGCTACAAGTTTGAAGAAGCTGCCCGTCAGGGCGCCGCAGGAGCCATTATTATCCATGAGAATGGCGCTGCCGGTTACCCCTGGGAAGTAGTGAGCGGCTCCTGGTCTGGCGCCCAGGTAAGCCTTGAAGCAGAAAATAAGAATATCGATCGCGTGGCGATTGAGGCCTGGATCACCAACCAGGCAGCGAAGGATCTGTTCCAGGCAGCAGGTCTCGACTTGGCCGAAGAAATGGCAGCGGCAAAAGCATCTGGATTCAAGCCTAAGTCACTGGAACTCAAAGCCAGCATCGAACTCAGCAACAGCCTTGAGAAGTCCAACTCTCGCAATGTTATTGCTAAGTTACCCGGCAAAAAGTACGCAGATGAAACCATTGTTTACACTGCCCACTGGGACCACTTAGGGGTCAACCGAAACGCTTCTGGCGAAGACCATATCTTCAATGGCGCAGTGGACAATGCCACCGGCACCGCTGGACTACTTGCTCTTGCAGCCCAAGCAGTGAAAGAGGATCAAGCTGATCGCTCCCTGGTATTCGTTGCAGTAACTGCTGAAGAGTCCGGTTTACTTGGCTCCAAATACTATGCCGCTAACCCAGTTGAACCTCTGGAAAAGACGGTTGCCGGCTTTAACTTCGACGCTATGAATGTCTTGGGCCCCACCAAAGACATCACCGTCGTTGGCTTCGGCAGCAGCGAGCTGGAAAATCTCTTAGAAGCAGCCGCCAAAAAACAGGGCCGCTATCTGGCTGCTGAAGAGCACCCGGAACGCGGCTACTTCTATCGCTCAGATCATTTCAGCCTGGCAAAAGAAGGCGTGCCAATGCTGTATTTTGATTCCGGTAGCGAAAACCATGAGCACGGCCGGGAGTGGGCACAATCCAAGGACAAGGAATATCTCAGCCAGCACTACCACAAGCCGGGAGATGAGTACGACCCCAACTGGAACCTGAAAGGCGCCGCTATGAATTTGCAGCTGGGCCTGCAATTGGGCCTGAAGCTGGCAAACAGCCGCGACTGGCCCAACTGGTATGAAGGCAATGAGTTCCGCGCTATTCGCGACGCCAGTGCCGAAAGCCGCAAATAACCAAGCAGGATAAACATCCCGCTTTTCCTTGGTGGCACCTCCTCGGTGTCACCAAATTTCCCTCCCCAAACATCAACCCTGCATTAGCTGCAGGTGCCTCTCCGTGAATCGAAACCAATAAAAAAGCCCCACTGTCTCCAGCAGGGCCTTTTATGCGGTTGAACTCTTTAGCTAAATAGCGACTTAAGCAGCGCTAGTAGCCTCAAGCTTTTTCAACTCTTCATCGCGAAGTTCACGGCGCAAGATTTTGCCCACATTAGTTTTGGGTAAGTCCTCACGGAACTCCACATGCTTCGGCACTTTATAAGCCGTCATATGCTCACGGCAGTAGGCGACAACTTCATCTTCGGTCAAAGATGGATCAGCCTTCACCAGGAAGAGCTTCACCTGCTCACCACTTTTCTCATCCGGGATACCGATAGCGGCAGCTTCAGTGACCTTCGGATGCGCGCTGATCACGTCTTCAATCTCATTGGGATATACATTGAAGCCGGATACAATAATCATGTCCTTCTTGCGATCTACGATTTTGATGTAACCATCATCCTGAATAACGGCCATATCGCCGGTATTCAACCAACCTTCACTGTCGATGGTATCCGCTGTCGCTTCCGGACGCTGCCAGTAGCCTTTCATCACCTGAGGTCCGCGCACGCACAGCTCGCCAGGAGAGTTGTTTGGCAGGTCATTGCCATTCTCGTCGACAACCTTGACCTCGGTGCCGGGAACAGGAACACCCACCGTGCCCAGCTGAACACCATCAGTAGGGTTAAATGAAACAACCGGGGAGGTTTCAGTCATACCGTAACCTTCCATGATCATACAGCCGGTCATTTCCTCCCAGCGCTTAGCCGTATCGCGAGTTAACGCCATGCCACCAGAAGCTGTTGAGTGCAATTTGCTGAAGTCCAGTTCAGCAAAATCCTTGTTGCGCATCAGGCCATTGAACAGGGTATTGAGCCCAACAAATCCAGTGAAACGCAGGCCTTTCAGCATCTTCACAAAACCCGGAATATCCCTCGGGTTGGGCACTAACAACGAGTGGTTGCCCGTGGAGAAAAGGCACATGCAGTGGATGGTAAATGCGTAGATATGGTAAAGAGGCAAAGGTGCAATATAGAACTCCTCACCTTCTTTCATACCACTGGCAAATGCGATACGAACCTGCTCCATATTCGCTACCAGATTACCATTAGTCAGCATTGCCCCTTTGGCAACCCCGGTAGTACCGCCGGTATACTGCAGAACTGCAATATCTTCTTTGGTGCGCTCAACATCCTTATGAGGACGCTCAGCGCCTTTTGCCATTGCATCGCGGAAGCTAACTTCATTGGCAAACGAAAATTCGGGCACCATTTTCTTAACGTACTTCGCCACACTGTTGATCAAGGTACGCTTCAGCGGACTGTGCAGGTCCGCAATCTCAGTAACAATAACTTGTTTTACATCGGTTTCAGCAACCACCGCAGCAGCGGTATCGGCAATATTCGCCAGTACGACCAGAGCCTTGGCCCCTGAATCATTCAGCTGGTGCTTAAGCTCGCGCTGCGTGTACAGCGGATTGGTATTTACTACAACCAAACCTGCGCGCAGTGCACCAAAAACAACTACTGGGTACTGCAGCACGTTGGGCAGCTGGACAGCGATGCGATCACCGGGCTTCAAGTCGGTATGATTTTGTAAATAAGAGGCGAATTTTCCACTTAGCGTGTCAATATCATTGATTGAAAGTGTACGCCCCAGGCATGTGAAAGCCGGCCGGTCACCGAATTTGGCGCAAGCGCCTTTAAAGACATCAAGTATGCTGCGATCAATGTCCAACTCTCTTCTCCCATTCCTGATTGTTGTCGTCGCTTGCCCACACCTTCCGTCTCCATAGGCGAAAGCTGCCATATCTCTGGGCGAGCGAGAATTTATTTATTGTTTGTAGTATCTTTGAGACGGTGAAAAAGAAGGTTTAAAACCTCTCTTTACCGATCTCCCTCTTCACTATTCGCAGGAAATAAACCTGCCAATGCTGCGGCCAACTCGCGATTTCCAGAATATTGAACATCCCCCAAAAGGAAGGCGTGACGCCCACTTAATTGACCGTCCAATATAGCACTGAGAGTGCTGTTTTCCATTTCCAATGTTAGTTCTGGATTATCAGTCTGACCAAATTCGGAAATCACTTTGTAATTTTTAGATACTTCGGTGACATAAACATAGAAGTCACAGGCATCTGGCAGCCGGAACTGTACCCGAGCCAGCGGGTACGAACAAGCTAAGTGACACAGGCGCTCTTGAACTGAATCCGGCAATTGCATCGGAAATTCTCCGTTTAAGCCGCTTTATTACTCACAAAAAAACCGCCGGCATTTGCCGGCGGTTTTCATTTCAGAGCGGGATCAGAATGCAAAATGCTCGGCATCCAATTCCATCAAGTTGCCTGCTCCACTCAACATGGACGTTGCGTGGCTGGAAGTGCGAGGAAGGATACGCTCGAAGAAGAAACGCGCGGTAGTAATTTTCGCCTTGTAGAAATCTTCTTCTCCAGTGCCCGCTGCCAGTTTTTCATTGGCAACTTTAGCCGCCTGTGCCCACAGGAAGGCCAGTACGGTGTAACCGGAGAACATCAGGTAATCTACAGAAGCAGCACCGACTTCGTCAGGGTTTTCCATAGCTTTGCCGCCAACGTGCAAGGTCAGGTCGCCCCACTGCTTGTTAAGTTCTTGCAATTTAGCAACGAAAGGCGCCAGTGCTTCGTTATCAATTTCCGCCTGGCAGAATTTGTGAACCTGCTTGGTGAAACCGCGCAGCAATTCACCCTGGGTCATCAGAACCTTACGACCCAACAGGTCCAGAGCCTGAATACCAGTGGTGCCTTCATAGATAGTGGAGATACGCGCATCACGTACGTTCTGCTCCACGCCCCACTCGGCAATATAACCGTGGCCACCGAAACACTGCATACCCAGGTTGGCAGATTCAAAACCGGCTTCTGTCAAAAATGCTTTTGCAATCGGCGTCAGGAAAGCCAGCATATCGTCAGCGGCTTTCTTCGCGTCAGTATCGCCTTTGTGAGTGATATCAACCAGCTGTGCGCACTTAACAACCAGCATACGACCACCTTCAGAGAAGGCTTTCTGGGTCATCAGCATGCGGCGCACGTCAGGGTGAACAATAATCGGGTCAGCCGGGCCTTCCGGGTTTTTCACGCCGGACAGAGAACGCATTTGCAGGCGATCTTTTGCGTAAGCCAGGGACTTCTGGAAACCGATCTCGGAGTGAGCCAGGCCTTGCAGAGCAGTGCCCAGGCGCGCAGTGTTCATAAAGGTGAACATATAGCTCAGGCCTTTATTCTGCTCGCCGATCAGGAAGCCTTTAGCACCGTCAAAGTTCAGCACTGCAGTGGCGTTGCCGTGAATACCCATTTTGTGCTCGAGGGAACCACATACCACACCGTTGCGCTCACCGGCAGAGCCGTCAGCGTTCGGCAGGAACTTGGGTACGATAAACAGGGAGATACCCTTGGTGCCAGCAGGTGCGTCTGGCAAGCGGGCGAGTACGATATGAACAATGTTGTCAGTCATGTCGTGCTCACCGGCGGAGATAAAGATCTTGGTGCCGGTAATCGCGTAGGAGCCATCGTCATTCGGCTCGGCCTTGGTGCGCAAAATACCCAGATCGGTACCGCAGTGAGGCTCGGTCAGACACATAGTGCCGGTCCAGCTACCTTCAACCAGCTTGGTCAGGTAAACCTGCTTTTGCTCTTCAGTACCGTGCTCTTCCAGGGTGTTCATCGCACCGTGGGACAAGCCGGGGTACATGCCCCAGGACCAGTTGGCGGTACCAACCATCTCGCTCATGATAGTGCCGAGCGAGGGCGGCAGGCCCTGGCCACCGTACTCAGGATCGTGAGGCAGTGCAGCCCAGCCACCCTCTACAAACTGCTGGTAGGCTTCTTTAAAGCCTTCCGGGGTAGTAACTTCACCGTCTTTCCAGGTGCAACCTTGCTGGTCGCCAATTTGGTTCAGCGGTGCAATAACGTTTTCACAAAACTTTGCACCCTCTTCCAGGATGGCATCCACGACATCAGGAGTAGCCTCCTCATATCCAAGTGACTCATAATGCTTTTCTGAGTCCAGCATCTCGCGCATTACGAAACGCAAATCACGCAGTGGCATTTTGATATCGGTCATCCTGATAGCCTCAATTCGCTTATGTTTGGGACCGGAGGCAAAACCATCCAGTCATATTTATGACTAATTTCTAAGATTGGTTCATCATAGTAGTAAGCGAGCAGCCCCCTCTATGGCCAAACCCGTCCAAAGCGGTGACAAATCGAGGCGAGAGGATGAAAAAAGGTGACTGGCCCAGTCAAATATCCAGGCCAGCTGCGGCGCGACCACCCCGGCGATACTCGCCTGGCGTAATTCCCGTCCATTTTTTGAAGGCGCGGAAGAAAGCACTGGATTCATCGAACCCAAGCATCTCTGCGATCTGCCCATTGGAAAGATCCGGGCAGCTGAGGTAGTGAAAAGCCGCTTCCATCCGACATTCGTCTTTGAGCTTCTGGTAGGAGGTACCCTCCTGCTGAAGGCGACGTCGCAACGTGGTGACCGACATATTGAGCCTCTCCGCCACCGCCTCAGCGGCAGGCATGGACTCACTCACGTCCCGGTTCAAAATGGTTTTCACTTTGGTCTTGATACTATTGGCACTGCCGTCGCTAATCACCAGGTGGTAAGGAGCGGTGCGAATAAAGTCCTCAACCATCTGCGGGCTTTGCACCACAGGGTATTCCAGGTAGCGGGTATCGTATTCGAGCGCATTAAACGGCTGCTCAAATAACAACTCATTGGCCTCACTCTGCGCGAGACTGCGAAACTCTTCTGGGCAAGCAAATGAAAAGTGCAGCCTGGCCAGCGGAATCTCCCGCCCTGCCAGCCAGCAATAAAACCTGTGCCAAACCGCTAAGGTTGTACGCACCACACTGGGGCTCGTGTTATTCAGCAGCTGCTCAAATTCGCCTTTGCCCAGCGAACTGATCCCGCAAATTTCAACCCGCTCGCGCCCATGGCCACCTTCTCCGAGTACCGGCTTCACCTTAAAACCTCGGCAGATTTCCATAAATTCGGCACAGAGCGTAATCGCCTGGCGTAGGGTTGCACAATTCACCACCGCCAGACACAACAAACGAAAAGACCCGGAACGGACCCTTCCACCGCTAAGCATGCCAAACCACTCATTTTGCGCCAGCCACATCACGCGCTGGTACAAGCGGCCGTACTTCACTGCTGAAAATGCGGATACGCCCTGCAATTCAGACTCATCGATATCGACAGAAGCTAAAAGCTCCTTGCGATCACACCCATGCTTGGTCGCCTCTTCGAGCAGTCGCTCGAGGTAGGCGATAGGGATGCGAATATCCTCTTCCGTTGACGCCATCTATTATTTACGCCTGCGCAACCAATTCAATAAAGCCCCGCACCCAAACGCCAGAGCAATGATGACAAGTAATATCACCAACAGAAGAATGAAATAGGTGACAACATCCTTAACGGGCAGGTCCCAGCTGTAGACTGCCGCCACTACAAAGGCGACACAGGCGAGGACACTGGTAATAAAGGAGCGGCGACTTCTTTTAGCCATGACGATCTGGATACATTGATTTTCAAAACAGGTGAGACTGCCACATTTTGTGGCGCTACCATTGTATTGTCGGCACCCAGTACCGACGCGGCGTCGAATCGTGAGGGATTGGCCGGTTCCTGTCAACGCCGCAGGAGGCACCAATGAGCAGAAGAATGCTGGAACCAGAGGATCGAGCCACGCTGTTAAGGCTTTTGCACTGGCTTATGTGCCTGACCGCCATTATATCGTTAATACTGTTGGGAATCGCCTTTTTTGCCCCTAGCTGATCAGCCCACCCTTGGCCAAATGGGCGGGATCCAACAATTCCTCAAGCGTTTCTCTATCCAGGTCCGTCATTTCAACAGCAACATCCAGCACTGGCCTACAGCTGGCATAGGCGGCCTTGGCAATCTCCGCCGCTTTCAGGTAGCCAATCACTGGGTTAAGGGAGGTCACTAAAATGGGGTTGCGGCCCAGGGTTCCCTCAATATGCGCCCGATTCACCGCGAAACTGGCAACGGCTCGATCAGCCAATAGGGTCGATGCATTCGCGAGCAGGTTAATACTTTCCAGCAGCGTACTGCCTACTAAAGGCAACATAACATTCAATTGAAAATTGCCGCTCTGTCCCGCCACGGTCACTGTGGTGTCATTACCCATCACCCGGGCACAAACCATAGTAACTGATTCAGCAATAACCGGGTTCACTTTGCCCGGCATAATGCTGCTCCCTGGCTGCAAGGCCTCCAGGGCGATTTCGGAGAGGCCAGCAAGCGGACCGCTGTTCATCCAACGCAAATCATTGGCAATTTTCATCAGGGAAACTGCCAACACCTTGAGCTGCCCGGACAATTCCACCGACGTATCCTGACTGGAAATTGCGGTAAAAAAGTTCTCTGCCGGGCGAAACTGATGAGATGTGTGGGCGCTGATTTTTTGTGCAAACAGCTCGGCAAAATCCGGGTGAGCATTGAGCCCGGTGCCAATCGCCGTTCCGCCTTGAGCCAGCTGGGCAAGCCGAGGCATTACCGCGCGAATCCTCTCCCGGCACGCCTCTATTTGTGCAGCCCAACCTCCAACTTCCTGCGCCATTGTCATAGGCACTGCATCCATCAGATGGGTGCGGCCGGTTTTTACAATACTTTCAAGTTCCGTGGACTTGTCGCACAAGCCAGTGTGCAAATGGCGCAACGCAGGCAGCAGGGTGTCGCGCACTGCAAGCAGGGCGGACACATGAATCGCGGTCGGAACCACGTCATTACTGCTCTGACTCATATTCACGTGATCATTGGGGCTGATGGTTTGATCACTGTGCTTTTCTGCCAGGTGAGCGAGCACCTCGTTAACATTCATATTTGAGCTGGTACCAGAACCTGTCTGGTAAATATCGACGGGAAAATGAGTGGCATACTCCTCATCACCGAGACTGTCGCAGGCATTGATAATGGCCTCAGCCTGGGCTTTATCCAGCAACCCCAAGTCCCGGTTGGCCTCCGCAGCAGATTTCTTTATCAGCACAATGGCGCGGATAAACTCTGCCGGCAAGCCGTGACCACTGACAGGAAAATTCTCCACGGCGCGCTGGGTTTGCGCGCCATACATCGCCTCAGTCGGCACCTGAACTTCGCCCAGGCTGTCCTTTTCAGTGCGGAATTCGCCACCCATTTCACTCTCCCCAGATGCGCTTAATGCATCGACAGAAGGTTATTTAGCCGCTGCAGCCCTACTCGACCACGACGGTAATTTTCTTGGACATCACAGGCTCTTTATGTGGCACATGCATATAGTTGCCCAGAACCAGTTGTAGCGTATGCTTGCCCGGTGGCAAGGTAACTTGAGTCTCGGTTTGCCCGCCACCAAAGTGAATGATGTTCTTACTCGCCGGCAAAGGCTTGCTCATATCCGGCATATCATCCACATCAATCAGCAGATGATGGTGGCCGGTATTCTCTTGATTGGTACCCGCCGGTGCCACACCCATACCAGACAAACCAAACTTCACCGTAAATGTCTGGGGCACCTTCTCTCCATCCTTCGGCGAGATAATATAGACCTTGGCATCTGCTGGGGCCTTACTGCTCATATCCATTTTGCTTTCGTGCTCAGACGCATGTAACAGCGGCGACAACATCAGTGCGCTGGCAAACAGCAGAGAACTGGATTTAATCATGTGTATTCCTTCCTGATAGGGCGCCCAGATCGCGCCAATTCTTATAATCTGGCTTTACAGCTTCTCGGCCGCGGCACCTTGGTACCGTTCGGCAAAGACACTTTAACAGACCAAAGTTTCAGTTCCAGAGACTATCAGGGAATATAGTTGCGGAAAGAAAAAGAGAGATAGGATTTGTGACAGGGCTGCTTATTTAAATCTGCTTTGCGGCAATTAGGCAAGAGAGGGCCCGGACCAACCGGGCCACAAAAATCAGATACTCACCCGACCCTCTTGGGTCCACTCGCAGCGAACCTGCATATCGCCGCTGCCCGGCTCGTGATAGAGGCCAGCGGATTCCCAGCTGAAAGAGTGAACGCCGGAAAGCTCAGTTTCCAAATGCACAGTTGCCGAAACCCAATACATACTCTTCAACAACTCTTCAAACTTCTGTATCCACAAATCCCACTCGTATTCTACCGCCCGATAGGAAGCGCCAAAGTGGATAACATCGGTTTGGTACTGGGATTGCTTCACCTTAATGGTGGGAATAGCAAACATATCCCGGCACAGGAATGGCCATTCGTCAGCACTGGGCAGAGCGAGCACAGCATTGCGGTTCACCCTACGCCGATCGCTGCCGCCAGCGAGGCTATTGCTGTCTTTGATACATCCGTAAACGATGGATTCCTGATCGCCCTGAAGCATTAATTCCATTCCTTACCACAGTGCCACTGGACATCAGGTACCCAGGGCAAAACAGATCTAAGGCATCAACTTTAACGGCGAAGCGACCAGAAAGCCACAAAACAAAACACGAACCTGCAAAGTGCTCAAAAGTTCGGCTATTCAGTTACTAATGGTGCCCCGCCTAAAATACCAGAACTAAATCTCAAAGCCCCTTTCGCGCAGCATATCCAGAAGCGCCTCTTCATCCATAACTGTGATACCTAGCCCCTGCGCTTTGGTCAATTTTGAGCCAGCGCCTGGCCCAGCAACCAGAGTGCCGGTCTTGGCGGAAACACTTCCTGCGACTTTCGCACCCAGCCTCTGTAAGTAGTCTTTTGCTTCACTGCGGGACAGGGTTTCCAGTTTGCCGGTGAGCACCCAGGTTTCCCCTGCCAGGGGCTGATCCTGCTCGTCACTCTCTTCCGCTTGCCAATGCACACCCGCCTGCTGCAGTGCCTCCACCTCTTCTTGGGCATGAGGTTGCTGAAAAAACTCAGCAACAAAATGAGCGACCACTGGGCCCACATCTTCAACTTCCTGCAAAGCCTCGACATCTGCCGACATTAGCGGATTCAATTCGCCAAAGTGCCGCGCCAAATTGCGCGCTGTAGCCTCACCCACTTCCCGGATACCCAGGGCATAGAGGAATTTAGGCAGCGTGGTCTCTTTACTGCGCTCCAGTGCATCGAGGAGGTTCTGGGCAGACTTTTGCCCCATTCGCTCAAGTCCCGCCACCTGCTCCAAAGTGAGGTGGTAGAGCCCGGACACCGAGTGTAACAAGTCCTCATCTACCAGCTGCTCTACCAGCTTGTCTCCCAGCCCATCAATGTCCATTGCTTTGCGCGAAGCGAAATGCTTGATGGCCTGCTTGCGCTGGGCACTACAAATCAGGCCGCCGCTACAGCGGACCACCGCCTCACCAGGCGTGGA
The DNA here is from genome assembly GCF_056231245.1 of Microbulbifer maximicatervae (SeqCode). Taxonomy (NCBI): domain Bacteria; kingdom Pseudomonadati; phylum Pseudomonadota; class Gammaproteobacteria; order Cellvibrionales; family Microbulbiferaceae; genus Microbulbifer; species Microbulbifer maximicatervae (SeqCode). The sequence continues at coordinate 3,161,822 of NZ_CP174334.1, forward strand.
TTCCACCGGCGAGCCGCATACCGGGCAATGCGTGGGGAATTCAATAGCGTGGCCACCCGGCTTGCGCTTGCTCTCCACTACAGAAACCACCTGCGGGATAACATCTCCGGCACGGCGAATAATGACGGTATCACCCACCTGTACGCCGAGGCGCTCGATCTCATCTCGATTGTGCAGAGTTGCATTGGAAACGGTAACGCCGCCGACAAATACCGGCTGCAGGCGAGCAACCGGGGTAACCGCACCGGTGCGCCCCACCTGGAATTCAACATCCAATAATTCAGTCATTTCCTCCTGAGCAGGAAACTTATAGGCCATGGCCCAACGGGGTGCGCGGGCAACAAAACCGAGACGGCGCTGCAGGGGAATACTGTTGACCTTAAAAACAATACCGTCAATATCGTAAGCGAGGTCCTCGCGCTTCTCGCCGATTTCCCGGTAGTAGTCGATGCAGCCCTGAATATCCTTAGTGACGCGCATCTCTCGGTTTGTACGGAAGCCCCAATGTCCCAGCAGCTGCAAAGTCTCAACGTGCTTTTCCGGCAGCTCACCGCCCTCTACAAGGCCAGTGCCATACACACACAATTCCAGCGGTCTCTGCGCTGTTATGCGGGAGTCCAATTGACGCAAACTACCGGCAGCGGCATTTCTAGGATTTACGAAAAGCTTCTCGCCCGCCTCAGCCGCTTTGCGATTCAATTCGGCAAAGCCCGCTTTCGGCATATAGATTTCGCCGCGGACCTCCAATACACCCGGATACTTTTCAATACCATCTGCTTGACGCAAACGCAGAGGTACAGATCCCACGGTGCGTACATTCTGGGTGATATCCTCACCCGTCGTGCCATCCCCTCGCGTTGCCGCTCGCTCAAGTACTCCGTCGCGATATAAAAGGCTGATAGCGATACCGTCTAATTTGGGTTCACAGGCGTATTCCACTGGCCCTTTACTGTTGAGGCGCTCACACACCCGGCGGTCAAACTCCAGCAACTCTTCATCATTAAAGGCGTTATCCAAAGACAACATCGCCACCTCGTGGCGAACCTCCTGGAAAGAGGAGAGCGGCTCTGCGCCTACCCTCTGGGTGGGAGAATCCGGTGTCAGTAGCTGAGGGAATTCACTTTCCAGGTCCTGCAACTCGCGCAGGCGCCGGTCGTACTCAATATCCGGCAACTCGGGATCATCAAGCACATAGTATTGGTGATTCGCACGCTGGAGGATTTCGTGTAATTCCTGAACACGCTCGCGCACTTGAGGGGAAATAGTTTGATGAGTCATCGGCAATTCGAGTGAATAAAAATAATAGTTAGAAAATTATTTCGATTTTACATGCAAATACGGCCCGAGCTTACGGCTAATTTCCAAAATGAAAATCAGCCGGCATCCCGGGCCGCATTAAAAATGGCAACAATTATGTAGAGATTGCGAGTTAGCTTTGCGCCATCGCTAAAGTCCTGCGGCGCTGGTACTCCACAACCCGCTGACGATAATGCTCCGCCGTTTGCGCGGTAAATACACTGCGATTCTCATCCTTCAATTCGCCACCGAGCAGCTCGGCAATTTTGTATGAGGTGGAAAGCAGTTGATCGAAAGCTTTAATCGCCTCGCCTTCCACAGGTAGTGTCAGGAACAAGCTAACACCCGGCGTGGCAAATTCTTCCATCTGGGCCAGGTCGAAAACGCCGGGCACAACAATATTGGCGAGACTAAAGATAATGGCCCCATCAGCACCGCCGTGCTCATGGTAGTGAAAAATATTCATTTCACCAAAGCGCATGCCACAGGCAACCATTACCCGAAGTAAATCATTACCCTCGAAGTAATCCCCTTCTGGCGCCATTACATTAATCACCAGCACCTCACGGGTGGGAGCACCTTCACCAACACTGCCAGAGCTTGGAGACTGAGAAGATCGCTCGGCTTGAGAATCCTCATGCACAGCTTCATGCTCAGGACTGTGAGCGCTATCCATCGCATTTAGGCTTTCAGCCTCATCTAATGCAGGCTCATAGCGTTGCTCTTCACCGACCGACTCCATCAGGGTGGGGACTTGCTCTTCCAAATCGAGGATACCCTGCTCTTCCGGACTCCTCTGGGGATTGCTGCCAGCGAGCGGTTTGCGCGAGGAAATAAAGCTCTCCTGCACCTGGCGATTCACATGTAGCGCATCCTCTAGCGGACGGCGCTGAACAACGCGAGCCTGCCCGGGCAATTCGCTGTTTGCAGGCTTGGGCTCTCGCGTCTCCAGGGGTTTGCGGACCGGGGGTTCTTCTTCAGCCTTCTCTGAGACCGGATCAGCTTCATTTTTTACTTCAGATTGCATGGCCCGCGACAGATTGCGGGAGACCTTAACTGCCGCGCGCTGTCGCAAGATCGCCCGGCGTATGCCATCGACCACAACGACCAGCAGAACGACAACCAGGATTGTAACCAGCCAGTTATCCATTTTTTAGCGCCTCTCCCTTTACGCCCTTATGCAGAAGCCAGCTCGGCTGCTTCTTCCACATTCACCGACACCAGTCGGGATACACCCGGCTCGTGCATGGTAACCCCCAGCAACTGATCCGCCATCTCCATTGCGATCTTGTTGTGGGTAATATAGATGAACTGAACGTGTTCTGACATTTCTTTAACCATTCGTGCGTAACGACCAACGTTAGCATCGTCAAGGGGAGCATCCACCTCATCCAACATACAGAAAGGTGCTGGATTCAGACGGAAAATCGAGAATACCAATGCGATCGCCGTCAGCGCTTTTTCTCCACCCGAGAGCAGATGGATTGTGCTGTTGCGCTTGCCCGGCGGGCGGGCCATGATCGCGATACCAGTATCGAGCAGATCTTCACCGGTAAGTTCCAGATAGGCATTACCACCACCGAAAACTTTCGGGAAGAGTTCCTGCAGGCCCGCATTTACCTGATCAAAAGTTTCCTTGAAGCGGGTTCTCGTTTCCTTGTCGATTTTCTTAATTGCATTTTCCAGGGTCTCCAGCGCTTCCATCAGATCCCCATGCTGGCGATCCAGGTAGTTCTTGCGCTCAGACTCCTGCTTGTATTCATCGATAGCGGCGAGGTTAATCGGCCCGAGACGCGAGATACGCGCAGCTACCAATTCCAAATCTTCCTGTACCTGTTTAATCGTCAGATCGCCAGGTAACTGTTCGAGCAGCTGATCGATATCGTGCTCGCTCTCGCGCAGCTGCTCTACCAATCCGTTTCGTTGCACTTCCAGAGTCTGCGCAGCGAGACGCTCCTGCTCAAGCTGGACGCGCACTCCCTGAAGAGCCGCCTCCACTTTGTGGCGCTCCTGTTCCTGCTCACGCAGGCCGGTCTCAACCTCTTCCAGCTTTTTGCGCGCATCGGCGAGTTCCGTTTCCACCTCAATACGCTCGCCGAGTTTTTCTTCCAACTCAGCCTGAAAATCCTGGGAGGGGTCCTGGGTCTCCTCCATTTGCTCCTGCAATTGCTGACGACGACTGCGCAACCTTTCCAGCTGCTCGCTCATCACCTGCAAAGTGCGCTCGAGAGACACCATCTGGGTGCGCACTGACTGCTCGCGCATAGCCAGTTCATGGGCGCGATCCTTGTCCTCCCGCGCACGCTGGCGCACGGCATCCAAAGCTTCGCGCAATTCCTCCCGGCGTGCCATTAGCGTTTCACGACGATCGGTATCATCACTCATCGCCTCGACAGCTTCCTGCAGCATTAGACGAGCTTCCGACAGGGACTCCCCTTCCAACTCCTGCTGCTCACGCACCTCACCGATTTCCTGCTCAATTCGGATACGGCGCTCATTCATCTGCTCCGCACGCGCCCGTCGGGCGGACAACTGGCTGCGCAGCTCTGCCTCGCGACGCCCGAGCTGGTCGGACTCATTGCGAGCTTGTTCGATGGAGCGCTCGAGATCGACCGTTTGCGTGCGCAGGGACTCGCGTCGCTCGGCAATACTCTCTATCTGCTCCTCACACAGGGCCAACTCCTGCCCCAGGGTTTCAAGATCCTGCTTGCGCGCCAGGACCCCGGCCTCTGCATCACTGGCGCGATTCACTCGCAACCAGTTGGGGCCGAGCCAGAGCCCATCGCGAGTCACAATAGACTCATGAGCTCGCAAACTCGCGCGCCTGGACAGCGCCTCAGTCAAATCCTCTGCGGTATAAATTCCCGCCAAGATGCCGGAGAGAGAGGCCGGCCCCTGAACCATATCCTGCAGCGAAGGAAGTGCTCCCTTCGCACTGCTATTTACAGCACTGTTATCGATCAGAACCGCTTGACCGCTTTCCAGTGCCGCCAATCCTTCAGCCACGGACTCGAGCTGCTCGACACATACCGCCTGCAATTGGGGACCGAGGATAGTTTCAACTGCGGTTTCCCAGCCGGGCTGGGCTTTAATCTGGTCGGCGAGCCGGGGCTTGTCAGCCAGGGCTTGCTGCTGCAGCCAATTCTCAACTGCCTTGCCTTGCCCTAAAGCAGCTTGTTGCAAGGCTTCCAGAGACGCCTGACGGCCTCGCCCGGTTTGCAGCTGCAAGCGTAACTGATCGAGTTCGGTAGCCAGCTCCCGCTCCTGCACACGGAGACTATCCAGAGACTCGCGACGCTCTGCCGCTTCCTCGCGGCGCTCTTCAGCCTGCATTTCCAGCTCGGCCATCTGCTCGTTCAGCTGCAGTGTCTCTTCATCGTCGTCAGAGACCTGGAGGCCGGACTGCTCCGCCAATAGCTTGTTGACCCGCTCCAGCAGCCGCTGGCCAGAAGTTTCCAAGTGCTGGATGCGGGATTGCTGTACCTCAGCTTTCTGACGGGAGCCAGAGGCACCCTGGTTAAACTGGTCCCACTCGTTCTGCCAATTGCGCATCTGCTCTTCAGATTCGAGCAGTGCCGCAGCAGACTCCTCTTCTGCTGCCAAAACCATCTCCAGGTCCGGCAGAATAATCTCAAGCTCCTCCTCAAACTGGGCCGCTTTTTCGCGATCCACTTCGAGATTGGTCTCCGCCTCGCGATATTCTTGTTCGGTTTGCGCCAAATCGGAATGCAGGCGAGTAGAGCGCTCACGAGCGTGGGCAATGCTCTGCTCCAAGCGGGCGATATCTCCACCGACGGCGTAAAAGCGTCCCTGGACTTCGTTAAAGCTATCAGACAGCTCGTGGTACCCCACGCGCTTTTGCTCAATGCCTGTGTCACAGGTGACCTGGCGGGTAACCAGCTCTTCAACGGTGAGTTCAAGCTCACCTATTTGTTGCTGCTTGGCCTTGGATTGGTCATCCAGTTCGCGGTATTTGAGCGCCTGAAGATTAGCCTTGTGGCTGCGCTCTTCCTCTTTAAATCGGCTGTATTTTTCCGCTGCTGCGGACTGTCGCTCCAGTCGGGACAACTGGCGATCCAGCTCATCGCGGATATCCGTGAGGCGCTCAAGGTTTTCAGAGGTCCGTCTCATCCGGTTTTCGGTGTCCCGGCGGCGCTCCTTGTATTTGGAGATACCGGCGGCCTCTTCGATATAGACGCGCAGCTCTTCGGGCTTGGCTTCGATCAACTTGGAGATCATGCCCTGCTCAATAATGGCGTAGCTGCGTGGGCCAAGGCCGGTACCCAAGAAGAGATCGGTTACATCGCGGCGGCGGCACTTCTCGCCATTCAGGTAATAGGTGTTCTGTGCTTCCCGGGTTACCTTGCGCTTGACGGAAATCTCCGAGAAAGACGCATAGGCTCCAGAAAGCTTGCCCTCAGAGTTATCAAATACCAACTCAATCGAGGCCTGCCCCACGGGCTTACGGCCACTGGAGCCATTGAAGATAACATCCGTCATCGAATCGCCGCGCAGGTTCTTTGCGGAGGATTCCCCCATAACCCAGCGCACCGCATCGATGGTGTTGGATTTACCACAGCCATTGGGACCCACCACCGAGTTGAGGTTTGTCGGAAAATAGACAGTGGTAGGGTCAACAAAAGACTTGAAGCCCGCTAGCTTGATGCACTTCAGACGCATGTATTTATAAACTCGATATTTTTCTCTGCCGGGCGGGACACCAAACCTTTAATATTACTTGGTGTCGCCAGAGCATTCAGCGCTATTCTTCACAGTAATGTTCAGTCGGGATTATCAATCCGACCAAGCAGCGGTCAAGTCAAACATGACGATCGCTACCAAATGCCAACTTGCCCCAATAGAACTCATCAATATCGGGGCAATGTGAGCTTGAGGCCAATTAGACGCAAGAATGCCATCCGGCCGCAAATAAAAATGAGGCCACAGCTTACACTGTGACCTCATTTTCGACAGTCACAGCCAGTTACAGCTGACTATCGATGGCTATTGACTGAGTTTCACTCCAGCGGGATTTAGGCAACTCGCTAATCATTCCCTGCCAATCCCCCGGGGCCGGACGCGCATCTCCCTTAATGGCCAGTCGCGCTACCAACTGCACAGAGTCGACAGTGGCGATGGAGCTTCCAGGCATCATTGCTCGGGACTCATCCAGCACAACCTCTGCCGGTAACTGCCCAGCCGTGAGGCGCACGATAGCCAGAGGCATCGGGCTCGCAGCACTGCGTGCATAGATAAATACCGGGGTAGATTCTGGGGCTTCAACTCCCTCCCCCAAACTGACCTGAACTCGAATCTGCGGGCCTTTCTCTTTCGTTTCTACCTTTGCCTGCACCGCTACAGCCTCACCGCTGTCTGCCAAAGCGCTTTCGGCCCTGGCAACGCCAGCCTGAAGCGCCTCTGCTGCTGCAGATCCTGGGGGAAGCTGGCTAAGTGCTAGCTGCCAATGCTGGCGAGCCTTGCGGTAGTCCCCATCTTCAAAAGCGGCAATACCCGCCAAGCCCAGCACAGTGCCATTGGATGGCTGCACCTGTAACACCTGCTTGATCAAGGAGCGGATTTCATCGGTAATCTTGGAACCGCCAGCAAAAAATAGCGCTTGTGCCAGCTCAGCCTTAACGTTGGCCGCCTGTGGCTCGCGAGCCACAACATAGCGATAGGAATCTACCGCCCCAGCCAAATCGCCACTCACCAGTAGCCGCTGCGCCAATATATAGCGACTACTAAGATCATCTGGATGAGTTTTAGCCCGCTCCTGCAACTGACGGGTGATTTTTGCCTCTTCCTCCGAAGAGGTGTGCCCACCTTGGCTCGCCACCATATCGCGATACAAAGCTACTTCGGACGGTCGGTCGGAAAACCCGTAGGCAGCTGCTGCAATTGCAGGCACCAAAACCGCCAGGCCGATTAGCAATCGGCCGCCACCCTGCCTGGCTTCACCAGATTGACTTTCCTGCTGAGCCGCCAGCAGTTCCCGCGCGAGATCTGCCTCCAGCTGGGCAAACTGCTTTTCATCCATCGCACCGCTCTGCACCGCAGCGCGAAGTTCTTTACTGCGCTCCCGGTAGAGCGCTGCCATAGCCTCTCGCTTGCTACTACCGCTGCGACGTCTGCCTGCAGCTCTCAAAGCAGGAATCAGAAATACAAAAGCTACCAACAGTAGCAATAGGGCTACACCAAACCAGATATCAATCATTTACCTTCCTTCCCGCTATCACCTTCATCTACAGCTCCTTCTCCCAACAACTGCTTTAATCGACGCCGCTCATCATCAGTGAGTTCCCCACTGCCGTCATCTTGGCGAGCCCCGGTACCACTTTTTGAGCGCATCACGATCACAATCAAGGCCAGAAGCCCGAAAACGGCAAAAACTCCCGGAGCCAACCACAGGATCAAGGTATTTTTCTGAACAGGTGGGCGGTAGAGCACAAAATCCCCATAGCGGGCCACCATGTAGTCAACGATTTCCTGGTCCGTAAATCCTTCCTCCAGCAAACGGCGGATTTCACGACGCAAGTCCGAGGAAATAGACGCATCGGAGTCTGCCAGGTTCTGGTTTTGACATTTGGGGCAGCGCATCTCTTCAATAAGCACGCGATACCTTGCATCCAGCTCGGGAGAGGACAATTTTTGTGTCTCCACTACCGCATGTGCAGCGATGGACAGGCAAAACATACCGAATGCCAGTACAAGTTGGGCCAGCCAGGTCTTCTGTGTCACAGCTTTTCTCACGCTCTAACTAACGGGAATTGGGGCGATTATAACAGTGTCACCCCCCGGCGGACACGCCCACGAATTCACACAAAAGCGCGTTAACTCATTGAAAGACAAAAAAAAATTCAAAAAAGGCGTTGACGCCACGAAGAATATCATTAAGATACGCAGCTCCTGACACGGGGTGGTTAGCTCAGTTGGGAGAGCGACGGCCTTACAAGCCGTAGGTCACAGGTTCGACCCCTGTACCACCCACCACTTCTCTTACTCTTGCCCGGCAAGAGCAACCAAGAGAAGCAGGAATGCGGACCGGTAGTTCAGTTGGTTAGAATGCCGGCCTGTCACGCCGGAGGTCGCGGGTTCGAGTCCCGTCCGGTCCGCCATATACAAAAAAGCCCTGCTCGCAAGAGCGGGGCTTTTTTGTTTGTGCCTCATATCTTTTCATTTTTCTCATATTTTATTTTCAGTTGCTTACGCTGGAAATTTGAAAGAGCCACAAAAAAATAACCAAATCTCAGCGTAAAAAAATAGTGCGAGCCCCGTGCTGGCAAAATTTTTCTGCAACAATTTTCTCTAGCCTGAATTTTTATTTTCTGAATTTCTACGCAGCTGATTTTGATCGATAAAAACAGCTTAAAGAACCCTCAAAAAATCCTCTAATTAATTAATTTTTAAACAATTTTTGGATGTTTTTTATTCTTAAAAAAATTTTTAAAAATCTCCCAACAAAATTGTTGACCGCAAAAAAAATATCATTAAGATACGCAACTCCTGACACGGGGTGGTTAGCTCAGTTGGGAGAGCGACGGCCTTACAAGCCGTAGGTCACAGGTTCGACCCCTGTACCACCCACCACTTCTCTTACTCTTGCCCGGCAAGAGCAACCAAAGAGAAGCAGGAATGCGGACCGGTAGTTCAGTTGGTTAGAATGCCGGCCTGTCACGCCGGAGGTCGCGGGTTCGAGTCCCGTCCGGTCCGCCATATACAAAAAAGCCCTGCTCGCAAGAGCGGGGCTTTTTTGTATATGAAAAATTCAAAACCACTTTTCAATACACAACCACCTCCCCACTCCCCACCACAAACTGTGCAGACCGACTAACAAAATTAATAGAAAACCGGGGCAATGAAAGTAGCACCCTGTTTTATTACCAAATATTGCCAATAGACGAGCAGCAATTTCTTCAAATACACACCCGCTTCTCACACTTAAAGCCAGACGCAAACTTTTTTAGAAAAACTTCCCTAAGTTGTTGACCTAAGTAAAAAAATCATTATGATACGCAGCTCCTGACACGGGGTGGTTAGCTCAGTTGGGAGAGCGACGGCCTTACAAGCCGTAGGTCACAGGTTCGACCCCTGTACCACCCACCACTTCTCTTACTCTTGCCCGGCAAGAGCAACCAAGAGAAGCAGGAATGCGGACCGGTAGTTCAGTTGGTTAGAATGCCGGCCTGTCACGCCGGAGGTCGCGGGTTCGAGTCCCGTCCGGTCCGCCATATACAAAAAAGCCCTGCTCGCAAGAGCGGGGCTTTTTTGTATGCGCTAATTAGAAAAGAGTTTGGTTTTTTAAACTTCAGCTGAAGCCGCCTGGCTCTCCTCCCATTCCCCATCCACTGCTTCTTCGCCGCCATGCAATAGATGCATCAATCGCTCCAGCTCCGGCATTTCGTTAAAGCACTCCGCCTCACCAGAAATTTCATCCCAGGATGCTTTGGATTCAGTGCAAAGATGGGCCACGACCTTCCCATCGATATCCCCCTCCAGCAATCCAGCAGGCACCCAGAAGTGCGTTGTATTACTCATTAAGTGAGGAACTGTACTTCCGCATCCACCGCAAAAGTCAGATCGATAGCCCGTAGGAGTCCGGAATGAAGAGATTCTGTCTAAGCCCCGCACCCAGCGAAACTGATCCCGGCTAATAAACATGGCAGTATCCGAGGCGGAACCACTCAATTTGCGGCAGAGTGAGCAATGGCATTGGTAAAGGTTTGGAATTGGCTCTTCCAGTTGGAACTCAACCCCACCGCATAGGCACTTCCCATTCATCCCTTTCTCCTTCCGCAAAACTGTTATTCGAAGTCGTCCATGAAATCGCAATAGGTTAGCAACAATATCTCAGTCCTACCCAAGACTCCTATAGACACACAGTGAAGTAAATGCCATTTGGCGCCTCATTCAACGAACATCATTAAATATCCAAGGATCTGGGGTTTAGCTTCGCCGTGAGGATATGATCCTCCCAACATCCATTGATCTTCAGGTATTTTGCCGCCCTACCCTCGACAACGAAGCCCAATGCCTCCAGCAGAGCTGCCGACCTATCGTTACCAGGCATGTAGTTAGCCATCACCCTATTCAAATTTAGGGTGTCAAAAGCATAATCAACGACATGTCGACACAAGCTCCCCATTAAGCCCCGCCCCTCGTGGGACTGGTCAACTGCATATCCCATATTACAGGCCTGAAATGGGCCTCGGATGATATTCGTCAAAGAGCAAACACCCAGTAACTGATCACACCCGGACTCTAATGCAGCAAACTTTAAAATTCCTCCAGAGCTTATGCGTCGAATCCAGGACCCGGAACTGTGAAAACCGGGCTCGCGAATGGGCTCCCAGCGCTTCAGGTGCTCTTCATTAGATAGATAAAAAGCAGATATGGCGGGCGCATCTGTCACTCCGAGCAAACGTATTTCCACCAGTCGATTACCTCACCATTCACATTCTGATTAAGCTCAATCAACCCACTTTACCGGCACCACTATTCAATTGACGGCAAAGAGTCCCGCTGACCGGGAAGCTCACGAAGAAATTCCCAACCCCGGGTCCTGCCGCTCTCATAACCTTCCTCAAGCAACTCTGCTTCTTGAGTAAAACGCTTAACCGGGAAATTGTCTGGAGGCGCAATAACCGAAACCTGGCATCCCTCTGGAGGCACCTCGATAAACTCCAGAGCCCGATTATATTTCTCCCCCCTCTCCAGCACGGCCTCAAATAGCCGGGCATGATCACGGAAAAACTGTTTGATAAATTTTGGAGCAGGCCCCTTAATTTTCCGATACCCCAGAGGGCGCGAAAGAATAACAGTTATATTCCTAGCCCCCTGCTGATAGGCCTGAATAATCGGTATCGAATCAGCCAGACCGCCATCGGTCATAGGCTCCCCATCCACTTCAGGAAACCCCCGGTAAGCAACCGGAATGGCACAAGAGGCCGGGAAAACCTCGTGCATATTTTCTGGAGTTACTTTCAGGTATCTAGCCTCCCCCGTGTTGATACTGGTAGTCACGGCATAAAGCGGTATTCCATTCTCAACATAACTATCGACACTGAGCGGAATATCCTGATATGACGCATGCCACAACCAGCCAATATCACAAAAATGACCGCCTCGGAGATAGCGGCGCCAGTCGATGAAGTCTGCCCGCCGGGCATGGTCCATTAGTATTTGCCGACTTCGCCCATGATTTCCCGCCAGATAACCAATCAAGTTGGTGGAGCCTGCGGATACACCGATCGCAAAATCAAATGGCCGATAGCCCGCCTCCAAAAATGCATCCAATACGCCTGCAGCGAAAATCCCCCGCATAGCACCCCCTTCAACCACAAGGGCTGACTGGGAATTCTCGTTAATCAAAATACAGTCTTCCATAGCGAGCAACCGTTAAAACCAAACCATCTCTACCTTTGCCAAGCAGATTCCAATAGCACTATGATTGAGGCATTCAGGTAATCCGTTGAGTTAAACCAAGTATGCCAACAATCGCGTTTAAAGCGCCGTGGAGCCGCCAGCTCCAAATTATCAGTGCCATATGCACATTACTCCTACTGGGACTGCCGCTCTTTCTGGCATCGAGAGCACCAGCTGCTCCATCTACCCTCTATAGCATTGCCATAGCACTTCCGCCTGCAATACTGGCTCTCAGCGCCTTCTTTGCCATCCGTGGTTACGCCATCAAAAATGGCAACCTCTTGATATTGCGCCCGGGCTGGAAAACCACCATCTCCTTGGAGGGGCTATCTGAAGCATTCCCCGACTCAACCGCCATGCAAGGATCAGTCCGCATCTTTGGCAACTCCGGCTTATTTGGCTATATAGGCCTGTTTCAAAACCAAAAATTGGGGCGCTATCGTGCATTTGCTACCGATCAGCAAAAATCTGTCGTACTGCGTCTGGCTACACAAACTATCGTGATCACCCCCGATAAACCGGAGCGGGCAGCGGACATTCTCCGCCAACACTGCCAACTTCAACCCAATCCAAATTAATTGCTCCGACAACAACGCCACACGAATAGGCACGAGAAGTCGACAGGAAGTTCAAACCGATGAAAAAGTTCGCTTTTATAATTGCCGCCGCATTTACGCTGCTATCAGCAAGTGCTCACTCCGCTTGTGTGATTTTATTGCATGGACTAGCCAAATCAGATAGCTCAATGGAGAAACTGGCAAAGGCCATAGATGCCGAAGGTTTCCAAACGGTCAATATTGATTACCCTTCGACCAAGCACTCCATTGAAACCTTGGCCAGCATGGCCATAGCGCCTGCTGTCGAGGAGTGCGGTAACGCGGAAGAAATCAATTTTGTCACTCACTCCATGGGCGGCATTCTGGTAAGGCAATATCTACATTCAGCTGAAATCAAAAACCTGAATCGCGTTGTCATGTTGGGCCCACCCAATAAAGGCAGCGAAGTAGTTGATAAACTGGGAACATTCCCCGGTTTCAAGTTTATGTTTGGCGATGCTGGGCTGCAGTTGGGTACCGGCGAGATGAGCGTCCCCAACAAGCTCGGTAGTGCAGATTTTGATGTAGGTATTATTGCCGGCACTCGCAGCATCAACTTGATCCTGTCCCGCCTTATCCCAGAAACCGATGATGGTAAAGTCTCCGTATCCAGCACAAAACTGGATGGCATGAATGATCATCTGCAAATGCCAGTGACCCATGTGTTTATGATGAAAGATAAAAAAGTTATCTCGCAAGTTATCCATTACCTTAAGCATGGATTCTTTCATAGAGCCGGCAATCAGGCATCCAATTAAAATTAATCGATCTTATAAATAATCTATACCTTTTAACTCCAATCACAATACAAAATTAGTGACAATAATTTGGAATTCACCTTTATGCAGTGGCAATGGTGCAGCTTTAAAGAGCTTACGCTCAGTCAACTTTACGAAGTTTTGCGAGTAAGGCAGGAAGTTTTTACGGTAGAACAAGATTGCCCCTATCAGGATGCCGATGGCAAAGACCAACACTCCTGGCACCTGATCTGCTGGGAGGGAGACGAAAATAACCCGCAGGTTATGGCCTACCTGAGAGTTGTTTTCCCAGGTCTTAAATACCGGGAACCTTCGATAGGAAGAGTATTAACCGCAGAAGCCAGTCGCGGAACAGGCCTGGGCAAGGAGCTGATTCGCCGAGCCGTAATGCACACATGCGAAGAATACCCCAACACTGGTATTCGCATTTCAGCTCAACAACATTTGGATAGATTTTACGGGGAATTTGGCTTTGAGCAGGTGTCTGAGCCATATCAGGAAGACGGCATCCCGCATATCGAGATGTTACGCCCTGCCAATTAATTGAAAGGGACCTTGTAAGTCCGATAGAAGTTTTGGGGGCCCTGCAGAGGCACTGCGGGACCCCAAAAATCTAGTTGCTACCCAGTGGATTGGCACCGGCGGATACAGGCTCGCTATCCGACTGACGCGCCCTGCTATAAAGGCAAGAGGCCGCGATTCCAGCAGCAATTAGCAACCACACAACATTAACGACCAGTGATGCTCTCACAAAGGAATCCTCACCAAACTGAGCAACGTGCACTACAACTGCACCGACGCAAGCGATAATTGTGGCAATACGCAGAGACATAGACCACTTGGTCACTGTCCCCATGAAGGCAGCCGCAACGCTTAACACCAAGGTCACCAGCCAGAACACCTGCGCAGCATTTAGCTTAAATGCCAGATAAGTCACCGCACTCAGAGCAATCGCAAATGGTACACCCCATACCTGAGCCATCCAGACTCGCTCCAAACGTACGGCGGGATTGCCGCGCTGACGCTTGCGAACAAACCAGATATTGATACCGGATACCACCAGCAAACACATCCCCACCCCCAGCAGGAAGTAAGCAACTTTCACTGGGAAACCGGAAAAGTGGCCAAAGTGTAAACGGTACGTAGAAAGGTAAACTTGTTTAGCCGCGTCCCCCTCAGACCAACCTTCTTTTTCAATCAGGCTGCCATCGGGATTAAAGTGGTAACGCTCACCCCAGACCAACCGCTCTGGAACCCGGGTCCACACCTCAACAACCTGGCCTTCACGTCCAGGAAATGCCACTTCTAAACGAGTGCGCTCTTCTTCCGGTGCAATACGATCCATTGTTGCCAGAATTGCAGCATAATCCGGATAATCAACTTCAGGGGCGTTTTCCTCCATCACCGGATGATCCGCGTAAAGCATGTGCTCTACCTTTTCCGTATCACCCTCAAAGAATACGCCGGCAATTGCAAAAGCGGCTACCTGGGACAACCCGATAAAAGCCCCGGTAATGGCTATGGCAAGATGAAAGGGAGAGGCCCAAACCCCCAGGCGATTGTGCAAATCCACTTGCTGAAGACGCTTAGAGCCAGAAAGGCGGAAAGAGAAAGCGTCTTTAATAATTTTGGGATGGGCCAGCAAACCGGAGACGATCAGAGCGGACATCACCATCCCGATCAAACCAACCAGGATGACCCCATAACCAACAGGAAGGTTGAGCGCGTAGTGCAGGTAGGCCAGGAAGTGGGTCCACTCATGCTCCACCTTGCCCAAAAGGGAACCATCTTCAGCGACATATCGCTCCATATCGCCGACTTCAACCATCAATCTGGGCTTATCCTGATTAGGGATGGTGAAGGTAATTGAATCGAGATCCTCTTTTTCCTGCTTAGCTAACGCAATAGCATTTTCTGTAGCCGTCCGATACACAGAGGCTTCAACATTGAGGTTCTCCAACTCGGAGGCCTGCTCCCAGCGTTCGAACTCATTGTAAAAAACCGCCAGTGTTCCGCTGACACAAACAATGTATAAAAGAGTGGATACCGCCAGGCCGAGAACTGAGTGTCCATCGGTCATATCACGGACAAAGCCAGGGGTCGGTTTAAAGGAAAATTTCACGTTAAATTCCTACTCAAGTCCGTTGATCTATGCTGCCGAAGCGGGAAGCGCAAAGGTCAGCAACAAGCCGCTGACCACCGAATAAGCCAACATGGCAGCCGAAGGGCGCAGAAGCTTTTTATCGGCACAGCACCAAACCATCGCCAGGGTCCAGATTATCACCGACAGGAAGGCTCCGCCGACCAAGCGGACAGCTTCAGAAAACCCGGTAAAACCAAAGAAAAGCAAACCGGCGATCAAACCACTGGCTGCGGGCAAAAGAAAGGCAGCCATAAAACGCAAGAAGCCCCGCAACCACAATGGAAGCAGGGCTTGAGATTCGGGTGTTCCCGAGCGCTGTTTTTCAACGGGCCTAGGGCCACTGGGCCAGTCACCCTTAAGAGCCAATAAAGCAAAGGCTACGAGCATCACTATTAAAGTGGCAACACTGATTCCATATTCCACCCCAACAATTGAGCTCCACCCAAAAGCCGACAACACCATGGCTCCCCAACCACCCCAACGGCGCACGGGCTCTGCCCCTCTGCGGGACCAGGCGGAATAAAGGAGCAGAATCCCGGCCAGAGCAAAGGCGCTGGAAGCTCCTGCAATCATATAAAAAGACATTGGCATAACCATAACTGCGAGAGACTCGCCTCTCGTCTGGTTGCTTAAACGTAAAAAAGGGAGCCCGCCCACAGACTCCCCCTGCGGACAGGCTCCCAGTCTACACTAACTTAGAAAATGTAATGTGCTTCTACCGTTACATAACGACGCTCACCGTAGAAGCAGTCACCGCGACTCAGGCAAGCTGTAGTATGTACTTCATCAGACAAATTTTTTCCTGTCAGCTGGAAGTGCCAGCTATCCAAGGTATATCCGATCGATGCGTCATATAAGGTGTAAGACGGGTTGTACGATGGGAAGGTTCCCGTGGGATCTTCAACACCGGTGTAGCTCTCGCCAACATGACGAGCGCCCATGCCAATACTCAGCCCCGGAAGCAATGCGCTCAGGTCATAGTCGCCCCAAATAGTCACTAGCTCCTCTGGAACGGCCTCAATCGCAATACCGACTTCACCGGCAACATTACTCTCGGTGATCTCGGTGTTGGTGGTGCTGTAGCCAGCTACCAAACTAAGGTTACCTAATTTACCAGTTACCTCTAGCTCAACACCATCAATTGAAACTTCACCGGTTTGAGTGTCAAAAGTGATATCAACCGGGTCTGTAGTGAGGCGGTTTTTCTGCACAATATCGTAAGCTGAAGCGGTAACCAGCAAGTTGGTTCCCTCTGGCTGGTACTTCACACCAACCTCTACCTGCTCGCCCTCAATTGGCTTGAAGGAGTCACCGTGGCGATCTGAACCGCTTACAGGCTCAAAGGATTCGGAGTAGCTGATGTAAGGAGAAATACCCATATCAAATGCATACATCACACCCAAGCGCATGGTGGTAGCATCATCATCCACAGTAACCGGGGAACCCTCAGTTTGCGACTCGGTGGAGTCCCTACGAACACCAGTAGTTACTATCAGGTTTCCAATTGTCATATGGTCTTGGAAGTAAAAACCCAGCTGCTCGGTATCTGTCTCCGGTCCATTCGCAATCACTATGTCTTCTGGAATATACCCATACTCCGGCTCGAAGATATTGATCACACCACCATAAGCGTAGCCATAATCATTATCCGTAGTAGCATCCTGGCTATCCAAGCCGAATGAAACTTGGTGATCGACAATACCTGTAGTTAACTCACCAGACATGCGTAAATCAAAAATCAACATGTCTGTACTGGCTTCACTGGAAAACGCAACACGTTGCATCTCAGTGATATTAGGGTTGAGGCGAGAGTAGTCGAAGCTGCCATACATGGTGTTGTAGTCTACTTCACCTTTGGCATAGCGGATGCTGGCATTTACACCCCAGTTATCACTAAAGCGATGATCAGCCCAAATGCTGTAAGCGATCTGCTCTGTATTATATTTATCCCAACCTGGCTCACTGAGGAAAGTGTCAGTTGGGATATCACCGTTGGCGTTATCAATACGGGTACCACCCCAGGGCAAGAATGCTGTAGAGGTACCACTCTCATCATCCTGGTAAGTAGTCTGGAAAGTAATCTCGGTGTTCTCACTCGGACGCCATGAGATAGATGGCATCAGCAAAGTGCTGTCATTATTGACATAGTCTACTTGGGTATCCGCAGATCGCTTATAACCTACAACTCGGTAAAGCCACTCACCATCACTATCCATGGAGCCAGTGACGTCCGTAGCAAATGCCTGATGGTCATAGCTACCAGCTTGAACCACTACTTCTCCACCAAACTCTCTCTGCGGGCGCTTGGATACTAAGTTTACGATACCACCGGTAGAACCCTGTCCATAAAGTGCAGAGGAAGGACCTTTGAGAACTTCTATGCGGTCATAGGCGTAGAGATTAGCACGGGCACTTGTGTAGCTACCGAATATAGACTGAAGGCCATCAATAAAAATCGCAGGATCAACACCGCGCACCAGAGACCAATCACCACGGACATCAACGCCGTAGGTTCCGCCATTCACCCCTGGCGTATATTGCAGAACATCTTGAACCGTTTTCGAGCCGATATCGTTGAAAAAGTCATTGTCCAGTACAGTCACAGAAAAAGGGGTTTCGTGTACGGAAACATCCAGCTTGCCCACAGAGGTCTGACGGGAAAGGTTCAGATGTCCCGTAACATTAACCTCTTCAATACGCTCATCTGTGTTATCCGCAGCGAACGCCACAGAAGAACCGCCCGCAGCAATAGCCAACGCCAATAAAGAGCGGCTGATTCCAGAAATTACAGGAGAAGCTTTTTGCATACTTTTAATTCGAGCGGTACTCATGGAGATCCCTCAACGCCAACTGAATTTGGATGGATCACAGTCAAACTGTGACCCAGGTAACTGGGCGCGAATCCTAATAGGAATCGTTATCATCTACAACATTATTGGAACATTTTTTTACTAAAAAGAGCGATGACATGATTAGGGACAAGAAATACGGCATTAAAGGACAGCATTGCAGTCTCCAAGCTGCACTTTCGTACCATCAGGATGACTTGATGAAATGAATAAAAGCAGACTCTAAGGCAGGAAAAATACTAAGTGGCTGCCCAGCAGCAACCACTCAGATTGAGATTGTAGATATCGGGACTTGATTTAGAGAGACTTAGACAAAGATCCCCGACCTCTTAAGGGTAGGTATAACTAGCCTGCACCCCCAAAGGCATTCCCAGTGTCCAGTAAGCCACCAGGAACAGCGACCAGCAAATCAGAAACACAATGGAGTACGGCAACATGATGGATACAAGTGTCCCAATGCCCGTTCCCTTCACATAGCGCTGGCAGTACACAACCACCAAGGGGAAGTAAGGCATCAGCGGGGTAATAATATTCGTGGAGGAATCACCTACCCGATAAGCCGCCTGGGTGAGATCAGGGGAGAAACCGATCTGCATCAACATAGGCACAAAGATGGGGGACAGCAGCGCCCACTTGGCAGAGGCAGATCCCACAAATAAGTTGATAAAGGCTACCAGTACAATAATGCCCATCAGGGTAATCGGGCCCGGCAGCTCCATCGCCGCGAGCAAGCTCCCTCCCTCTACCGAAAGCAGCGTGCCCAAACCGGAGCGGGCAAACTCAGAGATAAACAACGCACAGAAAAAAGCCATCACGATGTAATAAGCCATGGAGCCCATGGTTTTGGACATCGCATCAATAACATCCTTACTCTGGCGGAAGGTACCGGCCGCATAGCCAAACACCACACCGGGAATCACAAACAGCAGGAAGATCAGCGGTACAATCGACTTCATAATTGGCGCAGTGAAAGAAGCTAATTGCCCTTCTGCATCGCGCAAAGCTGAGGTTTCCGGCAGCATCCAGGCCACAAGTCCGACGATACCTGCCACCATCACAGTAACCGCCAAGTACATCGCTTTTTTCTCGCGAGCCCCCAGCTCCTGCATTACCGGCATATCCGCTTCATCGCCATCAACCTTCACGCTCTTCAAGCGTGGCTCGATCACTTTATCAGTCAGCCACCAGCCCAGCAGTGTCACCAATAAGCAAGAAGCTGAAGTAAAGAACCAGTTGTTGAGGGGGTTAACCTGCATATCCGGATCGGCAATCTGAGCAGCCGTCTGGGTAAAGCCTTGCAATAGAGGATCGATAGCCGAGGGAACAAAATTGGCAGAGAAGCCACCAGAGACACCGGCAAATGCTGCCGCGATACCTGCCAAAGGATGGCGCCCCGCCGCGTAGAAAATCACACCTCCGAGTGGAATTACTAACACATACCCCGCGTCTACAGCGGTGTGACTGACGATGGCTACCAAAATCAACATAGGTGTCAACAGCATCTGCGGCGTTACCGCCAGCAGCTTTTTCAATACCGCATTGATAAAGCCACTCTGCTCAGCCACACCGACCCCCAGCATGGCTACCAACACCACCCCCAGGGGCGCAAAACTAGTAAACGTAGTTACCATACCAGATAGGAAGCGGGCCATTTCACTACTGGAAAGCAGGTTGGTTACCTGTATCGCCTCGCCGGTAGCGGGGTGTAAGGCTTCGAAGTTAACACCGGAGAGAAGCCAGGAGAGCACCCAGATTCCCACCATCAAGATCAAAAACAGAACAGCGGGATCGGGTAACTTATTACCGACAACCTCAATAAAATTGAGCGCTCGATTAATCCAGCCATTTTTATTATCGGCACTATTGCCGGCATCAGGATTTGCCTGAACGTTTTCCATGTTTGTACCCTGTACATTTATTATTTTTTATTAAAAAGGAGGCCGATACTCCACGGCCTCCTGCTTTTTCAGGAAAAGCTCTAACCTATCTTGCGGATACCAACCGCGTGACGCAACTTCTCGATAAAGGGCGCAGAGTAAGCGCGAGCCTTAATAGCCCCCTTCTCCAGCTCCGTTTCAATTTGGTCTGGGTTAGCCAGCAGCTCATTGTAGCGCTCGCGAGCCTCACCGATCTGGCCGTTCACCAGCTCAAACAGCTGCTTCTTGGCCTCACCCCAGGCAATGCCCTCTTCAAAAGCTTTACGCATTTCAGCTGTCTGTTCTTCGCTGGCAAATGCCTGCCAAACCTGGAATACAGTGGAAGTATCCGGATCTTTTGGCTCACCCGGCTCCAGCAGGTTGGTTTTGATCTTATTAATGTGCTTTTTCAGCTTCTTCTCAGGAAGGAACAGCGGAATAGTGTTGCCGTAACTCTTACTCATTTTGCGGCCATCGAGGCCCTGTAACACAGCTACGTGGTCGTCAACTACCGCTTCTGGTAAAGCGAAGTGCTCGCCGTAGTGGTGGTTAAAGCGCTGGGCAATATCCCGAGCCATTTCGATATGCTGTACCTGATCTTTACCCACCGGCACCTTATTAGCGTTGAACATCAGGATGTCCGCGGCCATCAGGATCGGGTAGCTATACAGCCCCATGGTGACGCCAAAATCGGAATCTTCGCCATCGGCGCGGTTGGCATCTACCGCTGCTTTATAAGCGTGGGCACGGTTCATCAGGCCCTTGCCGGTCATACAGGTGAGCAGCCAGGTTAATTCAGGAATCTCATGGACGTCGGACTGACGGTAGAACACCACATTGTCGGTATTCAGGCCCAAGGCCAGCCAGGTTGCAGCGATCTCCAGGGTGGACTGATGGACCTGTGCCGGGTCCTGGCACTTAATCAGTGCATGGTAATCGGCCAGAAAGTAGAACGATTGGTTGTTTTCATCCTGACTCGCGGCGATCGCCGGGCGGATTGCACCCACATAGTTCCCCAGGTGTGGGGTACCGGTTGTTGTAATACCGGTTAATACGCGCTGTTTCGTCATAATTCCTTCGTAGTCTGTACTGTCATCAGGCAATAGAGACCGAATCATACCCCTTTAGTGCCCGGGGGTGTATCAACCAAAGGTACCGACTCCCCATAGCCGTACCAACACGCGGCCAACGTTAAGCCTCAACCGCCACTTTGGCGGAAACCTGGAATTGGCGCTGATATTCACTGGGTGAGATCCCAAACGCCCGACGGAAATGGTGACGCAAGGTCGCACTACTCTCAAAACCAGCCAGTTGGGCTGCCCGATCTACAGACTCCCTACCGGACTCCAGCGCCTTCTGCGCCGCCCGCAAGCGCTGCTGAATCAGCCACTCCTTGGGAGCAATTCCCATCGACTGGCGAAACTTTCGGTCAAAACTACGGCGGGATAAATGAGCGCGCTGCGCCATATCATCAATTTTGATAGCGCCATCCAAATTGCCAATCGCCCAATCCAGCGCGGCGGAGAAGTGGTCTGGCCGTTTGGCAACGGGCATCTCCACATATTGGGCCTGGCCACCCTGCCTATGGGGTGCCATCACCAACCGACGAGCCACCGAATTGGCTAATTCATAACCGTGATTGCGCCGCAAAAACTCAATGCCCAGATCGATGGCGGCACTACTACCCGCTGCGCAAGCCAGTGCATCCTCCCACACATAGAGAACGTCTCCCACATACTCCACCGCAGGAAAGCACTCACGAAAACGATCCGCAAACAACCAGTGGGTAGTCGCCTGCCGACCATCAAATAGTCCCAGTTCCGCAGGCAGAAAAGCACCGGAGCAAAAAGTAAGAATCTGGCGGCTGGCAGCGGCAAACTCAGCCACCGCCCTATGTACACGTTCCAAATAAGCATCTTGTGGTTGTGCATTGGTCGACCAACAGGGAATCACCAGCAAATCATAATCCATCAAACTCTCTACCTGCCGACAAGCCAGAGCCAGACCGCCGGTCGCAAGAGGGCTTTCCTCAGCGAAAGTCACAATTTCACCGGTGTAGAGCTCGCTAAGTTCAGGTCGGGGTAGGCAAAAGAGTTCGGTAGCGCAACCGAGTTCGAAGAGTGAGACCTGCCGGTGGGCGAGAACAGCCACTTTCTGGCTCTTATTAGGCTTTTGTGCCAACGTCGACATAGGTACCTCTAACCCTCAGCAGTTAATTAAATTAGGTTAACGAATAAATCCAACCCAGCATACCCAGTTGAGCAGTTATTGAAAGCAATGCTGGGAATAAAACCCTCAACCTTTGAAGCATAATTTAATAGGTAAATCACCATCATCCTCAAATAAGTAAAGCCGAATCCCACTAGCCAAAGCCGACCCACAAGTTTGCACGCAGAATTGGCGCAAAATTAATGCTATCTGGCTCAGAGGTAGATCGCTCGGAAGCAACCAAAAAGGGACACTATCACCCCTTGGAAACCTGACGAACCACCGAAAAATCACCGGGAGTAATATATGAGTTCAGCCGTAAGTAGAGTACCCGCTGCCAACAGTCAAGATGCGCTAAACCACTTCCAAAACCTTCTATCTTTTGAAACAGACTGCTGGGATGTACACCACGCAGTCAGCCAAAATCGCAAGGATTTCGTACTTTTAGATGTGCGAGGTGAAGAGGCTTATAAAAATGGACATATTCAAACAGCCGAATCCTTACCATACAGCCGTATCAATAAAGACAGGCTGAGCGAATACTCTTCAGATACTTTATTTGTCGTCTATTGTGCAGGCCCACACTGTAATGCGACAGAAAAAGCAGCTATCAGACTGGCCACGCTTAACAGGCCAGTCAAAAAAATGATTGGCGGCATCACCGGATGGTTAGATGAAGGGTTTACCCTCATCCAAGAAACAGCCAAATCAATTTAACTCCTATTGTTAGCCCCTTACAGGATGACATAGCTTGGCATAAGGATGTGTCAAGCTATCAAACGCCGACTCAAAGAAATACGATTAAATGGTACTGATATGTTTGTTCGCCATGCCCACCCCACTGACTGTTTCTATCTTTACAATATGATGCGCTGCTTAGCCAGGCATAATAATTCAACTGACTCCTTCCATATTACCCAAATTGAATTGCAAAATAGGTTGTTTCAGAGGAAAGAGCATCAAATGCTGGTTGTAGAACAAGACCACAATCTTGAGGGGTATATCAGCTTTAATATTATTCCAGAAAATGAAAGCTCGGCGGCCTTAGCTATTATCAATGAGCTATATATCGGGGGTTGCGATACAAACCGAAAAGAAGAAATTACCCAAGTCCTATTGAGTGCAATTTCGAAAGAAGCTCGGAAATATCACTGTACGGATATAAGGTGGAAGATATCTTCGAAGGGGCATGAATAAAAGCCGGATTTTTAGCAAGGATTGCAAGCTCAACTTGTAATACAAAAGAGATGGAGAATTCTAAAGCTCACCTGACAGAAAACAATTAGCCCTTCCGCCACCTAACTAGCTTTGATATTCAAAAGACCCTTTTGGCAGCAAAGAGACACTCGAACCAGAGTGCGTATATCGCCTGCAAGCCAAAGGCTAAAACTTTATCCCTGGAGTCTAGTATCTTAATCACTTGCCCCAGAATTGTCCCCCTTACGACATATTCAAGCCTCCAATTTCTGTTTCTTTTTGATCCTCACATAGACTTCTTCACGATGGATAGGCAGTGACTTGGGTGCGCTTATGCCTATCTTAACTTGATTACCTTTTACCTCCAGCACTGTGACTGAGACATTTGCTCCAATTCTTAGATATTCACCTGTCCGTCGCTTTAAAATCAACATACTCATTTCCTTCAATAATCAAAATTTGGGCACTTCCGGGATGGGGAACTTGTGATTCAACGTTTGGAGGAAATATGGGGTGGTGCGCGAGGACAGTAGACACAGAAGAGGAAAAGGCGGGCGCTAGACTTCCAGAACTTGGGAATTGGTCCCAAACTGCTGAATGTACTCCACTTTATTGAATACGAGCGGGTTTCTAGCGTATTATCCATATAGCCATTTTGATAGTCAGATTATCAACTTGGTTAGCTGACCCCGGGTGTTGGTAGCACCTTGGGTTAGCGCCTTTTACTTACTCTTATGTCACGCTACCGTTCTCCTATAAGGGAATGGGTCTTTTAGAAAGTTCTCGATTCTCTCTGGGCTTTCAAGCCTGTAAAGCCTCTTTAACCGGCTCACTCAATTACGATCAAAACACTAAAAATATCTACCGATTCTACGCAGCTTTGACATTAAAACAAACTTAATAAATTCCAATAAGATTATTTTCGCGCCTATATTTTTTAATGTTTCGGATCTGGGAAACTATTACCAAAAACCAACAGCAGCCGTTTAAACTGGACTTTACCTGTGCCTTTTCGAAAACAATAAAGAATAAAGTTCTCAACCACATTGCTACCTGGAAGAGGAAGCAGAAGAAAGTAAGCGTTACCGAAAAGTTAAATAGCTCATCATTTCAATGCACATTGCGAAACAGTGAAGAGTAAGACTGAAATCATCAAGCAGTAAGTCATCGCCCACATTAGCGCTCCTGCCTGGTTATTTTTAGGTTGAAACTAATCGTAACGGCAATGCCTGTGATGACTGATTATAATTCGATTCAATAGCGTATTCGTGCGTCGGCTTCAGGTGAGAAGCCCAAAGACTTCTTCCATTTACCGAGCCTTATAGCCAAAAACATACCTACTAACCAAGAGCGGCTCATCATATCACCTCAACACTGGCGATATCTCAACCAGAATTTTGTAAGCCACCTTAAAGGTGAGTAGGCGTCAGCAGGTTTAGCACAACAATCTTTTAGCAACTTCAATAATCGTCAGGAACTCGGTATTGAAGTGAGAATACATATCTAACTACAGAGAAATAAATTTAAGCAAAATAATCTTAAAGACACGTGAAAACATTAAGGCCGCACCTCCTTTAACATAGAAACCGGAACTCACACTCCAAAAACATCTAAACTACGCCCTTTAACTTTCCGACCAAAACTGTGCCGACCAATTAAAACTGACATCCAAATTTATAATTAGATTCTTAAAAAGTAGTATTCAAGAGGGATTTACCTACTTCCCATAATGGTATCTACATCAATGGGAAACAGGCATATATTTATTTTGCACTTCAATATCATCCACTTTTATTCTGATTAGCTAACCTCACTCATTACGACACCTTTCAACCCTTTACCTCTTATTCTTGCCAAGAACTCTTCAGAAACAATTATGCCGTCGAGGCAATCAGGAATCCGGAAAATATTCACATCATCCGGAACAAGGTTAGAATGAATGTATAGTTCGGTAATGATGTCCTCACCTCTAATCCCTGGAGTCACCAGGGATCTGCTTTTATCTACACAATCTACTAAGCTTAAGATATTTAATAAGCGATACCCTTTTATCTCTCCACCTGTAGCCTGTGAAAAAAGAGGAAGATCTAAAACTTGCACATCAGAAAAGATTATATCTTTAATCAAATTAAAAAACTTATCTGACAAAGTAGGCCAATCAATCACACCTCCCATAAAATCAGCAAGCTGAAGATTCGTATCCTCAATACAAATCTTCACCCTGGAAAGCTCATCTTGATTACAACGTTTAGCCTGAATAATAGATAGTCGGTCAAAACCCCCTAAATAATAATTATCAACATATGAATAACCTTTTAAGCCCGCATCAGGCATTAGCTCAAAAAATTTTCTCATGGAATAAAAACCTACCTAGTGTTATGTGGCCTTACAATACCATAAGTAATACCTTATTGAATTGCTTGCACCGCTTGATGTACGCCCTAAAGAGTAACCTACTACCCCTAACCAGCACTGGTTAGCATTCTATTTACACCCCTGCTGTAAATACTAGAGTTTGGACCAGAGTGATTCCCTAACATAAATTGCTTGTAAAGACTTGCTCTTTAATTTACACCAGGCACCAAAGTGAGCGGGTTTTACTGATGGCTGTTTCATTTTGGTCAGAGATACTGTGGTGGTTTTGCAATGGTATACGCCCTTGCTTAGTCAACCCTAAATAGCATTGACCTATCTAACATCGAAACAGTGTCACTTGTAACTGCTAAACTCCTACATTTGAGTAGGGAGCATGTACACCATAACGATAAAATAGGTTATAAGCTTGTATTTTTTGAATATGACTGCGCACCAGTGCATTGATTATCCTCTGTAGAGAATTTGTAGTCGACGCCGAGACTCCCCCTCCTGCTCAAGCCACCTGAACCAAAGCACGCTACTGGATTGCTAGCTACATATGCATAGGCATTCGGCCCATCATCCAACCCAATCGAATCACTCTGGATAAACCACCCAAAATTCGGATCATAATTCCATTAGTAGCTACAATAATACTCAACCTCACCACCCTTTATCTGTGCACACTCGCTGGCTAAACGCAATATAGTATTAGGCGCCTTTAAATACGCTGCTTTCGTTATAGGCCTTAAAGCGATTGGTGCTGGCTTCATAACTATAAACAATACTGCTCTCATAATATTCGTCCTGGTCGCATCCTGCTGGGTGCGATTGCCCACCGAATCGTAGTAATAGCTGTTTTCTCCCTGGGCAAAGCCCTCATTCATAAGCCAGTTTAGCTTGTCGAAGATAAATTCCCGATCCTTTAGGTACTCACAATTTCCAGCCGGTAATCCAAACCTAAGCTGTAACTCTGACTGATGCCATTGCCATAATCCATAGAGCTAAAAGCATCGAAGAACAGATGAGGTATAGTTGGACCCACGAACATGAGTCCAACTGATATAGAAGTATTCTTATAGATCAAGAAAGGTATCGTCTAACTAGTAGACATAAATAGCTCCCGCAGCATCCGCATCATTCAAATCTGGATCAGCCATAAGTCCAGTATCCGAACCCTGCTCCTCTGGAGCACCCACAACTAGGGTATCCCCGTCACCACTTAAAGCGATTGAAGTTCCAAAGTAGTCACGCTCATCGGTGTTATTGGCTTTCAAGTAAGTACTCTCAATCCACTGCCCATCAACCATCGAATACATATAGGCCGCGCCCGCCCTAGATGCCGAGTTGTCAGTGCTATCAGCATAGAAACCTACACCAGCACTACTCTCCTGAGCACCTACCGCAAGCAATGAGCCGTCATTGTTCAGGCTAATAGACGTACCAAAAGCATCATCTTCATCGGTGTTACTCGCTTTAAGGTAGGCACTTTGGTACCAAGAATCCTCCTCATATGAAAATAGATAGACAGCACCATTATTGAAGCCATCGCGATCATCAGGGTCCTCTGAAGCACCTGCCTGAAGTGGGGCGCCCACAGCGAGCAGGTTGCCGTCGCTACTAAAACTAACATCCCAACCAAAACGATCACCCACTCTTGCACTATCTGCAGTAAGCAACTGTTGTTGAGCCCAGCCACCATTATTGGAGAAAATATAAGTTGCTCCCCTGCCACCATGCCCACCAATAGCACCAACCGCGAGAATGGAACCATCATCACTCAAGCTAACGGATGAACCGAAGTCCATATTTGAATTACTATCACTTGCCTTCAAATAAGCTTCTTGACTCCACTCAACCCCAGAATACTGGAAGATATACACTGCACCAGAATCTAGAGCTTCGTCATTATCAGGGCCGCTATTAACACCGGTAGCACTACTATCTTCATATGGGGCTGCTACTGCCAAGGTTGTTCCATTATCACTTAAACTCAACGCCCGACCAAAGAAATCATAATAGCCATGATTATCTGCTCTTAATTTAGCGCTGTGAGTCCACTCCAAATCCTCACGGGTGAATATATGTACTGCGCCAGCCGAAAAGTTATCATCCTCACCATTTTCTTTATAGGCACCAACAGCCAACGTATTTCCGTCGCCACTGAGACTCACTGCAGATCCAAATGCAGCTCCACTTTCAACCTCTAAAGCTTTTAAAACAGCTCGGTAAACCCAACCATCTTCACCATAATCAAAAATATATACAGCCCCCGACCCGCTAGCTGCATTATTAAATTCATTTAACTCATTACTATCTTCGCCAGTCGCACCAACAGCTATGGTAGAGCCGTCGTCACTAATCGCAACGGACCAACCAAACTGGTCACCGGCTTCGGCATTACCAGCCTTGAAATAACCAATACTATCGACAACTTCCTCATCAATCGATATTTCATTTGAATCCAGGCAAGTTGTATCATCACAGCTTTGCAATATATAGCGAGCATTCAATCGCTCAAATAGAGGCACCTTAATTTCTACGACTTCAGAACCTGCAGAAATTTTATCGCTAACTACTTCATAGCCAGATTGCCCATCTTTGTTCTCAAGAAGTTGATAATAGGTAGCCCCTTCAACATCCGACCATTCAAAAGTGAACACTTTTGCTGAGTTGAAATATAGGTAAGGAGTCGCCGCCTCTGAGATCGAGGAACCTCCGCCAGATGAGCCGCCCCCACAAGCGCTCAAGATCACACCACATGCAATAACTACCGAACTGCTTTTAAACTTCACAACATCCCTCCCCAAGGAATATGGATTGAATCGCGCGCAACCCTACCAAGCTTCAGTGAAAAGAAAAACCAGAAATAAGATAAAGTGAGAGGCGAAGGAGATTAAAAAGTAAAGTTATAGTTACAATGGTTGATATCGTGATAACTTGGGAGGCTACCTTTCAAGAAAAATAGTTTCCTGCACTCCCCCAAAAAACACATAAAGACAAAAGCACAGCAAAAAGGGACATATTGTCGAAAACGAGCAATAAAACAGAGTAAATTAAAATAGAAACGCTAAATAAATTAGCTCATTCATAATCGAAATGTAAATGCGTAAAAGTAAAACGATTGAGATATGATTTTTGGCCTTTGACCACTTTTTCACACTCATAAAATGGTGAACCAGCTCTTTCATCAAGCAAAGTAGCTGTGACACTTATCAATAAGCGGTCCTCCCGCTCATTAAATATCAGGTCGGTTATACCCCAACCTAAAGAATACCACTGCATTGGCCAGAATATCCGACCCCAAGCCATCAGTTAGCAAGCCCTTACAAATACAGGCAACCTCATTAGGGTTAATAATATCCATGGAAATGGTCTAATAACCATATTCAGCACACGGAAATTTAATATAGAAATCAAATACTGAAGCTCTATTTTTACAAAAAAAATCGGCTATGGGGAATAGAGGTAAGCGCCCCCACAGAATTGCGAATTCCTGCCATCTTAGCCTTGGCAAACAACCCATAACATCTACTCATAAAGCCACTTGATGCCATCAGTAGCAACCTGAGCTGCCCGCTAGTTAATTTCTGCAGAAAACTCATTGATTCACAACCCCACACAGGAGGTAGTGGATAAAAAATAGTCAGCAAGAGAAGCTGGAAATTAACCAATTCCTGGGCTTGGAAGAAAATGCGGCGCCACATCACCAACCCCAAATGATAATAATTTTTATTTGCGTTTAGTGCCTGACTGGGGTAGCCTAGTGCCCCATCATTACTTCTTCTTAAAAATTAATATCGGGGATAGACCCTATATATATTGCTTAAGTTTAGAAACACAGGGACTGTCATTACTGCTGTCATGAACTCAAATTTATTTTCTCTTACCGCTCCAATTCTTTTTGGGCTTCACAGCCAGCCGCAAAGTTCGAAGGTAAAGAAGCAATGGGTGAGCAGCTATCGCTTAATTCCCATCATAAAAACATGGATCGGTTCCAACTGGGAAGCGACGCTAACTCACATTGAGAATGAGAACCAAATACAGCACCATGGTCAAACAAACAGCCTATGTGATACCCAATATTTCACAGGCAATACCTTTGGTAATTTGAAGGTTAGTATTCTAGATAAAATACTTGCCTCTATGGCCGGGACTCTTTATTTTTTCTCTGCAACAGTTGGTATTGTTATTGCTAACCCTCTAGGATCAAATGGCTTAAAGAGTGCGGTATATGAAAAAATCACAGAGAAGAACCTCTCCGCCAAGCACCTCCCTCAAGACGAAAAAATATAGATACTGAAGAAGCTACGACATCATGAACCAGGACCCCTTTAGTGATAGTTACAACTCAATATCTGCGTTTTTAGGTGGGTTTCAAAATATCGAGTCCAATCACTTTTCTGGTTGCCTGATAGAAACCACTTTTAGCGTGAGAAACTATTGTGACTCGTTTTTTGAACTGCTTAATATTCCTTTTTCAGATGCATTAAACAACGCAGTCCCGTCCCGACAGGCCGAATTTCTTGCTGGGCGAGCCTGTGCTCACTTTGCCCTCAGTAAGCTGGGTATGCCCGTAGAGGAAATCCCTGTAGGAAAAAACCGCTGCCCGGTATGGCCAAAGGGTGTACGAGCTTCTATTACCCATGCTAGCAATCGAGCAATCTGTGCAGCCAGCACTACATCTGAAGGGCTTGGAATTGATTATGAAACAATTATTTCAGATAAGACTGCCGAAGAAATCAAACACAATATAGTCAGTAATTCAGAAGTAAGACTACTATCAGAGAGCGGTTTTCCTTTGGAACAGTGGCTAACAATAGCTTTCTCAGTGAAAGAAAGCTTTTTCAAGGCGCTATACCCAAAAGTCGGAAAGTACTTTGACTTTCTGGATGTTGAAATTACTTCAGTATCGCCCCAGCAACAAAAGTTAGAACTAAGAATTTTGCAGGACCTCTCCCCCAGAGTTCTCAGTGGAAGCACCTATACAGCCATCTTTCAACCGCATCAAGGCGGCATATTAAGTGTCGTTGAATATTAATCACCACCGACTATACCGACAGTACTTTCGTTAAGAAGAGAAGGACCATTTTATGTCTGACGTTCCAGCTATTCTGAGCGCACGGACTCATATGAAACTCCCGGGTAATGACGAGCTAATCCAAAAAATGCCCTGCCCGTCTGATACCGCTTTAGCGATCGAGCGAACTCGCCACCAGGTTGCCAGAATACTAAGCGGTGAAGATGACCGCCTACTGGTTGTGGTCGGTCCGTGCTCAATTCACGACCCTGAAGCTGCGCTAGACTATGCGCAAAAACTGTCCGAAATTCAAAACCAGTTTGAAAGCAGTCTTTGTCTTGTCATGCGTACATATTTTGAGAAACCGCGTACTACTGTAGGCTGGAAAGGTTTTATTTATGATCCTCATTTGGATGGCAGCGCCGATATGCATACCGGGCTCACTAAAGCCAGGGAGTTATTGCTCAACATCAATGCACTGGAATTAGGGGCTGCCACTGAATTCCTGTGCCCGCTGAATGCACTCTACATAGCAGATTTGATTTCCTGGGGAGCTATCGGCGCTCGTACCACGGAATCACAAACACACCGGGAATTAGCCTCTGCACTTCCCTGTCCTATCGGTTTTAAAAATAGTACTGACGGAAATGTCAAAGTTGCAATGGATGCGATTCAGGCAGCTCAATTTCAACAGATATTCTGTACCACAATCCGCAATGGAAAACTTGAAGCTGTTCAGTCTACAGGCAACCCCAACTGCCACTTAATTCTTCGTGGAGGAAGAAGGCCCAATTACCATGCTGAGGACATAGAACAGGCGATATCTCAGCTTGATTATGCATCGCTCCCCACCGGCATTATGGTGGATTGCAGCCACGGCAACAGCCAGAAAATACATAGTATTCAAATGATTGTTGCGGAGTCTCTCTGCGATCAAATCAGTACAGGGCAAAGAAATATCTCAGCTGTAATGATTGAGAGCTTCCTCGAAGAAGGAAGCCAAAAGATTTGCCCCTGGGACAAGATGACCTACGGACAATCGGTTACTGATGCTTGTATCGGCTGGAAGGATACTTATCAGGCGTTAGAGATGCTTTCTGACGCCGTTGTCAGACGTCGCCATCTATTTACCACCTCCCACAATATGGGAATGGAATTAAATCAAAGTGCTCTGTAATAGTACTTCAGACATATTTAAGTTACCGATCCCCTGAAGTTATAGCGGCACTGGCAAAACAGTGCCAACTTCTTCAGTTTTTGGTGCAGATTCTATTTGCAAGCAATTCATTCCAATAGATATGGTCTGAATTCACAACGATCCCAGAAAGAAAATAAGAAAACACAACGATGTTAAATTTATTTACTTTAGAGCGTAAGAAACATCTCATGCCAACTCAAGCCACCATGAGTAGAATCAGATTTACCTTGATGAATAAATCCATATTTAGCATACATACCAACAAGCTCATCCTGACATATCAGATAAATTCTCTTTTTCCCTAGCTCACTCATAGAGCTAATAAAGCTGTTCAATAGCTTATTTGCCATACCCTTACCTTGATAATTAGGGTGAACCACCAGTGACATAATAACAATGTTTTCTCCATTCGAATCATGCCCCACCAGCTCTTTAAACTCTTCGTTAGATAACTCTACGTCGTGAGTTGCTCCTGAATTAATAAAACCTATAACTTCCTTATTATTCTCTATAACAAGAAAACCTTCGGGGTAAGTCAAAATTCGCTTTAGAATCTTTTCTTTTGTTGCTGCCTCGTTACCAGTATAAGATACAGATTCAATCTCAAAGCACCTAGCTAGATCCCGCTCATTCGCAGAGCGAATATTAATTTCAGACATCCTTGACCAAGACTCCATGTTCATAAACCAAAATAAAGGTGTCCCTCCTCTCACAGGTACTAGAGGGCATACGTATCAACAGTTATAGCAACCTTATTTTTCCTAGTATATAGCCTTCAATCACTAAGTTATATTGAGCTAAATCACCTTAGCCATCAAATAGACATCAGCATATTCACCATTTCGAAATGCATAATTTTTTGCAGTGCCTTCGACCTCAAATCCATACTTCTTATATAGACCTATAGCCTGTTCATTATCAGTATAAACCTCTAACTCTATACGGCGAACGGCAAGCCAGTTAATAGATAGGTTGAGCATCGCCTCCAAAAGCTTTGAGCCAACCCCACTATTTTGATGTTCTTCACTTACTGCCATACCTATATTTGAGACATGCTTTCGCCTTGGATTCGAGAACACCTCCATTCCAATTTGACCGACAATCATCCCATCCAGGACAGCTACAATGCTATAAAAGTTATCGGGGATATCCCCCAGAAACTTCTCCCATTTATCTATTGAAGGGTATGGGACTTGGAGTGTTCCTGCATAGCAGGAAGACTGAGCATATATATCTTTAATTTCAGGAATATCTTCTTTTCTACTATGTCTAATTTCTATACTCATGGACCGATTCTCGCACCACTTAATATCAATTTAACCAATTTATTAATCATTTAAACTAATCACCATCCAAGAGTATACTCTTAACATTATGAATTTCTGTAGAGATAACCTTCTTGTTCTGGCGCACCTCCACAGTCACGACCCCACCTGTACAAATATAATGCTTCTCAAAATCTGGATGCATCGTAACAAATTGTTTAACCTCAGCTCCAATAAGCGCACTAAACAAAGCATAAGTGAGTGCATAACTACTGTTATTTGAACTTTCACTAAAATTATAGGTTATGTCACAACCTGAACCTTCATGCCTCTTAAAATCTACACCGCACCGAACATAAGCAGTCCGTAATCGCTTAAATGCACACATAACCTGTTGGTACCGATCATCGGTTCCCTCCCAGGAATAGCTCCAATAAGAATGAATATCATCATTATGGGGTGTTTCATTCTTTCCCGGGATCATATTGAAAAATATCATTTCCCAAAAGTAGTCATCCGGCACTTTTATTTTTGTTTTCGTTATGATTTTTACGGGCTTAATTGGTTTTGGTACTTCGGTACGGGAATCAATTAATTGGCCTTCAAAAATTGACTTGGGTAGCCCCTGATGCCACCAAGCATACACAGTTTGAATCAACTCCGTAACTTCAGATTCATCGGCCTGGCAATGCTCTTTTATTAATTTACCACCTTCAACCCTGTAAAAAATCTCCCACGAATCATCACCCGATATATATGCCCTAAGATCAATGGGGTTAACTAGCTGTCCATAAAATAACAATAGCTCATCAAGTATCTGCTCCGCTTGCATACCTAGAACGTATCGAATACCGATTACGGAGCCGTACTTTTTAAAACTCTCCGGACGAACTTCAAAAAAGTCACTAAGCTGCTCTAGTAATTTCTTCGCAAGTTCGAGTCCGTGTTCCGGGCTTAATATAGTGGCAGCGTTTACAAAGTCTGATTCAGACTCACTATCCAATAATGACAAGAAATCTTGAACCTCAATCGACTTCGGCAGTTTCAAATAAATATTAGAGGGAAGTTCAGCCACTTTTTCTCCATAAAATTTTTATAATTGATATTGCAATAAAACTTGAAATTTATGCGCACTATAATTCATACAAGCACCCCTTTTGGGAGAAGCGAGCTATCCACTATATCCATATAGTCTTTTTGCTATGCTTACTGGTGCTTAATGATAGATCTAACTCTTTTCATATTTTCTCATATATTCATTATCACGCCTATAAAAAATAGAATTTTACTCATCCGCCCTTTTCTATCTGTAAAACGGTGGAAGGTCCATCGTAGTGCAGCTGACAGTTAAGCTCGTGCCGAGAATGCTCTGTGATATACAACCTCTCCACTTGGAAAATCGTCATCAAACGACAGTGCCTGGAAGTACTCTACGGGTACATCGGGTAAAATCAGCCCTTCGACAACTTTGAAGCCAAAACGCCCGTAATAAGCAGGCTCCCCCAGCACAACGCAGCCTGCCGCACCTTGTTCTTTGAGGTCAACCAGGGCGCTCCGAACAAGCTTTGAGCCAACTCCTCTGTTCTGATACTCAGGTAGTACTGAAATCGGCCCGAGCCCGAACCAGTTGGCTGAGCCATCAGAAATAACAACTGGAGAAATGGCAATGTGGCCTATAATTTCTTCATCCACTTCAGCCACCTTTGATATAAATAATGCGTCAGCTTGGCGAAGGGCCTTCACGATAAACTGCTCAGAGTGATTAGTATACGGAGCCTCCCGAAAAGCCAAGGTAGTGACTCTGTGGATTGGCTCAATATCTCTTTTACTCTCTTTGCGTATCTGAATATCCAAATTTTGCTCTCTCTAAATTTTTTAAACTATTTTCCCAGCTTTGTTATATTGAAATTTTTTCTTTAAATTGACACTCTTTCTGTCTCCCACAAGTAGATTACTTTTTGAGTAAATTCCTACGATTCTTGATTCATCTGATTTGATACCTTAACGCATTACGTAACAGGCATAGAATATGACGCAACTTGTTCATGCACCTTCTTTTTGGCCGACGATGAAAGCTGATAAGCTGCCAGTCCATACCATATCAAAGTAACTGCCACCCAAATCCTTTGTGTCACTCCTTTGTATTCAACAGGCATATATCCATAACTAAAGAACCAAAAGAAAACAACGTGAATCAAGGTTACAAGTACGCATAAATCCTGGAATTTCTTTGAGATATAATAATTGCGCATCTCTAAAGCAAATATAACAGGAACAACTATTAAGATACTTGTTAGCCCATATACATCATGTAATGGGCTATTCATAATAAAGAGCCCCGCAAAAATCCATGTTACACCAAATGCAAACATCGTTAAAAAAGTAAATTTAGCCTTTGCGAGTGACAAACAAGGCAGAGAAAATATACACATAGAAAGACCAATCAATATATCTGTAAGTCTATGTGAATATGGAAAGAAAGGTGATTCCAATGCTAACTCACTAATATGCTGAGTCACAATACTATAGCCAGGCAAAAACAACCCCAAGAAAATATTATACAGTGCAAACACAGGTATCAGCATTGCCTGCCTAATGAATATCAAATCCCGATTACCCAAAACTCACTCCATCTTGTAGAAAAATTAACATCCACATCTCAAACAAGCCAGCGCTACCTGACTGCCCAATGCAGGCTCATGTGATCGAAAAACACGGCATCAGCTTATCAAGTAACACCCTACATTGTGACGTAAAGTTGCCGAGAATACGCATGGTAGCGATTTATAGCCAATAAGGCATTTTCCAGGATACTCTCTTCAACACTATTGCCAAATAAGAGCGCGTACCTAGAGTTCTCCGAATCTTGTATTTTGAACTCATACTCAATATCGAAGTACTCAGCTAAAATATCCTCGATATAATCGAGATGATCCCAACTGAAAAGCTCTAAACACATGCCAAAATCTGGATCACAGGAAATTCTAAGTTCTTTCAATAATATCGATCTATCTACCATAGTCACTTAATGCCAATCACTCATGGGGAGGCTCGAAGCGCTGCCCCCAAGAAAGCATAATAGCGTTAGTACTTACCAGATGCATTCTGCTTAACAGGAACTTCTGATCTGTAGTACTTCATATGCATATTTATCTAATTCATCTTCATTTGAATAAATATCAGGGTAAACTACCCTGTGCTCTTTTATCAATTTGAAAATCTTACACGTGGCTTTCTTGCTTTCACTATCTACAGACGGTAAGCACCCATCACTAGTCATGACAAATGTGTCAACTGACATTCACAGTATCTCTGAGTAACTGCTTAATTCCCTATGTCTGTTTCTACAAGCGTTCTATTACTACCTACTGAATTAAGATATTTATCTTTAAGGGTATACAAAGAAGCTATTTGTCACACTGTACAAAGGTACCCCTAAAGACACCTTGCAGCCGCACAATATATCAACATTCTCCTCGTTTTTACGATATATGCAAATCTGTATAAGTCAATCCAGTTACACACATTTTACAATGGATGTAACCATCCCCCCGAGGTATTAGCAACAGGCGGAGACGGTACAGGCTACATTTAAAATAGTTAAAGCAGGGAGATATTAGAATGCTCTTTTCGATCCATCGCTATACTGGAGGACCTCTTGAATTTTACTACTTGCGCTATACCACTCTCGACAATCCAGAGTAGGAAAAAGAAGCCATTGGCTAGGCTGCGAAATCAGTATCCAGCAGCCTTATAGGGACCAAAGTTCTTACGATAAACAAGTAACGTTCGCTTGTAGGCGCAAACCCATTCACCATGTTGATTTTGAGCGCGGGAATATATGCTAAGCAACCCCTGTTCAGGCCTTGATTTTGACTCCCTTTTGGAAAGTATCTCAGATTCGAAGTATAAAGTATCTCCCACATAAACTGGCTGCAACTCACAGTCACTCATCTCCAAGTTGGCTACAACCTTTCCAAACGTCCTAGTTGTATGCGCCATTGCGCTTAAAACAAATGTCTCCAATACTCGTTGCCTATCACCATAAACTCGACGCGCATATACCTTATCAGTGATAAACGGGCTGAGATCGAATGAGCGAAGTGCATAGTCGACACAGCTAGCTTCAGTGAAGGTTCGACCTGGACGATGCTCGAATATTTGCCCCACTTCAAAATCTTCAAAGTCTATTCCGACCGTTTCTATATAAACGTTATCTTCTACTTCCCGCAAAAAATTAAATGACTCTTTCATTGAGGTCACCTAAATATGGAAAATGGAAATTTAGTAGCCGTTCGCAGAGAAAGGCAGGTGATTGCGTTTGAAGATCAACATGTCACACTGTATTTCGCAAATAGTCTTCTTGTCTTGATTCTTTCCATATATAACAATTTCTACCAGCCCCGCGTCGTCATACTCACTACCTGCCTGGACTTCGAGAACCTTACTCTCAGAATACAAGGTATCACCGCCATAAGCTGGTGCCACCATGGAAATTTTTCTCCAACCAACAATTTTTTTCCGTCGATTGTAGGTCTTCCAGATCAAGCCCATTAGCTGTTGAACCGCTAAAGTAGTATCAATTAACGGCTTACCGAATTCAGTTTGGGCGGTGTAACACTCATCAAAATGCAGCATGGCTTGATTTAAGGTCTTGATGCACTCTTCCTTATTATCGTGCTGGCTAATGGTAACGCCGGGCCTATGATGAAAAACCTGCCCTACCTTAAAGTCTTCAAAATCGAGACCGTAACGCTCTCGATAGCGATTTTTACCGGTCTTTATATACGCAGGAAAATGATAGCGGGGCATAGAAACCTCTTGCCTTACCGTAAGGCTCCGGTGAGTTTGGCTCTGCTATAGTACGGTCACAATCCCTTCGAGGCCGCCACAGTTTTCAGCGCCCGCTCAACCACGGGCATATCCACCATCTGTCCATCAACTACAAGAACTCCACCATGATTCTCTTTATAAGCTTTCAGTACTCGCTGAGCATGAGAGAGCGCCTCACTAGATGGTGCCAATCCTTGGTGAATCGGTTTAATTTGCTTTGGATGGATGGCTATTTTTCCAGAAAACCCCAGGGCGGAGACCCTCTGTGTTTCCTCAATTAGGCTTCTTTCATCATCCAGCTCCAAATAGGGGCCATCTACAGCATCAATGCCTGCAAATGCGGCAGCCTGAACCAGCCGCCCCCTGCCATATAAAAGAGCATCCCAGCTCATATCTGACCCCACTGTTGCACTGTAATCAGCCGCGCCAAAGGCCAGGCAAACCACCTCCTCTACCTGGGCAATACTCAACGCATTCTCCAAACCTTTTGGGGATTCAATCAGGGCTATTATTCGAATCGTTTTATGGGAGGGGGCCATAACCTGGCAAAAACCAATCACTTCTTCTGCTGATTGAACCTTGGGAAGAATCACAACGTCTGGCAGTTGCGGCAGATCTAGCAGCATCAACATATCCTTGATGCCGCAATCGCTGTCGAGCTGGTTGATTCTCAACGCGCGCTGAGTGGGAACAATATCCTTTCCTGTAAAGAAATTGACCACCTGCTCCCTTGCAGTATCTTTATCTTCCAGGGAAACGGCATTTTCCAAATCCACACAGGCAATATCGGCTCCGCTGGCCATTGCTTTTTCATAGCGATCCGGCCGGGTCGCAGGAACAAACAGGACACTGCGAAAGTACTTGCTTCTGTTAATGACACTGCCCATCTAGCGGCACCCTTTCAACAAATTGACAGATTGCCGGATATCCATTCCCGGTGCCCTTCTCAACGACCGGATTCAGAACCAATCCAGTAGCTCACCCAAAAGACTAGCAACTCTGTATTAAATCGCGACATCCACCTTCCGTGAGCTCTACCTAGCGGCCAGATCACCAAAATACGAGTGACCAGTTATTCTCAATATCTACCAATCAACCCCATCGAATTTACAGCTCCTGCTCTATGCTGAGGGGTACGGCGTATCTGTATTTAGTGGAATATTCCGACATGTTACCTCTTTCAGGATTGCGGATTGTGGCAGTGGAACAATATGGTGCCGGCCCTTTTGGCACTTTGTATCTGGCAAATCTGGGAGCAGAAATCATTAAGATCGAAGATATCTCTCGTGGCGGAGATGTCGGTCGTACCGTAGGCCCTTACTTCTTGGAAAGTGAATCCGGGGATAATAGCAGCCTTTTTTTCCAGGCTTTCAATCACAACAAACGCAGCTTATCCCTTAACCTTTCCTCTCCCCAGGGGCAGGAAATTTTGCACAAATTAATTCTTAGCGCAGATGCCCTGACCGATAACTTACGGGGAGACGTACCGGGCAAGCTGGGTATTACTTACAAACAACTGGGAAAGCTGAACCCCAAAATTGTTTGCGCCCACTTGACGGCCTACGGCCGGAATGGCGAAAGGGCCAAATGGCCAGGGTATGATTACCCCGTGCAGGCGGAAGCAGGATATTTCAAATTAACAGGTGACCCTGACGGTCCGCCCACCCGGTGTGGCTTGTCCTTGGTGGATTTATCCACTGGAGTAGCTCTCGCGCTGGCCGTTGTTTCCGGAGTGCTTAGTGCTAGGGAAACTGGCAAGGGTCGAGATATTGATGTCAGTCTTTTTGACAACGCTTTATATAATTTAAGTTATGTGGCCATGTGGCAATTAAATGCAGGGCACAACCAAAAGCGGGTGCCGCGATCGGCACACTTTTCCCTGAGCCCTTGTCAACTTTATAAAACAAAGGACGACTGGATTTACCTGATGTGCAATAAGGAAAAATTCTGGAAAGCCCTGTGTCAATGTATTGAACATCCAGAATTAGTTGACGCACCCAAGTTTGTAAATTTCAGGGAACGCAGAAAAAATCAATCGGAATTAACTGAAATCTTAGATGAGATACTGTCAAAAAAAGATACTGCAGAATGGCTGAAAATTTTAGCTGGTCAGGTGCCGGCAGCCCCGGTATATGATGTTGAGCAGGCGCTAACAAACCCCTTTGTTTCCGATACCGACCGCATCCAAACAATACCCGGTGATCACGGCAAGGATATTAAAATACTGGCACCGTCAATTCGCTGCGATGGAGAGATGGTTAATTTCAAGCGGGCACCTACCCTGGGAGAGGACACCAAGGATATTCTGGCTGAGCTTGGCTATTCCGGGGCTGAGATAGCCAAGCTTGCCAAGTACGGCATCATTTGAAAGAACTATTGATCATCGAGAAGCTGAAAGCCCTCTGCCAATAGTTGCGCCTGCAATTGCGACCACTGATCCTGGGGGAGTGAAACTGGCACAGTGACATCACTGGCATATTCCGCCTGCCCACAACTCCCCTGGTGACGTCCCACCAAAAAGCGCAGGCGGGCTTCCTGGGAAAAATCACAGCAAACCGAAACATGCAGCAGGGGAATAAAAGGCTGTAAAGGAATATCTTGCAGCGCTGCACCTACCGCACCGCGATAGGCGCGCATCAAGCCACCCACCCCAAGCTTGGTACCACCAAAATAGCGGGTCACTATAGCGCCCACATTACCGACACCCTGTTTCAACAGCAATTCCAGCATTGGTCGCCCCGCGCTACCACCGGGCTCGCCGTCGTCATCTGCTTGCATTACTTCCGGGTTGGAAGGGTTGCCGATCACCAACGCGGTACAGTGGTGGCTTGCATCGGGATATTGAGCGCGGACAGTATCCAGCTGTTGTTGAAAAGCCGCTTTATTCTCTACTGGCCCCAGCCAACAAATAAAACGGCTCTTCTTTTCTTCTGTCTCACTGACAACGGGAGATGAGGGAATCTGATAACTCACCGACAATATCGTCCCAGCGCTGGTTTTTTAATTTTTCGTACAAGGGCTGGAGCTTGGTCTGCCAGACTTTATTGTCGACAACGCCAACGTGTTTGCAGCGAATAGTCCCTTCGGAATCCACCAGGAAAGTTTCCGGCGCACCGAAAACACCGAGGTCCAGAGCCAAACGGCCATCTCTATCGGCGAGGCTATACAAGTAGGGATTGTGGAATTTCTCCAACCACTTGATTGCTGCCTCATCCTCATCTTTGAGGTTAACGCCAACGATCGGCACACCCTGCTCAGCCAGAGCATTCAAATAGGGGTGCTCTACCCGGCAAGCTACACACCAAGTGGCCCACACATTCATCAAATGCGGGCCATTGGGAAGATCTTTCTTCTCTACAATTTGGCTGTTATCCGCCACTTTTTGCAAAGAGAATTCCGGCACAGGTTTATTCAGCAGGGCCGACGGCATTTCCTGTGGGTCCAGGTAGAGGCCCCGCCAAAATAACAAGGCCAGCACGACAAATATTACCAGGGGCAAAAAGAGTTTGAGTCTAGACATTATCCTTTCCAACTATTACGCCGTAGCAACATTGCCTGTAACTTCTATATCTACAGGTTTAGCGGCTTTCGCTTTGCGATAGCGCTTATCCGCTACAGCAATAGCTCCACCAATCGCCATCAAAAGCGAGCCCAACCAAATCCATACCACAAAGGCTTTGTACTGAAGTCGCACAGCCCAATCACCGCTTGGGTTAGACCTGTCCATCGGCTCACCGAGGGCCACATAAATATCGCGGAAGAGTCCGGTATCGATCGCCGCCTCTGTCATGGTGTTGCCACCAGAGAGGTAATTGCGTTTCTGGGGATGCAGCTCTGCAACCGGCTTCCCGTCCTTGCTGACATGCAATACACCTTCAAAGGCTCGGTAATTAGGCCCCTGAACCATACGAACACCGTCAAATTTGAAGTCGTAACCGGAAACCTGGAAACTGTCCCCAGCACCCATACGCACATCTTCCTCAATACTGTAAACGGTGGTCAGTACTACCCCCAACACCGAAACTGCCAGGCCGATATGTGCGATATGCATCCCGTAGTAACTGGCTCTCTGACGCTTAAGGCCGGCAAAGAATGAGCTGGAGTTGCGGGTTTTAGCCACGATATCAGCGATGCTGGAAGCAAAGACCCAGATACCAATAAAGATTCCCAGCGCCGCTCCCCAATGGAAATCTCCCAGGGCCAGGGTCCACAGCAACGCAACTACCAACGAAGCGACAAATGGCAAACGCCATGCGCTCAGGAGTTTGTCCCAGCGGCTGTCTTTCCAGTTGGCGCGCACGCCCATCCCCACCAGCAGGCAGAGAACAACCATCAGTGGCACGAAGAAAAGATTAAAGAAGGGCGGACCCACACTCACCTTGCCCCAGTTCATGGCGTCGGCCAGAAGCGGGTAAAGAGTACCGGTCAAAACCATGCCCATAATCAGCATCAACAGAATGTTATTGCCAAGCAGGAAGGTTTCCAAAGAGCGGAAAGAGAAAACGCTACGGGCGCTGACTGTCGGTGCGCGCAGGGCAAATAACAGCAGCGAAGTGCCGACAATTACAGCCAGGAAGCCAAGAATAAAGCTGCCTCGCAGTGGGTCAGTAGCAAATGCATGCACCGAGGTAATCACCCCTGAGCGCACCAGGAAGGTGCCGAGCAGGCTGAGACTGAAAGCGAAAATCGCCAGCAGGATAGTCCAGCTCTTAAACAGGCCACGCTTCTCAGTTACCGCCAAAGAGTGCATCAAGGCAGTCCCTACCAACCAAGGCATCAGGGATGCATTCTCAACCGGGTCCCAGAACCACCAGCCACCCCAGCCCAGCTCGTAATAAGCCCACCAGCTACCCAGGGCAATACCCAAGGTCAGGAAGCCCCAAGCCACAGCCGTCCAGGGTCTTGCCCAACGGGCCCACACCGCATCCAGCTGGCCACCGAGCAATGCCGCAATAGCAAAAGCAAAGGCTACCGAGAAACCCACATACCCCATATAAAGCAAGGGCGGATGGAAAATCATACCGGGGTCCTGCAACAGCGGGTTCAGGTCAGAACCTTCCATCGGCGGGAATGGCAGGGTGCGATCAAATGGGTTGGAAGTAAACAGAATAAACAGGAAAAACCCGATCAGTACAAAACCGAGTACGGATAAAACCCGCGCGGAAAGCTCTGGGGGCAGCTGCTTACCAAACAGCGCTACTGCCGCAGCCCAACCAGCCTGAATCAAAAGCCACAACAGAATGGAGCCCTCATGCCCACCCCATACAGCGGTAACTTTGTAATAAACCGGCAGGATACTGTTGGAGTTCTGTGCTACGTAATTAACCGTGAAATCACTCTGCACAAAAGAAGTGGTCAGGCAGGCAAAAGCGATCAGAACGAACGCAAAAATACCCAGAGCCAGCGGACGCCCCGCATCCATCCACACAGGGCGCGATGAATAGCTACCGGCCATCGGCACTGTTGCGAGAGCAACCGAAAGCAGCAAGCCGACAATTAACGCAAAATGGCCCAGCTCAGGGATCATATTTTCGCTCCATCGGAACAACCTTCATGGGAAACCATGGTGTCGGCTACCTCAGGTGGCGTATAAGTTTCATCGTGCTTGGCCAGCACCTGGTCCGCACGCAGAACACCGCTTGGCATCAACTGGCCGGTAATCACTGCTGCTTCGCCTTCGGCAAATAGGTCCGGCAGGATTTTGTCGAAGACTACGGAGAGTTGAGCCTCGCCATCAGTAATCACAAACTGGACTTCCAGGCTACCAGTAGCTCGCTGCACACTGCCCGGGACAACACAACCTCCCGCGCGAATCCGCTTTTCCATCGGGACTTCACCCGCTGCAAA
Organism: Microbulbifer maximicatervae (SeqCode); assembly: GCF_056231245.1. Lineage (NCBI taxonomy): Bacteria > Pseudomonadati > Pseudomonadota > Gammaproteobacteria > Cellvibrionales > Microbulbiferaceae > Microbulbifer > Microbulbifer maximicatervae (SeqCode). The sequence goes on from NZ_CP174334.1 coordinate 3,205,725, forward strand.
GGCCTTGGGGGCATAGAAATAATCGATATTGCCGCGCATCGCATAGGCTACAAAACCTACTGCTGCACTGGACAATACCACCAGGACAAGTACGAGTATCAGGCGTTGCTTGCGTACAGGGTGCATTGTCTAAGTCCTACTCCATAACTATTTAATTCTATTGCGCTGATAGGTTCTCCATCGCCCTATCCGCTGGAACCCGGCAAATTGAAATTAAGCCGGTTCCTCTGCTATTTCTTTCTTTGTGGTTACTGTGCGCTCACTCACTGCCTGGCGGCGGCGCTGGGCAATTTTCTGCTGTCGCACCAGCTCTGCCTTCAGGCCGCGGCGGGCAATGTAAGGGTAGAGAGCCATCCCCGCGAGACTCAGGAAAGTCACCGCGTAGGACACCCACACAAATACACCGTGGCCGTCCATCGTTAGGAAATCAGCCAGGTTGGCAAATTGAAACTCCACTTTATCGACCTCCCGCCAGTTCTTCCTGTACCCACTTGGTGCGCATCTCGCGCTTGAGCAGCAGAGTGCGGGTGTGAGTCAGCAGGGTCCAGGCATACATACAGTAGAAACCGATAATCATGGTCAGCAGCGGGTAGAACATACTCGGATCAATACTGCTGGATTCGGTCAGGCGAATGGTCGCGGGCTGGTGCAAGGTAAACCACCAGTCTACGGACTTGTAAATAATCGGGATATTCACGGTGCCCACCAAAGCCAGCAGTGCAGAAGCTTTGTCGGCGACCTGCTCCCGGTTCACTGCGTGGGTAAGTGCCATAACGCCGACATAGAGAAACAGGAGTATCAGCATTGAAGTAATGCGGGCATCCCATACCCAGTAAGCACCCCAGGTAGGTTTACCCCACACAGCACCGGTAAATAGCGAGACAAAGGTCAATACCGCACCGATCGGCGCGGCAGCGCGCATCACGGCAAAGGAGAGCTTCATCTTCCAGATCAAGCCGATAGCACCGCTGATCGCCATAATGTAGTAACCGGCCAGGGCCAGGAAGGCGGCGGGTACATGGATAAAGATAATGCGGTAACTATTGCCCTGCTTGGCATCTTCTGGGGCAAAACCCAGGCCCCAAACACTGCCTACAGCGAGCAATACAACACTAGCCAGCGCCAGCCAGGGCAGCCAGGCTTCAGTTTTTTGATAGAACCAGCGGGGCGAACCCAGGCGGTGAAACCATTGCCAAGCCAAGAAAGACCTCCAAATCAATTATCCAGGCTAATACGTATTGCACCCGCAGCAGCGAGTGGCGCCAGTGCCGCAGCAGCCGCTAGGAGTGCTGCCAATATCGCCAGTTGGGCGCTGTAGGCATAGCCATCAATTGCCGCCTGTACTGCGCCGGTGCCGAAGATTAGCACGGGCACATACAGCGGCATAACAATTAGTGCCAAGAGCAAACCGGGGCGGCGCAAGGCAACAGTGAGTGCTGCACCAATGGCCCCGATCAAACTCAAACTTGCAGTTCCCAGCAATAGGGAAGCCAGCAAACAAACATAACCATCCACGGGCAGATTCAGCATTAAGGCGAGCAGCGGCGACAGCAATGCCAGCGGCAAGCCTGTGGCAATCCAGTGCACCAGGGATTTTGCAAGAACCGCAAAGTAAAGCGGTTGTGGTAACAGGGTGAGCTGCTCCAGGGTGCCATCTTCGAAATCACCTTTAAAAAGGCTTTCCTGGGATAGCATGGTGGACAGTAGGGCCATTACCCAGATCATGCCCGGAGCCATCTTTGCCAGAAGTTCGGGCTCAGGTCCTACCCCTAACGGCAAAAGTGCTAAAACCGTCACAAAAAATAATAAGGGGTTGGCAATATCTGCTCGTTTTCTCAACGCCAAGAGCATTTCAATCCGGAACAGCGCCATAAAACCAGGGCCACTGCGCACTTCGCTCACCGGTGTTTGGACATCAACTGTCGACATGCTCTCCCCCAAAATCCTCAAAAGGCTCAGAGACTGAATAGTCAGACAAATTAACCTCACTGAGTCCGGCTAATGACAGAGGTTGGTGTGAGGTCAGCAGAATTGAACCACCGCTATAAAGATGGACCGCCATTTGCTCTTCCAATGCAGCAACACCCACAACGTCGAGGGCGGTCAGTGGCTCATCGAGTATCCACAATCGAGGGGAATCAGGTAGAAATAATCGCGCTAGGGCAACCCGGCGATTCTGGCCGGCGGAAAGGGAGTGGCACAAGCTGTCCTCAAAGCCGGTCAGGTCGACTTTATCGAGCGCATTAAGCGCGTCCTCATGGTCAGCACCATACCAGGTGAGGTTTTCCAGCGGAGTCAGGCCACTGCGCACTCCGCCCCTGTGCCCGATATATAGTAAGGATTCACGCATCACCGAGAGCGATTGCGGGTAGGCGGTATCACACCAAAGGATCTCCCCAGTGAAATCACTGCTACTGCCAATCAAAGTGCGCAGCAAGGTCGTTTTACCCGCGCCATTACTGCCTTTGATTTGAATTGCAGCGCCGGCTTGAAGAGAAAACTGAAGGCCCTCAAACAAGCGCCGACCATCCCTTTCGCAGGCGAGATCTCTCACTTGCAGCACAACTTGGGACTTAGGGGTCACAGACATTCCAGGATAAAACCGCTCTGACAAATCTGAACGGCATTATACCGGCACCAGCGCTAATTGCATTGTCTCAGCGAGCAACATTTTAGCAACCCTTGATCTTTCGCAAGAATGCCCACTGATTCACACTGAAAAGCGCTATTTAAATTGGCACTGAATTGTAGTTTTGGTATTTTCACACCGTCGTGAGATTCAGTACCTGTTTCTCGCTGTACCCTCAAGGAAGTGGGTAATCTCAGAAGTCGACATAAAGCTGGACCCCCAAAAGGGCCAATTCTTCTGCTCGTAAGGATGCGTGTCTATGAACAATCTCGCCACCCATATCGATCCCTGGCTCGACGCTACTACTTTAATTGGCCAAGAAAGCCAGATTCACCAACAGCCATTTCCTTTCTTCGTGGCCAAGAACTTGCTGGCCGAGAACCTGATGGCATCCTTTATCAAAGACTTCCCAAAGCTTAAAGGGGCCGGTTACCTTCCCTACGATAGAAGCAGTTGTGGCACCACAATAAATGAACTGATTGAACAGTTTAGGGCTCCAGAATTCGCCGATGCTATTGGCAACAACCTGGGTATTGAGAATCTTTCTCAATACCCAACCTATGTTTCCATTAGCCGTACACTCAAGAAACGCCACGGCCGCATCCATACCGACGGACAGTCAAAAATTGCTACCGCCCTGCTCTACCTGAACCCGGAGTGGTCCTTGGACGGCACAGGCTGCCTGCGTTTCTTAAAAAGCGGCGATAACTTTGAAGATACTGCAGCCCCAGAGGTAAAACCTTCGTACGGTACCCTGGCCGCATTTAAGCGAGCCGATAACTCGTTCCACGGACACTTGCCTTTCGAAGGTAAAAGATTGGTTATCCAGGTAGCCTGGTTAGTCAGCGATGCTGACAAAAACAGAAAGGCCAAGCGCGGCAAGTTAGCTTCAAAACTCAAGCGTCTGCTGGGTTGGTTTGGAGGCAACTCTGCAGCCACACAAAATATGTAGCTACAGCCAACTCAATACCTACGATAGAGCCCGCATCCCTTACGGGCTCTGTACCTACACACCTTCTTCCCTATCTCCATAGCGCCCATTGCAAAAATAATAAACCTAACAACTTTAATTAGTGAAAATACAATACGGGGAAACAAAGCCCAACGATTTAAAAGCACAGAGAAAAGCCAGGGGAAAATAGAAGTGACTTGGGCAGGAAAGGCAAATTTTCAATAAAATCTATTAACTACGCAGAGTACAGTTTAAGCAATCCTATTTTTAGATTACTTTAATTTATTATCTGCACCCTGCATAGCTGGCCGTAGCCGTTAAAGTTTCAGCATATTTCGTTAGTCGAAATCATAATCCATTAATTCACGCCTTAAACGCTTTTCCTCCAATTTGTCTTCTACCATTCGACGTGCGTCGCGTGGTGGCTGAGAGGTAGCTTCCTTCAGCACTTCAGTTGCAATTTGTGGAATACCCACATTATCAAAATCTAGGCGTCTTTCGTTAACGTGGCCGCTCATACGAAACTCCATAATCTTGATTAGAGAAAGCAGAAATATCCTTATCGCACCAAGGGTGCAATTGCAGGTTATCCAGCTCAATCAATCGTGGTCAAGCAATAATTTATCAAGTGGAAATACGGCTTTTACGTCAAAACTTTCCAACTGATCCCCGAACAAAGCTATCCGCAAAAACCGCCATTTCGAAGTCAAAGTAGCGAAGAAAAAAGACAGATTTATGAAGGTTTTTCGAAAATTTTAAGAAAAGGGAACGACGGGAATAGCAGTAACCGAGTGGCGCCAATGTTACCCTCAGTGACACAGCAACTTGGTACGATTTGATGGAAGGTGAGTTAATGGTGAAAAGCATGGCATGACACAGGGCTTTCCACAGGCTAGAATAGCGCCGCTCTTCAGCAGTGCTGACACCCGCCCCCGTCGGTTAACAGGATAAACCACGGACCTCCTAAGTCCGGACTGGTGGTTCGAGTCCACCCGGGGGCGCCATACATATCAAGGCAAATTAGCAAACGACTGCCTTTGACGAATGCATAAACAACGCCAGGAATAACCCAGCCAACAGCACCCCACCCCAGAAGAGCCTGGTAGAACGGCTAATTGTTCTCCCCCGCCTGGCTTCGTTTCTTACAGTCTTTCCCATATCACAAATCCATTTGCCTACTTTTCGTCCATTCACCATAAATACTAACCGAAACCATTTCGCTGGTGAATCTCCATCTCAGGATAGACAAAGCCCGGCACAAGCCGGGCCCAGAACAATAGCAATGCAAGTATTGACGAACAGCGCCTACTGGTTAGTCCCGTTTGTGCCACTGCCACCATTACTATTGTTCATCTGAGTGCCATCCTGCATTTTTTTCTGCATTTTCATCATCTGCTTTTCAGCTTTGTCCTTCTTGTGGTGCATCCCCACCTTGTGCCACTCATCTTTGAACTTAGCCCAGAAAGATTCTTTTGGCGCTTTGGTGCAGGCGGTAATCACCATCGGCGTCACTTTTTCTGTGCCTTCAATATCCAGCATATCCCCCTCTTCCGTGCCTTTCTTGGCGTAGGCGGCAGCCCAATAAACTGCTTTAGGTTTAAACTCATCGTCGATAGCCAGGAAATCCGCACAGGTCCAGTCTTTCGCCGGCTTCTTGGGATGGTTATCCGCGAAGGCAGCAGAAGCAGCAAGACTGGCAATTACCAAAGGAAGAATGAACTGCTTACTTTTCACAATTAGATCTCCAAAATATCCAGGGTTATCACCCCGTGAATCAATTGCAGGTAATGTGCAATCCGCTCGCTACCCACGGGCCGGGGAGGACTGGCCGGCAAGTCACTAAAATGACTGCGACAAACAGCGAGGCAAGGAATAGCCCCGGATTCACCAGCCTTACGACAGCGGAAACGCAAGCCAAGACACTGAATAAACGAATGCTTGGCCCATTGAAAGGATAGACGCATTTTTCATTTTTTGGGGAAAATCAAAAACACTTTCTTACCCACTTGCATACAAACTTTATTGTCCAGACGCATTCCATGTGAAGAAGCAGGCTTTACCTATATACACCTTTAGCTATTAGCGGTCGGAATAGAGTTTGCTGCCTCCCATTTTTGACTGTGCCTACCCAGCCTTAACAAAGAGAAACCTAACCAAATAAACCAGACTATTTGGGAAATTCCGAATATTTCTGTAAAGATATCGTCCGGATAGATAGTCGCAATTCCCGCCACTCCCACTAGCACACCGATAAAATTTAATGGCCGGGAAAAAAGCCCAGCTTGCAATGCAGCAATACTAATTAACAAAACCCAAAGTCCACCCACCAACTCATTGCCACCACCAAGACTTTCAACCATCAAGTATATTATTCCCCAGGTATCGAAAGCCTGCTGAACACTGACTTCCATAAGCCCCAAAGCATAGGCGAGTCCTATATTTGCGATCATACCGCTCGCTATGACAAGGCCCACCCAGACTGCTCCAAACAAGGATGCCAATGCAGCAATCTCCCTCCTCTTACTTTTTAGCTTTTCATATAAGCTAACTACCACACAGCCCAGTAATATCGCAAAGACCAAGTACATTAGGGTATAGGCAATATTAAAAATCAGTTGATTTTCTGCCAAGAATGTCATTTTTTCTATGGGGCTCCCATCCGATGGAAAAGACCAAAAAGCACCAAAGAATACAAAAGCACTAATATAAATTAACCCCATGCCAAACGCCGAGATACCCGCAACTCTATCCATAGCTCCCCCCTATCATCTTTTAACTCAATTTAATGCCCGTAAATATCGCTTCAATTATGTAACCCAAGGAAGCCAAATTCGTAACACCCCACCCTATCTAAGCGGCAAGTAATCGCAGAAATGAATATTCAGCAGCAGAAGAAAATCACAGTGCTTTAACTGAAGTGTACATTAATGCCATTTCTGACTAGCGTTCATACCAGGACCTGTAGGTTAGGTGGATAGCTAAATATCACTATTGCCAACTAACCCGAAGGAGATAATAGGATGGGGAGCAAGGAGTGAAGGATCTAAATAATCAGGAGATCAGTGATTTCCATCAGGAGCCGATTTACTTAAAAATCAGCTCAATGTCAGCTCTAACGGTAGAGTGTCGTATTCAGTCGCCAAGCCGATACTTACGGGCCACAACCTCAAACTGACGGATATAAATGGCTTGGGCTGGCTTATAGGGCGGCAGCCACTGATCGGGCCCTTTATCTCCCTTACTGCGATTGTGGCCATCATCAACCAGCCACAAATTTGCAGGGTCTTCTGCAAAAGCTTTGCGCTGCTCCCGGCTCCAACTAGCACCACCGTACTTATGAGCCCAAGATAGCGGTACTATATGCTCCACATCCAGATCCGAAGCTTTTTCAAAAAACTGTCCCGTATAGGGGTCCATCCACAGGCCTGTAACCACTGTACAGCTCTTCTCATTGCTGAAGGCAACAGGAGCCAAAGAGAGACGGATCAATAGCTCCTGACGAGTATTCTGGCAATCACCATCGACATCAGACCACCGTGGCAACCACTCACTTCGATCATAAGATTGAGGGGTTACTTCATAACATCCGCTGAGGGTCAGCATGGACACTATTAATAAAGACTTAAGTCGCATAAAGCTAAACTGCGGCTAATTACTGCTGGGGGAGCATTTTGATTGTAGTTTAAGGGCGCGTCAACAAGCACTTTTCTTAACACAAAATTTATTCGAGGATATAAGTAATAATCGAACCTGACAGAGATACGGGTTATTTAGCATGTGCAAACCTGTAGTAGTAAAAATATACAAATAGCGACAATTTATCGATACTGTATATACTTAAACCAATAAAATTCGTTAGCAGAACAATTCAATACATCTCAACAGCAATAGCGAAATGCATGAAAACAATAACAACTTTAATCGTAGGATTTTTCCTTGGGGTAGGTTCCACTACCACCTTCCTTAGCTTTCGAGATTCCGGTACATCTGAAGTCTGGACTTTAACAAAATCGCTACAGACTAACGAAGGCATGATAATCCCAAGTGGTACACATTTTATAGTACATAAATACATGCCTGAAGGCTATGTATCCCTAGATCTTAACGTGAATGTAGAAGGAGTGACTCTAAAAAATTTTCACAAAAAAACTATAAATAAAAATCACTTCAGATCTCCTGTGTGGGCTGAAGAAGCAGTAAACAATTGAATCAGCATCAGCCAGAGGGAAACTGTGGCGTACCATATAATATCTTTATATCAAAGCCTAAAAATACTCCAACAAAGACTTATATAATTCAGTTTCAATAGAAGATCCTACGTGAGAAGCGAAGTAGAATGAGTGATATTGAAAAAATCATAGAATTTGTTATCGAAATTGAGAAGCTTAAAGCTGTCCTGAGGCAAACAAAGCCAGTCGGTATAAATCGTTACGAGAACTCAGCAGAGCATAGCTGGCATGTCTCCTTAATCGCACTTATGCTCAAAGACTACGCCAATGAACGTATTGATATTAGCCGCGTTGTTAAGATGCTATTGATACATGACCTGGGTGAAATTGGAGCAGGTGATCAAATTGTGTATCAACCACTCACCGACGAGCAACAATTAAGTGAGACCCAAAGTCTAGCGCAAACACTATCGATATTACCGGACAAGCTCTCAGCTGAATTTATAGCTTTATAGGAGGAATTTGAGGAAGGCGTTTCACCTGATGGTAAGTTTGCAAAAGCGATTGATAGAGTACCTCCACTACTACATAACATTTATGGTAACGGCCATAGCTGGCAGAAACACAATATTTCCAAGGAACAGGTTTTCACTGTCAACTCAGAAAAAATAGCAGGTGGCAGTCATAAATTGTGGTCTACTATAGAGAAAAAACTCCATGAAGCAATTGAGAGTGGAGCTTTAAAGTGATCAGAAGGCATCCATAAACTTGTATACAGTAATGCTACGAGTAGAATGCACTACTCTAACAGTGAGACAATTATAAAATTTTACATCCAGCTGGTACAGAGGTGCATATTAAATTAAAAATAGCAAGCACCTGAAATTATACCTTTAAGAAAGGTTTAACTTTTTACTACTTCTACTGTACTTACATCCCCTCAATTTCACCACCCCCTTAAACAAAGATCAAGCATAGCTGGTAGGATATATATTCTCATTCAAAAGTTGACTTCCACATGAAAAATAATACCTACCCAGTAAGCGGTTGTTAACAAAGACACTTCGAGCTGCGCCTCGAACTACCAAACAAAATAGGCCTACCTAAAGCTAGACTCTTTAAACCTACAAAGATTGATCAATATCTCTGGATATCTCACAAGGGATACCGTTAATCGAATCTACAAAAGATGCAATGTGTCGTCTGGTAGACTTAAAGCAGCCAAGCCAAATAAAAGGTCAATAGGTATGAGTTCGAAAAGCAGTTAATAAGCTATTCCTTCTACATTTAGAATAGATAATTTAGAGAGTGTAAAATTCACCTAGCCTCAATAACAGTACTCTGCAGGGCAACCTTCAAAACCTTAAGCCTCTTGTAATCCCCACTCATTAAAAGTACAAGAGATATCCTATTTCGCACATAGACATACTGCAGATTAGCCATTTTAAAGATGGCACGGAGTTAACGATCTAGATGAAAGAATCGCTGAGCTCGATCAAAATTATCGCTGTTTTTTTAATTCTCACAGCGAGCCTCTACCCTATCGGATACTGGCTAATTTTTCACATGGAAAGCGCAGTACCCTTAATGCTTTCTGTTGGGCTTGCCACGGTCACAACATGCTTGATATTCAAGAAGAGTCTGGGCTCCTTAGGATGGTCTTGGGGAAGCTGGAAATATCAGTGGTTAAGCTATTTGGTACCCTTGGGCTATGTAGCAGCTGCCTACCTTATTATGTGGATCTTAGGTTTCGGGGAGTGGTATAACTCAGAATACGTTACGGCACTAAGAGAGGGGTATAAAGTAGATGCCTGGAGTGATACCAGTGTAATCATCTTTAGATTCTTAATTACTGCAAGTATCAGCTTTATATTGATACTGCCTGGAGTTTTAGGAGAGGAGATTGGATGGCGTGGATTGCTTGTACCTGAGCTCTCAAAGCTTATGTCCTTCTCAGGGATCGCATTAACCTCTGGGTTTACATGGGCCGCCTGGCATTGGCCCATGATGGTAGCAGGTGTCTACGGGAATGAAACAGCCCCTCTCAGCTATCAGTTGTTTTTCTTTACGCTAGGCTTAATGTCAATGTCAGTAATCATGACTTACGTAAGATTAAAGACTAACAGTGTTTGGCCTGCCGTTATTTTCCACATGAGCCTCAATGCATTTATTCAAAAATTCTTCAATCCATTGACCCTACAAAGCACAGATTCAGGTTGGTATCTCAATGAATTTGGTATGGTTTTACCTGTAGTTATTTTTTGTATCAGCATTTATTTCTGGAGAAAGGGCCAACAAGAGTTCGGCTCCGCTCAATCTGCAAGCGAACTGCTGTCTCCACAAAAATCTTGACGTAGCGCCATAGATGTGTGACAGAGGCTTGGATTAAGAACAATCATGAGTTTTGGGCAATTTTACCGCAGGCATATAGAAATACATTATGGATAATGAAGTAGATATTTTTGCTCCAGTTACTGATCTAGGAAAAAGAGATGCCCTTGAATGCTGGAGATGGCTAGTTGGCAAAAAGGCCTCCATGTGTCTTCTGACCTCCATGGGGGATTTATTCTTCAAAAGGAAGGAAGGCCTACTGAACAAGGAACGTGTATATTTCCTAGATACTGGCACAGGAGAAATGGAACTTGCCGCTAAATCCTGGAGTACATTCCGAGAGATGATAGCAGCAATGAAAGATATTCCGGGCCACTGGTTTAAATATAGATTATTACTTGAGTTAGTGGACCAACCATTAACTCAAGGTTGTTGCTATTCACCAATCCGACCACCGATAATGGGCGGGGAGTACATTACAGAAAATTATCAATCTATATCTTGGGAAGTTCATTTGGATCTGCTTGGGCAGATATATGAACAGCTTAATGGCCTTCCCCCAGGAACACCAATAGCTAGTATAAGCTTAAAAATTGAAGAAGATTGAGAGGCCACCATTCAAAAGGGTTATCCCTAAATCCAGCATTTAAATCTATAATTTATGTCAGGACTTGTCCTTATGATAAGCATTGAGTTTTTGATTACCTCTTTTATCGTTGTGTTGATACCGGGAACGGGAGTTCTATATACAGTTGCTGCGGGGCTATTCAAGGGTAAAAGGGCAAGTATTTCTGCAGCGTTAGGTTGTACGCTAGGCACCATCCCCTCTATCCTTGCTTGCATCATGGGGCTGTCCGTAATCATTCATACCAGTGCATTAGCATTTCAGCTTGTAAAATATGCAGGGGTCGCGTACTTACTGTACTTAGCTTGGTCAATGCTTAAATCCAGCAGCTCCCTGACTCTAGAAGAAAATCAAAAGAAACAGAGTTTAACTTCAATTGCTTTCAAGGGATTTATGATTAATATCTTAAACCCAAAGCTAACCATCTTCTTCCTGGCATTCTTACCCCAGTTTATTCCCTCTCAAATACAGAACCCCGTAGATAGTATGCTGATACTTGGACTTGCCTTCATGGCTATAACCTTTCTGGTTTTCATTGTTTATGGCTTACTAGCAACAGTCATTCGAAATTATGTTATTCACTCAGAAAAAATTAGCATTATCATCCAACGAGTCTTTGCTGGCAGCTTCGCAGCTTTAGGACTCAAACTCGCCTTTACGAGCAGAGATTAACATGTCTTTAACTTGGGTTGTTATTGGTTCATTTCTCCAACTATCATTTTCCAGTTTTCTTTTTATGATGGCTGTATTTGCTGTAGGCGGCATTAATAATAGAAGAAACTTATCAAAGATCTCATCATTCATACTTGCGGCCTCCCTGTATTTCTTACCCTCATTAAGCGTACTTGCTACCGGCATTGTTATATACCAATACAACCTCGGAGGGGACGCCTCCTCTTATTGGTGGCACTTCATGCCTGTTGCGGCGGCGGCTTTATATATGATTTATATAAACGCACTATGGAAAAATAGCGCAACATGAAAAAAATCAATACGAGCTTCGTCCGTGAGTAAATGCCTACTTTTTGATAACGACGGCACCTTAGTCGATAGCGAACATCTCTCCAGTATTGGCTTAGCTATGATGTTCGAAAATTACGGAGTAAAACTAGATGCCGATGAATTGGTCATAAAATTCAGAGGTTGGAAACTGGCAAGCATTCTATCCCTATTAGAAGAAGAGAATAATATCAAACTGAAAAGCAATTTTGTTGCAGCTTATCGCGATATAGTCACAAAAATCTTTACCAGAGAGTTAAAACCTGTTGAAGGTGTAGCAGACGCTCTTGAGGCACTTGATGGTGAGAAAGCGGTAGTATCTAGCGGCCCCCTGCAAAAAATCAAGCATGCATTAGATATATGTGGGCTATCTAAGTATTTCGGAAATAATTTATTCAGTTCATATGAAGTAGGCATATGGAAGCCTGATCCAGGCATATACCTACATGCCGCAAAAAGTATGGGTTACCATCCTGAGAACTGCTCCGTTATAGATGATGGACCAGTGGGAGTTCAGGCTGGTATAGAAGCAGGCATGAAAACTTACTTTTTTAATCGTCTTAACGAGGAATCTAATACAGTTGGTGTAGTGTCCTTTCAAGCGATGAGAGAGTTACCAAAACTAATAGGTAACTAATCCTCCAAGAACACTATACCTTTAGTTTATTAACATCATTCATTCAAGCTTATGCTACAACCGGTCATCATGGGCGGCAGAGGAAAGATGATTCCCGACAAGCAATATCTATTTGGCTCTTTGTCCATGGAGGTACAAATTAGCCATTAATAATAGTGCAAAATACAGACAGAAAACCTATCATTCCATGCCTAACAGGATGTTGGTTTCACACGACACCTCTAGCACTAACCCTTATACCCATCCTCACAAAACCTACATCTGGCTACAGTAAGAATGTTCTCAAAGTTATTTAAAAAGAGTAAACCACGAGTCTATCTGGATAAAATGATTGTCGTCTCACAGAATGAATTTAGTAAGATTGGTGCTTGGGGGGGCTTTTAAGGGCGAAGATTTAGAGGCGGGCATTCGTCATAGGCTGGTAGAAATTTTCTCCTTACCACATATATCGAGTCGAATAGAACTTAAATCCAATGATTTAGCACTAGAGGTTGTAGTCTTAAAAGTAAGAGGGGGTGAGTTTGACACCGCATACTTTGGAGAATTTGGCGCAATGCCTGTATTCTGGCGGCCAAAGATTGAAGTCGCAGCTCGACTCTATTACGCCGACTCCAATAAAACACACTCCTCTTATAGGGCTCGAGAGAAAATGCCATGGAGAGAATATTTTTCAGGAGTATTCAGCCTAAGAGGGATGCTCAGACATAGGCCTGTTTTTGGAGCAAAAGAGCTAGAACCTATTCTCTATAGAGCATGTGAAAAGCTGCTTGCCAGTATGGTGAAGTCAGTATGAAATACTGTAGATTTAGGCAATCCGCTACTACTTACGGACTTATTTTTTCCTGCGATAGAGATATCACGGCCCTAAGACAGGATATTAAAGTAACCAGGACTTTTGAGAGTTGTCGAGAGGGTGATTTTTAAGTATAGCCAGATTTGCAGATAAGCTACTAGACTGAAGGGGCTTATCAACCCCATACCCTTCCAAACTTAATAATAATATTAAAAGACCCACTTGAACTGGCCTTGAAGTAACAATTAGGCACGGCTTGTGAAGGGTACTGCACTAAATCGTATACTTAACAATAACCTTAACTTTCTGGTGATTGTAATGCTCAAAATCAAAGAAGCCGCCGCTTTTATCCTAGTCGCGTCCCTGATGGGGTGCTCCTCAGATACTCCAGAGGATCCCAAGCCCACCACACCGGTCGGTTCAGACAAGGATGCCCACGGGTGTATAAACTCAGCCGGCTACCTTTGGTGTAGTAAAACTAAAGAATGCGAACGACCGTGGGAACTTGCAGAGAAGGCTGGCTTTGCTAACACTCCCAGTAATTTTGATGAGTATTGCGGTAATAAATAGGGTCTCTGCCTCGCAGCCTCCTCCGACTATAGGAGAAAACGGTGGCAACTAAGGTCTTTGATACTCAAGACTAAAGAACAAAAGCTTCAGAAATAAAAAAGCCCGGCATAAGCCGGGCTTTTAGATGATGGCGGTGAGGGAGGGATTCGAACCCTCGATGCCTTGCGACATACACACTTTCCAGGCGTGCTCCTTCGACCACTCGGACACCTCACCAAATTGTCACCCTCTGCGAGGGCATTCCGCCTTAAAGCGGCCTCTCTTTCCAGCAAAACCCTTAAGTAAATCAATAGGATAGCTGTTATATCGTCAAGAGAGTGCGCACTTTACCCAAATGTCGAAGAAAATTCCAGTGGAATCTGGGGTGAATGTGTACTTACCTTTTTCTTAGTGCTCATGCTCAGCTACTAGCGGCTTCCCTGGGGGGCTACATAAACCATTGGAGGGCACCCTAAGTATCTCCTACACCACCGCCAAACTGCCAACTTTGTTTGGAAAAAGCTTTGCGCCCGTCCCTGTTAGGGTTTGTTTATTGCGTTATAGCTGATTGATACCAGCAGTGTAACTCTCACTTATATGACCGACGGCACAAACTTCCAACAAGCCACTCTAAATGAAAGAAAAAATAGGAAGCAGAGAAGGTTGTTGAATAAGAAGTTTTTACTCAGCAGGTACAAATTTCATTTAGATAATTTGCCTCAATAAGAGCCAAAATATAAATATGTATGAATTTAACCCTAAAAAGTAGACAGTGGAGCTGCAGGCAGAAGCAAGGAGAAGAGCTAACTCGCAGTTAAAATTCCCTCAAAACCAACTTAGCCCACAATTTAGACAGCAGGGATAATAGCAACAAAAATGAGGATCTATATAAAATACTACAGCAGAATGAGTAAAGAGGCCTTTGTGTACCCCCTTAAATCTAACAGCCCGTCAATTATAAACGCAGTAGTATTTGGCAAACCCTTCTAAGATGAGATCCCCCCTTAGCAAAGCCCAAAAATCTCTGGGCTGACGAGTAGAATCGCCAAAAAAGACATAGAGAAACCAATCGAAAGGCAGAAACAAAAAAGCCCGGCATAAGCCGGGCTTTTAGAAGATGGCGGTGAGGGAGGGATTCGAACCCTCGATGCCTTGCGACATACACACTTTCCAGGCGTGCTCCTTCGACCACTCGGACACCTCACCAAATTGTCACCCTTCGCGAGGGCTCTCCGCGTTGTAGCGGTCTCTCTCTTCAGCGAAATCTTCAAGGAAATCAGGAAGATAGCTGCCGTGTCGTCGAGAGAGCGCGCACTTTACCCAAATGTTCCTTGTTGTGCAAGCACTAATGCGAAAAAAGTCTCTCTGGCTGTTAAAACGGGGCATCATGAGGGAGCTCAGACTATCCGCTACAAGTCACCACGGCTATTTGCCCCCTCAAATGAGCCCCTCAGCTATCGCAGGTTTGGTGGCTAGACTCTGTGAGTCGTTTGACCCAGGCTCTATATTAGTCCGACCAGCATTAGTTTTCCGGCCTGCTCTGCCCCTCCAGTTCTCCAATATATGGGCTGTACAACTTATGTAACCCCTTGACTCAAAGGTGAATATAAGCCCGGCTTTATCTGAGGCCGATACCCACCCCCTTAAAGCAGCTATAGGAAAACTTGCCTTTTGCTGACACCCCCCTTTTCCCTTCACCTGGTACAAGTCGCCCGGATTCCTGAGCTCAGATTGATCTAGGTTAATAATGTCGGAAAAGCACCCTGTCATAATCCTTGGCCTGCTGTAGAGTCAGTGGTCGCTATCTATATAAACCTTGATACGCAAAGCCCTAAGGTACCCTCCCTGCCTAAACTGCAAATCTGCCATGAAAATTGGGAGGTTCTGAGGCTGGAGGTGCGGTAATATCACTGGCAACAACAACGAGAAAAATATCACTTGCATGCACAGTTTTTTCGCATTCTGTTCCTCGGAAGAGTAAACTGCGCTGCTGGAGTCACGGCGTGGCTATACGGTGGATGGGGAAATCGGAGCCACCCTATCGCCAACGCGCAAGGTGTTCACTTTCTGCTCAAACGGACAAAGAACAACACAAATGCAGGACCAGCTTGAGGAGAGCACGGGGCGGAATGTTAACCCTCGCTACTCCACCTATTTTCGCACCCTGATTTTATTTGCCGCTGCCGGTACCCTGGCAAACGCGGTGAATTGGGATGCGCCATGGCAATCAGACAAGCTGGTTATTACCGGATCTGCTCTTTTTATCATTGCTTATACCGCTCTCGCCCAATTTATCCTCTACAAAACTGGCGATAAAAAAGCACTGAAAACCCGCCGCTGCCTTTCTTTCCTGGATACAGTACTGATCGGCATCACCATATCCCTGGCAGACTTCAGCATGCTGCCCTCGCTGCTGCTGGTTACCATGGTCCAGCTGAATGCCCTCACTGGGGGCGGCGGTGGTCGCGCTTGGTTTGAGCACAATACCGGCTTATTGGTTGGGGTCGTTATCGGGTACCTGATGCACGAGCCATCTCTGCTAGTGAGCGCTGACCTCACTATCAGCACCGTGAGCCTGATCTGTATTCTGGCCTATTTATGCGCCTATGCATTCTTTACCCACCGCCAGATTGGCCAGCTTAAGGAAGCCAATCACTCCCTGATGGTTGAGCAACGCGTTAGCAAGGTTCGCTCCTACAAGCTTTCCAAGTACCTGCCACAAAAGCTGTGGCGCTCTGTCACTACCGGGGATGAAGAAGCTCTGGTGACCCAGCGAAAGCTCCTCACCGTTTTCTTTTCTGACATCAAAGACTTTAGCCAGCTCACCGAGGAGTTAGAGGCAGAGACCTTTACCCAGCTGCTCAATAATTACCTCTCTGAAATGGCACGCATCGCTGGGCAATACGGCGGCACTATCGATAAGTTTATCGGCGATGCGGTAATGGTTGTTTTTGGGGACGATGAGAGTAAAGGACCAAAGTCAGACGCTCTGCGCTGCGTAGCTATGGCCCTGGCGATGCGTAAACGCGTACGTGAAATGAAGCAGGAATGGTATAACAAAGGTATCTCGCGCCCCCTGCAGGTTCGTATGGGTATTAATACCGGCTACTGTACTGTCGGCATTTTTGGTACCGCCAACTACCAGTCTTACACGGTGATGGGTACCCACGTTAATCTCGCCTCTCGATTGGAAGGCGCCGCCCAGCCGGGAGAAATCCTGATTAGCCACGAGACCTGGGCCATGATCAAACACACAGTAATGTGCCGGGACAAAGGGCACATCACTGTGAAAGGTATTAGTACCCCGGTGAAGGTTTACCAGGTTACTGATCTGCGTAAGAACCTGGGTGGCCAGCAGAGTTACTTGGAGGAGCATGCCCCCGGATTCTCAATGCATTTAGACCTGGATAAAATCCGAAATTACGATAAGGAAAAGGTTTTACAGTCCCTGCAAAAAGCAGCATCCAACCTGAAGAGCAAAGTCATTATCTAACTTTATAAAAGGTGCGTAAGCGTAAAATTCTACATAGTAGTATGCATACGCACCGCCAGATTCCCCATAATCCAGACTGTACCCAACACAATAATCAAAAGAATTAAGCTAGAGAAAAGGATTAACGCCAGGTTATCCCTCCGGTCCCGCTGGGTCGTTACGTTCAAGAAATATTTTAATTGCACCACCAGTTGCGCAACCCCTAGTAACGCAACTAGAATCAAAACACTTTTATTCTCCCTTCCGATCGTCAGCACTGCGGCAAAAGCCGCTAGAGTGAGCACAATAGACAGGATATAACCTGTGATATACAGCCGCAGGTGTTGTGCAAAAGTCGGTTCTTTAGCCATAGACCCAGCCACCGAAATAAACCACGGAAAAAATTCCGATCCAAATCAAATCGAGGAAATGCCAGAATAATGCCAGGCGCAGAAAGCGCAGCTTTACGACATCCCCCAATCCCATAGTGAAAACCTGAACGATCAAAACGATCATCCACAGACAGCCGAAAGTGACATGGAGACCGTGCAAGGGCACTAAGCCAAAAAAGGCTGACAGGTATCCACTGCGCTGTGGCACACCTCCCTTCTCGGCCATCCCGGCAAAGTCGTAAAGTTCCAACGCCAGGAAGCCCATACCCAATAACAGGGTTATCACCACCCAAAATAGAAAGGCAGCGCGACTGCGTTCATGCTTAACAATAACTGTCGCAATACCCGCAGTGAGGCTGCTGGTTAGAAGAAGCATCGTTTGGGCGAACAAGCTGCCGAAATCAAAAAGTTCCTTCGGGCCCGGCCCTCCGGCGGTAGCGCCCACCATGGTGATATAAATCGCAAATACCACCCCAAAGAAAATCAGGTCGCTCATCATGAAGACCCAGAAGCCAAAGATCACCATATCGGGATCTCTGTGGATGGCTTCGTGGGGATTGATACTGCCCGGGCTTTTCGGTGAAGAGACGGGATTCATTTAGATCTCCAGCTTCGCAAGGCCGACATTTCGCGGGGAATCTTCCAGGTCCCGGCTCACTGCCTCGCTCTTCTCGACCAAGGCCAACCAAGCTTCCGTATCCTTCTCTAACTGACTGGCAGGAATAATATATTCCGTTTCTTTGCGGAAGGTGGCCGCGATAACTGCAACCAAAATGGTTAATGCGGAGATCAGTGCAAGCCACCAGATGTACCAAACCAGGGCAAACATCAAAATTCCACTGACAACGCACAAAATAAATCCGAGAGGATTATTTTTAGGGAGCTCTATGTCTCGATAGACTTTAGGCCGCTTATAGGCTTCACCGTGCTCCTTAGCCTCAGTAAATGCATCCCGATCAGTAACCTTGGGTATTTCAACAAAGTTATAAGCCGGTACTGGAGCGGGAGAGTTCCACTCCAGGGAGCGACCATCCCAAGGATCACCTACAGGAACCTGGGTTTTCTTTCGGTCCCTGATACTTACGATAAATTGAATAACCAGCGAAATTAACGCCGCCAGAACAATCATTGCGCCGATAAAAGCAACGATCATGTACGGCTTGAATGTGAGATCGGCATAGCTGAATGATCGTCTTGGCATCCCCAATAAGCCGGCGCCATAGAGCGGGAAGAATGTCACCATAAATCCTGCAAACCAGAGATAGGCTGAGCGTTTACCCCATTTATCATTAAGGCGGAAACCAAATGCTTTGGGGAACCAGTAGTTGTACCCTGCCAAAATTCCAAACAACACGCCGGGTATCAGAACATTGTGGAAATGCGCCACCAAGAACAGTGTATTGTGCACTTGGAAATCGACAGTGGGGTTAGCCAGGATAACGCCGGAGAGGCCACCAATCACAAACAGGATTAAAAATCCGATGGCATAAACCATTGGAGTGGTAAAACGTATTCGACCGCGATACATGGTCGCCATCCAGTCGTAAACTTTCACTCCGGTCGGCACCGCGATCAGCATAGTCGCTATACCAAAGGCAATATTAATCGTCGGACTCTGCCCCATGGTAAAAAAGTGATGTAACCACACAGTAAAGGACAGGATCGCAATACACATGGTGGCAATCACCAGGGATTTATAGCCGTACAGGGTTTTTGCCGAATAGGTGGAAAAGACCTCGGAAAAAATACCATAGGCTGGCAGCACCAACAGATAGACCTCAGGGTGACCAAAGAGCCAAAATAAATTGGCATAGTTCATCATATTTCCACCGAGGTCATTGGTGAAGAAGTGGAAATCCAGGTAGCGATCCAAGCCCAACATTAAGGCGGCAACGCTGAGAGGTGGCATTGCGAAAATCATTAGAATGGAGGCACAGAGTACGGTCCAACAAAACAGTGGCATACGGAATAGGTGCATTCCTGGACCACGGCATTTATACACGGTGACGGTGAAATTAATCCCCGTTAATGTCGTCCCCGCCCCAGAAAATACGATCGCCCATATCCAGTAGTCAGGCCCAACCCCAGGGCTAAAATCCGCCCCCGTATAAGGCGGATAAGCCGACCACCCCCCAGTAGAAAACTGCCCCACCACCAGAGAGACCATCAACAAAATACCGGAGGAAACTGTCACCGCCAGGCTGATTTGATTAAGTACCGGGAAGGCCACATCACGGGCACCAATTTGCAGCGGCATAGCGAAATTAATAAGGCCCACCAAAAACGGAACTGCCACAAAAAACACCATTATGGTGCCGTGTGTACTGAACAACTGGGCAAAGTGATCTGCATAGAGGAAGCCTTCCGGTGCGGCGGCTTGCTGGGCACGCATTACCATCCCCTCCAGCAACCCTCGAACCAACATCACGATCGCAAAAGCGATATACATAATGCCGATTCTTTTGTGATCAGTGCTGGTCAACCAATCCCGCCAGAGTGTTCCCCAGACTTTAAACCAGGTCAATAAAAACAGGATTCCCACTGTTGCCAGTATTACTATCGAGCCCGCCACACTGGCAACGGCCTCACTGACTGAGGGCCGCTCAAGAAACCCGCTAAATACCAGAGAATCCCAATTGAGCTTACCCAGCCAACCGTAATCCAAATTGTTCATGGCTGCGCTCCCTCGGCATCATCCTCGCCTCGGCCGAATTTTCGGGTGCCGGGCTGCTCTTCTATGCTCAGCGGTTTACCGGAGTGATAACGCATTACTATTTCATGAAAAAGGTCTGTGCCCGGCAAGTTAAAATACAGTGTATTTTCTGGCATCTTGCTATTTCCCAAGACTTTGTATGCTTGTTTTTTGGTATTTCGCTGTGCCAGGCGGTTATAATTTTCAGCGTTTAGGACAACCCCTCCAGCTCGCACACCTTGGACCCAAGTCTCGAAGGATTCATCATTCACCACTCGGACGACAAATTTTTGATCAGCAAAACCATCGCCGGTATATTGGGTGTTCTCTCCCTCCGTCTCTCCCGTCTTGGATGCAATAAAATTAAGCTTTGTGGTCATTCCCGGCATCACATAAATCTGCCCTGCCAGTGCAGAAATAAAAAACGACTGCATTACAGTATCACTGGTCAATATCATTGAGACTGGAGTGTGTACGGGCACAACCAATTCACCGACTGTTGCAATATCCAGCTCCGGATAGATAAACAACCATTTCCAGTCGAGCCCCACTACCTGCACTTTTACCGGGGGAACAACACCCTGGATTTCCTTGTAGGGATCGAGCCGTGCCGTTGCACGCCAGAGCATCACTGACAACACAATAATGACCAGAAATGGCACACCCCACATAATCACTTCCAGCGGGCCATAAGTTTCCCATTTTGGCGCGTAAAATCCTCGACCTTTTTTCCTCCGGTATTTGAACAGGATCACTGGGACCAAAATAAATACCGGGAGAACGGCGACCATGGTAAGTGCTATTGCCCAAAAGAAGTGTACTTTCTGCTCTTCCGCCACTGGACCCAGTGGCATCAGAAAGGTTTCAGAAGCAATGGCTGAATAAGGGATTAATATGACTGAGAGAAAAACTGGCAGGAAAAATAGTGTTCGCAGAGTGTGCATATCAACACACCGCCACCATCTTAAATACGCTCGCAAAAAAACCACAGGGGCTTTTAGATTCCAATCCATGGTAAAGCCTACCGCCAAAAGTAGTTAGCCGGCATCTATTCCTGCTAACGCTTTGAATTCCCTTTCGAACCATTGAACGCGCACTCTTTGATAGGCCCATCAACGGTTTGTCTCACCAGAATAGCTGAATACAACAGCTCTATTGGCCTGGAGAAAGGTTCGATAAAAATCACGATAAATTAGCGGCTATAAAACGCCATTGCCAGACATAGTGCGAATCATCACCTCTACAAACTCGCGTAAATCTCTCTCATTGGGATGGCGCAGCTCCTCCCCTGAATACTTGTATAAAAAAGTATCCGACTGAACCGACCAATAAACTTCGTCACTGGGCGCCGAATATAAACGTGTCTCCACAACAGCAACCTGGGAATTGCGGATATTCGGGTTGATCCGTTTTAATGCCAACAATTGGGTAACCAATAAAGTGTCAAATCCCCTCTCCCGGAGCAAGGGTGCAATCTCCCCCATTGAGGGAACACCAGTTATTGCCCCCAGAGCACTCCAGGAATGCGCATCAATACCCGTATCCTGCAGTTGCATGACCCACTCCCTTTCTACCTGCCCACCGACTATCGGCCTCGGTACCAGGGTATATGCGAGTACCAGGGTTTTTCCTAAGCTTTGAATACCAATATATGGGGACTGCCATACCCGCGTAACCACGGTACTGGCTGAAGTCCATCCGAGTAGAAGAGAAATCAATGAAAGGCTGCATAGCAACCTAATAATTCGAGCTTGAAATACCTTCTCTCGTTTTACTCGCATATACCTGAACACCTCTTTTAAATACATTGCTGTTTTTAGAACGTCATTCGGGTCGTAAATTGTGTCCGCACCAGAGACCCCCTATCACCATTCTTGTCTTTGCGAGCGCCGTAGAGCACCTCGATTCCAGTCAGCCAACGGGGAAAGGGTAACCAAACAATATTGATACTGCGGTATTGGGTTGCTTTGTAGGAATCACCGGGTTGGAAGTCCAGATTATCCTGTCTCACCCTGCCATAGGTCGCTACGGTATACAGGCAAGGAGTCCACCAGTGCTGGTACCCCAGATACCAGGCTGTAGTGTTTAGTGCCTCTACGGAGTTATCAAAAAAATCATAAGCTGCATCTGGTGGCGCGTCATTAAGTAGACCGCTATATCCCGCACCGAGGGACAAAGAGTAATAAAGAACATCCTTGGAAAGTACGCCGGGCATATTGAAAGTGCCGCTTAAATTTAATCCCCAGCCGGTAGTTGATACGGCTGAATCCGGATCGCCACTCGCGCGCAAATCCCTTAATACCAAACCCGCTTGTACCTGGGACCTAGGCAAGTCCGACTCCAGCGCAAATACCGCATCGGGCCAGCGGGCAACCTCGGTTGCATCCTCGAATATTTGTGAGTCCGGCGCTTCAATAGCCACCTTAAAGTAATACTGTGGCCCGTACCTCTTAATCCATCGGACCATTGAATGGCGCAAGCCAAATGCCGAATTAGGCCCCTGGAAATCCAGGGTATTGGGGACCGCTTCCAAGTTCGCAAATGTTGACCACTGCTGCCCCACAAGAATACTGCCCCCCCATAGCGCATTGCTCACTTCTCCATAAGCTTTGCGCATACGGGGATTGGGAGTGGTAACACTGGAGTCCTGCAGGAAGTCCATCGAAATCAGGGTTTTAAATTCACGTCCCTCCCAGTGCTGCAGGGTCTCAAATACCAACCTGGAGGTTTGCACGGTAAATTCTGTCTGCCCGTCTGCTCCCTCTGCAGCCGTTTTGTCGAAAGTCACAATATCGGCAGGTACAAATTGTGCGGGGCTGATGATCGCGTCGGTATCATAATTGACATCCAAGTCCGCAAAGCCACTGATCTTCGCTTTCATCGTATTTCCCAACAAAGGAATGGAGCCAGGCCACTCCGTTGTCGCATTGGCAATCACATCTTCGATATCACTGGGGTCAGGTACCGCCTGATCAGACTGGGCCCGCGGCGGAGGCAGCGAACCAGGTGGAACTTCCTGGCGTATTTCCTCAATCTGTCGCTGTAAATCATTCATGTCCTCCTTGCTCACCGGTGCTTCAACGGGCTGTACAGGAGTTACTTCCAGAGACGGTCGGGATGGTGGTGCCCGTTGCATTTGCTCAATTTGCCGACGCAGGACTTCGAGGTCTGCCTGTTGTTTCTGAATCTGAGCCTGCTGCTCTTCCAGCTGCTGTTGCTGGGCCTCAATCACCCGTATCAGATCATCAGCTTTAACATAAACTTCTGCAGTGGAGGATTGGGAAAAAAGAAGTGGGGCAAAACCGATTACTACGGCAGGAATTACTGGGGACTGGGTATTAATCTCCATCTGTCAGCCTCAACTCCACCTCCTGTGGGGCGGCCAACACAACTACACTGTCGGTTTCCCCGGCCTATCTGGAAAGCGTAGCTTAAGAGTCCGCAGCGCCAACCCAGGCCGGCACCAAGCAAAGATTGAAATTGAAGGACCGTACCACCGGGGACTCCGGTGGCACTTAAGAAAGGAAATTACTGACGGGCAAAACGCGAAGGCATACGTTTCTCAATGCGAGTCGATCTCAGCGGATTAATATCCAAGCCGCCACGGCGGGTATAGCGGGCACATACAGTTAACTCGGTAAATTCCGCCAGCTGTTGCAAGTCGCAAAAGATACGCTCGACACAGTGCTCGTGAAAATCCTGGTGTTCGCGGAAGGAGACAATATAAGCCAACAGTGCCTCTCGCTTTAGTGCCGGTCCTTTATAGTCCACAACCACTGTCGCCCAATCTGGTTGTCCCGTTACCGGACAATTACTGCGCAGCAAGTGGCTATAAAGAACCTCACTCACATCTTCCTCACCGCCTTCGAGGGCGAGGAGTGCGGGGTCCGGTTCGTAATTATTCACTTCTATATCGAGATGATCCAGACAGTAGCCCTCTGGCTTCTCAACTGCCAGCGCTGCATCTTCCACATCCATCAGGGTAACGCCGACATTTGCCCCCGCCGCTGCAGAGAGATCCCGCACCAGGGCATCCTGTACCAATCTCCAGGATTCAAACTTGCTCTGGTTGAAAGAGTTTAAATACAACTTGAAGGATTTTGACTCCACCATGCAGGGGCTTTCCGCAGGAAAACTAAAACGAGCCACCGCCACCTGTGGTTTGCCCCTGGGGTTCAGCCAGGAAAGCTCAAAACCCCACCATTCGTCCTCTCCAAAGAAAGGCATTGCGCCGGCAGAAAGCCCCAACTGGGCTCGGGATACTGAGCGCTGAATTGGATGGAGCAACTCGGGGTTGTAAGTGGATTCGTAGGTGGTCTCCTGCCCCAGGGGGAGGTTTTGCCAGTCTTCTCTTGTCATAAATTTCTCAATGTCTCAGTCGCTTACCGTGGCTCATCAGATAAATGGCCCAGGATGCCAAAAGCGTAATAAATACCAGGACGCCAAAAAATGCCCCGGCAACATTAATATCGGAAACACCCAAAATGCCGTAACGGAAGGAGTTCACCATATAAAGAATGGGGTTCAATTTCGACAACCCCTGCCAAAAAGGCGACAGCAGGTCGATAGAGTAAAACACGCCTCCCAGGTATGTGAGGGGAGTTAATACAAAGGTCGGAATAATAGAGATAGCATCAAAACTATTGGCAAAAATAGCATTGATAAACCCAGCCAGGGAAAACAGCACCGCCGTCAAAAATACAATCGCTACCGTGACAAAGATGTGCTCTACCGTCAGTGAGGTAAAAAACATCGCTACGAGAGTCACTATCAACCCCACCATTAATCCCCGTGACACGCCACCGAGTACATAGCCCGCCATAATCACCCAATTCGGCGTTGGCGAGACCAGAAGCTCCTCCACACTGCGCTGAAATTTAGCGCTGTAAAAAGACGAAACTACGTTGGCGTAGGAGTTGGTAATCACCGACATCATGATCAAACCCGGCACAACAAACTCGATATACGGATAGCCCCCCATATCACCAATTCGCCGACCAATCAGGGAGCCAAAGATCACAAAGTACAGTGACATAGTGATTACCGGCGGCACCAGGGTCTGCGGCCATATACGCATAAAGCGCCGGACTTCCCGACGGTAAATAGTGCTGAATGATATCCAGATTAATCTGCCCTTCACTCTTCTAGCCCCGACATTTTTTCTTCCGACAACATGGACAGGAACAACTCCTCCAAGCGATTGGCGCGATTGCGCATACTGGTGACTGTGATGCCCTGCCGCTGCAATGACGCAAATACCTCGGTCAGAGATTGTCCCTTTTCAATAGTGACTTCCAGTGAGTGATTGTCCCGCAAACGCCCTTCATAACCGGACAAGTCCGGGCACTCAGTGAGAAATTCTGCGCAATCCAGGATAAAGGTTTCCCGGTTCAGGGTTTTCAGCAGTGACTTTATCGAAGTATTCTCGACAATAGCGCCCTTGTCGATAATCGCTATATTGCGACAGAGGCTCTCGGCTTCCTCCAGATAGTGGGTGGTGAGAATAATTGTGGTGCCCTGCTGGTTTATTTTTTCCAGGAAACTCCACATGGAACGCCGCAGTTCTATATCCACTCCGGCTGTGGGTTCATCCAGAATCAGTAATTTCGGCTCGTGAATCAGCGCGCGGGCAATCATCAATCTGCGTTTCATACCACCGGAGAGCATGCGCGCCTGGGTAGCGCGCTTATCCCACAGGCCCAACTGCTTCAGGTATTTCTCAGTGCGTTCTTCAGCCAGTTTGCGCGGCATACCGTAAAAACCGCCCTGGGTAACGACAATGTCGAACACTTTCTCAAACTGGCTGAAGTTAAATTCTTGTGGCACAACACCTAACAGGCGCTTGGCCGCAGCAAAATCGACATCGATATCCTCACCAAAAATCGACACTGAACCACCGCTTTTGCGCACCAGGGAACAGATGATACCGATGGTGGTGGACTTCCCCGCCCCATTGGGACCCAGCAGCGCAAAGAAGTCTCCCGGCTGCACGTCAAAACTGATGCCTTTCAGGGCCTGGAAACCATTGTCGTAGGTTTTCTGTAAGTTATGGATCGATAGCGCAGCGCTCATCTTGCACTCCTATAGTGGGGAGCGTTATTCAACGCGCTTGCCCGAATAATTTCAACCTGAGGGGAGCTAGGGTTTTTCATACACGTCACTTGGTGGGATGAACCGGAACTTGCAGGAGTCCCGGGCAAAAGTAACCGTGCAGAAGATAAGAATTACTATATCGGAAAAACAAAAAGCCGCTCGATTGAGCGGCTTTTTATTTTTGGAGCGGGAAACCGGGTTCGAACCGGCGACCTCAACCTTGGCAAGGTTGCGCTCTACCAACTGAGCTATTCCCGCAATTGACCTGGTAGCATTGCTACCGGGTCGTATTGGCATCCCCAAGGGGAGTCGAACCCCTGTTACCGCCGTGAAAGGGCGGTGTCCTAGGCCTCTAGACGATGGGGACAGAAACTTGCACTTCGACCTTTCGATCCGGTGCTGCCATGCTGTCCATGGCAATGCCACTGATTTCTCGGTGGCGTGCTTTCCGAGTTGACTAGAGATCATCTCGCAAAGCAGAAAATTGGAGCGGGAAACCGGGTTCGAACCGGCGACCTCAACCTTGGCAAGGTTGCGCTCTACCAACTGAGCTATTCCCGCAATTGACCCGGTAGCATTGCTACCGGGTCGTATTGGCATCCCCAAGGGGAGTCGAACCCCTGTTACCGCCGTGAAAGGGCGGTGTCCTAGGCCTCTAGACGATGGGGACAGAAACTTGCACTTCGACCTTTCGATCCGGTGCTGCCATGCTGTCCATGGCAATGCCACTGATTTCTCGGTGGCGTGCTTTCCAAGTTGACTAGAGATCATCTCGCAAAGCAGAAAATTGGAGCGGGAAACCGGGTTCGAACCGGCGACCTCAACCTTGGCAAGGTTGCGCTCTACCAACTGAGCTATTCCCGCAATTGACCTGGTAGCATTGCTACCGGGTCGTATTGGCATCCCCAAGGGGAGTCGAACCCCTGTTACCGCCGTGAAAGGGCGGTGTCCTAGGCCTCTAGACGATGGGGACAGAAACTTGCACTTCGACCTTTCGATCCGGTGCTGCCATGCTGTCCATGGCAATACCACTGATTTCTCGGTGGCGTGCTTTCCGAGTTGACTAGAGATCATCTCGCAAAGCGGAAAATTGGAGCGGGAAACCGGGTTCGAACCGGCGACCTCAACCTTGGCAAGGTTGCGCTCTACCAACTGAGCTATTCCCGCGTGGCATCCCCAAGGGGAGTCGAACCCCTGTTACCGCCGTGAAAGGGCGGTGTCCTAGGCCTCTAGACGATGGGGACCCAGAAACCTTCTGTCGTTTCGCTCCACCTTTGAGTGTAGCCCTGCGTCAGAAGTGGGGCGCATTCTATGGATCACCGCTAAACCTGTCAACACTCTTTTTGATTTTTTTTCTTTTGTTGTCAGACACTTACAAAACCCAGCCATTTCTGGAGTGCATTCTAGTACCGCTCTGTGCCGGTTCCCTCGAGCACCAGTGCGTGCAGGTGCAACTCTTCCAGAAATTGGCGGATACGCTTCGCATTGGTACCCAAGTCACTGACCCCGACTCGGGAGCTGGAACGCACATCGACTTTGGAGCCACCACCCACGTCAGCGCTGACCCGTACAACGATATCGTCCGTAAAACCGAGGATCGGTGTTTTCGCTACAGCCTCCAGGTGGCCCCGCTGAGGCTCATAGGAAACCACTTTCCAGCCCAGGTCTTCGGCCACTTCAGCAGCGATCTCAGTGGTACGAGCTATCGGGAAGTCCACGTGCAACGGCATTATATCGGCATATATATCCGCCTCCCGCTGCAATTCGGCCACCTTCTCTCCACCGTATTCGGCACTGTTATCGCCTTTCTGGCGCAACTTCAATACCTCTTGATACTGGGGGGGATTGCGGGTATCGGTACTGATGTCGTGAATTCTTGGCACATCGAAGTTGCCCTTGCCTACGGTTACCAGAGGTATTGCCACCGGCAGCAGTCCGAGCAACGCCGCCCACAGAGCATTGCTGCGCACCAACGGCTTGCTCTTGCTCACTCCCCAGACAAAAACAAACAGGCTCAGTAATGCAATTGCCAAGGCTGCACCGCCAGAAAACACAAATATTTTGAAAACCACAGAGAAGTGCAGCAACCCGTAACGCAAGGCGGCAGCCGCAAGGACGATCAGCAGTAACAGAATCCACTGCACCCGCAATAGCCAATTACTCCAGTGTGATTCCGTCACTCAGTGTCATCCTCCGTTTCATCACTGCCCTGGTCCAGCTTCACCGATAGAGAGTTCACACAGTAGCGAAGTCCCGTATCGGTGGGGCCATCGTCGAATACATGGCCGAGATGGGCATCGCACTTACTGCAGCGAATCTCTACACGCTGCATACCGTAGCTGCTGTCAGGCAGCTCCTTCACCGCACCTTCATAATGCTCTGCATCAAAGCTGGGCCAACCACAACCGCCCTCAAATTTTGACTGCGAGCCGAATAAAACCTCGCCACAGCAACGACAACGATAGACGCCATCGTCAAAAACATCCCAATATTCGCCGCTAAACGGCGCCTCTGTCCCACCTTCCCGGCAGACCTCAAACTCCTCATCTGTAAGCTTATCCCGCCAGTAGTTCTCATCCATCTGTTTTGACATACTCTAGTGTTTCCGTAATCAATTGGGGTTTCCGTTCAGGCGCCGCCTTGTCGCAATGCCTATATGTATCGGTTCCCGGTTTCCCGCAGGAGTGGTACCTACCGCTGGTGGACATTACCCGGTTTTCGCGCACTGAACTCGCGGCCCTGGGCCGCTCCTGCTCTGCAATAGAGCTTCCAGGTCACCATGAAGGACATCAATAAATCAGAAAAACTGCACGGCGTCTGCTACGAAATTCGCGGCCCCGTGATGGAGCAGGCCCAGCGCATGGAAGAGGAAGGCCACCGCATCCTCAAGCTGAATATTGGCAACCCTGCCCCCTTCGGTTTTAACGCCCCCGACGAGATTATCCAAGACGTCATTCACAATCTCTCTGAGGCGCAGGGCTACGTCGAGTCCAAAGGGCTCTTCGCTGCGCGCAAGGCCATTATGCAAGAGTGCCAGACCCTGGGTATCCCGGGCGTCGAGATTAACGATATTTACCTGGGCAACGGCGTCTCCGAATTAATCTCCATGAGCACCCAAGCCCTTCTCAACAATGGCGACGAAATGCTGTTGCCAATGCCCAACTACCCCCTGTGGATGGCCGCCACCAACCTCACCGGCGCCAAGCCGGTTCTCTATCGCTGCGACGAGGAGTCCGGATGGCTGCCCGATATTGAGGATATCAAAGCAAAAATCACCTCAAAAACCCGGGGCATAGTAGTTATCAATCCCAATAACCCCACTGGTGCCGTTTATCCCCGGGAACTACTGGAGGATATTGTCGAGGTTGCCCGCAGTCACAACCTGGTGATCTTCGCCGATGAGATTTATAGCAAGATTCTCTACGACGATGCGGAATTTACCCCGATGGCCAAACTGGCCCCGGACGTGCTCTGCCTGAGTTTTAACGGCCTGTCCAAGTCCTACCGCCTGGCCGGCTTCCGCTCTGGCTGGATGGTTATCAGCGGCACTAAACACCGAGCCAAGGGTTTTATCCAAGGGATGGAAATACTCGCTTCCATGCGCCTGTGCGGCAATGTACCCGCCATGTTCGCAGTACAAACCGCTCTCGGTGGCTACCAGAGTATTAACGATTTGGTCCTGCCCGGCGGGCGCCTGCGCCAACAGCGAGATATGGCCCACCGCATGCTCAATGACATTCCCGGTGTGAGCTGTGTCAAACCTAGCGGTGCTATCTACTTGTTTCCCAAGCTGCATCTGGATCATCATAAGATCGAAAATGACGAGCAGCTGGTGCTGGATTTCCTGCGCCAGGAAAAAATACTACTGGCTCAAGGCAGTGCCTTCCACTGGGATGCACCGGACCACCTGCGCATTGTCTTCCTGCCCCGTGCCGACGACTTATCGCATGCGATGGAACGCCTGGGCGACTTTTTGGAGCGATATTCCTGCTGATGCTGGACGATTTACATATTCACGATTTTTACCGGGATGCCGGCAGGGTACTGCTGGCCATGTTTAATCAATTCCCGGTACCGGCAACCGTTTACGTGGAAGATATTTCCGGCCCCGACTCACCGGATGAGTACGGGCTGCACTCCCCCCGCCATTTAGCCTGCCTGGGGTCCATGACCTGGCTTAAGCAGAGTGGCTATATCAACTTTTCCCAGCTAGTGCGCCAGGAGGCGATGGAGGATGCAGTATTAACCCACAAGGGTTTCCTGCTAATGATTAATGCCGGAGCTGAGTCCGGGCAGAGCAACGCCCAGTTGCTCAACAGCGCTGTGCGCGAGGGATCATCAGGCCAGTTGCAGGCGCTGATGGAGCGCTTGATGCGGGAGTTTGCCGCGCTGTAAGAGGCTCCTTAATGCGCGGCATTGGCAATCGCCATTACCGGGATTGGCGACGATATTTAACGTGCAGCATTTTTAAGGCAGCATCCGGGTCCCGATCAGGGAAATCCGGGTTCTGCTCCAACCGCGCTACAACTTCATAACCGCTGTCAGATCCGAGGATTAACTCCCTAAACTGGGCTTCGCTGTGCCGGGGCGAGTTGATCACCATCAGAAGATCCGCCTCAGCGGCGAGACAAGCGGGCAGCTGCCTCAGCAACTTTTCATAATTCTGGCTGACATCGAAGCGACCTTTTTGTCGCGTCGGCGGGTCGACAATGCCCAGGTCAAAGGGGCCGCGACGGTCGAAGCGCTTGAATTGACGCAGTGCATCGAATTGCAGGAACTGAACCCCTTTGAGCGACAGCCCATTAACCTCGTGATTTTCCCGTCCGCGATTTAAAACACCGCGATTGACATCCACATTTACAATATCGATATCACCTGCCGCTCGCGCGACCGCAGAAAAGGCACAGGTGAAAGCGAAAAGATTGAGCATTTTTGCCGACGTCTGCCCAGCTCTTGCACGCACCTGCTCTTCAAGCCAGGCCCTGCCCGGCTCAATATCCAGGAAGAAACCCACATTTTGTCGATCAAACGTGAGGGGGAATTTAAGGTTTCCACGCTGCGCGACCGGGTCTGTTACCGGCTCTCCAAAGTGCCACTGTAAAGGTGCCCCAGGGAGATAGCGTCGCTGTGCAGCAACTCCTTGATAACCTCGCGCCTCAGCCATTTGCCAGAGTTTTTCACACAGCTCTACTTCACCTTCATATTTTTCAAAAAAAGTTACTAACAAAGCGGGGAAAAAGCTGTCGACGCAGACCTGCTCCAACCCCTCATAGCTGCGACCCCGGCCGTGAAAAAAACGGCGGCTGTCGCCAACATTTTGTCCTAGTTTATTTTCTACCTGCTCCAGCAGTAACTGCCAATCTGCACTCATCGCTTATTGAATATCCCCGTTACTCAGTGGATAAAGAATGGCATCCCGGTAGCCGGTAACCACTCGAATAAAACCACTCCACCGTTTATCAAGCTTGGGGTTACCGCTATCGATTAATAGCGGGCGCCCATGCAATTCCGTAATTTTTGTTTTAGTCGCAACCACGATTAAATTATCACGCCCAACGCGCCGCAGCACATTGGCCGACAATTGTTGGTTACCCCGGCCAATTAAATGACCCTGGCCACCAATGGCGGTGAGAATGATTTTTACCGGCCCGCTGTGATCGGCAATAGCCTGTTCAATTTGCGGCGCACTGACATCCAACTGCAACAACTGGCCATCCAATAATAAATCCACCCCCAACAGGGTTCCCTCACAGCCCAATTCGCTGAGGATTGCCAACGTAGTAGAGCCTGGGCCAACGACATACAGGGTTTGCGGGTCCAGGTCTTCGGTAATCTCTGCGGCGATATCCGCAACTGCCAGCTCTTCCACTTCGCGGCCGGCATTTTTTACCGCCTGTAAAAACTGACCTTCCTGGGGCACCAGCAATTCGCCGTAGTAACGCGTGGTTACCCGCCCACTGCGGAATGACTGCTCATCAATATCCCGCACTTCACGCTCAGCGAGGTCCACCAGTTGCCCAGCCATCAGACGGCGCAAAACCTCACCACCCGCTTTAGGGGAAATCGCAAAACAGGCGGAATGCATTTTCACTCCGGCGGGAATACCGAGTACCGGGAAATTATCCCCCAGGGCATTGACGATATTTCTCGCAGTGCCGTCACCGCCAATAAAAACAATGAGGTCTGCACCATTGTTGCGGATAGTGGCAGCTGCACGCTCTGTATCTTCCGGGGAGGATGGCGAGCACTCGGCCACGCCCACTTCACAGACAGAAAAACCGAGTTTACGCGCTGTACTGGCCCCCATATCGCCGGCAAAGCACAGGATTTCCAGCTCATCCTTATAGGGCTTTAACTCCTCAAGGGCCAGCGCCGCACGCTGATTTGCCTGGGGCTCGATACCTGCGTCCAGCGCGCGTTGCACCGTTTCAGCACTATCGCTCCCCTTGAGACCCGCCGGGCCACCAATGCCAGCCCAGGGGTTAATAATTAAACCAAGCTTTTTTACTTGTTTACTTAACTGCACGCCAACCCCAACACTTCCAGTTGCCGTTTCTCTTCGTCACCCAAAGTCTGGGCTGAAGTTTTGTAGTGACTGAACTCCAGGCGCTCGGGGTACTCTTTACGCAGCAAATCAAAAGCCTTCCCCATCGACACACCACCTGCTGCAGCCGCGCGCAGGCGGCGATCGTCCGCGCGAGGGTTGTACATCTGCAACAGTAATTCTTCTGCTGAGTCTCCCGTGATCTCTTTAAATGTAACAGCCGGCTGACATTCCGCAGACATAGGTGCAATACCCAATTCCCGGCACAAGGCCTCGCGAATCATACGGGTGCCGGCCAGCTTCCCATCCAGGCTGTAACCGGCAATATGCGGTGTCCCCAGATCAACATGCTGCAATAATTCAGTATCGATATCCGGTTCGTTTTCCCATACGTCCAGTACGGAAGTAAAACGCTTGCCCCGCTGGATTTCCGCCAACAGTGCCCGGTTGTCTACCACCCCACCCCGGCCGGCGCTAATCAAGACGCTGCCATCGCGGAGCTGGCGCAACTGCTCTGCTCCAATCATATGGAAACTGGGGTAGGTGCCGCCCTTAACCAGCGGTGCGTGAAGGCAAACAATATCCTGGCTCAGCACCTTTGCCAGCTCACTCGCATCCGGGTTTTCCGGTAGCCAGGGATCGTAAACTGCGCAGGAAACCCCGAGGGCATGCAAGCGCTGTTGCAATAATCCGCCCACATTGCCGCAGCCCACTATGCCGAAGCTGCGCCCATGCCAGTCAATTTCCAGTGCGGCCAGGATGCAGAAAACATACTCCACCACGGAGTTGGCATTGCAGCCAGGCGCGGCGCTCCAGAAGATCTCATTGCGTTCCAACCACTGGGTATCCAGGTGATCAGTGCCTATGGTGCAGCTGCCAACAAAGCGCACCCGGGTCCCCTCCAGCAGGCTTTGATCAACCTGGGTTACCGAGCGCACCAACAAAATATCCGCATCAATTAATTGTTCTCGGCTCAAGGTGCGGCCGTGGTAGCGCTCCAGCGTTCCCAGATCACCGAAATACTCCTCCAACGCAGGAATATTCTCATCGGCGACAATTTTTAATCCCGCACTCTGTGCAGCGCTATCCGTCATGTAAGTTCTCCATCAACACCCGCTAAGGTGCGTTCAATCTTCTTGCTCAGGCCGCCGATACCAAATTCCTCCGCCAGGGCACGGGCCAGATAGACATCTACCGGCTGTGGGCGCAAATCTGCCAGCTTTACCCCCAGGGGAACCCGCTCCTCAAGACTGGTCAGGCGCTTGGCGAGGTGCAGCTGCTCTTCGTATTCCTCTATCCGGGCCACCAATCCCTTGGCTCCGCGAATGGGCATTGTGGCAAGGGCATCGAGCTGCTCCAGCAACATTTCTATAGTGTCGAATGTCTCTAACAGGCGTGCCGCTGTCTTTGGGCCAACGCCGGGTATCCCGGGAATATCATCGCTAGTATCTCCCACCAGGGCCAGATAGTCGGGAATCTGTTCCGGGCGCACACCGAACTTTTCCCGTACGCCTTCGCCATCCAGGTGCCGGTCGTTGGCAAAATCCCACAGGGATACAGCACCCCGAGCCAGCAGCTGCCCCAGATCCTTGTCCCGACTCACGACCACTGGGTTATGCCGGTGCAGCTTCCGGGTTAATGTGGCCAGTATGTCATCGGCCTCGTAGCGCTCACTGGAAAAGCTGGCAATACCCAGTACCTCAGCCATTTCCCGACACGCCGCCAGCTGGAAAGCCAGGGCTTCATCGGGCAGTGCGCGACTGCACTTATAGTCTGAGTAAATCTCGTTGCGAAAACAGCTTCCCAATGATTCGTCGAAGGCGCAGGCAATATAGCCCGGTTGTCGCGCCAACATATCCAACAGGAAGTTAGTAAAGCCGTAAACGGCTTCAGTGGAGTAGCCACTGCGACTTTCCCAGTTGGGCGGCAGCGCAAAGTAGTAGCGAAAAATATATACCGATGCGTCTATGAGATAACTATTCAAGAGAGATCCGCCAATTGGTAGCTGCCCCGATCAAAAGGATTGGGACAGCCGAATTCCTTCATCAGGGCTTCGGCGAATGCACAGGCCCGAGGGTTGGGCCGGGTATCACAATAGTCCAGAACTTGCTGCCAGATGGCCTTTTTAAACGGGTCGCTGGCGCCCAATCCATTCTCCAGGTTGTCGGCGCTCACGCGGAACTTGAGTCCGCAAGCCCGTGCAAAGATCCATTCAAGGGCCTGTGGCTTGACCTCTACCTGCTCGAACTCAGCCTGCTGGTCGGCACTGCGACCATCCGGCGCATACCAGTAACCGTAATCCGGCAATTGCCGCCGGGCCTCTCCGGCGACACACCAGTGCGCGACTTCATGCAAAGCGCTGGCGGCATAGTCCAGGGTGAACTCTACCTGGTGGTAGGGTTGACCTTCCCCCCTGGGCCGGTAATAGGGCTCGCAAAAGCCCCCGCGAAGTCGGGTATTGAGCCCATTTGGGTCTGAAAAACAGTGATCGAAGACTCTGACGATACGATCAGCCATTGGCAGTTTCGTAGGAACAGAAGCCATTTGTGCGGTTGCAACAGGCAAGGCGTTCTCCGGGATACCTCAAAGGCGGGGACTATATCAACGCCTGCGCCCCGATCAAAGCGCAGGCGCTTGCGGGGCGCAAAAGGCGCTGGTTGTATTTCGGCAAATCAACATATACCTTTAGGAACAGGGATGCCGCAGAGGGCGTGTCCTTCTAGCGTCTCCCCGAGGAGGGAATTAAAGCAATCAAACACCCTCCTGCCCCAGTCTTCCTTCAGAGGTAGGGCATTTCGCTGTCGCACCTTCATCTGACGTGGAGACGGTATACAACCGGCCCTGCAAGGAGGTGTTCCATGACAGACCACAGTATCAACAATGTGGTTGACCTCTTCACCGGCGAGCCCATCGAAACTTCTGCGGACAGGCGCTTTATTCGTCTTTCGCCGGAGCTAGACGGCTTGGAAATGCTCTACTCCAACAACTCCAGCGGCACAGATCTATATAGCCTGAAAGTTTTATGCTGGGGTCTCAAAGCAAATGGCGAGGTCGTAGGCCTCGTTCCCTGGTTAAACACCATAGTGGCCTGTCCCGACATCAAGGACCCTCTCGACGGACGCTTTGAGGGCTACTATGACCCCGGCATCGAGGAAATCTTCCATCAGCCCCCCATTCACAAGATCGTCGAGCTGGAGACTGCGGCGGAATACTTTGAATACGAGAGCAATAAAGCTGAGGAAGTACTCCAGGAGATCCCCGACACCATCGGCACCCACGCTGTGTTTATGGATGAACAGCGCGAGAACCTGACACTGATTGAGGTCGTCAGCTGGAGGTTGCACGCCGACGGGGATATTCACGGCATGCTAATAGACCACGATATTGTTGAAACCACTCCGGTTTTACCGGGGGATCACTGCCTGTACCCCGCGCAGGAGAGCGAGGGATTCCGGTACTTTTTCCAACACCATATCGCTAACAAAATTAAATCCGAGGACCCCGAAGCCCTGGCCGCTATCGCTGCCCTGGTGACAGCTCCCTAGGGACTGTTGAGTCTTAATATTCAGGAGTGTGCCAGCCCCCGCCAATGGCATGGGGGCTGGAGCAACGGCGACCCGCTATTCCGCTTTTTTAATCCAGTAGACGAATTCGTCATTTTCCTCTGCGTGCTGTACCAGCTCATATCCAAGAAATTGGCAGAACTTGGGCACATCCCGCTGAGTGGAGGGGTCGCTAGCAACCATTTTCAACACTTCACCATCGGCGACTTTACGCACCGCTGAATGCAGCATCATGACGGGTTCCGGGCACAGGAGGCCGCGGGCATCTAAGGTGTGATCTGACTTCATAAGTATCATTGTGCGCAATTTTACCGCCGTCGTCATCTCCAGGGGCAAGAGGCCCGCGCGGTAATTCCCCTGCACCCGCACTAAAATCCTCATAGGGCTAACGCAATTCGGGCTGACAATGATCTATGTGTTAATAGAACGGGAAATTGCGGCAGAAATGCAGGACAGCTATGAAGAGGCCGCCCGCAAAATCCTCACTTGCGCCTACCGCACCGTAGGTTTTATCGAGGGGCAGACCTATATCGAGAAGGGCAATCCCCTGCGGCGCTTTACACTCTCCAAATGGCAATCTGAGCTCCATTGGCAACACTGGTATACCAGCCAGGAGCGCCGCGCGCAGATGAACCTACTCAACCCACTGATGGTGCGGGAAGAGCGCATCACTGTCCTGGAGATCGCAGCATAAACCGGGCGGCCAATTCTACTGCGGATTGCCAATGCTGAAGTTGGTTAAAACCGCTGGCGCGACGGGGTTTAAAGTCGTGATCGCCATCTTCCAGCCACTCGACCTCAATGGTGTTCGCCAAACCGTAGCCTTCTACCTCAGCCCGACTGCCTAATGGGTCCCGATCTCCCTGAATCACCAAGGTCTGGCAACGAATATCCACCAAGTGCTCGGTACGCAGCTTTTCCGGCTTGCCCTGGGGGTGAAACGGATATCCCAGGCACACGGCACCGGCAATCGCCTTCTGCCCCCAGTATTCATCCGCCAATAGACTCGCCACGCGCCCGCCCATGGACTTACCACCGATAAACAGGGGCAACTCGGGGCCTAGCTGGACGATTTGCTCGCGGAAAGACTCTTGTAGCTGGGGCATGGTATTGGGTGGCCGCTTACTTCCCCCGGTGCGCCGCTGCGCCATATAGGGAAACTCAAAACGGACAACTTCCACACCCTGCTCACACAACCCCTGCGCCAGGAACTGCATAAACTCACTGTCCATCGGTGCCCCGGCGCCATGGGCAAATAGAAAGCGCGCACAGGGCTCACTCGGGCTATCGATTAACCATTCAGACATCGGGGGGCAGGTCCTCGGCCAGGACCAAGTTTACAGTTTCTTCACCGGGCTCAAACCAGATCACCACTTGGCCGGATTGCAGCTGGCGACGCAGGCTGGCAACTTTGTCCACCAGTTCCACTTCACGCTCACCGTATTCGGTGCCCTCGCGAGTGGCGTACTCTTCCAGCAGACTTTGCAGGGTATCGGCATCTAGTTGTTCGAAGGGAATAATCATACAGCGACTAATTCAGGTAGGCTGGGAGCAGCCATAGCCACCCCCAGAATATTGTAAAACGATCAGGACTTGGGTTTGCGGAAGCGCAGGGTCATACGATCGCTCTCGCCGATAGCGAGATACTTTTCACGGTCCTCTTCACCCAAGCGCATTACCGGTGGTAAGGTCCATACGCCTTTGGGGTGGTCAGCAGTGTCTTTGGGGTTCGCATTTACCTCGCTGGCCTCTTCGAACTCAAAGCCCGCTTTTTTAGCCAGGTCGATAACATACTCCTGGGTGACATAACCACTTTTCACCATATCTTCCAGGCTGGTACCTGGCTTGGCACGGTGCTCAACGATCCCCAGAACACCACCGGGCTTCAGCGCGGCAAAAAAGCTGGCAAAAGCTTCATCGGCATAATCGCGATACATCCAGTTGTGTACGTTGCGGAAAGTTACTACGGCATCGGCACTGCCTGCCGGAGCAATCTCGCGACCGGTTTGCGGGGCAAACTCAGTCACAATCACTTTCTTGTAGGCCTTATCATTGGCAGCCAGCTTCGCTTTGAAGTTCTTCAGGGAGCGCTTGAAGTAGTCGGACTCACTATTCTCAGGGAAGTGCGCCGCATATAAGGTCCCTTCCTTACTCAGGTAGGGCCCCAGAATTTCGGTGTACCAACCGCCACCCGGAGTAATTTCCACTACCGTCATATCCGGCTCGATCCCCATAAACTTCAGGGTCTCCGCTGGATTGCGGTACTGATCGCGGGCGACATAATCCTTGTTGCGATGATCCCCCTTAATGGCAGCAGAGAAATCTGCAGCCTGGGCTGTGCCCGCCAAAGCCAGGGCACCGGCCAGGGCCACCAGGGATTTCTTAAAATTGCTCGTCATAGTTTTTCCTGTGTTGTTATCGTTGGTCCAACTTCATTTGCACACTGTCGATCTTATCCTGCATAGATTGCTCGCGGTCAATACGAGTTCCCAATTTCAGACTGGAACTGATTCGGTCGGCGCCCATTTGATGCACCCGCTCGTGGCACTCTTTAACTGCCGCCATCACCTTATCCCAGTCCCCCTCGATATTGGTACCGTATGCGTGCAGGCGATAGGAAAGCCCCGCCTCCTCCAGCACCCGCTCGCACTCAGCAACGTATTTACTGACGGAAACACCAACGCCGATAGGGATCACACATAAGTCAGCAATCACGTTCATCAACAGTCCCTCGTTAAAGTACTTGGATATTGGTTTCAAAATAACGCTTTTGAGATTGGCCGATAGAGTTATTCGACGAGATCCTATTACAATGTCAGCTCAACGTCTCTCGTGAAGCAAAGGAACCCTATATGCAACAGCATCTCGTTATCTCCATGATCTCTGATGACAAGCCCGGTGTCGTGGAAAAGCTTTCAGCAGTTATCGCAGATAACGGCGGCAACTGGGAAGACAGCCATATGGCCCACTTCGCTGGGAAGTTTGCCGGAATCCTGCGGGTGGCGGTGCCCGCAGATAAAAGCGAGACACTTAAAGAGGCGTTATCAGCCCTGGCAAACGCAGGCTACAACCTGGTCATTGAAGATGCCATTGCAGTATCCGCCAAACCCCAGCAAACGCTGACGCTGAAACTGGTTGGCAACGACCGTCCCGGCATAGTCCGCGAGATCTCGCGCGCACTTACCGCTCACCATATCAATATGGAGCATCTGGAAACCACTTACGGCAGCACCCCCTGGAGCGGTGAGCCCCTGTTTAATGCCGAGTGCACTATCAGCGTGGCCGAAGACATAGATCTCGACGGCCTGCGTGACGATCTGGACCAGATTGCCAATGAACTCGGGGTCGAGATCGATTGCGAGGAGATCGCCACCCCCATCTAATTGTGGAATAATCCGCAGCCGTACAGGGCCGGGCACTGCTGTCCGGTCTAGCTAGAAGTCTCTCCAGCGCAAGCGCCACCTCATGTTCAAGATTGTTCTATACCAACCTGAAATAGCGCCAAATACCGGCAATATTATTCGACTTTGCGCCAATACCGGGGCAGAGCTGCACCTTATCGAGCCCTTGGGTTTCGATATGGACGACAAGCGCCTGCGTCGCGCCGGCCTCGACTACAGCGAGTACAGTCGTGTGGTGCGCCACAAGGATTGGCAGACCTTTATCGATAGCGAGCAACCCGCCAGGGTGCTGGCGCTCTCCACCAAGGGGAGTAAAAGCCATACCGCGATCGAATTCCAGGCGGATGACGCCATTGTGTTTGGCCCGGAGACCCGGGGGCTACCCGCAGAGTTCCTGCAAGCAGTAGGGACCGAAAACACATTGCGTATCCCAATGCGTGCCGAGAGCCGCAGTATCAACCTGTCCAATGCCGCCGCCATTGTTATCTACGAGGCCTGGCGACAATTGGATTTTAGTGGCGCCGTGTCCCAGCAGTAAGAAGTTCACCTGTTATGCAAAGTTCCCAAGCCCCAATAGGACTCTTTTACGGTTCCAGCACTTGCTATACCGAAATGGCTGCGGAGAAAATCCGCCAGTGTATCGGTCCTCAATGGATTGATATCCACAATATCGCAGAGGCGGATATTAACCTCGCCGAAGACTACGACTTCCTTTTGTTCGGTATCCCCACCTGGGATTACGGCGAACTGCAAGAGGACTGGGAAAATATCTGGGACGACTTGGCCGCGCTGGACCTGCACGAGAAAAAGGTCGCGCTGTTTGGTCTGGGCGATCAGGAAGGCTACCCCCAGTGGTTCCAGGACGCCTTGGGCTATTTGCATTCACAGCTCCTCGCCTGCGGTGCCCGTGCAGTGGGCTATTGGTCCGCAGAAGGTTACGAGTTTGAAGAGTCCAAGGGGCTAACCGCCGATGGCAGCCAGTTTGTCGGACTGGCCCTGGATGAGGAGAACGAATTCGATCTGAGCGAGGAGCGTATCCAGCGCTGGTGCGCCCAGGTAATGCGCGAGTTTGGCTTGCAGGACGGGGGCTGACGGAAGTCTTATTGTGAGCGAACCGGACAAAAAGTACGCAGAAATTGAATGGCGTGAAGACGGCCAGCCGCTGTCTCGCGCCTACGACGACATCTATTTTTCCAGCGCCTCCGGCCTGGAGGAAACCCGCTACGTTTTCCTGCAGCAAAATGCCCTGGCTGAACGCTGGCAACAGCTCGCGGAGAGCGGCACCTTTACCATTGCCGAGACAGGCTTCGGCACCGGCCTGAACTTTCTCGCCGCCGCGGAGCTTTGGCAGAAAACAGCCCCGAAAAGTGCTCGCTTGCACTTTATTTCGGTCGAGAAGTTCCCACTGCGTCCCAACGACCTGCGCAGGGCACTGGATCTCTGGCCACAACTGGCCCCGTTCGCCCAGCCCTTGATTGATAGCTACCCTCCCCTGCTGGCCGCC
The DNA here is from genome assembly GCF_056231245.1 of Microbulbifer maximicatervae (SeqCode). NCBI lineage: Bacteria > Pseudomonadati > Pseudomonadota > Gammaproteobacteria > Cellvibrionales > Microbulbiferaceae > Microbulbifer > Microbulbifer maximicatervae (SeqCode). The sequence continues at coordinate 3,247,070 of NZ_CP174334.1, forward strand.
GGCATTCACCGGCTGCACTTTGGCCCAGTCAGTCTGACCCTGGTTATCGGGGAGGCAAGTGAGGCCCTGAACAGCTTGCGCCTGCAAAGGGGCAGCGATCACCAGGTAGACGCTTGGTTCCTGGACGGTTTTGCCCCAGCCAAGAACCCAGATATGTGGACACCAGAGCTGTTTAATAACATGGCCGCTCTGAGCAGTCCCAGCGCCACTTTCGCCACCTTTACCTGTGCCGGGCTGGTTAAGCGCGGACTCCGCGATGCCGGTTTTTCCCTGCGCAAGGTTCCCGGCTTCGGGCGCAAAAGAGAGATGCTGTGTGGCACTCTGGAGAGCCCACAAGTGAGCGAAACCAGAGAAACTCCGTGGCACCTGCCTCACCAGGAAAGCAAGCCCCCTAAAACCGTCGCTATTGTCGGCGCGGGAATAGCCAGTGCCACTATTGCCCGGGCACTGGCAGAGCGCGGCATTGATGTTCAGGTATTTGAACAGGGTGAGGAACCCGGCTCTGGTGGCTCTGGGAATGACCAGGGAATTCTATACGCCAAGTTATCTCCCAAGCCCGGCCCCAACGGAGACTTCAATCTCCACGCTTTGATGTTTGCCCAACGCTACTATCGCAGCCGCTGCTCTAAAGTGAGCCACTTCAGCGGTCTGCTTCAATTGGCGCAAACTGAGCGGGAACAGCAATTACAGAGTCAGGTTGCCGCCACACTGGCGGAGAGCGATGGGCAGCTATTGGCTGAACCTGTCGATGCTCGAGCGGCCAGCTCCCTGGCAGGCGTCGACCTACCCGTGGGTGGACTGCACTTTCCTCACGCCGGGTGGATTGAACCGCGCAAAGTCTGCGCCACTTTATTACAGCACCCAAATATCAACCTGCACAGCAACAGCTTGGTAAAAGGGTTAGGGCGAGAATCGAGCGGTTGGTCAGTAAAAACAGACCGCAGTGACTTTCAATTTGATGCGGTAGTTCTGTGCGGTGCCAATGACATTCGCCAATTTGCCCCTGCGGCGGCCCTCCCCCTGAAGCCAATTCGCGGGCAGGTGTCCAGAGCAATGGCCACTGAAAATTCTTCGCAGTTACAAATGGCTCTGTGCGGTGAGGGTTATATCACTCCTGCCTACCAGGGTCACCAGAGCTTTGGGGCCACTTTTAAGCTTAAGGAGACAGCTACTGACTTACGGGTTAGCGAGCACAGCGAGAATCTACAAACCCTGGCGGAGCTACTGCCGCAAATAGCCGATGAGTTCTCACAACAGTCTCTCACTGGCCGAGCGGCTTTGCGCGCAGCGACCCCCGACTACCTACCCTTAGCCGGCCCCTTACCCAACTGGGACTCTATCAGCGATACCTATGTCGCACTGCGTAAGAATCGCAAGCAGTACGTTCCCGAGCGGGCTGACTACCAGCAAGGCCTCTATGTAATGGGAGGCTTGGGTTCCCGTGGCTTTACCTACGCACCACTAACAGCCGAGGTACTGACTGCCTGGATGCTCAACGAGCCCCTTCCAGTCAGCGCAACCCTGGCCAAAGCACTGCACCCGGCTCGCTTTGCCATTCGCGATCTGGGTAGAAACCGGGATATCAAGTAGAGGAGGCTCCAGTCTCCTTCTTCTCTGAAGACAGCAAGTTGGCACTGCCGGAACCACAGGCGACGATCGTCTTCATCGCCGCCTCAACACTCACGCCGGGCAGTATTTCTACGCACTCTGCCGGTACATGAAACACAAACCCGGAGGTGGGTACCGGCGCTGTGGGCACATAGACGGTCATATCTCCATTGGGATGCTGAGAAGTGACAATTGCGGTGACAGTGAGCGGATTATCAATGCCGTGAATGCGGACCTTGGCTACCGGCCCCGCCAGCACACCTTCACCACCGCCACCAATAAACTGGATCACCACATCTTTGATGGTGCTGTAACCCGGCGCCAGGCGTCCCAACCAGTGATCCACATGGCGGTGCAACCAGCTGCCAACACTGGTTTTCACCAACAAACCAATCGCGAAACAACCACCAAGGATCAGGGCTATCACCACGAGCCTGGCAAGGGTATTCTTAAATTCTGTATGCGCCTCAAGCCACACCACAGCGGGAGCTACAAGATCACTAACTTGACCGAACAGCCACTGAAATAGCAGGACAAAGATAGCTATAGGCAGCACCACTGCGAGTCCACCCAGCAGCGTCAAAGTGATAAAAGTTTTAATTCTGGTCATAGGCTATTGATGAACCGACTTCTCGTGAACAGCTGGATACTATTATTGCTTTACGCCCTGTGGCCGCAAAGTGCAGCTGCAGAGACACAACTCCAGACAATCCCTTTTTCCATCCTGGAAGAGCGCCAGCGTGGAGGGGACCATTTCACCCAGGGGCTTTTCTACGATGGTCAACGCTGGTGGGAGAGCAGTGGTCGCTACCGCCGCTCCTGGCTCGCCGAGTATACCGATCCTGGGGCCAATCCAGTAAGACGCAAATGGCTGGCTAGGAATCGTTTCGCCGAAGGGCTCACAGTTCTCAACGATAAACTTTACCTGCTGACCTACAAGGCGGGAGAGGTCCATGTCTACCACGCAGACAAGCTCCAACATTTGAAGGTCATGCACTATCGAGGCGAAGGCTGGGGCCTCACCAGTAATGGCCAGCAGCTGATTATGAGTAATGGCAGTGGCGAACTGGTTTTCCGCGATCCCGATACTTTTGAGGTAGTGCGACACCTCAAAGTTCAAGGCGGAGGTAAAAACTGGTCCAGACTCAATGAATTGGAATTTGCCCAGGGCCTGATTTGGGCAAATATATGGCAAGAAAAACAGATTATTGCCATCGATCCGGAGAGTGGCCAGGTGCGCGGCATTATCGATCTCAGCGCTCTCAATCCGGCCGGCAGAAATCACCCTGACACCGTGGCCAATGGGATCGCCTGGGACAAAGCCAAAAATGGGCTCTGGATAACTGGAAAGTACTGGAAACAGCTCTATTTGATTCGCCCTGCAGGACTGGGCTTTGAGCGTACCAGTAGAGTTTCTAACGCTGATCCGTAACGGTCAGCACCCCCCCATCCCGGAGATAGTCCATCGCAGACAACTGCAACTGCAAGCGATAGCCGTGCCCCCTGCTCTGTAGGCTGACGCCTTCCAAACTCGCCTCGCCGTCATACAGCGTGGTGAATTTCCCTTCTTCATTTTCCCACTGAATATTTTCAACTTTTTGCATGCCGGGTAACTCAAGAGTGACCACTGTGAACTCTTCCGGCAAAGGCTGTAGCTCAACCTGGGCAACACCCGATGCGGTCGCCAGGGAAAATGCCAGTTGGTTTTCCGGTGCTGTTTGCCACCCCAGGTGAGTGTCAGCAACAACAGATTGAACCAGATTATGTGGGGAGGTGGAGGCGCACCCCAGAAGTCCGGCAGGAACCGTCAACGACAACACAGTTGACAAAATCAATGTGCGCATAGCCCTATCCTTAGCTTGCCGCTGTGATGGCGTAGGATTATAACCCGCGAAATATGTCACAGGCGTAAAGCCGCCAATTTCATTCAATTTCAGCGGCATACTCATCAATAAACATACCACGCGCGATCGAGCCACAAGGTATACTCCCCGCCCATGAATTCCCCACAACATATTCTCGAACACGTTTTTGGCTATACCGATTTCCGCGATCCTCAAAAAGCAGTTATCGACACACTGGTAGCCGGCAATGATGCCCTGGTATTAATGCCCACCGGCGGTGGTAAATCCCTGTGCTACCAGATTCCCGCCCTGGCGCGCCCCGGGTGTGGAGTTGTTATCTCCCCCCTGATTGCCCTGATGCAGGACCAGGTAGAAGCTCTTCAGGAAGCCGGCATCCGCGCCGCTTACTTGAATTCATCAGTGGCCTACGACGAAATCCAGGCAATCGAAAGCCAGCTATTACACGGTGAGCTGGATCTCCTCTATCTGGCCCCGGAGCGGTTGCTACAGCCACGAACCCTGTCATTACTGCAAAGGGTGGAACTGTCGCTGTTTGCCATTGATGAAGCCCACTGTGTTTCCCAGTGGGGGCACGACTTTCGCGCCGACTATCTGCAACTTAACTGCCTGCACGAGCAATTCCCCCGGGTACCCCGTATTGCCCTGACAGCGACAGCAGACAAGCGCACCCGTGCAGAAATTGCTCGCCGCTTGGACTTGGAAGAGGCCCGCCACTTTGTCAGCAGCTTCGACCGCCCCAATATCCAGTACTGCATTGAGCCCAAGGACAACCAGCGCCGCCAACTGCTGCAATTCTTACAGAATGGACATCAGGGCAACGCCGGGGTTATTTACTGCCTGTCCCGAGCCAAAGTGGAGAACACTGCGGAGTGGTTGAGCCAGCAAGGCTTCACTGCCTTGCCCTATCACGCCGGGCTACCCGCCGAGACCCGCGCCGAGCACCAGCGCCGCTTCCTGCGTGAAGAGGGCGTCATTGTTGTCGCCACCATTGCATTTGGTATGGGGATTGATAAGCCGGATGTGCGTTTCGTTGTTCACCTGGACCTGCCCAAAAGCATCGAAGCCTACTATCAGGAAACGGGCCGTGCCGGCCGCGATGGTGGGGCCTCAGTTGCTTTACTCCTCTACGGTCTCGAGGATGTGGTAAAGATCGGCCAGATGGTGGAGTCCTCAGAGGGCAGCGAAGAGCACAAGCGCCAGGAACGCAGCCGCCTGAATGCCATGCTCGGGCTGTGTGAAATCACCAGCTGCCGCCGCCAGGCCCTGCTGGACTATTTTGCGGAACCCCTGGACGAACCCTGCGGCAACTGTGACACCTGTCTGGAGCCGCCTGCCACCTGGGATGCCAGTGAGGCAGCGGTAAAACTACTCTCCTGTGTCTATCGCACCGGACAGCGCTTTGGCGCCAGCCACGTGATCGATGTACTACGCGGCTCCGAGAACGAGAAAGTCCGCAAATTCGAGCACGACCAGCTCTCCACTCATGGCATCGGCAAAGACCTGAGCGCGGCCGAATGGCGGGCAGTCGTGCGGCAGCTGATTGTTCGCGGCTATCTGGAGGTCGAGGGAGAATTCCAGGGGCTGAGGCTCACTGAAATTTGTCGCCCGCTGCTGCGACGGGAAGAGACTCTCAACCTGCGCAAGCTTCCCCCGAAAGCAGCGCGCTCGCAGAGCCGTGACAGTCGCAGCCTGGATGATCTCAGCCCAGAAAACCAAGTGCTTTGGGAAGCCCTGCGCAACTGTCGCAAACAGTTGGCAGAAGAGCGCGGCGTGCCGCCTTATGTCGTCTTCCACGATGCGACCCTGCGCGGCATGGTACAAGCCCACCCACAAACACGCAGCGAGCTATTAGCGGTCTCCGGCGTTGGAGACAGTAAGCTCGAACGCTTCGGCGATGCATTTTTGGCGGTTCTCAGGGATTTTCCCAAACACGAATAACTCCGAACAGTCGGGAGCTTTTCCCCAAAACACAGAGCTGTGTTACAAAGGGGCAAAGCAGTAGAACAATAATTGATAAACCCGACTGAGAGAGAACTATGAAAGTAATCGGCCACCTGATTAATGGCAACATGGTTAATGACACCGGTGCCGCAGGTAACTCCGAACTCCAAGAGGTCACCAACCCCTCCACCAACGAAGTGATCGCCCAGGTTTCGCTAGCCTCTAAAGTGACGGTTGAAGAGGCCATTAGTGCAGCTGAAGCAGCCTTCCCCGCTTGGCGAAACCTTCCGACGGCCAAGCGAGTACGGATTATGTACCGCCTGCGAGACCTGCTACAGGAAAACGCTACAAAGATTTGTGAGCTGATTACCCTGGAACACGGCAAAGTCCTCGACGATGCGATGGGGGAATTACAGCGAGGCATCGAGAATATCGAGTACGTTTGCTCTACTCCGGAAATGCTAAAGGGCGAACACAGTAAAAATGTCGGGCCGGCAATAGACTCCTGGAGCGAATTCCAACCGCTGGGTGTTTGTGCCGGCATAACCCCCTTTAACTTCCCCGCTATGGTCCCCCTGTGGATGTGGCCCATGGCAATTGCCTGCGGCAATACCTTTGTACTAAAACCCTCCGAACGCACCCCCTCCTCTGCACTGTTTATCGCGGAGCTGGGTATAGAAGCCGGCATCCCTACAGGGGTACTAAATGTAGTTAACGGCGGTAAAGAGGCCGTCGATACACTCCTCACCGATAAACGTGTCCAAGCGGTGAGCTTTGTGGGATCGACTCCGATCGCAGAGTATGTCTACACCACAGGCACCGCCCATGGAAAAAGAGTGCAAGCGTTTGGTGGTGCCAAGAACCATGCGATCATCATGCCCGATGCCGACCTGGACAACGCTGCCGCTGCTCTAATGGGCGCAGCCTATGGTTCCTGTGGTGAACGCTGTATGGCCATCTCTGTCGCTGTAGCGGTAGGTAATGAAACCGCCGATGCCCTTGTTGAGAAGCTCAAAGTACAAATTGCTGATCTGAAAATCGGCGATGGTATGGACAGCCAAAGCGATATGGGGCCACTGGTAACCCGGCAACACTTACAAAAAGTGGAGAGTTATATTGCCGCTGGTATCGAAGAGGGTGCCGAGTTGGCTGTAGATGGGCTCAACCAAACCGTTTCCGGTTTTGAAAATGGTAATTACCTGGGCGCCTGTCTGTTCGATCGAGTCACTCCGGAAATGTCGATTCATAGTGGGGAGATATTTGGCCCGGTACTCTGTGTGATGCGTGTCGAAACCATGCAGGAGGCCATGGATATTATCGATGCTCATGAATACGGTAACGGCACCTGTCTATTTACTCGCGACGGTGAGGCCGCACGCTATTTCAGCGACAATATTAAAGTTGGAATGGTTGGTATCAACGTACCTCTGCCGGTACCGGTAGCACACCACAGTTTCGGTGGTTGGAAGCGTTCATTGTTTGGTGACCTTCACGCATATGGACCCGATTCAGTGCGTTTCTACACCAAACGCAAAACCATCACCCAGCGCTGGCCTGCCAGCGGGGTTAGGGAAGGTATTCAGTTCAGTTTCCCCTCAAATCAGTAAGCACTGGGGTGGCAGCCCCTCAGGTTTCCCCTTCAAAAAAAGTGCCCGATTTTGTCGGGCACTTTTTTCTTACTATAAAGAGTTCCCCTCCTGATCTACCGCATCCAGCTGACGGCCATCCGGACCTCCATCTCTCGGCGGAATCAATACATCGATTTCTGGAGTCCCCGGTAACGCACTGGGATCAGTCAAAGCCCGGAGGAACTCAGCCAAAATTTCGATTTCGTCATCGGACTCGCCACGATTTGCTGGGCTATCACCAACCAAGTCCATGGTAAGCTGATAACCATTGGGTGCGACAATATCAACACAACCACTGCCCAAATACTCGAATTGCTCCAGCTCACACAAATCTGCAACAGTATCGGTCAAGGGTGTGCCAGTATCATCAACACCAAAATAACTTTGGATGGAATCCACAGTATTGAAGTAATGAGAGATATTTCGCTCTAAGCTGCCAAACTGTCCCGCGTGCCCCCATGGACCGGAAATGGAAACATTGAGAAGCGACGGCACCCTATACCTTTCCAAATCGCTACCATCTTCATTGGTACCGACTCCAATTTGTGGATAGCGAAACCCCCTGGACGTTTCCAAAGTAAAAAATGGCCCATCATGGCATTGTGCACAAGCAGTGTTGGTGTAAAACAGGATTCCACCACGTTTCTGCATCTCAGTCATGGCATCATCATTGCCATCAAGGAAGTCAAAGAAAGGGTTATCAATAAATAGCTGGGAAGCCTGGTAGGCAGCCAAGGCTTCAGACACCCGCAGGAAAGTTTTTTCACTATCCCCAAAAGCGTCTTCGAAAAGTGAATCCCACTCATCACTCAAACCAGACGCAATGCTCTCGCGATAATCGCTATCACTGGCAAAGCTTCCCCGCTCACCCATTTCCTCTGCTGTAACTACAGGAAAGTGGGCCTGGGCCATCAACAGTGTCAGGGAGTTACTGGCTATCTCTTCAGAAAAACTATTTACGTCATCAGAGACATCTCCATCATCAGTTCTGACCTGATTGGCTAAATAAGTAGCTTTGTCCTCAATGTTGTTAATACCTGTTCTGAAACTGACTCTCCTATCCCAAAAAAGGCTATCCGACCAAATAGCAGAATTACAGGTGGGGGGCGAGTTACGCGGTAATAGCGGCATCAGATTACCATCGCTTCTACCGGGCCCCAATAAGTCAGGATTTACCGTATTTACACCAATCGGTAACGACAAACCATCACTGCCACAACCCAGTGTGGGGTGGTGACAAGATGAGCACGAAGAATCGTTATTTAAACTCAGGGATTTACTGTGAAATAAGCGCATTCCCAACTCAATAAGTGCGGGATCTTCCTCTCTGCGCAGCCGCGCCACATAAGCTCTTAATGCGCCTACTCGATCTCCCAGGCTTATAACCTCTGCGGCAGCCCTAAGACACTCATTCAGGTTTTCTGTAGCTATATCCCATACATCGCTAACTCGCTCACCCGCCGTACATTCATCGAGACGTGCAATTGTTGTATTTACTTCTGCAAAGGTTGTATCGACGGAGGTGCCGTTATACCAGTCATCGTCTCGATCGCTATCCAGTGTCCTTGCAACATCCTCATTTGACGGCTCACTATAGCTACCGTCACTGACTTTCACCGCAGCGCTGTAGCTATATTTTGTACCGCTGGACAAACCACTATCTTCGAACCGCTCAGCCTGCGTCTCCGCTATCTCTTCACCATCGCGATATATTAAATAGGAAACATCACCACTCTCATTTGGCTCCCAGGAGATACGGATAGTGGAAGCCGAAGTCGTGACGGCTATTAAGTTAGAGGGAGACTCCAAATCTGTAGACACCTGCCCCCCACTGGAACCCGAGCTATCATCACCTCCAGAGCTGCCACTGCTCCCTCCACCGCCACACCCCCAAAGCAGCAGCACCGCAAAAACAGCCAGGATACGCGCATTTACAGACAACAATAATTTTAAATACTTATTAAAAAATAAATTCATCTTTAGTTTTATTTATTGGTTAAATAAACAAGCCCTAAATTACTCAACAATCAAGGAGCCTCTTGCGCGGGATTATCAATTCACAAAAAACAGAGTCAACAACAACATTAAACCTCCATAAAAGAATGAGAACCAATCGAGCATTATTTTTTAAAAAACCCCAAAAAAAACAAAAAGAAGAAACACACTTGGAAAGTGACCAAAGTCAGACTCTCATCCACCAAACCCAAAATGTAAGCAACACAAGTAATCGCACCAAGAACAATCAAGCACCATTAAGAGAACACTTACCACACAGGCAACACCTCCAGACTTCAAGTTATTTACTTTATATTTGGAAGATGGGATCATCTGCGTACCAACAAACGAGAAAAACAATGAAAATAACAGGCCTCACTGTCGCACTAATTGCTGTACTTCTCTCTGCCAACCCAGCACATGCACAGGAGGATGCATCCTTTAAGAAATGTAAAAAGTGGCAACAAAAAATTGAGCACTTCCGCGAAGAGAGAAAAGATGGCGGATCGGGAGAGCAGATGGAGAAATGGAAGGACAAGATAAAAAAATTGAGAGATAAATTTAAAGAATACAACTGCGATCAATATAAGCGCCACTTGTAATCAAGAATTGGCAACTGCAGCACTCAAGAAAAATTAAGCGCCTTCCCCTGAATATCAGATGAGCGTTAAATAAAAAAGGACGCCGAAGCGCCCTTTTTTGGCTGCATGACTGATTACCAGTGGAAATCAAACTTGTAGCCTACACCAATATTGAATGACCAGGGGTCAAAGAGGTAATCACCACCGAATCTGTGGCGATAGAACTCATTGTCATCATCGGTATCGAACCAGAAGACGTCTGCCTCAATATCGGTATCTACATCATAGTAAATAGCGGCAAGGTTAATTAGCCAGCTACTATCATGACCGAAATTAAAGTCGACACCAATTTGCCAAGTGTAACCCCAGTTGTCACCCAGGTTTACACGGCCATCCCAAGGCCGGAACACTTCAACATCATCATCGAAAACCCACCAGCCCCAATTCCTCAGGCGCTCATCGGTAAAGTCGGTATAGTTAATACCAACCCCCATATAAGGCTGAACCATGCAGCTGGGATCTAAGGGATAATAATTCAGATATGCAGCAGTGATCTGAGGCTTCCATCTGGCGAAATCGCGACGGCGATGGAACTCATCAAAGTCTGGGTTAAAACGACGTAACCAGGGCCTGTTATCTCCTCCTGTATGGCGGTCTCCCTCTGTGTAACTCAGGGATACACTCATGTGGTCGGTGGCACGCCACTCTACATTGATAAACCAGCCCCACTCATCACTGGGATCAACGTTGGAACGGAATGCACCCCAATCGTCAAGGAAATCATCCGGCCCCTCGAAGAACCTGTCAGCAAATGTGACATTATCCGAGTTGGGCGAGATATAGGCCCCACCTATTCGAACCTTGAACTCCTGGGTCTTTGGTGGGGGAGGGGCATAGCCAGCCGGTCCTGCCGAAGCGACACTAGAGATTGCTAAGGCGAGGGGCGTCATAACGGGGATCAGAATACGCGTCATCTTCATTTGTGGTAACTCCATTGATATTCAGCAGATCAAACAGCAATCAGCCCAATCAATGGTCAGTCTAGTCGCACGAAGTAACAGGTGTAGAAAAAACAAACAAATGTTGGCGTGTAAAAAAGTATTTATTGTTTTCTGGCACTTAAACCTCTTTTTGGCGTTTAATTTTCCCGAACAAAGTATGATTTTTAAAATGGATAGGCGCCTCTTGGAATTCTAGCGGCCACCAGAGCAAGAGAGAGATGAAGAGATCTAAATTAATAAACAAAAAATAGACGCCATTTCACCACTGATTTTTACAACCAGCAAAAGCCTATGAGGGCTTTCGTGACGCAAAAAGAAACTAAAAATTTTTGAATGGCTGTTTACATGAAAAACGCGACAGGTCCCGGAACTGGAACCTGTCTGAATTGTTCTAAATAAAGCACTAAATTACGACTTTTTTCCACCACCCTGGCATTCAGGGCTCTTGGGGGCCTGCCCCTCCCACTCTTCCGGGCTGTAAGTGTGCAGAGCCAGAGCATGTATTGAGCCGGCCATTTCTTCAGACAATGCCGCATAGACTTTTTGATGGCGCTGCACTTTCCTTGCCGAATTGAACGCCTCACTCACCAAGACGACCCGAAAGTGCATTTCAGAGCCAACAGGCACATTGTGCATATGACTTTCGCATTGCACTTCAATATGCTGAGGCGAAAATTCCGCAGTCAGTTTATCTTTAATTGTCTCAGCAAGACTCATCTATCAACTCCTTTATTTGCGATACAGCAAGGCTACTTTCCAGAACCTAGCTGACAACCTTAGCCTGTTGCTTTCTCGCCTCAACAATCGCTTCATAGGCAACAGTAATACTTTTCATCTGATCATCCGCATGACGCATAAACTCTTCAGGCAACCCCTTGGAAGCAATTTTATCTGGATGATACTCTGCTGCTTTTCGGCGATAAGCTAATTTAAGCTCTTTATCGCTAGTCTCCGGGGTACAACCCAACACTGCGTAATGCTGCTCCAGATTTGCAGCCGTACTCCTACCCCCGTGCACAAACTCATTTTGCATTGCCGCAAATAAAGATTCATGCAACCCAAGATCAACAGTGATGCGTTTTAAAATTTCTTCTTCTGCGCTGTGTAATTTACCATCGGCATAAGCAACAGCAAATAATAGGCGATACACCATTTCCCGCATTGCTTGATCGCGAACCAGCTGGCGATACTGTTTTGCGTAATCGTAAATGCTGTACTTATCAGTCTTGGCATTTTCAAAAATACGGATTGCATGCTTGCGCTCCTCAGTGCCCAGACGGAGATTGTTTCTAATAAAACCCTCTATGAACTCCACTTCAGCTTTAGAAACCAGGCCATCTGCCTTAGCCATTTTTGCCAGCATCGAAAATAGAGTCACGATGAAGATTGTCTGGGCTCCATCCCTGCTCAGGGCCGAAGCAGCCTTCCCGAGGCGCTGCTGCAAACTGGAACCAAATGAACTGCCGATCCAGGCTCCCAATGCCGCACCAATTGGGCCGCCAAACATAAAACCAAAGCCTGCACCTAACCCCGCCCCTAACCAGGACATACGCTCTCCTAGACGCTAAAAATCGCGCCCGCTATATAAGAATCAAACAAGTAAAACGCGCCTATCATACCACGTACTACGGCGCCTTAATCCCAAAATATGAATTGCCGGTCACAACCCAATAAAACTAAACCCGCCAGGTCTATCTTTTGACGCGGCAATCAATCTCGAAACTATCACTAGTCCCCAGGCCCAATTATGTTTGAGAGTGAAAATCGAACTTAAAGGCAAGCCGAATGAAAATGCGGCCAGACACAACTCTCTTTCGCCCCCTATTGGCTTTCTGTGCCATAACACTCCTCACGTTAACCAGTTGCGATCAACATCGAGGTCCATCCCAGCAAGAGGAGACCAGCAGTACTCCAGGTCACCAGGACTGGGAAACTATCGTAGAGGTCCTTCTGCACCCCCGCTGCCTCAATTGCCACCAGCTGGAGATGCCACTTATAAATGAAGGGTCTCCCCATGTTCCCAGAGTGGAGCGCGGTCCAGATAATATGGGGGCAGGTACCATGCGTTGCAATAACTGCCATTCAAATAAAAACAACCCTGTTACCGGTGCGCCTGGAGCTCCAGGGTGGGTTATGGCACCCATTGAGTTGAACTGGTCACAAAAATCCTCGGCTCAAATCTGCAAGCTGCTAACCACTCCCCAGGACAACGGCGGGCGAGCACCAACCAGTCAATTGGAGTTTGTCAGTACCAGCCCACTGGTATTGTGGGGATGGCACCCCGGTGACAGCCGCCAACCGGTAAATATCCCCCACGATAAGTTCATTGAAGCAATGAAAGGTTGGATTGCAGCAGGGACACCCTGTCCACCGGAGAGGACATCAAACTAATTATGTATTTGCTAAATCTAAAATTATGCGGTTTACATTGAGATGAAAATTCTTGAAAAATATAATCTTAGTAATAAAAACATCGAAATAAATAACAGTCCGGTATCTAGGGAGCCTCTGAATAACTCCGTAATGCCTCTGCGGGTCTTGAAGGCTGCAGATGTTAGGCGCAGCTCGCCGCGAATGGCCGTAGCCCTTTGCAAGAGCTGCAACGCAGCAGCTGTGGCCTTCAAGGCCCGCCCTTCGGGGCTTGCAGAGCGATTCACACTCCGCGTTGCGACTTCTTGAAAGGTCTAGACATTCCTGCGAAGCCGCGCCTTGACTGTGAACCGCTCTGCATGCCAGAGGTATCACGGAGTTATTCAGAGGCTCCCTAGTTGAAGATATTCTCGGAACCCTTTTATGGCCCACGATTTAACGCTAGACCATCTAAGAAACACCTACTCCCAAGGTATTACAACACCGCGTGAACTCATTGCCAGTCTATTAAAGCAAGCACAGCAGCAAGCCAATTATAACGCCTGGATCACCTTATTAACGCGAGAAGAACTAGAGCCCTATCTAGAAGCATTGGGCCGAGTAAGGCCCAGCGATCTGCCCTTATACGGGGTGCCCTTTGCTATCAAGGATAATATTGATCTCGCTGGAGTACCTACAACAGCAGCCTGCCCAGACTTTAGCTATATCCCTCGCGAAAGCGCATTTGTTGTAAAGCTATTGATTGAAGCAGGAGCCGTGCCGCTCGGCAAAACCAATCTCGATCAATTCGCCACCGGTCTAGTCGGTGTTCGCTCCCCTTACGGAGAAGGTAAAAACTCTTTTAACCAGGAGTATATTTCTGGCGGGAGCAGTGCGGGATCAGCTATTGCCACAGCACTTGGGCAAGTCAGTTTTGCTTTGGGAACAGATACTGCTGGTTCTGGTCGGGTACCTGCGGCACTCAATAATTTAATAGGCCACAAGCCCACTCGGGGACTGCTGAGCACTACAGGGGTTGTCCCCGCCTGTAAAAGTCTCGACTGCGTGTCAATATTCGCCCTAAATTGTCAAGATGCCGCCAAGCTACTTGATATTACGGCGAAGTTTGATTCAGCCGACATCTATAGCCGTACCACCCCATCTTCAAATAGGCTGCGGTATTTCCAGAAAAGCTTCCCTAACAATAAGATCAGTTTTTCTTTTGGTATACCTGAGCAACTTGATTTTCAAGGGAACAAAGAAACCCTGGCACTCTTTAATCAATCTATCAAAAAATTAAAAGTGCTGGGCGGACGGGCTGTAACTGTAGACTTTAATCCTTTTATAGAAGCGGCAAAGCTACTATACGAAGGTCCTTGGGTAGCCGAGCGCTGGATTGCAACTCAAGGTGTAAAACCGAAATCCATGCTTGAGGTAATCCGGAAGGTTATTAACTCCGCGGAAACAAAAACTGCAGCTGATGCTTTCTTGGGACAATACCGCTTACAAGCACTAAAGAGAACCTGTGATAAAACACTGGAGAATGTCGATTTTATCATTATTCCCACTATACCGACTGCTTACACCCGCCAGCAAATATCCGAGCAACCCATTCAAAGAAATTCTATTCTCGGAACCTACACAAATTTTATGAATTTATTGGACTATTCTGCGACCGCAGTGCCCGTTGGCTTTCTTAGTTCCGGAATTAGCTGGGGAGTCACTTTGTTTAGCCAGAAACATTGCGATATGTCCCTGCTAAGTTTTTCTAATAGTTTACACCAGGCCTGTAATCTCCCATTGGCTGCTACAGGAGAACGCCCGGGAGAGACATCCAATCAAGACAGCGGCTCTCGCCATTAGCTACACCGGACAAGCTGGTAAAAATTGTAGTCTGTGGTGCACATCTCAAAAAGCAACCTCTCAACTGGCAACTCACTGAGCGGGGAGAACAGTTATATCAGAAAACAACAACCAGTCACCAATACCGACTCTATGTTCTCCCCGAGTAGGAGCGCCCCGCTCTGGTTCGAGATGAATCAGTGTATGGGCAGAACATCCAGGTGGAAATATGGCAGTTGCCAACCGAATATTTCGGCAGTTTAGTTGCTGCAATACCCTCTATGGAAGCTGGCTCAACTGGCTCCAATCCAAACACTAAGTCCACTCGGCAAATTTACTTAGCCAGGAGGCATTCGTTTTCCTTCCTACCACAAAGAGCTCTTCACTAGATTTTATATCGCCATCCTCCACCCTAACGATCACCCCACCCATTTCAGTTATCAGAGGCTCAGGCAGAAAAGCGAGCAGCCTATTATTTTTTACTAGCTGGCAAAGAACCCCATAATCATTTACAACGACCTGCACCTTGCGAGGATAATTAATTTCTGGCCAGCCATCGCTACCTATCCCCCGCTCTTCACCACAGAAGGGTGATATCCTCGGCGCGGCAAATGGACATTGCAAGATATCTGACAGTGAAGCCTTCACCTCAACCCCCTGCTCCACTATCAAAGAGTGATCAGGCCCTGCAGCAATACACATTGATACTGAGCCAAGTGGCCGAGCATCCATTGTGGATGACAACTGCCCCAAAACCGCTCCGGTTATCAGGGCCAGGTCTACCTCCCCTCTGGATAACATCTTCAATGCCAAGGCTTCATAGGCCGATGTGAATGACAACCGCCTCCCTGCTTCCTCAGTAATAAATTTGCGGTGGATAAATGTACCCCAGGCTAGTTGCAGCATGGTCGGAGCAGCAATTCGGCATTCCTGATTTACATTTAGTTCGCCAACTTCAGAGCGAATTCTTCTGGCAATCGCCACCATCTCAACCGCCCGACTTTGCAGTCTGCGGCCTGCGTCATTGATTTTCAGTTGCTTGCCAACTCGATCAAACAGGCGAGTACCCAGCTCTCCTTCCAGCCGCTTTAGGGTTTTACTCAATCCGCCTGGGCTCGTATCCAGCCGGTCTGCGGAGCGCTGCAGGTTCTCTGTCGCAGCAATCACTAGAAACCTTTCAAGTGCTTCTATTTCCATAGTGGAATCAAATGTCTCTATTTTTGAATCGATTATTCACTAGAGTACTCTTAGAATCCCCTGCATCCAAGGTCATAGCTACACAAAACCGATGAAAAATATTTTTCTCTTTTTGGCGCTAACAATCAGCTCAAGCGTATGCTTCACACAATCTTCATTAGCACAAAGTGACAATTCGGTCGGAATTCATGGCATGGCCCTGTTTACCGTCGGCGGGCAAATTATTGCCACACACATGCCACTACATGGCGGAAAACACAGTCATCAAGTTATTTTGGAATTGGAGACTGATGACCAGAAGGAGGTGCAAAACCTCCTCAAGCGAAACGAGTTAGTCACATTGCTTCCAGAGGAATTTCCTTTAAGCAAACTACGCGAGGGAAAACTCAATGCCTTTAACGCCCAATTGTTTACAGGGCATTTTGAACGAGGAGGAAAACTTGCGCTGCAAGCTGTTACTTTCCGGGTAACCTCTCGACTAATGGACAGACCCCTTACCCGAACAGAAAATGGGCACTACCAATTAATACTTCTTGAAAATTCCACTTTGCTTGTGCATGAAATTGCATCCACCCCCAGCTTCGACCAAATACTGCTGGTCAGCACCGACCATAATTTTTCCAGCGACATTTATAGCAGCAGTTTAAAACCGCTTTCGAAAGATAGCTGGCCAAAAAGCCTAACTAAAGCCGGCATCCACTATAAGGAAGAGCTGTATTTTGAAAGTCAGGATTTCCAGTAAATGACCAAACCGATACTGATTATCCAACATGAGGAGACTGAGGGCCCGGGGTATATTTATGACTGGGCTACAGAGAAGCGAATACCGCTTTCTATCATTAACCCCCAGAAGTCACCACTTCCTCAAAGCGGCTTTAGCGGAGTTATTATCCTTGGTGGGATGATGAACGTTTGTGAGCGCGTAAGGCTCCCCTGGCTTGCCAATGAGATTGCATGGGTAAAAAACTGCATTGAACTTCCGATCCCAATATTGGGCATCTGCCTTGGGGCACAGATTCTTGCACATGCATTGGAAGCAGAGATTCGCCAGCTTCCTCAAGAGGAAATAGGCTGGCTACCTATAAGGTCTACAACAGCACTGAATTTTAATTTAGAGAATGTGTTCCAGGCACATAGTTATTTTTTTGAAATTCCGGAGGGGGCAAGCTGCTTGGCTGAATCTGATTTGTGCCCTCATCAGGCCTTTTTATTCAGCGAAAGAATAATGGGGTTGCAGTTTCACCTAGAGTGGTCCAGTGAAGATATTGCCCAACTCTTTCCTGAATACTTTAAGACCTACGGTTCCTCAGAGAAATTCCATCAGCAAGGGCGAGACTTTTTATATAAGATCCTAGACACTCACTTCTGTAAACAAGGCAACCTTAGATTAGATAAGAAGCTTAAGTATGAACAAGTGGTGCAAAGCTGTACACCCACCTAATAGTTATCAACCTTACTTTGTAAGGGGTAGCCAGGGGCGCAAACTCACTCAAGAGTAGCCGCCCCATATTAAACTGACAATTAGTTACTACTCATCGGAGCATTCAATTCCACTCTCAAAGCAAAGGCCACCACGTTGGGAGCAAATTTCAAGTAATCTCCCCTTCGCTTCAATACGACTAAAACCTTTAGAGTGAATACCGCCAGCTTTTACATCTGACATATAGCAGGCCCACTTAGGGCGCTCCTCCACCGGAACTGGATGTGCCAATTCAGACTGAGCGTCAATACTCGCCTGCAACTCCAAAATCAAGTCCTGAAGCCGATGGACATTTTTTCGCAACTTAACCACTTCTTTTTCTAAGTCACGAACATTTTCAGCTCCAGCACCGTGCTTGTGATCAGAGTGTACTTCTTTACGGAGCTTAACTACCTCTTTCTTTAACAGGCGGACTTCTTCCGCAGTTTGATGATTATCATGTGCAAATGCACTGGTGGAGAAAAGAGCTAAGGCAATTAAGAATGGCAAACTACGCATTGGGGTTACTTCCTAATGAATTTTTATTCCAGTAAAAATTTTGGGAGGAATATAGCGCAACTAACCTTAACTCAAAATGAATTCTATCGATGGAGATGCTCTGTTGACCGGATTAACATACCTACTCCAGCTATGACTGCCTCTTCACATTATTTAAATCAGAAGGATCTGTTTTAACCAGCAAAAGCGGACAAAATACATTTGTTTTAGGTCAACAAAAAAGGGCGAACACTGTTCGCCCTCTCTTCCAAAGCCATGGATTTTGGTTACCCGCCAGTAAGGCTCCGCACCATACTGATCATCACACCCGCAGCCACCGCAGAACCGATAACACCAGCTACGTTGGGGCCCATTGCGTGCATCAACAGGAAGTTGTGAGGATTGGATTCGAGCCCCACTTTGTTGGACACCCGCGCGGCCATAGGTACGGCAGAAACACCGGCAGAACCAATCAATGGATTAATCTTGTGCTTGCTGAATACATTGATCAACTTAGCCATCAACACGCCAGCCGCAGTGCCGATCGCAAACGCCACAATACCCAAAGCCAAAATACCCAGGGTTTTAGGGTCTAGGAATTTGTCTGCCGCCAATTTCGAACCAACGGAAAGTCCCAAGAAAATAGTGGTGATATTGATCAGCGCGTTCTGAGCAGTGTCCGACAACCGGGAAACGACCCCGCACTCACGCATCAGGTTACCAAAGCAGAACATACCCAATAGCGGTGCAGCAGCCGGCAGGAACAGGGCCACCAAAATCAGCAGCAACATCGGGAAGGCAATTTTTTCCCGCTTGCTCACATGGCGCAATTGCACCATTTCAATTTTGCGTTCCTGCTCAGTGGTCAGGGCTCGCATAATCGGCGGCTGAATCATAGGCACTAGCGCCATATACGAATAAGCCGCTACAGCAATAGCCCCCAACAGGTCCGGGGCCAATAGGCTGGAAACATAGATAGCTGTAGGGCCATCTGCTCCACCGATAATACCGATCGCAGCGGCATCGGCGATTGAGAAGTCCATGATTCCCGCTACCGAGAGACCCACAGCACCGAGCACCGTGGCAAAGATCCCAAACTGGGCCGCTGCACCGAGGAACAAGGTGCGCGGATTGGCTAGTAACGGACCAAAGTCGGTCATAGCCCCTACGCCCATAAAAATCACCAACGGTGCAATGCCGGAAGCAATAGCTACGGAATAGAAGTTATACAACATACCGTTATTGAAACCGGCATCCCGGGCAAACTCAGCTGCTTGTACCTGCACGGCTGCCGGCGCACTGGCCAGAGCTTCCTTTAGCGCGGGTAAAGCTGAAGTACTATCAAGGCCCAGGATCTGGGCCATTTGCGCCAAAACAGCTCCATCTCCCTGGGTAAGGGCTGTCTCTGCGGCTGAGAGTGCCAAATCAGCGCCGGGAATATTGGCCAGGATTCCGCCGAAACCGATAGGCACCAAAAGCAGGGGCTCGAAGTTTTTGCGAATGGCCAAAAACAGCAGGCCCAGGCCCACCAAAATCATAATGAACTGGCCCGATGCCATCTGCGCGACACCGGAGGAATGCCAAAGAGTAATCAGATTATCCACGTGTGACTCCTACCTTTGGCTATGCAATAGACAGCAGGGCATCACCTACCGCCACTGAATCGCCTTCTTTTACTGCCACACTGGCGACGTTACCGGCACGAGGGGCACTCACCACAGTTTCCATCTTCATCGCTTCCAGTACTAACACCGCCTGGCCTTCGCTCACCTGATCCCCAGGCTTCACCATTACTTTGAAGATATTTCCAGCGAGAGGCGCATTAACCGGCTCACCTCCGGTAGCAGGCACGGAAGGTGCACTAGCTGCAGATGCTGGAGCAGCACCGGACACTGGGGCAACATTGGTTAAGTCGCCACCATCGGCCACAGTGACGGTGTAGCTCTGCCCCTCCACAGTCACCGTATAAACTTCTTCACCTTTGTCGTTCTTGACTGCAGCACCTTCATTACCGGTAGGTACTGGCTCGAAAGCTTCTGGATTGCCACGGTTCTTCAGGAACTTCAGGCCAATCTGCGGGAAGAGTGCATAGGTAAGCACATCGTCGATCTCCCCCTCACCATCGGTCAGGGCCACATCTTGTTCACCCGCTTTCTCTTGAAGCTCCAGGGTTAACTTGTCCAACTCTGGTGCCAACAGGTCTGCCGGACGACAGGTAACCGGATTCGCCCCATCCAGTACCCGGACCTGCAGCTCCTGGTTAACTTCGGCAGGTGTCGCACCGTATTCGCCTTTCAAGACGGCGGCAGTCTCTTTAGAAATCGATTTGTAACGCTCTCCAGTCAGGACATTGAGTACCGCCTGGGTACCCACAATCTGGGACGTGGGAGTAACCAGCGGGATACAGCCCAGGTCTTCACGCACCCGGGGGATTTCCTCGAGTACATCATCCAGGCGATCCCCGGCACCCTGTTCGCGCAGCTGGTTTTCCATATTGGTGAGCATGCCACCGGGTACCTGGGCCACCAGGATGCGGGAATCCACGCCTTTCAAGGAACCCTCAAACTTCGCGTACTTCTTGCGGACGTTACGGAAGTAAGCCGCAATTTCTTCCAGCAGGTTAATATCCAGCCCGGTGTCCCGCTCAGTGCCTTCCAAAATGGCCACCAACGCTTCGGTTGGGCTGTGACCATAGGTCATGGACATAGAGCTGATCGCGGTGTCCACGTTGTCGATACCCGCCTCGATACACTTGAGAGCGGTAGCCGTAGATAAACCGGTAGTAGCGTGGCACTGCATATGGATGGGGATGTCCACGGCGGCCTTCAAACGTTTCACCAGCTCGTAGCCCTCATAGGGGCGCAGTAGACCGGCCATGTCCTTGATCGCGATGGAATCCGCTCCCATATCCTCGATCTGGCGCCCCAGATCCACCCATAAGTCCATGGTGTGTACTGGGCTCACGGTATAGGAGATGGTGCCCTGAGCGTGCTTCTCTTGTTTCTTCACCGCAGCCAGTGCGGTTTTCAGGTTGCGCATATCGTTCATCGCGTCGAACACGCGGAACACGTCTACCCCATTGACTGCAGCGCGCTCTACAAACTTCTCAACCACGTCATCCGCATAGTGGCGGTAGCCGAGAATATTCTGTCCCCTGAACAGCATCTGTTGAGGCGTATTCGGCATAGCTTTCTTCAATTCACGAATACGCTCCCAGGGATCTTCGCCGAGATAGCGAATGCAGGAGTCGAAAGTGGCCCCCCCCCAGGACTCCAGAGACCAGAAGCCAACTCTATCGAGCTTCTCAGCAATCGGCAGCATATCGTCCAGTCGCAGTCGGGTAGCGAACAGTGACTGGTGGGCATCGCGCAGGACTACATCGGTAATCCCCAATGGCTTTTTAACCTCAGTCATGGGTTATCTCTCTCGGCAGAAATTATTGGAAATTGTTTGGAAGCGATTGGTGGTTAGCGTCTTTTGCGATGCTGTTCGATCGCCGCTTTAATCACCGCATGTAAATGGGCCTTATCATTCCCTGCGGTTGGGGAAGGCGTGTGGGATACGGGCTCCGCTTCGGGGAAATAGCGGGAGATGACTCTCGACATAATACCGGTACCGATCACCAGCAATAGCAGAAAAGTAAAAACAATTCCCATACCAAACAGGGTGATATCTAGCCCCTGTTGCAAAAGTGTTTCTTGCACTGTTTATTCCCCCTGGCACCAGGCAATAAAACCATCCATCCTGGACGGTTTCATCTGTGCCCGTAACACTATGAATTTACGTATCTATTTATTCAGGACAGCTGAAACACCCCAATTGATATTTTGTGCGCATGTAAAATCTTCGCTCACAATTAAACAAATTTATGTCGTACAACCAATAAACTTGCTCGGGAAAATCTCACTTAGCCCAGCCGTCCCAAATTTCTGCACATCGGAATCTTATTCCCTGGACCGGTAATTTCAACCGCCGCTGCACCTGGTACTCCCCCCAAAAGAGCGGGCACACAGGAAAAAATTCGTTAGTTCCAAAATGCTGATATTTTTCTATTATCAATACAAGTTGCTTTTAAAATCAAACACTTATTGGTTTCAGGGGCAACGGAGGGGTCTAAATTACCGCGCCCAATTTTGGTGCGAAACATCAATAGGCTGAGTTTATTTCTCCTACTTTTATATACTGAAGAATGATCGTTTTTGCGCCATTACAATAACTTGCTGATAGAATATGCGCCTTTAGATTTATGATTTACCTCTCAACTGACTTATGACCGACAAGACACCTACCCCAGAACCTACGATTTACCAGGCACCAATGGAGGGGGTAATCGACCATCACGTGCGTGCCCTGCTCTCCGCCATCGGAGGGGTCGATATCTGTGTTACAGAGTTTGTTCGTGTCACTAATACTCGCTTGCCTCGCAGAGTATTCACCCGCTTGTGCCCAGAGGTCGACAAAGGTGCCAAGACCCCAAGCGGGATTCCAGTACGGTTACAGCTATTAGGCGGCAACCCCAATGCAATGGCAATTAATGCAGTAAAAGCAGTTGAATTCGGTGCTACAGCAATTGATCTCAATTTCGGCTGCCCTGCAAAATCAGTGAATAACAGCGACGGTGGCGCCTGCCTATTGCAAAGCCCTCACAGAGTGGAAGCTATTGTAGGAGCGGTTCGCCGCGCTGTCCCGGTAAACATCCCGGTCACCGCAAAAATCCGGCTGGGCTTTAATGATCGCTCTAGCTATATGGATAACGCCCAAGCCGCAGCAGCTGGCGGCGCAAATGAATTGGCAGTACACGCTCGCTCCAAAGTCGATGGCTATAAACCCCCAGCCTACTGGGAATACATCGGTGAAATTCGCCAAACACTGGAAATCCCAGTCATTGCCAACGGGGATATCTGGACACTTGAGGAATTTCAACGCTGCCGTGAAGTAACCGGATGCGAAGCATTTATGTTTGGTCGCAGCCTGCTAGCCAGGCCAGATTTGGGCAAGCAGATAAAAGCCTACTGCTCAGGTGAGAGCTATACAGCAATGGGCTGGCAAGAGATTATTGAAATTCTTTGGGGTTACTATCAAACCACCCGAGAAGTTTACCCTTCCAAGTATCTGGGCAATCGTATTAAGCAATGGCTCGCTTACTTGAAATTGGCTTTTCCTGAAGCCCAATTGTTCTTTGATAAAATAAAACGTCTCAGGGAGGCAGAAGAGCTTGATAGAGCTTTTTTCGAAGAGCGGAAAATTCAAATAGCATCAACTGAGGCAGCCTAATTTTCCGTACCTCTGCCAGTATCGGAATTGATACTGGCAGAGGCAGTTACCCGCTCAGATCCACTCTCACAGATCCATTTTTGACTGCCGACTCAAGTAAGCCGGATTGTAAAATTTTTCCGCTAACTGATGCGCAGTACTACTTTCGTAGTGAACTCTGGTTTCAGTGGTAGCCTTGATGCTATCAACTAAAACCATCTCCTCCACAAATAGCTCTTCATCCTTTATCCCCGATACAAAATGCGCAACCTTAGCCAACTTTCCAGATTTCAAGTAAAGCTCCGCTTGGATTGGGAAGAGACTCTCACTATCAAGCCACAATGTTATCTTTTGATAGCTGGCTCCTTTGGTTTTTGCCTCCAGCTGAAGTTTGTGGGTCAATTTACCCTTTAGAATTTCACTTGCCTCGAACTGCCCCCGATAGTCCTGGCTCCAAGTCAAAGTGGCGATATCACCAATTGAAGCCTCCCCCAGCAATCTTTGCATCGGTGTAATGCGGATAGGGCGGCGGCTGCGGGGCATCAATAGCCAGTAGTTATCCTGCAGCATCAGCATTTTTTGCCCTTCTTCACCAATACCTTTAAATACCACCAATGATTTTCTCTCAGGGCGAGTATAAACATGGTAGCGATCTTCGCTTTCTAACTCTCCCTGTTTAAAAACCTGGATGTTGGTGACAACTTTTGAAGATGACTCTCCAAGACGATAGGAATCGGCTTTGGCCAACATGCTTTCTACCTGTACAGCGGAAAAATGACTTTCCTTCTCCTCAGCCCCAGCTAAAACAAAGGGAGAGAACATCAGCAAAAAACCAATCGCCAAGCTAACTCTGCCTAATCTTAATTTATACATGGACCAATGCCTCAGTAATCGGTTTATTGACACCTTTCCGCGCCGCAAGGAAGGATGAAAAAACACATATCGCAGCTATTGCAACCGAAATCACCCAAGCCAAGTTAATAGAGAAATAAACAGTCAAAGGATACCCCGTTGTTTTTCCCGGAGGTGGCGGCATAGTAATGTCAAACATCATCAACCCAGCGCTTATCAGACCAGCCAAAATAACACCTGCTAAAGAACCCACTACAGCAAGTACTAAAGCCTCCAATATAAACCCAGTTATCAATTCCACTTTGGATGCACCCAGTGCGGACAAGGTACCTATTTCCCGTGTTCTCTCTGTTACCGACATTGCCAGCGTATTGAAAAGCGAGACAAAGATAACCAGTGCCATAATGATGCCCATCAACCCAAAAATTCGATCATAAAGACTCTTCACTCCCTGATAGAAAAAGGCACGATCCTCCCAAGTTGTAATTTCCAACTCTGGAACTAACTCACGCAGTCTTTCCTGCAAGCTCGATGTCTTATCAAGGCTATAGCCATAGATTGCCATAGTTGAGACCCTGTCACTATCTAAAAGGAACTGCGCAGCCTGAACAGAAATATATACTTGACGCTTATCCATATCTGGAACACCAGTCCCGAAAACTCCCCTAACCTTAAAATCCATTGCATTGAGAGCCCCATGAACGGTAGAGGACATTAAAGTAATATAATCCCCAGGCCTTACATTAAGATTTCTTGCGAGATCTTTACCCAGCATAATCTCAGGATCACTGATATCTTCACGGTTTGATAAAATACTGCCCTCAGTGACATTTAGAAAAGGCCCCTTCACCCGAAATTCACTTGGCAATATCCCCTGACCTAAAAAAATAGAAGACTTATCACCATTGGAAATTAACCCTTGCAGATAAACTCTAGGCTGCACGGCCTTCACATTTTCCTCAACCAACAAGTCCCTACGTAATTTATTGGCATTATCTAAACCAAGCTGAAGAGGAAAGTCCTCATCAGAAGAGAAATATCCCGGCTGTGTTAGCACCAAATGCCCCTCACTGCGCGCCGCGCTCTCTTTAAGGGATTGATATGTAAATAGGCCAAAACCTCCGGAGGTCATCAAGGCCGTTACCACAATGGAGATAATGGCAACAGCAAGAAAGCTTCTGCGACGATTGCGCAATAAATTTAAAACCGCGACTTTTAAGCGACGCATAAAGCACTCTCCTGCAGAATTACACCATCTTTCAACTCAACAACTCTATCGCAATGACGAGTCATTCGATCATCATGACTGGCAACAATAAAAGCTGTTTTTTGCTCCACTCCCAAATTTTTCATTAACTCAATAATTTGTTGTGCGGTAACACTATCCAAGCTGGCCGTAGGTTCATCAGCAATTACCAGTTTGGGCTGATGCACCAGTGCTCGAGCGATTGCTACTCTCTGCTGTTGTCCACCTGAAAGTCGATCTGGCCTGTAGTTGGAAAACTGGGACAGCCCGACATGATCCAACATGCCCATTACACGCCGCCTTACTTCACCTTCTTTCATTCCATTCAAAAGAAGTGGAAAGGCTACATTCTCAAAGGCTGTCATTACCGGAACCAAATTAAACTTTTGGAATACAAAACCCAGCTGGGTACGACGGATCTTCATTGACTGCCGATGGCTTTTTCTCAGCACCTCGCCGGCAAAGCAGACTTCTCCGCTGTAATCATGATCCAGTAGCCCGCAAATATTTAACAAGGTACTTTTACCAGACCCCGATGGTCCGCACAGAGCTACCATAGTGCCTGCTCGAATATCCAGATTCACATCTTTTAGGGCCCTAAGTTGAACCTCACCGGAAGTGTAAGTCTTTTCAATATGAGTGATCTGTAACATAGATTTACTACCTGTTCGCACTATTAGTCAGAGTTTTTAACATCACCACATGGATTTGATATGCCATGACTCTCAGCCTTTGCTCCCCATAAATTCACTAACGCCTTGTCACCCTCAAGCTCTGCAGCCTGCAATGCGCCACAGTAAATCCAGCGAGTAGCGTCTGGCGGCATATATCCTATGCGTGGATCGCCCATCAACTCATGATAAAGTTCAAACCCACGGTCAAAAGAATTAAATAGCTTTGGCACCTTAGTAAAAGTTGTTGCGGCAATTCCTTTAAGCAGTAAGTCTTGAGGCATCCCCTGAGAGGAACGGCCAGGGTTATCCATTTCTTCAATTATGGTGAGCGCCTTATCCATACGGGCAATTCCATTCTCTGCATAACTGACCTTTCTCCAGGGCAACCAGCTTTCTTTTGCCATTAGAGTCTCACTAGCCCCCAGGTAAAAAAGTACAATAGGATCAGAGGGGTTATCTTTCTGTAAAGTCTTAAAAGCCTCATAGGACTCTTCTATCGCCGCCCCACCCTGTGCTGCCGCTTTTTGGTACAAATCTTCCATTTTTGCGTCCTGGGCAGCAAGGGATGAAACGCTCACTCCAAGATTTAAAGCCATTATTACAAGTAACCTTTTCATTACACTTCTCCTTGCTTCTGAATTTTTAATAGATTACCTAGCATCCAAGTATCATTCAGGACAGTGCGATGAACTGTCTCTGGAGAGGATAAGAGGCAAAAACTTATGCTGAATGGCTCTAGGGGGCCTCTGAATAACTCCGCGATACCTCTGGCATGCAGAGCGGTTCACAGTCAAGGCGCGGCTTCGCAGGAATGTCTAGACCTTTCAAGAAGTCACAACGCGGAGTGTGAATCGCTCTGCACGCCCCGAAGGGCGGGCCTTGAAGGCCACAGCTACTGCGTTGCAGCTCTTGCAAAGGGCTGCGGCCATTCACGGCGAGCTGCGCCTAACATCTGCAGCCTTCAAGACCCGCAGAGGCATTACGGAGTTATTCAGAGGCTCCCTAGAGGGTGGATAGGTGGAAAATTACTGCACGCGAAGAGATGCTATCGTTAAAGCGTCTAAACTCAGGAGAGAGTACCAATTAGTAAAGACTGCATAATCGCCAAAATATTGAAGACTTGGTATCTAAATTGATACTAATAAGATTAGTGCGATGCACATGGAGTGGATACAGATCAAAAGAGCAGCTCCCCTGATCTGTACAAAATATCAAATGAAATTTACAAAGACTAATCCACCATTGCAATATGGTTGATCATTTCACCGACAGACTGCCCCAAATTATTTGTAGCTATAGTACGAACAATAAAAACATCGTTTTCAACATCTAAGAGTTCTACTTTTATATCTACATCTTGTCCTGCCAGCGCTAAGTTGTCCGCATACAAATCCGCAGAAGTAACTATAAAACGAGCACTATCTTCACCTGTCAACCGCCTCAAAAATATACAACATGACTTAATAAGGCTCTGCGAGGCAATTGCAACGGGCAACGCTTTCACCCTATCAAAATGCCCCATGCACATTTGTGGAGTAACTCTACCGATACTTGCCGTCAGAGACATTAGATCAATATTATGTACATTAATATCAATACTTTTGGAGTAAGGATTAATATCGCTAATAACAGGAGTGATATCATGGATACTATCACTATATATCTTATGGAAAGATCGCTCCCGTATCACATGATATTTCACGTTAAGTCGTGCCGCCACTTCACCGGCAGGGTCTAATAATTCAGCCTCAGCAACCAACTCTCTCTTATTGGTAAATACGGCTTTGGTTCGGGCCAGAAGGTGATCAGGGCGCATATCAGAAACAAAGCTATCATAAGTTTTCAAATCAGCTTTGCGTGCCAGGTAGTAATGCTTGGATCTCACTGGATTGGCCAAAGCGCCAAAACAAGAGCCCAAAATTGCCAAGTGTCGACCAATTTCCGCGACATCCATTAAACTATTTTCATATGTACTCTGACATTGCACAGGCACTTTAGCAACAAGCCAGCCGTCAGCGTCAAAATGTAAAGCCTCTAGTGCAAAGTAGGGAGATTTCACCTCAATTAGATCCTCAACTCCTTCTACAGAAGAAGAATCCAACTTAAAACTATCCAACATAATTATTCCATTAATTATCGGAGAAAATTCACACACAGGTACTCACAGCAGAATACCTGCCATTACAAGAGGAAAATAGATTACACACTTTCAGGAAGAAGGCAGCACATATACCTTCCCAGCCATTTAAGAAAATGTCCTAAAATAGAAAAACCATAAAGAAAAATCTTAGCCTATTTAACACGCCAAATGAGCAGAAAATAGACCTTCAGGCAGAATCTCAAGCACCAGGTACAAACAAACTCAAACCCACCAAAATAGTTAATCTACAATTAAAAAAACACTCCACCCCTCAAGTCGCGGGCAATTATGCCAATCAAACCCCTAAAGTAAATTACCGATAATTACAAAAACAACCCCCTCAGTTCGCACAAGATTACTAGTCAGATCATATAGCAATAGCATGTAAATATATAAACAAGCGTCCAAATTCAAACCTAAACAGCAACCACCCTAAAGTCTAAGCAATTAAAGTCCCATTAATTTTGAAGCACGGCTTTAATAGTAATTCAATAAAGCCAATATCATCTTTATCGCTATAGTCTCTAATCGCAACCCCATCGTATTACCCTTCTACAATTCAGCTTGCTCATCAACAATTTCAACTTAGGAAGCTAATACTACACACAAAGAGGTAAAGAGTGCTGCCAATATCAGCTTCCCTTTAATCAACGACAGTTGGAGCATTTAGATTAAAGATCTCTCGATACCAAACCAATCTGAATGTCCGGCCATCAGAAATAAGGGGCGGTAAAGTTACTAAATCTTAGGTAGCAGATATGAACCTCTGCCATAAATATCAATTTAATTGGAGGGAGTAATTTAATCTCCCCCCTAAGTTAAAATAAATATCAATTGCTGATCACTACATTGTTTTAAACAACGAAGCAGCCCTGCGACTCACTGTATATTGACGCCCGTCAGCCATCACCACGGATACACCGCCAGTTATTCCACGGCATACTTTTTGAATGCGCTTCACACAGACAATTGTAGAACGGTGGATCTGCCAAAATAAATCTGGTTCCAACTGGGCTAACAGCTCCTTTAGTGGGGTTCTGATAATATGCTCACCCTGACTGGAGTAAACCGTCGTATATTTGTCCTCTGCCACAAATGCCGAAACCTCATCGCAGGCAATCAGATGAATATCTTCGCCCTTGCTTGCCTTAATCCAACGAAGGTACTCAGGTCTACTTAAGGAAAGCTGCCTCAGTAACGCCTCAATATCAGGTCCTGACTTTAGGTTACCCTCTTCCCGGTCTCTCAGGCGCTGCCGAATACGATCACAAGCTTTTTCCAATCGCTTGTCATCAATAGGTTTTAGCAGATAGTCGGCTGCCTCATGCTCAAAAGCACTTACAGCATACTCATCATAGGCCGTGATAAAAACAATAATAGGATTTGTTTGTAATTTGCCAAGAGCCTCAGCAACAGCCAAACCATCCATTCCAGGCATACGAATATCGAGAAAAACCACATCAGGCTCCTCTCGCTGGCACAGAGCTAACGCTTCGTTACCATCACAGGCTTTACCAATAACCTCAAGCTCAGGAAAAATATCGGCAAGCATTTGGTCGAGATGGTGACGCAATAAAGGCTCATCATCTGCAATTATGGCACGCATGGAAACTCCAAACGGGCAGTTACTCCGCCCTGATTATTACTTTGAATCAGTAGCTTACCACGCTCTTGGTAAAGGGTAGAAAGTCGCTCCCTAATATTGCTTAGCGCAATCCCATTGTGTTTGCTGGAGCTAAGTTTATTAGCTCCAGCAGTGAGTCCCACACCATTATCTTCCACCTCAATAACCCATTGGCCTTCCTTCTGTTTCACCCGCAACCGGACCAGTCCACCTTTGGCTGCAGGCTCAATGCCATGAAAAATTGCATTTTCCACTAAGGGTTGCACAAGTAACGGGGGAACAAATGTCTCTAAACTCACATCCCCTGATAAATCAACTTCATACTCTAACCTTTCCCCCAGGCGTATCTTTTGAATCTCTAAATAGCATTTCAAACTGCTAAGCTCAACCTTTAAAGATACCTGATCGGAACGGGATTTTTTCAAGCTAATTCGCAAGAGATCACTAAAGTTATCCAGTAGGTCTTCTGCCTTTTGAGGGTCGTGACGAATTAGCATTTTTAGATTGGCCAGAGTATTGAAAAGAAAATGAGGCTCTATCTGGCTTTGCAGCACTTTTAGCTGGCTTTGAGCAAGAGTCTTTTGTTGTTCAAGCTTTAACAATTCAGCTTCCTGACGTTCCCTCTCAAGCTGGTGAGATTGCTCCCGGTTAAGATGAACTTGATAGAGAAAAATGGAAAGAAGAATGGCAATAATTAAAAAATC
Source organism: Microbulbifer maximicatervae (SeqCode) (assembly GCF_056231245.1). Classification (NCBI taxonomy): domain Bacteria; kingdom Pseudomonadati; phylum Pseudomonadota; class Gammaproteobacteria; order Cellvibrionales; family Microbulbiferaceae; genus Microbulbifer; species Microbulbifer maximicatervae (SeqCode). Next base: position 3,277,527 of record NZ_CP174334.1, read on the forward strand.
AAGTGCCCGAAATTCCCCAAAACCCGATACCCACCACCAAGCATGTAGAGTTCCCAGTACAGTTGCCGCTAAACTCACTACCGCATACTTTACTTTTGAGGGCCAAGTGGGCTTGAAAAACTCGACTACCTGCCTCGTGGATGTCGCTATAAATCCGTACGCCAGAGAAATTACGCCGTGAACTGCATAGCTCCCCCCCCAGATAGCCTGAGTGATCACCGCCACCACCACACAAATTATCAATGTACGTAAGCACTCTCTTAACAGATTCACCCTTAACTCCACTCAAAAAACAATAGTCGTACTCAAGGTAAATACAGCCTGGTTTTGAAGCTGCGCAAAAGCAGACTCATCAGGACCAGCAAAATATCTTACGGATGTTCCAAGTACCCAATCGTCCGCCATCTCCCTCTCACCGCCGATAGTTAAAATAAGGCCACCATCTTCAGGCGTGTATATTAAATCTACTTTTGGATGGTACTCATTATTGGTAAGCGTCCAATGTAAAAGTAAATTATGCCTCAGGGTATTATCACTTAAAAAGGCCATTGCTGAGGATTGGCGAAGGCCATCCCACTGCACTCCCTGATTTTGGTACCATAGGCTGTTATCAAACACCTGCTCCCATTCGCTTTTCCCCCAGGCCCGACTATCAAACCAGTACTCTAAAATAACCGAATGCCCAATGCTGTTTGCCCAAGTCATTCCTATAAGAGCTTGCCAGCCATCATCCATCTGCTCCTGTTTTGGCATAGCCGTCAAAGCTGGGGCTCGCCAGCGCCAGTATTCTTGCTGGTAGCGCCATTCTGTATGGATCTCCCATTGCTCTCCATAAGTATTAACCCAGCTTCCCCCTAAGTTCATACCTCGCTGATCATCCATGTAACCCAGTAACTGCCACTCGGCACTAGCTCCAAGCTGATACCAGCGCATGGCAAATCCCTTCGGGTGGTCACCCCCAGAGGCCTGGCTGATACCGGCATCCACCAGCATTACACTTAGCTCTCCATTTTCAGTGAAACGACTGGCAGACACTACCCCAACTCCTTCGCTCACTTGAAGTGATACCGGATTCCGCTCAATGGGTAAAAACCAATCCAGGGGGCGATGTCCATAACCAACACCAAAGTCCAGGCGGCGCTTGCCCAGCAACCAATCCCAGTCCTGCCAGCTCCCCTGCCAGAAAAGCTCCTCAACTACCAACTCTAAGTCTTCACTGCCACCGCGCTCTGCCTGGTGGAATGCAGAGATCTGCCCTTCCCAAGCTTCATACTGTAGTGCCCCCTGCAGTAAAGCTTGCCGAGACACACTTGATTGCGCCTCAAAAATTGAGCTATCAGAAGCGCGATCATAAGCGGCTGTCATCGCCAGCTCCCACTGTGATTCAAGGGCATCCGCCTGGCTAGTAGCACTACCAATCAGTAGAGGTAGCGCCCAAAGAGAATATAGTTTCATAGTTGCCTCCATTCGTGGGAAGCACACTACCAACCTTCCAGGCCCATACCATCGGATAAGACCAACGGTACTGGAATCAGATAAATGGCTTTTGACCGAGATTAATGGAGGGGGTTATCCATTAAATAACCCTCTGAAAAGTTGATCACTCTTTGCGCAACCATCCGAGAATACGGTTATTCTCTACATACCATTGCCCTGGGGGCATGAAAATAAGTGGGTAACGCTCTCGGGAGGGAGAAAATGGACCCGCGTTCTGCTGAATAATCTCCAGGGTAGCATTCTCTATATCTACCATAGAAACGATAGCTACATGGCCATAAGGGTTAAAAAGGGAGGGGCTATAAACAACGATATCGCCAATATTCGGAGGGGTATTACCTTGGTTGTGAAACTGCAGTAATCCTCTTTTGGTATTCACACTCCCGTGCTGGACTGTCAGGTCAAAAAAATCTCTAGCATGTCCAAATGTATCCGGCATTCGATGCCCAAATCGCTCGTAATAATAGCGCTTAACAAACTCAACACACTGGTACCTTAGGCCAAGATTATAACCGTCTTCCGAGGTGTTGCGCTCTTCAACATTATTAACTCCTCCATTGTAATAAACTTCTACCCCATGAAGTGAGTCTATAATCTCTCCGACAGAATAAGCTGTATTAAGGTTTAGGCGAGTAGCCAGTTGATATATCACGGCGATCAAACGCCCTATACCGGCCACAACAACAATTAACCTACCCTTCCTTCCACCTTCTTTGATTGTTTCAACGAAAGACAACATCCATATTTCCCTCTAATCAACCCCAACTAAAAACACCCCAATTTCAGACTCCCACCTGTGCAAAAAAGCAAATGGGGTTAAGTGCACTCTACGTTCAAATATAGGTCTCATTCCTTTATCCTACTCATTACACCTAGTTAACTTTTTGAACCCTGTCATCAATTGCTCAAACGGGGTTCACACTACTTACAGGCGCTAATAGCAATTGATCCAACACCGTCACAACCTGCCAAAAAAGCGATAGCTATTTTGCCTTAGGTGACCCAGAATCCAAATATAGTTATTTAACTAATAATCAGCAGGAACCGGGCCACTGAGCAGCTGTCCATCAATTACAAATCGCCTTGCTCAATTAGATTAAGAAATACGTCGAGTTTGTCATGCCTGATACCCTAAAATTCCTTACAGCATTCAGCTTATCGGTTCTCCTTACAGCTTGTGGAGGAGGGTCCAGCAGTAGTAATTCCAACGATGAGACTACTGAAACCGAAACAAGTACCGACAGCGGAGACAACAGTGGTTCTGATGATTCCGATAACGGGGACGACGACAGTGATGAAGAAACGGGGGGCTACACTTTTAACCCCAGTAATCCCCTGGCATCACTTATCGTAGGGACACAAGAGTATGCCAGTGGCACTCTCACCCTTGAGGATACCGATAGCAATAGCCCCACCTTTCAAGCCAGTAGTGTGGCTGGAAGCTATGGAGATTTCACTCTCTATGAAAGTGGAAACTGGGAATATCAATTAAACACCAATTCCCAGAATCTGAATGATGGTGATTCCGTAGAGGACACAATCTCTTTTCAGCTCACCGATGGTAGTACCCTCTCTGTAGTGTTCTCTATTCAAACCATCGAAGCCACAGAAAGCAGCATTGTCTTTATCTTTATGAACTTCTCAGATGCCGCCGTAGAAGATGATCTAAGCATTACCCAAATTGCAAATATGGCTTTCAATGACACGGATTCTCTTGATAATGCCTACCATGAAAACTCCCTGGGACAACTAAAGTTCAGCCGCCATCTAAGCAATGACACCTCACTAGATCAATACTGCTACGGTGAAGACAATGATGAGAGCACTTCTATAGACTGCTTTACCTACAACATTGCCGACAGCCAGAATGGTGGTGTACTGAGCATCGAAGATGCGGAATCTCGCTCGGGAAGTGAATATAACGATAGCGGCTATACATGGAGAGATAGGGCAACCAGCTGGATCGAAAGCAATTACCTAGACTCCAACAACCAACCTGTAGAGCTCAACGATTGGCGTCATCGGGTCTACATTTTCCCGGAAGCAGCGGCCAGTGCAGGACTGGTTGGCACAGGAGTCGCCTCTGTCGGAGGCCGCTGGAGCATGATAATTGCAGATAGTGATCAACTGATTATGGGCCATGAAATTGGGCACAATATTGGCTTGAGCCACGCCGGCAATGACGATAATAATGATGGGGATACCAACGATAGCGGTGAGAGTGAATATGGTAGTGACGGCTCCCTAATGGGCAATGCTTGGCAATCACGACTCTTTGGAAGCGGTCATCGTGACTATATGGGCTGGTATGACTCATTCCCCGGATACACTGAAACTATTGAGGCAGTCGCAGGCAGCACCACTAATATTGAGTTTCAAGCCATAGAACTTACTGCTGGTGAGCTTAGTAGCGATCTACCTCAACTCTTAAAGGCCGAAAGTATTGGTAGCAGGAATGGAGAAAACTACTATTACATCGAATACCATGTCGAGCACGACACCCTCAACCCCCGTCCACACCACGAAAATGCGGTAACGGTTCACTATCTTAGCGGCACCAGTAATAACAATGTTACCGCCAACCAGGTAGCCACACTGTCAACTACCGGGGACAGCTTTACTGACTCATCTGCTGGAATCACTATTGAATTCCTATCCACTGAAAACAGCACCAACTCTGCAACTGTTTCTGTAACTTACGATGAATAATTTAGTGGGGAGTAAGACCGCAATGAAAAATCTACCCTTAGCCCTACTTCTCGCCCTTTCCTCTTCAGCGATTGCCGAAGAGACCGTAACTGGCGTGTTAGAGGAAGAGATCTCCGAGAACTTTCAAACAGGAGAAGTGGATCATCGCTTCTCCGTAAAAGATGAAACTAGCGGTGAGTACTACTTTATCGACGCCAAAGAGGCAAAGCAGAAAGGTATGCAATCTGGTGAGCGAGTACGTATTCATGGAGAGCGAGAAAACAAACGGCGTTTTCGTATACGTGAATCTCAACGTCTGGAGTTAAGACGAGAGGAGTAACGCCCTTTCTAACTATAATTTTAACTCCTACCACACAAATTCCGCATAGATCAATTCGGGTGTACAGAACATTATCAGTGCACCCGATTAACACAACACCAATTAGCCTAACACCTGGCCACCTCAGACCTAGATACATTTTACTGACCAAATTATTAAAGCTAATTATTTAAGTCTTATAATATCGGCACATCTTTACCATTTAAGTAAGTTGCAAACACACCTATTCAAACTACGCCGATAGAAAACCCGAGCAGGCAAGTCACTCTGAAATTCACAACGCCACTCCTGCCGTCATTTCCAGCTGAGCATATAAGCACTGCAATATATGCAGTAAAACCTAGTTATTGGCGCCAAAGACATCCATTGTGAAAGTTGACATTTTATAAAATTCTGAACGTGAACAACTCACCCCTTGTAGATTTCATCTTACCGCACCGAGATTGCAGCAAATAGCTCATCCAAATACCTTTTAGTCAAATATAATACTAAAGGCATTTCAGTCTCTTTAATTTTAAATACTAATTACCGCGCTTAAGCAATTAACTCAGAAATAAAACCGACCAGAGCCTCAGGATGAGAAACAGTAAAATTAAAAAGCTCTTTATGGGCAGCATCCCACCTATTCTGTTAATTATTGGCTCCAATAGCCTTGCCAACGATAGCCGCACAGTACTGGTAGAAGCAGCACAACCCTGGGAGCAAGCTATTAGAACAAAGTTATTTTGCTCTGTATCATCCCCTGCCTTACATCAAATATCTAGTCACTCAGATGCTGAACTTATAGAAATAAAGCCTGTTGGCTCCATTATCAAAGCTGGTGAGCTAGTAGCAGCCCAGGATGACTTTTATCTCTCCCAGCAAATGAAGATCATTCGCACCGATATTGAATTAACACAAAGCCAGCTTAACTATGCAGAAGAAGAACTAGGTAGACTGGAGAAACTTCGCTCAGCCGACATGGTTTCTCAGTCTCATTTAAATAACCTTAAGCTCAATGTGGACACCTATCAATTAACCAAGCAAAGACTCGAACAACAACTAAATACAGCTGAATATCGTTCTAAACGACTACTGCACTACGCAAAAACCGATAGTCAAGTTTTAAGCATAGAAGCTAATCCTGGAGAAAACCTCAATCCAGGACAAAGAATTATGCAGTTACTCCCACTAACTGAAAACCAAATTGAATGTAGTCTCCCTGAAGAACACATAAATAAAGAAAGCCTGCTAAGCAATAGCACCTTCAAAATTAAGGAGCAAGATATTGAACTCAGAAATATCAGCCATATAGTAAACCCAGAAACACAGAACTTTAATCTCTACTTTAAAGTAAACAGACAAAAATTCAAATCCTTACTGGTTGGGCAGCGATTTGAAATAACTATGTTTACCCCTTTCGCGGGTCATAGCGAGCAAGAATACATTACTAGAATTCCTAGTGACGCCGTAATTCTTGAGAATGGGCGACAATATAAGGTTTGGACTCTAGACAACGACCAAAGAGCAGTTAGTACCAGGGTGCAAATAATAGATACTCTCGATAATTACTTTGTTGTACGTTCAAGTATTGCTCCTGGCGATCTTTTGATTGTACTGGGTTACGAAGGATTACAGCTCAATGAAGCCGTTACTCCTACAAAGAGGGAAAACACATGAAGTCCCTGGAGAAATACAGCTCAATTATCATCTGTTGTACCTTTACCCTAATAATAGCCGGGGTTATAGCCGGGATAAATTTACCAAACGCCCTACTCCCATCCATTAATCGCCCACAAATTGCACTCGCAACCTCCTGGCCAGGAAAGACCGCAGAAGAAATAGAACAAATACTAATTGCTCCGCTAGAACAGGAACTCTCCAGCCTAAGCCACCTAAAAGAATTGCAAACCAATGTTAATAGTAGCTGGGCTTGGACCGTAATTGACTTCCATTCGGAGGCAAATATGGAGAAAATGTATATTGAGGTCCTCTCCAAAATCAACCAAGTACCCAATTGGCCAACACAAGTTCGCACACCGGATGTATTCAATTTTGCAAATGGTGCAGGGGCTACGCTTGGATCCTTTTTCCTATATTCTGAGAAGCCAGCTAGCGAACTTAAATTAATCGACGCGTTTATAAATCATGTAAAGCCAGCCTTTAGCAAAGTTCCTGGTGTACAGTCCATTGAAGAGGCCGGCACACCCACTGCCCAAAGGGTCGATATTGAGTTCGATCCAGAAAAGATGACTCGGTACTCTTTAACCATTAGTGAGATAACCGAAAATCTAAACAATTTAACGGATCGCTCGGGAGGAAATCTAAAAATTGGATCAAAAGATTATGCCCTTCATTTTAAGGGGCAGATCCCACTAGAGGAACTTTCAACGCTACCTATCGCAACACGAGAAAGCCAAATCATTCAACTCTCGGATATTGCTTCGGTAAAAGAGCGTGTAGCTTCAGATTGGTTATATTTTGCCCTTGAAGGCAATAGATCTCTATACTTCTACCTACGCCCTACCGAAAATGTCAATGTTCTAGAAACTATCGCCCAGCTCAAATCAACAATAGAAGAATTAAATGACGGAGAGTTAAATCGATTGGGGATGAAGCTCGCCATAAGCCGGGATGACTCCACGGGTATTCAGAATTCCCTCAGCCTGGTATACGGAAGCCTCTTGCTGGGATCACTACTCGCCTGCCTGGTCATTTATTGGTTTTTACGTAACCCCAGAACTCTAACCCTAATATTTCTAAGCATTCCCATTTGTATCTCTCTGGTGGTTCTGGGAATGTATCTTGGAAATAGAAGCATGAACGTTGTTTCACTTGCAGGGATTGCACTTTCTATCGGGTTAATGGTCGATGCAGCAATTATTGTCGTAGAAAACATTCAAAGACTGCGCAAGCAGGGTATAAATATTCAGGAAAGTATCACGCGGGGAACCAAAGAAGTTTCGGGCCCATTAGTTTCATCTACAATCTCCAGTGTTATCGTGTTCCTGCCCATTATTGCTATGCAGTCAGCAACAGGGCAGCTTTTTCAAGACCTGGCCTTCACAATTTCAAGCGCATTATTAGCATCACTATTGTTTGCTCTACTAATACTACCCTCATTGGCCAGACACTTACTTGGAAAAGCAGCAATTTCTGAGGAGGGATCCAGTAGTATTAAAATCAATAAGGTGCTTGAATGGTGGGTGAAGCTTTCTATCCGTTCTGCAAGCAATCCTAAGCTAGCCTCCACTGTGATTTTGTTAGGATTACCCGTCGCACTCATCGCTACCTTCTTTTCCATCCCTGACATTGATGTCCTCCCAGACCCTAAACAAAATATGGTCTCTGTTTATATCAACTTTGAAAGTCCTTTATCTACAGAGACCATAAAAAATGAAATTGGGGAACGGGTCGTAAATAGAATCACAGCCAATAGAGAAGAAATAGAGAACCAAGTTTCAACCTATGGAATAATTTGCAACCCAAATAATTGCAATCTCTATCTATACACAAAAGGGGACTGGGATTTTGAAGAACTAAAGAGTTGGCTAAATGAAAAAGCTCTCTTTGGACTAATTGGGACTCGAATACATTTCAGGCAAGGTGGTTTATTAAGGTTTGCCCTACCCAACAACCGTATTAGCCAGTTAGATATCAAAGGGGCAGAGCTATCTCGACTACAGATGGCGGGAAGTGAGCTGATGAGTCATTTACGCTTAGAATTTCCAGAAGCGCAAATTCAAGAGGGAAGCGCACTTCAAAATAGAGCGGTTCGTATTGAATTCCAACCCAAGCTAGTACAATTAGCTCGTTTAGGTATTACAATATCGGAATTAAATCATCATCTGATGGCTTTAACCGATGGAATATATATTGGGTACTTCTATACGGGAACCAACACTCTTCCTTTTTACTTTAAAGCAAGAGAACCGCAAAATCTTGAGACGCTCCTAAATACAGAGATACTGATTAACAGTCACGGCTTTATTCCTCTACGTGAATTGACCGACGCCAAAATCACTCAAGCGCCAGCCAGTATACTTCGTGTCGGCCAGGAAGTGAGTGCATCAATAAACTTAACTCCTCCCGAAGGCGTTGCCATGAAGTCATTTGTCGAGGATGTTGATCAATCTGTGAAAGAGTTTCTATCAGAAAGTTCCTACAATGATCTTCATACACAGTTTAGAGGTAGCGCCAATGAACTCAACTTGTTCCTCAGTGAGTTCCTGAAAATTTTTGCAGCAGCTATCGCAGTATTGGCCTTATTAATGTATTTCGCCCAAAGGTCCGCAAAGTTAGCAGCAGCAGTACTCTGTGCTGTACCCTTATCATTTGCAGGCGGAATGATTAGCTTACAAATTTTAAATCTATTTACCCCCCAAAGCCTGGATGTAATAACCATGATCGGCTTTGTAATCTTAATGGGACTGGTAGTTAATAATGCGATATTACTCGTCAACCAATTTAATAAGTCATTGCAAAACGGAGCCAATCAATTGGAGGCGATATATATGGCTGCCAGCTTGCGTGTCCGCCCCATTATGCTTACAACAATTACCTGTATCTTTGGCAATATCCCTTTAGTGCTTAACCCCGGAAGTAGCGCAGCTATCTATCGCGGTCTAGCTGCGGTTATTACTGGCGGAATGGTGTTTAGCGCCTTATTTGTCTTGGCATTTATGTCTGCTTTGCTATCACAGAAACTGTTTAGTCCTAATACATCTCAAACTACTCATAAGGATGACCTGAAACTGCCAGAAGCCACTACTGCGTGATATCCCTCTTTTGACCTCGATTTATTCACGCCCAAACTGGAAGCCTTATTTTGGTGCCAGAATGGGCGTTAATACCCACTCCGAAAAGTACTTTGCGACGCAGTGCGCGACTTATTCAAGTGACTTTATTTGCTATAGTTTTACAAGATGTAGTTAACCAACATGGAGAGCAAAGGTTTAATTACCACTTATAAATTGGTAAGGAATCAAGGATGAAGTCTCTAATATATTTACTTTTGAGTATCCCATTTACACTGCCACTTATCAGCGATGCCGCTTGGACAGAGAAGGCGCAAATTTACTACTTAAAAGTACACTCGAATGGTGTAGATGTCAGACTTAGAGGATTTGTCAATCCAGAGACCGAGGTGAGCTGCGTGAGCAAAAACACCTTTTTTCTTATCAATGACGACTCTGCCATATACAACACCAAAGTATCTTTTCTGCTTTCCGCTTATATGTCCCAGAAAACTGTAAAGTTTAGTTATTACGGATGTGAAGATGACAGGATTCGCTTAGGCTCAATCCGGTTTCATGATGAGTAGCCAAATCTCATATGATTGACTGGCCCTTTATAATTTGGGCCAGTCAATTCTTATCAATATCAATCTAAAAAATATCCGGATCATCTATCAAACTTGCATTTTCCAACCCATAGTACTCGATCACCCAAGCATAACTCTGGTATATCTCATAACGAGTCGGATAGGCCCGCCCCACTTCATCCCAGCGTTTCCGCGCATTGGAATAGCTGGAACCTTTGATAACTCCTGACAACTCGAACTCATCACCATTATGGGGATTCATGACCGTTGTGGTATAGGGAACTTCAACCTCGCTATTTTCCACCATCATCCGCGCCATCATCAATCCATAGGCGGGTACATTAGATGGCATGGCATCTTTAACAGTTTCCTGGTTGCTTTTGGTCGATGTTTCCCCAACGGTCGTTGAAACACTAAAAGTCTCAGAAAAACTGAATGTAATGGAGCCACTATTTTCAACAGTGCCGGGAACACCGACTTTGTAACCCTCGGTCAAGCTAACTCCAGCAGTAACCGAAATACCCATAGTATTAGTCCAGGTATCTGTTTCACTCTTCCCGTCGGTATACCAGACTTCTGTACTGTCGTGTTGGGCAATACTGCCAGAGTTCTCAAGTAATCTCTCACCAAAGAATGTCCTGGTATTGTTGGGGGTTTCCACAATCTGATCCCAGTGAATCTCTACGCCAGATTCCACCAATTCCAAACGATCCGCAACGCAAGGGTAAATACTCCAAACTTTACTATCACTCGCAGTACCAGCAAATCCAACTACTGACCGGGTTCCAATACTTAGATGGTATTCCTCCCACTTATACCAGCCATTATTACCTCCAAAGGTAATATCACGGGTTGAGTTATCAGCCATGTCTTTCAAGTAGACTCGAATCCTGGAAATATTGCCATCGCGCTTTTTATAGAAGCGCCAACCCTGAATATATTCGGTAGCACCAAGCAACTTTCGATACCCGGAGATAGTGGTTTTACCAACCTCCTCATCTCCTGCATATAAGTATTCGAGTTTTAACCCTTTGATTCTCTCATCACCGCTAAAACTGGTTATAGCGGTGATCTTATCTCCAGGGATTCGGGTGGTAACATAGCTATCGCACATATCGAAATCGCTACCATTCCCACTCTTACCATACTGAAATATTGTATCGTACCTTAGGGTCCCACCATTATCTGATGTATTAAAGTACTGATCCAAAATATTTTCTGTTGCACTAATCTGCACAGAAGCCAATAAACCTAACATCGCTGTGACGAAATACTTCATAGTCAACACCTTCTTTATAAGATTATTCTTTTAAACGGATACAACTATCTGAGTACAACCTTTTGTCAACTTCGTCCGTGTCCAACCCTCCTGTATTGCCTTTATTGTTTAAGTTTTCCATCCTGTGGGGTGAAAAATAGAAGTAATCTGACTTCGCGCTACCAGAACGAACCCACCACCAACGCAGTAACCACAAGCAGTAGCACAGACTGAACTCGATAGTTTTTCCATAGTGGCTGCGTTTTCAGGGATACGGTCTCAGTGTCAAAATCACTTTTAGACCAAGTGAAAGATTTGGCTTCTTCGCTAATCTTAGTAGGATAAAGTAGGCTGGCAATCACCAATACCAGTGAACAGAAGACAAATAAAATTGGAGCAATATAGAGGAAATGTAAGTTTGTCCAGTCGAAGACTTCATTGACAAAAAAGAGGCCAACACCGCCCAAGGTGCCTAACAGCAAAGTAGCTATAGCTCCCTTGGAGTTAGCACCACGCCAAAAGAATCCGATCAGGAAAAGTGCCAGTACAGGGGGAACTGCATAGGAAAGTACCTTCTGCAGATACTGGAATAAGGAACCAAAACTCTCAATTTGTGGTGCCCAAAGTACGGCAAGTATCATAAAGATAAAGGTGACCAGCTGACCTACACGCATTAACTGGTGCTGGTTTAGGCCCGGAAAAAACTTCCGCACAAAGTCCATGGTCACCAGCGTGGAAGCTGAATTAAGCGTGGAATCAATTTGTGACATTAGTGCAGCAACAAAACCTGCCAACACTAGCCCCAGGATACCAACAGGCAACAGCTCAAATAACAGAGTGGGATAAACCATATCTGCGCGCTCTAGCTCGGGGAAAATAACAATCGCCATAGTGCCAGGCAGAACCATGATAAACAGCACGGGAAGTTTGAGCAGACCGGCAAATAAGGCTCCCCAGCGGCCGTGATTAACATCTTTTGCACTGAGTACCCTTTGCACCATAAATTGGTTAGTACACCAGAAATAAAAGCCCAGCAAAGTGACTCCCGTAATTAGCCCCAACCAGGGTACGCTCGAATCACCAATGGGCCGTATCAGACTCAATTGTTCCGCCGAGACCTGGGATACAACATTTTCCCAACCTCCTGCGCGATCCAGGGCAAAAATACTGATCAGGATTGAACCAAATATCAACAGCAGCGCCTGAATGGTGTCGGTATAAATAACCGCAGCCAAACCTCCACAGATGGTGTAGATACCCGCGATCACCGCCAAAATTGAAATCGTGGTCCAAATTGGTAATTCAGGAAATATCAATTTCATTACCAGGGCCCCTGCATAGAGGCTACCTGCAGTATCAACCACAATATTCAGGAAAATAGTCAATCCCGAAAAATAAGTGCGCGCGGTGCTGTTAAAGCGACGCTCAAGCATTTCCGGCATCGTGTAAATGCGCGAGCGAAGAATTGTGGGCAGATAGAAAACGGCAAAGAAAACCAGGATAACCGCCGCCATCCACTCATAGTTAAAGACCGCTATGCCAGTGCTGTAAGCATCTCCGGCTAAGCCGATCAAAGTGGTACTCGATATATTGGAAGCGAACAGGGATAAGCCAATCAAGGGCCATACCATTTTCCTCCCAGCGAGGAAGTAATCCTCTGCAGTATCGTGGCGGCGACTTAGGAAGAGCCCAAGGGCGATGGTGAAAACGAAATAGACGACCAGAATGGTCGCATCGACTGGGTGGAGACCAAAATCGACCGGCATAACTTCCTCGTTCACTGCTAGCAGCGTATTTTTAGAATGATTTGCTTGAACTTGGCCGAAAATTAAATCACAGTGATTTAATTAAGTAAAGCCAAGCTTCAACAAACAAAAAAAGTTATATTAATCAATAGGTTATATAAACTCTGATCTTAGTACCAACGAAGTCAATAGACTAAGCAAAGGCTTTAAAGTTACACTTTTAACAATAGAATCGGACAATCAGTGGCCGGATCAGATCACGTTTCATCTCAGGGGGCACGGATGGGTAAAGGTAGCAATTCCAGTGGTTTACGCCGTTATAACGAGCGAGTGGTGCTTACAACCCTGCGGAAGACTGGCGCAGCCTCCAAGTCCGACCTAGCGCGCCAAACTGACCTCACCGCTCAGGCGGTTACCCGGATTGTCGATGATTTGGAAAGCGCAGGGCTGGTAATGCGAGAGGGGCGCCGACTGGGCGGCAAAGGCCAACCCTCGATTATGTACGTTATTAACCCTACTGGTGCTTACTCTGTCGGCATCAAGGTGGGACGGCGCAATATCGAGCTGCTACTAATGGATTTTGGTGGCACAGTACTAAAGAAAATTTGCCACGAGTTTGAATTCCCGGAGCCCGAATTTTTATTGGCAAAAATTGAATCGGGCCTCCAGGCACTTACTGATACCCTACCCGCTAAAGACAGAGGGAAACTAGTGGGCGTGGGTATCGCTATGCCCTGGTTTATCGGCGCTTGGACCGAAGAGCTCAATATGAGCAAAGAGCTCGCGGCCCAGTGGAAAGAAATTAACTTTGCTGAAGAAGTTGCTCAGCGCACACACCTGCCGGTTTTCTTCGAGAACGACTGTTCCGCTGCTGCTGTTGCTGAATTGCAGTTTGGCAATGGCCAGGACATATCCAATTTTCTCTACGTTTATATCGGGACCTTTATCGGTGGAGGCCTGGTATTAAATGGCAGCCTGGAAACCGGCGTCCATGGCAATGCGGGCAACCTGGTTTCCCTGCCAGTGCCCCCCTCAAAACTTAGCAGCACCCCTGAAAATCAAGGGGCATTTGAGCTACTCCTCAATCGCGCTTCACTATTTGGGCTGCGCAGACATTTACGAGAGTGCGGCATCGAAATTACCAGCACTTCCGAACTTGAAACAGTGATGGACCAGGCCCGCCCTCAGATCCAAGAATGGCTGGACGACTGTGCAGATGCGCTGGTTTATGCATTTCTATCGGCAATCAGCGTGCTGGACCTGGAGGCTATTATTGTCGATGCGCATTTACCCCGCTTTTTATTAGACGAACTGGTCGAAATGATTTCTCGCAGAATAAAGCAGGTGGCGCCTTCAGGTGTATTTGCGCCCAAAATTGTCAGTGGAAAAATTGGAGTCGACGCTATCGCCACAGGCGGTGCGATTCTGCCTTTTTACTCAATTTTTGCACCGGATAAAACAGTTCTATTAAAGGGCGGAATACCAGGAAGAATATCTACCTGATTGCGCCTTAATTGGAACCCCAGAAAAGCATAAAAATAACTCTGGGCTCCTTAAGAATAATCAAAGTAATAACTCACCGGCAAATTTCCAATCAGCACTAATGAGGTAAATATCATGGCATTTAATCTCGATAATAAATGGGTATGGGATTTTTGGTTCGCGCAGGACGGCGACCAGTACCATGTATTTTACCTTCAAGCCGATAAATCACTGGGCGATCCTGAGCTGCGCCATTGGAATGTATCTGTCGGTCATGCCGTTTCTACGGACCTTATTCATTGGACAACGCTCCAGGATGCATTAAAACCCTCACCTCGAACTGCAACCGCCAGTGAGGAAGCTGCAGACTCTTACACTACCTGGACCGGCTGTGTACACAGAGAAGGCGATACCTGGTATATGTTTTATACCGGTACTAAATACTCGGAGAAAGGCCTGATTCAGCGGGTCTGCCTGGCAACTTCCAAGGACTTATTACACTGGGAAAAACACCCCAACAACCCCCTGGTGGAATTAGATCCCAATTTCTACGATGGCCTGAACCTTGAATATTGGCACGATGCATCCTGGCGTGACCCATGGATCGTTAAAGACCCCACGCAGAATCTCTACCATATGTATCTCACTGCGCGCTGTAACCAGGGCAGCCCTGATGGGCGTGGCGCAGTTGGCTATGCCAGTTCAACGGACTTAATTCACTGGAAAGTGGGGCAACCGGTACTGGCTCCCGGCTGGTATGGCGAAATGGAAGTACCGCAAATTGAATACATCCATGGCCGCTACTACTTATTCTGCTCAGTATCGACAAAGTTCCACAGCGCTGCCCATCGACAATCCATGCAGGGTACACCACTGACTGGCACAAAATATTTTGTCGCCGATGATCTGAATGGCCCATACGAAGTGGTTGGAGATGGCTTTATCGGCGCAGACCAGCAGGGATCACTCTATTCCGGCCGGGTTATCCAGGGGCCGGACCAACATTGGTATCTGCTGGCTTTTAATAGGGACGATGCCGAGGGCAATTTTATCGGCGGTATCTGCGACCCCAAACGCATCGAGTTTATGGACGATGGACAACTGGAATTGGCCAAAGACTAGCAGGCAGGAATCGCAACCAAATCCTTAGGTAGATGCTCACCAGAAGCATCTACTGCCCCTTATCCCCTTCTCCCGCAACCAGTGCTACTTAGAAAGACAAGCAGCGCTGTCACCAAAAGCAAAGATCGATACCGCGAAAATCACTACTTCCCCTTGGTTTACTTATCTATTTGCTGATTCCACTGCGTAAATTCTGCAAATTTTCGTATTGCCTTTATTAAACCACAGTGATTTAATAAATGTGTTCGCGGGGAGAGGTCCCACCCATGCGGTAACAGGAAGAGAGTCTCGAGCCCGCAGAGAACGGGCCGTGAAAAATCTAATAACCATAAGAGATGATTGAGGAGAGCGCCGTGATTGCAGAGGGCTTCCAAGCAGGTTCAGAGACACAGAAACACTTTAAACCACACTCCATAGCCCTGGCAGTTGCCATGGCCTCCAGCGTTGCGGTACCGGCAACAGCTGAGGAAATGCCGGAAATTGAAGAGGTGATGGTTACCGCAACCGCCCGACCGGTTACCAAGATGGAATCCAGCGTATCCGTTAGTGCACTGGACACTGAGGAAATGGCGAAGTACGCCCCGCGCTCTACCGCAGAGCTGTTCCGCAGCTTACCCGGTATTCGGGCGGAATCCTCCGGTGGCGGCGGCAATGCAAATATCACCGTTAGGGGTATTCCCCTGGCAACTGGCGGCTCCAAATATATGCAAATCCAAGAAGACGGATTGCCTGTATTAGAATACGGCGATATTAATTTCGGTAACACTGACAACTTTGTTCGCACCGACTCCTCTCTCGCACGTATAGAAAGCGTACGCGGCGGCTCTGCCTCCACCTTTGCCAGTAATTCCCCTGGCGGTGTGATCAATATGATCAGCAATACCGGCGAAGAAGAAGGTGGTAATGTAGGACTTT
The DNA here is from genome assembly GCF_056231245.1 of Microbulbifer maximicatervae (SeqCode). NCBI lineage: Bacteria > Pseudomonadati > Pseudomonadota > Gammaproteobacteria > Cellvibrionales > Microbulbiferaceae > Microbulbifer > Microbulbifer maximicatervae (SeqCode). Next base: position 3,293,876 of record NZ_CP174334.1, read on the forward strand.
CGTTTGGTGCGGACTACGATGAATCCCGCCTGGACTTTGGCTATGGCCACCACTTGAATGATTCTTTGCGATTCTATGTCGGCGGATTTTTAAGAGAGGGGGAAGGCATCCGCGAGACCGGCTTTGATGGGGATTCCGGCGGCCAACTCAAGGCCAACCTCACCAAAGAGTTTGATAACGGTTATGTCCGCCTCTATTACAAACATCTCGATGACCGGGTAACAACTTATCTTCCTGGCCCTGTAACCTATAAAGGCGATGGTGAATTCGGCACGGTTGCCAACTTCGATGCCAGCAGCCAAACCCTGCATTCCGATAATTATCGATACATTTCCACTTTTGATGCCTACGGCAATCCGGTAACCCGCGACTTATCCGACGGTATCGAATCACTGGTGGAAGCCTATGGCTTTGAAACCAAATTCGAATTTAATGATGGCTGGACTGTTACCGACAAATTCAGAATTTCTGATGTTAGCGGCAGCTTTATTTCCCCCTTTACCGATACTTTCGGCGATTACGGACCACAATCCACACAGGATATGGCTGATACCATTTGTGCAAATGCCGTAGGCAGTAGCGGAGAGGCCATAGACTGTAGCGCCGGCACAACGGTGGCTTATGCCAATGGTGAAGAGGCCGAAGGCCTCGCCTATGTCGACCTGCTCTTTGATACAGAAATACACGATTTGGGTCTGATAGTTAACGACTTTAAAGTCGATAAATTAATTGGCGATAATATTGTTGTTTCCGGTGGGTTCTATTACTCCAACCAAAATATCAAAACCAGCTGGAATAGTTGGAATGCCCTAGTTCAAACTGTTGACGGCAGCAATTCTGAAAACCTCACCATAACTGCCAATGCCAACGGAGATGTACTGGTAGATGATGGGGTCTGGTCTGCAAGCTTTCTTTCCTGGGCCTGGGACCTGGAATATGAAACTTATGCACCCTATATGAATGTGGCGATCGACATCGGCGACTTTACCTTCGATGTCAGCGCCCGCCACGATATGGTCAACGCCAAAGGCTCCCTGGTTTCCAGCTGCTGCGGTGGTGATACAGACTACGATCTGAATGGCGATGGTATTATCAGCGATGTGGAAAGTGCTAGCGCTTCCGATGCTTTTGGATTCACCGGCGGCGTCATCACAATGGCCAATGGATCCACCCAGCTCGTTGACTACGATGCAGACAACACCTCTTTCTCTCTCGGTGGAAATTATATTCTCAACGACAGCATGGCTATTTTTGCCCGCTACAGCGAGGGTGGCCGAGCAATTGCCGATCGGCTTCTACAAATTAGCGGCGCCCTCAACAGTGACGGAAGCCTAACCGACACCACCGATGGCTTCGACTCTGTGGACCAGCTGGAAATTGGATACAAACTCTCAACCGGCGATCTGGATTTCTTTGCAACTTACTTCAATACGGTCACTGAAGAGACCAATGCAGAAATCACTAGCGGCTTAACGTTTGTACGCGAGTATGAAGCCCAAGGAGTCGAGCTGGAAGCAGCCTACAGTTATGGAGACTTTTCCGTAAATGGAAACCTCACCTGGACCGATGCCGAAATTTCAAAAGATGCCAACGACAGTTCTGTCGTAGGTAATACGCCGCGCCGTCAAGCTGATTTCATTTACACGATTACACCGCAATATAACTTTGGCGATGACTTTACATTTGGTGCAAGCCTCCAAGGGTCTACAGAATATTTTGTTTCTGACTCCAACCAGTTGAAACAGGAAGGTTATGTCCTGGTCAATCTGTTTGGTTCTTATTACCTGACAGAAGACCTTACCGTTTCCTTTAATGTAAACAACCTCACCGATGAATTTGTTGTTACCGAAGTTGAAGAGTCTTACGCAGAAGTTGGAGACATAGTACGCGGACGGGCTATCAGTGGCCGCTCCACAAGTGTCAGTTTCAATTACGCTTTTTGATCGTTGTTCTTCCCTACTCTAGTAAGTGGTTTGCAGTTCTGCCCATAGCTTTGCAAACCCCGAGCGTCTGGCCCCCACCGGCGCTCGGTTTTTTCTTTCAGAAACAATATAACCAGCTATAAACTATCAGTAGTGTAATTTCAGCAACCATCAACTGATAATACGAATAACTTATGTAACCCGGGGAGCGGATTAGGATGGAAATGCAAGGCAATGCGGTAGATACCTTGCTCGGCGGAATTGAAGCCGGTGGTACCAAATTTAACTGTGTGGTAGCTGCTGGGATTAATGACATCCGTGAGCGAGCCAGCTTCCCAACCACCGATCCAGAACATACGCTATCCAAGGTCGCTCAGTTTTTTCACGAAAGCAGTAAGCGCCACGGCACTGTTTCTGCGCTGGGCATAGCCAGCTTTGGCCCGGTAAACCTGGACCCAGAATCCGCCTACTATGGCTATATCACCCAAACACCTAAAGCTGGCTGGTCCAATACCAATATGGCTGGCTACTTCAGCCAAGCCCTGTCGGTACCAGTTGCTTTCGATACAGATGTTAATGGCGCCGCCCTTGGAGAGCACCTCTGCGGCGCCGCTACAGATGTAAAGAATTTTGTCTACGTAACCATCGGTACCGGTATCGGCGCCGGCATTATGATCGACGGGCAGCTGATCAATGGATCTATGCACCCGGAAATTGGGCATATGTTGATGCCTAGAGACAGCCAAAAGGATTCTTTTAAAGGCAACTGCCCATTTCATAACAACTGCCTTGAAGGACTGGCCTCAGGTCCTGCGATAGAGGAGCGTTGGGGACTGCGTGGCCAACACCTCGAACAACATCATCCGGCCTGGGACCTGGAGGCGGAGTATCTGGCCACTATGTGTGTCAACCTTACCAGCTGCTACTCACCACAGCGGATCATACTGGGGGGTGGAGTGATGATACAGGCGCACCTATTCAACCGTGTAAGACAAAAATTCCTAGCCTTAGCCGGTGGTTACTTTCCCCAAGTCTCAGAAAGTAATATTGAACGGTATATCGTTGCACCAAAACTAGTGGGAAGATCCGGTGAAGTCGGCTCCCTACGGATGGCCCAGCACCTATACAACAGTAAAAACGTCATTGCCTGAACCTGGGAGGGGACATCCCCTTCCTGCCATCCTCTTTTCAGTGGACGTGGTTCCCACGCGCAATATCCCTATTTCTGTGATCACGACCACTTCTTGGGCAAAAACTTGCCATGCAGAGTGATTCCTGCGGCAGTAACCCCCTCCCCAGCTAGCGATTCCCTTTATCTATCTGTTAGGCTTCCATATAGATACCTCTAGTAAGCAGGGCGATAACAGGTAAGTTTCAGCGCCCCTCAGGGATAGCAATGAAAATAATTAGATTATTAGTGATAGGTATTCTTAGTGCCTGTTGCCAGCTGGCAGCAGCCGGCAGTGCCGAACCCACAACTTTCACCCGCCCGGGGATACTGTCCTACAACTTTTACTCTGATTTACTAGAGCGTGAGTACGTTATTGACATAATGCTGCCTCTCTCGTACACCCCGGAAAACACCGATCACTATCCAGTCATTTATATGACCGATGGCTTTCTGCATTTCCCTATGACAGCCCCTAACCTTCTTCAGGAACAGGTTCCCGATGAGTTTGGCAATGTCAAAATGCCCCCTGTAATTCTGGTAGGTATCTCCCACGCTTTTGACAGTCCGAATTTCGCCCAGCGAGTAATGGATTTCACCCCCGTACCTGGTGTGATCAAAGGTGCTGAACTAGGTGGAGGCGCCGATCACTTTCTTGAGTTTATCGAAGAGGAACTCAAACCCTTTATCAATAATAATTTTAAAGGTAACGAAGAAGACGAAACCCTAGTGGGCCATTCCCTGGGTGGGCTTCTGGCTCTCCATGCTCTTTTTAACCACACCAATAGCTTTGACCGATATATCATTGGAAGCCCCAGTATTTGGTGGGCCGATAAGCAAATTTTAGATAGTGAATTGGCCTATGCAGAACGCAATGCCGATTTAGGAAAAAGTGTGTATTTATTTATTGGTGGTGAGGAGACTTGCAGTGAAATCGACTCAGTTTGCGCAGTAAAAGACTTCTCTCAACTAGTAAAAAGACTTAAGTCCCGTAACTACAATAGCCTTACCCTAAGAAAACGTGTATTTGATAACGAGAATCACGGTAGTGTTGTTAATCCAGGTTATGATCGAGGGATAGAAAAGGTATTTAAGACCAGTGTATTACCTAGGAAATATTCCTTCTAAGAGCTGTCTATTTGATTCAGGATAAGTAAGAGCTTGAAAAATAATTTTGTTTAAGTATATTCCTCCCCCTCCATAATTCTCCCTCCCCTCAGGATTAAAAATGAAAAGACTTTTAATAGCATTCGCCAGCTTATTACCCACATTAACCTACGCAGGAGTTTCATCCGATAGTAGCAACAAGCTTTATATTGAATGGATAGAAACCGGCTGGAGTAAAGACACACTGGCAATAGGATTCGATAGGACTATTACTTATAGCGGTACAGACCCCAATTGCGAATGGACAAGAAGTGTGGTTATTAAAGTTAATGAGGATAACTTACACAGTGAGACTTTATCATTAGCCATGGGTGCCCAAATGGCTCACAAACCTGTCACACTATATGTTAAGGATGATTGCTTCAATCAAAGACCTGAACTTATCTCTATACGAGTATGGAATGAATAACACTTGATACAATACCGTCAGCCTAATTTATAGACAATTTCTCATACCTTGTTGGATAGCACTTGAATGAAAAATTGCCTATTCAGTATTTTTCTTTAATTCAGAAAGACTAACTAAATCTTTCACAGATGAACCTATTATGCCCTATGCTCAAGTCCAGTCAGCACAGAAATTGGGCATACTTTCCTAAAAGACATCTATCGAACCAAGGCTTTAGATAACTTTTTTTGCTTGCTTTTTATCTGCCTTCGTACAGGCAGGGGTACAGCCAAAATCAGACAACAAGCTCTACATTGAGTGAATTAAAACCGGATGGGAGGATAATAGCTTGGTTATCAATCTTGATAGACAGACTACATATAACGCTACAGATCCAGGCTACATGAATGATCCCAAGGCAATTTTTCCAGCCTGAATAGTAAGATTATGGGTCAGATGTTATTCATTGTCTTGGCAACACAGATACTCAAAATTCCGTAATGATATATAGAGTATACTTGCAGCTATTCACGCGCTGAACTGACATCCCTACAAATTTGAAGCGAGAAATAATTCAATTTATAGCCTTACTGTGCTGAATAGCGAGACCTGGCAAGGTGGAAATTTTAAAAATAAACTGAAAAAATTCTTACCAACAGTTTCGACTTGATTTAATAGTTATCTGTCTTTCAGAGGACATCCCGTTAAATCAAGCCCGAACTATTACACACCCTACTACCGGTTATGCGAATGGCCTCTAATTTTAAACATATATTTAGATCTTTCTTCAGAAATTATTACGGTAGTTGCTTTCTAGCAACCACCGCAATACACCGTAACGACACCAAACAATATCTTTGAATAGGCAAATAAACAAACTTATTTACTGCGGCCTCGTTCATTCAATATCTGCAAGAGATCAGAATCACCTTTTATCCAAAATTTTTCAGATTTTGGGAATACCTCTTCAGGGTAATCATTTGAAAAATCTATAAACTCTCCCTTCCATTCATTCGGAATATAAACCTCCATTTTGGTTCCCTCATAATAGAATGCGCCGACCACCTTGCGGTCGAAATCGACAAAAATTGTCGGAAAAATTTCACCAACATCCCACCATGAATGCGCAGAAGGAAATTTTTTCGCAAGAAGCAAGCTAAGAGTGTCTTTTTGAATCTTCTTCGGCTCCATCTTTTGCAAAAATAATTCAAAATTATTATCTGCAATAGAGTGGATACCAAACCTATCTGAATCATCAAGCTCCGGCATAGAGTAACCCGCATCGATATAAGCTTGTCTCAACTTATTCAAATCCAGAATCCAATCTGCACGCTTGCTCCTATAGTAAGAGATTTCGTCCTTAAACTTTACAACTGCAACAATCTTTTCTTGAAGTGACATTCCTAATCATGCTCCTTAACTATCTTTGCGGACCCAGGAATAGCAACCTCTTCCAGCCAAGAGGCCCAAATAGGTGGGAACTCAAACGAGCGGCCAGGAGTAGTCGGGTCATTTCTCAATGGTATTATTAGCTTATCATACAGTGGATTGCTACTGGCATTCAGTTGAGGCAGTGCCGACTCTTCAATAAAATCATCCATCCACTTAGGAATCTGAAACTCAACAATCTCAGCACCAGGTCTTTTGGATAAAAAATAATCAGCATGTAAATCATCGCCGATGCTTACATTTAGCCTTTCATTTTTTTTGATTATCGCATTATTTGTGTCATCTACAGCGATCAAAAACTTACTTTGCTTATTAAGGTCAGGATCTGTTCCTCCCTGTACTCGTCTAACGGTGACAGTTTCCTCAATAGCGCTACCATTAGGAAGTTCTACGTTATCTGAAGAGCCTTTCCATCGCGGTTTACTTTTTTGTAATGCTAATTTAGCAAGAAGAGCTTCACCGGATAGCACTACAGCTTCACCCGGAGTCACAGCTCCAAGCGTGCCTCCTACAAGCTCCGAAAAAGTCTCAGCCATCTCTGGTGTAATAGTACGACCATCACAGGTTTGTGTGAGGCTTGTACTAGGGCAGACACTCATTCTTCGTACATATTCTTTCTTTAGATTATATCTTGAAAAAATATTAATCCTATCCCAGAAAGTAGGATTCTCTTGATCTTCTCCACCCCATACCATCAGGGCCAATTGAAATGTATATTCATCTCCAGAGATCCATGCCAGGTATAATTGATACAAGCTTTCATTATTAGAAACGAGCTCAACTACATTTAACATCTCTGAGGCAAGAGGCAGTAAATATAGAGAATTATTTGCTGCGGCGTTTTCAGCCGTTAAAGCAGCAATATTGACTTGAGATGCATCGGCACCACTAATAAATGCCGCTAAAGCGCCTCCCAGCTTAGCTAAGTTAATACCATCTCTACGTAACTCCAATAGTTCACTAACGGTAGCAGAGACATCTAGCTTTGAAAACTGCTCTAGCTGATCCGGTGTAAGCATACTAGGATCAGTTAATCCATTATCCTTTAGAAATCTCTCCAAATTTGCCACATCGTCAGCAATCTGCGACTGGCTTTTATGCACATCAGAGACCAGCTCTCCAACGACTCCTCCAAGAGCGCCAGATTGACACCCCTCCTGACTACTATTGCTGCTCAAACTTGATTTTGCTGCACCGATAATACATCCGGCGCCAGCGTGAGCAATATATTTGATAGTGGTATCAAGATCAGTTGCATTTGGCCCATCCCAATTGGCTTTAATTTCATTTGCCATATGCTTGCCAATAGAATTCACAGCTGACTGACCGAGGGACAGCATAAAACTCTCTTCAAAGTTTTGCCCGGTTATTACAGTTTCAATACCGGCATTCACTGAAGCATGGGTAACTGTCTGAACTAGCTGCGCTTCCAGTGAAAGAGTCGAGGCTTCTTTTATTGCCGCATCAACTGCGGCCTGAATTTGAGCCTGCGTAGCATTTCCAGCTTCTGCCAAATCTTTAGCTGCTGTCGCTGCTTCATTAACAGACTCTGTATCAATATCAAAAATAGCCGCATCGATTTGGGCAATTGCGCCGGCCGTAACCATTGCCACTGCTAAGCTCTTTAAGGTGTCACTGGAGGCAAGGTCTTCCATTGCCCCACCCACATCACCATTCACAAGACCGTTAGCTGCGGCAAGAGTTGCTTGACTAACAAACGATGTCATACCTGCTTTAATTGCTGCAGATACAGCTACACCACCAAACTCTCCCACAAAGCTACCAATTGCTGGGCCAGCTACGCAAGCAACTGCAATTGCTATTACAGCTGCAAAAGCAGGGGTAATACTAGTATTAGATTCTTTCCAAGTTTCATACTGAAGCTCAATAGCTGTCCAATCTACTTCAGGTGAAGATGCTCGGACATCTGCCATCCACTCCATACCTTCAAATTTAGACAGCTCCGCAATCTGCTCATCAAGGGATAGCTCAGGATTCCCCTCATACTCAACTGAAACTCCACCTAAAGCCTCTACAGCAAAACCACCCACAATGGTATTAGGTACACCAGTCTCCTTGATATGGCCTTTATTTTTCGTTGTTACTGTAAACAGCCCCTTTTTAACCGAACTATAGGTGTAATGATCGGTTTCAGTTGTCATCAGCAGGTTAACTTTACCCCCTGCAGCTTTAACCTCGGTTCCCAGGCCACCCTTAATATCAGCAGCTCTTAATGTGATATCACCGAAATCACTGTGCAATCTGATATTTTTTCCTGCATCCAGTAAAGAACGAATGGCTATGGTTTGGTAAATGGATTCCTCTATTTTACGCTTACCAAACTTCCCCTTCTTAAAGGACTGAACTGTTTCCAGCTCATCCTCAATAGTTATACCCAAGCCCGCAAGTAATTCTATATGTCCCCGATCGCTAACAATTTCTGCAGCATCCAGAACAATTTGCCCCCCAGCAATCAGTTGAATGGTTTCTTCCGCAGTTAGTTTTGACTGCAGATAGCTAACTCCTGATCGGCGGACATACCAACCACCCTGCCCCCCTTCAAAACTAGAGGTAATATTTTGTGCACCTATAAATATATTGCCGTTCGCCGCAAAAGTTAGCTGATCTCCAGCACTCACTGTAACGCCTTGCAAGATGATATTCGTACTACTGCGAACTAGTAAATCACCACTCGCAGATATCGAAGTCACCTCGCCAAAGAAGCCCCCCGTTTCATTACCAAAATCATAACGGTGGACAAGGGTAGAAGCTTCAATACTGTTAGCGGCAATTGTTAGATTGCCACACGCATCAACTTGACTTGATAGTAAACGAAGTGATCCACCTACTACTATATCCAGCTCGCAGCCACTAACACTGCTATTTTGTGCTACAAAATCACCGGCTACATTTAGGAATGCTTCACGGCCAAGCTTGATATCAACATCCTGAATATTGATACGACTAAAGCTAACATTACTATTAAAACCAACACTATGATCAGTCACTCGTCGTTCAGCAATTGTTTGCTCTGTCAAATAAACAACAGGGACAATTACTGTTTCTCCGTGGATGACCCGGCGCTCTGGCCAAACCATATCGTAAGGGCTATTTTCGCGATCAAATTTACTTTCCGAAATTGGATCACCGTAAATCTCTATCGTACTCGCTAACTTCGCGTAGAGAAACGCATTGTCATACAAGGTCTTTAACTGGCTGGTTTCATCCTTAAAGTAGGCGCTATCAGAGTCAATTAAATGCCTACCCAGAAGCTCTTGTATTTGATCTCTAACATATCGTGACTGTACAAAGCTGTCCCCTACCAACTTTGGGTTATCATAAATTGGGAGGATCGTAGTGATATCTCCCACCCCAATAGGTACATAGGTAGGCGACCCTAAGGATTCAATATGTTCATCCCGTAGTCTTTTATAAAAGTCCTGGATGTTGGAATATCCATCTTGAACGGATGTATCAATATAAGGCGCCGCCGTATATTGATAGCTACCACTAGTGGTAGAAAACTCAATTTCCGCAATGGAATCCAGAACCTGCTGAATTTGTCCTGATGACAAAGCTCCCGCATAAGCCGGTAGCATTGTCTGAAACAGGAAACAGAAAGCGACCAAGTGGGTAAAGAAGCGCATCCCTATTCTCTTTTTACAACTGGTGACAGTGGTGTTTTCTTGATTCATCTTATTTTTTAAGCCCTTAACTCCACCAGTCAAATTCATTTAGAAAATCAGCAATCACATTGCTAAGTGACTCAAACATATCTTTAATCACTTCAAAAAGGGAAAAACTTTCAGTTTTATCTTCAGAATTTGACCCAATAATTCCTTGTACTTGTTCATTTGCCCTAAGTTCGACATCCCAATTGTGGGTCCAGAAAATTTGTAAGGTATCATTGGTCAGATTACTAGAATGTTCAAATACATGATTCACCTCATAAAGGCTAACATTCGAGGATTGACCTGGCTGACTAGGCATTAGGACATCATCATAATTATTCCAACCATCTGGGCTATACTTTATAACCAAATCAGATACAGCAACCTCTTTAAAACCATCAAAAGTATTGTGAGTTATACTTTCAAACTCGCCACTACCTTTAACATTCCCATGCACAAAAAATAGTGAGTCAGCATCTTTAGGTTCAGCAACAACAATTTCATTGCCAGACATTACCGGCACATAATCATCACTGCCGGAGCACGGAACAAAGACTGTTCCCGGACCTCTTAAATCTTCGCACAAATAAACCTTTGTCGTGGTAGTTTCTTTGCTAATTGCTTTATGCGAGATACCATAATCATGAACGACAGGTGTATCAAATAGTGCTTGCCCATAAACCTCTAAATAAGCGGCGTTATTCACCAACCCTGCTGTAGCATAGGTTTCTAAATCACCTAGTGATACTATGATCCCTGGTGGGGAATATGTATACGCCCTGGTTTCGTAGGTTTCAATATTTTCTGTAGTATTACCATCCAAGATAGTGTAATAAGTCTGATCTAAAAGAGTTAAGTTTCTATATCGCTCATTAACGATATATTTACCTTCTAATTTAAGAGTTCCACTACCCTTATTTAGTCGCAATACCGCTGATGAGTTTAACAGGTAATTCTGGGCTTGAATTTCTATACCATTTTCGCCTGAAATAGTGGTCTGATTTACCAGGCTTCTCAGGAGAACAGTAGTCTTATCGTCAGAAACTTTCTCCCAGTAGGGGTTAATATTTTCGACCCCCTTCGCTTTAATCCGAACATATTCACCAATAATATGAGCGGATGTATCTGAAGGCTGTGAATAATTACTCGTCGTACTTACATTTATCCCAGATCGATAATAGGTGCCAAATTCAGAGGTTTCCGGCTTCTCTAAAGTTAAATCGCCAGCATAAAATGTCAGCAAGTCATCTACGGAAGATTCATTTGGCAGATAAGGAGTGCGAGAGCCATTTCTTACAAAACCGTTTTGAGATTGTACGTCTACAACTCCTCCGGTAATTTTACCTCCAAACTGATTGTAGACATTATTGTCTGCCCACGCCGATAAAGTACTTCCCCCTTCCAGCAGGCCGAAATTCACAATTTCATCGGAGGCAACCTTAAGCGTATGTGCAAAAACTTCAGATTTGTTTTCAAGTCGCCCATTTGCAATTGCCGTTACGCCCTTACCCTCAATATTCACATTTGAGGAAGGAAACAATAGCGAACCATTGGACTTGATAGTAATATCACCATTACTGGTCATATCTTCCGTAACAGTCGTGTCACATACTCCAAAAGTTTGTACCTCTACAGACTCTCCAGAGAGCACAACCTGATTCTGGTAACGTACTGATGATAAGAAATCAGAGGTGGTATCAATCTCAGCATCAAGTGTTAAACAATTTGCGGTAGTGAGCTTGACAGCCGCAGCCCTAATTGATCCTTCCAGCGTCTGGGATACCGCCCCAGATTTCGGAATAATATTTTCTATCTTTTGTAAATCATAATTCCAGCTTATGTCGCCAGCCATGGCATTTACCAGACCTGTTCCCAGTAGGTAATTACCATTTTCATCAGGAATAAGGCCATTACTATCCTTACTGGCCGGCTGGTGAATATCTAGGGCTCCACTAATGAATAGCTCATCGGATAGGGTTTCTACCAACAATGCTCCCGGAGCGCTCATCCCTGAAAGACTGATGGAGCCACTGGTGGCTGTTAGCTCGCCAATATCTGCAACATCATCACTAATTGTCTTTGACGGCTGAGCAGCGGCCATAGTGATTCGAGGAATATTACTAAAACTACAGTTCAGACAGCTAATACTACCGTTTTCATCCTTGGATAAAAACAATACATCTGCTGGTGCCCCCATTACTTCTACGAGGCCGCTTAGGCTTATACGATCAGCGATAATTACAATTAAGGAAGCCGCCTCAACAGGCGTAGAATCCTCTAGCAATCCGGGAATATTTAATAATTGCAGTGGCTGCCCGGATACAGAGAAGGTGTTGAATTGATTCCAAGAAATTCCATTAGAATTAGCAGGCCTGACACGTAGTGTATCAACACTCTCATTATCAACTAATGAAATTTCACTAGAGTGAATACTGCTAGGTGTAATAGTGGACGCACTTGAATATGCACCACCACCAAATAGGGCGAGCCCCATTAGCATAGTTTGAACTAAATAGTTTGAATTGAGCTTCATGTAATCCCCAATAATGAATGCTAAATCTTTCTTTAGTAGCTGCTACTTTTCAGCCCCAAATAACCTTTGATACCGTACGGTTTAACTCTCTATATCGTTTAGCTTCTAACAAACAAAATTTTTCAGCCGCCCCGACAGTATTGGACAATTACTTAGCACTTATTAAGCCCAGTATAATAATTAACCAGCAACTTAAAAATTGACGCGGCATCCTAACAAAAATTAACCTTTAAAACCACAGGAAACGAAAAAAATATAGTAGCGGAAACAGCACATATTCATTATGGTGTTACTATCTGGCTACACCGCAGAAGTTGCTATTCAGCAGCCACCACAATCCCCTGAAGAGCTCTTTTTTAGGTGGAAAAGTAGACTACCACCTCGAAAAACACAAAAAGTACTCTTAGTGCCTACCGCAAATTAACAATGATGAAACTGCTGAGCCTACAACCTCCATTCCGACTAACAACAGTGCAATGATGGAATAACGTAGCACTCACTCTCTCATACCCCAGAAAATACTGAGTGAATTAGTCTATGAAGTGCGCAATGCCGATTCGGGAAAAAGCGTGTATTTATTGGTGGCGAGGAGACTTGCAGTGAAGTTGTTTCAACTTGTGCAGTAAAAGTCTTTTATCAACTAGTAAAAAGACCGAAGTCTCGTAACCACAACAGCCTAACCTTAAGAAAGCGTATATTTGAGAATGAAAATCATGGCAGTGTTATAAACCCAGAGCACAACAAAGAAATAGAAAGATTATTTAGGCCCAAAGTATCGCCTAGAAAATATTCTTTCCTGCAAACTTATCTTACCCTCTAGTAATACACGAACTAAATAAGCAATCCAAAAGGCTACCTTACAGGATTACAAACACAAGTATACAACCCTCTCCAGAATTTATAAGACCTTGAAATAACTATAAAACAGAGTATATTTCGCAGACTTTCAAATTCAAGCAAGGACTTCAAAGCATGAGAGTAATAATAACCCTTTTTATTTGCTTACTACCGATGTTTACCCAGGCCGGCGTGCAATCTGAATCAGATAATAAACTCTACATTAAAATGATTGAAAGTGCATGGGGTAAAAATGGCATCGTGATAAAGTTCGACAGAGAAATAACTTACGATGGAACAAATCCAGGCTGCGAATGGGGCTGGAGTGTTTTTGTTAGCAAAGATAACAATGCGATGATGGACCATATATTATCTATCGCACTAGCTGCACAAATGGCCCAAAAGCCCGTCAAGGTTTACGTAGAAGATACTTGTAGCACCTCTCGTGCGGAGCTAATCTCCCTTCAAATCTGGAATGAAGAGTAATATGTTCCCCAGCCTCCGAAATGGAGGCTGGAATTAAAATAAATGACGCTTTTAGAAAAGCTAAATGGCGGCAGGCCTCTCCTACCAACTCAAAACTTCCCAAAAAATATTTACCAACGCCAAATCGAAAATATCATAAAAATCACTGGCATCTAAAAGGCACTAAAGGCCCTTCAAAAATTGACGTAACGATAAATATCACCACCACTAAGCCCACCCCTAAAATAGAAAATTTATCAGCCTTAAAAATACAAACACATACACCATCAAGCCAGAAAAATTAACTTGACAACCCATACCTAACAAATAATATAGACATCAATTTGTAAGGATCTTAAAATTGTGAAGGCAAAAACATGAAAATTATACTCTATGCAACACTTAAAACAACAAAGCCTGCATAGAGTATCAATTAATCTCGAAATAATTTAACCGCTTTACCAATTTTTCGGTACTGCTCTTCTACTTCTGGTACATAACGCGGCCCATAAAGAGTCCCTTTACTTGCATACACTTCAGGCCAAGCAAATGGATAAATGGCGATCACATCTTCATTCCTTACAGCATGATCATAAGCTTGCTGAGCTCTTGTTATCAATTGCTCTTCCGTAAGATAGCCATAAGTTGTGTTGTCAGTCATAAATGCACGAGGGATTATGTAAAATTTAGCATCTTGCAAAGCGCCCGTATGTTCCCTTACTTTCTCTACATTTTCTCTCAAAAGGTCAGTCATTCCGCCCTGAAAGTTGACGCCTTTATACTTATCCACCCCAAACAAATTGTAATTAATAGGCATATATTCACTATACTCACTAAACTCCCAAACCTGATTGATAGGATCCCAACCTACAATACGCTGCCAAAACAATATCTCTTCAACACTTTTCTCTGTAAAAGTTAAAGCTCTATATGCATCGGGAAAGTCCCGCATCAAAATAAGACCAATTTCATCCAAATATTCTTTAACCTCTCCATAGCTCATACTTGACCGATTGAAGGGTTCATCCAGAGGATCTAATGCATAGATAATATCTTCGTATGGCTTTAATTTTTCTTTGGCACTCTCCCACAGCTCAAGGTAATCTTCCTGCCTAGTATGACCTGAACTCGTATTAAAAAAGATAGGCCCTAACTCCACCCACACTTTAACCCCATGTCTTTTGGCCTCGGCTAACTTCTCATCCACATTACTCCAATGGAGGTTAATGAACGTAGAAAAAGGAGCAACCTCAGAAATATAATCGACGTACTTACCTGAGTGATAAAAACCAAATGCCTCTATATGATCAGGCACAACATTTCCGGGCGGAATAATTATTGGAGTAGCAATTTCTCCATGCAATATAAGCAATTCAGGCTCTTTCAAGTCAGCCGCGGCCGTCATCTCTTCTTGAGCCGACACAGCACCACCTATCAAAGCAAGCAACAGGCTCCCAACAAAAGGTAGTTTCTTAATACTCTTCAACATAAACTTCCCAATCCCAAACCGTACAAATTTTATTCTCACATCGACAAAGTGACGCTCACCAAGGAGAAAGTTACTAATATTTCGTTAACTCTATTAGGCCAACACCGCTCTAAAAGAGGTCACCCCAAAATAGTACGACAAAACAAAAAGCTACCGCAAATCATTTTAAAATAAATCTTTCGACACACGTTCAACAGCCCCACCTACACCTCTATTTGGTAGAGATTAAAAGCTGTATTTACTTAGAAGTTTGCAGTCATACTTTTTTAGCAGGTAAAACATAAAACAAACGTTCCATCTATAAATTACAAAGAGCCCAAACGAAAACATCTCACACAACATAAAACTTTAACTTTAGCCTCAGGAATTTTTAAAAATAAACCTGCTAAAAATTTACTCAGGATTAGCACACCCTTACTCAAGCATTCCTCAGATATTAAAATGTATCTCATTTATATTAGCCGTATATATTTATTCTCTAGATCTAGAATCAAACACCTACCCAAGACCGCCTTTACTTCAGCGCCTTACTGAGATATACATCTCACAACACCCACAACCTGGCACCTGCATACCAAGTATGACCTAATGCTCTGGTTAAAAGTATATGACTCAAATCGCAACTTCGCATAATACAAAAATATACAGATTTAAAATTTGCTATTTATAGAACTTTCTATATCCTTCAGAAGCTATGATAACAACACTTCAAATTGGAGGCTTCCATGAAACTCAAATTTCTGATTGCATTAATTGTGATGACCTTATCAAAAGGCGCCTTCGCTGCGGGCATGTCTGACGATGCCACTATTAACAAGGTAGGCTGCCACATGAATAACGCTACCTGCTATGTCTACCTGGATCAAAAAGTTGGCCCAGATAGCTGCAGCAGCAATTCGATACGCTGGAGTAAAGATGCCAAAAATGGCCAAGAAACTTTAAGCTTATTAACCGCGGCATTTTTTGCCGGAAAAAAAGCTAGTTTTTATGTTTTAGATACATGTTATGAAGATGGCATTTACCCGACCTTTGGGTATTTCAACGTAAACAATAATTAAACACCCCCAAAATTCCTCAGGTTCCAACTCATCTTGGCTAGCCAGTTATTCGATGTTTTTTAGTTAGATGGCTAGTCAAAACCTCCATAGTACCACCATAAATATTTAAGAAAATTTTACAGCTTTTACCCACCGCAATACTATTAGAAGAGAAGAGGCAACAAATACGCCCAAATTGACGATTGACCACACTTTAGCCCATCAAGCATTTTTCCCGGAGTAGCCAGAAATCGGGAGCCGCCCAACATCCAGACAAAGAATAAATATTCCAAAACGCAAATTCCAGCAGCCTCCAAAGTTGCAATACTCTCTAGTTTCTCAGAGGCCTTCATTAGAACAGTCGATGTCGGAAAACCAACAACCACATTAGGTAGAAACAAACCCAGTAAAACTGGCCATCCTATAACCAACCACCGGTCAAAATAGCACTGTTCGTAGCTATCATTTACATCTTCGTTATTAATCTTTACTACTTCACTCCCACCACGAAGCCCCAGCAAAGGGTCTACTTCAACCTATTGTTTTATCTGTATGACTAATTAATAAATATAATAAGGGAAGAGCGGGAACCAATTCCCGCTCTAAAGCTAAGCTTTTCTCAAACGGCGTAAATGCTCTTCATGAGTCTTACGCATATTAATAACATAAGTGCGACTTAACCGATCATGCAATAATTTATTAACCAGGAAGAAGTTGATAATCCATGCAAAAAGCCCAAATGCACTAGTGAAAGCAAAGCTCACAGTTCTCCAAAGCCCTCGCAAGTATCCAATCCGCCCAAATTTTTGACTGGTTACTCGATAGCCCATTATATACTTGCCAGGTGTTGCCTGAAGTTTGGAACACTCGAACAACCAAGCAAATAACAGGTAGGCTCCAAAACAAAAAGGTATGACTTTTGCGGCTGCTACAGCTTCCGGCAATCCAAAGATTTTCATCATCGCCGCAGTTGCAAGAGAGCCTACGGCCATATAAGTCATAACCAAGTCTAAAAAGAATGCAACGCCTCTAGGTACAACATCACCAAAAAAGTACTTTTCATAGCGCTCTTCAAATTCAGCCTCACTTTGTGCCTCTACCTTGCCCCCGCCACGAAGCCCTTGCAAAGGATCAATACGGGACTCATGAACTTCCAAGCTATTAAATATGCTATTGCACAACTTTTCGTCAAGCGCTTGGTAGAGGTAAGACGCATTCCCTCGCCAATCGAACAATTGATCACAGTATTGCAGGATGTTCGGCGTTACTTGTCGGCGAAACCTTGCGGATTTCCCCCCCTCTACAGCATTTTGATTAAATTGGGCAAAGCGTTCAAATACAGAAAGGCCTAAGTTCCAATTATACTCCTCATCCAGCATATAGGGACTCTTGGTGAGAAAGCCCCAACTTTTCTCCAAGCTCATTTCCAAGTGATTATTGAGCATCTCATCAACTTGCTTAAGCACCCGCCGAAATTCTTCAATACGCAAATCTCTAGCTGGGTCTTGCGCTTCCCGAGATTCACTTGTCTGCGTATCAGGGGATACACCTTCGCTCTGTTCCAAGGGGTCAGAAACGCCCTCTTGCTTCGCTGGGTGTTCTTCAGCTGCGAGCGGAGTTAACACTTCATCAGTGGAAGGCCGCACTTCTGTTTCCTGCGCCCCTTCTAATACAGCTACCCTTTCACTGTTAACCTTCTCATGGCTTGTGCTTCCTGCCTGCCCTAGTGAAGGAGTTTCCAAGGAGGCTTCCGCATGCCCGGCAGTCTCCTCTTGCAATTGCTCAGCCAGTTTCAATGCTTGCTTATAAGCTGTATGAAGTGCCTGGAATTCTTCCGGCTTTTCATCAGGGCGGGTTTGCTTTAGTTTTTTTGCATAAGCGCGCTTAATCGCCCGAGCATCAGTGATGGGGTTAATTTCAAGAATGGCCCAGGGATTCATCAAATCCAATCCTCGCCATCCAACCGATCCAGAATTTCACTAACCTCAGTTCGAGCCTTAATAATTTCTGTAGGGTTTTGCCTTTCTAGGACGCTATCAAAGGATGACAGTAATTTGGCAATATACTCACGCTGCTCGCCCAGACTGGATTCATACAAGCGCTCACCACGAGCAATGATTGCCTGGTTTTTTTCATCTTCACGGGGGTGGAATTTCAGTTTTGCCAGCTTTTGCAGGGCTTCAGCCTTTTGTACATCGGAGAGAGCTCCCGGCGTAAACTCAATTAACTTGTTGAAGGTTTTACCCGTGGAGACCACAGTCACATCCACTTCTAAAAGTCCATTCATATCGTAGGTGTAGCGAATATCTGCCGCCTCTTCCCCTTTAGGCTTTTTCGGCACAGGAACCGTCATCTCACCCAGGTACACATTTTTAGATACCAGACGATTCTCTCCTTGGTATACGTCTACACAAAGTTGGGTTTGATCATCCCGAGCAGTCCACACTCTCCTTACAACACTGACTGGTACAACCGTGTTGCGCTCGATAATAGGCATGAAGTAGGCACCGAGCTGCGGATTATCTTCATTGATAACCCCAGTTCCCAAGGTGTAAGGGCATACATCAGTCAGGACAATATCATCCAGTGCTGAGTTCTTTTCTTTTAAGCCAGCCTGAATAGCTGCTCCCATCGCAACGACAGTGTCCGGGTCCAAATGGCAGGCTGGCAGACGGCCAAACATTCGACCAACCATAGAACGAAACTGGGCCATGCGCGTCGAACCGCCAACCAATACCACTTCATCAATTTTCTGTGGGGGCAAATCAGCATCGCGCATTGCCCGCTCAATTGGCCGCTTCGCTCTTAACAACAGAGGTGTGCTGAGTTTCTCAAACCACTCTGGAGTCACCTGGAATTGCAGGGAGCGCCCATCAAGTTGTAATTCAAGTTTTTGCTCAGGTTGCTGGCTAACTCGACGTTTGGCGCTTTCCATTTGCATATATAAGTTTTGCAAATCGCGAGGGCTTAAGGCTTCTTTCTTAATATCAAACTCAGCCAGGACATCATCGATCATTGCCTCAACGAAATCTTCTCCACCGAGGAAGTTATCTCCGGCACTGGCATGAACTTCCATAATGCCATCGAAAAATTCCAGAATGGAAACATCGAAGGTGCCACCCCCAAGATCTAAAATAAGGAAGTTTCCTTCGCGCTTATCGTGTAAACCATAAGCAATGGCAGCCGAAGTTGGCTCGTTAATAAGGCGCTCTACTTTTAATCCCGCAAGTTCTCCTGCCAACTTGGTGGCATGGCGCTGATTATCATTAAAATAAGCTGGGACACTGATTACCGCCTCGGTTACCTCTTCACCAAGAACAGTTTCAGCATCTTCTTTGAGCGCACGTAAAATTAACGAGGAGAGTTCTGTTGCACTAAATTTCTGTTTCCCCAGGGAAACTTTGTGGTCAGTGCCCATCAAGCGCTTAAACGCAGCCACAGTGGTACTACTGTGGTTAATAAGACGTTCTTTAGCCGTTTTGCCGACTAGCAGTGTGCCAGAATCATCAAGCCCCACAACTGACGGGGTCAAAATTTCACCCAAACGATTGGGAATTAGTTTTACCCCGTCATCAGTCAGTACCCCGCAAGCACTATTAGTGGTTCCCAAGTCGATACCAATAATGGCCATATTTCCCCTACCTACCCTTGGATTCGAATTGCAAAAACGATCGAATCTATAAAATTTTTAAGACAATAGTTTTAGCTATATTTATGGCGCAATATTCTAAGCGGCCTTGACCACAAATTGCCAGATAAGACACCGCTATAAAACAATATCAGGGGACAGGTACTCACAAAGTGAGGCGTGATTAAGCGGTTAGCTGTGGCCCAAAGGGCTGGGCCACGAAAAGATAAATATAATAATTAGGGGGCGCGACGTTCTATATTCCAGTTTTCATTTTCTTCACGGCGATAAATAAAACGATCGTGCAATCTATTTTCACCCCCCTGCCAAAACTCAACAGCATTGGGCACCACACAGTAACCGCCCCAAAATTCTGGCAACGGAATTGTTTTACCGGCAAAGCGAGCCTTCTCTTTATCAAACTGCTGCTCCAGTTCCTCCCTGGACGAAAGCGGCCGGCTCTGATGCGAAGCCCACGCGGCCAATTGGCTGTCCAGGGGGCGCGACTGGAAATAGGCCTCTGCCTGCTCGCGGGAAACAGGTTCCACCTTCCCATAAACAATCACCTGCCGCTCGAGACGGCACCAGGGAAACAACAGCGACACCTGAGGGTTAACGGCCATATCCCGGGCCTTGTCACTCTGTAAATTGGTATAGAAAACGAAACCCTTCTCATCGAAGCCTTTCAGCAAAACAATCCGCTGCGAGGGGTGCCCGTCCGCGTTAGTGGTGGCAAGACACATGGCGCTGGCATCAACTAGTTCTGCTTCAACAGCTTCTGCAAGCCACTTGCGAAACTGCTCCACGGGGGTCGGCTTCAATTCAGAGCGCCTTAAACCACCCATTTGGTATTCCCGACGCCATTGATCGATTTCCATGGTGATACTTCCTCGGTTGTTCTAGCTCAAAGTTTATTCAGCGAAGTGCCGGAAGGCTATTGTGCGGCAGCCACCTCGTCAAATTCCGCAAAATCTACTGACAGGTAAAGTAACCCAAGCGTACAAAGTTTCCTGCCGCAGTGCCGGGTGAATCTCAATTTTCCTGCGATATTGCCTGTGAAGGTGCAGACTCTGCGGGTGCTTGCACGGCTTTTGGTGGGCCGCTAGGCTCACTGCATTTTTACACGAATAAGGAAAATGGTGCTTATGTCCTCTGCGCCCACATGCGCCCAGGTGCTGATGCGCCTGCTGCGCGAATACCAGGTAGAAAAAGTTTTCGGGATTCCCGGCGTACATACCATTGAACTGTATCGCGGCCTGCCCGGTAGCGACTTGATGCATATCACGCCAAGGCATGAGCAGGGCGCCGCCTTTATGGCAGACGGTTATGCCCGCGCCAGCGGCAAGCCCGGTGTCTGTTTCCTGATCACTGGGCCGGGGCTGACCAACGCAGCCACTGCGATGGCGCAAGCTTACTCAGATTCAATTCCCATGCTGGTTATTTCCGCCGTCAATCGCCGGGAAGACCTTGGCATGGGCCGTGGGCGCCTGCATGAGCTACCCCGCCAAAGCGATGCCAGTCGAGGCTTTTGTATCTGGCAGCACACCCTGACTCAGGCAGAACAATTACCGGAAGTGATGGCACGGGCATTCCAGCTGTTGCAGTCCAGCCGCCCCGGCCCTGTCCATATCGAAATCCCTATCGATTTATTCCCGGCGCCTATGTCCGGCAATCTGGACGATTACCGCGCGGCTGCCAGTGCCATGGTACCGGCAGCCAACGCGACAGCTATCGCGACTGCTTCCCAGTGGCTGCAAGCTGCCGAGCGCCCGGTGATTCTCCTGGGCGGTGGCGCGCAATCTGCTGGAGAAGCGGCAACACAGGTATCAGAAAAAATTGCAGCTCCAGTCTTCCTGTCTCTGGCGGCCAAAGGCGTTGTCGATGAAAGGCATCCTCTGTGTGGCGGAGCCAATCTCAGTTTCGACTGCGTGCGTGAGCGAGTAGAAGCTGCCGATGTGGTCTTGGCCGTTGGCACAGAGCTTTCGGAAACCGATCGCAATCTGGTGAAAGAGGATTACGCTTTCTCCGGCAAACTGATCCGCATCGACATTGATCCGGCTCAACTGGTTTGTAACGCCCAGCCGGACCTGGCCATCTGCGCGGATGCAGCAGAAAGCCTTCAGCAATTAAGCGAAGCCCTGGTTCAGTGCGAAGAGAGCTCAAAACAGCGCGCAGAAGGGGAAGTTTCACAATTAATCGGTAACTGCCGCAAAGAGTGGTGGGAAGGTTCTGAGGAGCGCTTCCCTTGGGTTGAAGCTCTGCGCGAAGCGCTGCCCGATGAGGGAATTCTGGTTACCGACTCCACACAACTGGCCTATAACACTAACCACGCCTTGCCGCTGTACCACCCTCGCAGCCATATTACCTGCACTACCGGTTACGGCACGCTGGGCTTTGCCCTGCCCGCCTCGATCGGGGCCAAGTTATCCAGCGAGCGGGATGTAGTTGCCTTGATCGGCGATGGCGGCCTGATGTTTACTCTCGGTGAGCTGGCCGTTGCAGTAGAGCAGCAACTGCCCCTGCCAATACTGGTTTGGAATAACAGCGGGTATGGAGAGATTCGCGACTTTATGGATGCCGCAGAAGTACCTCAAGAAGGTGTTAATCTTCGCACTCCGGATTTTGTCGCACTGGCAAAATCTTTTGGCGCTGAAGGTTGTCGCATCGACAAACCACAGCAATTAGCTACGGCAGTCGCAGAAGCCCTGCAACGCAAAACACCAACAATTATCGAAATCACCGCCCCTTGAACTGGCGCAAAGCAAACGGAAGCGTGACATGACAGATTTCAGCAAGCTGCATACCGACAAACTGTTTATCAATGGTGAGTGGCGCGAGCCCCTCGGCACCAGTTCCCATCCTGTAATTAACCCCGCCACTGAAGAAATGATTTGCCAGGTGGTGGAAGGCTCTGCTGAGGATGTGGATATTGCCGTTGCCGCTGCCCGCAGCGCTTTTCGCAAGTGGCGCCATACCAGCGCAGATCAGCGCTCAGCACTGCTAAATGCCATTGCTGACGGTATGGAAGAGCGCAAGGAAGACTTGATCCAGGCGATCTCACAAACCCTGGGTTGCCCCGCCCATATCACCCGTTGGTTGCATGTGGATGGCCCTATCTACGCCATGCGTTACTACGCCGGTCGCACTTCAATCATGGAAGAGACCGAAAAGGCGGCCCACTCGGTATTAATCCGGGAGCCGATTGGCGTGTGTGGCTTTATTACCCCCTGGAATTACCCTCTGCACCAATTCGTCGGCAAAGTGGCCCCGGCTCTCGCAGCGGGCTGCACCATGATTACCAAGCCTTCGGAAACCACGCCGCTACAGGATTTCGTCATGGCGGAGATTATCCAAGCAGCCGGTGTTCCTGCGGGCGTATTTAACCTGATCCCCGGTGCTGGCTCGGTCGTCGGCGCAGAGCTGTCATCGCACCCGGGAATCGATATGGTGTCCTTTACCGGCTCCACCCGTGCAGGTGTTGAAGTTGCCAAGGCTGCGGCGCCCACAGTTAAAAGGGTAACCCAGGAGCTGGGTGGCAAATCGCCTCTGATTATCACCCCGGACGCGGATCTCAAAGCAGCGGTTCGCTGGGGCTGCGAAGATGTATTTATTAACAGCGGCCAAACCTGTACCGCACTCACTCGTATGCTGGTTCCCGCTGAGCACTATGAAGAGGCGGTGGAAGTTGCCAAGCAGGTGGCTGAAGAAGTGGCCATGGGCACTGATGCCAATGCCTTTATGGGTCCCCTATCCTCCGCTCGCCAGCTGGAAATCGTGCGCGGCTACATCAAGAAAGGGATCGAAGAAGGTGCCCGCCTTGTGACTGGCGGCCTCGATTTACCCACCGAGCTGGATAAAGGCTTCTATGTGAAACCCACAGTATTTGCCGACGTTCACAACGATATGGCCATTGCCCGGGAAGAAATATTTGGCCCGGTGACCTGCCTGATCCCCTACAAAGATATGGATGAAGCTGTCGCCATTGCCAATGACACCGAATACGGTCTGTCCAGTGGCGTATGGGCTAAAGACGCCGAAAGCGCCATGCCTATCGTTCGTCGCATTGAAGCGGGCCTGTGCTTTGTCAACGGCGGTGAATTTAACTACGACGCCCCCTTCGGCGGTTACAAGCGCTCCGGCAACGGACGCGAGTTTGGTGAGGCCGGTCTCGGTGAGTTTATCGAACTGAAATCCGTGCAGCTTCCCGCATAAACTTCTGCACCGCCCTCTAATGGGGGCGGTACTGTTGACTGCTAATCCCCTCCCCGTTATCTTTGCTCGCACATCACGAGAGTGGCTGACGCCAACGCCAACCTGCCGACCGGGGCAAGGTGGTTCTCTCTCTGCGGCACACAAGGCCTGCGGGGAGGATGGGGCTCTACCAGAGCAAACCAACCGGATTAGCGAACATCACTTCGCCGCTTCCACGTCAGTCCTCCATAGTTTTACCATTGGAGGGACCATGTCCGAATCACCGTTTTCCAGTAAAGACATTATCGAAATTCAAATTGCCAACCAAAGAAGCCACACGGCAGTACGCGCGGTGAGAAGAGGTGATCGTCAGTTGTTGTGGCAACTACTGTTCGACACTGCCGAAGAGGCATTAAAATTTGCCACCAGTTGCCGCGCCAGTGAGCACCCTATTTCGGCCCATGAGGCCTGCGAACTGGCGGGATAAAGTAGAACCAACAGGCGCCGCGAGCTCGCGCCCGTTACCCTGTGCCAAGAGCACCCGACAGGAGCTAAAAACAATACCATGTCAAAGCCAGAACAATTCTTTGAGCACCTGCGCAGCGAACTCAAACAGATCGATGCAGACGGCCTGTACAAACGTGAGCGGATTATTACCTCCCAGCAGGCCGCTGAGATCCAGGTGAACAACGACACCCAGGTACTGAATTTTTGTGCGAACAACTACCTGGGCCTGGCTAACCACCCGGACCTGATTGAAGCAGCCAAAGAGGGGCTCGAACAGTACGGCTTCGGCATGGCATCGGTGCGCTTTATCTGCGGCACCCAGGACATTCACAAAGCGCTGGAATCGCGCCTATCTGAGTTCCTGGAAACCGAAGACACCATTCTTTACACCTCTTGCTTCGACGCCAATGGCGGCCTGTTTGAAACGCTGCTGGGCCCGGAAGATGCCATCATCTCCGACTCCCTCAACCACGCCTCCATCATCGACGGCGTGCGCCTGTGTAAAGCCAAGCGCTACCGCTACGCCAACAACGATATGGCGGAACTGGAGAAGCAGCTACAGGCCGCAGACGCCGCTGGCGCCAAGACCAAACTGATCGCCACTGATGGCGTTTTCTCTATGGACGGAGTTATCGCCAACCTCAAAGCCGTGTGCGACTTGGCCGACCAATACAATGCCCTGGTAATGGTGGACGACTCCCACGCAGTGGGCTTCCTCGGTGACCACGGCCGTGGCACCCATGAATACTGCGATGTAATTGACCGCGTCGATATTATTACCGGCACCCTGGGCAAGGCCCTGGGCGGCGCTTCCGGCGGCTTTACTTCTGGCCGCAAGGAAATTATCGATATGCTGCGCCAGCGCTCGCGCCCCTATCTGTTCTCCAACTCCGTAGCCCCGGCGATCGTCACCGCCTCCCTGAAGGTGTTGGATATGCTGACTGAAGGCGGCGAGCTGCGTGAACAACTGCGCGACAACTCCGCTTACTTCCGCAAGCGCATGTCCGAAGCAGGCTTTACCCTGGCCGGTGCCGACCACCCGATCATCCCGGTGATGATTGGCGATGCTGCCTTGGCGCAGAAAATGGCTGACAAGATGTTGGAGCGCGGTATCTACGTAGTAGGCTTCTTCTATCCGGTAGTGCCCAAGGGCCAGGCCCGCATCCGCACCCAGATGTCCGCCGCCCACACTCGCGAGCAGCTCGACCAGTGTATCGATGCCTTCATTGAAGTTGGCCGCGAACTGAATATTATCTAAACCAAACAGCGGCGCTGATACGGTAATTCTCACAAGGAATTCACCGGAGCAGCGCCGCGCCCTGCCATTTGTAGTTTTAAAAACAATGAAAGCACTATCCAAGCTGAAATCTGAAGTGGGAATCTGGCTCACCGATGTGGAAATCCCCACACCGGGCCACAACGACCTGCTGATCAAGATTCACAAAACCGCGATTTGCGGTACCGACATGCATATCTACAACTGGGATGAATGGTCTCAAAAGACTATTCCTGTCCCCATGGTGGTTGGCCACGAATATGTGGGTGAAGTTGTCGGTATGGGGCAGGAAGTTGCAGGTTTCCAGGTGGGCGACCGTGTTTCCGGTGAAGGCCATATTACCTGCGGCCAC
Organism: Microbulbifer maximicatervae (SeqCode); assembly: GCF_056231245.1. NCBI lineage: Bacteria > Pseudomonadati > Pseudomonadota > Gammaproteobacteria > Cellvibrionales > Microbulbiferaceae > Microbulbifer > Microbulbifer maximicatervae (SeqCode). Next base: position 3,319,956 of record NZ_CP174334.1, read on the forward strand.
TGCCGCAACTGTCGTGCCGGCCGCCGCCACTTGTGCCGCAACACTTACGGTGTCGGTGTAGACCGTCCCGGAGCTTTTGCAGAGTATCTGGTAATCCCCGCGCTCAATGCCTTCAAGATTCCGGATAACATTTCTGACGATCTCGCCTCTATTTTCGATCCCCTCGGTAATGCGGTACACACGGCCCTGTCTTTCGACCTGGTGGGCGAAGATGTACTGATTACCGGCGCCGGCCCTATCGGTATTATGGCCGCAGCAGTCGCCAAACATGTTGGCGCACGCCATGTAGTTATCACCGATATCAATGAATACCGCCTGGACCTGGCACGCAAGATGGGCGCTACCCGTGCCGTAAACGTTGCCAAGGAAAATCTCAGCGATGTGATGAACGAGCTGGGAATGAGCGAAGGCTTTGATGTTGGCCTGGAGATGTCCGGCGTACCCGTCGCCTTCCGCGATATGATCGCCGCAATGAACCACGGGGGCAAAATTGCTATGCTCGGTATCCCCGCCGGTGAAATGGCGATCGACTGGGGGCAGGTTATTTTTAAAGGCCTGATGATCAAAGGCATTTACGGCCGTGAGATGTTTGAGACCTGGTACAAAATGGCCAGCCTGATTCAATCCGGTCTGGATTTAACCCCAATTATCACTCACCAGTTTTCGATCGATGACTTCCAACAAGGCTTCGATACCATGGGATCTGGTGAATCCGGTAAGGTTATCCTGAACTGGAAATAAGTCCCAATGGCTGTGGAATCGCCCGCAGCCATTCTCCCTGCCCTCAATTTACCACTCCCCCTGCCCCAAAATATCTTTGCGCTACCTGCCTGCTTCTACACATTTACAGTTGCTACGGCTTAACCAGTTAGCGGCAGAAATAGATCTTTTAAAACTTCGATTATTTTTTCAAAATCCTGAATCATTAGGTTCCAGCCGACCTAACACACGATTCATTCAATATCCCTGAAGCCTCTTTTTTACTGTACATCTTTATATTTATAGCGCATAAACCTGGTACGATCGGACCGGATCGCTACCACATTCTACTCCTACATAGGTCTTCCGGTTTTTACTCCAATTGATTCCAAGATAACAATCGGGATAATAAAGATCGGTTTTACCGCGGCACAAGAATTAAAAGTAAGAACATGAAACTTTATTTAACTTTGGCATTACTTCTTTTTACACCATTTGTCATAGCAGACGAAAACCTCTTCTATGTGGGAACTTGGCAATCAAATGAAAAAAAGACTTTAGCCAGCATGAACAACGTGGAGGACATACCCGAGAAAACCCAAATGCTCTTCCGCTCTAATTTCTTTGGGCGTCTCGTGAATGTAGTTCGAGTAGATTCGTTTGCAACTTACATCATAGGGGAAAAGCCTGAGGTATTGACATTTTCACCACATACGATCGAAGTCTTGAGTGCCGATACGATTCGTATCACATATTACGACGAACTCTCCACTTCTGATGAGACACGGATTTTAAAATACGAAAATAACTGCTACTCATTGCCAGTAACAAAATGGGAGTTTAGAGATTATTTTTGTCGTGTTGAATAAGACTCGCAACAAGCAGAAGTATACTCGCGTACTTCAAGTAATCGATCTCAGCTTCACCCCCCATACTTTGGGAAGTTACACTTAGAGAGACTCTGAATAACTCCATAATACCCCTGCGGATCTTGAAGGCTGCATACGTTAGGTACAGTTCACCGAAAATGACCTGGTTGAAACGCAGCAGCTGTGGCATTCAACCCCCACCCTTCAGGGCCTACAGATTTGTTAAGAGGCTCCATAAGTAGTCACCCAGTATGATCAAATACAGGAAGTTTCGAACGATGTTCCCACTTAAGAAATTCTGCTTATCGGCTTATAGCTTATTATTTGAGCAAATATGGTAAATTACTCCGCATCTAATTTTTTACAGATAGCCTTTATCACCCTATCGATTCTAGGTATTGCATTACTTTGGGCGCAAAACCGTTTTACAGCAATGCGATACTTGTTAGGCGCCACTGCATTATTGATGACATTTAATTTTGTAGAAGAAACGAAAGTAGTTAATCTTGGCTATTTAATCACGCCTTCGTTCTCATTATTGATGGGCCCATTATTTTTTGCCGTAGTTGCACAATTAATATCCGCCAGTTATCAACAACAACGTAAACACTGGGTGCACTTAGCACCAGCAGCAATCAGTTTATTATTTAATCACTGGCCCCAGTGGGTTTTAGCAGCCGGTACTTTAAGTCAGATTGTTTACTTCTCATTAAGTATAAAAGCGCTTATTCGATATCAACATATCTTGCCCCAAAACCGCTCCGATGCTAACAAATTGAGAGCTGATTGGGTTAAGCGTATCCTATGGGTTCTGGTTGGCGTTGCACTGGTGGATGCAGTGCGGCATAACTTGCAACCTTACTTACCCATTCCTCTTTTGCTCAGATGGTACCTTGTTATGCAGCTGAGCTATTTTTTGATTGTTGCTTTGCTTGTAATTCGTGCAGTTAGGGAACCGCAGCTATTTGCGGGTTTAACAGATGGTGAACAAGCGCTGGGCTTATCCGTAATAGAGGGTTGTGATAAAGGAAAGTGCAAAGCTGACGAAACGACTCAGGCAGATACGCTTTTCAAAGAGCTTAACAAACAAGTTCATAGTCAACAGCTCTATCGCCTGCCAAGGTTATCCCTTCGGGATTTGGCACAACATACAGGGCTTGGAGAGAAAGATGTTTCCTGGGCCATCAATCAGGGCTATGGCGGTAACTTTAATGACTATGTTAATGCCCAGCGTTTGGCAGATGTAGTTTCGCAACTTGATTCAGCAAAAGAGAGTGATTCGGACAAAAAAGTTCGTCTCCTCGATATTGCACTTGAAGCGGGCTTTAACTCTAAATCCAGCTTCAACAGCCTGTTTAAGCGCCACCTTGGGATGACTCCTAGTCAGTATTTAGCAGCAAAACCTCAATAATGGTTACTTTGGATGTGCAAAATCTGGATTTCGGACGCTAGAAGCTGATAATTTTGGCATTTTGGCCTCTTTGATTCAAAAGAGTCCATTATGAAGTTATCTTCTTATTTTTCTCGTTCATGGAAAGCAGCGGTAGCTATTTTAGTGTTCATTAGCGTTGCTGCGCTCGGATCTTGGGGATGTGCATGGTACATCCCTCCCTCTTCCTACGGGTTAGCTGAACAGAATGCTCGCATTGTAGTTACCGATATCACAGTCATCGACACCCAGCATAATACAGCCGCAAGTAACCAAAACCTCGTCATTCAAGGTGGAAGAATTGCCCAAATAACTAGCGATGTAATACCTGAGATTGAAGGCGAGCTGAGGATTAATGGCCTGGGTAAATATGTGATGCCAGGCTTAATCGATATGCACAGCCATGTATGGGGTCGATCCGATCTATTAGCTATGTTAGCGCACGGAGTCACTCGTACAAGAGTTATGGCTGGCAATTCCCCTCAGCGTATTCTTAAAAAATGGATCGATACTGGGAATATAGCCGGCCCTCATATGGTGTTATCCGGTGCACCTGTAAATCAACATTCTCACTATGCCAGTGGCCGACACCACAAGTTTATTGGTAGTAAAGAAGAGGCTCGCCAGCTGGTTCGCCAGCAATATCAACAGGGGTACCAACAAGTTAAAGTTTATGACGGCTTATCCCGTGAGGTTTTCTTCGCTATAGCTGATGAGGCGCAAAAGCTCGGCATGCCTTTAGCTGGCCACCCGCCTTTTGGTATTACTCTCAATGAATACTTATCGGCTAAACCGCAGTCATTAGAGCATGTGGAAATGATCTTTCAGGCACATTTGAACTACGATTATCAGCAGGACAGTTTCGATGAAATTGTGCAGCAACTATTAGATAGCAATGTACCAGTTAGCCCTACATTAATCGTATATGACAACGTAGCACAGGTCGCTCAGCATGGGCCAGACTACTGGCGCAGCATAGCTGATGATCTCGAGCTCAATCACCCCGCGATAAAAGCAATGGGTGAGCAGAAGGTTAGTGGGATACATAGTGCTAAAGCGCAACAGGATTGGCAGGGTAAATCCAACATTTTCGGAGATATGGCCAAGCAGCTAAACCAAGCCGGTGTTGAGATACTGATAGCGTCAGACGGCGGAACCTTCTATACGCCCAACGGCTTGGGCACTATTCAAGAAATGCAACGATTAGTGGAGGTGGGGATTCCTGTTAAAGATGTATTGCGAGCAGCAACCCATCACCCAGCAAAAGCACTGGGCATTAGCAATAAGGTGGGCTCAGTTTCCACAGGCTTTAATGCCGAACTATTATTGCTCGAAGACGATCCACGAGAAAACTTAAACACACTCACCAAGCCCCTAGGGGTAATTTTGGATCAGAGATACTACGATAGACATAGCCTTAGTGAAATGAAAGAGCTAGCTAAAAGCACAGGATCGAAAAGCAAATTTTATATTTGGTGGATTGTGGATAATTATATTTATTAGCGACGGCGCCAGTTAAATAAACTACTAATGTATCCCCCGAAAAAAAAGCCCAGCCGAATTAGAAGGGAATTCCATATTAAAAGGTAGAGTCACCCCACAAAGTTAAGATGTCCAAACCTACTAATATCTTCACTCAGAACTATCTACTTCGGCTAGTAAGCCATACAAACCTCGAACCCGAAGTTTAAAAATAGATTCTTCAATCTCAGGTTTACTATCAGTGATTCAATGAGTTCGAAGTGAGAATTTACAAAATATAGGCACAAAAATGATCTTATTGGAATTTATTAAGTTTGTTTTAATATCAAAGCTACGTAAAATCGATGGATATGTATCGGCATATAAAGTTTACTTGAATGAGTCTCTATGAGGTCCAAGTAAGCTATAAGAGAGACCTAAGAACTCTGAAAAAGACTCGCCTACTTAAAGGAGAACGCTAGAGCAATATAAGAATAAGTAAAAGGCGCTGACCCAAGGTGCTACCAACACCAGGGGCCAGCTAACCACATTGATACGCAAACTATCAAAATGGCTATATGCATCATACGCTAGATACCCGCTCGTCTTCAATAAAGTGGAGTAGATTCAGCAGCTTGGAGTGTGTCCTCAAGCTCTGGGAGCGTTGCGCCCGCCTTTTCTTCTTCTATGCCTATCGTTCTCGCGCCCCACCTCTTTCAAATCCCACACATTACTTCTTGAATCTTCCCACTACGGAAGGCCATCTTCTATTTTGAAATTCAGCAGGAACGAAATATGTTAATTTTAAACCGCCGAGTTGGTGAAAACCTCAGAATTGGGGCAAAGATCTCAATCACAGTATTGGAAGTTAAGGGAAACCAGATAAGCATCGGCATAGACGCCCCAAAGTCAATATCTGTGCACCGTGAGGAGGTCTATCTGCGTATTAAAAAGAACAAGCGGTAATAGATAATAGCTACTGATCACAAGTTTGATTTTGTACTACTTAGTGAGTCTATAGCTCGTAAACCCAATAGCGGGAAGAGCTGAAGCAGCGGCTTTGTGTACAGTATTTCAAATCCCATGCCTGATTGAATTGACAGGCATTCAAAGCCAGCAAGATCTATCGAGATCCTCATCCTGCGTACAGCAAAATCACTAACACTCAAAAATAGCTTTCACCTAAGCTCAATAATGTACTCACATCGCCACTATAGAAGCTAGCCTCAAAACCAGCTCTCAATGATCAGTGCCAAGCAACAATACTGCACACAGCCCTGCCCTTTAGCTGCTTCACGCCCTTAACTCGGCTAAGGAGAGCCAGAACCTCTCCTTAGCCGCCTTGATAATTTGATCTTTTAAGCAGATAACCACCACATAAATTACTACTTCAAACAAAAATAGAGCTGATTTTCCCCATTAGACTTCTACTACTCAATCGTCAGTTATCCAGAGCAACTGTTCCTAGGATTCCACTCTGTTTATAGCCCATTTTCTGTTTATTTTTTGCCGTTTCAACCTATCTTACACGAGGTCCAAATAAAGTTAGCAAGCGCTAGCTCGTCAGATTTTCGATCATCATGACCGTTATTTTCTTACTAACGATAAATAACTCTGAAATAGTATATAATTCAACAAGTTAAGAGCTTTCTGATATTGCTTGATAGTAGTCATGATGATCGTTTTTCCATTTTGTACGATTAGCCCAAATTCGTATAACCTTCTGATTTAAAATGAAAATTTATCTCTCTCCAACTAGATTGATTCCGAGATAGTAATCAGGATAATAGTGATCAGAATGATTACTATATAAATGTTATACGTAAGTCGAGACCAAGCGATGGAATTAAAGGAATTCCCCATGAGTGAAAATATGAAGCAGTGTCCGTGCTGTGATTATTATTCACTAGCGGAGCGAGGCAAATGCCTAGTATGTCCAGTCTGCTTCTGGGAAGACGACTGTCTTGATCCAGAAAACCCAGATTGGGATGCGGCATCTGATTTAAACGATGATATGAGTCTTCGTCAAGCGAGAAGCAATTTCGTAAAGTTCGGAGCCTGGAAGGCTGAGTTTAACAACGTGGTAATAAGCGCAAAAGAAAGACGTACATTACATGTTACAAAGCGCAACGTATAACAAGCGGCTGTAGTCGCCATGCTTTGCATGGCTGGGACGGCTTTTCCGCAGCTTCGCTGCTACAAATCCGCCCCTAAGCCGGGCGCTAAGTTTTATACACAAGTTTTTTCAGTTTTATCATATAAATCAATAAGTTACAGCTTAGCCCAGTAAGAACTACAGATTTGGCTGGATAATTATGCAGGACTGGGTCATGGACGAAGTAAAAAATCAGGTTATGGGTGATACACGCTTGAATAAACGCTTGTCTAATATTCTTAGTAATTTAAGCTCCGACCCAAAGAATAGCATTCCTTGTGCAAACAAAACTTGGGCAGAAACGTTTGCGGCTTATCGCTTTATCGAAAATGATAAAGTCAATTTTGACTCTATTATGAGCGGCCATAAATCGGCAACTCTTGAGAGAATCAAGGCGCAGCCTGTTGTTCTTATTCCACAAGATACTACTTTTCTAAATTTTGCCACTGACCTAGAAAGTAAAGAGATGGGAACACTTAGGTGTAAAGAGACCAACCAACAACTCTTGCACACCTCCATCGCGATAACACCATCCAGAATTAATTTGGGTGTTGTTGAAGGTAGTATGTGGCAGCGAGATAAAGAATCTAGTGCTAATTCTCGCTATACCAAGTCGATACAAGATAAAGAGAGTCGACGCTGGCTAGACCATTATGAATCAGCTTGTGAGATACAAGAGCGCTGCCCTGAAACCACGATTGTGAGCATCGCGGATAGAGAGGGGGATATTCATGAGTGGTTTCAATTAGCTGAAGATCAAAATGAACAGCGGCGTGCAAGCTATATTGTTCGAGCCAAGGCTAACCGTAGTTTAGAGATCGAAGGAGAAGATACGACTTTACTTTGGGACTATATGACCAAGCAGAAGTCCATCGGGAAATACTCAGTAGGTATCCCCAAAAGGAGTGGACGGCCAGAAAGGGAAGCTAAGGTCAGTGTATCCATTGCAGAAGTAAGATTGCAGGGAAAAGGAAAATCAAAACGACCTCTTTCTCTCTACGCAGTCTTTGCTAAGGAATTAAGCCCACCAGAAGGGGAAAAAGGTATTGAATGGATGCTGCTGACCGATCTTGCAGTTGAGGACTTTAAGCAAGCGAGGATCATTATTGAGTGGTATCGAAGTCGATGGGAAATTGAAACCTATTTTCGAGTGGTGAAAGGCGGATGCCAGATAGAAAGTAATCGCTTTAGAACTGAGCAGCGCATGTTGAACTGTATTGCAATCTATATGATTATTGGGTGGCGTCTACACTCCATGACAACACGGGCACGAACGCTTCCTGATACGTCGTGTACGAAATTCTACTCTGAAAAAGAGTGGCGTATGATATGGATAATGCAAGCTAAAACCTCCCCACCCAATGAAGCTCCAAGTATGAGAGATATAACTCGTATGTTGGCAGGACTTGGAGGCTTTCTGGGGCGGAGCGGCGATGGTGAGCCTGGAGTTAAAACCGTTTGGCAGGGGTACACAAAGCTTCTCCATTATATGGAGGCAGCGGAGGCTTTAAATGGACTTAAATGATGTGTATAAAACACAGGCCGGGCGTTAGCACAATCAGCATATATGGACTTAGGTAAAGGACTCAAAATTTGGTCGGGAATCGGAGCAATAAGTTTTTTGCTTCCGTATCCATATTATTGGTTTTGCAGAGCTAGCGGTGAATTGCTCTCTGAAGAGGAGTGGTGGAGTCAAGGTGTTAATCATGGCCCTTGGCGCTGGGAATGGCCGATGGCAACGATACTACCCTTTATGTATATATTACTCTTTGGTTCCGGAGCCCTATTACTAATTGGGTTTTGGAAGTCAATCCGTACTAAATTAGTTAGGCCAGCTCTCAGTTATGCTGTTCTAGCCTCAATGTATTTTGGGTTTTTCTATGTTCAAGCTTCAACGTTGTTCTGGACAATTGATTAGTCCGCGTGCTAACAAGCGCAGTCACGGTGATCGCAAAACCGCTACGCGGTTTTACTCCACGTGCTGCGGGCGTTATGTGAGTACGGCAAAAAGATGAGTGGATTTAAATGGGCAGACTTACCGGAATTTGAGCAGAGAAATTATCTCTTTAGGTGGTTCTGGTCTGAAATACGTGAGGAAGGCGAAGTTAATCTTGTCAATATTCTCAAAGAACATCCTCCTCTGGCTTTGTTAATTCCGGAGGTTGTAAAAGATATCGCGGAACTCTTATGTGTAGAAGCAGATGAAGTAGAAAAACATATAGTGCGTTAAGATCAGTTGTGATATTGGTAGCGGGTACAATAAATTATTATCAATGAGCACATAACAAACCGCTCAAAGTTCAGCCGCGTTGCGGCTTGGACCTCCGTTCCGGCGCTCGTTTTGGGGTTTACGCTACGCTACCCCAAAAAGTTTGCCTCCACTACGGCCCTTTAGCGGGGCGTTATGCCAACCAAGGAAAATAATATGCAGCTAGACATGACGTTCGATGAGGCACAAAAAAGAGCTATCGAAAGTGGGCTGCTTTCGGACGAGGAGATCGAGTCCCTAAATAATTCTCTGGTTGAAATGAGGAAACTAGCCGAGAATGATCGACTTTCCTATCGAGAAGAGAAAGAAATGGAGAGGTTAAGGTATATATTTGACGATTTGGCGGTAAAAGGTATGCCTGAGTTTGAGCATTTGCGTCCCAAGCCACAAAGTCTATTTACTAAAATACTGCCATTTGTGGTCGGAATCCTATTCGTAGCTGTATATTTCTGGTGGGAAGTTACAAATGCATAACAAAGCCAAGCACGACCGCCAACAAAGCTGGCTGGACCTCCATTTCGGGGCTTCGCCCCTGCATTGCGGCCCGTGTTGGCGGCGTTATATTTAAGTGATGAACTTAAATACCTTGATTAATACTGATGAACTCAGAGAGCACATTCGAAGTGATGTTGCACTTAAGTGGGTGAAGTCTCTAATATCACGATATTCAGAAACGTCTGAAAGCTTAGACTTCATCACGCTTAAAAAAGGAATAACGAAGGAACTTTTAGATGAGTTACTTCCTTTAAGTAAATATGCACAATCTTATTACAACGACCCCAAAGTATTCTTAAAATTCTATCCGGGATCTAACACGTCATACGATGCTGATTTCATTGATTCAGAAGGAAGGTTACTAGAAAGAGTAGAAGTAACTGCAGCAATTGACGGTCAACAAGCAACGATTCAGGCAGAGTCCATTGTTGCGTTTGGTCACTCTCCGATTTATCACACACCAGAGTATAGTGGTAATGTGAAAAATCAAAAAATTAAGGAGACAGATGGTGATATTATTGGATCAGATGCAATAATTGATTTGCAGTCTGAGCGCATACAAAGGGCTTATCGGAAGAAACATGAAAACTTGCATAAGTATCCCAATACAACATTATTGATTGGTACTGATATCCCTCTTTTTATGGAATGGGAGTATCAAGCGATAATCGAAAAATTTGAAGTTCTGGAAGATAGTTTTAATAGTATCAAATGTGTGAATATTTCTAGCAATCACTGCTGGATTTTAAAATAAATATAACAAAGCCAGCCAGAGGGACGTTACCGCTCCTACTGTCAGGCGTTAACTTTTAAAGGGGCAAATCGTGAGAATATCTTTTTTAGCAAGTCTTTTAATTATTCTAGTGGGATGCAATGCATCAAATCCATCTAAGCCTAAGACTGAATCCAAGCCACTTACTGCTATTGAAGTAAATAATCTTAAGGTTATTGAGAGTTCTGGCCGTATAATTTATGAGAAAGACATACATTCAGCTAACGCAACTGATCTATTGCTAGAGAAGATTAATCCTGCAGACTATCCAAACTTTATTGGATGGGTAACTTACCCAAATGGATCAAGCTATACAGTTTCTTTTTATGAACTCAATGAAGATTCATATGGGATAATAGCTGATATTGTTTATGGGAAAAATTCTAAACCTGAGGTTTTTCTTTCACCTAAAAGGGAAATGTCTGATAAAGAGAAATCTATGCTATCGGCAAGAATAACTGCCATGGAAGTTGGAAGAAATACTTGTTCAGATAGATTCAATTCAGTGATCTTAGAAAGTGACAACCCTCAGGAGTGGGATGTTTTTATTCTAGCTGCTACGACAGATCCAACTGCTGTCATGGTTGGAGGAAACACCAAGGTAAAAATCTCTAAAGATACTGGTGAAGTCGTGTCTGTAGCTCCGCTTTCAAAATCTTGCCTTGCACTAAACAAAAAACCTGATGACATGCCAGAAGGTGCATCTCTTGCAATGTTAACAATGACTCATATTGTCACTGATTATCCCGTCGAAATTCATCCATATTTAAATTTATTGCATGAGATTCCCTTTGCTGTTCTCACTGATAAAGGAATATGGATTATTGAAAATGGTAAGATTGAATTGGATTAGCAAAGTTAACAAAGTGCTCAAGCCGACCAAACACATTCCGCTTGAAATTATGCGAGAAATATCTTCGCATAATTTCAAGCTCCATTCCGTGCCGACTTAGCACGGCGCTAGCAATAAAAGGGAAGCTCCAGGCACTATGGGAATGCCAAGATATTTGAGTAAAAAATATGATGTATTCTTTAGCTCTTTCTTCACTAGCAAGACCAATGCCCTCGACGGCATGTGCTGGGCTCTACTGGCTGGCTCGGAGTTTAGGCAGTTCTGGGAGCTTTACGATAAGGGGGTCAAACATGAAAAATTACTTCAAGATATCCTCAAGCATAGATTCAGGTTTGATGAGGTTCGGATTCACATTAAGGATAAAGGAAGTGAAGACAATCTCGCCAAAGTAAAGTACCTAAAATATATGGGCTTAGAAAAGAAACAAGGGAATTGGGTCCCAATTAAGTTGAGTGTCAATGTTTCACGTTTTATGCTTGATAAGATTGTTGCTTGCGATAATGAAAAGGAAAGAAGAGATAGAAAGGCTATAGAGCTGAGAGATAAAATATTGGTCGTTCAAAATAGAGTCTATGCATCTAGAACATTCCCACCAAAATTAAAGCAAATTATTTTTGAAAGAGATAATTACTCTTGCCAGATATGCTGCAGAAACAGAGAGATACTAATTGGTGTGGGGCTTCATTTAGAGTGCGATCATATCGAAGCCTGGGAAGATGGAGGTGAAACAACCTATAAGAATGGGCAGACCATATGCTCTGAATGCAACAAAGGAAAACACCATGCCAAATCATATCTACTTTCAAAAGAAGAGATTACGCAGTGAGTTGCTAACAAACGCGTCAATCAGGACACTCGCAAGCTCGCGCCTATTACGCGCGCGTTATAAATCCGAATGAATAAAATTTCTGCAGCCGAGTTAGAAAGAATTGATAGTAAAGAGTGCCACAATGGCGCTCCGTTTACTGGTATTGCAGAAGCATTTTATGAAGATGGCACTCGATACTATAGGTATCAGTATGAAAATGGAGTGCAGCATGGCGAAACGATTAAATGGCACTCGGATGGCTCTTTTAGCCATATGTTAATAATGGCAAATGGAGAAACAGTAAAAATAGTTTTTCCTCATGAGCTAACTAAAGAAGAAATTGATAATTTATAACAAACCAAGGCAAAATCGCCCTTCAGGCTGGACGCGCTAAAGTGCGCCTTTGTTTGGGGCGTTAGCCTCACAACACATCGGAGATAAAGTGTTTTATCACGTAAGAATTAAGCCCAAATCAGATAAGAAATATGGTGAGAATAAGACTGATCTTACTCGGGAGCAGCTAATTGCACGATATGTTGAGCCTTATGAGCAAGGTAAGGCAATCTTGATAAATGGAAAAACTGTTGAGCCTGATGATATAGAGAGAATTAGAATTTCTCGAAGTGAAAGAACAATTGAGTCTTATGTTCCAGCTATACGAGCCGAAGCAATGAATTCGTCTGTAGCAGTTATCGGCGGCCCTTCGTATACACATACAGCAGTAAGTCGAGCAGATGATGTTACGGATGACTTTATTGAAGGCCCGCCAGGTTACAAAAGGGATTTGCTATCAAAAACTGATACTGCAGTTAAAAAGCCACTTGATAAAAGCAAGGTTTTTATTGTCCATGGCCATGATGAAGCCGCACAAACAAAGGCTGCCAGGTTTGTAGAGAAGTTAGGCCTAGAGGCCATAATTCTTCACGAAAAAGCCAGCTCTGGAAGAACTATCATCGAAAAAATCGAACATTATTCCGATGTGGGCTTCGCCATAATTCTGTATACCCCGGACGACCTTGGTAATGTCAAAAGCAAATCAGAAGAATTAAATGGTAGAGCTCGGCAGAACGTTGTATTTGAACATGGATATCTCATAGGTAAGTTAGGCAGAGAAAACGTTGCAGCATTAGTTGAAGCACCAATTGAGCTACCTAATGATATTAGCGGGGTTGTCTATATCAATATTGATGAGGCATCAGCGTGGCATCTTCAGCTTGCAAAAGAGATGAAGCAGTCCGGCTACGAAATTGATATGAACGACCTGATATAAAGGCTAACAAAGCCAGCCAGAGGGAACAAAAAACCGCCGCTTCGCTCTGGTTTTTCGTCCCCTGCTGGCGGCGTTAAATGCCTTCGCATCCATCACCTAAGGAGCACAAATGACTAGCGTCTTATTTATCTTAAATTTTGCTTGTATGGTAATTTGCTTTACTATAGCACGGCAAAGAAATTTGAATCGTATATTATGGGTAGTTATGGGTGGTTTTTTTGGGTCCCTTGCTATTCCTTTCGCTTTGTTTTCCAAACCGAAACAAAGTATTGAGGAATAATCGATAATGCCGTCATATCAGAGACAAAAAATTGGATTTGTTCGGCAGGTTCTTTTGATTGCCTTAGCGTTTCTTGTGGGCTGTTCCGACTTTAACCCTGTTGAAGAGCAATCGCCTGTAAAAGACGAATTCGTTGTCTTGGTCGAAGATCAACGAGTTTTATATAAGCAGGGAATGAGAGAGCAAGCATTGCTTATCCAAAGTGTTTTAGATGCTCAAGTTGAGCACATTGAAAAAGTACATGGCAAACCATTCGTTAATCCCCCCATTGTCCACCTGTGTGACACAAGGGAATGCTTTGCAAAGTACACAGGAATCAATAGTGGCATACTGGCTGCGGTCAGTTCAAATGGCTTGTTTTTAAAATCATACGTAATAACTAATGGAAACTATTCAAGCTGGTTAGCCCATGAGCTTTCTCATTTACACCTTCGCCAGCAAATCTCAACCTTTAAGGCAAGTTTTATACCTCAATGGTATCAGGAAGGCCTTGCCACATTCGCCTCTAGTGGTGGCGGCGCCAATAAAGTAAGCCGCGAGAAATCGATAGAATATTTTGAACAAGGCAAGCATTTTATCGCAAATGAAAAAGCCTCTCTTTTTAGTCAAGCGTGGGCATTAAACTATACGGTTTCTACAAATGACTGGCCTAAACCTTGGTATCAACAGCACATGAATTATCGCCAAGCTTCGGTGTTTTACGAATATCTACATCCTAATGGTGGTGTGGAGTTGCTTCGAGCCATTGAACGTGGTGAAAAGTTCTATGAAGCATTCACCACTATTTATGGCAAATCACCACAGGCAGAACTCGAATTGTATAAAACTGACATTTCATCCAATGAATAGCAATCAAGTATTTAACAAAGCCAAGCACCCAAATTCGCTACCGCTCGCTCGGTGTTGGTGGCGTTATGATTCCAGTAAGGTTATACGGAAATAGATAAGGCCTACCTAGAAAAGCTGATAGCCCCTCTGAAAGCGACAGCTGGATTGAAAGTGTCTGGATAATTCTTGGCTCTAGAAAATATAGGGATATAAGTATCTGACAATGAAGGCGTGATTTGTGAAAGATTTATATCTCATTTTAATCACTTGATCAGCTCAGGAATGATATTAAACTCAGGCGGTAGCAAATCACTAGATAGTTTTGGGGTAGGTATCGAGCTTAATCGGCATTTAACATATTGGGATTGTTCCGAACAAAGATAATCTCGTTCCAGATTTACTGGACCGCCTATCCATGGGCGATTCGCACGGGCAAGAGCTGCTGAAGGAATCAATAGGAGAAATTCAGATCGCAGCGCCTTCATTAAAATCAAAAGATAATGAGCGCTAGAAAAAGAAGGGAAGATTTCCGAAGGCAAAGAGAAGCTGTTTACCCAGTTTTCCATAGACGCGGAGTTAACTGCGCCATAACAACGCAAAGCAGCCGATGTCTTACCTCATGCATTTTTTTGCACAGTTGCTGCGCTCCCCTTTTTATACAAAAAGCACTCAAACTATGCTGTCTTGATTGCCGTATTAGAAAACAATTGGAATAAAATAGAATATGAAAATTGCTATATCAGGTTCGCACTGCACAGGAAAGACAACTACTTTAGACGATCTCGGTGATTCGCTTGATAACTTTGAAATTATAGAGGAGCCATACATTCTGCTTCAAGAGAAGGGGCATGAATTCAGCGACCCACCAAGTGAAGATGATTTTGTAGCTCAGCTAGACTACTCCATTGAATTGATAACAAGTAGTCAGAGCAATAGACTGTTTGAACGTTGCCCATTAGATTTCTACGCTTATATAAATACTATAAATAATAACTCGGTATCACTAGAAGAATACCGCGAACAAATTCTAGAAGCGATGGAGCTAATCGACATTGTCATTTTTGTCCCGGTGGAAAACCCTGATAGAATAAGATGTCCTGAATCGGAAAATCCAGAACTGAGAAAAGAAGTCGATATTCAACTTCAAGATCTAATATATGAACTTGAAGATTCTAGTGGCTTTCGAGTTATTGAGATTAGGGGAAATCCCAAAGAAAGAATCGAGCAAATTACATCATTTTTAGACTCAATCTGAATTTTTCTAACAGGTCGTTCCTGCTGACCCAAATCCGCCGCCGCTTCGCGTCCCTGGATTCGGTCAGCTGAACTTAGCGTTAGATTGAAGACAAAGAGGTCCAGTATGGGAAATCAAGTCAAGCTAGGTAAATATGCTGTTCGTTTTGCAGTTATCTATTTGTTATTGTTGGTAGTCATGGCAATAGTGTTGAGCATTCTTGAAATTGACTCAAATTCAGGCGCAACAATGGGAGCACTCATGGGTTCGGCTATGGCGACAGCAATAAAATTTGTTCAGGATAATAAGCGTCCACCAACTAAATCAGAGAAGAATAGACTTGCCTTAATATCGCTACTAGCATCTTGGATAGTATCATTGTTACTGATTAGCATATTACTTTTGGCGGGTAGCCAGGGAGCTGAAATACTAGAATCTATAAAATCAGCAAATCTAATGATCATCATCGCTATAGTTGTAGTACTATCACTTATTTACTTTCTCGCCCTATCATTTTCCTATGGTTACTTAGTAAAAAAACAGTATGAAGCAATGCTTAAGCAAGGAAAAATCTAATAAGTCAATCAATGTCACCTTATCGCTGGACCGCAATAGCATGGCTTCGCCATATTGAGGCATTATGACGCATACGCACTATGAGAGATAAATCCGGTGGTACAACCCTGGCTATAGCAGGCTTCTTGCTATGCATACTAACTGTCATAGATTCAATTGATGGTAGCTTTACTTATGTAAGTAAAATGAATGGTATCATCGAAATCACACTCACCCATGGTGCTCTAAATTTCTTTTTTAGTCTTTTTGTTCAGATTTTCATTAGTTTGGCTGTGGCTGCACTCGGCTTAGGTATCTACTTTAAACCCAATTTTTAGCCTCATAATAAAGCCATTAACCACCGCTCGTATGTGGGCTGGCCGGACACTGCATTGCTTCAGCTGTGCTTTATCGCTACGCCAGCAGAACTAAACTAACTCCGTTCCCAACGGTTATAGGTGCTCATGAGGTTACTCATCATCTTATTACTATCCTTACCTGAAATATGTATCGCAGACACTAAGGTTATGTTTTCTTGTGAGCCCATTGAAGGTGAGACGAGCTTCCGGGTAAAAGGTTACTTTTATGAAACAGCCCAAGGCGACAATATCGGTATGGCTCATAGCTATGCCATATTTGGAGAGTTCGAAGCTGTAGAAGGTTGTCGCGCCCCTTGGTATGAGAAGTTCCCACTTAGTGGATCAACAAGTGTTAAATTCATGCTCCACTGGCGAGAATACATGCCACATTGCATGCAGAGATTCATGATCCCTCAGGTTTCCACTACCGGCCACATGTGGGTTTCTAGAAAAGGGGAGATGAATACAAAAAGCAGAACTATCCGGGCCAATTGTCATGTCAGTAAAATTACGGAGTAAGGATCTAAAAACTTACGGTCGATCAGGTACTGCTGTCGGAAGAATTAAAGGGGAAAAGGTGTTTGCCCCTGATGGACGTTATGTCGAAACTATTGTAAATGATCGCCTCATTTTTCGTTCGACTCATAGTGCATCTATATACAGCCCTTTCGTATCAGTAAATCGTTCTGGCCCAACTGCTTGGGATGATGAGCCAACCATACCAGATTAAACATTAATTTATAAGGCGAGTGCAACCACCTATTTCTTACTTGTTATTTTCATAGCTTTAGTTGCTTCAATTATCAAAGTCTGACAGAAAGGCTAAACATATAACAGGCAGCAACCGGAACAGAATAACCGTTCAAAAAACATACGGGCTAGACGAGCCATGCTTCACTTCGAGCTCTCTTTTGCAGATCTTTAGGCGCAGATAGTTACGCTAATACCATTCACATACCCATTTAACAATATGATAATAAAATGAAGAAATTGCTCTTTTTTACAATCGCTTCTTTTTCACAACTATTTTGCTAAGCTATGATGCGACCTCAATCGCGAGGTCCGATCCTAAAAAAGTAGACTTTGACACATACAATCTAAAAATTTTCGTTGGGGACGCTTGCTTTCCTATAACCCGATATAAATATATAGTTAGGTTCGAGAAAGCCGCATATCCCAATATTTCGATATAAAATAAATAAGGCCAACCCCTATCTTTAGAAGCAAGATCCATATATAGAAAATACAAGGCATCTAACTATGAAGTTCACCAATGCGCGAAATATCCAAATCATAGCTTTTCTGCTGTTGGCGCTAGTAGTTACACAGGCACTCTTTACCATGCTGTATGTTGCAGAGATTAACCCCTCACGGCAACTTTTCTGGGGGCTGGAGGGTTTGCTATTTACCATTCTTTCAGCTTTTGCTGGAGCGGCCATGGTGCAGACTAAAAACCACCATGTAGGGTGGTCCGCTATTGCATTCAGCTCTGTATTCAATGTGGTGCAAGTTAGCATTGGCGCCACTATGTTTATGCCATTTCGGGAGGTCGCTAGCCAATTAGAGGCGCTTGGAGCTGCAGCGGGGGCCGTTGTGGCTTTTTCATTTATGATCTATTACGCGGCGAAATTTTTGCTGGGCTTTGCTGCTCTTATTTTTGGAGTTGCCAAAATGAATGGGAGCTCCAAAGTGCTGGGAGGTTTGACTGCCTCAGTTGGCGTTATTGCAATGTTTGCTAATGCTATTTCGATTACGTTTGGACGTGATTCGTATTTACCCTCATCTGTTGCTGGAGCATCGGGTGTTCTTGCAACCTTACTCTTGGCGATTTGTCTTTTGACTATTGCCCGAGAGGACTAATATACGAAATTCAATCTAACAATCAAGTCAAGCGTGACTTCACAACAGATTGCTCGGCCGCCCATTTAAGACGTTATAGAAAGAGACCTTTATAGTGGATGAACTAATATATAGTAGAGAAGAGATCCTGTCGGTTCTTAGAGATATCAATGAATTCGTGGTCTCACTGGATCAAATGAATAAAGTACACCACGATTTTGGTGAAGAGGCATGGAAGGACGAAATTATTGATTACTTTCAGAGTGCAAGAGTAAGTGATAGGCTAGCGCAAGTACGCTCGATGCTTTCAAAACCGTTTCCGAGTGAGATTGGACCCGATGACATGGATGAGCTGGAGAGAGAAAAGCAGAGGGTACAGTATTGGACTTTTAAGGAGTACCTGGCAAAGAAAAATAGCAAAGGGTAGCGTAGATTCGACTACACTCCCCCGGCAAAGAACAACTCACCCTACTTTTCAGAAGCCGCTTATCTAAAGTATTAAATTTCGGCAAGGTATTTGGCTGTTAATATATATAAGAAAATCATTCCCAGCCGATCATAGGCTTTCCTAAGGAGCCATCTACAAAAAAGAAGGACATGCTCGTAATGATATTCTCAAGTAGCATCGTTACACTTTACAAGACTAGTCAACGCCACCTACTATGAGGGTTGGATCTCCATTCTTGGGCTTCGAAGGCTTAAATTAAAAATTTGCCTCTTCACGGAGCTCAAAATTATTGTGTTAAACGACATGAATAAAATCCGAAGAAAAACCCTAACCAAAATTACTTTAATTATTTTCCTAACAGGCATAGCCTTCTATATGTCAATTGTATTTAGGCAGAATAAACCTGTAAGTTACATTAGGAAAAATCAATTTCGAGCTTTCCCAACAGATAACTTATTAGTAGATGAACTAAAATTATTTGGGCGAGATGAATTGCCAGTCTTTATTTATATTTCCTCTGCTACAGGTGATCCTGTGGTACTGGAAGCTTCTGTTAAATATGATGACTCCGAGTATTATAGATTGATCAGATACAGATCAGGAGTTTATTCAAATGGGAAGAAATATGCCTTCGTTGAGGAGGGTAAAGGTGGTTGGTTTTCTTTGGACGGAACAATGGTTTCAAATCCTGGCTGGTACACGGGTAGGATAAAACCAGTGAGCTATGAAGTAAGAATGGGCAATTTATATTTCGTAAGGTAAATGCTTACCAAACAAAGGCACTCGACATCAAAAGTACCACTTCGAACCTCTCCACTATTCAATTGTTACACACCCATCTGTAACTTTGCCTTACCACCCTTTCTTTCTGTAAAGTAATGGTTATTTATCATACGAGGGTTATCAGTGCGAAAGGAATTCTCTAAGGCTTGGCGAAGTCCGAGTCATTGCGGCATAGAGCTTTTTCACGCCTACTTCCATAAGTTTTCCTTTGCCAAGCATTGGCATGATGAACTCGCTATTGGAATCTTCCTTTCTGGCGTAGAAAAGCTCGATTATCGCGGTGAAACAGTGACTATTCCTCAGGGAACCCTTGCTGCGCTTAATCCAGGGGAGATTCATACCGGTTTTTCCGGAAGTGACTCCGGTTGGTACTATCGTATGTTTTACTTTGACACGGCGCTCATTGAGGAAACCCTCAGAGAGCACACTCAATTCAACCAAACACCAGTACCATTTTTGAAAGGGCCACTATTAGATGATCCTGAGCTTTTTCAGCTCCTTTACAAGCTACATAGCAGTCTTGAAATGAACGCTTTATCCCTTTCAACAGACTCTCTACTCACGCTGGCGATTAGCCAGCTCTTTGCACGTCACGGCGACCAAAAGATCTACCCGAAGGCATTGTCTAACAAACAGGGAGTCTTGAAGGCCCGTGCTTATTTACAGGAAAACTGGCAAAGAAATGTGACACTGGATGAGTTGTGCCAATTAACTGGCATGAGTCGATATCAGCTAATTCGTAGTTTTAATGCCCAGTTTGGCGTTCCTCCACATCAATTCCTAATCCTCCTAAAAACCCAAAGGGCCCGCGCATTATTTCGTACGGGAGCCCAGGTGGCTGAGGTGGCTATCGACTGTGGGTTTTTTGATCAGAGCCACTTGAGTCGAAATTTCAAGCGTGCATTCGGTATCACACCTGCTCGCTACTTGAAGTCTGCACAGCGCAATTTTGTACAAGAACCTTCCTTCTACTCTCTCTAAGCTCACCTATCTCTGGGAAAACAAAGCGCACCGTTAAACGGTGTGAACCATTTCTCATAGCGATATCTCTTCTACGACATGAGTAATATATATGAGCTTAGAATTTCTATTAGCCTGGCTGGCAGTAATGTTCCCACTAATTTTTAGCCCGGGACCTGCCAATATCACCTTTGCAGCAGCCGGAGCCAGCTTGGGTATTCGTCGCTCCTTACCTTTACTGGCAGGCATAGACATTGTATTTCTAATGAAGGCTTTATTAGTTGGCTTCGGATTTATGAGCTGGCTAATTCACTACCCTATGGTAATGACCTTCTTACAGTGGACTGGTGCCATCTACTTAATTTACCTTGCTTACGTTTTTATAAAGCCTAATAAAGAGCCTGGAAAAACTGCCACCAAATCGGTAAGTATTTGGCAGGGAATGCTGATTCAAAGTATGAATATTAAAGCTTGGATGATAGTAATTACTATGTTCTCTGTGTTCGCACCAAAGCAAGAGGAGAGCAATGAAAGCAGTGTTATCACCTTGATTATTATGATCACCATACTCAACTTTGTGACACATTTCTCATGGATCGCTTTTGGTCGGACCTTATCGAAAGCACTTATCAACGATAAAAATAGAAATCTGCAAAACAAGCTTTTTGCACTCAGCCTGCTTCTTGTCGCTGTGTGGTTAATTGCTGATAACCCAACCGCTATTAGCCTAAAGGCTGTATGACTTGGAACCTTAACTCAAAGGTTTAATTTATGAATCAAGCGGCCACTGGTAGTCCCCTGTACCAACAAGGAGAAAAGGACCACGCCAAATACCATAGATTGAATTGTCCACCAATAGGGCAATTCAACTGGAAGAGAAAGCACCAGAGCGACCGCAATAACCCCTCGCAGCCCGCCCCAACTCATTAATAGACGCCAGGATTTCGGTATCGGGGGGCCAACAAAGCGAGTCAGAGGTGCCACTAAGAATACAGATAATGCTCTAGCTCCTAAAGCAGCTGCTGTAGCAATAACCATCGCCAGCCATTGGTGGGTAAACATCTCAAAAGTAATCACCAATCCCATAATCACAAAAATAATACCGGTAAAAAACAGCCCCATCCACTCCCAGGTTGGACCCGCATGAATTAAATAGGTGCTATTTTGCTTGCTTAAGCACGCTCGAGCAACAATTGCACATATCATTACCGAAATGATACCTGACACATGAAAAATACTTTCCGCCAAATAGAAGCTACCAAATGCAGCGATTACTAAAGTCATTAAAGCCGCACTGGGAGATCGCAGAAACAATATGACAAGAGTGGTTATCAAGCCAAAAATAAGCCCAATCGCAACACCACCGAAAAATACCATGCAAAAATATAGTGTCACTGAAGTCGCGTCCAACGAAGGGGCTGCAGCCCCCATCGATGAGCTTTCAACGATACCATAGGTAGCTAGCCCTAATACTAACGAATAGAGAACTACAGCTGCAGCATCATTGAAGAGGCTCTCTCCATCCACCAAGGTTAAGAGATCTTCTCCCGTTTTTTCCTGACGCAACTTATTAACTACAGAAACAGGGTCAGTAGCCGCTAAAATAGCCCCGGTTAGCATGGCCGCTACCCAAGGAAAACCCTCCGGATGACCAATGCCGTAATAAGTAATTGCTGCAATAAGAACTGCACAAATAACCAAACCGAGTGTAGAGAATAACAGTACAGGTCCAATCCAGCGCTTTAAGACTTTGGGTTCCAGCTGCCAGGCGGACTCAAAAATAAATACCGGTAAAATAACAAAGAATACCAGCTCTCTGATACTGGTTGCACGCAAACCTGTATCATAGTCAATTATGGGAAGTAGCAAAGCCGCCAGCACTCCTGCGACAAGGCAGCCAAGTGTATTATCAATACGTAAGATCCTTGCAATGCCCAGTCCAATAACTGCAGCGGCAGCGAGATATAACCCCTGCCCTACAACAGTGACTATATCATTCACCTGTCAACTCCCATTGCCAGTGCATTCGCACTTCGAATACAGACACACTCTCATTGAACACACTCATCTACAAGTAGAGACTTTACAAGTTTTAAGTATGACTCCACATACAAATGTGCACTCTCATGGCTAGTTAAGGGCTCACAATATCCAAATACAAAAATGGTATTTCTACAGGTGGTATACGTAATAACTATTAGCAGGTGGGTAACGTGGACTTGTACGACAATGCCTGACTCAATTTCAAAGTATTTAAGCCCACTAGTTAATCGCTGCATATTACAGGTATTAGAAACACAAATACCAACAGGGAAAACAGTGACTTCTGGGAATGTAGGTATACATTGCGCAGCAAAAACGGCAACAGCTTCAGGGGATATCAATTTAAGTGTTGAGTATCCTTTTCTTCCTATAATGGGTACCGCTTGCTTTACTTTCCATTTACTACAGTTATTGGATTTCCGCACATTAAATAAATCGACATCCTTGAATCCAGACAAATTAAAATACTCACCCGTACTTTTTCTTAGTAGTTTAGGTTCTTGGCCAATATCGTCTCCCTCCCTCTCCTGAAACCTGTCTAGATCGCAAAAAAGTACCAATCTTGACTGGCCATCCAATGCAGTATGATTGCTAACAATGATGACCCACTCAACTTCATCATTCACGTTAACTTGCAAGGTAATCCCATAGGCGCAATTTTCTAAGTCAACAAATTGATTTTGCTGCCAAAGGTATTCAATCTCATATTCTAATGATTTATTTAAATGCTTTATGATTAGAGGTACTTTTTCAAATTCAACATCACAAATGCAAGAAGCCTTGGTGCCCTTCTTGGCCCTCGCCCGAAGCATTGGGTGTCTTCTATGGATAAAGGTAAAACCTCTGCAAAATTGCTCGAAAGTAACAGAATCGCGGAGGCGAACACACGATATTAGCTGAGTTCCATCGTAAGACTCATTAGTCAATTCAATAAATAGAGCTTCTTGGGACCCCAACTCACGTGAGAGTGGCTCTTTCTCCATGCAGGCCTCACATTTGCTAATGGGTACATTACATGTAATACAAGAAGCATTATCCTCAGTATAGGAAAATAGTTAGAAACTGTTTGTTGATATTGGCTATTGATACAGAGAGCAGATCACTAAGACAGTCAGCACAATCACAATCTAGTTAACAATCGATTGATTCCTTCGTCTATACAGATAAAATATTAAAAAACATTGCTAATGGATAGATATCTTATTATTCCTCACTTAAATAGAATTCAACTAACCTTCGTATGAATATCGATTATTAATAACCTCTACAAGAATTTCTTTCCACCAAATCGTCATCACCACTATGGAGAAAATCATCGCAACCGAGTAAGAAATAGCAAATGCGCCTAGCAATCTATGTATTTAAATTGATATCTTAACCAACACAACACAAGAATAATTCAATCTTCCCTTGAAATCCTCACATAAAAACAAGAAAGCATTCTAGAAACCCTGTATAAAAACTAATGAATTAGACCACCAATAATATCCATATACCGCTTTATATACAGAAGAACACTATTTCGACTCAAAAGTGGTTCACAGTAACCAAATACAAAAACCGAATTCTTATTGGTTGTATATGAAATGACCGTCAATGGGTTTAGCCCATTAGTTTGGGTCACCATTCCTTTTTCAATATCAAAAAATTTCATCCTTCCACCTAATTTACTTAAACTTCCTACATTAGATACGCAAATACCGGCAAAGAAGGATTCTGAGCCAGAGATTGTCTCTCTTGCCATAGCTTCCACCTCAGCAACAGTGTATGCAGACACAATTTTTTTTGCCATCGGACGTTGTTTAGTTAGTACCGTGTATATTTGGGACTGTAAATTTTCAGCAAAATCTATGATATCAACCGATGTAGGGTCTTCAGGAATAGATAACTGAGTAGTTTGCGAAAACGAACCAATATGCTCTAATGGGATCGGGGGGGTACATAAGCCTCTTCCATCTAAAGCTAAAATAATCTCCTCTCCCTTTTTATAGGTTGGTAGGACTACTGAAGCAATGGAAGCAATTGCACAAAGAATTGCGGTTAACTTTACTCCTCGGTCTTTACCTATTTTTGCTAGCTGATGGAGATCTTCAGGACACAATAGTCTCGCTATTGCACCAGCCTGCCGTTTACTTGCCGGTGCAACCTTCTCAACAGGCCAGTTTAATTTTTGATCATCCGCATCATGAAATATATGTTTTTCACCTACATATCCAGCGACTTCTAAATTTTTAGCGATGCTTTCCCCAAGAGGTAGCGTTTCATTGTCTCTAAAGGGTTTATTTTTTTGTACTAACTGATCCAACTGCAAGAACAGAGTCATAATAGAACGACCATCCATAATCGCATGAATATTATTGACAATAACCCACTGCACTAAACCTTCATGATTGCAAAATATGCTTAGACAATATGCATATCTATCACTGTCTATATATTTTTTGGCCTGGTTTGAGTACTCTCCCTCAAAATCCATTTCCTTATCTAGCCGGTACACATCTATAGGTATTTCGGAAAAATTCACATCACAAACCCACCGATATTTATTATCTTTCTCGACGCGGGCTCGCAAGAGGGGATGATACTGGTGTAGTATTTTAAGGCCAGAACGTAGCGTATCAATTGCTAGAGGCTCACAAACTCGAATAAAAGAAATAAGTTGCAAGCCCCCTTTTGACTGCCTAGACAGCTCTACATGAAGAGCTTCTTGGCGTCCCATCTCCCGAGAGGGTATCTCCGATTTCATGGTTGAAGCTACCGTACCTATTAGGCATTCATACCAATTATAGAAAATAATAAAACCACATATAAATCAAACAATTACGACATAAAAAGTGAAGTGACACACTATCTCGTAGCTATGCACACCTAGCGGCTTTGTAGATAAGCTCACTTTCAGTTGATATCATAATGACAGCTTTGAATCTGCTCACTAATGACAGCACTAAATATTCAAGCGAGTTGGCATGGGTATTTTCAATATACAAAATAGAATTAAATATTAACTCAGGGTCACCGGCTAGACAATCAAAGCTTTTAATTGAAATTAGACAAGGATAGAAATATGACAAATAATATGGAAATACAACAAGTTATCGATGAATTATATAGTGGAATCTCTGGCCCTTCAGGTTTTCAACGCGACTGGGAAAGACAGGCATCATTATTTTCCCCTGATGCGAAAATGATTCGCACATTTGTGGATAGCAATGGCAAGCCCCAGTCTACGATCCTCAGCGTCCAAGAATATCCAGAAAATTTTGAAAATCTAATTGCAGATCGCCCTTTCTATGAAGCTGAAATACACAACATTATCGAGCAATTTGGAAATATTGCTCACGTCTTCAGTATTTATGAGGCCTGGAGCGATAAGGAGAAAACCCAATTCCTAAAAAGAGGGATAAATAGTATCCAGCTATTGAACGATGGCGAATCCTGGAAGGTAGTGCATATGATTTGGGATGACGAAAGACCCGGGCTGACAATGGAATCGAAATATAACCCCGCAGTCACTGCCTAAACAGTATCTAAGAGCACAATTAGACCCTAAGAGGCATTGCCTCTTAGGGAAACCAAATCCAGACTTATTTTCCTCTCCAGGTAAATCCGCTAAGGCTTGCAATCCTCCAAAATTAAGGCGTAAACTGTACATTAATACAGTTATCGCTAAAAAAATGTCAGATCATCCTTCCACTAAAGCGCCATCCCCATGCAAGGGCCGAGGAACCGCTTCTAACCTCCCAGGGCGCTTTGCTGAACTTTCCAGCTCCCGTGAAACTGATGGCTGGCAAGTGGAGCCTGATCAGCCGGTGAGACTAATAACCTCATCCATTGAGGAAAAGGCGAAAACTATTATCTCGACTAATCAATCTCCAGATATCCCTTTCTCCCAATCGATAAACCCCTACAGGGGATGTGAGCATGGTTGCATCTATTGTTATGCCCGCCCAGCCCATGCCTATATGGATTTATCACCAGGGCTCGATTTCGAGACCAAGATTTTCTACAAGCCAAATGCTGCTGAGCTTTTAGAGAAAGCGCTACGAAAGAAGAGCTACCAGTGCAGTCCCATCGCTCTGGGAGCCAATACCGATCCCTATCAACCTCTGGAACGAGAGAAAGAGATAACCCGTAGTTTACTGGAGCTTATGCAGGAGTTTCGCCAGCCGGTAACCATTGTCACCAAAAGCCAGCTAATCTTGCGGGACCTCCCACTGCTGGCAGAAATGGCACAAGATAACTTGGCCCAAGTCGCCATTAGTGTGACCACGCTAGATAATGCCCTTAAGCGTAAGCTTGAGCCAAGGACCGCTAGCCCTGCTGCTCGTCTGCGAACAATTGAACAGCTGAGTACAGCGGGCATTCCTACCGCAGTACTCGCTGCGCCTATGATCCCCGCTCTCAATGACTGTGAGCTGGAGTCGATTCTTGCAGCTGCACGGGAATCAGGGGCTGTAAGAGCCGCATATATCCTATTACGCCTCCCCTATGAAGTTGCCCCTCTATTTCGGGAATGGTTAGAGGTACACTACCCAGAA
This sequence comes from Microbulbifer maximicatervae (SeqCode), assembly GCF_056231245.1. Taxonomy (NCBI): domain Bacteria; kingdom Pseudomonadati; phylum Pseudomonadota; class Gammaproteobacteria; order Cellvibrionales; family Microbulbiferaceae; genus Microbulbifer; species Microbulbifer maximicatervae (SeqCode). Next base: position 3,346,903 of record NZ_CP174334.1, read on the forward strand.
AGGGCAAAGCATGTCATGAGCCTGGTGCAGCAAAGCCGTGCAGGTAAGGATTATCAAAGTGAATTTTCCCAAAGGCGAACTGGCACAGGCATATTTGCTCAACTACTCCAAAGACGCTTTCAAGTGGCAATGAAAAAGCTGGGCTTGGATCATCGGCGCCTTACCTTGGATTGCTCCCAGTTCAAGCCGCCGCCTCGCACTAATGAGCAGCAGGATTTATTTTCTTGAATCTATGGGCCATATAAAAAAGAAGGAAGAGCTGAGGGTGAATTGGTTTCTCTATCTTGTTCGAACGGCCAGAGGAACACTCTATACCGGTATAACCAATGATTTGGAGAGGCGTTTTTCTGAGCACTGTAGTGATGGCCCAAAGGCGGCAAAAGCACTACGAGGTAAGGGGCCCCTTACGCTCGTGTTCTCTGTGGGGCTACCCGATAAATCAACCGCCTTGAAAATGGAGATAGCCATTAAGAAGTGGCCAAAATCAAAAAAGGAAAAACTAATACTTGGCTCTCATTCCCTGCCAGAAATTTAGCTTGTTGAGAAAGCCATTATCACTTTGGTGTTAACAACCATGCCTCTTCTCTTGCAGGAACCTTGCCTTTAAGTCCACCAACAACGTCTCTTGTCGCCAATACTTGTAGGCTATAATCGGCATCATAATATTCATAAATCAAACGGCTCCCAACAGAAAAAGGTGGGCCAGGCATCTGGGTTTGTTCATACTCGAAGGATACGAGGAGTTGCGGTGCGACTTGGGTGATAGCCATTAAGTGTCTGACATATTGCTCACGAATATCTGAGGGGAGGGCTACCAGTGCAGCCCGATCATAAATCGCTACAACCGGCCCCAACTCCTCTCTACCCAAATCGAATATATTGCCAACAAAAATATCGATGTTGGCAGCAGAGTAGCACTTCAGATTACCAACCTGGCTTACCTGTGGGATTACTGCCATTTCACTGAAGAGCTGCTTCACGGCCTCCTCATTGAGTTCACAGCCAACGACTGAGATATTCTGTTCTAATAACCAAGCAATATCTTTCGTTTTGCCACATAGCGGCAAGAAAATCCGATCACCCGGAGACAGAGAGAGACTGGAAAAGAATTCTGTCAACAACGAATTGCCGGCCGCCTCGTGAAAGCCAATATCATTTCTTTTCCACTTATCATGCCAAAATTCTTCCTTCACAACTGGCTCCTACAATCCAAGGTAAAAAAATAGATAAGAAACGAATTACATCAATGAAGAAGTGTTCTGTAGTATTCCATTTCGATACTACTTTCAGACTCATAGGGTTCAGTAAACGCCAAAGCCGCAACAAATACCATTGCTGTAGATAGCAATATACGTTTTACCATTGAACTACACCTCTATTCAATCTTACTGAACCCCTTACAACCCTTCCCCTCAAGCACTCAGATTAATCTTTCAACAAGTCCTTACTGCTCGTTGCTGACGCGGCCATAAAATATCAATCAGGCCGGCAAATACTGCACCGATAGATACCGTTGCAATCAGTTGAAAATAGGCATCCAAGGTAATGTCCAACTGCGCAAGAAACGCAATAATGATACCAATGGCATAGCTAGTGACATTCCGAATACCAGTCACCATTCCCATTGCCCATACACTGATAATCGAGAAGAGAAGTGCAATCGGCCCAACCAGGATACTTGGGTCAATTTGCCATTTATGTGCCGCTGTTTGAGCGCCCAACCCCAACCCCAGCCCGGTCACCACACATGCGAGATTGTAGGCACCTGCCCGCCAATCACGCCCCCTGGAGTAATAGGCAATAACACCCAACACCGCTACCCATATTGGCATTCCGCCCAGATAACCGACGAGTGCCGCAACAATGAGAATTGCAAGGATTGGTGACTTCAGTAACTGGGGGGACAAGCTTTTACGCTTGGTTAAAACACTGGGCCACTTCATGATTTCCACTCCTTCGAGGACACCCTGATAAGAGGTAAGATTCCTTGCCTAAAACGTAAAACCCGCCAACACTCTGAAAGGATCTATCAGAACCATTCCTTGATATGAAGCTATTTTCAGGTAGTTCCCACTCTGGGGGATAGAAAACTTCTTCCGTATTCTTGCCCAATCTTGCAATCAGCAGGCATTAGCACGAAGCAGACAAAACAGACTCACCCGCCGGCCATATGCAAAAAAGTTGAAATGCATAAATTCGACTGATCAAGGCTACTCAAGCGACCTCGTATTCAGGCCGGCAGAGTGTGGGAGCTGCATTCTATTAGATTCTCAGAGGAGTTTTGTCACAGCCCATTACAAGTATTACCAGGGAATTTCAGTCCCGTCATAGTTATAAAATCGACCCGTTTTTGCTGGCGTTGCTGATAAAAGCAGCTTTTTTAGTCCGCCGACACTTTCCTCAGCAGAAATCAGTGCTCCGGGGCCGCCCATAGCCGTTTTTACCCACCCCGGATGCAAAGCGAGAACCGTGATTCCTCTCGGCTCTAAATCGATAGATAAGCTTTTGACGACCTGGTTTACGGCTGTCTTTGAAGTTCGGTAGATATATCCACCGCCAGAGCGATTATCAGCGATACTCCCAACCTTGCTGCTCATCACCGCGATTAGCTTGTGCTCGCTGGCCGCAACATTGTCACAAAAAGTTTCTGCCATCATATAGGGGGCGATAGTGTTGGACTCTAAAACTCGACGCCACTCTGCGCGGTCAACAGCGCCAAATCCCACGCCCTTCGGCCCGTAGTAACCTGCATTGTTGAGCAATATGTCTATCGGCTCTCCTTGAAAGGCCTTACCTAGAGAGATCATCTGTTCGTAGTCGGTCACATCTAGGCGAATCAACTGTATCGAGGGGTAGCGTTCTTGCAACACCGCGAGCTCAGCGGCTTTCTTCGGTTCCCGGCAACAAGCCAGGACCTTCCAGCCAATTTCGGCAAACTGGGCACACAACTCAAGCCCAATTCCGCGATTGCAGCCAGTAATTAAAATCGTGCCGGACATTGGCGCTCCTTAAATGGTATTCTTGCGGGAAAGCGATCATAGCAACTGTATAGCAATGTATTACACTCTCAGCGACATACTGTGGCTTTCCCTGTTCTTTGTGGTTCTTTGGTATATCTGGGCCAGTATGGCCGCTAAAGAGCACGTCCGGCGAGCCGCTTCTGATCACTGCCGACAGCTCGGTGTCCAACTGTTAGACGACACCGTGCTTTTGGTTCGTACTCGAATCAAAAAGGATAAGAGGGGGGTTTTCAGCCTTCACCGCAGTTACAAGTTTGAGTTTACTTCTACAGGCGAACATCGCTATTCAGGCACTGCTGTACTTCACGGGAATCGCATCCAACAGTTACAGCTTGCCCCCCACCACGTAAGTTAGAGGTACCCATGCAACGCGGCCTATATCGTCACTACAAAGGAAATCTGTACGAGGTTTTACATACCGCAAAACATAGTGAATCCGAAGAAGTTATGGTTGTGTACCGAGCCCTTTATGGAGGCTATGGCGTCTGGGTGAGACCCCAAAGAACATTTAATGAAACAGTTTCTAAAAACGGCGTTAAATCTCCACGCTTTGAATTAGTCCAGGCATTTGACATAGCTGCCTGACCTGCCTGAAATATCATTAATTTTGGAGGGGCCATGCTTCCTCCAAAGTCACTTTATCTGTCTATTATTTTTTCCAATAAGATAAGCAACTTTCTTCAGTTATATCTGCACCCAATCCAACTCAATCTTTTGTCTAACTTGCTGGTACTCAGGTGTACTATCAGCTTACAACTGACCCCGAAAACCCCCAGCGTTTATTAATCGAATTACTTATAATTTTGATTTGGAATAATCTTGCGCCAACTATTCGTTGGATCTTTCAGCCTTTTAAATAAGCTCTTTCATTCTATTCTTCCCGCCTGGTCAAGATTTCATTATTGCGACATAAATCGGTCAAGTCCGTGCAATAATCGATTTGTAACTTGTCGGCATGCGAGGCTTACCGATGAATCTAAAGAGTTTTGATGTGTCCATAGTGCTGTATATGGTTGAGCGGGCATCACGCCCCAGCTCTCGCCGGCGCTATCTGTGGCTATCTAAATCTGGGGATGGGTGGGCTGCCGGGGCACTTTTATTCACCTATGTATGGCTCAATTCAGCCATTCAACTGCTGTACTTGGCATGTACCGCAGTTGCCTTGGAGCGCGGATTGTACTGGGGGATAAAAAACACGACACGACGACTTCGCCCGCCCCAAGCAATCCCGGGCATGCGTCCCGTAATTGTGGCGCACGATCGTTTCAGCTTACCGTCGGGCCACACCTCATGCGCCTTCCTATTTATAACCGCGATGTCTATACAGGTGAGCCCCATGTGGAGCTTCGGTTATATCTGGGCCACCGGGGTCGGAGCCGCCAGGGTTGGCCTGGGAGTTCATTTCCCGTCTGATATTTGTGCCGGCGCTATTTTGGGGACCAGTGTCAGTTTAATTGTGAGTGCTGCCTTTATATGAAGATACTTTACGGCGTTCAATCCACGGGTAATGGGCACATCAGTCGCTCCCGTGCGCTGGCTAAGCAATTCGAAAAGTATCCAAATCTCGAGGTCCAGTGGTTATTTTCAGGCCGCCCAAGAGAAAGCTTATTTGAGATGTCTTCTTTTGGAGACTATTGGTGGCGGGAGGGAATGACTTTTATCCACAGTCATGGCCGCTTGAATAGTTTCGCAACACTGCGAAACATCAATGCAGTAAGATTCATCAAGGATATAAGAACACTGCCGGTTAATAATTTTGATTTAATTATCAGTGACTATGAACCTGTTACGGCCTGGGCAGCGAAATTTAAGAAAAAACGCAGCATCGGTATCGGCCATCAATACGCCTTTGAATTCCCGATCCCTGCACCTCGCAATAAGTGGGCATCCCGCACAGTACTAAAATCATTTGCCCCAACACAAGAAAGTATCGGTTTACATTGGCACCACTTCGGCAACCCAATACTACCGCCAATCGTCCCTCAGAAACCTGAACTCTCCCAAGAATTGGGTGAACATATTCTAGTTTACTTGCCTTTCGAACAGCCTATTCCGATGCTGGACGAACTTTCCAGGCTGCCCTATCGGTTTATCGTCTACGGTATACCCCACAATTTACCTACCTCTAGTAATATTCAAGTTAAGGCCCCCTCAATTAATGGCTTTCAGAAGGATCTGGCAACCTCTAAAGCAGTAATCTGCAATAGCGGATTTGAATTATTGGCTGAAACCCTGGCTCTGGGAAAACCCATTCTCAGTAGGCCTCTCGCCAATCAATTTGAGCAGGAAGCCAATGCCAAAGCGCTCGATCAGCTCAAACTGGCCACAATCGTAAAACAGATAAATGCCTATACGATCGACAAGTGGCTAGCCAACTGCCCCCCTCCACTTCGGATAGTTTGGCCTGATGTGGCTCAATCACTGGGCAACTGGATTGCTTCCGGGTGCCGACAAAGCCCAGCTGAACTATCCTCCCAACTGTGGCGCAAGGTGGTACCAAAGCCCGTTGCAGAAGCAGCACCAGTATTTCAAAGAATATCCGAGTAAAAGCACTCTAATAATCGCCAAGTCTATTCATAGAATCAGTCATTGCCCAGTGCACCCTCTCCACGTTTACATATACACTTGAATCGTAGAGTTCCAGCATAAAAATATTCAATGGAAAACTACCTGGAAATTAAACGGATTACCCAAAAAGAATAATGTAAGAGGTAAACATGGCCCATCAGCTGCTCAACGAGCGTGAAATCGATTTTTTACTTTATGAATTTTTAGATACCGAGGCCCTAATCAATCGCCCTCGGTACAGTGATCATTCCCGTGAAATTTTTGATGCAACACTGAATACCGCACACACCATTGCAGAAAAATTTTTCGCTAATCACAACGCCAAAGGCGATGCGATTGAACCGAGCTTTGATGGTGAAAACGTCAGCGTTATCGAAGAAACCAAACAGTCCTGGGATGCTTTTGCCTCTGCAGGATTTCTCGCCGCTCACTGTGATGCAGAGGAAGGCGGACTGCAATTGCCAGAAGTTATTCTGCGCACAGCACTCGCTTATATGGCCGCAGCAAACGTTGCCAGTGCTAGCTACCCGTTCTTGACCATTGGCGCGGCCAATCTGGTACGCACTTTCGCCAGCGAGTCGCTTAAAAAGCAATTCCTTCCACAAATGTTGGACGGACGTTTTGCCGGGACTATGGCACTAACTGAACCGGATCAGGGCTCCGCGCTGTCAGACATTCGCACTAGCGCCTTACCAGAAGAAGACGGCAGCTACCGTATTCACGGACAGAAAATGTATATTTCTGGTGGCGATCAAAACCTCACTGAGAATATCGTTCACCTGGTTCTGGCAAAAATTAAAGGCGCACCCGCAGGTGTGAAGGGAATATCACTTTTTCTGGTTCCCAAATTCCTTCTGGACGAGCAGGGGAAACCGGCAAAACGCAATGATGTAAAACTCGCAGGCCTGCTACATAAAATGGGTTACCGCAATACCACATCAACGGTATTGAGTTTTGGTGAGGACGGTGGCGCTATAGGCTACCTGATCGGTGAACCCCACCAGGGCCTGAAGTATATGTTCCAAATGATGAATGAAGCCCGTATCAGTGTGGGAGCTGGCGCTTCTGTACTTGGATACCAGGGGTACACTTACTCTCTTGAGTACGCCAAGGGCCGCCCGCAGGGGCGTATGCCCTCTAACCGAGATCCTGAATCCAAACAGGTCCCTATCGTCCAGCATGCCGATGTTCGCCGTATGCTACTGATGCAAAAAGCCTATGCTGAAGGTGGCTTAAGCTTGAGTGTTTATGCCACCTCACTTTACGAGGATGAGCATACAGCCCCTACAGAAGAGCAGCGCAACAATGCTGCAACACTGCTCGATCTGCTAACTCCCGTAGTAAAATCCTGGCCCTCCAAGTACTGCCTAAAAGCTAATGAGTTGGCGATTCAGGTTTTGGGGGGAGCGGGTTATATTCGTGAATACCCGGTAGAGCAGTTGTATCGAGACAATCGCCTTAACGCAATTCACGAAGGTACAGAAGGCATCCATGCCCTGGATTTACTGGCCCGGAAAGTACCGTCAAAAAATCTTGCTGGCTACCAACTGTTACAGGCAGAGATCCGCAATACGATTATGCAGGCCAGGGATAAACCTAAGCTCGAATCTATGGCCAAAATGCTGGAAGAAGCCCTGGAAAAGTTGGATGAGACAAGTTTTGCATTATTCTCCCAGCTTCAGGAAGATGTGGATCGCGGCCTGGGTAATGCCACCCTATACCTGGATTTATTTGGCTGTACCGTAGTCGCCTGGTTGTGGCTACAGCAGGCAGTTATCGCAGAAAAAGCACTGGAAAAGAATCCTAATAGTGAAGCTCAGGATTTTTACCAGGGTAAATTACACACTGCTAAATACTATTTTGAATGGGAGCTACCAAAAACAGAGACAGCTATCGCACTGCTGAAATCAGGCAATAGCGTTCCTTTCGACATGCAGGAAAATTGGTTCTAGTTAAACGACTTGTCGAGCAAAACGGAAATTACAGTTGTACCGTAATTTCCGTACCTCCCTGAGGAAGGGGGGCTGCATTTATTTGCCCTTCATAGCTCTCAACAATATCCACTACCACGGCAAGTCCAATACCCTGCCCAGGTTGCTGTTCATCGGCACGAACGCCCCGCTGGGTAACCGCTTGCCATTTCTCACTGTCCAGCCCTGGGCCATTGTCTTTAACCTGAATAGACAGTTTGCGAGTATCTTCCATATTCTCAACGGCAACCGATAATTTCCCGTCACCATATTTATAAGCGTTATCCAGCAAGTTACCCAGGACTTCCATCAGGTCACCTTCGTCACCATAAAACAGGGTGTTTTCAGCACAGGAACTTTCGACATCACACGGCTTACTGCGATACACCTTTTCAAGCGCATCCAGTATTTTATGGAGCAGTGGCGCGACCGGTGTCCCCCGTATAATGGATTTCGGCGAACTGGTTACTGCCCGCTGCAGTTGATAGCTGATAATACTGTCCATCCGCTGCACCTGATCCGTTAGCGTCTTGCCGGCGGTTGTTGTATCTCCAGAAAATTTAAGACCCTTCAATACCGCTAATGGCGTCTTCAGGCTGTGGGCCAGGTCAGCTAATGTATGCCGGGTTTTTTCTCTCTGGCGGCGCTCATTTTCAATCAACAGATTTAAGTTATCTGTCAGTGGGCGTAGCTCCCGCGGAAAATTACCCTCCAATCGATCGGCACCCCCACGCTGCATTTCCTGAAGCGCATTAGCCAGGGCTGTCAGCGGGGCAAACCCCCAGCGCAGAACCAACCACTGTGCAAGGATTAATAACAATGCTCCCAACCCCAACCAGTGCCACATGGTTGAGCGAAACTGCCCCACTTGGGCCTGTAGCGGGGCCGCATCCTCGAGCACTGCAAAGGTAAACAAATTTTCATCTTCCAGCCCCCAGGCAACCCCTTGGCGGAAACTGCTATAACTTCCCTCTTCTCCCGGAACCGATACCTGCGAATAGGACTCCTGCCCCTGGGAAAGCGGATAGAACTCCAGCTGCGGCATTGCCAGGGCTGACTCCGAACGCCAGATAATCTCACCCTCCCGATCAATAACAGCGCCCACCAAACCGGAATCAGGCTGGTTGAAGCGTTGCTCGGGCAAACTCGGGGGCAGAATCAGGGTTTTACCTTCCGGCTCAGCAACCGCCAGCAGGGTGTAAATGTAGACCTGCAGCTCCCGCTGCTTGGCTTCATTCAGGGAGGTGCGATAGGCGTGCTCGAGGACTCCAGAGATAAGAAGAATAAAGCCGACTAGCACAAGACTGGTAACCAGGGCCAGACGCCCCTTTAAGGAACCCAGAATATAGGAAAGCAGGGGGAAATTGATGGATCTCACTGCGGAATCACAAAGCGATAGCCGCGCCCGCGCAGAGTCTCGATAGGCTTAAGCTTGGCTGCCGCATCAATTTTTTTCCGCAGGCGTCCAATAAACACCTCTATCACATTGCTGTCCCGGTCACAGTCCTGTTCATAGATATGTTCTGTCAGGGTGGTTTTTGACACTACCTCATCCGGATGAAGCATCAGGTATTCAAGTACCTTGTACTCAAACGAAGTCAGGTCCAATTCAACTTCATCCACACTAACCCGTTGCGCACTGGTATCCAGAACGATAGGTCCGGCTTTAATCGTCGGCGATGAGAAACCTGCGGAACGGCGCACCAGGGCATTCAACCGTGCGAGCAGTTCTTCAGTATGGAAGGGTTTTACCAGGTAATCGTCCCCGCCAGCTTCCAGGCCGGAGACCCTTTCCTGCCAGTGTCCCCGAGCCGTTAAAATCAGGATAGGAAAATGCTTCTCTTCACGGCGCAGTGTTTCAATAACCTGGATACCATCAATTTTGGGTAAACCCAGGTCCATTACTGCAACGTCGTAGGGATATTCCCTCCCCAGATAAAGTGCCTCTTCTCCATCAGGGGCTTCGTCAACGGTGTACCCGGCCGTGCGCAGGGACTCTGCCAGCTGCTGCCGCAGTAATGCTTCATCTTCAACTAATAGTGCGCGCATAGTAATTACCTTATTGCGGCTCGCAATTATTCTGCTAGCGGGATATACGGCCGCTCTGTTTATCGACAAACACCACATAAACCTGGCTTTTGGCCGACAGTCCCTTCACCCGATACACGGCTCGCCCCTGTTTTTTGGTCTCAGAAATGGCGAGAATTTTTCCACCAAAGCGTTGTTTTACGATTGAAGCAGCCCGATCCCTTGAGATTTCTCCCCCTTGAACACGAAGAAAGTGGGGCTGAAAACTCTCCCGCTCATAAGCGGGGTAGCTGTGTACCGTGGCACTGCAGAGCGCCGGCAAAAACACAGCGGTAAAAGCAATAAAGCCAAGTAAGGTACGATTCAGTTTCACGGTGCGGCTCCTGTGGATATCCAATTTTCCACCCTTTATAAACTCCCTGCCGCCCTCAACCGGGCTCAAAGAGCCGGTGAGACGTCGACATGGACCCGGATTCTATCGCCCGGATGATGGTCAGTGCGAGTCAAGTAAACTTGCCCATTATACCGATAGCGGACATCGTATCCGACTAATTCCCTTCTTGTAGAGTATTCATCTACAACATGGCAACGGGACTCTGTTGCATAGTGGACTGGAGCATTGGCACGGCTGATCTGGTTACCTACCAGGGCGCCCACCAAAGCCCCTGCGATTGTGGCGCCGCCACGATTGTGACTGCGATGATAACCGTAGCGTCCACGGTGGCCGTGATCGCCTAAGTTATTGCCGATTGCAGCACCTATAAGTCCCCCCACTACAGTACCTGCCGGGGAAGTCGGCTCGCGATAGGCAACCTGTTCATCGCGACACTGAGTCGTCGGTGTAACAACCTGAACATCGGTGTAGACGGGAGTAACCTCGGTAACTCGCGCATAATCATAGCCACCCGCAGCATAGCCTCGGGGGCCCGCGCTGGCAGTAGAACTTAGACCCACCAGTGCCGCAACTGCCGCACCCGCGATTAGCTGTTTGTATAGTTGCACGATATATCTCCCGCTAGTCATCAACGGGAGCCAGATTACTTAAGATGATCTGAATAGACGCTGAATTACACTGTCGTACCAGCGTAGCAGCGAGGTAAAACGATAAGCCAGCCTCTCAGGGTTGGAATTTGAATGGCAGGGCACTATTCAGGAGCCCCAGATGAACTATCAGTCTCCTCATCACCCTCTCGTCGGTCACTGGCCTCTCGATCACGCCTAGGCCGAGAATCCTGGTGCCTTCTCCCCCTTTCGTGCTCCCTTCTGGGCCTATCTCCTCTCGCCCGGTCGCCCCTTGGTCGGTCTTCTCTGTGCCGGTTTCCTCTAGGTCTATTCTCATCGGACCTATCCCTCCTAGGCCCATCTTCCCTGAGTCTATCCCCTTGCGCTCGCTCTCCCCGAGCCCTATCACCCCTGGGCCTTTGCGGTTCACTCCTATCGCCCCTAGCTTCCCGCCAGCGCTCGCGCACTTGCTCTCTCTGTTCGGGGGACATCTGCCGATATCTCTCACGAGCCTCACGGATACTCTCACGCCTGCCTTCCGGCAGGGCACGGTACTGTCGATAAGATTCCCGCAGCTGATTACGGCGTTCCTGGGGCAGAGACTGCCATTTTTCATAGCGCTGCCGAGCATTGTCACGCTGCTCAGGGCTCATTGAGTTCCATCGACGCGCACCCCGCAACAACCTCTCCTGCTGGCTATCAGACATGTTGGGCCAGCGCTCTTCCATGCCCTGTAACAGCTTGCGATCACTATCACTTAGGCTTTTCCAATCCACCGACCACGCCATACCAGCCCAAAGCAGAGAGGCTGCCATCAAACAAGTTGCGACCAGGGTTTTAATCATGACTGTCCCCCAGCCATATATCTTTGCTTTTGGTGCCTTCTTGGGTTTGCCCGGGACCTTGAACCAACTCGGGATCTTCAGGGATAACGACATCACCTTGTTCATCGACCCACTCTTCCAGGAATAACAGGAATTCCTCCGGCAGAGGCTCAGCTTCCTCCGCCTCGGTAGTACCTGGAAATACGAGCGCACACATAGATATGATGAATAAAACACTACGAAGAGTGCCCATCCAACTCCTCCGCCAACCACTGATAAAACTCCATATCCTCAATCATCTCGATATCCATATCTTCATCCAGCAGCCAATCACCACTCACTAGCAGCTCTGTACGACTTTCATTATTGATAACAGATCTGGGCCACCATAGAGCAAGAAATAGCACTGCGGCAGAAGCCGCTGTAACTGGAAGGTATGGATACAAGGTCTTGAGTGAAAAGTACCGTTTTTTATTATTTTGATCTTGCGCTGCGGAGCGGATTCGCCGCAACTCAGCCAGGGTTTCCGTATCGAGCGATCTCTCTCTACGTATAACAGCGGCACTGGCCGCTCCGAGTATACGCTTCTCGTTAGTCGATGAATTGTTTTCTAAATTACTCATTCCATCGCCTCCAAATGAACCCGCAGGCTGCGCAATGCTCGAGAGAGGTGAGTCTTCACACTTCCCTCGCTACAAGCCATAGCCCCTGCTGTCTCACTGACATTAAAGCCTTCAACGCAGCGCAACAAAAAAGCCTGCTGTTGACGCAGAGGTAACTTTTCAATGGCGCGGTCAATGGCATCAATCGTACGTTCACCGATTAGGACACTATCCGGGCTGCGGCCGTTGGGGTCGGGAAATTCACTCAGATCCCATTCATCGCCTTCGCTATTAATAGGAAGTTTATCTTTCAACAGCTGCCAACGGGACAGGTTTTTCTTGCGACGATGCCAATCGGTTATGCGGTTATTAAGAATGGTAAAAAATAATGGGCGCCACTCCGCACGGTCTCGGCAGCTATAGCTTTTGACGAGTGCAAGCATAGAGTCCTGAACGATATCCAGCGCATCATCACGGTCCCCTACAGCATATTTCGCCATAGTGAATGCCCGCTTTTCTACTGAAGCGAGAAACTGATCCATAAAAGCCGATTGAGGTCCCTTGACGAGGATGCAATCCTTCTACGGCTATTGCGGAGCCTCTAAATAATTCCGTGATATTTCTTTGGCTGTCAGGGCAGCTCACAGTCTAGGCGCGGCTTCACAGGAGTGTTTAAACCTTTTGAGAAGTCGCAGCACAGAGTATGAACCACTCTGAAATCCCCGTAGGACAGACTTAGAAGGCCCCAGCTACTGCATAGCTCTTGCAAAGGACTAAGCCCTTTATCAGCAGGCTGCGCCTAGCGACTGCAGTCTTCCAAGACTATAGAAATATCACGGAATTATTCAGAGGCTCCTTAGTTTGCCGCAACCCACTAGATAATGCCTGCTACAACCAACAATCACTAATCGTTATTGTTGTCACGGGATCTACGATGGTGCTTTTTTGTCCGCTCGCCGCGTTCGTTCTTCCGATCGTATCTATTATCTATTCGCTCGCCTTTTTTATCGAGGCGCTCGTTTATTTTCTCACCTTTGTTATCCAGGCGCCTATCGATACGATCACCTTTTTTATCTAAATGTGCAGCTAATTTATCTCTCCCATTAGCGGCAGCCTGCTCAGACCGCTGGTCCAGGCGCTCATTAATACGATCACCTTTATCATCGAGGCGCTCTTCAATGCGATCCCCCTTTCGATCGAGACGATTTTCAATACGGTCGCCGCGATCATGTCCATCATCCTCACTGCTTTCAGCTTGCAGCGAGAGGGGAAAACCAAGGCTAAGCGCCAGTACTGACAGTCCTATCAGTTTATTCATAAGTTGCTCCAGTTCCGTGAACAAAAAACTCAATGCGTTAACAGCACTGACTATAACGTCAGGCACTAGAGCTGGTTGACAGGACTCCTATGAAAAATCGGCGAAATCAGAAGACAAAAATAATCGGTGCACAAAGTACCGTTCTCTGTTCAACCCTCTACAACTTCCGGGCCGGGCACTTCATCGCCGAGCCAGCGTTGTGTCAGGGTGCCAGCGGTCATAGCGCCGTTAACATTCAGCGCGGTTCGCGCCATATCAATCAGAGGTTCAACAGAAATTAGCAGAGCCGCGATAGTAACTGGCAACCCCATTGCCGGCAGTACCACCAAGGCTGCAAAGGTCGCCCCGCCACCAACGCCCGCTATACCGAAAGAACTGATCATTACAACCGCCACTAAAGTAGCAATCCATACTGGGTCCCATACATTGATCCCCATCGGCACTGCCACCATCACTGCCAGCATAGCCGGATAAATGCCGGCGCAGCCGTTTTGCCCAATAGTCGCACCGAAAGATGCAGAGAAATTGGCAATTGCTGGAGACGTACGCAGCTGGTCCACCTGAGTCTCGACATTCAGGGGAATAGTTGCAGCACTGGAGCGGGAGCTAAAGGCAAAAACCAGCACCGGCCATACCTTGGTGAAATAGTGCAGCGGATTGATACCATTAATAAGTAGCAGCAGACCGTGCACCAGGAACATCAAACCAATAGCCGTAAAGGAGGCCAGCACAAAACTCAATAAGTTAAGAATATCCCCCATACTGGATTTAGCGATCAGGCCGGTAACCAAAGCCATCACGCCGTAAGGTGTAAAAGCCATCACTAGTCGCACCAGCTTCATAACCCAGACTTGAGCCACATGAACGAAGCGCTCAATCGCTGCGCCCTCTTCGGGAAATTCACGGCGAACCGCCAAGGCTGCCAACCCTAAAAGCACCGCGAATATAACCACCGCTATAACAGAAGTAGAGCGAGCCCCGGTCAGGTCCAGAAAAATATTGCGCGGCACAAAAGAGGTAATAATCTCAGGAATGGAAAGGTCTGTGACCTTGCCAATACGCTCATTCAGCACTTCCACTCGCGCAGCTTCCCTGGAACCCTCAACCAATCCCGCAGCCGACAAACCAAATAGCTCGGCCATAGCCACGCCAATTAGAGCGGCCACCGCCGTTGTTCCCAATAGTACCCCCAGGACTGAAATACTGATTTTGCCCAGCGCCTGGGTATGGCTGACTTTAACTACCGCCACTAATATGGAAGTCAGCACCAGGGGCATCACGAGTAAATACAATAGATTTACGTAACTGTCCCCTATCATCTCTACCCAAGGTATCACCTCTGCGGGTGCAGCCCCCCATCCGCGAGACAGTTGCAGGGTGCCTCCAAAGATAACCCCAAGAATCAGGCCAGCCAGCACTGCTGGTGCGAGGGAGTCACGGCCTCGCTGCCAGCGAAAAAGTCCGTATAGAAAAACAATAAATAGAAGCAGGAAAGCAAATGAACTGATATGCATAAGGTCTGGGTCCCACCCGGAACAAAAGGGGAAAGTGGCGGCATGCTATCAGCGATCCGTCACAAGCCTATAGATGTGTTAGTTATAGTTTTATAAAGTTTGGGAGCTTCTAATAATCCACTGTTACCCCGCCGGCTTTTACCAGCACTCCATTAGTACTCGCTATAAATTGAGAGCCGAAATAAAGTCGTCTCTATCCTGCGGCCCAACCAATGTTTTATGCCAGCGACCATCGGTACCAATAATGAACGTAGAAGGCAGCACCTCCGGCTTCTCCTGCCCCCAGCGCCCTTGCGGTTCGGCCACTAGAACGGGAAAAGTAATACCCAACTTATCCGCCTGTTTTTGTATTTCCGCAATCGGTAAATTGTCGAAGTTCACCCCAACAACAACGATATTGTTGTTACCGTCGGCCAGTTGGTTAAGGACCGGGATCTCCTCTCGACAGGGCTTACACCACTCTGCCCAATAGTTAACCAGCAAAACCTTACCCGATACATCCAACTCTTCCCCATCAATGGCTAGAAGCGATTTATCGTCTTTAGCGCAGGCGCTTATTCCGCATACCAACAAAAGAAAGGTGACCGCTGCTGCTCTTGTCATCTTCACTTTGACTATTTTCATCAGGCCCACTTTCTCCCCCGGTTTCAGAGTTTGTTTGCTTATCATCAGTCCCACCGTCGTGGCCCAGCTCAAGGGGCTTATCTTCAGCTTCCTTTTGCTCGGCCTCCAGGAACAACTCCCCAACAGTAATACCTAATTGCTCCCGGGTTGACTCTCTGGCATTGGCAAAGCGTTGCTCTACCTCTCCATACCAGGGCAATCCATCCAGACTCGCAGGAATTCCACTGGGCATCCAATCCGAACTCAGCCAACCTGCCAATTCAACCAGGGACACCGTATTCAGGTCCCTCAGCAAAACATAATCATTGCGATCAGTCTGGGTCACCATACGATTAGCCTGAAGGATATTCCGCAACCTTCGCCACTGAACAAACTTGATTCCCATACGGGAAATATCTCGCTCCTTCAGAGGCCTCCCCTTCGCGCATTTCTTATACATCTGCCAGAGAACAATAAGGAGGGCAACCAGGTCAGAATGCTCCCGCTCCTGGGTCGCAGCTTGATAAACCGATAGTGTGCGCACCAACACACAGCCGGCCAATACCAGTATCCACATCAGATAAATCCAAAGCAGGAACAGGGGAACAACAGCGAATGCGCCGTAGATTGCCTGGACCGAACTCCGCGCTACCAACAAGCCGAATAAGTACTTCATAACCTCGAAAACAATCGAGATTATGATCCCCCCCTCTATTCCGTGGCGCAACGGGACATAGCAATTGGGCACAGCGATGAACAATAGGGTAAAAACTATGGAGCTGAAAACAAATGGTAGAATCCTGAATAACAACGAAGTTACCTCAAAGGAATCAGCTCCACCCAAGAAAAATTTTTGAGAAAAGACAAAAGTACTTGTCGCCAGTCCCGCCCCTAATAGGATTGGACCGAGACTCAATATCGCCCAGTACAAAAGAAAACTCGAAACCCCGCTGCGGCCTTTTTGGACGTCCCAGATAGAGTTAAAGGTCCCCTCGATGCCGCGAAGGGTCAAACCCGCAGTAATAATCAGCATCGCGATACCAACGCCAGTCAAACGCTGTGCCTGTTCGGAAAAACTGCTGATATATTTTTGGATCTCGCGCCCACTCTGAGGCAAAAAGTGGGTGAACAGTTGATCCTGTAACCTACTCTGCAAGCCGGCAAAGTCGGGAAACAGTGATAACATGGCGTAGCTCACCGTCACTAGGGGAACTATGCCAAACAGTGTCAGGTAAGTGAGAGCAGCCGCGCGTTGCCGACAATCCTTTTCATCAAACAGTTTCCACAGTGACGTCGCAAAGCGCAGCCAGTGGTTTCCCCAATCCTTTACGGTGCTTCTCATTGTGATCTCTCTATGCCTGGACATCTCGCCCAGGCCGCAGTATTACTGCCCCAAATAGCCAAGGAGCTCCCGAAAACCCCGCAGGACGTTGGGGGGATTATTCAGAAGCGACTTAGAACTCCGCAACATTCTTCGGTTAGAATACGCCAAACAGTAACAGGATGCCGCCACAATGTGGACGATTTACCACAACCCCCGCTGCTCAAAATCCCGCCAAACCCTACAGCTATTGCAGGATAACGGTATTGAACCGGAGGTGGTTCTCTATCTACAAACCCCACCTTCTGCCGAGGATATTCAGCAGTTGCTGCACAAACTGGATATTGATGCACGACAGTTGTTGCGCACTGGTGAAGAACCCTACAAGCAGTTAAACCTGAAAGACAAAGATCTGGCCGAATCCCAGTTAATTGACGCAATGGCTCAAAACCCTATTTTGATCCAACGCCCGATCGTTATAAAAGGCGACAAAGCAGTGATAGGGCGGCCCCCTGAAAATGTACTGGGGCTGATCTGATGGATCGGGACAACGAAGGCTATGTCCTCATCCTCTACTACAGCCGCACCGGCGCTACAGCGCGCATGGCCACCGAACTGGCTCGCGGCGTAGAGGCCAGTGGGATTACCGCTCGCCTGCGCACCGTGCCCGGCGTATCTCCAGACACTGAAGCCAGCGAGCCGCCGGTACCCACCGAAGGTGCCCCCTACTGTACAATCGAGGACCTGCGCAATTGCTCCGGTTTACTGATGGGCAGCCCCACCCGCTTTGGCAACATGGCCTCTCCGCTGCGCTATTTCCTTGACCAAACCAGTGATATTTGGCTCGATGGCAGCCTTACCGGTAAGCCGGCTGCGGTATTTACCGCCACTGGCAGTCTTCACGGTGGTCAGGAAACTACGCTGGTATCCATGATGCTGCCCCTGCTGCACCACGGCATGTTAATCGCCGGCATCCCATACTCCGAAGCCGCCTTAATGCGCACCCGCACTGGCGGCACACCTTATGGTGCCTCACACTGGTCCGGTGAACATGCCACATCGCTTTCCGATGACGAAGTAACCCTGTGCCGGGCACTGGGCAAGCGAGTCGGCAGCCTGGCACAGACGCTGGATAATGCACATAACGGCGACAACTAGAGGATAAAGTGTGAACGATTCTGTACAGCGCAAGCTCAAGATAGCGCTGCGAATTAACTGGATTTGTTATATCGGCATGCTCGTACTGTTTGTCGTCTGGAATCTATTCCTCGAAGGCGGCTCATTGTTCCTATGGTGCTTGCAGACCATACCACTGCTGTTGGTACTACCTGGGTTACTAAAGCAGCACTATCGTAGCTACTTGTGGCTCTGTTTTATTCTCTTGCTGTATATCACTGCCAGTATTGTCGACGTAATGATGCCTACACGCGGCTGGCAGGATGGCGTACTGGTAGTCCTTAGCCTTATCCTATTCTTTTCATCAATGATGAGCAGCCGCTGGCATCGTATGCAATAGCCACCGGCACTACTCACATTGCTAATGATTTTGTAACTGATAAATAGACAACGCTTGCCCCTCAGCGCACTAAGGAGTTTTGAGGTTTGACTGATTCATCCAATGAGAAAGGACTGTTCCGCAGCTTTTTTGGTGCCATTGGCGGCTCAATTACCTGGCTGAGGCGAGTGTTTACCAACCTGGTATTCCTGTTAATACTGGTATTGCTGGGTATCGCAATTTTTGGCAAAGACGAACAGCTGGTAGTCCCACAAGGCGCGGCCCTGCGCGTGGCTCCGAGTGGATTTCTGGTAGATGAGCTCAGCCAGCCCAGCGGATTACCGATTTTCTTCGGTGGCTCCCAGGGGCCAGCGGAAATCAGGGTTAAGGATCTTGTCGACTCTATCGACAAAGCCGCACAGGACAAACGCATTTCCGCACTGGTGCTGGAGCTCGACAATATGGTCGGCGGCAGTCTCAGCAAGCTCGACGAGATTGGCGCAGCCCTGCAGCGCTTCAAGGCAGCCGACAAGCCCATTTATGCGGTGGGTGATAACTACACCCAGGCGCAATATTTCCTCGCCAGCCATGCCGACAAGGTGTACCTGAATCCAATGGGTTCCGTGATGCTCACCGGCTTTGGCGTCTATCGGAATTACTATAAAAGCGCCCTCGAAAAGCTCAAAGTCAATTTCCACGTGTTCCGCGTTGGCGACTACAAGGATTTTATCGAACCCTATACTCGTGACGACATGTCTCCGGCTTCCCGTGAGAATAACCAGCGCTGGCTGCATGAACTCTGGGGTGAATACACCGAACAGGTAACCGGCCTTCGCAACCTGCCAACTGAAAGCATCGATCTATTTATCGACGAGTTACCCCAGAAACTGCAGCAGCATGAGGGCGACTGGGCACGTACTGCTCTGGCCAATAAACTGGTCGACCAACTCGCCAACCGCAACTTGGCAGTTCAAGAGCTACGCAAAACCATTGGTGAAGATGAGAACGATGAACGCAGTTATAAGGCCATCGATGCCCTCACCTATTTACGCAGCCAAAAGCTCAGCGAAGTCGCCGCCAAGAAAGAACCCAATAAGATTGCCTTAATCACCGCAAGCGGTTCTATTGTCGATGGCCGCGCTCCCGCCGGCAGGATCGGCAGCGAAAGCCTGGGAGAACTAATCGCACAGGCACGCAAAAAAGAAGTTGATGCACTGGTTCTGCGCATTGACAGTGGCGGCGGCTCCGCCTTCGCATCAGAAGCAATTCGACAAGAGCTACTCGCCACCCGCGAAGCCGATATCCCTGTCGTTATCTCCATGGGCAGTCTGGCCGCATCTGGAGGCTACTGGATTGCTACCGGCGGCGATCGAATCTGGGCCTCTCCCGCAACCCTGACAGGCTCCATTGGCGTATTTGGCGCCTTCCCAACCTTTGAAGATTCCCTCGAGGCACTGGGTATTTATACCGATGGTGTGGGCACTTCAGACCTGGCCGGCAGCATGCGGTTGGATCGTGCGCTACCCGAGGCAGCCGCCAGTATCCTGCAACAGGGAGTGGATAATACCTACGCCAGGTTCCTGAGAATTGTGGCCGAGTCCCGTGGCAGCACTCCCAAGGAAGTGCACAAAATTGCCCAGGGCCAGGTCTGGACCGGGCGCGCGGCTAAAAACCTGGGGCTGGTAGACGATCTGGGCAATCTCAATGACGCCATTGCCGACGCCGCACAGCTTGCTGAGATCGAAGAATACGATGTAATAGAGATCCAGCGCGAGCTGACTCCCGGCGAAAGATTCCTGCGCGCCCTGAGCGATAATGTGGATGCACGTATCGCCGCCAGCCTTGAGGCAAACCTGCCACTCGGCGCCTGGTTAAACAGCTTACAACCGGTTTTGGCACCAATCGGCGAACTGCAGAGCTTCCGCGACCCGCGCGGACTCTACGTGCGCTGCCTGCCCTGCCTAGCCCCCTAGAAGACTTCATCGCCTCTACCCCGCGTCGGCTCAATGCCGGCGCGGGCGCCCATAAAGCTCACGCAATTCATTTTTCGCAGCCTCCAGGATTCTACGCCTGCGCGCAGGTAAGTGGTGACCCGCACGATTGATATAAAAAGTGAGCATAGACATGGCTGAACGGAAAGGCTCTGATTTGCGCTGCTGACTGGCCTCTGCTGCACTCTTCAGGGATTTGGCTATCGCTTTTGGATCATCCAGGCTAAATACACCGGCTTCAAGGTCCAGCGCATGGCTGTTTGTCGTGACTCTCTGTGACCATTTGGCACTTGTTACTGATACCAAACCCCACCTCCATAACCGCAGTTCCCTGTTAAATATATGGTGGCTCAACCGGATTTGGTCGTTGCGGGATTCCTAAGGAGCCCCTGAATAACTCCGTAATGCCTCTGCGGGTCTTGAAGGGTGCTGATGTTAGGCGCAGCTCGCCGCGAATGGCCGTAGCCCTTTGCAAGAGCTGCAACGCAGCAGATGCGGCCTTCAAGGCCCGCCCTTCGGGGCTTGCAGAGCGATTCACACTCCGCGTTGCGACTTCTTGAAAGGTCTAGACATTCCTGCAAAGCCGCGCCTTGATTGTGAACCGCTCTGCATGCCAGAGGTATCACGGAGCTATTCAGAGGCTCCCTAAACCTCGCTATCGGAAATTTTAACCTGCCGTAGAGCCCCACTCAGGGCAACCAGTGCGAATGCCAATAAACTCAGGATTCCCGCCCACAATAGTGTCGTCAGAGGCGCTGCAACCTCGCTCAAAACACCCGCAGCCAGGGCTCCCAGCGCCGCAGAACCAAACAGGGCAAATTGATAAATGGAGATGATGCGACTGCGATAATCCGCCGGCGCCAGCAATTGCACAATGCCTCGCCCCAACCCTGCGGAGGCTGCCGCAACCGCCCCCCAACACAGACACAACAGAATCAAGCCAAACTTTGTTGGCCCCAGGCTGATAGCAATCAAGAGTGCTGCGCTGTAAAGCAAGCACATCAAAATTCCCCGCCCTGGCTCTTGTCCCTGCCCCCGTCTCAACATAGTCACCGTCGCGATCACCGTGCCCGCTATAAATGCCAGCTGCAGGGTCGCGTAGTAACCGGCACCGCGACCGTAGTCCGCAGCCAGCAGCGGTAAGACCACCAGGAAAACCCCGATATGCACAAAGCCATTGAATGCCATCAATGCGGTCAGCTCCCGCAAAACCGGGTGTTTCCATGCCTGACTGAGACCATCCAGAATCAGGGTATGGGGTCGCTTCTCTGGTGTCTTTTGACGCTCTTGAGGCTGGCGCAAGGAGAAAAGCAATAATGAAGCCACTAGCACAACGGCAATCTGTACACCCAGCAAGTGCTGCAAGCCCCACTGGTCAAATCGACTCGCTAGCAGCATACCCACTGCCTGGCCGCCGTACTGCGCCAACATCATCCAGGTTACGGTTTTTTGCACGCCTCGCTCAGTGGCCTGCCCCTTGCGGTTGCGGGCACTGCGCTGCACCAGATTGTCCCGTGCCGGCTGTAAAAAAGCGCTGCACACCCCCAGGCAAATTCCGTAAACCATCAAGGTGGATAAATTCAGGACATGGAAGGTGAAATACAACAGCAATGCGGTATGACAAAGCGCCAGGCCCAAGCAGGCCAGAGCCGACACCAGAGCCGGATCTCGCCTATCCGCCAAAGCGCCGCCAAACAACAGGAATACCAGGTTTGGCAGCAATACTGATGCCTGAATCCACCCCAATTGCAGGGCGGGAAGATCCACGATCGTCAGTGCGATCCAGGGCAGCAATATCACCTGCAACCCGGTTGCCAGGGAGGTGCCGCTATAGCCCAGCAGAAATCTTTGCAATTGGGTTGGCATTCTAGATACGAAATAACTCAATGATTAATAACCTGCCAACTCACGCTTGTGCGGCGTCATATTTGCCGAGTGCCGCAACCAGAAATACCAGCTTGATAGCTTTCGAAGTGTTCTTAGCCCAGAGCCATCACCACCATAGGCGGCAGACTCAAAAGCCTCTGTCACTGCTGCGGCATAACCAGACATCTCCGGTTTTTCCTCGGCAATCCGGCGGGCATAGGATCCTGCAGTCTCACCGGAATGCCGCTGGACCCCATTGCGGGCCATGCGCCGGCAAAAGCGCTGGTAGAGCTTCTCCGCAGGCGCCAACTTGGGTCCTCCTGCGGAGCGGGCCGCCCATAAACTGATCCCCAACAAAAGCACAAGAATCGGCGCCCCCAGTAATAGGGCGATACGCATTGGAGACAGATCACCAAATAGCCGCTGTAACAAATTCTGCTGTCGATCGGCATCAAAGCTCACTACGGTTTGATACCAACGGTAGTTGATCATATCCCACTGTAAGCGCAACTGGCTGAGAATGCCGATACGGTGCAAGGGAAATAGGGAGTCCTGCATAAACTCTTCACCCGCCGCACTCTCCAGACCGTCGCGCACCCGCTCCGGAGCTACTGCCGCTGTGGGGTCTACACGCTGCCAGCCTTGGCCGTCGAGCCAAATTTCTGCCCAGGCATGGGCGTCGTACTCTCGCACCAATAAGTACTCTTCTCCACTGACCCACTCACCGCCCTGGTAACCAGCCACTACTCGCGCCGGTATCCCCGCTGCGCGCATAGCAAACACATAACTACCGGCAAAGTGCTCGCAGAAGCCCTGCTGGCTATCGAAAAGAAACTCATCAATAGTATCGCCGCCCAGTGCTGGAGGCTTCAGGGTATAAGTGAAAGCACTGTGGAAGTGCGACAGCAGCTGGGAGGAAACCGCCTCAGCACTGAGCCCCTGATCTCGTAGGGAAGCCATCCACTGACGAGTACGGCTATTGCCGAAACTGGGAAGTTGCAAATTCCTGCGCCGCTCCGCATTGCTGAGAGTAGCACTGAGTGACAGGGTTTCTCTCGGCCAGGAACTTACCTGGTAAGAAAAGCGGTTGAAAACCGGGGTCCGTTTTACCAGGCGATCATCCGCTGTCTCTCCCACACCCGCGCTCTCTGAAGCCGGTTTTGCCATAGCGAATAGCCAAGGGCTGCGGCTCGCTTCCTGGATAACCTGGTAGCGATAACGGGGACCCACTTGCGGAAGCACCTGCTCACCACTTCTCCAATACACTCGCCCGCCATTTCGAGGGTCAACACCATAGCCCTGGCGCCAGGTACGCCCATCAAATTCCGAGTACACCAAGCCCCTCCAGTAGCGCTGCTCTGGCGGGGGCACTGGTCCATCAAAGGAGATACGCAAGGTCGGCTTGCTGGATTTGGAAAGCTCAGTAAAGTCTCCCGGGGCCATCGAATCACTGACACCGGTACGCCCAGCGGAGGTATTCTGCGGCACAGACCAAAGGGGCCCCAGCCTAGGCATCACCAAAAACAACAACACCATTAACGGCGTGGCCTGTGCCACCAACCGCAGGGATAATCCCAGAGCCCGGCGCGGGCGCGCACTAAAGTGTCCCAGCTGCGCCGCCAGGGCTGCAGTAATTACCAACACACTCAGTAAACCGTAAAGTGCATAGGGAATGGTCTGCTCTTGCACAAACAGAGTGGCGGCTACGAAGTAGGCCAGCAGTAGACTGACAAAGGCATCCCTGCGGCTGACCAGTTCGAGATTTTTCAGGGTGAATGACAGCGCCAAGAGTGCAATCATCGGCTCCAAAGCAAACAAGCGCCGATAGGACAGAGCCAGTCCCGCCACCGTCAATAGAATCACTGTCAGTTTAAGAGCGCGGCCGGGTAAATCCCTGCGCCCGCGAAAGACTTCCAGGCGCCAATAAACCGCAAAGGCCCAGGCAAAAGCCACCCACAGTGGCAGCATTGTGAATTGCGGCAAAAGGGCGACAAACTGGGCAGCAAAAATCCACAGCAAACTTTCCCTGGGCAATAAATCCTTATTCGCAATCATCACTGGCCTCGCCCGGGGTACAGGGCCAATGCCTGCAAGACCTGCTGCTGATGCTCGGGACCGAGCGAAGGCTCTATTGAAATGCCAGGCAGGCACAAACCGTATGCAATGCCTTGCTTTTCCGCTTGTAGGGTCCAGTCACAGAGATTGCTCAGACGCATCTCTATATCCCTACCATCGAGTAAACCCCAGTCGAGCCACAAGCGCGTGTCAGTTTTGCGCTCATAGTCCTTACTGTAAAGATCGCGCCCGGCCGCGTATTGCTTCCAGGCTACATGGCGTAACGAGTCACCCGCTTGATAGGGTTTTAGCGCTGCAAAATCATCTCCCCCCCGCTTCACCTCACCGAACTCCCCCTCGGCAACAGTCTCTCCTAACGGTAAAGGGCCCACAGAAATTGGACGGGGGTAAACCAAAAATTCAACATCCAGGTCAATGCGGCTCCAGCAGCGAAATAACCCGAGAGGGAAACGACTTTCAACCCTCAACCGAGGTGCCTGCACTCGCCCACGTTTTACTACCGGCATAGAGATACAAATATCCGCACTTTTCTGCTCGCACAAATCCACGCGACTGCCCTGCTCCGGTGGCCAACTCAGCTCGAGCCATTCCCGCTCCCGCTTGCCCTCACAACTGACATTAATTTCCGCCTCGGCAAAATCACCAGCAAAAGCTGCTCGGGTATCCACAAGGCGCAAGTGCACGCCACTTAAATTGGCAAAGGTGTGTAGTGGTAGCACCGCCAAAATGCTGACCAACAAAAATGTCAGAGCGAAAACCAGATTGTTTTCATAATTGGTGCCCAGCAACCACAATAATGCCACCACTATTAGGAAACCTAAGCCTGCGCGCGTGGGCAGGATAAATAATCGGCTGTGGTTCAAGGTAATCGCTCGGGCCCGCGGTGCCCGGCGACTAAGCCAGCGCTGCATAAGGTTGCGCCAATATTCCACCAGCAGGTGTATCGGATTGCGGGAAGGGTTCCGACGTTGGGGGTGACTTACACTCATCGACTCAGGCCGCAATCACATCCACTTGGCGCATCAGACGCTCAACCAACTGCTCGCCGTTGCTGCCATCGCTCTGTAATCGATGTCCTGCCACCGCCGGCAACACAGCCTGGATATCCTCAGGCAAAACATGGCCACGATTGTGAATCAACGCCCAGGCTTTGGCTGCGCGCAAAAGGGCCAAAGCGCCTCGGGGTGATAAACCCACTGCGCAATCCGGGCTCTGGCGGGTTTGCAAAACCAGTCGCTCCAGGTAATCCAACAGACTGTCAGAAGTTTTCACCTGTCCAACCAGGCTTTGCATTTTTCCGAGTGTGGCAATATCAATTCTGGGTTTTAATTTCGCCAGCTGCTGCCTCGGATCGGCCCCCATAAACAAAGCCCGCTCCGCCTCCCGGGTGGGATAACCGAGACTGATACGCATAAGGAAGCGATCCAGTTGGGATTCCGGCAATGCAAAGGTGCCCGATTGTTGCATCGGGTTTTGCGTGGCAATCACAAAAAATGGCTGGGGCAGTGTGCGGGTCTCGCCATCGACACTCACCTGGCGCTCTTCCATAGCTTCTAACAGCGCACTCTGGGTCTTTGGCGATGAGCGATTAATCTCATCCGCCAATAACACCTGGCTAAACACAGGTCCCTCGTGAAAGTGAAATTGGCTGGACTCCCGATCAAATATCGAAACACCAAGAATATCCGCCGGCAACATATCACTGGTGAACTGCACCCGCTTATAAGTTAGCCCCAGCACCTGTGCGAGTGCATGGGCCAAGGTGGTCTTACCCATACCCGGTAGGTCTTCGATCAACAGGTGGCCTTTTGATAACAAACAGGCCAACGCCAACTTCACCTGGCGCTCTTTACCTAATAAAACGCTGCCGATATCAGACACTATGGCGGAAACTATTTTTTGCACGGCAAATCCATTACTGCTCAATTTTTCTAAAGGGGGCTATTTCTGCACACCGACAGGGGCGCGACAAAATGCAAACACTACCGGAAGCAGCGAACAGTATTTCACTGTCCGCTAATAATCATAGGTAGCTGGGCGCGCTTATAACTGGGATAATCCACGCATCAGGTCGCGCTTGAGGTCCTCAACATTTTCCAGCCCTACCGAAACACGAATCAAATTTTCGGTAATTCCGGCGCGAGCCTTATCTTCATCACTAAGGCGGCCGTGGGTTGTCGTGGCAGGGTGCACAATAGTGGTTTTTGCATCCCCCAAGTTGGCGGTGCAGGAGAGGATTTTACAATTGTCGATCACTTTCCAGGCAGCTTCGCGACCACCGCGCACAGTAAAACTCAGCACTGCGCCAAAAGCGTCCTGCTGTTCCCGAGCAAGGCGATGTTGGGGGTGTTTAGGCAAGCCGGTGTAATTCACCTTCTCCACCATTTCCTGCTCATCGAGCCACCAAGCCAAGTCGAGTGCATTGGTGCAATGCGCCTGCATACGCAGCTTTAAAGTTTCCAGGCCTTTGAGGAATACCCAGGCATTAAACGGGCTCATACTCGGTCCAGCAGTGCGCAGGAAAACCACCAACTCATCCATTACATCCTTGCGGCCAACAGCAACACCGCCCAGGGCCCGGCCCTGGCCGTCGAGGAATTTGGTTGCGGAGTGCACCACAATATCGGCGCCCATGGATAGAGGTCGCTGCAGTGCCGGGGTACAGAAACAGTTATCGACAACCAGCATGGCACCAGCGCTGTGGGCGACCTGTGCCAACGCGCGGATATCGGCTACTTCACACAGAGGGTTGGAAGGCGTCTCCATAAACAGCAGCTTGGTGGAACCATCTACGGCCTGCTTCCAGGCATCCATATCGGTCAAATCGACATAGCTCACCCGCACGCCGAACTTTTCCATATAGCGGCCAAATAAAGCCGTAGTTGTGCCGAAAACACTGCGGGAACAGATAACGTGGTCGCCACTTTTCAGTAACGCCATACAAATACTGAGAATGGCAGCCATGCCGCTAGCAGTGGCTACCGCAGCTTCACCGCCTTCGAGAGCAGCGATGCGCTCTTCAAAAGTGCGTACTGTGGGGTTGGTATAGCGGGAGTAGACGTTGCCGGAGCTTTCGCCAGAGAAGCGCGCAGCAGCCTCTGCAGCGGAGGGGAAAACATAACTGGAGGTGAGGTAAAGTGCCTCGGAGTGCTCTCCTTCCGGTGAGCGAACCTGGCCGGCGCGCACCGCCAGGGTTTCCAGAGCGTAACCGTCGTCTTCAAACATATACCGCTTCCTGGTCAGTATTTTTGGAAGCAGTCATCTTAACCGAAACGATCTTAACTGGCGCCCTCTTCTGCCGCGAGAAAAGGACGCTTACGCTTTTTTACTATTGGCAGGCTACAAAAAACGGTTTTTTGCCGCCCGCCAAATCAGGTAAGGGATATTTAGATATTCCCCCAAGGACGAATTACAAAGCGTTGGCGTCGGCCTTTTTACGCTTGGCCGTATCATTGCGCTGAGCGTGCAGGTCGTTCAGGTATTCCTCGTCCACATCACCGGTGATGTAATTGCCGTCGAATACAGAGCAATCAAAGCGATCAATTTTTTGCTTGCCGCCGCTGGAGCTGACTACCAGATCTTCCAGCTCCTGGTAGATCAACCAGTCTGCGCCAATCTCCTCACAGATTTCCTCGGTGGTGCGACCGTGAGCCACAAGCTCAGTGGCGGAGGGCATATCGATACCGTAGACATTCGGGTATTTTACCGCAGGGGCAGCACTGGCGAAGTACACTTTGGCAGCACCGGCATCGCGGGCCATCTGGATAATCTGCTTACAGGTAGTACCGCGCACAATGGAGTCATCTACCAGCAACACATTCTTGCCACGGAATTCCAGCTCGATGGCGTTGAGCTTCTGGCGAACCGACTTCTTGCGCTGCTTTTGACCGGGCATGATGAAGGTCCGGCCGATATAGCGGTTCTTCACCATACCTTCACGGAATTTCACCCCCAAGCGGTGGGCTACCGTCTGACCTGCTGTGCGGGCAGAATCCGGGATCGGGATAACCACGTCGATATCGTGATCCGGGCGCATGCTGAGAATTTTGTCCGCCAGATGCTCACCCTGACGCAAACGCGCCTTGTGTACCGATACGCCATCCATAATGGAGTCAGGACGGGCAAAGTACACATGCTCAAAAATACAGGGAGTCAAAGACGGGTTATCTGAACACTGCTCGGAGTGCACAGTGCCATCCAGCTCGATATAGAGCGCTTCGCCAGGAGCGACATCGCGCACCAAGGTGTAACCCAGTACGTCCAGAGCCACGGACTCGGAAGCCACCATATATTCGGTGCCCTTCTCGGTTTCACGCTTGCCGTAAACCAGTGGGCGAATTCCGTTGGGATCGCGGAAAGCAACAATACCGTAACCGACAATCAGGGCAACGCAAGCGTAGGCGCCGCGCACGCGCTTATGTACAGAGCGCATCGCACTGAAGATATCTTCGGCTTTCGGCTGCAGCTTGTGCAACTTGTGCAGCTCGTGGGCGAACACGTTCAGCAACACTTCCGAATCAGAATCTGTATTGATATGGCGCAGGTCCTGCTGGAAGATCTCATCGACCACCTCGTGCACATTGGTGAGGTTGCCGTTGTGAGCCATGGCGATGCCGTAGGGAGAGTTCACGTAGAACGGCTGAGCCAGCGCCGGGCCGGAGCTGCCGGCAGTGGGGTAGCGGACGTGACCAATACCAAAATTGCCTTTCAGACGCTCCATGTGGCGCGCGCGGAATACGTCGCGAACCAGACCATTGGCTTTCTGCTGGTTCAGGCGATCATCGTCACAGGTAACGATACCGGCGGCATCCTGTCCCCTGTGCTGTAGCAGAGTGAGCCCATCATAGAGCTGCAGATTGACGTCACTCTTACCGACGATACCGACGATACCACACATATATTTGACCCTATTGACTCGAGAAGAGCGCTTTTGGCGCTCTATTTAAAACAACTTTACGAAGAATTCCTTAACGGAGCCCGCCAGCTCCCGCGCACTATCCTCAAACTCGAGGAAATGGGGAATCAGAACAGACTGACTCCACCAGCTGTCCTGTTCCACCGGCACCAATGCCGGAGCCAGGATCAACAGCGCCATCACGACAATGGCTCCCCGCACCAAGCCAAACGCCATTCCCAGCACTCTATCTGTACCGGATAGCCCAGTTGCCTCAACAAAGGCAGAAAGCACCATGTTGAGACCGGCGCCAGCGAGTAAGGTGCCGATAAACAGGATGCCAAAAGCTGCAATCATTTGGAGGGAGGGGGTGTCGACGAGGTTGGATAGCATTGGCGCCAGCTGGTCGCGAAACATCATGGCGACGATAAAGGCGGCAATCCAGGTAAGCAGAGACAAGGTTTCCTTGATGAAACCTCGACTAAGGCCGATAAGCGTGGAGATACCCACAATAGCCAGAATGATCCAGTCAGCCCAATTCATTCAATCCTACCTGCGTGGCGGCTGCTGCCGCGAAGAGCGCGCATTCTAACTGAAGGGACTAAGCGCGTGAAGCCGTAGGCCAACCGATTGGAATTTATTACTTTTAGTACCGCTTTCCCTGGACGTTTGGCGCAGTGGCAATCGGTTAATTGCGAATAAAAGTGCAAAGTGGAAGTCTGCCAGCAAGTTGCCACCATCCTCCTCGGACTGAAATGGTGGCAACCTGAAGCCAAAGGCCCGATCAGGCCTTGAACTGAAGCACGAGAGTCTGGGCTTTCAGAAGGGTATCCAGTTCTTTTTTCAGCTGATGGGCATCAGCCTTGTTGACCTTTGGCCCAACAAAGACCCGCACCAGGCGACCCTTGTCTGTATCCACTGCCCGAGTATAGGCACTGTAGCCCTCGTTCATCAGGCGCAAACGCAGCTTGTCCGCATTGGACTCATCCCGGTAGGAAGCCACTTGAACCACCCAGGCCACAGGCAGGCCATAGGCATCCACAAGGGGCGAGGCTCCCTTCTTCGGCGCGGCCAGTTTTTCCTCCGGCTCATCACTCTTGGCGATCTCTGACCGCCCCTCCCCCTCATCAGCTACTGGTGCCTTCGGGTTGGAGAAGTTCTCTGGCAGGTCCGGCTGGAAAGCCTCACCCGGCGCCGGTGCAGGCATAGCATCCGCTACCGGTTGCGGCTCGGCAATTTCAATAGGGCGTATATCCGGCTCCGCCGGAATCTGGCTGGTTTCACTGATATTGCCTGCGGCCTCCCGGTCCAACAGGCTGGGCAAGAAAATAACGGCAAGCGCAGCCAAAACCAGCGCACCGACAATGCGCTGCTTAAATCCGTCGTTCAATCGCCCTCGGCGGGAGGGTTTACCCTCGCAATTCTCCATTACCTTCGTCTCGCATCTGCTGCAGAACCTCAGCCACAGTAAAGAAGGAACCAAATACAAGCAACCTGTCTTGTGGACCAATGGTCGGCAGCAGCTGTTGTAAACCATCGGCGACGCTTGGACAGCGACTATTGGCGTTCGTTGCCTCAACACCTGCTGCGGCCAGACCTTCCAGCAAGGTCTCTCCGCTCGCAGCGCGGCTATTGCCCGGTAACTCTGCGGGGTGCCAGGCATCCACCACATCCCGCAAAGGCGCGAAGAGTCCCACCAAATCCTTATCGGCCATGGCCGCTACCAGCGCATGGGTCTCACCATCTACAGGGTGATCTGCAAGCCATTTAGCCAAGTGTTCGGCCGCTGCCGGATTGTGCCCCACATCCAACAGCAAGTTACACCCCTGCCATTGAACCTGCTGACAGCGCCCAGGCAGGGCAATTTCAGCCAGTGCAGATTCGATCCCACCCTGGGGCAATACATTGAGCAGAGCCAGCGCGGTAATCCCAGCAGCGATACTTGGGCGCGGCAGGCTGATCGGGGGGATCGCAAGTTCCAACTCACCAAAACGGTAAAGTTCTTTTTTACCCTCTCCCAAGTTAAGAGAGAAATCCTGACCCATAAAGTAACTGGAACTGGACAATTTTTCTGCCGCAGACAGCACAGATTGGGTGGGATTGCTATCAGCACAGACAAAAGGCGCCCCAGCACGCAGGACACCGGCTTTTTCACGGCCGATTATTTCCCGGTCACTGCCAAGCCAGTCCTCGTGATCAATGGCAACACTGGTGATAATAGCGAGATCCGCATCCACCAGGTTAACTGCATCCAGGCGTCCACCCAGGCCAACTTCCAGAAGTGCAAACTCGACGCCTGCCCTTTGAAATAACCAGAGCGCCGCCAGGGTGGTGTATTCAAAATAGGTCAGGCTGGTCTCACCGCGAGCAACCTCGATAGCCTCAAACGCCAGCACGAGATCTTTATCGGCAACCTCTTCACCCCCGATACGCACCCTCTCGTTAAAGCGCAGAAGGTGTGGGGAACTGTAAGCGCCTACGGAGCGCCCTCCCTTACACAGCAGCGCCTCCATAGTCGCCACGCAGGAACCCTTACCATTGGTGCCCGCCACAGTAATTACTGTCGGTGCCGGTTTCTGGATACCCAGTGCATCGGCCACAGACGCGACGCGCTCAAGACCTAATTCAATTTCGGAAGGGTGTAGCTGCTCCAGGCGGGAGAGCCAATCTTGCAGTGAAGGCATAGTTGAAAACATCGATGATGGGGCTGCAATCAGCGGAAATTAAGCTGATCACAGCATTACCCCAAGGGAATGGAAATCAGTTGCCGGTCAGTTTACCCAATATGCGGGACACTGTAGAGCGCATTTCCTTGCGAGGAATAATCATATCAATTGCGCCGTGCTCCAGCAGGAACTCACTGCGCTGGAAACCTTTCGGCAATTTCTGGCGAATGGTCTGCTCGATAATATTCGGGCCGGCAAAACCAGCGCGCGCTCCGGGCTCCGCCGCATTGATATCACCCAGCAGGGCCAGGGATGCGGAAACACCACCGTATACCGGGTCAGTCATAATGGAGATATATGGCACACCGGCCATCTTCATTTTTTCCAGCACCGCCGAGGTTTTGGCCATCTGCATCAGGGAGATCAGGGCCTCCTGCATCCGGGCACCCCCGGTAGCAGAGAAACAAACCAGCGGGATACGCTGCTCCAAGGCACGCTGAGCGGCACGGGTAAAGCGCTCGCCGACCACATAGCCCATGGAGCCACCGTGGAAAGCGAACTCAAATGCTACCGCTACCAGGGGGGCACCATTCAGGCTGCCCTGCATGGCGATCAGGGCATCCTTCTCACCAGTCGATTTTTGTGCCTGTACCAATCGGTCTTTATATTTTTTGACGTCTTTAAACTTCAGGCGATCAACCGGCTGCACATCGGTGGCCAGCTCTTCACGACCTTCCTCATCGAGGAAGATATCCAGGCGGCGACGGGCGCCGATTCTAAAGTGGTGATCGCACTTGGGGCACACATCCAGATTGCGTTCCAGCTCCGGGCGATAAAGCATCGCATCGCATTTGACGCACTTCTTCCAAACCCCCTCGGGGACCTTGCTGCTGCCGGTGCGACGCTCTGTGCGAATTACCGCAGGGACAATTTTTTCTAACCAGCTCATCTCGTTTCCAAATCCGGAGGCTTTCTTTGGGCCGGCACATTTTACCGACCAGTGGGTTTCAGGCTAGGAATTAAAACACTAAGCTGAACAACAAACCCGGCCAGATCAGCCGCTATTTTTGGCTTTCTGGCCAGCTTTGTGCTTAGACCTATAGCTGCTTTTAGCGATCCAGGGCTTCGCGCATCTCGCTGACAATAGCTCCAACCGCCGTTTTAGCGGCTTCCAGGTCTGCCGCCGCATCTACTGCCGACACCAGCACGCTACCGACTACAGCACCGTCGCCATGGGCACTGACCTGGCGGGCCGAGGTACCATCTTTAATACCGAAGCCAACACACAAGGGCAGATCGGTAAACTGGCGAATATGGTCCAGATTGTCACGCACTGAATCCAAATCCAGGTGGCCTGCTCCGGTAACCCCTTTCAGGGATACATAGTAAACAAAGCCACTGGCAACATCGGTAATTTCACGAATACGCTCTTCAGTGGTGGTAGGCGTCAGCAGGAAGATATTGCGCAGGTTGCGCTCCGCCAAAAAGGCATTCAGGGAACCGGACTCTTCAGCTGGCAGATCTACGGTCAGGGCACCATCGACACCCGCAGTGGACGCCGCTTCAGCAAACTCCAGTTCACCCATACGCTGAATCGGATTGGCATAGCCCATCAGGATTACCGGGGTGTCACTATCCGACTGACGAAATTCTTTCACCAATGCCAAACATTTGCGCAGCGAAGCCCCATTGGCCAGTGCGCGCTCATGCCCTTTCTGAATTACCGGGCCCTCTGCCATGGGGTCGGAAAATGGCACCCCCAGTTCAATAACATCGGCCCCGCTGGCCACCAACTGATGCATCAACGGCACAGTATTTTCCAAGCCGCCATCGCCGGCGACAATATAAGTTACCAGCGCCTTGCGGCCCTCATCGCGCAACTTGGCAAAGCGGCGATCAATTCTATTTTGTTCTGTCACAGTCTATTCCCTGAGCTACTCCTGGCAGAAAGCCAGCTCAATTATTTGATCTTCACCCATTTTGCCCGCCTCAGAGGCGGGCGGTGATATTGCTACACCTCGATACCGTCGATAGCGGCAACGGTGAAAATATCCTTATCGCCTCGGCCGGAGAGATTTACCAGGACATTCTGCTCAGGGCTCATGGAAGCCGCCAACTTGAGCGCGTACGCGACTGCATGGCTGGATTCCAATGCCGGCAAAATACCCTCAGTGCGAGTGAGTCGACGGAAGGCATCCAGGGCTTCATCATCATCGGCGGTGACATATTCCACCCGGCCGATATCTTTCAGCCAAGAGTGCTCGGGGCCAACACCCGGGTAGTCGAGCCCCGCAGAAACCGAGTGAGTCTCGATAATCTGGCCGTCATCATCCTCCATCAGGTAGGTGCGGTTACCGTGCAGAACACCGGGAATACCATCATTCAGTGGTGCAGCATGCTTACCGGAAGCCAGGCCTTCACCGCCGGCTTCGACACCAAACATTTTCACTTCAGCGTCATTCAGGAACGGGTGGAACAGGCCGATCGCATTGGAACCACCACCGACGCAGGCCACCAGCGCATCGGGCAACTGGCCAAAGCGCTCCAAACTCTGGCGACGGGCTTCACGGCCGATAATAGAGTTGAAGTCGCGCACCAATTGCGGATAAGGGTGAGGACCAGCCACAGTGCCGATAATGTAGAAAGTATTATCGACATTGGTTACCCAATCGCGCATGGCTTCATTCATGGCATCCTTTAGGGTCTTGGAACCGGATTCCACCGGCACCACTTCTGCCCCCAGCAGCTTCATACGGTATACGTTGGGGGACTGGCGCTTAACGTCTTCCGCACCCATATAAACCGTACACTGCAAACCGAGACGCGCCGCCACGGTTGCCGTAGCCACACCGTGTTGACCAGCGCCGGTTTCGGCAATAACACGGGTCTTACCGCTGTGTTTGGCCAGCAGTGCCTGGCCCACCGTGTTATTTACCTTGTGCGCACCGGTATGGTTCAGGTCTTCCCTCTTAAGCCAGATTCGCGCACCGCCCGCCTGCTCAGTCAGTCGCTCAGCAAGATACAGCGGCGATGGCCTGCCTACGTAGTGCGCCAGATCGTGATCAAAGGCAGCGACAAAATCCGGATCATCTTTCAGGCGGCTATACATTGCCTGAAGCTCATCCAATGCGCTGATCAGCGTCTCCGATACAAAGCGACCGCCGTAGGGACCAAAATGTCCGCTCGCATCCGGGAAGGTGGAAAAATCGATAGCACCTGGCTTACTCACACTCATACTCCGTGGGTCACGTGGGGTTAAAACTTTCTTTCTGTTTACCTACTGTTTGAATAGTTCTTCCTGAACTATTCAAACGTCGCCAGAAAACACTGGCGCAGATGCGTCGATCTGCTGGTATTTGCTGGCTCGCGCCGGCCAAGCCGGCGGGCGGCACTTCCCTGTGCCGCTTCAATACTATTAGCCGTAGTTCTTCCTGAACTATTCAAACGTCGCCAGAAAATACTGGCGCAGATGCGTCGATCTACTGGTATTTACTGGCTCGCGCCGGCCAAGCCGGCAAGCGGCACTTCCCTGTGCCGCTTCAATACTATTAGCCGTAGTTCTTCCTGAACTATTCAAACGTCGCCAGAAAATACTGGCGCAGATGCGTCGATCTGCTGGTATTTGCTGGCTCGCGCCGGCCAAGCCGGCGGGCGACACTTCCCTGTGCCGCTTCAATACTATTAGCCCTAGCTCTTCCTGAACTATTCAAACGTCGCCAGAAAATACTGGCGCAGATGCGTCGATCTGCTGGTATTTACTGGCCCGCGCCGGCCAAGCCGGCGGGCGGCACTTCCGGTACCGCCTCTAAATCTATCTCTTCGCCGCACTGACAAACGCAAAAACTTTTTCTCGATCCTTGCGTCCCGGCTGCCACTCTACACCGCCGCTCACATCCACCCCCTGTGGGCGCGCAGCTTCTACTGCTGCGGTTACATTCGCGGGATTCAAGCCACCGGCGAGGACAATCGGGCGGCTGCTATCTTGGGGAACCCTGTCCCAATCAAAAGTCTCTCCGGTACCACCGGGGACACCAGGCCTGTAGGCATCCAATAGAAAACCCCGGGCTTTGGGGTGCTCAGTCATTGCGGCTTTGACATCGAGGTCATCTTTCATCCGCAACGCTTTGATATAGGGGCGCCGGAATTGTTCGCAGAAACGGGCTCTTTCATCGCCGTGGAATTGCAACAGGTTGAGCGGCACCGATTCCAGTACAGCGTCCACCTCACTCTGTGCCGCATCGACAAATAACCCCGTCAGGGTGACAAATGGGGGAACTGCTGCTGCAACTTTAGCTGCCATATCAAGATCGATATAGCGCGGGCTCGGCTTATAAAATACCAGGCCCAACGCGTCGGCACCCGCATCTACAGCCATCAGAGCATCTTCTATACAAGTGATGCCGCATATTTTTACTTGCATCGTGTAACCTGGACTCAGCCGGCTGGCCGATCAAAAGAGGGAACGACGGATACTAGCAGATAGTCAGAAGGCGCGAAATGCACGCCCTCTCCCAGATTTGCTTTAGCCTCGAAAAATTCAGCAGTCTAACTGGAAAGCAAAGCACCCAAAGGCTGTGGCACCAGCAGTGGCCCAGGCTCACATTGGGGAAGCTGGAAATGATCCGGATAGCGCACATCAACGAGATACAAGCCAAACGGCGGTGCAGTCACGCCTCCGGCGGAGCGGTCCCGCTGATCCAGCACCTCTTTTACCCAAATTGGTGGACGCTCACCTCGCCCCACAGCCATCAAAACCCCGGTGATATTACGCACCATATGGTGAAGGAATGCGTTAGCACTAATTTCCAAGGCAACCAGCTGACCCACTGGAGCAATATCCAGGCGGGTAATTTCGCGCACCGGGCTCTTGGCCTGGCACTGAGAGGCACGGTAGCTGGTGAAGTCGTGGCGGCCAATCAAGTAGCT
This sequence comes from Microbulbifer maximicatervae (SeqCode), assembly GCF_056231245.1. NCBI lineage: Bacteria > Pseudomonadati > Pseudomonadota > Gammaproteobacteria > Cellvibrionales > Microbulbiferaceae > Microbulbifer > Microbulbifer maximicatervae (SeqCode). The sequence goes on from NZ_CP174334.1 coordinate 3,383,587, forward strand.
GGCTCCCTCACTCATCGCCTCCAAGTCCAGTGAGTGCTGGGTCCAGGTTACCTCAGCGGCGCTGTGGGCCGAGCGGGTCGGTGCGCTGTGGATCAGGTAGCGATAACTGCGTGCGTGAGCGGAAAAACGTGCATGGAACTGCGCCGGCATTTCCCGAGCCCAGCGCACCCGCACTGAATCCGGCAACTTGGTATTAACTCCCTGCACCCAGGCGCGGTCCGGGCGCTGCGCTCGGGTATCAAAGTGAATGACCTGATTGGTAGCATGAACGCCCGCATCAGTACGCCCGGCACAAACCAAGGTCACATCCTCCGCTGCAATAGTGGATAAAGCCCGCTCCAGATAAGCCTGGACAGTCTCCGATGCAGACTTCTGCTTCTGGAAACCGTGCAGTTTGGCTCCGCAGTATTCAACGCCCAGGGCTATGCGGCGCAGCCCTTCGGGCAGCCCCTCACCTTCAGGGACCTCCCCATTGGGCTTGTAAATATATTCCCTCTGCGTCACCTGACTCATATCACCAAAACCACTTGCTCTCCCCGCTGCGACTGCGCCGGGTAAAAATCACTGCCGGGAACTTCCCGGTAAACATAAAAAAACCTCGCAACCAGTGCGAGGTTTTTTTCAAAAACGGAATACGCTGCTAGCTTACACCATCCGCTCCAGCATTTCCTCGGCGCGGTCTTTGTGTTCACCGCCACCATCCTGGGCTACCTCTTTGAGGATATCCTTAGCGCCCTCTTCGTCACCCATATCCATATAAGCTTGAGCCAACTCCAACTTGGTCGCCATCTCATCGCCGCCTTCCAGCAAACTCAACTCTGAATTGAGGTCGCTTTCCAGGTTGAAGTCGAGGTCACCAAAGTCAGAATCTGACGGCTTTTCGACAATCGCCTCAACCTGCTCTGTCGCTTCAGGCTTAGCTTCAACCAGGGGTTCTGGCTCAAGAGTCAAATCACCCTCAGTGGATTCATCGATGAGAGCCAGCTCATCCTCCAGGGAAAACTCCTCTTCGATTGCATCCGCATTGAAGTCCAGGTCGCTAGCCCCGGCCAGCTCCATACCTGCAGCATCGAGAGTATCCAAGTCAGCATCGAGGGATAAATCTGCTGCCGGCTCACTGCTGGCCGCGGCTACCTCTGCCGAGGGCTGCTCAGTTGCGTTGAGATCCGCAGCAATATCATCCAGGTCGATACCGTCAAGATCCAGGTCGGAATCCAAGTCGCCGCCGATCATCTCCAGATCGCCATCAGAGAAGTCATCCATGGATAACTCTTCTGCAGACTCCTGGGCAGAGGAGACTCCTTCTGCCAGGGAGATCTCCTCGCTCAAACCGCTGTCAACGGAATCCAGCTCCAGAGCATCATCCAATTCAAAGGCCGTATCCAGCTCAACCGAAATCTCTTCTTCTTTCTGGGGCTGAATCTCTTCCTCCATCATGGAAAGATCCAGCTCAAAATCCAAACCCGGAACGGAACCACCGCTGGTAGTTGCCTTTTCTTCCAGCTGGGCCTCAACTGAGGCCTCAGAGTTTTCTTCTGCCGCCGGCTCCAAGTCGAGGGAATCCAGATCCAAATCAGAGGTATCGAATTCTATTGGAGCATCGACACTCTCTTCTGTGTTATCAGAAAGCTCAAGCCCCAAATCGTCTTCAATCAAAGCGGGCTCTTGATTACTTGAGCCCAGATCACCCAGGTCCAACTCACCCAAATCAAGTTCATCAAGATTTAAATCGCTTTCAACTTCTGGTTCCGATACCTCAGCAGTAACTTCTTGGCTGTCTCCGTCTAGAGCACTGTCCAGGTCCAAATCATCCAGATTGAACTCGGTATCCAGCGACTCGCTTTGATCTGCGCTCGCCTGCAACGGCTCTTCAAAGCTGCTATCCAACTCCAGATCCAGGGACAGCTCTTGCTCAGAATCAGAGCTTTCCTCATCCAATGACAGATCCATAGTCAGGTCATCGAGGAGAGAGGTATCCGGCTCCAGCGCGTCACCGCTACCAACCAGTCCCGGCTCGGCGCTGGTGAAGTCATCGTCCAGGGCCGCGCCGATATCGTCGAGCTGCGCCGCTTCGAAGGACTCATTGGAAAGACCCATAGCTGGGGCTTCAAAATCCGGCGCACCAGCAATGGATTCACGCAGGCGGGCGGCGCGATCGGCAGCAGGACCGTCGCTGATGCTAAGCAGCTGGCGGTAGTGATCGTCAAACTTTTCAACGTCCTGGTTGTGGGCGTAAACCTCCATCAACATCAGGCGCGCATCGACTACCTGCGGGTCCTTTTCCAGGCCCAGCAGCAGCTTGCTTTCCGCTTCCTCATACTGCCCCAGGGACAGGTGAATCTCCGCTTCAGAAATTGGGTCATCAGTGCCTACATCGCCGAGATCGCCCAGATCGAAGGTATCGTCTGCCTCCATGCTCTCAACTGCAGCGAGAGTTTCATCGGGTTCGGCAATATCCTCAGGAATATCCAGCGGCTCTTGTTCCATAGCCATCTGCTGTTCAAGTTCCTGCTGCGCCTCTTGTTCAGCCTTGCGGCGACGCCAGGTGAACAGGCCAAATATAGCGGCCAGCAGACCCGCACCACCCAAGCCAATCAGCATTCCGTTATCGGCCAGCTGCTCCATAAAGGTTGGCTTGGGCTTGGTTTGAACTTCAACTACACGGTTACGCGCCTCTGCTGGAGCTGGTTCGGCTTCAACAGTTTCTTCTTCCGTATCAGCAGCAACATCAAACTCTTCGCTGTCTTCAACAGTCAGGCTGTCATCTAAAGACTCTACTTCAACGCCATCCGCCTCAGTGGGGTCGAGCAACACGTCTGACTGCTCCGCGGCGGCCTGCACCGCAGCCAATTCCTCATTGGAAACATCAATCAGCGTATCCATGGTATCGATTTGCTCGTCGAGCTCGGCGATACGTTCACGCAATTCAGTGTTTTCGAGCTTGGACTTATCCAGCTCTTCCTCAGCTACTGTGAGATCGCCTTCCAGCGCCTCACTGTCATCAGTGCCGACTCCAGAACCGGAGGTAACGGACTCATTGTCTCCCGGAGCGGCTAAGCTAACGCGTCCTTCAACCGTTTCGCTGACAAAGGACTCCTCCTCAACCGCACGGGCATCCAGCGGTGCGCCGGTAGCCACTTCCACTTCGGAGCGCTGGCGCCAGGAGTCATTCTGTTGAGCCACCTCAGAAATCGCCTCCGTCATAGTCAGAGTGCGCAAATCCTCGCTGTTGGGCAGGCGCAGTACGGCACCTTTCTTCAACAGGTTGATATTGTCATTAATAAAGGCTTCTGGGTTCAGCCTTTGAATCGCCAGCATGGTCTGCTGAACAGAGAACTCGCGACTGGCACGATTTTGCAGCGCGATTTCCCACAACGTATCGGAGGAACTTACCGGGCCATATACCTGGCTGTTGCTCTCACTGGTGTCTGTAGTCGTAAAGCGTGGCTGCGGACGAGCGGGCTCACGAGTTTCTGGGGCAGTCCTTTCAGTTGGGGCTGGTTCGGCCGGTGCCTGGCGAACAGCCGGGGCCGGTGTTGTGCGAGGCTGGGGCTGCTGAACTGGGGCTGTGCGACGCACTTGCTGCCGCTCGCGCTCAGCTGCGCGCACGGGTTGCTGCGCAGCCGTTGGGGAAAACGCCGGCAGGTCCATTAGCAGCGTATATTCGCGCAGTAGACGGCCACTGGGCCAGCGAGTCTCAACCAGGAAATTCAAAAAAGGTTCGCGAATGGCGTCGCGACTGGAAATGCGGATAACCGGCTTGCCACCGGAGTAGTCCACTTCAAAACTTAAAGATGTAAGGAGGTAAGAGCGCTCGACACCAGCGCGTTCGAATTCTTCAGGACCTGCGAGGCGAACCCTAATTTCGGTATCTTCCAAACCGCGAGTCTGCAGCAGTCCGATTTCCGCATCGAGAGGCTGGTTAAGGGTCGAGTTGAGCTTGATCTCACCTAGTCCAAGCGCCAGAGCCGCGTTGCTTCCCAGTGCACCGACTAGACCAACTGCAAGTGCCAACTTACGCACACGCATATCCGATTCCCTTTATTGTTAGAACCTTCCCAGGGTTTCCGAAAAGCGCGCCTTCAGAATATCCCCATTACTGAACGGTAATCGTTCAACTAATTAGCCGCCGTTTAGGCAGCCGCCAACTATGGCGAATTTTTCGCCAGTCTCAGCCAGGCCAAAGTTAAGATTACACCTTCACTATGGCCGCTAAGTATTAAATATCAGTAGTTTTTTAGCAACAAGTGGGCAATTTGTGCACAGTTTATTGCTACATCTTTACGCAGGTTGTCAGACACCGCACAAAGATTTAACTGTCGCTTGTTGAGTAGACTTTGGCGCAAACGGCCGATGATTGTCACGTCACTGCCCACCGCACTTTCTGCCGAGGGCTGCTCCGCCATTTTGAGACCAGCGCCATTTGCCAGCAGCGCACGCACTTTTTCCAGATCGACATCTTCAGTTAAAGCGACGCCCAAATTAGCTAGCTGACCGTGGAAAACAGAGACCGTGTTGATGCTGGCATCGACTGCTACCGCGTCTCCAAATAAGCGGCGCAGGTCGTGAACCAAAGTCAGCTCACTGAGGGTGTGGCCACTGGCGAGCAGAGCCTCGCAGGCACTGAGCTGGTTAAACGCCAATCGGTGGCCAATCTCAGGATCAATTTCTGCGTCCTGCCCACTAAACATCCGCGCGGTTTGTGCCGCCATCGCATCAATTGCGGCCTTGCCCAGAGCAGACACCGGCTGATTGAGCTGTACCTCTACCGCTTGCAGTTTATCTTTCAGGGGCGCCAGGGCTTCCGCCACCATGGAGGCGCCGGCACTTGGCAGCGCAACAACGCGGCGCTCGGCAGAAGCGAGTTCACCGCTGTTAAACATTGGGTGTACCAGGGCAACACTTTCATCGCCACGGGTGTTGTTGGCCACGTCTACAATCCAGGCGCCATTTTGCTCTGCGGCAGCCATGGCAGCTTCAACGGCTTCGCCGGCGCTCAGCAGAATCACGACCTGCTTATCGTTAAATGTAAATTTCTCCAGGGACTCCACCGGAATATTGCGATTGGCAAATACCTGGGGGTCTACTTCCCGTTCGTCAGTCTCCAGCAAACTCAGCTGCTCGGCGGAAATTACTTCACGCTCTTCGAGTACTTCCAGCAGGGGACCAAAGGCGGCGTTATCAACACCGACAATGACCAGTTCGCGGGTGGCTTCGGACATGGCAAATCACTTCATTGAATTGGAAAGGGAAAAATGAGGGGCGATTATACCCGTGGGGAAAATTCGAAAAAGGCGCTATGACAAACAGTAGCCGTTTTTTACGCGAAGAAGTTCACAGCTTGGCAAAAAGTCCTCCACTAAAGTGGCCTATTTCCACTCTTAGTAGAGGACTTACTCAGGTTCGTACCAGTTACAGTTTGCCGAGTAAAATCAGCAGGATTCTGCGCAGGGGTTCTGCGGCGCCCCAAAGCAGCTGATCCCCTACAGTAAAGGCGTTTAAGTACTCTGGACCAACGCTCAATTTACGCAGTCGACCAACAGGAATATCCAACTTTCCGGTAACTGCTGTTGGCGTCAGGTTCTGCACCGTAGCCTCACGCTCATTGGGCACCACATTTACCCAGTCGTTGGCACCATTTAACAATTGTTCAATGTCGGCAAGTGGCAAATCTTTTTTCAATTTTATGGTGAAAGCCTGGCTGTGGCAGCGCATGGCACCGATACGTACACAAGTGCCGTCCACAGGAATCGGGGTTTCGGTCTGTAAAATCTTGTTTGCTTCAACTTGCGCCTTCCACTCTTCGCGGCTCTGGCCATTCTCCAACTGGGTATCGATCCAGGGCAACAAACTGCCTGCCAGTGGCGCGCCAAATTCTGCGGTGGGGAATTCTGCTGAACGCATATCTGCTGCTACTTTGCGATCAATCTCCAGAATGGCACTGGCGGGGTCGGCCAGCTCTGTTGCCACACCATCGCGCAGCGCACCCATCTGCGCAATCAACTCGCGCATATTGCGCGCACCGGCACCGCTGGCCGCCTGGTAAGTCATGGCGGTAACCCACTCGACCATGCCCGCCTTAAACAGTCCACCCAGAGCCATCAACATCAGGCTCACTGTGCAGTTGCCGCCGATAAAGTTTTTCTGTCCGGCATCAATCGCGCGATCAATCACATCGCGATTAACCGGGTCCAGCACGATCACAGCATCGTCCTGCATTCGCAGGCTGGAAGCCGCATCAATCCAGTAACCCTGCCAACCGGCCTCTCGCAAGCGGGTAAAAACTTCCTTGGTGTAATCGCCACCCTGACAGCTGACAATCGCATCCAGCTGTCTCAGTGCATCAATATCGTAAGCATCGCCCAGTGGCGGCAGGGGCCTGCCGATGTCCGGCGCCGTGCCTCCGGCGTTGGAAGTTGAGAAAAAAACCGGGTCGGCGATATGGGCAAAGTCATCCTCTGCTCGCATGCGCTCCAGTAATACCGAGCCGACCATGCCGCGCCAGCCGATAAAACCTATTTTTTGCATTGCGGTGTCCTGTATGTGAGGTGGTCAAAGTGCGCCGCCGGGAAAGCGGCGCGATAGTGGAATCGAAAATTGCGGTTTCGAAACTTGTGGAATCGAAACTTAAAGTGCGGCTACAACGGCAGCGCCCATCTCTGCGGTAGAGACTTTCTGGCAGCCGTCGGTATAAATATCGGCAGTGCGCAAACCCTGCTCCAACACCTTGCTCACTGCTGCTTCAATCGCATCTGCCGCCTCATTCATATCGAGGGAATAGCGCAACATCATGGCAGCAGACAAAATAGTCGCCAGCGGGTTGGCGATACCCTGGCCAGCAATATCCGGAGCGGAGCCATGGCAGGGCTCGTAAAGACCAAAACCGCTTTCGTTCAAGGAGGCGGAGGGCAACATCCCAATGGAACCGGTAAGCATGGCGGCAGCATCGGAGAGGATATCGCCGAACATATTGCCAGTTACCATCACATCAAACTGCTTGGGCGCCCGCACCAATTGCATCGCCGCGTTGTCCACGTACATATGGGACAGCTCTACATCGGGATATTCCGGAGCCAGGCGATCCAACACCTCGCGCCAGAGCACTGTCACTTCCAGTACATTGGCTTTGTCTACAGAACAGAGTTTGCCATTGCGCTTTTGTGCCGCCTCAAAGGCAGAGCGGGCAATGCGTTCGATTTCTGATTCGCTGTACACGTAGGTGTTAAAGCCTTGGCGCTCACCATTTTCCAGTGTCTTGATACCGCGCGGCTCACCAAAGTAAATGCCGCCGGTCAATTCACGCACAATCAGAATATCCAAGCCGGCGACCACTTCAGGCTTTAGCGAAGAGGCATCGGCCAGTTGCGGGTAGAGAATTGCCGGGCGCAGATTCGCGTAGAGGCCCAGGCCGCTGCGAATTTTTAACAGGCCTTTTTCCGGGCGAATTTCCCGCTCCAGGGTATCCCACTGGGGGCCACCTACCGCACCGAGCAGCACCGCATCGCAGTCACCCGCCGCCTTCAGAGTTTCGTCGGTCAGAGGCTCACCGTGGGCATCGATAGACGAGCCACCAATCAGGCCCTGCTCAAAACTGAGCCCCAGATTGAATTTTCCCGATGCAACTTCCAGCACCGCCATGGCTTGTTCAACAATTTCCGGACCAATGCCGTCACCCGGCAGAATCATTACTTTTTTCGTCACAGGAATTTCCTTTAATTACTGAACCGCATCAAAAAGCCAGGGGGCTTTCTCTCGGCGCGCCTGCTCATAAGCGCGAATATCGTCGGCGTGCTCCAGGGTCAGACCGATATGATCGAGACCATTTAGCAAACAGTGCTTGTAGAAAGCATCCACTTCAAATGGAATCAGCTCGCCACAGGGCTTGCGCACATGCTGCTGTTCCAGGTCGATGGTGAGCGCATAGCCCTCCTGCCCGTGTGTTTCCTCAAACAACTGATGCACGACATCTTCCGCCAGGACAATCGGCAAAAGACCATTTTTAAAACAGTTATTGAAAAAGATATCGGCAAAGCTGGGCGCGATAATTGCGCGGAAGCCGTGATCTTCCAATGCCCAGGGCGCATGCTCACGGCTGGAACCGCAGCCAAAATTCTCCCGTGCAATCAGCACTGAACCACCCTGGTAACGGGGGAAATTAAGGGGAAAGTCCGGATTGAGCGGACGGCCGGAACAGTCCTGCCCGGGAACCCCCTCATCCAGATAGCGCAACTCATCAAACAGGTTCGGGCCAAAGCCAGAGCGCTTAATGGATTTCAAAAACTGCTTGGGGATGATCAGGTCAGTATCCACATTGGCCCGATCCATCGGTACCACGAGACCTTCGTGCTGGGTAAACGCTTTCATCAGACCATCTCCTCTTCCAGCTGTACCGGTGCCATCTCTCGCACATCGACAAAGTGGCCGGCAATTGCAGCCGCTGCCGCCATACTGGGACTCACCAGATGCGTGCGGCCACCGTAACCCTGGCGCCCTTCAAAGTTGCGGTTGGAGGTGGAAGCACAGTGCTCTCCCGCCCCCAGCTTGTCCGCATTCATCGCCAGACACATGGAACAGGACGGTTCGCGCCACTCAAAACCGGCTTCAACAAAAATCTCGTGTAACCCCTCGCGCTCAGCCTGGGCTTTTACGGCCTGGGAGCCCGGAACAATCAGCACCTGCTTGACGCTATCCGCCTTGTAACGGCCCTTGGCAACTTCTGCTGCTGCGCGAAGATCTTCAATCCGGGAGTTGGTGCAGGAGCCGATAAATACGCGATCCAGTTTGATATCACTGATATTCTGCCCGGCGTTCAACCCCATATATTCCAGCGCTCGCTCCATGCCCGTACGCTTGGTGGCATCGCTCTCGTCACTGGGAGTAGGCACCTGGGCGCTGATCGGCGCCACCATCTCAGGGGAAGTACCCCAGCTGACCTGCGGCTCAATATCCTCACCGATCAATACCACGACTTCGTCGAATACCGCATCGTCATCGGAGTGCAAATGGCTCCAGGCCTCAACTGCGCGATCCCACATTTCGTCTTTCGGCGCGTAGGGCTTGCCTTTCACGTAATCGAGAGTGATCTGGTCTACCGCCACCATCCCCGCGCGAGCACCGCCTTCAATGGCCATATTGCACACGGTCATACGGCCTTCCATGGACATGTTGCGCATCACTTCGCCGCCAAATTCAATCGCAAAACCGGTACCGCCAGCAGTGCCAATTTTACCAATGATCGCCAGCACCACATCTTTTGCAGTGACACCTGGGCGCAGCTGGCCGTCGACGCGAACCAGCATATTCTTCATTTTCTTCTGGGTAAGGCACTGAGTAGCCATCACGTGCTCCACCTCAGAAGTGCCAATACCGTGGGCCAAGGCGCCGAGTGCCCCGTGGGTGGAGGTATGTGAGTCGCCACAAACCACCGTCATACCCGGCAGTGTCGCACCTGTCTCAGGCCCGATCACATGCACAATACCCTGCCCCGGCTCATTGATACCGAACTGGACTACATCAAAGTCACGGCAGTTCTCATCCAGGGTCTGCACCTGGATTCGGGAGATATCATCGCGAATACCACTGACGCCAGCGGCGCGCTCGGCCGCCTCGGAAGGCACATTGTGGTCGGGAGTGGCGACTAGCGAATCCTTGCGCCAAGGTTTGCGACCAGCCAGACGCAGGCCTTCAAACGCCTGGGGGGAGGTCACCTCGTGAATCAGGTGGCGGTCGATATAGATAAGTGAGGAGCCATCATCACAGTTCTTGATCAGGTGGTCCTGCCAGAGTTTGTCGTAGAGTGTTTGCCCTGCCACAGCCATTCCTCTCAGTAGTTAAGAGCCTGAGTCTACCCAGCCCCACCAAATAACACCAATTTATATTTATTATCTAAAGTATTCCTAAATGGAATTCGAAAGCCAAACTGGGGTAATATCCATCTTCTGGCGTCTCTGCCATTTATCCAGCGGCTCAATTTGAGCCTTTATCGACAAACCGCTTCAGGGGAAACAGCTTGGAATTACAGTGGCTGCGGGCATTTCTGGCAATTGCCGAACAGGGTTCGGTATCTGAAGGCGCCGAGCTGCTGCACCTGACCCAGCCCGCGATGAGTAAGCGCCTGGCGGCCCTGGAGCAGCAACTGGGCTCCCCTCTATTCGATCGTATTGGGCGGCGATTGCAGCTCACCGATGCCGGTCGCGCCCTACTGCCCCGTGCCCGCCATATACTTAATGAAATCAGCGACACCGAGCGGGAGTTGCGCGCTTTGAGCAACTCGGTCAGCGGCAGCTTGCGTATCGCCACCAGCCATCACGTGGGTCTACATCATCTACCTCCAGTGCTGAAAGAGTTCAGTTTCCGCTACCCACAGGTTGCCTTGGACATCGATTTTGTCGACTCGGAACAAGCTTACGAAGCCCTGATGGCCGCCAAATATGAATTGGCCGTGGTCACCCTGGCACTTAAGGAGTATCCGCACCTGAATGCCGAAGTGATCTGGCCCGACCCCTGTGTTGTGGTGGCGGCCCCGGATCATCCCCTGGCAAAATTGCCGGAACTGGAACTCACCGACCTCGCCAACTATCCCGCCATACTGCCGGATATGAATACCTATACCGGGCGCCTGATCAAAAGAGAGTTTGATGCCCAGGGGTTAAAACTCACCGCGAAGCTGGCAACCAACTATCTGGAAACCATTAAGATGATGGCCTGTGTCGGTCTCGGCTGGAGTGTTCTGCCCCACACACTGGTGGACAGCAGCCTGGCAGTGCTGCCAGTCAAAAAGCTGCAAGTACTGCGAAACCTTGGCGTAATCAGTCACCGGGGCCGAACACTGAGCAATCCCGCCAGCGCGCTACAACAGATGTTGTTCGAAGCAGCTATTTAGTGAGGCAGGAAAAAAGCGACCAATTTACTAACAGGCAATACCCAAACGCACCATTTTTACCAGTGCAAAACGTTAAAGATTTGTAAAAATGTGCAACTTAGCCACGGCACGGGAAAAATTTATCTGTAAACTCCGCGACAAATTCATCACGGAGTGAAGTCAATGAAGAAATCCGCACTTGCCTTGAGTACCCTCCTCGCCTGCGGCACCGCAAGCGCAGATACTATTCTCGGCCTTGATGCTACCGCCGGCGCATGGCTGCCAGGCTATAGCGGTAATATCGGTACCGACGAATATAAGCTGGATAACCTGTCCCTCTCGGAAGATAACATTACCTTCCTGCAGGTTGCCCTGGAACACCCCATTCCCCTGGTGCCCAATGTGCTTTTGGCCCACAGCAATATCGATACCGACGGTGACGATACCCTGGCCACCTCCGTTACTTTTGATGATGAAACCTTCACTGCCAATTCAGAAATCCGCACAGATCTGAACCTCACCCATACCGACGCTACCCTTTACTACGAAATTTTGGACAACTGGGTAAACCTGGATGTCGGTTTGACCGCGCGTATGTATGACGGTGAATTTACCGCAGTGAGCGATACCCAGGCAGAGACTGTCGACCTCACTGGCTACCTGCCAATGGCCTACGGCATGGCGCGCTTTGATCTTCCATTTACCGGCTGGTCTGTAATTGCCCAAGGCAATGCAACAGCCTACCGTGGCGATACCCATACCGACCTGACAGCTAAAGTGCGCTGGGATTTTGTACCGGCTGTCGACTTTGCTATCGAAGCTGGTTACCGCGTAATGACTCTCGACCTGGAAGAGCTCGACGACTTGCAGAGCGATATTGAAATCAAAGGACCATACATCGGTTTCAACCTGCACCTGTAAGCAATCCACCTAGGATTGCTGTTCGCGCTCCCCAAAAACTTTTGCAGCAGTAACGCCTGCGAGGTATAGCTACCTCGCACAATCTGCACTAAGGTGGCCCAGAAGGGGAGCGCAACTCACAGGCAGGGCCATGAATCCATTACTCGAAAAACTCGGAATTTCCCATCCCATCTTTGCAGCACCCATGGCCGGGGTATCCACACCCGCTCTCGCCGCCGCTGTATCCAATGCAGGAGGACTCGGCTCACTTGGACTCGGCGCCTGCTCAGTGGAAAAAGCCGTAGATGAAATTCGTTGTACTCACGACCAGACCGAGCACCCCTTTAATGTAAACCTCTTTTGCCACCAGCCCCCGACAAAAGATCCCCAACGGGAGCAAGCCTGGCTTTCCCATCTCGCCCCACATTTTGCCGCCCTCGATGCACCGGTTCCCAAGCTGATCAATGAACCCTACTCAACATTTATCGGCAATAAGGCCATGCTGGAAGTTTTGCTCGAGCAAAAGCCACCGGTTGTCAGCTTCCACTTTGGCCTACCGTCAGAAGAGTTTATCGCCGCACTAAAAGGTGCAGGGATTATCTTGATGGCCACGGCAACCTCTCCTCAAGAAGCCAAACTGGCTGAGGATGCTGATATCGATGTTTTAATTGCCCAAGGTATTGAGGCTGGTGGGCATAGGGGGGTCTTCCACCCAGAGGGCGACCAGGAAATTGGAACTCTGGCGCTGGTGCGATTGCTGTGTTGCCACAGTAGCCTACCAATCGTTGCTGCGGGTGGCATTATGGATGGCGCTGGCATTCGCGCTGCACTATCTCTCGGGGCTAGTGCCGTGCAAATGGGAACCGCATTTGTCCTCTGTCCGGAATCTGCGGCCTCCGACAGCTACCGCAGCGCCTTGCAAAGTGAGCGCGCACAGCACACAGAGATCACCGCCAATATTTCCGGGCGCCCCGCTCGCGGTATCAGCAACCAATTCTATAAAGCACTAAGTAAGGGCGCTCCCCCTCTGCCGGATTACCCGATCGCTTACTCCGCGGGCAAAGCCCTGGCTCAAGCAGCTGCAAAAGCGGGCAATGACGAATATGCCGTTCAATGGGCCGGGCAAGGAGCCCCTCTCGCACGAGCCCTGCCCGCAGCCGGATTGGTGACAGCTTTAGTAGCAGAGCTGGAAGCGAGTCAATGAAGGGAGCTATTGGCAACTACCATTTATAGAGTTGCACAATTAAAGAGACACAATCTCCGAACACCACCCTTCATCATCACGCTCAACGCAAACTAGTTGGCTGGCTGTATCACTCGCACTGACAATCTCACCTTCGGGGCCCCAAGCTGTACTACAGCCGGCTGTGGAATAACCACCCGTCGGCTGATTAAAGTTCGCAATAGCCACCAATAAATTGTGCTCTAAAGCATAATTTGCCAACTGTTGACTATCCTCCGGGTATCCCATCGGAGTAATCAATACCCCTGCCACATAAACTGAAGCCCCCTGCTTTTCATAGGTGGCAACATGACCTGGGTTACACACATCTGCACAAATAGCCAGAGCTACGGTCTCACCTTCGATGTTCAGTGATAGATATTCAGATCCGGGAACGAACCATTTTTCTTCTCCTGGGTGCAAATGTATTTTCAAATAAACAGAAATCTCACCCTGAGGAGAAAATACGAGCGAACCGATCGCAATACCATTCTTCTGACGAATAGGCGCACCCACAACTAGCCAAACACCACTGTCAGCTGCCAAGTCAGCTAGAGGGCTTAACTGTGGATCGTCGATCTTAAGCGCTAATTGTTCAGCCAGATCCGGCTCATAACCAGTTAAAGAAAGTTCAGGAAACACCACAATAGAGGCCTTTTTCCTTACTGCGACTTTTACAGCATGGATATGTGACTCAATATTGCGTTCTATATTTCCTTTCACTGACGGCAACTGTGCCAATGCCAGTTTAAACCTGCCCATCATCCCCCCCCTTCAGATCACCACTTAAATACAACATGAATCGACTAAATTACTGTATATGTTACACCACAAGTAGTAAGCACCGATTCTTGATTATATTAATTTTTAAGTTACGCCCGCCTCTAGAATCCTTATCATTAAATAAATATCCTACATTTTCTTCAGGTATCTATTTAAAAATAAAATAGTAAACTGAAAAAATAAAAACCAGCCAAGATAAAGATTTAGACTCTAATCTTAGAGAGTTTGCATTAAGAGCAGCGGACACAAGAATCAATCCACAGCAGCTAGCAGTGACAATTGGGAAACAGCAGGTTACTGAGTCAGCGCTCTTTTCCAGCAAGTGTTGCATCAACCATCTCCCCGCATGATCCAAGATAGTTATGAGGGTCAAGAAGTTGATCTAACTCCGCATCAGAGAGAGCCCCCGACACCTGTTTATCTTCCTTTAACAAGTCAGAAAAATGACGCCCCGTCTCCATTGCCTGGCAGCAAATCTGGTAAACCAAATCGTGGGCATTCTCACGCCCCAGTTTCGGTCCCAGTCCCATCATTACAGCCTCAGAGAGCACTAAACCTCCAGTCATTTCCAAATTTCGCATCATTTTTTCTGGAAATACCTGAAGTCCTTCTAGCGCAAAACGTGCCTGGGATAATACCGATGCGGTAAGACAGAATATTTCCGGCAGAACAATCCACTCTATTTCCCACGGGCCCGTAGCCCGCTCATGGTCTTCAACCATCGCTTCCAGCAAAGAGGCAACCTGCTGTCTAACCACTGGGACAGTACCGCTGATAAGAACTGCTGATAGAGGGTTGTGTTTTTGGGGCATTGTACTAGACGCTCCCCGGCCAGATATAAGAGGCTCCGCCACCTCCCCGACTTCTGTCTGTGCCATTAGTTTTATATCGAGGGCTATTTTTCCCAAGGTGCCAGTAATCAGCCCCAATAGACAAGCCACTTCGGTAACGCGATCTCTCATCGTATGCCAGGCAATACAAGGGACTCCGAGATCGAGTTCCTGCATAATTCCTCTTTGAACTTCTAGCCCCTGATGCCCCAGGGAAGAAAGATTACCCGCCGCACCACCAAATTCCCCTACAAACGCCCGAGACTTTATCTCTTTTAAGCGCGCTTGATGGCGATGAATACCAGCCAACCAAACAGCCGCCTTGTAGCCGAACGTTATAGGTACCGCCTGTTGAAGATTACTGCGCCCAACCATAGGCGTATCCCTGAAACGCTTGGCCAGGCTCGCTAAAGCATCTGCTATCCCATTGACCTCCGTCTCAACAATTTCAAGCGCCGCCCTAATCTGTAAGACGGTTGCCGTATCCGTAATATCTTGAGTAGTAGCCCCCCAATGACACCACTGACCTAAATCTCTACTACACAGTGACACTAGCTGCTCTACAACACCCAGCACCGGATAACCAATCAGCTCCGTTTGCTCCTTGAGCTTTACAAAATCTATCTGCTTGGCGTCACAGTGTTGAGTAATGTCCTCTGCAGCCTCTGCAGGGATTATTTTTAACCGGGCCTGCACTTTGGCCAGCGCCGCTTCAACATCGAGATAGCGCTGAACACGCTGTTCATCCGAGAAAACCTCACGCATGGCTGAAGTACTAAAAATATCGCAAAAAACGACAGAATCAATCGCGGTTGCTCTCATATCAAATCACGCTTAACAAGATGCCTAGACGCCAACAGGATCAAAACCACAACAACATCAGATTAGCTAAGGAAGAGATATTCTAAAAAATTAACCTAAGAATCGAGGCGCCAAGAATATGGGGAACTAGAGGCGCCGCTAATCAAGCACAGCAATCCAACCTAAGAGAATTGAATACAACAAGCTAAAACATACTCCTGATTACATTACCCCCTATCTAAACAGCACCCTAAAGCGAATTTAATCCATTAAATTCAACCCCAAAAAATAAGTTTTATTTGACATATGTCAACTCTAAAAACAAAAGTACTGCTAACCTGAGCCGGCATGAAAAATATAAATAAAATGTGAATTATGAGTATTCCATCTCAAAGAAAAGACCTTGACGCTCCTCCTCCAGCTTTGCATACTCAACTAAGCAACAAAACCAAACAATAAAAAACTGCCAGCATGCCCACCCAAAATAAGCTGCAGAATACAAAAAACTACCAAATGGACTTCCTGGTAACGACTAATTTTATATATTTAAAATGCTAGCCTTATCAAAACAGCAATTAAACTTAAATAATTAAAGCCGCAAATACCTAAAATTTCACCAGCCATGTAGTAAACACCAATACACACACCACTGCATAGCATACTTTATCCCTAAAATTGAAGGAGCAGTTCGGGATGAACTTACCACTATCAACTGAAACCATCTATAACAAACAAGCTCACAGCTGGAACCGCTCTGAGAAAATCCTACTCAGTGATTACACCGCTCGCCCCAAAGTTTTGGAAGCAATCGGAGATATCTCCGGGAAAAACATATTGGATATGGGCTGCGGTGAAGGCTATGTATCCAGGATGCTACTTGATAAGGGAGCAGGTTCAATCTTTGGAGTTGACTCTTCTTCAGAGATGATTTCCCAGGCAAAGAAAACGGCTTCTGCTGGAAACTTGACGAAAGCAGAATATGCAGTTGGAAATGCGGTTACATTTACAGAATTCCCTAGAGATAAATTTGACCATGCTATCGCTGTATTTCTTTTCAACTATCTAACCATAGAAGAAATGACAAAAGTGATAAGCAAGGTCAAGAATCTACTAAATAAAGGGGGTACCTTTATTTTTACAGTGCCCCACCCTTGCCTGCCATTCATGAGGGAAGAAGTTCCTCCGTTCTACTTTCAACACGGCAACATGACTTATTTAGATGGTATAGATCAAACATTTGAAGGAAAAATATGGCGCAGAGATGGAAAACCAGTTTCAGTGCGATGCGTGCATAAAAATTTTTTACACTATTTTGAAGCTCTGGCACAGGCTGGTTTTAGATCCCTACCAACTGTTCAAGAACTTTCAGTGACTCAAGAGCACCTTGACCTAGATCCAGATTTTTTCTCACCACTAGCCGGCTATCCACTACACGTATTATTAAAGGTGCAAGTAAATGACTAACTTAGCCCCAAGTGAAGTAGTTCAAGCTCAAGCCTGGACTGCTAATGATATGACCGCAACTTCCAACTGGAAATTTCTGTGGCCTTCAAACTGGAAATCTGAGGTCGAGGCTTTGGAGAGCTGGGCCAAACAACAAAACAACCCGATTGAAAATCTGACCCAAGAATCAGTTGCCACACCTGAATTCGACCAACTTGCCAACCAGATACAGCATGAAATAGAGCATGGTAGTGGTGTGACATGGATACACGGCGAGGAATCATTAAGCAAGTCAACGCTTAACCTACTATTTCTAAAGCTTAGCCTGGCAATGGGCAATACTATAGATACTTATGGCCGGCTTTATGGGATTCTCGACACAGGAAAAGACTACACTAGCGAAGCTATTCCTGTGTCTCAGACAAATGCACCCACTGGCGTCCATACTGATAGCTCACAACGTACCGTACAACCAAAGATACTTGGATTATGCTGCCTTACTCCGGCAGTTGAGGGTGGAAAATCGAAAATCGTCTCTGCGGCTCAAGTTCATGAAAACTTGCGAAAAACTGCTCCACAAAAACTAGAGATCCTGTACAACAACTATATTAGAGATTTAGTTACTCCAGGCAGTGACAAAAACATAAAAAGCATACTTGAAAACTGTTTTCCTATTTTCGAATATTCAAACGAAAAGCTCAGTATTCGTTATATGCGGTACTGGATTGAGAAAGGCCATCAGCGCGTGAACCAGCCTTTATCAAAAGAAGTACTTAAGGCTCTGGATATACTAGATAAGGAATTAAACAGTGCGGAGAATACATTAAGCTTCTACATGAACTCTGGAGATATGGTCTTCGTTGACAACACCAAAGTCCTACATGATCGGGATGGATTTATTGATACCCCGGATCAGAAGCGGGTTTATACCAGGGTATGGATTGATTAGGCTCCATCTAATCAACCCATAAACCATATACTCTTTAGCAGAACACCATCACTTTGTGAGCTAATAATTTGTGAAATGCTGATTGGCAGCCTAAGAAAAACTGGAGAAGTACTTTAAACACTTCTCCAGCTTTAACGGCTGAAAGATTTCCCCGCAAAAATTTCAATTAACTTCCAATTAAACCTAACGATACCGGATACCTACTAAAGGCAGGCTAGTCTTTTTATTAACACCTCAAACACCGGACTTATGAAGCTGGAGGCTTTTGGTGGGCAAAACGAGGCCAGCTTTTCAAAGCTTCATGCTTTAACTTACATGGTTTCACTTGCCTGTTTTGACCCATGCATGCAGCAAAAAGATAGGTTGCATGACATGGGATTATAAGGCATCACAGACGCTGTATTTGAACGTGCTGAATTTTACCACCATATACAACCACATCTTCCAAACCGGAATACTCTACTTTCTCTCCAGCATGTGTTTCACCTGTAAAGTTAAAGTTGAAATGAACTATCCCGGGTTTGGTTTCTGTAACACTGCATACTTCCCACTCAAGCTTTGAAAACATACCATGATGAAGTCTCTGCATAGACATGATGTCACTCACACCTAAGAATAGATCTCCTTTTCCTGACCTGAATGTGGAGCTTTCACAAAATAGTTTTGTGATTTCATCAAAGTTACTTTCGTTTGAGAGTTTGAAATAATACTCTGCTACCTCCAAAGAACTCATCATCTTTTATTCCTCTCGATTACACATATCTGAGTTGTAGCATAGACCTACTCATAAGCGCAACGCTTTACTCAGGCCATCACCGGGATAACGCTGCTTTGGTCTACAGCACAAAGCGAGCAGAACATAGGATTCAGCAATTTGTTATGCTTTACTCCAAATAATTGAAAAAACAACCCACATGAATATAGGAGTATTGATTCCTAGTAATAAAACACCAAAATGTTGAAAACGTTTAAGCTTGGGCTTCCATCTGCTTTTGTAAATTTTACCAAACCGAAACGGTTCGTCTATTTCCTTACTTGAAATAAACATCGAAGTTATCATTATCAAAGCAGCGACAACCAATATGATTGATTTTATCAAACCACTCAGTTGAGTAAAAATCACAACCCACCAAGAAACCGGAACTACACACCCAACAAAAAAACCTACCGCAAATAATGCTCTATATTTCATCCGACCTTTTTAAAAATATAACAATTCAAACACATGTGTGCTTTAGCGCGTCTGTTTGATTTGATTTGATTTGATTTACTAAAGCTTGGGCAGACCTTACACACAACACTTCAATCAGCCGACTGAATTAGTGGTCGACAGCCTTAAATTGTTATGACCTTTCGCACACAGAAAATATGCCCACGCAATTAGTATGATTTGCAGTGGCGCACGTAATAACAAATAAACAGGCCCCCATTGATGCCCACCAAGACCAATACCGTTTAATGCCGCATAAATATTTGCAGGAAAGAAAATAACGAAAACTACAATAGCAAGCCATGCAGCATGGAGCTGATATCTTGGCACAAAAAGAGCAATACCTATCAATAGCTCAATCAATCCGGTGAGATAGATTATCGCTAGGCGAAAAGGAACCCAAGACGGTAACATTTCCACCATGCCCTCCGTTTTAACAAAGTGCCCAACGCAGAAGAATATGAAGGTTATTCCCAATCCCCAATAGGCGTACTTTTTAACATTCAGAGGCTTGCCGCTAAACTTTGAATAAATAAAAGAGATACCTAAGGGACTAGACAACAGTAAAAGAATAATTATTGGAGTTACCATAGTTTCCTCATAACGCTAAGTTCACCCACAGAGACACATTCGCGCTGGAGCCGGTGACAGCGCCTTGTGTGGTTGTTCTTACCCGATTCTGATATTGAAAGTACTTTTCGCTAACGGGTAAATTGGGAGCCATCTTCGGTGGCCACCGAAGACCTTGTTAGTCACAGTTGATTGCTGAACCAATTAGTTTATATAGACCATTAAAGAGTACGGACGTGACAGATATCCACTAGGCACAACTCAGATAGTTATGTGGATCTCAAGCCCGAATAGCAAGGTAGAGATAGCTTATCGCATGGAACCTCAACTGATCAATATCGGAATTGATACCGGCAATAAATAACTCGATATTCATGTGAGAGCTACAGGCCAATTCTTTAGTGTCACCAATAAAAATATCATTAAGTCATTAAGTCATTAAGGATGCCACTCAATCTCAAAGAATATTAGCAGAGTCTACAGAAAGACTCGAATTAGAGTTTGTCTGTACACGGAGAAAGCAGACTACCCCCCTAAATACGATCGTGAAAAATAACACCTACTGGGATGAAAGTATGGCTTAAAAAATTGACGAACAACCATTGTCACTTGCTATGAGAACCTCTCATTGCGACGTAATCCCAATGAGCGAACTGATTGAGAGTGATTGTTTACAGCTGGGGGATACTCCCTCTGAGCAGCAATACTGGATAGTTATCGCCATATCATAACCCGATGCGGGCATATGAAGTAAAACACTGGGTTGCTCACTGCCGACTTTATAATCCATAGAAGAGCTTGAAATTTCCTTTTTATCAATCAATAGGAAGGTTTGAACCCGTCCCGCTAAGCAACTTTCGAGTTTGTTAGCAAACTCAAGCTGATATAGAAAAGTATCAACACTTCCAGAATCTATTTTTTCCAACTTAATAGACAGCAAGTCTGCATTTGCTCGTGTTACTTCAGTATTTTTAGGTAGGCCATAGGCCATAGCTTCACCACAAAGCGCTAAAAATAAAAATTTTATAACATGCTTAAACATAGCTCGTTTAGCTCATAATGTCGGATTCAGGCGCGCCAGGAGCGAAGCGCCACTTGTGTATTAAGGGGAGCGCAGTAACCTTACACTCAAAAGTGCGTAGCTTTGGGTGTCGACTGGAACCCCTTGTTGTGTAGGAGGATTACCATATGATACTTGTAATTACTATTACTGCTACAATATACAAAACACCATTAATCGCAGTACGAATAGTTAACGGTGGGTCAGATTCTCTAGCGCTCAATTTCTTATATAGATAAATACTACTTAAGCTAACAAATACACATATCGTAGCAATTATATAATCTTGAACGCCAGGCACTGTCTTGTCTATAAGAATATATGCAAAAAAAAGCAAAATACCTGATATAGGAAGCCCTATAGCTGTATATGTACTAAGCAGTACGTTTTTTGTTTCACTGTTCATTCTTCACCTCGAACAAAACACTTAAATTAGGTACTTCTTAGGCGTCATCTGGGTTTACAGGTTGTATGAATTTACTTGATATTATTCTGCCTCTTAAACCTGCGCACCTTTGTGCGGATATTTTTCATTGGAGATGAGGTATTAAACTGGATCATCCTCCCAAGAGTGTAACTTTTATACCAACTGTGCCCATAAAGTTCATCATTGCTCAATGAGTCTACAAGCTTTAGTATTTTTTGTATTGTAAACTGGAATTCTGTCAGCAACTGTTTATAAGACCAATCCTTATAGGATGCATGAAAGTGCTGCGCTAGCTTCCCAAGCTCATTCCAGCTGTAACCTTTTTCTGGAAAATCTACTTCGAGATTATTTGCCCTAAGCTCATGCCATTTTAGGACAAGACTTCCCCAACCGATCAGGTATGAAATAGTATCAGAAACGCTTATTTCTGTATTTTTTATATTACCTTCGACACCAATCTCTCTCGAAAGCTCCTTGGGAACCCCCATATAATCAGCAAATAAATTTTCATAAGAATTTTCAATTGAGGAGATTAATTCTTCTTTATTTTTCGAAATTGAAGACATAGCTATCAATGGTTACTCGATTACAGAGTATTTACATAACATTCGCACTTGCAGCGGGTGAAGCGTGGCGTAAGCCATTCGACCGCGATAGCGGCAAATAATATGTGCTTGTTCAGTGATTTAACACCCACCATCACCATCGCCTCCATCTCCACCACCAAAATTTCCTGAATATCCACTGCCAAGGTAAGCGCCAGAGCTAGAGCCCTGAGTTATTCCAAACTTTACAATAAACCACAGCACACTGGAAATTAGGAAGCCAGTGAATACTAACGGGGCAAAAACTGAGTTAAGCAAATTTTCGGAAGTAAGATCGATCATATACCAAGATCCGACTAGGCCGAAAAAATTAATTATGAGTGATTTCATTTGCTCTCCTTGTACCACTTAACACCTTGCGGAGACCCATAGGGCCGTAGACTCGCTGCCTGTGATTGTTATTTCTGTATACACTTGCCGTCCAGATTGTAGCTTATTTTGAGCTTCACGCCATGAACTGGGACAGTCACACCTATTAATTCCCCAGGCACTAACTTGTATTTCATAAGAGCTTTTCTAGCCGCCTCATCAAATACGCCTTCAGGATAAGAATCTATGATTTTAACATTTTCAAAAAAACCACTAGGCATTACCGTCACTTCGAACTCGACCCACCCCTCTATGCAATTTTTAAGTGCCTCTAAAGGATAATTTGGCTTTACATAAATTATTGTTGCCGACGCAATTCCGGACATGAGAGAAATAGTGAGAGTAAATATTATTGGAATGCTCTTCATATTCTTATTCTTATTCTTATTCTTATTCTTATTCTTATTCTTATTCTTATTCTTATTCTCACAACGTTAAGATCAGCGGCGGCTTGCTTCGCGAACATTTAACATACATATTGGAGCGCAGCAACGGTATAAAAAACGCACAAAATAAAATGTCAGCTACATTGCCTTGTTAAGGCTTTTGCCTGCTAAACGTAAATTTATTGCCATTTTCTACCAGCCCTCTAAAGAAATCCTTATCAATCTCGGCAATATGAGCCTTTACTATATAAGAACCATCCAAGCGAAGAATGAGAGTGTTACCTATTAACTCCCAAGCTCCTTCAAAAGGTAAAACCAAACAGCCTAGTTTTGGATAGTTTGTACACTTAAAAGTGTTGTCATATCTAAACTCACACTCGTCCCAGCCTGACTCACCACCAAATATGCCCCCACTCCTATCCTCCCAGGTGCCTACTAGATCCTGAGCTAAGCAAGTATTGCTACTTAGTAATAATAGAGTGACGAGCTTATTCATGGAGAACCTTAACACCTTTAATATGTGCGGTCGCGCAGCAAACGTCACATGTCTAACTTTATTATGTGCATTTACCTACTGCCTTAATTGAAAAATGTACTGTTCCTGCATGACTTGTCTTTTTATATAGGCACAGCTCTGAGCCTATTTTTACTTGGCCAGGAGAGCTTACCCCCACATGAGCTAAGTTGCCGTTAGCTAATTTGACCAAGAGTTTAGGATCATTTCCAGTTTGGCTGCCACCATAAACCTGAGCATGCGCGACACCTGAAACAAGCTCAGTGCTTTTAGGAAAACCGACATACTGGAAGAGCACTCCAATTCCCAGCGTAACCAAGATTGCGAACAGAATGCCTTTGTGCTCGCAGTACCAGAGTTCAACTGTCGCAAATATGGCTCGTTTATCTCTCATAGTCTAGACAATGCTGCCATTGCTTGTTAGCTTTTTTACTGAAAGTCCCCACGAGCTTTTAAAATACCATTTTGCTTCAAAAGAAACAGCTCATCGATATAGTTGCCGTAAACTACTACAGCAGAACTTCCCTCTATTTTGTAGTAAGGCTCAGGGAACTCGATCTTCACTGGCTTGATCTTCATGTTCTTATTATATGAATGGGCATAGTCATAAGTGGTATATGGAAGCCATGCAGAGGCTGGAACGAACATCACCTACTTGTTAGCCTTTGCCACCAAGCTCGAATTTCTGATGCAACTCATAGATTTGCTCCGTAAGGATATTATTACAATTCTGAACCGAAATCCGAGCGCCTGACTTATCTCCGATAACCACATATCTTACCCCGACTTGAAAGTCGTATTTGCACGTACAGGCTGTATCAAGTTTTAGATAGATTTTTTCAATTCTATTTCCATTAAGATCTTCGACCTTATCAAATAGAACTTCAATAGACTCTATTCTTTCTTCATGCCCTTTTTCTTGCGATACGGTAGCCTTTCGATATTGAACCTCTCCACGAAAGGTAAAATTCGACTCTTCTATTCTTTCAGATAATGTTTTCTTCGTATACTCAATCCAGCAGCTTGCCAGCCCACTTGGCGGGCATATCAATAGAGCTAAGACTACTAAGAATTTATTCATGGCTTAGAGGCTAACGCCGCGCTCAGAGGCGGCTTACTTTGGGCGCTTTATGCGCGAAAATAGGAGCAAAGCAACTGCGCATAAAATGCACAAAGTAAGACGTCGCCTTGCAGCGCTTTGTTAGGGCTAACCCCGGGCACTGCCTCTGTGCTTAAGCCAAAACCCAGAATGATGCTGTGCAACCGACAGCCCTAAGCAGAAACGCTCAATGTTCAGCTGTGATTTTGGAAACGTGAATTCACGCACGAACATCGATTGCAAGAGTACTAGTGCCGCCCCTATCTGGGTAGAAGACTCCGGCCCATGCCCGCCATTTATATAGCTGGGAAAAAAGTCCATCATTTCCCTGAAATGAAGGCGAGCCATTACAACAGCAATTTGTGGGCTAACCATACTACCATTTTTGAAGCGGTTCTTTAGCTCTTCCAGATGCGACTTATTCTCCGAGACAATGAGGCACATACATGCAATTAAGTGCGAACGCCAATTCACATCAAGTAGCAGAGTTTCATAACCTGCATGTTCGGTTTCAAGCTCAGTAGCTAGAGCACTAAAGATAGAAAGATCACTTTCTACTTCAAATGGTTGAAAACTCAAATCAAGGGCCTTCAGGTAGAAGCTACCATCATTACTGAGCTCTTCTAACCTCTTAAATACGTTCATCCACCAATTGCCCTAACGCCCGGTTAATGGGCAAGCGGAGCAACGCGTAGCCTGTCCCAGTGAAAGCTGCGTTTTTCGCAGCTGGAACGAATTGAACCGCTTATTATATTTATGCACTACCAAAGACACGAGCCACACACCGATTACAACCCCAGATTGAAGTCACCAACCCAAGGAAAAATAGAAAGCCAAGAAAAATACAAAGTGACTTTGTAACCATATCTAAAGGTCCTTCGCTTTGGGCTACCCAATATACTCCATAGCCTCCGCCCACTAGGGCAATAAAGCTGAGTATAAAGAGTGTTGGACGTTTCCAGTTTGCTTGAGGCATATCACCCCAAAAGCATAAGAAATTGACAACACTACAAAGATTACAATTTTTTCTCATATGATTTAAATATAACGCCTTTAGCATGGGCGGCCGCTATGGAGCGAAGCGGAATAGTGGACGTCCTGCCCGGCGGCTTTTTGCCGGGCGAGCATACCTAAACTTGTATGGTGTACGGACTCGCAGTATAGCACCATGAAACCATCCCCGATTTTTTGTATGATGCTAACCCCACTGCCCCAAAACGACGACGGATATTGACACCACCAAAAACAGTAAAGCAGCAATAGTAAGCGTTGAAACTAAAATGTACTTGTTGCGATGGAGAGCATACGAACCAAAGGTTAGCTTCGATACAATGCTACCCACTGCGACTGGCGCACCTATAGCTAGGGCTATAGCCATCCAGGGACCTATTGCCTGAATGATTGTGCCTGCGCCGACGAATAATGCTTCCATTCCAAACTCCATCGAGTACACCTAACGTTGCCAGTAGAGGCGGCCTACGCTGTGTGTGTGCGCGCAGCGCATAGCGTAGGCCGTCCTGCGGAGGCGCGCAGCGCCGGAGCGTACTGCCTGGCTAGGTTAGGTGACTTACCGATAAATATGTTCGCCATTCTTCTTTACAAATACAGGTTCTGTTACTGTAAGTCTCTGTCCATCTCTATAAGCAACGGTTTTTAGCTCTAACTGAAAGAACCTGTCGTCCGAATAAAACCATTTAGTTACTGTTGTTTTTACGTTTTCATACTTAGTTCCTGGTGCACCTAATTTACCGAGATTTGCATGTTCGATTTTACTCATGTCGGTTACATGCAGGTCACCTGCCCCGAAGATAATTAAGTAACATTGTGAAGACTCTTCTTTGTAGCAAAGCGCATAAGCGCTTTTCCACTTATTCCACTTTCCCTGGTCAATGGCTAGCGAAAGTTTCTCTCGTGAAATATTTTTGAATTCAGAGATCCGGCTCAAAGTATCTACAAGATCACACTCACCACAAGCAGTCGCTTGTGAAGTAAGAGCTAAAAAAATAGTTAAAAGTATTGATCTCATATTCACCTAACGAGGCTGTAGAAAAACAGTTTTAGAAAAAGCTGTCATTCCTCAGGTTCCTCCAAACAAAAATTTCGGTCTAAATTTAGCGATACCACTAAATTTCTTTCATTGTATTAAATTTAGGCGCCTTGATGCCCCTAATTTATACTCAATCAATGGATACTGCCATATCTCATCAACTTTTCTATATTATGTACCAAGCAGAACATCTGCCATTGTCCCTGAACCTTACTTTTTCCTCGTAGCGAGAAGCGATTCAATCGCTTGTTGGTACCAATGTTCCCGAACACTGGCTCGACAACAGACATTCGATGTCCATAAATGGTCTTGCCTTCGATACTATCAACCCGCTTTTTCATCCAGTCAGTGGCTGTCCGTCCGTTTGTCCAAGTTAGGGATACTTGCCTTCCATGTCCTTTTCGAGAGCTGGCAGATTCCGGGTTTCGCATACACTGATTTTTAAGGCTGCATTCCCTGCAGTCAGTGAGGCGCCCTTCGAACAGTAGTTTTTTCTTACCTTCACTGACATGCTCTTCTTTTAACAAGAGCATCGCTTTTCCTGCAGGACAGATACAGGTTTTCTTTTTCTTGTTGAATGTAAATTCACTAGCTGGGATAGTCTTCTGGACATTAGCCCTACCTTTTTGATTGCGCTTGCCATACTTGGTTTTTTGCTTTGTAAAAGCTTTATCACGTGAACGGAATTTATTGTCAGGTATATAGGCATTGATGCCGCTCTCTCGCAGGTAGCTGTAGTTAGCGTCGTTGGAGAACCCAGTATCAGCAGTAATGATGACCTGTTTGGCCAAGATGTCTTCATCTATTCCTATATGCTGATAATGGCAACTGATGCCATCGAGAATAGGCTTCAATGTATGATGTTCTTGCCCCTCACCAAAGGCCTGTGCTTCAACAACTATCTGATGCTTCCTATCAACTGCGGCAACGCCGTTATAGCCCTGGATGGTTCCCTTGCTGGTAGTCATCTTGGCTGACTCATTGTCTGTGATATTACTTTTTACTTCTTTAGGGTTTTTACCTTGTCCCATCCTGGGGGAGTGATTCTTTAAGAACTGATCAATTTTATCAAAGTGTTTCTGAAGAGTATCCGCCGCTTTAGCTACCGCTTGTTTTCGCTCTTTTTCATTAGGCTTCCTGCCATCAAGCCTCTTGTGCTCTTTGAGACAATATTTGATCTTCTTGAGAATTTTTTCCTGCTTCTGTTCTAGTTCTTTAAAAGTTCCCGAATGTTCTTTGCTGGCATTGGATGGCATCTTGCATCCATCTATTGCGAAAAGTTCGTTGCCAAGCAGCCCCTGCTGATCGCAGACCAGTAACACTTGCTCAAACACCGACTCAATCGCATCAGGATAACTGCTTACGAAACTCGCAATACTAGTAAAATGTGGAACGGTATCGCATGACAGTGCTTTGAAGAGGATATTGTTCTCACATTGCCATTGAATTTCACGGCTTGAGGTAATGCCTTTTGAGTAAGCAAACAATATGATTTTCAGGAGGATAGCTGGATCATAAGCGGTTCGCCCGCCGCTATCATTTTGATATTTTTTATGGAAGACAGAGAGGTCGATATGGTCATCAATCAGATGATGAAGTGTAAACTCAAAGGTTTCAGGTTGTAGTTGCTCTTCGAAATTGATGATTACCATTGCATCTTGGTTGTAATCGTAACGTTTGAAATTGGGCATATGGATAATCTCGACATCAAGACCTCCATTTTAACAAAAAAGCTACCTTTTAAGAGTTTTTCTACAGCCTGAACGACTACAACAGGGGCGGCCGGAGCGTAGCGTAGGCTGTCCCGCGAAGGGCCAAAGGCCCGCAGCAACCTGTTTGTACTTGTTAAATTTTTTGCTCATAGTACAGCGCTACAGGTGAGTAATACATTAATGCCAGTAGCACGCCAGACAGCAGCATAGATATGTCATAGAGCACTTGGCTAAAACCGCTGTAAACCGTGATACCCATGAATGGATACACTGCAAATGTAGTAACAAATCCAGCAGCATAAACATGCCTTGCCCATGACTTGAATAAAAGCAGGCCGATCAGTGAAACCAGCACCATAATGATGGCAACAACAGCCAATACGCCAGCCGCAACAAGTTTTGTGCCTTCAATCTCTGGCTCAATCTCAACAACATAATCAAAAACCTGATCAGTTATTGGGTCAGGCCAGATATAGTCATATACGCCAGATAGTAAGCCTATGGCTAGCGATAATACAATTAGTGTTCGATATTGATTCTTACTCATAGGAATTTACCGCCGCATTCAGCCGCCGCCCAGCTTTGCCCGTCGTGCTGCAATGCCTTGTTATAGGCTTGCAAATGACCCTTTACATATATTATCTGCATTCTGTCTGACTGCAGGCTTCATAGGCGCACGCAGCTCTACGAGGTGGCTGTAAATTCTCATTTTGTTTTCACGGTGGTAGCTTGAAAAGCTAATTATTCTTTCCTGGAATTCATTTGCACCTGTACTTTCATCCCATTTACTGTCATCAAATCTTTTCTTTACATCAATCATCAATGTTTCTGATGCAGGGTGCCTATCTTTTCCATCGTGGAAATACTGGTAGCAGTTCAGAAGGTTTACCTGGTTAAGAAGGTCAAGCTGATACTCATGAAGGTATAGATTCCATCGTGTTTTATTATCGCTAGTTCTCGATTCTATAGTGTAACTATAAGCCATGTAAGAGATAGCAAGAGCCATTATCGCGATTGATATATTTAGCAAAGATTCTGTTTTCATACTGAGATCTCTCCATGCCCTATAACGCCGCCATAACCGGTTTGGGTAAAGTGGCGGCTTTTTTGCGTCAGCGAAAAAGATGACGCTTTACCCAAATCCGAGTTCATGGCCTTGTTATGAGGGTGCATTGATCACTTTAAGATCAACTTTATCACCAGCTTTTAGATCTTTCAGCTGGTATCCGTAGCTTCCAGAAACACGGATTAACTCGACAAACGATATGCTTTGAACATTATCACCATAATATTCACCACCTAACACACCAGGTATTACAAGATAATATTTTCTACCTTCAGGAAGAACCCCAAGCCTACTTATAGCGTCCGATGCAATTTCTTCCATGTACCAATCTTCTATAAAATCCGGCTGTTTAACTAAGACTCTAAAATCTTCAGTAGACTCGGAAATAACCTTACAATAAACGTCTTCTGGAGATAACCTCCAGATTTTTCCTTCAATATCTCTAAGAATGATATTTCCAAATGAGTTTTCATCTATAACATCGATAGGGACAATTCCTGTCCATCCCCATGAATTTCGAACCTCTTCGATGATATTCATATGTGATTACTCATAACGCCTGGCCTGTGTTTTATACACATCATTTAAGTCCATTTAAAGCCTCCGCTGCCTCCATATAATGGAGAAGCTTTGTGTACCCCTGCCAAACGGTTTTAACTCCAGGCTCACCATCGCCGCTCCGCCCCAGAAAGCCTCCAAGTCCTGCCAACATACGAGTTATATCTCTCATACTTGGAGCTTCATTGGGTGGGGAGGTTTTAGCTTGCATTATCCATATCATACGCCACTCTTTTTCAGAGTAGAATTTCGTACACGACGTATCAGGAAGCGTTCGTGCCCGTGTTGTCATGGAGTGTAGACGCCACCCAATAATCATATAGATTGCAATACAGTTCAACATGCGCTGCTCAGTTCTAAAGCGATTACTTTCTATCTGGCATCCGCCTTTCACCACTCGAAAATAGGTTTCAATTTCCCATCGACTTCGATACCACTCAATAATGATCCTCGCTTGCTTAAAGTCCTCAACTGCAAGATCGGTCAGCAGCATCCATTCAATACCTTTTTCCCCTTCTGGTGGGCTTAATTCCTTAGCAAAGACTGCGTAGAGAGAAAGAGGTCGTTTTGATTTTCCTTTTCCCTGCAATCTTACTTCTGCAATGGATACACTGACCTTAGCTTCCCTTTCTGGCCGTCCACTCCTTTTGGGGATACCTACTGAGTATTTCCCGATGGACTTCTGCTTGGTCATATAGTCCCAAAGTAAAGTCGTATCTTCTCCTTCGATCTCTAAACTACGGTTAGCCTTGGCTCGAACAATATAGCTTGCACGCCGCTGTTCATTTTGATCTTCAGCTAATTGAAACCACTCATGAATATCCCCCTCTCTATCCGCGATGCTCACAATCGTGGTTTCAGGGCAGCGCTCTTGTATCTCACAAGCTGATTCATAATGGTCTAGCCAGCGTCGACTCTCTTTATCTTGTATCGACTTGGTATAGCGAGAATTAGCACTAGATTCTTTATCTCGCTGCCACATACTACCTTCAACAACACCCAAATTAATTCTGGATGGTGTTATCGCGATGGAGGTGTGCAAGAGTTGTTGGTTGGTCTCTTTACACCTAAGTGTTCCCATCTCTTTACTTTCTAGGTCAGTGGCAAAATTTAGAAAAGTAGTATCTTGTGGAATAAGAACAACAGGCTGCGCCTTGATTCTCTCAAGAGTTGCCGATTTATGGCCGCTCATAATAGAGTCAAAATTGACTTTATCATTTTCGATAAAGCGATAAGCCGCAAACGTTTCTGCCCAAGTTTTGTTTGCACAAGGAATGCTATTCTTTGGGTCGGAGCTTAAATTACTAAGAATATTAGACAAGCGTTTATTCAAGCGTGTATCACCCATAACCTGATTTTTTACTTCGTCCATGACCCAGTCCTGCATAATTATCCAGCCAAATCTGTAGTTCTTACTGGGCTAAGCTGTAACTTATTGATTTATATGATAAAACTGAAAAAACTTGTGTATAAAACTTAGCGCCTGGCTCATCGGCGAGCGTAGCGAGTCCGGTGGAGGCCGCAGGCCGGAGCGAAATGCAGCCGCTTGTTATGAGTGAAAACTCTCAAGATACACTACTATGTTTTTTGCTGATTTATAAGCTTTTGCACATTCAATGGCACTTGATGAATCACCAAATTTAAAGAATATATCCGCACCGTTGTTTAGTAAGAGTTCGACGAATTCTAGCTCCTCATCTCCTGGACCACCTCCAGACTGAATACAGCTATCTATAGCGCTATCGACAGCTACAGATAATATTGACCCGCCATCAGGGTGTGGGCAATTAACATCCGCTCCCATCTCAATCGCAGACCTCATAGCTACAAGATCTAAATTTTCAAACGCTTCGATTAAATCGCGATCTCTATTCATAAGCTACACATAATCGGGATAGGGAGGCACCTCACGATGCCCCTCCTCCCACACCACCAGGCATACGGGTCACGTACCATGGCGGTTCAATTCTATTCCCCTTCCTATCTGCCAATTCCGGCAGCCCCAAGTTCCTAAAGTATCTATTTGGCAATGCTCTGTAAAGGGCAGGACTTTTGCTTAGCCTCCATGGTCCATGCGCTGATTTGGCCGTGTTCCACGCTAAAAAACGATCAACGCCCAGCCTTCTTAATCTGCGGTAACCACTACGTCCCCATTGCTTCCATAAATAACATCGCAACTTCCGCCTTATCCACTTGTCCAGATCTTTCAGAGGGCTCAGTACTTCACTGATGTCAAAGTACGCTTTCCAACCAAGCAGGGACTTCTTTAACTCTTCTATGATCTGAGTAAACTTGCGGCCTCGTGTTCGGCGGGTGACCATTCTGATCTTTGCCTTCAATTTATTAATCGATGATTCTGATACCTTTATCCGGGCATCCTTCTTCAGCAATCTAAATCCTAGAAAGCTCCGCTTCCAGAAGTGATCCTCTGCACTCTTCTCAGTATTTACTGTGAGCTTCAGCTTACATTTGATGAAGTGCGTAAGGCTTACTTTTATCCGCTCTGCAGACCGACGACTTCCCACCAGTATTTGAAAATCATCGGCATATCGTACAAAACTGAGTTGCCGCTTGTGCAGCTCCCAGTCCAGTTCATTAAGCACAATATTCGCTAGAAGCGGAGATAACGGCCCACCTTGCGGGACGCCTTTTATTGTAGCTATTACCTTGCCATCGACTACCGTTGGCGCTTTTAGGTATCGGTTTATCAACCCCAGCACATCAGCCGGTATTCCGCTTTGCTTCAGTGTTAGCATGAGCTTGTCATGATTCACTTCATCAAAGAAGGATTTCAAGTCCATATCGATCGTCCAGCGCTTTCCTTGCCGGACAAAGTTTTGGACCTGTCTAATCGCCTGGTGTGCCGATCGATTTGGTCTAAAACCAAAACTAAGAGCATGAAACTTCGGCTCCCATTGCTCACTGAGTATCTGTGCGATAGCTTGTTGGATCAACCTATCTTGCACAGTGGGTATACCCAATGGACGCAGGCCTCCATTGCCTTTTGGTATAAAGACGCGTTTCACCGGTTGAGGACGATAGCTACTACTTAACACCTTTTGTCGGGTAGCAATCCAGGTCTGCTTAAGATGTTCCGGCAACTGTTTTACCGTCATACCATCGAGACCTGGCGCACCCTGGTTACGAGAAACTTGTTGTAATGCTCGAAACAGATTATTCCTATCTAGAATTCGCTGCATTAAAAGAGATGGGAAATTGGACAATGTATGATTAAGTTTCCAGTTTGATGTTCATCCAGAAAAAAATATTTTTTTTTCTGGCAACTAAGTTACTTGTCAGATGCAGTCATCAAGCTCTGCATTAATAATACTGTCCAGAATTGTTCAGGCCTTCAGTAGCACGAAATCTACCTACTATGCCCTCTGCTGACTTCTATGGGTCGGTCAAAACCAATCTCTCAGTTTTCAGTTATTCCATTAACAACCCATAGACCTCCCAGGGTAAGACATTTAACTTTCTTCACGTAGATGCTGGATTTATAAAACGTAGGCCAATTGTGGATGGAGAGCTTTATGGTCACGTGCCCACTGGCTCCACCTACGTCACACCTCATATCCAGTTCTTGTTCATCACCCCGTGAATTTGCGTTGAGCTTCCTCCAGCTAATACCTCGCGATATTAACCTTGCCCTTTCGCTAACCTTCGGCTCCACGAATACCTGGTAAGAGGACTTTCACCTCTCTAGTTAAATGCCATGCCTGGCACACACGCCCGCATTTGCGGCTGGTTTGGCGCGCAGCGGAAAACCAGTCCGACAACATGCGCTTGTTAAATGCTTACTCAGAACAATACTCATAACGTTCCGTGACTGTATTTTCCGGACTAATTGAATTCATAACTTGGCACATATGCTTGGGATCAACAGCCAGGCGCCCAAACCAACCTCCCCAGGCATAAACCTTTCTATCCATCAATGCCTCGATGGCGTCAGTGTGGTTTCTTCCTTCTTCCTCGCTTAACATAAGCGCATATGACAATTGCCTGAAACGATCGTACTGATTGAAATCTAAAGGAGCATTGCCAGATGCTTCGTCCAGAATCTTAAACATCGCTGATTCTATTTTGGACAGACTGTCAGCATAGTTTGCTGCCGCTGCCACCTGGGCGGCACTAGTTCCCAGTAGCGTACGATGATCTATCAGATGATAGGCATGCGATGCGTATGGTTTTGCTCTCTCTCCGTGTTGAGCTAGGGTTGTCATGGCAATTGGGCGAGGGTCCTGACGCTTTTTTGATCCTGTTTTGACGTAGTATGGCTGTTTTCGAAAAGCGACTTTAGAAATGCCCTCGAGCATATTATCGGACGGATTTTCCAGCTTGGCATACAGGCGCAATTGGTATAGGTCTGGTGTTGGGTGCACTGGCTCATCAGCGAGAAGCCTTTCTACAGCTTTATATAATCCCTCTGGCTTACAAATATATTTAGACTCCCCTCCTTCTCGCTCAAAAAAACCATTACTTAACTGTTTCTCAATGCCAATCTTTAGGGTTAGTAAATCTGTATCAAGCGCTAGTCCATAGAGTGCTTCAAGGTGGTCGAATACACTTTTAAATTTCTCATCAGCAGGTATGCAAGCGCGAGGGTAAATGTTAGCTGGCCGAATTTCGGCAAACGAATCGTCTTTTCTTTCCGAAACCCAGTAAGTGAAAATCGAACCTATCAGTGTGCCGAATAAGACAAGAAATAAAGATTTCACCATGTGGTTCTACTATCCTTGATGCGCATTTAACGCCGGCCACACAGGCGAGCGCTTTTCGCGAGTCCAGCCAAATGCGTTTTTCGCATTTGGCGATTGTGCTGGCCCTTGTTAAGCGCTACAGGTGGACACATTACTAAACCCCGCTTTTGTAATGATTCCAGACAAAACACCTAATATTGATTCTTCGTCTGAAAGCTTATTTTTTCCCGTAAGCACCTGGACAATAGAGCGAGGCTTTGTGACCATAACACGCCACTCACCATTATTCTTACCCTCAGTCTCTGGTGTGCCACCAAGGCCTATAAAGTATTTATTACCTTTGAAAGAACAGCTGATTTCCCAGCCCCAATCCTCCTGGTAGGTATCAAGAACCTCAATGCCGGCTGATTCCATTTGAGGTTTAAACCAGTCAGCAGCATCTTCGCCAAAGCAGCAAGGATTGATAAAGTTATCCTTCTCTTCAGTAAGATTGAAAACATCAGTTTCAAACGTAATTTCTTTCATGGGATCGCTTAACAGTTAATTCAAAAGCAGCGTCTATATATCACCCTTCTATATAATTCTACCGCCCTCAATCAAAGCCCGCTTAAAAACCCAATAAAATCAAAAAAATACATTGAGTGGCACGAAACGAAACAAGTAGATATAAAGCAGCGTCTTTATAATTCCGCGCTCTCCCTGCTTTATATCATTTTTCACATCCTTTAAAAATCAATAAGTTATAGAATTTTCCCCAGAAATAGGAGCAGCGTCTTTTGAATTCTGATATACGAAGCAGGACTTAGTTATCAGTGCTGTATTTCATCAGCCTACTATGCACATATGTCCCAGCTGGAGGGATGCGCTACCGCGTAAAGAATTGGCTTGCTTAGTACTCGACCTTACTGAGTCAGGAATCTTTTTTGTTGAGATCAGCAGCAGACTCATTAGAGCAAAGAAAAGTGACGGTCCTTACCTCAAAGAGGAAAACGTCCCGCTTCCCTACAAGGCTCTCATAAAATCACAGGGTCGCTGCAGGCCATCCCACTTGCAGTTGATAAGCCATCCATAGTGGTTTGCCCCCCACTCTGCTATTCTGCGCCCCCTATAAAGAAGCCCTTCGAACTTTGGCCTGGACCTTTCTGTTCAGATCTTTCCCGATTGTATGCTTCAGGAACATCAGGTTTGGGCTTGCCGTTCATTATTTGATCGAACGCTTCAGCTTATTAAGCCCCCGAGGAAACCTGCCCCCTACCCCAATCTGAGCCGGCCGCCACTCCTGCGGGGCTCTTGGGGTTTGCGAACACTTTTGTAACTTACTGATTTTCTTAGAAAAAATGCCAAAAACCGCAAACAAGACCAAGGCCGCGAAACCCGAACACACCCCCATGATGCAACAATACATGCGCATCAAGGCCCAGCACCCCCAAGAGCTGGTGTTCTACCGCATGGGGGACTTTTACGAGCTGTTCTTTGATGATGCCAAGAAGGCGGCTGAGCTGTTGGATGTCACCCTTACTGCCCGTGGCAAGTCCGGGGGGGAACCTATCCCCATGGCCGGTATTCCCTACCATGCAGCTGAGGGCTACTTGGCGCGGCTAATTAAAGCTGGTGTTTCCGTTGCCATCTGTGAACAAATCGGTGATCCCGCCACCAGCAAGGGGCCGGTTGAGCGCCAGGTAGTACGTATTGTTACTCCGGGCACGGTCACCGACGAGGCACTTCTCAACGATCGCCGCGATAACCTCCTGGCTGCTATTTCACACTTGGGCGATGTATTCGGCCTGGCACTGCTGGACCTGGCAACCGGTCGTTTTGTGGTTCAGGAAACAGATACTCTGGAAGCCCTGGCCGAGCAGGTGCAGCGCCACAATCCCGCTGAACTGCTTGCGCCGGAAGAGCTTAGCCTGCCGATTGAAATCGAACGCCGCGCGGGCGTGCGCCGCCGGGCACCTTGGGAGTTCGAGCTGGAGAGCGCTTTGCGTCTGCTCAACCAGCAATTCGGCACCATGAACCTGGAGGCCTTTGGTTGTAGCCATATGCACGGTGCTGTGATCGCTGCCGGCTGCCTGCTGCAATATGCACGGGACACCCAGCGTACCGAGCTGCCCCATATTCGCGGCCTGCTGACGGAAAGTGGTGATGAGACAGTCGCCTTGGATGGTGCCAGCCGCCGCAATCTGGAGATTGATCTGAACCTGAACGGTGGCGATGACAATACCCTCTTGTCGGTCTTCGATAGCTGTAAAACCGCTATGGGTAGCCGCTTGCTGCGCCGCTGGTTTAACAACCCCTTGCGCCAGCTGACTACCTTGCGCAACCGCCAAGATGCCATCGCAGCATTAATTGCCGATTATGGCTTTGAGCCTCTGCGTGATGCCCTCAAACCTGTGGGCGATATGGAGCGAATCCTGGGCCGTTTGGCACTGCGCTCTGCACGTCCTCGGGATTTGGCTCGCCTGGGCCAGTCCCTAGCTCAATTCCCAGAAATCCAGCAACAGTTAGCGGAATCTGACGCAACGTTATTGAATGAATTGTGCAGCCAGATCGGCGAGTGGCCAGAAACCGTAGAGCTACTGCAAGATGCCATTATTGAAAACCCTCCGGTAGTAATTCGCGACGGTGGCGTTATTGCTACCGGCTACGACGAAGAACTGGACGAGCTGCGCGCTATCAGTGAAAACGCCGGCGATTACCTGGTGCAACTGGAGCAGCGGGAAAAAGAGCGCACCGGTATTCCCACCCTTAAGGTGGGTTACAACCGGGTGCACGGCTACTTTATTGAAATCAGTCGCGGGCAAAGCGATAAGGCGCCAGCTGAATACATTCGCCGCCAGACCCTGAAAAATGCAGAGCGCTTTATCACGCCCGAGCTAAAGGAGTTTGAAGACAAGGCGCTCTCCGCCAAGAGCCGCGCGCTAGCTCGTGAAAAGGCATTGTACGAAGAGCTAATCAATCAGCTGAATGAGTCCCTGGCAGAGCTCCAAGCCGCCGCTGCGGGTATATCCGAATTAGACGTGCTGGCATGCTTGGCCGAGCGCGCTGACGATTTGCGCCTGTGCCGTCCCGAACTGGGCACTGAGCCTGGTCTGCATATTACCGGCGGGCGCCACCCGGTGGTGGAGCAGGTATTGGACGAGCCTTTTGTGGCCAACGATATTGATTTGCACAATGACCGCCGCATGCTGGTAATTACCGGCCCGAACATGGGCGGTAAATCTACCTATATGCGCCAGACAGCATTGATTGCCCTGTTGGCCCACTGCGGCAGTTACGTGCCCGCCGACAGTGCCCAGATCGGCCTGCTGGATCGTATCTTCACTCGCATCGGCAGTGCCGATGACCTGGCCGGTGGCCGCTCCACCTTTATGGTGGAAATGACCGAGACCGCCAATATCCTGCGCAATGCCACCGAGCACAGCTTGGTACTGATGGATGAGATTGGCCGTGGTACCAGCACTTACGACGGCCTGTCCTTGGCCTGGGCCTGTGCCCACTACCTGGCAGGGGAAGTGCGCGCCTTTACGCTGTTCGCCACCCATTACTTTGAACTGACTGACCTGCCCAGCCAATGCTCTGAGGCCGCCAACATCCACTTGGATGCCACCGAGCACGGCGAGGGAATTGTCTTCCTGCACCGCATCCAGGAAGGGCCCGCCTCTAAGAGTTACGGGTTGCAGGTGGCCAAACTGGCCGGCATCCCCAGTGATGTATTGACCGAGGCCCGCGCGCGCTTGGCAGCATTGGAAGCCGGCGCCCAGTCGGTAGATGTGCCAGCTCCTATTGCTACGCCTGCACCGGCCCCCAAACAGGAGCCGGAAGAAGCCGCTGTGCCAATGGCCGCGGGCCCTGGTTCCCCCCAGCAGGTAGATCTGTTTGGCAGCCCAAGCCACCCGGCCGTGGATGCCCTTGAGGAGCTTGATCCGGACGATTTGACGCCACGCCAGGCACTGGAAGCGCTCTATTCTTTACGCAAGTTACTGAAGTAAAAGACCGGGCGACCCTGGTCGCCCAATTCATCCTGTTATAAACAGTGAACTAAATCGACTGAAAAGCCACTACAATTCGCGCCAGTAATTGATAAAATCCGCTGCACGAAGAATTCAGTGGCACTATCGAGGGACAAACATGACATTCGTAATTGGGGAAAACTGCATTAAGTGTAAATACACCGACTGTGTAGAGGTTTGCCCGGTAGACTGTTTTTACGAAGGCCCCAACTTCCTGGTAATTCACCCAGACGAGTGTATCGACTGCGCCCTGTGTGAGCCGGAGTGCCCCGCCAACGCGATTTTCTCTGAGGATGAGGTTCCGGACGATCAGCAGGAATTTATCGAGTTGAACGCAGAACTCGCCGAGGTATGGCCCAATATTACTGAGAAGAAAGACCCATTACCGGATGCCGAGGAGTGGGACGGCAAGAAGGGCAAGCTGGACCAGCTGGAGCGCTAAACAAGTTCAAAGAAAAAAAGCCGTCATTGACGGCTTTTTTTCTATCTGTGGAAACCCCAAAAAATGAAAATAATAATTAATGCTATTTGCATTTGGCTTTTTGTATTTTCAACCTGTGCCCAGGCAATTACCGGCAAGGATAAATGGGTAGCGCTTATTTTTGATGAGGGGCCCTCCCCCGACAAAACCGAGCCACTGTTAAAGCGGCTCGAATCTTTGGACGTGACCGCCACTTTTTTCCCTACAGGGCAGGAAATGGAAAGGTACCCGGAGCAGACCCAGGCAATCATTCAGGCTGGACATCAGTTAGGCAACCATGGTTACTCACACACAAACCTTTCCCAGATGCCTTTGAGTAGTGCCAAGGAAGAGATTAAAAAAACCTGTCGGCTACTACAAAGTAATGGCTATACCAGCAAGCCCATGTTTCTCCCTCCTCACGGAAAGATGTCTGACGAGCTGGGCACGCTTTTAAGCGATCACCAGTTCAAGATTGCTCACTGGGATATCGATCCTACTGAGCAACTGCAAGCAGGCGGCGCTCAAGTCGCAGCTGACTATATATCCCAAAAGGCAAAAGACGGAAGTGTAGTTCTGCTGCACCCCATGTACGGTCAGCACCATCAGGTAATGGAGGCCCTGCCCCTCATTACTGCGCAACTCAGGCAAAAGGGCTTCCAGTTTGCCACACTGGAGCAACTAACCCTCATGAAAGCAGGCGACCATTTGGAACCTGTGGAGCGGGACTCTATCAATTAGCGGAACGGGAGCCCAAGGCTCCCTCCACTCTATTGGGAGCCTCTTATGTTGCGCTGGGCTGTCACCTTTCTGGTTATTGCGCTGATCGCCGCCTTCTTTGGCTTTAGTGGCATCGCTTCGACCGCAACTGAAATAGCCAAGATTCTCTTCTTTATTTTCCTTGTGATGTTTGTGCTGGCACTAATTTTCGGCAGACCCAAGTAGAACAGCCGTCCAAGGGCGCCTGTCATTACTTCTTGTGAGGCACTCGGGTCGGCGCCAGGCTGAGCACTTCAGCAATGTGATTGGCCCCCAATACCATCTCCATTACGCCCAACGCCTCAAGAATCTCATCATCACCGGCACCGAGCTTTCGCGCAGCGGCAATCAGGTGCTCGCGATGGTCATCAGGGGCGCTGTTGGCATTGCGCGCCAAGTCAAACAGGGCGTGCTCTTTTTCAGAAAAGTGCACATGCTTGGGGTCAGTGCGAATCCGCATCACTTCATCCGTTTCCACCCCAAGCATTTGCAGGGACATACTGTGATGGTAAATGCCATAGTCACAGTGGTTATCGGCTGAGACTGCCAGGCCAATGGCTTCTTTCAGCTGCGCCGACAAACAGCCGTGAATCATCACCGTCTTAAACTTGTACCAGTTTGCCTCAAGCAATCCCGGGTGTTGAGCGTAGACACGGAACAGACTGGGAATTCCCCCCAGCTCGTCATCAATCTCAGCAAAAACCCTGGCTACATCATCGGAAGCTGGGTGCTCGACCAACGGAATACTGCTCATTATTCACCTACCTGTCATCGCCGGGTGTCCAAGTGGCATAAATTACTTTCTGGCACGACATAACACTGTATATAATCACAGCATGAGAAAGATTATCCACTGTGATTGTGACTGCTTCTACGCTTCGGTCGAAATGCGTGACGATCCCAATCTTCGTGGACGCCCTTTGGCCGTTGGAGGCAGTAGCGACCGCCGCGGAGTGATCTCTACCTGCAACTATGAAGCCCGCAGCTATGGGGTTCGCTCCGCAATGCCTACCGCCCAGGCCAAGAAACTGTGCCCTGATTTGATTGTAGTACCCGGCAACATGGCTAAGTACCGGGAGGTCAGCGGGCAGATACGGGAGATATTTCTCGACTACTGCGATGATATTGAGCCCCTATCCCTGGACGAAGCCTTCCTGGATGTCACCGACAGTGGCCGCTGCCACGGCAGCGCCACCCTAATCGCTGAGGAAATCCGGCAACGGGTGCGCGATACCCTGGGCATCACAATTTCTGCCGGGGTGGCTCCGAATAAATTCCTGGCCAAAATTGCCAGTGATTGGCAGAAACCCGACGGATTGACAGTCATTACGCCGAGCGAGGTCGATCAATTTGTTTTGCGCCTGCCTATCAACAAAATTCACGGCGTGGGACGGGTAACCGCAGAGAAAATGCATCGACAAGGCATTCGCACTTGCGCGGATTTACGCAATTTTTCGCAAGTTGAACTGAGTAAGAAGTTTGGCAAATTTGGCCGCCGCCTTTACGACCTTTGCCGTGGTGTTGACGATCGCCCGGTAAGCGGCGATGGCTCCCGCAAGAGTGTTAGTGTCGAGCGCACCTTTCGCGAAGACTTATCCAGTTTTGACGAATGGCTGGAACAGCTGACAGAGCTGTATATGCGTCTGCTGGAGCGGCTGGAAAAACTCGGCGATCGTTACGAAGTAAATGGTGCCACCGTAAAAGTAAAGTACGCGGATTTTACTACCAGCACCCACGAGCGCAGCAGCCGTGCCGGGCGCATTTCTGAATTCCGCCAGCTACTGCAGGAGTGTCGAGAAAAACGCCCTGCTCCCATCCGCCTTCTTGGGGTAGGCCTGCGACTCACAGACCTCCGGGCGGGGCAAGGCCCTGTTCAATTGCCACTACCCTTGCCGGAGCAAGCCTCTTTTTGACGTTTGATGGCTTAATTAGGCGCATAATCACTTATTGATAAATCTGGCGTTGGCCCTTACCCGAGCAACCACCTCTCAAACCAGGGGCAACTATACTTCGCAAGCCCGAAGATTCGTATCTGTCGTACCGTGACATCGGCTGAAATTATAAGTACTGGCCAGAGAATAATTGCGACGCAGAACCATACTACAATCTTCTTTATTGACGCCGCATAAACCAATACTCGGCCAGTGGTTCGAGGCGGGATAATTTGCGTACGGAGGCTCAAGACATTGTCTCTCAAAGAGTTACGCCAGCTATCTGACGAGGCGCTATTCCAATACTACAAGGAGTCGCGCAAACCTGCTGTGTTCCGTCAACTCTACGGCCGCCATAAAGATTCCCTGTATCGCTACTGTATGCAAATGGCGCCATCTTCAACCACTTTACTCTTGCAAAAACTCTGGCGTGGTCTTTTGGAAAATCCACCAGAACTGCACGGGCGCCTGCTTAAAAGTTGGCTTTACATCCAAGTCAATAAATTGCTCAAGCTTGAGGAATTTTCCAGTTCGAAGAAATCCGCGCATGAGTCTCCCCAGCAGAATAGAATTCTCGCAGCGATTCAAAATTTACCTTCTCAATTGCGCAATGTTTTATTACTGCATATGGAATGCAAGCTGCCACTGGCAACAGTGGCTGACATCGAGCAGCTCTCTCTCAATAAATGCCGCACCCTATATCATCGCGCCCGAACCGCACTGGACGAAGCGATATACGGTTCGGAGAGAAGACCTTGGCAAGTAGAAGTTATCGAAGAGTAATCGAGTTAATGCTATGAGCAATTGGGAAAATCAATATTTTAAAGAAGCCGAGACGTTGACTTCCCCGCAGCAGCTGGATGACGATCTATATAAAACAGCCCAAACCTATAAGCCGAAGGTAAACGTCAATCATCTACTCTCTCGTGCAACAGTAAGTTGTAGCTTGGTAACCGCCTTGCTATTGCTTCTTCATCCAGCCCAACACCTAGGTGCCTTCACTCACAAGGCAAATTCCACCGAGCAGCATTTGTACGAGCCGGCATTAAGGGATTGGAAAGAAACTGTGATGGCAGTTACCCCAGCGCCAGATCCCTGGCTCGCACTACGCAATCAGGTAAATAGTGGCGAGTATGTTGCCTTGTGCCACTATTGGCGGGCAGAACAGCAGGATGCAAGTGAAGAATCCCTACCCGATGAATTACGTAAAAGTGCTAAGCGTCACTGCCGGATTTTATCGAGCACGGCTTCAAGGAGCTAGAAACAACTGATATCAAGTTCAAGCGGCCAATTCGAATTCTCACTCCCTATACAGTCCCAACTTAGCCACTACACTGTGGTGGGCATCTACGGTGCCGGCGGTCCTTCTGCCGGAGAAAATCCGGTACTAAAGTCGGTAATCAACCAACTTCAAGGGCGGATATTTTCCCACACACGAAAGCTAACTATTTACCGTCACCTTAAAAATGGGATTTCGCGCAAAAAAGCAGCGATATTGTTTGGCTACAGCAGAGGGGGAAATGCTGCAATAAAAATCGCCAATGCACTTGGTCGGCAAGGCATCTCTATACAATGCCTGGTGATATTTGATGCCCACAGCATCAATGACAAAAGAAAATTCAAACTCAAATATGACAATATCAAAAGGGCTTACAACTTCTTTCAAAGAAACCCCAGAACCGCCGGAAAATATGGCTGGTGGGGTATAAACCCCTACTGGGGATGCACCCTATTCTCACCATTTATCGAAGTCCAACAATTTGACTTTACTGGCGAGTACTACAAAAAAGGTATTCCCGCTTCTCACTTGAATATTGTTCGCATGGGTCTCAACACCCTTAAACAACAAGAAACATTTATGTAAACTCGCCTTAAAAAACTCTCAAACAGATCGAAATCACCACTTTCCACTGCGACTTAGAAAAATGGTGATCCGGCCTTATACTGACCCCACTAGGTAATCTGTAGGAAAATCCACTCTGCAACTAAAGCTGGCTTCTCCTCGCCCTCTATTTCCATAGTTACCATCAGCTTAATTTGATACTGGGAATCTTTTTTCTCCGTAATATCCAGTATTTTCCCAAATACGCGCACCCGGCTACCGGTCTTTACCGGGTTGATAAAGCGGACTTTATCCAAACCATAATTCACCCCCATATAAGCACCTGTAACCGTTATCTGTAGAGCCCCTACAAAATAAGGCAGCAGTGACAATGAGAGAAAACCATGGGCAACCGTTCCCCCAAAAGGCGTTTTCGCAGCGGCCTCTGGGTCTACATGAATGAACTGTCGATCCAAGGTGCACTCAGCAAAGCTATCAACTCTCTGCTGGTCAACTTCAAACCAGTCTGTGGGCTCTGTTTCAAAACCAATGTAATAGCCGAGGCTATCAGGTGAGATTTCTACAGGCATCGAAGGCTCCTTTTCGATTCTCTATTCGCTTTCTCAGCGACTCCCAACCTCAATAGGCCGAGAGACCGCCATCTACTGCCAGTGCCTGCCCGGTAATGTAAGTCATTTTTGGGGAAACCAGCATCAACATGGCCGCTACGACTTCTTCCGGCTTGCCCAGGCGTTTCATCGGGCAACCCTCAGCAAGAAACGCTTGAACTTGTTCAGGGCTGGCATCTTCAGTTGCAATATCGGTAACCATCGGGGTGAGGCAATAGAAGGGGCAAATCGCGTTTACACGGATACCGTACTTGGCGTTTTCCATCGCTGCCGTTTTGGTCAGGCCGATCACACCATGTTTTGCCGCGGCGTAAGAGGCAATCTTGGGAGCACCGCCCAGCCCTGCCATAGAAGAAACATTCAGAACAGCCCCGCCGGTCATCTTCAACAGGGGCAACTGGTGTTTAAGCCCCAGGAAAACACCCTTTAGGTTAACGTTGTACTGAAGGTCCATCATGGCCTCATCTGTCTGCTTGAGAGACATCATCGGAGGCGCGATTCCGGCATTGTTAACAGCGATATCCAGCTGTCCAAATTCTGATTGGGCCAGTTGCGCCAGTGCAGCGCAATCAGACTCTTGGGAAACATCACAGCGCTGGGCGCGCACAGCGATATTTTGGCTTCCCAGCTTGTCCGCCAACTGCATCAAGGCCTCTTCATTGATATCTCCCAATACCAAACGAGCACCCCGAGAACCAAGTTCCTCTGCTAGTAATTTTCCAAATCCACTGGCAGCACCGGTAATCAGTGCGACTTTATCGCTAAAATCGAGAATTGGATCATGCATGGTTAAATCCCCCC
Organism: Microbulbifer maximicatervae (SeqCode); assembly: GCF_056231245.1. Classification (NCBI taxonomy): domain Bacteria; kingdom Pseudomonadati; phylum Pseudomonadota; class Gammaproteobacteria; order Cellvibrionales; family Microbulbiferaceae; genus Microbulbifer; species Microbulbifer maximicatervae (SeqCode). The sequence goes on from NZ_CP174334.1 coordinate 3,428,111, forward strand.
ACACGAAGTCAAACCACCATCTACAACGACACACTCTCCAGTCGTGTAACTGGAAGCATCGGAGACCAAATACAAAACGGTGCCCGCCATCTCTTCCGGCTCCGCATGACGGTGCATGGGAATATGGCCAACCGCAGTTTTATAAATATCCTCGTGGGAAAACAATGCCCCGGCGAATTTGGTTTTTGTAAGCCCTGGTAGTAGAGCATTCACCCGGATATTAAATTGCGCACACTCCTTGGCAAACGCTTTGGTCATATTGACCACCGCCGCCTTGGTAATTGAGTAAATACCCTGCCCAACACCCGGCTGCAAGGCATTCACTGAGGCGGTATTTACAATAACGCCACCACCCTGCTCTCGCATCAACTTGCCGGCTTCTACCGACATAAAGAAATAACCGCGTATATTGACCTCTACCGTCTTTTCGAAGGCCGCTAGATCAGTATCAAGAATATGGCCAAAATAGGGATTAGTCGCCGCATTGTTGACCAAAATATCCAAGCGACCAAATCGCTCGCGAATATCGCCAATAACCTGCTGGATATTATCCATATTGCCGATATGACAGGGGATCGCATCGGCACAGCCACCGGCATCCACAATTGCATCGGCTACGGCCTGACACCCCTCAATTTTTCTGCTGGAAACCAAAACATGGGCACCCTGCTCAGCCAAAAGTTTTGCGATGGCCTCACCAATACCTCGACTGGCACCCGTCACCAGGGCAATTTTTCCCGAGAGATCAAAAATATTCTTTGCCATTTCTTATCCTTATAATTTCACAAGTTAACCGTTAGCAGCGATATCCAGTGCAGCTTGTGCGAGGGGTTCTACCAGGGCTCCCAGATTTGCCGCATTTTTATTGGAGGCATTGCCGTCTTTTGCACGCTTCACCACCCCCTGAACAATCGCTGCCAGGCGGAAGAAGCTAAATGCCAAATAAAACGGCCAATTATCAATCCCATCAATACCCATTCGCTGACAGTATTTGGCCACATACTCTTTTTCGGAGGGGATGCCCAAGGCCTTTATATCCAAGCCTAATAGGCCGGACATTTTGTCTTTGCCAGCGGGCATTCGCATTTGCATACACTGGTAAGCGAGGTCGGCATAGGGATGTCCCAGTGTGGAAAGTTCCCAATCCAAAAGCGCTATGACCTTGGGCTCCTGAGGATGGAAAATCATATTATCGAGCCGGTAATCACCGTGCACCAATGCGATACGCCCATCATCATCCGGTAAAACGTCACCCAACCAGGCCATCAACTCATCCATTGCGGCAATGGGCTCCAGCTCAGAGGCTCGATATTGAGTGCTCCAGCGGTCCAGCTGCCGCTGGAAGTAATTACCTGGTCGGCCGTAATCCGAAAGACCGACGGCATTAATATCCAAGCTGTGCATGGTCGCCAGTACACGATTCATTTCATCGTACATAGCACTGCGCTGCTCGGCGTCAACTTCCGGCAGTGCCGCATTCCAGAATATCCGGCCCTCACAATATTCCATTAAATAAAACATAGAACCGATCAGGTCCCGGTCCTCACAGAGGTGCAATACCCTGGGCACCGGCACATTAGTATCGGCGAGTGCCGACATTACCCGGTACTCCCGATCTACGGCATGGGCAGATTTCAATAACTTGCCCGGAGGCTGGCGTCGTAAAACATAAGATCGCGCCGGGGTTTGCAACTTGAACGTGGGGTTAGACTGGCCACCGGGAAATTTGTTGACCGTTACAGGCCCACTGAAGCCGTCGACTTTGCCGGACAAATATTCTTGCAGTCGCTCAACAGGCAGCTCTTCCACAGAGCTGCGCAAATTGTTTACCGTCTCAGTCACTGAGTCCTCCATGATTTTCCGCGGCGGCATAGTGAGCAGCCAGGTTTCTGCCCAACTGCATCATATGAACTTGATCGGGACCATCCGCCAGACGGATAGTCCGAGCATAGGCATAGTGGTGGGCGAGACTGTAATCCTGCCCCAATCCTGCGGCGCCGTGAATCTGTATGGCGCGATCTATCACCTTACAAGCCATCTGTGGCGCGACAATTTTTATCATCGCGATTAAATCTTTGGCCGCCTTATTACCCAACCGATCCATTTGCGCAGCGGCCTTCAGAGTCAGCAGGCGTGCCTGCTCGATTTCGCAGGCAGATTTGGCAATATCTTCCCGCACCGATCCCTGCTTGCTCATCGGGCGACCAAAAACAATGCGCTGCTCCGCGCGTGCCGACATCATCTCCAGCGCTCTTTGAGCCTGGCCAATCAACCGCATACAGTGGTGTATTCTGCCCGGCCCCAAGCGTCCCTGGGCAATTTCAAAACCGCGCCCCTCTCCAAGAATTAAATGGCTTGCGGGCACCCGGACATTTTCGAAAATCACTTCCGCATGCCCTTCCGGTGCATCGTCATAACCGAATACCGTCATCGGGCGAACTATTTTGACTCCAGGCGTATCGGTGGGTACCAGGATTTGCGATTGCTGTTGGTGGCGATTGGGATTTTCCGGGTCGGTCTTACCCATCACGATCATCACTTTACAGCGTTTATTCATCAGGCCACTGATATAAAACTTGTGGCCGTTAATAACGTAACTATCGCCATCGCGGGTAATCGATGTTTCAATATTAGTGGCATCGGAGGAGGCAACCCGGGGTTCGGTCATAGCAAAGGCAGAGCGAATTTTTCCATCCAGAAGCGGGGTTAGCCATTGTTCCCGCTGGGCCTCAGAACCGTACTGAGCCAAAACTTCCATATTGCCGGTATCCGGGGCATTACAGTTAAATACCTCCGATGCAAAAAGTACTTTCCCCATTTCCTCTGCCAGGGGTGCATACTCCAGGTTATTGAGCCCGGCACCGTAACGGGAATCCGGCAAGAACAGATTCCAGAGTTCCGCTTCCCGGGCTTTAATCTTTAATTCTGCCAAAATCGCCGGCTCTCCCCAGCGATCCTCCTGCAACTGCTGCATAAATATCGCTTCGGCGGGATAGATATACTCCTGCATAAAATTTTGCAGGCGTTCCAGCAGTCCTTTTACTTTGTCTGAGTATTCAAATTCCATCGCTACCTGCCCGATCAACTGTAAGTGATATGTTCGTGACGCCCATCCCGATCCAGGTGCGGCACATGATTGAAACTGTGCAGACTGATATTTTCTGCACTGAAAAATAAACGGCTAACGGCTGTGTTTTGGATTTGCATATTGAGATTGGCGACGGTGGAAATTGAGCCGCCCAATATTTGCGTCAACATCATGGCAATGGCACCGCCCGAACTAACAACCAGGGTTCGGCTGCCTTTGGGGCTATCACAAATGTTTTTAAGCGCATCTGCGATTCTGGCTTCAAAATGCGACCAGGTTTCCGGTGGACTGATCTCACCGGCGGCCCAAGCCAGCATCCCCTTCTTCAGGAATCGATAAAAATCGGCGCGACTGGCACCTGCTCCCGGTGCCCGATCCGGGTATAGTTCGCTGTAATGCTTGGCAACCGCTAGAAAATCAAATTCATTAAGCTGGGTGAGTACACTGCGGGTATTTTCACCGGGGATTTCCAGCCCCTCGCAAATGCCGTCCAAAGTTTGCCGGTGCCGAGTTAGGTTGCCACACAGCAACCGGTCAAAACGAATACCCTTATCCCGCCAGTATTCACCCAACCAGCGCGACTGTTGCCAGCCGGTATCGGAGAGATTGTCATAGTCATCGGCCCCAAATGAAGCCTGTCCGTGACGTACCAGAATAAATTCAGCCACCTATTTCCCTCCCCTTTTGATCTCCCCAACCCTATCTCCAGCATTTGAATCATCAAAGTTTATTATGCGAATATTGAATCATTCATGAGAGTGATGGTGGTGACAGCAATGCAATTACAGCGGATCGACATGAACCTCTTTCCCGTGCTCGAGGCGATATACACAACCCGAAATCTGACTCGTGCCGCTGAACAACTGCACATCACCCAGCCGGCTGTCAGTAATGCCCTGGCGCGACTTCGCCGTACATTAGACGACCCACTATTCACTCGCAGCCCCACCGGTATGGCACCGACGCCACTGACTGAAAGCATTATGCCGAGGGTCCAGGAAGCTCTTTCTCTACTGGGGGCAAGCCTTAGTGAGCAGCGTCACTTTGTGCCACAGGAAGCCAGAAAAACCTTGCGCCTCTCCATGAACGACATGGCGGAAACCTTCCTTTTACCCAGGTTGCTGGAAGCGCTGGAGCAGGAGGCCCCAGGTATTGCTGTCGAATCTTTCCAGGTCCCAAGGGAGCAGCTGGTCAAGGAACTGGCCGCCAACACCCTGGACTTTGCCCTGGATGTTCCCGTACCCACTTCCCCACACATAAAACAACAGCGACTGATGAACGATCGCTACCTGTGTATGTTGCGCCAGGATCACCCCTTGGCGGATTCCGCCAGCCTTACCTTGGAGCAATACTTGAAGTTGGAGCATATCCATGTCTCCAGCCGTCGCAGTGGTCCTGGCCTGGAAGATATCGCCCTGAACAAGTTAGGGCGCCGTCGCAATGTGAAATTGAGGGTCCAGCACTACCGGGTCGCACCTTTAGTGGTATTGAGAACCGACCTGGCACTGACAGTCCCCGCCAGCCTCGCGCGACAGTATTCAGCCCGATTATTTGAGCTTCCGTTTCAAATACCGCTAATGGACTGGCACCTGCTGTGGCATAAAAATCAACACGACGACCCCGCCAATCAATGGCTGCGAAACAAGTTGGTGAGCTTGGTAGAGGAGTAAAGGAGCCTCTGTATACGTCGAGACAGGGAACCCTTAAAAAACACTTTATTTATAGATGAGAATGGGACGCATCAAGGTTAGATGGGGCCCGTAATTGATCACTGAATTCGACCGGTTAAGTCACTGTTTCACAGTGGGCCGTCTTGTTATCCTGCTGGGCAACGATATGCACTTTTTTGCATATACATAAATGAACCCTAAAGGTTACAAGAAGAGAAATTTGCCATGTCCCAAGCCTACCCTAATATGCTTGCCCCCCTGGACCTGGGCTTCACCACCCTGAAAAACCGGGTGCTGATGGGCTCCATGCACACCAACCTGGAAGAACACCCCAATGGCTTCACCCGTTTGGCGGCCTTTTTTGCCGAACGTGCCCGCGGTGGCGTTGGCCTGATTGTAACCGGTGGTATTGCCCCGAACGAAGAGAGTGGCGTATTCCAGGGCGCTTCGAAGATGACCACTTCGGAAGAAGCCCAGCAGCACCGCGAAGTCACCGATGCTGTTCACGCTGAGGGCGGCAAGATCTGTATGCAGATCCTGCACACCGGCCGCTATGCCTACAACGAAAACCTGATTGCACCCTCCCCCATCCAGGCGCCGATCAACCCCTTCACCCCGCGCGAATTGACCAGCGAGGAAATCGAAGGCCAGATCGATGACTATGTACGCTGTGCCACCCTGGCTCGCGAAGCCGGCTACGATGGTGTAGAGATCATGGGCTCCGAGGGTTACTTTATTAACCAGTTCATCGTGAAACGCACCAACAAGCGTACCGATGAATGGGGCGGCTCCTTCGAAAACCGTATCCGCCTGCCGATCGAAGTTGTGCGCCGCGTACGGGAAGCCGTCGGCGAGAACTTTATTATTATTTACCGCCTGTCCATGTTGGACCTGGTGGAAGACGGCAGCGACTTCGATGAAGTAGTGGCTCTGGGCCAGGCTATCGAAAAAGCTGGCGCCACGATTATCAATACCGGCATCGGCTGGCACGAAGCGCGCGTTCCCACTATTGCCACCAGTGTTCCCCGCGCGGCATTTACCGACATTACTGCCAAGGTGAAAAAGCACCTGTCTATCCCAGTAGTTGCCAGCAACCGTATCAATGTGCCGGAAGTTGCCGAAGAAGTTCTTTCCTCCGGCCAGGCTGACATGATCTCCATGGCACGCCCCTTCCTGGCAGACTCTGAGTTCGTCAACAAAGCCGCCGAAGGCCGCGCCGACGAGATCAACACTTGCATTGGCTGTAACCAAGCGTGTCTGGACCACACTTTCCAGCTGAAACTGACCTCCTGCCTGGTAAACCCCCGCGCTTGTCACGAAACCGAATTGAACTACCTGCCTACCGACAACGTGAAAAAGGTAGCTGTAATCGGCGCCGGCCCTGCGGGCATGGCCGCATCTACCGTTGCCGCAGAGCGTGGACACGAAGTAACCCTGTTCGAAGGCAGCGATAAGATTGGTGGCCAGTTCAATATCGCTAAGCAGATCCCCGGCAAGGCAGAATTCCAGGAAACCCTGCGCTACTTTAAGCGCCGCCTGGAAGTCACCGGTGTTGAAGTAAAACTTAATACCATTGCCACAGCAGAAGACCTGCAATCTTTTGATGAAGTGATTATTGCTACCGGTATCGAGCCGCGCACTCCACCGATCCCCGGCATTGAGAGCGATAAAGTCCTGGGTTACCTGGATGTACTGAAGCACAAGAAGCCGGTTGGCGAGAAGGTTGCCATTATCGGTGCCGGCGGTATCGGCTTTGATGTAGCGGAGTACCTGACCCACGATGGCCCCCACTCCACTGAAGATGAAGTGGTCGCCAGCGATAAGGAAGAGTTCTTCAACGAATGGGGTGTCGATATTGCCCTGGAGAATCGCTCTGGCCTGAAGCCACGCGAAGCAGTAAGCTCTCCGCGCCAGGTATACCTATTGCAACGCAAAACCACCAAAGTGGGCGCGGGCCTGGGTAAAACCACCGGCTGGATTCATCGCGGCAGCCTACAGCATCGCAAGGTAGAGATGATTGCCGGTGCCCTTTACGACAAAATTGACGATAAAGGCCTGCATATCCGCGTTGGTGAAGAGGAAAAGGTACTGGAAGTCGACAATATTATTGTCTGCGCCGGTCAGGAGCCTGCACGCAAGCTATACGAAGCTCTGCAAGAGCGCGGCGTAACCACCCACCTGATTGGTGGCGCTGATGAAGCCGCAGAACTCGATGCCAAGCGCGCTATCGACCAGGGCTCACGTCTCGCTGCCGAGATCTAATCTCCCGTCGATCACAAAATAAAATACCCCTGTCAACCAGAGTTGGCGGGGGTATTTTTTTGTCCTTAAATTCTGTATCCCGTGCTAGGAGACATTGGCGACTCGATCCGCGACTACCGTTCCCTCAGGCTCAGGCCACTCAGGTCGAGACAGATACTCGGTAAGGCGATAGAGCACAAACACGACTCCACATAACGCCACTAACAAGCCGTATAAGGCCGGGCCACTCCACCATTGAATAATCACTCCACCAATTAATGGCGCCATCGACCAGCCAATGGCATAAAAGGAAGAGGCCCCAAAATAGGTACCGCGTAAATGGGATGGTGCCAGCCGGTCAATTTGAATGCTCATGGTTGGAAACAAAATTGCCTCAGCCAGGCTCAAAATAAAAGTCGCTCCGAGCCAACCCCAAAACCAATCTACCGGATTTAGGGCATACCAAATCTGGGAGATCGACAAAATACCCAACCCAATCACAATACGAGTGTTAATGGCCAGCGGCCCCATTAACTTCATAATGGGAAACTGCAGTAATACTATCGTCGACGCATTAACAAAGATCATGCTGGATATCAGCTCTACCAATCCCGGCGCTTCAGCGCGGGTGAGGTATTGCACCAAGCTTGAATCCATATGCGCATAGATAAACAGCGTTAAAATATTCGCAATAATCACCACCAGAAATACCTGATCACGGCGCAATACCGAAAGCGTATTTCCCAGAGATACGCCCGCATCCCTTTGCTTACTCGCTAAACGCCCGCTCTCAGTTCTGGCAAAACCCCAAACAAAGGCCAGGGCTAAGAGTAGGTAGCTGAGAGAGGTGAGCCCAAAGGTGGATTGCTGTGCACTCAAACCGGCCCAGACACCTACAATCGGCCCCAGCGCCGCCCCCACATTGATCAGGAAGTAGCGGAATTGCAGCGCCAATTCACGGCTGGCTTGATCGTCAATTAAGTCGCCTATCAGCGCACTCGCCGGCGGCTCCCACACCGCGCGACCAATAGCACACAGGGTCATCGCACAGATAAATCCTACCAAGGTTTGCGTCACAGCCAACAAGGCAAAGGAAAAAATACTCACAATACAGCCAAGCAATAGCATATTGCGACGCCCATAGCGATCCGATAGCGCACCGGTAAAGAAGCCCAACACAGCAGCACCAACGGCAGATGCACTTAAGATCAAACCAATTTCAGCCGCGCCGAGGTGAAACTTTTCAAATAGAAGGATGGCCAGGAAAGGCCAGACCATAAAATAAGTTCCACGGCTAAAAAAACTGCCAATTAAAATAATCCAAACTAACGGAGGGAAGCTCCTCAAGCTTCTCCACCACTTCCCATTCATGGTTACTACTCCAATAGATTCACTGCCAACAATTCGATAGAGGCACCTGTCCTGTATGGTTTAAGTTGACTGGTTCCAGATAAAAGAATGGCGCTAAGGCCACTCGGCGAGTGCCCGAAAGACATTGGTACAAATACAAACCCGGAAGGTTCTCTCACTATTCGGCCAAGGTGCCCATCTTTCTGGGGAGGGCAAGCAGCCTACCTCAGAAAATTAAGAGGCAGACAAAGAAGAGTTTCAGTAAGCAAGATGAATTTGAGACAAACAACCTATATTTACCGACAAAAAAACCCGAGATGATAAGATCCCGGGTTTCCTTCTTGGCAGAAAATGCTCCTGCCCTACGGCTAAACCTTGGTATTAACCCACACTGTTAATTACAGGTTAATAGAGAATAATCTGAGCGAGTTGCACAACAATCATTCTGAATACGGTTACCCAATACTATCTGACAAGATTTGTTTTGAAAACCCAAATTGACAGATAAAACAAAAAAATATTTGCCACACACCACCCCAATACAAACCACTAAAAGCAGAATCTTCCCCCCCGTCTATACTCGTTCAGGAAAAGCACCCGAGCCGACCAGCAGAAAAAATACTGCCACGCTTTTTTAATAGAGAGATAAGTCGCGACATGTCCCTATCCAACATGCTCGTTCAAGTGCGTGCTCAGGTTGAGCAGGCATTGAGGAGCCAACGCCCTCCTTATACGTTGTTTTTTTCAATTAGCGATGTAAAGAAGCGTGCCATCGTAAAACATAAAACGGCGGCAGATATTGCAGAGGTATGGCAAGACCTAGCAAAGATCATCCAAAGTGCAGCAAAATCGCACAGGGTGAACCCCTGCTGGTTGAGAGTTGACTGGGTAACTCAAAAAAGTGCAATGACGTTTGCTGGGCTGGAACAAATACTTAGAGATACCAAACGATCATACTTTCGCTATGGTCTGGCATTGGATGATAACTGTGATGTCGCATTCCTTGAACAGGAACTCAATGCTAATGCCATGCTTTATGGCGGGAATCAGATCGATCACGTAATCATCAACGAGAATAATTTCCTTGCCTATGCTAAGAAACGTTTTGGACTAAACACCAAGTTAGATTTTTCAGATGACAGCCCAGTATATCTTCTGTCAACTCAGGGGATTTTTTGTGAAGCTAAACGTGAACCCGTCTGCCTCTATGGTCCAGGATTAGACGCTGGTCGGCGTATCATCGAAAAACTAAATGCTAATACTGTTACGAAATTAATTAAAACAAGCAGCCATTACCTGGGCAGCCAAGTCAAAAACAATGGAGCATTCCACTATGGTTGGCATGCCTGCTTCGACCGGAAGATAGATACCTATAACAATTTGCGTCATGCAAGCAGTACCTATGCGATGATTGAAGCCTGGGAGGTAACCGGTGATAAAGCACTGATGACTTCCATCCTTCGGTCACTAAAGTACCTGACAGAAAAGCTAATACAATCCGCGCTCCTTCCTTCAGGGAAGATGGGTGCATTTTTAGTAGAGTCGAATAATGAGATTAAATTAGGGGGCAACGCTGTATCACTCCTGGCACTAGTAAAGTACTCTGAGGTAACAAAAACCGAACACTACTCCGATTTAATGGAGCAGCTGGCACTTGGTATGGAGTACATGCAAGACGCCGTCACTGGGCAATTTTGTCATGTTCTTGAATATCCTGAACTTCAAGTTAAAGACAAGCATAGAGTCATCTATTACGATGGTGAAGCTGCCTTTGGTTTAATGCGTCTTTACGGATTTACTAAAGATTCCCGCTGGCTGACATTGGTCGAGAAGGCATTCAATTATTTTATCCGAGCTGAGCACTGGCGTGCCCACGATCACTGGCTGAGCTACTGTGTCAATGAGCTGACACTATATCGCCCTGAAGAAAAGTATTATCAGTTCGGTATTCGCAACTTTTCCAGTTACTTGGATTTTGTTGAAAATAGAATCACCACCTTCCCAACTCTGCTTGAATTGATGATGGCTGCTGAAAAGATGGTGACTCGCTTACGCAAAGAGCCCAAGTTTCAGTACCTACTAGACCAGGTAGATCTAAAGCACTTTTACAGAGCGTTACACAAACGTGCAATGTACCTCCTAAACGGCTATTTCTGGCCCGAAATAGCCATGTACTTCAAGAATCCCAGACGAATCTTAGGAAGCTTTTTTATACGGCACCATGCTTTCAGAGTTCGTATTGATGATGTCGAGCACTATCTATCTGGTTTTATCGCCTATCGAAATTATCTTATTGCCGCCAAAGATATACCGGAGGATATTGAGGAGGCATACCAAGAAATGCTTATCGAACCAGCTGCCGATTCACACAAGTCATTGCCTGTGCTCGCTTGGGGGGGGGACGTAAACTTGGCACGAAGGCAACATTATCGCACGGCACAATTTGGAACCGAGAAAGTGCTCGGCACAATTATTGCCCTAAAAAACGCAGATATAAGCGTAGTGAATCTAGAGTGTGTGATAGGGACTGAGGGCGAACAAGGAATCAGTAAGGGAGAGTCATCCCCATACTATTACCGAGCCCGCCCTGAAATGCTATCCGTGTTAATGGAGGCCGGTATTGATGTCGTTGTTACTGCAAACAATCATAGTGGGGACTATGGAAGCAAAGCACTTTTGGAGCAACAACACTGGCTGGATGCAACCGGTATCGGTTACGCTGGATCAGGTATTAATATCGAAGAAGCACTTACCCCAGTATATCGTCCCGCCGGTCGGCTAAACGTCGCCATTTTCTCTATTGATGCCACACAGCCCCGCTTTGCCGCAGGTCCAAGTACGCCTGGTTGCGCTCATCTACCACTTACCATACCCAGCCTCTGGCTTGATAACCTAAAGCCTAGGATTGAAGCAGCGCGCAAAAAAGCACATCTCGTGCTCGTCGCTGTTCATTGGGGAAACAACAGAGAACCAAAACCAAGCGAAGATGAAATAACCATTGGCCACGCCATTATCGATGCCGGAGCAGATGGTATATTAGGTACCAGCGCACATAACCTACAAGGTATTGAAATTTATCAGGACAGACCTATTATCCACGATGCTGGGGATCTTTTGTTCGATGCGGTCCGACGTAACCTAGCCGATAGTGGAATCTTTCGCCTCCAATTAAGCGAAAATGGAATAGAAAAAATCATTTTTGTGCCCGTAGGTGTTGGGTTTGGTTTCAGTAAGCAACTAAGTGGAGATGTAGCAAAAGATCTTACGCAACGATTTTCGAAAGCTTGCTCAGAGCTGGGGACACACCTGACCTTAAATCCAGATGGTAGCGGAACCATTCTACTGTCACCTCCAGACAGGCAATACCGTAAACTTCCCCATCTTCTTAAAACCCATTACAAACGAGAAGTAATTAGAGAAAAGCGTCCATTGAACCCTAATTGGACTGTAGATCAAGTCCCCCTAGATGCTCGCATCCCCCCAATAAAATGCGGGCCGCTTAAACTATTGGGAGTAAGATTTTTTCCGCGTGAAATAAAGACTAGACAAATGTTATGGGTAGAGTCATTTTGGACTACCGATAAAAAGGTAAAGGAGGATTTCCGTTTAGATTTTCGAGCGATCCCAATCAAAGAAACATCTATGCCTTATTGGGGAAAGGCGATGGACCACGATCCTTGTGATTGGCAAGTACCCACTTCTCGATGGGAACCAGGAAGAATCTACCGTGACTTTTATGGGTTAAGGGCCCCGGCAGCCAATCAAATTAAGCCTGTTCACCTTAAACTTGCCGTAGGTATTATTTCCAACACACAACAAGTAAAGCCTGTAATTGTTGGCGGAATGATTACACAGCTAAACTTTTCTAAGAAGCCGCCACAAATTCCTACATACAAAACAGATTTTCCTCCGGCTGTATACCAACATACGCCTATGCAAACTTGGAATGCTCAACAACTTGAACTAGTTTCTGGAGGAAAATGGCTAACGCCGCCACCTGAAAATTGGTACATTCGCAGCGTAATTTCTGGGAGTGGATTTTTAGACCAAGCAGTGGGGCCTGTCTTATTTGTTGCTCATACAAGTAAAGACAGAGATTTTCACGAACAGCGCTCAAAGCCATCTGCCAATTACTTTGACTGCCATAAAACCCTTCCTGAATTTGCACATCGTATTGCTGGCGCCATTGTTTCCCACCCTGTAGATGGATTACCTAAGGAACTGCCTGTACTTCAAGTTGAAGACCCATTAAAAGTTATAATTGAGCTCGGATTAGCAGCCAGAAAACGATTCCAAGGCGATGTCATTGCCATTACAGGTACTGCAGGAAAATCAAGCACCCTAAAAATGCTTGTGCAAATTCTGGGCCCCAAAGAAAAGATATTATCCAGTTTAGGTAACTATAACTCACGTGTAGGCGCACCTTCGATGCTTGCCAGTCTAAATCCTGACCATGAAGCTGCCGTTATCGAAGTGGCTCAGAGCGCATTATGGATGAAACGAGGCCCCATCACAAGACAGATAAAACCAACTATATCTATAATTACGGAAATTGGTCTATCACAAACTAACCATCGCATAAAATCAGTTGAAGACACTGCGAAATGGAAATCGTGCATTTTTGACGGATTAACGAATTCTTCAGTAGCTATATTAGGGGACCACCTAAAGTGCTTCGACTATATTCTTTCGCAAGCAAAAAAATATGCTAAAAAAATAATAGTGTTTGGCAAAGGAGAAAGGGCAGATGTTAAGATAATAAATATTGATGCCGATGAAACTGGAAGCAATGTCACACTACAGTTCCCAACTCAAAGATTAGAATTAAAGGTTCCCGCACCCAGCACTGGCATGATGTACAATGCCATAGCTGCTATTTGTGCAGCTTACGCGCTAGATAAAGACCTAGCCCAATGCGCAAATAGATTGCTTGACCTAGAACTTGATGAGGGACATTTAAAAAGAAAAAATTTAAACATTCAAGGTAAATCCCTAACACTTATTGATGATAGCTGGAACGCTGAAGTTTGCTCCATGATTAATGCATTCTCAGTATTTTCTCAGAGTAAAATAAAAAATAATGGACGAAGAATTGCGGTACTAGGTCGCATTGTCCATTTAGGTAAAAAAGCACAAGAATTACATGAAAGTCTCACTCACCCCTTACTCAACAGCAATGTTAACTGGGTAATAACACACGGTGAGGAAATGAAATTTCTCCGGGAGTTATTACCGGAAGAAATTTTAGGACCACATTTTTCAGAGGCTTCACCTCTCGTTGACTATCTAGCTGATTTCTCCCAGGATTCAGACCTAATACTTATCAAAGGATCCAGAAGGGACTCCGACTTTGGCTCAATCCCCATCCTACTAGAAAAACTTCAAAAAACCGGACAACCCATAGAGGTAGAATAAAACTTAAAATCCAACACATGACAACTCAAGAAAAACATGATACAGATCAAACTTACACATCTGGCCGACAGATGTAATTCGCTATACCACTGCACGCCCTACTAAACCCACCCATAACAAATAATTGAATCCAGAAATTCAATATTTATTGCAAACTCCACAAAACAGAAACACTAACATTATTTTTTTTACCTTTAAAATCTTTCGGAAACAAATTAGACCAAACCCATGAAAACTCTCGAGTAAGAACAATTTTACTTATACTACCCTTACCGAAACCATATCCAAGATAAGGCTTCTGCGCCAAATTGGGGTCTACCGGCACCCACCGACCACCCATAAAAACTTCAGCGGCATGATGATTAGGTCGATCAAATCTTTTTTTCTTGGAAAAAAGAAACTCTGAAGTAACTCTTGCAGGATACCCCATAGAGCGTGCCAATGCGACAAAAAGCGCCGCATGCTCTGTACAATCACCCTCCCCTGACTCAAGGCCCGCCAGAGCGCCTTTTGTAGGCTGAACTTTATATTTAATTATTGCTTGAGGAATCAAAAAAGCTGCCCTCAAACGACTCTCTTCATCTTCAAAAGTATTTTGTATTTTAAGGGATAACTTTTTAATTGGAGTGGAATCTGACTCGATAAACCTCGCTGACTCTAAGTAAGTACCACTTGGAAAAAAGTCTCGCCCCCTGCTCAATTGAGTATAATCATATGAAGTAAGCATTAAATCAAACTCAACAATCCTGGAAACTGTCCTTCCAGCAGGAATACTCAGCACAAACTCAAGGTACTTAGAACCCCCTACACCATGCTTCTTGTAAATAATTTTTTCTGGATAATTATATCTAATCTTCTTTAATGACTGCTGCAAACTATACTCTACAGGCATAGAAAGTCTTTGAACATAACCATTAATATCCTGCTTCGAAGAGTTCGTAATTGCGACCTCAACCGAAAGAGTAACAATTTTTGATTCAGCTTGAGATAAGCTAGAAAGACCAAAGAAGCCAAAAACAATGTGCACCAATGAGTTAGCTAACCATTTCGCCATTACCTTTCCCGTAGCGCCTCACCCGCCTTATTGATTGGCTTCATAAGATAATCAAAAACAGTTTTCGAACCCGTTTTTATATCTACCGCTGCAATCATACCTGGCACTATCGGAAATTTATTACCCTCATGATTTTCCAGAGAATCAGTATCTGTGAGGATGAAAACCTTATAATAGTATTCGCCTGGCACAAACTCATCTTGAATCGTATCAGGAGATATAGTCGTCACTGTACCATTTAAGTCACCATAAATCGTATAGTCGTATGCAGTAATTTTTACTTTAGCTACCTGCCCAGGACGAATAAATGCGATATCCCTGGGGGAAATTTTTGCTTCAACTAAAAGCTGATCATCAAGTGGGACAATCTCCATTATCTTTCCATTTGGGGGGATTACGCCACCAATAGTTGTAACCTCAATAGCTTTAACAATGCCTCTTACAGGAGATTTGTGAGTAAGTCTTATTAGTGAGTCAGAACGCCCCTCAACTACAGAAGACAGCGCCTCAACTTCAGCACTAAAGTTTGCCAACTCCTCTCGGGCTTTCACCATGTACATAGATTTTATCTCATTTATCTTTGTCTCCAACTCAGACTTTTGTCTTTGCAGACGTAAAAGATCAACACTACTGGCTGCCCCTGATTCGACAAGCGACCTGGTGATAGACAACTCTTTATTGACCAACTCTAGGGTTTCCTTTGAACCTTTCAACGATTCTGCTAATCCTCTCCGCCGCGTATCAAATAGTTTTCTTTCTTTAGCAATAAGCTCCGCATGCGAAGACAGTTCCTCTGGAAATTTAATCGATGTACTATTTACCTCAGCACTCAATCGCGCGACACTAGCCAAAGCAGCTCTGTAGCGAGCCAATATTTCTTCTACATTCGAACGTAATTTTGTAGGATCCAACTGCGCCAACACTTCACCCTTTTCGACAATATCCCCCTCAGAAACTTTAAGATCCTCCAGTATTCCTCCCTCTAATGATTGGATAATCTGTGAACGCGAAGTCGGAACCACTTTACCAGCGCCAGAAGAAACCTCATCAACCTTGGCCAAGTAAGACCAAAAAACCAACGCGGCTAACAATAAAAAAAATACCCAAACTATTCTTCCTGAGCGTACGAGAGATGCATCATCAATATCATCCTCATATTGTTTTTCATCATTTTGTGAATCAATATCTAAGAGAGCGATGCGTTTTGGTTCGCGGCGAAAACCGAAGTCATCTGGAATTGGCATTACAGCTTCTCCATCCTAACCTCTAGGAAACTTCTTCATCCTTCTTAGGATCCTTCCGTCGAGAAAGAATAGAGAGTGCTTTTTCTTTTGGCTCATCGAGAACAACTCGACCACTATCCAGCACAATTATTCGATCTACAAAGCTAAGGATGCTAGTTCTATGAGTTGCAATAACAACTGTTTTGTTTACACTCCAATCTGATAATGCACAAATAAATTTTTTCTCAGTGGCTTCGTCCAGTGCTGAAGTAGGCTCATCCAGCAAAAGAACATTTGGTTGACGTAATAAAATCCTAGCAATCAGCAGAGACTGCTTTTGCCCTCCAGACAGCCCGTAGCCACCTTCTTGAATCATAGATCCCAAGCCTTTCGGGAGCTTACTCACAAAAGTCTCAGCACCACTCATTTTAAGTGCGACGAGAATTTCATCATCGCTGGCATTGGGAGAACCTAAGACAAGATTTTCATAAATAGTCCCATGGAATAGCCCTGTCTTTTGGCTAAGGAGAGAAATATCTCGTCTTACATCAGCGGGATCTATATGAGCCAAGCTGACATCATCTAACCGTAACTGACCACGAGCGGGCTCAATATAACCCGACAGTGCATGTAGCAACGTTGACTTACCGGATCCATTTCGACCTAATATAGCAATCCGTTCACCTTGAGTAATTTTTAATTCAGGAATAACTAGAGCGGGATCAGACGTATCATCTCCATAGTTATAAACCGACTGTTTAAAGTGATAATTTCCTTGAAGCGAGGACTTCTGCACTTTCTTTTCATCTTCAGGGTTATCAACCGGTAACTGCATAATCTGATCAATTCCTTTCATCGCAAACCGGGCTTGCTGCCAGCGGCTTAAAACCTGGGTGATATTTGCCATTGGTGACATCATCCGCGAACCAAGAATAGAGGCAGCAACCAGTGCGCCCGTTGTCATGTCGCCAGCCATGACCATCGGAGCTCCAAATAACACAACTACAGCAAAAACTGATGACTGCACGTTATGGGTCCAACTCAGTAAAACACCAACCAGATATCGCAGCTTTAGATTGGAATCTGCGGTGACTGCGTTGAAATGATTCCACTGCCCTTGAAAGCGCTGTTCCGCCTGCATGGCTTTTATATCTTCCAGCCCTTGAACCGTTTCTATTAGCATTGCATTACGTAGCGCTCCTTCTTTAATAGATTCCTTCGATAACTTTGCAAGCCTCGGCTGAAGAAGCAACCCAGGAATAATTAACAAGAAAACTGCTACAAGAGGTATTAGTGCCAAGCTCCCAGCAACCCACCACATAACAAACAGAAAGAGTACAAAAAAAGGTAAATCTGCAAGAGCCAAAACGGTGGAAGATGTAAACAATTCTCTTATGCGCTCAAGGTCTCTAATCTGAGAGATAAATGTACCGGTTGATTTTGGTCTGGCTTGATCTTTAACCCTAATAGCATGCCCAAAAACCAAATCCGACATACGAATATCAGCACGCTTCCCCAGCAAGTCCGTTACCCTGACTCGCATAGTACGCATAATAAAATCAAAGATAATTGCTACTACAACACCGCTAAATAGAACGTAAAGGGTAGGAAAAGACTCAGCTGGAATGACTCTGTCATAGACCTGTTTTGAAAAAACAATTCCAGCTAGTGCTAGAGAATTTGCAATTGTTGTGGCAATCATCACATGAAAATAGGGTTTCAAATCCCTAAGGATAATCCGGCGAAACCAATGCTTGTCTTCAGTCTTAACATAGTCATCTATACGAGAGTCTGTTGCCGTTCTCCTGGGACGAAATATAGCCAGGTTCAGAACATTATTTTTTAAATCGTCCAGATGTACTGTACTCTTTAGACCTTTATCGCCACAGTAGATAACACTCAGTTCCATATCTTTAGATACAGACTCTACAACAACTAACTGACCATCCACCAATTGGGCAACAATGGGCAAACGCCACGAATTGATCGCAGACTCATTGAACGAGCTGAATGTTGCCGTAAGCCCGGCCTGTCGCGCCATCTGCCTAACAACGCTTTCTATAGAGTTATATCCCCCCCAATTCCCAGCTATTCGGACCCTTTCATAAGAGCAATCAATTCGATAATGTCGAGCAATAGAAATTATTGCCTCACACCAAGGAGTAACGTTAGCGGCATTATTTTTAGAGCTGGAAAATGGCTTTTCAATTTCACCCGCAATATCTAATTGGCTTCCATTCAAGGCAACACCTCCACACCCTGAATCTCGGTTCCATCCAGTTTAAATGCCTCGCGCAAACCACCACGACTATGTAGACAATCTATTTTTAGAAGGTGCAAATCAAAAATCGTATTATTTTTTTCTCGGCGGGCAATGTGTAGCTCCTGTTCTGAATTTAGCAAATCAATTAGAGTCCGCGTGCCTAGAGTGGAATACTGCTGTTTATATAGATCCCTTGTTTCAGCTATAGCGCTCTCCCTAGCGCTAAGCGAACTCAAACTACGCATTAACCCTTCAGCTTCTTCTTGTGCCTCACGATATTTTTGGGTTACAAATAATTGTGCCGAGTCTCTCGCCGCATCAGCCGACAGCAAGGCATAACTCGCCCCCTCTCTTCCGGCAGATATCTTTCCACCTTGATAAATAGGCATGGAAACATTAAAGAAAATCGCCTTCTCATTACTATCAAGTGCATTGGCATCAACATAGTTTTGATCCAAGTACTGATTCACATTTCCATCAAGGGTTAAGGTTGGCCATGCATTTGCTTTTGCCGATTTAAGCTGTGCTTCAGCTTCAGCTCTAGATGCGGCAGCAATAAGTACATCTGGTACTGACGACAAATCAAAAGACTGGACATCACATGCTTGTGCGACGTCCTCAGGAACATACATAGCCACCCGAAATGGAGATTGGAATCCAGTGAGATTCTGTAAAGTGGTACGCCATCGGCGTAACAAAGCTTCTACTTGCTGTTTAGATGCCTGTGCAGCATCAACTCTTGATTGCGCCTGTAACACATCTGAGCGGGAACTAACTCCACGCTCCTTTCGAATTTGCACAAGATCAGCAATAGCAGATACGCCATTAACTTGTGCATCAGAAGTTAAAAGCAGAGACTGATAGCGCTGAACCTCAATTGCCGCTTTTGCGGTTCTCCTTGCAACTTCGTCAATAGATTGGAGAACTTCAGCCTGAGACCTTTGTACACCAGCCTTTGCAAAGTCAACATTGCTAGATACTTTGCCAAAGTCATAAACCATCTGGGAAATATTCACCTGGAACGCGTGTCCATCACCTTCGCTTTTGTACTCGGAGTCGTTCCCGGCCACAATTCCAGCATTCAATCGAGGAAAATATCCCGATCGTGCAGCTTTGACGCCTTGCCTCTGCTGATAGAGATTCCCAACGGCTTCTGCAATTAATGGATGCCAACCGACGGCTTGGTGCACCACTTCAAGCATATTGAATTCAGTTCGCTTTATACCTTCCTCATACTCCCTAAAGGAAAACTTTTTTAATGAATCATAAGCCTCTACTTCCATGCTTCTTGGGCTAATTACTTCAGAGGAACGGGGAGAACTTAATATATCGGCGTCAGCTGTGATTGACCAAAACACCAGAGTCAACACAAATGGTATTTTCATTTTCGGTTTAAACACTTCCACTATATTCACTTTCAATAATTACCGGGAGGTTAAACACTCTATTAACATCTAATTACATAAATTCTGTAGAGTGGCCACAAAAGTCTAGCCAAAAAAAACCGGGCCTTACGGCCCGGTACTTAAGTTAATTTGTCGCTTTCAGATCTAAGTGTCGCTCAAGCTGTTTTGTTGCCACATATCTCCGATAGTGTCGTCAATTGCTGCCGACATCTCCATCGAATCCATTACTCCACTAGAAATTTGGCTCGTATCTACGCCAGCCACCTCTCCAGCAGACTCGAATATTTGAGTATCGCTACCCACAGATTCGAATAGATCATCAAGAGTCAAGTCAGAGCCACTACCCAGCATGTCAATACCAGGCACAGTTGCAGTACCAACATCCAGTATGCCGTCAGAGTCCATTGCCACATCTGATCCAATATTGATGATGGTAATGTCAATATCAATATCGATATCAACTGAAATGTCGATGTTGATATCAATGTCAACGCTAGTATCGGCATCGGCATCGGCATCGGCATCGGCATCGGCATCGGCATCGGCATCGGCATCGGCATCGGCATCAGCATCAGCATCAGCATCAGCATCAGCATCAGCATCAGCATCAGCATCAGCATCAGCATCAGCATCAGCATCAGCATCTCCGTCCGGTTCCCAAGTGAATGACGGATCTGCCAACATATCTCCGTCGCCACCCAGAGTCGCTACATCACTTCCATGAAGCGCGCTCTGCTCGTGCGGATGATCTCCGATATTGATAATGATGATGTCGACGTCGATATCAATATCAATGTCGATATCAATATTTATGTCGATATCTACGTCGGCGTCCGCATCCGCGTCGGCATCCGCATCGGCATCCGCATCGGCATCCGCATCCGCATCGGCATCCGCATCCGCATCCGCATCGGCATCGGCATCGGCATCGGCATCGGCATCGGCGTCAGCATCGGCATCTGCGTCGGCATCCGCATCTGCATCTGCGTCAGCATCGGCATCGGCATCCGCATCGGCATCCGCGTCGGCATCCGCATCGGCATCGGCATCCGCGTCCGCATCGGCGTCAGCATCGGCATCTGCGTCGGCATCCGCATCTGCATCTGCATCTGCATCTGCATCTGCATCTGCGTCAGCATCGGCATCGGCATCCGCATCGGCATCCGCATCCGCATCCGCATCGGCATCGGCATCGGCATCGGCATCGGCATCGGCATCGGCATCGGCATCGGCATCGGCGTCAGCATCGGCATCTGCGTCGGCATCCGCATCCGCATCTGCATCTGCATCTGCATCTGCATCTGCATCTGCGTCAGCATCGGCATCGGCATCGGCATCGGCATCGGCATCGGCATCGGCATCCGCATCGGCATCCGCGTCGGCATCCGCATCGGCATCGGCATCCGCGTCCGCATCGGCGTCAGCATCGGCATCTGCGTCGGCATCCGCATCTGCATCGGCATCGGCATCGGCATCGGCATCGGCATCGGCATCGGCATCGGCGTCAGCATCGGCATCTGCGTCGGCATCCGCATCCGCATCTGCATCTGCATCTGCATCTGCATCTGCATCTGCATCTGCATCTGCGTCAGCATCGGCATCGGCATCGGCATCGGCATCGGCATCCGCATCGGCATCCGCGTCGGCATCCGCATCGGCATCGGCATCCGCGTCCGCATCGGCGTCAGCATCGGCATCTGCGTCGGCATCCGCATCTGCATCTGCATCTGCATCTGCATCTGCGTCAGCATCGGCATCGGCATCCGCATCGGCATCCGCGTCGGCATCCGCATCGGCATCCGCGTCCGCATCGGCATCCGCGTCAGCATCTGCATCTGCATCTGCATCTGCGTCAGCATCGGCATCGGCATCCGCATCGGCATCCGCATCCGCATCCGCATCGGCATCCGCATCGGCATCGGCATCGGCATCGGCATCGGCGTCAGCATCGGCATCTGCGTCGGCATCCGCGTCAGCATCTGCATCGGCATCTGCATCGGCATCTGCGTCGGCATCCGCATCCGCATCCGCATCGGCATCCGCATCGGCATCCGCATCCGCATCGGCATCGGCATCCGCATCAGCATCAGCATCTGCGTCGGCATCCGCGTCGGCATCCGCGTCGGCATCAGCATCCGCGTCAGCATCTGCATCGGCATCGGCATCGGCATCCGCATCCGCATCCGCATCTGCATCCGCATCTGCATCCGCATCGGCATCGGCATCCGCATCCGCATCCGCATCCGCATCCGCATCCGCATCCGCATCCGCATCAGCATCAGCATCAGCATCTGCATCGGCATCGGCATCGGCATCCGCGTCCGCATCGGCATCGGCATCGGCATCCGCGTCAGCATCTGCATCGGCATCCGCGTCGGCATCAGCGTCGGCATCCGCGTCGGCATCCGCATCTGCGTCGGCATCGGCATCGGCATCGGCATCGGCATCGGCATCAGCGTCGGCGTCGGCATCGGCATCGGCATCGGCATCTGCGTCGGCATCAGCATCCGCGTCGGCATCGGCATCGGCATCGGCATCGGCATCGGCATCCGCGTCGGCATCGGCATCGGCATCTGCATCTGCATCGGCATCGGCATCGGCATCGGCATCGGCATCGGCATCTGCATCTGCATCTGCATCGGCATCGGCATCTGCATCTGCATCTGCATCTGCATCCGCGTCAGCATCTGCATCTGCATCTGCATCCGCATCCGCATCCGCATCCGCATCCGCATCTGCATCTGCATCTGCATCTGCGTCAGCATCGGCATCTGCGTCGGCATCCGCGTCGGCATCCGCGTCGGCATCCGCATCTGCATCTGCATCTGCGTCAGCATCTGCATCCGCGTCAGCATCGGCATCTGCATCTGCATCTGCATCTGCATCTGCGTCGGCATCCGCATCCGCATCGGCATCGGCATCTGCATCTGCGTCGGCATCGGCATCGGCATCCGCATCTGCGTCGGCATCGGCATCGGCATCGGCGTCAGCATCGGCATCGGCATCCGCGTCGGCATCAGCGTCGGCATCCGCGTCGGCATCCGCATCTGCGTCGGCATCGGCATCGGCATCGGCATCGGCATCAGCGTCGGCGTCGGCATCGGCATCTGCGTCGGCATCAGCATCCGCGTCGGCATCGGCATCGGCATCGGCATCGGCATCGGCATCGGCATCAGCATCAGCATCAGCATCAGCATCAGCATCAGCATCAGCATCAGCATCAGAGTCAGAGTCAGGAATAAAAAATTGATCGCGATTGTCATCATCGTTATCGCTAGCCGCTACAGCGATAACAACAACTCCAAGTGCAATTAATGCAGGAATCCACCAAGAAATACCCGGATCGACTGGTGCTGGTGCTGGTGCTGGATAAGAAGCGCCACCAGCCGCAGCAAAGGCAGAGATTAAATCTCCATTAGAAGCCAACATAAGAGGCTCTCCAGCCCCTGTTAGCACTAGCTCACTATGCTCGCCATCTTCATCTAACAGGTAAAACCCTGAAATAATGACGATCTGGCCGGATTTTAAAACAATAACGAGGTCTATTCCGTCCTTGGAAAAAGACGCAATATCCTCAGGATCTGCGGGCATTTCGACAAGACCAGGAGAGGTCAAAGATAGCCCCTCCAGTGATCGCTCGTCGATTGAGCCCGTGGATTTGTCAAAGATTTTCGCAATCATGCTCTCACCAACTTCAAACAGTGCAACTTCCTAAATACACAGTTCATGGCCTGAGCTTAAAGACGGAAAATACCCCACTTTGAGCCCATCCGTGACTAGATTCACTAATACATTGCCTTACTAATTTCCCTCCATAAAAAAACAATTACGCCAGTACGTTTTTACGCGCACTACTTTTGTATGGACGTAATTCAAAACGTTTTCAAGGAGGAGTTAGGCAGCGGCAGGAGAAAAACAGTTTTCGTGCTAACTTCAGCAAGATTAGGAAGTTACAAATGACTACAGACCCGGAAATTGGCAGGCACTTAAACAAAAAACCTACCCCCGTTGTTGATACGCCTGCCGGGCCAATCATCGGAACCACAGATGAAGAAACTGGCGTGTATAAATTCTTGGGTATTCCCTACGCTCTCCCCCCTGTAGGGAATTTACGTTGGCTACCACCGCAAGAGTTGGACCGCTGGAAAAATCCCTTCCAAGCGCATAGCTTTGGTTCACCAGCAGCGCAAAACTCATCCACCCTAATGGAAGTTCGAGATCAAAACGGGAATCTTCCTGAAAGGGAGGAATGCCTCTATTTGAATGTATTCTCTCCCGCAATGTCGCAAGGAAAAAAGCTGCCAGTAATGTTTTGGGTTCATGGCGGCTCTTTTTACATGGGATCAGGATGCCAAGAAATTTACAATGGTAAATACTTGGCAGCTAGCGGTCGGACAATTGTTGTCACTATAAACTACCGTTTAGGCGCACTGGGATTTCTGCGTTTAAAGGATATTAGTGATATACCATCAACCGGCAATGAAGGGCTTTTAGATCAAATAGCCGCCCTACAATGGGTTCGGAAAAATATCTCAGCATTTGGCGGAGATCCAAACAATATCACTCTTTTTGGCGAATCAGCCGGGGCTATGAGTATTGCCTCCTTACTTGAAGCCCCACAATGTAAAGGTCTTATACGGCGTGCAATTGTCCAAAGTGGGCACCCAAGAGCCTCCCACTCCCAGCAAAGCGCCAATCATGTTGGTAAGACTTTCATTCAGCAATTTGAGGAAATCTCTGGTGGCATCTCACTACAAAACTGTCCAACCAAACTTCTTCTGAAAACACAAAAAGCAATACTCTCTGACACGTCTATGACAGCAAAATGGGGGCAACTACCATTTAAACCTGTCGCAGACAGGGAACTTTTTTCCCCTGAAAAAAAGCTCTCCCCGACACACCAAACATCTCTTTTGTTAGGGAACAATTTGGAGGAATGGAATCTCTTCAGCGCAATAAACCCTGAAAGCTTTAACATGGACTACCGGCAAATATGCACTCATCTAGAATGGCTTATCCCAGAGTCCGAGCTAAAGCCCCTACTCAGACATTACTATCAACTAGCAAAAAAAATGACAGACAACCCCTGGCCAGAATGGAGCCGAGCCTGGAACCTCTTGCTCACTGATATGGTATTCACCTTGCCAGGGCTGAGACACCTACAAAGTCATCAGGGGGAAAACTATCACTATCACTTTGCGCAACCCCTCGCTGCACAGCCTTTACTAGGGGCTTGTCACGCCGTTGAGCTTGGCTATGTATTTGGAACCCATAGCGATCAGTCGTTGAAAACACTATATGGTGCTGAAGAAAACCCCCATTTATTAAGTGCCACAATGCAACAAGCTTGGCTGAATTTTGCTGAAACAGGGAAACCCGGCAATGATTGGCCAGAGTTTTCAGGAAAACACAGTAAACGATTTGGCAGTCATCCCTCAGCCAGGGCGTTTAACTCACCAGAGCTTCTCAGTTTATGGCAACATATACCCGACGATAGTTTGAATGGTTATCTTTAGGTTGGCATAGATGGCAAGAATTTTTTTAATCAGGCATGGAGAAGCAGCGAAAGGGGAGCACATCCCCGATCCAATACTCACAGACGAAGGTTACAAGCAGGCAGAAGAGCTAGCCCTAAAACTTTCCACACTCGAGAAAGTTCAATTAATAAGCAGCCCCAAACTCCGTGCACAACAAACAGCAAAGCCCTTGGCCGAAGTTTGGGATATAGAGGTTGTGATTGAAAATGCAGTGACGGAAATACCTACACCAGAGGAAATACCCAAAGCTCAACGCCTAACCTGGTTACGAACATTACTTACTGGAGAGTGGGACCCCTGCGACAGAGAACAAAAAGATTGGCGCGATGGAATAATCAGGTATTTGGAAAGTCTTTCAGAGGATACCTTTATCTTCTGCCATTTTATGGTCATCAATTCAGTTGTTGCACATATCCGTAACCACCAAAAAGTACAACAGTTTAGGCCCGACTACACTTCAATCACTGAGCTAAAAAATGATGGAACCAAGCTACATTTAGTCCAGCTAGGCGAGGAAAAAGATAACAAAGTTCTATAAGAAGATGGGGTATGTGCAGCATACCCCAAACAGGCATTTATTTTAAATCAAGCTTTTGCTAACCACCTCAAACAAATCCTTAGATAGGTCTCCCGAATCAGCAACCCTTTGCAGGGCAACTTTCATCTTCTCACCCAGGCTACCAGAGTATTTTTTCCAACGTGTGATCGGTATAACCAGCCTTGCTGAAATTTGTGGATTTAGCTTGTCCAAGGCCAGAACCTGATCGGCAACAAACTCAAACCCGCTACCATCGCTCTTATGGAATTGCTTAAAATTACGATTAGCAAAACCACCTATTACAGACCTTACTTTATTGGGGTTTTTCATTTCAAAAGCAGGGTGATCCATAAGTGCACGAATATTTTCCAATGTACCGCGCTTGGGACTACAACTCTGCTGACTCAGCCATAGTTCTACGACTTGAGTATCGGTTCTCCAGCGCTCATAAAATTGCTCAATCAACCCCCTGGCTCGGTCTTCCGGTGCATGATTAATAATAACAGCGAGAGCCGCCGCACTATCTGTCATATTACTAGCGTTCTCAAACTGAACCTGGGCTATATTTAACGCCTCCTCAGTTTCTGTTATGCACATATAGGATAAACAGGTATTTTTAAGTCGTCTTTGCGCAATATCTAACGCATTCGGGCTATAGGGCTTAGTCGTATTCAATTCCAGATAGCGCTTGCGAAATTCATCAAATAATTCACCTGCAATTACCTTCCTTACAAAATCCCTCGCAACAATTATTGCTTCCGCATCAATAGATGATGACTCTTCAGCGATAAACTGCTCACTGGGCAATTGCAAGATCTCTGCGACCAGCGCTAGATCGAGATCAACATCCTGTAAAACCTCTTTATAAGCACTGATTAAACTTGGTTGTACCTGTAGTTCCTCACCTTTACGAAAAGCCACCTGAAGCTCATACAAAGCATTTAATGCTAGGCGCTGACTTGCATCCCAGCGGTTAAACGTGTCCTTATCCTTTCTCATTAAAAACTGAAGCTGCTCATTACTATAGTTGTACTTTATTTTTACTGGAGCAGAGAAGCCCCGCAGCAATGAGGGTAAAGGCTTCTTTGTAAGTCCGGAAAACTCAAAAGATTGCTCATCTTCTGTTAACTGTAAAACAGTTTCAGTATCACCCTGCTCATTGAGTACAAGCTCTGCGCCATCAGCCCCCAGCAATCCAATTCTTATTGGTAAGTGGAAAGGTAACTTCTCTTCCTGACCCGGCGATGAAGGGCAAGACTGGCGAATAGCTAGCCTATAAGTGCCATCAGTTTCATTAAAGCTATCTGTCACATCAAGTATCGGCGTGCCTGCTTGGCTATACCAGTTGCGGAATTGCTTCAGTTCAACCTTGTTAGCATCTTCCATCGCCTTGACGAAATCTTCACAGGTTACCGCGCAGCCATCGTGCCGCTGAAAGTACAAGTCACTTCCTTTGCGGAATCCTTCTGCACCTAAGAGTGTATGAATCATCCGTACAACTTCCGCACCCTTTTCATAAATTGTCAGAGTGTAAAAGTTTGAAATTTCTATATAAGAATCTGGCCTGATAGGATGGGCCATAGGGCCGGCATCTTCAGCAAACTGGGTAGTACGCAAAAGGGATACATCTTCAATACGCTTAACCGCTCGGGAATTAAGGTCAGCGGAGAACTCTGCATCACGAAATACGGTAAAACCTTCCTTCAGACTCAACTGAAACCAATCCCGGCAGGTGACCCGATTACCGGACCAATTGTGAAAGTACTCATGCCCTACAATAGACTCGATCCGCTGAAAAGCTGAGTCCGTCGCTGTTTCTGGGCTAGCGAGCACGCAGGCCGAATTGAAAATATTCAATCCTTTGTTTTCCATAGCCCCCATATTGAAATGATCAACAGCAACAACCATAAAGATATCTAGGTCATATTCCCTTCCGTAAGTTTCCTCATCCCAACGCATCGCATTTTTAAGGGATCGCATAGCATGATCACACTTCCCAATATTTTTCGCTTCCGTAAAGATCTGCAACTTAACCTTTCTACCAGAGGCTGTTGTGAAGCTATCTTCCACATGCTCCAAATCCCCGGCTACCAACGCAAATAAGTAAGCCGGCTTGGCAAATGGATCTTCCCAAGTTACAAACTGACGACCATCTTCATATCTACCTTTCTCAATTTCATTGCCGTTGGAAAGTAGTACCGGGTGGTCCATCGGCGCGACGATGGTGGTGGTAAATTTGGACATAACATCCGGCCGATCAGGATAGAAAGTAATTTTTCTAAATCCTTCAGCTTCACATTGAGTGCAATACATACCATTAGAGAGATATAATCCCTCTAAAGATGTGTTTTCCTCCGGATTTATCCGATTGCGGATTTCCAGCAGAAATTCTGGTTTCTCTACAGGGATAGACAGGCCCTCAGGTAGAACCTGATAATCAGATGTAGATAACAAAACTCCATCCAAAGAAACCGAAAGTAATTCCAGCTCAACACCATCCAGCACTAAAGGCGGCAGCCCTGCGTCCGCTTGCGGATTTCTGCGAATATTCAAACGAGATTTGACCAAAGTTGCCTTGGGTTCCAGCTCAAAATGTAAATCAGTAGCATCCACCAGGTAATCTGGTACTTGATAGTCTTTCAGGTAAATGGTCTTTGGCTGGCTATCATTCATTATTGAAACACCTTCAGTCATTCTATGCCCTTCCGGGGCAGTATGAATTCGATTAATTGGACCAACAATATCGTTACCCGGGCTAATACTATTTATCACCCAAGTTAAAAACCGGACTATAGCTTCCCAGCGCGATTGGTGCCACGCATAGATAAGTTAGATTAATACTTGCCCTTGCAGCCTTGCCCACCGGCACTCTTGGCACATCTGCCCCCACAGACGTGGCGGCAACAGCGGCGGAGAAGCTAAAAACTATCAGTACAACCATTCATATAGATAAAAACTATTAATTAATGGTCGATTATCTATCTACATAAAGCACTTATTGTCTGCCCCACCCCTTAGCACAGTAGATACTCATCAACATGGCGAGAAATTGCAGCAAGTATAATTATCCAATCTGGTAAACTCCCCATAAGGTAGAAGTAAGGGATTAAAGTATTCCTACTCCGCCCTTTTGTAACGAATAATAGATTTAAGTTTGAACTAATCTCTTGCGAGAACTCCGAGGTTCAGTGTGCGTAAACTCCGTATATCCATCATAACCCTATCTTGTTTTTTAGCTGCGCTCATAGCAGCTAGCTGGTGGAAAAAGGATATCGTTGCTTCTCAGCTAATCAATATTTTCTCAGGAGAGGTAGTTATTCAGGAGCTGACAGGACTACGACTGGGTTTTAAAGAAGTTTCGATCCAGGAAGTTCGCCTAAAGTCCAGTGTAAATAGCATTATCCTCCTTGAGGGAGTAAAAATTGTCTATCCTTTCCATATTATTTATGACCGAGATAACACTCAAAAAATTGAACTATCAATAGAGAAGCTAACCAGGAGCATGGAAGCTGAAGATATCGTTACCAAAGCCCATATCAACGAGCAGCTCCCGGAAAATAATGTCAAGACAAGTAATACATTATCGTTAAGTGCCCTAAGCCAAAGTCTAACCCGCTTTTTGCCAGGCAAGATATCCGTTAAGCAAATAGTACTCGATGGCCAATTGATTGGCGGCCCACTAAATATAGCTCGCGACAACACAAAAATTCATGCCGAAACTCCCCTTAAACACCCCCAGTTTGGCGAGATTAATTTATATTTTGAGGCTTTTTTAGGTTTGTCAGAAATCAAACTAAAACCCAGAATACTAACTAACAACTCAAAGATTCTGTCTGAATCTGATATAACTATTGCTAAACTAGAAACTGACACATGGGTTTTAAACAGTGAACTTGTATCAGAGCTGGAATCTATAGCCCCACTGATAGAGATATTTGAACCTAAAGCTAGCTCTACAACTAAGCCGACAGTATCAGGCAAAATTATAGCTACCACCGCGATTAGCTTGCCAGACAATCTGCTATCCATTTCAAGCTACCGAGAAATTGACATTCAACTTAATGGCAATAACCTAAAGGCCACAATCCCATACGCTCAACTAAACTCCAATATAAAAGCCCAATTATCTATAAGCAATCCAATAAAAATAACACTTGAATCACTATTTCCATTTAAACCTCGACATATCAAGGGGAGTGGCGAGCTTGATATAGCTTTAGGTACTGATAAAAACACCAATACCCCGCTATTAAGTGCGGACTTTAGCTCGAGCACATCGACGACATCTCCCGAATTAGATATCGAAGGTACTTTTCATCTAACAAGTGCAAATACTATAGTTAATTCCCCCCTATATCTCAGGCACTTGCCAGCACTACCTATAGATAGTGTTAATGGAGATGTGGCATTTAAGGGTAAACTTCAACTAAGTTCGCTTAACAATATTAACTCTCCAGAAGTAAATAGCTTTCAATTAGAATTAATACCAAACCAAACTATTCAATTGGATATTTCAGCTCCCACATCAGGGAAAAACTCGCCTTTAATTACTACCGGATTACATCAAAGCAAGATTCAGGCAAGCATTAAAGATCTTATCTCCATTACAGGTGACCTGACCAATCCCAACAAAAGAGATATTGAGGTCGAACAAGGATCTCTAACTGCAACAATACAAGG
Source organism: Microbulbifer maximicatervae (SeqCode) (assembly GCF_056231245.1). Lineage (NCBI taxonomy): Bacteria > Pseudomonadati > Pseudomonadota > Gammaproteobacteria > Cellvibrionales > Microbulbiferaceae > Microbulbifer > Microbulbifer maximicatervae (SeqCode). Next base: position 3,458,576 of record NZ_CP174334.1, read on the forward strand.
CTCCAATGGGGACTCGACAGTACAGTTAACCGCTAGCGGCATACAATGTCACTTCTCTGATATCAGTGCCTGTAACTTTGAGCTGAAGACAAAGGTACCCCAACTTTATGAGCGGGCCAGAGAATTAGCAGTTACCAATCTGAGCTCAACGGCCAAGGCAAAGATTGAAAGCAATCTTAAAGGTCAAAAATTCACGCTAGAGAGCATTAAAGTATCTGGAGAAAAAATAGCAACCAAAACATTGGCGGCTGACAGAGTAAACTTAGATATACCAACAGTACACTGCGAAGTAACAGAACCTACAATCTGCACTCTCCCAGAAATAAGCAGTCAGTTTGGAATTATCAACACCGAGCAATTTTCCCTTTCTGGAGACCTCAATTTTCTTGATAGTATCGTTACCATCAAAAATGGTGCTGCAGCGCTGGACAGTGAATTTAATAGTAACAATTTAGAGATTGAGACATCGGAAAAGTACAAGGTTAACTCTTCAGCCAAAGGCAAGCTATCCCTGCAACACAATAAGCTAACAAGTCATAGTCAAATTAAAGCAGGTGCAATTAAAATTGATTTAAGCGGCTCTTACGACTTATCAAAATCCTCAGGTGGAGTTGAATTTTCCGTTCCTGAAGTTACCTTTAGTACGGATCGCTCTCTAAACGATACGATCCAGGGGCTTCCCCTCAATATCGTCTCGGGCAGACTTTCTGCCGGTGGTTCTGTGTCTTTGCACCCCCGGTCCAAAGATAGTATCCATGTTTCATTGGACGATATTGCAGCAACCTATAAGGATAGTTTTGCCACCGGAATCAGTGGAGATCTAAAAGTAGAAAACGAAGATGGGCACTGGATCACACCTACACCATACTCACTATCGATAGCATCTATTAACGCGGGTTTACCAGTAAAAAATATCCAGTTATCACTGCAACTGGATAAACAGAAAGATATTACATTGCATAATTTTTCTGCTGACTTTTTGCAAGGCAAGGTTACTTCATCAGCCCTTATTTGGAATCTCGCTGAAGAGACTCGAAAAAGCATTGTACATGCACAAGGTATTTCTCTAGAGGCTTTAGCACAGGAGACGGACTCAGAGAACTTTGAGGCCAGCGGGCTAATTAATTTAGAAATCCCCATTGTAACGGGGCCTGAGGGCATCACTGTGGAAGCCGGTCACCTTCAGGGTGAAGCTCCAGGCGGACGCTTGCGCTACTACGGAGCCTTTTCTCCGCAGATGCTGGCAAGCAACCCTCAACTCAAGTTGATAGCCAATGCATTGGAAGATTATGAGTTTCAAACACTGGAAGGCAGCATAGACTATCCAGCCAGCGGAGATCTCCAACTACAGCTAAAGCTGGTTGGGCGAAGTGAGGCTATCGATTCTGATCGAGACCTGGTGATCAACCTGAACCTTGAAAACAATATCCCAGACATGTTGCGCTCATTGCAAGCCAGTCGTGATTTGACTGAAACCCTAGAAAAGCAGCTGGACCAATAGGTCAGGAGTGAAGTAGCCTTTATTGGTATGTACAAGCCTGCTTGGTTCATCACCGGTTAAGGTTGACTCAATAAAATACTTGGGTCTGCCGGCATCCAACTCACCTGCTGAACCAGGCAGGTAACACGGGCTAGGTACAAAAAGTAAAAGGGTACCAAAGAGGTACTGTGAGGAGTGTCAGATGAAAGCCAGCCGACTGATTCCTATGGGGCTGCTATACGCTATGGTTGCTACAGGGTGTACACCCACTGTAGCGGTAAAGGCTCCCAGTGAGCCAATTACAGTAAACCTGAATGTGAAAATTGAGCACGAAATTCGGGTCAAGGTCGACAAGGACCTGGACAACCTGTTTGAAGACAAGGAAGGGATTTTCTAAGGAGGCAAATATGAAGACATTAATGAAAGCCTTTTTGGCACTGAGCTTATTAATCGCCCTGCCTGCAATGGCAATTTCCCTAAATGAAGCCAAAAGTAAGGGCCTGGTTGGTGAAGCCAATAGCGGATACATCGCTATCGTAGATGCCAGCTCACCAGAACTGGAAAAACTGGTCAAAGAAGTGAATGCCAAGCGAAAAGCTGCTTACGCTCGAATCGCTGAGCGCAATAAAATTGATATAGCCCAGGTGGCAACACGCGCCGCTGAAAAGTTGGAAGCCCGCTTGTCACCCGGAGAATACTACCAGGACAACCTGGGACGCTGGGTAAGGAAGTAACTCATAGCCCGAAGACTTCAGCTCAGCAAGAAGAGATGATAAAAAACCCCACAGCCAGAAACTGGCAGTGGGGTATTATCAAGGAGTAGAGGCTACAAATTGCCAAATAGTGAATGCCCGTCGAGCCCCTGCTTCTCCATAACCTCTCTTAAACGTTTCAGTGCATCCACCTGTATCTGCCTGACCCGCTCCCTGGTGAGACCGATTTCACGCCCTACTTCTTCCAGGGTGCTCGCTTCAAAACCGCGCAAACCAAACCGCCTAGAGACCACTTCACACTGTTTGTCAGGTAACTCTCCCAACCAGCGGTTGATGCTGTCAAAAAGGTCCCTGTCCTGTAAAAGCTCTGCTGGGTCAGATTCCTGCTGATCGGGGATGGTATCTACCAAGGTCTTCTCAGAAGAGGGCCCAATGGGAGTATCTACAGAAGTAACCCGCTCATTGAGCCCCAGCATACGCTCGACATCTTCGACTGGCTTCTCAAGGAGGGTCGCAATTTCTTCTGCGGATGGCTCGTGATCCAGCTTTTGCGCCAACTCTCGAGATGCACGCAAGTACACGTTTAACTCTTTCACGACATGGATGGGCAGGCGTATGGTCCGGGTCTGATTCATTATGGCCCGTTCTATCGTCTGACGTATCCACCAGGTGGCGTAAGTGGAAAAGCGAAAACCTCTCTCTGGATCAAACTTCTCAACTGCTCGAATCAGGCCCAGATTGCCTTCCTCAATAAGGTCCAGCAGTGCCAAACCTCGGCTAACGTAGCGGCGAGCAATCTTTACAACAAGGCGAAGATTGCTCTCGATCATTCGTTTTCTTGCCGCAGCATCTCCACGCAAAGCCTTGCGCGCGTAATACACCTCTTCTTCTGCGGTCAATAGGGGGGAGAATCCAATTTCATTGAGATAGAGTTGAGTAGCGTCGAGATTTTTCTGCAAATGGCCATCGCCATCCAATCTACAAACTCTACTTTTCTCTGCCTGGGAGGGTGCGGAACTCTTTTTAGCCGCAGATTTCCGCGTGCGACTAACACCTGCTTCAGTTGAACCTAATTTCTGCTCATCATTTTCAACGTCTAACTCAGGAGGAAAGTCTTCTGCCTGGCCAGCCATAGACTGGTCTTGCCGTTGTGCTTCCATTTCCCCTGCTCCTTGTACTTTGCCAATTTCAGCCGCACAACACACTCGGACATTGATAACACAACTATCAATGCCGCAGGTATGTGGCGACAGCCACTGAATCGGCTGACCCTGGGATGGCCACGATTACAGTGACTACCTCAAGTGGTACTAGTTAAAAGTCCATTTTTATTTGCAGAGCTTTACTGCGGCCGTGAACTTACGGTAAGTAGGCAAGAGGGTCTACTGGCTGACCGTTTTTGCGAATCTCAAAGTGGAGCTTGTTGCGGTCGGTACCACTCGAACCCAGTTCCGCTATCCTTTGCCCCGCCTTTACCCTGCTGCCCTCCTTTACGAGCAACCGGTGATTGTGTGCATAGGCACTGAGGTAAACCTCGTTGTGCTTGACGATCAGCAGCTTTCCATAACCTCTCAAGGCGCTTCCTGCGTAGATCACGGTGCCATCAGCCGCTGCCAGTACAGACTCACCCTTTTCACCCGCGATATCAACTCCCTTACGCAATGGGTCCCCAGAGCGGAAGTGACTAATCACTTTCCCCTTGGCGGGCCAGCGCCAGTTGACCGATCCGCTCCGGCGAGATGCTGTTGATTGGCGCTTTGGGCTTGGTGTTAAAGATTTTTTAGCAGTGGTCGTTTGTGTTGTTTTCGGTTTAGCTTTTGCGACTGGCGCTTTTTGCTTCTTTTGCGTGCCGGCAGTGCTCTTGGTTGGCACTGAACCCGTCAGCCTGATTCTCTGCCCAGGATATATTTGATAAGGGGAGCGGATACCATTTATCGCCGCCAATTGGCGAAAATCCTTGCCGTAACGCCAGGCTATCGAATAAAGGGTATCCCCTTTACCTACCGTGTGGTGGGTAATTTTGATACTCGGGGGCTGGCGTAGGGAGCTTGAGGGAGCCTTATGGCTGGAACAGGAGGAAACGGCCTGCAGCAGAACCAGCAAGCCTAATATTTTAAACACCCCCCACAAACAATGACCGATTTTAGGGAGTTTGTTCCGCCAACATCGGCGCTCAAGAGGTTGCAAAAGATGACATTCCATTATTCTCTTTTTACATCAGACCACGGCATTTATGGAAAAAGTGTCTAAAGAAAAGCTCCAAAAATCTCTGGAAAAGTTTGATAAAACGCTGCCATACCGAGATTTTCCAGATCTTATTGCGGAGTGGCGCAAGACTTCTCTCTGTGCACCTTGCCAAAGAAGTCTACAGCGAGAACTAAGAGCGCTGCCACTAGAGCCGCAACAATTGCGCCCCCCAAATGAGCACTGTCGCCGGTTTGCTCGACATAAGTTAGCGGAGAAGTGTTGGATAGCAAAGGGGCCAATTTGCTTGATGCTTCGATTTCCCCGGACATTGGCAGTTTCCAGGGCCAAATAATCTTCAAACTACCCAACAAAACCCCGGCAAGAAATGCCAGTGTCCTAGCTACATATTTGTGCATCAGCCAAGACAACAAGCGACTGAAGAGCATCAGCCCTATTGCCGCCCCTGCCGCAAAGCACAATAGGTTTGAAATTTGGAGTTCATGAACTGCAGCTAAAACCTTGGGGTATATCCCGATTAATAACAGCAGGAAAGCGCCGGAAATTCCCGGTAGTGCCATCGCACATATTGCCAAAGCACCTGATAAAAACAGCGTAAGTGGAGTTGCCGGTATCTCCGAAGGCCGCATCTCACTCACTGTTACTGCAAGCGCAATACCCAGTGCGAGAAAAACCAAAACAGATGGCGACCACCGGGGGATATTTCTCACAATGGGAACAATTGAGGCGAGAACCAAACCGAAAAAGAAAGACCACACAACAATTGGATAATTTTGCAGTAAGCCACTAATCAGGTGGGCCAAGCTAAAAACGCTCAACAATACCCCAAGGAAAAGAGAGAGCAGAAAGCTCCCATTAATATAGCGCCAAGTGGATAGAAACCCCTCCTTCCGCCACACTGTAATACAATGCGGGCCTATTCGACTGAGGGAGTCCAAAAGCTCCTGGTAGATGCCGGTAATAAAGGCAATAGTTCCCCCGGAAACACCGGGTACCACATCGGCAGCCCCCATTGCCATTCCCCGCAGAAGTACTCCGGGGTAGCGACTTTTTAGAACCTCAGTAAATCTCATCGAACCACGCCACCGAGTAAAGGCACGAAACGTACCGCTTCCAACTTTTCCACATCAAACTTATTACTATCCTCACGACGAGTCACCATCGTCAGGTATTGTTGCTCAGCCCCCACCGGAATTACCAGAACCCCATTGGGAGCCAGCTGTTCTCGCAGCTCATCAGGAATCATTGCAGGTGCTGCTGCAGCCAGGATTGCATCGTAAGGACCCTCGTCTTTCCAACCAAAGCCCCCATTGCTGAGCTTGTACTCTACATTGCTATAACCCAGCTCCCCCAACCGATGGCGAGCGGTTTCCAATAGAGGTTCGACACGCTCGACGGAATAAAGTTGTTCGACCAAGCGAGCAAGAATGGCCGTTTGGTAGCCAGAGCCCGTACCCACTTCCAGAACTCGGTGTAGAGACTTGGCTCTACTCAGTAGGAGTTCAGTCATACGGGCGACAATGTATGGCTGGGAAATAGTTTGGCCATACCCTATGGGCAAAGCAGTATCTTCATAAGCCCGAATAGCCAGGGCCTCATCCAAAAAGAGGTGTCGAGGTGTAGATGCCATTACATCTAGTACCTCCTCGTTGGATATCCCCTCTTCCCGCAATCGCTGGATCAAGCGATTACGGGTTCGCTGGGAAGTCATCCCCAGACCTTCTTGTCTCAAGCGATCCATATTCTTTTCTTGTCCATGATTTGTGCAACAGTGCCAGTCACCTAAATACAAATTTTATGTGCACTGTTTAACATTGACCAGCTGAGCTATCTCCCGTAGCAAAGCCGTAGCAAAAGTACCCGGTGGCAAGGCAAATTCGACGATTAAATGATCACCTTCCCACTCATAGCGAAATGCCTCCGGGGATAAAATCATGGCCCGGCGCTCCTGGCTAAGACCGCAGTGCTCCAGCCAGTTGCACCAAGGCTGCCACGGGGACAACACTTGCTCTTCCAACTGCCCCAGGGCATCCGTTGACAGGTTTCTGCCACGCCCCCAAAGAGGCCCGGTTGGGTAATCTTCAGGCTCTCCAACGAGAGGGCTCTGCCAGGTTCCGGTGTTAACTCGTTCAGCCAAAACCTGGTTGAACAGCCAGCTACGGGCAGCAGACATGGCAAAAGCCTTTTCGCTTTTGCGGCAGCGACCGTCTTCTTCAGCTAAGTTTTTTGCCAAGCTAAGGTTATTGCCATCAATCCCAAAGCGCTGTTCACCGAAGTAATTGGGCACCCCTTTGGGAATCAGCTGAAGTACTTCTTCTGCTTTGTCCCGGTCACCTTCTACATTGCGCAGCCGAATCTTGAAGCGATTCCCCATATGCTCGCCACGACGCAACTTGCGTGGTCCCCGGAAGGCCTGGAGCAATGAAATCTCATCGCTGTTTATTTGCGACCAGTCTGCTTCTGGCTTTTGTCCGAGCCATACACTGAACCATTGAGTGGTAACAGCATGTCGGTCTTTCAAGCCATAAAAGCTGACATCCCGGCTTTGCACCCCAGCTAACTTCGCCAATTCCTTGGCAACCCAGGCGGTATTTGCCCCGCGCTTTTTAACCTGCAAGTAAACATGCTCGCCATCTTTATCAGCCGGCGGCATAGCCAGTTCATCGACAATAAAATCTTCTGGTTCTGTGCGAAAATCGCCAGAAATTACCGCACCCCCAAGCGCTCGGGGCCAATCCAGGTTCCAAACTTCAGACATCTTTGCGCTCTAATAAAACAGTAGCTTGCGCGGCGATACCCTCACCGCGACCAGTAAATCCAAGCTTTTCTGTAGTGGTTGCTTTGACACTGACCGCATCGCAATCAACACCACAGTCAGCGGCAATATTGACTCGCATTCCATCGATATGCGGAGCCATTTTGGGGGCCTGGGCAATCAACGTCATATCCACATTAACCAGGCGATACCCTTTACTATCGATTAATCCAACAACATGTCGAAGCAGGTTTCTACTATCCGCTCCGGCAAATTGTTCATCGTTATCGGGAAAGTGTTTACCGATATCTCCCAGGGCCAGAGCACCCAGTAAGGCATCCGATAGGGCGTGCAGTAAAACATCCCCATCAGAATGAGCTACCAAACCATACCCATAGGGGATTTGTACTCCTCCGAGCACTACATGATCACCAGGGCCAAATGCGTGCACATCAAAGCCCTGGCCTATTCGAAAACTCACTATCGCTTATCCTCAGTCGGGGAGTAGCGCAGACGTAAAATAGTTTCTGCAATTATGATATCGGCGGGGTGCGTCACTTTAATATTGTCACTATCACCCGTTACCAATTGCGGTGAATGGCCAAAAAACTCCAGTGCGCTGGCTTCATCGGTTACAGCAACCCCTTGCTCCAGGGCTTTACCAAGGCATGAGTGCAAAGTGCTGAGAGGGGCACGTTGCGGGGTTTGCGCCAACCAAATACTTTCGCGGTCAACCGTTTCTTCCACACAGGCTACACCGCCAGTCATATGACTGCGCTTTAATGTGTCGCTTGCGGGGCGCGCCAAAAGTGCCATCGGTGAGACTTCGTCACTGAGTAAAGCGCAAATATCGCGCTCAGACACACAGGGTCGTGCAGCATCGTGGACTAAAACCGGAGTATCGCCGCTTTCTCGCCCCGCCAGGAAATCCAGGGCGGACTGAACAGAGTCTGCTCTCTCAGCTCCACCAATGACGGTGTGTACCAAGGGGTGGTTTGCTTCTTTCAGGTGAGGGAAGTAGGTATCCTGCTCCGATAGCGATACTACAACGCCAGCCAAACCTGGCCACCCAAGAATATTTTTTAAAGTCAGGGATAGCAGTGGTCGCCCGAGCAATGGCAGGTACTGTTTCGGGCGATCAGCCCCCATACGTTTGCCAACGCCGGCAGCGGGTACAATGACCCAATAATCCTTAATCAATTTTCAGCCTCTTCCTTATCCAGGAAGATAAACAGTGTTTCCCCTTCCTTGATCAGTCCCAGGTCATAACGGGCTTTCGCTTCCACACCATCAGTGCCAACTTTCAAACTGCGAACTTCCCTGAACAGTTGACGGTTTTCCCGCACCAGCGCGATATTTTTTTCTTGCTGTTGGGCTAATTGACGCTTGAGACGGGTAACTTCGGCGAGACTACCTTCACCAACCCAAAGTCGGTACTGGGTGGCGAGGAGCATAATGGTGAGTATTGCCAGCAGCCATTTCATACGAGATTACGATATTTCGCTTGTTCGTATTTATAGTACTACAAAGAGGGGCTGGCCCCTCTTTGTAGTACTTGCACGCTAATTCAAATAATGGATTACTTGAATTCAGCGCGGCCGCGATAAGGAGCGGAGCCATTCAGCTCAGCTTCGATGCGCAGCAGACGGTTGTACTTGGCTACGCGGTCTGAGCGGCAAAGGGAACCGGTCTTGATTTGACCAGCAGCAGTCGCAACCGCCAGATCCGCAATAGTGGTATCTTCGGTCTCACCGGAGCGGTGAGAGATCACAGCGGTGTAGCCCGCATCTTTAGCCATTTTGATCGCATCCAGAGTCTCGGACAGGGAGCCGATCTGGTTGAACTTGATCAAGATAGAGTTACCGACACCTTTCTCGATACCTTCTTTCAGGATCTTGGTGTTGGTTACGAACAAGTCGTCGCCTACCAGCTGTACTTTTTCACCAATTTTGTCGGTGAGAACTTTCCAACCGTCCCAATCACTCTCGTCCATACCGTCTTCGATAGACAGGATCGGATAGTTGGCGGACAGATCGGCCAGGTAGCTGGCAAAACCTTCGCTATCGAACTGCTTGCCTTCGCCAGCCAGATCGTACTTGCCATCTTTGTAGAACTCGGAAGAAGCGCAGTCCAGAGCCAGGGTAATGTCATCGCCCAGGGTGTAACCGGCCTTTTCTACCGCTTCAGCGATGACTTTCAGTGCCGCTTCGTTGGAAGGCAGGTTCGGAGCAAAGCCACCTTCATCGCCAACTGCAGTGTTCAGGCTGTTGCTGGACAGTACTTTTTTCAGGGAGTGGAAGATCTCAGCACCTTGGCGCAGAGCTTCAGCAAAAGATTCAGCCTTAACCGGCTGAACCATAAATTCCTGGATATCCACATTGTTGTCAGCGTGTTCGCCGCCATTAAGGATATTCATCATCGGTACCGGCATGGAGTACTCGCCCGGAGTGCCGTTTACCTCAGCAATGTGCTGATACAAAGGGATTTTTTTGGAAGCAGCAGCTGCTTTAGCGGCAGCCAGGGAAACCGCCAAAATAGCGTTGGCGCCGAAGTTCGCCTTATTTTCAGTGCCGTCGGCATCGATCATCGCCTTGTCCAGGGCGCGCTGATCAGTAGCATCCATACCCTTGAGCAGGTCAGCGATAGTAGTGTTGATATTTTCAACTGCTTTCAGGACACCCTTACCCAAGTAACGGCTTTTATCGCCATCGCGAAGTTCCAGCGCTTCACGGGAGCCAGTGGAGGCACCGGAGGGGGCGCAGGCGGAGCCAATAGAACCATCCTCCAGGATTACATCGGCTTCAACGGTAGGGTTACCGCGAGAATCCATTACTTCAAAGGCTTTAACAGCGACAATCTTGCTCATTTACAATGGGCTCCGTATTGGTACTTACTGAAAATAGGTTTTCGTAAATCAGACTTTACGCACTTTTTGCTACAGCGCTCAGGCCAGATAGCAGAGGGGAAAGTGCCGCACGCCCGATCAGGGCGCGCAAAAATATTTCTTTTTTATTTCGTATCCAGCGGCTCAAAACCTTTGATCAGGTCATCTACCGCTTTCATCTGCGCCAGGAATGGCTCCAGCTTTTCCAGTGGCAATGCACTGGGGCCATCACACAATGCTTTGTCTGGATTCGGGTGTGCTTCCAAGAACAGGCCGGCAATACCGATAGCCAAACCTGCGCGGCCCAGCTCAGTGACCTGTGCACGGCGACCACCAGAGGCTGCACCGGAAGGATCGCGCATTTGCAGTGAGTGGGTAACGTCAAAAATCAGCGGCGCACCACCGGAGGCATTGATCATGGTGCTGAAGCCCAGCATATCCACAACCAGGTTGTCGTAGCCAAAGCAGGCTCCGCGCTCACACAAAAGAATATTTTCGTTGCCGCACTCAGCAAATTTCTCCACCACATTTTTAACTTGCGGGGGGCTCATAAACTGGGGCTTTTTAACGTTGATCACTGCACCAGTCGCTGCCATAGCGGTGACCAGATCAGTCTGGCGGGCCAGGAAGGCCGGCAGCTGGATAATATCCACGACTTCGGCAACCGGAGCAGCCTGATGTACTTCGTGGACATCGGTAATCAAGGGAACCTTAAAGGTGTCTTTGATTTCCTGAAAAATCTTCAGGCCCTCTTCCATTCCCGGTCCGCGATAGGAATTGATGGAAGAGCGATTCGCCTTGTCAAAAGACGCTTTAAAAACATAGGGAATACCCAGTTTTTCAGTGACTTTTACATAGTGCTCAGCCACCTGCATCGCCAGGTCGCGGGATTCCAATACATTCATACCGCCAAACAGCGCAAAGGGCTTATCGTTGGCGACCTGGATATTTCCGACTTCAATTGTTTTCACAGTTTACTCCCTGTTATCTCCGCCTCAACTAACTTAGAGCTAAGGCGGAATTATTTTTTAACCCTGGTTTTCACGCTGCTTCATTGCGGCGGCAACAAAGCTTTCGAACAGCGGATGGCCGTCGCGCGGGGTTGAAGTAAATTCCGGGTGGAACTGGCAAGCAACGAACCAGGGATGGTTCGGCAATTCAACCATTTCTACCAGGGTATCGTCTGCAGACCAGCCGCCAATTTTCAAACCGGCTTGCTGCAGGCGATCAACGTAGTTGTTGTTCACTTCGTAGCGGTGGCGGTGGCGCTCTACAATGACGTCTGCGCCGTAGATATCGCGAGCCTTAGTGTCTTTAGCCAAGCGACACTCCTGGCCGCCCAAGCGCATGGTGCCGCCCAGGTCGGACTGCTCATCGCGCTTCTCGATATTGCCTTCGCTATCGATCCACTCTGTGATCAGGCCAATAACAGGGTGCGGGGTTTTAGTATTGAATTCAGTGCTGTTGGCACCTTCGAGGCCGAGCACATTGCGCGCGAACTCGATAACCACAGACTGTAAACCGAGGCAGATGCCCAGGTAAGGAATATTGTTTTCACGAGCGTAGCGAACAGATTCAAGCTTGCCCTCTAAACCGCGCTCACCAAATCCACCGGGAACCAGGATTGCATCGGCATCCTTGATCAGGTCAATACCGTTCTCACCCTCAACGTCTTCAGCGTTGATAAAGTCGATATCCACTTTGCAGCGATGCTTGATACCCGCATGGGTCAGGGACTCGATCAGGGACTTATAGGCATCCAGCAACTCCATGTATTTGCCGACCATGGCAATTTTCACTTCGTGCTGCGGGTTCAGCTTGCCATCGACCACTTCGTCCCACTCGGAAAGGTCTGGTGCCTGGCATTCCAGCTGCAGTTTTTCCACAACGATATCGTCGAGGCCGTAACTGTGCAGAAGACGCGGTACGCCGTAGATGGTCTTGGCATCGGGCAGCGGTACAACAGCGCGCTCTTCAACATTGGTGAATAGTGCGATCTTGCGGCGGGAGTCCTCATCGATCTCGCGCTCGGAACGGCACAGCAGAATATCCGGCTGCAAGCCGATAGAACGTAACTCTTTAACAGAGTGCTGAGTCGGCTTGGTCTTGGTTTCACCAGCAGTGGCAAGGAAAGGCACATAGCTCAGGTGGATCAACAGGGCGCGATTGGTGCCCATTTCCACACGCAGCTGACGCACAGATTCCAGGAACGGTTGGGATTCGATATCACCTACGGTGCCACCGATTTCAACAATAGCGACGTCGACATCGCGGCCACCTTCTACAACGCGGCGCTTGATCTCATCGGTAATATGGGGGATCACCTGTACGGTGCCACCCAAGTAGTCACCACGGCGCTCTTTGCGCAGTACGGTTTCGTACACGCGGCCGGTGGTGAAGTTGTTACGCTTGGACATCCGGGTACGGATAAAGCGTTCGTAGTGACCCAGGTCCAGGTCAGTCTCGGCACCATCCTCGGTGACATACACCTCGCCGTGCTGGAAGGGACTCATGGTACCCGGGTCTACGTTGATGTAGGGGTCCAGTTTGAGGATGGTAACCTTGAGGCCGCGGGCCTCGAGAATGGCGGCCAAAGAGGCGGAGGCGATACCTTTCCCCAACGAGGAAACCACGCCACCAGTTACAAAAATATAGCGCGTCATGCAAAACCTTGGTCAGTTGAGCGCTCGATGAATGTCGAGCTTACAGGGCTGGCCCGGGCGGATAATCCAGCTTCTCCCGGTGCCTTTTAGACGGGGCGCCAGGGTAGCAGAAACCCCCTTAACACTCAATCGAAAAACCGCCAGCCGGGTGGTTCATCCGGGATGGCGCAGCCTGCTTTGCATGAAAAGAGCCCCGCGACAGCCACCAGATCATCCCCCAAAAATACCAATGGGACACGATCCCTGAGCCAGGGCTCTAGAGCCCACTCCTGCAAGAGCTTCTTAAGCGTTTGTGACCTGGAGCGATTTACCGGGTGCGCACGCTCCCCTCCTTTGCGATAACACACTCGATAATCGCCCACTGGCCAATCCGACAAGGGCCGAAGAATGCCACCCGCTGGCAGAGTGAGATTAGAGCGGCCATCCCAGTGCCAACTTTTATCGGAGTTATTGGCAATTGGCGCCAGCTCAGGGGTCAGGTAAAGGCGATTCCGAAAACGTCGTACCACTCGCCCACCCATATTAACTTCAAGCTGTGCGTCCTCTGCAGCATGAGTCACCTGGAAAAGCGCCTGATTTAATAGGGCTGACTCTGGCGGCTGCCCCCCTTGGCCCAATACCCAATGCCGCATAAGGTTTTTACGGCGCCCCTCACTAAGGCTGAAGAAGCGAGGCAGGGCCAGACTTTCGCCAAATCGCTCCGCCTTTAAATCAGCCTCCTCCAGGTCAGCAAGTGCCAACTCAGACAGTAAGTCCGCAGACTCCCTCAGGTTCTCCGCTGCCCGAGCGATCTGGCGACTCGCTCCCCAACGCTGGTTGAGCAGTGGCACAACTCGATGCCGAAAAAAATTACGCTCCAAGGCCTCATCCGCATTGCTGTCATCTTCAATCCAGCTCAATCCGTGAGCCTCAGCCCACTGCTCTAGCTCTTTTCGCCCCGCTCCGAGTAGAGGGCGCAGTAAGTACTTATTATCTCCGATAGTTCGGCTTTCGGACATGCTGGCCAATCCCAACACGCCCGCGCCCCGCATTAAGCGCAGCAGGAAAGTCTCAGCTTGGTCATCCGCGTGGTGACCGAGAAGAATTTGATCACCTTCGGACATCACCTGATTGAAGGCCGCATATCTCGCCCGGCGAGCCCCCTGCTCCAATCCGCCATCTTTGTAATCAACAGTAACCTGGATGGCTGTAAAGGGTACCGCCAGATTTTCAGCAAACTCTTTACAGTGAGCCAGCCAAATGTCCGCATTTGCATTTAGGCCATGGTGAATATGAAGTGCACGCACGGGAATCTGGCAAGTTACCAGAAGGTGCAGGAGAACAGTGGAGTCCAGACCACCAGAAAACCCCACCCACAACTGGCCGCTGGCAGGGTGGGACTGCAGTATATTCTTTATCAGAGGTGGGAGTTTTTCGCTGGGATTTACATTTTTCACGGGGAGTTAAACAAAGTCTAAGCTCCAATCAGTATACCGCCAATAGACCAGAATGCAGATAGAAGAAAGCCCCCACAACTTCAGGCGCGCCAAGACCGCAATATTAAATAGAGGGTCACTAATGGTTAAATTTCACACAAAGGCTTTACCTTACTCTTCAAGAACAAATTACCTAACTCCTCAATTGCCTCTGCTAAAACGATTCGCTAGTCGCATATAAAAACCCAGAAAATTAGATGAAATTAATCTTGGAGAAGTTTACTTTAGGATTAGGGGCACTAACCTAAATTATACCCTTGTAATAAAAGTGATACTTTCCGACTACCGCCAATACCAACTCCCATCAAAACTGTGCCAAAAGAAGAAGGTTATTTTTTCTCAGTCGACTTATAGCTAACACTCACAATCTCCATTCCACGAATATTTAAACCCACAAAATTTAACCATTCGCTCTAATCTCCGAATAACCAATGAACATCATCTACTTTTCCGCGTTCACCTTTAACAAAAAATAATCTGCGGGTATGTAAATCAGCCCTTTCATTTGACTGCCAATTTAAAAACCCAACATGATAAATTCGGAAATTGACAATCAAACACCAAAAAGAACTCCACAGCCACACAGCTAAAGCAAATACTTTTAGCGCTACAGCTATGTAAAAAGGACTGTCATGCAGTTTTAGCTAGAGGACTTGTTAGACTTGAAGGAGAGGTAGATTTATCGTGGGATAACGCTATCCAATATACTAAAAAAGGAGAGGGAAATAATACACTGCACTCGGGACCCTATGAGGCATGGATGCCGATTGGGAGCTTACAGGGATGTATTCACAGCATGTCTCGAGTGAAGTGTATTCTTTCCTTCCACCCCAGTAGTAAATCTATGGGATAAAAGAAATAGTAATATCTGGAAAGAAGAGATTGGCGGGCAAAGAAGTGCCAACGGGATAGAACATCACACTGGCACCGTTCCTGTGAGAACAAATTGTTTCAGCCGCTAACCGGAACCAAAAAACAAGCTCCGGTTAGAACTGAGGGTAATTAGCCCTTTAAGTGTGTTGTAACTTAACCGTCACAACGAATATCAGCAGATACTCCAGCTTCCGGGGTCAACTTAACGTTGGCAACCGCAATAGCCATCGGAGCTTCACTCTCCAAGCCAAAGGCACTAAACACCTTGCCGAAGTCCGCACCGGCTTTTACAAAACACTGCAGATCTACAGAAACCCGAGTCCAGCTTTTCTGCTCCATGGATTTCAGCGCAGACTCCAGCGGTACCTTGGCAGAACAGCCATCACCACAGTTCATGGTAGCCACCACTGGCTTTTCAATTGGCTGATCGACACGGATATTCAGTGTCAGCGCAGATTTCTCTTCCAGGTAGACATTCAGGTCCTGCATATATTCAGCAGACAACTGAACTGCACCAGGGCGCAGGCCTTTCCAGGTAATCAGTCGAGCATCTTCCTGGGAAGACATATCGATGGAGCTGACAGTGATATTTTTATCGTCTCCGCTAACCGCGAAGTTACCGTGTACAGGTACAACCTCTGCCCCAGCTTCAGCGATATTCAACACCCAGGGAGCTTGCGGGCGGGATACCAACAGCCAGGCTTCTTCCAAACCGCCACCGGCACTGGATTCACTGGTCTCCGGCAATTCGTTACCCACCAGGGATTCCTGTTCAGCAGCCAGGCCATAGCCCAACTCAAACAGTGGCTCGTAATTCTCGTGGTAAGGATTCAGGACATTCTGATAGCTGTGCATTGGCCAGCTGAATGGCAGCTTGCCGGTAAAGTCGTAACGGGCTTCCCCATCGGCGCCTTTAATCAGCACATCTGCAACACCAGCACCTTCAGAGCCAGGCAGCCAGGCAGCAACAAAGGCATCGGATGCATTCAATTCACTGTTAATCCAGAGAGGACGGCCTGAAAGGAAAACGCTCACTACCTGAACACCCTGCTCACGCAGTTTTTTCAGCAACGCCAAATCCTTCTTGTTACCGCGCTGGTATTCCAGGTTGGTAATATCGCCGTGCCACTCTGCATAGGGCTCTTCGCCAAATACAACAATAGCAATCTTGGGTGCCTTACCATTGGCAAAAGTAGCATCTGAGAAGCTGCCATCCGCACTCAATACCGCTTCACCGCCAGCGGCTTTAACCGCCGATGAAATACCTTCAAAGATTGAAGTCGCACCGGGGAAGTCTGCGCGCGTGTTGCCGGTACCCTGCCAGGAGATCGTCCAACCACCACTCTGCTTGGACAGGTTATCCGCACCATCGCCGGCAACCAGAATATTCTGGTCCGCAGCCAATGGCAGCAGCTGGTCGTTGTTTTTCAGCAACACCAGGGATTTGCGTACCGCTTCACGAGCGATTGCCCGATGCTCCGGGTTGCCCAGGATGCCGTCTTTGCCTGCCAGCGGCATATTGCGGTCAAACAGACCTGCGCGGATCTTCACTCGCAGGATACGGCGAACAGCATCATCGATGCGTTCTGCACCGATTTCACCGCTCTTGGCCTGGGCCAGGGTGTTGTTGTACAGGGCTTTCCAGTCCGCCGGCACCATAAACATATCGAGGCCGGCATTAATCGCCGCTGCACAGCTCTCTACGGTGCAACCGGGCACGAAACCGTGGCCATTCCAGTCGCCCACAACAAAGCCATCAAAACCGAGGCGCTCTTTCAGAACGGTGGTCAGAAGGTATTTGTGGCCGTGGAGTTTTTCACCGTTCCAGCTATTGAATGAAGCCATCACGGTCTGTACGCCAGCCGGCAGAGACGTCAGGTAACCCGCCGCATGGACCTCTGCCAGTTCTTTTTCCGGAACCGCGTTATCACCTCGGTCAATTCCTCGATTCGTACCACCGTCACCGACAAAGTGCTTGGCAGTGGCAACCAGGTTTTCGCCGCGCAGGAATTCAGCGCTGGATTTTTCGCCCTGGAGCCCCTTCACCATTGCCTCGGCATAATCCGCAACAATCTTGGGATCTTCGGAATAGCTCTCGTAAGTTCTGCCCCAGCGGTCATCGCGGACTACCGCGACGGTAGGAGCGAAAGTCCAATCGATACCGGTCACCGCCACTTCACGGGCGGTGGCGCTGCCAATACGCTCAATCAGCTCCGGGTCTTGGGCGGCACCCAGACCAATATTATGCGGGAACAGGGTCGCACCGATCACATTGTTGTGACCGTGAACCGCATCGGAACCCCAAATCAGGGGAATCGCAACACCGCCATCGGAAGTGTCCATAGAAGCCTTAAAGAAGGCGTCAGAAAGGGCCAACCAGTCTTGCGGCGTGGCAAACTTATCGTTGTTCGGGAAGGCGCCACCACCATTCAATACGGAACCCAGGTGATAGGTCTTCACATCTTCAGGAGTAACGCTGCGGATTTCCGCCTGGATCATCTGACCCACTTTCTCTTCCAGAGACATGCGGGACATGATTTCAGTGATTTGGGCTTCCAGCTTTTCATCGCGCGGTAAGGCTGGCTTGAGTTCAGGCCAGTTGTCGATGCCCTCGGCGGCACTGGTGCCAGTGTCGGCCTGCGCTTTATCGGCTTTTGGCTCAGTTTGTTGGCTCTCGGAATGACACCCGGCGAGCACAGAAGCACAGAGCACAAAGCCCAGCGAAAATCGCTTACTAAAATTCACGAATAACTCCCAAAATTATTCCACGCTTGTTAACTGGCTCTACGAGTTGCGCTCAGACAAACTTCAGAGGAAATATCTCCAAAGCCCTACACCCAGCGCGACCTACTATCGCCATATTTATTATGCCGCACATCACCTGCCCCGGCAGTTGTGCACGGTCTGCCTCCACCGAGCTGAAATATTAGAGATAACTCCAGATCCAGCTCTCGTCGGAATCAAGTTCTGCTAATGCCGTATTCACCGATCGGCCATAAAACTGAGTCATGGCTACCCAGTGGGCACAGTTCGCAATGACAACAAATTGCAGTACTTGTCTCTACAGGCCAATAGAAATCCGATGGGCTGGTCCAAATTGCAGACAAGGCGGAAAGGATAAATGAGAAGGTTCTACTCCACTGCGCTACCGCGCAGGGTTCGTGAAAAAGCGCCGTAATAAACGATATAGCAGTAACACACCAGAGGCACCAAAAATGAATACTGTATACCGGCGCTATCAGCCAGCATTCCCTGGAAAAGAGGAATAATTGCACCACCTACAATTGCCATGCATAAGATACCGCTACCCTGGCTGGTATGTTTGCCCAGCCCGCGCAAAGCCAGGCTGAATATCGTCGGGAACATAATCGAGTTGCACAAGCCCACTGCAACTATGGACCAGACCGCGATCGGGCCTGACGTCATCATCGCGATTGCTATAAGTACCACCGAACCCAGGCCACAAACCGCCAGGGTTTTTCCAGCAGAGACAAAGCGCAGCAAAAAGGCCCCGGCAAAGCGCCCAATCATCGCTCCGCCCCAGTAATAAGAGACATACTTTGACGCTTCAAAAGGTGCCATCTTTGCCACTGATGGTTCACCAAAGAAACTCACCAGAAAACTGCCAATAGCCACCTCCGCACCCACATAGGCAAAAATACCTACAGCCCCCAGGGTCAAGCGGGGGAAACGCCACAGAGAAAACACATCGTGACCATCCGCTCCTCCACCCTGTTGGTGCTCGGGAATAGCCGGCAACCTGATCCAGGAAAAGAAAGCGACCATCACCAGTAGAAGCACTGCTAACCAGAAATAAGGGGTCTCAACCAAAGCCGCTTCGCGGGCCCTGAACTCAATAATACTCGCCGCTGTATCCGGGTCAGCGGAAATAGTAAGCCCCGCAAAGAAAACTGCGCCGCCAATCACCGGTGCCAAGGTAGTTCCCAGGGAGTTAAAAGCCTGGGTCAGATTCAGTCGACTGGGCGCCGTGCGAGCACTGCCCAGCGCGATAACATAGGGGTTTGCAGAAACCTGCAGCAGGGTAATCCCGGAAGCCAGAACAAACAGCCCCAGCAAAAACACTTCGTAGATTTGTAGGCGGGCAGCGGGGATAAAGACCAGACAGCCCGCACAAGCCACCAAAAGCCCGAGCACCAGACCAAGCTGATAACCAACCCGCCTCAACAACATGCCTGCCGGCACAGATACCAGAAAATAGGCGGCAAAAAAGTAAAACTGCACCAAGACAGCCTTGGTGTAACTCAACTCAAAAACATTTTTTAAGTGTGGCACCAGCACATCGTTCAGGCCGGTAATAAATCCCCAAATCAGAAATAGGGACGTAAGTGCAATTAAGTTGATATAACGCGGGGCAACGCCGGCCGCTACTCCGGCACGGGCATCAGTGTCATATTTAGCCATCTCGCTCGAGGAGAACCCCGATTCGGGCAACATCTGGCTCATCGGAAACCGATCCCCAAATCTAAACTATTTCTTTCTAGCGGTAGGTCCATTCACCCGGAATTTTTTCCGCCACCACATGATTTTGCGCAAAAGTTAGTATCACCTTTGCGACTGTGGATTCATTCAAGCCGTTAAAGGCCCTGCACATTTTTACCACAATTAACGGCAACTACCTATCTACTCAACCAAATTTCAAATTACCGTTTTTGACCAGATAGACAATCTAATAGTGTCGAGCTGGATAAACAGAAGTACCACTGAACTTTAGCCTCAAAGAAGTCCGGGCTGATTAACTCGTATTTAAAAATAGAGAGGAGTTGTCTTCTGAATCGAGATTGCCGAAAATTACTCGACTATTCACCCCGAAATCAGATAAAAAGGACTTTCTCGGGGACAAGCCGGAAGCGTGGCGCTATCCCCTCTGGCGGGTCACGTTTCTGCAAGGTAATATTCTGCGGATAATAATGAACGCGACGATGAGCGTCTATCCCGTCCTTTTCACAATACTAAATATGCGGGAAATCATGCAGTACTCGACCCGTCTAGATACGAGACCGAACACTGAAATTCAGTCGACCCGCTGGTTTTGGAAACTACAGCTGGTCAGCTGGGTTGGCATACTGCTGGTCACTTTTCTTTCACTGACTCTGTGGCACTCCCCTACAGAGTGGCCTCACTTCGAGCCTGTCAATACAGTATTCCAGTGCGCTATTGCATTTTTATTATCCCTGTTTCTAAAACCGATTTTTGATGTCGCCTGGGAATCAGAGCTCGCCTTCCGCACCGTGATCTACCTTCTGGCTGTCGCTGTTATTTCTGGAATATGGACCTTGGTTCGAATGGAGGCCTATATACGCCTCAGTGGTGAACACTCGATCTGGTCTGAGTTCGGCGGTTGGTATTACGCTTCTTTATTTGTATTTTTATTCTGGAGCGCCCTGTACTGCGGGGTAAAATATCACTTCCTACTCAATGAAGAGCACAAGAAAATGCTGGAGGTTGCAGCAGTACATGAACGGGAGCAGCTCCGCAGACTTCAAGCAGAGGCCATTGCCAATGAAGCGCAACTAAAAATGTTGCGCTACCAGCTTAACCCACATTTTCTCTTCAATACGCTCAACTCCATTAACGCCCTAATTCGATTCCAGCAATCTGATGAAGCGCGAGAAATGGTTGTGCGCCTCAGTGATTTTTTAAGGCTCTCCCTGAAAGAAGACCCCATGCAGAAAGTGGAGCTTGACCGCGAGATCGAGGCGGTATTGCTCTATTTGGAGATTGAGAAAACCCGCTTTGCCGACAGGTTGTCCGTAGACCTATCGATCGATGAAACTGTACGCCGGGCGCAAGTGCCCAGTATGTTGCTGCAACCACTGGTGGAAAACTCGGTGAAATATGCCATAGCCCCCAACGAAATGGGGGGCACTATCGGTATCCACGCGCACAACACCGATGATCGCCTGGTGCTGGAAGTCTACGACACCGGTTGCCCAGATCACTTTGCCAGCGAATGTGACCCGGAATCCTCCTCAACGGGAGTGGGCCTCAAAAACGTACGCGAACGGCTATCGACGCTCTACCCGCAAGATTTCAAAATAGAACAAAACAAAAATTCTGATGACGGTATGCAAGTACTCATCAATATTCCACTGGAAATTTCCAACCAATCAACCCACCTGACACAGGGAGAAGTTCAATGAGCAAGCTCAGCGTCGTACTGGTGGACGACGAGCCCCTGGCTTTAAGACTACTGAAAAGTATGCTCGAAGAACGCAAGGACCTGGATATTCTCGCCTGTTGTCGCAATGGCCGGGAAGCTGTCCAAGCAGTTTCAGAGCACAACCCAGACCTACTCATTCTCGATGTGCAGATGCCAGGAATGAACGGTTTTGATGTGGTGCGCAACCTGCAGGCAGACACCATGCCCCTGGTAATCTTTGCCACAGCCTACGACCAATACGCCCTTAAGGCTTTTGAAGTCCACGCGGTTGACTATGTGCTCAAGCCACTGGACCCGCGCCGACTGGAAACCGCCCTCGACCGCGCCCGACAGCGCCAGGCACAGATGATATCCAAAGGAGAGGATGGCCATCAGGAAGAGAAAAATCGCCTGATGCGATCTTTCGAAAGCAGTGCCGGCAAAGCATCAAGCGGAGAGAACGCCGCTACTTCAACCCAGCGTCTCGCCATTAAAGACCGGGGCAGTATCACCATGGTTAGCCAACCGGATATCGAGTGGATCGATGCGGCGGGTGACTATATGTGTGTGCATGCCAAAGGGGAAACCCATGTAATGCGCAGCACTATTAAAGACCTGCAAAAACAACTCTGCCCAGACACTTTTAAACGCATTCACAGATCCACGCTGGTTAACCTGAACTTTATTGTACATATCAAGGTTTTAACCAAAGGCGAGTACTTTCTCACCCTGAGCAGCGGTGCAAAGCTGAAAGTAAGCCGCAACTATCGCTTACCGATTAAAGAGTTTCTCGACTCCAACAAACAGTCTGATCTAACTGCCCCCCAAGCTTCCTAACCCCCAACCTCTCTAAAACTGGCAGGGATCGCCGGTACCCCCTCCCCCCACAATCAAATACATTTCAAATTGGCCATTTATTCCGGACACAAAAAAGCCGGCATAAAAATGCCGGCAAACGAGCTCAGAAGAGAAGAAAAGAAAACTTAAGCGCGTTTATCTGTACGGTGTCCTGAGAGACCGTAGTAGAGAATATAGAGGTAACAGAAGATCGGCAGAACGAACGCCAATTGGATACCAATTTGGTCAGCCAGAAGCCCCTGTAACAACGGCACAATGGCACCGCCTACAATGGCCAGGCATAAGATTCCGGAGCCCTGACTGGTCGATGGGCCCAGCTTGGCCAGCGCCAAACTAAAGATAGTCGGGAACATAATAGAGTTGCACAGACCCACAGCCAGTACCGCCCACATCGCCAGATAGCCGCTACCCGTAACAGTAATCAACAACAATACACAGGAGCCGATAGAGCAGATTGCGAGCACTTTGCCAGCAGAGATAAAGCGCATAATTAAAGCGCCGGCAAAGCGACCAACCATAGCGCCACCCCAATACAGGGAGATATAGAAGGCGGCTTCAGACTCTTCCAAACCGGCGATGGAATCCTCAGCGATAAAGTTCACCAGGAAGCTGCCGATAGAGACTTCAGCACCCACGTAGACAAAAATAGCGATCGCGCCCAACACCAAGTGACGGTAGCTCCAGGCGGAAGCGGCTTCAGTATTGGAGACAGACTCAGAAGTTGCACTACTGACAATTGCCGGCAAATTCAAAAATGCGAAGACGATAGCCAGGATCGCCAGCGCGGAGGCCAGGATCAGGTAGGGAACTTCAATAACAGCAGCGCTGGCAGCGCCCGCTGCAACACCGGCAGCGGGTAAAATCAGCAATGCACCAAATTGAGGGGCGATAGTGGTGCCCAGGGAGTTAAAGCCTTGGGTCAGAGTCAGGCGGCTGGGCGCCGTGCGCTCATCGCCCAGTGCTGTCACATAAGGGTTGGCGGAAACCTGTAAAATAGTAATACCGGAAGCCAGAATAAACAGAGCACCGAGGAACAGTGCATAAACTTCCATTCTTTCAGCGGGGATAAACAGCAAACAGCCAACCACCGAAATACTTAAGCCGGTCACAATCCCTTTCTGATAACCAATTTTACTGACCAGGGCACCGGCAGGCAGGGAAACCAGGAAATAAGCACCAAAAAAGCAGAACTGCACCAGCATTGCCTGGGCATAGTTCAGCTCGAAAATTCCTTTCAAGTAGGGAATCAAAATATCATTCAGGCAGGTGATAAAGCCCCACATAAAAAATAGTGAGGTCAGCGCCACCAGGGCAAACCTGTGCCCCGACTGGTCACCCGTCGGTATCTGCGCAGCATCCGTTGCTGTATTACTCTGCATTATTGCCATAATTATTAATCCTGAGACTTCAGCTCACAGGCTTCACCGGTCGATATTTTCAGCCGGGCAAACCTGTGCCTTTTGCACCAATCTTTATTGTTGGTACTTTCTATCATGGAGGCAGCGCCGTCTCAGAGGCCTTTTCGATAAGGGGGTTCAAAATGGGGGCAGCGTGGACATACAGCGGCCGCCAAGCTCCAGACTGTCTGCTACCAGCCAATGGAGCCTCTCTCGCAACGGCTCCACTCACAAGAGTGGATCACACTGTTTGTAGTACTTTATTTCTCTTCTCAGGCTTCCCGAGAGTCCAATAACCTATCTATGTCGACAGCTATTACGTAGGGAAACCCGGTAAAAAATAGATTTTTCAGAAAAGAAGCGGCGAAGGGAGAGCTCGGCCACACAAAAATGACACACAGCCGCAAGTATCTATGAGTAGGGAAAGCAGGCGCCAGGAAGGAAGCACCAACCGCGCACAAGGGCAATAAGTTTATACACTTGGCGCGGCAGGGGAAGGATCTAGGGGGTCTCTGAACAACTCCCTAAAGCAAAAAAGCAGCTTAGGAAACGATATTGCCGTAGCTCATCAGGCGCTGATAGCGCTTCTCCAGCAGCTCATCAATGGGGATGCTGCTCAGCTGGTCCAGCTGCTCACTGAGACGGTCTTTGAGGCTAGTGGCCATTGCATCCGGATCGCGGTGAGCGCCACCGAGAGGTTCGGGGATGGTTTCATCCACAATACCCAACTCTTCCAACACGCTGGAGGTCACCCCCATCGCCTCAGCGGCCAAAGGCGCTTTCTCGACAGTTTTCCAGATAATGTTGGCGCAACCCTCAGGGGAAATCACAAAGTAGGTGGAGTACTGCAGCATGTTCAGCTGGTCACCCACACCGATCGCCAGTGCACCACCGGAGGAACCTTCACCAATCACGGTACAAATAATCGGCGTGCGCAGGCGGGACATCACTGCCAGGTTCTGGGCGATGGCTTCACTGATACCGCGCTCTTCACTGTCGATACCCGGATAGGCTCCCGGGGTGTCGATCAGGGTCAGCACCGGCATTTTAAAGCGCTCGGCCATTTCCATAACGCGCAGGGCTTTGCGGTAACCCTCCGGCTTCGGCATACCAAAGTTGCGTGCAACCTTCTCGTTTACAGAGCGGCCTTTCTCTTCACCAATCACCGCTACCGGCTTGCCATTTAAGCGCGCGATACCGGCGATAATCGCCTTGTCATCACCAAAGTGACGGTCGCCGTGCAGCTCATCCCAATCGGTAAACAAGCGCTCGATATAGTCCTTTGAATAGGGACGTTGCGGATGGCGGGCTACCTGTACGACCTGCCATGGGCTCAGGTCGGAGTAGATGGACTCGGTCAAAGTTCTACTCTTCTCCCGCAACCGGGTAACTTCATCGGCGATATTCAGCTCGTTGTCATCACCCACAAGCTGCAGCTCTTTTATCTTGCCTTCCAGCTCTGCAATTGGCTGCTCAAACTCGAGAAAATTAAAATTCATGAAATCTGCGCCTTTAACTCTTTTTGTTACCACCGGGCTATCACAGCGGCATAGCTTAACTGTACAGAACCAGCCAGTCGAGCCCGGTAGATTTTAACGCCGTTGTACGTATTGAAGCGCCACCTGCTCACGTCCCAATAGTTCCCTGAGGGACTGGACCATCTGGTCGTTTGGTTCTACGTTCCACTGCGGCGGCAGTCGGTACAAGCCCCGGGCATCGTGGCGGGAAACCTCAAGGCTCACCCCGCACTGACCACCGGTATAGGGTTGCAGGCAAGCGGCCAGCCGCTTGGCCAGCCCCGGTGCCACACTGCCGCTATCCACTCGCAAGCGCACCCCGGTCACCCAGCTCTGGCGCAACTCATCGAGCGTGGAAACGCTATTTACTGTCATCTTCAGGCCGCCGCTGTAATCGTCAGTGGCAACCGGTCCATCCAATACCAGCAGAGCATCCTTGGCCAACTTGTCTCGATGTTCGCCAAAGGCCTCGCTGAACATGGCCGCTTCAATACGGCCACTGCGATCATCCAGGGTAACAATAGCCATGGAATCACCGCGTTTTGTTTTCATTACCCGCATCGCCACAACCAGACCCGCAACTTTTTGCGATTCCCGGCCGGGTTTCAAATCGGCGATTCGCGCCTTCACCAGGTGTTGTAACTCACCGGCATACTCGTCAATCGGGTGCCCAGTGAGATACAGACCCAGGGTATTCTTTTCGCCTTCCAGGCGCTCGCGGATACTCCAGCAGCGTGTGCGACGGAAATCCTCGTACACATCGCCTTCCGATGCCTGGGGCACCACTTCGCCAAACAGGTCCATCATGCCCGCATTGGCATTGGCCTTTTGCTGTTCCGCCGCTTTTACCGCTTCATCCAGCGCGTTAAACAGCACTGCACGGGAATAATCCAAACCGTCGGCACCATTGGTATCCGGGCCTATGCTGTCCAGTGCTCCGGAGCGCACCAGTGCCTCCAGCGCGCGCTTGTTCACCTTGCGTGGGTCAACCCGCGAACAGAAGTCGAACAGGTCGGTAAAGGGACCACCCTCTTCCCGCGCCGCAATAATATTTTCAATCGGACCTTCACCCAGGCCCTTAATCGCACCGAGACCGTAGATAATGCGATTGTCGATATCCACCGAGAACTGGAAGCTACCCAGGTTCACATCCGGCGGCACCAGTACCAGCTCCATGGCTCGGCACTCTTCGATAAAGGTCACCACCTTATCGGTCTTATCCATATCCGAAGACATGGTCGCCGCCATAAACTGGGCGGGATAGTGCGCTTTCAGCCAAGCGGTCTGGTATGACACCAGTGCGTAAGCCGCAGAGTGCGATTTGTTAAAACCATAGCCTGCGAACTTCTCTACCAGGTCGAAGATCTTAATCGCAAGTTCGGGGTCAATTCCTTGCTCTTTTGCCCCATTTTCAAAAGTGGCCCTCTGTTTGGCCATTTCCTCCGGTTTCTTTTTACCCATCGCCCGGCGCAACAGGTCAGCGCCACCGAGGGTATAGCCCGCCAACTCCTGGGCGATCTGCATCACCTGTTCCTGGTAAACGATAACCCCGTACGTGGGCTCCAGGATCGGTTGCAGTTTTTCATGCTGGTATTTGGCATCCGGGTAGGCCACCTGGGCGCGACCGTGCTTACGGTTAATAAAGTCATCAACCATGCCCGATTGCAGCGGACCCGGACGGAACAGGGCCACCAGGGCGATCATATCTTCCAGGTTGTCCGGCTGTAGGCGCTTGATCAGGTCCTTCATACCCCGGGATTCCAGCTGGAATACCGCCGTGGTCTCTGCTCTTTTGAGCATTTTGAAGGTTTCTTCATCGTCCAGCGGCAGCGCGGCAATATCCAGGGGCTCCTCACCCACGCGCGCACGGGTCTCATCCACCATGCGCTTGGCCCAGTCGATGATGGTCAGCGTCCGCAGGCCGAGGAAGTCGAACTTCACCAGACCCGCATCTTCCACATCGTTTTTGTCGAACTGGGTTACCAGACCCGCGCCGGTCTCGTCACAGTAGAGCGGCGCAAAGTCGGTGAGCTTGGTGGGGGCGATAACCACACCACCGGCGTGCTTGCCCACGTTACGGGAGACCCCTTCGAGCTGCAGGGCCATCTCCCAGATTTCCTGGCCCTCATCGTCGTGGTCGAGGAATTCCCGCAGGATCTCTTCCTGGTCGAAGGCCTTTTGCAGGGTCATGCCCACATCGGGGGGAATCATTTTGGACAGCTTGTCGGCGAGACCGTAGGATTTGCCCTGTACCCGCGCCACGTCCCGCACCACCGCCTTCGCGGCCATGGTTCCGAAGGTAATAATCTGGCTCACCGCCTGACGGCCATAGTTATCCGCAACGTAGCCAATTACCCGGTCGCGCTTCTCCATACAGAAGTCGATATCGAAGTCGGGCATCGACACCCGCTCCGGATTCAGGAATCGTTCGAACAGCAGATCGTATTGCAGTGGGTCCAGATCGGTAATGTCCAGCGAGTAGGCCACCAGGGAGCCGGCACCGGAACCCCGCCCCGGGCCCACCGGGATATCGTGGTCTTTGGCCCACTGGATAAAGTCCATTACGATCAAGAAGTAACCGGGGAATCCCATCTGGATAATGATATCCAGCTCAAAGCGCAGGCGGTCTTCGTAGACCTGGCGGCGCTCGGCATAGTCCGCAGCGGACTTGTCTAGGATAGTCGCGAGGCGCCGCTCCATACCTTCATAGGAGACCTTTTCGAAGAACTGGTCTTCGGTCATGCCCTCGGGAATCGGGTATTCCGGCAGGAAGTATTTACCCAGCTGGATCGGTGCGGAGCAGCGCTTGGCGATCTCCACGGTGTTTTCCAGGGCTTCGGGGATATCGCCAAACAGCTCCCACATCTCTTCCGGTGTGCGAAAATACTGCTGCGCGGAGTAGCGGCGTTCGCGGCGGGGGTCATCGAGAGCGCGGCCTTCGTGAATACAGACGCGCACCTCGTGGGCCTCGAACTCGCTCTCGTCCATAAAGCGCACGTCGTTAGTGGCTACCACTGGCAAGTTCAGGTTCTGGGCCAACTTCACCGCCGAGTGCAGGTAGTCCTCATCGCCAGCGCGCCCGGTGCGCTGTAACTCCAGGTAATAGCGACCGGGGAATAACTCCGCCCACTCCCGTGCCAGCTCCTCCGCCTGGGCGCGGCGCCCCGCTACCAGGGCACGGCCCACATCGCCGTACTTGGCACCGGACAGCATCAGCACCCCTTCGCTGTACTCCTTAACCCATTCGCGCTTGATATAGGCGTTACCGTGGTACTGGCCTTCCATCCAGGCGCGGGAAATCAGCTCGGTAATATTGCGGTAGCCATCGGCGTTCATCGCATAGAGCGTGATCAGCGTCGGCTTACCCTCACCGCCTTCGCTGAGCCAAAAATCCGCTGCGGTAATCGGCTTGATACCGGAACCCAAACAGGCCCGGTAGAATTTAATCTGCCCGTAGAGGTTGCACTGGTCGGTAATCGCCAGGGCTGGCATTTCCAGCTCCTGGGCGCGGGCGATGGCCGGCTTGATTCTTACCAGGCCATCGATCAGGGAAAATTCTGAGTGAATTCTTAGGTGGACAAAGGGTTGGGTCATAGTCGCATTTAGTTCCGGGCCCTGCGAGGCCCGGCCCCGACAAAGCGCTATCGATTGTTTACCAGATTCGGCCCATTTGCCGCGCGCGCTCGGTGCAGAGCTTTAACACTGCACGGCGCTCATCGTTATCCATGGAGCCCCAGCGGCTGATTTCATTACCACTGCGAAAACAGCCCTCGCACAGGTCCTGCTCATTCAGGGCACATACGGAGATACAGGGGGATTTCACCGGGCGCTCTTTCGGCTGCACGGTTTTTACCGGTTGTTCAGACATCTTTAGCCTCAAGCGGGACCAGTTCACTGGCGAAATGTTTGCCGTTGGCCGCATAGTGATCGCTGCTGGCTTTAAGCAGCTCGTAGGTGGCGGGATCGAGAGATTTTACTACCTTGCCGGGAGAGCCCAGCACCATAGAGTAATCGGGAATTTCTGTGCCCTCGGTCACCAGCGCATTGGCGCCAATGATACAGCACTTGCCGATTTTGGCCCGGTTTAAGATCACGGCATTGATACCAATCAGGCTGTAATCACCAATGTCACAGCCGTGCAGCATCACTTTATGGCCTACGGTGACACCGGTGCCGATGGTTAATGGCACACCCACATCGGCATGCAATACCGAGCCATCCTGTACGTTACTGTATTCACCGATAGTGATCGGCGCACAGTCACCGCGCACCACCGCGTTAAACCATACGGAGCTGTGCGCAAGCATACGCACATCTCCAATCACATGGGCACCGGGCGCAATATAGTGGCCCTCACCTTCCAGTTGTGGCTGTTTATCCCCCAATCTGTACAGCATTTGGCCTCCGGCTCTATATGATTATGAACCGCTTATTATCTCGCGCCAAAGGGGCCGTGGCTAGGGAGAGATGATTGCGCTTTTCCCAATATTACCCGTTAGAGCAGCTCGCCCTGCTGGACAAAGTTGGCGCCCTCAAGGGTGAGCAAACGCGCTTTCAAAGACAGGCCGCCGGCGTAGCCGGTAAGGCTGCCATTGGCTCCGATTACACGGTGGCAGGGAATAACGATGGCAATCGGATTCGCACCATTGGCCCGCGCCACCGCGCGAATAGCCCGTGGCTGGCCCAGCCACTGGGCTTGCTGGCTGTAACTGCGGGTTTCGCCAAAGGGAATTTGCAACAGCGCATCCCAAACCCGGCGCTGAAATTCAGTACCCTTTGGCGCCAGAGGCAGATCGAAGCTTTTGCGCTGGCCGGCGATATATTCCCGCAACTGCTGAGCGGCCAAATCTGTCAGTTCCGAGGCGCCCCGCTGCCAACCGGCCCCCAAACGCAATGGTCGTTCATCGTCATAAAACTGGAGTGCAACTATACCTCGCGAGAGACCCTCTCCCGCCTGTTCGCAGGCCGCGATGGCAACATCACCCAATTCCGTGGTGTAACTCTCATAGACAATCATTTTTTCTCTCCAGATTTCAGGGACTGCCACAACAAAATGGCTCCATATGCCCGCCAGGGCCGCCACTGCTCTGCCCGCTCCAGGGCCTGCTTGGGTTTTGCCTTTTCACCATCACTGCCCAGGGCTTGCAGAATACCCAAATCCGACGCGGGGAAAGCGTCCGGCATCGACAGGCCGCGCATAGCAATATAATGCGCCGTCCAATCGCCAATACCCGGCAGTGCCGTGGCTTGACTGCACCAATCCTCCAGGGACTGATCGGCAAAACTCACTCGGCCATCCAAAGTTGCGGCGACAAACTCCTGTAGGGTTTTCACCCGAGCCCGGGTCAAGCCCAGATCGGCAAAGTCCGCCTCAGCGAGACGCTCCGCCGTTGGGAATAAAAACCGCTCTCTGCCTGCATCATCCACAAACGACTCCCCATAGCGGGCCACTATACGTCCGGCAATAGTGGTCGCCGCCGCGACACTGATCTGCTGACCGAGAATCGCCCGCAGTGCATATTCGAATGGGTCCCAGGCACCGGGCAAGCGCAGGCCCGGATTCTTCGCCAACTGATCCGCCAGCAGTGGATCTTCGTTTAATACCGTCTGGATCTCTTCAATATCCGCATCCAGGTCAAACAGCCGGCGTAGGCGCTGGTTCAGTAGATATAACCCTGCCCCACCTTCCTGACCAAAAACTTCCACCACCAGGCGATTGCGCTCCGGATCGTGGGAAACCTCCATCACGCCACGACAAGCATCCAGTTCGAAACTGCGTGAATAGACCTCCCCCTCCACCTGCTCTACCCCGGCCAAAGCGCGAGTTCCCAAGAAAGCCAGGAGTTGTTGCCAATCTAATGGCGGGCGGTAATCCAGGTACAACCGCACCCGTGTGGCGCTCGCCGTCTCGGCGCGCACTGCGTGTCCCTCCCTGCGAACCTCGGATGGGGTGCGCTGATAGATCTGTTTGAATACGCCGTTAAAGCGTCTCAAGCTGTTAAAACCAGACTCGTAAGCGATTTCAGCAATAGGCAGGTCCGTATCCCGCAGTAAACGAAAAGCAAATAGTGCCCGCTCAGTTTGCCAAACCGCTAAGGGGCTTACCCCCAGATGCTCAGAGAACAGACGACGTAAGTAGCGGCTGCTGACCCCGAGCCGCTCTGCCAGTCGCTCTACAGATTGAGGCTCGCGCTCACTGCGCATCAGTTTTAAAGCGCGCTGCACGGTGGTCGACACCAATCCCCAAGCTGGACTGCCCGGCGCAGAATCGGGGCGACAGCGCAGACAGGGCCTAAAGCCCGCATTGGCCGCCTCCGCCGCAGTCTCAAAATAAGTAACATTGCGCTCAAGCGGTGGCCGAGCGGGACAGATCGGGCGGCAGAAAATGCCGGTTGTTTTCACTGCGGTATAGAACCGCCCATCAAAGCGCCGGTCTCGGGCCAATCGCGCACTGGAGCAAACTGCTGCATCAATCTTCATAAGTCTCTCTCGTTTCTGACTAACAGTGTATGGATTGGACGGTATCGGAACTAGTCAAAAACGGAACTGACCATTTTGGGCTGTAGACTTATAAGTCAGGCAGCCGCGGCCTGAAAGAGTGAAGCCTATTAGATGCTCTTGAATACCTTACGTAAAAAGCCACTCGGCCGATAAGTCTCAACTAAAGATTATTCTTTAAGTAAATTGATAAAACGGAGGCTTTTGACCATTCCAGGGAGGTATTCATAAGTAGATTAAACAACCCTAGAATAGCCCTACTCCCCATCAGGAACGCTAATTGATACAAACCCTGAAACGTAAATGCTCAAGGAAATCTATAACCCAAGGCAATCGCAACGGAGCCACTCATTCTATGCGCACCTTGAAGGCTACAAGTAGTAAGCGCAACTCGCCGCAAATGGACCTAATTCTTTGCAAGCCCCGTAATGCGACAGCTATCGCCTTCAAGACACACCCTTCGACGTTTGTAGAGTTATTAGCAACTTGCACCACGACGTTGTAACGGTCCAGACATTTCCGTCGAACCGCGTCTTGATTGTGAAATGCCCGGTTAGCCAGAAATATCATGGAATTATTCAGCAGCACTCTAGGTTTTGAAATACCCAGGCCATAGCTGTTGCTCAATTCCAGCCCTATCTGCACTAACGGTCGCTAACAATTAATGGGTATACATAGGTATTTTTGATCATCTTGACTGTTATTTTTGAAGGATAGCTTTATCAGGAAAAAACTTAATGAAATACAATGAGTTACAAAACTAGTCTTTTTTGGGGATAGTAGTCAAAGTGATCATTTTTACATTTGGTACGATTAACATAAAAGCAAGTAATCTTTTGATTTGAATAACATTTTTTAGCCGAGGCGTAAGATTGATTCCAGGATAGTAATCAGGATAATAGTGATCATAATGATTACTATATAGCTGTTGTACAAACCCGCTGCGCGGGAGTGGTGCCACTTTTAAATTATAAGAGGCATTTTAGAAAATGCATAACCGGGTATTGCAAAATATATTTTCTGCGTACAGTGGTTATTTATCTAAAACTGCGCAACCACTAAAAAATTTAAAGGCTATCTCCTCGATACAAGAATGCCGTACAAAATCGATGGGAAGCAGTTATTATCGTTGTAAGCACAACCATGTCACTGAACAGCATCATTCTTGTAGGCATAGAAGTTGCCCCCTCTGCTCAGGCAGAAAACAGCTCCAGTGGGTTGATCAGCAGCGTCGTAAATTATTTGATACAGAACATTTTCATGTGGTCTTTACTATACCTCATGAGTATCTGCCGTTATGGCAATACAACGAAGAGAAGCTTACAGATATACTCTTTTTGTCGAGTAAAGAAACCCTGTTTGAATTAATGGCGAGTAAAGACTATCACGGAGTAACTCCCGGGATGCTTATGGCTCTGCATACTTGGGGAAGACAGTTAACTTTACATCCCCATATACACTGTTTGATAACTGCTGGCGGCTTGACTTTAAGGGAAAAATGGAAAGAAACAGGTGAATATTTATTGCCTGTGCGAGTGGTTAAGAGTCTTTATAGGGGAAAATTTCAAGCGCTTTTATTAGAACAGTATCGTGCCGGGTTACTCAAGCTTCCTCCCAGTTGGTCAATTGGCCAGTTTGATATCCTCTTTAAAGCTTGCTATCGCAAGGAATGGTCGGTTCGTATTCAAGAACGGTATGAGCATGGTCAAGGCGTTCTGCTGTATTTTTCACGCTACATCAAAGGTGGCCCGCTTAAGCCAAAGCAGATATTAAACGTGGATCATAAGGGGCTGGATTTTCGTTATTTTGATCACCGTGACCAGCGACGTAAGCAACTTCGGTTAAAGCCTCAGGAGTTCTTAAGACGTGTCTTGCAGCACATACCTCCAATAGGAAAACACATGGTACGGAGTTATGGATTATATGCTGGGTGCAATAAGAAAAAGCACGATCTATGTAGTAATCAAGTGGGTTTAATGAAAGATCAACGACTCCCAGCTGGATTGCAAATCCAAGATCTGATGGTAGAGTGTGGGCAGTGCCATGAATCTACAAAGTTGACTGGCCGAGTGTGGTCTAAGGCGAAAAAAGGAATTTCCTTTATAAAGGGGGCGGCTCGGCAAGATAGTGCCGGCGGGAATGTACAACATGGCGATGAACCAGACACTGCAGGAATGGGCCTCTTTAGTTCGGCCTAAATTCAATGCCAGGTCATTTTTTTTACCGCCTGCAGTGCAGGTTATCTAAGCGTTATGCGAAAATTTAAATATGGATGTATCTAAGTATTACGACAAGGCTAAGGAAGTTGGAGAGCTTGCAAAAACTCAGGCCCCATCCATTCTAACTGCTCTTGATTACAGCCCTGACGATGATCACCCATCATCGTGGGTGCCAAAAGTGCAGAAGTCTTTGCTTGATTTTTACAAGGAGTTTCCGGGGTCTGAAGTAGCCAACAAAGCCTTAAACCTATATATACAAGGTGCAATACTGGAAGATCGGGCCGAACGTAACATGGCCGTAAAAGTAGGGTTTGGGTGTTTAATCCTAGGTGTAGTCATCGGATGGTTTGTATGGGCTTAGCAGCGTATAACAAGGTTGAGCACAATCGCCCTTCGGGCTGGACCTCCGTAAGCGTCACACCTTTTGCAAAAACACGCAAAAGCTGTGCCACTTACTCCGGCCTGTGTCAACGGCGTTAAATGTCTTATGAAAGAAAGGATTATCTACGCAAGCCTATACCTTATAAATTCCCTATATCCATTAGGCGCAGGGTATGTGCTAATTTTCACAGCAAGGCCTGAGTGCATTACATTGTCAGACTATATAAAGTCATTCATGCAAGAGCCGCAGTCTGTTTATATATTTCAGGGCTTGGTAGGCTCGTTTATTTTAAACTTAGTTGCCTTTGGTGCAATCTTAAAAACACCAATGGCGCACCAAAATTTTAAATATGTATTGGCATATTTATGGTCACTGGTAATATTGGGCTCACTTTACTGGGGCGACTTAGTGTTTTTGTATGTTTTGGCGGCAGGTTTAATCTCATATGAATATTACAAAAAAATTTATCGCGCCAACATTTAACAAGTTTAGGCAGCGAACCAAAAAGCCTATGGCTTTTTGGTTCGCTGCTAAAAGCGTTATAAGGCAAAGAAATGAATCGAGTCTTGACAATAATTTTTCTCTCTTTGTTTAGTGCCCCAGTTTATGCGCATGACTTTACCTGGGTACTGTATGGTGAGGGCTTTGCGATCGCTAGCTGCCTAGTTTCTGTCTATCTTATTGGCAAAGGGAGCCGGGTGCGGTGGTCCGTCCTTCTTCTATTAGTCTGGGCTATCGTGTTTGGCTCTTTCTATGTCACTGAAAGCCTAATTTTGTTTTGTGCGCTCAATGTTATCCTCATAGTTGGCCAGCCAATAATGGCAAGGATCTATCAGGCAAAGCATCGTGCGTAATTCGCCCAATAACAAACACAGGCAGTATGCGCCGGCCCCTGTCGTGGCCTCTGCGGGACGGCCAACGCTACGCTGTGGGCGTTCAGGCTGTAGAAAAACTCTTAAAAGGTAGCTTTTTTGTTAAAATGGAGGTCTTGATGTCGAGATTATCCATATGCCCAATTTCAAACGTTACGATTACAACCAAGATGCAATGGTAATCATCAATTTCGAAGAGCAACTACAACCTGAAACCTTTGAGTTTACACTTCATCATCTGATTGATGACCATATCGACCTCTCTGTCTTCCATAAAAAATATCAAAATGATAGCGGCGGGCGAACCGCTTATGATCCAGCTATCCTCCTGAAAATCATATTGTTTGCTTACTCAAAAGGCATTACCTCAAGCCGTGAAATTCAATGGCAATGTGAGAACAATATCCTCTTCAAAGCACTGTCATGCGATACCGTTCCACATTTTACTAGTATTGCGAGTTTCGTAAGCAGTTATCCTGATGCGATTGAGTCGGTGTTTGAGCAAGTGTTACTGGTCTGCGATCAGCAGGGGCTGCTTGGCAACGAACTTTTCGCAATAGATGGATGCAAGATGCCATCCAATGCCAGCAAAGAACATTCGGGAACTTTTAAAGAACTAGAACAGAAGCAGGAAAAAATTCTCAAGAAGATCAAATATTGTCTCAAAGAGCACAAGAGGCTTGATGGCAGGAAGCCTAATGAAAAAGAGCGAAAACAAGCGGTAGCTAAAGCGGCGGATACTCTTCAGAAACACTTTGATAAAATTGATCAGTTCTTAAAGAATCACTCCCCCAGGATGGGACAAGGTAAAAACCCTAAAGAAGTAAAAAGTAATATCACAGACAATGAGTCAGCCAAGATGACTACCAGCAAGGGAACCATCCAGGGCTATAACGGCGTTGCCGCAGTTGATAGGAAGCATCAGATAGTTGTTGAAGCACAGGCCTTTGGTGAGGGGCAAGAACATCATACATTGAAGCCTATTCTCGATGGCATCAGTTGCCATTATCAGCATATAGGAATAGATGAAGACATCTTGGCCAAACAGGTCATCATTACTGCTGATACTGGGTTCTCCAACGACGCTAACTACAGCTACCTGCGAGAGAGCGGCATCAATGCCTATATACCTGACAATAAATTCCGTTCACGTGATAAAGCTTTTACAAAGCAAAAAACCAAGTATGGCAAGCGCAATCAAAAAGGTAGGGCTAATGTCCAGAAGACTATCCCAGCTAGTGAATTTACATTCAACAAGAAAAAGAAAACCTGTATCTGTCCTGCAGGAAAAGCGATGCTCTTGTTAAAAGAAGAGCATGTCAGTGAAGGTAAGAAAAAACTACTGTTCGAAGGGCGCCTCACTGACTGCAGGGAATGCAGCCTTAAAAATCAGTGTATGCGAAACCCGGAATCTGCCAGCTCTCGAAAAGGACATGGAAGGCAAGTATCCCTAACTTGGACAAACGGACGGACAGCCACTGACTGGATGAAAAAGCGGGTTGATAGTATCGAAGGCAAGACCATTTATGGACATCGAATGTCTGTTGTCGAGCCAGTGTTCGGGAACATTGGTACCAACAAGCGATTGAATCGCTTCTCGCTACGAGGAAAAAGTAAGGTTCAGGGACAATGGCAGATGTTCTGCTTGGTACATAATATAGAAAAGTTGATGAGATATGGCAGTATCCATTGATTGAGTATAAATTAGGGGCATCAAGGCGCCTAAATTTAATACAATGAAAGAAATTTAGTGGTATCGCTAAATTTAGACCGAAATTTTTGTTTGGAGGAACCTGAGGAATGACAGCTTTTTCTAAAACTGTTTTTCTACAGCCTCGTTATGTTTCTCCAAGTACGAAATTAAAGAGTAGTTAGTTGTGAGTTTTTCGATAATGTTTAGTATCAGTCCCATTCCTGAGAATGATGAAGAGGCTTGGGATGAATTTGATGATCGAGAAGAAGCAAACGAAGATTCTGAAATGCCTCCTCACCCAAAGATGGTAGAGTTAATCAAAAAGCTCACAGAAAAATATCCTTGTGTAACAAAAGTGCCTGAATCTGAAATTGATAATGTTATTTGGGCCGATGGTCCTTTAGAAAATAATATTATCGGAGATTTAGCAATTCTTGCAGTAGCGTTTTCTAAAATTGAAGAGTCCTTCGATCACGTAGTAGAAACGGCTAAAAGCCTAGGTATAGTTTGTTATGATCCACAAGAAGAAGTTATATATCGTCCGTAAACATAACAAGTGACTATGGTTGCTCGTCAAGTTATTAAGCCATACTTTCATCCCAGTAGGTGTTATTTTTCACCATCGTATTCAGTATCGTAATCTGCTTTCTCATGCAGGCAATCAGAGCGACCTTTTTAGGTTTGCCAGCGTCGACTAATCGCTTGTACATCGGCTTTAGTTTGGGATGATGCTGTATGGCCGACATGATGGAAACAAACAAAACCGTTCGTACACGATGCCTTCCACCCCGAATATATCTCTTTCCCTGGAAGCTGCCGCTATCACGGTTCATCGGGGCGATACCGACAAGTGCAGCGATTTCTTTACGGTTCAATTTTCCTAGCTCGGGAAGTTCACTCATCAGCGTATAAGCCAATACATTTCCGACTCCTTTAGCGCTTAACAATAGGTCTCGCCTTTGCCGCCACTCAGGCACACTGTTAACCAGTTTATCTAGTTGTTTGTCGATACTTTGTAACTCTTTCTTGATGGTGTTTAGAATGGTCCGTATAGGTTTGTGTACTGATTTCGGCATTCTCTGAAGCCGATTCTTTTGCATTGTACTCATTTCTAAACACTGACTTCGTACTACCAGTAAGTCACTGATATTCCTGAGTTTTTCTGGCTTTAGCTCCGATAGTCTTGGCTTCATGGCCTCACCAAAATGTGCAATATCCATTGCATCTAGCTTGTCAGTTTTGGCGAGGCGCCCTGCGGATTTAGCGAAGCTTCTTATCTGTGAAGGGTTGCAA
Source organism: Microbulbifer maximicatervae (SeqCode) (assembly GCF_056231245.1). Taxonomy (NCBI): domain Bacteria; kingdom Pseudomonadati; phylum Pseudomonadota; class Gammaproteobacteria; order Cellvibrionales; family Microbulbiferaceae; genus Microbulbifer; species Microbulbifer maximicatervae (SeqCode). Next base: position 3,496,513 of record NZ_CP174334.1, read on the forward strand.
ACAACAACAGGTAATCCTGCTTTGTCGGCGGCGCAAACAAACTCTAATTCGAGTCTTCCTGTAGACTCTATTAATACTCTTTGAGGTTTAAGAGGTTGTAGTTGTTTAATGGCATCCTTAATGCCGTTTTTATCATTGGCAACACTAAAAAACTGGCCAGTAGGTCTCACATAAATATCGAGTTGTTTACTGCTGGTATCGATACCGACATTGATCTCTTTAGGTTCCATAAGATAAGCTATCTCCGCCTTGCTATTCGGGCTCGAGGCCCACATGACTATTCGAGTTATGCCTAGTGAGTGTCTGTCACGTTCCTACTTGTTAACGGTCTTTATAAACCGGCGCAGCAACGAACTGTGACAAACAAGGCCTTCGGTGGCCGCCGAAGGTGGGTCTCAATTTACCCGTTAGCGAAAAGGATTTTCAACATCAGAATCAGGCAAGAACAACCATACAAGCCGCAGCAATCGCTCGGGTTGGTCACTGGGACAGCCAAAACGCTGCTCTTATTTGTCTGCCCCTGTGCGGGGCGTTCAGGCTGTAGAAAAACTCTTAAAAGGTAGCTTTTTTGTTAAAATGGAGGTCTTGATGTCGAGATTATCCATATGCCCAATTTCAAACGTTACGATTACAACCAAGATGCAATGGTAATCATCAATTTCGAAGAGCAACTACAACCTGAAACCTTTGAGTTTACACTTCATCATCTGATTGATGACCATATCGACCTCTCTGTCTTCCATAAAAAATATCAAAATGATAGCGGCGGGCGAACCGCTTATGATCCAGCTATCCTCCTGAAAATCATATTGTTTGCTTACTCAAAAGGCATTACCTCAAGCCGTGAAATTCAATGGCAATGTGAGAACAATATCCTCTTCAAAGCACTGTCATGCGATACCGTTCCACATTTTACTAGTATTGCGAGTTTCGTAAGCAGTTATCCTGATGCGATTGAGTCGGTGTTTGAGCAAGTGTTACTGGTCTGCGATCAGCAGGGGCTGCTTGGCAACGAACTTTTCGCAATAGATGGATGCAAGATGCCATCCAATGCCAGCAAAGAACATTCGGGAACTTTTAAAGAACTAGAACAGAAGCAGGAAAAAATTCTCAAGAAGATCAAATATTGTCTCAAAGAGCACAAGAGGCTTGATGGCAGGAAGCCTAATGAAAAAGAGCGAAAACAAGCGGTAGCTAAAGCGGCGGATACTCTTCAGAAACACTTTGATAAAATTGATCAGTTCTTAAAGAATCACTCCCCCAGGATGGGACAAGGTAAAAACCCTAAAGAAGTAAAAAGTAATATCACAGACAATGAGTCAGCCAAGATGACTACCATCCAGGGCTATAACGGCGTTGCCGCAGTTGATAGGAAGCATCAGATAGTTGTTGAAGCACAGGCCTTTGGTGAGGGGCAAGAACATCATACATTGAAGCCTATTCTCGATGGCATCAGTTGCCATTATCAGCATATAGGAATAGATGAAGACATCTTGGCCAAACAGGTCATCATTACTGCTGATACTGGGTTCTCCAACGACGCTAACTACAGCTACCTGCGAGAGAGCGGCATCAATGCCTATATACCTGACAATAAATTCCGTTCACGTGATAAAGCTTTTACAAAGCAAAAAACCAAGTATGGCAAGCGCAATCAAAAAGGTAGGGCTAATGTCCAGAAGACTATCCCAGCTAGTGAATTTACATTCAACAAGAAAAAGAAAACCTGTATCTGTCCTGCAGGAAAAGCGATGCTCTTGTTAAAAGAAGAGCATGTCAGTGAAGGTAAGAAAAAACTACTGTTCGAAGGGCGCCTCACTGACTGCAGGGAATGCAGCCTTAAAAATCAGTGTATGCGAAACCCGGAATCTGCCAGCTCTCGAAAAGGACATGGAAGGCAAGTATCCCTAACTTGGACAAACGGACGGACAGCCACTGACTGGATGAAAAAGCGGGTTGATAGTATCGAAGGCAAGACCATTTATGGACATCGAATGTCTGTTGTCGAGCCAGTGTTCGGGAACATTGGTACCAACAAGCGATTGAATCGCTTCTCGCTACGAGGAAAAAGTAAGGTTCAGGGACAATGGCAGATGTTCTGCTTGGTACATAATATAGAAAAGTTGATGAGATATGGCAGTATCCATTGATTGAGTATAAATTAGGGGCATCAAGGCGCCTAAATTTAATACAATGAAAGAAATTTAGTGGTATCGCTAAATTTAGACCGAAATTTTTGTTTGGAGGAACCTGAGGAATGACAGCTTTTTCTAAAACTGTTTTTCTACAGCCTCGTTAAATGCTTATGCAATACGAATCTGGAGAAGAAGTAAAATTGGGTGATATCGTTGAATACGATGTGGGCCCAAACGAATTCATATCTGCAAATGTTGTAATGCTCGGAGAAGACTATTCTCACAGCGAACTAGAAGAAGGATTTTTGCAATGGGTTACAACAGACAACGTTTTAGAAAAAGATAATGTCGTTGTAGAAGTAGAGCATGAAAAAGACAGCTACATGTTTACAACGTTGTGTTGCTTCAAGCTGAAAAGACGAGCAGATGCCTAATCATGCATTTAACCAGGCTAGGCACCGGACTACGCACTGCGTGCTTCGCTCGGTGCTAGCGGCGTTATAAGGAATAAGTAGTGCTAGAGAAGATAAAGGCATTATTTAGTAAAAAGGCTTTTGAATGGTATGAACCAGAAGATCCAACTCCAAGAGAGCAGTGCCCTTACTGTGATTACATTTCACTACCTGAGCGAGGCAACTATTTAATTTGTCCAGTGTGCTTTTGGGAGGACGATGGGCAAGATATTGATGAGCTGGATGTTGGTTCAGGTCCAAATCATGGCATTACGCTAAGAGAAGGACGAAAAAATTTTAAAGATCATGGTGCATGCGAAATTGAAATGGTTAAGCATGTTGTCTCAGTTGAGCAAAGAGAGCAGTTTAAGTATGTGCCTAGAAACTTATAACCAGTGCCCGCACAGGAAATCGCTGACGCTCTTCCTGTGGGGCAGGCGTTATGTTTCTGGAGAGAGAAGTGGGTAGTAGGCGTAAGCGAGAGGAGTTTGATGAACTATTATCTAGGGTTCTCTTATTTCTATTAGGCTCGGCTTTATTCACTGTAGTAGCTGGAGTTTTATATCGAGAGGGATCTGATAGTGGACCAGCAGTTGCCTTTGGTTTTGTACTTATGACCATCGCATCGCCACTTATCTTCGTAAGTATTTTTGGTAGTAAAATTCGTGCCCAGAAGTGGGCAAATAATACGGGCAACCATGAAATTTTGATCTTATTTTTCCTCATGGCCTGGGCTATAAGCTACCTGCTCAAGAAGGCCTTGAGGAAAACATAACAAGTTGCTGAAATTCGTTCCGGGTGCAAAAGAACGCCCCCTCCACCGGACAGCCTGCACTGCGTTTCGGCTGCCGTTTAGCAAAGCGCTATGTGTAAATAGAAATTATGAGCAAAAAAGTAAAAATCACGCTCACGGAAGATGAAGCATGGGTTCTGTTTGAGCTGACTCGTAGGTTTAGTGATTCAGACAAACTTATGATTGAGGACCAGGCAGAAGAAAGAGCGTTATGGAACTTGTGTTGCGTATTTGAGAAAACATTGCATCAAGATTCTGATCTTGAGTATCGAGACTTCATTCGACAATGCAGGAATAAACTCAGAGATGAACCTTAAAATACACATAACAAGAGCCGGCACGATCAAAAATGCTGTGCATTTTTTGGACCTCCGGTCCGTGCGGCTAGGCATTATAACTCAGGATAGAAATGAGCACCTTACAAAAAGTCTGCGATAAGCTATTAAATAATGCTGATTTAACTTTATCAGTTGACGGTTTGAGCGGCGTAGTAAAATTGGAGTTTTATCCAGCAGCATTCGATGGTGTTATTACGTTATATTGCGCTGATTATTCAAGACTAAACTATAGAAAGTCAGCAGGTGACGAAGATGCAATATTCGTGGGTGAAGTAAACATTACCATAAAAGAAGATATTGCCAGCGTAGCAAAGCTATATAAAGAAGACGGATGGCAATCTTACAGCCAAGAGTTGCTCAATCCGGTAGCTCACATAGAGGTTGAAGGCGGAGCTATGCTTAGCATCGTGTGTGAAAAGCTTAGCTGGCAAGAAAGCAATAGTGGAATTCAAATTGTACTGTAGAACAGTTATAACAAGCAAAGGCCGCCGACGTAAAAATACGCCGCTGATTTAAGCATTATATATGAAGATTGAGCGATTAGATAGTAAGTCAAAATTGGTTGGATATACTGCACTTGCACTTTCGGTGTTTGCTCTTGCATCAGGATACTTCCTTTATAGCGATTTTCCTCAGGGAGAAAGAATTTTTACCCAGGTTGGCTTGCTTGAAAGAATTAAAACTAGATATGTTGGGAAAGGTGATTATCTACACACCATCATCATTGAAGACCAAGAATTCAAGTATTCAAACTCCTCTAAAGACATATTTGACAACCTTCAAGTTGGGGATGAGCTAGAACTGGAATACTACACATCAAAGATCGATAAAGACCAATACATAGTTGGAGCTTACTACGATAACAGGCGACTGATTTCTGGTATTGAGGAAAAAGAGAAACTAATTTTGAGATTAATTTTGCCTTTTTCTATTAGTTTAGGTCTCTTTTGGTTCGGTATATTTGAGCTTCGTGGAGTGCGGCATGCATAACGAATACAAGCATATCCACAAATAGGACACCCATGAATCATGTGGGAGGGGGAAATCAGCGGAATAAAAAGCCATGCTCAACAGAGGGGCATCGAAGAACAATTGTGCGGAGTATTTAGTCTATTTTGGGCATGCAGGCCTTTCAGCACATGGAGCGAACGGGTATCGATCGGCGGGATTAAAAATGGTTCATTTTAGTTTAGATGAGGGGTAAGAGAGAAACTTCTGGCAATCAAGCACACCTTGAGCCCAGCGTTTATTCAATAAGTTACACGCTTGCCGTACTGCTTCAACCGACCCTACTAAACCTTTAAATCGGCTTTCAAAATTTCGGTTGAGGTAAAGCCAGTGCTCAGACGAAATACCCAGGCGTTCAAGTATAGGAGGGGTATTTTCAGCGATAATACCGCGCTTTCTGGGATCTAGATGCCAACCACTTCAATCCACCAACTCCAAATAGAGGCCCATCTGAAAAGGTCAACCTTATGGCATGTTTAAGCGCTCATCTCCCACAAACGGCAGTAAACTTCCGGGTTGCTCGGCGGTGATTGCAGAGCGAATACGCAGTTGAATAGAGGTGTAATCAGAGTATTCAGGCGTTTTGGCAAAATTAGCGCGGATAGGGTTTAGGTCTACATAGGCCATGCAAGCGGCGAGGGCTTTTTCATCCAGTAAAGCCTGCGATTTAAATCGCCCCGCCCAAAAACGGCCTGTACACTTGTCTTCAGCATTGGCTTGCCGAGCGATAGACTCGTTGAAACAGCGCGTAAACCAACCGATATCTATTAAACGCTCACGCCATATAGCGGTGACTTCTTTTAGTTTTTCCAGCTCACAGTGATCGAGGGTATCGCCTTTGAGATAGTGCAGAGCCAGAAAGGGAGCCCGAAACAGCTTCTCCGAACGGGTAATTGCCTCTGCAAGTTGCTTTAAGTATTCGCGAAATAGAAATACCAATGTATTTTGAGAGCTCTGAAGTTGATTGGCGAAATTTGCGGAGCTTGGCAACCAATTGACAATGATAGATTTCATATATTTGCAAATGAGCGGGCAGATACACAAAAAAGTTTACATTACCTATTTCCGGATAAGAATAACTTTAGAGCACTACTTTACCATTGCACAATGATAAAGTAGCGCTTTACACTCAAGAAATGCAATTTAAACCTGTCCGTTATTTCTATTGGTTTAACTTATACGCAGAACATCGCTGCTACATCTGCTACTTCTTCTGCTTCACTTACTACACCTACTACATCATCGACTATCCCCCCACCGTCTCCTCCATCTTCAAATATCTCATCTTTATTTCGGTTAGCTCGCTTTGTATTTATACCTCGAGGGAGTGTCCGAAATGTCAACTGATCCACATCCGGAAGTACTTCAGCGCCATCCAGAATATCTTGATTGTCATTGGGTCTGGGCCTCCAGGCTTCGTACCAATATTGCCCGCCCTCATCTCTTTCAATAGAGACAACTGAGTCTGAATCAAACCCCTCCCCCTCCCGCTTCAAATAAGCAAATATTTGGTCTGGTGAATTCGCGTACCCAAAAGCTTCAATATTTGGAGGAGCGTCAATATTGCCATCATTTGGAGGAGCAACAATATTGCCATGATCAGGAACAATACCATCCAATCCCTCTACTTCTGGCGGCTGCTCACCTTGAGGAATATTCTCACGCGCCATGCGTGACCAGACACTCCACGCGCCATATCCGAAGATTGCCGCACCGACGGCCGAGCCCACACCGATACCAATCTTTGCTGCGGTTGAAAGATGCCCAGAAGGATCTTGCTTCATGACAGGGTTCCCATCGGCATAGGTGTAAGGATTCATAACCAAGAAGCTATCTCGACTCACAAACCTCATCCGTTGCGCCGCGTAGTACCGGGCCCTCAGATAGAGCAAGCTCGATTCTGAGTCGACATATTCTCCACAATAAGCAAATGGATTGTCAGTGATGCTACCGCTCTGGGATGACCTACAGTTGCCATATACGTCGTAGACATACTCGCTACTGATAGAACCTGAGGTATCGAAAGTCATAAGAACATTTTGTCTATCGAGTAGATAAGACTGGAGCTCAGATGACGAGTCTTTCTTCAGCACACGAGCGAGTCGCGACGATGCTGATATTATGTAGCTAGCCTCTGAATCCCCCTGAACTTCATTGATGATATTGGCATTGCTAGCGTTGTCGTAATAATAGTGAATGATTTCCTCATCACCGGTTTGCTTGGTTGCACGCAGGCCATTGGGATAATAGGTGTAGGTCGTATTCTCGCCGTCACTTGAGGTGAATTGTGTGAGTTGATTCAATGCATTGTATTGGTAACTATTGCCATTTTCATCTTTAATCAGATTGTTGTTTTCATCGTAGTTCAAAGCCTGATCTTGAGCGCCAGCCACGCTGATGGAATTTAGCCGGTTATCAGCATCGTAGGTGTAATTTGTCTCCGCACTTTCAGTAGAGGGCAGTGAGCGGGTGCAAGTTTTGATATTGGCTAGCGCATCATAGCTATAAGATACGGTTTCGAGAGGGTTGCCTTGTAGGTCTACAGATGATTCCCCGATGACTTGTCCAACACCATCATATACGAATGAAACATCGCGGTTGAGTGTACTTGAGCCCCCAGGGTGTCGGTAGCTAATGGCGGTTACGAATGAGGTCGTTGCATCGTAGCTGTAGGTGAGGGTAATAGGCTCATCTTCACCCGTACTGGTAGCGATGATTTGTTGGGGGCGCCCATAACCGTTATAGGTGTAAGCGAGCTTGACCCCATTTGAATAGCTCACCGAGGCTATTTTTCCCACATTAGCTTTATCGATATCCTGAGTGATATAGGTGATTCCCACAGAAACAGAGCCATCGTCCCGAGCGATTTTAGCGAGCCGGCCATAACTGTCGTAGGAATAGCTACACTGATGCCCGAGCGCATCAATGGATGAAGTCAGAAGGCCCGTATTGACATCGTAGTTCCACGAAACTGTTTTCCCGTCTGGATAACTTATTGAAGAAATATTGCCATCAAGCGTGTAGGTGTAGCTGAGCAGTGCATCGCTTTCCCCATTCACGAAGCGCTCGATGGAAGTGCGCTGCCCGACACCATCGTATTCATAATGAATTTCAATGCTCGAGCCATTCTCGGTGTACGAATGAGAAGAGACTCGCTTGTTTAGATCATAGGTGCTGTTTACCTGTGATCCACTAAACTGGGTGATCTGAGTCCTATTTCCTACCGCATCATAAGTAAATTCTCGAGTTTGTTCCGTCAGTGTGGCTTCTTGTGTGAATTCCCCGAGTTCATTGTAACTACGATTTGACGACGCTTCTGTCTGAGACGTACCTTCAAGTGTACAAGTGCTCTGAAGCATATTCCCATTTAGATCTCGCGAGGCCACTAGTGTGCGCTTGAGATTTGCACCACCGAGACAATACTGGGTGGGGCTTTGGAGGATATTGTAGGATCTCGCTAGAGAAAACTGTTGAGGGGTCTGCTGATCCCCAATACTGGTCTGTACATTGAGTTGAAAAGCGTTCCACAAGCGTGTAGCGCAGGCGTACTGATTAGCATTGTGTCTATCGAACTTTTTAGCCGAAGCGACAAGTCTTTGTTTATATTCTTTTTTAGCTCTTTTCTTGAATTTACTAAGAAGTGGGCCGCCAGACTTCTCAGGACCGTAAGTCACTTCAGTTGATTTCAGCGAATTAAAAGAGCTTGCTTTCGTGCAAGCTACCGAATCATATTCGTATCCCGATATATTGCCAAGGGCATCAGTCTTAGAGGCTAATTGGCTGCGTGCGTTATAGGCGTATGTGACTTTTGAAGCTTCGCCTAGAACACCCAATTGTACGCTGAGACGCCCAAGCTGATCATAAGTATTCGTCGTTAAGGTTCGCTCTGCCCCACCCTTCACAGGATAATCACTTTGCTGGATAAGTTGCCCAAACCCGTTGTAGTAGTACTTCTGTTCGTAACCGTTGGCATCGAGCTTTCGCATTATGTTACTGGTAAGATCGTAGCTCCATGTTGTGGTGTTACCCATAGGGTCAGTGCGTATTACGGTTGCTTCAGCGAGGTCATAGTTATACGTAGTGATCGCACCCACGGCGTTGCTAGTTGAGGTTGGGAAACCAGTACATAAATCGTAAACCTCATTAGAGGTGTTGCCAAAGAAATCGGTTGTGGCATGCGTCAATGTGTGTGCGGTAGAGTCAAGAATATTTTCGAAGATCGTGTTGGTTTTCGCAATTCCAGAATGATCTGGTGCTGCTGAACCCCAGGTACGCGTGGAGGAACTGGGACGGCCAGCAGTGTCATACTCAACAGAGGTCACGAGTAGTGGATTAAGTAGGCCATTCACTTCAGTCCCGCGGGTGGATGTGAGGATGTGCTTCTTATCATCTGAAAGTTTATTGTCCGTTCTTATAATCTCTGGTGTTTGACTAAGTACTCCTCTGGGTTTGTAATCGTATACCTTAACGGAAGTGGGCATACCAAAACTGATATCGTATTCAACCTCTCCCTTTTTGACGAGCTGTAATTCACCCTCTATCTGTTCGTACTCTTCGATAGAGGCAATTTGACCATTGTCTGTGTAGCTGCGAATAATTTTAGCGGGTCTGGTGTCTTCTTGCTCGTTGTAGAAGGTGCTTAGCTTTTCTGCAATCAGTTGATAATTTGGATCGAGCTGGTTGTAGGGGGGGAAGTCGCCGTCCGTTTCACCAACATAAGTGTACGCTATTTCTTGGATGCGTTCGCTTCCATCTGCTGTGAAGGTGGTCGACTTTAGAAGAAGGTGCAGATTGTTGTACTGATTAACGACCAACGTTTTGTTATTGTTGATCGTGGTGTAATACCTGTAATTATTGTCATTACTTTGAAATAAAGTATCTGATGCTGTAGATGCGACCTCATACGTAGGGTTCCCAAGATAATTATGGCCATCTGGACCACTTTGCTCAGGGTGATAATTATAGGTTGTGCTACGGGTTTCTTCTTCATAGGTGTTGATCACCTTGCTTACGACATCTTGTTGCTCTTGTTGTCCAGAACTATCTTTGTAGTAGATTGTACTGTAGTCAAACGTCGAGCTGACTTTATTGGGATAGTTGACGTTCGAGAGGAGCTTGCTATTTATAAGGCCTCCGTTGTAAATAAAGTGCGTGGTCAAGCCCATAGGGTCAATGTAGGAAACCAGCGCGCCCTCAAGCAGCTGGTAAGAATAGGTGATCGGGTTAGGGTTGGCATCGGATTTTGGGTAAATCACGTCGATGGAGTCACTACTGAGTGAAATCGATAGGTTTTGTCCGTATGCATCAGTAACACTGATAAGCTTCGCCTGTGTAATGGAAGCATCGCTTGAATCATAGGTAAAAAGCAGATGGTTTCCATTTTTGTCGTCCCAACAGATCAATTTCCCCTGGGCATCGAAATACTGATGATGGCCGTCTAAAAAGGTCAGTAGGTATGCATAAAGGGTACTTGGGACATAGGGCAAATTAGGGTACTGCCCTGGACTATACTGCGTCATTTCAAGATTTTTCTGGTAGTAATACTGCAAGCCAGAAGGACTTTCCAGACTCAAAACATAGGTTTGGCTACCGTTGAGAGTCAAGATCCCATCATTAATGTAACTTAACGAATAGGACCATCCTATAGGTAGACCAAACAATTGTTCATAGGAACCTACGGTCTCCTGCGCGTATGTGATCCCGAGATTCACTTCCATCGAGAGAATCCCTTTTAGAGGTGGCGATGGAATCGTAACGCTGAGTAAACCAGTACGGGGATTGACTTGGGTAAGAAAATTCTTCGCATAATTTTTGGCGACAGAGGATGAGTTAGAGCCAGTGGAGGTGCTAGCGATATTGGTGGTACTAGAAAAGTTTGCCATCTGGTCGAAGTTTGACACGTGCTCACCTTATATAAATATAAAAGCTACGCAAACAGATTAACTGTGTCTTGTTATCTCCACACGCCTTATCCTACAACCTGACAGCTGCTCACATCGACTTTAGAGCTACGCTCTTATGGCGCGCGAGCACAGGCTGGCTAATTGTTTGCATTGGTGTAAAAAGAGATGACGTCTATGAGCCATCAATGAATTCCGAAAATATAATAATACTGTTTATGCACCTTCACGGTACCAAACAACGAGGTGTGCTGAGTGACTCTTGGCGTCGATCATAGACAGTCGTGAGTAGTATGCCTGTACGGAATTAAGGGTTTCATTCAGAAAATTGACGGCATTTTGATACATTGTGCTATATCCGTCTGAATCGTTGAAGGTTTCGTAATTCCAAGTCTGTGACAATGTGTCAACTGAGCCAGCGGGTGCCGCGTCGTCTGTGTAAATAATGACACTCCGGCAATTGCCGCCATGTTCGTTTGAACTTGCGATTTTTACCGAATCGCGGCCATTCTGGCTTAAGCTATTAAGGCTATTTTGTACTTGCCCCCACAAAGTATCGCTGTCTGACTCACCATCTGCGTAGGATTTATAGATGTAAGTGTTTGTAGCCATGTTAGTTCCCATTAATGTTTATGATATATACAGCCACAGGCTTGCCCATTTTTTAACAAAAAGCCCTCTTAATACGGCAGAAAGTTTTTTTAAGATAAAAGGCAATTTAAGTGCCAAATACTAAAGCCCTCCCGATCAGTTTTTGCTTTATAGATACTGACAGAAACTTAAAAATAATTGGCGCTTGAACAAACCTGTTAATTAAAAATACTACAGAAAAAAATATTTAAACCATAGGCGGCCAATGAAAGAGCTTGGCTCTTCACTTCAAAACTTTTCTGAAATCGCCCATGGAGAATCTAGTAAACACTATTCTAAATTCAATGTCGATAGTCATGAAAACGCAAAGAAAATCTGCAGCCATTTAATTACAGCTCATAGCACTTAGATTTGAATTTTTCAGCCAAGATTGACACTTAAGTATTACCCCTCCCACAAGGTAAATGCCTTAAGGCGTTTATCCTTGGACGCTAACGCTCTACAAAATATTTATTGAATTTCAAAGAGTTTTAAAAAAGAAATGATCCACAACCACCAGGAATAAGCGCCTCAAGACCACCTCCACAAAACAGATAGATTGTAGTTTTTTCTATAACCAAGTTATTCAAAGATATTTTTACTTAATAGTTGAATTTTTGTTAAATAGAGATATACGGCCGGAGATAAGTATCTAGAGGCGTATATTAAATCTGCAATGGCGCCATAATGCCATCCACATTCCGCCAATCTGATATTCTTCGCAAATACAAAGGGAATTTATATTCCTTACAATCCTGGAAATCACTTGGGAACATATGTTCAGAAAATTCGCACAAACATGCATTTAGCTAAGTTAGAATTCCAATTCCCCCGTCCGTCAAAAATGCCATAACGAATTGCTACAATTGACATCCTACACTCCATTTGTATTGTGCTAGAAAACATTAGTACAATGCAAGCTCCATTCAGGCCGCAACTGAGCAACGCGTTAGTGCTATCAAAAGTCGAAAAAGTTGCATTAGGAGGTAATGTAGCTCATGATCTTGTATCGTGAGAAAAAAACGGCAAAACCTCGATTATCACTATTTCTCCTGCATATAATCATAAAGAATGAAAATCCTTTAAATTTTCTAATATTCAAGAACGATATGAGCAGGATTTAACTGATGGAGAAGACTTGCTTGAATATCCATTGCCTATTATTGGCTTTGATTACAAAAGACTGCCGAGAAGTAATTGGAGTTTTTGCCTAAATGCAGCAGATATTGAATGGGGATTTTTTTCTGATTGACCGGAAAATGCATAGCAAAGCACTCTTGTTCGGCACTACCGTGGCTGGAGCCGCTGATACGCATCCGCTTCACAGCAGTCACGAAGCTTGGCGTTATAAGCCATGATAAGAAAGTGCCCACAATATGGAAAGCAAGCGGTAAAAGTCAGAATGCTGTCTTTTTCAAACCGCATGCACTGTGAAAAGCGCTTCTTTCAGTACGAGTACACTTCGTTGTCAAAATGGGTACTCGCATTTATAGGCGCCACTATTCCAATGCTGGCTATTATATTGGGTTTGGCCAGTAAGAGTTGGGTTGTGTTCGGTATAGTACTTATCATAGTCCCGTTTCTGAGCGAGTTACTGTTTGCAAAGTACTGTGCTTTAAAGCCTGTAGGTGTACGAGCGTTAAGGGCAAAGTTACGTGGTAAAAGATGATAACAAGTTTCTCAATTTCGTTCCGACCACGAAAAGCTCGGCCTCCACAGGATAGCCTGCGCGTTACTTCGGCTGCTCATTAGCAAAGCGTTGGACATATTTGATGATTCACAATATATTTAAAGTAATGTTGCTGGCTATCCTCTTAACAGAGATCTCCACTGCTACAGCTACTTCGATCGGTTTTTGCACGCCTCATGTGGAGTATTTAGGAGAGCGAAATATTGAAGGCAGCTTTGTAATCGCTCTCACTATTGCGAAGAATGGCACATTGATTGATACTAAACCAGAGGACATTAATCCTGAAGAATTACGCGCTTATGCAGAATGCTTGGCAAAGCATTCAAATTTTTACCTATCTACATGGCTGCCAAATCCAAGTGAAGGACTGCATAGAATTCCAATTTTATTTAAAGTAGAGGCGTAACTTTTTCTGATCCGTTTAGAGTGCATCAGCCTAGCAAGCACAAGCAGTTATGTGCTGGTCGTCCCTGTTGTAGCCGTCATTTATCATAAATCAATAAAAGAGAATATATTTTGATAAAGCTCTCTATAAGTATTGATGTTTCTAACATTAAACAAGCTGAGGATTTTTATATTAAAGCTCTTGGTTGTAAAAAGCTAAGGGATCAAGCTGGGATGTCAGTAATTTCAGTAGAGAACTGTGATATTTATCTACAAGAGAAAGAGGCTCGATCAGCAGCAGCCCCCACCGAGACAGCTGAGCGAAATTATTCTCGTCATTGGACCCCCGTTCATATTGACTTTCTAACTGAAAACGTAGATGAAATAGTTAAGCGAATTGTTAAACTAGGCGGAAAGCATGAAGGAGGAGAAAGAGGTGACTGGGGTACTATTGCATATTGCTCAGATCCTTTTGGTAATGGGTTTTGTGTAATTAATGAGTAAAATACATACCAAGCACATTAGTCGATCAATGCTGACCGGGCCTATTGGACGTATATTCTTGTAGACGGAAATGTTGCTACGAGAGGTTGCATTCTAGAACTAGATTTAGATAAAAATTGGTTCAAATATTCTAAGGAAACAAAGAATTCCCCTCAAGACAACCCCTTTAAAAAAGGAGATCCACAGAGAGGTAAGTGGTATCTTGAAACCTATGAAGGAACTTATAAGGAGATATGGGTGGCCCCTAAAAAGTCTCTAATTCTCTCGCGTGAAGAATCCCGTGCTATTGAGTCTGGTATTAAACCCGAATCTTTTATATTTTTGAATGATACCGATCCGAGAACATATTTCGAGAATGAAATCCAAGCTGTATCGACAAGAGTTCCACCGAAAAAGTAGCCATGAAAGTAAGGCCGATCAGTATATTCCAGGCTTGCAGCCTTACGCAGGACGACCAACACTCCAGCTGCTCCTGTTGTGGTCATTATGCTCTGTTCAGCTCTCTAACATCAGTAAATAATAAAAAGGAATCAACGAATGATTGAAAGTACCCAAATAATTCAGCCTGTAATTGCCTTGATAGCTTGGTCAATGGTTATGTGGTTGTGGATGTACGCAACACGATTGCCTGCAGTGAAGAAAGCTAAATTAAAGCTTGATCCGAATGCTCCTCGCGGAGAGCAAATGTCAACCCTACCTCCCCATGTTCGTTGGAAAGCTGATAATTATAATCATCTCATGGAGCAACCAACTATTTTCTATGCTTTGGCAATATCACTTGCAGTCCTTGGCGCAGGAGATGGCATAAATTTTATTCTGGCATGGACCTATGTCGCTATTCGAGTAATTCATAGTATTGTGCAAGCAACTTTCAACAAAATTGAAATCAGGTTTTTAATATTTGCTCTATCAAACATTCCATTAATAGCCTTAACAGTGAGCGCTTTGCGAACCACATTTATGCAATAAAACCAGTAGGTATCACAAAACGTCGGCGTTCGGCAGCAAACTGCTAGGGACGCCTACGGAGCCCCACAACTTCGCGTTAACACAATATATGAAAGAACATATACCTTATGAAGAAAGATGTGGAAGAAAGCCGGATTTTGTAGTCAGGTACAAGATAGACTTATCTGAAGAGAATAAAAATGCCAAGCCGGGTCAAGGAATGAGAGTGGATTTTCTATATGACGGGGATGATCCGCAAGTTGAAGGTATACACATGATCTGGCCAGAGATTCTTGATGAAGATGGCAGAGTCATAAGAGATACTACTCCAGGTAATATTCCTAATGAAGGCTTTGCCAATATGTGGATATTAATTGAAGAGCGCCGTGAGTATCACCATAAAAGGCTTAAGATTGGTACAAAAGGGACTTGGTGGCGCGGTGGTCGCATTGCTAATGTCACGGTAGTTCAGATCAATGCTGTTAAATAGTACTTACAAATTGTGGCACAATCGCCCACAAAGGATACAGACTGGACTCGCTGCACGTCGTTCCACTAGCCTATCGTATAAGGCGTTAATAGTTATGAAAACTATCGCAGCATTTATTTTGTTTGCTCTATCCTCTAGTGCCTTATCATATCAGACATTTTCAACAGCGGTCAGATCTCTATTAGAATCAGGGAGTACAGATAGCTTTGTTCACGTCGGAAACAGAACACAGTCAGAATTCAATAAGCGGCAAAGCATTAGCTCGTTATGCACCCTCAACATTCTCGAAGGTGATGCCAAACAACCAATAGGTGATGGTAGCGCTACCAATCATGCTCTCATTACCTGCCCTGGCTTTAAAGCTCTCGGCATTCGTTTAAAACCTGAAGAGTCTGGCAAATACCATATATTGGGTTACTGGTCCCAGTGAGCTTTTAACAAGTTGCTGCATCCCACCACCTATACTCCGTTCGCTTTGTGCTGTACGCTACGCTAGCACAAAGCGGCTCCATTCCAGCGGCACTTGTGCAAGGCGTTATAGGTAAGGAAGAATTGTGGATGTAACTACACTGAGAGAAAAGCAGGAAGAGTTTTTTCAGTCAGGTAAAATCAACAAGGCTGAATACAATGAGCTCTCATCGATTCACCAGAGGATATCTGAAATGTCATCGAAGGCTGAAATTAGCCCAGAGGAAGCTGACAAGATAGGTGAACTATTGCAATCTAGCTCAAACATTCTATTAAAAGATGCTATCGAAACAGATACCACCTTTACTCAAAAGTTAACAAAACGAAGTAATCAAAGATTCAAACAATTTATCACTATATTACTTATATCCACATTTATTATGTATATCAATTATAATTATTAAAGGGCTTTAAACACATAATAAGTTAAGGGAAAGGACTTGCAAGCCTGTCACCTAATTTTATTTGCGATTAGGTGCCAACTTCATCAGCCCATGTTCACAGCATTATGCGCCATTAAACATAGAGTATTAATTGAAAAATGAGTAAAGATCAACCAAATAATCCGCTACACGGTATTACTCTTGAGAAAGTTGTTACACGTTTGCAGGAGCATTATGGCTGGGATGGTTTGGCAGATAGGATCAATATCAATTGCTTTAAGAGCGACCCATCAATTAAGTCTTCGCTCAAGTTTTTACGCAAAACCCAGTGGGCACGAGATAAAGTCGAGGATCTGTATATCTCAACTTTTGAAAATAACTCTCCGTGGGCTAATCGTAAATAAGCACTATTTGGTCACTACATAGATGTCGCTGTGACAAGGCAGGGACAGGCGCATAAATCGGGTAGCCGGTAGTTTTAGCTACCAGCTCCCACGCTACCCATCGTGCCAATCCGCAATAGCGGCTAGCTGGTCCTATTTATGAATCAGCGGCCACGCTGACAGCTTCACGGCAGCAAGTTAAACAGATCTCCCCAGATAAGAACGTAAACTTTCACTAAACAACTGCATTACTTACCCTACCCGTTAGATCACGCAGCTTCGGTGTCCTTGGCCGCCTCCCCTCCAGGCTAAGCCTTATATGATGTTTCTGTTCGTCAGCTCGTAGTTTTGCTAGCGGCTCCCTCCCCACAAGACCTCACGGTGTCGCAGTTGCCATTCGCTAGTAGTTAGCATTTAATGAAACCCATATAATGGTGACCCTCATACAGGGAGGCTATTACCCGATTAGTCCACACCTATGCTGAGCGTACCAAACACAGGTACGATCGCACACTGCGTGTGCTGGCAACGTTAAGATTTTAGACATGGAATGTGAATATGGAACAGTTTCGGATAATTCAAGATATTCGAGAGTACATTAAAAGTTATGATGCTTTTTTTGCACGACCAACACAAAGAGGTGAGCATCCGACTCTGTATATGGATGATAAACAAGGTAAAACATACAACAATATTCGAGAGAAAGATTACCTTTTTTCACAGTGTAAGCAATGGGTTATACCGCATTCTCAAATGGGGCTATCGTTTTCGGCTCATTGGCAGCACTTAAAGGATCAGTACAAACTAAAAAAGAAACATGCCAAAGGTAGCCCAGTCGATGTATTTTGGGTAATAGAAAAATGTGATTTACCAGAAGGACTTGAATTTATCGCTGACGAGAGGGATAAACAGCATTATTTCTTGACGGTCACTCGAAAAATGACCACAGCCCAATTACATCAAAAGCTCATTTGGCTTGCTGACAGAATGTCGGTTATTAGGGAGGCACAAGACGCTCTATGATCAAATATAGGTTCGAAGAAGAAAAAGATATTATTCTTCACTACGCAAACGTCCTCGACGATCAAAAAACAAGCCTTATAATTTCTAAAGGTATGGTTTCTGATAGAGACGAGGCGTTTCATTTAGCAAAATTCTTCTGGTCTATGGTTGACTTATCTGTAGAGGATATAGAGGAAGAAAGATTAGTTTGTGGCCATAAAGATCTTGAGGCTTGGAACGAATACATAATGAACTCCCTACGTTCATATCTACGCTCAAGTGGCTATGCAGATGAATGGGAAAGAGCTACGGACCAATCTTAAATCGGATAACCGGTAGCTTTTTGCTACCGGTTCCCACACCACCCATCATGCGGGTCCGCAATGAGTGGTTCCCTATCCGTAATGAATCTCTACCCAACGATAGTGTCGAGCAGCTCTTCATTTGAGCTAAGCATAATGGCGGTATCCTACCTCAACTTTATCCGACTGGAAGGCTAGCCCACTCTTTCAACTCGTAGAGTTTAGGTTCAGGCCTTAACTCTGTCCAAGGTATTAATCTTGGCACTTAGCTACTATGCCGTCAGCTAACTTCTATTTAATCATCGTGGTCAATGCTGATTGAGGAGCTACTGTGTTTCACTGCTTTTTGTCTATACCCTCGAAGGTGGCTAGCGGGTTGGGTCTACTTTTGAACTAGCGGCCACACTGACAGCTTCACAGCAGCAGGCTTAACAGATCTCTCTAGATAAGAACGTGAACTTCACCAAACAACTGCATCATTTACTCTACACATTAGATCACAATGCTTCGGTGTCCTTGGCCACCTCCCCTCCAGGCTAAGCCTTATAGGATACTTATATTCTTCAGTCCGTAGTCTTACTAGCGGCTTCCTTCCCACAAAAGTCACGGTGTTGCAGTTGCCATTCGCTAGTAGTTAGCATTTAATGAAGCCCATTAAATGGTGATCTTCCTATAAGGGGCTTTCACCCCATTAGTTCACGCCCATGCTGGGCGGGCGTACCAGGTCAAGGTGTCGGACGCTTCGCGCTGCAGTTTGAGGCATTAACTGCTTTATTAGCAATTTTACTTGTAGGTGGAAAATCAAGAATACAAAAAGAGGAATTTCATTGAAAACTATATTCTCATTAGTAATATTCTTAATATTTACGACATTTGAAACTGTTGCTGAAGAAGTTGATACAAAAAAAGATTATCACACCTTTGTTTTGGTACATGGTGCTACAGGCGGTGGATGGGACTGGAAAGAGGTTGGTAAACACCTTAGCGCTAAAGGTCATACCGTCTACAGGCCAACACTGACGGGGTTAGGTGAGAGGCACCATCTTTCCACTCCTGATGTTAACTTAACCACACATATCAACGATATCGTTAACCTGATTATTTTTGAAAAATTGAAAAATGTGGTACTTGTAGGTCATAGCTATGGTGGTATGGTAATCACCGGAGTTATCGATCGTATTCCAGAGCGAATTCATCATGTTACATTTTTAGACGCGAAAGTACCTGAGGATGGCATGTCAATGATGGAGGGGCAGACAATACCAGAGGAACATAAAGTGGTAAATGGTCAAGTTCACTTCTCATGGATTGATGTTAATTCCGAATTTCCACGAGATGTTACGCAGCCATTAAAAACACTTACGGAACCTGTATCGTATAAGAATCCTCTGGCCAAAAAACTCAATGTCACTTATGTAGCTTTTATTCCTGAGGGGGTGTCGAAAGCCGATAGAGCTAAAGATCCCTCTTGGCATCGGGCAGTAGAACGGAAATGGACAATTCGTACATTTAATGGTGATCATGTGATTTATCGGGCCAAGCCCAAAGAATTTTCAGAGATGCTTGAAGAAACCGTAAACGATACAAATAATATTTAAATATTTTGTGGCACGCAGTTAAATCGGGTAGCCGGTAGTTTCTAGCTACCTGCCCCACTCTACCCATTGTGCCGGTCCGCAATGGCTGGTTCCCTATCCGCCGAATCTCTACCCAACGATAGCGTCGAGCAGATACTCATCTAAGTTGAGTTCCATGACAGTGCCCAACCTCAACTTTATCTGACTGAAAGCATATCGGTAGGCAAATCCGGTCTTTTAATTCGTGGAGTTTAGGTCCAGGCCTTCACTCTGTTCAAGGTATAAATCTTGGCATTTGGCTACTATGCCGTCAGCTGACTTCTATTTAATCACTCTATTCATTTCTGACCGAGACGCTTCGGTGTTCCACCACTTTTTTCTATCCCCGCGATGGCGGCTAGTGGGTGGGGCCTACTTGTGAGTCAGCGGCCACGCTGACAGCTTCATAGCAGCAAGCTAAACAGATTTCCCGAGATAAGAACGTAAACTTTATATACACAACTGTATCATTGACTCTGCCCGCTAGATCATCCGGCTTCGGTGTCCTTTATCCCCCACCTCCAGGCTCAGCCTTTTAGGATGTTTCCGTTCGTCAGCTCATAGCCTTGCTAGCGGCTACCTTCCTACAAGACCTCGCGGTGATAAAGTTGCCATTCACTAGTAGTTATCATTTAATGGAATCCATTAAATGGTGATCCTCCTACAGGGGACTTTCACCCCATTAGTCCACACCCGTTCTGGGCGTACCAACTCGCCTCACAGGAAGCTAGGCGTTATGTGCTAATCGATCCATGAGCCACTATAAGAAGAGATTAATACAGCTTTTAGCGACTGGCGCCATATTAATCCTGCTATATCGAGTGGTCGATTCCTCTGGCGCCATCTCCAATGAGCCAACAAGCTTCCCCCCATTCGGCTGGCATTGGTGGGTAGCAATGGGATACTGGTTGTTCATCGTTACATGTGTTTTGCGCTTTAATTGCTCTAAATGTAAGAAACCACAGATAATCAGGGCAGTAGTATCAAACAATGGCATTGGCCAAGTGAGTCATGCTGGTCTTGCAATCATAAATTTAGACAAAATAGTGACAACACATAAAAAATCAATCAATGGTGCCTTCGGCTGGACTTCCTTACGCTTTACTCCAGTCGACCCATTATTGAGGCGTTAGGATCTAAAAGGATTCGAGTTATGGAACCAAAAGAAGTAATTCAGGCTTGGGTTGAGGCCTTTAACAAAGCGGATGTAGAGAAAGTGGTCAGCTTCTATTCTGATGATGCAGTTAACCATCAAGTTGCTAATGATAAGGTGGTTGGCAAAGATGCTATTCGAGCCAGATTTGAAGAAGAGTTCATTGCAGCGGATATGGTATGCATAGTAGAGCATATCTTCCAAGATGGAGATTGGGTAATTTTAGAGTGGAAAGATCCTCTAGGTTTGCGTGGCTGCGGTTTCTTTCAAGTCAAAGATGGAAAGATCGTATTTCAAAGAGGATATTGGGATAAGCTTTCTTTTCTAAAACAACATGGATTGCCAATCCCGCAAGAGTAATTAGCATGGTTGCCCTAGCAAGCCGCTGTGCTGAACATTGAAGTTGTAGAAAAACTAATGTATATCTTTGCTCCCTTAGGAGTGGCCAAATAATAACCACAAATGGTGATCCTACGTGAATTCTGATTTAGCCTTTCACTGATAAGTAGGCTATTTTTCACATAAAAACAAAACACGAAAAGCGGGCTGAGTTTTCCTGCACCTTCGTTAGCACTAATTTGGTACAACCAATGAAAATGACATTACTTTTACTGGTGTTACTTGTTCTTTGTGGATGCTCTAGTAACAAGGTAATTGATAGAACCGAAAACGGTGTACTCATAAATAGCCGAGAAAAAACAGATGGCGGTGTTTCGCTCATTTTTGCTTCAATCGATGGAAAAAAACTTCATCCCGGACCATGGACGGCGCCAATTGAGGCAACCTTTCCAGTTCCGCCAGGATGGAGAGATATTGGTGTAAGAGCTGTATTTACACCTGAAAAAACCACAGCGCAAAAAATAGGTTTTCAACCCCCTTTTCACTATGTCCTTGAGTCAAATACTGAGCTATTGGCAGAGGCAGGGAAATCGTACATGTTGAAAGCTAAAAGGAGTGGGAGTTTAGCTACTTTCTGGATCGAGTCAGAATCGGGGGATATCGAGTCAGAGATTAAAACTGGCCCAGTGAAAAAAGTAACAATTATTCCAGTATTCTATTAAATTAGAATCTGTAGGTAACAGTACTAACAAAGCACAACAGAAGGACAATTTTCTTTATGTGGGCAAGACCACAGACAATAGGAGCATAGAGTGAAATTAAGAATTTTTATTATATGGTTCATAAGTAGTACTGCTTTCGCAAGTGAACACCTTGAACCTGAGGACTCTCAGTTTTCGAGAGAGCTCTTTGGCGGATATACGCATCTTGTCTTAAGTTATCTTGGTTCAGCATATGAAGAAGATGTAATAGTAAGGCTTATTGGATTCCCTTCCTTTTCTCCTGAATACGTCTTGGGTATAAAGCAAAATGATAAAGAAAATTATATATTTTTTGAGTCCCCCAAAATGCAATTATGGGGATACCAAATGATGCCTTTGATGGAAGAAGGTTCTGTGAAGGTTATGAATGATGAGGGTGAATTCGTTAAAGATGAAGCAGGACTTAAAGAACTAGAGTCCCAATACCCTAAATCTCCCCAAGAAATTCCACGAATAAGGTGTAAAAAAGAAATTCGTCAAGAGTTAGCAGATAAAATTCAGTATGTTTGGCAAGAAATACTGTATGAAACAAGGTATCCACGAAATTTTTCTATGGGAGCAGACGGTCAAACTTACCACTTCTCAGCAAAATTGTTTGGAAACTTGAATTACGCTGGCAAGGTATGGTCACCTTCACCAGAGAGCAAAACCGGTAAACTCGTTAGAATATCTGATTTAATGGTGGACTACTGTCTTGAAGGCAAGAGGAGAATTAGGAAAGAGCTAGAGAAAAAAGTAAGCACTTTTAAAGTAGAATTAGAAAACATTAACAAATCAATCCAACCGTCCACTAACGTATCAGTTGATTGAAGTGTTTTAAGTATAAATAGGTGGGAAGATGTTACAGGCTGCAATAATTGCTTTGATATTGATAGGCATCTACAAGCTAATTGACAGAAACAAGGCACAAAGTAGTGATCCAGATATTGACTGGTGGGTTGCCTTTACCTTCGTTTTTGTACCTATGATTATTATATTCATAATCAGCTTAGTAGTCATAGGAAATGCTTTTTCGGAGATCATTATTTTATCGGCCTATTCCTTATATTTTATTATTCCGTTTATCTATTTAAAGAAGATTCTAGGCCATTCAGCAAAAAAATCACTAAAGTATTCAGTATGGGTTCCAGTTACAGTGTTGGCTATATAAATTCCATATACTTTGTTTTTTGGCCTACACAATGTTTAACAAGCTTGTGTTGTCGCCTCCGACTTGAACAGCCTACTGCATAGGTTCTCATAAAAAGGCGTTATGACCCATAGAAAATGAATATATTACCGGGTATTGGAATAGGTGAAATTAGGTACGGCATGATAGAGAAAGAAGTCATTTCTTTCTTAGGCAAGCCAGATCGAGCCGAAGAATCCGAGTATGTTGAAGGCAAAGGTGATTGGCATAGAGAATTATGGTATTCGCATAGAAACTTAACATTTACCTTCAATGATAATGATAACTTTCGCTTAGGTACAATAACAGTTATGGGAGCCGGATATTTATTATTTGAACAGCAACTATTCGGTTTAGGAATCAAAGAAATATCAAGGTTAATAGCTAAACATACTGGAGAGATAGCAAAACTAGAAGACTGGTCTTCTGAAGATCTTCCAGATCATAAATGCTTAATTCATGATGGTTTAGGTATAATGTTTTGGTTTGATTACAATTACCTTGCAGAAATGCAGTGTAGCTATCTATTTGAGCTGGACAACGAGACTGTTATATGGCCAGTAAAGTCATAACAAGTTTAGCCAGCATCGCCAAGCCAAAAAAGTAACTGGGCTGAACCTTACGTCGTTCGGCCTATGCTAAAGGCGGTAAGCACCGACAATATACGGATCAATAATGAAGCCTGATGAAAGATGGAAAAAGATTCGATCTAAAGGGTCGTTTCATTTTACTTTAACTAGAGGTCTATTTGGGGGCGGTTGTTTACTATTTGTCAATGGGTTTCTATCAAGGCAGATGATCCATAATCAACCCATTCTCACTATGGATACATTTTGGTCAGTAATAGGTAGTTTGGCTGTTGGGTTTCTCTTGTCAGGTGTAATCTGGTCTATTAATGAGTCAAGATACAATGGGCCCAGAACCTAGATCACATAGCCGGTAGCTTCTAGCTACCGTCCCCCACACCACCCATCGTGCAGGTCAGAGATGGGCAACTCCCAACCAGTAATGAATCTCTACCCAACAATACTGTCGAGCAACTCTTCATTTGAGTTGGAACGATCTTGGGCGCCCATAATTTGGTCATCTATGACATATTGGTAGGTGAGTTCAACATTAACCCATTGCTTACATCCAGCAAGTAGGGGTCGCTTGCAAAGGCACCCAACATCAAAACCGCTACCTCACCATGGTTTTGACATGGATGCTTTGGGAAATCCGTAGCCACAGCGAGGCTATCATCGATCTCCTCTTCCAAGTGCCCGCTCCTTTTGTACACGTATATATATTTCTTCACGGTGAACAGGCAGGGATTTGGGAGCAAGTATGCCTATCTTCACTTGATTACCCTTAACTTCTAGTACGGTAATTGAGACATTTGCTCCAATCCTTAAGTTTTGACCCGTCCGGCGCTTTAAGATCAACATATTTATTTCCTCTAAGACTCAAACCATTTGTAGACCACCCTTAACGGAAGGCTTTGTAAGTAACTTCTTGAGGAAATATGAGGTGGTGCACGAGAACGATAGGCATAGAAGAAGAAAAGGCGAGCACTACGCTCCCATAGCTTGGTGAATCTCTCCAAACTGCTCAATACTCTCCAGTTTATTGAAGACGAGCGGGTTTCTAGCGTATGATCCATATAGCCATTTTGATAGTGTGTGTATCAATTTGGTTAGCTGGCCCCTGGTGTTCGAGCACCTTGGGTCAGCGCCTTTTACTTGCTTTTACGTCACAATACCGCTCTCCTTTGACGGGCTGATTCTTAGAAAATTATTGACTTGGTTAAACTTCTTTGGTAGTCAGCATTTTAAAAGGCAGCTCAACGCTGACCAAAATACCAATAATCATCCTTTGATTTTACGCAGCTTCGACACTAAAACAAACTTAATAAAATCCAATAAGATTATTTTTGTGCCTATATTTTTTAACTTAGGGATCCTCTGATCAACGAAGCATTTTTCCAGAATTAAGCTGAGCTGCTTGAAAAATTCACTTTATTACGCACAAACGCGTAATTTTCGCGTAATAGTCCCCTAATTTTTCATCTGAAACCCTCAATAGGTGGGTTTCAGGCGAACCACCCCTAGGCAGCCAAGTATTTTCTCCCTATTAATAAGTTGGTAAAGCCTGCCAGTAAGCACAGCCTCTCAGTATTTTTTACCAGTCCCCGATAGCGGACCTTGTCATAACCAAATACCCGTTTGATGTAGCGGAAGGGGTGCTCGACCTTCGCTCTTATCTGCGCCTTGATCTTTTCCGCTTTACGGAGTGCATCACGCCCTGGAAGAGTTTTTAGCTTGCTCGGCTTCATTGCTATATACCAATCCGCCTCCCGCTCTTTCAACTCTTCACGTTTCTCCGCACCAATGTACCCAGAGTCTCCCCAGATTCTTTTCTCCTCCCCGTGGAGAACTCGCTCTGTGGTTGTGACATCATGCGAATTCGCTGCTGTTGTATCTATGCTATGTATTACTCCGAGCACATCATCAACCCCGATATGCATTTTCATCCCAAAATGCCACTGATTGCCTTTCTTTGTTTGATGCATTTCCGGGTCACGTTCTTTCTTTTCATTCTTAGTTGAAGTTGGCGCAGAGATAATAGTGGCATCTACAATCGTGCCTTCACGCAGTACCATCCCATTCTCAGCAAGGTGTTTGTTGATTTCATCAAAAAGAGCTGCACCTAGCTGATTGAGCTCCAGTAAGTGGCGAAAGTTAAGAATCGTTGTTTCATCGGGAATTGGGCTACTCAAAGTCAATCCAGCAAAACTACGCATGGATTCAATTTCATACAGTGCATCTTCCATAGCGGGATCACTGAGATTGTAAAATAGCTGCATGCAATGAATACGAAGCATGACACTCAATGGATATGGCTGTCGGCCACGTTTACCTTGTGGGTAACAAGGAGTGATCTGAGCTTCTAGTCGCTGCCATGGGACGAGGGTTTCCATTTGAGAAAGAAACTTCTCTCGGCGAGTTATACGACGCTTTAGCTTATATTCTGCTTCGGCAAAGGTGACTTGGTGCATGATTCATCGTAGTCTTGATGGGTAGGTGAATATTACCAAATTGACTCAGAATTATTCAGAGGTTCCTTAGCGCTTTGAATAATCTGAGTTACGCACAAAATTAACCATTTATGCTGGTGCTGTTATTAAGCTCTCACGAAAGAGCCCAGAAGAGTAGATCTTCAATACTGCTACTTACCGCAAGCCCCCTTCTTCTTACAGTCAAAATTGCTTAGTATTTTTTATATATTGTTAGGATTTTAGGTAATCAGTCTATTAGGAATAGCACTGGTGTTATTTTTATAGCCCTTTAGGGTTTGGACTTTTTGATGCGACAACCCCTAAAAATTCACTTCATTCAAAGGGTGGAACTATAAATTCTAAATGTTCGAAGTGTATCTCAAATAGTGAAGTCCAAGCGAAATATACGCGCAACGATTGAAATCGCTAGGGATGGGATTGCAGAGCAATTGAGATATAAAGCAACGATTTACGGCTAGCACTCTTATCAATTGATGACACCAATCTGGTACCGCTCAATCAGATACAGCGAGCTGATATAAGTTCCTATGGAATCCCTGGCTTGTTTGTGTCGGAGCACGCCTGACTACTGCTAGCTTCCTTCATTACCGCCAAGTGTGTCGGTCATTGTGGGAACCTAGGCTGCAATTGATCCTCTATTTGGTCTAGAATTGGCTCCTAAGGAAAGTGTATACCTTTGAACTGTTTGAGCTTGTGAATCAGCTCATATGGAAGAATCAAAGTGCTAATTTATCAATCAACTAACCGTGGGTAACAATAGAAATTGGTCTTATTTTTCGAGACAGGCCAAATAGTTAAGAGGAGTGGTTTACAATAAAGCCACCAGGCCATCTTACGCTGCGCTCAAAGCGACACGTTGTAGTAGCGTTACATACTTGAGGTTCAAGTGAATATATCTATAGCTGAGACAAATCAAGATATACTGGGTTGTTATGAGGTTTTATCTGAGCTCAGGCCACATATATCTAAAGATGATTTCTTGAAAAGGATCTTATCTTTAACTCACAACTGCGGGTATAAACTGGCCCGGCTAGACGATAACGGCATAAAAGCTGTAGCAGGTTACCGTATATCTGACTGGCTACATACAGGAAAGTATCTCGAAATTGAAGACCTTATAACCACAATAGAGAAGAGATCGAGTGGTTATGGCGGAAAGCTTTTTGACTGGATTTTGGAGCAAGCAAAAATTGAGAACTGCAACCAGGTTCGCCTTGTTTCTGGTGTTCGACGCGAGCAAGCTCACAAATTCTATATAGAAAAAGGCATGGTATGGGAAGCAAAGTACTTTTCCATTAATGTTTAAAGTCCATTGCCAAGCCAATAACCTAACCTCTGCGTACTATCAATTTTACGTAGACAACAAAAAACCACCCCAATTAGAGATGGTTATAGAGACGTTATATCTAAGACTTACCCACGTTTACGAACAACAAGGTGAAACTTATGTTGAATCCATTTCATCTCTCTTTCGTGGTTCCCGACAAAGAGGAAGCGAAGCGCTTTTATTTGGACATTTTGGGTTGCTCTATAGGCCGTGACAACCCCACCTGGTTCGACATTTTATTTTACGGCCATCAAATTACAATTCATCAAGCTTCCGACAAAATGCCGGCCTACCAAATTGACCATTTTGGACCAATTCTAAGTAAAGAAGAATGGCTGTCCGTATTAGAAGTTTGCAAATCAAATGATGTAGAGTTTGTAGCAAGTAGCCTTATAAAGAACGAAGGCGCTGAAGATGAGTCAGGTAAGTTTCTTATAAAAGATCCGAGTGGCAATACACTTGAATTTAAGTATTATATGAACTTTGAGCGTACAGTCGGGTAGCGACATATATCAATTAGCCAGTATAGCGCATCTATTACCCAAAAAACGATCTGTTGGCTCCGTAGATGAGCCCCAACCTATCTGCTCGCGGTGGGGCTTCAACATCAAATTCAGGTGAGAATAACTATACAAGCTTGCAAAGACATGCACTAGTTTAACAAACCGGTAAGTCCCCAAAGAAAAGCCCATCACTGGCAAGTTGCCTTAGTTGTTAGCCCGCACTAATTGGAACATCGTATTTTATGAGCAAGAAGGCATTTGGAATTAATGAATTTATTATCCTCACCACCCTACTGGCAATGCTTGGCTTGCTGGCCATCCGGTTTTTGAATCCTGAGATGCTAAATCTGTCCATTTTCAATACTCGGGCAGGCTCCTTTTTACTTGGCTGCGCATTTTGTTACTTCACTCTAAATGAGTTCAAAACGGCCATAGCTAAAGATGAGTGGGGCCCAAACAGAATTGCAGGTATTATTCGTGTACCCCTAAATCTCGCCGCTGCTTTATTCCTGTTTTACATGAGCGCAAGCGGAGGAATTAATGCATAAGAAGAGATTATTAGCTTCCCCATCACCGGCGAGTACAAGGCAGTTAAAATGAGTAACCAGAGAATTCCTGACAGAAATAAGAGCCCCTACGGCTGGTGGGTCGCAACAATTATAGAGAGGTTTCAATTTGATGATGAGGAACTCGACAATATGCGTCGGCGCTGCCGGGCATTCTCAAATGTTGTGATACTAAGAGCTGATGATAGAGAGCAAGCTTACCAGAAGGCCATTCAGTACGGGAAGTCCGGCATCGAAGACAAAAGTGACTGGACAAATGATAAAGGGCGTAGAGGTCGCTGGATTTTTGAGGGACTAAGCAGTCTTATTCCCATCTATGATGAACTTGATCCTGAAGGCACTGAAATCCTGTTTGACGATGATAATGGGATTACAGTTGGCAGAGTTAAGTCTTGGGTTCGAAGCAAGGAAGAGCTTGAGGTATTTGATGATACCGAATGAGAAATTCAAGTACTTTATCAGCCCCTTTAAAGACTAGACCTCCCCTCTTTTCTCTCGATAACTATAGAATAGTCCAACCAAATTTAGCTGGGTGGTATGTAATATCCAATAGCCCTAGGAGTAATTAATGCAAACAAATCGACTCCTCTATTGATAAATAAAGTCGCTCTTAATCTATACAGATTTCTGTTGAGGTATCTCTACTATGCTTAGTCCGAAATTCTCGCGGAGATTGCCCAGTCCATTTTTTAAAGCTTCTGGAAAAACTACTGGTATCACCGAATCCAAGTTTGTAGGCGATTGACGTGATCGGGGTATCGTTTTGCTTAAGGTACTGCACAGCCTGATACTGGCGTATTTCATCTAGCACAGTCTGATAACTGGAACCTCTTTCTTTTAGTTTTCTATGCAAACCACGGCAACTAATACCAAGCTCCTTGGCCACGACCTCTTGTGAAAAATTACCTGTAGCCATCAGATCAACAAGCACTCTACTGGTTATGCTAACTATGTCATTCTTCTGCAAACGCTCCAAGTAACCAATTAGGGCTTGCTCGTTGACCCTGACCAGCTCATCGTTTCCCGAAGAGAGCTTTCGATCAACAAACTCTTGTTTAAATCTAATCTCACAAGTGTCCGCCGAAAAGTTAATTGGGCACTTATACATCATTTGATGCCGCTCAAGAGTGATAGGTCTGGGCCTCTCCAGATTAATAGAAATCAAATGACGATGCACATCAGGGCATATCTTTCTGATGGACTTTATTAGCAAAGCCATAAAGGCATCTATAGCGTGAATACTTGGATCATATGGAAAATTATCAACTTTTTCCCAAGAGACTACTACTTGTTTCTGTTCATCATGAACATTGATTCGCATAGCGGTGGTAACCACTTCTGAGAATCGAGCAGACCTCAGTAAGCTCTCCCTGATGGAGCTACTGGCCAAGTGGGCATAGCTTAGAGCATGAAGGTTTGTATGATTAACATACTTAGTGACTTGCAGGCCGATACAATCATCACCTGATATGGATTCAGCGAGCCCCCATAGTTTTTTCATATTCTCTAAAGGAATTCTCTGATTCGCATCCTCTATGCACTTAGGGTCAATTTCTGCACGCTGCAAAATTTCTTGGGTAGAACAGAATGGTTTTAGGGCCTCAATAATAGGTAATACCCAAGTTGCAATGGTCGTGTGTCCATACTCAGCCATCTACAAGTGTGTCCTAATTGGTCAAGAGATTGGCTTTATTTGCAAAGAAACCTAAAAGCCAAATGATTAGCATCTAATCAATCACTTCCTTATTTACCAAGATTATCCTAACGATCCTGACATGTTAAGAGGATCTAGTCATCTAAAAGATAGCCAACCGACGTTGGCAATTGGAAATATGAAAAATCCCATAAAAAGAATAGCACGTCTGGTAGGGGTTACATTATCCATCACTCACCTAAGTGTTGCTGCTAGTGAGCCCACTCAGGTTTTCTGGGGAGATATGCACCTTCATACCTCCTATTCATTCGATGCCTTCTTAAGCCAAAATTATTCGGCAACTCCAGACACCGCTTATCGCTGGGCCAAGGGGCAGCCGGTTATTCACCCCTACACTCATGCGAAAGTACGTATAGACACCCCCCTGGATTTTCTCGTGGTTTCAGATCACGCTGAAGGGCTGGGTGTTATGAGGGCAGTGGTGAATAAGACAGATGAGCTAGACAGCGATATGTCCTTATACCAGTCAATGATGCGCTGGTTTGCCAAGCAGCATATCCGATATAAAGTATCTATGAATGAAGGTATGGATATTTTCAATGAGTTACTGCCCGCTAAGGCTCTCGGCACAGTAGCTCCCACCGACCCTGTCCAGGACCCGGCTAACAAGTTCCCAGAGCCGGTTCTTGGTGATTTGGATAAAACCCGGACAAGTGCATGGAGCGCAATAGTCGATGCTGCAGAGCGCCATAACAACCCAGGCACCTTTACCAGTTTTATTGGCTGGGAATGGAGCTCAACCCCAACAGGGGCCAACTTACACCGGGTTGTGGTCTCCCCTGATGGGGCGGATAAAGCTAAGCAGTATCTTCCTTTTGGGGCTGATCAGAGCCAGTACCCAGAAGATTTGTGGCACTGGTTAGATGAGACATCTAAACGAACTGGCAGTGAATTCATTGCGATTCCCCACAACTCCAATGTATCCAAAGGCTATATGTTTGCAGAAACCACTCTGCGTGGTGAGCCAATTGATACCCAGTATGCACGTACACGCATGCGCTGGGAGCCCCTGGTTGAAATAACGCAAATTAAGGGGGACTCAGAAACCCATTCAACGCTTTCCCCGGACGATCCTTTTGCCGACTTTGAGAATTATCCATTTTACCTACAAGCTGACCCAGAGTCGTACCGTGTTGCCAAAGGTGACTTCGTCCGATCGGCCTTGCGTTCTGGGCTGGAAATACAGAAAAAAATTGGTGTAAACCCTTATAAGCTGGGGTTTGTAGGGTCGACAGATTCACATACGGGTATGTCAACTGCGGAGGAGAATAACTTTTGGGGCAAGTTTGCCCACGACTCAGTACCAAGCAGCAAGCGAACTAACACTGTCATTGGCGGAACCAAGGCTACAGGTTGGAATATGTCTGCTTCTGGACTCGCCGCCGCTTGGGCAGAAGAAAATACTAGAGAAAGCCTTTTCGCTGCATTTAAACGCCGTGAAGTATATGCCACTACAGGCCCTAGAATACAGGTGCGTGTCTTTGCAGGCTGGGATTTCCCCAAGCATGCGATAGATGCAGAAAATATTGCTGAGCTGGGTTATTCCCATGGAGTACCTATGGGGGGTGATTTAGTCAAACCACAAGGAACTGACCAGCCAATTCAGCTACTTATACGCGCGACAAAAGATCCCAAAGGAGCAAATCTGGATCGAATCCAGGTGGTAAAATCTTGGTTGGACGCAGCGGGAAAAAGTCATGAGAAAGTAATTAATGTTGCTTGGTCTGGGGAGCGCACTCTTAATAACCAAGGCCAGTTAAAGCCAGTGGGTGATACCGTGAGTCGAGAAACGGGGCAATACACTAACAACATTGGTTCTATTGAGTTATCGACCTTGTGGCAGGATACAAGCTTTAATGTGAACGAAAGAGCATTTTACTATGTTCGGGTATTACAAATCCCTACTCCTCGCCATTCACTTTACGATGCAGTGGCCGTAAAAGAAATTAACAACGGAAATATTCAGATACCATCTGAAGGACCTGCTGTTATCCAGGAGCGCGCTTATACATCCCCAATTTGGTATACCCCCTGACACCGATAGGAAACCTCGACGCTACAGCAAGCACATAGCATATCTAAAAAAGTAGCTTGCATACTGATATCAATACACTCTGCGGGTTTCAATGGAGGAAGCTTCATGCAGCGGAAATTAGAGATTCTGAAAAGGGAGCCTCTGGTACACTTTTCTATTATCGCTTTAGTGCTATTCGTTGTCGCAGAGTTGTTAACAGAAGAAAATGGAACCAACTTTGAAGGTACCTTGCTTATCAGCGAAGACATACTAATTGAGCACCTCCAATTCCAGAAAAAAACATTTAACCAGAATTTTGCACGACGTTATTGGGAGGGTTTGACTCAGCCAGAAAAGTCCAACCTGATTAATGATTACATTAAAGAAGAAGTACTTTACCGTGAAGCCCTTAATCTAGGCCTGCAGAAGCATGATCAGATTATACGACGGCGCCTTATTCAAAAGCTGGACTATGTAAATGGTGGCTTTTCCAGTAACACTGACATTAGTGAAGAAGACTTGGAAAACTACTTCCAGCTTCATCGCGAGAAATATCGAATTGAAGCATCTATTACCTTCACTCATGTTTTCTTTGATTTTAGACGTCACTCTACAGAAAAGTTAGAGAAGACTGTTAAGCAGAGCTTGAACCACTTAATAAAGCAGTCAGTTCCATTCGAGGAGTCCGCCCGCTACGGAGACAGATTCATCTTTCATCGGAATTATGTAGATCGTACTCCCCGTCTAGTGGCCAGCCACTTCGGAGATAATTTCGCAGAAAGTATCTTTCAACTACCATTGAATACTTGGTCCGGTCCATTTGAATCTCCGTATGGTCTACATCTAATTTTGGTTAGTGAAAACAAAACAAGCCGTCTACCCAGCTTTAGAGAAGCCTCCCCTTTAGTGCTTGAGGATTATCGACGGGAAAAAATGGAGGAAAACAGACAACTTAGGATACAAGAGCTGTTGGCAGGATACAGAATAGAGAGGGATGCCTCAATACCATATGTACCTGTAGATATCACCTATGCCAACTAAAAATCCCTACAAGATCATCAAAGCCCTTCTATTCTTATTGTTACTTACAACAATTAGTAATTTTAGTTTCGCTCATGATGGAAGACCGATATACATTGAGTTAAAAGAGGTCACGGAAAGCAGCTATATCCTTCGATGGAAAGTCCCGCCTATCATGCAGCCAGGCACTGAACCTGAGATACACTTAAAGGGCGAATTCTGCCAAATACAACCAGAGATAACAGGACCTGCCGGACCCAACGTGAAGAGTTACCTATGCAGAAACCCCCACCCAAACAATTTTACAAGGCTATATAATCCCCTAACTATAAAAATCACATACCCCATTGCCAATCCAGCCTTATCGAGCTTAATTCATTTTGAAAAATCAGACGGTGACACTATTAATCTCTTTAATAGCCCCAAGGTCTTAGAGATGAATTTACCTTCCCGCCTAACTATTTGGGATTGTGTCAAACAATATATTGAAGCAGGTTTCTTACATATATTGGAGGGCTATGATCACTTACTATTCGTGTTATGTTTAGTCTTTATCGCCAGAAATTTTAGAAGCACTTTAATAGCGATTAGCGGATTTACATTAGGCCACTCCCTCACCCTGGGACTCGCAAGTTTAGATTTATTCACCATAAGAGTAGATGTTGTTGAAGTGTTGATCCCATTGAGTATTATGCTGTTAGCCGCAGAAATTGTATACGCGCATAATGGACAGAGTAAAACGAGTTTAACCCGACGCTATCCTGCGATTGTTGCCAGTGGCTTTGGGTTACTTCACGGATTTGGTTTTGCCAGTGCGCTAGCGGAATTAGGCCTTCCTCACAGCAATAAAATCACCGCATTATTTAGCTTTAATATAGGTGTAGAACTGGGGCAGATATTATTTGTCTTGGTTTTGATTTTCTTATCATCTACAGTTCAGTGGATATTCTCGAACTGGAAGATCTCAATTTTGTATCAACACATTCTAACACAATCAAAATACGCTATTTATCCAGTTGGAGTAGTCAGTGGGTATTGGGCAATTGAAAGGACCGTTGGGCTAATTTCCTAAACAAACAAAGCTTGAATCACAAAAGCTGCTTCAAGACTTACAATCTGCTATCCTCACGCAATCACACAGATCACGGCCTGCAGTAGAGGCCAGTTATAAGTATGAATTGACCGCCACTCAATAGAAATTTGTCTAGCTTTGTTAGCCCACACCAAAGTCAGATACAGGCCTTTGTAGAGTTGGAGCAGTTTTCATGACCAAATCTATCACCACTGAAAATAAAGATGTTAAATTTTAGAACAGCACTTATAGAAGACCTTCCTGATTTACTTAAGCTGGAACAGTGTCTTATCGAAGCCGAAAGGCCATACAATTCATCCATTAAAGCTGAATCAGCATTCTATTATGATATGGAAAAGTTGATACTATCTGATGACTCATATCTTCTGGTAGTTGAAATCGAAGGTGAGGTTATTGGAACGGGATATGCCCAGATTCGAAGCTCAAAAATATCTCTTGATCATGAGCGGCATGCTTATCTGGGATTTATGTATGTATCACCAGCGCACCGAGGAAAGGGCATTAACTCAAAGCTAATAGAAAAATTAATTGCATGGGGTACACAGAATGGTGTTCAAGATTTTTATCTTGATGTTTACTCTCAAAATAGCTCAGCGATAAAAGCCTATGAAAAAGTTGGCTTCCAACCATCACTTATGGAAATGAAGTTAAATCTTAAATAGAAAGTTCACAGCCTATAAACCCAGGTGATGTCGATGCCCTTGGCTCACCTGATTTACACCAGGCGATTTCAAAGAGTGTTATTAAAGAAGCCTTAGCCAATATACTTCGATCTAAATACCTGCCTGCAAGATTTATAATCAACTTGAAATGGCGGGGTAATTCCCCATCTTAGTAGCGGCTTAATCAGGCTCAGAATCAGATTCCACTTTAGAAAGAGTCAAGAGCAACAGCAAATCAAGCTGTCAAATTATCTATTCCATTATATTTTATGGCGTAAATTTGTCTTCACTAATTACACGCTTTATCACCCATAAATTATCCCGCCAAAATTTCGCCATTCATCACACTTTTAGTGAGAAAGAACGCATAGTTACCACACTCATAAACGGTTGTGCGCCATAACTTTAGTATTAGAAATACGCACAATCAAAATAATGACATCTATCTAAAAATAAGCCGGAGTCCAAGTGCGCCAGCATAAATGATTTATTGCAGGGGTATTTTTTACAGGTCTACTGCGTTTGTCTGACAGATAACAAAAATGGATTTTGTTCGGGAGATTATGACCATGCGTCTACCTTCGCTTATTGCGATACTATTTTCATTGGTGCTTTTAAGTGCCTGCGGTTCTGATGGAGGCCGGGGCGATGCCGCCGATGACTTGCTCCCGCCCCCTGGCGTCACAGACTCAGATGGTGACGGTATCGATGATGATAATGACAATTGTCCGAGTGTTAGTAATTCAGACCAGGAAGATTTAGATGGCGACGGCAGCGGTGATACCTGTGATACTGATGACGATGGCGACTCCCACCCAGACACTTCAGACAACTGCCCACAAACCCCAAATTCGGACCAAGCCGACAGTGATAGCGACGGCATAGGCAATGCCTGTGACAGTGATCTGGATGGCGACAATGTCCCCAACGATTCTGACAACTGCCCTGCTGATTCAAATAGTGAGCAGGGTGATATCGATGGCGACGGCGTCGGGGATGTGTGCGACAACGACCGCGACGGGGACAATTACACCGACAGCTTGGATAACTGTCCGGACGTAGCCAACCCAGACCAATCAGATCAGGACAATGACGGTATCGGCGACGCCTGTGACGAAGATAGCGATACTGACAATGACGGCCACGACGATGGCCAGGATAACTGCCCAGCCGTATCCAACCCAGATCAAGCCGACCTTGACGGCGACGGCATTGGCGATGCTTGTGACAGCGATGACGACGGTGACGGCGTAGACGATCAAGACGACAACTGCCCAACCGCAGCCAACTCCTCACAAACCGACCAGGATGGCGATGGTATAGGCGATGCCTGCGATGACGATGCGGACAGTGACGGCATCGATAACGAAGATGACAACTGCCCATCCACCCACAACCCAAGCCAAGACGATAACGACGGAGATGGCATTGGCGACGCCTGTGACAGCGACGACGACAATGACTCTGTCGAGGATGAGGTCGACAACTGCCCCAGCCATAGCAATAGCGACCAAAGTGATATCGACGAAGACGGTGTCGGCGATGCCTGTGATAGCGACCAGGATGGTGACGGTATTGATAACGACGATGACAACTGCCCTGCTACCGCCAATTCAGACCAGAGCGATATCGATGGTGACGGGCAAGGCGATAGCTGTGACAGCGACGATGACGGCGATGGTATAGACGATAGTAATGACAACTGTCCGGCCGTTGCCAACGATGATCAAACCGATACCGACGGCGACGGCACTGGCGATGCCTGCGACAGCGATCGCGATGATGACGGCGTTGAAAATGAAAATGACAACTGCCCGCTTGTACCCAACGCAAATCAAACAGATACAGATGGTGATGGTTACGGAGATGCCTGCGATGACAATACCGATGTCGACGGCGATCAGGTACCTGACAGCGTCGACAACTGTGTCCTCATCCCCAACACCGATCAAACTGATCAGGATGGAGATGGTGTCGGGGATGCCTGCGATAGCGATCTGGACGGCGACGGCACCGATAACGATGACGACAACTGCCCATCGATCCCCAACTCAGACCAACTTGATACTGACGGGGATGGCAGTGGCGATATCTGTGATAGCGACGACGACAACGACGGCGTCGATGACATAGCCGATAACTGCCCCACTGAATCCAATAGTAATCAAACGGATACTGACGGCGATTCAGTCGGTGATGCCTGTGATCCAGACCTTGATGGCGATGGTATCTTCAATGACGACGATAACTGCCCCTACGTCAGCAATACACTACAGGAAGATAGTGATAACGACGGAATCGGCGATGCCTGCGACGGCGACAACGATAACGACGGCGTAGATAACGCTAACGATAACTGCCCGGATACTGCCAACAGCGATCAGTCGGATATCGATCAGGATGGCGTTGGCGATGTCTGTGACAGCGACCGGGATGGTGACACAGTCCCGGACACTTCCGACAACTGCCCGGCTATTCCAAATGATGATCAAGCCGATCAGGACGGTGACGGCATCGGTGATGTTTGTGACGATGACAGTGATACCGACAATGATGGCCACGATGACGGTGAAGACAATTGCCCAGCCATCCCCAATCCGAATCAAACGGACACGGATGGTGACGGTGTCGGCGATGAGTGTGATAGCGATGCCGATGGTGATGGCACGGACAACACCGATGACAATTGTCCACTAACGCCAAACGACCAAACCGATACTGACGGTGACGGTCTTGGGGATGCCTGTGACGAAGACCTGGATGGTGACGGCGTTAATGATGACGTCGACAACTGCCCAATGATTCCGAATCCAGGGCAAGAAGACGGCGATAACGACGGTGCCGGAGACGTCTGCGATAACGACCGTGACGATGACGGGCTGGATGATACCGTCGACAACTGCCCCGCGATTCCAAATCCAAACCAAACCGATACTGATGGTGATGGAGTGGGAGATGTTTGCGATGCAGACCTGGATGGGGACGGAGTAGAAAACGATCTCGATAACTGTCCCCAGACTCACAATCCCGAGCAGGAGGACTCTGATAACGATGGTATCGGCGATGCCTGCGACCTCGAATCAGGCCTGTCCTGTGCAGCGTTTGAAGACTTGGAGATCGTTAACGGTGTAGATGCAGACCTGACTTACGGAATTGAACAGCCCTGTGATGGATGTTCTATTACTGCAGTAGAAAGGGTATTTAACGGCGTCCTATCTGATGCAGCCAGAATGGAAGTTGTCAGCGGTGCGGGCGGCTCTACCCATATTCAAATCAACCACCACTCGGTTAAAGAGGGACGCCATGTGGTCGGTTTCCTGGTAGAGCACACCACACCACTGCTGGATATCATCTACCTCAACACCATCACAATCAGTACATACTTGGATGGAGTAGCTACTGGAGAGTCCACCAGCGGGTATCGTCTGGCCCCATTTAAAGTCAACGGTGCTCGCAATCACCGCCTGCTATTAGTCACCACCAATAGCGACTTTGATCAGGTGAAATTAACGCTGGAAGGATTGAGCTTTACCAATAATCAACTGGATGTTTACCTGGCCTGCTCAAAAGCTGTGGGCCAGCCATAACTAAAAGAAGAAATAAAAAGCCCCGGTACGCCGGGGCTTTTTATATACAATCAAATTGAAAGGAATAAAGCACATAAGGAAAACTAATTCCAACCTTTAAAACAATAAAGAACGCAAACCAAAGAACTTATTTACCACTCACCTAATGCCCACACACCAAAAATTAAAAAATCAAAAATCCTAAAAAATAAAACTTTTTTAAACATGCAAGATAGGCCTGATCAAATTGACAGCGGAGCGCCTTATAATTACTGACCAGTAAGTTAACTATATATTGGCCGGCTTATTTTTTAGCATAGTTGACAATTAAACTTATAGTCACTCGAACGCCTCTCAGAAACCATTCCAGCTGCAATTAGACTTTAGAAAAAATATGGGCTTGCCATTATCAATAACATGCAGATGTATCTGTACATTCGAAGGTGAAGTACTTGACGAGGAACTCCATGGCTTTTTTTAATGATTAGCCAACGTCATCAAGTGACTTCCCCGTCATTTCTATCCGGTACTTCCAGGTTATCATTGCGCCAATCAAGGAAGTCACCGCTAGTGCACTAAGCAACATACTTGCGCCAATGTCGCTAAGTAAAATTGGAAAAAAAAATGCGATTGCAACACCCCCGAACTTTGAGATAGATGCGGCCAATCCCGCACCAGCACCACGATAGCGGGTCGGGAATACCTCCCCAGCGATTAGATAAGTCTGAGAATTTGGCCCCAGATTATTCATCAAGTTGAACAACATAAGCCCCCCGAAAATGAATGGTAACTGCTGGCTAGTGTTTAAAGACTCTCCATAGGCGGCAATAAGAAGGCCGAGTGCACAACCAAGGAAGCCAAGAACTTGCAATCGGATACGCCCCACCCTATCCACAAATATAATTGCTAGAATAACGCCAACTACCAGCATTACATCGATTAATGCTGCCCCTTTCGCCGCCTCGACTTTGTTATGGATTAATTCCGAAATGGAGCGGGCATGGGGTGACGCATATCCCAACACATTCGCTAAAATTACTGGCGTGAAGATACCAACGCCATAGGTTCCCAAATCCTGCAAAAACCAGGGAATAGAGGAGAGTTTGATTGCTTTTCGAGAATTCTTATCCTGAAGTAAATGCTTAATACTCGATAGTTCACCTATCTTTTTCTCATTCGTCTCCGCTGTGGCAACATTCTTCAATAAGAATCTGGACGGGTATGGCGGATCTCTTTTCAAAAGTTGGCTAATAGATTTCTCCGCCTCTGGCATACGACCTTTAGCCAGAAGCCACATCGCACTCTCGGGAATGTAGAAACGACCAACCATGATCAAAATCGCTGGAATAATCGCCGCAGCATACATATACCGCCAAGCTTCCAGTGAGGGATACCAAGAGAGGACCAAAAATGCGAGACCAGTTCCTACTAACATCCCAACGGCCTGAAAACTGAAGGCTCCGAGCACCAGCCTACCCCGCAAGCGCGATGGCATGCTTTCAGAGATCATCATGTGAGCCGTGGGATAATCACATCCAAGCGCCAACCCCAGGCCAAACAAGGAAAAAACAATCACGAGATAAGACTGTGCGAAGGTCAATATCACAAGGAAAAAGATAAACATGATCATCTCTACAATGAACATTTTCCGCCGGCCATAGAAATCGCTCAGCCCTCCCAGGATTATCGCCCCAACCAGAATGCCAAACAATGTCGCCGATGTCACAAAGCCAACACTAAAGGCAGATAAACCAAATTCTTTAGCGATCAGAGTATGAGATACCCCGGTCATAAAGACGATCATACCCTCAAAGAATTTACCAGCTGTAGCAAGCCACCAGATTCGCCACTGCATTGACGTAAAAATATTTTGGGGAATAGAGGTTCCATCACGCCAAACAGGGGTTTCATCAATGTAATAGTCTGCAGAACGGTGTTCGCTCAACTGGGCATTTTTAGTCGGTGACGGATTTGAAGTGCCATCAGACTGTTTTCTCTCCATGATCGCCTTCTTAAATGTCCCTATGAGTTGGAATAACACTAGCCCAAAGTGATGACAGCTAGTTTATTTAAATATAAGAATAAAGAAGAATCGGTAGGTGCTACCTGTAACTACATTAGGGGGAGGCAATTGGTGACATTTTTAGGTGAAAAAACACTTTAGCGTATCTATGATTTTCAGCCATTGATAACTACAAGAACTTGTATGGGCAGCGAACTAGCCAGAACTTCAATAAACTCATATCACCTCTTACACAGAAACCCATTGATCATTATATTATCGTTAGTTTTACGGGCCTACCGATTGACCGGATAAATCTCAAGCAAGGATGGAACAATTGGCGATGTAGGCAAGAAGGCTCAACGCAAAGTCCTAAAATTTCCTGTGAGGATTTCAACTTAAAGCTTAGGAAAATATAAATCTAAAAAGGTAAGTCCATGATACTGCCTTTATCAACACACCGAAGTAATGAAGTAGTTGGGAAAAATTGGCGAAAACATGGTGGCAATACAAAAAAGACCAAAGAGCAAGTAAAGAACGGACCTCAACACGCACTGGAAAAAGAAAAATAACGAGAGGCTCTATGAATATAAAACTAAGTTTGCATAGACACCAAACACAAACTAACCCATGATTATGCAATCAATTTTACCGGGCTAGCACAGACGCGATCTGACACTTACCTGTTTCTTAAGAGACTTCCTTATAAGTGAATATTATTCTTACCGCTATTCACACCGACCCCATACAACGCCAAGGGATATAACTTCCATTAGATTTGAGAAGTATACTTAAAGTAGCTCACTACTAGCACTTGGACCCAACACTCCACCATTTCACTAGGAATATAAAATTTCCTGCACAACTAGATAAACAACCTTCTCAATTCGTTGCATAGAAGCCTGGCCATGATCGAAATTAAAGAAAATATATTGTGCCCAGGGAATCACTTATCTTTTTCTTCACTGGTAGCCTCACAGCATTTCTAAGAGTTAATAAATTTTAAATATTCTCCCATATAAGTTTTAGAGCTAAAAATTCAGAAGATAAGAAAAACTTAAAATAAGAACCCATAAATTCAACTTGAAAAAAAGACCTGGTAACCTATACCTGATAGCAACCTACAAATAGAGCTTCCTAAACTGGGAAGCTCTATTTCACATATATTCAAAGATGAAATAACACTATTGTAGACCCAGCACTACA
Source organism: Microbulbifer maximicatervae (SeqCode) (assembly GCF_056231245.1). NCBI lineage: Bacteria > Pseudomonadati > Pseudomonadota > Gammaproteobacteria > Cellvibrionales > Microbulbiferaceae > Microbulbifer > Microbulbifer maximicatervae (SeqCode). Next base: position 3,538,091 of record NZ_CP174334.1, read on the forward strand.
TTATTATCCCCCAGCTGGCTTGCGGTAGCTAGATTGTTAAGTGTTGTTTGACTAAGCGTCAACTGGTTAGTATCACCGGTTTGCACTGCAACAGCGGTATTAAAACTCTCCAGCTGTACTATTAGCGAGGTATTGAGCAAACCACTAAACTGCAGTGTTTCTGCAAAGTTAAATCCATTACTCTGTACGGTCTCTGCAGAATTTAATCCACCAAACTGCTCCGTTAATGCCGTATTAAAAGCACCAATTTGCAAGTGAATAATTTCAAGACTGGTGCCATTTTGAACAGCAAAACTATCGTGACCAACCCCCTGCTGAGTATTGTCAATTAAATTAGTATTGCCTCCCTGCAGAGCTACAGAGTTGGAGAATGACGCTGAGTTTTGCGTAATACTCACTATCATTGAGTTTCCCGCCTGAAAACCCAATGCATTATTTTCTACACCTGAATCCTGACTCATAAGGAAATTCAGGCTTTCACCGACCTGAACCATAGTTGCCATATTACCAAAACCATTAGTTTGAGATAGAAAACCTGTATTGGATCTGCCTAATTGAGTAATACTGCCAGAATCATTCACACTATCAGCCTGTATCACAGAAATATCATGATTTGATCCAGCCTGAAAAACGTAGGAATAATCACCTTCCGTATCTGCCTGAAGCGAGTTTGCAGAACTCCCCTCTCCAAACTGATTTTGTATTGATGTTGACAAGACGGAATCCATTTGCACAGCATTTGCAGAGAGGTTACTACCGACTTGCCTCTGGATAATCGTGCTAAATTCTGTCGATGATTCCTGCATAGCAACAGCTTGGTTACTCTCACCAATCTGCAATTGTATAATCGTACTACCATTTACTGTTGGGTCACTCTGTTCACCAGTTGCAGAATTTCCACTTCCAATCTGTGTAACCTGATAAGTGTTATCGGCAGAAAAAGCGACTGCACTGGCCATCGCAACAAACACGCCGAGTGAAATAGGCTTCATCACATTCATCACTAACTCCTTTTAAGCAGCCGGCTACAGAGTAGCCAACTGCTAAATATCTGTATAAACAAATATTCAACCTTGAACATTAAATAATTAAAAAATATTTATATCAGGATTTACTGTAATCCTAAGACAATATTACTATCACCTACCTGGGTGGCAGATGCAGTATTGTTGATCGTCGTCTGGCTTAAAGTGACCTGATTAGAATTGCCTAGCTGGGAAGTAGTTCCTGTATTGAAACTAGCAAGCTGAGCTATCACTGAAGAGTTTCCGGACCCTCCTAGCTGCAAAATACCTGCATCATTAAAACCACCAGTCTGTGCAGTTTCGGCAGTATTAGAGCTGCCGAATTGTTCACTCTGGGATACGCTAAAGTCACCTGCCTGCAAGAGCTCGGCACTATTTGAATTACCAAACTGTAGGGAATAGGCTTCATTAGAGACACCAGCCTGAGAATGTCTAGCGAACAGCCCTTCTCCTGCCTGTCGTATTTCACTGTAATTCCCAATCGATTGCTGGGAAGTCTCTGCTTGGTTATTACTCCCAGCCTGGGAAATAATAACAGTAGAATCAAAGGCAAGGGTTTGACTCACATCTAAATCGTGAGAGCTTCCAAATTGTTCTGTAGTGACACTATTCCCGACGCTCAAATTTTGCACAATTATCGCACCCTGATCACTACCCTCCTGAAGGGATGAGACTGTATTCCCGGCAGTTCCATTTTGAATAACAGTTATGTTACTTGAATCGCCTAATTGTATGACACTGACAAATTCGCCAAGAGTCCCAGATTGAATTAGGGATGTGTCATGATTCTCACCAATTTGAACTACCAGTAAAGTACTGAGTTCAGCAAATTGCTGTAGAGTACCTGTCGAGTTATTACTACCAACCTGCTCCACAAAGGTGCTTGATAACACTGAGCCGCTCTGAGTTGATTCTATATAGTTGCTATCACCAATTTGGGATTGCTGAATCAAACTGAAAGAAGTAAAAAGATTCTGGGTTGCATTCACCTCATTGTCATCGCCCACCTGGATTTGAATAACTGTATTGCCAATTGCGGAGGGATCACTTTGGTCTGAATTGGCCGTATTACCCGAGCCTACCTGGAGGACATCATAGGTGTTATCTGCTGCAAAAGCGGCAGTTCCAATCATTGAAAGTAAAACAGTTGCTGCAACAGGTCTGTACATGCTCATCTAATACTCCTTAAAGATGACAGGTCCAGCTCGAAAGCTTTTACGACGATGTTTTCAAGAAAGCAGCATCATTGAGTAGAACAAATATTGAGGTCGTGGCGCACTGCATGGGCCACTTAGGGGCGGGCGGTGACAGTTGAATGACTAGCTTCATAAGTCAAACTCATACTACTTCGCATACAAACATCAATATTGCGATACTTCTTGAGTAATAAAACGATGCTGAATTCAGTATTGATAAGAAACAGAGGTTTTTCTATGAGAGATTAGTTGTATGCTAGTGGGAAGAAAGTATCCTGTTTACACAGGCGAGCAACCAGAGAGTGAGTATTTCTTACTAATAAATGAAGGAGCAGCCATACAATTCGACTACTCCATAGATTATTATTTAATCTAAACAACTCGGATCAGCCGTATCAAAAATATTTCCATACCATAAATTTGTAGACATACAGGCATCCGGATTTGAATCAACCAAATCACCATCCGGATTTCCTGTTGCTATGTTTCCGGTAATCAAATAATCACTTTGACCCCCTCCCTCCATTGATATTCCAGTCTGCCCATTATTTGTCACTATGTTTTGAACAACTAACCCGCCTGATGAAGGCCCAATTACTATTCCGCCTTCATTATTACTGTCGCAGAAGTTTTGAGCAACGAACGCGTTATCACCACCAATATATAACCCACGAGATGCCCCTCCTTGATTATCTATTAGGAAATTTCTAACCGCACTATTATTAGCACCATCAAGCTCCATCCCTCGAGTAAAAAAACCAGTAGCAGTAGATCCGCTTACGATATTATTCTCGCTTATCAACCAGATTCCTGTTTCAATACCATTTTGCACAGTCATCGTTTGAATACTATGAAATCCATCCCCATCCACAAGAATACCTGTGGCACACCCATCCACCACTCCATTTGAAAGAACGGCCGCGATACCCAAGACGTCAATCCCCCTAGTAGATCCACCGCCACACTCCAAGGTGAATCCATTCATATCTAAACTTCCAGTTGGCCCTTCAATCGTTAGTGCCGGCGTACTACTACAATTTAATAGATCTTCAGTGAGAATCTCTGCGGTTGTAATAGTATCTCCACACTCCACCGCAGCCACTGACACAAAGGGAAGAGCCAATATTGCTGACACTAGAAGCTTCACATCCATTAGTTTCATATGCTATACCTTTAAGTCTATAAAAAAACAATTAATAAAGTTCGCATCCGAAGATTTTACTTTTAACGGAGGCGAAGCATTTTTTAGTCTAGCTACGGTTATTAACTTAACGATAAGAAAATTTTCTCATACCTTAAATTTTGAAATTAAAACAAATTGACACTGAATAATACTTTCGGCCTAGGACCTAATAAAACCCAAGCACATCAAACGACGTAATGTCTTCATTTAAATTAACGCCTTCTATTTAGCAAGTAGCTATGCAAAGCCTATTAGCTTTTAAACGCTCTCTGTCTACTCAGGATCAAAATCTAATAAAAAAGGAATGGGCAGGCTATTCAACTTATTCATAAGCGCATAAGCACAAGAATTGGAGTCAGCCTATTTAGCAATACCTATAGAGGCATCAGGCATGAACTAAAGGTAAAATAATCATTCCAATAGTACCCATATATCATCAAAAAAGGGGCTCTAAATAGAGCCCCTTTTTATTATCCTGATGCCTGTGGATGGGTATCAGGTAAAGGATTTTGAATACTACTCTCTACCAAGGGCTTCTCCACAAGCTCAGACCAGACACTGTCCGCTTCGATTTTTGCCTGCCGCTTGCGAAGATGAATCAAAAGTAAAACAAATGATGCACCTATCAGTAGCGCAACAACGTCAACCGCCCATACCGGAGTGGCAGCTCCTAACAACTCACCTTTGATAAGTGAGCTAATTGGTATCAGGAAAATAGTGGCAATACAGAAGGCAAGAAGCTGTCGAGCAGCAGCCATGGGACGACGTATAAATGCCCAGATCAGCGCAAATAAGAACCCTGTGTAATAAGCGGCTTTCTGCCAAAACTCAATATCCACCTGCGCATGGGGCAGCCATTTAACTGCCAGCATACTAGCGGCGACCCCCAAGATAGTGCCCAGCCCAACCCCCACTGTGAGCTTTGCCATTACCATTGATGAGGTTGTTTGTACCGGTAATGTCCCCTGCCCCCTGCGTTTTTTGCGCCGGCTTTCAATCCACAGTAGATTGCCGGTGAAGAAGATCAGTGCTCCCATAATGCCGAGAATGAAGTAGACCCAGCGCACGGCATTTCCACCAAAACTTCCAAAATGCAGGGAAAAAATGCTTAATACCGTGCCACTATAGCCATTGAAATTATTGGGCAGAATGCTGCTATAGGGAACTTCGCTCAAGTAAGGGTTGCCTAGCACATAAGCATACTCAGCACCTCGCACCACCTCACCATGCATGATTCCACCTACACGCATACGTGGAGCGCGGGTATCCAGATTCAAATAGAGAATTTCCGCCATCTGGAATTTGGGCTCCCCCTCCTGAATCGCAGCTTCCAACTCTGCGACCGGCACCAACTCAGTGAAGCTCTTCACCTCTGTTGGCGCCGGGCGAGTGAACATGGGGGAATCTCCGTATACCGCCACGCGCAGAGCACCATAAAGTGGATCATGAAAGGCAAACACGAAGGCGGTAAAAGCGATAACCAGGTGAAACGGCAGAGAGGTGATACCCAGTACATTGTGAAAATCCAGCCAGTAGCGCTTGCGGTTCTTACCCTTTCTGAGTACCAATAAGTCCTTGAACCATGTGGGCAGGAAAATAATCAGGCCCGAAATCAGCGCCACAAAATACAGTGCCGCCACAACACCCAATACATAAGTACCAAAAGCATCATGGCCCTCACCACCGGGAATACCGGCGGTGCGATGTAAATGGTCGACAAATTCACCAATGGCGGAAACTGTAAAGCTCTGAGTAATCAGCTGCCCTTTTTCATCGAAGCTGGCATACCAGAGGGTGTGGTCACGGGTTTCTTCGTCCTCTATTTCCCAACTCACTGGTGCAGCCTGCTGCCCCGCCAGCGGCAATTCGACAGTCATCTGTTTTGCTGCTTCCGGATGCGCCTGCAAAACTTCGGAAATAAGGCTGTCATACTGATCGACAGAAATACTTGGCAGGGTGGTCTCAGGCTGCAGAGCCCATTGATTGAGGGGCCCTTTAAACATGGTCAGAGCGCCAGCGACAAAAGCGATATACAGAAACAAGCCCGCAAGAATACCGGTCCAGGTATGCACGCTTTTATAAGTTTTAATCAATTCAACGCGCATATTTTTAGCCTCCGAATTTCGCTACCCACAACAGGGTAAACAGCACCAAATTTAGCCCCAGGTAGAGAGACAACATACGCCTGACACTAATAAACAGGTAAACCAGACTTACCAAAGTGAGCCAGACAGGAGTGATCAGCCACATCACAAATTGGCTTTTATCGTCGACCACTACATCACCGGGGCCCCACAGAGCAATCAATCCAGCAATGGCAATTGCGATGGGCAATCCGAAGAAAACTGCACACAGGCTTTTAATCCACCAGTGGGGTTTGTAGCCTTCCAGCCCTTTTTGAATTCGCTTCTTTTTCTTTGCCAAGACTTTGCCCGGCTTGTCCAATACACCGCTAAAAGGCAGCAATCCCAGCGCTAACATAAAAGTGCTAAGAAGCGTAAAGGAAGCTGACGTTGCCGAAAAATTTTGGTGGAAAAGTGCCCAGGAAATGACAAGGAGCGCAAAACTGATGAGAAGAGCGGGGTAAAACTGGATTGGTCTCTGCTCACGCCACTGCTGATTGGGACAGCCTAAATAAAAGACAGAAGACGCAAGGAGACAACTCAATAGGCCGAGTCCCGTTAAAACTGAGGAATACATTTCTAGTTTCACTTAAGGGTTAGAAGCACTACCACTAAAGTGGTAGAAAATTGTTTGCCAGGCACTGATCAATCGGTGCAGCTAAGCCGTTGCCAGACGAAATAATAGTGAGAGTTTATTGCGGCAATCCCCTATTTGCAAATAAGAATGATTAGCATTATATTCGCTGCCGATCTTCCTTGTCGTCCTGACTTCTTTACCTTGCTAGGGATTACGCTATGTATAAACGCCACCTGCTCAGCAAAGCCGTTTCACTCACTATTCTTGCTTCGATTGGAGCGACTGCAATCGCCGCAGATGAGAAGAAAGAAGAGTATGCGCCGCAGGCAATGGAAAATGTCATTGTTATTGGCGAGAAAACAGAGCGCTCCCTCAAGGAAACCACCTCTTCGGTATCCGTGATTACCGAAGAAACCTTAAATAGCATGCAACACCTGAGCATCACCGATGCGGTGTCTAATATCTCTAACGTGGTGGTACTTTCCGGCGCTACTCCAGATATTCGCGGTGTGTCCGGTAACGGTTCAGCCACCGGCTTTAACTCCTTTACCGGTGGTGCCAAAGCCCGTGTCTCCACGTTAATTGATGGTGTCGCCGAGCCATTTGTTGCAGACCTCACGGGTGATTCCGGTATTTGGGATGTAGAACAAATTGAAGTATTTCGTGGACCCCAGTCCACCAGCAATGGCCGTAACAGCATTGCCGGCTCTGTATTTATCAAAACCAAAGATCCCAGCTTCGACTGGGAAGGTGCAGCTCGCGTAGGTTACCGCGACCAGGACGGCTACATCGATACTTCTGGCATGATTTCCGGCCCAATTGTTGATGATACCCTCGCATTTCGGATAACTGCTCAACAGCTCACCGGCGACACACTGTCTAATGCTGAAGAATATGAAAATAATCCTGCTGATTTCGACCTAAATGAATTGGAAACCCAGCGACTAAAAGGCAAGCTGCTGTGGACTCCCACAGAAAAACTGAAAGCGCTCGTGGCTGTATCTACCAATAGCGAAGAAGGTAATACGGGGCGTATCTACTATACCCTGGACGATCCCTACGAATATAAGCCTGCTTTCTATCGCAATATGGATACTGAATCCACCACGACTAGCGTCAAAGTGGATTACCAGATCAACGATGATACCTCCATCGAAGTCCTCGCGGCCTATATGGATTATCAGTGGGGCTTTGACTCCTATGAAGAGGAAGCTACTGACCAACAGTATGTTCGTATGGACGAACAGAACATCACGCTCGACGCAAAACTGAACTTTGGCCTCAACAGTGATAGCTTGCACGGATTTATCGGCTTTGCTCACTTTGAAAGAGAGCAAGAATTTGACAGCACTGGTAGTACCATCTATTTCGGTGATGATGAAAGTACCTCTACTGCTTTTTATGGCGAAGTCACTTATGCACTGACTGATAGGCTGAATTTAATCAGTGGTCTACGCGTAGAGCAGGAGGAACAGGACCGTTACTTTAGCTTGCTATTCTTCGGCGAACCCAAGGACGACTCTCTTGATACCGACGAGACAATCGTTCTTCCAAAAATTGCACTGCAATATGATCTTACCGAAAACACTGTCATCTCTGCTAGCGCTCGAAAAGGATACAACTCAGCTGGTGGCGCCCTCACTTTTGACTCGGAAACATTCGAGTACAACTATTATTATTACGATGAAGAGACCGTTAATACCTACGAGCTGGCTCTGCGCAGCTCCCTAGCAGACGGCACCATCAACATAACTGGCAACCTCTTCTACAACGAATACTCCGGCTATCAAGCTCTCAGCTCTGCCCGTAGAATCGTCAATATGGATAGCGTCGAGACTTACGGTGCGGAAGTTGAAGCTATTGCTATGCTAACCCCGCAGTGGGAACTCCGTGCAGGTCTAGGCCTGCTAGAGAGTGAAATTACCGATGCCGGTACGGATTATACAGATGCGAATGGCAATGAACTCAACTCTGCCCCCAATGTCACCGCAAACTTGGGTACAAAGTATTGGTTTAATGATGCACTTAGTGTAGGTATTTCAGCCAATTATGTAGCTGAGTACTATGGTGATTTCGCCAACACTGAAGAAAGAGTCGCCGGTGACTATACTCTGGCCCGATTGAACGTGAACTACGAAGGTGAAGATTGGAACATTGCAGCGTTTATTAACAATGCCCTGGATGAAGAAGCCTATACAAATAGAGAGCCAGCTGGCCGCAGCTACCCAGACGGCTACGCTGCAATTATTGACCCACGTAATTTTGGTGTATCCGCTACCTACCACTTCTAATTAGCTCCTTTACCAACAGCTAAAAATCCGGCCCCTAGTTGAGTTTATCTCACACAGGGACCGGAATTCCGATATCGTCCTAAGCCTCGCCCTACTGCACAATTATTACCATATTGCTGTTTCCAATCTGGGAAACATTAGCATTTTGAAAATCGTTAACCTGGCTAACGGTAAACATATTTAAGTTACCCTGCTGTAATGCCGTAGCAACACCAAAGGTTCCGCTTTGGATCGTAGAACCCGTATTGTTCAAACCGATCTGAGTAGTACTTGCTAAATTGAAGCTACCTGATTGAGCGTGGATAATGGTGTTAAATTCATTTTGCTGACTAATGGCACTGGTATTATTATTATCTGTTTGATTCACTGTAGCATTATTACTATTTCCCAGCTGACTCAATGTGGAAGTATTCGTGTCAGAGTTAAACTGCGACACAGTAGCCACATTCAAATTCCCTTGCTGGGCAGTTACCGCCGAGCTCGTCGTGCTATTGGTTTGAACAACCGTACCGGTGTTGTTGTCACCCACTTGATTAATAACTGCTGTATCAGTAGTACTACTTGACTGTGTAACAGTGGCAAAGTTAACCAGATTAAACTGATTAATAGTTGCAGTACTGGTTGTAGACGCCACCTGATTAATTACGCCAACATTAGTATTCCCATTTTGAGTAATAACGGCAGCCACAGTATCAGATGAATTCTGAGCAACCGTGGAAGAATTTAAATTCCCTGTTTGTATCTGATTAACTGTGCTTCCGGTATTTCCGTTTACCTGAGTAGCAGTGGCTGTATTAGTGTCTCCAGTCTGGGTTTGGCTGATAAAGTTAAATGTAACGGATGGATCACTTTGATCCGCTGTCGCGGTATTACCTATTCCACTTTGGTTCTGAACCGCAACATTGTCGGAGGCAAAAACACCCTGACTTGCAACAGCAAGCAGGACCGCAGCCGCCAACGGGGCACACCTTTTCATATTTATCTCCTTAGAATATGAAATGTCGCAAAATTAAGATTCTTATACTGCATCAACACACGAAGTTAATTAGCACCATATGCAACAACATTAAGAGAAAGCGATTTACGATCAGCTGCGCTTAATTTTGCTAAAACAAATACCGGAACTTCAGCATTTATGCTTATAAACTCTTGCTTCTCAAGGACTCAATCCCCAGCTTCCTTCAGGAATCTATGCTTGATGCTGTGTTGAGTCTTATCTCCGATGGCACTTTCAGCAATAGGAGAATAGTGCGGAAAATATAGGAAGAAAGTTCCCCCCCTATTTAGGAAAACAGCCATACTGTAGGCGAATCCATTATTTTTAACGCCATCACTACACACATACAACGAAACCTCTCAAACATACCCTCTCTTAATATCAACCAGGCCACAAACCACTCTAGAAAATCACGCCCTCACTAATTGACACGCCACCAAAGAACAATTATGGAAACACTACGCATATTTGAACCGAAAAGCCAACCTTTAAACTCATCTATAAAACACCAAATAATAAAAACCCAACTCCTCCAGCACATATCCCATCAACATAGTTAATCAATAGGAATTATTCTCCATAAATATGAGAACAACTTCCTATTGTCACCAACCAAACAAAGACCAAAATTCGAGATATTTACACCCTATCAACCACTTCAAATATCAGACAATCACAATAGGAATATATCAATGAAGGCGATTTTAAATATTAAAACATCAATAATCTCAGCAGCAAGCTGCTGCTTAATAAGTGCACCGGGCATTGCTTTAGCCGTAAGTTGTGGTGATATAATCTCTACTGCCGAAGTATTGGATGCGGATATATCTAATTGTGCGATTTCTCCTGCCATCACAATAATGGGCCCTACCGGTAGTCTCGATCTCAATGGATTTTCATTATCCTGTGATGGCCTGGCTGGCACAGGAATTCTACTGGAAGGAACTACAGCTGTACTTATTAATAGCCAAGCATCCAGTGGCATCATTACATCATGTGATATAGGCGTATCTGTAGAAGGCAGCGGCCTTCACAATGTCATCGGCGTTACAACGCAAGAAAATGGATCTTTGGGAATGTCAGTCAGTAGCAGTCGCAATATTGTCAGCGGCTCAATCAATGACTTTAATTTTGGTAATGGCATTATCGTTCTCGGCGACTGGAATAGTTTTTTTGAAGTAAGCGCCACCAGCAATGGGGAAGGTGGCATTATTATCTCAGGAGATAACAATCAAGTTTTCCAAAGCACCGCCAGAAATAATACTTTTTCTGGAATAGCAATCCAAGATGCAAACTACACCAACATTATACTAAACACTACATCAAGTAATAACGAATACGGTATTTCAGTAAGTAATTTTGGGCAAGTAGGGAATTTCGTAACAGGAAATACTGCTGAATCTAATGATATAGATGACCTATTTGATGATAATACTCCTGCCTGTGTAGGAACCACATGGTACGGTAATATTTTCAGCTCATCAAATGACGCCTGCATTAACTAGCTTAAAAATAATTGCGGGATTCAAGGCATTAAACTTCTAGCCTTTGAATCCCGCATAAAAACAATTAACGCTTATCTATATCTTACTTCTGAGAATATCTCTCTATAACTGAACCAGCCTAGCAAACCAAACTCTCCTCTCACTACATCAATCCACACTGGCCGACTGGATATCCCTCAGGAATAAATATGAAAACGAAAATCTAAAGGGAAATCAGGCTTTCAGCAATTACACTAGCTGCAGTGTCCGCAATACTGTGGCGACACCATTAAACTGCCTGCAAGCCTATCAACTTATCGTAAAACGCTATTAATTTGACGTTACACAATCTCCGGAGGTAGTAGCGTCAGGTGAATTTCCTACCCAGTTATTCTCACAGGGGGCAGAATTATCATCTTGCAAGTCAAAATCCACATTGCCAGAGACAGTATTGCCTACGATATTGTTTCCAGTCTGGCCAAATAGCTCCATTAAGATTCCTGCAGTATTTGACCCTTGAGTGCCATTATTCTCCACCGTATTCTGGCTGATAAGACAGCTACTGGCGCTATTAATTTGTATTCCAGTTAAAGTATTATCCGATACTGTATTTGACGATATTATTGAACTGCTACCATCTACCTGTATACCCGTTATTTCATTTCGACTTATGTCATTAGAAAACAGATTATTTGTTCCCCCCGCGATTATAATACCTGTACCTGCATTATCCGATATATTTGATATGGCTAGCGTATTATTACTACTAACAAACTCAATACCAGAAGAAGTATTACCAGAGGTGTTCAGGCCGAACAAATTATGAATACCGGAACCTTCCACAGAAATACCTGTATTGCAATTAGATACAAACCCATCCTGTAACACCCCGCCCGATATTATGGCCGCAAAACCATCGACCAAAATTCCCACTGTAGTTCCATCACAACTCAGCGTATAACCATTCAAATCCAGATATCCGGTCGGCCCAGTTACAGTCAAAGCCGGGGTAACATTGCAGAGCAAATCTTGATCCAGTATTACCGGACTGGTTATGGTGTCTCCGCACTCAACAGCACCATTTGCTAGTGAACACAAAGATGCAGACAATAAAGAAGCCGCCAAAGAAGTTATCAATGCCTTGCTTATCACAGATCGAGATATAAAGCTCACGAGAGTCCTCCCAAATAAAGCTCAAATACAGAAAAGATATGTCATGCTGATTTTGAGTCAAAAACTGGTAACAGCCATGGGAAATTTGTCCGCAAAATTTAGTAAAATAGTTTAAGCGGGGAATGGAGCATATTGATATACAAGCTACAGGAATATAAATTGTAAAAGATAACACCACTACCGAAGCCACCATAGTGGCACTATCTTTTTATATCCGTATATTTCAATCCAGGCAGCTAGGATCTACAGTATCAAAAGTATTATTTCGCCATAAATTTGTACCATTGCAGGGATCACTGTTTAAATCTTGCGCATCGAAATCTTCATTGAGAATCCCCACATTTAAAATGATCAAGTTATATTGCTGATCAAAATCATTCATTAAGATTCCTGCCGTTCCCGCACCTGAAGTGCCATTATTTTCCGATGCATTTTCAACGATCCAGCTATTACTGGAATCATTAATCTCTATTCCTGAGCCCATATTCTCAAAACAGAAATTCTCTGTTATATATGACCGATCACCATCTATCTGGATACCACTCAGGGTATTTTCTTCAAAGGTATTCTGGAAGACGTTATTCCTCTCTCCAGTAACAATTAGTCCAACCCCCGTATTTGTTTGAGCGGTACAGGCTGTCATATAGTTGCTATTGCTCACTAATTCAAATCCGGCACTGGCATTTGCAGTGGTCGATACCGCTTGAATATTATGGAATCCATCTCCATTCGCTAAAACACCCACCTCACAATCTGCAACCTGCCCTCCTCGAAGTAGCGCTGCACGCCCCTCTAACAGCACTCCAACTTCACTACCATCACATTGAACCTCGTACCCGGTCATATTCAAGCGTCCATCTGGGCCTATGACAGTTAAAGCGGGGCTGACATCACAAGTGAGGTCCTCATCCAAAGTAACGGATGTGGTAATCGTATCCCCACATTCAACATCATCAGCCAGTGCTATCTCAGGGATGGATAGATTAGCCCCACTTATCAATATGATCGTGACGACTCTATTAACAATAGATTTAAATATGTTCATATTTTCCTGCTGGAGTTACGTACATGATTAAAAACTTCCCACTACGCTAGAAATTTTGATCCAACAAACAAAAAGAACCATGAGAAATTACTACTGAATCTACGATGAATTATCATAAAAATTAAAAAACCGACTATCTAATCGCATACGGTAACATAGCAACTTTTCGCCCCAAAAATTAGACAACCTTATAAGCTGAAAAATATTTAGCCATATTGTTTACTCAAACCCAAATAAACAATATACAAATACAATTTGCAATAATATTTACGTGAAGTTATATATAACCTCTAAAATTTTGAGCTAAAATAATAATCCTATGAAACCACTAATTAAATAATCAAATCAATTGAAACAGAAAAACCGGAATTCTTATTGCAGAATAATTGCACTCTGATTACTACCCAACTGATTAATAACCGCTGTCTGTCTAACTTGAAGACCTTGACTTACGGTATACATATTTATATCCCCTGTCTGTGAGACTGAAGCCAAATGTGATACTCCAGACTGTATTGTTGTACCTATGTTACTTGTACCAATCTGATTGGTAACTGAACTATTAAACATACCAGCATGAATAGTTGTTGCCTGGTTCATTTCCACCTGCTGATTAATGGTGGCGCTATTAAAACTATCTGTTTGGGATATGAAAAACATATTACCATCCCCTTGTTGGCTCCCTATAGCTACATTACTATTAGCTACATTATTAGCTGACATCGAAAATTGGACGGCGGAAACGAAATTATTATCCCCCACCTGAGTGATCATGATTGCACCTTGCAAACTTTCTCTCTGCTCTGAAATAATAGAATTGAAATCCCCTACCTGTTTCAGGGTAGAACTATCATTCATGCTTATCATCTGGGTGATTTGCGCATTATTATTATTACTTAACTGCTCAATTATTGCCGCACTTGAATCTGCCTGTGCTTGAACACAAGATGCCATCAAGGGAATTACTAAAATTGAAGTATAGTTTTTCATGCTTATATCCTCAGTAGAGTTAATCTTATATAACCTAAATCATCAACCATCACTTATCTGAAGCTCTCTAGTATTCAAGGAATACCACTAGAATCCAAATGCCCCTTCAGCCTAAACTAGTGTACTCACACAAATTTAAGACCCCGGCCACCTCTACCCAACATAATGATCAATATATCCATGAATAGCGGATACACAATAGGAGAAAAGCACTAGAAAAATGAGATAACTTTCCTTTTGAAAAAAAACAGTAAAATATTGCCACACCACTCAACAAAATATTCGTATAAATCCTCCCTTTATTTACCTACACTTTCTCTGGCTAACTTTTACCCTCTATAAACACAAACATTTACTACTAACAACTTAGGTATTTAAGTAAAGATGTGAATAGATCAAAATATTAACTAGGCTATCATGCCGATTGCACCATATGCCGCTATAGAGTTCAACCTCTACAGTAATGACTGACTGAGACATGGAAATTTTTAAATACTCTATAATTCGGCCAAATTGACGGCCAGGACTTTTCGAGAAAGCTTCATTAAACGCATCTTTGGGGTTGTAACCCATACGAACTTCCCAGGATCATACATTCAGCTATTAAACCGATGTCGAATTGAGCAATAACAAATCGCTATAAACAATTTCATTTAAAAAATATGTTAGATAACTATCTAATGATTAAAAAACTATGGTTTTAATAATCTGAGAGAATAGAAAAAGTATCAGATATGGAGTAAGTGCCCACACTCACTCCATCACTTAACTAACAAGATATTAAGTCTTTGGCCGAACGGCTTTAATATCCTGATCTGCAGCCCAGTTAAGGACGTCTTCGCGACGCAGCGCCGTTGCCATCAGGTCCGGGAATTGATCCGGTGTACAGGCAAAAACCGGAGAGCCTATCGCAGCAAACTCTTCCGCCAGCGACTGGTCATAAGATGGACGCCCATCATCACTGAGTGCCAGCAAGGTAATCACATTTACATCCTGGCGAACAAGGTTAGCAACCCGTGCTTTTAACTCCTCTTCATTTCCCCCTTCATACAGGTCGGTAATCAGGATTAAATGCGTCTTGCCAGGCCGCTCAATTTTATCCTCACAATAAGCCACCGCCTGGTTAATGTCTGTGCCACCGCCCAGTTGCACGCCAAACAAAACGCTGACTGGGTCTTCCAGGTCCTCAGTAAGATCTACTATTGCGGTATCAAAGCAGACCAGTTTGGTTTTCACTGCCGGTATTGAAGCCATTACCGCTGCAAAGATTGAGCTGTACACCACCGATGTCGCCATGGAGCCGGACTGATCGACACATAGAATAACTTCATCCAGGTCCGCAAGTCGGCGACTTTGTCGCATAAAACCAATCAATTTCTCAGGCACCACTGTGTGGTAGTCATGTTGGTAGTGCCTGAGATTTTGCTGAATAGTTCTATGCCAGTCGATATCGGCAAAACGCGGCCTAAAGCTGCGTTTTGATTTATTGACAGCTCCCCTAACCGCTTCTGTGGTCTTTCGCTCCAAACGCTCCATCAGCTCATCGACCACTTTCTTGATGACCTGGCGAGCAGTCTCAATAGTCTTCTCGGGCATCACTGAACGAAGACTAACCAAGTCAGCGACCAGGTGAACATCCGCTTCAATCGCTGACAAAAACTCAGGCTCCATGAGCATCTGCTTGAGGCCAAGGCGTTCAAACGCATCACGCTGGACAACTTGTACCACAGAAGTCGGAAAGAACTCGCGGATATCACCCAGCCAACGGGAAACTTGTGGCGACGAGCGGGACAACCCGCCTCGACCTTTTTTACCAGACTCTGAGTCTCCGCTGCCATAAAGCGCACTTAACGCTTGGGACAAACGCATATCCCGCTCAGAAAGCCCGGACTCACCTTCATCAGCCCCTAGCACCAGGCGCCAACGGCGTTCCTTTTGCTGGTCTTTATCGACCGTTATCTCATCGGGTTGTTGCCCTTCAGACACTTCGTTTACTGCGCCCATGTCTTGTCCTTCTGGATTAATTTGCCGATACGCAATAGATGCTCTGACCACAGCGGCAAAACTTCGGGATTAATGGCTTTGGATACAGAGTGGTTAGATCGGGCACCGAGTACCAGCTCCATCATGCGCCGACGCTCCATCGCATCGAGACTGGAAAATACGCGCCGGAACAAGGGCAAGTACTCGATAAATACTTCTTCGTCCAGATGCAGCAACCAGCGCTGTACCGCTCCCATCAATACCGGGTCGTACAGCAGGCGCTCAACCGCTTCGGCAAAAAAGCCCTCAAAAAATCGTGCTGCATCGGCGGCAGCTACCGCTGGAGACAGGGATTTTTCCAGCAATTGCTGTAAGCGATATCCATCAAATCTTTCAGCTTGATACAAAAGACGCGCACAAAGGCCGCTGACCTGTAAACTGGAAAGAGAGCTGTCTACCAGTTGCTCGAAGGCTTGCCACCAGTCCTCCATGATTTCATCACCCAACTCTGCCAATTGCAGTGCCTGATGAGCGCTGTGAATACTGTTTCGCAGCCGTAGGGACTCTTCATCGTTAAGATTGCGACAGGCGTACGGCAGGGCCAGGGCAGATTGCATGGCTAAGCGTTCTACCAGGCCGGCAACTTGCTCCAATGCTAATTCTCGCGCGGTACCATAGCGCTGTACCTGAATTAACGCCGGCAAGCTGTCGAGAAGCTCGATACCGTCACTGGCCAAAGCCGCTCTCTCGGCCAATCGCTTCAGGCCCGCTTCAGAAGCCCGGTGCAACTGAGATTCGAGGGACAGCAAAACCACTTCTGCTAACTTGCCCAAATGACTCTCAGCCGAGATCGCCTCGATAAGTTTATTGTTAGCCGCTTGCTCAATGGTGGAACCGTAAACTAAGTTTTCCACCAATTTTACCGCATACTCCGGCTGCCAGCTGAGCACCCAGTTTTCCCGGAAAGTACCGCGACTTTTTCCGGTATGGGAGGGTTTACCCCAAGGCACTTCCAGCACAGCAAGACGGTGCAGTAACGTAGATTTATTCAGGCCGATATCACTGCGTAAATCCAGGGAAACTTCTTTATCCAGAGCGGTGGGCTTTAGCTTGGTCTTTTTCTGCCAGCGCTGTAGATCCTCCAGCAGGGGCACCAGTGGGGCATCCTCGGGGATAGCCCCAACTTGCTCCCCCAGAAGCAACTCTCTCTCTACCTGCTGCCAAATAAGGCGCTCGCCAAAACAGAGGCAGGCCACAGCGGCTTCAATAATTTCTTCAAACCCCGGAGCTGGACGATTTCTAACGGCTGCCAAACTGCGGCTCAGGCGCACGGCTTCAATAACCGAAGCCGTAGAGACCACTTGCCCACTTTCGCGCAATGCGCGCACCAGCCGCCCAAACCAAAGCTCCAGCCACTGCTCGCCGGTGCCCTCGCGCCAAATATGCTGGTACCACATAGGTGCAGCAACCCCAGCCCCGTAACCGGAGGCCATCGCCAATCGCGGCGATGTCCAGGGAATCCAGGTGGTTTTCACTTTGCTCTTGGGCAATTTCGCCGGCAGCTGTTTAATCAGTGCGCGGTCATCTTTTGCTGTGTGCTTTTCACGAAATGCCGGTAAGTGCCAGGCCCCACAGACTACAGCAACCTCACCTTCCACCCCTTTCTTTTCTTTGGCAATTTCCAGGCGCATATAGGCTTCGCGCAGTAAATCCCTTTGCGATAACGGCGCGGTTTCAGTTATTTCTCCGCGCAGCACGGTCATCGCCGACTCTACCCGGGCAAATATCTCCGCACTGTCATCGTTATTCTGCTCGATCAGGTCATTCCACCAGGCCTCACCATCTTCATAACCCGCCAGCTTCGCCAAAAGGCCGATAGGATCAGAGGTATCAGATGGTGGCTCTGGCTCGCCTGCCACCGCAGGGGAATCAGACTCTCCGCCGTTTTGCTCCGCTTCAGGGTCCTGGGCTTCAGATTGGAGTAACTGCGCCAGCTGGATATTAATGGGCAGATCAATGAATTTAACTTCTACCCCCTGTTGTACAGCCCATAGGCAGGCCTGGTACTCAGGGGAGTATTCCACAAACGGGTAGTAAAGGCTGGAGCCGGGCGACTCTGCAGCATAGCCGAGTAGCGCTACCGGCGGCTGCATCTGTGCGCTAGCCAGCAGAGGCAGTAATTCACTGCAATCAGCGGGGCCCTCTATCAATACTTTTTTTGGCTTCAGCTGATCCAACGCGGCGACAAGGCGCCGCGCAGAACCGGGCCCGTGGTGCCGAATACCAAAATAATGACAATCCACCTTGGACACGGGATATCCCTTACAGTACTTCGTTCATGGTGTGGTAGTAACCGGCAAAGTCTCGGCGCTTTTTCAGGACCGTTTCCAAGTACTCTTCCAATACAGCTTTATCCTGCACTGGATCTTTGACAATGGCACCCACCAAATTACTGGAAAGCTCTTCTGCACTGAATTTACCATCGCCAAACCAGTTCGCCTGGCTCAATCCACCCACCATTACCGCAATTGCCTCAGCCGTAGACAAGTTACCGGACGGTGTTTTCAGAGTTATTTTTCCATCGAGTGTTTCACCGCCGCGTAGCTCGCGGAAAATGGTCACTATTTTCTCGATCTCTTCGCCGGCATTTGCCGGTACTGGCAACTCCAGGCTCTCACCCATCTCTGCCACGCGGCGAGAAATAATGCTGACCTCTTCATTCATATCATCGGGCAACGGCAATACCACAACATTGAAACGTCGTTTTAGTGCGGAGGATAATTCATTAACGCCCTTATCGCGGTTATTGGCTGTTGCGATTACATTAAAACCGCGCTGCGCATAAACCGCATCATTCAACTCGGGGATCGGCAGCATTTTCTCTGACAGCACGGTAATCAATGTATCCTGAACATCAGAACCCATACGAGTCAGCTCTTCCAAGCGACACAAGGTACCCTGCTCCATAGCGCGATATAAAGGCGTTGGCACCAGGGCTTCTTTGCTGGGGCCCTTTGCCAGTAGCTGAGCGTAGTTCCAGCCATAGCGAATCTGGTTTTCGTCGGTGCCCGCCGTACACTGGATCACACGGGTACTGTTGCCACAGATCGCCGCAGACAAGTGTTCAGATACCCAGGACTTTGCCGTGCCCGGCACACCGAGTAACAGCAGTGCTCGATCGGTGGCGAGGGTGGCAACAGCAGTTTCAATCAGGCGGCGGTTGCCGATATATTTTGCACTTATCTCAGCACCTTCAGCCGTTGTGCCGCCCATCAAGTATTTCACGACTGCCTGCGGAGACAGACTCCAATTCTCTGGTTTTTTTCCGGTGTCTTCTGCTTTTAAGGCATCCAGTTCTGATTGGTAGGTAATTTCAGCGGGTTGACGAAGTACGTCACTCATGGGGAATCCTTTTGTTTTACCTGCCCGGAAATTCACTGCTTATTTTATGAATTTTGCCGGGCAACGATCGGTCTTAAAATTAAATCTGTGTTGGGTGTGTATGGACTAAAGGCCATCCACGCCGGCAAGCTCGCTATTAAATCGAAGACAGTCAGTTGCGGGGTCTGCCCGTAGCACGCCCTGCTCAAAAAGCGCTTCCAGTAACTGTCGAGCGGTCTCTCTGGGTAACATCAAGCCCAACGCAGTCAACTCCCTCTGTAGATAAATAGACTGCAAATAACCACTCTCACTTAATTCCTCGACAACGAGCTTTAACAGCGCCTTCCAGGGTGACGTTTTTTTCAAATCATCCCAGGAAAGCTCCGTTAACGGTTCGGGCAAAAACTTGAGTAGACCCTGAAAATCAACCTTGGCCTTTTTATTACGCAAAAGTCCAAACATCAATTCGGCACGGCGGGACTGTTCCAGGCGCGGCAATAAACTGTGCAGGAGAGACATACCGGCCTCACCGGTATCCAGGTAGCTCTCAATATTTGTGACCAACAGGGCAATAGCCTTATCTGGCAAAGTATCTACCGCATTGGTAACAAAACTGTGGTTATCATAATCACGATTTTTATCGAGCTGCCAAGCCCCAGCTAAGTCAGTCACGGTGATACCCAGTGCTTCCGCAAGGCTTTGTAGAGATACCTTCTGCAAAAATTCCGAGCGAATGGCTTGCTGTTTTTTGCTCTTGAGCTTGCGGGGCAATAGTTGCAACTGCTTCTTTACCAAGCCCACTTTTTTTAATTCGTAAAACTCAGCCAATTCCTGCGCAGAAGACTCTTCCTGAGTATTGGATTCAAGTTCCGATGACAATCCCAATCGGGATAAATACTGATTGGCAAGACGCGCCACCTTTTGTGAACGATCTTTAAGCAGGGACTGTAAATATTCCCCATCGGACTCACTCAGCCGGATAGCAAGAACTCGCACGATCCTTAAACGTTTATCAGCGGGTTCACGCCCGGCGCAGGTCTGGATCAAATTTAAAGCGGCGGCGGGTTTACTGAAGCGCAACTCCCTGAGCTTTGCCAGGCGACTGGCAGGATACCAATCATCCCAGTTTTCCTCAGTTAACACTTCAGTATTATCAATACTACCCCGCTCATTCGCGGCCCATTGTGACCAGGGAAGATATACTTCCGGCAAGCCTTCATCATTACTTGAGGGAAGCCAGTCCGCAGGATGGGCAATAAATCCCCGCTGTAACAGCAACTTCAGGAGCAATCCGGTTTGCTCCATAGAGCGGGACTGAACGCTTTCAGTGACACGACGAAAATGGGCCCGCATTGGGTAGGGAAGCACGGGCTTATTCAACTCGGGCAACAAGGGAAATTCGCGTAATTCTGCTGGAGCCTGGGGCTGGTAGAGTGCGCTTTGATGCTGGCTGAGAAGCGCTACCTCCGCTGATGCCAAGCGCTCCTCTTCCAGGCCTTCAAACAATGGACGCCAGGACTCAGGTAGGGCGTCGAGCTCTAAGGGCAAATCACTGCCCACCATCCAACGCTGCTGTAGGCGCTCTACCAACAACTGCTCTTCCTGGATTTTCTCAGGCGTTAGCATGCGATTGTCCCCCACTCATCTGTCCGCGCGCTGTGCAGTTCAGCACTGCTTCCATCCCACAAAATAAACGCCGCCTGTAATTTTGAACCCAGTAATAGAGAAGGAATCTGTTCATTGTTGAGCGGTAGCGTTTGCTGACCACTCGAGCAGCGCCACCAGTAATGGCCGTTGGCACAGCGCAGTAGACGCCCCCCTTCAAGAAGGTGCGGTACCTGCTCTATCCAGGGTTGCTGAGACAGCTGCTTTTGGTAGTGGGAGAACACGCTCTCTTGCTGGGCTGGCCATCTCTGATTCACACCATCCTGCACGACTTTAAACTCCACAGGGAAAGCTCTCAGGGGCATGCGACCGGGATAAAAAACCAACTCCCCTTCTACACTGGCGCCGATACCAATGCCCACCTCCCGGCGCCCCGCAGAAGCCGGATAGTGATCCAACAACAGGGCAAATACTGGGGTGTCACTATCAAGCTTGAGCAACCAGGAAGCGTGGCTCACCAAACCATCGCGGCGGGTGCTCACTTTCTCTCCTACATTCTGCCAAATGCCCCTTTGCCTGAGGCTGGCTGGGTTTTCCAAGACCTGGTCACGGTTCTCGGCAACGGCAATAGCTCTACGAGCATCCACATCTTCCTCATCGGTTAGCCAAGCACTGCTGAGTAACATTAATTGCCCCAGCTCCTTGAATACCACTTCCGCCTGCTTCTGTGGTGCAAGCCCCAGGGCCTTGGCTGGAAGCTCATCAACCCTGGATGCCAAGCCGGCAGCTTTGGCGTCTACCAAGCGCGCAGAGATATAGCGGCAGCGCTGGCGAAGTTCCTTGAGAAATCCCACCATGCCAGTACGCAATTGATCCTCAACCCACTGCTGGAATTCACCTAGCCCGGTGGCGATACTCTTGTTGGTTTTAGCGCGTGTCTGCGCTGCCCGCTTAGCCCTGGCCGCTTCCTTTTTTTCTTGCTCCTCTTTACTTTCCGAGGTTTCCTCAGAAATACCGTGAATGTTTTTATTGGTAGAAACTTTTGTCTCAGCTTGGGCTTCAGGCTTACTCTTACGCCGCCGCCCCAACCACTCCACTACCCACTCCGGTGTTTCAGCCTCAATAAAGTCATCCGGGCCGTCGGCGAATTGCCACAAAAGGGCTAGAACATGCTTGCAGGGAAACTTACGTGAGGGGCAGGTACACTTGTAACCGTGATCTACTGTATCTGCCATGGTGTAATAGGGATTGGCCCCCGACCCTTGGCATTGCCCCCATATACAATTTACAGAAGCCGCTTTACCGCGCAAAGGCCATTTAGCCGGCTTCAACAGTTTTTTGGCTGCGTTTAAAGAAGCCTGGTCTGGGGCCAGTTCTTGCACAACCTCTAGGGAAATATTCATCTCTTGCCTTATACAGCTCAATACTGTACATAAATACAGCAATCGCATCTATGTAGCTATAGTGGCGCATAAAGTATCACGCAGCCCACAGAGATTAAAATCTAATTTCTCAAATTTTGATTTTGCCGTCACTCTTGTTGATTTAAGACAAAAAGTACACTCGGCGAGCATTTATTTGGCACGATCGAACAAGCTCTAAAGAAACAAGGTGTTCTCTCCTGCCAGCATTAGAGGGATTTCGCCTAGCCTCTCTAAATAAGTTACCATTTTCAGGAACTGGCTATATTGGCACCAATTCCAGCCAAACCTAATCGCAACAAGATATCCTTCTCTATACGATTAGGTCCATTGGATATCAACGGCCAGTGAAAAATGCAATTAAACTAAATACGATATTTGCTGTCATTAGCACATGCTTTAGCATGTCTAGCTTCTCTCAGAGAATTGCCAAACTTATTGAAAAATCTGAAAGCTTTCCTTTCAATGAGACAATAACCCAAGAACAAATTAAAGACTTAGGGTTTAAAAAAGGCAGCTATGATATAGAAAAAAGCAAAGAATACATCAGGTATTATCACGCTCCTGCTTCATCTAAAGACGGCATTCATTACTCAGTCAAATATGACACCGACGGCAAAGAAAGCACCGTTAAACTTGATTTACCAAAAGATGCACTGAAAGAAAAATATTCTGGAACAGTGATTTTATTACATGGGTTCCGATCATCAAAAGAGTTCATGTTATTTTCTGCTCAATACTTTCGCTTTCTTGGATTTCAAGTTGTAGCTCCGGACCTCCTTGGTCACGGGGAATCGAATAGCACCAAAAAATATGGTGTAGGAGATAGTGAAATCATCAATAAACTTATTGATGCACTCATCAGTAAAGGGGACATCAAGGACAAGCCCTTATATATCGTAGGAAACTCTATGGGAGCCTTAACGGCTCTCTATATCTCAGCCATGAGATCTGACTTAAATGGAATTATTTTACTTGCCCCAATGGTCCCTTTTGATCAAGCCGTGTATAACTACGGTAGGCTCAATCATCCCATACTTAGCCGGGTTATACCCGAAAATAAAATTCGAAAAGGAGCAAATCTGGCTCTGGAGCAGTCTGGTATTGAACCGAGTGATACCAATATACTTCCCCTTCTCTATTCTTCCAAGCTCCCCATACTGCTAATATCTTCCCCCTCGGATCTAATTGCACCCTATGGTAATTATATAGCTTTAGATCAATCAAATATTAATTTGGTGAAAATTCCCAATAGAAGCCACCCAAGCATATCGACCATTGGAAATATTGAACACGAAGCAATTATCAGCTGGCTTAATAAACTGTAAGATATTTACGCGATCCAAGAATTTCTCAGCTTTAAGGATAAATCACAAAGTCACCCTTAAATAAGCGCATAGATTTATCAAATCTAATTGATCATCTGCCTCGGTGAAAACATAATGATAGCCATACCCAGCATTGCTACAGCGGCACCACTCACATCCCAAACAGTGGGTTTAACACCGTTAACCAGCCATAACCACATTATTGAGGAAAAAATATAAATTCCCCCATAGGCGGCATACACCCGGCCCGCTGGAGCCGGATGCAACGTCAATAACCAAGCAAATATCGCCAAACTTATACCGCCAGGTACTAGAAGCCAAATACTCTTGTCCTGCTTTAACCACAAGTAAGCCGTGTAGCAGCCTATTATCTCTGCAAGCGCCGTAGCCAGGAACAAAGCTATAGTTTTTATTTCAAACAGTAGCATGAACGTCTAGGTGTTTAGCTATTTACCGGACAAACATTTTCAAGACGCATTGTGAAGGCTCTTTTCATATATGAAAATTGTTCAATGGTCTCCATATGCTTACTCAGGGAGTTTCTTGCACGTGTGAATTTTCTCTTTTCCGCTGCATTCATTCCCTCGTTAAACATATATAAGCTTTGCAGTGGTGCCATGGCAGTTTTCTCTGTGCGATAAAAAACATCATCAGACATCGCCAAATCAACTTTATCCCGTATGGAGCCATCCGGCATAATTTGTACCGATACGCTGGGAACGTAATTCGCAATAGGGCCGTCAAAGTTAAGAACGGTGGATTCCTTCTCACTCAACTTCTTCGCCACATAAACCTTAAGCTTGTTATTGCGCACTTCCAATTTTACAAACGGTTTAATAATTTTAAACTTCTCCTTATCCTCCTCAAATAGTTTCACGGATGCTTCAAGCATTACCAAGCTTTGAGTATTGATAAAGCGTTCATATTCTTCCAAGTGGCACGATGCCTGTACCCCACTACTCAACAAGAAACATAGACTAAAGGCTAATCTTTTCATTGATCTAAATATTATCCTTAATATTTGATAAATTGATCGCCTCAAACATCAACTGGCGCACTGGTTAACCCAGCACAGTTTAGACCTCATTGGCATCACTATTAGCCAGTGATTGCGCTTGAAACTTTCTTACGATAAAAAATACGTACCCTGCTTCTTTTTCCGATTAATTTACGCCACTAATAGTAAAAAAGGTGAAGCTGTTACAGCTTCACCTAACGGGTTTAGTAATTAAAAAAATCCTGATCTTTGCGGAAGTTAGTCCCTACCGATAATCCGACAGTACTACCGGCGGCAGTTCAGCGGCCTCTGACATCCACTCTTTTACGCTGTCACGCGCCAGCAACCGGTCTATCCATAGTTTAGTAAGCGGCCAGGGCTGCAAATTTGGGGCGTGGGAGAAAATTCTTATCACGGTTGGCACAAAGGCTAAATCTGCCAGGGACAAAGCGCCCATCAAGTAAGGGCCACCATTTTGCTCAAGCTCTCCTTCCCAGGCGGCAAATAAGCGCTCCGCATCCATCTCTTCTTCAGGGGTCATTAAACGTTTATCTGGATAAAATGCACTTTCAAAGGACAGACGTGGACACAACCCGGACAACCCAGAATGTTGCCAGCTAAGCATGGCCCGTGCTCGCGCCCGCATCAATGGATCTTGAGGTAACAGTTCACCAGAGCCTATGTCATTGGCATATTCCATAATGGCCAAGGAGTCAAAAATAATCATATCTCCCTCTTCCAGTACGGGTACTGATCTCGCAGGGGATAACTCTCCTATACGCTGTAAGTTCTCGAATCGCTGTGGCCGACGAATATCTACAACCACTTCCTCAAACTGAACTTCCTGTTCACGCAGTGCCAGCCAAGCCCTAAAAGCCCAAGTGGATGCATTTTTAGTACCCGAGTACAGAACACGAGACATAATTAATCCATTGTTATAGTTGAATTATATTGATCAATTTATAGCTTCAATTATACCGTTCAACAGCTAAACAATTAGAATATAGCATCAAATTTATTGCGCATTAACTGTACTGCCATTCATGGTCATCAATGAATCAGCACAAACAGCTATTTTTTTGAATCCCTTCACAAACTTGGAGGAGATTAAATGGCGACTCAAGTTAAAGCTAACTCTCTCTATTCAATTGAATCGCCAAAGAAGTACAACTTAAGTTTCTCAAATAGCTTAAAAATTCAATCTAGGCAGCTCGGGTTTTTAGTAATGGCATCATTAGCGTACCAGGTGTTGGTGCCACTACAAGTAGGGTCAACCGTATCATTCAAATCAAAGGGATCATTACCTGAAGAGATATTCCCAGTTATGATATTATTAGTTGAATTGGTGGATTCCAGTACGATACCACCATCAGCAGTATCTCCATCTCCATTATCTGTTGTTATATTTTGGGAGATTACATTACTGGATGAGCCTTCGATTAAAATTCCTGCCCCACCATTATTGGTGGATATATTATTAAATACACTTGAAAAGCTATCATCTATCTGAATCCCATCAGAGAAACTGCCGGTGACGATGCAAGAAGAGAAAGTATTGAAATCATCATCCATATCAACACCCACCCGACCACTGTTGGTAATTATGCATCCATTAATAATGTTAAAGATACTGTCAATATCAATACCATCGTCAACACTATTAATAAGTTCAGTTCCTATGACCGTGTGATAACCCACACCCTCTATAAAGATATTGTCAAAACATCCATCAATGGTACCGCCAATCAGCACCGCGCCTTGCCCCTGGATACGTATTCCAGCACCACCAAATCCCGCGCCTGTAGCACAGGTCACAGAGAAGCCTTCCATACTCAAGCTACCTTCAGGGCCAACTATAGTCAGGGCATCTGGATCAGCAGCAGTAAGGTCACAGGATAAATCCTGTGTAAGCACTTCGGCGGTTGTAATAACATCACCACAGGATACCTGAGCTGATGCTACAAAAGAGTATGACGCTGTAAATAGCCCCATTACGCTTAATATTAATAACTTAATAACTGACTGTTTAATATCCATGTAGAACCTCTGTCAATTTTAAATATGAATTGGATTTCCTGGCCTGGGATACAGACTGCCTCCTTAGTTTGGACCTGACTATTAATTCCGCCATAAGAAAAAGTACCTAAAGTACTAAGCTGCAATCAGCGGGGAAACAGCAAATCGAAGGGGGGGGTAAAAATTAGGGGCACAAAAAAACCCGGCCGGTGCCGGGTTTTTTTAACAAAAGATAAGGATATTACTTCAAGCCAAGTACTTCTTTACCCTGGATAAAGGTAACGTCAACCGGAATACTGGCCTCAGCCAAGCGATCCAAATCAGCCTGCAGTTCAGGGCCAATTACGCCTTTGGTCTCCAGCAATGATTTGGCTTTCTCGTAATCGCCATCACCCTGAATAGTAATGATTAAACGAGACAAGTTGGTCATCGCCTGTTGCATCTTTTCAAAATCAACACTGTATTGACCAGTCTTGGGATCGCGAGTGAAGGCACCCTGCTCCTTAAAGTAGTTAAAGCGCATCATGTTGGCTTTACCGTGGGCACTGGCCGCACCAAAACGTACGCTGCGGAAAATACCCGCCAGGAAGGTGACATAGTTATCCATCAACTGGCCTTCTTCCAGCTCACCTTTTTCATGCAAGCGGGTAACCATGTACAGACCGAGGATATCAGCCTTACCTTCTTCCAGGGCGGAAGAGGTTTCCTTCAAAGCCTGGCGAACATTATTTCCGCCTTCTACGGTCTTTTTAATTCCCAAACCGTGGGCCACTTCGTGGAACATGGTGTTGGCAAAGAAAGCCGGGAAGGTAATATTCTTGCGCTGATCTTCTGCAATCAATACATCGCTGATCGGCACCAGAATCTTGTCAAACTTGGCCTGCATTGCATTCTTCAGCTGCAAACGGCGAGTGCCTTTGGCCAGCTGTACTTCCTCATCATTGGGAAGGTTAATGGCAATAGTCTTGGAGCCCGCGTTACTGTGGCCGGCGTAGAAGAGTACATCGTAGGCATTCAAGTCTGAATCAGTACCGGGCTCTTCAGATTTGTATTTTTCCTCAACCGGCAAACCTCTCTGCAACTCGGGCAGCAGAGCGGCAAACTTGGCCAGTTTTTGACTCCACTCTTTGTCTTTCAGCAGGACGTAGGACTCATAAGCGGTACGATAGGCAAACAGCTGGTCTTCATAGTTTTCAATAGGACCAATAACCACATCGATATCATTCTCCTTCATATCCATCCAGGCCATATCGCTGGGGCGGAAATTATCGGAGAGAAGTGCATCGGCACGCATGGTGAGGTAGTTAGAAAATTCCTTGCTCTCAGCCAGTTCGGCTGCCTGGCGCAGAATGCTGGCCGCCTTATTCAGGTCCGCATTGTAGGCTTCGTTGTAAGGCACCAGTTCGAGACTGCCAGACTCATTGCGGCGTACCAAGGAGTACAAGCCGTCTTTTCCTGCCTGGTCCCATTTCTCGAACTCTTCGCGGGTCATATCCGCTGGGTAGAAGTTAGCACCCAGGGGCTTATCTCCATAACCAACAATAAACGGCTTATTGTCGTTAAGGCGATCCCAGGGGCCATAGTTGATATCGGCAAACTTACGAGCGCGGTTGTCTTCAATATCCGGCAGCAATTCCTCAGCTGGGCCGTAGGATTGCAACCAGAACAGGCGATCCATAATCTGGCTGGCATCAATCAGCAGGCCAATCATTTTGCGCTGGTTGTCGGAGAGACCGCTTAGATTTGCAGTGAGCTCAACCGGTACATAGATATCAAAACGCTTATCCGCATCTTCTACCTTTTGGCCTGAGGGCACAGGTACCGTCTTGGACTCTACAATCTGAGCCTCAGCTTCCGCTTTGGCAACTTCTTCGGGCTGCTGCTCTTTTTTGGAACAAGCGCCAACAAGGGCCAGTGCCAACACTGCTGCCGCTATCTTGGTAGCCTGAAAAGGAATGGTCATATCGCTCTGCCTATCATTTTTTTGTATCGGCGCCACATTAGTCTGGCTGTAGGGATTTATCAACCGTCATGGCGTAGGCACCTCGGCCGCTTGGGTCTCAGTTCCACGCTCCTGTTGCTGCATACGCCAGAGGGCCGCGTAGTGTCCGTCAGCCTGCATCAATTCCCGATGAGCTCCCTGCTCGACTATTCCGCCCTGATCCATTACCAGAATGCAGTCTGCATCCACAATTGTGGAGAGGCGGTGAGCGATCACTAACGATGTCTGCTCGCGGGCGATCTCCTGCAGGGATGCCACTATGCCCTGCTCTGAGTGGCTATCGAGAGATGAGGTCGCTTCGTCAAAGATCATAATCGGAGGCTTTTTCAGCAGGGCCCGAGCGATAGCAACCCGCTGCTTTTCCCCTCCGGACAATTTGAGACCCCGCTCCCCCACCAGGGTATCGGCCCCCTCTGGCAGTTGCTGAACAAAGCCTTCCAGCTGGGCGTGACGGATCGCCTCATCCACCTCAGTATCTGAGGCATCTACACGTCCGTACCGCACGTTGTCCCGAATCGACTGGTTGAACAACACTGCATCCTGAGGCACAACACCAATAGCCCTGCGCAGCGACTCCTGGGAAACACTGCGAATATCCTGGCCATCAATGGAAATGGAACCGCTGTTAGCGTCATAAAAACGAAACAGGAGCTTAAAGAGGGTGGATTTACCTGCACCGCTAGCGCCAACAATTGCCACTTTTTGCCGTGGCTCCACAGCAAAGCTGATACCTTTGAGGATCTGGCGATTATCTTTGTAGCCAAACTGGACGTTATCAAACTCAATTCGGCCCTCCATCACGGTGAGGGGGGCCGCCTGGGGAAGATCTTCCACAGCAGGTTTTACCGCCAGTAAAGAGAACATTTTCTCAATATTTGCCAGTGCCCCTTTCATCTCCCGGTACACAAAGCCGAGGAAATTTAGCGGTATAAAGATCTGCATCATAAAGGCATTCACCAATACGAAGTCACCGATGGTCATAGTGCCTTTGGTGACTCCTACCGCGGCAAGAACCATTGCTGCACACATAGCGCTGGCAATAATCAGCGCCTGGCCACTATTTAGGCCAAACAAGGACAGCCTGTTCTTACGCCGGGCCTTCTCCCAACTGGCCAGCTCCCGGTCATAGTGACCGGATTCATGTCGCTCATTGGCAAAGTATTTAACGGTCTCATAGTTGAGCAGACTATCAACTGCACGGCTACTGGCCTGTGACTCCGCCTCATTCAACTCCCTGACAAAGCGCGTACGCCATTCAGTGGCTACCACAGAAAAGCCGATATAAATAATCACTGCGGCCAGCACTAATAGCGCAAATAACCCGCTGTAATTCCACCAGAGCAACCCCGCCACCATAGCTATCTCTACCAGCGTGGGTACGATATTGAAGACCATAAACCGCATCAGGAACCCGATGCCGCTATTGCCCCGCTCGATATCCCGAGAGAGCCCGCCGGTACGGCGGTTCAGGTGAAAATCCAGGTCCAGTTTGTGCAAATGCTGGAACACTTCCAACCCGACCCGGCGCTGGGCCCGCTCAGTGACACGGCCAAAAATCGTGTCTCGCAGTTCGCCAAACAGAGTGCTGGAAAGGCGCACAGCCCCATAGGCCAACAGCAGCCCCAAAGGTAATGCCACTGCCTGGGCCATACCCCCAGCACTATCCAGGTCATCGACAATATGTTTGAGCAAAAATGGCAGGGTAACGCCCGCAACCTTGGCGCCAATCAGGCAGAGGATCGCCAAGACTACGGCGCGGCGGAACTCCAATAAGTAGGGGAAGAGGGTTTTGAGTGCACCCCAGTGCACCTCATCCAAAGAGACAGTGGATTTGGGTCTCGGCATAATCTATCCAGGAGGAGGAAACAAGCGCCCATTATAATTCGTAGATTAGATTTATATAGACGCTTACTCTCAAATGGGGAAGAGATGTATTTCCTTATAGGATCTACCTTCTAAACTCATAAAGACACAGTAAGCCGCCAGACTTAATCATATTGCTTCAGAAAAACCCCAATTGGCGAAACCTTATAAACCCTGAAGTTTGCCCAATAAAATTACGGCCCGGTTATAGCTAAACCTTACAATAAAACTCGTGTGCAATTCCCTTGCAAGGTAGCTATTTATTATTTTTTCCTGCTCGCCCAGAACTGTTTATCTATTAGGGTAGTTTAACGGTGACATTCTCATACACTGGGAATTAACAATACTGAATTATCAACCTCTAAACATATAGAATGAGATTCTTCGTCTATTTCTTTAACAAGAAGAGTTATTTAAGCCCGCCTTTCTTAACTTGTAAAAAACAGCATATCTGAACCAATCTTTAAGCAACGTCAGTTAAGTCGGCGGGCCACTATATAAGTAACTTTTTATTCATCTTATCAAGTTAACATAAGGGGAATATGCGAATATTGTGCATTATTCCCCCTAACCCAACGAGTTCCGGGAAAGATAGCTCTACCTGGTCCAAGACCAACCTCAGCATAAGTTAGAAATCGGTTACCTTTTTTAACCCTTAGCGTCCACTCTTGCGCAGCTAAATGGTTAGGATTTGCTCTCGAATCTGGGCCATGCCCCCAGACAGACCACCTGAAGGCAGTGCAGCTCCACTCGTACTTGAATCCAGCAAATGTTCTGGGGCCAGGAACATAAACATCCTGAGTACCCAGGGGAATTAACGCCCCCAAAGCCTCAACATCAATATACCCTTCAACTGCATCCTCAAAATCCTGTTCCGTTGGTACATTCAACCCCCGGGGCACTACCAATGTAGAGAAATTGACCATTGGCATATTAAATCCTCCTTAATTTATTAAAATCAAACCTCGTGTAAAAACATGAAAACTAAAGACCTGTCATTTATCACTTAGCAAACCCGAAAACAGATTTATTTTGAATCAAACAACCTTCTTCCTAGACAACGAAAACAACTTTATGCTTAGCCCCAGCAAAGAACCATTAAAAAAAATATATCAACCTGATAGATATTTACCGGCATGAAAAAAATCTACGGATATGTCGAGACCTACTAACAATTTATTACACTAGAAACCAAAAGAATCACGCCATCCCGTCGACGGGCAAAGCATATGGCACTATTTATGTCGAATAGAGCCTCAACCGACAAAGCTGAGGCCTACCCAACCAACAGAGGGAATCAAATAAATTCAATTAATTTAATTTCAGCAGCAGAATTAAAAACAACCTCTTAAAATTTCTCTTGCATATTACTGATCATGTAATTCATAACTTCATCTTGATCGTTAACTAGGTTTTCTATCAAGTCAAGATGATCCCGATTATTCGCTAACTTGAAATAACAGGGATTATCCATTTTTAGCATTTTCTCCTGATACTCTTTCGTCTGCCGAAAAAACTCTGGTGTATCAAATTCAGGCACAAT
Organism: Microbulbifer maximicatervae (SeqCode); assembly: GCF_056231245.1. Lineage (NCBI taxonomy): Bacteria > Pseudomonadati > Pseudomonadota > Gammaproteobacteria > Cellvibrionales > Microbulbiferaceae > Microbulbifer > Microbulbifer maximicatervae (SeqCode). The sequence goes on from NZ_CP174334.1 coordinate 3,570,314, forward strand.
TAAATGTAGCGGGCATTCAGTTTTGTCTATACCAGGCTCTAACAGCTGGGGGCTCACCTTTTCGGCGGATTCCATCGACATATTAATGATGTCATTGACAAAACTATTGACCAGTGGGCGAATGTCAAATAGTCCCGCCAGGGAAAATGCACCTTTAAACTTACTTTGAGCAGACGCCGGTACGCCAAATTGACTCCAATCCGTCTGATGTAACAGTGCTACCAGTTGGCCACCTGCCGAATGCCCCACGATGTAGACAGATGGAGCCCCTTTTTCCTCGGCCTCTTTCAGCACGCTCGCCACTGCCCACTGTACCTGCGAGACAATAGACTCCATTGGAGTATCATTTTCCCAATCCGGGGCCATACGGTAACCCGGCATATAGATCGCAAACCCCTCTTTATTAAAAGGCTCGGCCAGAAAAGAAAACTGCTCTTTTGAAAACCACTGCCACCAGCCACCGTGAATATAAATTACGACCGGTGCATCCTCAGCAACTTCGTCTGACCTGAAAACATCCATCGAGCCAGCTAAATCACCTTCCCCAAAATTGACAGTTTGTAAACCGTCCTTAATCGCGTTGCGATATGCCAAGCTACGACTGCCAGTAAACTCAGCATGAGAAGGCAGCAGAAGATCAGTTGGAAGACGGCGGGTCCACAACGTAGGGTTATATTGCTCGTCCGTTTTCTCACGGGTAAAGCTATTCCAAAATTCACTCACGTCTAGCACCCTTACTTTTCGCTAGGATTTATAGCTTCGAACTGGTCATCACGCAGTAGCATAGAACCGTCCTCCTGTAGGACCCAGAGTTCACGAGTAATGACACCTTCTGCGTTGTTCATTTTCCAATTACTTGAGAGCACGGTTGAGGCTTCATCAACTACTTCAATTTTTGCTCCAATATAGGCCACATCCGCAAAACCCTGATCTATCAGATTTTGCCAGAAAGCTTGTATATTCTTTCGACCTTCGAACAGGCCAAAGGGTTTGGCAGTCATTTGAGCCTGCTCTTCATACATGGATGCACACCCAGCTGCATTGCCACTATTGAAGTAAGACTTCCACTGTTCACTGGCAGCTTTTGTTTTCTCAATCAGAATGTCGCTCATATCAAAATCCTCTTCTGTAATAGGTAACGACCTTGTGCCTATAGATTGCCCCATGGCCATGGTTGTGATAAACATCCATTAATTGATATTAGTGTTTAGGAAAATTAAACAATGAAGCCAAGCCTGGAGGATATGCAGGTATTCCTAGCCGTTGTAGAGGCGCGCAGCTTCACACTGGCAGCCGACCGCCTGGAGCGCACCAAATCGGCAGTAAGCCAAGCAGTTACCCGGCTGGAGTCTGATATCGGCACCCGCTTGCTTTACCGCAGTACCCGCTCCCTATCTCTCACCGAGGCCGGCTCAGAGTTTTACGCCCATTGCCGGGAGATCAAAGATATTTATAACTCAGCAATAGCGGGGCTTAGGAATAGCGGTGACAAATTGGCGGGCTCCCTATCAGTAACAGCGCCTCACGCACTGTGCGAACCAGTAATTATTCCTGCAATCATTAAGTTGGCCGAGCAGCACCCGCAACTGAGAATCAGGCTGTTAGCCAATGACTCCCCCATGGATTTGATTGAATCGCAGGTAGACCTGGCCATTCGAGTAGGCAGTCTTGCACTTCAATCGGCAAAAGTTTCAAAGTTAGGATTGTTAGGAGAAAGTCTCTACGCCAGCCCGCAGCTTATTGAAAAGCTATGTGGCATTCCCTCAGACCTTGCTGAACTACAAAATTGGCCGCATATCGCTAATGATTGGCAGGGCATGCCATTAAAGTATGAATTGAATAGTGGGATTCAGGTAAAAGCCACGCCTAAGGTTCGCTGTAACTCCTTACACGATATAGTACAGTTAACCGAAGCCGGAATTGGGATTGCCAGGTTGCCCGATATTATCGCTCGAAAAAAAGTGGATACCGGCACACTTTGCCCTATAACATCTGTTGCCGCTGCACCCATCCATTATATGCATCTGTTTTCCAAAAGGCCGCCAACAAAAGTACAGACTTTTATTAAGGCTATTAAATCCCAATTACAAACCTGTAGTAAAAATTAATGGTAGAAACAGGCTTCGTCTATTTAAAAGCATCAAGCTAACCTTACAGCCATCCGAATAGACTTCCATTTTAAACTTTAGCAATGACGAACCTGTCATTTTACAGGGAGCTACAGATAGCCTACTAACTCAATAGGTACAAGGAGGGGCTTATCCATTTCACAAAGAAATGCAAGGCAAAATTGACGCTTGGACCGAATAGTTATTTTACCAAGCAAATCCACATTTAAATGACCAGAGCTGCAAGCTCCAGTCATTTAAACGACTGAGTTCTATTCTCAATGCTAGCCCAGCCTCCACGCCCTCAGATTTCATACTCTGTACTGTAAGCTTGAGGAGTGGAGGGCTCTATGATTTTTTTCTTATTATTTTTCAACTATTTTCCGCAGGCTTCAATTCCAATCAATTGCAGCGAAAGTACTTAAACGTAGAATCCTGGGTATAACGCACCAGTACCTTTCCGCCAGATATCAGAGAGTACACCTCCTCTGACTTCCAAGCTTCTCCTTCACCCTGCATATTGAAAACCAGATGAAGATTGCCATCACTCTGGCTAGCAGACATCAACTGGCCTGAAGACTCCGTAAATTGAATACGACTATCCGCCAGTGTCATCGAGTCGGCCGATGAAGAAGCGTTACAGGATTCCTCGGTTCCAGCCCATTGTCCCTGATACTTAGGAGGTACAGTGGACATTGCACAAGCCTGGATTAATCCGATTCCCAGCAACACACAGAAAAAAGAGAGAGATCTCATTCAAGCAATCCAATAACGTATATAATAAGAAAAATTAAGGATATAAGAACCTTACAGTATATCTAGTACTTACGTCTCAAATAAATCCCACCATTAGCTAAAACCGTGAAATAGTCACCAAACGACAAAGGATTTTAGGGCTTGGTATTGCTTCACTTTACACAAACAAACACTTCCCAATTTTATTAATAATTCTCTCAAGGTTACTTACAGGATTCCGGGTTAGATAACAGGTTTTGATTAATACTCAATTAATATCCTAGGTGCGCCCCCAAAAACCATCACTAGAAACTATCCTCTTCAATAGCTACTGGCGATAAAGGTCAAGGTGAAGAAATGGATGAGATTCAACAGCTAAAAGATCGACTAGCGATTAGTGATCTACTCGCCCGTTATACATTAACTATCGACAGCAATGATGCCCGAGGCTGGGCCTCATTATTTACACCCAATGGCCGATTTGAGCATGGCAATATTATGATTCGGGGAAGAGAAAAACTGGAGCGCTACGCAGCGGTTCACAGCAAGTTGGGAAGCCGGCATATTACAAGCTCCCCCCTACATTTTATTTCTGAAGATGGGCAATCCGCCTCAGGGAAAGCAACGACCGTAGAAATCATAGCAACACGATCCGGCTATCGCATTTCTGCTGTTGGAGAGTACCGGGACAAACTCGTTAAAGTCGATGACAACTGGTTAATCGAATGTCGACGAGGAGAAGAAGTTAAACTTCCTGAAGCCCCTGATTTCCCAATCCTCAGCGCCGATCCCGATGCCGGAAAAATAATGAAAATACTAATCGATGCTTGGGATGACTTAGGTGAGCCGATACCAGGGCTTCCCAAAAAATAAAAAAATTCTAATTAGTAAGCCGAGCTAATTAAGTGCACGCAGCGGCACATCATCGCGGCGCCCTATTGATGCCCCTAATATTTTTACTAAAAATTCGGTTAATACCCCTGCAGTAAAGCCCCAAATTTCGAAGTCTTCATACATATACGCCGGAAGGTATATTTCCTGGTTATCAATAATAATACGATCAGTGCGAATACGCGGGTCTGCAAGAAAGAAAGACAGGGGGACTCGAAATACTGCATCCAATTCTCCTGGGTTTGGGAATAATTGGATATCCGGTGAAATTATCCCTACCCAAGGGGTCACATGTACCTGCCAGCGGGTAGTCCGCGGCCAAAGGGGGCCGAGTACGCGTACGTCATCCATAGGTAGGCTGACTTCTTCTTCCGCCTCACGCAAGGCGGTAAATTGAAGCGATGGGTCCGTGGCATCCCAGCGCCCCCCAGGGAGAGAAACTTCACCGGAATGTGTAGAGAGATTTGCAGAGCGCTTAGTTAGAATTACTTGTGGGTCCGGCTCTTCTGTCAGGGCAATCAGTACTGCGGCATGGCCTTGCAGGTCAGGTCCTGCCGGAACCCTTGCTTCCAAGTCCTCAATTTGCCCTACGATTTTCTGTTCAATAATCTCTAGCATAAATCTGTGCCCTGCCCCGATCGCTGCGGGGGCTCCATAACATTCATCATACCGTTTTTCAGCGGTAACACTGAGCGATATGCCACAATATCCATTTGTGACTTACCACCCTACCACACAATCAACAGATTGGCTCAGGTGGATTCAGACCCACCATTCGCGGTCTTATCCTCATTAATTTTGGGGGTATAGCCCCCTTTCAGCTTTTCCCGCACCGTTTGCACCAAGGCGTAATACACAGGCACTAGCAAAGTGGCGAAGAGACTCGCAGCCAACATACCGCCAAAGACCACCAGCCCCAGGGAAACCCGGCTCACTGCGCCAGCACCGGTGGCGACCAGTAGTGGAATTACCCCTAAAATAAAGGACATGGCCGTCATTAATACCGCGCGGAATCGCAGGCGCGTAGCCGATAGAGCCGCATCCGCAATAGACCGCCCCTTATCGCGTTCCACGCAGGCAAACTCTACTATCAGAATCGCACTCTTTGCTGCCATCCCAATCAGTAATACCAAGCCGATCTGCGTATAGAGATTGTTGATGGACCCCGCGATAAATACCGTAAACATAGCGCCACCAATCGCAATGGGGACGCACAACATCACTGCAAAGGGGATAGTCCAGCTCTCATATTGGGCGACCAAAAACAAGTAGACAAATATAACGGCCAAAGAGAACAGGATTGGGGCCAGATTACCCGCGGTCACCTCCTGTAAGCTGATGCCCGTCCATTCGTATCCATAACCTTCTGGCAACTTTGATGCCAAGTCTTCCATAGCATCCATCGCCTGGCCACTGGAATACCCCGGTGCCGGTGATCCATTGATAGTGACGCTGTTATATAAGTTGTAACGGGTTATTGTTTGTGGCGCGACCACCGGGGTAATAGTTGAGATAGAAGTCAGCGGTACCAAACCGCCACTATTGGCACGAACATAAAAGCCAGCCAGATTTTCCTCTTTATCGCGAAATTGAGCATCGGCCTGAGCGATTACACGAAAGACCTTTCCATATAGGTTAAAGTCATTGATGTAATAGCCACCCAAAAAGGTTTGCAACGTTAAATACACATCCGGCAGGGGGACCCCAAGCACATGCGATTTTTCTTTATCTACTTTTAATTCAAGCTGCGGTGTAGCGGCCTGAAAACTGGTAAAGGCCTGGGAGATTTCACTGCGCTGATTGGCATTGCCCAGCAGGTCAAACAAGACCTGTGACAATTCAGTAATACTGCGCCCCTGTAGATCTTCGAGTACAAATTCAAATCCACCAACAGTGCCAATACCTGGAAGTGGTGGAATGACAAACGGCAGCACTTGCGCATCGGGAATTGCAGATAATTTTTTCTGTACCCGATCCATAATGGCAAACTGGCTATCTTCCCTATTCGTGCGGTCATCCCAGGGTTTTAGCACAGCAAACATCATTGCCGTGTTGGAAGAAACACTGCTGGTAAGCAGGTTGTAACCGGGCACACCAACCACATGAGCCATACCTGGCTCTTCCATTAGAACATCGGTCACTTGATTGACAATGGGTCCGGTTCGCTCCAGGGAAGATCCATCAGGCAACTGCACGTGCAACATAAACGTGCCCTGATCTTCATCGGGAATAAAACCGGTGGGGATTCGGGTAAAGAGCAAATAACAGAATAATAAAATCAGAATAATTGAGGCAATACCGATAAGCGGTATTTTTATACAAGCCCTCACCATTCCCACATAAAAACCTGTAGAAATATGCAGAGCTTTATTAAAGAAACCAAAAATACCGGTCTCTTTAATACCAGCTACTTCCCCGTCTTTATTCGGCTTTAACAAACTGGCACAGAGGGCCGGACTTAATGTAAGTGCATTCAGGGAGGAAATGGCCACCGCCATTGAAATGGTGACAGCAAACTGCTGATACATTTTCCCCGTAATTCCCGGCATCAACATTACCGGGACAAAAACTGCAAACAAAACAAGGGTAGTAGCAATAACGGGGCCGGTAACTTCACGCATGGATTCCAGCGCGGCTTCCTTTGGCGGGAGGCCATCAGCCATTAACCGCTGGGTGTTTTCCACCACGATAATCGCATCATCTACCACTATGCCTATCGCCAGGATTAAGGCAAACAATGTGATGGTGTTAATCGTCATCCCAAATGCCAGCATTAAGGCAAAGGTGCCTATCAGGGATACGGGAATGGCAATGGCTGGTACCAGCGTAGAGCGCCAATCCTGTAGAAACAAAAAAACCACCAGTATTACCAGTATCAGGGCAATAATCAGTGTTTCCACAACCTCTTTAATTGAGGCCTCTACAAATAATGTGGTGTCGTAGAGAATCTCCGCTTCCAATCCATCGGGAAAACGCTTCGACAACTCAGCAACCTTGGCCTTTATGCCATCGGCCACCTCGATCGCATTTGCCTCCGGCAGCTGGTACACCCCAATCACTGCTGAAGCCTGGTTATCCAATTGCCCATAGGAAGAATAAGATTCACTTCCCAGCTCCACCCTCGCCACATCTTTGACTTTTACCATGGCGCCATCGGGCTTGGCGCGGATGGTGATGTCCTCAAATTCGCTGGGAGATACCAAGCGCCCCTGCACCAAAATATTGTATTGGAACTGCTGATCTTGGCGGATCGGTGGCGCCCCGATCTGACCGGCAGCTACCTCTACATTCTGTGCCTGCACAGCAGAGATAACATCCTGGGCGGTGACATCTAACGAGGCCATCCGGTTGGGGTCGAGCCAAAGGCGCATGGCGTAATTGCGCGAGCCAAAAATAACAACACTGCTCACCCCCAGTACCCGCGCCAATTCATCTTTTAAATAAATCTCGGCGTAATTTGCCAGAAATAATTCATCAAACTTTTCATCTGGGGAGAACAAATTGACTACTAGTAACAGCGTGGTGCTCTGCTTGGAAACTACCACCCCATCTCTTTTCACATCCTCAGGCAGCTGGGGAGTGGCCTGCTCCACCCGGTTCTGAACATTAACCTGGGCGATGTCATCGTCGTAGCCAGGCTTGAATGTCACTGTGAGACTGTAGGAGCCATCATTGCCACTGGTGGAAGACATATAATCCATGCCCTCCACACCATTAACTTGCGACTCAATCGGCACAGCCACACTATCGCGCACTACTTCAGCGCTGGCACCGGCAAACGTGGCGGCGACATTGATGGTCGGTGGCGTTATTTCAGGGAATTGCGACACCGGTAATTGTGGCAAGGAGAGTATCCCAGCGAGGGTGATCAATATGGAAATAACAAAGGCGAATCGTGGCCGCCGGATACAAAAGGCGCTAATCATGGGCAGCGACAGCTATTTGTAGTCATCGTCATGCCCCTCAGATTCAGGGCTTGCTGGTGCCGCTTCCCCATCAATTACCCGTAGCTCTCTCTCCCCTTGACTGTCTGTAGAGCCAGATTTCGCCGCAGAACTACTACTTTGCTCGGCGGGAGGGGCTGGTGGTGCTTCAACATCGTAGGGGTTTCTAGGGGTGTTTTGCGGCGTCACCGGCTTTCCTGCGACAACCCTCTGCAAACCATTAACGATTACAGATTCACCGGCGACAAGCCCGCGATCTACAGCCCACAACTCCCCTTCCCTCTGCCCCAAGGTCAGGTAGCGCTTCTCCGCAATATTATCTTTGCCCAAAACAAAGACATAACGGCCCTGCATATCCTCCATGACCGCTGACTGGGGTACCAGCGGCCTCAGGGCGTCATTGCCGGTGTAGACGCTTATGGAAACTCGGGCAAACTGGCCCTGTACTAATAGTTGGCCTGGATTGGGAAACAGGGAGCGCACCGCTACCGATCCGGTATTGGGATCGATCTGATTATCGATAAATACGATTTTGCCCTTATGGGGGTAGTAATTGCCGTCGGGTAACTCAATGCGGACATCCAGGCGAGTGGGACTTAAACCCTCTCGCTGCCGCCGCTGGGAATCCACCTGCACCGCATAAAGTTGCTCTTCTGGCACTTCAAAGAGCACATAAATGGGATCCATTTTTACTATCGTGGCCAGGGGATCGGTGCTTGGCCCTACCAGGGAACCCACTGGAAATTCTGTACGCCCGATTCTTCCAGTGAGTGGCGCGTAAACTTTGGTATAAGAAAGATCCAGCTCAGCACTTTGAACTTTGGCGCGATTGGCATCGACTTGGGATTCCGCTTCCTCAAAATTACCTTCAAGCTCATCCATCTGTACCTGGCTGATAGCCCCAGTGGCCACCAAGCGTCGGCCACGCTGGAAGTTCCGTTCAGCAACTCTCAGGGAGGCTTGGGATTGTTCCAGAGTGGCGCGCTGATTCGCCAGTTCGGCAATAAAAGGGCGTGGGTCAATTTCAAACAGTAACTGCCCTTTCTGGACGGTTTCCCCCTCGGTAAAATTGCGGCTCTGGATATACCCTTGTACTCGTGGGCGGACTTGATATTCATCAGTTGCCTCTACCCGTCCGACGAATTCAAAGCGGGGGATAACAGGCTCCTCCCTAACAACCAGTACTTCTACTGGCGGGGGAGGTGGCGCCTTTTCCTCTTCGCCTTTACCACCACAGGCGCAAAGGGCAAGGAGCGCTAGTCCGAGCAGAAAAAAACGCGCCATCGCAGGGTAGATACCGCCTTTATACTTCAACATCACTAACAACTATAGGCGTCAACCGGTCCGGAAGCTGGCGCTCAAATCTCGCATGGGTATACTGACGCCATGAAATTTTGCAGCCAATGCGGCAGTAACGCCGTAACACTTTCCATTCCCAAGGGCGATGACCGCCCCCGCCACATCTGTGGCAGTTGCGGCGCCATTTACTACATCAACCCCCGTGTTATTGTCGGAGTTGTCCCTTACGTTGGCGACAAGGTGATGCTGTGCAAGCGCGCCATACAGCCGCGCCTGGGGCTCTGGACTCTGCCTGCCGGGTTTATGGAGAGTGGCGAAACTAGCGAAGAGGGCGCTTTACGGGAGTCCTGGGAGGAAGCCCGGGCCAGTATCCGCGTGGACGAGCTCTACTCCGTCTACGATATTCCCCATATCAATCAGGTCTACATGATGTACCGGGGTGAATTGACCGATATGAATTTCGGACCCGGGCCTGAATCGCTCGAAGTTGAGCTATTTCGCGAAGACGAAATTCCCTGGAAGGAGATTGCATTTCCCATTATGCACCGCACTTTGGAGCACTATTTCGAAGATACCCGTATCGGGCAATACCAGTTACACCGCGGTGTCATCAATCGCAAGCTGTAAACCACTTTACTTAATGAGTTAATGACCCTGCATTAAAAGGATGTTTGCATGAAATACTTTCCAATGCTCGGTGCCTTGTTACTGGTAGGCATTGTCCTGCCTATGATCTTACCGGGCCCAGATGGCAAACCCATCATGTCACCCTCCGACTGGCTGCCTCAAAAACCGGATATTTCAGCGATTCGCGAAACCGGTGAGCGAGCTATGCAAAGTGTGCGCGAAACCACCCAGGAATCAGTATCAAAAATTGAAGAGTTGGCAACTTCCAGCGGGCTCGTATCTCAAGGGGATTCTGACAAGCAAACATCTGAGGTTTTTACCTGGAAAGATAAAGATGGGAACTGGCACTTCTCAGACACCGTGCCGGAGGGGTTGGATTCACACGTGCGTATTCACCGCGTCAAGCCTCTAAATACAGTCACTGCCAATGACCCAATTGACTTGAGATCCGACTCGATCGTTGAAGACAGTAGCCCCGCCGAAAATAAACTGCCGACCCATCACACCAGCGTTTCAAAATTACTGGAAGATGCGAAAGCGATCGAGCAAAAAAGCCACGAACGACAAAAGGTACTCGATAGCCTTTAAGAGACCTCTGCTTTATTTAAGCCGGCACTACTGCAGCGATCATCCAATCGCCAGAGGTCAAACGCCGGTTCTTCATAGGGGTGGGCTGCTCGCATTGCATCGAGAGCAGCATCCACCAGCTCATCAGCACAGACCATCTCCACACGGTATTCCATCACAGTCTCGACCTGGCCCGACTGACCAATAAATGGCTGACTCCCATCCAGCGGCCTGAACTGTCCCTCTCCCAGAACTTGCCAACAACAACTATCGTAGTCGCCAATACGTCCTGCACCCACGGAAAATAGCGCTTGCTTTACCGCTTCCAAGTGAGACTCGGGAATATAAACACAGAGCTTATACATTAATAATCGTCCTTCTCTCCCCCAAAAACAAAGAGGCCTCTTGGGCCCCTTTGTTTACCGGTAAAGTATTTTTTAAAACATCATAGTCATTAACTTGCGCTGGAACTGAGTGGCAACAGGGTCGCCAGCACCCAAACTTTTTACAATATCCAGGAACGTCTGCTTGGCAGCACCATCGGCAAAGCCCATGTCTTTACGCAAAATATCCAGCAATAATTCCAATGCTTCTTCATGGCGGTTGGCCTGACTGTACTGTACGGCCAATTGATAAGCAGAATCGCTATCCGCAGGATTTTCTTCCAGCGCCTTTTGCAGAGCCTGAATTTCTGGAGTTTCTGCTGCCTGTTGCTTCAGCTCCAATTGAGCCATCAGCTGCTGGTATTCCGCGTCCTGATCTGCCAGCAGAATTTTACTGAGCACAGTCTCCGCTTCCTGGGCACGGTTTTGGTCGAGCAGGATAGCAGCCAGTTGTTTGGCGATATCAGTGCGTTCAGACGATTCCGTATAAGCCTGACGCAACAGAGGCAGAGCTTCCGCCACTTTATCTTCACCGATTAACGCCTGTGCCTGCTGCAACTTTATGTCCCAGGGTTTTGGCAGATACTTATCCAGCATCTCACGAATCTGTGTCTCTGGCTGCACACCGGCAAAGCCATCTACCGGCTGGCCATCTTTTAAAACCATTACCGTGGGCAAACTGCGTACACCCAGCTGACCCGCCAGCATTTGCTCGGTATCTGCATTGACCTTGGCCAATAAAAACTGACCGCTATACTCATTGGCCAGTTTTTCCAACACCGGCATCAACTGCTTGCACGGCTCACACCAATCGGCCCAAAAGTCCACCACTACCGGGCGCTTCATGGACTCTTCAATCAGAATTTGCTGGGCGTTCTCTGCCGTTACATCGACAATAAATTCGTTCACATCCTCTCCTAGACTAAATCTGGGTATTTCTATTCTCAGGGGCCTCTAGCGGTAGAGCAGCTCCGCTCCATAGGCCAGTTCCAGGGAATCCCGCTCAAGCTTGCGAAGCCCCTTAACCACCAGGCCATATGAGCGATCTACCATTCGCTCAATCTCATAATCGGGCACTGTGCCATCCAACAACACCGTATTCCAGTGTTTCTTGTTCATATGGTAACCCGGGATAACACCGGAAAAGATGTCCCTTAACGCCTGGGCTTCATCGGGATCGCACTTGAGATTACTAGCGTCCACCCCGCGGTAACAGCTTAAGGTAGCAAACATACGCCCCTTAATCTTAAATACCGCCACATCCGGGCCAAAAGGAAAATCCTCGATAGCTTCCGGTCGCGATAGTAAATACTCTCTCAAAGTGCCTTTTTGCATGATTACCAATCCAGGGATGACGGCAGGCGCGGCGAGGATAATAAACGGGTAAAGCGCTGCCAGCGCTCTTCATTATTTTGACTGCCCTGCTCTACATAATCAGCAACCAGTGTCTTACCCCAATTGTAATTAATTACGTAGGCGCCGTAGGCATCTACAAAATCCTTCCGCTGTGCCGCCTTGGCGGGGCTCATCAAGGTATATTTCTCAAACAACGCAGGTACCTGCGCGCCCTCAATTTCCCCGTCGATATACTGGCGGGCAATCTCATTGCCGGCAAAACCCAACTTATCTACCAGGGCCATTACCTGCTCATACTTTTCCGCTGTTTTCGGATCCAGGCCAGCTAAGGGGTAGAGAACCTCCATTTCAAAACGGGTTTTCTCCTCACCAGGGAAAGTCAGCTCTATCCCGTAGTTTGCACTTCCCTCGGCAATCAGTGACTGTGGACTGAAAAGCGGGTAAACGCTGTACTCTGCCCAACCCCGTTCCTTGACCAGAGTTTGCTCCAACAGCGCGTTATAGGTGTGATGCCCCGGATACCCTTCGTGACAGCCCAGGTCAATAGCCCTATCTATCGTAATTGGCAGGCCATTGTTCACCTGTATAAGACTGTGCGAACGCCCCTTATACCAGTTGTAGCCACTCCAGGGTTTGTCGCTGACATACTCCAGAACAAAACTCTCATCCGCTGGGAGTGAAACATACTGCTTAGTGCGCGCGCGGCATTCTTTAATGGCGGCATCAAATACGGCCTGAAGGCGATCGGCAGGAATTTCATAAGCTTTGCGGAAGCTGGCTACCCTCTCACTCAAGGGCTGCTCACCTGGGAGTAATGCTTCCAACTCCTCCAGCATGGGTTCAAAACTTTCCAAATCCTGCTGCGGGGGCTCGGTGTCGTAGAGGGTTCGAGCTTCATTGGTGAAGCTTCTCGGGCTCTCTCCTGCCAGACTACGAGCATGGAACACCAGGGCCCGCAACTGTGTCTTCAGGTAATGCATGCGCAGGTTTTCGATAGACCCATCGCCGTCGATTACCGCTGGCAGCTCTGCCAGTAAAGACTCACCACGCCGGGCGATATCTGCAGCGCTCACCTTACTCTTGGTGGCAGTTTCACGCAATTCAGCCGGACCGTAATAGGCATCGACATAGCTGTCGTCATGATTTCCCAGTTCAAGTACTAGAAGGACATAAGCCTGGGCCAGACTATCCATCGCACTAACTCCATTATCGGACTTGGGATTGGTTGTAGTCGATTGATTATCAACCCCGACTTCAGAATCGGCTTTTTTATTAGCTGTAGTTTGGCCATCACAAGCCCCGAGCAGAAGGGAAATAGCCAGCACTGGTAGCGCCTGTGCCAGTGTTCTCAAATACATAATTCTTATTTCTCTCACGTACATTAACAATGGGAGATGGAAACTTATGGAATCAGGCCCCTCCAGGACCGAGACGCAGTGACATCAGGAACGCTAAAACAACTTAACCCTGGCGGCTGGGCTGCTGTTCTACGTCCTCCCCTTCCCCAAGGCTATCGCTGCCACCTTCATCCAGGGGCTCCCCCTCCCCATGAACTTCAAACTCATCGGCCACCGGAGCTTTGCGCAATACCAGGAACCCCGCCACTCCAGCAATTACTGATGCCAGTAGGATACCCGCTTTAGCTTGGATCAACAGCTCATATTCAGAGCTAAAGGCCAGCTCGGCAATGAAGATCGACATAGTGAAGCCAATCCCGCCAAGGAGTGCAACACCGACAATATGTTGGAAATTGGCGGACTTAGGCAACTTGCCCCAGCCAAGCTTCCAGCCAATCCAGGTGGCGCCAACGATACCCACCAGCTTGCCCACAACCAAGCCGGAAATGACCCCAAGGGTGACAGGGTTTATCACCGCCGAAGAACTGGTAAAACTACTAAAGGGAATACCGGCGTTAGCCAATGCAAAAATAGGGATTATTACGAAACCCACCGGTGTGTGCAGGCGGGTTTCCATACGCTGTAGCGGCGATTGCGCCAGGTTGACGCCATTTCCCAGCGCCATCACTCGGGCGCGCAACGCATCGTTAGCAATAATCTTATCGCCTGGACGGAAACAGCGGTCAAAGCTGCGAATAATATCCTTTACAAAGGTACTAAAGGCCACCGGGTCATATTTGGGTTTGGCCGGCAGTGCCATTGCCGTAATCACCCCCGCAATAGTCGCATGTACCCCCGCCAGGTAGAACTCATACCAGAGCAGCACACCGACAAATACATAGGCCGGAGAACTGCGAACCCCCGCCGCTTTTAGCAGCCACATAATCACTACCAGGCAACCCGCCGCAATCAGCGCGGTGATATTCACCTGTTCGGTATACCAGATTGCAATCACTAAAATTGCGCCCAAGTCATCCACAATGGCTAACGCAACCAGGAAAGTAACTACCGCACGAGGCACCCGATTCCCCAAAAGGGCAATACAGCCGACAGCGAATGCTATATCCGTGGCCATGGGAATGCCCCAGCCGCGTTCTGCGCCACTATCCGCATTAAAAGAAGCGTAAATAAGTGCCGGCACCACCATTCCGCCAACTGCCGCCATCACCGGAAGTACAGCCTGGCGAAGGTCGGACAGCTCTCCCACCATAAATTCGCGCTTTAATTCCAATCCCACCAGAAAGAAAAAGATCGCCATCAAGCCATCGTTGATCCAGTGGTGTAAGGAGAGAGAGAATTCCCAGTTTCCAGCGCTGAGGCTGATGGGCATATGCAACAGGTGCTTGTATGCCTCCTGCAAAGGGGAGTTGGCAATAACCAACGCCGCCAGAGCAGATAGCATCAACAAAATACCACTGCTGCTTTGGCGATGGATAAATTCTTCAAAGGGAGTAACCAGGCGCCCAAAGGCGCCCTCAAGTGGCGCCTCAAAGACCTTTCCCTTGCGAATTTTGAACTTATCCAGAACGCTTTTTGCCATCAGCTAACATCCTCCTTACTAAAGATTAGTCCCACAATTTGCGGAGCCGCACTTCTACCTGCTGGAGCCAGAGGTTAGCATGGGCCCTGTATTCTCAATTATGTAAACAGGATTGCACCGCGAAACATGACCCGATTGGATCAACTGCTTGTACAGAGAGAGCTGGCAAACTCCCGCACCCATGCAAAGAAACTGATTGATGCCGGAAGGGTCATGGTATCCGATGGCGGTACCCTCCAGCCCGCGCGCAAAGCCGGGCAGAGCATTCCGGAAGATTGCGCCCTTGAAGTCACCCCCCTACCGGAAGACCAGTATGTTTCCCGAGCGGGCCTGAAATTGGCCGCCATCCTCGACCAGACAGGACTAAACCCCTCTGGGTGGCACGCACTGGATGTTGGCTGCTCTACTGGCGGTTTTAGCGACTGCCTACTTCAACGGGGAGCAGCATCAGTTGTCGGTGTTGATGTTGGGCGAGATCAGTTGGCGCAGAAGTTACTGGATGACCCCCGTATGTACCTATTTGAAGGGGTAAATGCACGCCACCTGGAAGCCTCCCAAATCGCCCCCCACGGAGACGCAGGTTTTGATGCCATCGTTATGGATGTCTCTTTTATTTCCCAAGCACTCATTCTGCCGCAGTTACCGGCCTTGCTTAAACCTTCGGGACAACTCTTAAGTCTGGTTAAACCGCAATTTGAAGTGGGCCCGGAGGGGATTGGCAAGGGTGGTCTGGTGCGTGATGCCAAATACTACCCGGAGGTGCACGAGCGCATCACTGCCTTATGCGAAGACTTGGGACTTGAGGTGAAAGAGTATATTGACAGTCCAATAAAGGGCGGCGATGGCAACCGGGAGTTTTTACTTTGGGCCACTCGGTATCCACGCTAACCTGAATTTCTTCAGGTGAATTAAACCTTACAGAAAAAACCTTTGCTAAAGTTTCGATAGCCCTAACGAATAAGGGCTATCTACCGAGTTAATATTTAAATACATATTTAGTTAGCTTGATATGCATCTTGAAAAGGTTTTTTAACGCGTTCAGCCCAGTCGATTCATACACACCTGCTGAACAAAGGCCAAAAAAGAGCTCACCTTTGGCAATTTTTGTCGATGTTGTGGGTAGAGCGCATACAGATCCACCGGTGGCATCTCCCACTCAGGAAATACTGGCACCAATAAATCCGCAGCTACTTCTTGTTGGCACATATAGTCGGGGAGAATTGCGATTCCACAACCATCAACCAGCATCTGCTTTAGCATCAAGAAGTCATCGACTCTCACTCTCGGCTCGATCATTATCTCTCGAACATCAGTTCCATTCGTTAAATTCAACCTGCCGCCATACTGTGCACTGCTCATAATTAGAAACTCGCAATCGGCCAAAGATTCTAACTCGGCATTCAGATTCTGACGCTCTATGTAATTTGGGCTAGTGTATAAACGGCGCCGAATTTTCCCTAATTTCTTGGCTATCAATCGAGAATCAACCAACTCTCCCACACGGATAACCAGATCGTAGCCCTCCTCAATCAAATCCACTCTTTTGTTAGATAGAGTTAACTCCAATTCAATATCAGGGTGGGCCTGTAGAAACTCACCCAGCACATCTTTCAATATCGCATGGCCTACACCAACAGAGACGCCCACCCGCAGCTTACCGCACGCCTTGCTCACTAAACTGCCGACTTTGCTTTCTGCTAGATCGACTTCATGCTGTATTCGACGGCAATGTTGCAAGTAGGTACTGCCGGCTTCGGTCAAGCTTTGTGTGCGGGTGGTTCGCTCTAGCAGAGTGACTCCTAGAGCATGTTCCAGCTTGGCAATTTTCCGGCTGAGATTTGCCTTAGGCAAATTATGCCGTTCCGCAGCTGAGGTAAAACTACCTGCATCCACTACTGCCATAAAAAGCAGCATGTCGTTCAAATCAACGTTACGGCCCATCCTATGAAACCTGCAAAGCTTTATTGTTGTTAAAAATGGAATAATGATTACGAAAAATAACCATATATCAAACAAAAAGGGATATCTAGAATGACTCCATCGACTACAGCAACAGACAAACCACCCGGAGAAAAAAATGGAAATTTTAGCCCGAGACACACTGGAGTTAGGCGGCTTCGCAGGTATTACTGAACATCGACTGGTGACTGATAGCCGCGTATTTGGTGCTCGCAAAAAAGCAGAGGCTTTTGAAGGACTGGGCAACATGGTGTATTTAGCTGATGCACGCTATTTACCCCAGGGCTCTTCGGGTATGCATCCGCACAGTGAAATCGATGTTATCTCTATCATTGTCGAGGGTCGGGTCAGCCATGAGGGATCTTTAGAACACGGCAAGGATTTAGCCGCAGGTGAAGTTCAGGTACAACGTGCAGGGGGAGAGGGCTTCTCTCACAATGAAATTAATCCAGACAGACAACAAAACAGAATGCTACAAATCTGGGCGCTACCAGAGAAAGCTGGCCAGCCTGCGGGGTATAAAACCTACAAACCGGCATTAGATGGCGCCACTCGTATTTATGGAGGTATTGACGAGAAAGGCAGTACTTTTGATAGCAGCACTTTAATGGACATTGCACACTTAAAAACAGGTGAACAATTATCTTTAAATGAAACTCACTTAATCTATGTGATTAGTGGAAGTGCAAAAGTAACCTCAGGATACACCACAGAGCAGGTGAAGGAGGGCGACTTAATCCGAGGGGATAACTTAACTCTCACCAGTACGGCGGCGCTGCACTTGCTTCTTGTGAGCCATAACAACTAGATCCTCAGTTACAGAAATATCAATCTGAACTATATGACTGGCCAAGCAACAACTCTACCATTAGTTAGAATGTGAGCTTTATCCGCTTTGATGAAGGCGCCTAAATCAAAACCAAATAAAGTTCTATTTTACGGATGCTGACTGCCAAATACTTCCCGGAGGTGCGCAAGCGCATTAGGGCTTTATGCGAAGATTTGGAATTTGAAGCAAATGAGTATATTAGCAGACCAAAAAAAGACAGAGATGGAAACTGAGAATTTTATCTATGGTAACACCTGCCAATGCTGTATTAATATGAGACATTTAAGAGATATAAAATAGTAAGCGAGGGACCTCAATAAAGCCCCCTCACCATAAATAAAACTAATAGAACCTATTGTGAACCACTAAACTGATCGGATAGCAAGCTGAGTGGTATAACGCCATTTTTCAAAATTTTTCCATGAAATTCTTTGATATCAAAATTGACCTTCTCCTGCTCTTTCTGACGCAACTGAAGAATATGTGTAAAACCAATATGATATGAGCTTGCCTGGCCGGGATGAAAAACAAAGCGATTAAGATCTTTAAAAACCTCCCACTCTACCAGCCCTGTAGCTTGAGAAAAATATTCTTCGGCCTCAGTTAGATCCCATCCTTTTGCATTTATACCCGTATCTACCACTAAGCGGGCTGCCCTGCGGGCCTCTGCTTGTAATCTTCCTAAGTTTCCATACGGATTGTTGTCATGCCAACCCTGCTCAAAGGCTAAACGCTCTGCGTACAACCCCCAACCTTCAGAGAAACCTGAAATATTGGTAATACTCCTAAATAGGGGCAGGTCTAGATTACCCGTAAATGAAAATTGCGCATGGTGGCCAGGTATTCCCTCATGGTAAACAAATCCGGGCAATTCCAATAAGGTGGTATCTACAGAAGTATCTACAAAGATCACTGCACTTTCTCCTCCGCTAGCCTGACGGTACCCATAGCCAAGCGATTCTATGAACTCCAATTCAGGGTACTGAAAATCAGGAAACAGACCAGCACTTTTCCCTGCTGCCTCATCTAACAACGTCTTAAATACACTCAGAACATCTTCCCTGGCAATTTGCGGTGAATCCCGGCGAGCCATCTCATATAGCGTCGGCAAATCATTTGAGACATCGTAACCAAGTGATTCAAACTCAGAATATATTTCAGTGTGAATATCTTTCAGAGCAGAAATCCCAATTTGATGTGCTTCATGGGCATCTTGTGGAAGACCGACAAACCTACTTAACAGCCTATTGTAAAATTCATTTCCTCCCGGGTACTGGGAAAACCCAGGGTTTTCGGGTGCGTTTGGTAGCAACTTCAAGAGCTTACTAGATACTTTTGCACGGGCTGGTGCTATCTGATTTGCTAAGATATCTTTACACTGGAGCAACCACTCTTCTTTTTGCAAGTCAGAAACGGCCATTTCATTTACGGCTGACTCAAATAACAGATAGATGTTGTCTTGCTCAGGAACTTCATTCCAAAATTCAAGTGTATCACTAACCCATATCACTGTTTCTTTATCATCAATTATTCCCAATCGTGCCCTAACAGACAGCCAACTATTTATTGAAGAATAATATGAAGGCAAGCGTTTCATTTGTGCTAAATAGTTTTCAACACCACTAACATCATCAAGATTAAAGCTCTGGAAGACATACCAAGCACTAATCGCAGTAAATGCATTAACTCTAAATTGAGGCTGCCCCTCAACCGACAAGTAATTCTTTAAAAACCATAAATAATAGTCATAATCAACCTTCTGCACCTCACTCAACTTCCGTCTATCAAATGACTTTAACTTAGCCAGCACTTTGACATATAACGCAAGTGTTTTAGCTTTATACTGTAGAGATATTGGTGTAATGCCAGGTGATAAAAGCCCTATTTCTTCATGCACTTGATGAATCAATGCCAACTCAGGATCTCGCCTAAGCAGCTCAGCATTAGATACCTCTATAAAATAATCAAATTCCTGATCATAAGCCTTAGCCGGCAAACCAATAAAAACACAGAGAATAACCCAGGCATATTTTAACTTCTTCATAGAGCTTCCTTGAATACGCTTCGTTATGTTATGCAACCAAAATAATAATGCCTAGTAGAAAAAAGAAAGTGAAATAATATTTACTTAACCCACATGATATTCATACTTTAGAATTAAAATTTTCTCTATAACCACCACATCTCCCTCGATCTCATTCAAATATATTTTAAGCTCGAGGTATATTCAGCCAAAAAAGCCACGTTATTTGCCAACCAATGTCACCCCCTTCGCTATGCACTTCTTAGCAAAAACAAAAAATCAAAAAACGCCTTATCAGAAATTTAAGAGCTTTATATTTCCATCACCATTCCTACATAGCCCCGTAACAACCCACACCTATGCTGCGCCATGTAACTCTATCGAGGATAAACATAATGAAAAAATTACTTATCATGGCGGTCCTATCCACTTCTAGTCAGGCAGCTCCGCTAACAAACTATCAAGTTATTGATGGCGATACAGTTCACGGTTACGTCGACAATGAGTATGTAAAAATACGCTTGAACTGCATTGATGCCCCTGAGACCAACCCCAGCACCCAAACGTACGGCCCCGAAGCCACTCAAACCCTAAGCGACCTATTGTCATTTGGTTCAGTTGATTTTGAATCTACAGGGAAAGACATCTATGGTCGGGAAACTGGGTATCTGCATGTGAATGGGTACAATATCAATCAAGAAATGGTAATACGGGGAGCTGCCTGGAATTATGAATACTATTGCGGCAGCGAGTTTGAACTCGAGCAGGAATTTGCTTACTACTACGGTCTTGGGTTGTGGTCGAACACTGATGCTATAGACCCCTACTGTTTTCGCAAGAACTTGGACTACGATTACTGCTACTACAATCCAGAGAACAACTTAATTTTAGATAACTAGATCAAACGCAATAGAAATCAGAAAAATACAGCATAAAATAACTTGGCGATCTGACTTTAGGGCAACGGCAGCACTTCAGATCACCAAGTTAAGCATAACTACTGAAAATAAATCTAATCGACCTCAAGTTGAGCCATTCTATTTCTTGCTGTTTCATTATCAGGATTAATTAACAATGATTTTCTAAAGCAATCTATAGCAAGCTCTTTCTTCCCCTTTACCATGTAAGCTTCAGCCAAGCTGTCCCAGGTCTTATATGAACCCGGATAAGACTGTGTATTCAATTCGAAAAACTCTATTGCCTTATCAACATCTATGCCAAACTGATCATTATAGAGACGATCATAGCCAAAGAAACTAATAACATCTTCCCTCAACATGAACGTTCCTCCGAGCTTTCTTGAAAACTGTTCGAAGTGATTTTTAACATTCACTGCGGGGCGAAATCTAGCTTGATCATCGATCATATAACCATCAAAAATTGATCGAAGCCCTCTATAAAAGCTAATAACGGGCATTGTATGATGATTTTCTTCTGTCCCATAGGTTACTGAATCTACGTACAGCCCTTTCTTGGGCTTCTCATTTAACAGCCTAATAAATTCTGCAACATAGTTTTCATCAGGATATACACCTTCCACTCTCTCTGAAGTAGCGATAAACAGCCTGCGCTTCTCAGTTGATTTACCTTGTAGGAATTCAGAATATCGCTTTATCATAATCTGCTCATCCCACCACATACTTGGATCAATAGCGATATACGCATTAAAAGCTTCAGGCGCCGAATATAAGCTGTGGATAACAGGTAGACCTGTAAATGAGTAACCTGCAAGAATTTGATACCCGGATGTCGGATATTCTGCGTTTATCTCTGGGATAAGCTCCTCTATTAAGAACTCAAGGAATTGATCAGCGCCCCCTGTATTGGAAAGCGCCTAATTTTTACGCCCGCCATATTCAATTAGCGAACTAGTAGGTGAGCTATCTCTAACACGTTCTTGGCTTACGATACCTACGACAATCATTTCAGGAATTACTGGGGTGGCATCAGAGCTCAGCTGCCGAACCATACCTGTGAAGACATGAAAGAAACTATTAAAATCTGCATCAAGTAAATAAAGAACCGGATAATCTTTATATCCACCTTCTTTAAAGGATGCGGGAAGAGAAATCCAATACTCCCTTCTCTCTTCGAGAATTTGCGAGACAATGACCTTGCGCTCACCAATAGTTAACTCATTGGATTGAGCAGTCAAACTCCAAACTGCGGCAATTAAAATTGCTATAAATTTGCCTTTCATAGGAACACTCCATCTTTCCACCAACTAACCATTTAACCCACTAATAATTTAATAATCATAAGAGAAAGAAAAGCAAACGCCGCGTTCTGGGCTCAATGAGAATGAAGAATTCACAATGTGTTTAGAATGCAGCTTAGTCTTTCCCCCTGCCTCAAAAGTAAGTGGTTAAACTGCGATATATACTCAACCAATCATTTGGACCTTTTAGGCATTAGTCCAAAATATTTCCTGCTTTGCGAAGGGATCCTTGTAAGAATCCTGGCTGACCTGGGTTAAACCAAGCCTTTGCATGGACATTTCAGCTACATGTCTATTAAATGCTGAGATATGCCCTCCATTTAAATAGTGGTCAATATCTACCCAGGAAGCATGCTTAATTTCTTCCGTATCTGTTATTACAATATCCCGATTTAAGGCACTCAATTCACATACGAAGTAGATATCCGTATAGCCTAAATTCGTAGGAAATCGGGTAGCAAATCCGAGTACTGAGGAAAACTCGCAGGACACACCGGTCTCCTCATAAACCTCACGAATCACCGCATCGGCTATCTTTTCACCCAGATCAACGGTTCCTCCAGGCAGCTTCGGGCTCGATGCTGCACTGTGGCCCTGGACACAGAGCAGTTGCCCATCAAGAAGTACGAATCCCCCAACTCCCACCGTATGGGTTGGGTAGAAGGGAACATATGCATCTTCCTGAAGCTTAAGAACCAGCCTTGTAGCAGAATCCCGACAGCTATGAAATGTAAAACCATGCTTTAGGCATATCGGGATAAACCGGGTAAGTGCATCTCGGAGATCTATCCATATCAACTTTCGGCTGTTAACTCTGGATACTTCTATAATGGCTACCAGTTCAACCAAGAACTCATTTTCCGTACCAGAAAAATTCTCGAGATCCAAAGTAACGCAATTAAAGGAATCAACTGTATGATGAAACACAAGCAACCTATTCAACACCTAATTTCAATACCATAAACGATATAGCCAACACTGAATCAATCATTCGTTCATTGATGTAAAGCCAACTTCGAATCCACAATAATAGCTCTGTGCCATTATTTGATAAGATACATCCCTTCAGTGTCTGGACGGCTCAATTCAAATCCAAATTTTCTATAAAGCTCGGGAACATCTGCCATCAACGTAATATATGCTGAAGGAAGGGCTTCTCGATCCAGGTAAGCCATAATGTGCTCCATGATCTGACGCCCCAGGCCAACACCTTGGAATTTGGGATCGACAGCAACATCCACTATCTCAAAATTAAGTGCGCCATCCCCCACTACCCGCCCCATAGCGACAGTTTCAGATTGTCTTTTTATATGGATACCGTACAAGCTATTTGGAAGGCCTTTTTCCGCTGCTTCACGGCTTCTGGGGGTTAAGCCTGTTATCTCTCGCAGTTTGAGGAAATCCTCGGTAGAAGCTACTTTCTCAATAATTGTGTACATATATTACCGAAAAAAATAAACAAATTAATAGTGCCGCCAAGCCTATCTAGTACCCAGCGACAACCAAACCGCTATAGGCTCCTTAAATTGGAACTTCCCGGATCTCTGTCACCACTTCAGCTTTCACAGAGTTCGCAATAAAACACTGTTTGTGGGAAAGGTGATGTATTTTTTCTAACTGCTCGCGACTGGGTTGTTTTTCACCGGAGAAGCGCACTGAAGGACGCAGGGTAACTTTAGTCATAGCAATTCGACCATCCTTATCGGCCCCCATAATTCCTATAGCTTCATCGCAATATTCATCAACCACAAACCCTCGCTTGGCTGCAATCGATAGAAAAAACAACATATGGCAGCTGGACAGAGCCGCTACAAAAGCTTCTTCTGGATCAACGTTTTCAACTACTGAATAGGGAATGGGTACAACATGGGGGGAAGAGGAGGCTGGGATAGATGCCCCACCATCAAATTGCCAGGTGTGGGCGCGACTGTATTGATTATCGGTGAAAATCTGCTCGTCGCGTTTCCAGGTCACCGTTGAAGTATACTCTGACAAGACTTATCTCCCTTTAGACGACACCCCTAGTCTTGGGGAAAAGGGGCTAAATTGGGATGCTCACCAGCCCTAAGATTACCAAGAACCGGTGAGTGCTATTTCAAATGGTCCATCGCCTCCCGAAGCCGGATATAGGCGCCACAAGAAATACTAGTTAAGCGGCATCCACCTGCTCATCGGTGCGAGCAGCCATGATAAAGTCATTTTTGTGCAGGCCCTTAGCCTCGTGACTCCACCAGGTAACCGTAACCTTACCCCATTCAGTCAGCAGTGCGGGGTGATGCCCCACCTCTTCAGCAATCGCGCCGACACGGTTGGTAAACGCCAGAGCCTGCTTGAAGTTACGAAACTTAAACACGCGTTCCAGCTGCATGATTCCGTCACGGGTCATCGGCGTCCAGTCAGGGATCTGCCGCAGCAGTCCTGGCAGTTCGTCATCACTCACCAGCGGCGCATCGGCACGACAGGCTTCACATTGTTGTTGAGCTAGTTCGGTCATGAATCGGTCCTCAAAACCTTGTTTATTATCGGCTCAATTGGGCCGGCCTCACTCTACCCGCCCCCCCTTAACGAAACAAGTACAGGGCTCAAAAACGCATTTTATCCGGTTTTACCATCACAAAATGGAACCGCATGCTAAAAATATTGGACGATCTATAGCCACCGCAGCCTTGGGTCGACATCGGCAGATTAACGTGAGGATTGTCATGAAAGCACACCTCAGTCTATTACTACTTCTAGTATCTCTAGGGGCCTGTGAGCGCCAGCAAGTGGATAGAGAGCGCCTTCCTCCACCAGAGAAGGTTATCCTGGAGGAAATGCGCTCCGAGACAAACCTGGCATTCGAGCAGCTCTGTCAGCAATTTATACACGGCCTATGGAATCTATTCCCATCCTGGGCGCTCAGTGAAGGCTACTATGAAGTAGCCAAAGAGCTTCAGGTGCCCGATAAGAGTTATCGTGAATTTGTATTGGACTTTGCTCAAATCTATGAACGCAAATTTGCAGCCTTGGATAAAAGCCAGCTCAATATCAATTCACGCAGTAATCTCGCTCTTATAGAAAATTTTCTGCATCGACTGCAATGGCAATATACCCGCTTTAAGTCATACCAATGGGACCCATCCATATATAATGTTTCCCATTCTTTTGCCCTGATCCTAAACACCGACTATGCGCCACTTCTAAAGCGCCTACATACCGTTAGCACTCGTATGCTGCAAGTGCCCGAGTACTATCAGGCCGCTAAGGCAGCTATCTATCGTCCGGCAGCGCCACAGCTTGAATTAGCAATTCAACAGAGTACAGGCTCACTGGAAGTCTTTGGCGAAGAGCTGGAAAAAACGGTTAAAGAAAGTCAGATGCCTGCGGACGCAAAGGAGATTTTCCTACGGCGAATGCACGATTCTCGCTTAGCGATACAAAGCTATATCCACTTCCTACAAAACCTGCAAAAGAAGTTGACTAAATCCGGAAAATTCCGTGATTTTCGTATCGGTGAAAAACTCTACGAAGAAAAATTCCAGTTTGATATCAATATTGGAATGAGCGCTGCTGAACTATACCAGCGCGCCATCATAGAGAAGCAGCTAACCCACGATAAAATGACCAAGCTTGCCGATCAACTCTGGCCAAAATACTTTCCTTCTGACTCCCCACCCAACGAGCCACTGATAAAAATTGAAAAGCTGCTGAACAAGCTTTCCCAATATCATGCCACCAAAGAAACTTTCAAGAAAAAAG
This sequence comes from Microbulbifer maximicatervae (SeqCode), assembly GCF_056231245.1. Lineage (NCBI taxonomy): Bacteria > Pseudomonadati > Pseudomonadota > Gammaproteobacteria > Cellvibrionales > Microbulbiferaceae > Microbulbifer > Microbulbifer maximicatervae (SeqCode). The sequence goes on from NZ_CP174334.1 coordinate 3,595,928, forward strand.
TAGAGCAACAGATCCCGGAGCTGGCAGAGTTTGTGACCGAAAAAAAACTGTTAAGCCTGGACAAGGAAAAGCCACTGGTAGTTCGAACAACTCCAGCCTATCTGCAAGGCTTTGCTGTAGCTTCCATTAATGCACCTGGCCCCTACCATAAAAATGCAAATACCTATTATAACGTGATGCCCATAGAGACCTACTCCGATCAACGGGCGGAGAGCTTACTGCGAGAATACAATGACTATATCCTGCAGATACTCAATATCCATGAAGCGATCCCCGGGCACTACACTCAACTGGTTTACGCCAACCAGTCCCCCAGTATCCTGAAAACTATTCTCGGCAATACTGCCATGATCGAAGGCTGGGCCGTCTATGCGGAACGCATGATGCTGGATGCGGGTTACGGTAATTTTTCCCCCGAGCTGTGGCTGATGTACTACAAGTGGAACTTGCGCACTATCACTAATACCATTTTGGATTATGAGGTACAGGTAAAGGGTATCAGCCAAGCAGAGGCGATGAAGTTAATGGTCAGGGATGCCTTTCAACAACAGGCTGAAGCAGAGGGTAAATGGCGCAGGGCGACCTTAAGCCAAGTGCAGCTCACCAGCTATTTTGCTGGCTTTACAGATATTTTGGCCCTGCGCGAGGAAATCAAAAAGAAAATGGGCAACAACTTTAGCCTCAAGGGGTTCCACGAGATGTTCCTGAGCTATGGCAGTGCACCTATACCAATTATTCGCGAACTGATGCTGGCGGACTTAGCCAAGCAAGGCAATAAATTCCAATAAAAAAGGCCCCTGTTGGGGCCTTTTCTTTAAATGGCGGAAGCGTTACACCTCACCTTCGGCAATCTTGGCTTTCCAGATCAACGGGCCAGTAGTGTGTACTGACTCACCCTGACTATCGACAGCCACAGTTACCGGCATATCTTCTACTTCGAACTCGTAAATCGCTTCCATTCCCAGCTCAGGGAAGGCGATAACTTCGGAGCCTTTAATCGCCTGGGCAACCAGATAAGCAGCGCCACCGACGGCCATAAGGTATACCGCTTTATTATCGCGGATCGCCTCAATTGCCATGGGGCCGCGCTCCGCCTTACCGATCATCCCCGCCAAGCCAGTTTCTTCCAGCATAGTGCGAGTGAATTTATCCATACGGGTAGCGGTGGTTGGACCAGCGGGACCAACAACCTCATCGCGCACCGGATCTACCGGGCCTACGTAGTAGATAAAGCGGCCGGTGAGATCCACAGGCAACTTCTCGCCTTTAGCGAGGATATCTACCATTTTCTTGTGCGCCGCATCGCGACCAGTCAGCATCTTGCCGTTCAGCAGCAGGGTCTCACCGGGCTGCCAGCTTTGGATATCTTCTGCAGTAATGGTATTCAGGTTTACCCGACGGGTATTGCTGCCCGCTTCGCGGGTAATTTCCGGCCAGTCTTCCAACTTAGGCGGAGTCTGGCGCGCGGGCCCGGAGCCATCCAGGGTAAAGTGGGTGTGACGGGTAGCTGCACAGTTGGGGATAATCGCCACAGCCTTATTGGCAGCGTGGGTAGGATAATCCTTGATCTTCACATCCAACACAGTGGTCAGTCCGCCCAGGCCCTGGGCACCGATGCCCAGTTTGTTGACGGAATCATAGAGTTCCAGACGCAGCTCTTCAGCGCGGTTAGAGGCTCCGCGCTCTTGCAGCTCCTGAATGTCGATGGGGTCTAGCAGGGATTCTTTGGCCAACAGCATCGCTTTCTCAGCGGTACCGCCAATACCAATACCCAACATGCCGGGCGGACACCAGCCGGCACCCATCTGCGGAACCATCTTCAGCACCCAGTCAACCACCGAGTCAGATGGATTCAGCATGGCAAACTTGGTTTTGGCTTCACTGCCGCCGCCTTTAGCTGCCACATAAACTTCTACGGTATCACCGGGAACGATTTCATAGTGAATCACCGCCGGAGTATTGTCTCCGGTATTCTTACGAGCACCATCTGGATCTTCCAGAATAGAGGCACGCAGCACGTTGCTGGCATTTTGATAGGCCCGGCGCACACCTTCGTTAACCATATCGGTAACGCTCATGTCCGCTTCCCAACGCACATTCATGCCCACTTTCAACTTCACGGTGACAATGCCGGTATCCTGACAGATTGGGCGGTGGCCCTCGGCACACATGCGTGAGTTGATCAGGATCTGGGCCATGGCGTCCTTGGCCGCCGGGTTGACCTCTTTCTCATAAGCCTTGTTCAGGGCCTGAATGAAGTCCTGTGGGTGGTAGTAAGAAATAAATTGCAGCGCATCGGCCACGCTGCCGATCAGATCATCCTGGCGGATAGTGGTCATTGCCAACTCCGATTAACGTCTCGAGGCCGGCGATTCTACACGAAATGTAGGGTTATTGACCCAGATATTCCCAGAAATCCCATTCACCTTAAGGGAAAACGGAATAAAAAAAGGCGGACACCAGGTCCGCTTTTTTTAACTCAACCGGAAAATTACATGGATGAAGCGGTGGAGTCACCGCTGGATTGCAGAGAGCGAATCGCATCGCGAAGCTGCACCAGATCCTTATTCACCGAACGGCGGTAAGCATCAATAGACTCTACAGCCTCTTCATTCGCACCGACACGCATAGTCAGGTCACTGCGCACTGAAGCCAGCTGGCGCTCCAGGCGTGCAAGCTTGTCGGTCATCTCACGCTGGGAATCTGTATTGCCCTTGCGCAACTCTGCCAGCGAAGCCTCTACAGCAGCGATTTTCTTCACGCTGGACTCGAGGCCGCTGAGCTTGGTGCTGAGAGCGGCAACTTGCTTTTTGTTAGCTGCGACTGCTGTTTTATTTGCCGAGATACTCTTGCGGTTGGTGTCATAGGCAACACCCCACAATTTGCGGATCTCTGAGGAGTTTTCCTTGGCTTTTGCATTCAGCACTTCAACCGATGCCGTAGATTCCTCATCGGAGAGACTAAAGCGCTTCTCCAGTTCAGCAATACGGTTTTCCGCATCGGCAATACGAGTCTCTGCATCACTCAACAGGGTCCGGCTGTCCTGCCATTGCTGGTACAGGAAACCCGAGGCACCCAGGCCACCCATCGCCATAATCAGGGCACATAGACCCAAGAAAGAGAAACCACCTCGGCGCTCCTCCACGATCACCTGGGGCTCTGGTGAATCACTCCTTTCTTCGCTGGTAGTGAGATCCAGTGATGGTTCAAGAGCGGCGCTGCCGCCCAGTGTGGGCTCTTTGCGTTGCATGGTTCGATACACCCGATAACTGTGCTGATGAGTCCGGTACCCGCCAGTTCTATGCTGCTCTTTCCGGTACCGTATTTTCAGAAATATATGACAATAGAATCCATTCAGATTCGTCGAATTCTGCGGCAGTTATACCAAAAATTGACGAAAAAGTAAGCGGTCGTCAGTAATAATAGACGACAGTCGAATAGAGCTGACAGCAAAAGCTTCCCCCCTTGTGTTTGAGGAAATCGTCCCAAACTTCCCTAATCCATCGCGCCGGCTTAATTCTGAGATGCGGCACGTGTAGAATGCCCTCACCAATAACCCTCAGACAAAGGAAGGAAAACACCATGGCTTTCGAATTGCCTGAACTCCCCTACGCTAAGAACGCCCTGGCACCGCATATCTCCGAAGAGACTTTGGAGTACCACTACGGCAAACATCATAAAACTTACGTAGACAAGCTGAACGGCCTGCTGGAAGGCACTGCTGACGCTGACAAATCTCTGGAAGACGTGATCAAGTCCTCTTCCGGTGGTGTGTTCAACAACGCAGCCCAGGTTTGGAACCACACTTTCTACTGGAACTGCCTGAGCCCTAACGGTGGCGGCGAAGCCACTGGCGCGATTGCCGAGGCTATCAACGCAGCCTTCGGTAGCTTCGACCAGTTCAAAGAAGCATTTACCACCAGTGCTGTAAACAACTTCGGCTCCGGCTGGACTTGGCTGGTAAAAAATGCTGACGGCTCAGTCGCCATTGTAAACACTTCCAACGCAGCAACCCCGCTGACTGAAGAAGGCGTTACTCCCCTGCTGACCTGCGATGTTTGGGAACACGCTTACTATATCGACTACCGCAACCTGCGCCCGAAGTACATGGAAGCTTTCTGGGCCCTGGTGAACTGGGAGTTTGTAAACCAGAACTTCGCTTAATCCCGAAGTCACCAGAAAAAGCGGGCCATGTGCCCGCTTTTTTTATTTCCTTAATGCCCTCCCCTCAATCAAATTCTCCCCACTACTGGCCAAATGCTGCTCCAGTCAGCACAATAACTGCTGATCTGCACTACACATCCCGCATAAAGTGTGGGGGATTTAGGCAATCAACCTAAAGAATGCCACTGGAGTGGCACAAATTAGCAACGAAGAACCGAACACTGGGAATATGCTCATGAAGTTGAAACCAACCCTGATCGCAGCCGCCATAAGCGCGCTGGTAATCAGCGGCTGTGACCGCGGCGCCCCGAACACAGCCGAGCAGAGTGCAACCGCCACAGCCACGGAAAGCACGGCGACTCAAGAAGTCGCAGGAAAAGTGGACCCAGCCGCAGTCAAACGCGTAAACCAGATGTTCGAGGACTTCTTCCAAGAGCACCTCGCCCGCAGTCCTGAGACCAAAACTTTCCTGGGTAAAAAAGAAGACTACGATAAGTGGGATAACCTCTCCCCAGAATTTGCCAAGGAAACCCTGGAGCTCGACAAGCGTCAGCTGGCGGAACTGAATAAAATTGATCCTTCCACCTTGGATGACGCTACCCGCCTGAGCCTGCGCCTGGCAAAACGCAACTGGCAACAGGATATTGATGGCTACAAGTGGCGTAACCACGGCTACCCTGTTAACCAGATGTATGCCACCCATACCAGCGCCGCCACACTGTTGATCAGCCAGCACCGTATTGATGATGTCAGCGATGCAGAGGCCTATATCGCCCGCTTGAATGGCATGCCCAAGTATTTCTCCCAGCTGGAAGAACAACTGAAAGCCAATGCTGCAGCCGGCACCATCGTACCCAAATTTGTATTCCCTTACGTTATTAGCGATTCCCGCAACCTGATCACCGGTGCACCTTTTAACGGTGAGAAAGACAGCCCGCTGTTTGCAGACTTTAAGGAAAAAGTAGAAAAGCTGGAAATCAGTGAAGATCAAAAGAAATCTCTGATCGATAAAGCCAGCCAGGCCCTGACTGAAAGCGCCGGCCCCGCTTACGAAAAGTTGATCAGCTACCTGCAAGAACTTGAGAAAAAAGCCAACACTGACGACGGTGCCTGGAAACTGGCAGACGGTGAAGACTTCTATAAATTCCGCCTCGGTGTTTACACCACTACGGATATGACTGCCGATGAGATCCACCAAACCGGTCTTAAGGAAGTTGCCCGTATTCACGACGAAATGCGCGAGATTATGCGCAAGGTGAAGTTCGAAGGTAACTTGCAGGAATTCTTCGAATTCATGCGTACCGACAAGCAGTTCTATTACCCCACCACTGAGGAAGGTAAAGCGGAGTACCTGGAAAAGGCCACCGCAATTATCGACACCATGAAGGGCCGCCTGGATGAACTGTTTATCACCAAGCCCAAAGCCGATCTCGATGTAAGAGCCGTAGAGGCCTTCCGCGAAAAATCTGCGGGTAAGGCCTTCTACCAGCGCCCGGCTCCCGATGGTTCGCGCCCCGGCATCTATTACGCCAACCTGTACAATATGGAAGATATGCCGTCTTACCAGATGGAAGCACTGGCCTACCACGAGGGTATCCCCGGCCACCATATGCAGCTTTCTATCGCTCAGGAATTACAGGATATTCCCAAGTTCCGTAAATACGGTGGTTACACTGCTTATACCGAAGGCTGGGGTCTCTACTCCGAGCTGGTACCCAAGGAATTGGGCTTCTATGAAGACCCCTACTCTGACTTTGGACGCCTGGCTATGGAACTGTGGCGCGCTGGCCGATTGGTGGTAGACACCGGCCTTCACGCCAAGAAATGGACCCGCGAGCAAGCGATCGACTACCTCGTAGAGAACACCCCGAACCCGAAAGGCGACGTGGTTAAAGCGATCGAGCGCTATATCGTGATGCCTGGCCAAGCAACCGCATACAAAATCGGTATGCTGAAAATTGTCGAGCTGCGTGAAAAAGCCAAAACAGAACTGGGTGATCAGTTTGATGTTCGCGGCTTCCACGACACTATCCTGGCCAGTGGCCCAGTCCCCTTGGATGTACTGGAAGAACTGGTTAATGAGTGGGTTGCAAAAGTAAAAACCCAACAATAAATGATAGAAGCGACAGATAAGTACCTGATAACTACTTGTCTGTCTTTTTCTTATCGTCAGTAGAGCATTGCAGAAGTAATAATTCTGTATAGTTTTTACAATACGGCATTTATTGTTTTACAGGGAAGTCCGGAATGACACTCCGGACTTCTTATTAAACAATCACCAGCTCCCAGCATGATTGGCACTGGGGTCTTATTTCAACCCCCCCTATTTTCAGCTCACCTTAGCCGCCACTGTCGTATAAAAGCACCAAAATAAAACATACCCAGTATTCCCCATACCAAAAAAGTGCACCGCTCTTATTTTCTGCTGAATTTATATCCACAAAACCAAATAATGGGATGCTTTTACATAAAAAAGTCCATTAACTGCAAAAATAATGATAAAAAAGTAAGAGCTACTCTTTGAACGCAAGGATTGTACTCATGAAGTTAAAAATAACTCTGATTGCAGCGGCAGTAAGCTCACTCATTCTCACAGGCTGCAACGACAGTACCAACAATGCGGATGCACAAAAGATTGCACCCTTAGAGGAAAGTGCACTTAATCAGCCACCTCCCCCGAAGGTCAGTAAAGAAATGAGCGAGGCCAGCAAGAAGGTCAATTTGCTGTTCGATAATTTCTTCCAGGAGCATCTAGACCGCAGCCCTGAATTTAAAACATTCTTGGGTCTGAAAGAGGAGTACGGCAAATGGAATGATCTAACTCCTGAATTTGCGCAAGAAACCCATGAAATTAATAAGCGTCAATTATCCGAGCTGAATAAAATTGATCCCGCTATACTGGATCGACCTACCCAACTTAATCTTCGACTGGCAAAACGCACGTTGCAACAAGAGATCGAAGCCTATAAGTGGCGAAATCATAATTACCCAGTCAACCAAATGTTCGCCATCCATACCGGCGCCGCTTCAACACTTATCAGCCAGCACCGTATCGATAACATCAGGGATGCCGAAGCTTATATTTCCCGATTAAATAGAATTCCCCAGTATTTCGCACAGCTGCAAGACCAACTGGAAGAAAAGGCCAAAGCTGGCACCACTATTCCAAAATTCGTTTTCCCCTATGTTATTGGAGATGCACAAAACCTAATTACTGGTGCTCCTTTTGATAGAAAAAAGGACAGCCCTCTATTTGCTGACTTTAAGGGAAAAGTAGAAAACCTCGATATCAGTAAAGAACAGAAAAAGTCCTTAATAGATAAAGCTAAAACAGCACTAAAAGACAACACTGGCCCCGCCTATAAAACCCTAATCGACTACCTGCAAGAGCTTGAGATACGCGCAACTACTGATGATGGCGCCTGGAAACTGGCAGATGGCAGTGACTTTTATAATTTTCGTCTCGGCTTTTACACTTCTACCGATATGACAGCCGAAGAAATTCATAGGATTGGCCTTGAAGAAGTGACTCGCATCCATGATGAGATGCGGGAAATTATGCGTAAAGTAAAATTCGAAGGTAAGTTGAAAAACTTCTTCGAATTTATGCGCACCGACCAGCAATTTTATTACCCGACCACTGAACAGGGGAAAGCTGCATATCTTGAGAAGGCTACTACCATTATCGATACCATGAAGGGTAGGCTGGACGAGTTATTTATCACCAAACCTAGAGCGGACCTCGATGTGAGAGCGGTAGAACCATTCCGGGAGAAATCTGCCGGTAAAGCTTTTTACCTGCAACCTGCTGCCGACGGATCACGCCCAGGCATCTACTATGCCAACCTCTACAACATGGACGATATGCCCAGTTACCAGATGGAAGCACTGGCATACCACGAGGGTATCCCCGGCCACCATATGCAGCTCTCTATCACACAGGAATTACAAGATATCCCTAAATTCCGCAAATATGGTCACTATACCGCCTATACCGAGGGTTGGGGCCTTTACTCTGAAATGGTGCCAAAAGAGATGGGACTCTACCAAGACCCCTACTCAGATTTTGGGCGCCTCGCCATGGAGTTGTGGCGAGCAGGACGCCTTGTAGTCGATACCGGAATTCACACCAAGAAGTGGACCCGAGAACAAGCCATACAATACCTGATGGAAAACACCCCTAATCCTGAGGGGGATGTGATTAAAGCAGTCGAGCGCTATATCGTATTACCCGGCCAGGCAACAGCCTACAAAATTGGCATGCTCAAAATTTTACAGCTCCGCGAGAAAGCCAAAAAAGAACTGGGAGAAAAGTTTGATATTCGCCAATTCCACAATGCAGTTCTGGCCAACGGCCCAGTACCACTGGATGCCCTGGAGGAAATTATTGACGAGTGGATAGCAAACACCAGAACTCCAAAAGTATAACTAAAAGGTTAAAACAGAATTAAAAAAGGCCACTATCTGTGGCCTTTTTTGTTTGAGCTATTAGTGAACACCTAACAATTCGAGAGCCAAATATACACGAGGACAAGCGATATACTTGGTTTACCTGCATTTTTAGAACCCTATAGCTCAAGGTTGAAAGCCCCAGCTAACAGCACGCACTCTTGTACTGCAAACCGCTGCAGCATGTAGAATGATCCTATTTCTTAAGTATCGCATGGCTTAGTGATACTGTGCTCAGTTGGCTGCGGGGTGATAGTCATAACTTTTACTTCGCTAGGTGTTTCAAATCGGTGCCAGATACCTTTTGGTATTACCAATATTTGCCCGGCTGATAATTCGTTCCGCTTCTCATCACCGTTAACGAGAAGAATTAGAGCTGTTTCCCCACCTATAACTTGAACAAACTCATCTCCATTGGTGTGTCTTTCCCACTCGCTATTCCCTGAATAGTGGGCTACGTATATTCCACCATCCCTATACTCGGACAATAAGGCAAATGCATCTTTAGCTTCCTCATCCGTTGTTTCGGGAGTTCTTCCTTTTAGAAATTTAACTCTAGAAAACCCATCATCTATCGTAATAGCTTTTGACTTCGGCACTTACCAACCCCTTACAAGTACTACTCTTACTACTGGGGTGGAAGGAAAGAATACACCGCACTCGAGACACGCTGTGAATACATCCCTGTAAGCTCTTAATCGGCATCCATGCCTCATAGGGTCCTAAGCGCGCTGTATTCTTCCCTTCTCCCTTTTTAGTTACTAAAACCACATAATCCGAGCACCTTCACCCTTTCTAGCGGTAAAGATACTCAAACTTTTAAGTTACTCTTTTGACGATCCTATAGCCGAATACTCTGCAAAAGTGAATCCTAACTCTTGTTGGTTGCTATCCACTGATCTACCTGCTGCTCCAACACTGCCAATGGCAAAGCGCCATTGGTGAGAACTACATTGTGGAACTGGCGGATATCAAACTGGCTACCAAGCGCTTCTTTAGCGCGTTCACGCAACTCAAGAATCTTCAGCATACCGGTTTTGTAGGCCAGTGCCTGACCGGGCCAAACCATATATCGCTCGATCTCGGTGGTGACTTCGGACTCAGTCATACCGGTCTTTTCCAGCATATACTCAATCGCTTGCTCGCGACTCCAGCGCTTATAGTGCATTCCAGTATCCACAACCAACCGCACAGCCCGGAACATTTCCGCCTGCAACCGACCCAAATCATCATAGGGGTTTTCCTGGAAACCGGCTTCTTTAGCAAGCTTCTCGGAGTACAGTGCCCACCCTTCCGAGTAAGCATTAAACAACCCCATTTTACGGAAAGTCGGCACACCTTTTAGCTCTTGTGCAATTGCCAACTGGAAGTGATGCCCAGGTACCGCTTCATGGTAAGCCAAGGTACGCATTCCAAACTTTTTGGTTTCATGAACATCCCGCAAGTTTGCATAAAATACCCCGGGGCGAGACCCGTCCATTGCTGGAGGGTTGTAGTAGGCTCCCGCCGAACCTTGCTCTTTAAACTCTGGGACTCGGCGCACCTCAACACCCATTTTGGGTTTTAAATCAAAATAGTCACCCAGGCCTGCATCAATTTCATCAATCATTACCTGGTAATCGGCAATAATTTTCTCCCGACCTAAATCTGAATCCTCATAAAGAAACTGGGGATCATTATTCAGTGCAGAGAAACGTTCGCTAATAGTGCCACTGGTTCTACCAACGGATGAAAAAATTTCATTCATTTCCGTTTCAATTCTTGCAACCTCTTCCAATCCAATACGATGGAGTTCCTCCGGTGCAATATCTGTACTGGTAAAGTTGCGTACCTGATAGGCATAGTAGGCATCCCCATCCGGCAATGCCCAAACACCATTGTTCTCTCCAACTTTTAACCGGAGAGTACTGAAATAATCGATTAGCCCTTGATACGCGGCGTAAACTTCTGTACCAATCAGCAACTCAGCTTGGCTGAGAATACCTTCCCGCTCCTGTTTATCCAACTTTTCAATTTTGTTAAGTCGCTCCAGTAATGAGGTATAAAGTATATTTTCTTTTACCGGCGCGGCGATAAAACCCTGCATTTCCTCTAAAACACTATCGACAACAAAGCGCGGGGGCAGGATATCTTTCTCTTCCCTTATCTTCAGACCATCCAGTAATTGATCAAACTTACGTCCGACCTCTCCCAGACGAGACAAGTAATAATCAGCTTCTTTTACATTGTTGATCTGATGTACTTCAGCGAGAAACTCCGGCAACCTATTCTGCTCACCCGACATTTGGTTAAGCGGGTAATCATGGTGCCTCCAGCGTTCAACTTCCGTCTTTATACTGAGAAGATGCTCTAACACATCATAGGAAATGGCCTGCTGCCCTTCCAAACTTTCGCGATCATAGCTGCGCAATACCGCCAGCTCGCTCTTCATCATTTCAATAACACGCAACTGCTCTTCTTCAGACAAATCATCGAGATGCGCATTGTGTCCATCAATTCCAAATTGTTCCAAAATTCTAATTTGTGAAAGGATTTCCGGACTGCTACTGCCGATTTTTATAAAGACACGCTCAAAAAATACATCTATAGACCAAGGCTTGAAATAAACTGCATTAATAGCAAAAGCAGAAACTGCCAAAACCCCCACGAAAAATAAGCCGCCAAACCATTTGGCAATAGTCTTAATCATTATATTTCTCCCGAATTCTTAGCTGTAATTTTGTCCCGGTATCAGGATCACCTCAACTCCCGCAGCAGAGAATTCCGATAGAGCGATCAGCGCAGGGGCCAAGCTGAATTAGACCCATAATTCACAACTATTTTATCGGCGATACAAAGTCACTGGGCTTCAGAGCCAGCAGGGAGCAACTGACCTTCTGCAATATATTCTCTGCAGTATTCCCCATAATGAAACCGGGAATACCCGCCCGTCCAACAGTGCCCATAACCAGCAAGTCGAGACCTTCTTCATCAATCAGCAATGGAATAAAGTTATCTGGATGGGCAACCACATGGTGAATACGTGTTTCCCCCTCAATTCCGGATGCACGTATCAATACATCGAGCTTTGATCGGTGCTGGGCCCGCGCTGATTCAGTGGCCTCATCCAACTCTTCCTCAGAAGCGCTCAAGGGAAAATGGCGCCGCAAGTATTCATCGATATCGAAGTCCCAACAGGAAATAATATTTAACACCCCACTGCAACTGTCAGCGAGTACTCGCGACCAGCGCAACAACCGGATCGCCAAGTCATAAGTGCTGCCATCCTCGCATTCAGGGTCGAGAGCTACAGCCACCTGAATCTTGTTGCGATGTTCCTTGATTGGGCGGCACAGCCATACCGGGCAGGGACACTTTCGCAGCAGATCCATATCCATTGCCTTGAAGCCCTTAAGCTGGCTGCGACCCTCAACATTCTTGATCACCAGGTCATAGCCCTCAGCCAATACCCGGCGGATCACCCGCTCGGCAGGTCGGGCACCACAATCTGACTCAATCTCCAAGTTGGTCCTTTCCGCCGATAACTCCATATGTACGCGGGCCGACTCAATTTCCCTCCTGACCCTATCAAGCATTGTCCTCACACAGAGCCGACTAAACTCCTCAAACCCTTCCGGCACCTTCGGACAGACCAGTAAAACCTTTATCTCCGCCTGATGATTGCGCGCCACTGCAAAAGCCTGCATGAGTCCACTGCTTTCATCCTCAGCAGCATGGCTGACATACAGGATTTTATGAATGTTTGGCATAACGCTGCCCTCAACCAGAGACATTTGGGAGCAAACAGGGGCAAGACTCACCATAAACCCACTCGCTGCCTCAAATTGGTATCGTGAGCAGAGCAGATTTCACACGAAAATACACAGGTGAAGGAGATGGCGCAGGAGTAGATAGGGGAAGGTGGAGTGAGTAAACACCAACCTTAATAGACGGAAAAAGCGTCTAGTGTCGCTAAAACACAAGGCAGAGGAGCCCAAATGAGCTCAGGAGACTAAAGCAGGTCGGCCAGAGCCCGGTGCTGGGGTCAGATATCCAAAACCTGCTTAACAAAAGGAATGGTGATTTTACGCTTAGCCATAAGTGAAGCCCGGTCCAGCTCCTCCAGACACAGAAAGAGTGCTCGAGTATCCCTCGGGGCGCGGTGCAATATGTACTGGGCCACATCTTCCGGCAGGTCAAAACCGCGCAGGCGGCTGCGACGGCGCAGGGCGGCAACTTTATCGCTGTCATTCAGGGTTTTGAGCTGGAATACCAGGGACCAGTGCAGGCGTGACTGCAAATCAGCCAGGGCAATATCCATACCGCGGGGTGACTTGCGAGCCCCCATTAATAATTGCCTGCCGCCATCCTTAACTCGGTTATAGAGATGGAAAATAGCGGTCTGCCACTCGGGCTGCCCCTCCAACAAATGAACGTCATCTATACAGACAAGGTCCAGGCGTTCGAGTCCGTCGAGAATAACAGCCGGGTCCATATTCATTAGGTCTGCGAGAGGGAGATAATGGAAAGAGCGACCATTGGCCTCTGCGCACTGACAAGCAGACTGAAGCAAGTGGCTAATACCACTACCCGCCTCACCCCAAATGTAAATTACAGACTCGGGATTCTCGCCACTGGCAAAAGACTGCAGCAGGGCAACTACCTGTCGATTTGGATCTGAATCCGACAGGTAGAAGTTATCAAAAGTGGCGTCATCCCGCAGGGATACCCCCAGCGGCAATTGTTGCGGAATACTCATCTCAATCCCAGTGATAGCGCAACGGATTCTCAGCGCTGCCCAAGGGTGAACGGTATCCATTCAGGTTAATGGCGTCTCCGTCCGCTTGTGCTCGCAATTTATGGTTTAGAGCCAGGGTATCACGCAAATTGCTCAACCCTGCCGAAGTGACCAGTGCCAGGCGCATTCGGTCCCCTTCAACAGAGAGCAGGTTAGCACTGCTGACCTGTGCCAACCCCTGTAGATAACCAGATGCCTTGGCATAATCAGCAAAACTGTCGATACCAGACAACTCAACAATCACCGCGCCTAACTGATTGTCCTGGCCATTCGGGGACACCGCATAGCGCTGAGCGAGAATATTGGCCAGTTGGTTAACGCCGCGCAGAGCGACCTCTTCCAGCGAACCTCCGGCAGTATCGAAGGCATAGCTGCGACCGCCGTGAATTAGCAACCAATCTGCCTGCCAGCGATGGCCCGAAGCTTGAAGCACCCGGCCCATCAAAGTGGCATCGGGGCTATAGCGAAAGCCCGCCTTCTCAGCTGCCTGCTCATCCTGGGCCCAGAGAGCTCCCAAAGGCATATTGCGCTGGTCATTGAGATCCATTACCGGGAAATCCAGGGGGACACCGCGCTCGATAGCCATTGCCTCAAGTACAGAGAAGAGCTCCGGGGTCGCTTCTTCACTCAGAGCACTGCGGCCCTCTTGCAGGGTATCTACTGCAAGCCACACCAAAGTGCCGGGGCGATTGTTAGGCCACATGGGCAAGTTCATTTGATTAACTTGCCGGGAGATCGCTTGGGGATCAAAGGAAAGGTGCAAGTAGAGCTGATTGTCCTCACGGGTATAGCGATACCCTTGAACAAACTGCTGTGCATTTTTTAATATCGGCTGCACATTTGGGTTACTACCGACAGCGGCATCTCCCGTAACACGTACGAACACCCGTTCCAGGCCGCGACTTCCGGCTGCTGCACGATCCGTGGCTCCGCGACTCGACACAGCCTCGACAACTTCGTACAAATCCGAGATGACTCGAGCTTGGACCGGTAGGGCTAGAACACTGATGATCAGAGCCAGCAACTGCAACACCAATCCCTGCCGGAGCAGCTTGTGCATAGGACTTCTCTCCAAACCTCTTATTTTCCGCCCCTGAGCTTGCAGAAATTATTATCGATGTGCAAGACGCCAGATTTTAGGGCGGACTAAAAATTGCGGCTATTGTATCAGCGTCAGACGTTTCTCTCAGCCCCGAGTTCTCACTATCGGAGTGATTTCACAGTTCAAATGGTGAGAAAATGCCGAAATCCCCCTTCGAGATGCCGTCTGGGCGTGGCTCCCGAGGCAAGACCCAGATAGAATACGCGCCCTTCGAATACCCACCGCAGGAAGAATCATGAGCGATTCCAAGCCGCAATCTACGCAAACATCCCTCTCTTATAAAGATGCCGGTGTCGATATCGACGCAGGTAATGCACTGGTAGAGCGCATCAAAAATGTCGCCAAACGCACATCCCGCCCCGAGGTAATGGGCGGACTGGGCGGATTCGGCGCCCTGTGTGAACTTCCAAGCGGCTATAAAGAGCCGGTTTTGGTTTCCGGCACCGACGGTGTAGGTACCAAGTTACGCCTGGCAATGGACTTGGGCATTCACGACAGCATCGGTATCGATCTTGTCGCCATGTGTGTGAATGACCTGATCGTAGCAGGAGCTGAACCCCTCTTCTTCCTCGACTATTACGCAACCGGCAAACTCAATGTCGATATTGCTGCAGAAGTAGTTACCGGCATTGGCAAAGGCTGTGAGCTGTCAGGCTGCGCACTGGTCGGCGGCGAGACCGCCGAAATGCCCGGCATGTACGAAGGCGACGATTATGACCTGGCAGGCTTCTGCACCGGTGTCGTAGAAAAATCTGAAATCATCGACGGCAGCAAAGTTAAAGCTGGCGACGTATTGATCGGCCTGGCCTCCAGTGGCCCCCACTCCAATGGCTACTCCCTGATCCGCAAGGTTCTAGAAGTCAGCGGTGCCGATCTCCAGCAGGACATCGGCGGTGAAACCCTGGCCAAAGCGTTGATGGCCCCGACCCGTATTTACGTTAAAAACCTGCTGCAATTAATGAAGAGCTTCCAGGTGAATGCGCTAAGCCATATCACTGGCGGCGGCTTACTGGAAAACCTGCCCCGCGTACTGCCCGAAGGCTGCAGCGCGCGTATTGATGTCACCAGCTGGGAAATGCCTCCTGTATTTAATTGGCTGCGTGATGCAGGCAATATCGATAGCCGCGAAATGTACCGCACGTTTAACTGCGGTGTTGGCATGGTTATTTGCGTGCCTGCAGAGCAATCCGAGTCGGCACTATCCGCTCTCAAGCAAATGGGCGAAGACGCCTTTGTCGTTGGCACTATCGAAGATGCCAAAGAAGGGGCGGAAGCAGTAGAGCTGGCGGGGCTGTAATGTCTTGTAGAGTTGCCGTATTAATCTCCGGTAGTGGCAGCAACCTGCAGGCTCTGCTGGATGCCGCCGCACAAGAGGACGCGCCTTTTTCCGTGACTGCAGTTGTCAGCAATAAGGCAGATGCCTATGGGCTGACTCGCGCAGAACAGGCAGGCGTTCCCACCTCTGTGGTGGATCACCGGGATTTCTCCAGCAGAGAAACCTTCGATCACGCCTTGATCGAAGAGATCGACAAGTGCAAACCAGATTTGGTTGTACTGGCTGGGTTTATGCGTATTTTGACACCCGACTTTGTGCGCCACTACAACGGCCGCCTGATCAACATTCACCCCTCCTTACTGCCGAAGTACCAGGGCCTGCATACCCATAAGCGGGCACTGGAAGCCGGGGACAAAGAACACGGCGTAACCGTGCATTTTGTCACCGAGGAACTCGATGGCGGACCACCTATCGTCCAAGCCATTGTTCCTATTAAGGAGGGAGACACTCCAGAGCTACTGGCAAAGCGAGTGCAGGTTCAAGAACACATCATTTACCCCATGGCAGTTACCTGGTTTGCTCAACAGCGCCTGCAAATGGCAGATGATCGAGTTCAGCTGGATGGTGAATTACTACCTCACCACGGGGTTCAGGTTTCCGCATAAAACCAGCCCTTGATAGCTGGCGGGGTAAAAGTCCTTCAATGTACTTTGCGCGCCTCGCCAGCTAGTATTCAAAAGGGTTCAGTTTTTTGTGGGATATCACAGTGCGCCTTTTTGCTACCTCTCTGTTTCTTTTTTTAATTACCGGCCAGGCAATTGCTGCTGAGCTGGAACCTTTCAAAGCCACCTACGCCGCCCGATTTAATGGGATCAGCATTACCGCCACTCGGGAATTGTCCGGACAGGACGGCAACTGGCGCCTGGACTTCGATAGCAGCGCCCTTTTTGCCAGTATTAAAGAGTACTCTCGCTTTACCAGCCAGGATGGCCATATCACCCCCCAACATTACGAATATCGCCGCAAAGGCCTTGGTCGAAATCGCGCCACGGTGCTTAATTTCGAACCGTCAAAAGGTATGATCTTTAACGTCCATAATCCGGAGCGGGATCTCAAAGACGCCCCACCCAATATTCTTGACAAGGTGAGCTATCAAATCCAACTGGCACTCGATGTCGCCGCTGGAAAAACAGACCTTCAATACAAAGTTGCCGACGGCAAAAAAATTCGCGATTACAAATTCAGTCAAGTTGGCACTGAAACCCTAAAAACACCTCTGGGTCCGGTGGAGACAATTAAAGTCGCTCGAGTGAGAGATAAAGACTCAGGAAGAGAGACAACTGTCTGGATCGCACCGCAATGGAACTACGCTTTGGTGAAACTTATCCAAAGAGAAGAAAATGGCAAAAGGTATCAAATCAACCTGACAAATTTATCCATCAACGGCGAAAAAGTCGCTGCCAGCCAATAAATGGCCACATTTTCGACTGATGAAAAAAAATCCGTCGACTTGGATAGATTTTTGTCCCCATTGTCTTTATAAAGTCACTCCTCTCCCTCACTAGGGCAATGACGTATTGCTAGACTTTTTAGTAAGGGATTTGCTACGGAAGTGGAAGGTACTTATATAAGTCTAAAGGCCTTCCTGCCATGGCAGAGTTTATTCCAACCTGTTTATGGCTTTCAGTAATCAGCAGACTTAGAGATGGGTTCTCATGAATAAAAAATACCTGCGACACGCAGTTCTGGCCGCAGCTATCAGCTCCGTTTCCCAAGGCGCTATGGCTGCAGGTTTCTACTTGCAGGAAACCAGTGCAACAGGCCTTGGCCGCGCATTTGCTGCCGAAAACACTATCGGCGACAACGCTGCGATTCTGGCGCGCAACCCAGCCGGTTCAGCACTATTCAATACTTACACCATTTCTCTTGGTGCGACTTACGTTGACCCCGAAATCGATGTTGATGGTGATGTCACCTACTACGTCGGCAGTGAGGAAACTGGCTACCTGGGATTCGAAACTCCCGCGAGTGCCAAAGACTACGCCACCAGCGCAGTAATCCCCAACGGCTACCTGGCCGCCCCGATCAATGATGAGTGGTCCTGGGGCCTGGCCATGTACACCGACTTTGGCCTGGAAACTGATTTCCCGGACAACTTCCCCGCAACTACGATCGCTAACAAAACCTCTCTGCTGACTGTAAACATCCAGCCATCTGTTGCTTACGATTTTAACGATCAATTCAGCATTGGCCTGGCAGCGAATATTTTCTACGTTGATGCAGAACTGAACACCACCTTCCCCGATGACTTCCTGATCGGTGACGTTGTAGCACCCGCCTTTGGATTTAACCCCTCCGGCGCCACCGTGTTGGACGTAAAAGGGGATGCCTGGGACCTGAGCTGGACCATCGGCGGCCTGTGGCGCATCAGCGACAACACTCGCGCAGGTATTTCTTACCACGCTAAGTACGACCCCAAAATTAAGGGTGAAGTAAGCTCCGACATCGCTCCGAGCCCGCTGGATTCATTTGACGATACTTCCGGCAACCTGACCCTGAACCTGCCTGACACCCTGGAACTGGGCTTCTACCACCGCTTCAACAATAACTGGGGTGTGGCAGTAGGCTACATGTGGACCAACTGGGACCGTTTCGAGCGCCTCGAAGCCTTTATCCCCTCCGCTGGTGAAGACTACAACCCGCTTCTACTGAAAGAAGAAAATTTCCAAAGCGGCTCTCGTTTCAGTATCGGTGGTGAATACTATCGCAATGACGAGTGGACCTTCCGCTTTGGTTACGCTTACGATCAAGGCGCTGCCCGCGACGGCTTGAACCGCCATGAAACCGAAGAACTCTCAGAACTGGTAGGCGAAGACCTTCCGATTACCTGGCGTACCCTGTCTATTCCCGACACTGATCGCCAGTGGCTGACTGTTGGCGGCACCTACTCACTGACTGACAAACTCACTGTTGATGGCGCTTTCGCCTACATCTGGGGTGATGACGAAGTTATCCAGGAAGCTAACAACATTAACGACTCCCTGATTACCTACTTCGATGGTGGCACCACCAAAACCGAAGCTTACCTGTTCAGCTTGGCTCTGAATTACCAGTTCTAAGTCACCTTAGATCTGATGAAAAGAAGGCTCTACCCCTTGTAGGGCCTTTTTTATTTCCAGCTATTATCCTCCTCACCTAAGCCTCTATTAACCCCACAACAATCCACTCCCCAGAAAACTCCCCCTCACCCCCGATCCAAATACCACCAAAGCGTTAACACTGAAAAAAAGGGTTAGATATCTCCATCCTTAAATTTGATATAAGGAACGTCAAATCCTAAAACCAGATGAGTTTGCAAAATCATATTTCCTAACAACGTATTTAAATTATTTATTTTTGCTCAATCAATGGAATTCGGAGCTTATTTGTTTAACTTATCAATATTGTTCAAAATCGCCTTATTCAGAAAGCAGCACCTATAAGCTCACATCACTGTTACTCAAGGACCTCTGAATAACTCCGTAATACCTCTGCGACCTCTCATTAACCGAGAGGGCTCACGCATGCATTGCAAACATAAAACCCACTTAAATTGTGAAGTAAGTCAAACTACAAGAGTAAAATCATGAAGTTGTCAGCAGTATTTATCTTGTTAATTTTAAGCCTGGATGTCGCAGCTTTCTCTATGGGAGACGCCATCAATACGGCTGGCCGACAGAGAATGCTATCCCAACGCATCACCCAAACTTACATCTTGCGTGGCATTCAACCGGATGCAGAACGCCACGAAAAGGTATTTGCCCGATCAATTCACGAATTTAAAAAGAATCACGAGAAACTAAATAATTTTCATGGCGCAGAAAAGATCAGAGCTCAACTTGTTAAAGTTGAAAGAGAATGGAAAGCGTTTGAGTCTGTCGCCTCACAACCCGTCAATAAACAAAGTGCCAGCGAATTATTTAAGCGCAGCAACTCCCTTCTTTCTGCTGCCCACACCTATGTGGTCCAATTCCAACAAGTCGCCAATCACAACAGCGCCGAGCTCATTAATATCGCCGGCCGCCAGCGTATGCTCTCCCAGAGAATCGCCAAGAACTACGCTGCTAAACTTTGGGAAGTATCCTTGGATGATGCCGAAACCGGATTGCAAGAAGATCTTTCTGACTATTCCAATCGACTAAACCAACTACTGGAGAGCCCCCTCAATACACCAGAGATCAATGGCAACCTACGAAAGGCAAAAGACCACCTAAATTATGCCAGCCGGGGGTTTGAGGGAAACATGAAAATATCTGAAAAGCGCCAAATTCAGGTGATCACCGGCACCACGGATCTGATGCTACGCAATATGAACATCATTACTCAACAATACGCCGAATTGTTAAATTCACAGGAGTAGCAATGAGAACGGACATTGAGTTCAGGCCCAGCACAGAAAAAATCTTGCACGAACTGGCCGACCCTGATTTCCAAGCTCTTAATCAACAGGCTAATGATGAAACGGTCAAGCGCATGAAGCAGGCCACTCCGGTATTAATCGGCATAGGCAAGGCCGGAGATAATATACCTGGCATGCGCAAGAACTTAATGCTCCACGCCGGCCCTCCAATAACCTGGCAGCGGGCATCCGGGCCATTAAAGGGCGCCATTATTGCCGGCCTGATTTATGAAGGGCTGGCAAAGAATAAAGCTGAGGCTGAAAAAATTATGGCCGAAGGCGGGGTGGACCTGGAGCCCTGCCACGATCACAGTGCCGTTGGACCAATGGCGGGTATTATCACCTACTCAATGTCGGTTTATATCGTAGAAGACAAGGTAACCGGGTATCGAGCTTACTCCAATCTCAGCGACGATCGAGGTGACAACCGGGGAAGCTCGATGCGATTCGGTGTCTATGACCAAGATGCAATCGACCAACTTCACTGGATAGAAAATCATATAGCTCCAGTCCTCGATCAAGTGATCAAAGAGCAAGGCGGTATCGATTTCCTGCCCATTATCGGCAGAAGCTTACTGATGGGTGATGACTGCCACCTGATGACGAATGCAGCCACATTACTACTTTCCGGAATCATATTACCGGGCATCATCAAAAACTGTACGAACAAACACGATATTGAAAAAATATCGACTCAAATCTATCAGGACGGCTCCTTTTCCCTAAACCCTATTATGGCCACCTGTAAAGCTGTAGCCGACGCAGGAAGTGGTATTCCCCATAGCAGTATCATCACCACAATGGCCCGCAATGGAACAGAGTTTGGGATCAAGGTCTCTGGTCTTGGAAACACTTGGTTTACTGGAATTGCAGGAGTAGGACACGGGCAATTAGTACAGGGCGTTACCCCAGCAGATGTCAACAGGGACATGGGAGACAGCGCGATTACCGAAACAGTGGGACTGGGTGGCACCGTCAGGTCTATTTCCGGCTCCAGTGTAGAAACGGTCAACAACACATTGCAGATGTATAACCTTTCCCATTCAGAGAGTGACACCTTCCTCACTCCAGGAATTGATGACAGGGGTCCACCCTTGGGCTTTGATCTACTGAAAATCATCAAGGCAAATATTACACCAACCATTAACTCCAGCTTGGCGAACAAAACCATGAACCGCTATATGGCGGGAATTGGGTCTCTTCGTCCTCCGATGGAAGCCTTCACCAAGGCTGCCGCAAGCTTCTTAAAAGAGGAAGAGAAACAAACCAAACTACATTAGAAACGAGACTGCCAGCCAAAAAAAGGGGGCAAAGCCCCCTTCTTCATTTAGCTTCAAAAATAAAGCTAAGACTCTTCAGACTACCAACCGCACTGACGCCCTTGGTTCTGCTCTTCCAGGTACGCCATCAGCGGCTGGAAGTAATCGATAATGGCGGAAGCATCCAGGTCGCGCTGACCAGTGAGCGCTTCCATAGCATCCGGCCAGGGCTTGCTTGCACCCATTGCCAACATAGCGCGCAGCTTCTTACCAGCCTCATCATTCTGGTAGATGGAGCAGCGGTGCAGCGGTCCGGTTTCACCAGCGGCTTCACACAGCGCGCGGTGGAATTGGAACTGCTGGATACGCGCCAGGAAGTAGCGAGCGTAAGGCGTATTACCGGGGATATGGTACTTGGCACCCGGATCGAAGTTCTCTTCGGAGCGCTCTACCGGAGCGGCAATGCCCTGGTAATCTTCACGCAGTTTCCACCAGGCTTTGTTGTAGTCTTCCGGCTTCACCTCACCGTTAAATACCTGCCAACGCCATTTATCAACGAGCAGACCAAATGGCAGGAAGGCAATCTTATCCAGTGCCTGCTGCATCAGGTAACCGATATCTTTACTCTCATCCGGCACCTCATTCATCAAACCGATTTCCTTGAGGTACTTCGGCGTGATGGAAAGCGCGATGGTGTCGCCAACAGCTTCGTGGAAACCGTCGTTAGCGCCATTTTTATAGAGGAAAGGTTGATCTTTATAGATGCGCTGGTAGAAGTTGTGGCCCAACTCGTGGTGGATGGTAACCAGGTCTTCACCCGTTTTATTGATACACATCTTGATGCGGAGATCGTCCTGCCCGTCCATATTCCAGGCGCTGGCATGACAAACTACATCGCGATCGCGTGGCTGGGTGAACTGGGAGCGCTCCCAGAAAGTTTCCGGTAGAGGCTTAAAGCCCAGGGAGGTGAAGAACTTCTCCCCCACTTTAACCATGTCTTTTTCACTCATGCCGGAATCAACCACCAGCTGAGTCAGATCATAGGGCGCCTGCATGTCATCGTCTTTGACTATGTCATAGACGTTACCCCACTCCTGGGCCCACATATTACCCAGCAAGTGCGCAGGGATTTTACCCTGAGCCGGCACTACGTCATCGCCGTAATGCTCATTCAACTTGGCGCGAACATGGCAGTGCAAAGCTTCGTACAACGGCTTCACTTTACCCCACTGGGTATCCATATCCGCAGCAAAGGCATCCGGAGCCATATCGTATTTGGAGCGCCAGAAAACACTCAGGTTGTCATAACCCAATTCTTTGGTGCCGGCATTACCAATCTCCACCTGGCGCTCATATAGAGGCTTCATGGGAGGAGAAACTTTACGCCAACCAACCCACAAATCCTTAAGCAATTCAGGATCGCGATTAGTCGCCATCACCTGCCCCATCTCGGTCAGGGTATAGCACTTTTCTTCACCAGCATCTTCGCGGCAGTATTTACCGGCACCGTACATGCCCTGCATTTTTGAGCCAATTTGCGCCAGCTCAGAAGTTAATGCCGGATCTTTCGGCGCGGGAAAAACCAAACCCTGCTTCAACATGGTCAACTGGCGACGGGTATCAGGGTCCAGGTCCAAGTCGTTAAATTTGGCGGCCTCTGAAGCCAGCTCCACGGCCAGGGTGGTGTATCGCTCTGAAGCCAAAGCTTCTACGTATTGGGAATCAATATTGATATAGGTAGAAGCAAGCCAAGCGGCATGGCTTGCCTCTTGTCCCATTTTTTCCATGCGAGCCTGGGCATCTTTTAAGAAAGCTTGCGCATCTTTGACTGTCAGCTGGGAATTATCAGCTGGGCTTTCCGCAGTCGCCTGGGCTACACCAACCGGTTTTACCGCTTGCTGCCCACTGTCACAGGCAGACAGTGCAACGGCAACCGCTATCGAGAGAGCAACTTTTTTCATTTTCTCCTCAAGAATCATTTTTAGATCTGCTTATAGTTGACGCCGTTTATAGCATAAGCCCCACACAATCAGCGACGACGAGGCCGAAGATCGAGCCAGATCGACACAAAATCCCCTTTTATATCGTCTTTGCGGGAAAAAATTTGGTGAGGAAAAGAGCAAAAACCCAGGATACGGTCGAGCAAAACACTCTCAACGGGGAATTTCAGGGGATGATTTTTGAAACAAAGAAGGGAGAGATTGGAGGCAGCCCAACCAGCAACACCCTCGGCACATGATACCACTGCTACCGTTGCTCCCTTCCGGGCCTGGCGGAGTTCACAGCTGCTCATTGCGAGGGGACCGGGAGGGCCGCCACAACGATCTTCGGTGTCAGTGCATCCGAAGAGGGCGCGATTATAGAGGCATAAACGAATAAGATCCAGCCCTATTAACAGGTTATAATGAACGACTACTATCTCACCCCCTGCAAAGAGTTACTCATGCACTTGTTTGTCGATAATTTAACCAACGTTGACTTCAGCTACCTCGACTCAAAACGAGGCATCGTAGGCGAGACCTGGCTGGCAAACGCAGCCCTTGATGGCGCCTTGGATGAACAGGGGATGGTTTGCGACTTTGGAATAGTGAAAAAGACCCTGAGGCATTGGCTGGATGATCAAGTCGACCACCGCCTCCTGGTACCTACCCGCTCACCCCAACTGACCCTGGAGCACAGTGGAGACCAGGTTAACCTGACCTGGCTACTGGAAAACGGGGCCTCTATTAAAGTGTCAGGTCCGGAACAAGCTTTTGCCTTAGTGGACGCCGAGGTAATTACTCCTGAGAGCGTCGCCGTCTGGTGTGTCCAGCAGCTGGCCAGCCACTTCCCCGATAGCGTGGAGAAGCTCAAGCTCAGCTTCCACTGTGAAGTCATTGAAGATGCTTTCTACCACTACAGCCATGGCCTGAAAAAACACCTTGGCAACTGCCAGCGTATCGCCCATGGACACCGTTCACGTATTCAGGTCATGACGGGTGGCCAACGCGATACAGAGCTGGAAAAGTACTGGGCTGAGCGCTGGGAAGATATCTACCTGGGCACTCGCGAGGATCTGGTTTCAACAACTGCCGATGATCGCGGTGAGGAAATGCATAACTTTGCTTACAGTGCACAACAGGGAAACTTCACCCTGTCCATCCCTGCCAAAGTTTGTGAAATTCTTGACTGTGATACCACGGTGGAGCAGTTGGCCCAATATATCGCCAACACCCTGGCGGCAAAAGAACCGGGGAAAGCGATTACCGTAAGAGCCTACGAAGGAATTGGCAAAGGCGCGATTGCTTCAGCTCAAACCAGCTAGCCCAGCCCCATAGCATCGACACCATTATAAATTGAAGTACCAAGGCGCCCGACTTTGAACCTGATTGTTTTACAAAAGCACGACTTTATTAGTCCCAATCGCGTCCGCCTTAGTGGACGCCAGCTGGAGCATATCACCAAGGTTCACAGAGCAGCACCGGGACAACAACTTCGTGTCGGAATGCTCGACGGGCAAATAGGTAGTGGCGAGATTGTTAAACTCGACGAGAAGTGCGTTGAGCTTGAAGTGGCATTCGCAATTGATCCGCCCCAGCCATTACCTCTCACACTTATTTTGGCCCTGCCTCGCCCCAAAATGCTCAAGAGGGTTATCCAGCACCTAACAGCACTCGGGGTCAAAAAACTGGTTTTAATTAATAGTTACCGGGTCGAAAAATCTTACTGGCAAACTCCCTGGTTGCAGGAAGACAAACTCTTTGAGCAATGTTTGCTCGGACTAGAGCAGGCTGTCGATACGCAAATGCCGGAAATTCTGTTGCGCAAACGCTTTAAACCGTTTGTCGAAGACGAACTCCCTTCCCTTTCCAGTGACTCCCGTAAACTGGTGGCTCATCCAGTAGGGGGAACGGCTTGCCCTGTGGACATAAAGCAACCGACCACTTTAGCCATTGGCCCTGAAGGCGGCTTTATCAGTTATGAAGTCGAGAAACTCCAGGAAGCAGGTTTTCAATCCGTTCACCTGGGGCCACGTATTTTACGGGTAGAAACTGCACTCCCAGTGCTAATTAGCCGGTTATTTCCCGCGTTTTAAATTATCGGGCTTTACGAGGCTCTGATGCATATCCACAGTAGCCTCTGAGTACTTACCTGACTTATTGCTTTTTAAACGTGGAGCAAGCTTTTACGAAAGCTTAACTACCCATACTTCAATTGTTCAAATAACCCCCAGTAAAGTTACCTATGTCTTGCGATGAGACATTTGCACAATTCAGCAATCAATATTTCATCAATTTGTCACAATTAAGTCATATTTTGCGCCCTCGTTTTACCACCTTACGGTCGAATTACTATGAGCGTATTCTTAAGCCGGCTAAAGCAAACCCTTACCTTCCTTCTTCTTGGGGTGTCCTTGGCTGCTGCAACTTCTACAGCCCAAACCCATTTCCCTCCCGATACAACAGGCCTGCTTTTTACTCTACACGGCTCCAATACTGTCGGTGCAAAGCTGGCGCCCAACCTGGTGAGTGATTACCTGGAATCCCGAGGTGGCAGTAATCTGGAGGTTATTCCTCTAGAGAAAGAAAATGAGGTTCGAGTACAGGGGGATCTCGGTGGCAATAAAATTTATGTCGATATTGCGGCACACGGTTCAAGCACTGGATTTAAAGGCCTTGAACGGTCCCAGGCCAATATCGCCATGGCTTCGCGACCAATAAAAGATGCTGAGCACGCAGCCCTGAGTCGCTTTGGAGATATGCGCGATCAAGGTGCAGAACATGTTATTGCTATCGATGGACTCGCCATTATTGTTCACCCTAAAAACCCCATTACTCAATTAACCCTGCAACAAATAGCAGCAATATTTTCCGGGAAAATTACCGACTGGTCTGAAGTGGGCGGGCGGAAAGGTCGTATCAAAGTTCTGGCGAGAGATAATCAGTCCGGCACCTGGGATACGTTTAAAAGCTTGGTGCTCGGGAAAAAGCACTCCCTTATTACTAATGCAAAACGCTTCGAATCGAATGATCAATTGTCAGACCGTGTTTCGGCGAATCCCAACAGTATTGGATTTGTCGGCTTGGCGTCTATTCGACGAGCCAAGGCCGTATCGGTATCTGACCAGAACACCCAACCGCAAGCTCCAGAGCATCTGACAATCGCAACCGAGGATTACCCCCTCTCCCGCCGCCTTTTTCTCTATACCGCTGCTTACGGTTTAAAACCCGTCGCCGAAGAGTTCCTGCACTTTGTGCAGAGCGAGCAGGGGCAGGAGCTGGTAAAGGCCACTGGATTTGTCGCGCAGACGCCAATCGGTGTAAAACCTGAAGCCAACCGGGATGGGCCCAGCGAATACCTGAAATTAACGGAAAATGCAGAGCGCCTGAGCATTAACTTCCGTTTCTCTGAAGGCAGCGCCTCTTTAGATAACAAGGCAAAACAGGATATACAGCGACTTGTCCGCTTTATGCAAAAGCCTGAGAACAGCCACAAGCGACTGCTATTGATCGGGTTTGGCGATGAGAAAGTCAGTGAGGGGCGTTCAATCGTTTTATCAAAACTACGCGCAGTTACCGTTCGCTCTGCTCTAAGGGATCACCAGATTAATACAGCACCGGTTCAGGGCTTTGGTGCCTATCTGCCGGTAGCCTCCAACAGCTCCAGCTCAAAGATAAAAAATCGCCGGGTAGAAATCTGGGTTATTTAACCCTAGCCCCAAACCCCTCTCCCTCGTGAGGCGACAAGGAAGTCCCTCAGCACCCTTTCTGTTTTTCCTTCTCCGCTTCCCCAGTTTTTCCTTAAACAACACATCCAGCTTTTTCTAAAGCATAAATAACGCGCATAAAAAAGCCGCGTAAATACGCGGCTATCAATTAGTGGCTATGCCACCAGGTCTCACAGAGAGGAACGCAAAGAGCGCTCCGGGGGAAACTTCCCAACAACAAGCGCGTTACCGCTTATTTACAATGCGGCCGCCCGCAGGCGGCCACCGGGGGCAATTAAGCTACAGCGTCTTCCGCTACGGCTTGTTTTTGCAGAGCCAATTTGGGATCTACAAACTCGTAACCCAGTACGTCGGCTACGGCTTGGTAGGTCACCATGCCAGCGTGAACATTCAAGCCTTCCAGCAGGTTGGAATCGTCCAACAATGCCTGCTTGGCGCCTTTGTTTGCCAGGGCTACCGCGTAAGGCAGGGTGGCATTGTTCAGGGCCATAGTAGAGGTGCGAGCTACACCGCCGGGCATATTGGCAACACAGTAGTGAACCACACCATCAACTACGTAAGTAGGCTCTTGGTGAGTAGTCGCCTTGGAAGTCTCGAAACAACCGCCCTGGTCAATAGCAACGTCAGCTACAACTGCGCCTTTCTTCATACGGCTGATAATGTCGCGAGTCAGCAGTTTGGGGGCTGCCGCGCCAGGAATCAGAACCGCACCAACAACCAGGTCAGCTTCCAGTGCGTGCTTTTCAATAGCATCGTTGGTGGAGTACTCAGTGCGAACCGCACCACCGAAAATATCGTCCAACTGACGCAGACGCGGCAGGGAACGGTCGAGGATAGTAACGTCAGCACCCATACCCAGGGCCATCTTCGCTGCGTTAGTACCAACAACACCGCCACCGATAATCAGGACTTTAGCGGGAGCTACACCGGGAACACCGCCGAGCAGTACGCCGAGACCACCCTGGGCTTTTTCCAGGTGGTGGGCACCACACTGTACAGACATACGACCGGCAACTTCAGACATAGGCGCCAGCAGGGGCAGGCCACCGAAGCGGTCGGTTACAGTTTCATAAGCGATGCAGGTAGCGCCAGATTTCACCAGCAGCTCAGTTTGTTTGGGGTCTGGAGCCAGGTGCAGATAGGTGTACAGAACCTGCCCAGGGCGCAGCATTTCGCACTCGTGGGGCTGGGGCTCTTTTACCTTGACGATCATATCGGCAGTGGCAAAAATCTCTTCCGGAGTATCGATAATCTTGGCGCCGGCTTGAACGTACATCTCGTCGGGGAAACCAATAGCGGCACCACCATCCTTCTGTACAATCACTTCGTGGCCGTGGCCAACCAGTTCGCGAACACTCGACGGCGTCAGGCCAATACGATACTCGTGGTTCTTAATCTCTTTAGGGACGCCAATCAACATTTTCCTTCTCCTCGCTCTGTGCGCTCGGTACTGCCTTAATCAAATAGGAGTACCTAATTTCTATGTTTTCCCCAGTATAAGAACAGATAAGAAGTGGATATTTAGTAGATTTTTGATAAAACTAGTGGAATCCACTACACAACCAGTCGGCAAGTCTACTTTTTGACCATGTCGACCAATTCGGAGTCAGCAGTTATGCGCAAACGTGCGGGAGAGCTAAGCACTATCGACCGGAACATATTGCGTGTTCTACAAAAGAATGGACGAACCAGCTATGCAGAGCTGGCCCGGCAGGTAGGTCTGACCGCGACCCCCTGCGTCGAACGGGTCAAACGCCTAGAAAGTGACAACGTCATTCAGGGCTACACCGCCCTGATCAACCCGGAGTACCTCGATGCTGCCCTGGTCGTTTTTGTGCAGATCAGACTGAATCGATCCGCACAGGATGCCTTTGAGGAATTTCGCAACGCCGTGGCCGCCCTGCCTGAAGTGCAGGAGTGTTACCTGGTATCCGGGAATTTCGATTACTTGATCAAAGCCCGGGTGGCGGATATGAGTGCCTACCGCAAGTTCTACGGCGAAACGCTTTTGACACTGCCGGAAGTGCAGGAGTGCACCAGCTATGTGGTGATGGAAGAAGTTAAAGAGACACTGGAAGTACCGGTCCACTACAACCGGTAGCGGGATTGATCGATGAGTGGCCGCAGCCACTCATCTGCATAAACCGGCAATCAGTATTGAATGCCCAGTTTCCGGTAAATAAAACCAATCACCCAGGCGGGGCCGATCAACAGGAATTGTAAGTCCTTAAAGAAAGAGGGTTTCTTGCCTTCGATATGGTGGCCAATAAATTGGAACACCCACATGATCACAAATAGGGCCAGTGCCGTCTGCCAGATAGGCACCCCCAGCCGCTCCAATACCGACCAAGCCCACAAACACAGAACAGTTAATCCCGTCATTCCCAGGGCAATGGGAAACGACATCGCGAAATAAAACAGAAGAATCGGGATTGTCACCACGACAGCCCAGTTCAGCCAGGGAATTGTCGCCATAAAGTCCGGCTGCGGAACTGCCCACAAAAGTCCGGCCACAGTTGCATAAATTACGGGAACAGCAATCCAATGAATGGATTTGTTGATCGGATTCTGATGACTCTCACCATACTCGGAAAACCACTGCTGGGCACTGCGCATGACAATCTCCTCATTCTTATATTGTTATTGTCAGAGCAATAATAATCCCCAACCCATGGATATCAATCAATGGCCGAAAATACCACGAGGCCTACAAAGCGTGGCTTTTAGCGCCTAACGTAGGCATCCAACTGGGATAGATAGAGATCCGCCATCGATTTTTCGAAACAACAGAATACAACCTGCTGCGGTGCCCCCTCCTTCTCCTGGAATTGCTGTACCTGCTCTACAGCCACCTCTACGGCCAGCTCCGGGGGATAATCGTAGATACCGCAACTGATCGCAGGAAAAGCGATTGAGCGCATGTTTTCGCGCCGAGCCAATGCCAGGCAGTGTCGATAACAGCTGGAGAGCAGCTCGGGCTCACCCAAACTGCCGCCGCGCCAAACCGGCCCAACTGTGTGGTAGATACGTTTTACGGGAATGGAATAAGCGCCAGTGGCGCGCACTTCACCAACAGGACAACCGCCCAGACTGCGGCAGGCCTCCAGTAGATTGGGCCCCGCTGCGCGGTGTATGGCCCCATCGACACCACCGCCTCCCAAGAGACGGCTGTTGGCAGCATTGACGATTACATCGACGTGCAATCGAGTGATATCACCGAGATGAACTTTGATCACTCAGCATCTCCAACCGCTATTTGAATAATTGCTGCGGATGGAAATCCATTTCACTTCACAACAGTCGCACCTTTGCCAGAGATGCGTCCCTAGCGCGGCTGGTCTGTCTCGGCCCGAGCGAGTCGCTCGGGCTCAAGTCCTGCCCTGCCCCCTCAACCAAGCAACTTGCGGTGCTGTGAGGCAACGGCTTCCGGGCACTTCGTCAGCGCGCTCACTAACACGATAGCAGCTGAAGAGAAAACAAAACCCGGCAACAGCTCATAAACATCAAAAATGCCACCGGAGAGTTGCTCCCACACCACAACGGTGAGGCCGCCAACGATAACACCGGCAATAGCACCACTACCGGTCATACGGGACCAGTAGAGACTGATCAACAACGCCGGGCCAAAAGCAGCGCCCAGACCAGCCCAGGCGTAACTCACCACATCCAGAACCTTGGAATTCGGGTCCATCGCAATCCACACAGCGACCAGTGATAAAGCAACCACAGCCCAGCGCCCCACTTTCACCATGGCTTCCGGGGTGGTCTCACGCCCAAACCAAACGTGGTAAATATCCTCCGCCAGTGCAGCCGAGGACACCAACAGCTGGGAATCTGCCGTACTCATAATGGCAGATAGAATCGCCGCCAAAAGAACACCGGCAACTAGCGGGTGGAACAGCACCTGCACCATTTCCATAAACACAGTCTCGCCATCCGGCAGGCTCTGCTGGATTTCCAGGTGGGCAAACAGGCCTACCGCCATTGCACCCAAGAAACCGGCCAGGGACCAAACCGCCGCTACTGTCGCCGCAACCGGAATATCGTTAGGGCTGCGCACCGCCATAAATCGCGCCAAGATATGCGGCTGGCCGAAGTAGCCCAATCCCCAGGCAAGAGAGCTGAGTATCGCCACCAGGCTTAATGTTTGCCCGGTGTTATCAGTCATCCAGTGGGTCAGCTGTGGCATCTCCGTTTGCAGGCGAGTCCAGCTGGCGGAAAAACCGCCCTGGTCAGAAATAACAACGAGAGGCACCGCAATCAGCGCCGCACTCATCAGCAGCCCCTGGAACACATCGGTCCAGGACACCGCCAAAAACCCGCCAAACAGGGTGTAAGAAATAACGGCAACCGCACCGATAATCACCGCCCAGCGATAATCCCAGCCAAACACCGTTTCAAACAATTTGCCGCCGGCAATCAGGCCCGAAGCTACATAGAAAAGGAAAAATAACAGAATGAATATCGCGCAGACGGTGCGCAGATAGGGGTGCCCCATCTTAAACCGACGATCCAGATAAGCTGGCACTGTCAGGGAGTCGTCCAGCTCATAGGTGTAGATGCGCAGGCGCCGGCCCATTGTCACCCAGCTCAGAACGATGCCGGAGAAAAGGCCAATTGCGATCCAACCGGCAGAGAGCCCCGCTGCGTAGGCCGCACCAGGCAAACCCAGAAGCAGCCAGCCACTCATATCCGAGGCTCCGGCAGACAGGGCCGCCACAGCCGGCGGCAGGGAACGGCCACCGAGGAAATAGTCGCTGGCATTTTTCGTACGCATGTAGGCGTAAATACCGATAACAACAATCAACGCCAAATAGGCGACAAAAGTAAGGGCGATCAGCCACTCGGCGGCCATAAGGGATTCCTTCTGATCAAAGTGGGGTGGTACTTGGCGCGGGAATAGTCTGCGTTTTCCTGCTCAATTTTTCAGCGCATTGAGCTATGGAAGGAGCACCACATAAAAATTGTTATGTTTATTGCGCGTAAATCTACCCATAAGGTGGCGCCGACTCAATCAGCAAACTACATATATGTTGGATACAACTACAGAAAAAAAGACAACACTATGGGCATTTGTCTGGACGAGCTCCGACTCCAGGTTATCCGTCCAACCCTCAAGCACTTGAGAGCCTGGAGCCAGGGCATGGAGAATCTCCTTCTGGGAACCGCTGCCCAGGAGTCGCAATTGGGCTTCCACCTCAAACAGGGACGGCGCCACGGGCTGGGTATTTACCAAATCCAGCCCCACACCCACCGGGAAATCTGGGATCAATACCTGATCGATCACCCAAGCCTCGCCTCAAAAGTGCGGGGGCTGGCGAGCCAGCGGGATTTTCTCGATCACCCCCACAGCGAACTGACCACCAACCTGCGCTATGCCACAGCCATTGCCTGGCTGATTTACCGGTCGGCCGAAGTCCACAAGATCCAGGAGGAGGAAACCTCAGACGTGGCCAATATGGCGCGCCTCTGGCATCAGCATTTTCACCATGGACCCAGTGCCAGCCCCCGGGACTTTGAATGCAGTTACGCGCAACTGGTCAGCGGTGCAGATCCTACAGATTCAGCGCCTCGATATACTGGGGCTCCACTTCCTGAGCATCCTCAGGCTCCCAAGAATTCACCTGGCGCTGGATTGAATGGTCAGGACGCTCGACAGCCGACGGCGTAGAGCGATCCAGTTCCAGACTCTCAAAATCGTAGAGGTCCCTGTCCGCCAATTGTGACGGGGACACCCGGGTAATCGCGGCGAAAATATTCTCGCTGCGGCCTGGGAATTTCTTATCCCACTCCCGCACCATCTGCTTGATCGCCTGGCGCTGAAGATTCTCCTGGCTGCCACACAGGTTGCACGGAATAATCGGAAACTGCTTGTACTCGGCGTACTGGGCGATGTCCTCTTCGCGGCAATAGGCGAGCGGACGAATCACGATATTGCGGCCATCGTCGGCGCGCAGTTTGGGCGGCATCGCCTTGAGGCGACCACCGTAAAACATATTCAGGAAAAGGGTCTCGACGATATCGTCTTTGTGATGGCCCAGTGCCACCTTAGTGGCGCCAATTTCTTCAGCAAAGCCATACAGGGTGCCACGGCGCAGACGGGAACAGAGCCCGCAAGTGGTTTTGCCCTCGGGCACCACTTCCTTCACGACCGAGTAGGTATCCTTCTCGACAATATGGTGGGGAACACCCAGGGACTGCAGGTATTCCGGCAGGATATGCTCAGGGAAACCCGGCTGCTTCTGGTCCATATTGACCGCCACCAGTTCAAAGTTAACCGGCGCTGTCCTCTGCAAATTCAGCAGCACGTCCAGCATGGCATAGGAATCCTTACCGCCGGACAAACAGACCATAATCTTGTCGCCCTCTTCAATCATGTTGAAGTCGGCGATGGCGCGGCCCACATGGCGGCGCAGGCGCTTTTGCAGCTTATTAAACTCGAGCCGCTCGCGGCGGTTTTCCAATTCGGGCATGGTGTCTCTCTAACTCATTCGCGACCAGTGACCGGGCCCAAAGTACCGGCACAAAACCTTAAACTTTGGGACCAGAGCCAGGCTTTCCTGTTCCTGGGGGCGCGATTGTACGCATTTCGATCACGGAGTACACGACTCACCAGCCGCCTTCTCCCCCAACAGGGACTTCACGCAGGGCCAGACATGATCCAGCAGGGCCGGCTGCGCCTTGGCGGTGGGGTGGATACCGTCGGATTGCATAGCGCCCTGCACCAGGGCCACGGTTTCCAACAAGAAAGGCACCAGGGCGACTTCTTCGGCCTTGGCCACTTTGGGGAATACAGCGGCAAAAGCCTCAGTATAGGCGCGGCCGTAGTTGGGCGGGATACGCATCCCCAACAGCAGCACTTCTGCCCCGGAGTCTTTAGCCAGTTTTACCATCTGCTGTAGGTTCTTCTGCAAGCTCTGGGGTGGGTAGCCCCGCAAACCATCGTTGCCGCCCAATTCAACAATCAACCACCGGGGATTGTGCTCTTCCATCAGGCGCGGTAGCCGTGTCAGACCGCCTGCGGAGGTCTCCCCACTGATGCTGGCATTGACCACCTTCACTGGGCGCCCCTTCTCCTGCAAGCGCTCTTGCAACAGGTTGACCCAGCCCAGCTCCTCATCGATACCGTAGGCCGCACTTATGCTATCCCCTAATACGAGCAGAGTGCCGGGCTTGTTGGCACTCAGTGCCAGATTGGGGACCGACAGCATCAGCACCAAGCCGAACCGAGTCAGTAACTGCCGAAAAAAGGCTGTTGTCATGTCATACTCTCCAAAAATCTCGCGTATCCGCAAAGGGAATACAGTATGTCCGCCATTCTCACGGCAGAAAACCTCTATCACAGGGTCTCCACCAGCGAAGGGCCACTGACCCTATTAAACAATATCTCCCTGAAAGTCGCCCGTGGCGAGAGCCTCGCTGTGACAGGGGCCTCAGGTTCCGGCAAGTCCACCCTGCTCGGCCTGCTGGCGGGATTGGACAAACCCACCGAGGGCAAGATCTGGCTGGCAGGCGACGAGATCACCGCCATGGACGAAGAGCAACGCGCAGCGGTGCGCGCCCGCTGCGTGGGCTTTGTATTCCAGACTTTCCAACTGCTACCCGGCCTTACCGCCCTGGAAAATGTGATGCTGCCGAGCGAATTGCGCGGTGAGCGGGGCGCCGCCAAGCGGGCGGAAGAGTTTCTCGCCCGGGTGGGCCTGGAACAGCGACTGCGCCACTACCCGCGCCAGTTATCCGGCGGTGAGCAACAGCGGGTGGCCATTGCCCGGGCCTTTGCCAGCTTTAGCAGCAAAGATGCCATCCTCTTTGCCGACGAACCCACCGGCAGCCTCGACGCCGGCAACGGTGCCAAAATTATCGACCTGCTGTTTAAACTCAACGAAGAGTCTGACACCACCCTGGTGCTGGTGACTCACGAACAGCGACTGGCAGAGCGCTGTGCCTCCCACCTGCATATGTCGGCAGGCGCCGTAGATACCTACGCTCCGCTTATCGACGGAGACAACCTGTCGGAGGTGTCCGCCTGATGCTGCCACTCAGACTGCTGTTCAGGGACTGGCGCGGTGGCGAGTTGGCGCTAATTGCCTCGGCCCTGGTTTTGGCTGTTACCTGTGTCACGGCGATCGCCCATTTTACTGACCGCCTTACCCGCGCCATGGAGCAGCAATCCCTCACCTTCCTGGCCGCAGAGCGGGTGCTGCGCAGCAGCAAGCCTGTGGATAGCGCATGGCTGGAGGAAGCCGACAAAAAGGGATTGGAACAGGGCCAGATAGTCCAGTTTTCATCCATGATCTCCGCCAACGACCAGTTCCAGTTTGTCTCGGTCAAAGCTGTCGACAAAGGCTATCCATTGGTGGGACAACTGGAAATCAGCAAGTCCCAGGGAGGCCCTAGTGAAGTGGCTCCACAAGGGCCTCCCCCGGGAGAAGCCTGGGTGGAGTCCCGTCTTTTACCTTTGATGGGAATCCAGCTCGGCGATCCTATCGCCCTCGGCGACACCCAATTGAAAGTGACAGCCATATTGGAGCGGGAACCCGACCGGGGTACCAGCCTGTTTGATATGGGTGCGCGAGTATTAGCCAATACCGCCGACCTGCCCGCCGCAGGTGTGATCCAGCCCGGCAGCCGAGTGCGCTACCGCTACTTGTTTGCCGGCGACGACCAAGTCCTAAAGGATTACTTCGACTGGCTCAAACCTCAACTGACTGAACACCAGCGGATCTTGGACCTGCGTGAAGGCCAGCCCCGGGTGGCCTCAGCCCTGGATAGAGCCGAGTCCTTCTTATTCCTCGCCGCCAGCCTGGCCGTACTGCTCGCCAGCGTCGCCGTCGGCCTGGCAGCCAGACGCTACGGACTGCGCCATGGCGCCTACGTAGCCGTAATGAAAAGCCTCGGCGCCGGGCGCAACAAAATTCTCGGTATCTACCTGGGACAGCTGGCCGCCCTCACCCTGATTGCCACCGCTATCGGGCTGGCACTGGGCACCTTTATCCAGAGCCAGGCGGTCAACCTGATGGAAGGGTTCTTCCCGGTTCAGCCCCCGGCCACCAGCTGGAGCCCATTGCTGATCGGGCTCGCTACCGGCCTCGCCTGCGCCCTGGGCTTTGCCCTGCCGCCACTTTTCCGCCTCGCCCGCACAGACCCGATGCAAACCCTGAGGCACGACTGGAGCAATCCGGACAGACGCGAGTGGCTCGGCCTGATTCTCGGCCCCAGCGCCATGTTGCTTCTGATCTGGTGGCTTTCCGGCAGCCTGCTCATGACGCTCGCCCTGTTTGTCGGCATGCTCCTATTGGTGGCGGGCAGCGCCTTGGTTAACCGACTCCTGGTGCGCGGCAAGCTGGCTTCCCTCGGAGGCGCTTGGCGAATAGCCCTGGGCAGCCTGCAACGCCGCGCCGCATTCAACACCTTATTGATTGCCGCTTTTGGCACCGGATTATTGGCCATGCTGGCCATGGTCTTTGCCCGCACCGCCCTGGTGGACGAATGGCGAATGCAATTACCGGAAAAAGCCCCCAATCACTTCCTCCTGAATATCGCCCCTCACGATGTTCCAACCATGGAAAATATGCTGGCAGAGGGCGAGGTAAGCAGCACCGAGTTTTACCCCATGGTGCGCGGCCGCTTGGTAGCGATTAACGGCGTCTCGATTAAAGAGAAAAAAGATCGTCCCGGTGGCGTTCGCCGGGAGTTGAACCTGAGCTACACCGATACCCTGGCGCCGGATAACCGTATTTTGGAAGGCGAGTGGTGGGACAAGGCCAGCGAAGGTGTTTCCGTAGAAGTGGAGCTGGCAGCCCAGCTGGAACTGTCACTGGGAGATCAATTGCGTTTCTCTATTGGCGGACTGGAAGTAGAAGCCCCGGTAGCCAGCTTCCGCTCGCTGGACTGGAACAGCATGCGGCCCAACTTCTATATGATATTTGCACCGGGCACTATCGATGATTTCCCGGCTACCTATATCACCAGTTTTTACCTCCCACCGGAGGACAAGTTGCTGGTTAACGACCTGGTTCGCGCCTTCCCCAGTGTCAGCGTGATAGAGCTGGATAAGATCATCCAGCGTATCCGCGACACCATTAACCAGGTGTCCTTTGCTATCGAATCAGTCATGGCCCTGATGCTGGTTGCCGGAGTCCTGGTATTAATTGCCGGGGTGCGCGCCAGTATCGCCGAGCGATTGCAGGAAGCGGCAATTATCCGCACACTGGGAGGCCGCAGGCGCTTGTTACTGAGAAGCCTGATACTGGAATTTGGCCTACTGGGTTTTGCCGCCGGCTTGCTCGCGGCTATCGGTGCTGAAGCCACTTTGGCCGTGCTGTCTTATTGGGTCTTTGAACTGCCAGTGATATTGCACCCAGTCCTTTGGCTAACCGGACCACTCACCGGTGCAATACTGGTTGGCACCGCCGGTACCCTGGCCTGTTACAGCTCGATCAGCCAGCCCCCGCTCAGAGTACTGCGCGAACTGGCCTAATTGATGATTGTCGGCTCTTGAGAATAAAGATGTAGTTTTTATGGACCTGGATTTCGATCGCAAACATATTTGGCACCCCTACTCCTCCCTGATCGACCCACCACCGGTATACCCGGTGACGCGGGCCGAAGGGGTACGTATTTACCTGGAAGACGGGCGCGGCCTGATCGACGGTATGTCCTCCTGGTGGAGCGCCCTGCACGGCTACAATGTGCCCGAGCTAAACCAGGCCATGCGCGATCAGATGGACAAAATGTCCCATGTCATGTTCGGGGGTTTAACTCACGAACCGGCGATCGAGCTGTGCAAGAAATTAGTGGAAATCACTCCAGCCGGCCTCAACCGGGTATTTCTTGCTGACTCCGGTTCAGTGTCTGTGGAAGTGGCTATCAAGATGGCCGTCCAATACTGGCACTCCCATGGCAAGCCCGAAAAGAACCGCCTGCTGGCCCTGCGCAACGGTTACCACGGTGATACTTTCGGGGCCATGGCCACCTGT
The DNA here is from genome assembly GCF_056231245.1 of Microbulbifer maximicatervae (SeqCode). Classification (NCBI taxonomy): domain Bacteria; kingdom Pseudomonadati; phylum Pseudomonadota; class Gammaproteobacteria; order Cellvibrionales; family Microbulbiferaceae; genus Microbulbifer; species Microbulbifer maximicatervae (SeqCode). The sequence continues at coordinate 3,634,079 of NZ_CP174334.1, forward strand.
GATCCAGTCACCGGAATGCATCATTTGTTTGCTGAGCATCTGAACCAGCACCAGTTTGCACCCGCTCCGCAAACACCATTTGGCAGTACCTGTAGTGACAGTGATATCGCCGAGCTGCGCCAGCAAGTGGAAGAGAATCGCGATCAGCTGGCCGCGATTATTTTAGAGCCCATCGTCCAGGGCGCTGGCGGCATGCGTTTTTATTCTGCCGATTATTTGCGCCGGGTGCGCGAACTCTGCGACGAGAATAACGTACTGCTTATCGCCGATGAAATCGCCACCGGTTTTGGCCGCAGCGGCAAAATGTTCGCCTGTGAGCACGCCGATATCACCCCCGATATCCTCACCCTGGGCAAAGCCCTCACCGGCGGCACCATGACCCTCGCCGCCGCCCTCTGTACCGATAAAGTGGCCGAAGGTATTTGCCAGGGAGAAGCCGGTGTGTTTATGCACGGCCCCACTTTTATGGGTAACCCCCTGGCTTGTTCCGTCGCTAACGCCAGCATCCAATTGTTACTCAACAGCCCCTGGCAGGAGCGAGTAACTGCGATCGAACAGCAGCTGACCGAACAGCTAGCCCCATTAAAATCCGCACCGGGTGTCACCGATGTTCGAGCCCTAGGAGCAATTGGCGTGGTGGAAATGCGCGAGCCGGTAAATACGGCCAAAGTGCAGGAAGCCCTAATCGAACGCGGAGTTTGGCTGCGCCCCTTCGGCAAACTGGTCTACGCCATGCCGCCCTATGTGATTTCGGAAGAAGACCTCAGCCAATTAACTTCGGCGATGGTTGATGTACTGGGAGAGATTTCCTAGCCTCCGTACCAATTAATTTGTGAAGCCGGTCTCAATAAACCCGAACTAACCGACTCATCCTATAACTAACCTTCTCTTTGCTACCGCGAAGAGAGGGTTAACAGATCAAATTCCATAACACGGGGGCGCCTCTTCCCGGCTAAAAACCTCCGTTGCCCCTCCCATGCGCATCCTTTCCAGATTCAATTTTCTTATTCCTTACAAATTTCGATCAGCTTGATAGCAATTTTTACGCGAAGTGTTTTGAGCACCTAAAAATTCCTGTATCATGAATGTTAATGATAGTTATCCTCATTTACGATAGCGATCAAAGTGGTCAAAATGATCACCGATAAATGTTAGGCATTCACCTCGCCCGATCAATGCCTTACCAACCCTTAGCGTTTGGGCGTTAGAGAGGAAAAATGAGAACTTTAATTGCGTTACTTTTTGCTGTTACTTTTGCTACCACTGCTCAAGCTAGCCCCGCATCAGACGAAAAGCCCATCCAACATCTCAAAGTAGCGGACGTTACTTCTATGAAGGATGCCAAGAAGATTTTCATTGAGAAAACAGCAGAAATTAAAAGCAAGCAAAAGCTGAATCCTGCTGAACTTCACCAGATTCATGTCATCACCTACACCCTCGAAAAAAGTGTTGAGTATTTCGCTGAGAACCTGAAAGGTGAAAGACAGAAGCTTGCAAAAGACATCGCCGTTGTTGTGGAGAACATCCACATTAACTCCGAAAACAACCGCCCAGAAAAAACCCGCAAGGATCTGAATCACTACTTTAAATTAGCAGAAAAGTTTGAGGCTGGATTCAAGCATAAACATCACTAATCCAGATCACTTCCGAGCTTAACCTGTCTCTATCCGCAGCGAAAGACTCGACTGAAAGCGCTAACTGTCAGCAGTTAGCGCTTTCATAGCAACACCACCCCGCCACAATCTCGATCAACTTCTCAACGATTCCCACTGACCAGATTTCCTTCCTGTCTGATCCGCACATAAATCTCCTCGCGGTGTACTGGCAGGGATTTTGGAGCAATTATTCCTATCTTTACCTGATTGCCCTTAACTTCTAATACTGTGATTGAGACATTCGCTCCAATCCATAAGTTTTCGCCTGTACGGCGCTTTAAGATCAACATATTTATTTCCTACTGATACTCAAACCATAGGTAGACCTTCCACAATCGGAAGTTCGAATAGAAATGTTTTGAGTAACTGCGAGGTGGTGCGCGAGAACGGTAGGCATAGAAAAAGAAAAGGCAGACGCAACGCCCCCAGGGCTTGGGTGATCTCTCCAAGCCGCTGATTGTGCTCCACTTTATTGAAGACGAGCGGGCTTCTAGCGTACTATGCATATAGCCATCTTGATACTTTCTCTATCAATTTGGTTAGCTGGCCCCAGGTGTTCCAGCACCTTGGGTCAGCGCCTTTTACTTATTCTTACTTCACGCTACAGTTCTCCTTTGAGGGATTGGTTTTTAGAGGATTCTTGGGTTCTTGATTCTCTCGGCCCTTCGAACCGAGCTGCTTTGATTGTTGCCTTTAGATGGCTTCTTATGCGCGGCCAAAATACCAATAAATATCTATCGATTTTACGTGGCTTTGACACTAAAACAATCCTAATAAAATCTGATAAGATTATTTTTGTGCCTATATTTTTTTATTATCGCCTAGAAGAATCTCAGTTAACCATAGAAAGGACTGATTAAGATCAAATTCTTCTCCGATTTTCACGGTAGAGTTCAAAAGCGATAGATCATCTATCCAGCTACCAGAAACTCCTTCCTTGTATCAATACAAAAGGACTCTCAAGAAGCTGGACAACTTGTAACTTTAAAGTTATTAATGTGCGATTTTAGTGATCACATATTTTCGGTGAAATACTGCCTTTATAAGACACGAGATACCCCATACCCGAGCACCAATTTAAGAGAGTGCTGATTCAGAGCATCCATAATACGCTTTGATTTAGTAGATGGGTTTGGGTAAAAATCGCATGTAACACCAACTTTTACTGTTGTATACATTTTTATTGTTTTCTTAGATTGCCAACACCCAAGATCAAGAGCGGCTACACGTATTCATTATTAGATGAAGGTTAATTTATTGATTTTTGAGGATTACGCCTGTGATTAAAAGGAACCAAATAGCTAGATATAATACAGAATACAATTGAACTCACTGGCACAGGACTTATTTTAACTTTATCAATTAGCAGGCAGTATTCATGTGTTATTTGATTGGGTTATGCAATATTTATGGACAACAAAACGATTATTAGTATAACAGGTGGCAGCATCGGACAACTTGCTTCTCTGCCTTTCGTGCTGCCCGCTATGCCAATAGAAAATCCGCTCAAAAATTACACCGTATAGAGCGTCACATGATTCGCAACATTCATCATCAGGGAGCTAGATAAATGAAACTCTTCAAATTAAAAATTAGCAACTTTAGGGGTATTGGTTTTGCCGAAATAGATATCGAAAACTTTACCACTTTAGTTGGGCCTAACAACATCGGAAAGTCAACGATATTAAATGCCATCCACCTTGTTCTAGACAACAAAAAGCCAAAAATTGAAGATTGGCCAGAACAAACTCACTCAGACAAGGTTATGGAGATTATTTGTGAGTTTGGCAATTTAGAGGAATGGGAAAAAAATAAACCCGCCATTTCAACTTTACTGCATGGTGAAAATCTCAAAATTCGAATGTCGGCGGCATGGAATTCAGACAAAACCGATTATTCATATGAATATTCAGTTTTTAACCTCGAAACAACATTCCCTTGGACTAACGAAAGCTTCACCAACGCCAAAAAAAATGAAATATGTAAAGCAATCTTTAAAGCCCTAGATATCACTAAAGCAAGTGAATACAAAGATAGAGCTAAAGAAATGGAAGAGTATGCCGAAACCCATTACTCTGAACATGTTTCAAGCTCTGAAGATTGGCATGTTAAAAAATTTGCCAACTCACTTCAACAAGCAGTACCTCATGTAATGTATGTTCCTGCAAGCTTTAAAATAGAAGATGAACTTAAAGCAACTAACAATAGCCCCTTCTCCTTCTTATTTACTAATAAGCTTTTTCCTAAAATAAAAGACGACGCAACATATGAAAATTACATTGCAAGAGCAAATGAATTACAGAGCAAGTTAAAAGGTCAAGCTGAAGACGGGAGCAAAATTGAAGGTTTAGATGATGCACTAGGTCAAGTCTCAGGAACATTAAACCAAATACTAGATTTTGACTCCAAAGTAAGACTTGCTGTTGGTGACATAGATATTGAACCCTTATTTATGAAAGCCGCGACATTCTTAATAGATGAAGAAATTGAGACTAGCCTTCAATACCAAGGGAGTGGAGTCCAAAGAGCCCTAGCATTTGCTATGCTGGAGGCTAATGCCGAGGTAGAGTCAGAGGTGGCAGGAGAGCAGAGAACTGTAATAGTTTTATACGAAGAACCAGAGCTGTATATACACCCACATCTAATGAGACGCCTAAAGAATACACTTCAAACAAGATCACAATCACCCAAGTGGCAAGTAATTTGCTCAACACACTCTCCGTTTTTAATAAATTTAGCTGAAAAACCAGAGTCACTTAAATTAATCAAAAGAGACGCAGGTAACCGTAGAGTTGTACACCAAGTTTCTAGTAGTGTTTTTGAAAAAAATGGCGATTATGATGAAAGATTATTACTTAGAGCTACGCTAGATTTCCACCCAACGGTTTGCGAAAGCCTATTTGCAAAGCGCGTTGTAATTGTTGAAGGTGATACTGAAGTCGCAGTTTTTAGAATGGTTGGAGAACTTGCTGAAAAGTTAAGCATTGCGGGCAGCCTAGATAAAGACGTAACAGTAGTTTCTGCGGGTGGAAAATGGACCATCACTGCTATTGCCAAGGTTCTAAATGCCTTAGCAATTGACTACAGGATTATTCACGATACTGACAGGAAGGGTTTAACAGATAAGGAATTAGAAGCGAAGAGCCACATCCATCCATATAAGGCAAATGCAAAAATTTCAGCTGTTGCAACAGAAGAAAAGGTTTTTAAGGTTGAAGATACCTTTGAGCATATCCTATGGGATCAGGGTAAAAATGAGAACGCTAAAGCATCAGATAAACCTTTTAATTCATGGAAAAGAGTCCGTGACTATATAGATGGAAGTGTGACTTTAACTCCTGCTTGTGAAGCTACTCTAAAAGAAATAGTAGAGTTTGCTTTTACAAAGTAATGACGTGAATCGGGTAGCCGGTAGTTTCTAACCACCGGCCCCATACCACCCATCGTGCGAAGCCGCAATAGACCGTTCTCTTTCCATAATGAACCTCTACCCAACGATAGTGTCGAACAACTCTTCAATAAAGTTGAGAAGTCATACAGTGCGCCACCTCAACTTTATTCAACTCGATAACCTATCTGTAGGCTAGCCCTGTATTCTAACTTATGGCGTTTGAGTACAGGTCTTCACCTTGTCGAAGCTATCAACCTTTACATTCAGCCACTATGCTATCGGCTAACTTCTGCTTTATCACCTTAGTCATTACTAACCAAGATATTGCTATGTGCCACCGTTTATTCGATTCCCGCGATGGCCACTAGCGTGTTAGACCCACTTATGATCCAGTGGACAAACTGACAGTTTCATAGCAGAAAATTAAACAGATCTCCCTAGATAAAGACGTAAACCTTCACTACACAACTACATTAATAACTTTACCCATTAGATCAGCTAGCTTCTATGTCCATAACTACGGCGCTTCCAGGATAATCCTTATAGGATGTTTCTGATTATCAGCTCATAGTTTTACTAGCGGTCTCCTCCCCGCAAAATCTCACGGTATTACAGTTGCCATTCGTTAGTAGTTAGCATTTAATAGAAACCATTAAGTGGTGGTATTCCCATAGGGAACTTTACCCCATTAGCCCACACCCATACTGGGCGCACCAAATTTCTTTAATTTATTTCGGGCGCGAAGATCGCACCGTCCAGTGGACAACCTACACTGCGTCCTGCAGCCGTTTAGCAAGGCCGTACTATCATTGAGAACAAGTGACAAAACTAAAGGATAAAGAATTATGAATGAAATCAAATGCCCTCATTGTCAAAAAGCTTTCAAAATTGATGAAGCCGGATATGCCGACATAATGAAACAAGTTCGGGATAATGAATTTGATCAGGAGTTGCATGAGAGGCTTGAGCTTGCGGAGAAAGAAAAGAGAGCTGCCTTAGAGCTTGTGAAGGAAAAAGTAACAAATGAAATGCTGAAGGCCTCCGCAATAAAAGATACTGAGATACTAGAATTGAAGGCCAGGGTTGAAGCTGCCGAGGTCTCTCAGAAGCTAGCTGTAACAGAGGCCCTTAAAAATGTTGAGAGGGAACGAGACTCACTTGTCTCCGAGTTACAACAAGCCAAGAAAAACTATGAGTCCTCTTCCGAGTTGGCAAAGGCTGAACATATATCCCAACTCAAAGAAACTTCTGCGAGAAAAGATTTTAAAATAAAGGAGCTTGAATCAAACTTAAGTGCCCAACAAGCAATCCAGAAGCAAGCAGTTACAGAGGCCGTACATGCAACAGAGAAGGAACGCGAAGAACTCAAGAGTGAACTTGAAAAAGCGAGGCTTGAGAAACAGCTGTCGGAGACATCTCTAAAAGAGAAGTATGAGACTCAGATTAAGGATCGGGACGATGCAATCGAGCGCCTTAAAGATATGAAAGCCCGTCTATCCACTAAAATGATTGGTGAAACCCTTGAACAACATTGTGAGACTGAATTTAACCGAATAAGAGCAACTGCTTTTCCGAAGGCGTATTTTGAAAAAGACAACGATGCGAAAGGAGGAAGTAAAGGGGATTACATTTTTCGAGACTTAGATGATTCTGGCACTGAATCAGTATCCATCATGTTTGAAATGAAAAATGAACGTGATGAAACGGCAACAAAAAAGAAGAATGAAGATTTCCTTAAAGAACTCGACAAAGACCGCAATGAAAAAGGCTGCGAGTACGCAGTTCTGGTATCGCTGTTAGAAGCAGATAGCGAGCTTTATAATTCCGGTATCGTCGATGTCTCCCACCGTTTCCCTAAGATGTATGTTATCCGCCCCCAATTTTTCATTCCCATAATCACTCTTTTGAGAAATGCTGCTCAGAACTCACTGAAATATAAAGCTGAGCTGGCTGTAGTAAGAGCTCAGAATATTGACATCACCAACTTCGAAGATGAGCTTGATGCATTTAAGTCAGGCTTCGCAAGGAACTACGATCTGGCATCCAGGAAATTTAAAACAGCTATTGATGAAATTGACAAGACCATCACTCATCTTCAGAAAACCAAGGATGCACTGCTTGGCTCTGAGAATAACCTTCGTCTCGCGAACAAAAAGGCAGACGATCTAACAGTTAAAAAATTGACAAAAAAGAATCCAACAATGGCGGCAAAGTTTGCTGAGCTTGAGAGCGATGACGCCTAAATCGGTTAGCCGGTAGTTTCTAGCTACCGGCCCCCACACAATCCATTGAGTGACTTTCTATTCGTAATGAATCACTACCCAACGATTACGTAATGAAATCGAACGGCCACACTGAAAGCATAACTGAAAAGGTTAGATGGATATCCCCAAATAAAACGTGAACTTTTGTTACACAACTGCGTCATTTACTCTACCTATTAGGGCAAATGGCTTCGGCATCCTTGGCCATTCAACTCCAGGCTAAGCTTTATAGGATATTTCTATTCGTCAGTTCGTAGTTTAGCTGGCGACTTCCTCCCCACAAACCTCATGGTGTGGCAGTTGCTATTCGTTAGTAGTTAGGATTTAATAAAACCCGTTAAATGGCGACCACCCTACAGGGGCTTTCACCCCATTATTTCACGCCTAAGCTGGGCGTACCAAGGGCTAGCAACAGGCCATCAAAAGTGTTACTCAAATTACTTACGCAATTACGTGCCACATTTGTCGGCCACTACGGCCGGCGTTCAGGCTGTAGAAAAACTAATGTGTATCTATGATTGTTAATATGTGATCAAATATTAACCTAGAATGGTGGTTCTGCGTGAATTCTGAATTGGTTTTCATCGGTGAATAGGCTATTTTTCACGTAGAAGCATAAGATGAAAAATGAGGCGAGTTTTTCTACACCCTCACTATGCAAAAGGAAATAGATAAATCATGGAAGCTGTAAATTCAATTCAGAATGCCCAAACTGATATAGCCTTAAAGTTGCGAAATAAGGCCGCTGGATCTGTACTATTGATAGGTCTTGCAGTGGCAATAATGATTTGCAGTTCGCAGGGTGTCTTATTGCCGTCAATCGACGAACCTGATACTTGGTTTCAGAGGAGTGGCTCAGTAGCTGTATTTATCGCTGTTTACCTAGAGTACATAGCACAATACCAGCTAAAAACAATTTCTGAGTTTGTATATGAAGGGGGCAACTTAAGCAATCCATACTCTAGATATTTTGGATGGATTTCAAAGGCATGTGTGGTTTTGGCTGTAATGGGTACAATTGTATGGGGATACGGCGACCTACTGTACCTTGCAGCAGCATAACAAAACGCTTCAAGAAACGGCTTACTCTGTGCTCCTTTTGCACGAGTCGCTTCACTCCTATTTTTGTAAAAAATACAATCAAAATAAGTCGTTCTTGAGTGTGGCGTTAGGCAACCAAAATGGAGAAAGTGATGAAAACTAAGTTCACCACAATTTTACTAATTTTAACTGCCAGCTTTGGGGTAATGTCCGTGAAAGCGGAAACATACTCTGCCAGTCATGATAAGGTGAAATTGTTATTCCAGAGCAACGAAGAGAAGACCGCCAAAGATGCGGTATGGACGGCCCGAGACATCTTTAAAGTGGGCGTTATCAATGATGGATCTAGTCGAGATGGATACGCCTCATATGTATGCCAAGTTCTCTATGATTATGGTTTTAAGGGCAGGAAGGTCTGGGTTCAAATAATCGACATTGTAAAATTAACTAGAAATAACAAATGGGTAAAACTTGGCCAGGCTCACTGCCAATAACTTGCCTAGATCAGGTAGCCGGTAGTTTCTAACTACGGGCCCCACACCACCCATAGGACAACACTAGGACACCCACAGATTGAAATATGACGCAGGAAAAAGTACAGGCCTTCCACCTTGAAGGCCATTTCTCTTGGTCTGGTGAAGAGCAAGGAGAAATGCAGAAAAATTATGCTTGAGGTTTGAAAATTGCGTGATTTTGGCCAAGCCGGAAGGAATAATATCGAAAGGCGGGGTGGGAATTAGGAAGGGCTTGCCAAAAGAAAACGTTGACAGTCGCCTATACCATGTACCCAGCGTTTATTGAGCTGAATACAGGCTTGCCGTACGGCCTCTGCTGATCCCAACAGGCCTTTAAAGCGGCTTTCAAAGTTCCGATTAAGATAGAGCCAGTGTTTTGTTGAGATGCCCAGCCGCTCAAGGATAGGGGGCGTCTTTTGAGAAGTGGCGCCGCGCTTTTTGGGGTCTAAATGCCGGCCACTCCAGTCTACTAACGCCAAATAATGATCCAATTGAAAGGGCAACCCTTTCGGCATATTAAGGGAACAACACTAGGACACCCACAGACTGAAAGATGACTTTGGAAATAGTATAAGCCCCCACCTTGACGACCATTTCTTCTGGTCTGGTGTAGGATAAGGTGAAATACTAAAAATTATGCTTTAGGTTTGAAAATTGCGTAATTTTGGCCAATCCGGAAGGGATAGTATCGAAAGGTTAGGAGGGAATTATTGGGGCGTTGCAGAAAGGAAACGTTGGCAGTCGCCTATGCCATGTACCTAACGTTTATTGAGCTGAATACAGGCTTGCCGTACAGCCTCTGCTGATCCCACCAGGCCTTTAAAGCGGCTTTCGAAGTTCCGATTGAGATAGAGCCAGTGTTTTGCTGAGATGCCCAGCCGCTCAAGGATAGGGGGAGTATTTTGAGAAATGACACTGCGTTTTTTCGGGTCTAAATGCCGGCCACTCCAGTCTACTAACGCCAAATAGTGATCCAATTGAAAGGGCAACCCCTTCGGCATATTAAGGCGCTCGCCGCCCACAAACGGTAGTAGCTCTTTAGGCTGCTCACCTGAGATCACAGCGCGAACACGCTGCTGAATGGACGTGTGATCGGAGTCCTCCGGGGTTTTTGCAATATCGGCACGGATAGGATTGAGACGGCCCTCCCAGAAGCGGCCAGTACAGCAGTCTTCTGCGTTGGCTTGGCGAGCAATAGATTCGTTTAGGCAGCGCATAAACCAACTGATATCCATTAATCGCTCTCGCCACAGCTCAATCAACTCTTTAAGCTTGTTCTTTTCACTGCGGTATAGTTAGACCTAAATGAAGCGCTGAGTCAAATTATTAGTGGAAGAATAGATCAAGATTTTAGTAGGGTTTTATGCAAGAAATCGAATGGAAGGACGGAAATCCTTCACTAGAAGGTTTATATTTTGTAGCGGTTAAAATGGGACCAGCAGCGGGATGTTATGATTTCGCAAACTGGAACGGCGTGTCTTGGGAAAAGAGTATTGAGGGAAGTGTAATCGCTTTTTGTGACATCGGCAGTTTTATACAACAAATTTCAATTAAATGGCCTTTTGCGGACAACGTGAATATAGACTTCAAACCGACACCTGGCGGAGAGTCGGAGTTTGAAGAAGTATAGCTAAATCGGATAGCAGGTAGTTCCTAGCTACCGCCCTCCACAAAACCTCATGGTGTTTGAATTGTCATTCGCTAATAGTTAACATTTAATAGGGTCCATTAAATGGTGATCTTCCTGTAGGAGACTTTAACCACATGAGTTCACACTCATGCTAGGCGTACCAAGTTAAGGCATGTTCAGCTTCGGCTGGTTCTCCGTCTCGGCACTTTGTGCCCACGCTGCGTATCCATACTTAAGGCGTTAAAATAAAACCAATTTCAAATATTCAATGGAGTGAATTTATGAAAAAAAGCAAGAAGGAAGAAGAGTTCTTTATTAAAAAGAGGGAACTTGGTGAACTTTTTGACTCCGAATTTAATTTAGACGTAAATTTGTGGAGAGGGCAGCGTAAAGCTGATCGAGGATCGCCTGTTTTGTATCCTATACTAAAGTCTTTTAGGCTTTCTAACGGAAAAATTAGAAATCCTGATATAGACACATACTGGAGCAATGGTGAGTGGTGGGTAGACTGTACTTCAGGGGGTGTTTCATTATTTGATGTGCTGGGGGTACCGGTTTCTCGTTGGGATTATTATAGGCTATCACCAAACATTGCAATCCCTCATGGCCTAGTTATAACGAAAGATTCATATAATCGAAGTTATGAGGCTACACATTACTCAATCCGCCCTCATTGGGATATGCCAGTCACTAAGTTTTGTATACTCTTAGATGAACTTACTAAAGAAATCGTATTCGAGAATTAATTATGGAACTAAGCCTTTCACATTTGTCTCTCATGATCGAGCTAACTGAGTCAGAAATATATCGAATGAAATTGATAATAGATAATCCCTCTTCAACAGAAGAGGAAGTGGATGCCAGTGGAGAGCATTCCATGCAACTATTATCTCTATCGACAGCACTTGCGGAATTGTATAAGCATAAGTGGAGCGATAACTGTAACTATCCTAGTTATGAGGATTTAGTTTCTTCACTCCAATTGGAGAATTGAACTCTAAATCGGATAGCCGGTAATTTCTAGCTACCGGCCCCTACACCACCCATCGTGTAGGCCCGTAATGGACGGTTCCCTATCCGTACTGATTTTCTATTCAATGATAGTCTTGAGCAGATCTTCAGTTGAACTGAGTGTTATGGCAGTACGCTACCGCAACTTTACCCGACTGGAAACATATTGGTAGGCTAGCCCTGTCTTTTAACTCATGGAGTTTGGCTCCAGGCTTTCACCATGTCCAAGGTAATAATCTTGGCGCTAGGCTACTATACCGTCGGCTGACTTCCGTTTAATCACTTTGGTCATTACTGACAGAAGCGCTGCTGTGTTCCACCACTTCTTCTATCCCCACGATAGTGAAAAGCGGGTTGGGCCTACTTGCAAGTCAGCGGCCACACACAATTTCATAGCAGCAAGTTAAACAGGCCTTACCGGATAAGAGGCTCTACCTGATTGTAGCCACCAAGAGAATGAGGGTTGAAGACTTGGTAAGTAAGTTAACTTGGGTTGCTGATCGGATGTCAGTAATTAAAGAGGCTCAAGACGCACTATGATTGAATATAAATACCCAGAAGAACGCGAGATCCTTATTCACTACGCTGAAAAGATGGAGAATGAAACTGCACTAGATATTCTTAAGAAAGGCGTAGTTTCTAATCGAGAGCAGGCATTAGCTCTTTCTCAATTCTATTGGGGAATGATAGACGTTGCTGCTGATGATCAAGGTTCTGGATTCCCTCTGCTGGAGAAAGAAGGAATCGAGCAGTGGATGGAGTATATTTTTCACTCTCTGAATGGCTACTTAGTGAGTAATGGCTATGAAGAAGAGTGGGATTAAGAGTAAGGCTCTGAATGGGTAGCCGGTAGTATCTAGCTACCGGCCCCCACAGCACCCATCGTGCAGGCCCACAATGGGCAGCTCCCTATCTGTAATGAATTTCTACTCAATGATCACTACTGTGTTCAACCACATTTTTTAACCCACGATAGTGGCTAGCGGGTTGGACCTATTTATGAATCAGCGGCCACCTGACAACTTCACAGCAGCAAGCTAAACAGATCTCCACAGATAAGAACGAGAACTTTCACTACACAACTGCATCATTTACTTTACCCGTTAGATCACCCGGCTTCGGTGTCATTGGCCACCTCGCCTCCAGGCTAAGCCTTATATGATGTTTCTGTTCGTCAGCTCGTAGTTTTGCCAGCGGCTTCTCTCTGAAAGACCTCGTGGTGTTGTAGTTGCCATTCACTAGTAGTTAGCATTTAATGGAGGCCATTATGATCTTCCTACAGGGGACTTTCACCCCATTAGTTCACGCCCATGCTGGGCGTACTAAGCGTAGGCACGGGAAAAATTTTCCGCTGCGCTCCAAATTTTCCCGTGCTACGGGCGTTAGCCATCAGATTCGAGAGGGAGCATGAAGCTTCAAGGTAAAGTAGTAAATTGGAATGATGATAAAGGCTTCGGTTTTGTTGAGCCTAATGGTGGAGGCGATCGTGCTTTTGTTCACATTAAAGCTTTTAAGCCTCGTTCACGTAGGCCTGTTAATGGTGAAGTCATCATCTACGAACTAGTCAGAGAAAATAGTAATCGGTTTAAAGCTATAAATATCAAATTTGCTCGAGATACTGAAGCTTCAAGTAATCGAAGCAAATCTAAAGGTGGTGGCAACTTTGGTGTAGCTTTTATAATAGTTTTTTGTGTTGGCCTTTCGACATCGATCGTTGTCGGTAAATTACCGTTAATCGTTGCTGGCTTGTATGTTGCAATGAGTTTAATAACATTTATCGCTTACGCAATTGATAAGTCCGCTGCTCAAAATGGGCGTTGGAGAACAAAAGAAAGCACATTACATTTTTTTTCAACATTTGGTGGTTGGCCTGGTGCTTACTTTGCTCAAAACAAGTTACGTCACAAGTCGAGTAAAAAAGAATTTAAAAGTGTTTATTGGGTAACTGTCATTTTGAATTTAGGTGGCTTAATTTGGCTTCATACTGAAAAAGGAACAAAGTTCCTTAATAACACAGTTGTTCCATTATTGAATGGCTAAATCAGGTAGCCGGTAGCTTTTAACTACCGGCCCCCACACCACCCATCGTGCGGGTCCGCAATGGGCGGTTCCCTATCCGTAACGAAGCTCTACCCAACCTTGGCGTCGAGCAGATCTTCATTTGAGTTGAGTGTCATGGCAGCACGCTACCTCAACTTATCCGACTGGAAACAAATCGGTAGGCTAGCCCTGTCTTTTAACTCGCGGATTTTGGGTTCAGGCCTTCACCCTGTCCAAGGTATTAATCTTGGCACTTGGCTACTATGCCGTCGACTGACGTCTTTTTAATTACCTTGATCATTACTGACCAAGGCGCCGCTGTGTCCTACCATTTTTGTCTACCCCACGATGGTGGCTAGTGGGTTGGATCTACTTATGAGTCAGCGGCCACGCTGACAGCTTCATAGCAGCAAGCTAAACAGATCTCCCCTGATAAGAACGCTAACTTTCACTACACAACTGCATAATTTTCTCCACCAGTTAGATCACATGGCTTCGGTATCCTTGGGCACCTCGCCTCCAGGCTAAGCCTTACAGGATGTTTCTGTTCGTCAGCTCGTAGTTTTGCTAACGACTTCCTCCCCACAAGACCTCGCGGTGTTGCAGTTGCCATTCACTAGTAGTTAGCATTTAATGGAGTCCATTAAATGGTGATCTCTCTAGAGGAGACTTTCACCCCATTAGTTCACGCTCATGCTGGGCATACCAAGTAAAGGCAGCGGACAGCTAAAGCTGCGCGCCGCCTTTAGGCGTTAAATGCTCCCAAAATATCAACATCAGAGTTCAAGGAAAGCAAGGTGTTCAAAACAAGAAATATACTTCAAAGGACTATCGATTCTGCCATTCAAGGGTATGGCAAAAGGCCATGGAAGAATGAAGCTGAAAAGGATGCGTATATTAGGCATGAAATATCACATATAAAATCAATCGTAAAGCTTCAAACACAATTGGACAAATATCAATCTGAAGCATCAAGTCTCGATGCAGAAGAATTAATGAACGAAGAAGCAAGCTCTGCAAAACTTGGTAAAAACATGAGAGCATCTGGAAAGCCAAAACCAAATTATAGGTGGGATGCGCATCACATAGTCAGTGGATCTCATAATGAAGCTGCCGCATTACGCGGAATAATTGCTTTGTTAAAACTACGAATAGACGACCCTAATAATGGTGTTTGGCTTCCGCGCAGAACGGCTGATACAGGTCAAAATCCCTACCCAAGAGCAGTTCCTCATAGTAGAATACATCGTCAAAATTACTATGACTGGCTCAATGAATCTCTTTTGCATATACGGGATTTAAGCACATTTATTACTACACTAAATGTGATTGAAAATATGCTGCTGACAGCTAATTTCCCTAAAAAGGTAATGCTTGTAAAAGGAGATAAAAGGGCTAGCCTTGCAGAGTATCAAGAGCCCTTCTGGGATGGTACACCTTGGAAAAGTGTTGGTAGGATATAAAAGTGTCAGTCTACAAAGTAACCTTTCAGGAAAAAGCTCCACGAATAAACATAGATGTGCCAACAATGATGAAGACACTTGGTGGTTTCAAGTTTGTCTTTGACGGCACTCCTCGAGAGGAAATTTGGAAAAAATTCACAGCGTCGCTCTTTAACAATGAAGAAATTGCAACTGACTTAGGAGAATGGCAAAGAAATATATGCTTTAACTTAAAAGCATATAATGCTCTTCATTTGAATCTTGACAGATATGGTGAGTTTCTGCCAATAGATCTTTCTGGAGAAACGTGGTTTATTTTCAATATAACCCACAGTATTGAAGCTGATTTAACAAAAAGTTCAAAAGAAATAATCGATGGAAAAGAATCTTCATATGTGAAAGAGATTTCTTTTAATCCATCTCCTGACGATCTTATCTTCAAAACAAGCTATGATGGGTTCATGGGAATTTATTGCCAAAAGGGTTTTATAGATCTAATTAATGGCCATTCAGGGTTAGAATTCAATGAAGATCTACGAGCAATCTGAACCACTCATTTAAATCGGGTAGCCGGTAGTTTCTAATTGCCGGCCCCCGCACCATCCATCGTGCGGGTCCGCAATGGGCGGCTCCCTATCCATATTGAATCTCTACCCAACGATAGAGTCGGGCAACCCTTCATTTGAGCTGAGTGTCATGGCAGTGCGCTACGTCAATTTTATATCCTACTGGCAACATATCGTTAGGTTAGCCCTGTCTTTTAACTCGTGGATTCTGGGTTCAGGCCTTCACCCTGTCCAAGATATTAATCTTGGCAGTTGGCTACTATGCCGTCTGCTGACTTCTGTTTAATCACCCTACTCATTACTGAGCAGAGCGCTGCTGTGTTCCACCATTTTTGTCTACCCCACGATGGTGGCGACCTACTTATGAGTCAGCGGCCACGCTGACAGCTTCATAGCAGCAAGCTAAACAGATCTCCCCAGATAAGAACGTGAACTTTCACTACACAACTGCATCATTTACTCTACCCGTTAGATCACATGGCTTCGGTGTGCTTGGCCACCTCGCCTCCAGGCTAAGCCTTATATGATGTTTCTGTCCGTCAGCTCGTAGTTTTGCTAGCGGCTTCCTCCCCACAAGACCTCACAGTGTTGCAGTTGCCATTCGCTAGTAGTTAGCATTTAATGGAACTCATTAAATGGTGATCTCTCTACAGGAGACTTTCACCCCATTAGTTCACGCCCATGCTGGGCGTACCGAGTCCAGCCAGTGAGTCGCAGACAAGCTGCGCTCCTACTGGCAGCGTTCAGGCTGTAGAAAAACTAATATATGTCTTTGCCTCCTTAGATGTGATCAAATATTAACCATAAATGGTGATTTTATGTGAATTCTGATTTAGCTTTCACTGATGAGTAGGCTATTTTTCACGTAGAAGCACAGTACGAAAAGAGGGCTGAGTTTTTCTACAGCCTCGTTATGCATTTTCGGAAAGTTATGTTCAAAAAAATTAGAGTCAGATTTCCAGATATCTCGGTATTCTTGGTTTTTTTAGTTCTCATTGCACTATTGCCAATAGTACTCTTGGCCACTCCATTTTTTCTAATATCTGCAAGAAGACAAGAGAAGGCGCTAGAAGAGGAATATAAAAAATTCTTGTTAGCACACGAAGGCAGTGAGATATTTTGTTATACGAATCGCGGTAACTCGGTAAACCTGATCGGAGAATTTGTGCTGCCGCAACTACCCAAGGGCACCCACATCGTTAAACTGGAAGGTAAAAAGGTTTGTACAAACCTTAATGAAAACTACATTTCATTTATGCTATATCAGTTAAATGAAGTTGGATTCCCTAATGTAATCAAAATATCCAATGGTTCTATTGTAGATTTATCGCTCAAAAAGAAGGTGTACTCTGCCATAAACCAAAGTAAAGTAGAAACCTTATCTGGCATTGTAATCTCGGGTCTAAATCATGTACGAGAGAGTACAAGAAATGCATAACAAAACGCGCCATGAACACCTGCGGCTGGACCTCCATTTCGGCACTTCGTGCCTACATTACGGCCCATGCGCTCAGCGTTATAAGAGCAGATCGTGAGCAAAATTGAACAAAAGTACAATGAAGGGCTTTTTAGAATTGAATCAGGTATATTTTTTACTACTGATCAATTTCACCGAATTTACTTTGATTCAAAGCGTGGCTACTACCCAGGGAATTTGGAGGCCTTATCTTCGCTGGTAACTGAGAATGGTGAAGATTGGTGGTTCACAACAATAGCTCAAGAAGAGGTTAGGAAAGGAGAGTTCGTCGCTATTGTAGGAGGAGGCTCATATGAAGGTGAAGGTTTTGTCGCTTTGAAAAAAGGGACTAATCTTCAGTGGATAATACACCTTGAAAGCAGTGAGGTTTTTAGTGAAGTGGAAATTGAGAAAGATGTCGTTATCGCTTACGCAAACAGCTTTCCACATAAAAATACACTCACAGTTCCGATTGATTCGCCTAAGGATTTTACTTTTGTTGAGCAGTGAATCTTATAACAATCGCAGGCTGTCGGAACGCATTTCCGCTCCTTCGACGCTACAAGGCGTCCGCAGCTACGGGAGTTAGGCTGTACCCATGAAGCAAGCGCTACTTTTATTAACAGTATTTTTCAGTCAACTGGTTGGGGCTGAAGAGGTCGTATATTTAATTACAAGAGAAAGTGATTTCTGTGCGGGAAAAGCCTTAAATCCCGATCATTGCCAAGACAATGGAATGTGTTATCACTTCAAAAAAACGCCAATATATCCTTTGGATGCACTAAAGAAAGGAATTGAGGGGTTTGCTAAAGTAAAATTTGATACAGACCCAAAAGGTTGCACTATTAATCACAAGGTTTATGCCTCTAGTCCTGCGGGTGTATTTGATCAAGCGGCAATTGATGCTATAAAAAATTACCAATATTCTGGCGGGGCCACGGGTATTGTTGAAACAGTTACATTCAGTATTCAAAAATAAGCCTAACAAGGTGGTGTTGTCGCCTTCGACTGGGACCTTCGTTCCGCTGGTGCTCCACTCCGGCCCCAAACCACGGAGCAACACTAGGACACCCATAGATTGAAAGATAACATTGGAAATAGTATAGGCCTTCCACCTTGACGGCCATTTATCCTAGCCTGATGTAGGGCAAGGTGAAATACTGAAAAATTATGCTTGAGGTTTGAAAATTTCGTGTTTTTGGCCAAACCGGAAGGAATAGTATCGAAAGGTTGGGAAGGAATTAGTGGGGCGTTGCAGAAAGGAAACGTTGGCAGTCGCCTATACCATGTACCCAACATTTATTGAGCCGAATACAGGCTTGCCGTACGGCCTCTGCTGATCCCACCAGGCCTTTAAAGCGGCTTTCAAAGTTCCGATAGCCAGTGTTTTACTGAGGTGCCCAGACGCTCAAGGATAGGGGGCGCGTTTTGAGAAATGGTACCGATCGGCTTGAGATCTACATAGGCTATAAAGTAGGCCTCCTGAATCGAGGCTAGCAGGTTGGGCCTAATTATGACTTAGCGGCCACGCAGACGGCAGCAAGCTAAACAGATCTGTCCAGATAAGAATGTGAACTTTCAATACACGGCTACATCATTAGCTCAGCCCATTAGCCACATAGCTGCGGTATCCTTGGCCACCTCGCCTCCAGGCTAAGCCTTATATGATGTTTCTGTTTGTCTGCTCGCAGTTTTACTAGCGGCTTCCTCCCCACAAGACCTCACAGTGTTGCAGTTGCCATTCGCTAGTAGTTAGCATTTAATGGACCCATTAAATGGTGATCCTCCTGCAGGGGACTTTCACCCCATTAGTTCACGCCCATGCTGGGCATACCAAGTCAATTAACTACGCGCCTCTGGCGCCCGACAGCTTACACTCTGCTTCGTTATGTTTCTGAGGATGACTAGTGCATAAAGATCAAGTTCGAAGATTTTATGAGGTTCTTTGGGACGCCCACGATAAGAAAGCAATGCCATCGATCCTGCATGAGAGCTTCTCCTTTAGAGGATCATTGGGACAGGAAAAGCGAGGTCACAAAGCTTTCGCTGAATATGTCGATATGGTTCACAAAGCGCTGGGTGATTACAAATGCATTATTGAAGATCTCGTAGAAGAAGCAGACAAGGTTTTTGCGAAGATGTCCTTTACCGGATTTCATAGAGATGAGTTTATGGGCTTTTTACCATCACATAAACGCGTAACTTGGAATGGGTGCGCCTTGTTTACCTTTGAAGGTAATCGAATCTCTAATGCATGGGTGCTGGGTGATTTAAAGAGCCTTGAAAACCAGCTCAAGAAAAACGAAATATAACAGTCGCAGCCAGCAGGACCGCCGCTACGTCCCGACTTCTACTGCAAGGCGTTATGTGTAAAAAATGAAAGAACACCAAATACAAAAAGTAATAGACGAGCTTTCTGATGATAAGAAGATTCAGCTGTTGTGTAATTACGGCCATCAGTTAACAATTCATGCTCGTGGTGGCTATGAATTTCAAGGGTTGGGTGTTACCGATCCGAGACTACTGAGAGACTGCAACGAAATCCAACACCGCGTTTTTCAAGCAGTTCGCGAAGTGGCTCAAGATTCAGACAATCAATTTTGTCTCAATAACGTTGGCGGCTGGATATCAGCCGAAGAAAGAAATGAAACAATACGTACAGCTAGTATTCAAGCTTTTCAAACAGCACTGGCTAAACTCAACACATAACCAAGCACGCAATGCTCGGCCAAGGAAACCTTGGCTTGGACTGTCACTGCTTCATAACGCCAGCCCATTCGCTTGGCGTTAAATGAATTTTCTATGGACCTATATACGATCAATTTGACAACCAACACACGCAAGATGGTAAATCCCTTTACTGAAGAGGTTTCCTATGCGTCTGTAGATGATCCTATTAGCGCTTCGGCAAAAAGTAACCTAAAGCAGCTCTTGTTAGAATTAGGTGCAACTTCTGAAGAAGAAGATACTTATGTTTATGTGCCACTAGAAAGTAACGCGACGCTAAGATTAGGGGTACTCAACTTTCTAGAAAATGAATCTCTGGTGGGTATTGCATTCGAGTACGATGATTTAGATATATCGCTTGCTAAGGCCTTGTTTCAAATTTGCAGAGCTGGTGAGTTGGTTATTCGGTCCGGTACTGATGAAGAGCCTGTGGCTGTAGTAGCAGAACTCGCTAATCCTTCGCTGCAATCGCGTTGGTTAAAGCTGGAAAAAATTGGGCGAGCCGAAGAGCTTTTAGCCTGGATGCAGACGAATTTAGAATGAAACAGTTAACAAGGCACTACAACTGATCGCTAACGCGCCGGTTGAGCTTGGCGTTCAGGCTGTAGAAAAACTAATTTATGTCTTTGCTTTCTTGGGTGTGATTGAATATTAACCATAAATGGTAATTCTAAGTGAATTCTGATCTAACTTTCACAGATAAGTAGGCTATTTTTCACGTAGAAGCACAATACGAAAAGAGGGGTGAGTTTTTCTACACCCTCGTTAACACCCTCAAGAGATTGATGTATGTTAGAATCATTACTAAATAAATTTAAAGCAAAGAATGAGAAACATTCTCCTGGAAATATGTCATTCGATTTTAAGTTGTTCTTTATTTATCACATAGCTATGATGATTTTATTTGGTGGGAGACCTATAGAAAGCCCGTTAAATCAAGCTATGTTTGCAATGGCATTAGGCATAGCCTTAATTGTGGCATCAATCATATATAAAGCTAAATACAATTGGTCGTGGCCTGGACTTTCAGTAACTAGTATTCCTATTGTAATATTCAATATTATTTTTCTGTATGCTTTTTTCGCTTTTTCAGCATACACAATAGTATCAAATGGGAATATGCCAGATATTAAAAATACTGATATATTACTTCTTATTCAAGAATCATGGGGTGTAATATTGCAAGCATTCAATCACCCTGCATTAACTCCTTGGTTCTTGGGTGGAGCGGGTATTATGGTATTCAATACTCTTTCAAGCTTAAATCTTGTTTGTAGTAACAAAGATGAATTTGAAGCTCAATGCAATGTCAGTTAACAAGTTTACCAACGACCACTCAACGGTAGGGCTGTTGGGCTGGACCTCCGTAAGCTGTCGCAAAAAAACAGAGCCATCTTACTCCGGCCCGTTCCAAAGACGTTAGTTTCCATCAGGCTTCGATCAATGAAAGTTATATATCTAACCTTATTAATCATCCTTTATTCTCAGCGAGCCATTTCGTTTGAATATGATCATAAGGATTTAAGCTTTGATTTGAATAATGCCACTGACATTGTTATTGCCAAGAAAATCTCAGGTCGCATCGCGTACGCAGATCTGACACATGAAATTAGCTCATATAACTCAAAGCCTATTGAGTGGCGTGACTCTCCAGCGTGGGAGAGATTACAAGATCTGAATCGAGGTATCGACTCAACTTTTTTGGTATTGAATTCAATCAAAGGTTCTTTTGAAATAGGGGATCGATTTACATTTAATGACTCATGGATACCTGTTGAGTTGGGTTCAGTTCAACTGTATTTTCTTTATCGGAAAAACGATCAAATCCAGTCTAATCCGTGTCATCGAATGCCAATCGGCGATAACAAACAATCAGTCGTCGAGCTTTCTTCAGATCCTAATGGGATTATTGATTTGGTTTTACGCAACAAGCTATCATTCTGCGATTCAAAAAACTGACAATGCAATGCACTGGACCTCCTGTGTATTGCTTAGGGCGTTATGACTTCCAAATATGAAAAAGATTAAAGAAAGAATTATAAACGCGGGATTAGGTGAAAAAGGGTTGCCGGTATTGGCCAGAATGGGTGAAGATCCAGGAAAGGAATATATAGAACAACTGCTGTCTGATTTGCATTCACTATTTCAAAACCTAAAAAGTTCAAGCAGTTTGAGCAAAGAGTTGTCGTACGCCTTGTACTGTATAGGCCACTATCCATATATTGAGTACTCAGCATGGATTGATAAAGGTGCAACATTTAGAGGCGACCTGATTGACCCTCAGATATTTCAGTTAGAAATGGCCGTTGAAAGTATATTTTGTAATGAATGGTTGGAGTATGTTAATTAATCAAAGTAGAATAATAACAAAAAGTTCTTACGGAAAACCTACGGGTTGCTTCGGCGTCCGTAAAGCTTTGCATTAGTTATCAACAAGGACAAGAAATCAACGAGATGAAATATTTCTTTGCAATAATATCTAGCTTAACTTTAATCTCATGCGCGACCCAAAAAACATATTGGGAACATCCTGAATACGGAAAGCTTGATGGGAACAGTCCGATTGTCTCGTCGGATAGAGATTCCTGTGGAGTTAAGGCATATAGTAAAGGAATTACAATGGATGGGACCTTATATACTGATCGAAGTAAAGTTATTTCCAAGGTGGTAGAAGATTCATTAGCGCGAATAAGAAGCGGAAGTCAAGCAGAGCCAGAGTATTGGAGTGAATATCAAGCACTAGAAAAAGAGTCGACTGAGTGCTTTAAAAACAAAGGGTGGACACGAAGCAAATAGCTAAATCGAGTAGCCGGTAGTTTTTAGCTACCGGCCCCACACCACCCATCATGCGGGTCATGAATGCTAACCGGTTGGACCCACTTACCAGCCAGTAGCCACGCTGGCGGAATCACTGAAACAAATTACACATATTCCCCAAGATAAGAGTATAAAAGTTCACAAATCAGCTGCATCATTAACCCTATCCATTAGATCACGTGGCTCCGGCGCCCCTGGCCTCCTGACTACGCCTTATAGGATGTTTCTGTTCGCCAACTCATAGTTTGGCTCGCGGCTTCCTCCCCACAAAACCTTATAGTATTGCAATTGCTATTCGCTGGTAGTTAGAGGTCATTAAACGGTGATCTTCCTACTGGGGGCTTTCACCGCATTGTTCATAACATGTCAAGTGCGATTCTTATTGCCCCCATCCTTTACGCGAGCATTATAGGGCCCCATAATCGCTCTTTATCCATAAGCAGGATTAGATTTCTTGCCTCAAATACACATGGAAATATGTCAATAGCATATATGATTAATTGCCGAACACTCGAAGCTGGTATCTAGTGAAAACTCCCAAACGTCTACAGCCTCTCATCGATGATGGCTTAATCGATGAAGTTATCAGCCGCCTAATGAGCGGCAAAGAAGCCGATATATTTATTGTCCGTTGTCGTGACGAAATTCGTTGCGCCAAAGTCTATAAAGACGCAACTAAGCGCAATTTTAAAAAGGCCGCACAATACCAAGAAGGGCGTAAAGTTCGCAGTGGTCGTCAAGCACGTGCCATGCAAAAACGGTCGAATTATGGCCGCCAACAGCAGGAAGAGATTTGGCAAAATGCCGAAGTTGATGCTTTATCCCGTTTAGCACGCGCTCATGTACGAGTTCCCAAGACTTTTGGTTGTGTTGACGGTGTATTATTGATGGAGTTAATCACTGACGAAGCAGGCAATGTCGCACCGCGGCTTGGCGATGTGACAATGTCAGAAGAGCAAGCAATTCAAGATCATGCATTAATGATTCATTACATCATGCTCATGCTTCACGAGGGAATTGTACATGGTGATTTATCCGAATTTAACGTGCTAGTAGATGATTCCGGCCCTGTGATTATCGATTTACCCCAAGCTGTTAATGCCGCTGCCAATAACAGTGCACAAGAAATGTTCACTCGCGACGTCGACAATATGCGTCGTTATTATGGCAGATTTGCCCCCTCTTTATTACAGACTCAATACGCCAAGGAAATGTGGGCACTGTTTGAAGAGGGTAACTTAACGACTAGCTCAACACTCAGCGGCAAGTTTGATGATGACGATGACAGCGCCGATGTCGATGCCGTGCTAGAAGAAATCAAAGCGGTGATGCAAGAGGAACTGGAACGGAAAGAGCGCATACGTGAATCTTCAGAAGATGCATAAATTTAGATGAAAGCACCCGGTTTAGTAAACTTATTGGTTGCAGCGGGTATTGTTTATTACCCTATTGCACAAATTAGTGCACACACACATTAGAACATCCAAAGGCTGGAGGATACTGTGAACTGCAGAGCAAGCTCTCTTTCTGGGGGCTCCTACCTTTTGATTTACAGGTAAGAGAGATTAAGTTCTGGGAATTGATATGCAGATTTTTGGAAATGCTATTTTGGATAAAAGAGTGGTAATCGTGTTATAGAGTATTTGGGGTAGAAGTAGATTAGCAGGGTGTGGCTGAGAGGAAACGCCGGCAATCCCTATTCGGTGTATCCAGCGTTTATCGAGTTGGATGCAAGCTTGCTTTACCGTCTCCACTGACCCCACCAAACCTTTAAAGCGGCCTTCAAAGTTCTAACTGAGATAAAGCCAGTGTTTTACTGAGATGCCCAGCCGCTCAAGGATAAGGAGCGCTTTTGGGGGCTAAATGCCGGCCACTCCAGTCTACTAACGCCAAATAGTGATCCAGCTGAAAGGGCACCCCTTTCGGTATATTAAGGCCACATTTTCCACTAAGCTCCTCATTGAGCAATCTCTTGTTAAAACACACCAGAAAATTGAAGTGTAAAGCCCTCGACTAAATAACGGCTGTCCTAGTAAGGACTCAGTCGCTAAGTAACTAACTCCAAAAATGCTAAGCGGCTAAATACTACCCGTAAACTTAACTAAAAATTAATGGTCAAGTAACTCCGCATTAGTCGGGTACTTTTCAAGGAGTTCAATAAGCTTTTTAGTGCCATCTACAGGCTTTAGGCTAGCAAGCGTTCTTCGTAAAGCTCTTATCGTTGCAATATCTTTCGAGTTGAACAGGATTTCTTCACGGCGAGTACTGCTTTTAGCAATATCCAAGGCAGGGAAAATTCGCTGTCTCGCAACTTCCTTTGACAATACTACCTCCATATTTCCCGTCCCCTTAAACTCCTCAAATATCACCTGGTCCATTCGACTTCCGGTATCCACGAGGATCGTTGCCAGAATTGTAAGTGAACCACCACCTTCTATCTTCCTCGCAGCACCAAACAGCTTTCTGGGTACCTCCATAGCCCTGGCATCGATCCCGCCAGACATCGTACGTCCCCTACCACTCCGCTGCGCATTGTGTACCCGTGAAAGCCTTGTCAACGAGTCAACCACGATCATCACATCCTGGCCCTCACCGGCTTCCTTACAGGCCCTATCATGGAGTTCATTAGCTACTCTCACATGCTCTTCATAGCTATGATCAGAAGAGGACGCATAAACTTCGGCCGGTACACTTCGCTTAAAGTCAGTAACCTCCTCTGGCCTTTCATCAATTAGCAAAGCGTACAGCTTTATTTCGGGGTAAGCCTCCCCCACTGCTTGGCAGATATGTTTCAGGATAGTGGTTTTGCCACAGCCCGGTGGAGCCACAATCAAGCCTCGCTGCCCCTTACCAATTGGCGTAATCAAATCCATCGCCCTTACCGTAAGTTGCTGAGAACCAGACTCAAGGCGAATAGGCTCAGATGGATTAATAGCTACTCCATTTAAGAAGCGTTTCTTTGGATCAGAAGTATCCTCTTGCTTTTTATCAGCCTTCTTAGGCTCCGTATTTCTCTTTACCTTTAAGGATAATATTTTTCTGGACATAACATGCTCTTTATAAATCAGTCGAGACCGGGGAGATTATTAATGATTGTCGATGGCTGGACAAAAGATTAGCGCTCCCCCAAATTGGATACTATAGCCAGAACTTGCGGCTAAGCGATTACCCTTCCGACCCCAAGGCAGACAAATAGTCCTATTAAAACCCGAGAACACCGATTAACGTCAGCCGTAACCATCGAAACACAGACCAGAAGGTTGAAAAAAACGAAGAATCGTTTCTGATTGAGGGTTCACACCAGGACACCCACAGATTGTAAGATGACACCGGAAATAGTACAGGCTTTCCTCCTTAATGGCCATTTCACCTGGTCTGGATCGGACGAAGTGAAATGCTGAAAAAAGATACTTTAGGTTGGAAAATTGCGTGAATTAGCCAACTCGAAAGGAATAGCATCGAAAAGCCGGGAGGAAATAGTGGTGTGTCACCAAAAGGAAACATTGGAAGTCACCTATGCCATGTACCCAGTGTTTATTGAGCTGAATACAGCCCTGCCGTACAGCCTCTGCTGATCCCACCAGGCCTTTAAAGCTACTTTCAAGGTCCCGATTGAGATAGAGCCAGTGTTTGGGCAAAATGCCGAGCCGCTTCAGAACGGAAGGCATTTTTTAGGCAATATAACCTCGTTTTCCGATGTCTAAATGTCGGCTACTCCAGTCCACTAGCTCCAAGTAGTGATCCAGCTGAAAAGGTAGCCCGTTCGGCATATTCAAATGTTCAGTGCCGACAACCAGGAGTAGATTTTGGGGCCGCTCATTTGAGGCTGCCGCACGGATACGCTGTTGAATTGAAGTGTAATCAGATTCTCAGGTGTCTTGGCGATATTGGCACGGATCGAGGAGGTCTACATAAGCCATAGAAGCAGCCTGGGCTCTTTCATCCAGTAAGGCTTGGGACTGAAACGGCCTTCCCGAAATCAACCTGTACAAGTGTCTTCAGCATTAGCTTGGCGAGCGACAGATTCATTTAAATATCGCATAAACCAGCTGATATCCGTTAGGCGCTCCCGCCATAGAGAGAGGATTTCTTTATTTCATCACTTCGCATCGGCGCCACTTAGTTAAGGAACAATTATTGGATCAAGTCAGACTAACTAAAGCGCCGCTGTAAATTATCGACTGCAATTGAAATTCGCCCACCCAAATTTAATTTCATCTCTTTTATTACATCAGAGTTAGAATCGAGAATGTCACTTCGAGAAAAGTACTTCAGGTTGAACCTGGTTGACTTCGGCGTTTCAGCATTAAACTCCATTAGCATGGCGGGTAATAGAGGGAGAAGATCACCCTCAGTGTAGAAATCTTGATTCAATCGGCTTTTCTTAACTTCTATAACAAGGGTTGCTTCTCCTTCAGGCATGACGATCACTTCTTGATATATTTTTCCGGTCATGCCATGGGGAAGTTCGTTGTGAGAGGCAATAGAGGTTACCCCTGGGAACCATTCTCCGTAATTTTCCATGTTGGTGACGTACTCAAAGAACGTGTTAATCGGACGTTTAACCGTGATCGCGACTTCCGCTAATAAAATCATTATTTACTCCGGGTTCGTTATTTACGAGCCCACTATATTGTTCTTTTTGAATGACAAAAAGTGACCTATAATGCGATCGGAGTTTCCATTTTGGAAAGTGATATGTCGAAGTTTACCCAGTATGAGTCTTTCGTGGCTGTTGTTGATTCTGGCAGTATTCGGCTTGCCGCTGACAGTCTAAACAAGACGCCATCAGCGCTTAGTAAGCAGATTACAAACCTGGAGTATGATCTTGGCGTGCAGCTATTTGATCGCTCCAATAAGCAAATGGTACTTACAGAGCATGGCGCAAGCTTTTACAAAAGCAGTGCTGCAATACTAAGGCAAATCAGCGAATCAGAAAGGCGCATTCAGTATGATAACGAGCGCGTCGAAGGGGACCTCAAAATAACGTTATCCCGGTCTTTAGTTGACTCAAGCTTGTCTTCTTGGTTAAGTGAGTTTTCTGAGCGTTATCCAAATGTTAGATATCGGCTGGAGTATTCCGAATCCATTATTAACTTTAGTGATTCTGATCTTGATTTTGCTTTTAGAATTGGTGAGATTGCGGACAGTACACGTTTAATCTCCCGCGAGCTATGTGAGGTTCGACCCACATTTTTTGCAACGACAGAATATCTCGCGACCCATGGTACACCTACTCAAATCTCTGAACTTACTTCCCATCGCGTTGCCATGCCACCTCTCGAGGACCTTTCACCAGAAGTAAGAAAGTGGTTAAAGAACAACAAGTTTAATAATCAGACGTATGCTCACCATAGAATAAATGATGTTCACGCCATTCAAACCATGGCACTAAAGAATATCTGTATTGGGTTCCAGTTGCATCAGAGTATTATTAAGCTAATTGAATCGGGACTGGTAATACCTCTTTTCCAAAACAACAAGTTACCACCTAAGAAACTCAGCCTTGTATATCGTCAATCTCAATACAAAGCTAAGCAGATCGAAGTTTTTAAACGATTTATTTTCGAGAAATACAATAAAGAATAAGATGGCGGAGGGGCGAAATGATATTTCCTCTGCTCTAAATTCACACGATAATCGACATATACCAGCCCACAATGGGGCAACCAAAGACTGGGGGATGTTGCCAACAGTGTCTTATATTATGCTTCTGTTCGTCAGATTGTAGCTTTGCTAGCGGCCCTTCCCCTCATGGATGGCTTTATCCTAGAGGGAGGCGTTGTGCAATTTTTTCTGGGTTCGATCAACTTTAGATGTATAACAAATACAGGTCTCCGAAGGATACCCAATATTATGCATGTTTATGTGGCTCCCTGTGGTCTCAGTTTCGTAAAAAAAGGGACAGGTAATATTTGGTTGCTCTGCCTCAGTGGCCATCAATCAAAACGCAAAAAATCTCTATTCTAGTTATTAATAAAAAATTTTTTAAATTTAAGTATTTTAATAAATCTTAAATTATTAAGTGCAAGCTTGATTGATTTAAATGGGAATCTACCCACTATTACCTTAAAGCAATTATTATTCGATATCGCATAACGTTCTTCATCACCTTCCATACGCAAAAAAACACCATTGATACCCTTCAGTCTGCCTTAGGTTATGAGCCCTTGCTATTTTCATTAGCAAGCTTAGTAAGGATCTTAATTGCTTGATTAAGTAAAACTACATAATATACTTCATGGGGTGGTTAATTTATGGAAAGGGGCTATAAAAATAGTTTTTTAAACACAGCTAATAAGGCACTTATAAAGTGCTTCATTCTCACGTGTATGTGTTTGGCTCTAGGCTGCGATAATAGTGGTTCTGACAGCAATGACACACCCAAGGATACCACAACAGCAAGTGAATCGTTGCTGGCACAATTTGGCGATGCTCAGGGCCGCTTTAGCAAAGGAACAATGCAGGCGCTATTAGAATATGAGGATACGTCGAACACATTGGCTCTTGTGCAGCTTATCGCCGTGAGTGATACCTATGGATTTAGCAACTATGAGAGCTCGATTGAATCAGTATGGTCTAGCGTAGGTGGAGGCACTGTTTTTGCGAGTACAGTAGCGGCAACTATGTTCGCTGAACGGGAATTTAGTGCGATTCGTATCGCCGAATTTCCAAACATTGATGCACTACTAGAAGCTATTAATTCAGAAGATTTTACAACCGCTATAAATACGCTGTATGGAGCTTCAACTGATCAAACTTGGATATTAGGAATACCTGGGAATCTTCCGTTTGAACCTTCCGGTTCCTTCTCTGACCCAAGCCTGGATAATCTTGATGAAGACGAAGCCATTAAACTACTTCTCAATACAGGCGTATTGGATGATAGCGGCGAAGCGGTATCGCTTTACACAAATATCGATGTCATGATCGATATGATTGTCAGCGACTCACCCTCCCCATTTTTTATGATGAACCTCATCGACTTTTATGAAACAGCACAATATTCTGACGGGCGAGAAACCGAATTAACCGGCGAAGAAGCTAATAGCATCTATGGTGAAACTATTGGGCTAATACTCTTTTCTTACAACAGCGGCCCTACCTATTCAATGGATGTTGATATTGTTTTGACTGAAGATACTATCGACTGGGAAAAGATTATGATTGTGCGCTACGCCAGTCGTGATGCCTTTTTAAATGCTTTCTTAAACCCTGCCGCACAGGAGGCTTTAGAACATAAAGAAGCTGGATTAGAGAATACTTTTGTTTACGTAACAGAGCTAGCTGAAACCGGCACGGAAAATTAGCTATCCTTTTCAAGGCAGTTAAAACCATAACAGGACAAGCTACTGGATACTACGTAACAATACTTCCGGTGGGAAGCCTTCCTCCATTGAGTAGACACCTACCATTTGAGCAGGCTACACACTGGGACACCCATTTATTGAAAGATGACAGCGGAAATAGTACAGCGCTTCTGTCTTAACGACTATTTCTCCTAGCCTGGTGTAGGGCAAGGTAGAGTGCTGAAAAATTGTACTTTAGGTTTGAAAATTACGTAACTTTGGCCAAATAGACCTTTGGATTGCTCACCTGAGGTGGCAGCACGAATACGCTGCTGAATGGAAGTGTGATCAGAGTCCAGCGAGTTTTTTCAATGTCAGCTCGGATAGGATTGAGATCGACATAGACCATACAGGCGGCCAAGGCTCTTTCATCCAATAACGCCTGAGACTTGAAATGGTCCTGCCAGGAGAAGTCTGTCTAGTGATCTTCTATGTTGGTTTGGTGGGCATTAATTCGTTTAGGTAGCGCATAAACCAGCTGATATCCATTAATCGCTTTCGCCATAGCTCAATCAACTCTTTAAGTTTGCTCTCTTCAAAACGGTCCAGCGAGGCACCATGAATGAAGCGCTGAGCCAAGTTAGAAGCTTTAAATGGTTCCTGCCAGCGGGGAATGACCTCGGTATCAGACCAAGTATTGGCCTTTATAGCATCAATATAGAACACCACATGATAGTGATTGCTCATTACAGCATAAGCAGCGATATCCCGCGCAAAGATAACAGCCAGCCTTTGCATTTCAATCTCAATCCACTGGCGTCGGTGCTCATAATCCCTCCCCCACCTCCATAAAGGAATACTCTGCTTACACAGCGGGAGACTCAGTGATAGTTTGGAGTCGTATCAAGAAAGATCTGTGAGCGGCAAGACTGGGTGATGGGGTATGGGTTAACTGTTGATTTTCGTATTGTGTCAATGGTTGTGAAGCCTTAAGCTCTACCTTTGATAGATATCAAGAAAAGGCCTTCTAAGAAAACATAAACCGGCCCCATTTCTGTGGCGGCTGAGCAAAACGTTCAGGCTGTAGAAAAACTAATTTATGTCTTTGCTTCCTTAGATGTGATCAAATATTAACCATAAATCGTGATTCTACGTGAATTCTGATCTAGCTTTCACTGATGAGTAGGCTATTTTTCACGTAGAAGCACAATACGAAAAGAGGGCTGAGTTTTTCTACACCCTCGTTATGTGAAATCAACATGAACAAAATAGAGCTTGCTCGAAAATATATGGACATATTCTATGAATCAAAGGACTTTGATTCATTAGACCTAATACTAGATGAAAAGCTGGATTTTGAAGGGCCATTGTTTAAATGTAAATCGGCCAAAGAATATATAGAATCCCTGAAAGCTTCGCCTCCAGTTGATGTATCGTATGAGATGGTAGAAGAGTTTCACAACCCGAATTCAACATGTTACATATATAAATTCACTAAAAATTGTAGAAATACATTAATGGCTCAAACATTCCATTATAAAGTGGGTCGTATTAGCAAAATTCGTCTTGTTTTTAATCCAGAGGGAATCTCATAAATCAGGTCGATAGTTTCTAGATACCAGCCCCATATCATCCATCGGGTGGGCAGGTCAGCAATAGGCAGCTCCCTATCCGTAATGAATATCTACCCATTGGAGATGCCCCCTAGCCATCTCACCTCCAAGCTAAGCGTTGTAAGGAGTTTCTGCTCTTCAGTTCACAGTTTTTTACTGGCGGCTTCTTCTCCACAAGACCTCTCGGTGTTGCAGTTGCCATTCGCCAGTAGTTAGCATTTAATGGAACCCATTAAATGGTGATCTCCCTACAGGGGACTTTCACCCTATTAGTCCACGCCCCTACCGGGCGTACCAAACAGTGATACAATCGCAATCTTTGGTTACTACCCAGCACTATGCACTTCGCCTGTGCGACATGTGTTAGAGAGCAAGATATGTCCCAGTGGAAACCATCTCTCGAGGATGTATTCGGACTACTCTCAGACCGAATGCAATCCTATTTTGAGCGAACCAAACGACTAGTTGGAAGGCCAGATGAGAAAGGCTTCCCCAGAGAAGAAGTTGTCTTAAATTTCTTAAAAGAGTTCTTACCAAAGAATATTGGTATCGCAAAAGGCTATGTGATTAATTTGAGCGGGGGCTGCTCAAAAGAATGTGACATTATCCTTTTCCGAGAAAGCAGTCCGCTATTCAAAATATCCCCTACAAACGAACTTTATCTAATCCCAATTGAAGATGTGTATGGTGTAATTGAAGTCAAATCAATTTTAGACAAAAAGCAATATAAGAACTGCCAAGAAAAACAAGAAAGCGTCCTTGAAATCCATAAAAATCGATGGGTAGATGAAGAAGAACACATACACTTAGGAAAGCCATTAAAACCAGACTTTGCCTATGATGAGCCTTTTTTCTCAGTTTTTTGCTATGACATAAAAGATTCGGATTTTAACGATAATTTTTATATCCACCTTTGTGATTCACCTTTTTCATATATATTCTGCCTAAATAGAGGTGTTTATTCTAATGTTACTGATAATACGATAATTCGACACAATTCATTAAACCTAGGAATAACTGGCAATACAAGCTCGCACAACAGTAGCTCATTGAATGAGATAGTTTCTCGTGACTGCATGGTTGATTATCACTCAAGGTGTTATGACGATTTCAAAGTCGACCTTGCACAAAATGGTGGTATGTTAATGGTTATGTTTGCTTACCTAGCAGACAGGCTCGAAGACTCTGAGCTAGAAAACTATAGTATTGCAGATTATATATCTCTATGGAGAAAGTCTGGTCGCCAAATCGGGTAGACAGTAGTTTCTAGCGAACTGCGCCAAAGCGCCCATCATAGGAAACCGCAATAGACGGCTCCCTATTTCTAATAAATTTCTACCCAACGATAGTGTTGAGTAGCTCTTCATTTGAATTAATTATCATGGCAGCACGCCAACTCAAGTTTATCCAGTTAGAATCCTAGTTGCCATTCGCCAGTACTTAGCATTTAATGGAGCCGATTGAAGGGTGATCGTCCTAAAGAGGGCTTTTACCCCATTCAGGTAATATTCATACTGGGTGTACCAAGTACCAGCTATCCGACATTCATCCCAGCGCTTGTTTTGTGTTCGTTCCGCCAATAATACAAGACAGCCTTCTCCCTAGATGCTGTTGTGGTAAGAGTTAGAGAGCTCACAAATTTTTAGACTAGGTTTAGCATGATAATAAAATTAGATAATTTAAACGAAAAAATAGCAGATCAGATTTTCACAATATTTCAACGTTCCTATAAGGTCGAAGCCCAATTGATAGGTATTGTTGACTTTCCTCCACTATCGCGAAGTCCGCAAGATATAAAGAACTCTAAATCGCAGTTTTATGGATTTATTGACAATAAGTGTCTAGCCGCAACTATCGAGATTGCTATAGTAGATAAACGGTTAGAAATTAATAGTTTAACTGTTGACCCAGATTATTTTAGGAAAGGAATAGCAGGTAAATTGCTAAGCTACACTCTAGATGAATTTGAATTTACAGAAGCAATTGTAGAAACAGCTGCTGTAAATGATCCTGCAATTAACTTATATAATAAGCACGGTTTTTTAGAGTTTAAACGATGGACCCCACTTCATGGCATTAAAAAGGTCGCATTGTCATTAAAAAATGAACTCTAAATAGGGTAGCCGGTAGTTTCTAGCTACCGGCCAACCCAATGTTTATCTTTTGGGGCCATAATGAGCAATCTCATATCCGTAATATTTTTTCTGAAGATAGTTATATCCTGGTAGACAATAGATCTCTCAGCTAAGTAAACCATAAATCCAGAAAGGAGTTATTAGCCCAATCTATATAAGCGTTATTTTGCTTATGGGTTTAAAAGTATGAAATAGATTTTGTATTACCAAGAACTTGAGGAAAATCAATATACAAAAGATAGTAGGCAAAGTGGTGGCACTCATACCTAACACCATCGTTACAAGATAGTCATAACCCTATGATTTATAATGGTTTATGAGTGCTTTTATGGTAGATTGGCCCTTGAGTATTATAAAGCGGTAGTAAAATATGAAAAGTAAATTTTTGCTTTGTGGTTTAGCTATTTTAGCTTTGCCTTTTGTTTTTCATCAGGAAATAATTGAATTTACCTTTGTAAACCCATATGCAGAGTGGGCTGAAAAAATTGATACTGAAGGCCTTCAAGTTGGTCACCCTCTAGATCAGAAGCACCTTGATATTGCGAAAGAGATAGGCATTAAGAACCCTGAAAAAATAAGACTGGTTTATGTGGATGAAGTACCATTTCCACGTGAGAATTCACTTCTAAAGTTTATTGGCGAGACAACCGGACTTATTGGCGATGGAATTGTGAATAATGCTCAGGTATTTGGTTATTCTATATACATAAGAAAGGGATTCCAGATGGATACTCCGAAGTTGGCACATGAGCTTGTTCATGTTTTGCAAGTAGAGCGAGCTAGCTTTAAGGACGTCCTTTCTGGTCATTTGTTAGGTGTGTTAGAGCATGGGTATGAGGATTCCCCTATTGAAGCCGAAGCATTTAAAGCAAATGTTAAATACAGAGAGTACTAGTAAGAAATTATAGTAAATGAATCCAGTGGATGCTTTGAGTCCACTATATTTTGGGCGGGAATTTCTAGCGTAGCCAAAACTACGCTGCCGCCCAATGAGCCGCTTAGCAATGCATTTTACATATCAACAAGGAAGATAGTTATGGATGATTTAATTGGGGAGATAGGCAGGGGATTTCTCCGAGGTATAGGATATATCTTAGCGGAAATATTCTTCGGCACCATCTGCTACTGGATTGGCTGGCCCATCTGTAAACTAATCACTCTCGGCCGCTACCCTTCACCAAAACAAACTGTCTATCTAGATAGTTATAACGGCAATAGTCACGGTTTTTGGTGTAGTGCCACCGGCCTTGTTGCAATAGTTATAGCGGGCTTATTTGCTGCCAGACAGTTTTAATATGTACAGAATATATAACAAACAATAGCTCGTACACTCTGTAGAAACACTGAGTTGGACTGCCTACGTACTACTTCGCCCTGCTTTGGTCGCTGATATACTGGGCGCTAGCAGGTAAGGAAAAATCTATAATGATCGAACCGTTATTCAGTAACACGCATAATCAAGATCAAGAAATGCTTGAAGCATTCGCTCAAGCATCGAACACTATTGCTGATTTCATCGATCTTGTGAAATACGGTCCTAAAGCCATTTACGCAGCAAAGCTAAGGTTTAGAGATCCGGATTTATCTGAAAAGCTTGGAGAAGACAGGTTTCTATACCTCTGGCTGTCAAATGTATATTTCCATATCGAAGAAAACTTCCTTTCAGGAGTATTCTTCGAAGTCCCAGAAGAGCTTACAAAGTGGCATCAAGTAGGTGAGCGACTTGGTTTCGGTCCAGAAGATGTATTTGATTGGATGGTGATTGAAAACGGGCATGTAAAAGGTGCTTACACCTTGCGGATAACAAGAGAGCAGCTTGGTTCGGAAAAAGAAAAACAGGAATATGACTCATATATTGGAATTTCATCATATGAGCCAATTTAGAAGGCAAGTGCCTAACTAGCGAATGTCGTTCGTTGCTATCGCGATCAGACAGCTTACGTCACACTCCAGCCGCAGCAAATTCTAACTTCATATCGGCCACCCGGTAATGAATCGTTAAACAACTAACCGTTTTCGCACACCTCCAAGCCATATTCGCCTAGCGATTTCTCAAGACCTGAATTTCTTAAATGGTGGTCAATTTACACCGATATGGCAGAGTTGAGCTTGGTATGTTTAAAGCTTCGTGCTGACGCTGCAAAATCCTTAGTGGGTACTCTCGGCACAGCAGCGAGAGGCGACCTTATACCCTTGATGGAGGCACTATGCGATGCTCCAGGCTAAAGATTTCAGTCCAGTAAGCGCTTCCATCTAGTATCCTTCTTTCAAGGACAGCTGATTGGTACGGATTCCCATGATCTTCCTGCCCTAGATATTTGAAAGCTGACCAGTCTACAGTGCCCAGCTGCCGGTCTTTACTTTTGCCAAGTGTGTTGGTTTTTGTGCACTTTAGGTTTAAAAGTTTGGCGCCGTCAGCTCAAAATCATTTAAAAATCATAAGTACTTCAGGTGTTTTTATGTCGAACTGATTAAATTGCCCGCAGTTCATTTATTCGTTGATGTAAAAACAAGGACAAGCTGTGAAGCATTTTTGTAGTTCTATCATACTCCTGATCTCTCTTCTTGCGGTGAGTAGCCACGGTTGTAGCCAAGAAGCACTTCCCCTGCTGGAAGGCCCCTACCTTGGGCAAACACCACCGGGACTAACACCCAAAATATTCGCGCCGGGCTATGTCGCAACCCGGCATCGTGACTATAGCGGCTCTTTCACACCAGATATGACCGAGTTTTACTTTAGCCGAATGGATGTCGACACTGAAAAGTGGTTGCTCATTCGTTTCAAGCAGATAGGTAACCAGTGGCACGAATCCGTTGTTGGCCCAAGGGTCGGCCGCCCTCTACTTGCCCCAGATGGCAAAACCATGCACTTGGGGAACAAGTACATGGTGCGTACCGAATCAGGCTGGTCAGATATTAACAGTATGGGGACGATGTTCGACCGCAAAGATTGGGGCATCATGCGTCTGACGTCTTCAGCTGATGGCACCATAGTATTTGACGACTACAAAAGCGATGACGTGCTACGTATTTCAACCGTTAGCAACGGCAAGCGGCAGCCACCTGTATTATTGGGGCCGCATATCAACTCTGGTAAGTGGACAGCCCACCCCTTCATTGCCGCCGATGGCTCTTACCTCATCTGGGACAGCGAAAAAGACGACGGTTACGGTGACAAAGATCTCTACATCAGTTTCCGCCAACAAGATGGTTCCTGGGGTAAGGCAATAAACCTAGGAGATACCATAAACACCGCCGGTAATGAGGCCAGCGCGTATGTGTCACCAGACGGTAAGTATCTGTTCTTCAATCACAACCCCATTAAGAGAGAAGACGGTGTCGATCCTGAGGGCGATATCTATTGGGTAGATGCCCAAATCATCGAAAAACACAGACCCAAATTCTAATCCGCGCAATACAAAGATACAGCCAGCCTAAATCGGGTAGCCGATAGTTTCAAACTACCGGCTCCAACACTACTCTCTTATGAGTCAGCGGCCACACTGATAGCTTTATAGTAGCTCGCTATATAAGAATATGAAATTTCATAATACAACCTCCGCATTCACGATCATATAGTTTTGGTGTCCCTGACGACCTCACCTACAGGTCAAGCCTTATATCGTTTTCTGTTCGTCAGCTCGTAACTTTTCCAGGGTGTATTTCCCTCAGAATCTCGCTGTCTTGTAGTTGCCATTCGTTAGTAGTTGGCATTTAATGGAAGCCATAAACGGCGATCTTGCTATAGGGGCTTTCATTCCAGTAATCCAAGCTCAGCCAGAGGAAATTCCACTTCTCTGCGGCCACTGCTGGCGGGTATTATTCCGTTCTGTGGAGTATCCGATTTTGAAGAGAAGATATTGCTTACTAGTTACCGCTGTATTGCTGATTATTGGTGTTAGATAGGCTTCTTTGGGGTGATGCCGAATGTGATGATCAAGAACCAAAGTGGAATATAGGTAGACTCGGCAGTTGTTCAGCTTCCAAGCAATAGACTTAGGTTTGGTGCTGTAGCACCAGATGAGTCCCGGACAATTTACCGGTCATTGAGCAAAATAATGGAAGCTACAAATACACAATTGCTTTGAACTCTGGTGTGGATTTGTCTGGGGAATATGGTTACTTCACTGCGAGTGAGTTTTTCACCAACTTCGTAATTGTTGTTGGGGGGGCAAACGATGTGTCCTGTTCAAGCTGAGCGGCATTACAATCAAATGAACCAGGCATTCGTTGCTACGGTCCTTACGGTGGCAGGTGCGATAAAGCTCTGGAGCCGCTGCACTTGCCCATTATATAGACATTATGCTTCATCATAATTGGAACTAATTTTTATGCTCTTTAAGGGATCGTGTAAATGTCACCGTTGGCATATTGAAGTTCAGTTAGCAAAGCCGCTCGAAGCTTTGAATCCGCGCATTTGCGATTGCAGTTATTGCCAAGCCAATCCTTACCCAATTATAAGTGACCCAACTATGTCTACGGTTTTCATTGGCGATGGAATTTCAACTAATCAAAGTGGAGATCAGCTAGCAGTTTTCTACCATTGCAAAGGTTGTAATCAACTGCTAGCCGTAGGCTGCAATATAAATAACCAGCTTCGTGGAGCAGTAAATCTCAACTTATTGAAAGGTGTAGATCAACTTGGCAACCCTATTCAAGTTCAGCCGAGGCTATTGAGCGCTGATCAAAAGCTAGAACGCTGGGGTAAGTTGTGGGGTTTCCTTAGTGGGCTATAAAAACATAACACGTCTAAGTTTTCAGACACTTCGTCCCTCAGCTCAAGACGTTAAGCGCTAAGGTGATCACTTGCTAGTAACCGTTGCTAGATTCTCATTTCCATATGAAGCGCAGATTGCAAAAGCACGACTTGAGTCTGAAGGAATACACGCTTTCATTGCAGATGAGCACACAGTCAATATGCAGTGGCTATATTCTAATGCTATGGGTGGAGTCAGGCTTCAAGTGTCGGAAAGAGACCTTGATGAAGCCAATAAAATACTAAATCAAGACCGTTCCATTCTTGTAGACCAAGAATTAGGGCATGATGAAGAAAGAGTATGCGAGTCCTGCTCATCACGAAATGTCGAGCCGTTTACCAAGGGGAAAAAGCCTGCATTTTTGGTTTTCCTACTTTTGGGTATGCCTCTATTTTTCTATCAACATGGAGTTAAGTGCAAAGACTGCGGCCACTTTCAAAAGCTTGACAAATAGAGATCATAAAATATTGCCCCTTTAATGTTGAACATGGCGCCAATACCCCCACCCATACTCTTTGTTAAAAGCCTATTGATTTGAATATGAGTTTTAGATTAAAAAAAATAAGGTATATCCATTCACCCTAGCTGCTGGATTAAACCTTGGTTGCCTCATTTACAATCACCGCGAACAAGACAGCGCCATTTTAAACACCCTAATCATTCTTATATGCCAATCATCTGGAAAAATAGGGGGTTGAATGGACGTGATTGCCAGCCCTAACCGCAATGTCCAAAGTGAGTCGTAAAGTATGGCAAGGATACCGAGGGCTATGGAATTGAAAACCTATGACTGTCAGTTCTCGTTTACGGTAGATAGGCTTATTCGTGACACGCACATCTGAAATCTAAGATGTCTTGAGTAAAAGGCAATTACTCTGGTATCAACGATTTAATAGTGCTCTATGATAAATGTGTTCATCGTAAATGACCGGTGAGTATCGCTAGGATTAATACCCCCCAATGTATTTAATTTAACGGACGTATTAAGACTGTTAAGCGTTAAAGCCAACCCCACAGCCAAGAGACAAAACTGAGACCCACTTTGATTAACTGAATAGATAATGCAACCACCACAGTATTATTACACTGACTTGTTTAACCCTTTCGGCATAGATTCTACTTATATAGGTATCGAGTTATATAGGCAAGCTCAATATAGCTTTATTAGTCTTTTCAGCTTAACTCATAAGGTGAATTGAAAGCATTGAAGTAGATATAGTCTTCGCAGATAAATTAAGTAGCTTAGTACAAATTAGCGAAGTCAACTGATTTTCTTGGTTAAGGGTATTGTTATGTTGTACATCAAGTTATAAGACCTTGGTTTTAATTAGAATATTTTATATATAGAGAAAATCATTATGTGTTTTTCAGCCACGGCATCGTTCGGATCAGCAGCTCTGCTTATTGTCGGTGGTGCTTTGTGTACAACACATGCTATGAAAAATGATAAAACCTATTTATTACTCGCAGTTACCCCTCTCTTGTTTGCGTTACAGCAAGTGAGTGAAGGGATGGTTTGGATTGGGTACCACGAAAATTTGATTTCACTAACGACAAAAGCTTCTATTTTGTATCTGTTTTTTGCTTTCTTTTTCTGGCTTATTTGGATACCTCTTGTAGCCTATATGCTTGAAACAAAAAAATGGAAAAGAAATTTTTATATCATATTAATAATTATAGGATTTATTTTTGGCTTATATCTCTGGGTGCCTATTCTATTTGAGACAGGACCAAGACACATAATAAAAACAAGTGTATGTGGACATAGTTTATGTTATGAGTTATCCGAAGGTGGTTTACTACCCGTCACAGTTCGAGAAAGCATTTATGCTTTACTAGGTGTTTTATTCTTGTTATCGAGCAATCATCTATTTAGAAAATTTTGGGCACTTGTCATGCTACTCGGTGTTATCACTTACTTTACTCAGCGTGAAACATGGGTATCAACCTGGTGTTTCTTTGCTGCGATATCAACGTTATGGATTTATTTCCTATTAATAAATGATTTTAAAGCAAAGATGAAAAAACAAGCTTCATGATCGCAGTATATTAGTATGTATAGATTGGCACTCTAAAGATGAGCTATAGAAAATTCGTAAAAACAGACAACAAATAATTTCCGGTCGAAGAAGCATTAGCGCTACTAATAGAATTGGGGGTATTTAATACTCAAATAAACATGCAAAAATCGGATTGTAGTCGTGACACGTCCAGCAATTCTATTACGTCCTAGTCATTGGAGATCCCCGTTTAGTTAGTTCAACATGAATGACCGGAGAGTACCGACTAGAATAAATACCCCAATTTAGTGGAAGCATCATCACTCTAGCATTCAACCAGTAACCCTTAACCCAAGGCTTATATAGGTGACCAATTTTGATAATTGGAATAAAGAACAGCAACTATCCAATTAGTATTATACTGGGCTTGTTACGCCCTATCGAAATAGGCTTTACTTCTGTAAGCATCAATATCCAAAGGCAAACTAAATGTATCTTTGCGAATTTTATAGACTTAACTCATAAGGTGAATTGAAAACGTTAAAGTAGACCTAGTCATCACAGACTAATTCATAAGCTTAGTACAAAATAGCAAAATCAACTGATTTTCTACGCTAAGGATATTGTTATGTTGCATATCAAATTATATGGCTTTGGCT
The DNA here is from genome assembly GCF_056231245.1 of Microbulbifer maximicatervae (SeqCode). Lineage (NCBI taxonomy): Bacteria > Pseudomonadati > Pseudomonadota > Gammaproteobacteria > Cellvibrionales > Microbulbiferaceae > Microbulbifer > Microbulbifer maximicatervae (SeqCode). The sequence continues at coordinate 3,675,087 of NZ_CP174334.1, forward strand.
TAAGTTAGAATATCTTACATATAGAGAAAATCATTATGTGTTTTTCAGCCACGGCATCGTTCGGATCAGCGGCTCTGCTTATTGTCGGTGGTGCCTTGTGTACAACACATGCTATGAAAAATGATAAAACCTATTTATTACTCGCAGTTACCCCCCTCCTTTTTGCGTTACAGCAAGCAAGTGAAGGGGTAGTATGGATTGGATACAACCAAAATTTAGTGTCACTGACTGCAGCGTCTTCTATTTTTTACTTATTTTTTGCTCTATTTTTTTGGCTTGTCTGGATACCAACCGTTGCCTTTAGTCTTGAGACAAAAAAATGGAAAAGAACTTTCTTTATTATATTAATAATCATAGGTTTTATTTTTGGCTTATATCTTTGGATACCCATCCTATTAGAAACAGGACCAAGACACTTAATAAAAACGAGCTTGTGCGGCCATAGCTTATGCTATATCACATCCGATTACAGCTTATTCGCCATTACAACTGGACATATTATTTACTCTTTACTTGGATTTTTATTTTTATTATCGAGCAATAGAATTTTTAGGAAGTTTTGGGCACTTGTCATGGCACTCGGTGTTATCGTCTACTTTACCCAGCGTGAAACATGGGTATCAACCTGGTGTTTCTTTGCTGCAATATCAACTTTATGGATATATTTTCTATTGCGAAATAATCATAAAGCAAACATAACAAAACAAGCCTCATGATTACCACTACAAAGCCAATATTAGTCACGACATTAGGAGATATATAATTTTTCCATAGTTAGCAGTTATTATTGAATATATTCATGTTGAATATCTATAAATGAAAACTTAAGAACCAATTTTAGTTTTCTTCTCAGAGAGTAATCCACCCAAACTCTAAACTAGCACTAATTCCAACGGACAAACATCAACTATCTATTTTCAAACTGCCTGCCAAATCCCTATCCTCTTTTGGCATACTTAACCTCTAGATCTTCAATAGCTCCACAGGGATTGCAGATGCTAATTAATCTATAGTCACCCCTGCCGTTATTCAGAGGTCCGCGTAGGAATATGGGAAAATAATCTGAAGGTGAAAGAGTTACAGTTTGATATATAGAATGGGATAGCAGCCAAACTGATAGTTATTATATTCTTTACAACCGAGCTAGATAGATTCATCTCTATTACTTTAAAACAATGTTTTTGTTTAGCAGAGCGATTACTCCTGAGGTAGCAATTAAGATAATGGTGGTATCGTAAGGACAATCTTTTTATCGGAGATAAATTAGCCCCTTCGAGATCAATGATCGCACTCTTGTGACACTCTGTGAGACCCAAAGGTTGGTAGTAGCGAGTACAAAAACTTAGTTTTCTCTTTGTTCCGAGATAAATCATTGACTAATGACAATCTATCCGCTCAGCAACCTGAGAACTTGAAATATTTTATTTTCTTATCACAGAAAGAAGATATTTTTTCTCCCTTGTGATCCGATAACATTTCATGTACGCAATCACTCCTGAGTGAGAGCAAAAACATCTGAAATTAAGAGGCATCTCTTTATTTTTGGAGTATGTCACATTTGGTTTGTGAATTTTGAAGATAAAATAGGCTATAATTTTCACCACTTTGTAGCAGAATACTCCTACTGCTACAAATATGGATATGTTCTTAGCTAGGATAGATAAATTGAAAGTAGCATTTAAAAGTTTAGTTGGTATATTCGTTGGATTTATTGTTGCGCTAGTTACAATAATGGTTCTCTCATTCTTTAGTATTTTTATATTCTCTTACCTTATTGTTGATAAGGCCCCAATGGATATACTGATGACCTCAGTTGAGCCTTTGGTATATTCATTGTTCACAATATTTGTTGGTATTGTTATTGGTATTTACTTATCGGCTCAAATATCGGGAAGTCCAAATATAGTAAATGCGATATTAGTCGCAGCCATGTATGGTAGTTTTATGTACTATATTGGCCAATCTCCATCGAATCTAGATAAAGAGTACCCCATTTGGTATGAAATAGCATCGAATATAGTTTTGGTACCTTCGTTCATAGCAGGGTACTTTCTTACTCTAAAAGCAAAATCAAATACCTGATGAGGCGGGTTATGCCCAACCAATTCACTTCCTTGCCGCCCTGTACGTTAGTACGTCCTCGTATTAGTGCACTCGTACTATTTTGTGCATCGAAATGAAATATCGAAAAGCTGAAATAGAAAGACTCAACTTAAGTGTTCGATGGCTTAATTCTAAGAATGCCAAAAATGCTTACGATTTTTCAGCCAAATACTGTGCGACCGACTTCTATGGGCTAAATAGTGAAGTCGTTGAATCAATTTTTAGACTTAAGATTGAGAGTAATACCATTACAGACGCTTGGCTAAAGAGTAATTTCAACACTGAGGGAACAGTTCAGGTGGTATTTAGCGAGAATCAAGTTTTTATTCTAGCAACCAGCATCTTCCTTGGTGCTTGGCAGGATATATTTATGCCTGCCAGAGATGATGCAATAGTTCTGCACAATAATTCAAACAAAATTTTATTCTATTCTCATGAGCATGTACTTGAGATAGGACAAAGGAAAATATAATAGAAAGCTATATTGCAGCACCTAGTCACTTCGCATTAAATATTTAGTCAATTTTATTGCTGTATATAATTAGGCGGGGAACCTACCTCAAGGCCATATAAATCAAACCTGAAAACTGGAAACCTTAAACTAAAAGGAATATAAAATGAAGAAAATTGTACTAGCAATTATTATTGCTTCAACTTCACAAGTTACCAATGCCTACGAGGCAAATGAACTTAATGGTGCTTGGTGCTTTTACGAACAGGAAGCAGCAGGAAATGTCGCCGCTGAAAATGTCACAATTACTTTCAAGAAAGATGGCTCCTATAAGTGGGTCGATAGTTTTTGGAAGCAGGATGGCACTTGGTCTGTTGAAGACGACAAGCTGATAATGTCAAATGTTGGGACACATAAAATTTTATCAGTTACCCCAAGCAAAGTTGAAATGGTTCGCGGAAGTACAATGAGAATGCGTAAAGGTCCATGCTAATAGAAAATCCATAGGGTCGCATTATAGCTAGCACACGGATTTTAAATGCGGTCCGCGTGCCAACTACACTGGGCTTTGATTATCAGAAGCCCAGCATTTAGCTCGCTACTATGATATATTGCTGGTAATCCTATACAGGCCAACACCTACCAGTAATAATTTTATGAAACTCGAATTTATTTTACCGAACATGAAGAGTTTATTTTTTATACTGTCCGTTTTATTTATTTCCGGGTGTGCCTCAACCCCAAACATATATGAAAGAAACGCGAAAGCTAACAAACTTGAAGCTCAAGCAGAGGAAGCTAGGGCCCGCAATAACTATTCTATGGCTACACAACTAGCCAGAAAGGCCGAGAACCTAAGAGAAAAAGACATTATCAACAAAGAGGATATCGTTGCAGATATTTTCTCCGGGCTTTTTCGGCGATTGCTGGGAGGAAGTTCCAAGAGTGACAAAAATGCTTGGCAATAAAGCAACGCACTAGTACATATCGTTGTCAGCAAGCGCTAGGTAGTTCACTTGATAAAGTACCTACCTGTATTAATTTTTGCTATTTCACCTGCTATAGCGCATACAGCTCAAGATCTCTATGCCGAGATTCTAAACACAAGAGTAAGCGGAAGTTTAATTAGCCCCTTCAAAGAATTTTCGCTGCAAATTTCCCTCACACCAGATGATAATTCCGTTAGTTATATCGACCTCAGTATTGATGAACGACCCGTGAAGATATCCCTCCCTGAAAAATTCAATGTAAGAAATGTATTGTTATCTTCTCTCGAGATCACTCATAGTCCGATACATGCACCAAATGCGGGGGCTGATGGTATAATCGGAGTTGGGCCGGCTTATCTTAAAATCAAATATCGTTACTATTCAGCTGAGTACTGTGAATCTGGAACAGGCGAGATTTCAATATCCACGAGAATGGATACCTTAGTATACGAGGTTGATGGCGAGTGTTTAGATAATTCACTCGTCTAAAAAACATCCAACACTACTGCACAGCTAAAAGTATACTTCACTCTGGACTGGCTACCGGTTAGTGTAGTGATAACTATGAACCCGAAAGCTGCCCTAATCGTTTACAGGCCAAACTACCGGAAGACCCGTGCTCCCTATACTCTCTATAGAAAACCTGCAATGCCGCTACGGTGAGCAGGTAGTTATCGAATCGGTTTCCTTTGCTTTACAAGCGGGAGAAATTGCCTGTTTGTTGGGCCCCAGCGGTTGTGGTAAGACAACGCTACTGCACGCCATCGCTGGTTTTCAGCCGGTCGCAGCGGGGAGTATCCAGCTATCCGGGGAAGTGATTTCCTCCCGTGAGAAACAGATTCCCGCAGAGCAACGGAATATTGGGGTGGTATTTCAGGACTACGCCCTCTTCCCACACCTTACCGTTGAACAGAATATTGCCTTCGGTATCCAGTCAATGCCGAAGCGGCAATCCCGCACCCAGTCTTTGCTAAAGTTAGTGCGTCTGGAAGGCTTCGGGCAACAGTACCCACATCAGCTCTCTGGCGGTCAGCAGCAGCGTGTCGCTCTGGCTCGGGCACTGGCACCGCGCCCCAAGCTGTTACTCCTGGATGAACCCTTCTCCAACCTGGATACCGAGTTGCGCCGCAGTCTCGCCGCCGAAGTCCGCCATATACTGCGCGAAGAGAAGATCCCTGCAATTATTGTTACCCACGACCGCCATGAGGCTTTTATTGCCGGAGATAAGCTGGGAGTACTCAGCCAAGGCCAATTACAGCAGTGGGACAGCCCTCAAGACACTTATCAAACACCTAGAAACTTGGCAGTTGCAAGGATTGTTAGTGAAGGGAATATCATTTCCGGTACTGTTGTGGGCAATGGCCTGATCAGTACCCCTCTGGGGGAAGTGAAGGTGCCAACAGCTGCATACGAAAGTGGAGATCAGCTCGAACTGTTTGTGCGCAGTGAGGATATTGCCGCAGGCGAACATCCCAGTGCTGTGATGGCTCAGGTTGTGGAAAAGAATTTTCTCGGCAACCAGGTGAACTATCGCTTTCAGCTAGCCGCAGGGGAAACTGTCGAGGCCGCTTTGAATGCAGATATTCAAGCGGCTCCCGGTGATAAGCTTCCCCTGCACCTTTCCTCTGCTCTGGTGTTTGACCAAGCCCGATAAAAGCTATCAGGACAGGGCGGGCGCTTCTGAGTCCGCCACGGCTGTGCGCTCCTCACCTCTGCGCCAACCAATGGAACGGCTTAGTAAAATCACCGGTATCAATCCCACCAGGACAATCAATAAAGCCCCCAGGGCCGAGCGTTCCAGCATCTCGTCGGAAGCGAACTGGTAAACATAAGTCGCCAGGGTGTCAAAGCCAAAGGGGCGCAGTAACAAAGTCGCCGGCAGTTCTTTCATACAATCCACAAAGACCACCAAGCCACCCGTTAGTAGACCTGTACGCACCAAAGGTAGATGTACAGCCCACAGGGTTTGCCAGCTATTGCGTCCCAGGGAGCGGGCAGCGCGATCCATTGAAGGGGTTACTTTCTCCAGGCTGGATTCTATGGCCCCTGTGGACACTGCCAGGAAGCGCACCGTGTAGGCAAAAATAATGGCGAAAATACTGCCGCTTAACAGCAGCCCTATGGAGATATCAAAGTGTTCACGTAAAAAACCATCCACCGCATTATCAAAAGCGGCCAGGGGAATCAGGACACCAATCGCCAGTACTGCCCCGGGCATTGCATAACCCAGCTTGGAAAAGCCGACCAAGACCCGTACGGATCTTTTGGGTTGCAGTCGCTTACCGTAAGCCAACAGCAGGCCCAGCAGTACAGAGACCAGTGCCGCTGCGATTGACAGTAACAAGCTATTGCTGGCGATCTGTATAAAATCTTCGCTCCAATAACTGGAGAAGTTGCTGAGTGCGTAACCTCCCAGAACCAGCAGGGGAATAATAAAACCGGCCACCAACAGTAACCCGCAGAACAATAGGGCTACACCGGATCGCCAGCCGCGCAATACATAGCGTTCACGCTGGGAATTTGGCGATTGTACAAAGTGCTTCTGTCTCGCCCGCCCCATTCGCTCCAGCGTAATTAACAGAACAACAAAAATCAGAGTGCTACAGGCAATTTGCGCCGCGCCTCCTAAATTGCCGTGGCTCAACCAGGTATCGTAAATTCCGACACTCAAGGTGCGTACGGCAAAGAAGTCCACTGTGCCGAAATCATTCAGGGTTTCCATCAATACCAGTGATAAACCCACCGCAATTGCTGGGCGTGCCATTGGCAGGGATACGCGCAAGAAGCTCTGCCAAGGCGTACAGCCCAATGACCGGCTCGCGGCACGTATACTGCCGCACTGCTCGATAAAGGCTGCTCGCGCGAGCATATAGACATAGGGGAAGAGCACCAGTGACAGCATGGCTATCGCCCCACCCATGCTACGGATCTCTGGGAACCAATAATCCCTGGATGTCTGCCAACCAAACCAGGTGCGCAGGGACTTTTGCACAGGGCCCGCATATTCCAGCAAGTCCGTGTAAACGTAGGCAATCACATAGGCGGGAACAGCAAACGGCAATAACAGCCCCCACTCAAACAAACGACGCCCGGGGAACTGGCACATGCTCACCAGCCAAGCACTGCCCACGCCTGTTATCAGCGTTACCAAACCGACACCGCCAGCCAGAATCAAAGTGGAGGACACATAGTGAAACAACACCGTGTCCACCAAGTGCGGCCAGATATTTTCTTCAGGGAAAAATGCCAACCAAAAAATGGATAGCACTGGCAGAGCTACCAGTAGGGAAATAGTAGCTACCAGTAGCAGCCAGCGGGAAGCTGATAAGTTGGCTCGGTTTAGCATGGATTAAGGAATCAAAAGCTCATTATAAAAGAACGGCCCTGGTCTCTCGACAGGGCCGTTCGAATAAGGCTGAGATAGTGCTGCCAATTTACTCGGCAGCAATTCCCATTCAGTTAACCATTCTAAAAGTCAAAGCGTACTTCATCAACCATACGGGAAGCCGCTGGAACGTAGGAACCGATCTCCGTGAGACTCAGATCGTCTTCTTTAAACTCACCCATATACTCCTTAATCAATTCAGAGCGGGCAGTGCCAGGGCGTACCGGGAACTCAAAGTTTTTCTCAGCGTAAGAGTATTGAGCATCGGCGCCGCTGAGGAATTCCAGCAGCTTAACGGCATTTTCACGGTTGGGGGCATGCTTAGTCAGCGCCGCACCGGAAATAAACATATGGGTACCGCGATCTTTCTGGTTAGGGAAGACCAGGTTTACAGACTTGGCCCAATCCACCTGCTCCGGCTGCTCCTTATTGGTAATCATTTTACCGAAGTAGTAGCTGTTACCCAGGGAAAGGTCGCAGACACCTTCGCTAATAGCTTTAACCTGAGCGCGGTCATTACCCTGGGGCTTACGCGCCAGATTCGCTTTCACACCTTGCAGCCACTCTTTGGTTTCTGCTTCACCGTGATGGGCGATCATGGAGGCGATCAGGGACAGGGTATAGGGGTGCTTGCCGCTACGAGTACAGATTCGGCCCTTCCACTTAGGGTCTACCAACTCTTCGTAGCGAGTAATTTCACCGGGCTTAACGCGGTCTTTGGAGGAGTAGATCAAACGCGCCCGGGTGGTCAGGCCGAACCAGTTGCCAGCCTTATCGCGAAATTGTGATGGGATATTGTCTTCCAGGATTTCACTGCTTACCGGTTGGGTCAGCTGCTTATTAAGCAGATCCATCAGGCTGCTGGTATTGGAAGTCAGGACCAGGTCAGCGGGGCTGTTGCGCCCTTCCCTTTGCAAACGCTCGTTCAAGCCTTTGCTGGCGTAGACCACTTTGGCCTCAATACCGGTTTTCTCGGTGAACTCCTTTAAGATCGGCTCTATAAGGAAAGGCTGTCGGTAGGAGTAGATATTTACCTGCTCGGCCGCACTGGCACCCACAGCACCCAACAAGCCGGCTACAGCCAGCACTTTTTGAAATAGAGCTCTGGTAGACATTATCGTAGATCACCCTTGGATTAAACGAGAAACATTCTCATTTGATTTAATGGCAATGTCAATAAAAATACATATGACCTAAGGCGATAAGGCAAAGTCGTCAATTTCCTCCTATGCTTAGGCTTGATACCGCCACCCATAGAGGTCCTATGTACCGCTTTGGCCCTTTAATAGCACTGATCTTTGTCCTCTGCAGCTGTGGGGGCCCGAAGGACTCCAAGTCACCTGCAACCCCTCCTGCAGATGAGTCGGCTACCAGCGCCATGAAGGAGCCCATTGCCCCACCGGGCAATGGAGCGGAAGCGGAAAAGAAAGCTGCAGCTATATGCACCCCGGAATGGTTTGCCTGGGTTCAACAGCAAGTGCTTGCCCAGCAAAATGGCGATATGGCGAAACTATACCCGTCCGGTATGCCGACTACCGGTAGTGAGGAATGGTTCACAGCCATCACCCGGCTCAGCAGAGCCAATACCAACGGTCTCAAACCCGGAGGAATGGAGTGGTGCGAGGCAATCCAGAAGCACCTTACCCAGGGCAGCCCACAAAACCCGTTGTAAGTGCCTGGAGACCAAACGCAAACGTATCAGTTTTTATTTTACAGTTTGGAAATACCGATCGCTCGGTTAAGGGAAGATTTGATTCATAGGATACTGCGATTTAGCAAATAGACAGCGAGGTAATAGCACCATGCAACCTATCAGCAAGTTGTTGCTGGCCTTTATCGCCGCAACAGCACTACCCTATGCACTCGCCAAAGAAAAGCCCCCACCCGGAGCTATGGCCCTTTCCACCGTATTGACCAAATTGGAACAGCAGGGCTACACCCCAATTGTTGAGGTCGATCTGGACAAGGGTAAGTGGAAGATTGAAGCCTATAAGGGTGACCAAAAGTACGACTTGCACGTAGACCCCAACTCTGCGGAAGTTTTGTCGGAAAAACCGGACAACGATTAAGGATTACTGTCCTCATTCCGAGCTATCCTGACAGGGCCGGCTGCCAAAGCCGGCCCTAACCTATTCTGCTTGAACATAGTGATGTAATCCGCGCCATAAATTGCGATGGCAAAACAAACTTGGCCATTCCCCGGATAAAATTTGTTCTCCGATCATCAAAGGAATTTACCGGATTGGTCAATCACTCCGATTCAATTTCGTTTAGTCTTTCTGAGATCAACGCCACAGGATAATAAAATGACAACACAAACCCTGACCCGGCAGGATGCAGACAAAGCGGTACTGCAAAACTATCTGGACAAACAGCGCAGTGCCTACCTGGCCAACCCGGCTCCCAGCTATCAGCAACGTGTGCAGGATCTTAGAACCCTTGCCCAGCTCCTGCGTGAACAGCAGGAATCCATTATCCAGGCAATTAGTAACGACTACGGCAATCGAGCCAGGGAAGAGATACTGCTCTACGATATCTACCCAGCGCTCTCCGGCATTAAAGAGACTATCAAGCGCCTAAAGAAGTGGATGAAACCCAGGGGGCGCCATACAGATTTTAAATCCTATCCCCTCTCTAAAAATCGTGTGGTCCCACAACCTCTGGGGGTAATTGGCGTCATAGTGCCGTGGAACTTCCCAATAAACTTAAGCTTTTCACCACTGACCAATATTTTCGCCGCAGGCAATCAGGCGATGGTCAAGATGTCCACCAATTCCAAGCACCTTGCAGAATTACTCAGTAAAGTCTGTGAACAATACTTCCCGGAAGAAAAGCTGGTTTTTATTCCCGATGCCGATGAAATAGGCCCGGTATTTTCCAGCCTTAAATTCGATCACTTAATCTTTACTGGCTCCAGTAATACCGGTCGTGCAGTAATGCGCTCCGCCGCAGAAAACCTAACTCCAGTCACATTGGAGCTTGGAGGTAAATCACCGGCAATTGTTGGCTCGGATTACCCGGTTAAGAAAGCCGCCGAGCAACTAATTTACTGGAAGCTGGTAAACGCCGGGCAGATCTGTGTCAACGTGGATTATCTTTTCTTGCCGGAGGAGCATCTCGAAGAGTTTATCGAGCACGCAAAACATTATGTTCAGAAGCGCTACCCCAACTTAGATGGCCAGGATTACACTTCTATTATCGACGACACATCTTACCAGCGAATCTGGGCAACCCTGGATGACGCCAAGGCTAAGGGTGCTAATGCCATAGATTTAAGTGCTGGCAAATTGGATAGGGACAATAAACTGCGAAAATTCCCTCCGCATATCCTGACCAACGTAGACGGCGAGATGCTGGCAATGCAGCGTGAGATTTTTGGCCCGCTATTGCCGATTATCACTTATTCCAAGCCAGAGGAAGTTATTGATTATATTAATGCTCGCCCCAGACCCCTGGCGATTTACCCTTACACTCACGACAAAACCTTACAAGATTTATATATCAACAAGGTAATGTCTGGAGGCGTGTCGGTAAACAATTGTGTACTGCACGTTGGCCAGCACGATATTCCATTTGGCGGCGTTGGTGAAAGCGGTATGGGTCACTACCATGGCTACGAGGGATTTCTGACCTTCTCTAAACTTCGTCCCATCTTCTATCAGGGCCCAATCGACCTATTAAAATTACTGCGGCCTCCCTATGGCAAACTCTCAACTCGTGTTATCGATTTTATGCTAAAGCTTACACGCTAGGCTCCCTAGGTCCGGCAATATCTGTTGCCGGGCCATTCACTGCTATAATCGCACTCAGGTAAGACCGAAATCACTACAGCCCGCTGGCACTGCGATAATCCCTAGTCCAAACTAATACTATGGCTTGTTAGCAGTATGGAGCCGTAGATGATTTTTCTTACCGCCATAGCTTTAGTTGGCAATCTCACTAACCCAATCCCCCCCGGCCTCGATCCCAATAAACCCGCCCCCATCTACGACAGCCCCGACCTTTACGGAGCAGAACCTTCGGTCATTGCCTTGGACTTATCCACTATTAAAGCGAAACTGTATGGTCTAGGGTTCAACCCCATCACGCATATCGAATTTGTGGGCGGAAGATGGAAAATCCAGGCGGTCTACGGAGGAGAATTGAGGGCTCTGGAAGTGAATCCAGACAACGGAATAATTATTGCTGACCGACCAGCCAATTAATCGCTGTTTACGTGTTAAAACCAAACTTCCTGGGTCAAATTGGTCACATAAATTTACAGTGATATGCAAACATTGGCTTTTTACTAACGGATCTATTCAGTGAATAGAGTCCCGGTATTGCAATGGTGTCATTCCTTTCCAGCCCCGGTAGGCCCGAATAAATGAATTGGGTTCTTTAAATCCCAGCATAAAAGAAATCTCACCCAAATGAAGGCTGGACTTGGCGAGGTAGTGATCAGCCAAACTTGATCTAACTCCCTGCAATACTGTCTGGAAGGATTGATTTTCCTCCCCCAGTTTCCGCTGCAAAGTCCTTTTACTGATAGCCAAGCGTTCAGACACCGCTTCGACAGAACTCTCACCGGCCGGTAGTAACTCCATCAATACTGAACCTACCCGCTCTCCCATTGTGGCTTCGCTATCCAGATCCTTGAGCTGTTGACTCAATTTACCTTCAAAGAAATCCCACATAGGGGCATTGGCAGTCAGAAATGGCTTTTGTGCATCTTGCGCTGAGAAACAAATTCTCACCCGGTCTGACTGCTTAATTGAACAACCAAAAAACTCCCGATAAGGCGTTTGATCTTCAGGCAGCTGCGGTAGTGCCAATTCCAATGGTTGAATTTCCTCCCGGGTTCCCAACCGAGCAAGGCGGATATAGAAAATTAATTCGCTCAGGCCCAAAGCTTCAGGGATATTTCCATCACTTCCATAGCACTCTAAATTGAGCTTGGTGTACTCATCAGTAATATCCAAGTGCAATTCCATGGGACCGATCAGTGGTTTGTATTGCTGTATCCGCAGTAGAGCTTGATTCAGATTTGCACTGCACAGGCTCGCAAATATGGGAGGGTCAAACGACTCAGCCGAAAGGTGCTCCGCCAGTAAAAGTGGTAATGGCCGATCCTTAGAGGCCCGATCAATACCACACCAAAAACGGAAATATTCCACCGGAGAGAGTGTCACAGCCTCCCGCTGTAACAGATCCGCAGGTAACCCGGCATAGGCAAGAGCCAGCGCTGTATCGATATTCATATCGTGTAATATCAACTTCCAGCTGGGAGGTACCAGGAATTTCGCTGCACGTTTGATCATTACCGGACCTGCCTGTAATTAAGACTTTTCCATCGTCTGACGGGAAAACTTCAGTACCATTTTACGGGGCAGTAAAGGCATTATCCAATTCAGAAACAACTTGAGCCGTGTCTCATTAAAAGCAACCAGATCTCCCCGCTCCATTGCCTGATAGCCACATCTGGCAACAGACTCAGCCGAACGGGCATTTTTCCAAATATCGACACCCTGAAGATCACCAGCGGCCACAAACCCTGTTGCAACAGCACCGGGGCACAAAGCCGTTACTGTTACACCTGTGCCTTTCAACTCTTCCGCCAGTGCCTGGCTAAATGAAGTTACATAGGCTTTAGTTGCGTAGTAAACCGCCTGTAAAGGGCCGGGAATAAAAGAGGCTGTAGATGAAACATTAAGAATATGTCCACTATTGCGGCCAACCATCCCCTTTAAATACAGGTGGGTGAGATTGGTAAGGGAAACCATATTCACCTGCATCATACCCTGCTCAGCTTCCAAATCCCTCTGATGGAAAAGACCATGACCACCAAAACCCGCATTGTTAATTAGAGTGCCAATCTCCACACCCTCACTTTGGGTTCGCTCAAAAATTCTCTGCGCGGACATGGGGTCAGAAAGGTCCTCGGCAATAACCATTGCCTGGATACCAAACTCCTTCTCTAGCTGCTGTTTGAGTGCTGAAAGCTTCCCTTCAGACCGGGCAACCAGAACCAAGTTGCCACCCTTAGATGCATGTATCCTGGCCAGTTCAAGGCCGATGCCACCAGAGGCCCCAGTAATAAGTGCCGTTTCCATCTATCTGTCTCCCAAGCGTTAATCTTGAAATCAGTATATGATCAGAAAGCGCCAACTAAGAATCCGATGATGCCAAGTGACTATCCAATCGTGACATCATTGATTAGTAGAGTGTCGGTCTTAGAGTCAAATTATTTAAAAGAAAAAGGTTTTACCCCTACTTCCTCTTACCAATAATTAAGGTATTGTCCTCGACGGAGTAGCTGGGAACATCTAGGTCAGCAATGTACCAGGATTGACTCCTACCATTGAGGTCAAAGATCATATACTTCTCCCAACTCTCCCACTCACTCTCAACACACTGTAGCGCCCCAGCTAAGTCCTGCCCCTCAATAGAAACACCCTCTGACAAATACGTAAATTCAGAACATGGGATTATCGAGCGATAGTAATCACGCTCGGCTAGCCTAGGTACACCATCCTCAGAGTTCACTTGAAGCATAAACACTTTTATTTCATGATCTAGTCGGTCCTGAGCTTTAGGTGGCTGCTTTCCATGTTTTTTAGGTTCAACTAAAACATCAAGTTGCTGTAGAACTTCATCTCTTGGCTTAACAATAATTAAACGATACCACGACCAATCTAGGGAGATGATGGTATCTTCTCTAATATCATCCAGGTCTATATATAAAAAATATTCCCTATCTGCTACTGAGTTTGGAAACAAGGATAAGAAAAATGGAGAACCACCAAGAGCAATACCTGTAGTCACAAGAAAACCCATGCAGCCCCACAAAATCTTTTTTCGAAGCCCATCCATAGCCGACATCCGTAAGTCCTGCTTTTTAAAAAACTAGAAAGCTAGGTTTGTAGTTCAGTAAAGAATTCAAAAAAATTGCAAGCTAAAGACCTCCCCCCATTAGCATCCACCAACGCGTATAGATATAAGAAACCTAGGGGGTGCGGCACAACCACCTGAAAAGGATTGGCCTTAGGGCGCTGCTAAAGCGTAAGCCTTGCGCGAATACTCTTGCATTTGCTTGCGAGCGTTGACACTCAACCCAGAATCGGGGTCCCCCGCTAGGTTGTCGAGAGGTAAAAAGGCATTCAGGCGGGCGGTCACTAAAAAGCGGCGCGCTTGCTGGAGGGGTACTTGTTCAGTCTCGGCGTACCTTTCCGCAAGCTCATCATATTCACCGGCCAGGACTTCTTGAATATATTTAAGCCCTCGCCGGGCTTCTGCTATCAAATTAGTTTCCAGAACTGGCACGGAGCTTCCTCTTTGCTGGCTTATCCCAGGCGCTGCTTGGTGTTATCTATGAACATAAGGTCGACCAGCTCGCCATCAACCATTCCTACCTGTGCCGGTTCGATTTCCTTAACGTAAGCCTCAATAGATTTTCGGGCGATGCTTAAAGCCTCGGCGCTGGGTGGTTCAAACTGAGCGTAGATTTCTTTTACCTTGTTAATATTCTCCTGGTGGCTTAATTCTGGGTCAAAGTAGGTGCCGAGTATGGAGTGAACCAGGGCGTTTACTTCTTCTGCACTGAATTCCGGTTGGTCACTGCTGCTAGAAAATGGGTCAATAAGCACCAGCGCGCCCAGCTCTTCGGGAATCTCTATCAGTTCCCCGGTTCCAATTCGAATCAGCATGGTATTACCTCCAGCTGTTTGGCTAGCTCTCTTTCAAAGACTTTAAATTGTGAGTAACTGGGAAAATCTTTTGTACTCATGGCCCACCCCATGCCGCCATCCACTTCAATACGCGAGATATGTTTGAGGCGGTGTTTTACGTGCTTGTGTATATCGATGGCCTTAGCAGTGTATACACGCTTTTTAAACTCTGCGCCACGCCGCCGCCTTGTGTCGAGGTCATCCGTGAGCAAATAAAATCCAAAGATGGATATTTTGTCGAGATCGGGCAAGATCATCTTGATGGCCGACTGGGCAACAAGCCGCCCCAGGCCGAACGGGTTCACTTTTGCCGCTTTGGCTGCGTCGGTGCTGTTGTTTCTATCAGAGAATTTGAGGCCAACGACATAGCCGTCCACGCCAAAGACAATGTGGTAGCTCACTTCGACGTTAAAGAATGTGCCGCCATAGGTTACAACGTCGGTTTTTGACTTGATTTGATTAAGCTGCGGGTGCCCGGTCATGGCTATCTTCCTTGAAAGCTATCGAAAATCCTTATCGATTAAGACGGAGAATATATTGGGTGTCATGGATTAGCAATTCCAGCGGAGCACCTGGAGCCTTTCTGCCTGCGCCTTCTATTATCCACAGAAGTTGGGGACAAAGCTGTGGGCGATTCCACCAGGTCCCCTTACCACACGCCTTTCTCTGGACTGGCGGATTAATACACACCTCTTCCTCGGCTACCTGCCTCTACAACCTCAAAAGTTGCATATTGGCCACAAAAATTGCCGTTATATATGGCCGTGAGGGCTCGCAACCGGGTACAATTTTGCGTTGAGCAAAGGCAGGGGTCTGCCCGTTTACCAGTTCGGCAGAAGAGCCTAGAAAAATCTGCCGGTTTTATAGCGAAGCAAGAAGCAATTACTTTATGTTTGATGGATCGTGGACTTGGCAGGATTCTATAACCCTTGCGGGCTTTGTATTTACCGTCGTGAGCCTTACATATGCTGTTTATACAGGTCGTAAGATTCGCAGCATAAGGGAGTTTTCGCGATCTGAGGCTTGGAATTTATACGCAAGAGCTAGCAATACAAACGGTCAGCTTCAAAACGCTATCAAGCTTTACAAAAAGCAGCACGAAGACAAGTTAAGCCCGGAGGTGCTAGAAAACCTGGGTTTAGCAAATGGCTTCGGCCAAGACCTGACTCGAGATACTTTGCGGATCATTCAGCTATCAGAGGAGGGGGGGTTTAGCCTGGAAAAAATTAAAAAGTGGAAGGCTGCAGAGAAAATTAAGGGCGATCACGAAACGTTATTCAAAGGAATTGCGATGGACCCTCCCAGGCGGTGGTTTAACTGGTTCAAAAATAAAAAGGAACAACCGTCTCACCTTGAGCCATTAACGGAGCCTACTAGCTAATAGTTTCCAAATAGAATATTTGGGGGCTGGTTTAGATACTGTCGATAAGGGACTAACATGGAATTTAATTGGCCCGGTGAAAAACTGGTTTTAAAGTTGTATGAGAGTTTGGCAGACAATGGAGTCCCAGCACTTCTGGGACCCTGGCAAACGAGGCGCACGGCTGAGGCCGAGGCCGACAAAATGCGGATTCTCGCCCAAGCTGAAAAAGACGCAGCAGCCATAAAGGCAGGGGATGTTACTGTCCAGGTTACCTCTGACACTGCACGCCTAGAACTCACCAGCGAAGAAAAGGGCCGGCCTACCCGGAGAGAGCCGGCGTTAGACCTTGAAAAAATGGCCGCCTCTGTTGCCTCGGCTGAGCTTGCAGACTCCATTCGCAGAGAAGTCAATGCCACTAAAGCCGTTCTTGTCGCCGAGGATATCTTAAGCCGGGATACCCAGGAGCCCTCCGATAACAATATTGATGGAGATTGGTTGCACAGCTGGAGGGATTGTGCGGGCAGAGTTTCTGCTGAGCAGCTGCAAGAGCTTTGGGGTCGGGTTTTGGCTGGGGAAGTTAAGCAGCCCGGCTCTTTCTCAATGAGGACTTTAGAGTTTCTAAAAGGATTATCTAAAAAAGAAGCTGAGCTGATTTCCAGTGCTGCAACATTTGTTATCGGTGAAAAAATTCATAGAGAGAAGAGCGGGTACTTAGCGAAAGCTGGGCTAGATTTCGGCCAATTACTTTACCTACAAGAGATTGGCATTCTGGCAGGAGTGGAATCCTCAAGCCTTACATCGCGCTACGCTTCTACAGTTCCAGGAAGTTTCAGGACAGGATTAAAGTCAGAGAACAGGGGCTTACTAATTAAACATGCAGATGCCAATAAGCACTTGCACATTAGCAGTTACTCTATAACTCAGCTTGGTATGGAGATGCTTCGGCTCTGTAAGGTTGATGTAAATGAGGACTATTTTTGGTCTATTGCTTCAGATATTGCCAACCAAGGTTATCAGGTAACCGCTGTAGAGTTTAATCAGGAAGGTAAGCCTATCAACCCCCAGGAAATCACTCCTAAAGCTCACTCACACGCGTAAATCGCAGGGAGTAAAAGTGCCGCCTAGCTTTCGGCGGCCTCCTCCTTTCTGTATTCGGCCTGTATACGGCACACTTGTGATTTACTGTAACCGGTGGCCCTGACCGTCTCCGCAATACTGAGTCCTTTCTCCTCGCGGAAATACTTCACCAGTTCGTGCCGCTCTCTATCCGCAGGCCTGCCTTGATACTTCCCCGCTTTCTTTGCTGCCTCAATACCCTGACGCTGTCGGTGCTGTCGCGATTCATAATCCTTGCGCGCCATGGCGGCCATTAAATCAATCAGCATATTATTAATGGCTTCCAGTATGGCTTCGATTACTTGGTCACCATTGGAGGCCCGGCCGCGATCCAACGCCAGGTAGGAGGTGGGCACATCCAAGCTCACTATGCGCAGCTTCTTTGCCTGTATCTGGCTTTTCAATTCATTCCAGTCGTCATTGCTTAAACGGGTTAGGCGGTCGATCTGTTCTACTAACAGCACGTCATTAGGTTGGCAGTCTGAAAGTAGGCGGTTTAGTTCGGGCCTCTGCAGAGTGGCGCCGCTTTGATTCTCGACATAGTAAGAGGCTATGCGCTGGCCGTAGGGTTCGACAAAGGCGTCGAGGCTATCGCGGGCGCGGTTGGCGTTTTGCTCTTCGGTGGAGGCTCGCAGGTAGGCGCGAATAAACATAATTATCCCTAATGGTCCCGTTTGGGTTGTCCCATTATATGCTGTCTCTTTTGAGTGGTCGCAAGCTGTTTTTGTGGCTCAGGTTTGGGTGTCTCTTTTTTGGGGGGGGCTTAAAAGGGACAGTTCAGCACTGCGCTGGAGGAACTTTACGTGATGAACTCGTTTAGGACCCAATCTTACTGGATAAACAACAGACAGTGATATAGAAAGGTATTTTTTGAATTAGTTGTTCCACCAAGGGGGAAAAGTGAACATTTGGGAAGATGATAAGATTTTAATATTTATCGCATTCGTGATACCTGGATTCATTTCAATCAAGGTCTATGAGTTGCTTTATCCTTCAGAAATGAAGGACTCATCCAAGCAGTTAGTTGATGCAGTCACCTATAGTTGTATCAACTATTCCATCCTTTTATTCCCAATTTTGCTAGTCGAGTCAAACGACTTTTCTGCTAATCACCCAAACTTATACAAGCTTTTCTATGTATTCGTACTGCTGATATTTCCAGTTTTATTAGTTTTTCTCTGGAAAATGATACGTAATGTGGAACTATTCCAAAAGAATGCGCCTCACCCAATTTCAAAGCCATGGGATTTTGTGTTTTCAAAGCGCAGTAGGTATTGGGTGATAGTTACGTTGAAAAGTGGAGAAAAGATTGCAGGAAAGTATGCAGAGAACTCCTTTACAAGTAGCACGCCTGCAAAAGAGCAAATCTATCTTGAGGAAGCGTGGGTTTTAAATAAAAATGGAGGATTCAAGAGAAGTAGAAATAATACATCAGGAATTCTCGTCATATCAGATGAAATATCAACGATCGAGTTTTTTGAACATGAATAAATATGGAGATTTAACATGAGTGATAAAGGCTGGGGAAATGGTGTCATAAGCACACAAGACGGATATCAACCGATCAAAAAAGGGTATCAGCCAACCAAAGGACAGAAACCAACTCCTCCAAAACCACCTCAACCCAATACTGGCAAACCTCCGGCTAAACCGTAGGAAGGTATATTCGGGTAGCCAAAGATGTCTAGCCTTCGGCTACCCCAGCACGTTGCTTGCTGATATGAACAGGACGTCCCACTATCGCTCCTCAAACCGAGTATTGTTCAACTTCACCAGAAACATCATCGGTTGAGCGCCTAGGGAAGGGCTTTGGCTCTCCCAGAATCAGATTTGAAATCAAGAAGTCCAACAACAATACATCATAGCGATTATCAGTCTCTCGATATTGACTCGGATCCCTGTTAACCCGCGTATTTTCTGCAGAGCAACCACTTTCAGTCTCCACCAAGTCAAGTTCATAAATACAAACACCCGTCCAACTTCGACAAAGATAAAAACGCCCATCATGAAAATAGCCGTTCCATTTCTCATCCATACTTCTCGCAGTCAACCCCTGCTGTAATTGCTTATATTCACCATGAGAAAATTGGCGGTGGTATTCAATCAACTCACTTATCCCTGAGAGCGTCTTGATACTAGAGAACCTATCGCTACCAGTCACTCGCCTACACCCTGAAGATAAAATTGATAACTAAAAGCAGATCCTAGTAAACCACTTTCCACAAGGCAAAAAAAAGCCCCGCAATTGCGGGGCTTTTTAGATAGGCTTAAGGCCGACTTACATCATGCCGCCCATACCGCCCATGCCACCCATACCGCTCATGTCAGGAGCAGCCGGCTTGTCTTCCGGAATTTCTGCAACCATGGCTTCGGTGGTGATCATCAGGCCAGCGATAGAAGCTGCCGCTTGCAGAGCAGAGCGGGTTACTTTAGCTGGGTCCAGGATACCCATTTCCAGCATATCGCCGTACTCACCAGTAGCAGCGTTGTAACCGAAGTTGCCTTCGCCTTGCTTGATCTTGTCAACAACTACGGAAGCTTCGTCACCAGCGTTGGAAACGATTTGACGCAGAGGCATTTCCATAGCGCGCAGGGCTGCAGCGATGCCGTGGTTCTGGTCTTCGTTGTCGCCAGTTACAGAGATAACCTGGGTAGCGCGAACCAGAGCGGTACCACCGCCAGGCACTACGCCTTCCTCTACTGCGGCGCGGGTAGCGTGCAGCGCGTCTTCAACGCGGGCTTTCTTCTCTTTCATTTCCACTTCAGTAGCGGCGCCTACTTTGATTACCGCAACACCGCCAGCCAGCTTGGCTACGCGCTCTTGCAGCTTCTCTTTGTCGTAGTCGGAAGAGGACTCTTCGATCTGTGCACGGATCTGGCTAACGCGAGCTTCGATGTCTTTAACATTGCCAGCGCCGTCAACGATTACAGTGTTTTCTTTGGACAGGGTTACGCGCTTAGCAGTACCCAGGTGCTCCAGAGTGGTACCTTCCAGCTCCAGGCCAACTTCTTCAGAAATCACGGTGCCGCCAGTCAGGATAGCGATGTCCTGCAGCATGGCTTTACGACGGTCGCCGAAACCAGGTGCTTTAACAGCAGCAACTTTAACGATGCCGCGCATGCTGTTTACAACCAGAGTTGCCAGCGCTTCGCCTTCTACGTCTTCAGCGATAATCAGCAGCGGCTTGGAAGCTTTAGCTACTTGCTCCAGCAGGGGCAGCAGGTCGCGGATGTTGGAGATTTTCTTGTCTACCAGCAGGATGAACGGGCTGTCCAGCTCGGCAGTCATGTTCTCTTGGTTGGTGATGAAGTAAGGAGACAGGTAGCCGCGGTCGAACTGCATGCCTTCTACTACGTCCAGCTCGTTTTCCAGGCCGGAACCTTCTTCAACAGTGATAACGCCTTCTTTGCCAACTTTTTCCATGGCTTCAGCGATGATGGTACCAACGCTCTCGTCGCTGTTAGCGGAGATAGTACCTACCTGAGCGATAGACTTGGTATCAGCACAAGGAGTGGACAGGCCAGCAATGTGGTCAACAGCTGCGGTTACCGCTTTGTCGATACCGCGCTTCAGGTCCATTGGGTTGAAGCCAGCGGCTACGGATTTCAGACCTTCAGTTACGATAGCCTGGGCCAGAACGGTAGCGGTGGTGGTGCCGTCACCAGCGGTGTCAGAAGCTTTGGAAGCAACTTCTTTAACCATCTGTGCGCCCATGTTTTCGAACTTGTCGCTCAGCTCGATTTCTTTCGCTACGGAAACACCGTCTTTGGTTACGGTAGGAGCGCCGAAGGACTTGTCCAGAACTACGTTGCGGCCTTTAGGACCCAGGGTAGTTTTTACAGCGTCTGCCAGGATGTTTACGCCTTTCAGCATTTTCTGACGAGCGTCGTCACCAAAAATTACGTCTTTAGCTGCCATGATTCTTATTCCTCAAATTCTTTTTGCGAGTAAAGTTAAAGGCTGGCCTTAGCCTTCCAACACGCCGTAGATGTCACCTTCGCTCATGATGATCAGCTCTTCGCCTTCCACCTTGAGGGTATTGCTGTCGGCATAGCGACCGAAAACAACAGTGTCACCTACCTTCACAGACAGTGCGCGAACGTCGCCATTGTCCAGCTGCTTGCCCTCACCCACGGCTACCACTTCACCTTGGTTCGGCTTTTCTTTGGCAGCGCCTGGCAGCACGATACCGCCAGCTGACATCGCTTCTTCTTCCTTACGGCGTACTACGACGCGGTCGTGTAAAGGACGAATTTTCATGGATAAGTTCTCCATTGAGTCGTTTTAATGGTTTCCAACATGGGCGGCACTGGCCCTTTGGGCCGGTAACCTCACCCCTCTCTGATCCCCAGAGGCGGGGCTTAATTCTCAGTTGAACCCTATCTATGGGCGGGAATAAGGATTTCAACACCATCAGGTGAAAAAACTGCAAAGCAAATTCTCATCACTGACATTTTGTATATTTTTTAACCCAATTAGGGCTTGGGGCGCTTATCTTCAACGGAGTGTTGACTCTCTCCGGGGCGCTTCTCATCTTTCGAATACTCCCCCTCAATAATGTCGTCGCTACGCTTGTGATTTGGCGACTGATTGAAGTGCTGCGGAGGAACCACTTTGACGTGGCGAAGGATAAAACCGAGCAACAGGTTCCTGAGCCCTGGAATCAGGCAGATAAAGCCAAAGAAGTCAGTAATAAAG
Source organism: Microbulbifer maximicatervae (SeqCode) (assembly GCF_056231245.1). Classification (NCBI taxonomy): domain Bacteria; kingdom Pseudomonadati; phylum Pseudomonadota; class Gammaproteobacteria; order Cellvibrionales; family Microbulbiferaceae; genus Microbulbifer; species Microbulbifer maximicatervae (SeqCode). The sequence continues at coordinate 3,696,899 of NZ_CP174334.1, forward strand.
CCCGGGGTGAGCAACAGCACACCACCCACCGCGAGGAATATCCCTTCAACCATCTCTTTGGCGGGAATATTTCCAGCTTGCATCTTCTCCTGGGCCCGCATCAGGGTAGAGATTCCCTGGCGGCGAAGCAGTGTCACTCCTACCACTGCGGTCAAAATGACCAGGCCGATCGTTGGCAAGGCGCCAATTTCACTGCCTACGGCAATCAACACCCACATTTCAAGTACAGGTAGGGCTATAAATAGAAGTAATAATGGGCGCATTGCGGAAATTCCTAGTTAACCAGCTTCGCAGAGAGCCGGGACGATCACGGTTTTTTCAATATGCTGTAGTAAATGGAGTGGGGAGGCAAATTATTCAAGGGCGCCTTATTCCACCCCAAAGTAACTGGAGAGAGGAAGGATTGAATGGCAAGCGAGCAACAGGATGCTATAGAAGTGCCAGCCATCGGACGCAGTCGCCACTTAGTGGACGATATATTGGCGAAAGCGGACATTCAAATTAACGGGGAAAGACCCTGGGACCTGCAACTCCACCGGGAAGCAGCCCTTGATGAGGTCATCGCCCGTCACAGCTTAGGCCTGGGTGAGACCTATATGCGCGGCGATTGGGATGTCCAAGACCTGGATCAGTTCTTCCACCGGCTACTCAGTGCTGAGATTCATCACAGTATCAAGAACTGGCGCTACTTTTGGCGCGCCACACGCAGCTATCTGGTGAATCTACAAAGCAAAAACCGCTCGTTTAATGTGGGAGAGCAACACTACGACCTGGGCAACGAATTCTATAGTGCCATGCTCGACAATCGGCTTACGTACAGCTGCGGCTATTGGAAAGAGGCTGAAACCCTCGACCAAGCCCAGGAAGCCAAGCTGGACCTGATTTGCCGCAAGCTGGAATTGAAACCCGGGATGCGCTTGCTGGATATTGGCTGTGGCTGGGGCAGTCTGGTTAGCTATGCCGCGCAAAAGTATCAAGTGGAGTGTGTTGGAATTACGATTTCCCGAGAGCAAAAAGCCTATGTGACAGAGCGCTATGGTGAACTGCCAATTACTGTCCGCCTTCAGGACTATCGAGAACTCAAAGAACCTTTTGACCGCATTGCCAGCGTAGGGATGTTTGAGCATGTCGGCCGCAAGAACTACCGAACATTTATGGAAACAGCAGCGCGCTGTCTGAACAAAGATGGGTTGATGATGTTACATACGATCGGTAACAACCAGCGCACCGCATCTACGGACTTGTGGACAGAAAAATATATATTCCCAGGTGGTGAGCTACCTTCCGTAGGACAGCTGGGCGACGCGACCGATCGCTTGCTAGTGTGCGAAGACCTGCACAACTTTGGATACTACTACGATAAAACCCTGATGGCCTGGCATGAGAACTTTGAGAAAAACTGGCCGCGCTTTGCCGATCGCTACGGCCAGCGCTTCTACAGGATGTGGCGCTACTATCTACTATCTTACGCCGGTGCATTCCGGGGGCGCACACTTCAGCTATGGCAGCTAATGTATTCGAAGTTCCGCGCCGATGGTGTTACGCGTTTGAGTTAAAGCACTATTCGCTGTAGATCCAGAAACTAATTACAGAATCAAAAAAGGGTGAACTCAGTTCACCCTTTTTATGCTGGGAAAGAGGGAAGTTTACAAGCGCGCTCCGCCATCAATATCTATCACTCGACCGGTGACATAGTCGTTCTCCAGAATAAACGCTACTGTCGAAGCGATCTCATCCTGCTCACCCAACCTGCGCAGGGGCACTTGTTTTACCAGACTCTCAAGAATCTCAGGGCGCATTTGCGCAACCATATCGGTGCCGATAAAACCCGGAGCAATCCCGGCAACACGCACGCCGTAGCGCGCCAGTTCGCGTGCCCAGGATACCGTCATCGCTGCAACACCCGCTTTACTGGCGGAGTAGTTGGTCTGCCCCATATTGCCCGCACGGGACAAACTGGAGATATTGACCATCACCCCACCCTTGCCGCTTTCCGCCATAATGCCCGCTGCAGCACGGCCACAAAGGAATACACCGGTAAGGTTCACATCGATCACAGACTGCCACTGTGCCAGGGACATACGATCTGTCACTTTGCCGTCTTTACACTTGAGCAACATGCCATCGCGCATAATGCCGGCGTTATTAACCAGAACCTGGAGTCCGCCAAAGTCTGCTGCGATTTTCGCAAAGCCGGAGTCCACCGCTTCCTCATCGGCAACATTGATCAAGTAGCTGCGAGCCTCTGCACCGAGCTTTTCACAAGCTGCAACGCTGTCTTTCAGGCCTTCCTCATTAACATCGATCAGGGCCAGGCGGGCGCCTCGCGCAGCCAGATACTCGGCCATGGCTCGGCCCAACCCCTGGCCCGCACCGGTAATCGCAACAATACTGTCAGCGATTTGCATATTGAACTCCTCGTCGTCGCTCGTTTTTTAGATTTATCGTTTATGACTGCCTTCGAACCTGCCCTATGCAGGTTCGAGGGGGAATTACCATTCGTAACCGACACCAACGGTCACTTTGGTATCTTCTTTTTCACTTTCCAGGGAGGGCGTATTGTCGTACTGCCACTCGTAACCGATCTCCATCAGCACGCCTTCAACCAGCGGTGTGCGCACCCCCAGCTTGGCATTAGCTTCGTAGTCGTTACTGTGATCAAAGGATTGTAAGGTTTCCTGGTCGAAATAAATTTCCGGCCCAAGGGAAAACTTGTAGCGGTAGTTAAGTGCAATTCGACCGGCGACATAGCGCTCATCCTGGCCTTCACTCAACTCTTCGTCGATAAAACTCTCATGCAGGCTACTCACACCACCTTCGAGGGAAAAAGTGGTTTTACTGGTATCGTAAAACAGATAACCCATACCGAGACCGAGCGTAGTTCCCAGGTCTAAGTTCTGAGCCTCTTCCCTTTCCAACTCACTGTTAGCCGCGGCAAACCACTTCTCAGCAAATATCCAGCGGAGATCATAATTGAGCTGGTATTTTTCCAGGTCACCGTCTTCTTCACTTTCCTGGTTCTGGTAAACCGCCCCCATCAAGTGGTTAAAATCTCCATGGCGGATATCCAAGTTAATATTGGCATCGAGGTCTTCACGCTCACGGTTACCGCTCTCGAATACGCCTCCGGCGGTAACATCACCGCTGAATAACACCGGACTGGTGGTAAATGTACTGTAGGGTTCTGCCCGCTCAATACCGGGGAAATCGATCAACCAACCGCGCCCTTCAGCGCAGTACACTTCCCAACGCTCCTGGCGGTGGCCGGCTAAGGTACAGGGTTCATCCCTGCCTGCAATTTTGATATCGGTATCGATGTCCATCGACACCACTTTGGATTTGTCGACTTTAACCTCACCAAAAGTCTCTGACTTCCAAGTGACCTGATCCTTCTCTACCAGCACCAACTCGCCCTGAATACGATCGCCATTTTCCAGGGTCAGCACACCGGCATAGGCCTGGAAGGGCACAAGAAATAAGAGAGTTCGAGCAAAGAACCTGGGGAGTCGTGTCGATAAAACCACTAAGAAACCTTGGACTTTTTAGGAGTATGAACGGTGCAAACAGCTTCAACAATCGCACCATGATGCCACAACTAGAATCATGTGGCACGCCGTCACAGCAGAGGCTTTCGCGCCCTGGGGACTGTGACCTTGCGAGCTGGTAAAGTATCCATAAATGGCGAATAAAAATCTCATTTTCTGGAGATTACAAAGTAAAAAATTGCGCCCAATTGGCGTGATTCGCCGATATTTAGAGCTTTTTATGGAAAAACAGAACTCCCTGGAAAGAATATGCCAAGCCTTGGCGGCAATCCCCAAAGGGCGGGTTGTCACCTACGGGGACTTGGCTGAGATGGCCGGCTACCCACGCGCTGCGAGACTTGCAGGTCAGACTCTGCGTAAATTACCCCGGGGTACCAAGCTACCCTGGCACCGGGTGATTAACGCCCAGGGGCGCATCTCCCTGCCGGAACCCGGCGCCAGCCGCCAGCGTGAAAAACTGGAAAGAGAGGGGGTCATACTGCTGAAAGGGCGAGTGGATATGGGCAAATACCGCTGGAAACCTTAGCCCCAATCGCAGACAGAAAACTACGCTACCTCATCAGCCCCCCAGGGCGCGACCCAAAATAACAGGATCATTCCAGGCACCGCCAGAACGGCACACAGGAGAAAGAAATGTGTCCACCCCATTCCCTCCACCAAATAGCCAGTGGAGGCATTGGCGAAGGTGCGCGGGAGCGAGGTCAAGGCAGTAAACAAGGCAAATTGAGTCGCGGTGTGCAACTTGCTGGTAGTTCGGGCGATAAATGCAATAAACACCGCTGTCCCCAACCCCACCCCAAGATACTCAAAGGCAATTACTATCGCCAATAGCCAGAGGCTCGGATTGAAATCTGGAGTGCCCACCAGCTCGCCATTCACTTCAGACAAAATCATAAATCCGAAAATTGAAACCAGCTGTACCACCCCGAAAATCCATAGGCACTTATTAATCCCGATCTTCACAATTAATAAGCCGCCAAAGAAACCGCCAATTACCGCAGGCCACAGACCGGCATTCTTTGCCACTATGCCGATATCCGTATTGGAATATCCCATATCCAGGTAATAAGGCGTCGCCAGTGCCGTAGCCATGCTATCGCCGAGCTTGTACAAAAACATAAAGGCCAGTACGAGCACCGCCTGTTTTACGCCATTGCGATTAAAGAATTCGACGAAGGGTAAAACAATGGCCTCGCGCAAAGATTTAGGACGACCTGCTGGATGGTCTGGCTCAGCGACCATCAAGGTCATAAAGACGGCAATCAACATAAAGGCCGCAGTAATCATAAACACCTGGTCCCAGGCCAGGTGGTCCGACAGGATCAAGCTGAGGGATCCCGGAATCAAGCCGGAAATACGATAGGCGTTGGCGTGAAAGGAATTGCCCAGGCCCAACTCCTGGTCTGGCAGAATCTCGCGTCGGAAAGCATCCAGGACTATATCCTGGCTGGCGCTAAAAAAAGCCACGGCAAAGCAAATTGCGGCAATTGACCAAATATCAAACTGGGGACTGAACATCCCCAGGACGCCAATGGAAACAATCAGTAACAGCTGCATTACCAGCATCCAGCCCCGCCGGCGGCCTAGCATCGGGAATGCGTAGCGCTCCATCAATGGAGACCAGATAAATTTCCACGTATAGGGCAATCCGAGCAATGCAAAAATACCGATAGTGGCCAGATCCACGCCTTCGGTACGCAGCCAAGCGGGCACCAACTGTATCAATACAAAAAGAGGCATCCCCGAAGAGAAACCGGTGCCAATACAAATCAGCATGCGCCGATTAAACACCGCCTCCCGGATGGTTTCGTGGGCCATAGTTTGTCGCTTTTATTCGCTGAGCATCATCTACCAGTGATACCCGACCCAACAGGCAACAGACACACAATCGAACATAAGGGCGAGTCTATGGAGGGGTGGGTTTCACCTTTACAACCACCATAGACACAAGCCGGGCAGAATGCCCGGCGAAGAGTTTTGATATGACATAGGGATTCAGAAAAGAGCTGAATTCGGGGTGTACTCTTAGAGAGGAAATAGCATCCCTGTAAACCTTAGGTAGTGCCCGCTCCAGGCTGAACTTCTTCTCCCGGCCAGTCGCGCTGCTCGCGGCGCCAAAAATAAATGGACAGCAGAATGGCTGGTATTCCCATAAGCGCCGCATAAATAAAGAAGTAGGCATAACCCTGAGCATCCACCACTATGCCGGAAAAACCACTGATAAATTTCCCCGGCAAGGTCATCAGGGAGCTGAACAAAGCATATTGAGTGGCGGTATAAGCTTTATTCGCAAGACTGGAGAGAAACGCGATCAGTATCGCATTGGCAATTCCTCCACTGATATTGTCCGCACTAATTACCAGCGCTAGCCAAGCTTTATCGGGACCGATCACAGCGAGCTGGGCAAATAACAGGTTGGTACAGGCAACCATAACCGAACCCAGTATCAACGGGCGCACAACACCGTATCGCACCACTAACAGCCCGCCTAGAAAGGAACCAAAAATAGTACAGAAGAAGCCAAACAGTTTACTGATTTCAGCGATTTCCGTTTTGGTAAAGCCCAGATCCAAATAGAAGGGATTGGCCATCATACTCATCGCGAGATCACTTAAACGGAAGATACTGATAAATAACAGCAGAATGATTGCGAAGCGGCCATTGCGCTGAAAAAACTCGATAAAGGGGCAGGCCACGGCGCGAATAAACCACTGCTTCAAGCGACCGTGTTCCCCCTTGCCCAACAGACGCTGGGCCCACTCGCTTTGCAGTTCATCGGCTTCCTTGTTTACCTTGCTGTGATCGGGCTCGGCAATAATCAGAGTGGTAATCAGGCCCACGCCCATCAATCCAGCCATCGCAAAATAAGCACCAGACCAGCTAAAGATATCCGCAATAAACAGGGCGCCCGCTCCCGCAACCAGCATTGCCACCCGATAGCCAAATACATAATTGGTAGCCATAGCGCCCTGATAGTCGTCATCCATGGCCTCAATTCGATAGGCATCAATCGCCACATCTTGAGAGGCCGAACAGAAAGCGACCCACAGGGCCAGCAAGGCTACCTGCATCAGGGAGAGCTGGGGATTTACACTGGCCATACCTATCAGGCCAATCGCTATCCCGATTTGGGATGCCAGCATCCAGCCCCGACGCTTGCCCAATTTGTCCGTGAAAAAAGGCAGACGCAGCTGATCGACAATAGGGGCCCAGAGAACTTTGATCGAAAAGGTAATCCCCACCCAGGCAAAAAACCCGATGGCAGTACGGCTGACACCGTAATCCCGCAGCCAGGCAGTCAAGGTAGCGAAGACCAGCAGAAATGGGAGGCCGGCGGAAAAGCCGAGGAAAAACATGGTGAGTACACGGGGCTTCAAATAAGCGGCCAGCGCTTGCCCCCATGTCATTTGTTTTTGTGAGTTGGTCAAGCGCGGGCCTCCAGAGCCTGAGCCGCCGCAACAGCGATCACCGTGCAGCGGGATTAGATTAATTTATTTACTCAGTGGCCCCACAAAACTTCCAGCTCCGCTTCGGCCAACTTATTGGCATTGATATTGAAGCCAACTTTAGCAGGAGAAGTGTTTTCATCCAGCGGCAGGGATTCCACTTTCAAGGCATAGACACGAAAACGATAGCGATGATCCCCGTGCCCCTTGGGCGGGCAGGCACCACCGTAACCGGAATTACCATAATCATTGCGCCCTTGCACTGCTTCTGGAATCAGGCCGTTTTTCAGGTCACCGGCCCCTTCCGGAAGATTGGTAGTATCCACTGGGATATTAAATACCACCCAGTGCCACCAACCGCTGCCGGTAGGCGCGTCGGGATCGTAAGCGGTAATAGCAAAACTCTTTGTGCCCTCCGGTGCCCCACTCCAGCTCAATTGGGGAGACAGGTTCTCACCGCCGCAGCTGCCATAAACATGAGCCATGGGCATTTTCTTTCCAGCTTGCAGGGAGCTGGATGACAGTGTCAGCTTCTCAGCAATCGCGTTGGTTCCAGTCAGTGACAGCGCAGCAGCACAAAGCAACCCGGCCAAACCCCGGCCGCCCTTTTTCAATAAATGGCTCATATCCCAGTTCCCCTTTTAGTTTTCTTCACTGGACAGCAGTGGGCCCACTTTGTCCAGATCCATATTTCCGCCGGTCAGAACAACCACGACATTCTTATTGCGAAAGCGCGCGCTGTGCTCAATGATCGCAGCGAGACCCACCGCAGCCGACGGTTCTACCAGCTGTTTGGTTCGCGTCCACAATAGCCGCATCGCATTGACGATACCAGCTTCGCTGACTGTCACAATATCCCGCACCGTGCGCTCAATAACGGCGTAATTTTTGCCGCCCAATGTTGTGCGCAGACCATCGGCGATCGTATCGGGTTGTTGTGTGGTGATATGAACTCCACCGCGCAGTGAACGCTGGGCATCATCCGCTCCGGCGGGTTCCGCACCAATCACCAGAATATCGGGGGCAAGCGCAGCCATTGCCAATCCCACGCCAGACAAAAGTCCACCGCCTCCCACTGGCGCCACAATAACGTCTGGAGCAAAGCCCTGTTCGCGGCTCTGCTTGAGCACTTCCATGGCTACAGTGCCCTGCCCAGCAATAATGCGCTTATCGTCATAGGGCGGGACTTCGTGCGCACCGGTTTCCTTAAGTACCTTTGCCAAAGTGGATTCGCGATCAGCCAGGCTGGGGCCCGAAGTCACCACTTTGGCACCGTACCCCTCAACCGCCATGCGCTTTGTCTTGGGAGCCGTTTCGGGCATCACCACCGTACAGGCCAATCCCCGCTGGGCTGCTGCCCAGGCGAGCGCCGCACCGTGATTACCGGACGAATGGGTGGCAACTTCCTCGACCCCGTCCGGGAGCAGCGAAAGCGCATTAGCCGCGCCCCGCGCTTTAAAGGCACCCACTTTCTGCAAGTGCTCACACTTAAACCACAAATTGGCGCCCGTCAGCTCGTTCAGCTGCCGAGAGCTGAGCAGAGGGGTCTCGTGTACCATGCCTGCAATATTTTGTGCGGCACTAAATACATCCTCACTGGCAGGTATCTCGTTGCAATCCAGGGGCATAACACTGTGTATCCTTTTCGACTACATGGGAATAATCCAGCTTATCCACCGCCGATAACATCCAGTGTTCTACGGAGCAGGCACAGGGGAAAACCGCGCCTGTCGATAAGGAATTATTTGCTGAGCATACGCAGGAATTTCATTTTCCTGTCGTTGAAGGGTGCATATCGTATATCGATATCGAGGATATTTCTGCGCCGCATTACGGCCTTGTAATGACTGAAAGTGCGGAAGCCATGCTCTCCATGGTAGGACCCCATACCGCTGGCACCGACGCCTCCAAAAGGCAGGTCCTGGGCCAGCATAAACATCATGCAGTCATTCACGCAGGCGTTGCCGGAGCTGCAACGGGATAGAAGCCGATCCGCCAATGCTTCATCCTGGGTAAATACATACAGGGCCAGGGGCTTCTCTCGCTCATTGACAAACTCCTCCGCTTTGGAGAAATCATCCAGTTCAATAATGGGGAGTATCGGGCCAAAGATCTCCTCCTGCATAACTCCCGCAGAGAGATTGACGTTGCGCATTATGGTGGGCGCCATATAGCAGTCATCCACATCGACTTCACCGCCAAATACCACCTCTCCATCCCCCAGGTAATCCGACAGGCGAAGGGTGTGCTGGCTGTTAATAATGCGCCCATAGTCGGCAGATTCTCGCGGATGCTCCCCATACATTTCCCAGAGCACCCGCTGCAACATGGGGGTGAGCCGATCGGCTGTCCGCCGACTACAGAGAACATAATCCGGGGCGATACAAGTCTGCCCCGCATTGGTAAATTTACCCCAGGCAATTCGCCGTGCAGCCACTTCCAAGTTGGCATCATCGGCAACAATACAAGGGCTCTTTCCGCCGAGTTCCAGGGTTACCGGAGTCAGGTATTTAGCCGCCGCACTCATTATGATTTTGCCGACCCGGCCACCGCCGGTGTACATAATATGATCCCAGCGCTGCTCCAGCAGCGCCGTGGTTTCTGCCACACCACCTTCGACACACGCAAAGGCATCATTGTCGAGATAACGCGGTAATAATTCTGCGATTAACCGGGAGGTTGCGGGCGATAATTCAGAGGGCTTTACCACCGCGCAATTGCCAGCGGCAATCGCCGGTACCAACGGCGATAACAATAATTGCAGCGGATAATTCCAGGCACCGATAATCAGCACAACACCCAGCGGCTCCGGTTGCACATAGCTCTTGGCCGGCTGGGTCATCATCGGCGATTGGACCTTGCGCGGGCGCACCCATTTCTTCAGGGACTTCAGGGTGTGATCGATATCGTTGTAGAGAAATGAAATTTCAGTGAGGTAGCTTTCCTGGGGAGCTTTGCGCAAATCATCGCGAAGGGCTTGGACAAAATGTGCCTCGTTCTCGGAGATCATCTTGCGCAGCTGAGACAGTTGCTTGCGCCGCCAACTCAATTCAGTGGTGCTGCCGCTGCGAAAATAGGTTCGCAAGCCCGCCACTAATGTGGCTGCGTTCCAATCATTTGCCCTAGCCAGATCTGACAACATTTGCGGTTCCAATACCGAAAATTCCAAACCCTACTTCCTCCAATGAGTATAAGCCGTCGCAGGCAATGACTAGCTTCGCTTTATTGATATGGCAAAGCACCGAAGTCCGGCCGCTGGGGCGCGCAATTTCGTAGGAAGGGGGGGATAAGTCAAGATAGGAAGGAAAGAAAATTTTGAAAATGGCGACAAATTCAACAATCGCCCCAGAAGACAAAAGTAGCTCTGGGGCGATGGTACAGGCATTACGGAGTTATTCAGAGGCTCCTTAAATAAACAGAACCAGAAGGGCCAAACCAGTGATCCACAGAAGCAAGGTTCTGGATAGCAGCGCTTGAAGCCCCTCAATCTCCGCACCACTTTGGCGCTGCATCTGAGACAGATCGGAGCCACCACTGCACTCACTGGCGTCAATACCGCCGAGAGCTCCTTCCAGGTAGGCCTCGAGAACCTGATCGGTATGGCTCTCACGACACATCAACACCCGGCGCCAGGCGCGGTAACAGCCTGCAAAGTTACCCACAATGGCAAAGCTCAGCCCCATAACACGGACCGGCAGCCACTCTAACAACCACAACCAACGCGCCGCCGTCGCTTCTTCGGAGGAGCCCCGGGTATTTTCTGCGTACAAAGCACTCAAGCGGAAGAGAACTGCCCCGGGAATACCCAACAAAATAAACCAGAACAGCACAGCGAAGAGTCTCTCAAAGGCGCAGTAGGCAGCGCCGCGAAATACCTGTTCATGCAGACAAGTGTCATCGGAGGGCGCTTCGTGTAACTCGCGCAAAATGGGCGCCGCCGCTTTGGTGGCACCTTCCAGGTCTCCGCTATACCAGTGACGCAGGTAATTTGCGACGATATCGTTGAAGTTGCCGCGACCGAGACAATAGAGCAGCAGTGGCACCCCCAACAGCAAGTAGCCCAGACCGCCCGCAGCGCCCTCTGCCAGCGTCATCGCAATTGCAGAGATCAATACTGGAACCAGGATAGTGACACCAAGCAGCAGACCGCTATTGCCATTAATACTGGGCAATGCCTGTAAGTACTGACTCCAGCGACTGAACCAACCATCGCGATGTAACGGAGCCCCTGAGCCCCAGATTTGCACCAGGGCAACGGTGATCAGAACAATTAACAGAGTCATAAATAATCCGAGACTGTTTCAGTTATCAAAATCGTGCTGCGGCTCCTGTTACAGAAACCCTTCCCACTTTTATGGTCCGCTACTGGGTATCAGACGATTTCTTTCAGCTTGTTGAGGTAGCGCTCCCAGTCAAACCCCGGACCCGGGTCCAATTTCCTTCCGGGAGCAATATCCGAATGACTGGCAATTCTATCGATATCAATAGCGGGATAAGCTTGCATAATCGCAGCACTCACCTCGGCAAGTGCGTGATATTGAGAGTCGGTGTAAATATCGGTATCCAAACCTTCCAGCTCAATACCAATGGAAAAATCATTGCAGTTAGTGCGACCTTTAAATTCGGACTTGCCCGCGTGCCAGGCACGACGATCAAGGGGCACGTATTGAGTTACCAGGCCATCGCGGTCGATCAAAATATGCGCAGACACCTGTAACGCAGCAATATCGGCAAAATAGGGGTGCGCGTCGATATCCAACTGCCCCAGGAAAAAGGCATCAATGTAGGGGCCGCCATACTGTCCGGGCGGCAAGCTGATACTGTGAATCACCAATAGATCCACCGCACAGTCTTCCGGGCGGCTATTGCAATGAGGACTCGGAACCCGGCGCGCGCCCGCCAACCAGCCAGACTCCACTTGATATTTCAATCTGCGATCTCCGCTGCAACCTATTGATAGCCCCGGTATCGCCCGAGGCTTCAGCAGTTACCATTCTATGGAAGCGTTGATCGATATGCCAATCTGATCGGAGCAGTATCGCGACATAACTTGCGGAAAACCACTGGCCACTGAGTATCCCTGCTAAATACTCAACGTCCGCTCGTTACATTCCTGAAAATTAGCGCTGCTCACTGCGCTTCTTGCGCACATTGCCAATTACGGACTGCAGCGCCCGCTCAAACAACATGCCGTCATCTAGCGGCAGCAGTTGTGCCGAACGCAGCGCATGGGCCAGCTCTAGTCGGGCGAATTCAGCGACTTTGGCGCCATTGCGATTAACGAAGATAAATTGGTCGATATCGCGAATTACCGCCGCCAGACGACAACGGAACTGCTCGTCCTCAGAGCGCTTCAGCTCGAACCAACTGCCCTGTGCCAGGCGGAAGGTCATCTGCCAGTGGGGATCATCTTCGTCAAGGGGGGCCAGTCCATCCTGCTCCGGTGCAGCCACCTCTGCTTCAGCAACTGCCTGCTCAAGCTCTTCCATCTGCGGCACGGCCACTTCCTGGGGTTCGGCTTGGACAGCTTCAACAGTAACTTCACCTGGCTCATCTGGAAGTTGATCTTCGGCAGTGTCTGAAATCACTTCCTGGGTAACCACGGTTTCTGCAATAACCGCTTCAGTCACTGCAATTTCATCAACCGTAGCTTCAGTAACATCAGCGGGTCCGGCATCAGCAGCAGTTTCCTGCTCCACGACAGGGGCAACAGGCTTGTCAGCAACATTATCAGCAACAACAGGCGCAGGCTCAGCAGATTTCGCTGCGCGCACTTCGCGGGCAACCTGCTCTGCCACTTCACGTTCACGCTGCTCCGCCAATTGCTGGGCCAGGGCAAAGCGCTCGCGATAAACTTCTTTGAGGCCGGTGAAAAGGGTACGCGCTTCGAAAGCGTTATAGGAAAGCGCCTCAATTCCCTCGCGCAATCTCTCCTGCAAAACAGGCAGTAAGCTCAATAACTGTTTGCGGGAATCCGGCATTGGGGCCTGCACACTCCACACGAGATCTCTCGCTGTGCGCACGTCGCGGTTCCAGGCGTCGCTCTCTGTCCCCTCTTTGACACAGGTCAGGAACAGCACGTTGTTCCAAACTTTGTTCAACCAATCCTGCACCACCTGTGGCAGATCTCGCTCTGCAACCAAGGCATCCATTACTGCGGCAACCCGTGCGCGGGCGGCTTGGGTTTTAGCCCGGCCATCCGCCTCATCGACAACGCGGCGCTCCAACATCTCGGCGCGCTTGCGCTCGCGGACGATAAATTCACGCAGGGATTCCAGCAAAACGGCAAAGATATTGATATCCCGATCAAACTCATTAAGCACGCGCTCAACAATTTCGGATATCTCTTTGTACAGGGGATCGGATTCGTAGTTATCCCCTGCCTGCCATCCGGTAGCGGCATCGGCCAACTCGTTCAGCAATTTGCGCGCAGGATGGCCGCCTTTACTGAAAAATGACTTGTCTGCAATGGCTACTTTCAACAGCGGCAGTTGCAGGCGGCCCAGAAGTGATTTGATTTGGGTGGCAAGGCTGCGGTCCTCCAGGATAAAGGAAAACAACATCTCTACCAGCTTGATCACATCGCTATCGACTTTTGCCAGCGAAGCGGCCTGGTTGGAATCCACCAAGCGCTGCTGTAGCAATTCACCCACATTCAAAAGCTGTACCGCACTTCCACCTTGATAGTGGCTGCCACTTTGCAGCGCGCCCAAGTGGGAAAGCAGATCCCCTGCAGGCATTGGAGTAACACCTGCGGCTGCGGGCACCAATCCTGGAGGGAAGTGCCCCGTAGCTGCGACTCCACCTTGTACTGGCTGGCTGCCAGCCTCTACATCGCCGGCACTACCAGTGGGGGCACTGGCGGCGTGGGGAGCACCGTTGTAGGCCGAGCGCTGCCTGGCTACTCGCTGCTGCTCACGCAGAGATGGCAGTACGCCCTGTTCTACAAGTAATTGGTTACAAAATTCATAAAAATCCCGCAGCTGCAGCATGACCACCTGCTCGAACTTTTTCAGCAGCGTGAGGCGAGCGCGGATAAATAGGTCCAGATCCTGAATCGCCTCTACAAAGGCGTCACAGATTACGTCCGGCCCCAGAGGGTTGTTCTTGTCGTACACCTTGACGGAGTAGAGCGTATCGAGCCTCATGCACAGCTCGGTAAGGGGCTCGGCGAAATCGCGCTTGGCATTGGCCACCATGGTGTCGGCAGCGACCAACTGCTCCAGGTCATCGTTGTGAACCAGCGACAGGTTATCTGATGCGAAACTGCTTTCCGTCTTTTCTTCCTGGCGGACCTGAAAAGCGCGGGAGACGTTCTGGATAAAGTGCTCGGCAATATTGCGGCGCTCAACGCGCAGCAGGCGCAGTGCCTGGAAAAGCCCATCCTGCTCCTCCTGGCCATGAGCTCGCTCAGCCATTGCAAACAGGGAATCATCCACCTTGCCAAACAGCGCTTTAATCCGCTCCAGCAGCTGTGCCGTCGCTTTGTCCTTCAGCATTGTTACTGCGGCGGGCAGAACAGGGGGCTTACCTGATGCAGAAATATTTCGCGCTCCACTTTTCTCTGAGAGGGAAACTACCTTTCTGGATTCACTCATTTCCAAGAGGTCCTTCGAATGCCGTCTGACTTGTAGCGCTGAGGCCAAAAGCAAAAATTAGTGAATGGAAAAGTGGTCTCCCTAGCAGAAACGGGAGCTTTCTGTTCCCCGTTAACCACATTCCCAAACTGTTGAAATCCCGCCGCGATCATGCGCGAAAAATCTGCCGAAGTTCTTGATTTCACTCAAGTTTTGACCGCGAGAGAACAGCGTTTACCGGCCCTGCTCTGAAACAATTCAGGCTGCGATCAAGCCTAACTCTTCGGTCATTCTACTCGCGTTATAGGACTGTTTTACACAGTTCTGCGACATATTTGAGACACTTGTCACAGCTATTCGTAGAGCCAACTGCTACTTGCCAGTGACTGAGTTCAGCAGTCAAAACCCCGAGTGTTTTGGTAAACTGCGCCGGCGTTAATTTCGAGGTTTCCCAATGCGACCACAAGACACGGCTATTCCCAATATCACTACCGACCTGCAACGCTCAGTTCAGGTGGCCCTGGAAGAAGATATTGGTAGTGGCGATATCACCGCCCAGCTGATCCCAGAGGACCGCAATGCGCGGGCCCGGGTAATCACCCGCGAAGATTGCACTCTGAGTGGTCGCGCCTGGGTAGAGGCTGTATTCCACGCCCTGGACCCGGAGCTCGTCCTCACCTGGCACTTCGAGGATGGCGACCGCATCAGCGCCAACGCCGTTATTTTTGAACTGGAAGGCAATGCCCGCGCTATCCTCACCGGCGAGCGCGCTGCACTGAATTTCCTGCAAACCTTATCCGGTACTGCCACAACCGCTGCGGAGTTCGCCGCGCGAGCTGAAGGCACTGAGGTGAAGATTCTCGACACCCGCAAGACCATTCCCGGTCTGCGCAGCGCACAGAAGTACGCCGTACTTTGCGGTGGCTGCCACAATCACCGCATCGGTCTTTACGACGCCTTCCTGATCAAAGAGAACCATATCTTCGCCGCCGGAGGCATTGAACACGCCGTCGCCCAAGCGCGAGTGATCAAGCCGGAAGCCCTGATTGAAGTCGAAGTGGAAAATATTGAAGAGCTGGAGCAGGCGCTCGCCGTCGGTGTGGACGTGATTATGCTCGACGAATTCAATGATGAAGACACTAGAACGGCCCTGAAACTGGCCAAAGGCAAAGCCAAAATTGAGCTTTCCGGCAGTGTCGACCGGGATCGCATCGCTCAGTTAGCCGAACTGGAAGTGGACTATATCTCTTCTGGTAGCCTGACCAAGCACCTGCGCGCTATCGACCTATCCCTGCGGATCGATCTCTAGCGCCCACAAGACCCATCATCACTGTACTTAGTGATGGTGATGATGGTGTCCCTGCTCTTCCGTGTCTTCGGCGGGAGCTTCCATCCCGCTCATCTGCCCGTGGTTGGCGTGGTCTTCGTGTCCACCGTGGCCCATAGCCCCCCAAATGGTCCAGATACCAAACAGCAAAATCGCTGCGGCGAAACCATAGCGAACCCCCGGCTTTTGCACTATGCCACGCACCTGTGCCGCCGCAGCACCAGTAGCCAGCATGGCGGGCACAGTGCCCAAACCAAAAGCAAACATCGCCAGGGCAGACCGCTCGGCACTGCCCTGGGCCAGGGCGAACGTCAGCGCGCTATAAACCAAACCACAGGGCAACCAGCCCCACAGGGATCCCAATGCCAATGCCTGCCCCGCAGAGCGCACCGGTAATAATTTGGCCGATAGTGGCTGCACATAGCGCCAAAGGTAGCGGCCCCCTTTTTCAATCCAAGCCAATCCCTGCCAGATACCGCCGATATACAGCGCCATCAGGATCAACATGATCCCGGCAGCAAATCGCAGCGGAGTTAGTGCCGGCAGTATCGCCGCACCGAGGGCACCAGCGAGCGCTCCCATCAGCGCATAGCTACCCAGGCGACCCAATTGGTAAGAGCCCAGCTGCACCCAAGCAGTCTTTTTCCCCGGTACCGCCATACCCAGCGCTCCGGAGATTCCCCCACACATACCGATGCAGTGACTGCTACCCAAAAAACCGATAGCTAGTGCCGCCGCTAAAAAACCCCAGTCCCCCACTTACTTCTCCTGCTTCCTTTCCGCGTCAGATTTGTCCTGCTGAACATCATCGTCATCAAACAAAATGCGACGACCTTCCGTTTCCAGGTCATCGTACTGTCCGTTATTCACGGCCCAGAAAAAGAGCTTCACCGCAAAGCCAACCAAAATCACCGCAATGGGAATCAGGAAATACAGACTTTCCATCAGTTACACCTCCTCTCTTTCTGTGAGCACGGGATTAAGCCGCGGCGCTCACAGGGTTTTCGTCGACTTCCTGTCCACGGGACAGGCGCAACGCATTTAGCACTACGATCAGAGAACTCAGGGACATACCGATTGCCGCAGCCCAGGGCGGCACCAGACCGCAAAATGCCAGTGGCAGGGCAATCACGTTGTAGCCCAGAGCCCATGCCAGATTTTGCCGCACAATTCGGCGGCACTTGTGCGCCAGCTCTATAGCTTTGGGCAGCACTTCGAGATCTCCGTTCAGCAAAATGGCATCGGCGCGGGACTGGGCCAGATCTGCCGCAGACATCATCGCCACAGAGGCATCGGCACCAGAGAGGACTGGCACATCATTGATGCCATCCCCCACCATTAACACCTTCTCACCATCGCTTTGCAGCTGCTTCATATGGCTGAGCTTGTCCTCTGGCGAGGCTCCGGCGCGGTAGTTGCTGATACCTGCTCGCCCCGCCAGCCGCTCAACTTCCGCAGACTGGTCACCACTGAGCAGTTCCACTGAAAGACCTTGCTCAGTCAAACCCTCAACAGCGGTGGTTGCCGAGTCCCGTAACTTATCCCCCAACGCAATCCAGGCAATAGGACCCAGGGAGTCGCCGAGCAGCAGCCACTGCCCCTCCCCTTCGGGTGTAGAAACATCCTCACTGGAGACAAAGCTCGCCTTACCCAGTCGGTAACTGTCCCCCTCGATCTGCCCTTCCAGACCAGCCCCGGTATGAACTTTCAGATCAGTGGCGATGAGATTGCCACGCCAGGCACGGAAGGCCCTGGCCAGGGGGTGATTAGTCTGGGATTCCAGGGCAGCGGCAACATCCTTAACCCGCTGCTCGCTCCAGTTGGCCCGCAGCAAATCAATATGCAGGATTCTCGGCTCACCGCGCGTCAGGGTACCGGTCTTGTCGAACAGCACCCGGCCGATACGCGGCAGCGTTTCCAGTAGGCTGCCTCCAGCCACAAGAAGTCCCAACTGCTGTAAACGCAGGGTGGCAGAGGCCAGGGCAGCAGGGGTTGCCAGCGACAGTGCACAGGGGCAAGTCACCACCAGCACAGACAGGGATACCCAAAAAGCGCGACTGGGGTCGATTTGCCACCAGACAACAAACGCCGCCAGTGCCGCGAATAAAACGACACCGACAAAAATACCCGCAACCCGATCTGCCAGGGCCACTTGGTTGGGTTTATCTAATTGCGCCCGTTCTACCAGGCGCTCAATAGCGGACAAGCGAGTCGACTGCCCCGCTGCCGTGATTCGAATAGTCAGGGTGGAATCGCCGTTGACACTACCGGCATAAACCGGGCTGCCAGCAGACTTCTGTTGCAGTGCCGATTCACCGCTGAGCAGGGATTCATCCACACCACTAACGCCCTCCAGCACCTCCCCATCGGCGGGGACAGTGTCTCCCGGGCGCAACAAAACTTTATCCCCAGCGACCAATGCGGCCACCGGTACATGGACAATATCGTCCCCTTGATATTTGGCCGCCGTCATCGGCAGCAACTGAGCCAAACCACCGCTGGCTAAGCCCGCCCGGTGGCGGGCGCGCATCTCCACCGTTCGTCCCAACAGCAGGAAGAAGGTGAACATGGAGATAGATTCAAAGTACACCTCGCCGGTGCCGAATACCGTGGCGTAAAAGCTGGCGACATAGGCCATACCAATCGCCAGGGACACTGGCACATCCATACTCAGGTGTCGGGCGCGCAGACTGCGCAAAGCGGCACTGAAAAATGGGCGCGCCGCATAGAAAACCACTGGCGTCGCCACCAGCAGGGAAACCCAGCGGAAGTAGCGCTCAAACTCACCGACACCCTCTTCCGCTGCAGCACCAAAATACAGAGCGATGGCAAACATCATCACCTGCATGGTGCCGAGTCCGGCGACACCCAGGCGGCGCAGGGCGGCGCGGTGTTCGCTCTGGATCACACTTTCCTGGTTGGCCGCAGTAGCCGGGGCCGGCCGGTAGCCAATCCGTTCCAGTTCGCCAAACAGCTCACTGGGTTTGATCTTGTCGGGATTAAAACCGATCTGGGCACGCTGGGTACTGGCGTTGACAGAGACCTTCTCAATCCCGCCCAACTGCCCCAGGTGCTTTTCTATCAACCACACACAGGCCGCACAGGTAATACCGCTAATCAACAGCGAGGCAATCTTGTTGCCGTTATCCCAATCGTGGACAAACTGCTGCTGCACTTCCGGCAAATCGTATGCCGCCCAGCGGTCCTGGGGTTGAGCTTCCTCCGGCCTGTCGCTCTCCTTCTCCCGGAAGCGATAAAAGCCATCCAGACCACCGGAAACGATAGCGCTGGCTACCGCCTCACAACCTGGACAACACATATCCCGGGCGGCCCCGTCGATCACCACCGAGTGGTTGCTGCCGGGAGGGACTGGGAGTCCGCAGTGATAACAGGAGGAGGAAGACGAAGTCATTGAGTTACTGCGTTCAGTGGCGCGGCATTGCCGAGATCGAAGTTGATTTCACCTTTCAGGCGCCAGTTGGCGTCCTGATGCGCATCGGGATCAAGCTCCGGCATCAAGCGCAGATACCAGCGATTCCCAACGCCTTCAGGCAAGGTGCCCTGGTAGCGGCCCACGGAGAGCTGGGAGAGCTCGATATGCTTGTCGAGGTCAGACTCCACCGGGTGGCTCAATGTGAGCAGTAAGGCCTTGGGGTAGTCGAGGTCGCCATTCAGCTCCACGACAACCGATTTTTCAGAGGGCTGAAACTGGACCAAAGCGGCCAGACCCAGCTCTTTCGCGCGCAAGTCCTGCTCGGCGCTGAAGTGATACATGCGGCTGTCTTTGTAGTAAGTATCACTGACTTTATCGTCAGCGAAGCGCACCGCTATCGAGACTGTAATTGTGGAGACAACCACCACTGTAATCAGTGGGGCCAGTACCATCCACGCCCAAGGTTCCCGGTACCAGGGTTTTGGGGTTGATTCATTCATCGCGTTACCAAAAAGTTACCGTTTGTGCACAAAAGTCGAGCCCGCCTGGGCGGGCCCGTACTTTGCAACGGGATTGGCGTCCCGTCTACTGCTTTGGACCAATAAACACCGTTCGGTGCTTATCAACCAGCTCAGGATTGTCGACTGCTTGGACAACAATCTCGATATCGTGCTTGGTATCTTTCAGCTGGTCTCTGGGAACGCTTACCCGAATGGGGACGGAGAACATCTCTCCAGGCACCAGGTAAATCGTCTTCGGCTTGCGAATGGAGTAATCGTATTCAGGCTTACCTTCCACCTTGATGGTGAATTCGTGGGGAGCCTGATCCATATTGTTGATTTTTACCGTGTAGACGTTTTGCACCTGTCCCTGGGACTCACGGAACATACGAGCACCGCGGTCGCGAGTGATTTCTGCCTCGATAGGGCTTCGAGTCATCACTTGCTGTGCAAACAGGCCGGTCATCGCAACCAGTATCAACGCGTAGCCAAATAGGCGCGGGCGCAGGAAGCGGGTCTTTCCACCCTGCAATTCGTCCTCAGAGGTGAAGCGAATCAAGCCCTGCTCATAGCCCATCTTGTCCATCACGCTGTTACACGCATCGACACAGAGGCCACAGTTGATACATTCATACTGCATGCCGTCGCGGATATCGATATCCACCGGACACACCTGAACACACCAGTAGCAGTCGATACAGTCGCCCATACCTTCCGCCTTGTAGTCCACGTTCTTTTTGCGCGGACCACGGGTCTCACCCCGCTTGGCATCGTAGTAAACCGCCAGCGTATCCTCGTCGTACATCACCGACTGGAAACGGGCATAGGGGCACATGTATTTACACACCTGCTCACGCAGGAAGCCGGCGTTCATATAGGTGGCAAAAGTGAAGAAAGCGACCCAGAAAACACCCTGCGGGTGCGCGTTAAACGTCGCCAGATCCACGACCAGCTCGCGCACACCGTAGAAATAACCCACAAATGCCAGTGCAGTTGCCAGCGAGATCAACAGCCAGATGGTATGTGTGCCACCCTTGCGCAGAACCTTTTCCAGGTTCCAGGGGGCCTTGTCGAGCTTCATTCGCTTGTTGCGATCGCCTTCACAAACCCTTTCTGCCCAGATAAACATCATGGTCCAGACGGTCTGCGGGCAGGTGAAGCCACACCACACCCTGCCCAGCAACGTGGTGACCGCAAACAGCGCGAAGGCGGCAATGATCAGCAGCCAACCTAGAAGGAAGCCGTCCTGGGGGCCGAAAGTAGTCCAGAAAATATGGAATTGGCGGGTGGGGAGATCAAAGAAGACCGACTGGCGCCCGTCGATATTGATCCAGGGTAGGAAGAAGAAAGCCAGCAGCAAAGGCAGGCCGGTATATTTGCGAACGCGGGTGAAAACACCCTTGATATGCCGGATGTAGACTTTGTCTTCCGACTCATACAGCATGCGATAGCGAACTTCGCCATCACCTTCCTGTTCCTCACGGGTTGGAATTAAATCACTCACACAAACCTCACTCTCGCACGGGCACATCTTGTACGTGGGCCAGGTAGCCCCTTATGTTGAGGCTTTTTTCTCCGTCCCTGCAGCGCCCGGAGTCCCTTGAAAAAACAAGGCCCAGCAAATGCCGGGCCTCAATAGTTAATTACTGCTTTTCTTCTTCCTGTTGGGACAGGCTGTAGACATAGGCCGCTACGAGGCGGATTTTGTCTTCACGCAGTTTATCTTTTTGCGCGGGCATCATATTTGTACGACCACCGCGAATAGTGTGTTGGATCTGTTCGCGATTGCTACCGTACAGCCAGATGTCGTCGGTCAGGTTCGGCGCACCCAGCATTTGGTTGCCTTTGGCATCCATACCGTGACAAGCCATACACACGGTGTTGAATACCTTCTGACCTTCGGCGGCCATGGCGGTGTCGTGCTCCAGGCCGTTCAGGGAGAGAACATACTCTGTCGCATTTCTAACACCTTCTTCACCGATCACCGGACCCTGAGGAGGCATCATGCCCTGACGACCGTTGTACAGGGTTTCCAGGATTTTCTCCGGGGTGCCGCCGTACAGCCAGGCGTTATCGGTCAGGTTCGGGAAGCCAAAGTTACCGCCAGCATCTGCACCGTGACATACCGCACAGTTGTTAGCGAAGATCCGGGAACCCATCTTGAGAGCTTCGGGGCTCTCCGCAATCTGCTCGATCGGCATATTTTCGTACTTACCGAAGGTCTCGTGGAATCTCTCCTGAGCCTTGGCCTGGGAAGCTTCCAATGCACCGACAGAAGTCCAGTTGCCGACACCTTTGAAGTTACCCAGACCCGGGTAAACCACCAGATATCCCGCAGAGAACACCAGGGTGGCAATGAACAACATGAACCACCATTTGGGCAGCGGGTTGTCGTATTCCTCGATGCCGTCGTAAACGTGGCCCGTGGTTTTGTTTTCCGGTTCAGCCTGGTCATCCACCGCCACCTTTCGGTTGGCGAACAGCACCCAGGTAATCAACGCCAGATTGGCGAGGGTGAGCACAATTACCCACACACTCCAGAATGTACTCATTACTTATCCTGCCCCTGTTTTCGATTGGCTCCGGGTTTATCCCCGGAATTGGATTCGTCCTGCTGAGCGGCCGACTTGTCCTTGTCGGCTTGTCGCTCTTCATCGGCAAATGGCAAATTGGCATCTTCTTCGAAGCGCTTCTTGCGCTTCGGAGAGAAGGCCCACCAGCAGATAGCCAGAAAAGCCACAGAGCCCAGAACCAGACCGATTTCCCGCAAAGTTTCAATAGTCACGAGTTTCCTTCCTCGCTATTAGCGTTTTTGGGTAACCAGGGTACCCAGCTGTTGCAAGTAAGCGACCAGCGCGTCAATTTCCTTGACCTTGCCACCTTTGAAAGGCTCAGCGGCGTTGGCGATGTCGTCATCGGTGTAGGGCACACCGACGAAGCGCAGCGCTTCCATCTTACGTGCGGTGTATTCGCCAGTTACCACATTGTCGAACAACCAGGGGTAAGCAGGCATGATTGACTCAGGCACAACGCTGCGCGGGTTGTACAAGTGCGCGCGCTGCCATTCATCAGAGTAGCGTCCACCTACGCGCGCCAGGTCTGGACCGGTACGCTTGGAGCCCCACAGGAAGGGGTGCTCGTAAATGGATTCCTGAGCCATGGAGTAGTGGCCGTAACGCTCAACTTCCGCACGCAGAGGACGAATCATCTGGGTGTGACAAACGTGGCAGCCTTCGCGAATGTAGATATCGCGACCTTCCAGCTCCATTGCTGTCAGCGGCTTCTGCCCCGGCAGCGGCGTGTAGTTATCCTTGGTAAAGAACTGCGGAACGATCTCAACCAGGGCGCCGAAACTGATGGCGATAATGGTGAAAAAGATCATCCAGCCGATGTTTTTTTCTACGAGGTCATGATTCTTCACGATCTAAACTCCTATGCCGCAGGCACTGCTCGAACGGTGTTATCGGCTTCGGCATCGTTTACCTTCTCGGTAATCGTGCGGTAAACGTTGTAAGCCATCAGCAGCATACCTACCAGGAACATGGCGCCGCCGATCCAGCGAACTACATAGCCCGGGTGGCTGGCTACAACACTCTCTACGAAGCTGTAAGTCAGGGTGCCGTCGGCGTTAAATGCACGCCACATCAGGCCCTGGGTAATACCGTTAACCCACATAGCGGCGATGTACAGAACAGTACCCACAGTGGCCAGCCAGAAGTGCGCGTTGATCAGCTTGGAGCTGTACATTTCGCGGCGTTTCCACAGAACCGGAACTAGGTGATACAGAGCACCGATAGAGATCATGGCAACCCAGCCCAAAGCGCCGGAGTGTACGTGGCCAACGGTCCAGTCAGTGTTGTGAGACAGGGCGTTTACAGTCTTGATGGACATCATCGGACCTTCGAAGGTAGACATACCGTAGAAGGACAGGGATACCACCAGGAAGCGCAGGGTCGGATCAGTGCGCAGCTTATGCCATGCGCCGGACAGGGTCATGATGCCGTTGATCATACCGCCCCAGGAAGGTGCCAGCAGAATCAGGGACATAACCATCGCCAGGCTCTGAGCCCAGTCGGGCAGCGCTGAGTAGTGCAGGTGGTGACCACCAGCCCATACGTACAGGGAGATCAGTGCCCAGAAGTGAACGATAGACAGCTGGTAAGAATAAACCGGACGACCAGCTTGCTTAGGTACGAAGTAGTACATGATGCCGAGGAAGGCTGCAGTCAGGAAGAACCCTACTGCGTTGTGGCCATACCACCACTGGATCATTGCGTCCTTAGTGCCCGAATAGATAGAGTAGGACTTGAACGGGCCAACAGGAATCTCCAGGTTATTAACGATATGGAGAACAGCAATAGTTACGATGTAAGCACCGAAGAACCAGTTCGCCACGTAGATGTGAGAAGTCTTACGCTTCATGATGGTGCCGAAGAACACCAGCGCGTAAGCAACCCAAACCAGGGCAATCAGGATATCGATAGGCCACTCGAGCTCAGCGTATTCCTTGGTGGAAGTGAAGCCCATCGGCAGAGTAATTGCCGCGGCGACGATAACGGCCTGCCATCCCCAGAAGGTGAAGGGGATCAGCCAGCCACCCCAAAGGCGGACCTGACAGGTACGCTGTACCACATAGTAAGAAGTGGCAAAGAGAACACTACCACCAAAGGCGAAAATTACCGCGTTGGTGTGCAGGGGCCTCAAGCGCCCGAAGTGCGAGAAGGGCTGCCAAAAGTCGTTGAGTTCAGGCCAGGCTAGCTGGGCTGCGATCAATACGCCCATGCCCATACCAAAAATGCCCCAGACCACGGACATGATGGTGAACTGGCGCACGATATTGTAGTCATAGTCCGGCACAGGGCCGGTCTTTGCCACCGTTGTCGTCATGTTTTTACTTCCGTTGCTTTTAAGATTCGGTTCCACTGTGCGGGACTGGCCCACCACAGAAGGTGTGTAACCACAATGTGTGAGGCACTGTGGTTACTATTGGCCGGATAAGGATTTAAGCGCATCCTTGCCCGGTGATTGCTGATCTAAATCAACTAAATCAATTTTCTTCCTTTACCTGCGGCAATGCGCAGACGCAGGGCGTTGAGCTTGATAAAGCCCTCCGCATCCTTCTGGTCGTAAGCGCCAGCATCGTCTTCGAAGGTAGCGATACGCTCATCGAAGAGGCTGTCCGCAGAGCGACGGCCCACAGCACTCACGCTGCCTTTGTACAGTTTCAGGCGAACTTCGCCGTTAACCACATCTTGGGACTCATCGATCGCAGCCTGCAGCATGCTGCGCTCCGGGGACCACCAGTAACCGTTGTAAACCAGCTCGGCGTAGCGCGGCATCAGGGAATCCTTCATGTGCGCAACTTCGCGATCCAGGGTAATGGACTCAATGGCGCGGTGCGCCTTCATCAAAATGGTGCCGCCCGGTGTTTCGTAGCAGCCGCGGGACTTCATTCCCACGTAGCGGTTTTCCACGATATCCAGACGACCGATACCGTTGGCTCCGCCCAACTTATTCAGCTTCTCAAGCAAAGTAGCAGGGCTTAAGCGCTCACCGTCGATAGAAACGGGATCGCCCTTCTCAAAACCCAAAGTAATGTAGGTCGGTTCTTCCGGAGCCGCCTCGGGGCTCACACTCCAGCGCCACATATCCTCTTCGGCTTCCGCCCAGGGATCTTCGAGGTTGCCGCCCTCGTAAGAGATGTGCAGCAGGTTGGCATCCATGGAGTAAGGGGACTTCTTCTTGCTGGAAGAGAAGTCCACCGGAATATTGTGCTGCTCGCAGTACTGCATCAGCTTTTCGCGGGAGTTCAGGTCCCACTCGCGCCAGGGGGCAATAACCTGGATGCCCGGCTTCAGCGCGTAGGCGCCCAGTTCGAAGCGCACCTGGTCATTACCTTTACCGGTAGCACCGTGGGAAATGGCATCGGCGCCAGTCTCGTTGGCAATCTCAATCAGGCGCTTGGCGATCAGCGGGCGCGCAATAGAGGTACCCAGCAGGTACTCCCCTTCATAAATCGCATTGGCGCGGAACATCGGGAAAACGAAATCGCGCACATATTCTTCGCGCAGATCGTCGATATAAATCTCTTTAACCCCGAGGGCCTCGGCCTTGGCACGGGCCGGTTCCACCTCTTCACCCTGGCCGATATCAGCGGTGAAAGTCACCACTTCACAACCGTAAGTCTCCTGCAACCATCGCACGATTACTGACGTATCCAATCCACCGGAGTATGCCAGTACCACCTTTTCGATTTTGCTCATTGCTGTCCTCTGCTGCCGGAAATACGCCGCCGCGACAAAAACGCGGAGACGGGGAATGCCACTACGCGAAACTAGTGTCGGTCTGGGGGAGTTATTCTTGGAGATATGCCCAGGATCGGTAAATTGCGGGCACAACAATACCCACACTCTTTGTCGGGGCGCGATTGTAGCGCCTAAGCTCGCGATCGACTAGCGCCAAGGCGCGAGTAAGCACAATTGATTGATTTTTAACCTTTTCGTGCATCGCAATTTTGTACAGCTTCGGGTAGCATTCGCGCCGCACAACGACTCACTACGCTAAGAAGCTTTACGGAGTACCATGACGGAGCAAATTACCCTGCGCGCCCCCGACGACTGGCACATTCACCTGCGCGACGGCGCCGCTCTCGGGCGCACCGTGCCCGATGCTGCAAAACAATTCCGCCGCGTGATTGTAATGCCCAACCTGGTACCCCCTGTGACCGATGCCGAAAGTGCAGTGGCATATAAGGAACGTATCAACGCCAATGTTCCCGCCGACACCAACTTCGAACCCTTGATGGTGATCTACCTCACCGACAAGACCGACGCTGCCGTTATTCGCAAGGCTCATGAAGCCGGTGTTATCGCCGCCAAACTGTACCCAGCGGGCGCGACCACCAACTCCGATTCCGGCGTTACCGATATCGCCAACATCTACCCGGCCCTGGAAGAGATGCAGGCCTGCGGTATGAAGCTGTTGGTACACGGTGAAGTGACCACCAGCGATATCGATATCTTCGACCGCGAGCAGGCTTTTATCGAGAAAACCCTGTCCCGCCTGGTAGATGATTTCCCCACGCTGAAAGTGGTGTTTGAACATATCACCACCGCCCAAGCAGTAGAGTTTGTACAAGGCGCCCGCGAAGGCGTTGCTGCAACCATTACCGCGCACCACCTGCTGTACAACCGCAACCATATGCTGGTTGGTGGTATCCAGCCGCATTTTTACTGCTTGCCGATTCTCAAGCGCGGCTACCATCAAAATGCACTGATCGAAGCGGCCACCAGCGGTAACCCGAAGTTCTTCCTCGGTACCGATTCAGCCCCCCACGCCCACCACAAGAAGGAACACTCCTGTGGTTGCGCCGGCTGCTATACCGCCTACTCCGCTATTGAGCTCTACGCAGAAGTATTTGAGCGCGCGGGCAAACTGGACAAGCTGGAAGGCTTTGCCAGTGAGTTCGGCCCAGACTTCTACGAGTTGCCGCGCAACGAGGGCACCATCACCCTGGTCAAGAGCCCCTGGACCCTGCCGGAAAAACTGGATATGGGTGGTGAAAATCTGATTCCCCTCGCAGCCGGTGAAACCTTAAACTGGCAACTTGCGTAATCGGCGAATGGCCTGATTACAGCGCCTGCGGGGAGAACACTCCCGGCAGGCGCCGCAATTCGAATACAATACCCTGCCCCACCAGCGCCAAATGCTGCTGGCCTGAAGACAAGATTTACAAGGAACCACCGTGACACCCGCCGAAGAACCCACAGGACCAAAAAGCTCTCTCGCCCAGCGATTCCGAGGCTTTCTGCCCGTGGTCATCGACCTTGAAACCGGCGGCTTTAACGCCCGCACCGATGCACTGCTGGAAATTTCTGCGGTTATCCTCGACATGGATGACTCCGGCAACCTCTTCCCGCTGGAGACCCACAGTTTCCACCTGGAGCCTTTTGAGGGCGCCAATGTTGAGCAATCCGCTCTCGACTTTATTGGCATCGACCTGGAATCCCCGGACCGCGACGCCTGGCCGGAAGAAATCGCCATCCCCGAGCTGTTCCGCAAGATTCGCAGCGCCGTGAAAAAGCACAGCTGCACCCGCGCCATCGTGGTTGCCCACAATGCCCACTTCGACCTGGGCTTCGTCAATGCAGCCGTCGAGCGGACCGGCATCAAGCGCAACCCATTCCACCCGTTCTCCTGCTTCGATACCGCCAGTCTCGCTGGCCTCGCCTACGGCCAGACCGTACTGGCCAAAGCTTGCCAGGTTGCTGGAATCGAATTTGATAACAACTGCGCCCACTCCGCCGAGTACGACGCAGAAAAAACCGCAACCCTGTTTTGCGGCATCGTGAACAAGTGGAAAGAGATGGGCGGTTGGCCGCTGGAAACCGAAGAGACCACAGAAGAAGCTGAATAACGCACTATCTTCCGGGCTGCCTCGCAGCAGCCCGATTTATCCAAAAACGACAGAATTATTCGAAAGCTGTCGACAAAACACCCGCTATGTGCAGACTCTGGCCACTTGGGTGATTTTTTGTGCAAGCCGTGCTAATATGGCCCGCTTACACATAAAAACCGGATAGCGCCGTGGCCAAGAAACCTTCCTCTTCCTCCAATCGCAAACAAGCCGCTCCCCTCGAGACCAGCGAAAGTATCGAGGAGCAGGTAAAGGCGTTCCTCGCCGGTGGCGGTGAGATCGAGCAGGTGCCCAAAGGGGTAAGCGGCCAGACCAACACTTCCGGCCCCAAGCACATCACCCTCGGCAAAAAGCCCAGAGCCTAAACTCCGCACAATAAAAAACCCCGACGGCGCTCCGCTGACCAGCAGCAAAGCGCGGCCGGGGCCGCTCGAATATGGCTGCGTCAACGCAGCCACTTCTCATTCACATCAGGGCATTTCTTCCAGTTCCGCACCCTCTTTCACCGGCGGCATCAGATCTTCTTTGTTGATATTCAAAGCCATCAGCACGTTGGCAGCAACGTAAACAGAGGAGTAAGTACCCACAACCACACCCACGATCAAGGCCAGGGAGAAGTTGTGGATCAATTCGCCACCGAAGAACTGCAGCGCCCACAGCACCAGCAAGGTGGTGAAGGACGTCATAAAGGTACGGCCCAGGGTCTGGCTGATAGAGATATTGATAATCTCCTCAGACTCAGCCTTGCGCACCTTGCGGAAGTTCTCGCGGATACGGTCCGATACCACGATGGTATCGTTCAGGGAGTAACCGATCACCGCCAGCACCGCCGCCAGCACGGTTAAATCGAAGTCCAATCCCATCACCGCAAAGAAGCCCAGCACGATAATCACATCGTGGCCCAGAGCCGCTACCGCGCCGAAAGAGAACTTGTACTGGAAGCGCAGGGCAACGTAGATCATCACCATAAACAGGGCCAGCATCATGCCCAGGCCGCCGTCGTCGCGCAGCTCAGCACCTACCTGTGGTCCCACCATCTCAACACGGCGCAGTTCAACATCGCCCTCACTGCCCTCTCTCAGGAGAGCGACAACCTTGTCACCGATCGGTGTCGTTGTTTCCTGGTCGGTAGCGCTGATCTGGGTTTCCTCCTCGGTCACCTCAGGGGGCAACTTGATCAGCAGATCCTTTTCAGAACCAAAATTCACTACTGTAGCGCCATCGTAGCCTGCAGCATCCAACTGATCGCGCACGTCGCTAATAAAAGGCGTTACCTCGTAGCCCACCTCAACCTGGGTACCACCGGTAAAGTCCAGGCCAAACTTCAGGCCGTTCATTGCCAGTGCGGCGATGGAGGAAAGTACCAGCACCACCGAGACAATTCCGGCGATCTTGCGCCAGCGCATAAAGTCGTAGACGCGCTTGCCCATGTACTCGGTAATTTTGCCGTTATCCACTTTGGTCTCACTCATGACCGTCTCCCTTAAATCCTGAGCTTCTGCACACGGCGACCGCCGTAGAACAAGTTAACAATTGCTCGCGTACCCATGATGGCACTGAACATGGAGGTGAGAATACCGATAGACAGGGTTACCGCGAAGCCCTGTACCGGGCCGGAGCCGATGGCATACAGAATCACCGCCACAATCAGGGTGGTGATGTTCGCATCGACAATGGTGCTGTAAGCATTGTCAAAACCGGCGCTGATCGCTGTCTGGGGAGGCATCCCATTCCTGAGCTCCTCCCGTATTCGCGAGAAGATAAGCACGTTGGCATCCACCGCCATACCCACGGTCAATACGATACCGGCGATACCGGGCAGCGTGAGGGTTGCGCCCAGCAGCGACATGACCGCCACCAGCAGGATCAGGTTTACTGCCAGGGCAATGTTCGCAGCCAAACCAAATACGCGATAGGAAATCAGCATACAGATAAGTACCGCGAACAAGCCGTACTCCACCGACTGAATACCCACCTTGATGTTATCCGCACCCAAAGATGGGCCGATCACACGCTCTTCCACAAAGTACATGGGCGCTGCCAGGGCACCGGCACGCAGCAGCAGGGCCAGTTCCTGGGCTTCAGCCGGGCTGTCCAGGCCGGTGGTGCGGAACTGCTTGCCAAGGGCACTCTGTACCGTGGCCAGATTAATAATCTTCTTCTCTTCAGTGCGCTTCTGCACGGTAACTTCGTTACCGTTTTCGTCGATCTCGGTTACCGGCTCAAAGCGAGTCTCGATGAACAGGGTGCCCATGCGGCGACCGACATTCTTCCAGGTAGCGCGGTGCATCATCTCGCCGCCACGGGCGTCGAGGGTGATATTTACCTGCGGGAAGCCGCTCTCGTCGTAACCGACGCGGGCATTGGTAACGCTGTCACCCTTGATAATGATCTGGCGCTCCAACCAGGCGCCACCGTACATCTGCGCCTGACGCTCATCGCGGTACTCGAAGTATTCCTTGTTGGAAACCAGCTCATCCGGGCGAGCTTCCATACGGTATTCGAGGTTGGCGGTCTTACCGATAATACGCTTGGCCTCTGCGGTGTCCTGTACACCGGGCAGCTCCACAACAATACGGTTGCGGCCCTGGCGCTGTACGATCGGCTCAGCAACACCCAGCTCGTTCACCCGGTTGCGCAGAGTCGAGAGGTTCTGGGTTACTGCATCATCTTCCAACTGCTTAGTTTCTTGCTCAGTCAGGGTTGCGCGGATCTCCAGGTTTTCGCCGCTGCCGGACTCGCGCAACTGAAGCTGCGGGAATTCCTTGCGCAGGGTGGACATCGCAAGGCCGCGCAGCTCATCGTTGCGGAAGCGGGCAATAATCTCGCGATCATCCACCAGCTCCACATTGCGGTAACGGGCTTTAACTTCGCGCAGTTTGCTCTTCACTTCCTGCTCGTAGCTTTCCATGTTGTTCTTGATAATGGTGTCGGTGTCGACTTCCATCAGGAAGTGCACACCACCCGCCAGATCCAGACCGAGCTTCATCGGGCTAGCGCCGATATCTTTCATCCACTGGGGTGTGGTGGAAGCCAGGTTCAGGGCGACAACATAGTTGGTGGTACCGAGAGCTCTTTGAATCGCCTCTTTTGCCGGCAACTGCTCCTCTATAGAGTTCAAGCGGATCAGTACTGACTTGTCCCCAACTTCACCGCCAAAGTGAGCAATACCCGCTTCATCCAGGGCTTTTTGTGCATTCGCAAGGACATCGGGGCCGATGGTGAGTGCACTGGATTGCCCGGAAATCTGCACGGCAGGGTCCGGCTTGTAGAGATTGGGCGCGGCGTACATCAGGCCAAAGGCCACAACCGCGAGAATCAGAAAGTACTTCCAGATCGGGTAGCGATTCATGCTGTTCTCATTGTTCTAGTGTGACCCCGAGGGCCGGTAAATCTTGGCAATCTGCCTAAGCAATTTGCCTGGATATGCGGGCAGTATACGCAGAATGCAAGGTACACCGCCCCCAATAAAAGTGGGGGCTGATTATACGGGGATCGTGGGAACGGACAAATTACAGGGGTGCCGCAATGAGACGGGCAGCACCCCAGGCAGGGTAAAAGCGACGCCTGATCAGGCCTCCAGCGCTGGAACTTCGCGGCCCAGACCACGGTAGAACTCCGCGACATAAGCCTCCAACTCATTGGCGGCAATGGCATCGCGCAGCTTTTGCATCAGGCGCTGGTAGTGGCGCAAATTGTGAATCGTATTCAGCTGCGCACCGAGAATTTCACCACAGCGATCCAGGTGATGCAGGTAAGCGCGAGAGAAATTCTCACAGGTGTAACAATCGCACTCTTCCTCCAAGGGCCCCGTATCGTGACGGTGCCTGGCGTTGCGGATTTTCACCACACCTTCGAAGGTAAACAGGTGGCCGTTGCGCGCATTGCGAGTGGGCATGACGCAGTCGAACATATCCACACCGCGGCGCACCGCCTCGACAATATCCTCCGGCTTGCCCACGCCCATCAGGTAGCGCGGCTTATCTTCCGGCATCTTGTGAGCCAGGTGATCCAAGACCTTGATCATCTCATCTTTAGGCTCACCCACAGACAGGCCGCCAATGGCATAGCCATCGAAACCAATCTCAGTCAGGCCGCGCAGGGACACATCGCGCAACTCCGGGAACATACCGCCCTGCACAATACCGAACAGCGCCGACGGGCTATCGCCGTGAGCCTTCTTGGAGCGCTCCGCCCAACGCAGGGACAACTCCATAGATTTGCGCGCTTCGTCAGTGGTGGCCGGATAAGGGGTGCACTCATCGAAGATCATGACGATATCGGAACCCAGGTCCCGCTGAACCCGCATGGATTCTTCCGGGTCCAGGAATACCGGGCTGCCATCGATAGGCGAACGGAAAGAAACCCCCTCTTCCGTAATCTTGCGCAGCTCACCCAGGCTAAACACCTGGAAACCGCCGGAATCGGTGAGAATCGGGCCGGACCATTGAGTAAAGTCGTGCAGATCGCCGTGGGCTTTAACCACTTCGGTACCCGGGCGCAGCATCAGGTGGAAGGTGTTGCCCAGAATAATCTGTGCACCGATCCCTTCGATATCCCTCGGCAACATACCTTTCACGGTGCCGTAAGTGCCCACCGGCATAAACGCCGGGGTTTCCACTACACCGCGAGGGAAACGCAAGCGACCGCGACGGGCCTTGCCATCAGTGGTATCCACTTCAAACTGCATAAAACATTCGCGGCTCACTGGGTATCTCCTTTCGCTGGTGCTACTTCTTCTTTTTTGGCATTGGGATCGCGGGTAATAAACATGGCGTCGCCGTAACTAAAGAAGCGATAGCGCTCCTCAACTGCGGCCTTATAAGCGGTCATCGTATGCTGGTACCCCGCGAAGGCACTCACCAGCATCAATAAGGTGGATTCCGGCAGATGGAAGTTGGTGATCAACTTATCCACAACCTGGAATTCATAACCGGGATAAATGAAGATATCTGTCTCCCCCACCGTGGCCTGTAACTGGCCACTGCGCGCCGCACTTTCCAGCGCGCGCACGCTGGTGGTACCCACCGCAATCACGCTGCCATTGCGAGCGCGGCAAGCGGCTACCGCATCCACCACATCCTGGGAGACATCCAGCACTTCGCTGTGCATCTGGTGCTCATAAATATTGTCCACGCGCACCGGCTGGAAAGTACCGGCGCCCACATGCAGGGTAACAAAGACAACCTCGACACCTTTATCCCGCAATGCACCGATCATCTCATCATCAAAGTGCAGCCCCGCCGTCGGCGCCGCCACAGCACCGGCATTGCGGCCGTATACGGTTTGGTAGCGCTCGCGATCGCTGGCATCGTCTTCACGATCAATATAAGGAGGCAGCGGCATATGGCCCAGGCGATCCAGAATCGCCAGCACACCTTCTTCTTTGGGGAAGGACAATTCAAACAGCGCATCCTTGCGGCCGGTCACTTCTATACGGGTGCCGTCTTCAAGGACGATGGTGGAACCGGGCTTAGGCGACTTACTGGAGCGCACATGGGCCCAGATATCCGTCTCGTTGAGCACCCGCTCCACCAGGATTTCCAACTTACCGCCGGTCTCCTTCTGCGCGAACAAACGCGCCGGGATCACCCGGGTATCGTTAAAGACTATCAGGTCACCAGCTTGGACCTGATCGAGAATATCTGGGAACTGCCGATGTGCAATGGCCCCGCTGGGCCCATCCAGACACAAAAGACGGCTGCCACGGCGCTCCTCGGTGGGCGCGCGGGCGATCAGCTCATCGGGCAGATGAAAGTCAAAGTCCTGACGCTGCATGGAATCCTGGAAATCTAGAAACTATGGAGAGGTCGCGAAGGTTATAGGAAATTTTAGGAGCTGTTAACTGGGACGACAGAAAATGCGCTAAGTTATTGAAATCACTGGTTGACCCAAGCGAAAGCATTGCTATAATCACGCCCTCTTCGCACCGACCCCAAGGTCGAGCAGCGAAAGTGCCAGAGTGGTGAAATTGGTAGACACAGGGGATTCAAAATCCCCCGCCCTTAAAAGCGTGCCGGTTCGAGTCCGGCCTCTGGTACCATATCTCAAACCCGCGATAGCGTAGGCTTTCGCGGGTTTTTTATTTCTGCACAGGCAACTTTGTAAACGACTCCTTTGTTGGCTTTAACGCCAAAGTGTCAACGCAAAATCACGTTGACAGTTTGCTACCCCACAAGCCATCCGGCTGTGCAATATCCTTTCACTTCTCTTCGCAACTCTTCAAAGTGTGAAATCCAATTCTTACCCAAACCCCGCACCAGCTCAGGCCAGGGCCGGTAGTCTCATTTCATCAACCAAAACAACGCCCAAAATCGGCAGGCGTGGGGAGGAGTGACCGGCGGTCGTTTTGAGTGATCAAAAAACAATCAGAGCGAGCTGATACCACAAGAAAATCCACCATTTCTAATGGGATTCTGCTATCCCAGCTCTCCCCGCCTCCGCCAATCAGGAATGAACGAAAATGAAAAAAACTGCCCCCCACATACCCCCTCCCCTGAACTAGCAACTCTCAGCCATTAAGGGCTTCGCAAGCCTCCCAAAAAGCATCACAATATCTGAGTCTGAGCCAGAACACGGCTCAACGTGCGTAGCGGCACTTTCGTACCAAAAGTAATTACAACGAACGCTAAGGTCTTTTCTATGGATAGAATCCTTTATCACTACACAAATGAAGCCGGTTATTCTGGAATCCTTGAAAGTAAATCCATACGCCCCTCACTTAAGGCAAACAACCCAAAAGATGCCCGCTTCGGTGATGGCCAATATCTAAGCGATATAACTCCTGGCACCAAAAGGCCAGGACAACTATCTATGATATTTTTTAATATCCCATGGGCTGGGCACCGCTTCACTCATCACATCAATATTAATGTGAAAGGGCTGGGCGTTATTTATGGGCGAAAGCATGTCCACTTGATACCAAACTCACAACCTTTGGACATTACCGAAAGGCTGACCGGCCATGGAAAAAATTAAATCGAGGTAACTCATGTCTTCTTATATTTATTCAAAGTGGCATAACAGCCCAGAAAACTACCCAGTAGAATTCTACAGTGAGCTCAACACTGATCGCTTTGAGACTCGAAAAGTAGAAATATTCAAAGATGGATCACTAGGCTTCGCCTCCCAAAAAGCTTCATCAAAAACAACAAAACTCGGTATTGCAGCTGTACCCCCTTTAACTGAAATTGCCAATCAAGCCGAGTTTGAGATAAAAACCATCACACCTCAGCAATTTGAAGCCAAATGGAAGGAAGCCACAGAAAAGTGAGCATAAATTATCTAAAAGGTGATGCCACCGCCCCTTGCACTGAGGGGCACGCTATCATTACCCATGTATGCAATGACTTGGGGAAATGGGGGCGTGGATTTGTATTGGCGATTAGCAAAAGGTGGAAAGGACCTGAACACCAATACAAAGCTTGGTTTAATGGAAATACAAAACCACAACTTGGTGATGTTCAGTTCGTTGCAGTAACTGAAACTCTAACTGTCGCAAACATCATCGGCCAACATGGTGTTCGCTCGCCCAGAAACAAAACAGCTCCCGCACCAGTTCGCTACGATGCAATTCGGAAGGGGCTCTCACTAGTCGCAGACTTTGCACTTGAAAAATCGGCATCTGTTCACATGCCTAGAATTGGATGTGGACTTGCGGGCGGACAGTGGAAGGAGATGGAGCCAATAATTATGAGCTCATTTACATCGAGAGGAATTGAGGTTTTTGTTTATGACCTAGAGTGAGTTTGTGTCCTCAACCTAGAATAGAGTTTAAATAGAAACTAAATATAGCATTTCCGCCACATCCACTCCTAGTGGATGAAAGTTCATCACATGTGCTGTCAGCGGTTAAGGAACAACTAAAATTTAAGCACGCAAAATTAAAGGCCAAATACAACCTGAAAGGTTACGCCAGCCCAACCATTGGGACATATAGGAATGATTTGAGAAAATATTCATGGCTATTTCTATTTTTCAACCAAAGTCAAACTTGGACGATGGAGTACAGACTCACATCGACAGGTCGATTGAACAGAAAATTAAGTCTATTGTCATATTAGGGGCTTGGTTTCTTATATCTGTAATTTTTGCATATATAATCTCAACGGTTTGGGATTTAAATGGAAAAATTTACGAAATCGCCGGAAAGCAGGAAATTCAATATGACCACATAGACATGCTTAAAGATGAGATTAAAGATCTTGAATCAGATAAAGAACGCCTAGAAAAAGAAAAATACAGCTTATCAAAAGAAATTTTCGAACTGAGAAATAATATACACTCTTTAACAAAAGAAAATGAAGAATTAATTGCTGCAAATCGCAACGGAGTAAAAACCCCATGAAAATTGGTGACATTGAAATTGTTAAAGAGATCATTGAACTTCGCCATCAAGTGATCAGAACGCAACTAATCCTAGAAAATGTCTTAAATAAAAATGCCAACAAAATTGACCTCCCCACACAAGATGAAATGAATAAAATTGAGAAAGACTCACTCGATCAACTTATTTCACGCTACCCCAAAAATGTCTCCAAAAAATAAATCAACAATTTAATACGGTTCGCCCTGACCCTGCGGGCCGCGAGGAGACAGCATGATCCTAACCACCTTAAACACTTCTACCATGCTACCCCTCTATCTGACACCCCAACACCCCAAGAACAATCTGAACATTCACTCAGGACATTTATAAAAATTAACAGCAATTTGGAGCATCTTTTTGATGATCTAGCTAAAGAAATACCAACCAGCATATCTTATAGCAACCATAAGCAATCAAAAACTTTGGCTCAAACTTCAAACTATCCGACACTAGGGAAGAGAAACTTCTTTAACCACCCATAATGTAGAGCGAAATAGAGATGGAAAACCTAAAAGAATATAACGATCAGAAAGTAAAAGGAGATCATGAAATTTTCGGATCTTCCGTTAAGGACGGCGCCGAAATTAGAGTAAAGTCTGTAGCTAACTTTGAAGGGTTCAAATGTCGGATCTGGGCTCCGGAATTCCATGGCATTCTTCTTGACTCCGCCATACGAGATGGAATGAAAGCTGAGATTTTAAGGAGGGGGCTTGAATACGAAAACGGCGTCTTTGATAAAGTTAAAGAATTATCAGACTCCGGAAGCAATACTGAAAATTCATTCCGTGTAATGCAGCTAGCAATGTCTTGCATGAGCTCCTCAATTAATAGCGTTGAATCCTGGGTCAACAAAACAATTCAGACTGAAATTAATGGTTTTTTGACTTTTCATAGACAAAAGGGAGGTGAAGTACGATGGTCAGCAAATCGAATAGAAGAAGACTTATCAACAGGAGAAAAGCTTTTTAATATTATTCCAGCGATTTTTGGAATTAACCCCATCCAGCCACATATTACTGCAAGAAAAAGATTTGTTGAACTTATCTCAGAGAGAAATTCCATAATCCATTTAAAGAACACCCCGAAAGTCAGCGACCACAAAGTCAAGAGAGGGAATCTAGCATTAAAGCTACTTCGCAGAAACTCCCTTTTGGTACCAAAGAATACCATCAGTATGATTAGGTTGCTGCACGAAAAATCTGGTAGAAAGATACCCTCTTGGCTAGCAGAAAATATCGGAGCTTTATGTTCTGCTGAAAATGAAATAAAGAAGTATTAACCAGATGATATTTTTCATTCTTTTCCTAGCGTCTCTTATGTCCATCAATAATCGTCACATGTGCCAACCCCCTCTTTATTCATTTGATAATCAACTGCAAAACGCCAGCAATGCTGGCACTATAGCTTCCAAAGTAGAGATGCCCTTTTCTCTAATACCCCTCCTATATTTATTGAGCAATCGATAAATTTTCCAATTTTTCTATCAAAGATTTACAACCAAGAAAAGATGGGAGCTGGAAGCGATAGTACGAAACCAGACTTTAGCAGGACAAGGATTTTCTTCTCTCCAATATCCCACCCCACTTTATCGAGTACTCGGTATAGGTTCCGGTCATAATATCAAGAATTTGCAGCCAGGAATAAAACTCGGCTTTCTTAGATTTCGCGACCTCTTCTGCCAGCTCCATTGCCGCCTCTTCTGTAGGTGCGGAACCCCTAAAGCTTTTTGCTCCGCCATTCATCAAGTGAACCCGCTCCGCGAAAATGGCGTACCTGTTTACTCTATTATTCATAACTTCTCTCCTTTTAAGTGTATTACCAGCCTAAGCCCGCACCGCGCTAAGCTGAGATCTCAAACTATCTGAACTGCTCTTGTGCCCATTAATTACCGCCTCTTGGGTTGGCTTTTGTCCACTCCCTGGGTGTGAGTGAGTCGCCAGGGTGGCGGCCAGTGCAGACACTACGCCTATTAAATCCTCTAGCACTTTCAGCACATTTAAAGATTCACTACCTAACCAAACCTTGCCACCATCTTTTACTTTGATGGTTTGGCTAACCTTGGCCACTGATTCGCGAATATTTCCGATTTGTTCCTTTAAGTCGCGGCCCGCTGAATTATTAATATCACTAGCGGTTGTAATATTTAGATTATCCAGCGCTGATAAGTTCAGACTACCAGCAGATAAGAAACGTAAAGCTCCAAGTGCTTCAATAATTTTTACGCCAGCAATTTCCTCTATCGAATGCTCTTTAACTTGCCGGTACTCGTTGTCACAGCTGCTTTGCAATTCCGCAGCCTGAATAATTCTGCGTAGTGAACTTTCATTAATATCCCCATGAGTTTCTCGGCTCCACTCTGCTTGTGCGTCCACTCTCTGCCGTACTGAGTCGCTTTGCTGCCATGCTAAATCCTCACGGTCGAGCGCTGGAACTCCAACCCCGTGCGATAACACCGTTCGAATAAATGGCTTATCCGCCATTGCCTACATAGTGCAACGGTAACAGTATGGAAAATGGCAAGTGATTAAGTAACAAACCACTACCGTCTCGCAACTTATATCGACAAAGAACGGATAAATAACTAGCCAATCTGTCAATATTTATGTTTACATCACTTAATTAGACTAGCATTTACAACTTAAACAAATAATCTTATAGATGGTAAAAGGCATACTTAATTTAGATCCTTATTTTAAATAAAGTTTTGCATCTACAGGCTCAATATATGAATAGCAAGAATAAAATCACTTCCGGTGGCTGCTTGTGTGGAGCTGTGCGATATGAGGTTAAAGGGCCACTACGCAACGTAGTTAACTGTCATTGTAGTATGTGTCAAAAACTACATGGAAGTTTCGGCCCGCATACCAAAGCTCGCAAGGTCAACATTAAAATAACAAAAGATGACGGGCTGGCGTGGTATAAAACATCAGAAGTAGCCCGCAGAGGCTTCTGCCAGCAATGTGGTTCAAGCCTATTCTGGGAACCATTTAATCTCGATGCAACTGGAATTATTGCAGGATCACTGGATGGCCCAACCGGGTTGAAAACTATGGGGCATATTTTCACTGGCGAAAAATCTGATTTCTACGAAATTGATGACGAACACCCTCAATTCAAGGAGTCATCTGATGGGCAACTAGTCAATGACTACAAATAGGATATTTTTTGAGCCAGAGAGATAGGGGCATGTTTTCGGTAATGCAGCCTCGTTTTCAGGGGCTTAAATACTGCCTGCTCCAGCCCACCAGTTCCAAATAGTGATTCAGCTGGAAAAGCACCCCTTTCGGTATGTTCAAATACTCACCACCGTCAAATGGAACAGATTTTGGGATTATTACCTAAGACTACCGGACTGAATCGAAGTGTGGACAGGCTCCTCATGCATCTTGACGATACTGCCACAGATTGAGCTGAAATCTGCATAAGCCATACAAGCACATCAAGTAAAGCTTAGGGCTTAAAACGCCCCCCCTCCAAAACGCCAGCACAGTAGTCTTAAGCATTGGCTTGGCGAGTGATAGATTCGTTTGAACAGCTCATAAACCAGCTGATATCCATTAGACGCTCCCGCCATAGGGAGATGACTTCTTGTAGCACTTTTACTTCACAGTGATCAAGGGTATTGCCTCGAGGCTAACACTGGGAAAAACTGGAAGCTTTAAATAGATTTTACCAGGAGTAATTACCCCTGAAGGAGATTGCCTATTTGCAGATTTGGTGTTCACATAAAGCGCTATATGGT
This sequence comes from Microbulbifer maximicatervae (SeqCode), assembly GCF_056231245.1. NCBI lineage: Bacteria > Pseudomonadati > Pseudomonadota > Gammaproteobacteria > Cellvibrionales > Microbulbiferaceae > Microbulbifer > Microbulbifer maximicatervae (SeqCode). Next base: position 3,737,253 of record NZ_CP174334.1, read on the forward strand.
AGTGACTACTCATTAAACTGCAGACACCTAAGTCCATTTGTTATCGGACTGGTTTACCTAATGAACCTCTAAGATTCTACCCGGATAGTTGAAACATTATCATATTAGAAAAATATTGATTTCCAGAAATTCATATGAAAGTGAATGTTATTGAATTATTTATAACATCACTAGATAATTCCAGCACCATTTGGTTTTTTAATTCCAAACCAGTAACATCAAGAGGGATGTATATGTCTATTTTCTGGGTGGTTGATACTAAAGTAAGAGTTTTACCACAAAGCTCGCTACCTCAAGATGGTAGTACCTTCTACTTTGGAAGATCTATAGTTCCAGACGAATCTAAAGAAAGTGCTGTAGCTAGATTAACCGCCGCACTTGAAGAGGACTTCATGCTAGTTGAGGAGGTTTCCAACGTGACTACATATGATAGTCAGCAGTGGGAAACCGAAGCCGATGAAGACTTTGAGACCAAGGAATCTTATAAGGAAGCCCTCCAAACGGGAGAGATCGCATTCGGCTGTTTTTCGTCAGAGCTATCAATGGAGGATTAATTGTGACAAAGGGAGCCATGACAATAGCCGAAGGAAGTCAGGACAAAAAATTTAAAACCGATGCAACACTTATTTTAAACGGAGTACAAGAACATCAATATGTTCTTCGTACTGCTTTTGATTCACTGTCAGTTTGGAAAACCAAATATGCAGTCAGTGTATCGCCATTCTATCCCCGCCTAAAGACCAGCATTAAAGAGGCAGCTTTAATTGACAATGAAATCTGGGTTTTTGGTATAGATGGCACTAATTCAAACCATATAATTGACGCAGTAACAGTAGCCTCCCAATTCTATATGATTGAGCCTAGGGATATTCTTAGTAATATATATGTGAAAAATCTGAATGCCGAAGGAGAAGCCGGTCTTGAACTCAACTTCTTGGTCCAGCTGAATAAAGATTTATATAGAGCAACAACTGAGGCTATCATGGAGGCCTGCAGGCACTTTGGTATAAATAGTGAAGTAAATCTCCATGTATATAGCTCCAATATAAACCCAAAAATTCCTCAGAAAGATTTACATCAAGCAATGAAAGATGGAGGAGCCTCTTCAGTTGTTACAGACCCTAGAAATATGAAGTATAAGTCAGGAAACAACCTTGGTAGTAAGGGCGCCAATATTAGAACCAATATGCATGTGGCAAAATTAGAGTTTTAACTATATCGACATAAAATATAAAGCCTGATCGATCTAGTTAGTAAATTATTTACAGCTAGTATATAAATTGGATTACCAGGAACAATTTATGACCCCATAATTTGGAGTATGATCCAACTTAGGGAACTAGCTCCCCATCTGGTAACTCATTCTATTTGATTTACAAGTAAATGCTCTGAATTTATATTCATATCCTGAATAAAAGAGCGAGATTCAAACTACCGAAAGGAGTAGATCAGCCAGGCGCGGATTATAGGAAATATCGAACACCATGTACCCAGTATTTATTGAGCGGAGAATTAGCTCCGCTCTGCAGCCTCCACTTACCCCACTAATCTATAAAAAGAAACCTTTAAAATTTCAGTTGAAAAACATCCAGTTCATAGATGAGATGCCCAGCAATTCTATGGAGGCTTTAGATCTCTATTAGCAGATCAATTACGCCCACATAAAGGGATAAAACCCCCTTGTAAATAACAAGCACTGAATATTTCTTAGTGTTAAATGCACCCGGTTTTACGCTACTCTAGTATATTTTAACTCAAAATCTCCCCCACCAAATACAACCAGCAGAATTCCGGCCCCAAGTATTGGCAAATGCCCTATCAACTCATGAATACCAAGAATCGATGCAGTTAATAGAAAGAAACTTAATACCGTAAGAGTTGCTAACCGCGTTGACCAGCCCAACAAGATAACCAACCCAAAGCAGAACTCAGCCATTCCCGCAGAAAAAACGAAGGTCAAATCGGAGAAAGAATGCCACCCCAGATTAGACATGAAGTTCCAATGATAGTGCTGTAGAAACTCAAGGCCCAGATGAGGGTTGAGCCACTTATTGTGAACTGCCAGAGTCATTAGCTGAAGGCCTAGCCCGCAGCGTAAAGCAAGCAGTCCAAGATCTGGCTTTTGGTACAATATAAATGCTAGTGAAAGCCCTAAAAATTCAAAGCCGTAATCAATCCAGATTGAGAATGGGTAAGTAGCCATTATTGAGAGCAAAAGCGCGAAGATTAGATACCCGGAGCTTCTTAGGCTGACATCTAAAATTAACACAATACCAATTACCAGCTGAAACTCATTAACAAGACTTTGCGTGGCAGAGAATTCCAGGTTAGGGGCCAGTAATACACCCGAAAAATAATTAAAAACAAAGGTTAACCCAATCAATGCAGACGTGATATGCCAAATTTTGTGACGACCAATGTCGGACCAGAGGTAGGGAAATTTATTAGATGCTCTGTGAACAGCTACTGTTTCAAGCGACTGTAAGGATCTGTTCACCATACAGTATAGAAAGCCCCCCAAAAGAACTAACGCATATATCCAATTCCACTCGAACTCAACTGCATTACCATCGTTTTGTACAAACCAGCGTACATGAGACCACGCAGGAGGAGAAACAAAGTAGCTCATAAAAGCTATAACCAGTAGAAAGCTGTAAGACTTCCTCCGTTTAAACATAATTATTACCTCAATGAATACTGCTTTTAGCCTACAAAAACCTATGCAGGCAGATCTTGCACCTGATCATATATAGTTCACGTATTTAGAGTAAATAAGGTAGCGTTCACGTTGCTAGGTACTTAACAAATGTGAAAAAAATAGCATTCTGAGGGGATTCTTTGTCAACCAAAAAAATTCTTGAAGCAAGTTCACAAAATGTGGAATCATTGCTCATTGGTAATGATCACCAATAGATCTTAGCTATCTTGCGCGCGTCTAGAATGAGCATATTATCCGTCAGACAAATGGGGGAGCAAATGCATAAGTCTATTTTTTAATAATACTTTTATTAAAACCAAAAAAATGCCAGTTATTTATGATTGAATTTAAAAGATATACTCACATTGAAGACTTAAGGAGCCTCTGAATAACTCCGTAATGCCTCTGCGAGTCTTGAAGGCTGCAGATGTTAGGCACAGCTCGCCGCGAATGGCCGTAGCCCTTTGCAAGAGCTGCAACGCAGCAGGTGCGGCCTTCAAGGCCCGCCCTTCGGGGCTTGCAGAGCGATTCACACTCCGCGTTGCGACTTCTTGAAAGGTCTAGACATTCCTGCGAAGCCGCGTCTTGATTGTGAACCGCTCTGAAAGCCAGAGGTATCACGGAGTTATTCAGAGGCTCCTTAATGCTTTGCTATGCAAAATCATACAAAGATGACTCAATACTTAAAATACTAAAGGAAGGGGTAAATAGCACTAGTGAAGCAGAAGAGTTTTCTCTCTTTATTTGGCGGGTTGTTGATTCTATTCATGATGACCAGGAAAACGAAATAGAGATAATGAGCAGCGCAGGCAATCTTGAAATGTTACCTGATCTCGAATATGAAATATCAGGTTATATGCAATCAGTAGGCTTCTACGATATATGGTGTAAAGTGAGTAAACAGGCTTAATAGTACCAATACTCATTATTCAAGAATTGAAAATGGAAGCTCTACAAACCAGTTTAGCGTTGAGCTGACTAGTACTACTACCATCTCAAACCTTCACCCCAACAATTCTGGGCACCCTCAAAAGTAGTAGCTTAAAATACAATCCATATTAATACCGCGTAAAACGCTGAATCAAACTCTGCATAAATGGCCAGCCAAATAGGGGGTAACCAAGCCTATTCCACGCAGCGCGAAAATCTCATGAGCGGCCACTGCACTTGCTTGTGTACATAAAGATGGTAAAGATATGGGGCCGGGCAAAAGATATGGACATCGTCTCAATTGGGACGGCAAAAGCCAGCTGGCAGATTTCCCAAGATGCGGCAACTTATACCACAACAAGCAATTACAAGCCTGCCGTCCTTTATATCAATAAAAAGACCGCTTTGAACTGTCCTCCATAGTCAAGGCTAGCCTTGACAAGCCAGGAGCAGACACCACAACTCACTTCAATGCCACACCACTCACAGGCTTAAACTGTTCGTTCGTCTACGAATATGTCGATTCGTCACTTTTTTAAACACCGAGATTACTGTCGCTATAAGCTAGGTCAAAACTCAATAGGAAAAGAAACTCTTATGAAAGTTACAGCCATTGCCTCCTGTTTACTATTAGCCTCAAGTAATAGCTTCGCCCTCGAAACCAAAAAGAATGACTACGATTTGAGAATCGACAATGTACAAATATTAACCAGCGATGCGGAAGGCTTTAGCGAGAAAAGCCGTATTTACATTCAAGATGACCGCATAGCCAGAATCACTCCAATGACCAGGACAGCCCTACCTGCCGAGAATACCCACGACGCACAGGGCAAATATGCGATACCGGGCCTAATCGATTTACATGTGCACTTGAGTGCATCAGGGTCAACTTATAAGAATTATCAGCATCTGCCGCTAGAAACCAACTTAAACAATCAACTCTATTATGGCGTTACCGCTGTCACAGACCTTCTGATGTCGAGCGAGATGATGCAATCTATATCCCAGTTGAACGATTCGGCTCCACAAGTATTTGCCTCCGGACCCGCCTTCACCAACCCCAGAGGTCACGGTACCCAATTCGGAGTGAAAGTTCATGAGATTGACAGTATCGAGCAAATCAGTGCGAGCTGGGATGCACATTTAAGTTACCAGCCAAAGTTGACCAAAGCCATCATAGAAACTTTTGATGGTACTGTCGCCCCACTCTCAGATGATGTACTCAAAGAGATTGGAAAACGCTCCCAAAGCGCCGACTTACCGTTTTTTGTTCATGTCTCCACCCTGGAAGATGGGAAACGAGCAATCAAGGCCGGGGCTACTGCTTTAGCCCACGGTATTAATTTTGAACCAGTGGACAATGAATTTATAAAGCTCATGCTACAAAACGAGGTTACCTATATACCCACTCTATCAGTGCTTCATAATCAGGCTGATGAACATGAAAATCAATCTATCACTCAGTTAGACTTGGCACCTATACACCCAAAAATGAAGGACTGCCTGTTCAATGAAGTCCAGGCACCAACGGCCAGTAGAAAACTAGCCTGGGAGAAAAGATCTATCGCATATAATAACGTGATCAAGCTAGCTAAAGCCGGAATAAAAATTGGCGCTGGCTCTGACTCCGGCAACCCCTACTCGCCACACGGACTGGGCTTAATAAGCGAGATATTAGCCTTGCAAAAAGCGGGCCTATCCAACCAGCAAATCTTACTCGCCACAACACAGGTTGCAGCAAAAGCTTTGAATGCAAGTGACGATATAGGGTCAATATCCCAGGGAAAACGAGCTGATTTTATTCTGCTAAACAAAAATCCTATTGAGAACATACAAGCAATTACAAACCCAGAAAAGATCTATCTTGCAGGTGTGGCGGTAGAGAGAAAACAGCTTATCGAGAAGAGTTACGCCACTCCCCCCATTGGTTCTAGTTGTGAATCTTCATCGGAGACGAAAGGCCATAGAATATAAAAGAACTTCATAGTGTCAGCACCCATTTAAATTGTAATTTATGGGTGCTGATACTCACCTTTAGCTAATAAGCAAACATATCAAGCGGGCTTGAATTAAAACTATCTTATCTTATTTAATCCCAATATAATTGACCAATACAGAATAAGCTATGATAGCTATTGCTCATCAATATTTTATGTCAATACTAAAAGATCTTAAGCATCCTTTCTTTGCGAAATCATTTGTCGTCGTTCTATTACTAGATATAGCTTGCGTATTTGTTTTTTTTGAATCAGGAGATATAAGCTCGGTCAGCAATGCTCTCACTGGTGCTCCGATATGGTTTGTTTTCTTTTATTGGCTACCCACCTGGTCCACAGCTCTCATTGTATTGCGCCTTAGACGCAGAGGGTATCATTCATTGTTAATCGAGTGGATGATCCTGGTAGTCCATATGACTATCGGCAATCAGTGCGTTAGCTGGTTTATAGAGTACGCCTTTAATGTCGAAGGCGGCTTGAATATGGGAATGGGCATTATCTTTAATGGGCTAATGTGGGCTACCTGTTTATACTGTTCTTACGCCATGCTGGAATACCGCCATAAAGTCTCTGAGCAAAAGCTCGCCATGCAGAAAGCAAAATTACAAACATTACGTTATCAGCTAAATCCACACTTTATGTTTAACAGTCTTAATGCTATCTCCTCCTATATTCATAGCGATCCAAACCTTGCTGATGAAGTTTTACATAAACTAGCAGATATTTTGAGACATTCTCTCGACACTGGCGAGCTAGAAGAAACTACAATCAAAGAAGAAATTGAACTGATTAATAAGTATTTAGAAATAGAAAAAGTACGTTTTGGTGATAATTTGAAAGTAGAGATTACGGTAGACCCAAGAGCCAGTGATATCTCTATCCCGCCCCTATTATTACAGCCAATTTTTGAGAATTGTTTCAAACATTGTCGTACAATAGAAAACTTACATATTCAATGTCGTATCTACTTAAAGAATGACAAGGTAATTATTGAAGTCGCAGATAACGGATATGGATTTCAGGAAAGCGTTCTTAGTTTTATCCACTCACAGGGAACTGGAATTCATAATTTGCGCCAGCGCGTTGAGCTACGACCAAATGGAAAACTTACTCTAAGCAATCAAAGCGGTGCCCACGTTAAAGTTGAGATGTCTGTATGAATTTAAGGGTCATTATTGCCGAAGATGAAGCACCGGCAAGGAATAAATTAAAAGCTCAGCTGGCAACTATTAACTCTATTGAATTGGTTGCAGAAGCAAAATCTGGACTGGAAGCATTAACATTGATTGAGGAGCATCAACCACAACTACTACTGATGGACATTGAAATGCCTCATCTTAGTGGATTGGATGTACTAGATGCCCTAACTTACCAACCCTATATTATTTTCACAACAGCGTATTCTAAGTTTGCTATTGATGCTTTTAACCACGATACAATCGATTACTTGCTTAAACCCTTCCCATTGCAACGCTTAAAAGCTGCCATCGAAAAAGCGGAGAAGCGAATCAAACTTATTCATAACAGTACTCGGGTAGGGGGTGATTCGATAGCACTAAAGCGCCTCGTAAGTAAGTGCGATGATCGCATGACCTTTATTGATCTGAACGATATTTCTTATATTAAGTCTGAACAAGGTTCAATTATTGCTCATACAGTGAAAGGCATCAAACCCTTACAAATGGGCCTAGATCAACTGGAGCAAAAGCTTAACCCAGATCAATTTCTACGCCTACACCGCAGCTACCTGATTAACCTGGACAGAGTCTCGGAAATTCAGCGTTACTTAAACGGAAAATTGGCAGTGATTATTGATGATGAACAGAAAACCACTTTAATATCTAGCCGATCCGGAGCCGATAGATTGAAAATGATATTCGAGCAGGGAAGCTAGAAATCGCTATTTGTTTCTTTATTCTTACACGATTAGACCGTACTTACACCATAAATGAAAATCGGGCTGAGTTTAATATGGAATACTGGCAAGTACGTTCTTGATACCACCTCATAAGCACTATCAAGTAATCATCCCAACATCATAAATCATATCGAAAAAAATAAAGTGCTGAACTAATTCAATACATTGGGGAAGACACAGAAGCCTCTAAAACTAGCCCAGCATTTCTTTAAGTGGAAATAAGAGTTTCGATATTCAATTATTCAAGAGACTCTTCAAATTCCTTTTTGCTCTCTAATTCGTAATAAAGAACATCACTCCAATACAAACCCATCGGAGGCTCACTCTCAACGTTGTCAAATTTATCATTGAACTGGAGCCCATAAAATGGACTTAAAGCAGATTCTGAATTGTTTTCTGCTGCACTCTTTACAATATCAGCCGATACCTCTGGGTCTTCAGGAAGTGCATCAATAGCTGCTCCAGCTTCACGGCAAGCGATAATTTCGGATTCAACGTAGCCACGCAGGACTGACTCTTCAGAGTCATCCATACAGTCCAGCTCGATAGTCTCAAGCAGTAGATGCCTATCCTTATGCTCTTGAAGGAATTCTAACGTTTCATTTAGCATTGAATCCGGCAGATCCGTAATGTCTTTGCTAATAATTCGCAGAACTTCAACAAATTTCTTTAACCGCGCAAATCCTGCCTCAAAGTCACTACTAATAGCATAAAGTTGAGTTTTATCATCAGGTGCATCGTCCTCAAAGCCATCCGAGACTAGTGACGCGCACAGTTTGGGATTCCCGGACATTAGTACACGGTAAGTGAAGGGAATACTATATGGCCATTCAGATAAGCCTGAGATAGTCTCGGGGCGGTCTGAATAGGATTTAGGTTGATTACTAAGGCTATAAAGATAAGAACGATTTGCCATTTTGAGGCTCCCTATAAATACTGCCAATGGCACAACTTTATCGCTGTCATGCCTTTTCTGCTTAAGAAAACTATTGGATTGAAACTTCCTGGGCTAAGAAAGTCGAGAGTGAAGTTAACTATGTGTGCTTACCATCCAGTTAGTTACTAATAACCATCGGTTCATTCGTAAATTGAGTAGATGGATAAGTTAGGTACTGACCGCCAGCGTTCTATTTCTGTTAGAACTAGACTCTACCACTACTGAGCCTGATTATGTACAAAGGGGCTTTATTTTAATGATATTTTTCAGAAATTGATTTTAATCAATTTCAGATTGGAGTTTTTCTAACTGTGCCGTAGCCAGAGCCATTCAACTTTACCCCTGTAAATAGCTCTGGTCACTCGGTAGATTATCAAACCACAACCTGCCTTAACCTTAACTTTAAATTACTCACGCTATACATGTAACTATTACTTACTTTTTCTACCCTCTGTCTTCCTTCATTAAGTCTACCTTAGTTACCAGGCTCCTATTATTCAGGGCACTCCCTTTCTTCCAATACCCCACCCCTCTTGATTGAGTATTCTGTATAACTTCCGGTCATTATATCGAGAATTTGTAGCCAGGAATAAAACAGCGCTTTTTCAGATTTAGCAATTTCTTCTGCCAGTTCCTTTGCGGATTCCTCTGTGGGTGCAGAATCCCTAAAGCTTTTTGCACCACCATTCATTAAATGAACCCGCTCTGCAAAAATTGCGAACCGATTGATTTTTCTTCCCATAATTTGCTCCTTATCCATAAAAACAGCTTAAGTCCTTACATTCCTAAGCTGATACTTCCATCCAATTTATACTTCGCTCAACTCCTCGCATTTGCGCCAGGGTCAGCTCTAACTCCTCGCGTAGATTCATCTCTACTGATACCGAAAAGCTGCGTACGTATTTTGTATAGTTAAGGATACAGATAGCGTACATTGGCCGGTTGTTATAACCCGATCGGTAACGGCAGATCCGGATCGGCTCCCCGTCAATAGTGATACTTCTGGCTCCCATTGCTACCTCCACTCAAGATACTGTACATGCATACAGTATACGGTAAAAGGTTCAGGAACTGTCAAGTCACTATTGCCGCCAGGCCAGAGCCCACTCCGCCCATATCGCCCTTCTGCACGCGAAATTACCAGTGTTATCAAGGAGTTTGGTACGAGGGTAATCACCGTTTACGCCATAGCCGCAGATATACACTTCCTGTGTATTGGCAACCCAGTCGTATAAAGTGCTGGGACAAGCCATAGACTGTATAAGAAACGATCAGCGATCTATTTTTTTGATCAAAAAATGATTAACAAGGCTTAAGGTGAGGGAACACCGGTGAGTAGTACATAGGCTACACCGCTCAACTCAATGCAAGGGAGAAGCAGAGGGGTTGTCGTAGAACAATGTGTATCCTGCTAGCTACCAGGAGTATTTGGGGAATGCTTGGGTAGTCAGCCTTTAGGAGGGTTTTGCGGTACCTCGAAGCTCTCTAGGCTTTTAGCCAGCCAGTCTTCATACCAGTTAAGATAGCTACTAGACCAAAACTGTGGCTCACGGTAACTCTGAGTAACCCATACCTCTCCCCTATGAGCACCGTTAATAACTAACATAAATTCAATACCACAGCCTATTTCTGCAATATCAATGGTGCCTGCTGACATCGGATATTCATCTTCATCATCCTGGTAGTAGTGCGGAAGACCCTCTACGTTAGCACCATAAGAATCCGCAGCCCCAAAACCAATCTCAAGAAGAAAGGCTCGAAACTCCTGCGGTAAAGAAATGTTGTACTGTTTCTCGATACCGTTAACTTCTTCCTCCGAAAACCGACGGAAGTTATATTTCCAGCGCTCTGCACCAAAGAGAGAACAATCCTGATCCAAACCACTCAGCCGTTTAAGTTGTTGTTTGATGCCCAGAAGCCGGCTTTCTATATCTTGTGTACTCATACCGTCTATATTTTAAATGTTTATAAGTTTCAATACTGTCTAGATTATAACTTTTAACTCAACAGCTGAAGCACCTACTCCACATCCTGCAGCACTGTAACCTAACGCAGAGCTAGATCACTTCAATTTGTAAAATTTCGTTAATCTTAATTCACAACCATATTTATTGCGATAAGAAACCCTACAAATAAAACAGAAAAATAAAAACCATCCTTGAACTAAGACACCTACGTGTTAACAAGAATAAAAAGCAACATTTATGATTTAGACTATTGATTTAAGTTGTTTTGATCAATTCAATCTCGACCGACTATGGCCCAACAATATCAAGCTCCAACAGCAGCTAACATATTTTAAAATTGCAAATACAGCTAAAAAGATAGGCGCAGAAATGACCTTATTGGAATTTATTCAGATTGTTTTCAGTAACAAAACTGCGTAAGGTAACTGAATATTTCTCGATATTTTGATCGCTGCTAAGCAGCGTTATTTGTGAGCAAGTCGAATGCAAAATATTGAAGAGCTTTATAAATAGCCTATTCCCTCAAAGGAGAACGGTAGCGTGACATAAAAGTAAGTAAAAGTCGCTGACCCAAGGTGCTACCAACACCAGGGGCCAGCTAACCAAATTGATAAGCAACCTATCAAGATGGCTGTATGGATGATACGCTAGAAACCCGCTCGTCTTCAATAAAGTGGAGCACATTCAGTAACTTGAGGCAATCACTCAGGTTCTGGCAGCGTTGTGTCCGTCTTTTCTACTTTTATGCCTACCGTTCCCGTGCCCCACCCCGCATTCACTCTTCAACTTTCTTTCACAGCTTTCCCATTGCGGAAAGGCTACCCATGGTTTGAGTATCATTAGGGAATAACATATGTTGATTTTGACTCGCCGAATTGGCCAAAACCTCAGAATTGGGGCTAATGTCTCAATCACTGTATTGAACGTTAAAGGCAATCAAGTACAAGTAGGAATAAAAGCCCCCAAATCTTTAGCGGTTCACCGCGAAGAAATTTATAACCGTATCCAGGGGGAACAGAAGATAGGCAAGTAAAATCTGTGAGCGGAAAATCTGGACCAATTATTGGGGGCAGAGTCGAGTAAGCTAATGGGTTACACTGCCACCAATTATTGGCCTTTCGCGGGAGCAATCATACTTACCGTCAAGAACCCAATCATTTTGAAACTTTGGGATTATCACGAATTGGAGATACGCCATCTTCGAAGACTATATGTCGTCTTCGAAACTTCTTATCCTGAAGGTATTCCGGCTGGCTAATTCGATCCATTCGAAAATGGCGAAAGTCATTGCGAGCAGGGTCCCAAGCTACCAGATACCATAAGGGTGGCAAGATCAACATAGCTTGCGGTTCAACAACACGGCTAGTTACTGCCCCTTTTGCATCACGATATTGGAAGCTCAGGTATAGTCGCTGAAGAAAAGCCGTTTCAAATGTAGGCAGTAGTAAGGGCGACATCTCTCCGACATTAGATACGTCTACCTCCGGCGAAAGCTTACCGATGTACAGGCAATCCATAAACCTGCGTAAATCACGCACCTTATCAACGGGTAAAGCCTTCTCTATTTTTGCCAGCCCGGCATCCGCAAGATCCGAAAAGGGCAAACTCCCTGCTGCACGCACGGATGCAACGCTGATAAGCAACGCAAAAATCTCAGCGACCGAGAGCCGAGCTGTGGTTTGAACCGATTGCGGATCAAGTTGCAGGCCGCCCCCAGGGCCAGGTTCAGAACGGATAACAAAGCCCTCATCCCGCAACGAGCTGATATCACGCAGCACGGTGCGCCTGGATGCGCCAACTTCAGCGGCTAAATCGGCAATCGTCAAAGTGCCCTTTCGCCGAAGGCTTCGCACTATGGCGTCTTGTCGGAGACGTACATTCATTTTACACAGACATTAATAAATGGTGACAGTTTTTGGCACCATTAGATTCTAGCCTATGCACTCACGATCCAGCAAAGGGATGTTGAAGTTGGAACAACCCTTAAGGATAGAGAGCGGAGCCTGCTGGTAAACAGCAGCTCTCAAGGCCTCCCCAAAAAAGAGGAAGTAAATTGTCTAGAATACCCGATTTCCCCACACCTACTCTTATCTCAGTGAATGGCATAGAGCTGGAGGTCTTTGAAGCGGGCCAACAGAACACAGGAAACCCCGTTGTGCTTTGTCACGGATGGCCGGAACATGCCTTTTCCTGGCGCCACCAAATACCCGCTCTCGCCGCAGCGGGCTACCACGTTATCGTTCCCAATCAGCGAGGCTATGGCAACTCATCCTGCCCAACGGAAGTAACCAGCTATGACATCGAACAATTAACCGGCGATCTAGCTGCACTTCTGGATCACTACGGATACCAAGATGCAACCTTCATCGGTCATGATTGGGGTGCAATGGTCGTTTGGGGAATAGCGCTATTACATCCAAGCCGTGTTAATAAAATTATAAACCTCGCACTGCCCTATCAAGCCCGAACAGAAAAACCTTGGATCGAGATTATGGAGGAACTCCTTGGGAGCGATTATTATTTTGTGCACTTCAATAGGCAGCCAGGTGTTGCGGACGCAGTGTTAGACAAGAACGCTGCCCAGTTCCTTCGCAATTTGCTCCGTAAAAACGTACCTCCTACACCGCCGGAGCCTGGTATGGTAATGATCAATCTCGCAAGAGCAGTATCACCGCTTGGTGCCCCCTTGCTGAATGATAGTGAACTGGCTGTATTCGTTTCCGCATTTGAAAAAACGGGTTTTACAAGTAGCATAAATTGGTATAGAAACCTGGATCGCAATTGGCACATCTTGGCAGATGTAGACCTAGTTATCCAAAAGCCGACCCTTATGATTTACGGCGATCATGATTTGATACCTAGGTCTCCAGATATCAAAGATTTCGTTCCCAATGTAGATGAGGTGAACCTTAATTGCGGCCATTGGATTCAACAGGAAAGACCGGAAGAAACCAATCAAGTGATTTTAAACTGGCTGGAACAACAATCCGCTACTTAGTATCCATTTCTCTAGAAAATTCCCTTTCTGATTATCCACACAGAATCCCGCAAAGAAGGCGTTCACGGTAGGATACCCACTGTAAAGTGGCCATCTGGGGATAGCATGTGCATATAAGCGAGACATGCTACTTCATAAGGCCACTGCCCAACACTATATATCTCGATACAACTCATCAGCTACTGATAAATTGGCTTTGTTGCCGAGATGTTCCTCACCTCTAAATTTGGCTGACAATCATCGCTTAAGTATGTAAAACTAGTGGCTTAATGCATCCACCCTGGTGCAGGCAGATCATAACTTCACTGTCAATTTCAGAATTTTATAATAACTGGATTCCCAAATGGAAAAGGTTGCCATATTTGTTGATGTGCAAAATGTTTATTACACATGTCGACAAATCTATAAACGAAACTTTGATTACAACAAGTTTTGGCGGGAGGTGACAGGGGGTAAAAAAGTTGTTAAAGCCATAGCTTACGCAATCGACCGTGGTGATAGAAAACAGTATGAATTTCAAAACATCTTAAGGTCGATTGGTTTCGAAGTGAAGTTAAAGCCCTTCACCCAGAGATCCGACGGCTCAGCCAAGGGCGACTGGGATGTGGGCATAACTATTGATGCTATGGAATATTCAAGCTCGGTAGATACAGTGATTTTAGTGTCAGGAGATGGCGACTTTGACATTCTCGCCCATAAGCTCAGGTTAGATAGAGGCAAGAAAGTTGAAGTATATGGTGTTCCGGAATTGACGGCTGGAGCATTAATTAATGCGGCGAGCAAATTCACTCCAATTGAAGATAGGTTATTACTGCAATAACTACCAAGGCTACTAACTGGTGTTCAGTGGCCTTAAAAAAATTTCGCTCAAAATAACCATCTAGTCACTTATGTGATTTTAGAACAAATACCTATGCTATTAGTCAACAGACAAGTCTATTATTGGCTTTTATACTATCTAATAACACCTTAGTAAGGCTCAAGGCGTCAACAAATGAAGAACTCATTAGTTATAATTTTGACCCTATTCTCTATGGCTTCTATAGCAAGAGCGGATGTAAATAATTGCCCTAAATTAAATCTCAACATTCCTGAATCTAAAGCCAACCCAGTAATAAAGGTCGCACCACTGCGTCCACTAGGCACTAACAGGAACTTACCCGTATGCGTAGTCGTGTCCTTTAGACTAGTGGAGAAAACGACGTCTGAAGGAGGAGGTCTTGTTCCTGGGGAAATAAAGATCGAAGGTTCATCTGATAAAGCATGGGATATCCCCGTTAAAGTCGCCGTATCAAGATGGCTTTACCTTTCAGAAGGTATCGACTATCGTGGGCGTCAGTATGTGATCTATAAGATTCCCTCACAATCCCCATAGTCAAAAACTAGAAAAACTAAATGGTACCGTTTAGAGATTTTATGCGTATATTGGTACTCTTGATTACACTTATCCCCGCAGCAGTTTTTGCAGGAGGTATAAATTGTACTAGCGACGGAGACTCAGATCGCTATAAAAATCAGCTCAAAAAATTCAATGCTCAGCTACTATGCGGCCTAAGTCCTGAGTATGTTGCAGGATTTCGTATTGTTTTTGCTCCATCATTCGGACAAGCCAAGATAACAACGGTTTACCAACGCCATGACGGGACACTAGATGTAAATGGTAAATATCCTCTATCGTTATCCCAGTACAAGGACATGGTTTCCCAATTTAAGGATCTCAACCTCTTTAAATTAGAAAGTTATGATAGATTAATTGATTTGTACTGTGCCAAGCCTCCAAAATTATCAACGAAAATAGATTCCTCCGAACCTAATAAATGCCCTTTGGGGCTCGATGGGGAGACCGTTTATATTGAGGCTGCCTATGGAGGCCAAAAAAGGACCGTTCAGCGCTGGAATGGACTAAGTGTTGCTCCCTATGTGGAAAGGGACTTTAGTAGAACTGCAAATTTTCTCCTAAATATAATTGACTCTGAAAATTAAGGACTAATTTATATATTCTCAATGAGAACACTTAAGATTCTATTATTTCACTTTAGGGAGTGGAAAGGATTTAGCCTAATAGTTCTCCTTCTATTACTGGTGTTACTTCATGTTATTAATCTTGCCAGTAACACCGAGAAGGTTGTAAAGCAAATGGTACAATCAAATCAAAATTTTACATTGGTGGTTCCAATGCCGCTCACATACCAAAATACCAATATCCGGTAGAGCTGAAGAATCGCAAGGTGATTGATGTGGGCAGCGATATGAACCTACACCCAGGTGATACGGTTTGTATTGCAAGCATCACTTACAAAAATAGCTTGAGAGTAGCCCAATATACCATAGAGACTTCAAACGGCTGCACCCGTGAAAAGTAATCAGCGTTACGTAAAAAGCTACTTTTGTATTCCGATTAACTCCACGACACTCTAGCCATTGAACTTTAGGCGTCAGCTCAGAGACCCGCTAATTCCCATGCCTGTCAATCCTTATATGAGTTTCTTTACCTTAACCATATTAATAAACTCAGCATGGTGATAGATGCGCCTAACTTATTGATATTATGAGATTTTTTAATGGTATTCAGGGTATATGAAGGATTACCCCTATTACCAAATGCTATGTTTCTAGGGTCGCGTACAATCTACGGAGCCAGAGGGCATCAGCAATGGCTATCAGAATCCTTTCTATCGATGGTGGAGGAATCCGGGGGATCTTGCCAGGCCAGATACTAGTGTCCCTTGAGCACAAGTTAAAGGTGAAATCAGGCAATCCTGACGCCAGGATAGGCGAGTACTTCGACCTGATGGCCGGAACAAGTACCGGAGCAATATTAGGTGCCGCCTACATCTGCCCTAACAAGCAAGGAAAACCAAAATTTTCTGCCCAGGATGCTGTCAGCCTCTACCTTAAGGAAGGCGAGAAGGTATTTGGCTCAGGTTCATGGCCTTTTCTAGAAAAGTTAAAGATATTGAAGGAGGAAAAGTACTGTTCCATGGAGTTGGATAGGGTTTTATCGCAATTCTTTGGGAAAATGAAACTTAGTAATCTATTAAAGCCCTGCTGCTTTGTTTCCTATGATATCAAAAAGCGGGAGCAAGTCATTTTTAGGCAACATTGTGCTATAGTAAAGAGTGAAGACTTTCTGGTTAAAGACCTTCTACTGGGAAGCACCGCGGTACCAACCTATTTTGAGCCAGCACGCATCTTTTCACTCCCCCCATCCAACAATAAATATGTCTTAATTGATGGCGGCATGGTAGCCAGTGATCCTGCTTTATGCGCCTACTCCGAAGCCATCAAATTCAGCGGGGTCTCTGGGATGAAGGATATGGTTATTGTATCTCTGGGTACTGGCAGGCAACTTTCAGGATACAAATACAAGGAGGTTAAAGATTGGGGAATACTCAATTGGGCAAGGCCCGCCATTGATATCGCCGTAAATGGAAGCTCGCAAATGGTTCATTACTATATGAAGCAAATTTCTTCTACCGTAGAGAATTCAAATTACTACCGGATACAACCAAAGCTTTACGCTGCTGACTCAGCCATGGACAATGCGACACCAGAAAACCTGAAGATGTTAAAAAAAGCGGGAGAGAGGAATGCAGAGTATTTTGATAAAGAGCTGGAAGAAATAGCTACTATATTAGTCAACAACCAAGGAAGCCATAGGTATCAGTAATGCTACTGATCGGGACCAGCGCTGGCTTTATCAAATTACAGGCACAGAAAGTCATACTACTTATCAGAGCTTAGGTATTTTTCTCGAACCTGGTTAATCATACCTCCGGCTTCAAGTACTTCAATTTCGTCCTTAGCCAGATCACTCCGTAAGTTAATACAATCTCCAGATGATTTAATAATCAACTTAATTGAATTGCTTAACTTTATCTGTGCAATTGGGCTGTCAATTTCCAGAGCTACACCCTGCTCAAGCCGATCGTAATCATCAAAATCTTCAAATAGCAATGGCAGCACACCGAAGTTAATAAGATTACGCCGGTGTATACGGGCCATACTTTTTGCAATTATGCACCTCACCCCAAGAAAACGTGAAGATACCGCCGCATGCTCACGGCTGGAGCCTTGTCCATAATTCTCACCACCGACAACAAAACAGTCTCCATTGAGCTTCACTGCCCGATCGTAAAATGATTCATCGATTCGTGAAAATGTATAGCGGCTGATGGCGGGGATATTTGAGCGTAGCGGTAAGATTTCTGCTCCAGCAGGTAATATTTCATCTGTGGAAACATTGTCCCCTGCTTTCAGCAATAATGGGCCAGTTAAAATTTTCGGTAGCTTTTCGAAATCAGGAAGGGGCTTGATATTTGGCCCTTTAATTAACTCCACTGCTACTGGGATTTCTTGAGGTGGCTGTAATAACGGACGTATATCAGGTAGATATTCCGGCTCATGGAAGCTGGGGTAGTCCATATCCAGGTCACGAGGGTCGGTGATCACCCCTCTCAACGCACTGGCAGTGGCTACTTCGGGGCTGCATAAATAGACTTGGTCATCTGCGGTGCCGGAGCGGCCGGGGAAGTTGCGAGGGACTGTACGTAGGCTGATACCACCACTGGCGGGAGCCTGCCCCATGCCAATACAGCCGCCGCATCCTGTCTGATGCAAACGAGCTCCAGCTTGAAGCAATTTTGTTAGATCGCCGCTCCGACTGAGTTCTTCGAGCAACTGACGTGAGGTCGGGTTAATGTCAAAGGAAACGTCATCGGCTATTCGGCGACCTGAAACCATACGTGCCGGTATCGCAAAATCTCTCAATCCAGGGTTGGCAGAAGAGCCTATATAGCTCTGGTAGATCGAACGGCCCGCCACTTCTCGGACCGTCACAACTTTGTCTGGGCTTGATGGGCAAGCAATTAGCGGCTCGAGAGTTGATAAATCAATAGTATCTTCTTCGTCGTAACTCGCGCCTTCATCAGCCTTCATCTCGACAAAGTCACTTTCACGATGCTGCTGTCTAAGGAAAGCTCTCACAGCCTCATCCGCAGGAAAGACGCTGGTAGTGGTACCCATCTCCTGCCCCATGTTGGCGATCACATGGCGATCCATCGCAGTCAAATGGGCTAGACCTGGGCCGTGATACTCAACAATCTTGTTGACACAGCCCTTGACGGTCTGCCGACGCAACATTTCCAGAATGATGTTCTTAGCGCTAATCCATGGCGGCAGCTCACCTTCGAGCTTCACACCGAGTATTTTGGGCATTTTCAGTGCAAAGGGGACGCCTGCGATAGCCATTGCTACCTGTAGGCCACCGGCTCCAATCGCCAGCATCCCCATAGAACCCGCTGCACAAGTATGGCTATCGGCGCCAAGTAATGTCTTACCAGGCACATCGAAACAAGCCATCTGTACTGGATGGCTGACACCATTACCGGGCCGCGAGAACCAAATTCCAAATTTACGACAGGCACTTTGCAGGAATATATGATCGTCGGCGTTTTTAAAGTCCGTCTGTAACAGGTTATGGTCTACATATTGTGCTGAAAGCTCGGTCTTGATTTGAGACAAACCAAGTGCCTCAAGCTCCAACATGATAAGTGTTCCCGTCCCATCCTGAGCTAGCGTCTGATCTATCTTTATCTCTATTGGGCTGCCAGGCTCCATTGATCCACTCACAAGGTGGCTTTGGATAAGTTTCTGCGCGAGATTCATAGGCATAAAGGGGTACCCGGTGAGTGAGCTGGAGCTTTCTAGTATTGATGTAACTAGATCTTGATCATTGTAGCTCTAGGGAGCCTCTGAATAACTCCGTGACACCTCTGGCATGCAGAGCGGTTCACAATCAAGGCGCGGCTTCGCAGGAATGTCTAGACCTTTCAAGAAGTCGCAACGCGGAGTGTGAATCGCTCTGCAAGCCCCAAAGGGCGGTCCTTGAAGGCCACAGCTGCTGCGTTGCAGCTCTTGCAAAGGGCTACGGCCATTCCCGGCGAGCTGCGCCTAACATCTGCAGCCTTCAAGGCCCGCAGAGGCATTACGGAGTTATTCAGAGGCTCCCTAGCTTCCTCGGCTGAAGCACCGTTGTAGTTGCAGGACTATGTAAGCGCCAAGGCTATACCCCCGGACTCTTAGTAGCTCTAACATACGCTAGAGCTACCTGAACCGTTTACTTCCGCAGTTTTGTAATCTCTGACAAATGACTGAGTATATGCAGCTACATACGATCGATAGGGGAGTAATCACTAGAAGATAGGGAGTTAATTCAATCCAGAACTTCTATTTAATCAGTCAAAATAAAAAGTGTTCTTCGGAAAGACACAATTTTCAAAGATTGGCAATTGCTTATGGATTCAGCTCACACACAATTATATTAATTTTCTTCTCCACAAGCTGCCCTGTATTACTTTCTCCATACTCACTATGCTTCCCGCGGGATACAACTTTAAATCCAGCGTCAGATAATTGGGCACAAATATCACTTTCATCAAACAGCCTGAATCCATATTGAGTGAACGGTAGATTTTGCATAAAAGATTTATCGCCAAAAGCCAGGCATAACTTTCCTTTAGTCGCTAGTACTCTGGAGATCTCTGCTAGATGAGTTTTGAGGGTGTCCCAAAAGTATATTGTGTGTACGGCTAGAACCTTATCGAACTGTTTATCGGCAAACGGCAGACTTTCTGAGCTACCAACTAAAAAATCCATTTGCCCCGACTCTATATATTCAAAATTTAGACCCTTTGCGGTTGCAACCATATCGCTCGACCAATCAATACCGGTATAGCGGACACAAGATCCCTTACGAATTACGTCGACTGCAAATTTGCCATTGCCCGGACCAATTTCTAGAACAGAATCACCATCTACCACATTGAGGGCTGTTAAAGCGGTAAGATTCGTTGCTTCATTCGCTTTGTTCATTTGCTGCGCGGTTTCTGAAGCCAATGTACCAGATGGTTTTCTAAGCTGCTCAGCAATGAGCTTTGGATCTTTTGACATTACTATTCCTTCAGCGTCAAAAATAAAGTACTAACCAGATAATTTATTCTTTAAATTAACCAATCACTTCCTAGTTAACCGTTTTGTTTTCAATATAGATGTAAAATACAACTTATTCTACACTATCCTATTCCTCAATATCTATATCGATTATGTTAGGTAAAAAATAGGCTCAGGCAGAATACCTATTAAGATATTCTGCCTGCGCATCTCAGTATTTCCTACAATGCAAATCACTTCAATATGAAAATTTGTTTTTTAAGTACCCCTATCCAAAATAGATTGCAAATTAAGCAAACTAGAACTTGTTATCTTTAATTTGGTTAGATTGCACTTATAACGACATTTAAGCATCCGTAGTATGTGCCATGAGCTTGCAAGCAATTATCATAATGACAGTAGCTACAATTGTTGGGACCACTGTAGGGATAAGTTCTGGATAAGATCCATCAATAAAATAGCCTACTAATCGGCCAACTAGAACCAACATCAATGCAATAAATCCAACCATAATATAGTCCACGTTATATCTTATCGCTCCAAGAAGAACCATTGCCCAAATTGCGATTGTTGTCCCACCCCAAAGAGAGCGAATACTCGATAGCCCACTCACAGAATCAATAGGCCCGATAAATGTGTGGGCCAGCATGACAGATGGACTAATCATAAGCACCAATCCAGTCCCCATAAAAAACAGGGCTAAGATACCTAAAATACACCGTCCAATAGTTGCCTTCGCCATATACCCAAAACCTCCAATCAATTTGTAATCATTCAATATCACCGAACGAGGTGTAGGTTATGGATAAATATGACACTATATGGCATATTTTGATAACTATGCGCACATCTACCCTCTCACGAATAGATAGACTTGAAGTTATCACCGCCCGATTAAAGTCGGACGAACCCATCACGATTGGTGAAATTGCCAAGGAAGTGGGCGTTAGCATTCGGACGCTGAATCGAGATATAGAGGTGTTGAGAAGCCGAGGCTTGCCGATTGAAACGGATGTGGGACGCGGTGGTGGAATCCGTTTGGACCAGCGCTGGGGCGTTGGTCGTGTCAACTTAAACTATACAGAGGCTGTTGACCTGATGATCAGTTTGGCTATTGCTGAACAGATGAAGTCCCCCCTCTTTATGGCACACCTAAGTAGCATCCGCCACAAGGTAATGGCTTCCTTTTCATCGTCCATGAAAAGTAAAGTGAATGGTATAAAGGCACGTATCATCATCGGAAACTCGGCTTCCGAGGTTGTGCTCTCAAATTTCTTAACTCCAAAGCGTAAAACTGTCGAGAAGCTCCACCAAGCTTTCTTAATGCTTCAACGCATAAAGATCACCTACTGTGACGAAAGCGGAAAAGAAACACTACGAACTATTGAACCCCATTACCTCTTTCTTAGTTATCCCGTATGGTACATCCTAGCCTGGGACAAGCTCCGTGAGGATATTCGGGTATTTCGCTGTGACAGGATTAGGAAAATTCAGGCTCTGAATGAAGACTTCAAGCTAATTCCACTTATT
Organism: Microbulbifer maximicatervae (SeqCode); assembly: GCF_056231245.1. Taxonomy (NCBI): domain Bacteria; kingdom Pseudomonadati; phylum Pseudomonadota; class Gammaproteobacteria; order Cellvibrionales; family Microbulbiferaceae; genus Microbulbifer; species Microbulbifer maximicatervae (SeqCode). The sequence continues at coordinate 3,759,179 of NZ_CP174334.1, forward strand.
AAATTTAAAAATAAGAGAGATAAAATACCTCCATCGTAAGGTCATTTTGTTTAAACCTCATCGAAAACTACCTTAGAGCAGTATAAGTAATTCTGATAGGCCCGCCCAAGGTCTTTCAGGTGATCGCTCCGAAAATTTTGGCCGTTTTAGCCTGACCCAGTATGAAACGTGCCATCATTGCTGATAACACCAAAGAACCAAAACTACCTTCTGACTATCCGTTTGGCGCAAAGCCCAAATTGAGCAAGAACTGGGCTTAGACTGAGCAATTACTTTTTAGTGCTGCCTTCGGGCAGCTGGCTTCCCCACTCTTAAAATCTATCAATATGAAAAGTTCTAGAAGACCCTTAGGGTTGTATGCAGGTATTTACTACTGCGGCTTATCTGGTTTAGATATAGCAGACCATCAACAATTTACTATTTCCAATAATCTTATAAATGCATGACTTAAATGAATTATTTGATATTTTTTTAAAAGACACTCTATCAAATGCTTTTTATCCTATTCATACCCTCAACTTCTTTTACAAGCTTTGTACAAACAGCTTCTTGGTATTAGAAGGTTATAAATATCATGATTACAGTATAAATTACCCCTAATAGTTTTCCGGATAGAATTTCCCCCTCACAATTACATACTTTTTAGGAACTTAAACAAAACGATCCAGTCAGAAATCGAAGTAGTACGCCAATAACCTCGAAATTTCGTACTACTTTTAGCGGCAACTAAGATCTGACTCAGTTTTCAAGTTACTTTTAATACAGGCTTATCATGATGCATAGTCGGCACACAAAAATTATTTCAAAGATTTTTCTTACAATCGCACTCTTAGCAGTAACCGTTGCTGTACGTGCAGACGAAGCGCTGCAGACATTTCTCGAGCAGACACTTACCACAGCACGTAACAAAAACGATCTTCCAGCCGTCGCCGCGCTGATTCAAATCGATGGCAAGACCGCTGCTATAGCTGCAGACGGTTTTCGTGCACATGGTCATATGGAACCAGCCACTATCGATGATCGTTGGCATATTGGATCGAATACCAAGGCGCTAACGGCAACAATGATCGCACGCTTAGTTGAGCAAGGTGTCATGCGATTTGAGGATACACTCGCTGATTCTTTTCCCGCTTTCGCAAAAAATATGGATCCCGCTTACCGCAATATTACGATCACGCAATTGCTCAGTCATACCGCAGGCTTACCATCTCTGACCGACGATAGTGAATTTCCTCAATTTGAAGACTTAATTGAGTCAGTACCCAGTATTCGGGCGCAACGTATTGCTGTTGCACGCAGTTACCTTGCAATGCAACCTACATCCGCAACTGGTTCATTTAAATACTCCAATCTCGGTTACATTATAGCGGGTGCCATCGCCGAGGCACGAACAGGCAAGACTTGGGAGGATCTCATCAAGGAACAGGTCTTTACTCCGCTCGGCATAAAAAATGCTGGATTTGCTGCGCCCGGATCCTCTAGCAAGTTGGACCAACCGCGCGGTCATAAAAAAACCTGGTGGGGCAAGCTCGTACCACTCGATCCCGCTGACATACAAAGTGATAATCCTCAAGCGCTCGGCCCTGCCGGCACAATCAATATTTCTCTTAAAGATTGGACACTCTTCGCAGAAGACCAACTCAATGGCGTACATGGCCGCGGTAAATTATTGAAGTCCGAAACTTATCGCAAACTACACTCACCCGTAAATGGTAATTACGCACTGGGCTGGGGGGCATTTTACGATCCAGAGTTATTGCTGCTTACACACACCGGTAGTAACCTCTATTGGCTCACCGAGGCACATATCATGCCGAAGCACAACATAATTTTTCTAATCGCAATGAACTCTGCTGATGATGCTGCAAAAAAATCAATGGAAGATATCCGCAATCTTCTTATGGAGCGCCTAAAACCATTTGAGTGAACCTAAAAAGCGGACTTGTCTTGACATGTCCACAATCCAACGGCTACTGGGATATATACTTGATAATTAATTAAAGTCAGCAGCGCGAATCAGAAATATCTATGCGCTCTGGAAAAAGCTTTACGCCTGCCTCAGAACTTGCCCGTTTACAATAGGATTTGGTTTTCCTTGGCAGACGTGACCTCCAGTTAAGTCGACGGGTCCAGCGGTAAATTGTTGAACAGCTAACCGCTTTAGTACACCGTTCAAGCCGCATTCGCCCAGCGATTTGTTCAGGGCTTGCATTTTTTTAGCTGGAAGTCGATTTGTACCTGCATGGCAAAGTCGAGCTTGGTGTGCTTAAGAGCTCCGTGCCACCATTGCAGTGCCTGACGATAGGTACTCTCGGCACAGTAGGGGCTGTAACGACCAAGCTCGCGAGAGATGGTCTTATTGGATCTATGGAGGTGTTGTGCAATGGTTCGAGCTGAATAGCTCTGCCCGTTAAGAGCCTCATTCTGGTATCGTTCTTTTAAGCTCAGCTGGTTGGTACGGGTTCCCATGAGGTTCATGGCTTGTTTGTGTGGAAGCTTACTAGCCTACAGCCAGCTGGCCTCCCTCGCTATTGCCAAGTGTGTCGGTTGTTATGGGAATCTAGGGAACCTCTGAATAATTCTGAGTCAATTTGGTAATATTCACCTACCCATCAAGACTACGATGAATCATGCACCAAGTCACCTTTGCCGAAGCAGAATATAAGCTAAAGCGTCGTATAACTCGCCGAGAGAAGTTTCTTTCTCAAATGGAAACCCTCGTCCCATGGCAGCGACTAGAAGCTCAGATCACTCCTTGTTACCCACAAGGTAAACGTGGCCGACAGCCATATCCATTGAGTGTCATGCTTCGTATTCATTGCATGCAGCTATTTTACAATCTCAGTGATCCCGCTATGGAAGATGCACTGTATGAAATTGAATCCATGCGTAGTTTTGCTGGATTGACTTTGAGTAGCCCAATTCCCGATGAAACAACGATTCTTAACTTTCGCCACTTACTGGAGCTCAATCAGCTAGGTGCAGCTCTTTTTGATGAAATCAACAAACACCTTGCTGAGAATGGGATGGTACTGCGTGAAGGCACGATTGTAGATGCCACTATTATCTCTGCGCCAACTTCAACTAAGAATGAAAAGAAAGAACGTGACCCGGAAATGCATCAAACAAAGAAAGGCAATCAGTGGCATTTTGGGATGAAAATGCATATCGGGGTTGATGATGTGCTCGGAGTAATACATAGCATAGATACAACAGCAGCGAATTCGCATGATGTCACAACCACAGAGCGAGTTCTCCACGGGGAGGAGAAAAGAATCTGGGGAGACTCTGGGTACATTGGTGCGGAGAAACGTGAAGAGTTGAAAGAGCGGGAGGCGGATTGGTATATAGCAATGAAGCCGAGCAAGCTAAAAACTCTTCCAGGGCGTGATGCACTCCGTAAAGCGGAAAAGATCAAGGCGCAGATAAGAGCGAAGGTCGAGCACCCCTTCCGCTACATCAAACGGGTATTTGGTTATGACAAGGTCCGCTATCGGGGACTGGTAAAAAATACTGAGAGGCTGTGCTTACTGGCAGGCTTTACCAACTTATTAATAGGGAGAAAATACTTGGCTGCCTAGGGGTGGTTCGCCTGAAACCCACCTATTGAGGGTTTCAGATGAAAAATTAGGGGACTATTACGCGAAAATTACGCGTTTGTGCGTAATAAAGTGAATTTTTCAAGCAGCTCAGCTTAATTCTGGAAAAATGCTTCGTTGATCAGAGGATCCCTAGGAACAAATCAAAAATGCAACTCCAAAAATAATAAAACAGTTTTGGAACTATAAGGGCGGTGATTTACTCTACCTACAGGAACTTTAGCCCAAAGCTATTTATACGCACTCAAAAAGGAAGCAGAGATGCCAGGCAGTTATCCAAGTAAATTTAAGGAATTACCTCTCTATGATGGTCGCTTTGATGCTTACAAGCTTAAGGCAGAAAACAGTGATGTTCTTTTCGCATCATATCCAGCTGGAACGTTCATTCCACCCCATACTCATGACACAGATAATCATGGCGTTATCACAAAGGGGGAACTAATACTCACCATGAATGGTGCCACCCAACGGATTGGTATTGGACAGTGGTACCATGTACCAGCACATGTAGAACACTCTGCGACATTTGATGTCGAAACCGATGAGATCGAATTTTGGTTTAAAGATAAATAGGATTAAATTTCTACTACAGATCAATTTACATGTATAAAACTATAAATCTTGAAAATTAAGCTATTAAACGGTAGATATAGTTTAATAGCTTAAGATATCGTTTTGGATAAAGATATTACTTGGAGACGCGATGATGATCCTAATACTATAGCCACCGGGGATCTTTATCCCGTCAACAGCCCTGAATCATTGGATAAGGGAATAATTTAAAATAACCTGTTAATTTATAGGCAATTACACTAAACAGCCTAGAAATATATGTGGAAATTCATACTTGATTTTATAAATGGTGCTCTTGGTATAAGTTCCATTGAAAGTGGTGAGAGAATACCCCTAGAGGAAGAACGCTTTCCATCCGATGGAATCGTACGCGCACCCTCTTTTGATTCGATTCCGCACAAACAAGAACCTTTGTCCGGCTCAGTCCGCCCAAAAGAACTTGGTGAGGTAGTAGAAGTCATGGTTGGTGTTGATTATCCAATTTACGGTGGACAAACGATACTCGTTGCCGATTTTGGAACTTACACAATTTAGCTGCCCAGCCCTTGCAGTGGAATAATCGAGGAGACTCTTATTAAGCCCGGTAGCTTGATAGGTAGCGAAACGCCTCTATTTAGAATACGTAGACTAATATAAAAGTTAACCAGATATAACAATAAGATTAAAAGCTTCCTAAAACCTAAAGGTCCTACCTAAAAATTTAACCACATTCAGATAGTTATGGAGTCATTTATCGTTCGAGTAAATATTACTCCACCAACCGACTAGCAGAAATACGAATCATTTCTCTTTAGAGATACTGATAGCTATCCCCTAAACCCTACGCTTTCTCGCCATCTCAGAAATTGCCCTGCAATTTTCAAAGGCAAATAGCAAGACTTCAATCTCTCCAAACCCAGTGCACTCAATGTATAGTCCGAGTTCTGAATAATATCTGAAAAAGTATTTTGTGAACGATTCTGGATATTCTAAAAATACACGGATTTTTTTGTTAAATCATGGTATCAGCCGAACGAGCTTCCCTATATAGTGTCGCCGCCTAGCTTTGATTAAAAATAGGTTAGTTGTCATTGTTTTTTGAGATGTGGGAGAGATACCAAAGTGATTAAGAAAATTTTTTCGAAAAGAGATCTCAAGCTTCCAATCATTGGCGGCTTGATAGCGGTAGCAAGCTTACTATCAACAACTGTATCGGCAACGGCCGAAGTTGATATAAATCAATTACGTCAACAATCAAAAATTATGTTCGGCACTCTCTCAGAAACTATGCCAGGCAGTGAGAATGACACCCCAGCGATGGTTGAGCTTGGAAGAACACTGTTCATGGACGAACGGCTTTCAGTCAATGATAGCCAGTCCTGTAACAGCTGCCATCAAGTAGGGAACTACAACGGCTCGGGTGTCGACAATGAAGCGACATCACCGGGAGCTTTACCTGGTACCAAGGGTGATCGAAACTCTCCAACGGTCTGGAATTCCGGATTTCAAGTGGCTCAATTTTGGGATGGTCGCGCAGAGGACCTGAAGGAACAGGCCAAAGGTCCAATTCTAAACCCTGTAGAGATGGGAATGCCTTCAGAAGAGGCTGTTGAGGCAAAGATTTCAAAAATTGCCGAATATCAAGAAAGTTTCAAACAGGCCTTTGGTAAAGAGAATGCTATCTCTTACGACAATATTGCTGAGGCTATAGCTGCGTTTGAGCGCACACTGATTACAAATGATCGTTTTGATGATTTTATGAATGGTGATGATCAGGCTATGACAAAAAGTGAGTTAAAGGGCCTGCAAACCTTTATCAACACTGGTTGTTCAGCATGCCACAATGGTGCAACCTTGGGTGGAAACATGTACCAGAAGATGGGGCTGGTCAACCAATATCCATACCAGGAAGATTTAGGTCGTTATAAAGTTACAGGCCTTGAAAACGATAAAATGATGTTTAAAGTTCCAATGTTACGCGACGTAAGCAGAAGCGCTCCTTACTTCCACGACGGGCGTGTAGAAACCATCGAGCAGGCAATTTACGATATGGCTTGGTACCAATTGGGACAGAAATTAAGCACACAACAAGTAGATGATATTGCAACTTTCCTAAACGCATTGGAACATCAAGCCCATTAAGTTATTTCCCACCCTTCGGGGTGGGCCCCTTTCACTCTAATCAATTTTGGCTAGGCTCGCGGGTTTTCATTCACTAGCTAATTGATAACTTATAACCATTCAACCTTGCGGATACTTTGTGTATCAGCCACACTCAGAGACAGCATCCAGTAGACTAAATGGTTTCCTGATTGCCGACCAGCTTATAATATTTAGCGCTCCACCAATACTTATATCAAGCCAGTAAATTGAAATCCTAGGGAAATGTGCAGGCTTCAGCCACCGACTTGGGAGAGTTCCATTAAATTACTGTTCACTACCTGGGCTTTCAGTCATCAGATTACTTTATGTGCTTTTCGCTGTAAAGATAGTGAAATTTCCCGTAAGAGCCTCAGAGAATAGAAATTACGCCCCCCTCTTACAGATAAAAACCGCTCATACTGCTTGATCCCTTGCCACAACCCAAAAACAAGACAATAAAACAGCCTTTAGTATCTTTTAAATAACGCAAAGAAATAAAACTTATCTACTTTGCCACACTCTCTGTATTAAGGTTTAGAGTATAGGCAGATCAATGAAACTTCGGCTAGCGTCAGCCTTCACCATACTAATTATCATAGCGTTTTTAGGCTTGGTGTACGTCTACAATTACCGACTGACCCAAAGTATTCGGTTTGATGCCCACCCTGTTACAAAAGAGTTCATCAAAAGTAATGCTTCCCTTAAAGACAAAGATACTATCAACATCCTTATCATAGATGGCGGTGGAATACGTGGTTTGATACCACTCTATGTTATTCAACATATCGAAGAACAGACCGGCAAACCTATTGATGAATTGTTTGATGTCTTTAGTGGAGTATCCACTGGTGCCATCATCGCTACTGGTCTCAATGTGACCCAAGAATCATTTGAAGATGATCACCCAGGAACTGAAAACCTAAAATCTCAAAGTGATAAAATCATTAATATTTATAAAAAAGATAGCAGATACGTATTCTCCGTACCTTGGTATCACAAATTACTAACCTTTAATGGTTTTATCTCCCCCCGCTTTAGCGGTGATCGCTTAAGCGAAACCATGGAAAAAAATTTCACTGACAAATTAAAATTTACGAGCCTGAAAAACTACGTCATCATCCCCTCCCTCAATATTCACATGGGCCAGCTTCAATTATTCAAGAATCGTGGCGAGGCAATTACTAAGCTACCCACCAATACACTCTACCAATTAGTTACAGCCGCAGCTAGCGCGGAAACAGTATTCCCCCCCGTCGATTTTATGACTACCGGACAAGACATACATCATCAGTATTATGCCGATGCTGGCGTAGACGCTAACAATCCCACCAGTATTGTATTACGTGATATTATCAGGGAGTTCCCCGGAAAAAACTATTATGTACTAGTCCTTGGGGCTGGCACGCAACCACTAGCTACCACGGAAACTGACTATAGAAGCCTAAAAAACTGGGGGCAAATTAACTGGATCCAAGACCTAATTTCAAACGTACAAAGGTCTATGGATAATCAACAGTTATATACACTGGAAATTGCGAAATCTCTCACTCCTGAGGGACGGATTAATTATAACTATTTCAATGTTGAACTTGTAAATCCATATGTTGACCCGTTTGACTACAAGGCAAGTAATAAGCTAAAAGTTTTATCAGACAGACTTATCAGGGAGAATAAAGCCGAGATTGATCAAGTCGTCGAGAGGCTCAAAAAAAATGGATAGCGCTACCGTTAATCAATCATCACTAAGATGCTTGGGTCTAGACTAGTACACAGCAAATACAGACAACTATTACCTTTCTTCTTGACAATTCTCAGCTCTCAGGCTTTTGCAAGAGGCATAGTTATCATATTCTGGGCGGAATGAAAGTACACTGACCAAGGGTATGGTCCATCGGTAATGAACACACGCCTTCTTAATCTCGATGTGCTACGGGGGCTAGCTGCAACTTTGGTTGTCTGGCAACACAGTAGTGAAGTATTTATCCGCAACCCATCCATCGCCCAGCACGGCTCGGCACTGGCTGAATTTATCAGTCAACTGGATTTTGGCCGGATAGGTGTACTTTGCTTTTTCCTAATATCCGGCTTTGTCATTCCCCACAGTCTTCTTGCATCTAATCATACTCTTAAGAGCTTTGCTATCCGCCGCTTCTTCCGCTTGTATCCTGCTTACTGGTTATCTTTGACTGCAATTATCGGACTTACATGGTTGCTCGCTGGCCGAACATTCTCTGCATCTACCATTCTTGCCAATACCACAATGCTGCAAGGCCTTATGGGGTTTGAAAGTGTTCAGATTCTATATTGGACTCTCACTGCAGAGCTGCTTTTTTACTGTCTCTGCGCACTGATGTTCACCCTTCAACTACTAGGGAATCCCAGATATCTATTCTTAGTGTGCTGGGGGGCACTATCGGTATTTGTCAGCATGCAACTTTTAGGGCAATCATCCACTCCAATTTCCCAGCTTCCCGCCACCACTACTTACCTCCCCTTTGCTATCGCAGTTATGTTCTGCGGAACCCTACTCAGGTATTGCTACGAAACAAGGCGCGGTTATCGTTATATGCTTTGGGGCCTGGTTTCGACTTTCTCGATACCACTACTCGTTATGGCCATGCACCTACTAGGTAAGTCGATCAGCGAAACTCCCCTCCGCTTTGTATCATCTCATTTCATCGCTTTAGCTATCTTCCTCGTTTTTGTATTACTTCCACCAAAGCCAATACGACATTTAGCCGCTCTGGGGACTATCAGTTATTCCATTTACCTGTTTCATTTAATCGTTGTCTTTGTCGTCAGCTGGGCCATAAGCCAACCTTGGGGACAAGGGCTTACAAGTATGTCTCTATCCACGTTGCTCGTGGCAGTAACACTACTTAGCTTCGCTTTAGCGGCAGCCATTTATTGGTTGGTGGAGAGGCCTTGTATGCAATTTGGGCGCTATTTGAGTGATCGAAATAGCGGGTTAAACAAGTCAGGGGAAATGTTAAGGGGAAGTTAGTGTGGAGAACTATCGGAATAAGTTAGGGGCCTGCAAGCAAAAAAATAGCCGTAGACTTATTAGTCTACGGCTATTTTTAGCAGCCATTATTGAGTGTCTACTGCGCCCACAACAAGCTGATAGCAATGGTCCACATCATAATGCCCACCAGTACATCGAGTACCTGCCAGGTTCTGGGGTTCTTAAATAGCGGCTGCATCATACTGCCACCCACTGAAAGAAGGGTGAACCATAGCAGGGATGCACTACATGCCCCTAGCACAAAAAACCAGGTTCCATTGCCAGCATACTGCGCCCCTACTGAGCCAATCAGTACAACCGTGTCCACATACGCGTGTGGATTAAGCAGGGTTAAGGCTACCGCGGTAATCAATGCAGAGCGGCGGGATTTCATCCACTCTTTTTGCTCTCCAAGACCTTTATTAGTGAAGGCCGAACGGAAAGCCATGGCACCGTAGGAGAACAGGAAAGCAGCACCGAGCCAGGTCAGCCAGATCATCCAGTCGCCACCCGCTTGTGCGAGATTTGCAACCAGGAACACACCACCTGTAATCAATGCAATATCCATCAGTACGCATAAAGCCGCGATACTAAAGTGATATTGTCGACGGATACTCTGCGTCAGCAGAAACGCATTCTGCGCTCCGATCGCCATAATCAAACTGATGGTAGTCAAAAAACCTTTTGCGAGCGGCGCCAGCAACAACCCTGAAAACACGATGCCTCCTGTGCTTCATTCTCTAATTTGGAAGTGCCCGCAGGGCTGCGGGCCTGAATAGTGGCGCGAGATTAAGAGTCAAACTAGAATAAGTAAACTTAATTATACTGATCCCTCATAAGAAATTCTTATGCTAGACCTAAAGCAACTCCAAGCCTTTGCCTTTGTCGTAGAGGAGCGCAGTTTTGACAAGGCTGCCGCCCTACTCCATGTCAGCCAGTCTGCGATTTCCCAACGAATCAAAGCCTTAGAAAGCCAGGTTGGCCAAGCCCTATTGATACGCTCCAACCCTTTGCGACCCACTGAAGCCGGCCTCAAAGTGTTGGGGTACTACCAGCAAATGCACTTGTTACAGCAAGAGCTTCTCACTGATATCGATCCAGAGGGAGGCAAGACCCGCTATAGCAACCAGAATAAGGTTCGTATCGCACTGAATGCAGATAGCTTGGATACCTGGTTTCTGGCTGCCATCACACCATTGATTCGATCCCAGCAGTTGCTCGTGGATCTAAAGGTCGACGATCAGGACGCTACCCATGAATTGCTGAAGAATGGTGAAGTCATTGGCTGTATCAGTTCAACAACCAGTAACCTCCAGGGCTGCCAATCGGTACTACTCGGTCATATGGCCTATTACCCTGTATGCACCAAGGCCTTTAAGAAGAAGTTTTTTTCAGACCCGATTAAGGTTGAAGAGCTCCACTACGCTCCCACAGTGGAGTTCAACTATAAGGATCAATTGCAGAGTCGTTACCTTAAACAGTTTTGGGGCGTGGAGACCGGTCAGTACCCATCTCATGAAATCCCCTCTTCAAAGAGCTTCCTCAGTTTCTTAACTCTGGGGCTGGGTTGGGGAATGGCACCAGATATTCAGATCGCCAGCCTGCTAAAAAGTGGAAAGTTGGTGAAACTCGCTGAAGACCAGTATTTGAAAATTCCTCTTTACTGGCATGTTTGGAACTTAAAATCGAAATTGATTAAAGAGATCACTATCAACCTCACAGAGCATGCTCGAAAAGCTCTAAACCAATAGTCGAATAGTTAGTGATGGTGCGACTGCCAGGATGGACAGTAACCCAACTGCAGTTCACCATTTTCCAGCTGTTTTAGGGTTGAAAGTGCTTGGCGATATATATACCGATTTTCCTTATGCCTAATATCCAGATTCTTGAAGTTCCGAAAAGCTTCCTGATAAATTTCTTTAGCATCGCCACTCAATAGGAAGCTAACAATATAGTCTCCATGTAGTAATTCATAATTAAAGTAAGCCCCATCCAGCTTCTCTTTCTGTAAAAGCTTCGATGGTTCTGAAGTTATACGGCGAGTGTAATAATTTCCCGGTTTATCTACGATACACTGAGAATGCTCATAGCCACAATTTTTGTCAAAACTTTGCTTAAGTCGTTCAATACTTTGACCATAGTCTGGATCAGTTTGCCCGTATACAACACCTGAAACGCCCAAAAAAATCATCATTCCGCTACACATCATACAGGGCTCTAAAGATGTGTAGATCGTAACATTGGCTTTGGTCAAATATTGACTTTTTTCTCCGAGACATTTCTCTGATAGACACTGCTGCATTAAACGCACTTCAGCGTGTTGAGTTTTGTCATCGCAACGCAAAACTGAATTTAGTTGGGCCCCGACTATTTTCTTGGCATCATTATCAAATAAAACCGCACCAATATTATGGCCTCTTTTATTTTTATCAGTAGGCCTGACCCAATCCTGGAATACTATAGAATAAGCCAACAACATCAGTATCTTATCCTGCTCATCCTTAACACTCTCAGCTTTAGCTATTCCCACAAGAGAAAGTTGTGATAGAGCCAAAAATAACAGGGAGCGAAACAACCCGGTATTTTTACCAAAAATGTTCAGCTTTTTGATACTTAGGAGCCCGATTAAAGCCATTTCTCCATTTCACCAATAATAAACCTGACTCTGGCGGGTACAAGTTGAGTGCGCCTAAGCGCCAAATACAGTGTCTCACTAACGGGATTTTCAAGGCTATGTGCCTTAATCAATTTCGGCTTTCGAAATGCACTTACCGCATAGGCGGGTAAAACTGTGAAACCCAATCCCATACTAACGGGCTCCAGGATTAAGCTGATCTGGTTGGAAAACCCTTTTTGTTGAAAAGCTTCAAGACTTCTAAATTGTGGGAAGTTCGCTCCCAATAATAGACTCGCATGGTGTATACCGTCAGGATGGCCTATGTACCCCAGCGCTAAAAGCGACTCCCAATCTGGGGTTTTCACTTCAGCCGGCGTCACTAGCAATAACCTTTCACTGGCGATCGGCCGACTGTCAATCTCCTCTGCTTGTGGCGGGCTGGTCATTAATCCAATATCAGCGCCGTTTCCCGCAATGGCCTTCTCTACATCCAGGTTGGGTGCGAAACGACAGCTAATCGATAACCCCTGGTGGATCTTCTGCAGGGACAACAACTTGGGATAGAGCTTCAGCCCCACACTCCCGGGGCACATTACTCGTACATCCCCATGGTGGGGAGGGTCTTCACCAACAATTTGTCCCAGACTGGCAAGCTTCTGAATAATCCCCTGCCCTTCCCGATAGAGCCGATCACCAGCATCCGTGAGAGTGAAGTGTTTACCCTGTCTAACTAACAGAGCGACACCTAAGTGCTCCTCTAACTTGCGTATATGCTGACTGACCCCAGACTGAGTCATATGCAAGCGATCCGCCGTACGAGTGAAGTGCCCCTCTTCAGCTAAGGTACAGAAGCTTCTTAACCACACTGGATTTATCATTACGAATTCTACTTAAAAATATTACAAATGATAATTATACGTAATGAATCAGAAGCTGTAACTTAACCGCATTCAACAAAGGAGACAGCTATGAGTAACGCATACCCGAGAACCTTTTCTCATATCGGTATTTCAGTGCCAAACCTTGAAGAAGCTGTGAAGTTTTACACCGAGGTACTTGGTTGGTACCTGATTATGAAGCCCACAGATATCACAGAGGACAAAAGCGCTATCGGTGAAATGTGCACCGACGTATTTGGCCCAAACTGGGGTAGTTTCCGCATTGCTCACTTATCGACAGGGGACCGGATTGGCGTAGAACTATTCCAGTTTAGCAATCAGGAAAACCCAGAAGATAACTTTGAATACTGGAAAACCGGGATCTTTCACTTCTGTGTGCAAGACCCCAACCTGGAAGAACTGGCGGATAAGATTGTAGCGGCCGGTGGTAAAAAACGTATGCCGGAGCCCCGTTATTACTACCCCGGTGAAAAGCCTTATCGCATGATTTATATGGAAGATCCTTTTGGCAACATTCTGGAAATTTACAGCCACAGCTATGAGCTGATCTACAGTGCTGGTGCCTACTGATCTTAAGCACTCCAGAATTCACTCAGCATCACTCGAACGATGCTGAGTGAAATGCCAGCACAGAGTTATTCAGAGGCTCCCTAATTTATTTTGGTATTACTCAATCGCTCTGGTCTGCTGTGATGCTGACTACATTACGCAAAACTAACCAGGAAACCACAAAGGCCAAAATTCCACACACCGCAATTACCCCAGCAAGCGACCCTGGTGTTCCATTAAAAACCAAACTGGTTATCAGGATAGCTACAGCCCCGATTGACAACTGCATAGTACCAGCCAGGGCAGAAGCCGTTCCCGCTATAGGGCCATGTCTTTCCATGGAAAGAATAAATGCCGTCGGAAGAACCAAACCAAGAAACATATTACATACGATAAGCATACATATCAGTAGTACGAGATGATCAAAACCGGCCTCTATCACTAAACACATGGTCACCGAGCTTATTACAAATCCAGTCACACCCCACTTCACCAGCTTCACCATCCCTAAACGGGCACCGAAATTTGCCGAAAATTGACTCGACAAGAAGAAACTAAGCGCATTTAGAGCAAAAGCAAGACTAAATTCGGTTGGGGTCAATCCGTAGTAATTCGTATATAAGAATGAAGCTGCCGCAAAAAAAGCAAGTACACTGGCGAAGCCAAACCCTCCTATACAAGTAAGCCCTATATAGATGGGGTCACGTAGCAATATCGAATAAGACTCAAGCAGCGCACCTATTTTAAATGGTATGCGCTTATTCACTGGTAAGGTTTCGTGAAGGCTTGTAATAGCAAGTATCAAACTTAAAAAAGTAGCAATGGATATCCCCCAAAATATGCTGCGCCAACCAAACGAAATTAATAGCAGACTACCAATTAATGGCGCCAACATAGGAGAAATTGAAAGGACAAGAATTGCTGTCGTAAGAAGGCGAGTTGCTTGAGTACCCGTATAAGAATCTCGAATTATTGCACGGGGAATCGACATTACCGAGGCGGCACCCACTCCTTGTAAGAAACGGAAGGCAATTAACCACTCGATAGTGGTTGCCAGGGCACAACAAATAGATGCGAAAGTAAAAACCAGCAAACCAAAATAGAGCGGCGGTTTGCGGCCAAACATATCGGAAGCGGGGCCATAAAAAATCTGACACACCCCGAACGCAATAAAATAAGCCATCAACGTATAGGACGCGACCTGGGTTGAGGTGTCGAGGGCCTTTGTCATCGCAGGTAATGCAGGCAGATACATATCAATGGCCATAGGACCAACAGAGCTCAAAAGCCCCAGGATCAACGCCATTTTTATAAAGCCTGAGTTCATCCACAGTCCCTATTGAACCAACTCCACCTTGGCACCTCTACAAGACACCTCTCACAATTACTAAAGAGGGAGAAGGAAAGAATACACCGCGCTTGCGACACTATGAGGTATGGATGCCGATTAGGAGCTTACAGGGATGTATTCACAGCATGTCTCGAGTGCGGTGTATTCTTTCCTTCCACCCCAGTAGTAAGTTCCCTCATCCTTTTCGGACTGGCAGGTCAAACCTTAACCTTCAATCGTAGCAACTTATCTTAGGACCATAAGATCAGGGGAGTTAATGGCCCATGACGCTTCTATACCGTCTGCAGACGGTATAACTAAAGGTTTTCCAACCCTGACCTCCAAGCGTCCAGGGGGCTCCTGTGGTGCCCGACTCTTCTCCAGCGCCTCTTGGTGGAAAAGCCCTGTCATTCTAGCAACTGTGGTAGCTCAGGAATTCTTACCTGGCCTGCTGGCTGCTACCAGCCACAAGCCCAAGCGGCACCCGCTTTCCCCATCAACAAGACAACGTCGCCGCCTCCCTTTAAGCTCCAGACGCCCAATTACCCCGCGCGGCCGCCGTCAGCGACCCTATATCGCCAATACCCCCTGTTGGATTATCACTCTGCAACCAAACAGTGATGACGTTGACCTATTACTCAGCGCCGGGAAAATGCAGCGACTGCATATCAACACGATTGAGGGGATTGATGGGCGCTCAGGCATTCCGGAACTGGAAGACAATGAGCATATCGCGAGTAACGTCACCCGGTGGCGCCACTTGTGCGAACTCAAAAGCTCCGAAATTGGATGCTATCTCGCCCACTTGAGAGCAATTCGTCGGGCATACCGCTCCGGCTTGGACCGGGTCTGTATTCTTGAAGATGATGTACAGCTAGAACCCTCATTTGGCCGCGTCCTAGCGGAGTTAGAGCAACTCCCTGAAAATATCGAGATGATTCGACTGATGGGACTTAAGGTCCGCAAGCGAAAAGTCGTGCAAACCTTGAATGATGGTGTTCATCAGTTAGTGCGACCAGAGCGGGGGTGGTGTGGAGCACAGGGATATTTGATTAACCGGCGCGGCATGGAGAAAGTCTTAAAATATGCCAGCCGTATTTTCGAACCCATCGACAAGGTATTCGATCACTTCTGGCAATTTGACCTAAAACTGTATGGCGTTGAGCCCCACCTTCTGTGGGAAAACGAGCACATCTCCAATATTGTTAAATCCAATATCCACCGCACGAAAGTCGCCCGGTGGCTCTATTGGCTGCACCCTTTCGGAAAACTCTGGCGCAGTGTGGGCAGGCACTTTTATTTAAGGCTCCACTCAAAAGAGTTCTATCCAGCAGAAAAACCCACACAACGCACAGGGCGTACGGCGCGAATTAAATCTTAAGAACCCTGCCATCAATTTTCCCAATAACGCTGCATTTTTAAAAACATAAAAGAAGCGGTCCAGGTAATCATCACCAGTCCCGTAAGGGCTTCAAGGCCAGCGGTAAAACGCAGATGCCCCAGGGGCTCAATATCACCGAAACCCAGAGAGGTATAAGTGGTGAATGAGAAATAGGCGCAGTCCAACAGGCTGCCATTAAAATTGCCCACCAAAGTACCAAAATAAGGCGAATTCACCATAAAGTAGTAGCAGTAGGCAAACAGCCATATTTCAGCCACGTGGGCGATCAAAGCGCCAAACACCCCCAGGACAATCGCCAGGTTATGCTTGATCGGAATCCAGCGGCCAATCCGGGCAAGGGCACTCAATACTTCGTGGTGAATCAGGACGACGGTGGCGACAACTATTGAATTCACCACAAAAGCAAATGCCAGATCAGCGTCGATCATGAAAGAACTCGCGCACTAAATTGCTTGCCTCTTCCGCCATGACTCCCGACTCCACCGTAATCTTATGATTGAAAAAGTTGGCTTGTGCCAATTCCAGCTGGCTCTCAACAACACCGGCCCGGGGTTCGGTAGCGCCGTATACCAGCCGCCCTACCCGCGCATGTACCATTGCGCCAAAGCACATAGTACAGGGCTCAATCGTCACATATAAAGTGGTGTTTGGCAGGCGGTAGTTTTGTTGTTTATCTGCCGCTTGCCGCAGGGCTACGATTTCCGCATGGGCACTGGGATCACAATTCCCAATCGGGCGATTACTGCCCTCCCCTATGATTTTTCCATCCTGGACCAAAACCGCACCCACCGGCACTTCACCGCGCTCAGCAGCGAGTTGTGCAAGCTCCAGGGCTCGCCGCATAAATCCAAAGTCTCTGGGAGTCGCCATAACGCTGCTCTATTACCTCTACCTAGCAAATGCCTGTTATTTATGTTTAATAAAACGACGAATAACAAAGTCCGCTTCCAGCTCCAGGCTGCCGCGCTCTTCGAGTTTCTGCCGTTCTTCACGGTTGCCCTTCCAGGCAAAAGGCGTCATAGCAAGGAAATCTGAAATGGCCTGCTTGCCCTTCAATACAAACGGGAAAGAGCAGCGCATATCGACTTCCGGGGTCAACTTCTCAATCACTTTGGGTGCGGGATGTTTACGCGGCTCTTTATAGAGGTACTTCTTTAGTGACCACAAGTGATCGGGGCCAGGGGATACGTCTACCAAATGGCCACCGGTTTTGATTACCCGCTCCATTTCATGATCGGGGGCTGGGGCAAAGATCTTCAGCAGGTTATCCACCGACTCCGAGACCACCGGCAAATTCACATTGCTAGCAACCACAAACTGGGCGCCACTGTCGCGCTTGGCCGCCATGCGCACGCCGGATTTTGAAATGTCGATACCGGAAAGGCCGTGGCCATGCCAGCCAGCGGACTCAAGCTCCCGCAGGTAATACCCCTCTCCGCAACCAATATCCAACAAACGGCGGCCGGGCTTGTAGGGTAGAAGCGCCGAAATACTATCAACCAGGGGCCGATAGTAACCGGCGTGAAGAAAGCGCCGCCGTGCGTGAAGCATCTCCGAAGAGTCACCGGGATCTTTGCGGCGCTTGCGGTAAACGGGCAACAAATTGACGTAGCCCTCACGCGCGCGATCAAAACTATGTCGATTGGTACAGTGCCAAGTATCTTTTCCTAAAGTTAAGGGGGCAGCACAAAGCGGGCATTGCCAAATCATTCAACTTCCTGAGTGTGTCTATTCTCTTTTACAAACGAGCGCGAAGACTGCTGCATAATCAAATCTGCCGCCTTCTCCGCAATAGCGATCACAGGCGCATTGGTATTGCCACTGATCAGGGTGGGCATTATGGAGGCGTCCACAACCCTCAGTCCATCCACACCGTGTACTTTTAGCTCGCTGTCCACTACAGCCAATTCATCACTCCCCATTCGACAGGTACCTATCGGATGGTAGATGGATTCTGCATGCTGGCGAATATAGTGGATGATTGACTCTCTATCACTCAACTTCTGCTCTGGACGCAAGGACTTTTTCTTGTAGCGACTCAGTTCCTCCTGGGCGAGGATATCCTGTGCCATTTCAAATGCCTCCACCAATACCTGCAGATCCTCGGGCTCACTCAGGTAGTTGGGTTCAATTCTGGGCAGTTTGCGTGGATCGGTGGAGTCCAGAGTGATCTCACCGCGACTCTTAGGCCTCAGGGCACAGGCGTGAAGGGAGTAACCGTAGCAGGTGCGCTTATTAAACCCGTGTTGGAAAGTCGGAACTGCCGTCATGTGGAACTGAATATCCGGGTTGCCCCCCGCCAGACTGGAACTGGCAAAGCCCCCCGCCTCGGCCACATTGCTGGTTAAGGGCCCTTTATTTAAAAAGATCAGTTCTGGCAGGCGCATTGCGGTGAGGAGCTTCGGCCATAGTGCCTCGGAAAAGCTAACTGCTTCAGAGGCTTCCACTACTTGTATGATATCCAGGTGGTCCTGCAGGTTTTTTCCAACACCGGGAAGGTGCGCTTGCGAAGTCACTCCAGATTTACGCAGTTGGTCCTGATCCCCAATACCAGACAGCATTAATAGCTGTGGCGACTGGATAGCACCCGCACTTAAAATCACTTCCTTGTTCGCCAGGATTTTAGTGCCATCAAGCAATTCGACGCCGGTCGCTTTCTCTCCCCTGAGAATAATCCTCGCCACCTGACTGTTGGTACGAACATGTAGGTTAGAGCGGCTGGAAACTGGGTGCAGATAAGCTGTAGCCGCAGAGCAGCGGCGGCCGCGCCGTTGGGTTACTTGGTAAAAACCCACGCCATTTTGCTGGCTGCCATTGAAATCATTATTCGGCCGGTGTCCCAGGGACTCAGCTGCGCGTAAAAAAGCATGGCCCGATCGGGTTTTCCACTTTAAATCCGAGACCGACAGAGGGCCGTAGCCACTGTGGTGCGCATCAGTACCCCGCTCATTGCCTTCCGACATTAAGAAGTAAGGCAACAAACCCTTCCAACCCCAACCGGGATTACCCTCTGCTTCCCAGGCATCGTAGTCATCGCTGTTTCCACGGATATAAACCATGGCATTTATAGAGCTACTACCCCCAAGGGTCCTGCCCCTCGGCCAAAACAGTTTCCTGTCATTCAGGTGCTTTTGTGGCGTGGTATGGTGGTGTAGGTTATAGCGAGTTCCCGGTAGCAACTCGCCAATACCCACAGGAATGGAGATCAAGGGGCTCCGGTCTTTAGGACCCGCCTCCAGAAGACAAACTCGATTCTGCTCTTCGGCACTGAGCCGATTTGCTAAAACACAACCGGCGGAGCCGGCACCTACGATCACATAATCAAAAATCATTTGAGTGGACATGGGACCTCAGCACCTTTGTAGCTGGATGGTCCACTGACGGTACACTCAAGCTGTGAATAATGACAGGCTGGAGGTCACCCAAGCATGCCCAATTCCGAATTCAGTGATGATCAGGTACTCACCTGCTGGCATAAGAATGCTCATGAGTGGACTAAAGTAGTAGACAATGCCGCCATTCCCAGCCGCCGACTGGTCACTGATGCCGCCATTGTCAGCACAATCATGGCGTACCAACCTGCGAGCATTTTAGATATCGGTTGCGGTGAAGGCTGGCTCAGCAGAAAACTGGCAGAGCAAGGTATTCGAGTCTGTGGTGTCGATGGCGTTAAAGATTTAGTGGATATTGCCAGCGCTCGAGCAGGCGCCAATGAGTCCTACCGGCGATTGCAGTACGAAGAAATTTGCTCCGAAAAACTGGAACAGCAGTTTGAACTTATCGTGTGCAATTTCTCCCTCATCGGAAAGGAATCTGTCGAGCAACTATTCAGTCATGCACGCGAGTTAATGCTGCCCGGTGGGTATTTTGTCATCCAAACTCTTCACCCCCATCAAGCCTGCGGTAATGAGCCCTATCGAGATGGATGGCGCCCGGGATCTTGGGAAGGTATTGAGGGAGATTTTGAAGAGGCCGCTCCCTGGTATTTCCGCACCCTGGAAAGTTGGGTCCAGCTATTTCGTGACAACAGCTTTGCCATAGAAGCGATTCACGAACCCAGAGCCGATAGCCAACCTACCCCATCCTCACTGATTATTTGTGGGAGAATTTTGCGGTAGCGCATTTTGGAACTCTTTCCTGGCACCTAAGCCCCGATCCGGTGGAAAGAGGAGCTATTCAAGACAATTTTTTCATCAGCATTGGCACAGAAATACCAAAACAATAATAAAAAAACATTGGCGGGCTCCTGCTCACGCTCGCGACCACTTAGACAAAAATGAAAAAGTATCCATTTCATGCGGCCTCCAAGGAAAGAGATGACTTTTTCGGACTGTCCAGTAAGTGGAGTTGCATCAGCCGCCTAATTAATTCGAAAAAATGCTTTGTTAAGGGTGACCCATAATAAATTCAACGACCGCTTGCGGCCATCGAAATGAGAAGTTGACACCCAGGGGTAAACAGAATGCTACTCTGCAGTTTCCGATTCAGCGCCAATCAACTAGTGCCAAAAACCGTTGGCCTATTTCTTCTGCCCGCGTGCTGCGTCTGTTCTGCCGATGAGTTATTTATCCCGGATTCCCATGAAACCCTGAATATGGAATCCGGCAGTCTGTTTTTCTCCGACAGTGCATTTGCTATGGATAACGAAGCACTGGTCCAGGCCGCCGAGTACTTGCGCACCAATAGTATGAGCAACGTACAGCGACGCCTGAATTACCAGTGGCTGCAGATGCACACCAATCCAGATAAGTTTAAGCCCCTGAAAGGTGGCAAGGCATTATCCAAAATCCTGCGAATGGGTCTAGAAACGTACAAGACACAGAACTCCCGCGCCGCACGTACAGGCTTGCTCAGGTACACCAACAACGAGGGCAAGATTGGCAGCTCGGTGGACTACGGCATCTCTCTGTCCGACGACAAATTCAAGTTCTCTTTTGAGCTGGAGTTTTAGGGAGCCCCTGAACTCAGGCGCGCTACCTCTCCTTCCCCGTTTACAGGTTTGTTAGAATCTCCGCCACTTAAAACCGGCGGAGATAACCGTGAGTAGCTCGAACACCCCCAAATCCTTTCCTGAACTCCCTGTTGCCGGGGTGGGTCCACGCCTGGCTGCACTGCTCTACGACCTGCTGATACTGATGGGCCTACTGGTGGTTTACGGCTTTATCGCGCTGATGGTTGCCTCTACCGTGGTGGGCCTCAACTGCCAGCCCGAGGCAAATGACTACAACCCCTGTGTCAGCGGACCATTCTTCCAGCTGGGCGCTCTAGCGGTTATCGTAGGGTATTACTTCTGGTCCTGGAGGGCTGCGGGTCAAACTGTGGGGATGCGCGCCTGGCGTCTGCTGCTGGCGAGCCCAAACGGAGCCCAGCTCACTTGGCGCCAGTGCATCCTTCGCGCCATCGTAGCGCCGCTGTCTATTGCTTGTTTGGGACTCGGTTACTTCTCTGCCTGGGCCAGATCCGACAAGGCCACATGGCATGACCTTATCTCCGAATCCGAGGTGCGCGTACTTCCAAAGAAGTCGAAAAAGTAGAAGGCCAGGGGCCCTAACGGGCCCGCTGCAGTAGATACCATCCCGCGCCAAAGCACAGCAATATTGGTAGTAACACCGCGAGGAAAGGCGGGAAGCCAAATACCAGAGAAGATGGCCCCAGCATATCCTGGACAAATTGGAACACCAGGCCAACCACCAATCCGGTAAACACACGCAGTCCGGTGGTTACTTCACGCAGAGGGCCAAAAATAAAGGAGATCGCCACCATCACCAGACTGGCGATAGTGAGAGGCTGCAATACTTTTTTCCAGAACTGCAACCAGTAGCGACTGGAGTCTTCACCTTTGCGATCGAGGAATTTGCCGTAAGCCCACAGATTGCGCGGTGACAGATCCGCTGGCAAAGGCACCACCAAGGCGAATAACTCTGGCGAAATCTCCGCCTTCCACTCGGTCGTAGGCAGCGCCTCACTCTCGGTATGCTCACCGGTGAAGATGGTCGTGCGGCTATTCTCCAACTCCCAGCGCTTGCCATCAAAATGGCCGCGCTCAGCAAACTCCACCTGCTCCAGCTCTCGATCAGCACCGAAGTGGTAGCGGGTAACACCGTAAAGTTCACCATCCGGCAGTGCCGCGTTGAAGTGAACAAACTCGCCGCTGTCTTTCAGCCACAGGCCACTTTCCAGGCCGCTCGCCTCCAGCTCACCCAATGCCCGGGCTTTGTCACTCTCGGCAATTACATTGGTCTTGGGAATAACAAATTCCGCCAGGCCCAAACCCAGTAAAATCAGCAGCATAATGGGCTTCATCACCGCCCAGGTAATCCGACCGATTGAGACGCCGGCAGACCGCATAACGGTCAGCTCACTGGTACCTGCCAATGAACCCAGCCCCACCAGACATCCAACCAGGGCGGAAAAGCCCAGCTGTTCATAGATACGCGCTGGCAATGTCCAACCCACATACTTCAGGGCATCGACAAAGCCGTAATCCTTCTTCAGCTCCCCCAACTGGTCCACTAATGCAAAGACCACAGTGAGGCCAAGAATAATCATCAGCGCGCCACCCACAGCAACAATAACGGTGCGGGCGATATATAAATCGAGCTTACTCACCTGGCGACTCCTTCACATCCTCGGGCAAACGCTTGGGCGGCGCCTTGCGCCAATTTCTTCCCGCTAACAACAGCAAGCCGAGCAGTAAGAATGGCGGGTGAACCAGCCAGATCATTGCCGGATTGGAAATCTTGCCGTCCTCAATCGCCCCCCTGACACCCTGCAGGATTACCAGGTAGGTGATATACAGCAGAATGGCCGGGATCATCTTCGCAAAACGCCCCTGCCGAGGGTTGGTACGGGATAATGGAACTGCTAGTACTGCAACCACCAATACCAATATCGGAAGGCTGAAGCGCCAGTAGAGGTAGGCCCTCTGTTGTGGATCATCGCCTTTAAGAAGATCCAGGGTTGAAGCCGATTCCATCTGGTCCTGCAAGCGGCTGCGCTCGCGAGGCACCTCTAGAATCACCGAGTAACTGTCAAATTTCATCTGGCGGTATTCCCGCTCGCCGGGAACACCCTCATAGCGAAAACCGTCGCGCAGTACCAAATAGCGCAGGCCTGTCTCAGGATCTATCTCCTGTACACCTTCACGAGCACGGATGACAATCTGCTGGTCTGCCTCAGTTTCCTCTTCCGCACCACCCAACTCAGCCAGGAACACCCCCAACATGGTGGACTTATCTTCGCTCAGCGCATCGGCGTAATAAACCGCGCGGCCGCCCTGGGAGGACACAAATCTTTTTGGTACCAGGTGATCAAATTCGTTGCGCGCCTTTTCTGCATTTAACAGGCTGGTGGAACGCTCCATACCCGCCGGAGAGAAATACAGGCTCATGGACGCCACCACCAGCGCCAGCATCAGTGCTGGAATCATGGTATAGCCCAGCAAACGCCAATCGCTAAAGCCACAGGCGTGCAGAACCGTCATTTCACTTTCTATATAAAGGCGGCCATAGGAGAGGAGAATCCCCACAAACAGGCCCAGCGGTAATACCAGTTCCAGGAATCCCGGCAAACGGAATCCCATCAGGGAGAACAGGATATTCGCCGAAATATCACCGGCGGCAGCTTCCGCCAGGTATTTCACGAATCGGCCGCTCATCACAATTAACAGCAAAATTGCGCTAACCGCTAGCGTGGCAAACAGCAGCTCGCGGCAGAGATAGCGAAAAATAATCACAGGGCGAACAAATTCCTTGGTGACAGCGGTGTGATGGTGTCTGAATCAAAAACGAGCAAGTTTCCCTCTAGGTACAGCAATCCACAGGCAGGCGGGTTAAACTTGTGCGACGCATTATCACTAAAAATTCTTGCTATGTCTCGGCCTAGAGACATGCAATCTATTGTCAGATTTTAAGGAAAGCGAAAAATGCAGTTCTCCGCCAAGGTTGCAGATATCAGTAAACAACGCAGTGCCTGCTCTATTATTTCAGCAGATGCCAAAAATAACCTCAGCGAAAGTGGAAAAAGCCTGGATAAATTGACCGGGGGAATGATTGCAAAAATCCTCAAGCGCGGGGACTTGGGGGCCAAATCCGGCAGCACCCAGCTGATCAATCTTATCGACGTTCCCAGCGAGCGCGTTCTGGTCGTACGCACCGGTAAAGGCACCATCAGCCAGGCGGAATTCCGCAAGCTGGCAGCCAGCAGCGCCAATGGAGTAAAGAACTTTAAAGAAGCCGCGAGCTACCTCTGCGAAGTAGAGGTTGAAGGTGCGGATAACCGCTGGAAAGCACAGCAAATCGCCATGGCCGCCGGTCTGGCAAGCTATCGCTACACCCTGTCCCGCACCGATGCAAAGCCCCTGCCCCTGGCGAAATTCACCATCCACGCCCCAGAGAAAAAGCAGCTGAAAGCTATTCAAGGCGGCATGGAAGTGGGTGCCGCTCAAGCACTGGGCAGCAATGTCGCCCGTGATTTGGGGGATCTCCCAGGCAATATCTGTACCCCCAACTACCTGGTTGCCCAGGCGAAGGCGCTGGCTAAAAAACATGCAAAGCTCACCACCAGTGTGCTGGATGAAAAGAAAATGAAAGCCCTGGGCATGGGTGCTTTCCTCAGCGTCTCCAAAGGCAGCGACGAGCCCCCCGCGCTGATTGCCATGAACTACAAAGGTGGCAAGACCAGCGAAAAACCTGTGGTATTGGTCGGTAAAGGCATCACCTTCGATAGCGGCGGCATCAGCATCAAGCCGGGCCAGGCCATGGACGAAATGAAATACGACATGGGCGGTGCCGCCAGTGTCTTCGGCGTGATGAACGCCCTGGTTGAACTGCAGCCTTCTATCAACGTAGTAGGCCTGGTTGCCGCTGCTGAAAATATGCCCAGCGGCCGCGCCAGCAAGCCCGGTGATGTTGTGACTTCCATGTCCGGCAAAACCATCGAAATCCTCAACACCGATGCCGAAGGCCGCCTGGTTCTGTGCGATACGATCACCTACGCAGCCAAGTTCAAGCCCAGCGCAGTGATTGATATCGCCACCCTCACCGGTGCCTGTGTTATCGCCCTGGGCCATCACGCCACCGGTCTCTACGCCAATAACGAAGAACTGGCCAAGAGCCTTCTCCAGGCTGGCGAAACTACTGGCGACCGCGCATGGCAAATGCCGCTGTGGGACGAGTACCAGTCCTCCCTGGATTCCAATTTTGCCGATATCCAAAATATCGGTGGACGCGAAGCCGGTTCAGTAACCGCTGCCTGCTTCCTGGCGCGTTTTGCCAAAGACTACAAATGGGCACATATGGATATTGCCGGTAGTGCTTGGAAGTCCGGCGCACAGAAAGGTGCAACCGGCCGTCCGGTTCCTCTACTGGTTGAATATCTACTGGGCAAATAAGTAGCCAAAGCGCACAATAGCCGCCGGCACCATCGGTGCCCGGCCGCCGGGCGGTCCATTAATTAATGGGCCGCTTTTGTTTTTGGCGGCGTATCAATATGGCCGGGATTATTTGACCAGTATCTGTAATGACTCGCATTGATTTCTATATTCTCTCCTCCGACCAACCGGAACACGCCGATGTTTTTGCCTGCCGCCTGGCTGAGAAAGCCTTCCGCGCGGGTATGCGGGTATTAATCGCGGTGGACGACCCGCAACGGGCGGAGCAGATGGATCAACTGCTGTGGACATTTCGCGAGGACAGTTTTCTGCCCCACGCCCCTCAAACTGAAAACCAACAGGCGCAAATAGAAATTAACAGCGGAGAAGACCCCGCAGATCACCACGGCTTACTGATCAATCTCTGCTCCAAAGTACCCAAGTGGTTTAGCCGCTTTGAACGCTTGGCAGAAGTTGTGATCCAACAACCGGAACCATTAAAACGGTCCCGATTGCGATTTGGTCACTTCCGCGATCGCGGATATCCGTTACAATCCCATAAGATTAATTAGAGCCTCTAACTACGTCCGAGAGTCATGTCCGGCAAAAAAAACAAACACAAGCACCGCGGACAGCAGCGCAAGCAGCCCAGTGAATTTCTGGATGAACTTAATTCACTGCACAACTTGCTTGTCACCGACGAGAACAATGAAGAAATCCCCGTGCTCAGCCAAGTGGCCAAGCAGGGTAATCCTGTAACCCCTGAGCCCCCCACACTTCCCACTATTGCCGACATACCAAAACCCAGTGGGACACCAGCTACCAGTGAGTTCGAAGATATCGATACCTCACTGGAAGATATCGACCTGCCGATTTTATTTTCACCGGTTGAAGAAGAGATGCTGGCCCAGCAATCCCTGTCGCTGGCAGAGTCTGACCTGGCTCTTTTGCGCCCGCTTCAAGAGCTGGCTGTAGAGGATGAGGAACCGCAGGCTTCCGCAGAAACCGGACAATTCGGCGAAGAGCCCGTTGAAGATAAACCGGTTGAAACACCGTTAGAGCAGATTTCCCGGGAAACCAACGCTGAAGATTCCCCAGAGGCCGAACCGAAGGGGCAGCCCGAACCGCAGCCGGAGCCCCGGGCGGAAAACCCGTTCCTGCCAAATCATATTCGCTCCCGCCTCACCGGTGGACGGCCCCTGCCAGTTGAAGAAAATACCCAAGTAACCGAAGCAACAGTGCCCTCGGAAACAGAAGCCCCAGCAACAGTGGCCCCGGCCCCTGAAGTAAAGGAAGAAGCTGAACTTCCAAGCACTGAGGCCCAAGCCGCCGAAGAAGATCCAGCCGCAGACCCTGAGCCCTCCGCCAAAGAGCGCCAGCGCCAGGAATTGATCGAACAACTCGTCGCCCAACAGCTGCCCAAACTGGAGCGCCGCCTGCGCGCCCAAATAGAACACGTGGTCGACGAGCTCGGCGTTTGGGATTAAGAGACGGTCTAAGGGAGCCTCTGAATAACTCCCTAAGCTCAAATACCGCCTTTTTCCCACCAGACCCCGGCGGTATAATTGCCGCCTTTTCCGCGCAGCCCGAGCAAGCACCAGACTATCCTGAGCCAAAACGCTGTGCACGCAGTCAGTTAAACACAAGGTTTCCCGCCCGCATGGACAAAACATACCAGCCCAACGCCATCGAACAGCAGTGGTACAAAACCTGGGAGGAGAACGGCTACTTCAAGCCTTCCGGGGATACTGAGGCCAAGCCCTACAGCATTATGATCCCGCCGCCGAACGTCACCGGCAGCCTGCATATGGGCCACGGTTTCCAGGAGTCCATCATGGACGCCCTGATTCGCTACCACCGCATGCAGGGAGACAACACCCTCTGGCAAGTGGGCACCGACCATGCCGGTATCGCCACCCAGATGGTGGTAGAGCGCCTGCTGGGCGCCGAAGGCGTATCCCGCCACGACCTGGGCCGCGACAAGTTTATTGAGAAGGTCTGGGAGTGGAAGGAAGAGTCCGGCGGCACCATTACCCGCCAGCTGCGCCGCCTGGGTGCCAGCCCCGACTGGTCCCGCGAACGCTTCACCATGGACGACGGCTTCTACAAAGCGGTGCAGGAAGTCTTTATCAAACTGTATGAAGACGGCCTGATTTATCGCGGCAAGCGCCTGGTGAACTGGGACCCGAAATTCCACACCGCGATCTCCGACCTGGAAGTATTAAACGAAGAGAAGCAGGGCCACCTGTGGCACTTCCGCTACCCGCTCTCCGACGGCTCCGGCCACTTGGTAGTTGCCACTACCCGCCCGGAAACCATGCTCGGCGATACCGCCGTAGCCGTACACCCGGAAGACGAGCGCTACCAGCACCTGATCGGCAAGACCATCAAGTTGCCCCTGGCGGATCGCGAAATCCCGATTATTGCCGACGAATACGTCGATCGAGAATTCGGCACCGGCTGTGTAAAAATCACCCCAGCTCACGACTTCAACGACTACGAAATGGGCCAGCGCCACAACCTCGAGATGATTAACATCCTCGATGCCGACGCCCACCTGAATGACGCAGTGCCGGAAAAATACCGAGGCATGGAGCGCTTTGCCGCGCGCACCCAGATTGTCGACGACCTGGACGCCCTCGGCCTGCTGGAAAAAGTAGAGCCCCACACCCTCAAGGTACCTCACGGAGACCGCTCCGGTGCGGTGATCGAGCCCTGGCTCACCGATCAGTGGTATGTGAAAACCCAGCCCCTGGCCGATGAAGCCATCGCCGCCGTTGAAGATGGCCGCGTTGAGTTCGTACCGAAAAACTACGAAAACATGTACTTCTCCTGGATGCGCGATATCCAGGACTGGTGTATTTCCCGCCAGCTGTGGTGGGGTCACCGCATCCCCGCCTGGTACGACAACGAAGGCAAAGTCTACGTTGGCCGCAGCGAAGAGGAAGTGCGCGAGAAGCACAACCTGAGCGCCGATATCAGCCTGCGCCAGGACGACGACGTACTCGACACCTGGTTCTCCTCCGGCCTGTGGACCTTCGGCACCCTGGGCTGGCCAGAAGATACCGAAGAACTGAAAGCCTTCCACCCCAGCTCCGTACTGGTCACCGGCTTCGATATTATTTTCTTCTGGGTCGCGCGCATGATGATGCTGACCCTCTACTTCAAGAAGGAAGTACCGTTTAACACCGTGTACGTGCACGGCCTGGTGCGTGACAACCACGGCCAGAAGATGTCCAAATCCAAGGGCAACGTGATCGACCCCATCGACCTGATCGACGGTATCGACCTGGAGACCCTGGTAGAGAAGCGCACCTCTGGTCTGATGCAACCGCACCTGCGCGAGAAGATCGAAAAGCAAACCCGCAAGGACTTCCCCGAAGGTTTCTCTGCTTTTGGTACCGATGCCCTGCGCTACACCTACTACTCACTGGCTTCCACCGGCCGCGACATCAAGTTTGATGTGGGCCGTATTGAAGGCTTCCGCAACTTCTGTAACAAGATCTGGAATGCCTCCCGCTACGTACTGCAAAACTGCGAAGAGTACGATTGTGGACAAGATGGCAGCACAGATTTTGAACTGACCATCGCCGACCGCTGGATTATTTCCCAGCTGCAGCGCACCGAAATCACTGTGCGCGAAGCCATGGACACCTACCGCTTCGACCTCGCCTCCCAAGCCCTGTACGACTTTATCTGGAGCGAGTACTGCAGCTGGTACCTGGAACTGTCCAAGCCGGTACTGTGGGACGACAACGCCTCCGACGCAGTGAAGAAAGGCACCCGCCGCACCCTGATCCGCGTACTGGAAACCATTTTGCGTCTGGCTCACCCACTGATGCCATTTATCACTGAAGAAATCTGGCAGCGTGTAAAAACCCTCGCCGGTTTCAACGGTGACACCATTATGCTGCAGCAGTACCCGGAAGCAGATAACAGCAAGATCGACGAGGAAGCGGAAGCGGCTGTTGCCTGGTTGAAGCAGGTTATTGAAGGCGTGCGTAATATTCGCGGTGAAATGAATATTTCCCCAGCGAAGAAAATCCCACTGATCCTGCGCGGCGGTTCCAACCGTGACAAAGAACTGCTGGAGCAAGCCCGCAGCCTGCTGATCAAACTGGCCAGCCTCGAAGAAATCACCTGGCTGGAAAGTGGAGAAGCTGCACCAGCCTCCGCCACCGCCCTGGTAGGCGATATGGAATTGCTGGTACCCATGGCCGGCCTAATCGACGTTAAAGCCGAAAGTGCCCGTCTACAAAAAGAGATTGATAAACTTTCCAAAGAACTCGCACGAGTTGAAGGCAAGCTCAACAATCCCAAGTTTGTAGACAAAGCCCCCGAAGCCGTTGTTGCCAAGGAGAAGGACAAGCTCGCGGAAATGAAAGGTGCTCACGAGCGTCTGCAACAGCAACTTGAGGAAATCAGCAACCTGTAAGGGTTCTGGTAATCTGCTCCGATAAAGAGCAGATCTGATTTAAAGAAGGGGGCTCTGCCCCCTTTTCTTTTTTTGATATAAATCAAACTACCCCTTCTTGCCCTAGTGCCCTTCTATTTTCTATCAACTTCAGAACCCGAGTCTGTTCTCAACTTACCTGCATCGCTTATGGGTTTGTCAGCTCTAAAAACAGCTTTACCCAAGTGGTATACGACCTAAAGCGTGCTAAAACACTTCCAATACTGCTCCATTTTTCAACTCTCCTAAGTACCTGATAAGAAATCAACATGATTTTCAATCGGTTTGGCTGTTATTTTTTAAGAAATTCAGATTGATTGAAAGCTTAGGTCTAACAGTGAATTAGAGAAAAACTATTCATTGGGGATAGTGACCAAAGTAATTATTTTTGAACTTGGAACAAGAGTTCCGGCTTGTATGTGATTTATTGATCCCTCAAGGTTCTTACGCACTTCTTCGTTAGATTGATTCCAGAATAGTAATCATCATAATAGTGGCCAGAATGATTACTATATAAATGCCATGTTTCAAATAAAGGGGAGTCAGAAACTATGAGTTATGAGCAAATCACAGACCTAAAAGAGATTGAGTCAAAGTTACAAAGTCTCGGTTGGGAACTTGATGCATGTGAGTATGATGATGAAGATGAATTCGAAGAAGTATTAGACCGACTATATCCGGGTGAGGTGAAAAAGGTAGCAAAACGTGCTTCTGAACTTGGCTCTGTAAAGGGAATGCACTTGTACGGTCGAATGCTAGGAGATGAAGCTAGAAAACTCAAGGAAGACGGAAAACCGTACAAGGATTTACAGACGAAAGCCAGAGAGCTAGTTTTTTACGCAGCCAAAGGTGGTTGCTGGGGGGCTATGGATGATTTAGGAACTGAGCATACTGAAGATTTAGGGCCGCAAATGTACGAACAGCTTGCGTTTATCCAACTCTCCGGTCAAGACCCATTGGAACATGTTGAGTATTGTCGAGAGTATCTCAATATGAACATTACCCAGGAAGAAATAGACAAAGGCGTAAACCTATATAATGAGTTACACGATCACATGGAAGTAAATTCTATACAAAAGGAAAGTTGTAACTGTATTTTTCCATAGCAAATCATAACAAATGGTTGCAGTACGTTCCGCTGAACCTGGCATTAACTACACAAGGAGAAGTAATGAGCATTCGAGGAGTATTAACCCGGTTCGCTTTAACTTATATAACACTGATTTTCATCGTAGGATTTACACTTAACTATTTTGGCCTTAGCAGTAGTAGCGGCGTAAATATCGGAATATTATTAGGCACGATATTTTGGGTATGTTCTTCTTTTGCGAATAAGAATCGTCGCTATTTCAATAAAAGTGAAAAAACCAGGGTAGTAATTGTCCTCATCACTATTAACGTAGTTATTCAAGCTATTTTCGGAGCTATCGCACTTTCCGAATCCGGTCATGAAGTAAGTGGTTCAGTTCTTTTGTTCTCAGTTGCGATTATCGGAGCTATTCATGCCGTCGCTATCTATTTCTTCGTAGGGTTTGCGAAAAAAACACTAATTAAGCAAGGCATCATAGAGAGTTAAGAAGACCTGCCAGAGGGACGCCCTTGCTTAGGGCGCTCCGTAATCTCAACCAACTCCATCCCCCAACACCCCCTCCTTTTGCAAACGTCTATAGATTTCCTCACGGTGAACGGGTAGAGATTTGGGGGCACGTATGCCTATCTTTACCTGATTACCCTTAACTTCCAATACCGTAATTGAGACGCTTGCTCCAATTCGTAAGTTTTCACCCGTCCGGCGCTTTAAGATCAACATAATTGCTTCCTATAAATACTCAAACCATGCGTAGACCTCCCTTAATGGAAGGATTTGAAAGTAACTTTTAAGGAAATGAGTTAAAGAAAGTCTATTTATTGGGGATAGTGGGCAAAGTGATCATTTACGCATCTGGAGCAAGAATTCGGACTTGTATGTGATTTATTAATTCCTCGAAATTTTTACGCACTTCTTCGTAAGATTGATCCCAGGATGGTAATCATGATAATAATAGTCAGAATGATTACTATATAAACTTTATAAACCTAAAATATGTCAAATCATCGAGATTATCATTTTAAAGACTATGTTAGCTTTCGGTTTCTGGAGTTAACAGAGGAGCAAGCTGGCAATCTCGTCCATGAGGTTAAGCTGTCAAAGTATCGGGCACATTTCAAGAATCCTTGCTTTGTGGGACGTATTCCTCTGAATGAAGATACCATGGCAGAAATAGTGGCTTTCTTTAGTAAATACCAAATTGCCGCAGAGTCGTGTGATATATTTCTTTCGATATCTACTGGCAGTGATACTGAAATATGGGAAGCCCCAAATATTGTGAACCAATTGCTAAAACACATAGATTGTCGGTTAACGTTTTCATTCACTTGTACTTAGCAACGATTTATAACAAGTTTGTCGACGATCGTCCTTCGGACTGGCCGACCTTAAGCGTGTCTTCGCCACAAGGCTGCCCATTACAAAGGCGTTATAAATCCATATGAGTAAAGAAAAATTAAAGCATCGTTGTAGACAAAATCAGTACGAAGATGCTGAAATTTTCTATCAAAAAATTAATCGGGTGGAATGGGGTTGGGTTCTTTCGCAGTGGCAATCTGCAACTGAATTTGATATTGAGGATGGTTATGAAGGGGAAGTTGGCTCACAGATGTGCTCTCATCACCTCCTTATAAGATACTGCCCATTTTGTGGTGAAGATCTTGAAAATAAGAGAGAGGTACATGGTAGCTTATAACAAGCTAATAAACTTCACGCGTGAAAGACACGCGTCGGGCAGCTTACGATACGCTCCATCTGCCAGTTATTAGATCGCCCAGCGGACTGGACTCGCCAACGCGCGCCCTTGCTTAGGGCGCTTCGTAATCTCAACCAACTCCATCCCCCAACACCCTCTCCTTTTGTAAACGTCTATAGATTTCCTCACGGTGAACGGGTAGAGATTTGGGAGCACGTATGCCTATCTTTACCTGATTACCCTTAACTTCCAATACCGTAACTGAGACGTTCGATCCAATCCGTAAGTTTTCACCCGTTCGGCGCTTTAAGATCAACATATTTGCTTCCTATGAATACTCAAACCATACGTAGACCTCCCTTAATGGAAGGATATGAAAGTAACTCTTAAGGAAGCATCAGGTGGGGCGCGAGAACGGTAGGCATAGAAGTAGAAAAGGCAGACGCAACGCTTCCAGAGCCAGGGAACATGCCCCAAACTGCTGAATGGACTCCACTTTATTGAAGACGAGCGGGTTTCTAGCGTATGATCCATATAGCCATTTTGATACTGTGCTTATCAATTTGGTTAGCTGGCCCATGGTGTTCCACCACCTTGGGTCAGCGCCTTTTACTTACTCTTACGTCACGCTACCGTTCTCCTTTGAGGGAATGGTTTTTAGAAAATTCTTGATTCTCTCGAATCTCTTTGGTCATCGGCCTTCAGAAGGCTGTTCAATGACGACCCAAATACCGATAAATATTCACCGATTTTACGCAGCTTTGACACTAAAACAAACTGAATAAAATCCAATAAGATTATTTCTGTGCCTATATTTTTGATTACTCACGCTTTGAAAATTTCGGTTGCGTATAAAAATGGCCGTTAAGACTGATACTCTTCCCCGCAACTCACTTTGGAGTCCGGAAACAATAGATCATCCCTAAAGGCTTCACTTTGCTGCTTTTATATACAGTCTGTTGCTTTTCTGTGTTCTCCATTTCGAAAATCAAGAGCAGTTGCACATATCCACAGCAAGAAGAAAGTTAACTTATTGATTTTCAATGGTTTACGTCTGTGATCAAAAGCAGCAAAATATCAGGATATAATGCAGGCGCAATATATCTACTAGAGTAGTCTTCCACCGGTGCAGGCTTATATAATGGCTTGTATATTTTTTCTGGCGAGAGGAGTTTTCTGCACCTGGGATATATTGACTGGTGATATAATGCGATTGCTTTTGAATACACTGTCATGCACTTATTTCATCGAATCATCAAGGGGAATGAATGGCACTTTCTAATATGCTAAATGACAATTTGACCATTATGAAAGTTAATGGAGATACGTTCGAGAATGTTAAAGGCAGCGTTCAGAAGAATAAAATAATTATTCAACGTTCAGATATATTGATTGAAGCTTCAGACCAAATTCTCCGTAAGATGTCCAACGGTGGAACTGAAGAATATGAAGTTGTTGATCCGGGCTTTCATGAAGGGATAGGCAGTATAAAAGCCGGCTATCAAATGGAAGTGAAAAGAGCACAAAAGTCTATCGTAGGTGATGTCTCAGAAATAAAAGGAAGTAC
This sequence comes from Microbulbifer maximicatervae (SeqCode), assembly GCF_056231245.1. NCBI lineage: Bacteria > Pseudomonadati > Pseudomonadota > Gammaproteobacteria > Cellvibrionales > Microbulbiferaceae > Microbulbifer > Microbulbifer maximicatervae (SeqCode). The sequence goes on from NZ_CP174334.1 coordinate 3,793,446, forward strand.
CTTGAATAACAAAGTTTTTATCGTACACGGTCATGATGACTTAGCAAAAGTCACACTTGCAAGATTTCTGGATCAAGTAGGGCTAGAGCCTATTATTTTGCATGAACAGGCGAGTTCAAGCCAAACTATCATTGAAAAAATCGAGTCTCATAGTGATGTCGGTTACGCTATTGTTTTATATACGCCATGCGATACCGGCGCGAAAGAAGGTAATGACCCGGCACCGAGAGCAAGGCAAAATGTAGTTTTCGAACATGGCTATTTTATAGGTAAGCTCGGTCGCTCAAAGGTGGCCGCTTTAGTAAAAGGTCATATAGAAACTCCAAATGATATTAGTGGCGTAGTTTATATAGATCTTGACGACAGAGGAGCTTGGAAAATGGATGTTTCAAAGGAATTGGCCCAAGCAGGCTTTTCTATAGATTTAAGTAAGGCAATTTAAAGGGCAATATTTATGTATTTACCAAGTTTGGAGTGGGTTTTTGAGAGGTTAGAGAGTTGGATGCTGCACTCTTCTACGAGAGAGCAAGAAGCTATGGATCTTTTCTTGGATGCATTAAGTCTTACTCAGCAATATCTTGGAAAGCTAGAACAAGATATGACTTTCGCTAACATTGAAAGTGAGCATGAATTATCAGCTGCATGGAATTCTGCTGCAAAGGCCGTTCGAAGCTTTGATCATGACTTATACTAGAGATGCTTGGGTAAGGCTTGTCATTGGTCTGGTTCTAGCGAGTTTAGGAATTCAGAGATTTCAGAATTAAATATATCAATTCAAAAAATGATCAAAATCGCATCAGAGAAACGGCGTGCATAACAAGCAGCTGCAATCTGACTCCGCAACTTGTCACGCTTTTGTTACAAAAATCCCGCCAGCTTGCTACACCGTTGAGCTGGACGTTATACCCTAAGAAGAAAGCTCCGTGAAAAGATATAAATTCCTAGATGAAAGGAAGTTTCGTTACCTATGTCAGGGGCTTACCCTAGACAAAAGAGATTTGGCTGTTTTAGATAATTCGTTAGTAGGGTTAGATAAGATAAACAAACTTCCTTCTAGAATTGTGTCGCACAATCAGAAGCATGGATTTAGCAAGTCCTTCGTAGAGGTTGGTCCCCAAATAATCGTCAATCTAAATAAAATGCACTCTCCGGAAAAAGGGCCTTTTGTTATGGCTCCGGTGGTAAAAGAGAACAACATATTAGATAAAGCTCCTTCATTACACATCAATTTAAATAGCCTCTCTCTTGATATTCCTCAGCGTGTAGAAATCCCTTTAAGGTTTGTGTTAAAAGGTCTTCCTAAACTTGAAGGAACACATATGGTTTACCTCCATGTGCTGAAAATGGAGGATGGGGTAAATTATGTATATTACGGAATTACAAAAAGAGGCTGGATGAAAAGGTTTAATGAGCATATGTCTAGCTCATTAAAAAACGAATCTAATTTGCTATTCCATAGAACTCTGAGAGAAGGGATTCTAGGTAGGTTAACTCAATTGTATGGGGAATCAAGTACCCGTGGCCAATCTAAAGAGTTCGTAGAAAAAATACTGGTAGGTAATCATCATGTTGTGTGTGGGGCAGGGCTTTCAGAAGAGAAAGCTCTTGAAACAGAGGAATATCTTGTTAATAAATATAGTTTTTCACATAACAATGGGCTAAACATGATACCCGGAGGAAGAGAGGGTATCGCTTACCTACATAAGCATAATTTGCTATCGAAAAACAAATCCATACTAACCGATGCTGAAAAAGATAACATAATCAGTAAATATCTAAGAGAAAACCCTCGGAAAGGGTTGCCTAATCTCGCTATTTCAGAACACTGGAATAATCCAGATTATGCTGCAAAAGTTATTTGCGGAAGAGCTGGTAGATTAACTGTCGAACAGGTTGGTGTAATTCGAGAGGCCGCACTAGATGGACGGTCCATCGAAGAAATTAAAAAAATTATTAACGGTAAAAGTAGTGAGCAAATAAGAAATATTATTCAGGGAAAAACATACAAACGGATAGAATAATGCATAACAATGGCGGCTGAGAGGGACTTGCCTTCTGCGGTGTTCGTTTGTGACTGAATGCCACAAGCCTTTGCCCTGATTGGAGAGAGCAATTCTCCGAGAAAGTGGAAGAGAGATGGAAGCTAATCTCTGCATACTATTTATATATCGGAGTACAACTAAAAACAAAACCAAAAAAGGCAATGCGACGCATGAATGTGCTTACTTTTGACGTTTGGCAAAGAGTTCGTTTTAATGAAGTACTATAAATACATTTCTGATTGGCGTGCTTTGCCCTATTTACTCAAGGGATCAATAAAGTTTACACCAATTAGTGAGCTAAATGATCCTTCAGAGCTTACCTCTAACATAATAAGAGAGGATGTTATGGCGTCTCTCGATCGTTTGCGTGAGAGAGGCTACTCTGATGAGGATCTTCATTGCTTGCAACAGCAAGGAGTCTTGTTGAGTAAGTTGTCACCGGGGTCGCAAGCCGTTCCAACGCCAAAAACAAAAGAACAAGCGACACAACTGATACGTTCGTCGTTTTACGAGCGTGTCGATCTGCTTGAAACATTACTAGAAAATACAACGAACGAAATATCTAGTAAAGTTGGCATATTTTGTGTTTCCAAGCGGTTTGATTCATTACCCATGTGGGCACACTATGCTAATAATGCGAACGGCTTAGTTGTTGAATTTAAAAATTTAGATAGTATTTTTACTGGCGATGATACCGGCATACTAAATCAACTCGTAGACGTTAAGTACGAGCGTGAATTTTATGGCGTCACCTTTGATCCAAGATCACATGAAGCACTCTTTTTTTACAAATTTAGCGATTGGTCGTATGAAAAAGAAGTTCGTGTAGTACTTCCTTTAGCTAGTTGTAGCTCATCGAAGTTCGAAAATCACACAATTTACACTATGAATATACCGGTCACATGTATTTCAAGAGTTTTTCTTGGTTGGAATATGAAAGGTTCAGAAATTGATAAAGCCAGGGATGTTGTTAATACGAATGAAAGTAAAATATCTTTGAGTTCGACAAAATTCAATAAAGGAAAAATCACAATTGACGTAAGTGCCTAGCGGTAGTTTCTAACTACCGCCCCCCCCATAGTGCAAGTCCGCAATGAGCGGTTCCCTATCCGTAATGAATCTCTACCCAACAATAGTGTTGAGCAGCTTTTCATTTGAGCTGAGTGTCATGGCAGTGCGCCACCTCAATTTTATATCCGACTGGGAACATATCGGTAAGCTAGTCCTGTCTCTTAAGTCATGGATTTAGGTTCAGGCCTCCACCATGTCCAAGGTATTAACCTAGGCATTAGGCTACTATGCCGTCGGCTGAGTTCTGCTTAATCATCTTGATCATTACTGACCAAAACACAACTGTGTTCCACCACTTTTATCTATCCCCGCAATGATGGCTAGTAGGTTAGGCCTACTTATGAGTCAGCAGCCACACTGACAGCTTCACAGCAGCTAGCTAGACAGATCTCCCCAGATAAGAACGTGAACTTTCGCTACACAGCTGTATCATTGACTCTACCCATTAGATCACTCGGCTTCGCTGTCCTTGGCTACCTCGCCTCCAGGCTAAGCCTTATAGGATGTTTCTATTTGTCAGCTCGTAGTTTTGCAAGCGACTTCCTCCCCACAAGACTTCGCAGTGTTGCAGTTGCCATTCGCCAATAGTTAGCATTTAATGGTATCCATTAAATGGTGATCCTCCTACATTGGACTTTCACCCTACTAGTCCACGCCTATGCTGGGCGTACCAAGCGCATGTTGACGGACTGAATTTCCGCTATGCTCCAAGCCAGCCTTAATACGGGCGTTAGGTGGTACACCTTATTTAGGTCGCGTAAAAACTCTGAAATTGAGAAACATATGAGTAGATGTTGGGCTAATTCCCTCGGTGATTGTGACACTATGTCTGGCGAGCATATTTTCAGTAATGCCATTTTTAAAGCAGGTTGTTCTTGCCCAATTATCGTTGATGGAGTTAAGAGAATTCGGGGCGGCGCTCCGACTTATGGTGCAGAAAAATCAAATATCTTGTGCCGTCACCACAATTCAATCTTGAGTCCACTTGACAACGTTGCCGGGAAGATTGCTTCATTTCAAGCACAATCAAATGAAAAAGAATTTGAGGAAAACCTTTATATAGAAGGTGAGCTACTAGAGCGGTGGCTATTGAAAACTGTAATTAACATGGCGGCTGCGGGCTGGGCTGGCTCTGAAAAATGGCTTCCATCACCTGAAATAGTAGAGGCAATATTTGGTATGCGCGATATTCCAAACGGTTACGGCCTGTACAGTGTAGATGGCATAGATCCAAATCATCGGCCATCTGGCGGCGTAAGTTGTATCCCTATCCACTTACCTACCCCCCATGAAGTAATATTGGCCGGGGCATATGTAAGCGTTCATGGGATGCCGTTATTTGCATCGTTCCATGATGATTTAGCCCAAAGGCTAGAACAGGGTGCTATTCCAGGTCTTTTACCACATTTTTCAGAGGATGGCTTAAAGCACCTATACCACCCAGGCGCCATCGTTATATCGCGAAAAAAAGGAAAGCCTGTTTTTATTGGGTTAAGCTGGAACGGGTTACTGAAATTTGCAGATGGTAGTACAGCGACCTTCCCGCATACCGGGCAACAAAGCAATGAATCCACCTAAATCGTGTGGCGGTAGCTTCTAGCTACCGGCCCCCACACCACCCATAGTGCAAGTCCGCAATGAGCGGCTCCCTATTCGTAATGAATCTATAACCCACTATAGTGTCGAGTAGCTATTCATTTGAGGTGAATGTCATGGCAGTGCGCTACCTCAGTTTTATCCGACTGGAAACATATCGGTAGGCTAGCTCTGTCGTTTAGCTCGTGGATTTAGGTTCAGGCCTTCATCGTATCCAAGGCATTAATCTTGGCATTAGGCTACTATGCCATCGGCTGACTTCGGTTTAATCACCTCGGCCATTGCTGACCGAGGCGCTGCTGTGTTCCGCCACTTTTTTTATCCTCGCGATAGTGGCTAACGGCTTGAGCCAACTTATGAGTCAGCGGCCACACCGACAACTTCACAGCAGCAAGCTAAACAGATCTCCCCAGTTAAGAGCGTGAACTTTCACCACACAACTGCATCATTGACTCTACCCGCTAGATCATCCAGCTTCGGTGTCCTTGGCCACCTCGCCTCCAGACTAAGCCTTATAGGATGTTTCTGTTCGCCAGCTCGTAGTTTTGCCAGCGGCTTCCTCCCCACAAGACCTCGCGGTCCTGCAGTTGCCATTCGCTAATAGTTAGAATCCATTCAGCGGTGATCTTGCTAAAGGGGGGACATTCACCCCATTAGTCCACACCCATGCTCGGCGTAGTTTTGCCGCAGCGTTCCAACACACTCCGCTGGAGCTCGTGAAGAAAAGACAATCGCACAAATCCAGGCTCCGGCATTGGGCGCGTACTAAAGCCGTTTAGGCTATCCAAGTATCTAGACCGGGAGAAATTTCAATCTCCCTCCGGTAGATATGTTTTTCTCCCAGGTGGGAGATACAAGCTTCTCCCAAATAAGTACAACCATTAACACATACTCACAGTAACACACACCAATATTACAAATAGCCCCCTAGAACAAAATTTCTCCCCCTTATACTTGGCCATTGCCATGAATCTATAGATACTAGAGGCATGCTGAATAGGAGGACTTTTTATGGGCACAAAAGAAAAACCGCCAACGCTTAAAGCTAACGAGCAAAAGTGGGGCAAAGAAAATATAGATGCGGGGTGGACGCTGATCCCAAATGCATTGCTAGTACATCAATCCACATTGGGACTCACTCCAATGGATTTGAATATCATCCTGCAAATAGCTCGCTATTGGTGGGAGCCTGGAAATCACCCGTTCCCAGCAAAACAAACGATCGCTGACTGTATAGGCGTTACGCCAAGAACAATACAGAAGCGTATCCAAGAAATGGAAAAAGCGGAGTTTATCGAGCGGATTGAGCGGCGGGAAAGTAAAACTGGCAGCAAAACCAATATATACCGGTTGTCACCTCTCATAGAGGTATTACTGCCCTATTCAAAAGACATGATCACTCAACGTGATAAGCGTAGAAAAGAGGATAAAACTAGGCCAACTATGCGCGGTAAGCCAAAATTAAAAGTGGTAGGTGACAAATGATAGAGCAAGTCATCAAACTAATAGAAACTGCAAAGTCCATAGATTCAGGCTTAGCAGCTGTCATGGTAGTTGGTTTAGGTTTTGTAGTCTTAATTTTGGTATTAGCAAAATGATACATGCGTATAAATCGGGTAGCCGGTAGTTTCTAGCTACCGGCCCCCACATCACCCATCATGTGGGTCCGCAATAGGCGGTTCCCTTTCCGCTATGAATCTCTCCCTAGCAATAGGGTCGAACAGCTCTTCATTTGAGTTGAGTGTCATGGCAGTGCGCCACCTCAACTTTATCCGACTGGAAACATATCGGTACGCTAGCCCTGTCTTTTAACTCGTGGATTTAGGTTCAGGCCTTCACCCTGTCCAAGGTATTAGTCTTGGCATTAGGCTACTATGCCGTCAGCTGACTTCTGTTTAATCACCTTGGTCATTACTGGCCGGGGCGCTGCCGTGCCCCACCACTTTTTTCTATCCCTGCGATGGTGGCTAGTGGTCTGGGCCTACTTATGAGTCAGCGGCCACGCTGACAGCTTCGCAGCAGCAAGCTAAACAGATCTCCCCAGATAAGAACATGAACTTTCACTACACAACTGCATCATTGACTCTACCCGTTAGACCACCCGGCTTCGATGTCCTTAGACATCTCGCTTCCAGTCTAAGCCTTATATTATGTTTCTGTCCGTCAGCTCATAGCTTTACTAGCTGCTTTCTCCCCAAAAAGCCTCGTGGTATTGCAGTTGCTATTCGCTAATAGTTAGCATTTAATGAAGCCCATTAAATGGTGATCTTCCTACAGGAAACTTTCACCCCATTAGTTCACGCCCATGTTGGGCTCATCAAGTAAAGGCACCCGATGTCAAAACCGCTGCTTCGCTCTGGTTTTGCCACAGGTGCTTTAGGCGTTAGAGGTAAGGAGTTTCAAATGAGGGCCATTTTATTAATAACCATTCTTTTTCTTGGTGCTTGCGAAGTATCCACTTCAAAGAATTATACTATTCAAGTTGAGGGAGGCCAGAATCATGAGGAGAACCTCAAGGCCGCCCCTGTCATAGCAAACCTTGTCTGGAATGGCAATTTACATCATCAAATTCAAAAAGAAGTTGTAGAGCTCCAAGATCAAGATTTAAGTAATCTTTTAGGTCTTCGTTCCAAAAATGTGTCTTTTAGTTCTGGTGAAAAAGGCGTTTTTATTCAATGCATATTTAAATCTTCATTCAATGACGAGGTGGGCGATAAAGTAATTGAGATTTGTAGAAAAGAAGTGGAAGCTCAAATTGCTGACCACTTCACTTCCAACAAGTCAAATCATTCGGACGCCACTGTCGCGACGCCCGGTGTTTGAGACGTTATGACTTGACCAATGATACAATTTATTAAAACCAAAGACTTGGATAAATCTGCAAAACTTACTCTTGCCAACATGCAGGAGTACTATGACATGTATGGCGTAGACTGGACTTTATCAGATGTACGCAGTGCAATTGAAAATCTTGAGAATTATGATGTAGTGAATGATGATGGAGTTTTTGGGATTGTTAGACTCTCATTTGAAAACAATCGCTGTCAACTACGAGATATTCAAGTTGTATCTAATCAACAAAACAAAGGGTTAGGCGCTTTAGTTATCTCTAAAGTAACCGAGCTTGCAAGGCAAAAAAATCTAGGGTTCATTGATCTACGAGTATTTAAACGTAGTCCAGCATATAGACTTTATGGTCGCCTAGGGTTTGTCATAGAAAACGAAGATGATAGATTTTACCAAATGACGCTTACAGTCATATAAATCGGGTAGCCGGTGGTTTCTAGCCACCGGCCCCCACACCCGCCATTGTGCAGATCTGCAATGGGCGGTTCCTATCCGTAATCTCTGCCCAACGATAGTGTCGAGCAGCGCTTCACTTGAGTTGAGTGTCATGGCAGTGCGCTACTTCTGAATCAGCGACCACGCTGACAGCTTCACAGCAGCAAGCTAAACAGATCTCCCCAGATAAGAACGTGAACTCTCAATACACAACTGAATCATTGACTCTAGCCGCTAGACCACCCGGCTTCGCTGTCCCTGGCCACCTCGCCTCCAGGCTAAGCCTTATAGGATGTTTCTATTTTCCAGCGCGTAGTTTTGCTAGCCGCTCCCCCCCACAAGACCTCTCAGTATTGCAGTTGCCATTCGCCAGTAGTTAGCATTTAATGGAATCCATTAAATGGTGATCTTCCTACAGAGGGCTTTCATCCCATTAGTCCACGCCAATGCTGGGCGTAGCAAGTAAAGGCACCCGACGTCAAAACCTCCGCCTCGCGCTATACCCGCGTGTGTTGCGAACATTTATCCAGCTTAAACGGAGAATTAATGGAAATCCGCTTTGATCAAATTAACGAAGAGGTGCCAACTGATCCGGGGTATTATGAAATATACACAACTAAAGGCACTCTGTTAAAGGTGGGGATCGCTAAAAACCTTAAGAAAAGACTGATGCAGCATGCTCGCTCAAAACAGAGCGCACTAAAAATTGTACATCGGGCAGATGAATCATGTCCAAAAATCTTTCTTTCCAAAGATATAGAATCAAAACAATCAATATTGGCAAAGCATCTATTCTTCGATTCGAAAATAACAAATGATTATGCAGACAGGGGCTATAATTTAAAAACAGAAGTCGGTAGGTGTTCATTCCTTAATGAATGTTGCCGTTTGAAATTTACAGTTACTGAAAGCCGAGAGGAAGCTAAAATAAATGAGAAAAGATTAGGAGCTAGCGGAAAGTATCGTTATGTTGGGAAAGTTGTCCAGCGGTAAATCACGTAGCCGGTAGTAGCTACCGCCCCCCACATCACCCATCGTATAAGTCCGAAATGGGCGGCTCCCTATCCGTAATGAGTTTCTACCCAACGATAGTGTCGAGCAGCTCTTCATTTGAGTTTAATGTCATAGCAGTGCTCTACCTCAACTTTATATCCGATTGGAAACATATCGGTAAGCTAGCCCTGTCGTTTCACTTGTGGATTTTGGCTTCAGGCCTTCACCATGTCCAAGGTATTAATCTTGGTATTAGGCTTCTACACCACCGGCTGACTTCTGTTTAACCACCCTCGTCATTACTGACCGAGGCACTGCTATGTCCCACCACTTTTTTATCTATCCCCGCGACGGTGACTAGCGGGCTGGGCCTACTTATGAGTCAACGGCCATGCTGGCAGCCTCACAGCAGCAAGCTAAATAGGTCTCCCCAGATAAGAACGTGAACTATCACTACACAACTGCATCATTGACTCTACCCGTTAGATCACCCAGCCTCGGTGACCTTGGCCACCTCGCCTCCAAGCTAAGCCTTCTAGGGTGTTTCTGTTCATCAGCTCGTATTTTGCTAGCGGCCCCCTCCCCACAAGACCTCCCAGTGTTGAAGTTGCCATTCGCCAGTAGTTAGCATTTAATAGAATCCATTAAATGGTGATCTTCCTACAGAGGACTTTCACCCCATTAGTTCACGCCCATGCTGGGCGTACCAAGGCCAGGCACAATCGCCCCTTCTGGGCTGGACCGCCGCTGCTTCAAAGCTCCGGCCTGTGCTGGCGGGCGTTATATGAATACGAGGAATCATCATGGATAAGAAAGATATTGATAGAAAGGATCAACTTGTAAGGGAGATTCTTGCTGATTGGGGTGAAGCACTCTTAGAGGTTGGAAAAGATATTTCAGTACGCGATGTACTAAAGCAGGAGTTAAGGGTTGCAACCCCGACCTTAAGAATATTCATAACAGTTAAGACTTTTGAAGAAAGAGCTGAGTATTATCGCTCTCATGGCAACTACGAGGAGTTAAAAGAGAAGCTAGCAGAGGCAAAAAATACTCTAAAAAAACAAATAGAACTAGGCTCCATTTTTATGAGAAATGGATTTCATTATAAAATTGATGGTGAGACCATCGAAATGAGCTCAGAAAGGCTTAATAATGAAAGCTTAGCCGGGGCTCTTAATAATGTGAAAGCAGAAATGGATAGCCAAACAGAAGATGACCTAAATTCAGAGTTTAGTAGCTTGCTTAAAGGTATCGAAATGTTTGCTGAGGTTTATAATTAATCAATTTTAATAATAGGAATTGTTTTGTCTGAAGAAGCCGGAAAGTTTGTATTAAAAGCACCTAAGGAGCTTTTGGTAAAGCTTGTAGAGCTAAATGGGGAGGACTTAACAGAGGTCCTAAAAGAGCTTTTTTCGTACTCTGGTGTAGAGTCAAAAACATACAAGCGCGAGAGCTATAGATTCGATAAGTCGGAGTTAATAGGCGACTATCTAATCGCAACATATGGACAGGCCTGCTGTGAATGGAGTTACATTGCTAATGCTCTTCTAAAACAAGGTAAAGGTATCGAAGTCTACGCTAGTTGTAATTGCTACGATGAGTGTAGCTACGAATACTACGCATTAGATGAAAAAGGTACAAAAGTGGCATTTTCTTTACCCTTAGAGAATGCAGACGAGATTGTACAAGAAGATGAAGACTTCATTGAGCGAGTATCACAAAAAGCGAAACAGTGGAGCTCCATGATTCCAGAGCAAGTCAAGCAAGGGGCTCCAGAGTTTGATGAAGTACAACTTGATGAGTTCTTAAGTTACTGCGAGTAATCATATAAATCGGGTAACCGGTAGTTTCTAGCTACCGGCCCCCACACAACCCATCGTGCGAGTGCGCAATGGGCGGCTCCCTATCCGCAATGAATCTCCACCCAACGATAGAGCCGAGCAGTTCTTCATTTGAGTTGAGTGTCATGGCAGTGCGCCACCTCAACTTTATCCAACTGGAAACATATCGGTAAGCTAGCCCTGTCTTTGAACTCATCGAGTTTGGGTTCAGGCCTTCACCCTATCCAAGGTATTAATCTAGGCATTTGGCTACTATGCCGTCGGCTGACTTCTGCTTAATCTTCTTGGCCATTACTAACCGAGACTCTGCTGTGTCCCACCATTTTTGTCTACCCTACGATGGTGGCTAGCGGGCTGGGCCTACTTTTAAGTCAGCGGCCACGCCAACAACTTCACAGCAGTAAGCTAAACAGATCTCCCCAGATAAGAATGTGAACTTTCACTACACAGCTGCATCATTGACTCTACTCGTTAGATCACCCGGCCTCGGTGTCCTTTGCCACCTCGCCTCAAGGCTTGACCTTATAGGATGTTTCGGTCCGTCAGCTCATAGCTTTACTAGCCGTTTCCTCCCCCAAGACCTCACGGTATTGCAGTTGCCATTCGCTAGTAGTTAGAATTTAATGTACCCCATTAAACGGTGGTCTTCCTATAGGGGACTTTCACCCCACTAGTCCACGCCCATGCTGGGCGTACCAAGGCGTTGTTACTAGCTGTAGCTACGCCTCCGCTGGACTGTAAAACTTGGCGTTAGCTTCTCTATGAACAAAGTATTGTTATTATCCATTCTTCTAGCGCTGGGAGTTGAAACGAGTGCTACTGAGGATATGCGGTGCTCTAATGTCGAATCAGAGCAGAAAATGGAAGCTCTGGTTCAATTGAAGGCTCAGGTTCTAACTTATAAAGAAAAACACGGATTTTTTCCGGATAGTATGGAATCAGGGTCTCCCATATTTAGTAAAAATTTATCGCCAGTACTTAGAGATACAAATATTTGGATTGCAAATAAAGACGAAATTATCCAAGCAGAAACAGAATTGGTTTCTAGTTGTTATTTGGAGAAAAAAGACTGTCAGACATATAAATCGCACTTTTGTCATCTTTCATTAGAATCGGAAAATGGATCATGCCGAATGAAAGTACATCGACTTTTTGTTCTAAATTGTGGCAAATAAGCTAAATGGTGATCCTCCTACAGGGGGCTTTACTCCATTAGCCCACGCTCATGCAGGGGGTACTAAGGCGAAGCACGATAGCCAGCAAAGCTGGCTGGACCTACATTCGGTAGCTTTATAACTCATGAGGGCTCTGTGACCTACATAAAGTACTTGTTTGTAATTTTGTTTCCTTGGTTAGCTTTTTTCGTAGGAAACATGATTTATGGCTCTTCGCATGTGATGTTTCATCATCCCTGCGAACAATCAGAATATGGATGCTGGCCTATGGATTCTACAAGTTTTGCTATTAAAGGGGCGTTGTTTGGTATCTTTATAGGCTTGGCAAATTTGTCGTCCTCTCAGCTTAAAGTATCATTGGTGTCGGCATTAGCGTTGTTGGCTTTGATTACCGTCAGGCTGGGTGCTGTTCAAATGGAGGGTATTCTGTCTGTAGTGTTGGGCGGGTATTATTGGTTAAGTTTATTTGTCCCATTATTATTTAGTGCAGTGTTTTTTTACCTAGGTTCAAAGTATGTGTCAGGTAAGTTATAACCATGCCAAGTACGATCACCGAAAAATCTGGCTGGACCTACACTCCGCAGCTTCGCTGCTCCATTTCGGTTTGTGTTGGCGACGTTAGAAAGAAGATCTAGGACAGCCAAAGACTGGGAGGTGGTGCCGGCAATAAAACTACCTCCCTCTCTGGCGGCTCTTTCTCTTTGGTTTACAGGTAAAGGAGATTAAATACTTGGAATTGGTCTTCAGGCTATTGGGATCGCTGTTTTTCGATCAAAGGGCGGTAATCGTGCTGTTGAGTACTTGAGGACGGGGTAGATTAGCAGGGTGTAGCTGAGAGGAGGCGCCGACAGTCGCTTATACCGTGTACCCAGCGTTTATTGAGTTGCGTACAAGCTTGTTGTACCGCCTCTGCAGACCCCACCAAGCCTTTAAGGCGGCTTTCAAAATTCCGGCTGAGATAGAGCCAGTACTTGGGTGAAATACCGAGCCGCTCCAGAATAGGCGGCGTGTTTTCGGCAATACAACCTCGTTTTCTGGGGTCTAAATGCCGGCCGCTCCAGTCCACTAGCTCCAAATAGTGATCCAGCTGGAAAGGTAGCCCTTTCGGCATATTCAAACGCTCACCGCCGACAAACGGAAGGAGATTTTTGGGCTGCTTACCTGAGACTGCCGCACGAATACGCTGTTGAATCGAAGTGTAATCAGACTCTTCAGGTGTCTTGGCAATATTGGCACGGATGGGGTTAAGGTCTACATAGGCCATACAGGCGGCGAGTGCTCTTTCATCCAGTAAAGCCTGAGACTTAAACCGGCCTTCCCAAAAACGGCCGGTACAGTTGTCTTCAGCATTGGCCTGGCGGGCGATAGATTCGTTTAAACAGCGCATAAACCAGCTGATATCCATTAGACGCTCCCGCCATAGGGAAACGACCTCTTTTAGCCTGTCTTCCTCAGCGTGATCGAGAGTATCGCCCTGAAGATAGCGCTGAGATAAGCTGGAAGCCTTGAATAGCTTTTGCCAGCGAGTAATTACCTCTGTAAGAGACCACTTGTTAGCCGATTTTGTGTCGATATAGAGCACTATATGGTAGTGATTACTCATTACTGCATAGGCGGCAATATCTAGCGCAAACACCTCGGCTAACTTATGCATACGGCTTTCAATCCATTCGCGCCGATGCTCGTAATCTTTTCCGGATTCAGTATCTCTGCCACAGAGAAATGCACGCCGTACACAGCGGGAGACACAGTGATAGTACGGTGTTGCATCAAGAGATATCTGGGTGCTTCGCGGTAGAGTCATCGGCTGCACGCGCATTTATCTGTATAAACATACAGCATTTTGTGGGATTTCAATCTTTTGTCAATAGGGATGGCGGTTTATACTTTCTATTTGGTGGGTGTCCAGGATTAACACCGTCCCACAAACCTCACGATGTTGCAGTTGCCATTCTCTGGTAGTTGGCATTTAATGCAGTCATTAAGTGGTGATCTTCCTACAGGGGATTTTACCCCATTAGCTCACGCCCATGCTGGGCGCACCATGCGCAGGCTGGCGGGCCAGTTATCCGATCGTTCCTCACTACAAACTGCTCATAGCTATGGGCGTTATGCTAGGTAGGGTCTTGAAGAAATCTTACAGTTACAGCCCTGCAAATGGGAAAGAACAACCCGATGGAGAATACTCTATTGTGGTTTCCGATGGTACACGTAAATTAGTGTTGCCGGGAGATGAACTGCGCCATGAATATTCATATGGTGATCTTACTCTGCTGATTTCTAATTATGATTATTACGATGGTGTAAGTTATTGGTATAGCCTGCTTGGTAAAAATGGCAGCATCATAGATCGTGTTTCAACACCAGATAGATTCGGATTTATTGAAGAGCTCACAGTCGAAGGTGAAGACCTCTTGGAGTTCGGCATCTTTGATAGTAATGAGCGCTGGCGGCTACGTATTTGCGAACTTGGCTTCAGGTCTTTCTCTTGGGAGGCCATTTTTCAGAGGGAGCCTAAATTTTGGTTTCGTCGGCATTACCTAAAACTAGAAAAGGTATAACAAGGCATTTCACACGTTCCGGCAGTCAAAGCTGTGCTTTGCCTACCGGGTAAAAATGGCACTCGGCGTTCAAGGAAGAGCAATGAAGGTAGCTATCATATTAGTACTAGCAATAATTGGTAATCCTGCTTGGGGTAATAGCCTCAATACAGTCGAAAAAATACAGAAGAGTATTTCTGCAAATCTTTCGCAAGGCGACAGTCAGCAAGTAATTGAAGAATACTTAGCTTCAACCAACATTGCGCACTCTTATGACAAGCATTATTTTAGGTATCAAGCCATCGTACGAGAAAATGAGGCTGACTGTAAATTTGAATCTATATTTCTTTGGCTACTCTATGACTGCACCATTCAAATATATATCAACTTAAACGAGCAAGGAGGCTACAAAGATCATGAGGTTTACCAAAGTTATTCTGGCTTGTAGTGCCACAAATAGGACACCCATGAATCATGCCCAGCTACATGATTGACTCTAGCCGCTAGATCACTCGGCTTAGGTGCCCTTAGCCACCTCGCCACCTCGCCACCTCGCCACCAAGCTAAGCCTTGTAGGATGTTTCTGTTCGTCAGTTCGTAGTTTGCTAGCGACTTCTGATCCTCCCCACAAGATCTCACGGTGTTGCAGTTGCCATTCGCTAGTAGTTAGCATTTAATGGAACCCATTAAATGGTGATCCTCCTACATGGGACTTTCACCCCATTAGCTCACGCCCATGCTGGGCGTACCACAATGTTGGGATCGGACACGATACTGCACGCTTTGAATTATGCTTTCATTACATTGCAACGTCATTCAAGTCACTCACCATCGTGTCGCTGAACATAGCGTTAATAAGCATATGAAGATCAGAATTATCACTTCGATACTTATCTTATTTTTTACAGGATGCACCACTATCGAAGTGCTACCTGTGAAAAATCTCCCTTCATTCAAAAATGAAGTGACATTAGGAAGCCCAGTTAATGCCCCCCCGAGAAAATATCCCAAAAGTATGCTTGAAGCAGGTCAAGAAGGATGGGTTATTCTTAAAGTGGATATAGATGAAACTGGTGCACCCAATAACATCAGGGTTGTTGATTACAGTCCCAACAAAGATTTCATTAAAGCGGCAAAATATAATGTAAGTGGGAGTATTTTCGCCCCACACATAGTAAATGGGCAGGCAGTCTACCTAAAAGACTATATTCTGGTTACTAGCTTTAAATTGTCAGAGAAATATCTTAAACCGGATAGCCGGTAGCTTCTAGCTACCGGCCCCCACCACCATCGTACGGGTCCGCAATGGACGATTCCCTATCGATAATGAATCTCTCACCAACGATAGTGTCGAGCAGATCTTCATTAGACTACTATGCCGTCGGCTGACTTCTGCTTAATCACCTCGGCCATTACTGACCGAGCCACTGCTGTGTTCCACCATTTTTTCTATCCCCGTGATGGTGGATAGCGGGTTGGGCCAACTTATGAGTCAGCGGATACACTGACAGCTTCACAGCAGCAAGCTAAACAGATCCCCCAGATAGGAACGTGAACTTTTACTACACAACTGCATCATTGACTCTGCCCGTTAGATCACATGGCTTCGGTATCCTTGGACACCTAGTCTCAAGTCTAAGCCTTATAGGATGTTTCTGTTCGTCAGCTCGTTTGCTAGCGGCTTCCTCCCCAAAAGACCTCGCTGTGTTGTAGTTGCCATTCGCTAATAGTTAGCATTTAATGGAACCCATTAAACGATGATCTTCCTACAGGGGACTTTCACCTCATTAGTTCACGCCCACGCTGGGCGTACTAAACCGCAGCAATCGCTCCCTTTGGTCGCTAGGACAGCCAAAACGCTGCGCTTATTTGTTTACTCTTGTGCGGGGCGTTATGCGTTAAAAAAAGGATCCCCAATATGAATAATTTTATTGGTAAATGGGCGATTATTGAAATGGAACAATGGGATCAAGAATATATTGATCTTGTTGAACCTGGTTATTTCAATTTCGAGAAAGGTGGTCAAGGACAGTTTGTGTTTGGCACAGTAAATGGTTTTATTGACTGCCGTTATGACAACGAAAAACACCCAACTAAAGTGGATTTTTCATGGGAGGGATCATCTGAGCATGACCCGGTTAGCGGAAGGGGATGGTTCAAAATCAAATCAGAAAATTCAATTTATGGTATGCTATTTATTCATAATAGTGACGAATCGTGGGTAAAGGCTACCAAGAAATAACTTGGCATAAATTGAGTAGCCGGTAGTTTCTAGCTACCGGCCCCATACCACCCATCCTGCTGGCCCACCTATTCGCAATAAATTTCTACCCGAGAACGCTGCTGGATTCCACCATTTTTTGATCTATCCCTAAGCTGGTGACTAGCAGGTTAGGCCTACTTATGAGTCAGCGACCACGCTGACAGCTTCACAGTAGTAATCTAAACAGATCTCCCCTATAAGATCATGAACTTTCACTACACAGCTACCTCATTGACTCTACTCGTTAGATCACCTGGCTCGGTGTCCTTGGCCACCTCGCTTCCAGGCTAAGCCTTATAGGATGTTCCCGTTCGTCAGCTCGTAGCTTTGCTAGCGTCTTCCTCCCCACAAGACTTTGCGGTATTGCAGTTGCCATTCGCTAGTAGTTAGCATTTAATAGAACCCATTAAACAGTGATCTTCCTACAGGGGACTTTCACCCCATTAATTCATGCCCATGCTGGGCGTACCAAAGCCAAGCGCGAACGGCAGCAAAGCTGGCTGGACCTACATCCCGCAGCATCGCTGCTTCATTTTGGCCCGTGTTGGTGACGTTAGGCATTTTGAGTATTAAGAGATGTTTGTAGAAAAGTATATAGCTGAAGATTTCTTAGAAAAATATAAATCCATAATGGCGTTTTTGAATAATGGAGAAAATGCGAACGGAGCAAGTGAGTATGCTGAGCTCAGAGAGAAAATATACTCTGATTTCCGCCTTAACAAGAATTCATTTTCTAAACTAGTTGGGAATGAATTTATAGCCTCTATAGAGAAGGCCGTATTTGATAAGTTTGTATATTTGAAAAGGTATCAGAAGGGGTACGTAATGCTAAGTACCTCAAACAATATGTATTACCAAGTCCATGCGCTTACTTCACCATTGGAAGAAATTGTTGAAGACTATATTTTAATTGAAACTGCATTAATACCATATGCCGGAGTATGGGTTTGTGATGGCTTAATTCTCAGGTATGCATCACTTGGGAAGGATATACAGAAATCGGTAAGAGATGGCTATTGGGAAGCTAAACGCGCTGGTAAATTACAAATACATGTCTGAATCGGGCAGCCGGTAGTTTCTAGCAACCGGCCCCCACACCACCCTTCGTGCGAGTCCGCAATGGGCAGCTCCCTATCCGTAATGAACCTCTACCCAACGATAGTGTCGAGCAGGTCTTGAGTTGAGTGTCATCGCAGTGCGCTATCTCAACTTTATCCGAATGGAAACATATCGGCAGGCTAGCCCTGCCTTATAACCCGTGGATTCAAGTCTAGGCCTTCACCATGTCCAAGGTATTCATCTTGGCATTAGGCTACTATGCCGTCGGCTGACTTCTGTTTAATCACCTGGATCATTGCTGACCGGGGCGCTGCTGTGTCCCACCATTTTGTCTCCCCCACGATAGTGGTGGGCCTACTTATGAGTCAGCGGCCACGCTGACAGCTTCATAGCAGCAAGCTAAACAGATCTCCCTAGATAAGAACGTGAACTTTCACTACACAGCTGCACCATTGACTCTACCCGCTAGATCACCCGGCTTCGGTGCCCTTGGCCACCTCGCCTCCAGGCTAAGCCTTATAGAATATTCCTGTTCGTCAGCTCGTAGTTTTGCTAGCTGCTTCCTCCCCACAAAACCTCACGGTATTGCAGTTGCCATTCGCTAGTAGTTAGCATTTAATGGCGCCCATTAAACGGTGATTTTCCTACAGGGGACTTTCACCCCACTAGCGCCCATACCGGGCGTACCAAGGCAAGGCAAGGCACCATCACCAACTACAGGGGCTGGACCTGCATGCTTCAGCCTGTGCTGGCAGTTATTAGGCATTTATTATGAATCAAACAGAGCAGTGGATTTATTGGTTAACACGCGGTAACCAAAAGCAAAAGAAGGAAGCTACGCTTGCTCTCGGCGGTCTAAACACTGATTCTGAAGTAGACGTAGTTGCTCTAACCTCAGCACTAGAAACAGAGAATGAAAAAATACTGTTTTGGGTAATAGGAGCTTTAGGAGCATTATGCTCTAGATCCAATCAAGCGACCGAGAGAATAATTGAGCTTTGTAATCACCCTTACCTGGCGGTTCGTCAATCGGCCGTAATGGCTCTTTCAAAAATATCTCCGTCAGATCCTAGGATAAACAAAATTCTAATTAGCAAGTTAGAGGATGAGAATGAATTTGTAAGGTGTAATGTCCTAAGTTCATTTATCGCTATGGATTTTGTTGGGGATGAAGAAATAGATGCAATTAAAAAGATGCTTACTGATAAAAGCAAGTTTGTGGTTGAGAAGGCGGAAGTAACACTTAGAAACATCAAAATACGTGGAAAATATGTCTGACTCAGGTAGCCGCCAGTTTCTAGCTACCGCCCCCCCATCGTGCAGGTCCGCAATGGATCTCTACCCAACGCTAGAGTCGAGCAGCGCTTTATTTGAGTTGAGTGTCATGGCAGCAAGTTAAACAGATCTCCCCAGATAAGAACGTGAACTTTCACTACACAACTGCATCATTGACTCTACCCGCTTGATCACAGGGCTTCCTGTCCTTGGCCACCTCACCTACAGACTAATTCTTATAAGATGTTTCAGTTCTTCAGCTCGTAGTTTGGCTAGAAGTTTCCTCCCCAAAAGATTTCGCTGTATTGCAGTTGTCATTCACTAGTAGTTAGCATTTAATGGAACCCATTAAACGGTGATCTTCCTACAGAGGACTTTCACCCCATTAGTTCACGCCCATACTGGGCGTACCAGGTCAATTAACTGCGCGCCTTCGGCGCCCGACAGCTTATACTCCGCTTCGCTATGTTTCAGCTGCGGGTGATTGAGGCGTTAAAACTCAAAAAGGAATCGTGCGTGAAATTTATTGTTTTGGCTTTATCACTTACTATGTCACTAGCAGTTACTGCCAGGGCTGTCCCATATAAATCAGTCTAAATGGTGGCTGTAATTATCTTGCCCAAGGTTTCATTATCCCAGCCAGCCTTTTTTCGAAGCCTTTTAATGCTCATGTCTTTTTTAAATCTGGGCTTTGCCGCTTGCAACTGATTGAGTGCCGAATGCCTCAAGATCGCCATGTTTTCTGGTGCATTTCCTGATCTGAAGCGACTATCATCCTCACGAAAAACCACATCTAAAATCCAGTGTAACGAGTTTTCAACACCCCAGTGAGAGCGAATAATATGATTGAGTTCTGCTGAGCACGGCTCTAAACTACTGATATAGTAGCGCGTTTCGCAACTAGTTCGCCCATCTACAGTTCGCTTCGCCTGGACTGCGATAACACTTCTTAGACCGTGCCATTGCTCTTCACCTCCGAGCCAATCAATACTGTTAGTAGAGAGACATTTTCTGGATTCTATTCGGCCTCGGCTCACCTCTTCCACACAATCAGTATCGACATGCTTGTGGTACTGCATATCGAACAAATTATTAAAATGCGTGGTAATTTGCTGGTGCAGTTTGTCCTGATTGCCCTTCACAGCAATCACATAATCGCCGCCTCGTTCGATAATTTTCTGGGTGATCGTTTTCTGGCAGCCCATGGCGTCAAGCGTAATAATCGCACCATTAAGATCAAGAACCTCCAGTAACTTCGGTATGGCCGTAATCTCATTCGACTTTTCTTCTACTTTTTGCTGAGCAAGGACAAGTCGCGCCTCGGACGCAAAAGCACTCACCATATGTATAGGAGATCGTTTACTGGCCTGATCGAAGCTGCGCCTTAGCGTCTTGCCATCGATCGCAATCACGTTACCGAGTTCTTGCTGAATACCTTGGACCCACTGCAGAAAGCAGCGCTTAAATTGTTCGGGGTCTAAGCTTGAAATAACACGGCTAAAAGTGTTTTTTGAGGGTATTCCGCTATTTAGCGGGGTGAATCGTTTTAGGTAATCTATTTTAGATTCTGCGAAATCGACAAAATCTCTACAGCTTTCAGCACCACAAATAACACCGCAAAACATGATAAGTAAAATATCGGGCAGGGCGTGCAGCTTGTGCCGATCAACTCGAGGATCTTCCATGTCGTCAAAGTGATGTAAAAGGCTAACGCTATCCATTTTGTCTGAAAAACACTCTATTTATCAAAAAAGATAGCTATTCTAGGTCTATTTTGTTCGTTTTTACACCGATTTATATGGGACAGCCCTGCAGTTACTGCAAATCCAGTACCTAACTTTCCGTTCGTTATTGTCACGGAGAAACTTGAGCAAAAGGTAAAGCCCGATGTAGCAAAAGTACGCTTTAGTATATTGGCTTATGAACAAACCTCTAATAGAGCTATGGAGCAATTAACAAAATCCTCAGCGCTGATGTTGGAGGCTCTTAAAAAGCATGGAATACTCATTTCAAGTTTAGAGTCAACCCAAATTGACAAAAACACAAAGCGAGCTAGAAAAGACGGAACTTATAATTTGGAAATTTTGGGTTATGAGGTACAGCAAGGATTCAATTTGAGATTAACGAACCTCGATAAATATCCCAGCCTTATGAATGAACTGATCCGGCTAGATGGTATTCAAAATATAGATGCATTCTTTGAGACGTCTAAAGAAGAAGAGTACAAGGAGAAAATGATAACTGAGCTTAGTGCAAAAGCTCGGAAAAAAGCTAATGCTCTTGCCCAAGCCCAATCTAGAAATTTGAAAAGTGTATACGGTATAACTACGGAGGAAAACTTTGGTCAGGCGTACGCTATATTTTCCTTAGAGTACAACCCCCAAGAATATGCATTGGATATGGCCGCAGATTCTTACGGTATGGACTTAGTTATGGCGGTACCGGAATATATTAAAGTGGGCCAAAGAATTACCGCAATATATGAACTTAACTAGCTTAAGTGATAAAAAGTGTAAATCGGGTTGCCGGTAGTTTCTAACTACCGGCCCCCACATCACCCATCGTGCGGGTCCGCAATGGGCGTTTCCCTATTCGCAATGAATCTCTACCCAACGATAGAGCCGAGCAGTTCTTCATTTGAGTTGAGTGTCGTCGCAGCGTGCAACCTCAACTTTGTCCGACTGGAAACCTATCGGCAGGCTAGCCCTGTCTTTTAACTCGTGGATTTAGGTTCAGGTCTTTACCCTGTCCAAGGTATTTGCCTTGGAATTTGGTTACTATGCCATCGGTTGACTTCTGTTTAATCACCTAGATCATTGCTGATCGAGGTGCTGCTGTGTTCCATCACTTTTTTCTTTCCCGCGATGGTGTCTAACGAGTTGGGCCTATTTATAAGTCAGCTACCACGCTGACAGCTTCACAGCAGCAAGCTAAACAAATCCCCCCAGATAAGAACGTGAACTTTCACTACACAGCTGCATCCTTGACTCTACTCGTTAGATCACATGGCTTCGGTGCCCTTCGCCATCTCACCTCCAGGCTAAGCCTTATAGGATGTATCTGTCCGTCAGCTCGTAGCATTACTAGTGGACTCCTTCCCACAAAACCTCACGGTATTGCAGTTGCCATTCGCTAGTAGTTAGCTTTTAATGGAGCCCATTAAAAGGTGATCTCCCTACAGGGGACTCTCACCCCAATAGTCCACGCCCATGCTGGGTACATTTGGTTCGCCGCTATCGCGGTCGGACAGCTTACGCTACGCTTCACCCGCTGCAAATACGAACGTTAAATGATATGAGTGAGTCGACTTACAATGAATTCTTAGAGTTCCTATTCAACAGGAATGAATCTCTTGGTGAGTGGAGATGGGATATTGATTTGGATGAACCTGACATCTCCGGAGAGTCATTGGTTTCTTATATTATTCGCATGTTTGATAATTATGACAGTGATTTAGCACAGTACAGCGACTGGCAATTAGCGTTAGGATTAGAGTACATTTTTAACAATACCTTCTCCGATCTATCTTTCTATTTAAGAGATGGTCCATCTTCTTTAGAAAAGCGACTACAAGCTATACACTCGTTAAAGCACTTGTATTCAAAGTGTTTAAATTTTCGGTGCCGAGATTCTCTCGGACACCTTTCTGAGGTAGGAAATCCACTCAATAATTTTTGCTATATTCTTTGGGATACAACCCCCCTTAGCTATTGTGAGGAACTTCCTGATTCAGATGCTCTATATTCAGCTGTTGCTGAGGTCATGGAATATGCTTTATCGCTAGATAACCTTGCATGTATCGAAAGTGGTCTTCATGGATTGGGTCATCTAGAGCTTTACTACAAAGATGCCCCCAAAATAGTGAAAAAATTTATAAAGGATGCAAGAGTTAAAAATAGTAGACTGCTCGAATATGCAATAAATGCGGAAAGTGGTTGTATTCAGTAAAACATTTAAATCCGGGGGCCGGTAGTATCTAACTACCGGCCCCCACATCACACTCCATACGAGTCCGTAATGGGCGGTTCCCTATCCGTAATAAATCTCTATCCAACGATAGTGTCGAGCAGTTCTTCATTTGAGCTGAGTGTCATGGCAGTATGCTACTTCTGAGTCAGCGGCCACCCTGACAGCTTCACAGTAGCATGCTAAACAGATCTCCCCAGATAAGAACGAGAACTTTCACTACACAACTGCACCATTGACTCTATCCGGATGATCACCCGACTTCGATGCCCTTGACCACCTCGCCTCTAGGCCAAATCATATAAGACATATCTGTTCGTCTTTGCTAGCGGCCTCCTCCTCACAAGACCTCGCGGTATTGCAGTTGCCATTCACTACTACTTAGCATTTAATGGCGCCCATTAAATGGTGATCTTCCTACGCGGGACTTTCACTCCATTAGTCCACGCCCATGCTGGGTGTGCCAAATTTAAGAAAGCGGACAAATTACTAGGCCTTCGATTCCGTAATTTGCCGTTGCTAAAGGTGTTATGTGGGGCTAAGTCGAGAGCTTATTGATAGATGTGGCGTAATTGACATTAGCTTAAAGAATCACCCTGGCACTCACTGTAGCGCTACGACAAATTTACCAGACACAATAAGTTGTTTTTATGCAGCCTTTTAATACTCAATTTACCTTATCTAGAGATTACCTTGCCGAATGCTATGATCAGTCTCTACACTATGGGAAAAATGTCAAGCCCAATTATCTTTTTCCTACATTATTATTATCTTCTGGTGTGGGATTACTGTTATTTACTGAGCAACCTAAGATCGCAAGTTGTACGTTAATTGCATTAGGTGTGCTGGAACTGATTCACATTCGATATCGACGAGCTTGGTGGTTAGCACGACAGATGCTTGGGAAAAGTGCCGGTAGTGAAGTGAAATTAACCATAGATAAGGATGGAATCCAGACACAGAATCCTTATACGATAACAGCTCTGTCGTGGGCAGATATCGAGCGTATTATTGAAACCGATTTAGGGCTTATGTTGGTGGCTAAATCTGGGGGGCAGCAGTACTTATCTAAATCGTTATTACCTGCTGAATTAATTAATGAGATAGTTACCAAGATTAAGGGTAAACATTGATTTCAATAAAAATTGAAATTGTGCCTACAATGCAGATAATACAATACATAAAAAGTTTCCCAAACGCGACGACCCTACGGGGCCGCCGCTTGGCAAGGCGTTAAGTTTCCAAAGAAGTTATGAGTCAGAGTATTGAAATCATAGATCTAGGTTTTTCTGTTGCAGACGCCGAAGATATCACCTTCAAGTTTGATGGTACTGACCTCCTATTGGAATTTAATGATTGGCAAAAAAACCACATCACTATCAAGTGCGAGAATACGCTAGGGTTTAAATTTCAAAATGCAGAATACGAGATTTCTGAGTCTGAGCGCTTTGATTCTTGTCACACCGTACATGATTCTGAGTGGGTAAAAGAACATCTTAAGCTGGGTGAAGCCTGGGAAGGTGAAAATTGGATTCACTATAAATTAAACTTTAATGCAGCTGGTGTGGTCGAGGTTCTATGTTCAAAACTAGCCAAAACTTAAATCGGATAGCCGGTAGCTTCTAGCTACCGGCCCCACACCACCAATCGTGCGAGCCTGTAAAGGGCGACTCCCTATCCGTACGAGCCAACGATGGTCTCGATCAGCTCTTCATTTCAGTTGAGTATCATTGAAGTGCGCTACCTCAACTTTATTCGACTGGAAACATGTCGGTAGGTTAGCTCTGCCATTTAACTCATGGATTTAGATTTAAGCCTTCACCCTGCCCAAGGTATTAATCCTGGCATTAGGTTACTATGCCGTCGGCTGACTTCTTTTTAATCACCTCGACCATTAGTGACCGAGGCGTCGCCATGTCCCACCACTTTTTTCTATCCCCACGACGGTGGTTAGCGGCTTAGGCCTACTTATGACTCAGCAGCTATACTGACAGCTTCACAGCAGCCAGCTAAACAGATCTCCCCAGATAAGAACTTAAGCTTTCACTACACAACTGCATCATTGACTCTACCCGTTAGATCACCCAGCTTCGGCATCCTTATCCACCTCGCCTACGGACTAAGCCTTATAAGATGTTTCTGTTCGTCAGCTCGTAGTTTTACTAGCGGCTTCCTCCCCACAAGGCCTCGCGGTATTGTAGTTGCCATTCAATAGCAGTTAGCATCTAATGGGCACCGTTAGTTCCCACCCATACGGGGAGCACCAAGCAGCAGCACGTAAGCCCAGCAAAAAAATGGGCAGGACGGCCTACACGCCGCTTCGCTCTGTTTCGGCCTCCCATGTGCTGGGCGTATGTGTAAATATGGTTAAGAAACCTTTTTTGTGATGGTGATAACGAAAATAGGTAATAGCAATCACCCAAGAAGAGTCATATTTAGTATGAGTACAGGTACAGTAAAGTGGTTCAATGGTGACAAAGGTTTTGGTTTTATTACTCCAGATGATGGAAGCAAAGATCTATTTGTTCACCATTCTGAAATTCAAATGAGTGGTTTCAAATCTCTGGATGAAGGGCAAAAAGTAGAATATGTTGTGGGGCAAGGGCAAAAAGGACCGTGCGCCAACAATGTAAAGTTGCTGTAAGATAGTTAACAGCATAAATCGGGTAGCCGGTAGTTTCTAGCTACCGGTCCCCACGCCACCCATCGTGCAGGTCCTCAATGGGTGGCTCCCTATTCATAATGAATCTCTACCCAACGATAGTGTCTAGCAGCTCTTCATTTGAGCTAAGTATCATGGCAATGCGCTACTTCTGAGTCACCGGCCACGCTGACAACTTCATAGCGGCAAGTTGAACAGATCTTCCCAGATAGGAACGCGGACTTTCGTTACACAACTGCATCATTGATTCTACCCGTTAGATCACCCAGTTTCGGCTCCTTGTCTACCTCACCTCCAGACTAAGCCTTACAGGAGGTTGTTAGACAGCTCGTAGTTTTTCCTCCCCACAAGACCTCGCAGTATTGCAGTTGCCAATCGCTGGTAGTTAGCATTTAATGGCGCCCATTAAACGGTGACCTTCCTACAGAGGACTTTCACCCCATTAGTTCACGCCTACGCTGGGTGCACTAAGTCAGTTAACTTCGCACTTTAAGCGGCCAACAGCTTACAATCCGCTTCGCTACGTTTCAGCTGTGGGTTATTGACGCACTATGGTTAAGTTGGTAATCGAGTAAGAGATGACAATAGAAAAATATCAAGAAGAAAAAGAGATATTACGAAACTTGAATAAACGAGAAAGCCTGTGGGGCATGTTGATAGCCACACTGATTGGAATTTTTCCAACATTAGCAGTCTTTTATGCTGCGCCGGAGTTATTTGTTTCTGTTTTAGGATGGGTTATTCCAGGAGTAGTCCTCGGAGGTTTTGTTAAGCTGGCAATTAGCGCCCATAGTATTAAGCTTAGGCTTATTCCTGCTGGATTAATATTTCTACTTGGACCGTTGTTGCTACTGGTAACAGGAAATCCATTTACTTTTTTCATCGGTCTAATGAACATGTTTATAGTTATAACAATTACAAGGCCAAGATTATCAAAACATCAGGAGCGGGCACTCTGGCTTCAACGACAGGGTAAGCTCCAGCCATAACATGCAGCTGCAATCTAACCCCCGAAAGTGCAACAGGGCGCAAATTCTAAGGAGAAAAAAATGAGATGCATTTTAATAGCATTGTCACTGGTATTTTTTCTAGCTGGTTGCGCAGCTTCTATCCCAAAGGAAGATCTAGAGAAATCAGCATTTATTAGGGCAGGCTCAACCAATATTTGGTCAATAACAAGCGGCGGCTCAACGGTTTCTTTGACTGCCATTGATGGCCTACCTGCAAATACAAAAAATGGCCCTGTAGCAGTCAGCCCAGGCAAACATACAATTACTATGTCGTGCGCTGGCAATGAAAATGATTTTGAGCTAACCGTCAAAGCAGGTGAAATATACGAGTATACCTATGGTGTTGGTGGGCCAAAGGGGTGTTTTGGTGGGCTCATCAAGGTTAATTGATCTAAATCCGGTAGCTTCTAGTTACCGGCCCCCACACCACCCATCGTTCGGGTCCGCAATGGGCGGCTCCCTATCTGTACGGGCGAACGATAGTCTCAAACAGCTCTTCAATTGAGTTGAGTATCATGGCAGTGCGGTACCTCAACTTTATCCAACTGAAAACGTATCGGTAGGCTAGCCCTGTCTTTTAGAGCGAGGATTTAGGATTGAGGCTTTGACCGTATCCAAGGTATTAATCTAGGCACTTAGCTACTATGCCGTCGGCTGACCTCTGTTTAATCACTTTGGCCATTACTGACCGAGGCTCTGCTGTGTTCGCCACTTATTCTCTATTCCCGTGATGTCAGCTAACGGGTTGGGCAGACAGCTTCGCAGCAGCAAGTGAAACAGATCCCCCCAGATAGGAGCGTGATCTTTCACTCCACAACTGCATCATTAATTCTACCTGTTAGATCACCCGGCTTCGGTATCCTTGGCCACCTCGCCTCCAAGCTAAGCCTTTTAGGATGTTTCTATTTGTCAGCTGGTAGTTTTGCTAGTGACCTCTTCCCCATAAGACCTCGCGGTGTTGCAGTTGCCATTCGCTAGTAGTTAGCATTTAATGGAACCCACTAAATGGTGATCCTCCTACATGGGACTTTCACCCCACTTAATCCACGCTCATGCTGGGCGTACCAGGTGGCTGCACGGGATAAATTTTAGCTGTCACTTTTTAAGCGAAATTACACACAAATCGCTATCAAAATTTGCTCGGTGGTCGGGCGTTATAATTATAAGGGAGATTCTCATTGATAAAATTTCTAAAATATTTTGCCAGCTTTGTTGTCCTTGGTGGGATCGCATTTATAGTCGCCTACAACCATAATCTATATGTTTGGGAGCAACCAAGTAGAAGCATGTGGATTAGCAATGGTAGCTTATTTGATGGTACTGGTACGTTGCCCATTGAGAACCCTGGAATCCTTGTAGAAGATGGAAAAATTTCCTGTCTGGGGAATACTTGTGAAGTACCAATAGATGCTATTCAAGTTGATGCAACAGGTAAATCAATTGTACCTGGACTCATAGAGCTTCACGGTCATTTTTTCAGTGGTAAAGCTGATTCTAGCGAGAGCAGCTTACCTGCAATGATTTGGAATTCGATCCGATTGCAACCAGATGTTAGACGGAAGCTGATCGAATCAGGTATTACAAGTTATCGTTCCGTCGGCGATCCCAGCTCGGGAATTTATAAGCTAAAAAAATCACTTGATGACCAGGAGGTTGCTGGGCCACATATGTTTATTGCGGGGCCTATATTTACTGCTCCTGGTGGACATCCGGTTCAAAGAATACCAAATCGGATGATCGAGCAAATGGTCGTGCAATCCGATGATCCAAAATATGTAAAGGAGAAAATCGCTGCTCTGGTTGAGCAAGGCATTGACGGTATTAAAGCCGTCTATCAGGGCCATACAAATGAACAAGGCGAAATCACGTTACCACGCATCTCAAAGGAAACCTTGCAGGCTATTACAACAGAAGCTCGCAAGCATGGGCTTTGGGTTGCGGTACACACAGGCTCTCCACAAGAAACTAATGAAGCTATTAAAGCTGGAATAACTACCATTGAGCATGGTGTGCGACATGGCAATCTCATTAGCCTAGAAACAATGCAATTAATTGTCGAGCACAATATAGTTTATGTGCCAACTTTAGGCCGAGAACCCAAGGGACACTTGAATATACCGGCCCTACACGAGGCTGGAGTTCAATTTGGAGTTGGCACTGATACACAAGGCAAAATGATTGTTGGTGACAGCTACCACAATGAATTGTCACGCATGGTTGATGCTGGACTACCTGATGCGAAAGCGCTTATAGCCGCCACTAGAAATGGTGCCGAAGCTTTAGGGTTAATTGATCAACTGGGGACTATTGAAGTTGGTAAATCTGCTGATCTACTACTTGTCGATGGTCAGCCTTGGAGTGATATTCGTGACCTTAAAAATATCAAGATGGTCGTTCTATCAGGACGAATTGCGTTGGATAAACGTGAACTGACATCGATTTAAATACCCTGATCCCCCGTTAACGATTTATAAATCGGGTAACCGGTAGTTTTTATCTACCGGTCTCCACACCACCCATCGTGCGGGCCCCAATGGGCAGCTCGCTATCGGTAATGAGTATCTACCCAGCGATCACGCAACGATATCATTTACTCTACCCGTTAGATCATATGGCTTCGGTATCCCTGTCCACCTCGCCTCCAAGCTAAGCCTTCTAGGATATTTCGGTCCGTCAGCTCGTAGTCTTACCAGCGGTTCTTCCCCACGATACCTTACGGTATTGCAGTTGCCATTCGCTAGTAGTTAGCATTTAATGGATCCCATTCAGCAGTGATATTCCTACAGGGGATTGGTCCACGCCCATACTGGGAATACCAAGGCCAAGTAGCATCCCCCCTTCGGGAGCTGGACCTCGCTACGCTCGGCCGCTGTTGGCGACGTTAGATTTTCTGCTTATCGGAGATAGGGAATGTCAACGAGAGAAATCTCCAAATATTATGACTCAACAGAACACAGTGATACTCGAGAAGATTTAATTTTTGCTCTTAGCGAAGTAAAAGGAAGAAAGGTTGCTATTGATTGTGGCTGTGGAGCAGGATCAGATATCGCTTATTTGCGCGGTAAAGATTTCACAGTTCATGCCTTTGATATCGAAAATGAATCTATATCTAGATGTCGTAAACGATTCAAAGATGATGAGCAGGTTATTCTATCAAAGGATAGTTTTAATACTTTTAACTATCCTGAGTCCTCGCTGGTAGTTGCTGATGCCAGTCTTTTCTTTTGTCCTGAAAAAGATTTTGAGTCAGTTTGGTTGAAAATAACTGACTCTTTGACAGAGGGTGGAATCTTTTGTGGTTCATTCCTAGGGCCGAAAGACACAATGGCTGGGCCTGAGTATGATAAGGAAGCATTTTGGAGTGATACTCTAGTTATGAATGAATCGAAGATAAGAAAATACCTCAGTAACTTTGAGCTATTAAAGTGGACTGAACATGACCTTTCAGGAGAAACTACAGATGGTACACCGCATCATTGGCATATATTCTCCATCGTAGCGAAAAAAAACCTAAATCGGGTAGCCGGTAGTTTCTAGCCCCCCCATGCCACCCATCGTGCGGCTCCGCAATTGGCGGTTCCCTATCCGTAATGAATCTCCGTTTTACTAGCGGCTTCCTCTCCATAAGATCTCACAGTGCTGCAGTTGCCATTCGCTAGTAGTTAGCATTTAATGGAATCCATTGAACGGTAATCTTCCTACAGTGGGCTATAACTCCATTAGTCCATGCCCATGCTAGGTGTTGCTGGACTCAGCATTGTGTGCTTCCTCGTCGCGCCAAGTGTTAAACACACGCAAGATTAGGAGTCCTCTCCGTTTTATCGCGGCTGCTGAACCCGATAATTGATAGAGGAAAGAATAATGGATGATTTAAGAAACAGGGCTGCGAGAAGATCCAAGACCAAAGCTAAGCCCCATAAGAATAGTGCTAGAATTGAAAAGCCGAGGATTTCGGAGAAAAACTGGAAGTTGATGTATACATGCTCTGAAAAGCTTCGTAGAGCTAAGCAATTAGGGATCGAGTACCCCAAGCGAACTATGCTTCAAATCCTAAATACTGAGCTTCCTGAGAAAGATTAAGATATGCGAAATCTCTTATTCATATGTAGCCGGAATCAGTGGCGTAGTCCTACAGCTGAAGCCATTTGGAGAAAACACCCTGATTTCAACGCTAAATCTGCGGGTACCAGCCCGCGAGCTAAAAAAACAGTCAGCTCAGCGGATGTTCGCTGGGCTGACGTGATATTCATCATGGAACAAAAGCATAAAAATAGGCTAATAGCAGAATTCTCTAGAATCCTGGATCATAAGCCAGTTCATGTCTTAGATATCCCAGATGAATACAAGTACATGGACTCAGAGTTAGTTCAAGAATTAGAATCGGTTGTTGGGGCATACTTGGAGAGTTAGTGCCGAGGTTCAGTCCTTAACAAATTTAGGTAAGCTGAAAAATTACTAGACCTGCGGTTCCGCAGTTTCCCTCTGCTAAAAACGGTAGGTGCGTAATATCGACAACCTCGTTGAGACATAATAATGAAGAAACTCAAAAACGAAAAAGAGTTAGTGAAAAAGGCTATAGCACTCGGTACTGCATATGGCACCAAGCGAGGAGTTGTCGAGTTCGAAGCTACCGATTCAGCTCACGAGAAACTCGAATATATTTACCGTCTTTTAGTTCACGATAAAGTAATTCAACCGCTTCCAGAAGACAAGATATCACAGAAGGCAATCATGCATAGGTTGGCAATTTGGGCTTCAAAGTACTGAGCGCTCTAATAGGATTTTCAACTAAATCAAGTAGTCGCTAGTGTCTAGCGAACCGCCCGATTCATACCGCCATCAGACAAGATACTTTGCCCATTGATGTATCGGGCTTCATGTGAAGCAAGAAAGACACAGGTCTGCCCGATTTCTTCGAACGTGGCAGTGCGCTGTGCGGGTATGGATCTGCGGGCAAACTCCGACAGGTTTACGTTTTCACAGAAGCCCGGCATTAAATTATTCATGCGAATATTGTATCTTGCATAACGATCACCATAGAGCTTGGCAAAACTATGTAAAGCGCCACGCAGCATGCTCATCGGATAAGGCGCTCTCGGCTCAACCGTATTCATTGAAGAAATATTGACGAATGCCCCTCCCCCCTGCTCGATATAAATCGGCGTGACGATACGGGCAAGCTTGACGACATTGAGCACGTACATATCGAGGCTCTCATGCCAGAGATCATCACTTAGCTCGAGCAGGGGGCCGTTGAAATCAGGATCGAACCCTACTGTTTTAATTTCTTCCGGCACCCCGCCACCATGGCCCATATTGCTAACGACGGCGTCGATACGGCCATAGGTTTGCATCGTGTCGTCGACCATTGCTTGCAGATCTGCGGTTTCGAGAACCGAACCCTGCCGCCCTATACCACCTAATTCCTTGGCCAGTTCAACACTGCGGTTGGAGGGGGACATCAACGAGACTTTGTAACCCGCCTTAGCCATTTCGCGGGCGCAGCCGGCACCAATTCCCTGACCAGTTCCAGTCATAATAGCAACTCTTGTTTCGGACATTACGCTATCCTCTAGTGCAAATAATTCATGGGTGGAGATCAATATACGATCTTTAAAATTGGTAGCAAAAGGATATAATTACATGTACTTATGAGTTTAATTCATACCAAAACACGATCTTTACCATCTTTGGCCGGCTTGCGTGGGTTTGAGGCTGCGGCAAGGCATATGAGTTTTACCGATGCTGCGAAGGAGTTGAGCGTTACGCAAACGGCGATCAGTCACCAAGTGAGAAATTTGGAGTCGAGACTGGGTGTAAAATTGTTCCATCGTGCGGGAAAGTCGATTTCATTGACCGATGCTGGGAAAAAGCTGTTATCCGAAGCCAGTGCATGTTTTGATCGACTCGAAAATACGCTCCACCTCATCAAAGCCGAGAGTCAATCTCCGGTGGTAACCGTGAGCGTAACCCCCAGTTTTGCCAGCAAATGGTTAATACAGCGGTTAGGTAACTTCTGGAGAGCCTACCCTGATATACAGTTGAATGTTCACCATACCCTGGCTCTCGCCAATTTCACTAACGATGGCGTCGATATTTCCATTCGAGCTGGTGATGGAAACTGGCAAGGCTCAGTGACCAGGCTTTCGTTGCCGCTCGATTTAAGCCCGATTTGCCACCCTTCGCTGCTTAACGGCAAAAATCCTTTGAAAGAGCCTTCCGACCTCAAGCATCAAACCTTACTGCATGAAGATAATTTTGACGATTGAGCATCGTGGCTCAAAGCAGCCGGGGTCGACGATGTCGATCCGCGATCAGGTAGCGTCATGAATGATAGTAACTCTCTCGCAATTGCAGTCGAAAACTGCCAAGGCGTTGCGCTGGGCCGAATATCGCTAATCGAGGATGACTTAAAATCTGGAAGAATCGTAAAACCATTCGATGTAAGTATTGATTCCAACTTCTCTTATTATCTTGTCTGCCCATACGAAAAACTTGATACTCTGTTGTGGTCAACTCCAACCGGACACTTCTTTAAGCACATTTCTCAAATTCGATAGGGGCTAGGTCTCCCAGTGTTGTATGTATTCTGCGTGAGTTGTAATAAGCAATATAGGCTCTTACATCTGCTACCGCATCCTCCCTTGTCGGATAAAGGTTTCCCGTTACCCACTCCCGCTTCAGGCTGCTGAAGAAACGTTCAGTCGGTGCGTTGTCCCAACAATTTCCCTTACGGCTCATTGAACACACCATCCCATGCTGACTCAATAACGTTTGGTAGGTATGGCTGGCATACTGACTGCCACGATCAGAGTGATGCAGGAGACCTTTTGGGGGCGAACGCAAATTGACAGCCATCATCAACGCACGAGTTACCAGGGCCGTTTCCATCTTGCGATCTAGATGCCAACCAATAATCCGGCGCGAATAGAGATCAATCACTACCGCCAAGTACAACCAGCCCTGCGAAGTCCAAATATATGTAATATCAGTCGTCCAAACTTGATTTTTAGCGCTCGGTGAGAACTCCCTATTCAGAAGGTTCTCTGCGACCGGCAGGTGATGTTTACTGTCTGTCGTCAGTGTAAATCGCTTCTTACGCTTTACTGCCAAGCCTAGCTTTTTCATGAGCTTGCGGACTCGATAGCGCCCGACTTCAAAGCCTTCTTTACGTAACAGCTTCATTAACCGACGACTTCCCAGGCTCTGTCTAGATTCTGCAAATAGGGCCTTCAAACGATGGCATAGTTGCCATGTTTGAGCATCTATTGAGCTATTACCACGGCAACACCAATCGTAATAACCAGTTTTACTTACTTGCATTACCCGGCAGAGCACCCTAACAGGAAAGCTGCCTTGCTGTTTTTCAATAAAGCTGTACTTTATTTCATTTCTTTCGCAAAGAAGGCGCTGGCCTTTTTTAGGATTTCTTTCTCCATCCGCAACTGCTTATTTTCACGTCGTAATCGCTCTAATTCTGCGCGCTCACCTACATCCAACCTCACACCGTCTTCTTCCTGCTTCAGTTCCTTTATCCAGCGTCGCAGGTTATTGGCTGTTGTTCCTACAACCTCTGCTGCTTTAGAAATTGAATACCCTTGCTCAGAGACTAGCGCTACGGCGTCTTTCTTAAATTCCGGCTTGAAATGCCGACGTGTACCTTTTGTTGTCATACTTCACCTCGCTTGGTAGTTTTACCATCTTAGCGAAGTGTCCGGAAGGATTAGACCACTACACTCCTGGAGTACAGGCATTTCGTAACTTTATACTCAGCGAGGTAAATCAAGCTGTTCAATGCAAGTCAGGAGAGAGATAAGGCATCGCTTAACAATAATCAATTAGCTGGACACGGCGAAGCTTTACAGATAACCCCAAGCGTTAATAGCCTTATGGAATTAATCCATCTACAAGTAAAATATTTTCAGGAAATATTGATCCAGCGGTCTCGTAGCTAATTGATGTAAGGAGTTCTGGAAATAATAATGTTTAAAATCCGCAAAAGCAAAAAGTCATAGTCACGTAACTTGATTAGGCACCAGACTCAGCACTACATGTTTTGCTAGGTGCTAACAATGCTAAATACACACATTATATACACAAGTGTAAAATGCCGAACGGAGAACACATGAATAAAGTAAGGGATACATGTGATATTGAAGATAAAAAATTTAGCAAATCAGAAATCAAAAAACTGAAAATAGAGTTCTAACAATACCCCACCCTAAAGATATCCACAAAGCGATCTTTCGCAATCTAAATATATTGATAATTACTTACCAAAAAAAATACTAAAATTAAAAATAGAGCACCACAAGCTATAACACTTATTATTACTTAGCTTTGATTTAATAACTACATCATCAGTATTTAGAGAGTCACATATGAGCTCATGATAACCACGGGGCAGCAATGTTTAGATGAGATATTATTGCGATTATACCGTCTACAACACTAACCTATGTCCAACCTTATTGGCAACCCAGGACAACACTGTTAAAACAGGAAAACAAATGAATCATCAGCCTTGGAAGAGTAACAAGAGAAGGGGAAGTATGAAGTGGCTTAAAATAAGCCACTTCTATCACAAACAGCTAATATCTGCTAAAGCGGTAGCGGCATAGGTTTTTCATTCACCTTAAGCTCGCTGTCTTTCAGGCTGACATTTGAGATGTAGCCGTCATTGGTAGACACTAACAAACCTTGCTGTTCAAGAGACGCTAATATCGTCGGCACTTGTTGAGCAGCGATTTGCTCCAGTTGCTCTTCACTCATACCTTGAGTTTGAGGGTTATTTTTCAATTGGGCTTTCATCACTTGTACGGCAATAAATTCAATCACAGCTTTATCGCCACTTAGCTCTCCGTCAACTAAGGTGTGTGACAGCCAAAAAGCCGGATCTAGCGGTTGCTCCGGTAACGCACTGATGCCAACTAAGCTAGTATGAAGGTTACTGTTAAAGCTGCCTTGTGGGAAAGTGCCACGTAAGCTGGTAATGTTCAGTTGAGGCTCGCCAGCCACTAAAGATAGCAAGTTTTCGCTCATAAACTCCATTGTCTTAGCGGTTGCTTCTTCCGTAGGTAGTTTATTGAGTGAGACGGCAAAGTCCTGATAAGACTTCAAAAATTCCTGACTGATATTGGTGACCTCAAGCTCAAGGGCCAGGTCTTCACCATGGAATTCAGCTATATCAACCTTTTTAGTTCCATAGGCAACTTGCATATTCCCCAGCTGATTTTCTGGGTTAAGTTCAGTACTGGCTTTTATATATAGATCAGCAATGTCAACATTTTCTTCCTGCTCTTTATCATTTATTAACTTGATGACGCCAAGGTTAATTGTTGTATCAGAATCATAAAAAGCACTCTCAAAAATTGCTTCAAGGGAGGAAGGCATGGTCATATCCATAGTCAACCTTTCAACCTTAAAATCCCTTAGCTCGGAAGTAACGGTAAGGCTATCGGCACTCCCCTGATAAGCTAGTTGCTCATCCTGATATTGCCCTTTCCCTTGAAAACCGCTAAAGGTTAACTGAGCTTTTTGATTCTCAACATCAGTAGTAAATGGCGTAATGCTATCGTTATAGTAATAACCACCTAAGGCATTCATATTGCCATGGATCTGGTAAAAAGGAGCTTCCTCAGCCCAAACCAAATGTTCACGCAATTGATCACCGGCAACTTCTAGCGTCCAGCCAAGCCAACCAAAACCAGCATGCTCGCCGAAACGGAAGGGGCCGTGGGAAGCACTAAAGTCTACTTCTACAGAAAAAGGATCAATTTCAGGGGCACCTGATACATCCGAGAAAGCACTGACATCCAAGCTCACCAAAAAGGTTGTCTGGGTTGAAAACCAGGATGAATCCATGCTTTTTACTTCAACCGTGTATGCCGAATTTTCATTCGCGGCAGTGACTATTTCATCAATGGATGACTCAAGTTGAATGCCAACAATTTTCGGCGCAACAACACCTGTAAGCACTGCTGCTGGAAGCAATACTGTTAATACTTTTTTCATTGAGATAAATCCAATTTACAAATGGGATGGAAGACAGGTCTATTATCGACAGAGTTATTTCCAGCATTATCTCATATTTACAGACGACTGTAAGTCAAAATATATACTTTTCTAGTAAAGACTTCAGGCGCAATAGATATCAATTACAAAACAAGCGTACCTATAATGGCAATAAGTAAGGCAAGCTCTATGAATTCTATTGCGTACGTTATCTTGACTGATGCGCGGTAATGGTGGAAGAAATTTACTACGTGGTACTTGGGAGATCGCGAATCAAATCTTGGATGAAGTTTTGCTCCATTGAATAATCGCCTTCTCTTTGAATATATCGGGAGAAGGTTCCGAAAATACTTGCGAAGAGCACCTTGTTGCATTCTCAACAGCGTTCATAGTTAAAGTGATCGCTATCATTAATCAACTAATGGTAGATACGAGTACCACCTCCGACATCATCGGACTACATCCAGAAATGAAGTATAGATAACAACGGGAAAGTAGAGAGAAAAAGTTGGTCTAGAAGACCAGCCGTAGTATGAGTATGAAAAGGGATGAAACCTCAACCTCTGACAGAAGACGAATATCTAGCAAAACAAGTTGAGAAACTGCATAAGGAAGTTGATTCTCCAAAAAAGTGCGACACGTTTCTAAAAGCTGAAAGATTTACATTCATTGCCCACAAACAACGGCACTCTGGTACCATATACCTGTATAGATATTCAATTACGTCCTCTCACGTCTTTTACAAACAGCTTAGCCGTGAGGAGAGCATGCGAGACAGAGAAAACCGTCGAATTACGGGGTACCTAACCCCAATGTAATGGTAGTTATGCAACCCAAAATTTGGGTAGAGCAGAAAGTTAATGATGCACGAATAAACCACAAATGCGTTGAGTTCCATAAGAGTGAGACTGAAACCTTGTGTAAAGCAGTAAGTATCTTTCGTTAACTCTCTTTACTGGGATCTCTTATATTAGGGTTGAAAGTTTATAAAGAGAATCAAGTATACCGACTGAGCTAGACTCCTAATGGACAAGTGATGTGTCCTTCCTTAAGATCAATATGAAAAAATGACCACATAAGATGAATATAAGCTAGCGTCTACTTTACCGGTGGAGGCTTTATGTAACAGGACGTGCAAAAGGCGTAAGTAATCCTATGAATCGACGCAAGCTATTATCACTAGTTACCACTTTGAGCATCTTAATTGGCTTAGTCTTTGTCGCAACACGCCTCTATGAACCCAAATAAAGCTGCTAAGAGCAGCTCAAAAATCAGAATAGATTTGTCCGAGATCCCAGAGGCTGGAGCACTAGAAGTCGATTATCAATGGTATAAAGCTCTTGTGGTCAAAAATCCTGAAATGACAGTTTTCGTAGTGCCCTACTCCGATGGGACATATTGGTTACCAGACCCCACCTGGGAGCGCCCTTTTCTGCCATGTAACAAATTTCTCATTCGAAAAGATGGCTTTTATTGCAAAGATCCCATCCTCCATGAAGGTTGGCATGAACAAGCTCAATGGGATTCACAGGGGAGCAATAAAGGTACATGGATGCCCGATCTACAAAAGCTAAATTTTAGGGTTCAGGGCAAGTACCTAGTACTAAGCCCAGAGTACAACTAATTACCAAAAAATCAATACAGCTGATCGATTAAAGTGTTAGGAATAAAAAATAGCTATAATGAAAAACGTATTTTTACCTATGGTTTTAATTCTATGCTCCTGTTCGTCAAGTATAGATGAAGACAGCATAAATATAGAAGCAGCGACTGAGTCTTTGGAGCGGCTATTATTAAAATGTGCAGAGAAAGGGGAGTATTTTTCTAGCGAGGTAGAACATATCGAGCCCATTGGAAAAAGACATTCCTATTGCGACCAAAGTGGTGCTTATATCAAATATGGTAGTGTATTCGTTTCAGAGTACGGTTTGTATATGCCTGCAAAGGGAGTCACTGTTGTAGAATCTGATGGCTCTGACCCCAGCTATAAAAAAATCCATGAATCTGTCTATAGCTACAAAATTCGAGGATAAAGTGCCTAACTGACCAAGCAGGCGGCATGAGGGTAAATCAGGTGGAGTATATTTTAAGAGCAATGGAAACTACTACTTAATGAAAACTAAAAAAGTAGATAGCCTGCTAGAATCTTACAAAACAGTGCGTTTTCCAGGATACTATGCGTATCGTTCTGATTATTTTAGTAATAGCTACTGCTATCAGTTGCGCAATTCAGGTACCTTATGAAGGTGACGACAACCTTACCAGAAGCCTGTTAATTCAAACTTGGAGTAGGCCCGGAGAACATTGGACCTATCAAGAGGGAGAGAAAGGCGAGTTTAATACATATATTGGCCACCCACACTTTCCGCTCACTTATGATTTTGTTTGGTCTATAGAAGACTCTGTGCTGTATGTAGAATACGATCAATATTATGAGAAAGAACAAAAAGAATATACGTACAATATCCTTGAGCTACAACAAGCACGCATGGTCCTTGAGCCTTTATACGGAGGGCGTAAGATTGTCCTCAATGTATCTAATTTTTAAAAAGAATTGCCAGCAGACCCTGAAAATTTTATTGGAGGCAAATCGAGGCTAACAGATAGAGACTCCTGAGTGTAAATGCAATGCTTAAATTCTTCAGGACACTCACTCGACCGACAGCTAATACGGCCTGAACCGGTTACCTCATCTTCCAAGGTATCCTGAAGAGTGTCAGGTAAGGCTATTTTCCCAGTGATCCAACATTAGCAACCTCCATAAAACTATATTCCTGTTGATTGCTACTCTTGTCAGATCAATCAACGGAGTAAGCCGACATATTTCTATCCAATACACCGTAACTGGTCATATCTTATTGGCCTCTGACATTGCTCTTTGCGGTGAGGAGATATTATTTCTGACTTCCTCATCAGAAAAATTAAGGCGAGTCAGTCTCGCATTCAAGGTTATAACAACCGCTAAAACGGCTAATAGGACAGTAGCTGGTAAAGCGGTGCTGAGCGCTTGCCCGGCCAGTAGGTGCGATCCCGAAGCCCCGATCAGAGCGATGGAGAAGCCTGCATATCCCCACTGTTTAAGTGTTTTGAACTTTGGTTGGAGAATTGCAATCGCGCCAATCAAATAGGCGATTCCTAAGATTTTCAACAAATAAAGCGGGTAGCCTAAATCAACCGTTGCCTGAACAATGGCTTCCTTCCCTGTTAGTTTGGCCATGCCTGATATCATCATCAGCACCGCGAACATAGATGAGGCCACGTAAAAGATGACTACCTGTTTTCTCATGAAGGGAACCCTATTTCGTTAAATGACGAGCACAGACTAGGTGTTCCCTTATTGCAGTTATATAGACAAAAAGGCAAACTTATATTGCATGAATGCAACATCAGGGTAATGTCATGGATTGGAACGATTTGAAGGTCGTTATCGCGCTTGCAGAGAAAGGAACCTTAAAGGCGGCTTCTAGTCAGTTGAATGTTAATTCAACCACTGTTTGGAGGCGGATCCAGCAGCTTGAAAGCGAGCTTTCAACGCAGCTATTTATTGTTAGTCGTCGCGGCTACCAACTGACTGAGGCGGGGCGAACTGTTTTGGATAGTGCCAAGCGAATGGAGTCATTGGCCGATGGCATCCTCATTCAAAGTTCTCTGCAACATGACAAAGTTCAAGGTTTAATTCGTGTTACCGCACCCTCAACAATGGCAACGACCACTTTGCCCGAGTGGGTTAGTGAATTCCGGAGGTCATTCCCCGACGTTGAGTTTGAGATCCTTGAAAGTGAGCAGGCTCTGGATATCGAGCATCGCGATGCGGACATTGCCATTAGGGCAAGTCATACAGCACCGGAAAACCTTATTGCACGTAAAATGAGAGATGTAAACTTAAGCATCTATGCTTCTGAAGACTTTTTGAAAGTTAGTGGGTATAACGCTCCTTTCAAGTTGTCCGAAATTGAACGCTTAACAGCTATTGACTACGTGCACTTAGACAACCCAGCAGTGCACTGGTATCAGAAACGAATTAAACACAACGCTAAATCCATACATTGTAATTCTATCACTACAGCATTGAACGCTGCGCTTAATGATCAAGGGATAGCGTTGTTACCAACTGATGACTCATACGATCTAGTTGAACTCTATCAACTGGACGCTAAATACAACTCATCCTTGTGGATTCTGGCTAATAAGGATCTGAGAAACACAGCACGTATCAAGGCTTTTTGGGACTTCTTAATTACTAAAATGGAAAGTTATAAAGTTCAATGATTTGCATATTCCTATGCATGGAACTATCAGGGGGAGATAAAATCCTATGTATGACGATATGTTACAACACCAAAGGTTCCTCTATCTCTTCTTCATTTTCTTGTCATCTTATTTTTCTGCCTAAAGCCCAAACCTGACTATGCAATTTACACTTAATAGGTTTCTGATAAGTCCCCGTTTATGCGGCCCTTGATAGGCTGGCTATCAAACAATATGTTACAAATCAAGGACTTAGGTTACCATTGAATATGGGCTTTCATTTTCCGCTAACAAAAAGGAATTCAGTATCAGAATCAGGCAAGAACAACCATACAAAGCCAAGCACGATCACAAGAACAAGTATTTGTTGGACCACCACCATTTTGCAGCCATGCTCCATGTTGATTGGCGCTTGCTGTACAAGTAAAAATATGGAATTTTCAAGCAATGTCAGGAATTATAGAATTAGAGCGTCTTTTGAGCGAAATGAATCCCGAACTTATTGAAGATGAATTTGTATTTTG
Organism: Microbulbifer maximicatervae (SeqCode); assembly: GCF_056231245.1. Taxonomy (NCBI): domain Bacteria; kingdom Pseudomonadati; phylum Pseudomonadota; class Gammaproteobacteria; order Cellvibrionales; family Microbulbiferaceae; genus Microbulbifer; species Microbulbifer maximicatervae (SeqCode). The sequence continues at coordinate 3,835,007 of NZ_CP174334.1, forward strand.
CACTGTTTCAGGCTCATTAGCTCAATATATTGAATGGAACCCACTTGCGAGCTTAAACGAAAAAGAAGGATTAACACTTGTCTTAACAAAAGATATCGCAAGCCGTGAGGGGTTGCAGTTTAAAAATACTTATAAACAAATAACTTTAACCGTACATTCTAGTTTAGAGGCTGTTGGATTAACAGCCGCTGTTTCAAACAAACTGGCTTCTAAGGGTATTAGCGCAAATGTAATTGCAGCATACTTCCATGACCATATTTTTGTACAATCTGAAAAAGCAAGGGAAGCGTTGATTGCATTGAAAGAAGTCGGCAAGAACAGTTTATAAGTGCTCCAACAAGGGCATATACTGGCTGACTACTACGCTACGTTTCAGATTTTGACCACCTCGTATATGCCTATTAAGCAAGTGTTAAGATTTTAGGGTTGAGAAAGTATGGCAAAGGAAATTGAGCGGAAGTTCTTAGTTGATAAAAAGGCTATTGCTTCTTTTACAGGTGGAAAGAGAATCAAACAAGCCTATATAAGTACGGAGTCCAAAGCTGTAGTCAGAGTTCGCGTAATCGGAGATCATGCATATCTAACATTGAAAGGTGAAAGTAAAGGAATTACACGGACTGAGTTTGAGTATCCAATATCCTTTGAAGACGCAAATGAAATGATTGCGGAGCTATGTGATGGTCCCCTCATAGATAAAACGAGGTTCATAGTAGAACACGAAAAACACACTTGGGAAATAGATATCTTTCATGGAGATAATGACGGCTTGATTGTTGCTGAGGTCGAGATGCAAAGTGAATCTGAGAGTGTGGAATTGCCGGAGTGGATTGATAAAGAGGTTACTGGAGATCCAAAGTATTACAATTCCAATTTATTAGATTTTCCATTTAAAGATTGGTACAAATCATAACTAGAATGTGCACAATATTTACATATGCTTCGTTGAGCTAATCACAAAATAAATTCTGTATGCCCTCGGCTCAGCGAGGCATCATGAGTAAATCACTATGAACCCAGCCATAGAAGAATTAAAAAGATATTTAATCGAGCTAGAATCGGTGAATGACTTTGAATCGATAGAACTTAAAGCTGAACATATTGGCATTTTAATTCAGGTAAAGTCGGCGATAGGACAGCTTGAACTATGCGAAAAGTATGGCATCAGTGCAGGTTCACTAGTAAGTAGTTTACCCAAAACTGAAAATCCAAATTTTTGCTACTTAGTGGTAAATGAAAACGAGTCGTCCAACCCTGATAACTGGGAGGAAGCTATCTTCGAAGGACAGAAAATTCGATTTAGTGGTGGTGACCTTGTAATTCGCAAGTAATCTACACATAGCAAATCATTGTCGCCAATCAACAAACTGCTTATATATTACAATTCTTATAGAAGTTAAGCTCTATATACCTACGCCGAAAGCATGCCTAAAAAGAGACTAAAAGTTACTCAGAAGCAAGCGATGACTACCACCACAATAAGAGCAATTTGCTTATTAATTTTGGCTTTAGGAATCACATTCCTCTTTGGCATTATAAAAATCCACAACCCCGATGTAAGCTTTGAAAGCTCAGATGGCCATTGGGGTGACTCTGAAGTTCAGTTTAAGGGGCGAGATTATTCCGTGATAGAAGAAGGGTTCCGTAGGTACAAGCTTCAATGTAACGCAAGCGATGTGTACCTTGTTAGAAATACCGAGAAGAATTGGATAAATGTACTTGCTTGGCCAAACTACCTCACTCATAACAAGTGGAAGGTCCCATACAGAACCGCAAGTGGAGTGCACTATGATGGAATTATTAGGTGCCAAACAAATCAATAACATCACATTCTAATTCCAGTACAGCGTATCCCTAAAATACCGATCTGCTTTTAATCAGAGGAATAGTTTAATAGCAATAGGACCCTCCTTCATCTTCTGAAAACTGGCGCACATTTTCATTTATTCAGCTGTCGCAAGACATTACATAACCCTACCGAATAAAAAGTATACACATAAGAATTAAACGTTCCTTCGCACCACTGGCGCTATCTCCCGCAACGATTTATAAATCAGACAAGCGAATAGGATTACCGACAACTAAAAAATTTCTCAGAAAAGCAATAATCGTTTTTCAAATTATCTCTTCTTGCGTGAGAGCACCCTCAAAATCAGAATTCTTGATTTGCCCTTTTACTGCAAGACCAGTGATTGATACGGGCTTCGCCCGCAGAAACATGGGAGAGCGAAGTTGAATTACCCGGATCAGTTCACTCCTCAGATTTGGCCATTGATTGTTTATTGTCTGGCCGTATTTGCCCTAATTACCTTAATGCTCAGCCTTTCCTATTTTCTCGGTCAGAAACGCAGAGACCCGGCTACCGATGAGCCCTATGAGTCGGGTATTGTTTCCCAGGGCAATGCGCGTCTGCGCCTCTCTGTCGCCTATTACCTTGTTGCCATCCTGTTTATCGTCTTCGACCTGGAGGCGATTTACCTGTTTAGCTGGTCCATCGCATTTTATGAAACTGGCCTGCTCGGGTTTATCGAGGCCACCGTATTTATCGTGATACTGCTGGTGGGGCTTATTTATCTGTGGCGCCTGGGTGCACTTGACTGGGGCGGATACCAGAAGAGTTTGGAGAAACGCCAAAAACCCCAATAACAACAATGAGAATTCATAATGCGCTGGAAGCTGAGCAAAGCCGACGACCTGATTGCTACCGAACACGGCAATCCTTCTGAAGAAATAAGCACTCAAGATTTAGAAAAAAATATTCTCCTTACCAAACTCGAAGAACTGGTTTCCTGGGGCCGTTCAAATTCCCTATGGCCATTTAACTTCGGGTTGTCCTGTTGTTATGTAGAAATGGCCACCGCCTTCACCAGCCGCCACGACATCTCCCGCTTTGGCGCTGAGGTCATCCGTGCAACCCCGCGACAAGCGGATTTGATTGTAATTTCAGGGACGGTTTTCCTGAAAATGGCACCAGTGGTACAGCGACTCTACGAGCAAATGATCGAGCCCCGTTGGGTCATCTCCATGGGTTCCTGCGCAAATTCCGGCGGTATGTACGATATCTACAGTGTGGTTCAGGGGGTCGATAAGTTTCTCCCGGTCGATGTTTATGTGCCCGGCTGTCCACCACGCCCAGAGGCCCTACTGCAGGGATTGACCTTGCTGCAAAAGTCGGTGGCTGCGGAGAGACGAGCCTTCAGCTGGGTTGTGGATGATCAAGGAACTCACAAGGTTCCAAAGCCCAGTCAGCGTGATCTCCATAGGGAGGAACGTATGAAAGCTGACATGCTACGTGCGCCCGACAGTGTTTAGGCTTCATGGAATAAGAAAAAAACAACGGAATAGCCAATGACTGGCGTAATTGCGAAAACTGTCCACACAGCAACTCCCTACAGGAAAGCAGCAGAGGCATTTATTCGGGATCTCGACACCGGATACAAGCTTCACTCGTTCTGGTGGCAGCCACACTGTGATGATATGCCCACACTGTGGATCGAGAAACATGCCTTGATCCCTCTTTTGCTCTTTCTCAAGCGGGATATCGCCCAGCCATTTGAAATGCTGTATGACCTGAGTGCTATCGACGAACGGCTGCGGGTCAACCGTGGGGAGGGAACCGAAAAACAGCCTTCCAGCGATTTCACCCTGGTATATCAACTACTTTCATTTACCCGCAATTTATTTATCCGTATCAAGGTGGCTCTTCCCGAGAGTGATCTGAGCGCACCGACTATTACTGCCGTTTGGGAGAATGCCAATTGGTATGAACGGGAAGTGTGGGATCTATTCGGTATCGACTTTCCAGGTCATCCCCATTTACAGAGAATCATGATGCCGCTGACCTGGAAGGGGCATCCACTGCGCAAGGATCACCACGCCCGAGCTACCGAAGTCGACCCATTTAGTCTGTCAGAAGAGAAAGAACGCAAAGAACAAGACGCCCTGCTGTTCCGGCCGGAAGACTGGGGCATGGCCAGGAGTAATGAAGACTCAGAGTTTATGTTCCTCAACCTGGGCCCGAATCACCCCAGTGTACACGGGGTATTCCGTGTAGCCCTTCAGCTGGATGGTGAACAGATTATCGATGCAGTGCCAGATATCGGTTACCACCATCGCGGTGCGGAGAAGATGGCCGAGCGCCAGGCTTGGCATACCTATGTGCCCTACACTGACCGTATCGATTACCTCGGCGGTGTCATGAACAACCTGCCCTATGTGATGGCACTGGAGCAACTCGCCGGCATTAAGGTCCCTGAACGCGCACAGATGATACGGGTGATGATGTGCGAGTTCTTCCGCATATCCAGTCATCTGGTATTTTTTGGCACCTTTGCCCAGGACGTGGGACAGATGTCTCCCGTGTTCTATATGTTTATTGATAGGGAAAAACTGTTTGGAATAGTTGAGGCCATTACCGGCGGCAGGATGCACCCGGCATGGTTCCGTATCGGCGGTGTAGCGCAGGACTTACCCCAGGGTTGGGACAAGATGGTGCGGGAATTTCTCGACTATATGCCCGCACGCTTAGCCGATTACGACGGCATGGTGATTAAAAATAAACTCCTGCAACGCCGCACCCGCGGCATTGGTGTCTACGATACGGCGGAGGCGTTTGAGTGGGGGGTTACCGGGCCAGGCCTTCGTGCCACGGGCCTGGATTGGGATCTGCGCAAAAAGCGCCCTTATAGCGGCTATGATCAGTTCGAGTTCGAGATTCCCAGCTACGATGGTGGGGACTGTTTCGACCGCTGCCGGGTCCGGGTGGACGAGATATGGCAGAGTCTGCGGATTATCCGCCAGTGCCTGGAAAATATGCCGGCAGGCCCTTATAAGTCGGACCATCCTTTGACTACCCCTCCGCGAAAGGGGCGCACCATGGAGGATATCGAGACTTTAATTCAGCACTTTGTGAATAACAGCTGGGGACCGGTAATGCCAGCCGGCGAAGTGTGTTATCCCATTGAGGCCACTAAAGGAATCAACAGCTACCAGATCGTTAGTGATGGGGGGACCACCTCATACAGGACCCGAATTCGCACCCCTTCATTCCCACACCTGCAAATGATTCCGTTAATGTCCAACGGACTATTGATTGCTGACCTTATTGCCATTATTGCCAGCATCGACTTCGTCATGGCGGATGTGGACAGATAACAATAAAAAACTACGGCACGCGCAGGGCCGTACAGCAGCGGAGTAGAAAAGTGCACGGAAATACACCCAGCGTTTCAGTCATCGCACACACAGATGGCAGCAGCGCCTCAATGAAACCTCCGCAAGTTCTATCTCGGGGGCGACTATGTCCAGCTTACTAGAACCGGAATTGATTGAAGTAATGGAGCAAGGCAATAGCAATTCAGCAGACAACCTGGCGACCTTAACAGTACAAGAAAAAGAGGAAATTGATCAGGAAGCCACCCACTACCACGAAAAAACTTCAGTGGGGCTCGAGGCGTTGCGGATTGTACAGAAACATCGCGGCTGGATTTCCGATGAGAGCCTCCAGGCAATTTCCAATTATCTGGATATTCCCGTTGCAGAACTTGAGAGTGTCGCCACCTACTTCCAGTTGATTTTCCGCCAACCAGTAGGCAAGGAAGTGATCTACCTGTGTAAAAGCTCCAGCTGCTGGATTATGGGTTGCGATAATTTGCAGAAAAAAATATCTGAGCGCTTAAATATCCAGCCTGGAGAGACCTCCGAAGATGGGATTTTCACCCTGCTGGAAACGCCCTGCCTGGGAGATTGTGACAAAGCCCCAGTCCTTATGCTCGGCGAGGAGATGCACCGCCATTTGGATGAGAAAGGTATTGATGAATTAATCGATAAGAAGAAAAAATACCATGCTGACAAATCCGCTGACTAAAAATATTTCCAGTGAAAATATTGCCGCCACTATAGAGCAATATGTGGAAAACGACGGCTACCAGGGCTGGCGCAAAGCCATCACCATGGTACCGGACGATATTATCAACGAAGTAAAAGATGCAGGCCTGCGCGGACGCGGTGGAGCGGGGTTTAACACTGGGCTGAAGTGGAGTTTTGTACCTAGGGGTGAAGATTCGCCCAAGCAGAAGTACATCGTCTGTAACGCCGATGAAATGGAACCCGGCGCCTTCAAAGACCGATTGCTAATGGAGCGAGACCCTCACCTCCTTCTTGAGGGAATGGCTATAGCCGCCTATGCCATTGGCGCCTCTCACGCCTATATTTTTATTCGTGGTGAATACCACCTGGCTGCAAACCGGCTCGAACAGGCAATCGATGAAGCCAAGCAGCAGGGCATGATTGGCGAAAATATTTTCGACAGTGGCTTTAATCTGGAGATCTGCCTGCACCGCAGCGCCGGTAACTATATCTGTGGTGAAGAAACCGCACTGCTAAACGCCCTTGAAGGCAAGCGGGCCATTCCCCGCGCCAAGCCCCCCTTTCCACAGGTCAGCGGGCTTTGGGGCAAACCCACTGTCGTTAACAATGTAGAAACCTTGTGCAACCTCCCCCATTTAATTAGCCACGGCGTGGAGTGGTACAAAAACCTTAGCCAGGGTGACGATGCGGGAAGCAAAATATTTGGTGTTAGCGGCAAGGTTAATAATCCAGGGGCTTGGGAACTCCCAATGGGGACGCCCATTCGCGAAATTATTGAACAACATGCCGGTGGCATGAAAGATGGCCTGCAACTGAAGGGCATTCTTCCCGGTGGAGGATCGACCGACTTCCTCGGCCCGGACCACCTCGATCTTCCCATGGATTACGACGTTATCGGCAAGGCCGGCAGCCGTATGGGGACCGGCACGATCACCGTGCTCGACGATAAAACCTGCCCCGTAGGCCTGGTACTGAACTTGACCCAGTTCTTTGCGCGGGAATCATGTGGCTGGTGCACCCCCTGCCGGGACGGCTTGCCCTGGGCCGTCAAAATTCTGGAGAGAATAGAGTCTGGCCAGGGGACTAAAGAAGACTTGGAACTCCTCAGGGAACAGTGCGAGCGTATTGGCCCCGGCAATACCTTTTGCGCCCTGGCTCCCGGCGCTGCAGAGCCTATACAAAGCGCGTTAAAACTCTTTGAGCAGGATTTTATCGACCATATTGAAGGCGGTTGTTGCCCCTATAAATAAATTAGCGCGACAACCCTGCCCCTGAAAGCATTAATAAAAAGAAAATGGATTTCAAATGCCAACCATCACAATAGACGGTAATAAATACCAGGTTGATGGAGATCAAAACCTGCTCACTGCCTGCCTGTCCCTGGGTTTGAATGTCCCCTATTTTTGCTGGCACCCCGCCATGGGTTCTGTTGGCGCCTGCCGCCAATGTGCGGTTATCGAGCATAAGGACAGCGAAGATCAACGAGGCCGGTTGATTATGAGCTGTATGACCCCGATAAAAGACGGCGGTATTTACAGTGTCAGTTCAGAAGCTGCGAAAGATTTTCGCGGTTCTGTGATAGAAGACTTGATGACCAACCACCCTCACGATTGCCCGGTTTGTGAGGAGGGCGGCGAGTGCCACTTACAGGATATGACTGAAATGTCCGGTCATACCATGCGCCGCTATCAGGGTACCAAGCGCACCCACCGAAACCAGTATCTCGGCCCCTTTATCAATCACGAAATGAATCGCTGTATTACCTGCTACCGGTGTGTCAGGTTCTATCACGACTATGCCGGTGGCGAGGATTTACAAGCACTGGGTCGCAATCACCAAGTCTTTTTTGGCCGCAATACCGAGGGCATGCTGGAAAATGGTTTTAGTGGGAACCTTGTCGAAGTGTGCCCCACCGGAGTATTTACCGATAAGACTTTCAGCCAGCACTTTGTCCGAAAATGGGATTTGCAAACAGCCGCCTCAGTCTGTGAACACTGTGCCGTGGGTTGCAACACCGCGCCTGGAGCGAGGGAATCCGGCAACAACCAAGACCCGATGTTGCGTCGTGTGGTCAACTTATATCACCACGATATCAACGGCTATTTTCTCTGTGATCGGGGGCGCTTTGGATACGAATATGTCAACAGTAAGAGCCGGATAACCCAGGTACTTTCTGCGCGCAAAGATGATGTGATCAGCTCTACAGCAGAAACTGATGAACGTCTGCACAAAGAGGTTTCCCCCAAGGACGCGGTGTTCTCACTTTCAGAAAAACTCGCATCAGCACAGAGAGATGAGCATCGCTTAATCGGCATTGGCTCACCTAGGGCATCGCTGGAAAATAACTTCGCCCTATTAAAGTTTGTAGGACGGGATAACTTCTTCTCTGGTCTCAACCAGCGGGATATGCAGCTACTACACCTTGTCGATAGAATTCAGAGCGATGCCAATATCCACAGCCCGACCATCCCTGAGATAGAAAATTCAGATGTTGTATTGATACTCGGAGAAGATATCTACAACACAGCCCCCAGGGTTGCTCTGGCAGTTCGCCAAGCAGCACGGAGCCGCCAAAAAGAACAAGCTGAATCATTAAGAATACCCTTGTGGCAGGATGCTTCCGTTCGACAATTAGAGGGTGAACCCAGTCCGATTATTTTTATCGGCACTGAACTCAATCAGATCTCAGATATTACCTGTAAAGCGATCTATACCCTGCCGGAACAGGCTGCCCAAATCGGCCAGGCAATTGCCAATAATATTCTGGAGGTTAAAAGCAACAAAACTTCACTGAGTCCAGAGAATCTGGAGGAAGCTGAAAGAATCTCAGCAATATTAACTGCGGCCAAGAACCCAGTGATCATCTCTGGAACCAGCAGCAAAAATATCCACCTTACCCACAGCGCAGCCAAAATCGCCAGTGCACTGGCAGAAAAAAATGGCAAACCTACTTCTCTATACTTGTGTTGTGAAGAGGCTAATAGCTTGGGAGTTATTCAACTGTTTGAGCCCGAAACCGGTTCCCTTGAGCATCTGATCACTGAACTCAAGAATGACAAAACCAATATCGATAAAACCCTAGTGATTCTGGAGAATGACCTCTCCTTAAGAATCGCGAGTGAAGAGTTAAACAGTCTGTTTGCCAGCATCGACCATATTATTCTGCTGGACACCCTGCTCAATGAAACCGCCAAACATGCCGACTTAATCTTTCCTGTATCCGCAACGGCCGAATCCCAAGGGACATTTGTTAACAATACTGGTTTGGCACAGCGATTTTATGCGGTCTATGAAGGCACTGGGTATATCCAGGAGAGCTGGCGCTGGCTGGTAGATGCCGCTGGTTTTTGCACAGAACACTCCGAGAGTATCGACACTATTATCAATTGGAATCACTGCCCGGATATCACCGATTCCCTGGCAGAAAGTGTTGCTTCACTCAAGGTCATCAAAGATTTAGGGCCGGATGAAAACTTCCGGATTGACGGGCTCAAGGTTGCTCGACAGACCGCTCGCTACAGTGGGCGCACGGCTATTCACGCAGAGGAACATGTCTCAGAAGAGCCCCCACACCAAGACCCCGATGCTCCTATGAGCTTTAGCATGGAAGGTGTGCACAATCCAAACCGATCACCGCTGCAAGCCAATATCTGGTCTCCCGGATGGAACTCCAACCAATCGATTTTCAAGTTTCAGCAGGAAGTGGGTGGCGAACGCCGTGGTGGTGCCTCGGGTAAATATATCCAGCGGCGAGAGCAAGCACTATCGGAGTGGTCCTTGCCCACAGCCTCCGATGGCGATACAGATAGCGAGAACCACAGTCTAGCGACACTGCCGATTTACCGAATGTTTGGTTCGGAAGAGCTCAGTAACCGCGCAATGGCCATCGCTACAGTGATCGATAAGCCATTCTTTACTTTAAATCGCGGTGATGCCGAAAGTGCCAACCTCAACCAGGGAGACACAGTGGCATTAGACACCAATAGCGGTGTATTCCGGGGCAGTGTGATTATCTCCGATAGCCAACCTTCGGGCAGCCTGGGTGTGCCCTATGGTCTTCCAGGGCTTGAAACTCTTGCCCCCGTATTACCGGGTGGCGCCAATCTGTTGCCAGTGGAAGAAAGCTCCACAATCGGGCAAGAGGACTAATTATGAGCACAAATATCTGGATCATATTGCTCAATATTTTCGGCGTATTGATAGTTACCGTGCTGCTAGCAGCCATTTTAACTTGGGGCGAGCGCCGCCTATTGGGCTTTTGGCAAGATCGTCCGGGCCCTAACCGAGTAGGGAAATTTGGCACCCTGCAAGTTATTGCAGATATGATCAAGCTATTCTTTAAGGAAGACTTCACTCCGAAATTTGCAGATATTCCCGTATTTGTACTGGCACCCACTGTAGTTATGGCAACCATGTTGATTGCCTTTGCCGTAGTGCCCATATCGCCCAATATTGGGGTCACCGACCTGAATATCGGTTTACTGTTTGTGCTGGCTATGAGTTCTATTGCGGTCTATAGCGTAATTCTTGGGGGATATGCATCAAATAATAAATATGCTCTGCTCGGTGGGCTAAGGGCTGCCGCTCAAACCGTGTCCTATGAAGTATTTATGGGTTTGAGCCTGATGGGCGTTGTTATGCTCTCAGGCAGTTTCAATCTGCGCGAGATTGTTAATGCCCAGGCAGGTGGTTGGTTTATCATCCCTCAATTCCTGGGTTTTATTGTTTTCTTTATTGCCGGTATTGCCGAGAGCCGCAGAACTCCATTTGATCTTCCGGAAGCTGAGCACGAACTGACAGCGGGATTCCATACCGAATACTCCGGTATGAAGTTCGGCATGTTCTTTGTAGGTGAATATCTGGCAGTGATTCTAATTTCAGCGCTAATCACCACCCTGTTTCTCGGTGGATGGCACGGCCCCCTACTGCCCCCATTTATCTGGTTTTGCCTGAAGACTGCCATTCTGGTTGGTGTGTTTATTCTTTTAAGGGCGGCGATTCCACGCCCCCGCTATGACCAATTAATGAAATTCGGCTGGAAGGTCATGCTACCTCTGGCCCTGATCAATCTACTGGCTACCGCAGCAGTACTTTTGTGGACTGCCTAGAAAATTAAAATAAGCGTGCGAGGCCAAAGAAATGATTTCAAGCCAAATTCGCAGCATGTGGTTGGTATTTAAACACCTGTTCCGGAAGAACGTTACCGTACAATACCCCGACCAAAAGCCCTACTTGGCACCCAGATATCGCGGCAGGATCGTGCTCACCCGAGATCCCAACGGTGACGAGCGCTGCGTTGCCTGTAATCTCTGCGCCGTTGCCTGCCCTCCTGATTGTATTTCACTGCAAAAAACAGAAGATCCTGACGGCCGCTGGCGTCCCGAATATTTTCGTATCAATTTTTCCCGCTGCATTATGTGTGGGCTTTGTGAAGATGCCTGCCCAACCTATGCCATTCAGCTAACACCTGACTTTGAGATGTGTGAGTACGACCGGCAAAACATGGTGTACGAAAAGGAGGATCTTCTAATCAGTGGCCCCGGTAAGTATCACGACTACAGCTTTTATCAAATTGCAGGAAAGGCCATCTCAGGAAAGGACAAGGGCGAAGCTCAAAATGAGGCCGAGCCCATTAATGTAAAAAGCCTAAATCTCTGATTTCAATAAGGCTAATAACTAAAAAGAGGTTTTCCCAGTGAATTACATTTTCTACTTAACCGCTGCGGTTGCCATTGTCTCAACCGCCATGGTTATCTTTCACAAGAACGCGGTCCACGCGCTACTTTATCTTGTCACTTCACTTTTATCGGTTGCCGTTATTTTCTACCAGTTTGGCGCTCCCCTGGCAGCAGCTTTGGAAGTTATTATTTATGCCGGCGCCATCATGGTATTGATTATTTTTGTCATCATGATGCTCAACCAGGGAGACGCTTCAGTTGCACAGGAGCAAGCCTGGTTACAACCCCACACCTGGATTGGCCCAGCCCTTCTATCAGCCATTTTGTTAATCCAGTTACTTCTGCTGGTTAGTAGCGGGCAAATTCCTTCAGAGCAAACCTATCACTATATCGGGCCCAAACAGGTCGGTATCGCACTTTTTAGTCATTACGTTCTCGCTGTCGAACTGGCTTCAATGCTGCTCTTGGCAGGGCTTGTTGGAGCTTTTCACCTCGCCCGACACAGAAGAACAGTTAAACCGGAGTGAAGCTATGCCTATCGAATCTGCACCTGGTTTGGAGGCTGGCGTGCTGTTGGCCTCCATTCTGTTTTGCTTGGGGTTAGCCGGATTACTAATCCGAAGAAATATTATTTTTATGCTGATGTGTATTGAAATCTGCACCAACGCCGCAGCATTAATGTTTGTTGTCGCCGGCGCACACTGGGGCAATGCTGATGGGCAGGTGATGTTTGTTTTTGTTGTCACCCTGGCCGCTGCCGAAGTAGCCATTGCACTGGCGCTGGTCTTGCAATTCTATTATCGCAAACACACGGTCGATATTGACCAGCTCAATGGATTGAGGGGTTAATATGAACGGATCACTAGCCTGGATACCATTGCTTCCCTTTCTTGGTTTCCTGACCCTCATCAGCATTCCACTCTTTACACAAAAGGAGCCCTCACAAAAGTTAGTGAGCCTGATTGGGGTGGGCAGTGTGGGAATCGCAGCGATTCTGGTTTTTAACCTCGCACTCTCCACCTTTCTGGGCAACCCGGAATCGGTCGTCACGCTGTCAGTTTGGCAGTGGATGCGAGTATCTGACCTCCAACTCGGCTTCACCTTTCATGTGGACTGGCTAACCCTGGTAATGCTGATGATCATTACCGGAGTGGGCTTCCTTATTCACTTATACTCAGCCGGATATATGCGTGAAGATCCGGATTTCCGCCGCTACTTTTCCTACCTGAATCTATTTGTCTCTGCCATGTTAATTCTTGTAATGGCGGACAACCTGGTACTTCTCTATCTGGGATGGGAAGGCGTTGGTCTTTGTTCCTACTTGCTCATCGGCTTTTGGTATAAGGACCCCGCAAACGGCGCGGCCGCGCAGAAGGCATTTATCGTCACCCGTGTCGGCGATACTGCCATGGCGATCGGCTTGTTCCTGTTGTTCTTTGAGTTCTCAACACTAAATATACCGGAGCTCATCACAGCAGCAGGGAATCCCGGGGTCAATACTCAAATTGTCACTATCGCTATGCTGCTGTTACTGGGTGGCGCTGTGGGTAAGTCAGCTCAGATTCCACTCCAGACCTGGCTTCCCGATGCGATGGCAGGCCCCACTCCCGTCAGCGCCCTTATCCACGCTGCCACCATGGTGACGGCCGGGGTCTACTTGATCGCCCGCATGCACCCGCTTTATCAGCTGTCTGGAACCGCCATGACAGCTGTAGCCATTGTCGGCGCTCTGACTCTATTAATCTCCGGATTCAGTGCTATCGCACAAAGTGATATCAAACGGGTCCTGGCCTATTCAACCATCTCCCAGATTGGATATATGTTCCTGGCCCTGGGTGTGGGTGCCTGGTCAGGAGCCATCTTCCATTTGATGACCCACGCCTTCTTCAAGGCTCTGCTCTTCCTCTCCGCGGGGTCAGTAATCCTCAGCGTACATCACGAGCAGAATATCTTCGCCATGGGCGGCCTCTATCGCAAAATCCCCTTTACCTTTATCTGCTTTACCATCGGTTGCGCCTGCCTGGCAGCGCTCCCATTTACGTCCGGTTTCTACAGCAAAGATCATATTTTGCTCAGTGCCTATGAATACCATCAAGGAGTAAACCTGCTCTGGCTTGCCGGTCTATTGGGAGCGCTGGTCACAGGGGTTTATAGCTTCCGGGTTCTGTTTCTTGCATTTCTGGGCAGTGAGGGCAGCGCCTCCTCACACTGTAAAGACGCTAATAACACGGTGATGATGCTTCCCTTGGGCATCCTCGCTGTACTTGCCCTATTTGGTGGAATTCTCGCTCCGCCTCTCCAGGGAGTCTTTGGCACCCCAACCGATGAACACCATTCCTGGGTCATTGAAGCCATTGCCATTGCAATGCCTCTGATCGGCCTGTTTATCGCCTGGAAAATGTTCCTGTTCGAGAAAAAGGTTGGGGAGCAGCGCTCTCCACTAATGCAGTTTTGGTTTAAGGGATGGGGTTTTGACTGGGTCTATGACCGAGTCTTTGTAAGACCTTTTAAATTTATCACCGCCCTTAACCACAAAGATATTATCGACAGCATCTACAAGGGTACCGCTTCGCTGAGTGCACATCTAAATAACGCCCTCAGCTCTTCACAAAACGGCCAAATACGTTGGTACCTGGCCACCTTTGTAGCCGGATCAATTTTATTCCTAGCCCTGTTGGTGGCTCTATGACATTACTGGCAATAATTATAATTTTATTTGTTGGCGGAATATTAGCCTGGCTGGCAGAGAGACATCTCTATGAGGGTGGACGCTTAATCAGCCTGGTTTCCCTGATTATCGCATCCCTGCTCTTGATCAGCTATTTCCCCCAGGCAGAGTCCACAGCTGTTACAGGTGACAGTCAGTGGTGGGATAGCCTTTTGATATCGTGGATACCCAGGTTTGGGATCAGCTTCCATCTGGCGATTGATGGACTCAGCTTTCTTATGCTGCTACTGACAATGGGGATGGGAATCTTTGGGTTAGTAATGACCTGGAATGATGTCACCTTCCGGCGCGGCTTCTTTTATTTTAACTACCTGTGGACACTGGCCGGTATTGTCGGTGTGTTTACCGCTATCGACCTGTTTTTATTCTTTTTCTTCTGGGAAGTCATGCTGATTCCCATGCTGCTGTTGATTGCAGTTTGGGGCTATGAGGGCAGAGTCTACGCTGCGATAAAGTTCTTTATTTTCACCCAGGCAAGCAGCTTGTTAATGCTGATTGCCATCGTTGCCTTGGCATTTATCCACTATCGGAATAGCGGACAACTGACCTTTAACTATATGGATTTGTTGGGTGCTCAACTGTCTGCAACAGCAGCTTATTGGTTAATGCTCGGATTTTTTATTGCCTTTATCGTCAAGTTGCCAGCGCTGCCCTTCCATACCTGGTTACCTGACGCCCATACCCAGGCCCCTACTGCCGGCAGTATTCTGCTGGCGGCGATTCTGTTGAAAACAGGAGCCTATGGTTTATTGCGTTTTACACTGCCCTTATTCCCGGAGAGTTCACAAGCTTTTGCACCGGTTGCAATGACCATTGGAGCCATCAGTGTGGTCTACGGCGCATCGCTGGCATTCGCTCAGAAGGATATGAAAAGACTTGTGGCCTATTCCAGTGTGAGCCATATGGGATTTGTTCTATTGGGGCTCTACGCGCTGAATACTATCGCCCTGCAGGGCGCAGTGATGCAAATGATCGCCCACGGCTTGAGTACCGCTGCACTCTTCGCATTAGTAGGCGCACTACAGCATCGTCTCCATACCCGGGATATGAGCCAGCTCGGCGGTGTCTGGCCTCTTCTGCCAAAGCTATCCGCCGTTGCACTCTTCTTTGCCATTGCCTCGCTGGGACTGCCTGGGCTGGGTAATTTTGTTGCCGAATTCCTGGTGCTTGTTGGTAGCTTTAAAGCTAATCACTGGTTAACGGTTATTGCAGCAATTGGGCTTATTGGAGCAGCACTCTATGCACTATTGATGATGCAGCGTGTCTTCTTTGGCAAGTTTAATGACAAATTGAAACCAGCTACAGAGGGGAAAACTGTCAGTGATCTAAGCCTCAGGGAGATCTCTGCGCTTCTTTCACTGGCGGTGCTTCTCGTGATCTTCGGGCTCCGCCCCCAGCCTATCTTTGATATCGCCGAGCCTACGATTGCTAAATCAATGCAAAAATTTCAGGCCCCTGAAAATGAAGAAGTCGTCATAGAAAAGACAGGGCCGGAAACTTCAGCAAGCTTATCCTCTCCTACTGCTAAAAGCGCTAATACAGGTACATCTCTATGAGTGCCCAAGAACTATTTTCTATCCTACCGCTTTTACTGATTAGTGCCGGTATTGTAATTTTGCTGCTCCAAGTATCCTTCTGGAGAAATCATGCGGGCGCTCTGGTTACAACTCTTATCACTTTGGTAGCCGCTATCATTGCCTGTTTCTGGGTTGGAGCCACCCTATCGGGCAATAACGGGTCCATTCAAGTGACTGCCCTACTCTCGATTGACTACAACTCATTGTTCTTCTGTCTGCTGATATTAGTTACCGCCATAGCCGTCAGCGTTATGGGATACAACTACTTAAAACTTCGGTGTGACCTGAATAGAAATCCGGATAGCTATCCAGAAGAGTTTTATATACTACTTTTACTTGCCATTTTGGGAGCAAGCACCCTGGTATTTGCCAGCCACTTTGCCACCTTTTTCCTCGGTATAGAATTAATTAGCCTCGCACTTTATCCACTGTTGGGATTTGCGGTTACTGGCAATTTATCCTCAAGCAAAGATCAAGTAAATTCCCTGGAATCTGCCTTTAAATACTTAATCCTTTCAGCACTTTCTACCGCTCTCGGGCTATTCGGTATCGCATTAATTTATGCGGCGTCTGGGGCACTGGACTTTGGCAGTATCGCTACACGTATACAGGATCTTTCACAGACTTCTGCTCTTTTTGCAACTGGCGCCACTCTGCTGGTCATTTCTGTTGCTTTTAAGTTATCTCTGGTTCCATTTCATATCTGGACACCCGATGTATTCCAGGGCGCACCTACGCCTACGACGGCGTTGATCGCCACAGTGGGAAAAACAGCCGTAATTGCCTTCCTGTTGCGCTTCTTTAATACCTTAAATCTCTACCAGAGCCCTATTCTTATTGACTTACTGACAATCGCTGCCATAGCCAGCATGCTAATAGGAAATTTATTGGCCCTAATGCAAGAGAATATCAAAAGGCTGCTGGCCTACTCCTCAATCGGCCATATCGGCTACTTAATTGTGGCGTTTATCATCGGCAATAGCGCGTTTGGTACAGAGGCGGTTATTTATTATATGGTCGCCTATGTCATTACTACACTAGGAGCCTTTGCAATCGTTGGCCTGATAGCCGATTCAGTGGAGGCCGCCCAACTAACCAATGGAACAAATGTCAGTGACGTGACCGACAGTGCAGATGATCCCTATCACAGAGACTTTTATCGGGGATTACTCTGGCGTAGTCCATGGCTGGCGAGCTGTCTTGCTCTAATGCTGTTATCTCTGGCTGGAATTCCCTTAACTATTGGGTTTATTGGGAAGTTTTACGTCTTTACCGCAGGTGTTGAAGGAAAAATGTGGGCTCTTCTCGCTGGTGTGGTTATTGGTAGTGCATTGGGCCTCTTCTATTACCTTCGTCTTCTACTTACGATGGTACAAAGAGATGCCATTGACACTAGCAGTAACAGCGAAACGTTACAAATTACCACTTCAGGGCAGTTTTTAATCGCAACTCTCGCCGCCGTACTGGTTTTTTTCGGAATATTTCCACAGGTCCTTATTAACTGGATAAATGCTATATAAAGTAGAGAGCGAGTGCTGATGTAAAAATATTTTAAAGCCCAGGCAATAGCCTGGTCATCAGAGGGTACTTACTATGAAGACTTTCAAACAAGCATTTGAAGTCATCAAGGATGCTGAGAGATTTCACCTGGAAATGGCAGCTGTTTACGAGACCTTACTGGAAAAATCAGAGGACTACCGAACCCAATTGCTATTAAAACACATGCTTGAGCATGAGCAGAGAATGGCGAAAAACCTGCAGAACTACAATGATGTAGCGCAAAATAAGGTGATGAAGACATGGTTGCAATACACCCATGAAGAAAGTGCCAATGACTTTATTCGCCGCCTCAATCTGAGTGATCCACCGACAATTCGTGAAATTAATAATATGGGACGAGAGGTAGATCGCTATTTCTCAGAACTCTATCAGGCGGTGTATGGTGCAATTGAGTCGATGGAGGTGAAAGAGGTGTTTGAAGACCTAAAGCAAATACAAGATAAGGAAAGAATTACCTTATCTATGGCCACAAATTCACTGTGGGATATGTAAAAATCCCGCTACTTACAGCGGGATCTAATCGTCACATAATTCTGCAGTCGGCTAACCCGGTATTAAGAAACACCAGGTTAGCCAGCTACATAGCAACTAGAACTACTTAGAACTCATACTGCGCTCTTACGTAGTACAGAGCTCCATTGAATCCCATAGGTGCCGTTTCCGGATATTCCGCTCCAGCAACACCGGACCAGGGGTTTTTATCCGGGTAGTTGTTGAATACGTTTTCCGCACCGGCAATCAAGGTCATGGAATCATTGAAGTCATAAGCAGCCTCAATATCCACAGTCCATTCATCACCGGCATCAATGGGCAAGCTGTAATCGTCCAAATGTGCCTCCCAGTAGCTACCGTAGTAGTTGAGTCGCACTAAGCCGCGCCAGCTGTCACCACTATGGGTGACAGATGCATTACCGCGCACCTCTGGTAAGCCATCCTCCAGCTGCCTGATACGCATTTCATCCATGGTATCCGTACTGAAATCGGTAACTTCCGTTTCCGTCCAGTTGAAAGCCAGGTTGAAATCTGTCGCATCACCGAGTGGGTAAGTCGCCACCAGGTCAACACCCTGGGTTTGAGTATCGAAGTCATTGGTGTAGAAACGGAAATATTCAAGGGAATCAGCACCACTGATGCCATCCTGAACCAACTGATCCCGCTCTTCATCGGTCAGTTCCTGGTTAGCAGATTGAGTGATTCGATCTGTCACCTCGATGAGGAAGTAATCCAGGGTAATATCCCAATCACCTGCGGCAATAATTGTACCGAAAGTAAAGCTCTGAGACTCCTCTGGCTGCAGCTGCTTACCGCCTTTCAATACAGCAATGGGGTTGGTTGCCGGTATAGTTCCCCGGTTAGCCAATGCGCCATTGGTATAAGCCGTAGTGACATTGGTAATGTTGGACTGACCTGGTGTCGGAGCACGGAAACCGGTGCTCAGCGTAGAGCGCAGGGCAATCACATCGTTGATTGTATAGTGGGCTGACAATTTGAAATTGGAAGTATCTCCGAAATCAGAGAAGTCTTCCCAACGCAGTGCCGCACCTAATCGAAGAGCTTCGACGACTTCGAGTTCGAAGTCGGTGTAAAGTGCAATATTATCCCGGTCAAATGTGCCTACCACCTCAGGACCAAAACCAGAGAATCCATTCGAACCAATCAGGAAACCCTGCTCCGCCAGATCACCAACTTGCCAGGAGGCAGTATCACCCTGTTTGACCTCAAACTCTTCTTCACGCCATTCAAAGCCCGTGGCCATGAACAGAGGCATTCCGGCAAGTTCAATGCTCTTAGTCAAATCGATATTGAAGTTGTTTTCTTCCTGTATATAACCACCAGGGCTAAATCTGGTCGGGCTGTCAGGTCCGAGCGTGGCATTGACGGTGTTGTAGATTAAAAAGTCTACTTCGTTGTGACCGGTACTGGCACTTACGTCGTAGCCAATGCCATTTGCAAATTCACCACGAACACCAAATACTGCTGAGTAGTCCTCTAGCTCACCGCCAAAGCGCGGAGTAAATCCGCCTGGGAACATTTCGGTGTATGAGAAGCACTCATCACTAGACTGTGCTTCCTCATGGGTCATGCCAATACAATCATAGATACCATTGCTAGCATCCAGATCACCAATTAAGGGCTCATCATCAAGCGCATAAACGCCGGGACGAGTTTCCGGGTTCCGGAAGTAAAAGCCCCCATCTGTTTCGCGGCTGGCATAGTTACCAAAGGCATACAGCTCAGCAGTATCATTTAGCTCTATGGCACTGTTAACAAAGAACTTGGTGTCGTCATTAACTTCTGGCTGGCCCCAGATCTGCGCAGGATTGGCAACATAGGTATTGCCATCGGCGATCAACTGGGCTGCATCATCCCGCTGCACACTGCGGCTGGTAGAATCCTGCTCACGATACTCAAGGCTGACATTCACAAAACCAGAGTCTGTCAGAGGCAGGCCAAAATTCGCCGCTATCGTACTCTGATCACCATCACCTTCAGCGGTAGTAGCATACTTGGCTTCAACCGTGCCGCCCTCAGCTGCATCCTTTAACTGAAAGTTGATAACGCCGGCAATCGCATCGGAGCCATATTGGGCTGCGGCACCGTCACGCAGGACCTCAACCTGTTTCAGAGCAATCGCCGGAATTGCAGAGATATCTGGCCCCTGGGCACCATCTGAAACACCACTTCCGAGGAAGGAAATGACGGCAGCGCGATGGCGACGCTTACCATTTACCAGAACCAGTGTGCTATCGGGTGGCAGTCCACGCAGGTTTGCAGGGCGAACGATTGAGGCAGCATCAGAAATTGGCTTTGCATTAACGTTGTAGGATGGAACAACGTTTCTAAGCAGGTTACTGAGATCTCCATCACCCTGGTTTACAAATTCTTCTCCGGTCACGATATCGATGGGAGCGGAGGAATCTGTAGCGGAACGCCCTTCAACACGGGTACCGATTGTTATCACTTCCTCAAGGAGTGCATCTTCAGCAAAAGTGGGACTGCTTAATGCAGCAATCGAAGCTGCCAGCAGAGAGGGAGCGCCACAGGCCGTAAGCCAGCGCTTCTTTTTTTCATTCATAGGAGAAATACCCTGTTTTAGTTATCTCTTATTTTCTTCCGAGCCAAATCAACCAGCTTTCATTTAAACCAATTTGTGCGTTACAGCAAAAATAAATTGGCTAATTAAGGTAGTGCTCCAGGAGATCAATAAAAATTTTTTACGCACTTGAAAGCTCGCTTATGCAGAGGGAGGTTACCACCAATACATTCACTGCAAGAAGTGTGACAACCAGAGAAAATGCCAGAAAAACTACAATTTGCAAGAGCAAAAAAGGAAATTTAAAAATTAAGAACGACTAAAAATGTAAATACTGACAAAACTGCCAAAAATAAAATAAATATAATTAGATGATTAAATTAAATTTAATTACAAGAGGGAGCAAAATAGAGCGCACATACACAAGCAGGGTATATCCCAAATAATAACTTCTACAGAGGACAAATGAAACTTATTTGATGATTTGAGGTAAAAAAATAACCTTAGCCTACCGTAATAAACATGATAAATATCATTTCCACAAACAAATACTGTGAAGATATTTTATCTTGTTAGCTCTAACTCACAGACAAACATCCACAGAAAACCCACTTAACAAAAGAGGTTAATACTAAAAAACTAACGAATATGGGACAAGCAAACCTAACAAGAGTAGATTTGTGTTATAAAAAAACCACCCACTGATACGCTTCGAAGCTAGTAGAGTGGCTTTAATGGATGTCACAGTGGAGCATCAGTCTAACTTTTGGTTGACAAAGATATCTCTAAGTAAACCTAGCAACACTATTCAACAATCAAGTGCGAACTTTATTGCGGCTTGAGCGTGAATCTCTGTGGAGTTCATCAGGTGAGTAGAGGTATCCTCTTGCGAAAGCAACATGCAAATCTCTGTACACCCTAGGATCACACCTTCGGCACCTCGATTGGATAGCAAATCCACAATACGAATAAATTCCATTTTTGAACTGTTAAGGACTCTCCCCTTACAGAGCTCTTCGTAAATAACCCTGTGGACTATCTCTCTATCGCTAGGCTCCGGAATCAAAACCTCAATCCCATACTTTTCCTGCATATAGCCACGATAGAAATCTTGCTCCATAGTAAAAGCTGTCGCCAACAAGCCGACGGTCTTTATCCCTCTGTTCTTAAGTGCTTCAGCTGCAGCATCACCAATATGTAAAAAAGGTACATCAAGAGTCTCGATAATATCTCCAGCTACTTTATGCATAGTATTAGTGCACAATAAAATTCCCTCAGCACCGGCTTTTTCCAGGCATATTGCCGCCTCAACCAATAGCTTACCTGCCTGAGCCCAATCACCCTCCATTTGTAACCGTGCAATTTTTTCAAAATCGACGCTATAAAGTAGAATTTCGGCCGAGTGCAGCCCTCCTAACCTTTGAGCAATTCCTTCATTAATCAGGCGATAATAAATTGCCGTACTCTCCCAACTCATTCCACCCAAAAGGCCAATCTTCTTCATCTTCAAACTCACTTGATATCCCTTAATACATGTTGCGAATACTAACATGAGCGAATCGAAAGACTGACTGCAAATAAAAAGAGACCAAGAATACCGACAACTTATTTAGAAGTACCAATTTGTACTTTCTGTTTAAATTCGGCGCTCAATGCAAATTGCATACGGAAGCAATTTACTATTTTTCTTTTTTTTAGTGAGAAATCAATAATCAGATACTTCTGTAGGGTCAAAGCGCATGCAGGAGGCAATCAAGTTCCTCTTACTGAAATTAAAACCAGACACGACACTCATCATGTTTTCTCTTCCCAATAGCCGGTGGGTAATCTCACCAAGAGGCAAACCTTGCCGGTCCAAATCCCGTGCTTCAGTTGCAAGATTTAATAAATAATCATACTTGGCTTGCAAGCGAACTTTCCCTTTTTCCACAATCCCTCTATGAGGGCAAAATATAATATCAAAATCATAAGTGAGCACTTTTTTGATACTGTGCATTAAAATTGGAATACTTTCATCTTTACGCAACAGCTTTAACTTACTAGCTACATACAAATCAGCAGTGAATATCCACCCTCGATCCTGAACCAGATAACAGGTCATATCTTTAGCATGCCCAGGTGCGGGGATAACCACTACTTTTTCGCCGGAGAACCTTAAATCTTCCGGTAGTGGAGCAGCTTCTGCGCGCCCGGCCCTTCCCCAAATCAGCATCTGTATTGGAGGTATCCGAAAGCCTCTCTTTAGTATCTCTACTGTCGCCTTAGGGGCTCTTGGTTGAATACCGGTAAGCTTATAAATTGCACCGGCGTTACCACTATGATCTTCGTGGTGATGGGTGAGGACCAATTGCCGAAAAGGTTTATTTTTTACAAACCACTTGACGTATTTCCACTGGTTACTGGGGCCGGCATCGATAATAGTGTCACCCAACCGATATACAATAAAGGTTGTATTGATACCAAAATCGAAACGGCCGACCCTTTGCGCATCCAGATCTTGATAGTCAAAAGAATCAATAACCGACACGCCACTCTCCAGCGCAAGAGACAGACCTTTAAGGAATTATAGAAGCATATCTATAAGGGCAGCCCTCCCCGGCAATTAGGAAATTTTAACGCCAACCATCCCAGGCTCAGGGAAAGAGAGTTTGATATAAGCTTAAATACGACGCAGTGACCTTAATAGTGACAGACTACTTTGTCATCTTTAAGCGCAGCTGCAAACCCAACTTGGATGTGGCGCCAGTGGTGACCCAGGCAACACGCCCGCCAGTGTCGACAATCAGCAAGGTTGGCGTCACTTTCACGCCCCATTGGGCGCTTAAAACGCCATGTGGATCATTTAGAGAAGGAAAAGCAAGTTCGTGATTCCGCATATATTCGGTAACCACTTCTTCTGTACCAGACTGCATCGCAACACCAACAACCTGGTAATCCCGAGACAGGTCAGTCACAGCGGGGGAAACTATCCGGCAATAGGGGCACCAGGTTGCCCAAAAGTAAATTAATACTGGCCCTTTGGGGTACATTTGCTTTAGGTCAATAAGATTTCCCTGCAGCGATTGCCCCTCTAACTGAGGGGCCTGGTTCTCAGGGATATCTCTTTGGTGGAAATAACCCACGGCAGTAACCATTAGTACCGCCAAGGTGATAAATATCAACGCCTGAACCAGGTAGCTATAACGAGCTTTTTCCACCCCAAATAAACTCCTTTAGTACTTCACACTACACCCATAAGCCCGCGACGAGGACTTGGGCACAGCCAGTCCCTTCAGTGAAGCATCCAGTGCAGCAGAAACATAATTGTGTGAACTGCCTATAACCGCAGGATTGGCTGAGTCATTATCATCAATGGCTCCAGCATATACGACTTCCCCCTGAGGATTAATGATAAACATATGCGGAGTAGTTTTAGCCCCATAAGCACGCCCCATAACTCCAGAGGTATCCAGCAAGAAGGGTACGCTTGCGCCGAGATTATGACTCTGTGCAACTGCCATAGCCTGCTCTGGCTCCAAATAGCCCTGCTTTCCTTTAGCTGAAGAAATAACCGTGAGCCAATTTACTTTCTGTGCTGTATACCTTTTTTGAAGGGACTGCATATTACCACTGCCATAGTGTTTCCTGACATAGGGGCAATCTTTATTAAACCATTCAATAACCAACCATTGGCCTGTGTAATCGGAGAGATTGTGAGTTTTTCCCGCAGCATCCACTACTGAGAATTCTGGCGCTTTTTGTCCAGGAACGGCTGCTGCCAACACGACGCTCGGCAACATCAGGAATAAAAGCAAAACTCCTCTAAGTATCGAATTATTCACGTTGAAAAATAATTTCATAATTAACCATCCTCACTATTAACAGTTAAGTGCTTACTAAACAGTGCTGCAATTAAAGACTCTTGCAGCAGTGGTGGAAGTAACTCTGGTTTTTTCTCTCCTGCAGGATACCATGCATATACAGGTACAGAGTTCCTCCCTAAATCCTGCAAAGCTTGGGTAATTTCAGGGTTATAACGCGTCCAGTCGGCCCGAATAAGAAGCACGTTATTCTTTTTAAATAATGCTTGTACACTTGGGGTATCAAGCACCAGCTTTTTATTTACCTGGCAGGTAATACACCAGGCTGCGGTATAGTCAATAAATACAGGGCGCCCATTATCCAAGGCTTCCGTCAAAAGTGCCTTGTCATAACGATGCCAGTCATACGCCATTTCTGCAGGTTGCTCACCACCCTCCATACGGATTGCCGGTAGAGATATTAGCAAAATAGCAGCGACACAAATCAGACCCGCTGCTCCCCCCCTTTTGGAAAAATTTTTTACTAGCCAGATTGCAAGAGTAACAACGAGCAACAGGCTTGAACCGGCCAACCAACCAGAGTCCCCAGCTAGGCGCCCTAAAATCCATAGTAGCCATATCACCGTTGCGTAAAGCGGAAATGCCAGAAACTGACGCAACTTCTCCATCCATGGACCTGGAGCTGGCAGATGCCTCAGTATTACAGGACTTGCACACATCAAAATAAATGGCGCAGCGAGCCCTAAACCGAGGCATAAGAAGATGAGTAGAGCCTGAAGTGGAGGAATCACCACCGCTGCTCCCAGAGCTGCTCCCATAAATGGACCGGTACAGGGGGCGGCAACAAAGACAGCTAAAACACCGGTGGTAAAGGAGCCACGGCTACTGGAGCTAGCAAACCCCATTAATCGGTGCCCAAACTCAAAAAAGCCGCTAAAGGATAGGGCCATCAGCCAGAAGAGCATAATTAACCCAATTACCACAACCGGTGACTGAAGTTGAAAACCCCAGCCAACGGCCAACCCTCCCCAGCGTAGCGCCAATAAAGCAAGCCCCAAAGCAAGAAAAGTCACCATAATGCCGGCGCTATATAGGAAAGATTCACGCAAACGCTCGGCTGGGCGATTACCACCGTTAATCATTCCAAATAGCTTTATGGACAGCACCGGGAAAACACAGGGCATCAGATTCAATAGGATACCGGCAATAAATGCTGACAGAAGTAAAAGCCATATAGAGGTTGCACTCGTCTCAATTCCCTCTTGGGATAAGAGGGGGGCAGAGACTTTCCAGGCCCGGCTCGAGTCTGCAATCACAAAATCGCTGCTTTCACTAATCTCAGAGCCTGGCAAGCGCTTGAACTTGTAGAGGAGAGTTTCATCTTCGCGCTGAACTTCTGGCTCAGACGCAGAGTACAAGTCACCATTTACGGGGAAAATACTAGGTATTTCATCGCTACGATTCCCGCTGAGCTGCAAAGTAATATGCTCATTACCTCGCGCTGAAATGGATACTGGTTGCCACGGGCTCTCACCTTCTCCCCCTGGAAGCCTGTTGGCAAAGTAATTCCTTAACGCCAGATCTGTAGCTGACCAAGCCGCCTGCTCTGCAACCGGCCGTACAAGGCTCATAGTGGCAAAGCCCGGTATGCAATCCACTTTACAAACCAACCACTCCAGGTCCGCATGCAGGATGATCTCTTGCGTGCGCTTATCTGGGAGGAGCTGGAACAGGTAGGCAACATTCCCGGAGTACCCCAGGTTAGTAAGATGCTCTACCCGGAGGCGCGTTGGGAATGGCCATTCGATCGGCCCTAATAAAGCGCCCAGAGCCTCCATATCAAACCGTGGAGCCGCCCCTGAATCTCCAGCATTACGCCAATACACATGCCATCCAGGATCTACCTCAAAGTAGAATCCAACCGTCTCTCTCATTCCTTGGCGAAATGTATCAGGTGCCAGCCAACGCACCTTGACGTGATCACCAGATGCCGTCTCCTGTGCTACAGGGAGACCCACAACCAACAGTAACGTTAAACAGCAGATGTTGATCAGCGTGGTCTTTATTTTCAATGTGATTCTCCTTCTCGCCTAATCAACTGGTACTCCCCCTTTGGGTCAGATACAAGTTACAACATTGGCCTCACCCATCACAAAACAAAGTCTCACTATACTCCGATCATACCTAACCTAAAGAAGCGCCCAGAATGCCTGCCTTGCAGATAAGTGACGGCCGTATCCTTACTTATGATGACTATGGTGATCCAAATGGCTGGCCTGTGCTTTTCAATCATGGTTTCTCAGATTCGCGACTAATTCGCAATCCTGATAAGGACCTTACCGCATCTCTTGGCGTAAGAATCATCTCTGTGGATCAACCTGGTGTGGGGGGATCATCTCCCCATAGAGGCCGGCGAATGGTTGATTGGGGGGCGGATATTGAAGAACTGGTTAATCGTCTAAATATCGAGACATTTTCGGTAGTCGGCCATTCAGGTGGTGCCCCTCATGCACTTTCTATCGCTAACAAACTTCCCCACAGAGTCTCTAAAATTGCCCTTGCAGCCCCTGTTGCGCCACTGGACTACCCAGGAATGACTGACCTGCTAAAAAACCCGGATATCAGACTTATCGCAAAGATCCATCGTTGGCAATTTCTTACTCGTTGTCTGTGCCGATTAAGTGCATACCAAGCCAATAGCAATATACAAGATTATATTCAGCTCTTTGCAAAGAAAGACGCCTCTGATGCCGTACTGTTTATTCGAGACCCGGCTCTTAAGAAAATGTTTGAAGAATCATTCTCTGCTGGAGCAACGCAGCATGGGGAGGGTTTTTTTGAAATGATAATGGCGCTTTGGGATTGGGGGTTTGATCCTCGTGAAATCACTACTTCCACCAAAATATTTTATGGTGATGCCGACGATATAATTGATATTAAAATGCCAGAATACCTCTCAAGTATAATGCCAAATAGCTCAACTCAAAGCTGGCACCAGCTGGGACACTATGCATTTGTTAACAAGTACTGCTGGGTTGAGTTGCTCAAGTCAGCTCGTAAGTAAGCCTTGCGAACTTTACGAGCAACGCTTTTATCTAGCCATCAACAGGCAAAGCCTCTACTGCACTTACCGGAACCAGGCTTGAAATAAAATCCTCAGTGGCCACATCCCAGGAATAGGTCCTGGCATGAGTAACACAGTCCGATCGGTCCAATAATAGTGCCTTTTCTATGGCCACTTGCAGATTGCTATCCAACGCTCCAACGGGGGCATCACCAATGATATCTTTCGGACCTGTCACAGGGTAGGCGGCAACGGGCAAACCACAGGCTAAAGACTCAAGATTAACCAGACCAAAAGTATCAGTTACCGAAGGAAATACAAAAACATCCGCAGCGCTGTAACATTCAGTTAAGTCCTTACCCTCTTTAATTCCCAGATATACCGCCTGTGGAAACTTCCTCTTTAATTCATTGAGCTGAGGACCATCCCCTACGATAACTTTTGTTCCCGGTAGCTCAAGCGATAAAAACTTATCCAGTGATTTTTCCACTGCAACACGCCCTACATTGAGCATGATAGGTCGAGTTAGGCCCTCAAAAAGTTTTGTCTCAACCGGATGGAATTTTTCTAACTCTACGCCTCTACGCCAGCGGGTGACACGGGCAATTCCCAAGGCTCGAGCTTCCGCTGCCATACCATCTGTAGTCACCATTGTTTGCGCTCCGGAATTATGAAAGCGACGCAGGAGACCGTGTAACCACTTCAGTGGAACTTTATAGCGAATCGATACATATTCAGAGAGACGGGATAGCCAAGATGTCGTAAAACGCAAATTATTCCGCTTGCAGTAGCCACGAACAGCCCACCCCACTGGACCTTCACTCATGATATGAATAGCGTCCGGTGAAAAATCCTCAATAATTCGGGCAGCTTTCCCACCGGGAAATACTGCAATTTTCACTTCTTTATAGCCTGGCCAGGGGAAATTAGTAAAATCATTAGCAGAAACAATTTTTACTTGGTGTCCCCGCGCTGTGAGTTCTTTCTCAGTTTTTTCCAGCACTCTGGAAACACCATTTAGTTGCTCCGGATAAGTATCCGTAGCAATCAAAATCTTCATATTTTGCACTCTTCAGCTATAGACATAAAACCTCACCTTCCACAGGCAGCCTTGATTTCATATAAACCAGGGCCATTGAAGTATGAAAAAATCACCACTTCGATACACAAGGGATTTTAGTTTGGTCACATCGATGTGAATATTTTTTGGCAATACCCTCAACTTCAGTGAGAAGATTATCATTCAGGGTTATAGGATTGAGCCCCATCTCGATAAGCTGATCATTATTTACCAACAAATCATTTTCTGCTGACTCTTTCCTGGGGTTGTCTAAGTAGGCAATTCCCACCCCTGTCTTGTTGGAGATTAAATTTGCTAGATCCCTGATACGATGCGTCTCTGTCATTTGATTCAGAATTTTGACTCTATCGCCTATCTCTGGAGGATTTTCAATAGCTAACTGAATACATTGACAGGTATCCTGAATATGAATAAATGCCCGCTTCTGGCCACCAGTGCCATGAACGGTAAGTGGGTAATTAATCGCCGCTTGCATCAGGAATCGATTGAGGACTGTTCCATAGTCACCATCATAATCAAATCGATTAATCAGAGATTCATCCCTCTGTGTTTGTCGGGTCTGGGTACCCCAAACGATCCCTTGGTGTAAATCAGTGACACGTACCTGATCGTTCTTGTTATAGAAGGCAAATAACAATTGATCCTGTGCCTTTGTCATATGATAGATAGAACCTGGATTACTAGGGTAAAGAATCTCCTGTTCACTCAAATGCCCTTCAGTCTCTACCTGAATTTTTAAATATCCTTCGGGAATAGTGAGACCAGATGTTCCATACCCGTAGACACCCATAGTACCCAAGTGAATCAAATGTATATCCAATCCGCTTTCTACTATAGCCGCCAGGACATCATTGGTAGCATTCAAGTTATTATCAAGTGTATAACGTCTATGCCGGACAGATTTCATCGAATAGGGTGCAGCACGCTGTTCAGCAAAATGTACAATCGCGTCTGGTTTTTCCTCTTTTAAGAGAGTGAGCAATCGCTCAAACTCCTGTCCGAGGTTAATATAAATATGCCTGATGGACATACCGGAAACTTCACGCCATACACGAAGCCGCTCTGACAGATGCCTGATTGGTGTCAATGAATCAACTTCAAGCTCAATATCAATTTTTCGCCGTGATAAGTTATCAACAATAATAACTTCATAACCCGCCTCTGAAAGGTGGAGAGATGTAGGCCAACCACAAAACCCATCACCTCCCAAAATCAATACTTTTCTCACCCGACCCCCTAAAATTTTTTAGGAATTAATACAATTCGAATAAACTAATATTTTTAGCAGCTTCGAATTAACCTACCTCATTCAAAAGTACCAACTGCCGTGAAACGAGGCCATACAGACAAATTTATTCGATTTTTTGTGACATTGTCGTGACAATCCATATCACTATCCATGTTCCTTGTACGCCACAATGAGAAAAAATGAACCACTCGTTTAAAATATCTCTCAGCAGCTTTGTAGTTGATAGTAAGTTGGGGGCTTCCTCGCCTACAGGCGCAATAATAGAACTATCTCATTGTTTCTATATTGAAATATATGGCGACAAAGATCTTTATCGCGCCATTCAAATGAATAGTGCGCCAATTTTACTTTAAGCCTAAATACATTGAGCACTCGAACGGAAACACTATTGTTTTAGACCGATCACTCTATCCCTCTATTAGAAAGGAAAATACGCCAATAATGTTTTCAATAAAGCTAAACTTTTTTGACAATCATACGGTTCAAATTAGTCGCCCCCCCAAAGCACCTTTCTGTAAGTAAGACAGCGATCAAATACCCTTCATCTCTGTGTCTACGCTCACAAGTACATGCTGAATTTTGATCTGGTATAGCGAACTGGCCACTCACCGAAGATAAGAAGCGTTTCCATAAACCCTATCAACAAAGGTGAAATTAAATTCCACAAACAGATGAGTTATTAGCCTACAAACCATGTGTCACCTGAAGACAATACGAATCCACAATTGGGGAATTCACTCTTAATCGAAAATAATTATAAGTTTTTCAAAATATCCATTGCCTTCAGTAACGTTAATAACCAGCACTTTTTCCTAAATCTAATGTCACAACCACCAGGAATAGGGACTTTCCGTGAAGCAGGAAAGCCTGTCACCGAAAGGCAAATATGCAAATACCTACCCTTTCAAAGGAACTTATTTATCACAAACGGCAACTAAAAAAGCCGAAAAACAAAAACATAGCCGCGTACTAGCGCGGTAGGTTATGGGCAAAATCGACACAATCGGGATCGCATTTTAGATCTTTAGGTCAGTTAATCTGAGCTTTAAAATCTGCTATCGCAATACTGTATCTCCCGTGGTCTTGACGCCAGCCATAAGTGGCAGAACAGGCACAGTTCTACCTATAAGAAGCTTGCAAGGATGCTGTTAAACCTTTACTGGATGCACTTTGCGAGATAAAAATGTTATTACCAAAATCTCTATCAATTTTTCCTTGTAGCACAACTGATAATCAGTTTTTTGGGGAATCGTGCTTAAAAGAAAAGCGGTCGAGTGTCTCCGCATCGAGTGCATTTTCGTAGAAGAACTCACCTTACGTCCGCTCAATATCAGTACCCGGAGATATAGCTGATGATACTTAAAAAACACCTATTGCCTGTCACTATGGCAATATCGGCTTTAACATTTAATGCCACTCCAGCGCTTGCCGACTTTGGTTCCAAGCACGATAAAAACCGAGTTCCCAAGCACGCAAGAAAAAACCAAAGACAGCAAAGAACCACTCCCTTCGACTTCAGTGAAGTCTTCGATACCGTACAGATATTGCATGCTGGAGCAATTGAAATTCACCTGGGTGGGCATTTGGAGCAATCTGATCTCGAATCCATGGAAACCCTGGAAGCCTATGTTCATGCTTTTGAGGAAGGCGATGAATTATTCGAGATGAATTACAACGCTCTCGACGGGGTCGGGGTCAATGTGGGCAACGGCAAAAGATTTACCAGCTTCCCAAGGCCCGACCTGAAAGGACCTAATGCATGGGCGAATGTCCTGCCCCATCGTGCGACAGGCCCCAACGGTGATTCCTGCATCAGCTGTCACAACGTACCGGTAGCCGATGGCGGTGGTGGCGTGAACGATAATGTGATTCGTATGGACCCTGAACGTAAGCAAAAAGGCTTTATCGAGCGCCAGTCGCCCCACCTGTTCGGTATGGGGGCTGTACAGTTGGTAGCGGAAGAAATGACTACCGAGCTGCACACTTTGCGGGATGAGGCTATCAGTGAGAGCTGCTCATCCGGCACAGATACGACTGTCGCACTAACCGCAAAAGGCGTTAGCTTTGGTGAGATCTCCGTCTCCTGTGATGAGGTCAACTAC
This sequence comes from Microbulbifer maximicatervae (SeqCode), assembly GCF_056231245.1. NCBI lineage: Bacteria > Pseudomonadati > Pseudomonadota > Gammaproteobacteria > Cellvibrionales > Microbulbiferaceae > Microbulbifer > Microbulbifer maximicatervae (SeqCode). Next base: position 3,866,745 of record NZ_CP174334.1, read on the forward strand.
GATAATGTTGAAGGCCTTGACGCTGACCTGGTAGTCAGACCCTTTGAGTGGAAAGGCTTAACCGGATTTGTACGCGCATTCGTTCGTGGCGCGGCACACCAGGAGCTGGGCATGCAGGCCACTGAATTGGTCGGTGATGCAGACAGCGACTTTGATTCGATCACTAACGAGCTCAGCGTTGGTGACATTACCGCGTTAACTATCTACAACGCAGCACAGCCCCGCCCGGTGACCAAAATCGAGCTTAACAGCGTGATCGATTCCCTAACCGAGGAAGAGCAGGAGACTTACGGCTTACCACTAAGCGACGGAGAAATCGCCAGTATCGAAAATGGCGAAGAGCTATTTAGCTCTATTGGCTGCGCCTCTTGCCACTCCCCTGAGATGGAAGTTGCATCACCAGTCTTCTATGAACCCTCTCAGCACGCCAACTACCGCGATGAGACTTATCCCGCAGGCGATATAGCCGGCCTACCTAGCAGATCCCTGCAATTTAACTTGCTCACAGAGATCATGGATAACCCCCAGGAGCTTCCATCCGGACAAACGCTGGGACAGTTTGAGGAGTCGGAGAATGGCGGAGCAATAGTCCGCTTGTATGGCGACCTTAAGCGTCACGATATGGGCACAGCCATGGCCGAGGAAATTGATGAGGGCAATGTGGGAGCCTCTGTATTCCTCACCGAAAACCTCTGGGGCGTTGGCTCAACACCACCTTATCTACACGATGGACGCGCTACCACTATGACCGAGGCGATTGTCTATCACGGTGGTGAAGCTGAATCCAGCAAGGAACAGTTTGATGCCCTGACAGACTCTGAAAAGGCGGATCTGGTCAACTTCCTGGATAATCTGGTGCTCTATCTCGCGGAAGAGTAAACACTAGGTCACCGCTATAGACCTGAAGCGGGGCGGCCTCAGGCTCGCCCCGCCTCTCTTTATCCCCTGCTAAGCACTGGGAATATTCTGCTGGTGCCATTCAGCCAGGGACTCCTCTGGATAGCCTTCAAACACTTCATCCCCTTCCCGTATATCTGGCTGCGCCCAACCCGGAGCAGAATCCAGCATCATATGGCTACGAACCGGCGGTACCGGCAACTCAGAGTCAATCGCAGAAGCGAAGGGGTGTACCAGTTCTGGCCAACGCGGGTCCCAAAGCCATAACGCACTGCCACATCTTGAACAAAAATGTCGCCGTGCCGGACTTTTCCCGCCATTTTCCTGACCCGTTATCCCAATTTCAGCCTGATAGATACTTAAATATTCCTCGCCCTCCACTTTCAGGGTTTGGAAATCCGCCCCCAGGTTAATAGCAAAACCACCTCCTCCAGCCGTTTTTCTGCATATTGAGCAGTAACAACGGTTGAAGGGATAAGGTTGCCGGGAGTCCAGACTGAACTTAACCGATTGGCAGTGGCAAGATCCTTTGAGTTTCACAGTACTTTCCCAGACTTTTACCTTTCGTTCCGCAGGTGGTCAGAATGACGGTTTTACGAACTGCACAGTTTCTTGTGCCATATTTATCGATGACTGAAATTGCTACACAGATCATAAGTGTATTCGGGCTAAACTGATTCACCCATCCCCAATGAGACTCAGGGCGTCACACCAATGAATGAACCTATCAGGCATGATAAGTGGCAGGCTCAAGAGTACGTAAACGCCTCTGACATGCAGTGGCGCCACGCTATGGAAGCCATACATCGCTGCGATTATCGCCAAGCTGCCACTATTCTTGATGTGGGTTGTGGCGATGGCAAGGTAACCCGCTATTTAGCTGAGCGTATGACAAATGGCAGGATTATCGGTATTGATCTAACCGAGGATATGATTTGTTATGCTAATAAAAATTACGCCAATATACCCAACCTATCCTTCGAGCAAATGAGCGCAGACGAAATCCAGTTCGACTGCAAATTCGACATTATTTTTTCTTTTAGTTGTTTACACTGGGTAGCGGACCAAGCTCAAGTCTGGAATAGTTTTTATAAATATTTAAAAGTTAACGGTAAAGTAGTTTGTGGTTTTCAGGTTGATCATGAAAATTTCTGGGAGACCGTATACGAGGAACAGGAAACAGCTACATGGAAACCCTATTTTGAAAGTTTTTACGATCCTTATAATCACTATACGCTAGAGGAAATGCGGAACTATGCCGAAGAAGCAGGCTTCTACTTACCAAGATTCGATGAAATCTATCATGTGGAAAATTTTCAAACCTGGGAAAAGCTCACTACCTTCTTTCTATCATGGGTTCCCCAGTTCCGTCATCTAGGCCACCCAGAAAGAGAGCAGTTTGCCGACCAGGTAATGAACAAATACTATAAGAAAATCCACCCGGAAATGCGAAAGGATGCTGGGGTAAGAATCAAACGATTTATTATTGAAGCAGAGAAATAGCCTCTATTCAGGCTTTCCTCACAGCACCAACACTCTCACCTGCTGCCACAGAGGATTCTGATATATTTTTATAAATAATACTGGCACCAACTATTAACCTAATCAGCTCAATTAAGTAGTGAGCGCCTCTTAAAGCTAAGTACGCAACAGATTCTTCTGGGGATACCGCATACACTTTCCTTCCGTATCTTCAGCTTTTAAGCTGGCTGCACCCGAAGGCACAGCCAATCAACTTCTACAAATTACTCCCAAGCATCAGCTAACGCTGAACTCCATTCAGCCTGCTGATCCGTATTGAGATTAATAACACCATTTACAGGCGTACCAACACCAGTCATGAACTCTGCAAGCCCGGTAACATTTTGAAATGGCAGCTGAGCACCAGTTTCCACAGCAAATACTTCTATCGCACTTTCGCTCGACTGCCAATTACGTACCTGTATCTTTTCAGTCCCAGCGAGCAGATAGATATCCAGGTGCTCACCATTAATTACCAACCAGAGATCCTCTGGAGCAATTGCACCCTCAAAAAGTACTACATCTAAGCTACTACTGCCGTTATCGATAATTACATCTGTACCGTCACCTCGGGCAAATAGATAGCTATCATCTCCTGGGCCGCCCTCCAGGGAGTCATTACCTTCACCGCCACGAATAGTATCTGCAGTGTTGGAACCTATAACGGTATCGTTGCCTTTCTCAGTACTGATTTCTTCGATGGAGTCCAGTGTTGTGGAGGAGAAATCCAGAGTGTTGTTACCTGTAGTCCCCTGAATTTTATCGACCCCCTCAAGCCCATCAATAAGTTCCACAGTAGCCGTACCGGAGTATGCTGATAAACGAATTAAGTCATCGCCAGTGGAGCCTCGGATCTCATCGGTGCCTTCACCACCGGAGTAACGGTCATATCCCGTGTCACCCGCAGTTAATAAGAAGAGGTCATTACCCGCTTCACCATAGAGGTTATCACTGCCGTAACCACCTTCTATCGTGTCTGCAGCTACTGAACCATAGATGGTGTCATTGCCATTGCCCGCCTCGATAGAAGCAATACCAATCAAAGAGGTATTGCGGAAATCCAGGGTATTGTTGGCAGTGCTACCCACAATACGATTCATCCCCTCTTTTCCATCAATTACCTCGACAGTTGCAGTACCAGAGAAGACGCTAAAGCGAAATTCATCATCTTCATCAGTCCCTTGTAAAGTATCACTACCCTCTCCCCCTTCATAACGGTCATAGCCAGTATCACCGGAGGTCACCTGGAAAATATCATCGCCACCATTACCATAAAGAGAGTCACTGCCAATACCACCAACAATAAGGTCTGACTCTTCAGAGCCCTTTATGGTGTCATTCCCCGCAGCTCCATCAATCAAAGTGATACCTTTTAACTGAGTCACAGTGAAGTCAAGGATATTATTGGCACTGGTACCTAAAACGCGGTTTTCACCTTCATCACCATCAATTTCCTCTAGGATATTAACTCCTGTAAAACTGCTGAAAATGAAATCATCGTCCTGGTCAGTGCCCAGCAATCGGTCTTGTCCTTCACCGCCGTTATAGGTATCCGACCCTGTATCCCCATTGGTAAATACAAAGGTATCGTCGCCATCACCACCAGACAGATAATCACTGCCCAGACCACCAACAATAGTATCCGCAGCGACAGTACCATAGATGGAGTCGTTACCCGCAGCGCCATCAATCTGTGCAATACCGATTAGTTCCGCCTCAGAGAAATCCAAAGTATTATTGGAGCTGGTTCCCACAATTGTGTCGATACCGCCCTGCCCATCAATAACTTCTACAGAAGCATCACCGGCGAAAACACTGAAAATAAATGTATCGTCGGATGCAGAGCCTTTTAATGTATCTCGGCCTTCGCCACCTCGATAAGAATCTGAGCCAGTATCACCTTCAGTCACCAGGAAGATATCATCTCCAGCTTCACCATAAAGTGTATCGCTACCGATACCCCCCTCAATAATATCCGCTTCACTGGAACCATAAATCACATCATTCCCTGCAGCCCCATCAATCAAACTTATATCGATCAACTCTGTTTCGCGGAAATCCAAGGTGTTGTTAGAGCTGGTACCCTGAATGGTATTAGAGCCTGCTCCGCCATTAATCCGCTCTACCGTAGCGGTCCCACTAAATACAGAGAAAGTGATGGTATCGTCAGAAGAAGTTGCCAGCAGAGTGTCAAAGTCATCTCCCCCATCAATACGGTTGGAACCGGTATCTTCGCCACTGAGGACAAAAATATCATCACCGGCATTACCGTATAGGTTATCCGAACCAGCTGATACGACAATTCGATCCGCCTCGGAGCTACCGTAAACCGTATCGTTACCAGCACCCGCATCAATTTCAGAAATATTATTGAGTTGTGCTTCAGAGAAATCCAAGGTGTTGTTGGAAGTTGAACCGACAATTCGGTTGTTGCCCCCTGCACCATCAATAACTTCTACCCTGGCATCACCACTAAAGACACTTAAGCGAACTTCATCATCGCCATCGGTCCCTAGTATCTGGTCACTTCCTTCACCACCTCGATATTGATCAAAGCCAGTATCACCGGCGGTCAGCACAAAGATATCGGCTCCACTATTGCCATACAGCACATCAGAACCAATTCCCCCTTCAATCACATCCGCAGCTGCCGAACCATAGACGACGTCGTTTCCTTGAGCAGCATTAATTAGATTGATGGAAAGCAGCTGAGTATCGGTAAAGTTCAGAGTATTGTTGGAGGAACTACCTATAATCTGGTTATTCCCACCATCTCCATCAATCACCTCTACCGTCGCAGTACCAGAAAATACACTAAAGCGGAATTCATCATCACCAGAATTCCCCAGCAGCCAGTCATCGCCTTCACCACCGGTATAAACATCGAAACCGGTATCTCCACTGGTTAGTAAAAAGCGATCGTCACCTCCTTCACCATAAAGACGGTCACTGCCAAGACCACCGACAATTTCATCGGCTACATTAGAACCGTAAAGCGTATCGTTCCCGGCCTCTGCATCCAGACGTGCAATATTGATTAAGCTCACATCGCGGAAATCTAAAGTATTGTTAGATGAAGTACCTAAAATCCAGTTATTACCTTCAGCACCATCAATCGCCTCTACTCGCGCATCACCACTGAACACACTAAAGCGGAACCAGTCATCGCTATCGCTACCGATAACCTGATCAAAGCCAGTACCACCATTCACACGATCAGAACCGGAATCCAAGCCGCTGATATAAAAAATATCATCGCCAGCATTACCGTACAGGCTATCGCTTCCACTATTACCGATTATCTTATCGCTGGCGGAACTACCATAAATAGTATCGTTGCCGCCGAGACCATCAATAAAGTCGATATTCAGCAATTCGGTATTGGAAAAATCCAAGGTGTTATTCGAGGTGGTGCCATAAATTACATTATAGCCATCGGCACCATCAATTCGCTCAACCGTACTTTCTCCACTGAAGACACTAATCCGGATGCTGTCATCCCCAGTGCCCCCTAATACCTGGTCAAAGCCTTCACCACCATTAAAGCGATCCGCACTGCCATCATTATCCTCTACCAGGAAGATATCGTTACCACCCTCACCATAAAGCGTATCGGCACCACTACCACCGATAATGACATCATCACCGTCGCCACCATAAATTGTGTCGTTACCCCCCTTACCATCGATTCGATCGGCGGTATCGGTACCCTGTAATGTGTTATTACTATCGGTACCTTCCAAGGTAGTTTGCGACTCACCGGCAACAATATCCCAGACAAACTTGGAAAAATCCAAGGGTTGCCCTGCGGTATGGCGAATAACTAACAGCTCATTACTGAATGCGCTACCATCAGATCCGATATCGGCAAAAATTAGAGTTGCACCACTGACAATCGACGCGCTGTAATTTAAATCGGGAGAATCGAGCAAACTTAGACTTGCACTGGCGTCCTCCAAGCCTCCACCCAGATTATCCAAACGTGCCCGATAGCTGGATTCCAGTTCTGCCCCATCATTAACCGGTACCTGGCTTTCCAGGGAATAATCACAAATAAACAGAACCTGCCCAGTTGTTTCATTGTCCAGGTTGAGCAGGCTCACACTGTCCAATAACTGGCCGCTGTAGGCATTATCATTACTCTGTACTGGTTGGAATACCAAGCTGTAAGCCATATCCCCATCCACAGAGCAGTCATCCAATCCCACCAGTTGGATCAGCTGCGGAGTCTGCCAATTATCTGCGGTAAACTGGAGATAGTTATTACCAAGAATTGCCGCCTCAGAATCATCAGAGACCCCAAGATTCAAAGTCAGACTGGTATCTGCCGCCAGGGCCTGATCCAGGCTAACCTCAAGCACAGCGATACTAGTACCCGCTTCATCGGTTTCAAGGTCTGTAAGTGCCTGCACCGTAATGTGACTTTCCCGCTCAGGAACTTGAATGGTGCAGCAACCACTGGTTGTTACCGTATTTTCTCCATCGGTAATTTCCAGCTCCAGGCTATAACTACCAGCTAATAAATTAGAAACATCCCAATGGTACTGATCGGAGTCGCCATCCTCATCCTCACCGATACCATCAGCGATCAGGGTTCTACCGCCACCTTCATACAAGTAATAAAGGGCAATATCTGCATCGCTGTCGGGATCACTGTCCTGCCACTGAATAAGTAATTCAGCTTCGCTGACGGTTATATCACTCGCCGGCAATACCAGGGATATTTGCGGAGCATCGTTAACCCCGTTCTCATTAATAAAGAAAGTATTGGCCGCACTCCAGTCACTAGCCTCACCCTTGCTGTCCTCAGCCTGAGCACGCCAGTAATAGTGGCTGTTGTCATTGAAATCAAACACGGGGGTCCACTGGGTAGACGCCTGAACCTGGCTTGCCACTAATAGAGTCAAATCCGCATCGGAGTAGACTTCAAAGCGATACTGTACGCTATCGCCATCGGCATCAGTGACTGGGTTAACTTCAAACAGAGGACGCAGGCTCTCTACTACCGCAGCAGAACCAGGATTTTGCAGGCTCGGAGTTGGCGGTGCCGTGTTATCGGTATCCACACTAAAGCTGGAAGTTACCCAACTAGTCTCTACCTCGCCATCGCTGGCTTTAGCGCGCCAGTAATAAGTAATATCCTCTTGCAGACCTTCAGCTATCCAGGATGTCTCCAGCTGCCCTTCTGCAGTTGGACCTGAAACCACTTTGCTATCACTGTCAAAACTCGCCAGAGTGTCCAACTCAAAGTAGTAAGTAAGCGACTGCCCCTCTGGATCGCTCCCGTTAGTTAAACGTAGCTCTACACCATTATTATCAAGCCAGCTCGATAAGGCACCATTGGGAGACACTACAGCGGGCGCTATAGGCGCATCGTTTAATGTACTAACAAGGAAGGAACCCAAATCACTTTCAGTGCGCAAACCATGCTCATCTTCTACCCAAGCCCGCCAAACATAAGCATTGTCTTCAATTAAGGGGTTGGGTACCTGCCAGCTAGTCTGGAAATTACCACCGGGCAGCAGACCGGAAACCTGGGCACTGGGATTATCCAGATCGGACTCATGGAAAAGATCAAAACCATAAGTCAAAGTATCCCGGTCCACATCGAAAGCGTGAGCCACAATCAACTCAGGACGGGTTTCAGCAACGATCCCATCCAACTGAGGGGCATTGATTGCCGGTGCAGTGGGAGCATCGTTAACTGTATTGATAAAAAAGCGGCTCGCCTCCCAATTGGATGCGACCGAGACATCTCCGCTTTCGGCGTCCACAAGGGTAATTGCACGGGCACGCCAATAATAAAGGTTGTTATCGAGAAATACCTGTCCGGAAACCAAGTCATCAGCACCCACTGCCCATGACGTAGTATCGACGCTCTCTTCCAAAGTAGCACTGGCGACTTTAGTTAACATCGCCTCATCGGCATAGACTTCAAACTCATAAGCAACACTTAAATCCGCCGCATGCTCACCATTGCTGAGGGTAAGTACCGGTAACAATTCCGCAGCACCAGCAAGTACTTCAGCATCAAATACCGGGCTAGCCAACTGGGGCGCGCCAGGGGCTACCTCTGGCACAGTCGGGTCACTGCCTACGCCCTCCTCTTCCGCATCGCTGCGGCCGTCTTCATCGTAATCGCCACTACCATCCCGATCCAGGTTACCGAAGTGCTCCATCTCCCAGGCATCATCAAGGCCATCACCATCCGTATCAGAAGAGGGGTTTATTTTCAGGTTAACCGCACGAGAACTAGAGAGAGCACCATCACTAGCTGTAAAGGAAACAACATAATTGCCAGCCTGACCAACTGCCGGTTCCCAACGAAATATACCCGTACCATCGCCGCCATCGGTGAAAATAGCCCCAGAGGGCAAGCTGCTGCTAGAGAGTTGTGGCACTGTGCCATTGGGATCGGAGGATTGCACCAGGAACCCGACCTGCCCTCCTTCATGACCGGTTCGGTCTAAAATTGCTTGAATCACCGGCGCCTGGGGCAGCGCAGCAGAGTCGGTAAAGTGTAGGGTATAACTATCTGCACCCTCATAGTCAAAGACATTGATAAAGTAATCAAAGTCCACTTTATTAGCCGCACGCTTTTTGGATAACCAGTAATTATTTTTATTTAACTCGCGGCCATCCTCGCCCACAACACGCTGTAATACTTTCTCTCCAGCATAGGGGTCACTGACCTGGATATAACCAAAGCCCTCGCCGGCAGCACCAGTTAAACTACGGGTTCCATCATTTTCAGAACCCAAAGTGTAGGAAAGCGTATCCACCTCCGCACAACTACGACACAGGGCCAGATCAACACCGGTATTTTCACTCTCATACACCGCAAGACTGCTATCAGCGGTATAGGCCAGATAGTCCAGAACGTTATCACGCCCCGGTAAGTCCACTTGTACATCTTTAAGTAACAAGTGTGCATTGGTAGCATCGATCAGCGAGGTCAACTCTCCGCCCAACTCATCAGCGTGGGTAAAGCTGGCCTCAAAGCTAATGAACTGACCGGACAGGGAGGACTCCATCACCCAGCGCCCAGCCTTCATTCCCTGAGGAGTGATATCACCAAAATTAATCAACAGGCTGGGGCTTTGTGGCTCGTTTTCCACAAAGCTATTAGTAATCGCAAAATCGATCGCCAAGCCTTGTTCGTTATCCACAATTTGGGGCTGGGCAGATTCGATATTGACTGAACGTGCAGTGCCATAACCGTTATTATCGACACGCACGCCAAGGGTATAAGGCTCAGGAGGCTCGATTTCTGTGGTAAAGGCATCATCACCTACAACCTGCTCAGTGAGGAAGTAATCCAAGGTCAATAGAGGTTGGGGTTTTACCACAATAGAATCCGGTGCAACCTGCACCACTTCATCCTTACCCCCGTAAGAATATGACAAAGTAGCGCCGACAAAAAATAGTTCGCCGTTATCAGTTTGCCCAGCAGCATTGGCGGTGGGAACAATCAACCAACGAAATTCACCGACATTGCCCGAGCTGATCTCTCCATCAGTAACTGTGCCATCCTCTGCCGTTACCAGAGAACCAATATTCTGGGTGTCGTCAACACGAATAAAAAACTCTGCATCACTGGCAGAACTATCGGAGGTTGCAGTGACCTGATTACCCTCATCATCGGCAAAATCCACCGTGATTGCGATATCCTCAATCGCAAAGGTATCCAGGCTATTGGTAATACGCATAATCGCTTCAAAGCCCTGACGCTCAAGTGTCAGCTCCTGCAATATTTCAATACGCACTTCTGCACAGAGCGACTCTTCTTGGGCTACTGCAACCAGTGGTGTAGTAAGAGTACAACACCAAACTGCAGCCCATCTCCCCCAACCTTGTAACATACTCAATATTTCCAGATATCACCTTAAAATTAAGGTGTTTTTATAAAATAAAAAACCTAAGTCGTTTTTATCAGCCTTACTATAAGAGCGAGCATCTTTATTTATTTTAATAGGCACATCATTAGCATCCATACTATCTTTAGCGTCAGACATCTTATTTACTATATATTTCTTTAACTCCAAAAAATCTGAAGCAAGTATATCTAACTCACCATCCCTAAAGCAGAGAAAACTATATATTTTCATATCACCATGAGAAGTGTGAAGCACTAGAGCGGGACAATGAGCTTTATAGTTAAAACTGTAATCCAGAATATCATCCCATTTACAGCTGGCAGCCGAAGTAAAAGGTAGGAAAATACTAGGCACATAAACACCAGGATCATTTGCGATGACTTTACGGTTACGTGGACTTACCATCAAAAAATAGACAACAGAACCGAAGAAGCACCAGAGTGACAATACGTTAATGCTTCTTGCTTGATTAAAAGAGTCACCCAGATACCCAAAACTTCCGAGCACCATTACAAAAGAGCCAAGTAAGATTAGCTTTATGTAACCTATTGGAATTTTGTAATCTACTATCAAATCAACCACCAGAATAAAGTAATTTTCCCACGTTCTAAAAGCAAGTGGAGAGGGGTGGAGAGCCGCCAAAAAGCAAATATAAAGAATGTGCTTTTCACAACCTCCACTAGAACTTATTAACCCAACCTAAGAATTTTAAAGTTAGCCTTCACAGGTTAGAACTCCATCACGTTTTGGTATTTCACAATGGATCCATGTTGGGCCTGTAGGAATCCGGATTTGCCGCAATATCAAGTGCCTTCATATATATTCCTGCAATACAACCAACTTTTGAACCTCTCCAAGTATTCCTCATATTTCGAGCAACAGCCTTTCGATTAAAATAAGCTCTGTTCTTCGCTGCTACTCCTGAGTCACTATTTCTTGATCGTTTTGCTGCATCTTTATATTTCTTTTCTATACCCCCATCTTTCTCACTTAGAGATCCTGCTGCGGCGGTACCAAAACCGACAGCTGCATCCTTGCATGCATTTCCAGGCTTTGCACATACGGCCCCCCCCACCCCACCAATTAGCGGGCCCCCAAGTGGACCAAGTGCGCCGGACAAGGCTCCAAAAAATATTTCACACGGCCCTCCTCCCTGCACTGCAGCACACAAAGCTCCTAACATTGCTCCTAATGGATTAAGACCCTCTGGATCTACATAACGGATAGAATTTGAATTGGCGTAGATATAGGGATTTATTCCGCCATAAATACCAATAGGATCACTTTCAAGATAGCGTCCAATATCAGGCGAGTAATCCCTCATATAATTATGATATAAACCACTCTCATGATCATAATATTGCCCAGCAAATCTTAAATTATTCTGAATTTTTTCAACCGCCAAAGTTACTTCACCAAAAGATTTATATCTAGCCTCCCAAACTACCATACCAGAATTATCAATCATCTTTTTTGGTGTACCAAGATGATCATTTTGATAATAAAAAACCTCTCCAGAGCTAACTCGCTGAAATAATGGGTTCGTCATCCACGGCAAGCCTGGCTTGAAATGATACTCCTTAATTAAGTTTCCATTGGAATCATATTCCGCAGCCATACCTTCTTTGTTATATAGGAAAAAAGTGAGACTCTCAGTTTTTTTATAAATACGTTTTCCATATGGATCATATCGGTATTCCCCGACAGAACGCCCATTTTTGTTAACTGTAATCAATCGCTCTTCATGGTTATAGAGGTAATCCCAGGTATTATCAGCCTGTGTTCTCTGAATAGTATGATCATTGTCGTTATACTTAAAAATTGAACTATCATCACCAGTAATAGCCTTGAGCTGATTATTATTGTTATAGCTACTTTGTGACTGAACAGCTTTAAAACTATCGCCTACATCATCACTTCCCACATATGAGTAACTAATACGATTACTAACACCGTCGTAATTAAATTCCTCATCAATCTTAAGACCTTCCAGTGGATAACTCGCTTTTCTTAAGCGAAAAATCTCATCATACTCAAAATTATATTTACCATATTTAGTAGTAATTTTTTCAATATTACTTTCCAGGTCATACTCATAAATAGCATGAGCATTATCGTTGCCCGCGCCATCTATAAGAATTTCATCTTTAACACGTAAAAAATCGTCATAACTCAGTATGATCGTACTGCCTCCCGGAAGAAGCAAAGTCTGAGGTGCCAACCATTGAAAGTTGGTCCAAGCCAACTGGCCGGCGCCAGGAATATGTACAGCAGCAAGCTGATTATTTTTATTATAATAGTAGGTGTAAGTAATACCCTCAGGATTAGTATAGGTCTTTTTCTGACCATTACCGTAATAGCTGTAGCTATAAGCTTTGGAAAAAGCTATTGATTCAGATTCATCTTCCTCACCGTAATAGTCTACCTTAACAGATTCTAAACGATTTAAACTATCGTAAGAATATGTCTCACCATGTCGAACAATATCAGGGGTAGCATTTGCAATATCAGAACCTGGATACTGCAAATAACCTACATACTGTGATTTATTATTATAGTAATAATCTACAACTTTAATCGGACTCACACTAACCTTACTGGCAAAAACCTCTGATTTTGCCAACCTATTAGCATTATCGTAACTATAAATAAGTCTTTCTTGCTCAGGATTTACAACTTCAATTAGATTTCCAGTGCCGTCATAACTATAAACCCTCCGCTTGCTAGAGCCTATAAACATATGTTTACTTTCAGTTTTAAGAAGATCATTTTTATCATAAGTATATATGGTTAGACGCCCCTCTGGATCTTTCACCTGAATTAAATTATCCCGAGCATCGTAACCAAATTCAGTTTTTTTATCCTCACCATTCACTGGATCAACAATAGCAACCAATCGATTTAGCTTATCGTAGTTATATTTATGAGTGCTTTCTAATGCGTTGACTTCACTACTCAAATTACCAACCAGGTCGTAACCATAACCAAGCAAGTGCTCTACGTTGTTAGCATCCTGCTTATTTTTCACCAAGCGGCTACGATTGTCATAACTCAACTCTTCTTTATAGGTTGGATATTCAATTTTTGACAACAGGTTACCCTGATATGAATACTCAATACGATTCTGCTCGCCATCGATAATAGCAGTCAATTGGTTTTGGTAATCATACTCCAAACCAATTGATACACCCTCAGAATCAGTAGTTGTTACAAGGCGGTTACCCCTATCAAAATCAAGTTCTAGCAGGTTACCCGCATCATCTATGACTGCTAGTGGTAACCCAGAGGCATTGTTCGTAATATGCTTACTATTTCCACTTGCATCAGTCACTTTAACTAAATGACCAGTATCATCGTAATCATAAATGTTACCTTGACCATAAGGGTTTAAATCACTAATTAAATTACCGACAGAATCATAATCTTGTGTCCAGGTTTTCTGACGAGCATCCACTATAGTTTTAGCATTGCCATTACTATCGTAATCTCGATATTCAATGCTATTGCCTTCCGGATCAGTAACCTTGATAACATTCCCATAGCCATCATAATCCCAAGTGGTAGTAGCCAAGGCAGTATTACCTGCTACAGATTCTCCTGTAGTCTCAGTAATCATCTGGCCATACTCATCGTAGGTATAGCGGGTTGTGCGCTGATCGGGAGTTCCCAACGCTTCGGTTAGCGTTAGTAAATTACCCTGCTCATCATATTCATATTCAGTAATAACTCCTCGCTCATCCCGCTCTCTGAGGGGCAAGGTTAATTCGGTATTCCAATCGGTAGTGGTATAACTGCCATCAGCGAATTCGGTACGGGTAATATTTCTAAAGGTGTCGTAATAATATTTGGTTTCTAATCCTCTAGCATCGGTAGTAACACTACTGATAATTCGAATTGGATCTAAACTATTCAGATAGACTTTGGTATCTACGCCAGTGCTATATTGCCTAGCATATTCATCGGCAGTTTCATTATCAGAATACAGATATTCAATCTTGTATTGCAGTTCACCACCGACCACTTTCCTTAATGGCATACCGGCAGCGTTGCTGAAGGTTTCAGTAATAACTCCAGAGCTATCCTGCTGGGTCAGTAGATATTCCTCTTTTTCTTCGTCATAGCTATGGCTATAGCTAGTACCAACACCATCGGCGTTCTTACTACCATTAATATCTCCATCAGCCGTTGAAGAATATGTAGTAACACGGCCATTGGGGTCAGTCATGCTTTTGAGAGTGCGTTTTCCATTATCGAGTTCATGGTACTGATAGGTCCAATTAAAACCACGCACATCCGTAACGGCAATTAACTGGCGGTAATTAAGACTGTCCTCACTGTCCTCTCCATAGTGATAGGTGATACTGCGACCAGTGTAATCTTCCAATTTTTTCAGTAAGTAAGCAGAATCTCCGTTCCGTTCTTCATATTCCTCCCAGTGGTAAGTAATTACGATATTTCCATGGTGATCTTTAACAGATTTCACACGGTTTCCATCATATTCCAGAGTTACACGTACACTATTTTTATCTTCATAATATTTTGGGTTTAAATTTTGGTAAAATATCAGATTGCCTTTTCTATCTCGCCAAGTGTAGTCACCCCAACCGTCATTTTTTGTAAAAGTTAGCGCAAGCTGAGAATGGTATAAATGCCCCGGCTTTCCAAGCCTATCAAAACCAAGACAATTCCAATGTGCATCATAACTTACCGGTATGTAAGTTTGACCATTGCGAATAATACGTTCGTAGCCAACCGCACAGCTCACGACATCTCCTCCTATAATCCATGATGTCGCTTTAAAGTCTTTTTCAATATGGCTCCAGCGTCTATTCCATTCCCAGCCACTACGAGTCCAGCGGCGGTTCATACGCACGTAGCCGCCCAATACTTTAACCCGCATATCCTCAAAGTCTTCCCGACTATCGGGTCTTACCGCAGCGGGAGCAGCACCATCACTACTAATACCTGGCTTAGCGAGCGCCAGAGGGGCTGCCAGTGAAGCACAAAGAGAAAAGATCACACCGAAATAGAGGGGACTAAGCCTTCTCTTATTTTTTTTCCATAAATACGCCACTATTCCCTGTGCGGAGTTCCCGGTGAAAAAATTCATGCTTACTTCCTGGTCTTTATTAAAGGCGAATGTAGAACATCCACTACAATATTCTATTTTTGTATTTATTAGCTTCTTACCAGCAGAGCCACATCGCGTCTACTGAGGGCTGTTATCCTTATTACATACCGGGTCATCACAGGCTGGATCAGGCACACAACGCAGTGAGTCATTACCGCCAATAGACGAATAGCCACCACCGTAACTAGTACCGCCGCCACCTCCGCCTCCGTAGTAATAACCCCCGCCACCGCCACCGCCACCGCCACCGCCACCGCAAGAACCATACGAGGCCGTGCCCCAGCGGGTAGAAGTGCCGCCTGGAACTATTTGCCCATTGGCACATTGACTCTGATAGCTCACTTGATACTGATAACTGTGGCCACCGCAACCTGCACCACTAGCCTCGCCATCTTCATTCGGATTAAAGTCCCTTAGGGCAGTAATACGGTACGGTATATACACAACCTCTCCTGCCTCTAAAGTCTCTGGTACTTCGGCAAGAAACTCGAAGGACACGGTATCGTTACCGGTAGGTAATTTATCAATCATTGATTCCGCACCTATCAATCCATAGTTAGTGAGACTCAACTCCCCGCTAAATACATCGCCCTTTTGCATATCCGGCAGAGTCACACTGATGGGATCAAGCATAACTACGGCTACGGGGACCTGGGTTTCAAAGGTAGCTTCCAAGGTAATCTCGTAGCGGTCTTCCAGGTTAATTTCATTCACCTGCCATTCCACACTAACGATTTGATTCATCAGGAAAACATCTTCCGCAACTGTGGCCCCGGGTTTAACCCAGAGTCGACCGGATACACTTTCATGATCAAAGGCAGTGACACGATAGGCATAACGACCTGCAGGCAGATCTTGCAAGAATGCTTCACCGTTGGCATCACTATTGATAGTGCGAGTTTCAGATAGTACCTGCTCGTTTTGCAGCTCGATCTTGGCACCCGTCAAACCTGGGATGAGCGTATTATTTTCATCCAGGGTTGCCGTGTAGATATCACTGATATGGAAGAACGCATTGCCGATTTCCGAGGTCACTACAGCCACAAACAACTGCAAGGTGAAGCTATAACCACCATCCCCTTCAACTACCAGGCGATATTCATAATTTCCCTGAGGCACAGTATTATCTGGGCTGAATGCGATATTGATATCGCGGCCTTCACCAATTTCCAAATCCCCCAGTGCGGCCGTACCCTCAACTCTTACCCATGTAGGTGCCGGATTACCTTCACCATCTACTAAACTCAGGGTGGTATTGCGCAGCGTATCGAACCCTGTGTTTTTCAACTCGATGGTTTCTGTCGTTGTTCCACCCAAGGCAACACCGCTGTCCACATAAGAGGGAGTGAAATTTATAGCCGGGCGGCTCTCCGCCAAGTTGTATTCCAGGGCTACATTTTCCAGGGACTGCTCAATACCATTTACTGATGCCAATACCTGAAAATATAGGTAGCCCTGATCCGGGGCCAGGTTATCGCCAGAGAGCGAAAGATTTATAACTCCTTTCTCCTGCTCCGCCAGCTCAATGACAGACCCCAAGTCCAGGTGCAAGCCACTGGGAATTTGTATTTGCTCTTCACCCGGTGCAGCCACCGATTCCAGACGCACATCACTCAGCGCTGTACCGTGGCCAGCCGTCACTGTAATCGGCATTTCCTGGGTGTAGTTACGTGGAATATTTACGCTCAGTTGCCCAGGCGTTACTGAAGAAGTTAGTACTGCAAACTCACCTTGAACAGGACGAGAGAGGCTGTCCGGATGGATAACGGAGACCAGCCAATTACCGCTTTGTCCCTGCGGATCAAACTGGTAAGAGAAATTACCAGTGGCATCGGTAATGACTGAAGCGCTGCGCTCAAAGCCACGCAATTCCATAACCAAAGACAAAGGCACATTACTCAGGGCAGCGTCACTATCGCGGTCGAGGGCTCGCCCGGTAATAGTGATAACTTCCTCGGTCCCATAAACTTGCTGCGGAGCTACAGTATCCAACTCACCATAGTAAGCAGTTTCCTGAAGTGAAGCCTGGATGCGAGTGCCATTACCTTGAATTGCCACCTGGGTATCTTTTCCAGTGTGGTAGCGGAACTGATCAATTTCTAAAGTGATTGTGACATCATCCGGTGCAGCTGCAGGGATAGCCACTTCAATCCAGTCAGAGACAAAAGTCTTGCCTGGCTGGACACGTGCCACGGTTTCACCACTGGCTACCGTAATCACATTACCGGTGAATTGCTGTACCGATTGAAGTGCAAGCAGGTTGCTATCCGTGTCTTCAATTCGTATACGTACTTCATCGGAAGTTACACTGCCGTTGCTGCGTGCCACCAGCACCTCAGTTTCTACTGCGGATGTGTTTTCCAGAGTAAAGCGGACTTTCCCAACACCACCGCGATAGAGAGTGTCGGTTTCCAGATCCAAGCGCAACGCCGCATCCCCAACGAGAACCTGATCGGCGGTATTAATAAATATCGTCTCTCCTGGAAGCGGAGATTGTTCCAGACGCAATTGAATATCACTGATAGTATCCAACTTGTCGTAACCACCGATAATTATAGGAATTTCTACCAGCCCACCTGCAGCCACACTAAAGGCTACAGACTGGTGCTCGCGGGCCGTGCCATTATCATTAACAGTCGCAAAGAGTTTGACACCGCTAATATCGCCACTACCGCGATTTTGTACTCGGAAACGCACCTCATTCATCACACCGCGCTTAATGGCTGACTCACCTTCCTTCGATTCAACCACTTCCACTGAGAGTGCCGGTAATAACAAGCTGTGGCCAATACTTGTAGCTCCCAGACTATCTTCAGCCACTACGGTGTAGCGTCGCTCAGCATTTACACCCTGCTCCGCCGCACTGAAGTCACTATCTACAAAACTCGTGGGATTGCCACTATGGGAAATTAATCCACTGGTGATTTCCTGCAGACTTCCCTCTTCTCCAACATAAACTCGATAGCCAGAAATCGCGCTACCAGAGTGATTCCACTGCAATTGGGGACTGCCATTGGCGTCTACCTGAATACTCAAGTCGGAGACCGGTAAAAGACCAAAATTGAGATAAGCCGTCACACTGGGAGCAGATTCATTACCCGCCTCATCCAAGGCGGTTATCACATAGGCATGCTCACTTTCACTGGGTGCCTTATCCAAGGCAATGGTATCGGGGATACCCGTTTGCAGAGGACCTACCGATTGCAGAGTTTCATGAGTAGCATTTTCCCCTTCGGCCAACGCCAATCGATAGAGGTTATAAGTCAGTGTTTCTCCATTTTCGGAGCTACCCTCAATGTCGACGCTGGGGGCCTGCCAAGTAGCGACGATACCTGCCCCATTTAACTCCAGTGCCAGCTCCGTTGGCGCTGCCGGCGGAATGCTATCGGCACCCACTTTGACAGGTACACTCATTGAACTCACTGCGATCTGGTCGTTACTACGGCGTTCACTGGCAATACCGTAATAGTAGTTACCATCAGTGGGCAAGGTATCTTGAGTACTCGTTTCAGAAAGACGCAAAACTTCCGTAAAGTCTGCATCTCCTTCGGCCTTGCGGTACAAAACATAACGAGCATCTTCAACAGAATCCCACTGTAGCGCCACCTCACCGCCAGGTAATGCAGTAGCTTGCAAACTCTGCGGAATTTCAAGAGGTGGCAAGTCACCCTGATAAACCTGGAAGTAGTTTGCCACTCGTATTTTATCGCTTTGGTTCTCCAGATCATCCTCTGCCAGGAAACTAAAGCGCAGCGTATCTACAGTGGGATTGCCCTCCTCGTCCTGGCCGACAGAGGCTGGCAGGGTAAAGCTGCCCACCCACAGTGGCTGTCCTTGAGTAGACTGGGCGTCTCGATTAAGGATAATTCCAGATTCCAATCCGGGCACCACGGTGTTGCCCACCAGTGGTAGCAGCTCAGGCATTGCCCCAGCTTTAACTTCATCACTCAGCTGCAATATCACTTCCACTTGCAAACCATCCTGCTCGTGAACTTTTAAGGGCTCTCCGGGATTTAGTGTAAGAGCAATAACTTCAGGGCCCTCAGCATCAATCAACAGGCTGGTACCCTGTTCAATAACGGTGCCGCGATTACCCACATTATCGTGGGCAGACATCACTGCATAAGCGGTACCTGACATCATGCCTGGCTCGATAATAAAGCTACCGGTATATAGAGTGTCATTGCTGTAGTCTTTGCTGAGTTCTACTGCGACAGGCACACCACCATCTGGCGCCATAGCAAAATAGGGTTGATTGCGTAATGGCTCATCAAATTGCACGGTTACTTCTACCGTACCCGGCCCATGGCGACCACTAGCGCTATCCACCAAGCCGTTTGTCTGGTAGCTCACTTGTAACGCATGGGGGCCTTCACTATCAGCCTTTGCTTCTACCAAACTGGACAGACTGCCCTCTGTAGCCGCTTCATTAACCGCAGTAACAGCATAAAAGTATTCGCCATCTTCTGTCGGTAAGTCACTGTGTTTCAATTCGGTTAATAGCTGTGAATTAATCCGTTCCCCTTCAAGTACCGAAGTAAATTCAGCATTGGAACGATAAACGTTATAGCCCGCTATTTGGTTATTACTGTCATTACTGCTTACTGCGTCCCAGGAAAGGGAGATCTGGCCCAGCTCTCGCTCTATCACCGTCACGTTGCTTGGCGCATCAGGGATGTCGGTATCCAGGTTAACTTTACGCACATCACTTTGGGCACCATACCCTCCACGACCTGGGTATTCAGCCGCTACAGTAATTGAGTTTTCACCCTCTTGCAGAGAAATATCTACCTGGAAGTTGCCGTAATTATCGACAGTATCAGAATAACCGGTAGGCACACCCTCAAGATAAACCTGAACTTGGGTTTGTTTTTCAGCAGTACCATAAATTGTTACCTGCTCGCTATTGGTTAACCAGCCTTCGGATGGACTAGTAATTTGCGGGGCAGTAGGTGCAGCCAGGGCCACACTAAATTGATACTGCTCAATTATTACATTTTCCCAAATATCATAGATTTTTACGGTTAACCCATGATCACCATCAGCTAAATTAAGCAGCGCAATATCATGGGTGAAGACATTGGTTATGGCTGTGTACTCTGTCCCTTCCAACTTGCCATCCAAATAAAACTCAACACGAGCTACTCCTGAATCGTCAGTTGCCGTGATTTTAAAATTACCATCCTGCGATAATTCCGGTGCAGTATTTAGATCCAAAACCTGACCACCCTGCTGGTACTCCGCAACACTAATTACTGGTCCGTCGGTATCTGCTACAGGGGTTACCGCAACCGGTGTCACCAGTTGTTCAGAGCCACTGGAATTATTCACCGACACCACTGCCACATAATAGGTCTTGTCGTTTTCCAAACCAGCCATAGACCAGCTGTGTTCAGTATCAGATTCACTCCCTTTACTGCGCAGTGATTGATAATGCATACCCGAAATACTACTGAAAGTATTTTCTTCTACATATACTGCATAATTTTTTAAAAGCGAATATGGGGAAACACTGGACCACTGAAGGTCAATTCGGCTGCTCTTCGCCTCAACAGTGACCGATGACGGATTAGGCAATAGGGTAGTACCGGAATCGGTAATACCGCTGGAGCTGTTACCATCATTATCGTAAACGTAAACACGTAACGGATATGAAGTAGCCGCACTTAAACCAGTAACTTGATATTGAACCAGTGCCTGGGGATCAGCCAAAGACGACAGTGGAATATCATCCACTCGATCACTCTCAGTAAATGCCACACGGTAGCCCGCCAAATCTTCGGCAGAATTAGCAGAAGGATTCCAGCTCAGCATCAGGTTATCTGCACCTGGTGTCACAACTAAATTAGTAATTTCATCTGGTGCAACGGTATCAACCGGTGTCACTGCAATAGAACTTACCGATGGATTAAATAATCCCTGGGAATCATAAGCCACAACAGCAAAATGCATCGCCGTTCCGCGTGGCAACCCCTCAACCCGATACAGCTTAGATCCCTGTGCTACTGTCGCTACCGGAGTTTTACCGGCGATATCAGTAAAGTTAGCCGCACTTTGATAGATTCGATACTCAGCTATGTCATTGCCATTATCGAACTCGTTATAGTTGCTCCAATCCAGGGTCACCTCAGTACCACTACCACTGGGGTCAATTACCGGGCTTACTACCCCGGGAGGAGTATTATCATAACGAATCTGTGCAACTGATGGATCACTAACATTTCCTGCAGCGTCGCGTACCGTAAATGAAATTTCATTATCCCCTTGCAAAAGAGCAACTTGGGTACTCCAGCTGGTGCTAGATGAGTTAACAGCGGTCAGGTTGCCATTCACCAATATTTCACTATCCGCTTCTTTAGTACCGGAAAATACTTGAGCATTAACGGTAGTAACCTGCGGAAATGCATCCAATACTGGTGCCACTGGCGGCGTGTAGTCCAGGGTAAAAGTATAAGTACGTTGTGAAGAAATATTACCTAACTTATCGGCTACCTGAGCAGCAATCTCATAATCACCATCAATAAATGGTGCTTGGGGAGTAAATTGAATCTGATCCTCGAAGAAATCTATGGAACCGGATAGAGAAATATCATTGCGTTTAATAATTAGTTTACTGGTTTCCAGATCAATACCAGATCCCGCTTCTAATACATTTAACGCGACAACTTGTGGTGAGATGCTATGAAGTCCAGTGGGGTATACACTTGTTACTGAAGGAGCAATTGTATCTATATAAAACTTCAATTGAACTAAATCAGATGTATTTCCACTCAAGTCTATAGCAGCGATACTAAGAATTGATTCACCCTCTGGTAATGAGTAAGTTCCAGCCCAATCACCGCTTCCATTAACAACCTGTTCAATACCATTTATCCAAATCGAGGTATTTTCTTCACGTCTACCAGATAGACTAACCTCTGACTTATTAGACTCATGAAGCACCGGAATGGTTGCCAGGTCTACAACTGGCTTATCTGGCCTCGTTGTATCTATTTGAAATATGTATGTATACACATCATCATAAGGTTCTAATTCGATAGAATCTCTATCTTGATCCATCCCCATACCATTAGCAGCAAAGATATTTGGACCTACCGATAATTTATAATCACCCTCTTGTAATTTCTCAGAAAATGAGATTACTACCTGGGAGACTCCTGTATGTTCAACCTTATTGATCGCTATAAAATGTCCGCCCTCATCCTCTAGACTAAAATCATCGACTTCAATCGAAGACGATTCAATAGAAGTATTAAAATAAACGGTTAGCTCGGTGAGATTAAAATTTATTTTTTCATCAATATTTAAGGCTCTTACCCAAAGAGCTGGCGATTCAATATAAACACTACCATCACCGCCATCCTCTTTTGAGGAACTGTATGAATCTCCCCCTTTTGCCTCAATTTTACTGAAATCAAAGTCTTCATTAAGTCCGTAGTAGAGGGCTATACGACCACCACCCCCGCCATAATAAGAAGGAGAATTTGCAGAATCACCACCATTAGCAGACAGCTCACCAAGCCCAGAAATAGTATTGGCAATTACCCAGATGGAGCCACCGCTGGAACCACCATAGTAAGCAGGCTGTACGCCATTTGCGTAAATCCCACCATCCAGAATTAATTTATCAACCGTAAGCTTTATAGCTCCCCCACCTCGAGCATAAGAATTGAGGGAAGTTCCCAGGGAAGTTGGCTCAGCAAAGTCGCCATAAGTCGTGTCAGAAGCAAGTCCGCCGCCAGTGCCTCCGTGGCTAGCACCGTAAAAGCTAGTACTTCCTCCTATCAAGCCTCTCCCACTGCTATCAATAAAGGATTCCTTATCTACCAATAGATAGCCCACATCCCAGTTAATACCTACCAACGAATCACCATCCCCACTTACAGCCTCATGAGAGATAGAGCTCTGATTACTGAGAACAACTGAATCCCACTGTGTCGGCGGTACATCTGTAGAGTTCGGATATATACTTAAATAGCTTCCATCAAGTTGCAGAGTATTTCCTTCCGCTTGAGGAATCCCTGTGGTATTTAGTATAAGGCTGCTATCCTTCAGGATTAATGTTTTGAGGGGAACAGGATTCTTTATGGTTACATTACTATTAACAAATTCCGTTGATGTAATACCCGAAACATCACCGAGAAGGACAAGATTCGTGTTAACAAATTCAACGGAAGTATTTGCCGGAATATCATCCTGAAATAAACTTTGTGCAGAATTTTTATTTAGACCTATAAAACCAAGCCTTCCCTCTCCCGTAGATTGATCATTTATATAGGTACTTCCAGAGCCTCCATCCTCTTTAGAAGAGCTGTATGAATTACCTCCTTTGGCTTGGATATTATTGAAATCAAAACCTTCATTAAGTCCGTAGTAGAGGGCTATACGACCACCACCCCCGCCATAATAAGAAGAAGAATTTGCAGAATCACCACCATTAGCAGACAGCTCACCAAGCCCAGAAATAGTATTGGCAATTACCCAGATGGAGCCACCGCTGGAACCACCATAGTAAGCAGGCTGTACGCCATTTGCGTAAATCCCACCATCCAGAATTAATTTATCAACCGTAAGCTTTATAGCTCCCCCACCTCGAGCATAAGAATTGAGGGAAGTTCCCAGGGAAGTTGGCTCAGCAAAGTCGCCATAAGTCGTGTCAGAAGCAAGTCCGCCGCCAGTGCCTCCGTGGCTAGCACCGTAAAAGCTAGTACTTCCTCCTATCAAGCCTCTCCCACTGCTATCAATAAAGGATTCCTTATCTACCAATAGATAGCCCACATCCCAGTTAATACCTACCAACGAATCACCATCCCCACTTACAGCCTCATGAGAGATAGAGCTCTGATTACTGAGAACAACTGAATCCCACTGTGTCGGCGGTACATCTGTAGAGTTCGGATATATACTTAAATAGCTTCCATCAAGTTGCAGAGTATTTCCTTCCGCTTGAGGAATCCCTGTGGTATTTAGTATAAGGCTGCTATCCTTCAGGATTAATGTTTTGAGGGGAACAGGATTCTTTATGGTTACATTACTATTAACAAATTCCGTTGATGTAATACCCGAAACATCACCGAGAAGGACAAGATTCGTGTTAACAAATTCAACGGAAGTATTTGCCGGAATATCATCCTGAAATAAACTTTGTGCAGAATTTTTATTTAGACCTATAAAACCAAGCCTTCCCTCTCCCGTAGATTGATCATTTATATAGGTACTTCCAGAGCCTCCATCCTCTTTAGAAGAGCTGTATGAATTACCTCCTTTGGCTTGGATATTATTGAAATCAAAACCTTCATTAAGTCCGTAGTAGAGGGCTATACGACCACCACCCCCGCCATAATAAGAAGAAGAATTTGCAGAATCACCACCATTAGCAGACAGCTCACCAAGCCCAGAAATAGTATTGGCAATTACCCAGATGGAGCCACCGCTGGAACCACCATAGTAAGCAGGCTGTACGCCATTTGCGTAAATCCCACCATCCAGAATTAATTTATCAACCGTAAGCTTTATAGCTCCCCCACCTCGAGCATAAGAATTGAGGGAAGTTCCCAGGGAAGTTGGCTCAGCAAAGTCGCCATAAGTCGTGTCAGAAGCAAGTCCGCCACCAGTGCCTCCGTGGCTAGCACCGTAAAAGCTAGTACTTCCTCCTATCAAGCCTCTCCCACTGCTATCAATAAAGGATTCCTTATCTACCAATAGATAGCCCACATCCCAGTTAATACCTACCAACGAATCACCATCCCCACTTACAGCCTCATGAGAGATAGAGCTCTGATTACTGAGAACAACTGAATCCCACTGTGTCGGCGGTACATCTGTAGAGTTCGGATATATACTTAAATAGCTTCCATCAAGTTGCAGAGTATTTCCTTCCGCTTGAGGAATCCCTGTGGTATTTAGTATAAGGCTGCTATCCTTCAGGATTAATGTTTTGAGGGGAACAGGATTCTTTATGGTTACATTACTATTAACAAATTCCGTTGATGTAATACCCGAAACATCACCGAGAAGGACAAGATTCGTGTTAACAAATTCAACGGAAGTATTTGCCGGAATATCATCCTGAAATAAACTTTGTGCAGAATTTTTATTTAGACCTATAAAACCAAGCCTTCCCTCTCCCGTAGATTGATCATTTATATAGGTACTTCCAGAGCCTCCATCCTCTTTAGAAGAGCTGTATGAATTACCTCCTTTGGCTTGGATATTATTGAAATCAAAACCTTCATTAAGTCCGTAGTAGAGGGCTATACGACCACCACCCCCGCCATAATAAGAAGAAGAATTTGCAGAATCACCACCATTAGCAGACAGCTCACCAAGCCCAGAAATAGTATTGGCAATTACCCAGATGGAGCCACCGCTGGAACCACCATAGTAAGCAGGCTGTACGCCATTTGCGTAAATCCCACCATCCAGAATTAATTTATCAACCGTAAGCTTTATAGCTCCCCCACCTCGAGCATGAGAATTGAGGGAAGTTCCCAGGGAAGTTGGCTCAGCAAAGTCGCCATAAGTCGTGTCAGAAGCAAGTCCGCCACCAGTGCCTCCGTGGCTAGCACCGTAAAAGCTAGTACTTCCTCCTATCAAGCCTCTCCCACTGCTATCAATAAAGGATTCCTTATCTACCAATAGATAGCCCACATCCCAGTTAATACCTACCAACGAATCACCATCCCCACTTACAGCCTCATGAGAGATAGAGCTCTGATTACTGAGAACAACTGAATCCCACTGTGTCGGCGGTACATCTGTAGAGTTCGGATATATACTTAAATAGCTTCCATCAAGTTGCAGAGTATTTCCTTCCGCTTGAGGGATCCCTGTGGTATTTAGTATAAGGCTGCTATCCTTCAGGATTAATGTTTTGAGGGGAACAGGATTCTTTATGGTTACATTACTATTAACAAATTCCGTTGATGTAATACCCGAAACATCACCGAGAAGGACAAGATTCGTGTTAACAAATTCAACGGAAGTATTTGCCGGAATATCATCCTGAAATAAACTTTGTGCAGAATTTTTATTTAGACCTATAAAACCAAGCCTTCCCTCTCCCGTAGATTGATCATTTATATAGGTACTTCCAGAGCCTCCATCCTCTTTAGAAGAGCTGTATGAATTACCTCCTTTGGCTTGGATATTATTGAAATCAAAACCTTCATTAAGTCCGTAGTAGAGGGCTATACGACCACCACCCCCGCCATAATAAGAAGAAGAATTTGCAGAATCACCACCATTAGCAGACAGCTCACCAAGCCCAGAAATAGTATTGGCAATTACCCAGATGGAGCCACCGCTGGAACCACCATAGTAAGCAGGCTGTACGCCATTTGCGTAAATCCCACCATCCAGAATTAATTTATCAACCGTAAGCTTTATAGCTCCCCCACCTCGAGCATGAGAATTGTGGGAAGTTCCCAGGGAAGTTGGCTCAGCAAAGTCGCCATAAGTCGTGTCAGAAGCAAGTCCGCCGCCAGTGCCTCCGTGGCTAGCACCGTAATAACTACTGCCAGATCCGATTAGCCCTTTACCATCAAGGTTAATTGAAGATTCAGCGGATACGATTAGGGTAGTAGTCACTTCCAAATCAACTATTTCATTTACTAAAGCAGTAACGTGGCCATTATTAACTACCTCCAATCTATTAAAGCTGTGCTTTCCAGTCAGAGTGAGCACAACGCCATCAACAACAATATTCTTACCCGAATAGAAATTATCAGTTTCTAAAATAGTAGTATCACTATCTATGAAAATATTCTCTATATCGTCAACATTATCGGGGGAGCTTTCTGCGCCTATCGAATTTACGCCGTAACCGGAAACTTGAATAGCAAACACAGTCAAGGCCATGAATAAAAGTGCAGACAAGTAGCCTTTCATTTAATTTCCCCAATATTATTTCGCCCGTAAATACAAAACGAAAAGATCTAGATAATTTTAAAAGCAATTCTCAAGAAGCTCACGAGAACTCCTGAACTATTTATTTTCTATTGCATTTGCACACTCAGACGTTTGTCATAAATCAAAAAACGCTGACTATTTTTCAAGCGTGAATACTCGTCGAAGTTATAAAATGCAACATAGGATCCATATCCGGCATTCAGTATATTATTCTGCGGATCAGCAATTTCCCACTGATCATTAGCCTTGTATTCAGCCCAGTTGTGATAATTTTCAGCAAATAAGCGACCTGAACTATCAATAGTGAATCCCCCAACCATACGGGCCGGAATATTTGAAGATCGAGTTAACGCAACAAAGGCCGACGCAAATTCGGTACAGTCTCCTTGCCGAGCTGTTATTGCGTAGCTCGCTCCTCTGTCTTCGGCAACATAGCCGATATCTCTGATATTGCGATAAAGCCAACTACTAATCTTTTCTGGATTACCATTGAGTTTAGAGGCTAGAGAGACTATTTCTGGTGCTTTTGTTTCAATCCCCGGCTCACTTCCAAGGTAGCGTGGGTCTTCCAAAGTAGATGGTTGAGGTTTATCGGCCAGCTTTACTACAGCGGTTATATTGACAACTTGGCTGGAAAAGGGAGCTAGACCAGGCAAATCAAATAACAACGCCTGGTTACCTGACTGGTCTACTTTTAACTCAAATGGAAAGTTAGCGTTAATAGATTCCGTTTTTTGATAGGAATTTTGCTCTACCGGTGCAAACGCACTGAAAACGGGGCTCGCTATATATCGATTCGACCGATTACTAACTTCAAAACTATAACGTATCGTTTGGATAGTTTTATATATTGCATCATTGGGTTCAACTTGCTTATATACCCAAAAGCAAGCAAATACTATCGCTCCCAGTAAACAGGCGAGCAGACTAAACTTAACTTGGTACTTCTTATCTTGCACAGCCCGGCATCCCATCCACTCCCGCTCGTTTAGCTGCACCTAATGCACTATTCCTTACGGCATTCTTTAAAGCACTTAATCCACCGGCAATAACGAAAGCCTCACCTTTAAAGCCTAGTTTTAACTTTTTTGCTATACGTTGTTCTTGCCCATCTTCCGCAACAACAAATATTGGCAAGTAGCCATTTAGTGAATAACTAATAAATGCACTGCGTATTCTGGTATTCAGGTCTTCATCTACCTGGTGAGGTACAACTGAGATTCCCATATTTACTAGCTCTTCACCAATACTGTGAGTAGCTGCAAGAGTAACTGCGCCAAAATGACTGAACTCAACCAAATAATCATTCGGAGACACTATGGTGGTCTTCGCTTGAGACAACTCTTCGGGTCTCTTGCCAATCAGTACTTTTGGCTTTTCAAAACCTGAACTCACAAGCTCCTGACATAGCTTTGCCAAGGAGTGCCTCTTGTGGGGTTCAGAAAAAACTAGAATGGCCTTGGATTTAAGGAATTTCTTAGTCTTAACTCTAGAAGTGGTAATTGAAAGGATATCTTGGGGTACATTCTGATCAGGTAACTTTTCAGATACATCAATCAATATAAATTGATCAAGTGTACCAGTTAACTCTTCACTGCGAGCAAAACACAATTCAGATGTGTTTTTAGCAACCCCATAAATTCCGGTAAACGACTGACGGTCGGGTAGGGATATGCAACGATGATGATCATCTGCAGACTCATCTATAGCCACTGCTAGTTGACTACCGAAGAAAAATATCAGCAATCCAATCAGCTGGATTCCTAATCTATAACATCCTGTCAAAGTTAATCGCCCGTACTATCTAGCCCCATAAACCCATAATGGGACTGACTACTCAAGTTGCCACGCATGATAATAACTATCTAAAACGGTCGTCAACCTTAATAAAATTTTTTAATTTTTTATGTATAGATGGCTTTTTGGCATAAAATTAACTAAGCGCAAGAATGTCACGAACATTTTTTGTACTAAAAGTAAAACAGGCGGGACAGGCAGCTTAAGCTACCCTGAAACCAGAACTGAATTTAGAAGCGGGGCATCTCTTCCAAGTTAACTGTCAAACAAGAAGCAATCAAATTCCTCTTGCAAAAGTTATATCCCGTCAAAGCACTGAATAATCCCTCTTTTCCAAGTAAGCGCTGTGTAACCTCTTCCAAGGAAAATCCCTGTTGCGTCAACTCCTGCGCCTCTCCAGATAGATTAAGCAGGTACTCATATTTTTTACTCAACTGCTGCCAACCATCCTCCACCACACCTCTATGAGGGCAAAGGATAACGTCAAATGAATGATCCAGGGCCCCCTTTATACTTTTCACTAATGTAGGGACATCTTCATCAATACGCAGGAACTTTAAGTAGTTGGCAATAAATAAATCAGCGCTAAACAGCCAGCCGCGCTCAGGCAGTAAATAGCAGGTCATATCCTTTGCATGCCCGGGACTAAATACTGGAACCACTTTTTCTTCACCAATGTAGACTTCCTCTGGAAGAGGTGCCACCTCCGCTTTTCCCGCAGTTCCCCAGAAAAACTTCTGCATCGGGGGAATTCGGAAGCCTTTTTTTAATATACCAATAGTCAGATCCGGGGCCACCGCCTGCACACCGGTAAGTTTCTGGATAGCGCCGGCATTGCCACTATGGTCTTCGTGGTGATGAGTCAGCAATAACTGCTTTAGCGGTGCGCTTTGTATAAACGGCTTGACATACTTCCACTGATTGCTGGGACCTGTATCAATTACGGTTCCATTGAGGCGATAAACAACAAAGGTTGTATTAACACCCATATTGACTCGGCCGACGCGAATAGCATCTAAGCCTTGATAATTAAAGGTTTCACGTACTGGCATAGCTGTGCCCTTGGATAGCTAGGCGTTATTTTTAGGCGAATGCCGTATCTTGGGGAATTGTATTTCCCATGAAAATGAATGACATATCCTTTCCGAACCCTAGACAGTCACGGAGGAGACACATCCTGACTTGCTGCAGAATACTGAAACTAGCTGGTCGAGGGTTATTCCAGTGCCACCACTTCTATTCCGGCATCGGTATAACGCCAACGCAAATTGAATTCACACAATTGCATGCCATAAATGCGCTGAGGGTCGGTCTTTTGGTATGCCGGTCTTGGATCCTGGGATAACACCTGTTCAATTAAACGGGGGAGATCTGTACCCCAGTCATCGCGGTAGGCTTTGGCTTTATTCAGAACTGGCTCGGGGATAGTAACGGGAATTTGCACTGGAGCTGCGTCAGCAAATTCACTTTGCGCATGCGTTAACGCATCCGCATAGGGAACATAGGGTTTAATATCCAACACTGGCGTACCATCGACCAAATCTGCCCCGGCAACTATCAACTCCACTTTAGGAGAGGTGCGCACCTCCAGAAGACGAACTACTGACAGCCCGATATTATTGGGACGAAAGGGCGAGCGAGTGGCGAGTACACCCAGTTTCTTATTGCCGCCCAAACGGGGCGGGCGCACTTTAGCTGACCACTGCCCAGCGGCTTGGTGAAATTGGAACACTACCCAGATATGGCTATTTTGCTCCAGACCGGCAACTGCATCTGGCGTATCCAGGGGAGGTAACAACACAATACTGGCGCGACTGGCATCCGCCAATAGTGGCTGGCGGGGTACTCCAAACTTTTCTCCAAAGCAGGAATGCACCCGCGCAATAGGCTCTACAACCATTTAAAATCCAAACACTTTAACAAACTACTTATCAATACCGCCGACACACAGATATTTTATTTCCAGGTAATCCTCAATACCGTATTTTGAGCCCTCGCGCCCCTGCCCGGATTCTTTTACACCGCCAAAGGGTGCCATTTCGTTTGAAATAATACCCTCATTGATACCGACCATACCGTATTCAAGTCCCTCTGCAACACGCCAAATACGACCGATATCCCTGGAGTAAAAATAAGAAGCCAGACCAAATTCCGTATCGTTGGCCATTTTAATGACTTCCTCTTCAGAGGAGAATTTATATAGCGGAGCTACCGGACCGAAGATCTCTTCTTTGAACAAGTGCATTTGATCGGTGGCCCCACCCAATACTACAGGAGAATAAAAGCACTCCCCCATAGTACTGGGACCACCAGCAACTAGGGTTTGCGCGCCTTTTTGCAGCGCATCTTCCACCAGAGATTCCGTTTTCTTCACTGCTTTGGTGGTAATCATAGGACCCATGTCGACACCGCTATCAAAACCACTGCCCATGGAAAGCTGGTTTACCGCAGCGGAAAATTTCTGTGCAAATTCTTCGTAAACACCTTCTTGCACGAAAATGCGATTAGCGCATACACAGGTTTGACCGGCATTGCGATATTTACAAACAATTGCGCCCTTTACGGCTTCGCCAATGTCAGCATCATCAAAAACAATAAATGGGGCATTACCTCCCAATTCCATAGAGGTTTTTTTCATGGTTGCTGCACACTGGGCTTGCAGCAATTTTCCGACAGCGGTAGAACCGGTAAAAGTAAATTTCCGCACTAATGGATTGGCCGTCATTTCTGCGCCAATCTCCGGTGCCTTATCCCCTGCGACAATATTAAAAACACCTGGGGGGATTCCCGCTTCCTCAGCGAGAACTGCGAGAGCCAGTGCGGATAGAGGTGTTTCGGAGGCGGGCTTGGCAATAAATGGACAGCCTGCGGCAATAGCGGGAGCCATTTTGCGTGCGATCATAGCGCTGGGGAAATTCCATGGCGTTACAGAACAGGTCACACCAATCGACTGCTTGATAACCAAGAGCCGTTTATCACTGGAAGGCGGGCTAATAACATCCCCGTAGACGCGCTTGGCTTCTTCCGCAAACCATTCGACATAATTAGCACCATACACAATTTCGGTACGGGACTCTGTCAGTGGCTTGCCTTGCTCTGCGGTCAAAATAATGGCTAGGTCATCAGCGTTAGCAATTATCAGCTCATACCAGCGTCTGAGAATTTTCGCTCTTTCTTTTACCGGAGTATCGCGCCAGGCAGGCCAGGCTTTATCAGCAGCTTCTATAGCACGGCGAGTCTCATCTGCCCCCAAGTTGGCGATTCTGGCAACCGCCTTGCCAGTTGCCGGGTCCAACACATCGAAGGTATCGCCAGAATCAGCGTCAATCCACTGGCCATTGATATAGGACTGGTTGCGCAGCAATGCAGGATTCTTCAGCTTCAACATCGTATTCTCCTTGTGGTTTCTTCCCTGGCCCCGTCAAAAACGGGATCACTGGTACGATAGAAATCCCACAATGCCATTCCATTGTGGGTTAAGGCTGTAGAAGCTGGAGTGGTGCGCAAACCGGCAGTATCCCTTGCCGGCTTACAGGTAACCTAAGTTACCGCCTCTTATTTTTTCTTCTTTTTAACAAACTTCATCAGGCGGCGTTTCTTGGCCTTCTGGCGGTCACTCAGCTTGTTCTTTTTGTCCGCGTAGGGGTTAGCGCTGGTGCGGAACTCAATTTTTACCGGAGTACCGTGCAAATCCAGAGCCTTGCGGAAAGTCTTCTCCAGGTAGCGCACATAATGTGCCGGTACCTGCTCAGTCTGGTTACCGTGGATCACAATAACCGGCGGATTTTGTCCACCGGCGTGAGCGTAGCGCAATTTGATACGATGTCCGTGCACCAAAGGTGGTTGGTGCTCACTTACCGCCCACTCCAGAATACGAGTGAGGTGATTAGTGGACAGTTTGTCTGTAGCGCTCTGGTAAGCACCCTCAATGGACTCGTATAGATGCCCAACACCGGTGCCATGTAGTGCAGAAATAAAGTGCACATCAGCAAAGTCCACAAAGCGCAGGCGACGCTCCAACTCGGCTTTCACATAGTCGCGATGATCCGCTTCCAGCCCATCCCACTTGTTCAGGGCAACTACCAGCGCGCGTCCCGCCTGTACTACGCTGCCCATCAGGTGCATATCCTGGTCCACCAGGCCTTCGCGGGCATCGATCACCAGCACCACCACGTTGGCATCTTCCACCGCCTGCAAGGTTTTGACGATAGAGAACTTCTCCACCGATTCCTTGATATTTTTCCGGCGGCGAATGCCCGCAGTATCGATCAGGGTGTAAGGCTTTTCGTCGCGTTCATAATTGATATAGACGCTATCGCGGGTTGTGCCGGGCTGATCGTAGACAACAACCCGGTCCTCACCCAAGAGGCGGTTAACCAGGGTGGATTTCCCCACATTGGGGCGGCCCACAATGGCAATCTTGATTCCGGTCGCTTCTTCGGCTTCCTCTTCAACTTCTTGCTCGGGCAGGTCCTCGATTACCCGCTGCATCAGGGAGCGAACACCGCGCCCGTGGGTAGCAGTCGTCGGGAAAAGCTCACCAATACCCAATTCATAGAAAGGTGCCAGGGCAATATCCGGGTTTACCCCATCAACTTTGTTGGCCACCAGGAAAGTGGGCTTGGAGCGGGTGCGCAAGCGCTCGGCAATCATCTCGTCGGCTGGGGTCAGGCCGGCGCGGCTGTCCACCAAAAAGAGTACGAAGTCTGCTTCTTCGATGGCCTGCATAGATTGTTCGGCCATAGCCGCATCGATGCCTTCTTCGCCACCGGAAATACCACCGGTATCGACCAGTAACAGCTTGCGCCCGTCGATCTCCGCCTCACCGTACTTGCGATCGCGGGTAAGCCCGGCGTAGTTGGCCACCAATGCGTCGCGAGACTTGGTCAACCGGTTAAAAAGTGTGGATTTGCCCACATTGGGGCGCCCGACCAGGGCAATTACTGGCAGCATACAAATTCTGGTTTTAGCCGTATAAAAAAATACAAAAGCCCGCGCGAGGCGGGCGATTTCAACTTGCCTGCACAGCAGGCTCCATTTGCGGGCTCTAAGCCCTAAGGCGGACAGCCTGTCCGCCTCTCGTCAGTTGGCTGCGATTATCAGGAATCAGCGAGGCGTAGAGCTGATAACTTGCCGTCATCCGACAGCACAAATATCAGATCGCCATCAACCAGAATGGGGATGCGAATCGCATCACCGTCCACCTGCTCGCGGCCAATAAATTGTCCGGAATTGGGGTCCAGCACATGCAGGTAGCCTTCCAGATCTCCCACAACGACCACGTCCTGGAAGAAAGCCGGTCCGCTCAATTCGCGGCGCAATAGTTCGTTATTACTCCACTCGATCTGGCCGCTGCCCACATTGTAGGCATAGACGCTACCGGAGGCATCACTGAGGTAGACATGGCCACCACCTACTGCCACTTCGTGGTGGGTAGAGGCATCGCGAGCCCAGAGGCCGCGGCCATTATCTTTGGACAGGGCGACAACACGGCCCTGGTAGCTGGCGGCAAACACCAAATCGCCGCGCACTACTGGAGCACCATCGATATCAACTACCCGCTCCAGCTCCGCAGAGCCCTGGGGAATAGCGACTCGCTGTTCCCAGCGCTGAATGCCATCGCGGGCGTCCAGGGCCAGCAGTTTGCCGTTATCCA
This sequence comes from Microbulbifer maximicatervae (SeqCode), assembly GCF_056231245.1. Lineage (NCBI taxonomy): Bacteria > Pseudomonadati > Pseudomonadota > Gammaproteobacteria > Cellvibrionales > Microbulbiferaceae > Microbulbifer > Microbulbifer maximicatervae (SeqCode). Next base: position 3,901,534 of record NZ_CP174334.1, read on the forward strand.
GGCCGGCAATCACCATACCACCGCTGATAACAGGTGCTGCAGTACCGCGCAGGGTCAGTACTGGCAAGTTGGTATTGTGGCTCCACAACTCTTCACCGCTGGTAGCGTCGAGGCCAACCAGCTTGCCATCTACGGTCTGCAGGACAACCACGCCAGCACCGATCGCTGGAGCGGCAACTACTTCGCCGGAGACTTGGTAATTCCATAGCTCAGCGCCGTTTTCGAGGTCCAGAGCCACGGCGCGGCCGCGGTAGTCGGAGACTACCGCCATGCCCAGGCCAGTGCCCACACCACCGCTCAGATCTACATCCAGATCTGTCTCCCAGAGCTTGCGCCCGGAGCTGCGATCAAAAGCACTGATTTCACCATCGCTGCTGGCAGCTATCAGGCGACCATCGATAAGGCTCGGCTGCAGCATCGCGTAACGCTTTTGGTCAATACCGCCAATATCGGCAGACCACACCTCTTGCAGGGCAACAGTGGAGTTAATATCCACCAGTTCGACGGGGTCGACATCTTCCTTCTCGTCATTAGAGGCACAGGCAGCCAGGGCCACCGCTAGCGCCACCGCTGCAGTGCGACCCGCAGCGCGATTCAGAAATCCCATTACTCGTCTCCCTCAGATACAGGCTCGGTTTGGTTCTGAGCGTCACTGCTCTCGGTTATCGCCAGGCTTTCAGCCTTCAGGCGCAGAAGTTGGGTGTTGCCCGCTTGCTCTGGCAGAAGCTCTGTCAGTGCTTGCTCGTACGCGGCACGCGCACCGGCGATGTCACCCTTTTGCTTCAGGATATCACCACGAGTCTCAGAATAAAGGGCCGCGAATGCCGGGGGTATAGTGCCCTCGAGCAACTTCAGGCCTTCATCAGACTCACCACGGGCCGCCAAAACAGCGGCCAGGCGGCGTTTAGCGAGCAACTCCAGGCTTGCTTCACTGGTGTTGTCGAGTACCCACTGCAGCTGCTGCTCGGCAGCTTCCAGGTCATTGCTCTCCGCTGAAATAGCCGCGAGACGCAGTGCAGCCTGGCTGGCGTAGATACGTTTGGCAAAATCATCTTTCAGCTGCTCGGCCACATTCTTGGCAGTGGTAAGCTGCTTGTTGTCCGGTTGATTGTTGTTGGCGGAGACCGCTTCAACGAAAGTCTGGTACAGGTCAGAGGCCGCTTCAGCCTTAGTGCGCTGATCTCCCTGCCACCACTGATAACCGAAGTAACCGGCCAGGGCCAGCACGACGCCAGTCACAATTCCCTTGCCATTTTCCGCCCACCAGCGCTTCAGCGTTTCTATTTGTTCTTGTTCGGTAAGATGCTCAGCCATTGGGTAATTTGCCTTTCCTGTAGATTACTAACTTTCCCGGCGGGGGCCTCCGCCTCCCTCAGTGTTTCTTTCAGCCTTGCAGCAGTGCTGCCAGCTCTTTCGGTGCCAGCGTTTGCTGCGGTTGGTCAGCGCGAAGGTACTTCACAGTTATCTGACCACTTGCAGCCTCATCTTCGCCGATAATCAGCGCATAATCGGCGCCGCTCTTATCAGCTTTCTTCATCTGGCTTTTAAAGCTTCCTCCACCACAGTGCAACTGCAGTCGCAACCAGGGCAGCTCGTCGCGCAATTGCTCGGCGGCTGTCATGGCAGCTGATTGTACATCACCAACGGCAACCAGGTAGGCATCTACCTGTTGCGAAAGGGACTCAGGCAACACTTCTAGGGTTTCTAGCATCAATACAAGACGCTCAACACCCAGGCCAAAACCCACGCCCGGGGTGGCTTTGCCACCCATCTGTTCTACCAGGCCGTCATAGCGGCCACCGGCACATACAGTGCCCTGGGCACCGAGGCTGTCGGTCACCCACTCAAATACAGTTTTTCCGTAGTAGTCGAGACCGCGCACCAACTTGGGATTGATCTCATACTTAACGCCTGCCCCGTCCAAAAGTGCCTTTAACTGACTAAAGTGGGCGGCGGATTCCTCATCGAGGAAGTCCAGTAGACAGGGCGCATCCGCCAGCAGTTCCTGAGTTTGCGCATTTTTACTGTCGAGAATTCGCAGCGGATTGCGCTCCAGACGGCGCTGGCTGTCCTCATCCAGCTGGTCACGACGCTCACTTAAATAAGTGACCAGCGCATCCCGATAAGCAGCGCGGCTCTCGGCGTTACCCAGGGAATTGAGCTGCAGGGTCACATGTTCGCTGATACCCAGCTGACGCCACAGTCGTGCAGTCATGATCAGGATTTCTGCATCGATATCCGGCCCTTGAATGCCAAACACCTCGACACCAAACTGGTGGAACTGACGCAGGCGCCCCTTCTGTGGGCGCTCATAGCGGAACATAGGGCCGAAATACCACAGGCGCTGTGGCTGGTTCAGCAGGTTGCTCTGGATTGCTGCACGCACAGTGCCCGCTGTGCCCTCAGGGCGCAGGGTAACGCTGTCACCGCTCTTGTCATCAAAGGTGTACATTTCCTTCTCGACAATATCGGTAGCCTCGCCCACCGCACGGCAAAATAACTGGGTCGACTCCAGGTAGGGAGTGCGAATTTCGGTGTAGCCGTAGCGACTAGTAAGTTCACTCAGTGTGGCTTCCACGTACTGCCATACCGGGGACTGTTCCGGTAGCAGATCGTTCATGCCGCGAATTGCGCGAAGCTGTTTCAACGCTGTTCCTTAATTTTTCACTCAATTAATTGGGTCTTGCGCAGGGAGCTGTTGCCCTCTACGCCTTGGCGATGATATCCGCTTCGCGCTCGGCCTTGGCGGCCGCCTTCTCGCGAATCAAACGCTCTAAATCATCCACCAGATTTTCATTCTTAAACTTGCGGTCTGGCTGCCCATCCACATAGATGGCATGGCTCGGGGTACCACCAGTCAGGCCTACATCGGCTTCTTTCGCTTCGCCGGGGCCGTTGACGATACAGCCAATTACTGCCACATCCAGCGGTGTAGTCACATCTTCCAGGCGCGTCTCCAGCTCATTCATGGTTTTCACCACATCGAAGTTCTGGCGCGAACAGCTGGGGCAGGCAATAAAGTTAATACCTTTACTGCGCAGACGCAGGCTTTTGAGCAGATCCCAGCCCACTTTGACCTCTTCTACCGGGTCTGCAGCCAGGGAAACCCGCAGGGTGTCACCGATACCGTCGAGCAGAAGGGCACCGAGACCAATCGCCGACTTCACTGTGCCGGCACGCAAGCCACCAGCTTCGGTAATACCCAAGTGCAGCGGTTGCTCAATCTGCTGGGCCAGCTTGCGATAGGCAGCCGTGGCCATAAAGATATCGGATGCTTTTACACTGACTTTGAAGTCCTGGAAGTCCAGGCTGTCGAGGATCGATACATGGCGCAGCGCCGACTCTACCAGAGCATCCGGCGTGGGCTCGCCATACTTTTTCTGCAGGTCTTTTTCCAGGGAGCCCGCATTGACACCGATACGAATCGGGATATTCAGATCGCGAGCTTTATCCACTACGGCCCGAATACGCTTCTCTCGGCCAATATTGCCGGGGTTAATACGCAGACAATCCACCCCCAGGTCTGCGACCCGCAGGGCGATACGGTAATCGAAGTGAATGTCTGCGACCAACGGGACATTCACCTGTTTTTTAATTTCTCCAAACGCCTCTGCGGCATCCATGCTGGGCACAGAAACCCGCACTATATCGGCTCCAGCCTGTTCCAGGCGCTGGATCTGGCCAACAGTAGCTGCTACATCGCAGGTTTCGGTGTTGGTCATACTTTGCACCGAGATCGGGGCATCCCCTCCGACCGGTACATCACCCACCATGATCTGGCGCGACTTGCGGCGGACAATGGGAGATTCAAATTGCATAGGCTGACCTGGTGGTATTACTGATAAAAATCGAGGGGAGATTATAGAGAGATTGGGCGCAAACCTACAGGGTTCGCGCCCAAACGGGGAAGATCATCTTAATCGCCGACAATCAGACGACGAGTGCGGCGGTCGCCAATAGGCTGGCTGTCGATAGTTTCATCGCGGTAAACCACATGGGTTGCACGGGCATTTCCCAACATCAGCTCAAATGGAGCATCTCCATCTAAAGATTTGGCACTGCCAGCAGCTTGGACCCCGGCCAGTAAAATCACACCTTGTGCGTCTTTCACCTCAACCCAGGCATCTTCATCAAAGCGAAGCCGCAATGCGCCTTTCAGGGCCTGGTCCAACTGGGCTACTTGGGCGGGAACAGGCTCAACCACTTTTTCCACAGAAGCAGCGGGTTTATTCTCCACCGTTTCAGCACTGCCAACCTCAAGCTGAACATGAGCAACTCCATTTGATGCTGGTGCAAATGGCTCTGAGCTCAACTCTTCAACTGCAACTTCCTGCCCCTCTACTTCAGTAACCGGATCAGTTACAACTTCACTGGCAACGGGGGCTTCGGCAACCAGGTCCGCAGTATCCTCACCCATGGGCATACCGGGAATATTGACTGGAGTACCGTACTTCCACCAGAAGACACCACCCGCGAGCAACAGGGGAATCAGGGCCAGGGCACCATGTCCGCGCTTGCGCTCAGGGCGAAATGCCTCGGCTTTAGTGGTTCGCCGGGATTCACTGCGCTGTGCTGGCTGCGGCCGATCCCTATCATAGGCTTCCAAAGCCGGCTCAGCAGGAATATTCAACTCGCGACAAATATTGCGGATATAGCCTCGCGTGTAGACAGCTTCTGGCTGCTTTTCGTAATTATCGCTTTCAATCCACTCAACTGTGTTATCAATAATACACAGGCGCTGCGATAACTCCTCTCGGGACAGCCCGGCCGCTTCCCGAGCCGCCAGCAAAAGATTGCCAGCGGAACCCTTAGAAGTTTGCGTATTGGATACGACCTCACCACCTTCGCAGTGTTCGGGACTACTATCCGTCATTACCACTCAACTCCTGATATTTCAGTGTCTCCGCAGAGTACGGGTACAAATTCTTCAAAGCAAGGGCGTAACTTCGCTCCTTGTCACGATTGCCAAACACCTTCTCGATACGAATCCCAAGCCACAGTGACTGGGGAGTCTGGCGATTCTTTTCACTAAACTGATCCAGGTACGCCTTGGATTTTGCGTAATCACCGGCGTTAAATTTCAGCTCAGCCATTTCGATCAACGCCAGCGGCAAATCGGAGTTCAGTGCTAACGCCCTGGCATAGGCCCCTTCCGCCTTGTCGGTGAGACCCAGACGCGCGGCCGTACGACCGTAGTTAACCAAGGCAAAAGATCGACGATTATAGGTGAGGTCTGTAGAGGCGAGTTCGAACTGCTTGAGGGCCTCTTTATAGCGCTCTTGTTTATAGAGAAAAACGCCGTAATTAGTGTGAGCCATGGAAAACCCGTCGCTATAGCGCAAGGCTTTCTTGAAGTGAGATTCCGCAATATTCAGCTCACCATCCGCTTGATAAAGCAGTGCCAGACCGTGATGTGCCAGTGGGTTCTTTTTGCCCAATTCCAAAGCACGATTAAAATGACGGCGGGACTGCTCCCTGCTGTTGGGGTCCCGCAAATAGCGAAGCCCCAACTGAACATGGGTCTCCAATGCCTTATCCAGGTCAACTTCCTTGCGCTCGGGTCCCCCAGAGGTTACACACCCCCCCAGCAGAGTACCGAGCAGCACCAGGAGCGACAGGCTCTTAAATTTCGCGGACACTACATCACCTGTATCTTTATTTTTCACTTATCGGCCCAGCGAGATTGCGCGGGTGTCACCAATACACCAATGAGTGCTAACGCCAATCCCTGGACAAAGCAAGCCCGCAAAACACAGCAAAACCCAACATCGACCACCGGCATCCACTGGCAGTGGTAAAAGTACATATCGGTATTTTGTGTGAGAAATCTGATTCCGCCTCAGCTGGCACTTTCCAAATCCCTATACTGCCGGAAAGCCTTGCCAGTTGCAGCCCTAAAACCCAATCAATTCCATTTAGTGATGACTTTGTCGAGTATTGTCAATCCGCCAGTACCGGTGTACCGGCGGAATAAGTAAAAAGGGCTTAGAAGAGTTAGAGTTGATTACCTTCCTGGTCAACCGCATCCAGCTGCATGCCATCTGGACCAGTGTCCCGCGGCGGAATCAATGACTGGACTGCATTGGAGTCAGTATTTGCCGCATCTGGATCAGTTAGGGTTTCGAGGAACGCTACCAGTAAATCAACCTCCTCGTCGTCCAAATTCACAGCGCCGTCGCCATTTTCAGCCAACAGTGCTTCAGTCAGTGCCTGGCCATTGGGCGCAACTTTCGCGGCACACTCATCCACCTCTGCAAACTGATCCAAATCGCACATCTCACTGTTGGTGAAATACTGGGAAACAGAGTCGGCTCGACCAGTGTAGTGTTCGACATTTCTTTTCAATGTACCGAACTGACCTGCGTGTCCCCAGGGGCCAGTGAGCGCCACATTAAGCAGCGTTGGCGTGCGGAAGCTGCCGCTTCCATTACCACCCAAGTCAGCACCACTGCCACTCTCATCTTTACCAACACCAATCTGTGGATAACTGACAGCTCTCAACCCTTGATTAGAGAAAAAGGCTCCTGAGTGGCAATTTGTACACCCTGAATTTCGTGTCATAAAGGTAATTGCCCCTCGCTTTTCATCGTTATTGAGGGCCGCAAGGTCTCCATCAACATAATCAAAGAAGGGGTTATCGATAAAAATTTGCACCGCTTCGTAAGAGGCAATTGCCTCTGCAATTCTGCTGAAGTTAATTGCCGAATCGCCAAATGCTGCGGTAAACATTACACCCCACGAGTCCTGGGTTAATTTTTCAGCGAGAATATCCTCACGATAATCAGTAAAACCATCATCGCTGGTATCGTCGTAACCGAACTGGGTGATATCCCCCATCTCAGCAGCTTCTGTGACCGGGAAGTGGGCTTGGGCCATCATCAGTGCGAGGGTACCAGTACCCACGGCCGCCTCTGTGTTGCGAGTAACATCCCGGGAGTCTGTCCTGAGCCCGCCATTACCATTGATCGCCACTCGGTTATCCCAGAACAAGCCATTATCCCAAAGGGCTACATTGCAGATAGGCTGGGCATTTCGCGGTACCAGCGGAACTTCATTCTGGCCGTCGGAGCGACCGGGACCGACTAATTCAGCATCAACGGGATCAACACCAACTGGCATGGACAGGTCATCACCACCACAACCTATTGCCGGGTGGTGGCAGGAAGAGCAAGATGCATCGCCATCAGCGCTCAGGTTTTTATTGTGAAACAAGCGCATACCCAGCTCTACCATGACAGGGTCCTGTTCACTTCTGACCCGGGCAGCAAAGGCGCGCATATCTTCCAACTGCTCGGCCATGCCAACGTCATCCAGCACTGCCTGTAAGCAGCTATCGAGACTGCCATCAGCAATATTGACCGCTGAACGCGCATTTTGACATTCATCAAAATCGGAAATTCGGCTATCAGAACCGTCTGCATCAGAACCATTACTGAGGCCGTCATTAGTATTATTTACCAATGTTCTGGCAGTGACGCTGGCGGTCTCATCTTCGCTGTCGACATCGCCGGTGGTTACTGAGTAGGTATATTCAGTGTCTGATGAGAGACCTTCATCGACATAGTATCCGCTAGTCGTCTCAGCAACTCGTTCGCTGCCACGATAGATAACATAGGTCGCACCGGTGCTTTCCCAGGAAAGACCAATGCTGGTACCGGAAAATGCGTTGCCGATCAGTTCTGCAGGAATAATTCCCTGACCTGAGCCTGTATCGCCATCGCCATCGCCATCGCCATCGCCATCGCCATCGCCATCGCCATCGCCATCGCCATCGCCATCGCCATCGCCATCGCCATCGCCATCGCCATCGCCATTTTCATCATCACCTGAACCAGAATCACCATCACTGCCAGTATCAGAAGTTTCAGTAGGTGTGTCATTGTCACTACTTGAGGAACCACCTCCTCCGCAACCCACCATCACAAGAAATAGAGATAGGACCAGCAGCTTTACCAGAGCCGTTAGCGATAGTGTGATTTGATTTTTATCAACATTCATAGTTCTTGACCTGCCCGTCAATGACCTTTTCTTATTCCGAGTTCTGGACACTAAATACAGGGCGAAGTGCCAATGCTGACACCAAAGGGTAATTGAATGCTTGCCATTAAATTACAGGGAAAACCTTTAAATTAGTATTTACCAGATGGAATCAGGAATAATTTCGGCCCACTGTGTCCAGCAGCGAAAAATCTCACTGTAATTACAAATTGGATGTTTTCATTTTGAACTACTGTAACGATTCAGAGTAAGAAACTCTGCTAAGGGCGTCGCAACAGTACATTGCCAATGTCCTCAAAATGATAAATTGAATGGAAGATTAATCACACTTGGAACGCTATAGGCAAGAGCGGGTTTTAAGCTTTTAACCCAGGCAATACTCTTGTACTTATTAGAACAGCAGTTGCCGGCATTTGCTGGCAACTGCTGAGAAGGGCTATTTCAGTTTAAATTACCCAATCGGCGATGTTGGAGAAAAACAGTTACAGGCTTCTGCCATCCTTGTCGATTGCATCCAACTGCTTCCCATCAGGCCCACCATCTCTGGGAGGAATCAAGAATTGAATCGCATTCGAACTGGTATCGGCAGCATTGGGGTCTGTGAGCGTCCCGAGAAATGTCACTACAAGATCAATTTCATCGGCAGAAAGGCGGTTAACTCCTCCTCCTTCATTTCCATCAATAATGTTCTGGGAATGGGTTAAACCATTTGGAGCCACTTTATTGGCACAACCCTCAACATCCTGAAATTGCACAAGATCACACATTTCACTATTTTCAAAATACCGGGTAATTGAGGCTCCCTGGTCACTGTAGTGCTCAACATTCCTCTTCAGCGTACCGAATTGCCCATTGTGCCCCCAAGGCCCGGTAAGTGCCACGTTGAGCAACGTCGGTGCACGAAAGGCACCAAACCCAAGTGATCCCTCGCCGCCCCAATCAGCCCCATTCCCACTCTCATCGGTGCCTACCCCTATTTGCGGATAGTTCGCAGCCATCAATGCCTCAGATGTGAAAAAGGCCCCCTTGTGGCAAAAAGTGCACCCCGCCTCCTTAGACATAAATGTAATGGCACCACGTTTTTCCTCAGCGCTGAGCGCCTCCAGGTTGCCCCCGGTATATTCAAAAAACGGATTATCGATAAATATTTGCACTGCCTCATATGCAGCTATTGCTTGAGCGATCCGACTGAAATTAATCTCAGAATCACCAAATGCTGAAGTGAATAACGGCGCCCAGGCTTCAACATCCAGGTTTGCGGCTAAAATATCCTCACGATAGGAAGTAAAATTCTCATCAACAGAATCATCGTATCCAAAATCGATTATGTCACCCATCTCGGGAGGTGCTGTAACAGGGAAGTGGGCTTGAGCCATTAACAGTGCCAGGGAACCAGAGTCCACCGCTGCTCTAGTATTTCGGGTGACGTCCGTTGATTCTGTCCGCAGGGTCCCATTAGTCCCCATAGAAACACGGTTATCCCAGAACAGGCCGCGACTCCAAAGCGAGGTATTGCAAATTGCCTGCGAGTTTCTAGGCACTAGTGGTACTTCGTTAATACCGTCCGACCTGCCTGGTCCTAACAAAGCAGTATTCACAGCATTTACCCCAACAGGCATCGATAGATCATCTCCACCGCAACCAATCGCAGGATGATGACAGGAAGAGCAGGAGGTATCTTGGTTAGCACTTAAAGACTTGCTGTGGAACAGGCGCATGCCCAGTTCTACCATGGCCGGATCCTGTTCGCTGCGAACCCGCGCTCCAAAAGCACGTATATCTTCAACAAGGGTCACCATCCGGTTAAGCTCAAGCATTGCCCCTAGGCAGGTGTCCAGATCCTCCTCAAGCAGGTCCAATGCACTAGAAACATTTCTACACTCTGCAAAACTAGATATTTGTTCATTCAGAACATCGTCTTCTGTACCGTTATTCAGGCCAGTATTTGTGTCATCAACTAGTGTCTTGACTGTAACCTGCGAAGTTTCCGATTCGTTTGCAGCATCAACTGTACTGACAGAGTAAACATATTCGGTGTTAACTGAGAGGCCCTGTTCGACATAATAGTTATTGCTGGTTTCCGCGACCTTTTCACCGTTTCGATAGATAAAGTAAGTCTCACCATCTCTTTCCCAGTTAAGACCGATACTGGTTCCCGAGTGGGCATAGCCAATTAGCTCAGCGGGTTCACCGGCTTCTTCAGGCTCAGGCTCAGGATCAGGCTCAGGATCAGGCTCAGGATCAGGCTCAGGATCGGTGCCCGTCCCTGAGCCAGAACCGGAACCGGAACCGGAACCGGAACCGGAACCGGAACCATCATCACCCTGAACGGTATCTGCAGGCGAATTATCCTCACTACCAGATGACCCGGAGCCGCAACCAACTAACAGCGAAAACAGCGTGAGGAAAAAGAGTCTAAGTAGGACTCTGGGAAAGACTTTTTGATCGAACTTCTGAGCACTCATAAGAATCCTAGTGGTCCCTTCCATATATTTTTAATAGTTCATAGGTGATAACGCGACACCAATAGATTTGGTTGACCAATTAAGGAAGAAATGTGAACAAAAGTCCGGAGTGAATCCCGGAGGGAACGACCAGCTCACCAGAATTTCAGGGGATAGAGTTTTTTTCCAGCAACAACTGACTAAAACTTCGCAATCCAGACGATGACTTATACCTAGCCCTGATCGTAGGAATTCACTCTCGAATCAACTCCGGCCTGGCTCTGGAAGCAAAGTAAGAATGAAACTGTGGTGAATTTTAAGGCAGAAGGCGGTTGCCTGAATGATGAATGCGAATAAAGGTCGCTAATGAAGAGTTGGCATCTCACCAGTAAGTCAATATTAGTGAGATGCTCAAATAAAATGCAGGAATGTTAAAGTTCGTTGCCGTCCTGATCCCAGGCATCCAGCTGCATTCCATCGGGTCCGCCGTCACGGGGAGGAATCAGGGATTGGGTTGCATTTGAATTTACATTCTCAGCATCCGGGTCAGTGAGCGCCTCAAGAAATGCCGCTAACAGCTTCACTTCATCGTCGTCTATCGGAAGTGCTGCATCACCATCTATCTCCAGAATTGCCTCGGTCAACTCCAGACCATTGGGCGCAACTTTCGCTGCGCAGTCTTCTAGCTCAGCAAACTGATCCAGATCGCACATTTCACTATCTGCGAAATACCGGGACACCGAATCCGCTTGCCCGGCATAGTGCTCAATATTTCTTTCTAAGGAGCCAAACTGCCCGGCGTGCCCCCAGGGACCAGTAATGCCTGCATTGAGCAGTGTTGGAACACGAAAGCCACCGAGTACTGCCCCTCCCCAATCAGCGCCATCATCCTCTTTTCCGACACCAATTTGAGGATAGTTAACGACCCTCAAACCCTGGTTAGTAAAGAAGGCGCCCGTATGGCAAGCAGTACAACCAGAGCCTGGCGTAAAATAAGTAATTGCTCCCCGCTTCGCATCGTCATCCAGCGCTGTCAGGTCACCGTCGATATAGTCAAAGAAGGGGTTATCAATGAAAATATATACCGCTTCATAGGCGGCAATCGCCTGTGCGACCCTACTGTAGTCAATACTGTTGTCTCCATAAGCGGCAGCAAATAAGGGGCCCCAGGACTCCTCATTGAGCTTTGGTATAAGATATTCCTCACGGTAATCAGTAAGGTCATCGTCGCTACTTTCGTCGTAGCCAAATTCAGAAATATCCCCCATCTCAGCAGCATCAGTCACCGGAAAATGGGCTTGGGCCATCATAAGTGCCAAAGTACCGGTACCTACCGCCGCTTCAGTATTATTGGTTACATCCCTGGAGTCTGTTTTAAGGCCACCGTCGCTCGTGAAAAGAACGCGGTTGTCCCAGAATAATCCATTATCCCAGAGCGCCACATTACAAATAGGCTGGGCATTGCGTGCAACCAACGGCACTTCGTTTTCACCATCGGAACGCCCTGGGCCAAGCAAATCGGGATCAACGGCATTAACCCCAACAGACATGGAAAGATCATCACCAGCGCAGCCTATTGTCGGGTGGTGGCAAGAAGAGCAGGCGGTATCACCGTTAGCACTAAGACTTTTACTGTGGAATAACCGCATACCCAACTCAACCATCTCCGGGTCTTGCTCACTTCTAACTCGAGCAGCAAAAGCGCGCATATCCTCCAATTGCTCTGCCATTCCCACTTCATCCAGCACAGCCTGCAAGCAACTGTCGAGACTACTATCGTCAACATCTACGGCTGAGCGCTCATTTTGACATTCATCAAAATCAACAATGCGCTTTTCAATGGCCTCTGCTTCAGTACCATTGCTCAGGCCATCATTCGTGTTATTAACCAGTGTTTTTGCAGTAACACTATTAGTATCACTATCAATACTCCCCACACCGACCCAATAACTATATTCAGTATTAACTGAGAGGCCTTCATCCACGTAATGGTTATCTGTAGTTTCTGCGATCAATTCGCCATCGCGATAGATGCTGTAGGTCTCTTCAGAGTCCTCCCAAGAGAGCCCTATGCTGGTGCCGGAGAAGGGATTTGCAATCAGTTCAGCAACCAAGATCCCCTGCTTTGAATCGGATTCATCATCTGACCCAGTATCACCATCAGTATCACCATCAGTATCACCGTCCGAATCGTCACCATCGTCTGAGCCAGAGCTATCCCCAGAGCCGCTATCATTTTCAGTAGTTTCTGTCGATGAATCATCCTCACCGCTAGAGGAACCACCTCCCCCACAGCCCACCATAAATAGAAATAAAGAAATGAACAGCAGCTTATTCAGCGCTACAAGCAATTGGGTTAATTGGTTTTTTTCCGCGTTCATAATGTTCGAACAGTCCCGTCGATAACTTTTCTTTTCCTAAGCCAGGCAACTCAGAGAACTCCATGCACTTCAACTCTCAACACAGCTGTGCAAGCATTTCTACACTTTGTTTTTCCTGAACCTAAGCACGCTGTAACAGCTCCAGGCCAAATGAAAATGACTGGATAGCACGCTATAGCGTCATAATGTTTTGATGGATGTTGGAGATACGGGTGTAGCTACTGCAAAGATCCAGTGCCAGACGGTCTAGTGAAGACCTCTCTCCAATGGCCAGCTATTTCATTCAAAGTCAAAATGTTGCAAGCAAAATGCAAATTAAAAAAATATGATCGTTTTGACCTAATCTCATGCATATATCCAACGCTCCCTTCCCGGGTAAATTTTCCTCGAGCGTTAAACGTTAGATAAAGCAATTTCGTTGACACGAAAAATAGAATAGAAAGGAACTTTTAGGCTAAACAGAGTTTTTTTGAGAAGGGGAAAATCGAAGCCAATAGGCTGCCAACAATTTGGCAACCTATACAAAAAATTACCAGCGACTAGTTAACAATACGAACAGGGCGCTCTGCATTGCGGTAGCGCTCGGAGCGGCGGGTACGGTCATTAACACTGCCTGCCAACTGACCACAGGCCGCATCAATATCATCGCCGCGTGTAGTGCGCACAGTCACGGTATAACCTTTGTCGAGCAAAATCTGCTGGAAGCGACGCAGTGCGTTATTACTCACTCGCTGGTAGTCGGACAACTCAAACGGGTTAAAGGGAATCAGGTTAATTTTCACCGGAATCTCTTTAAGCAGCTCTGCCAATTGCTCAGCGTGCTCCGGGCGGTCGTTAACCTCGCGCATCAGCGTGTATTCAATGGTCATTTTACGGTGCGTATCCGGCATGCGGTCGATGTAGCGCTTGGCGGAATCCAGTAGCACCGCAATAGGGTATTTTTTATTGATCGGCACCAACTCGTTACGTAATTCATCGTTGGGCGCATGCAGGGAAATTGCCAGGCTCACATCGGTCACATCGGCGAGGCGGTCCAGTGCGGGCACTACACCGGAGGTCGACAGGGTGACGCGACGCTTGGAAATACCGTAGGCGTTATCTTCCATCATCAGGTTCATGGAATCGACCACATTGTCGAAATTGAGCAATGGCTCACCCATGCCCATCATAACTACGTTGGTAACCTTGCGCGGTCCTTTCGGGTCCAATTGACCGAAAGATTTACAGGCAATCCAGACCTGCCCGATAATTTCTGCCGCCGTTAAATCGCGGTTAAAGCCCTGCTTGCCAGTTGCACAAAAGCTGCAATCCAGGGAACAGCCCACCTGGGAGGAGACACAAAGGGTGCCGCGATCACCATCGGGGATATAAACAGTCTCGATAGCATTGCCACCGGAGACTTTAATTAACCATTTCCGTGTGCCATCGGCGGAATCCCACTGATTCAATACTTCCGGGGCACGGACTTCGGCCACTTCCGCCAGCTTTTGACGCAGGGCCTTGCTGACATTGGTCATCTCAGCAAAATCATCAACCCCATTCTGGTGAATCCACTTTAAAACCTGAACAGCGCGGAAGCGCTTCTCGCCCAATGATTCAAAAAAGGCGGCCAGCTTTTCTACCGAAAGGCCGAGCAGGTTGGTTTTCTCTGTGGTCATTCATTTCACCTCGGGGGAAGAATTGCACCGGTCCGGACAGACCGGTGCGATTTGTGGCGCGGATTAAGCGCGCGCGCAGATTTCGTCGTCGGCGAAGAAGTAGCTTACTTCGCGAGCAGCGGACTCTGCGGAGTCGGAACCGTGTACAGCGTTGGCGTCGATGCTGTCAGCGAAGTCAGCGCGGATGGTGCCAGCAGCAGCTTCTTTAGGGTTGGTAGCACCCATCAGGTCGCGGTTTGCCAGGATAGCGTTCTCGCCTTCCAGAACCTGTACAACAACTGGACCGGAAGTCATGAAGTCAACCAGGTCTTTGAAGAAAGGACGCTCTTTGTGCTCAGCGTAGAAACCTTCAGCTTTTTCGCGGGACAGTTGAACCATCTTCATGGCAACAATGCTCAGGCCAGCTTTCTCAAAACGGCTCTCGATTTCACCGATTACATTCTTGGCTACTGCGTCCGGCTTGATGATAGAAAGGGTACGCTCCAGGGCCATGGTTATCTCCAAATTGATTTTTTGTAACTTAACTTAGGAACCTCTAAACAACTCTGTAAGCCCCCGCAGGGCGGGCCTTCAAGGCTCGCAGAGGTGTTGCGGGATTGTTGCGGAGTTGTTCAGAGGCTCCCTACATAAAGAAAGAGCAACCTACTCAGTTGCTCTTCCCTGATATTCCTTTCATACCCACCGGGGGGTACTCAATTTTTGATCACCGCATTTCGCGGCCGGCGGATTATACGGGGTATTGATCGACTTTTGTACTCTCTTGCCAATACTGCCCCCGAAGGCCGGTCACTCCTGCTCTTCGATCCAGGCAGCCTGGATCGCTTCGAGGATTTTCTCTCCGCAGCGATCAGGATCGTCATCAAATCCGGGCAGCGCCATCACCCAGTTGCGCAGGTCGACAAAGTTGACCGTCAGAGGGTCCACATCCTCGTGAGCTTCGCTCAACTCTATGGCAATATCGTGAATATCAGTCCACTTCATGATTCAGCTTCCTCAGCGTGCAGGTCAGTGCTTTTCCGACACCTGGTTGATGGTGTACTTGGGAATCTCGACCACCAGGTCTTCATCTTCCACAATCGCCTGACAGGACAGGCGAGACTCGGGCTCCAAGCCCCAGGCTTTATCCAGCAGGTCCTCTTCAAGCTCGTCCGGCTCTTCCAGGGAATCGAAGCCCTCGCGCACAATGATGTGACAGGTGGTACAAGCACAGGCTTTTTCACAGGCGTGCTCAATTTCGATATCGTTGGCCAGGGCCGCGTCGATCACGCTGACACCGCTCTCCGCTTCCACCACTTTGCCCTCAGGGCACATTTCCGGATGGGGTAAAAATACTATCTTCGGCATGGGGTACTGAACCTCTGTGGTCTCAATCCGACGGGGAGAAAGTAACGACTCCCCGGCCGCCGGCAGCGCAGAGTCTGCGCCTGATCATGGTTATTTATCAAATTCATCCAAGCTGTGGCCCTGCATAGCCCGCTTAATGGAGGCATCCATACGCTTGGCAGCAAAAGGCTCAGACAGCTTATTCAAGGCTTCGATACGTCGACGAATTTCCTCTGCGTCGCCGCCGTTATGGGCCAGGCGCAGAGCTTCCATCGCGTGCTCAAGCTCGTTTAACTCACCTTCGTCCAGCAGCTCGGCACCGTTCTCACGCAGGGCCACCAACATGCTTTCCAGGGTTCTCTCCGCTTCCACCTGGGCCTCGCGCAGGGCACGCAGGGCGATATCCTCAGCGGCGTGGGTGTAGGACTCCTGCAACATGCGCGCAATATCCTTGTCTTCCAGGCCGTAGGAAGGTTTAACCGTAATATCGGCACTGACGCCACTGCTTTTTTCCATAGCTGTCACCGACAAAAGACCGTCAGCATCCACCTGGAAAGTCACACGGATATGGGCGGCACCGGCCACCATCGGCGGTATGCCGCGCAATTCAAAGCGCGCCAGTGAGCGACAATCACTCACCAGCTCCCGCTCGCCCTGCACGACATGGATCGCCATGGCAGTCTGGCCATCTTTAAAAGTGGTGAACTCCTGGGCTTTGGAGACGGGGATGGTCGTGTTGCGATCAATCAATTTTTCCGCGAGGCCACCCATGGTTTCAATCCCGAGGGAAAGGGGAATAACATCTAACAGCAGCAATTCTTCGCTGGACTTATTGCCCACCAATACATCAGCCTGAATCGCGGCGCCGATTGCTACTACTTGGTCGGGGTCAATTTCCGCATGAGGGGGACGACCAAAATAACCCTCAACCCGCTCCCGCACGCGCAAAGTACGAGTGGAGCCACCCACCAAAACTATTTCCTGCACCTCATCGGCACTGATACCGGCATCGCGCAGGGCGCGCTTACAGGCGCGTAGGGTTTTGTCGATAAGGGGATCCAGCAGTGAAGCCATGGTGTCGCGATCGAGCACGCCTGACCAGTCGCCGTATTTCACTTCCACCTGCTCGACACTGGACAGGGATTCTTTCGCAGCACAGGCGCTGTCTAACAGGACTCGCTGGGTCGCGGCGTCGAGATTGGTACCCAATCCCACTTGCTCGGCGATCCAGGAAGCGATAGTGCGATCGAAATCGTCGCCACCAAGGGCTGTATCGCCGCCGGTAGACATGACTTCAAACACACCCCGGGACAGGCGCAGAATAGAGATATCGAAGGTGCCGCCACCGAGGTCATAGACCGCGATCACACCCTCTTCGCCCTTATCCAGGCCGTAGGCAACAGCCGCTGCTGTGGGCTCGTTGAGCAGGCGCAGGACTTTCAGACCCGCCAGTTGGGCGGCGTCTTTGGTCGCTTGGCGCTGGGCATCATCGAAGTAGGCCGGCACGGTGATCACCGCACCATCCAGCTCACCGCCCGCTTTGCCATAGAGCGCTTCGCGGCCGCGCGCGGCCAGTTTTTTCAGGATTTCTGCCGATACCTGCACCGGGTTTACCGCTCCGGCTGCAGTTTCAATCGAAGGCATACCGCCACTGCTCTCAGCCAGGCGATAGGGCAACTGCTCACCAAAACTTTTGATATCCGCAACACCTCGCCCCATCAGGCGCTTGATAGAAATCATGGTGTTGTAGGGGTCTTCTGCAGCGCACGCGCGGGCTTCAGCACCCACGGTAATCGCCTCGGCTCCGTAGTGCACCGCTGATGGCAGGATCACTTCACCCTGGTCATCGGCAATGGCCTCTGCCGATCCACTGCGCACGGTCGCTACCAGTGAGTTAGTGGTCCCCAAATCGATACCCACTGCGTGCTTGCGCTGGTGGGGAGCTGGGCTCTGGCCCGGTTCAGAAATCTGCAGTAATGCCATTAGTTATCTCTTCTTTAAGCGGGGCGCGGTACCGTCTGGCCCTCTCAGTCGGTGCTCTCGCAACTAGTCGTTGAAAAGGTCTTCTTCCAGCTCGTCAATTTGTTTCTCAAGCTTGGCCAGGAACTGAAGCTTGCGCAGCGAGTCCTCTGCTGCGCCCAGATCTCCCCCGTCATAAGTTTCGGCAAAGCGCTGTTCCTCACTGGAGATCAGCCCCCGCGCCTCAGCACTGAGCTCATCCAGCGCAGCTGCCGGATCGGGCTGCTCGCGCACTTCTTCCAGGCGCTCGCGCAACATCATCTGCTGCATCAGAAATTCAGTATCTTTGGTGGTCTGCTCAGGTGGCACATCTACCCCGGCCAACTTGAGTAGGTAGGCGGCGCGCTGTACCGGGTCGCGCAAAACGGTGTGCGCCTCATTGATCTGAGCCGCCATTTTGATGGCCAACAATTGTTCGCCCTCGGAATGGGAAGCGTATTTGTCCGGGTGGAATTCCCGCTGTAATTCCCGGTAGCGGGTCGCCAGGGCACTGCGATCGACCGCGAACGCGGGTTGCAGACCAAAAACTTCGAAATGGTTCAGGTTGGTTGCCATCTGAATATACCTACTGGGGCACAGCCTGGGACGCGGCTGAAGTTGCCGCTTACTGCTGCACGGCCCCCAACTGTCCGAGGGGCCAATAAAAAGGCCGGTATGCGCAGCGCACCCGGCCTTGTGGGGCGAGAGCGAATCAGACGTGGAAACTCTCGCCGCAGCCACACTCATTTTTTACATTGGGATTCGAGAAGGTGAAGCCTTCGTTCAGGCCTTCCTTGACGAAATCCAGCTGGGTGCCGTCGAGGTAAACCAGACTCTTGGGGTCCACCACCAACTTAACGCCGTTTTGCTCAAATACCGTATCTTCGGCTTCGAACGAATCGACAAATTCCAGCACATAGGCGAGACCGGAACAGCCGGCCGTTTTGACACCGACACGAATGCCGATTCCCTTGCCTCGCTTGGCCAATTGACTTTGAATGTGGGCCTCAGCGGCCTCGGTCATACTAATAGCCAAAATAACACCTTCGCTATGTTTGGACGCTACATTTGGACGAGAAGTTAACCCGCCGCAGATTCCTTGGCTTCTACAGCGTCATCGGACTCACCGCGCTTTTCGCGGATATCGCGAACCGCAGCTTTAATCGCGTCTTCGGCGAGAACCGAGCAGTGGATTTTCACCGGCGGCAGCGCCAGCTCCTCTGCAATGGCAGTGTTTTTGATCTGCTCCGCTTCGTCGATCGTCTTGCCTTTCACCCACTCGGTCAGGAGGGAGCTGGAGGCAATGGCGGAACCACAGCCGTAGGTCTTGAACTTGGCGTCTTCGATAACACCCTCGTCGCTTACCTGAATCTGTAGGCGCATCACGTCACCACAGGCGGGCGCGCCCACCATACCGGTACCTACATTGTCCGCCTTGTCGTCCATACGTCCAACATTGCGGGGGTGCTCGTAGTGGTCAATTACTTTATCGCTATAGGCCATGACTTTTCTCCTAACTCTTGCGCGCGCTTAGTGAGCGGCCCATTCAATCTTGTTCAGGTCTACGCCGTCTTTGTACATATCCCAAAGCGGTGACAATTCACGTAGTTTCTCCACTGCCTTGCGCACTTCTGCGGCAGCGGTATCGACATCACTCTCGCTGGTAAAACGACCAAAGCTGAAGCGCAGTGAGCTGTGCGCCAGTTCGTCGTTAACACCCAGGGCTCGCAGTACGTAGCTGGGCTCCAGGCTCGCAGAGGTACAGGCGGAACCGGAGGAGATCGCCAGGTCGCGCAGCGACATGATCAGGCTCTCACCTTCTACAAACGCAAAGCTCACGTTCAGGTTGCCCGGAATTCTCTTCTCGGCGGAACCGTTGATATGGACCTCTTCCATATCCTTGATCTGATCCCAGAAACGGTCGCGCAGAGAGCGCAGACGCTCGGCTTCCTGAGCCATTTCTTCTTTGGCAATACCAAAGGCTTCGCCCATACCGACAATCTGGTGAGTCGGCAGGGTACCGGAGCGCATGCCGCGCTCGTGGCCGCCACCGTGCATCTGGGCTTCCAGACGGACGCGGGGCTTGCGGCGTACGTAAAGGGCACCGATACCTTTGGGGCCGTAAATTTTGTGGCCGGAGAAGGACATCAGGTCAACTTTCATTTCCTGAAGGTCGATCGGCAACTTGCCGGCGCTCTGGGCCGCGTCCACATGGAAAATAACTTTGCGCGAGCGACACAGTTCGCCGATTGCAGCGATATCGTTGATCACCCCAATCTCGTTGTTGACGTGCATCAGGCTCACCACAGTGGTGTCCTCGCGCATGGCTTCCTCAACCTGCTCCGGATAGACGATGCCGTCTTCACGGGGATTCAGGTAGGTCACTTCAAAACCTTCCCGCTCCAGCTGGCGGCAGGTATCCAAAACCGCTTTGTGCTCAATTTTGGAGGTAATAATGTGCTTGCCGCGACTCTGGTAGAAGTGGGCCGCACCCTTGATACCCAGGTTGTCGGACTCGGTGGCACCGCTGGTCCAGACAATTTCGCGCGGATCGGCGTTGATCAGCTCCGCCACCTGGCGTCGGGCATTCTCCACAGCTTCTTCCGCTTTCCAACCAAACAGGTGGGAGCGGGAGGCCGGATTGCCGAAATTGCCTTCCATCGTCAGCTGCTCTGCCATTTTCTTGGCGACGCGTGGGTCAACCGGACAGGTAGCCGAATAGTCCAGATAGATGGGAAGCTTCATAGTCATACCGTTTCCGCTTAGTAAATCTCTAATATCTGTCTGCTGGCCCGTTTGGGCCCCAATCACAGGCCGCCGAGTACAGCGACCCTCTCTTCCGGCGCCTCGCGCATATCTTGCCGACGCGCAACTTCCTGCACCTCAGCTCGGGAAACCAGGTTGGCCAAGCTGATACTGCTGAGGAAGCTATGAATCTGATCACTCAAGTCTGACCAGAGGTAGTGGGTCAGGCACTGTTCGCCATTGGCGCAATCCGCATTGCCGCCGCAGCTGGTGGCATCTACAGACTCATTGACCGCATCAATGATCTGCGCCACAAAAATCTCTTCACCATCCCGCGCCAGGCGATAGCCACCGCCGGGCCCGCGCACACTGGACACCAGCCCAGAATGCCGCAACCGGGAGAACAGCTGCTCCAGGTAGGACAGCGATATACCCTGGCGCTTGGATATGTCTGCCAGACTGATCGGTCCGCGATCAGCGTGCAACGCCAGGTCCAGCATGGCAGTCACCGCGTAGCGGCCTTTGGTTGTCAAACGCATATCAGCTCCCAACTGATGTACAGCCCTTTTCCGATCGGGGCGCGAGTATGGAATAACCCACTACTGTAGTCAAGTATATAACCCAGCGGGACACTCGGGTACTCAACTAGTCGGGTCGCCCCTTACCACCAGAGCGATGGATGTAATTCTGGATTGAGGTCAACATACCGCGCAGGATACCCAGCTCCATATCATCGGGGCGCACCCGACTATACAGTCGGCGCAGGCGGGTCATTGTCTGACGGGGGTTATCCGGGTCAATAAAGCCCAGCTCGCCCAGCGCCTGTTGCAGGTGATCGAAATACAGCTCCATATCGCTGGCCTTGGCCGGTGGACGATCCCAATCGGTGTAATTCAAAGGCTCACCCTTTTCCGCTTCCAGGGCCGCCATACGCACTTCGTAGGCAAGTACCTGAACAGCAGTCGCCAGGTTAAGGGAGCTGTATTCCGGGTTGGCAGGAATATGCACATGGTAGTTACAGGCCTGTAACTCTTCGTTGGTAAGCCCTCGATCCTCGCGGCCAAACACCAAAGCAACCGGATGAGACGCGGCCTCGGCGACGGTACGCTCTCCACACTGGCGCGGGGTCAGCAGGGGCCAAGGGATTCGGCGCTCGCGAGCGCTGGTGGCCACAACAAGACCACAATCAGCCACGGCTTCTTCCAGGGTATCCACCACAACGGCGCTATCGAGCAGCTCAGCTGCCCCGGCTGCACGCCAAACAGCATTGGCTGCAGGAAATTCCCGAGGCGCTACCAAGTACAGCTGACTCAGGCCCATATTCTTGAGCGCGCGCGCCGCACCACCAATATTTCCGGGGTGTGCGCTGTTAACCAGAACCACGCGCACATTGTCGAGCGCGGCAAGTGGAGTCGTGTCTAAAGGTGACTTGGCCATACTGAAAGTAATAAATCGGTGTCATGGGGGCGCGCGAGTGTAGCAAAAACCAATCGGAATCCCTACAATCGCGTCCGTCGCAGTTAACCTGCGGCCTGCTTTTTAACCCCTTTAACCACTTTGTGCGGAATAGTTATGGAACCCATGCTAAATATTGCCCTGCGCGCGGCGCGTAAGGCAGGAGAACTGATCGAACGGGCCTGGGAGCGCGGCGACCTGATGAAATTCGAAGAAAAGACGCGCAACGATTTCGTTACTGAAGTGGATAAGGCCAGCGAACAGGAGATTATCTATCACCTGCGCAAGGCCTACCCCAAGCACAGCATCCGCGCTGAAGAAAGCGGCCTGCAAGAGGGCGCTGAGCCCGATTACGAGTGGATTATCGACCCTCTCGATGGCACCACCAATTTTATCCACGGAGTCCCACAGTTCGCTGTTTCTATCGCCTGTCGCTATCGCGGCCGCATTGAGCACGCAGTCGTACTGGACCCCATCAAACGCGAAGAATTTACCGCAAGTCGCGGTCGCGGCGCTGCCCTGAATGGCCGCCGTATCCGCGTCTCTTCACGCCAGGGCATGCGCGGCTCTCTGATTGGCACCGGCATTCCCTTCAACGGCCTGCCGCTGGATAACATCGACGCCTACCTGGCCGCCCTAAAAGATATCGCTGGGCAAACTGCGGGAATCCGCCGCCCTGGCGCCGCAGCGCTGGATCTTGCCTATGTTGCTGCCGGGCGATTCGACGGCTTCTGGGAAATGTACCTGAACACCTGGGATATCGCAGCGGGCTCCCTGTTGGTCAAAGAAGCCGGCGGCCTGATCAGCGATTTCCGCGGTGGTGAAGATTACCTGGACTCCGGCCACCTGGTCTGCGCCACTCCGAAAGTATTTAAGCCCCTGGTGAAAATCGTGGGCAAACATATGGGGCACATACGCTAAAAGCCTGAACGGCACTCCGGCAAATAAGATGCCGGGGTGCTGATTCCAAGAGCCCAGCTCACCTCTTCCCCGTCAAACACTCCACCAAAACTCGCGCAAGCTGCGGTCGATCAAAGTTATCCGGCAAAGCGGTTGTCACCCCCGAGGAAGCCTCTCCTCCCATAACCACCAAACAGGTTTTTTGAGTGACTTGATCCTGCTTGAGGATACTTACCAAATCCCCAACCGACATTCCCGGTAAGGTATTGTGAAACAACACTACATCCGGTGCTTGGGTACGCGCCATAAATATGGCCTCAACAACATCTGCGGCCACAGAAAGCTGTACTTGCGGCGCCCCCTGCAAAAGTTTTTCCACCCGAGCCACACTTTCAGGACGGTTATCCACTAGCAGCAATCTACAGTCGGGTAATGTTGACGGGGCATCAACAGAATTTGCAAATGACAGGAAAGACTCCGCTGCATCGACCATTGGGAATTCAACCCAAAATACTGAGCCCTGCCCTTCCTGACTGTCAAAATCGATCCGCCCCCCCATCGCCTCCGCCAGACGCTTGGCAATTGCAAGACCGACACCCGTACCCTCGATATGCCCTTTTTCCTCCCCCAGACGATTAAAGGGCTCAAAAACTTCTTTGCGTCTCTCTGCTGCAATCCCCTTGCCGGTATCCAAAATATTCAGTCTCAACCAGCCATCGGCCTGCGGCGTAAAATTAATAATGACACGGCCATTTTCACGATTGTATTTCACCGCGTTGCCCGCCAGGTTCAATACAACTTGCTTATAGCGCACTGGGTCCGCACAAATATAAGCGGACTCCCAGCCGAGAGGCTCAAACATCAAACTTACGCGACGGGTTTCAGCCAGGGGCTCGAGCAAACGTTTACATTCTGCTACCAAATCGGCCGGACGAATTAATTCCATCGAGGGGCCCAAACGCCTACTGTCGATTCTGGCCAGCTCCAATACATCGCCGACCAAATGCAATAAATGCTGCCCCGCGCGACGAATTTCTGATAAGCGCTGACGCTGGTCTGCGTTGAGACTCTGATCTAATTCGACAATTTGGCTGTAACCTAAAATTGCATTAAGTGGCGTGCGTAATTCATGGCTCAGGCTAAATAATAAATCTGCCCGATGCGCATTTTCCTCCCGCTGCAACTCCAGCTCCCGCTCCATTTGCGAAAGTCTTTCCCGGCTGCGGCTGACGTCTTGTAAAACTCCCAACACCCGCACGGGCTGACCGCGACTATTTAATTGGGCCTTGCCGCGGCAGCGAACCCAAACCACACTGCTATCCGAACGCCAGATGCGAAATTCCACATCGAGCGGTAACCCCTCGCGCACATGATCCCGCATGGACTGCTCAACCCGAGGGAAGTCCTCCGCTAAAATTCGAGCCTTCCACTGCTCCGCGGCTGAAATACCGATACTGCGTATCGGGCTCACTTCGTAACCCAAAATCCCCCAGCAGGCATCATCAAGCACCATTTCATCTGCGCGTAGATCCCACTCCCATAAACCATCGCCAACTCCAGACAGTGTTTGTAAGGGGCGCTCGCCAGGCAGGTTGGATAGGTAGCGCTGGGCCAAAGTTTCAGTGAAGTCAGCGCAACTTCCAATCACAACAAATCCACTGTCATCCTCGAGGTTTATTGCGCGTCCCCGCAATCGTAACCAGCGCAACTGACCGAGACTGTCGTAGGCCCGAAAAGTAGTATCGAAGTGTCCACCTTTGTTAGTAAGACGACGCCGCACAGTGATAATTCGATCCCGCTCATCAGAGTGAACCGAACGCAATTCATCACCCGTCCACAGGGAAGTCAAAGAGAGTTCTGCAGTTTCTGCAAACAGGAGCCAAATTTCACCCTGAGCACGCTGGGCACCGGAATCCGGATGCCACTCCCACAACCCGCAATCTGAATCCAAAAACAAATCTTGCAAACAAGCGGTATGACGAGGCAGGCGCGATGCATCCAAAGAAGAGAGCTCATCGCTGGTTGCCAACTGGAACACTGCGCTGGACGGATTTGGGGTTAGTGACTCTGACACACAGGGCTCGACTATCGAAATTAGCTCATTAATTACCTGGCTCATGCATCCTTGCCATAAAAGAGAGCCTCTCTCCCGGGGCCGTCAAATTTGGGAACGCCTGGGGAGACCCTAAACTAAAGCATTATGAGCTTTGCGCAAAGTGCGGGCAAAAAAAAGGCCCCGCAATGCGGGGCCGTAATCAGCGATGATGAGAGAAAACGGGAAGTCACCCAGTGTTAATGGTTTGCCATAACCCTAAGAAACTCTCCCGAAATGCGGGTCCTTTGCCCCGCACATTTACCAATGCAACCCTTATGCCAACTTTTAAAACAGCGTTTTTTAAGGCCTTAGCTTTCATACTCCAGCGCTTCTGTGGAATAGCGAACCAATGCGATCCTTCAGATGGCCAAAATGCACCAAAACAATGCACTCAAGTGAAAAGCTACGAAGAAAAAGTAAAATCTGGCCAAAGGAAATACTTCCACCCCTCTCTCAAAATAGTCATGGGCAATCCTCAATAAAGGGGGCCTGCTATGAACGCAACTCCTCTAAGTTCCAGCAATCAGCGAAAACGTTTTTGGATTCCCACAATTTTATTTGCCAGCACAGGTTTGTTAGCACTTACCGCAGTACCGATTTATGGATTTGTCTACGGGTACCACTGGTATCAATGGCTTGCATTTGCCATTTTTGGTGCACTTTGCAGCTTTTCTATAGCAGCAGGAAATCACAGGTTGTGGTCACACAAAAGCTACGAAGCCCACTGGTCAATTCGACTTTTATTTATTTTATTCAGTGCGGCAGCCATGCAAAACACCACTTTAAATTGGTGTGCAAGCCATAGATACCATCATCAATTTATCGACGATAACAATCGAGACCCCTATTCAGCAGGGCGCGGCTTCTGGTTCTCCCATATGGACTGGATGATGCACGAATATCCCAGCAGTTATCTCGATTACAAAAATGTTAAGGATCTTCAAAGGGACAAGTTGGTAATGTGGCAACACAATAACTATGTTCCCATCATTATCGCCATGAACCTTGGCCTACCTATAATCTTGGGGATCATTACTGGAGACGTTCTCGGTATGGTTTTGCTGGCCGGAGTATTGCGCCTTGTGGTTAATCATCACACTACTTTTATGATTAACTCATTTGGACATTTATGGGGCCGACGCCCCTATAAGGGATCAATCAGCGCAAGAGATAACGCTTTCCTCAACCTATTTGTATTTGGCGAGGGTTATCACAATTATCACCACACCTTTCAGATAGATTATCGAAGTGGTATTCGCTGGTTCCAGTATGACCCTACCAAATGGTTGATCAAATCATTGAGCCTTGTTGGACTCACCTATAATTTAAGGGTTGCTCCACCTATTCAGATCCAAAAAGTAAAGGTAGAGCAGCTTTTCAAACAAGCCAGGGAGAAAATTGAAAAGACTAAAGATAAAGAGAGCTGGCAAGAGATTCTGGAAAGTGAGGCTCGTGGATTCGCCAAGTTATTGAAGAACTGGAAATCCCTTCAATTTTTACGCCATGGAGAAAAACATGGTCAGCCACCCAGCGAGTGGGAACTCACTTCGATCCAAACGAAAATCCAAGAACTTGAATATGGACTCAAAATGCAAGGAAAGCGGCTAAAAACTCTAATTGAAAAAATTCGATCAATCGAAGGGGCGACCACCCCCTAACCAGGCAATAAGTATTGCTTTGCAAGATAATAAAATCGATAAACTATTAGCGGACTTTCCTAGTCGCTGGCAAATTTGCGCATGGAAAATGCCACCCGTTCATCCACATTTTTCCTGAACATTTCTTCATCAAATTTTTCGATAAAGCCCAAGCGCTCGCGCAAGCCAACACCATTGGCGATTTGGATTGCCAATCCCGGGCGCGCATTAGCCTCCAATAAGAGCGGGCCACGTTCACGATCCAGGACAATGTCACAGCCTAAATAACCCAGCCCGGTCATTTCGTAACAGCTTGCCGCCAAGCGGACCAACTCGTACCAACCTGGTACCTGCAATGCATCGAAAGGCACTTCAGTATCCGGGTGCTGGTCAATTCGCAACCCGCGCATTACCGCATGACAACTTTTGCCCGTGGCCAGGTCGATACCAACACCTACAGCGCCCTGGTGCAAATTGGCTTTACCATCTGAGGCGTGGGTTGAGCAGCGCAGCATGGCCATCACCGGATAACCGCGAAAAACAATAACCCGCACATCAGGCACACCCTCAACAGAGTAGCGATCGAAGACCGGGTCAAAGTCCACCAGGGCCTCCACCATCACCCTGTCGGGTTTGCCACCGAGACTGTAGAGGCCGCTGTGAATATTGCTCACGTGCCGCAAGATATCCAGCGCATCAATTTCAGCACCGGATATCTTTTTATATTTGTCACCATTGCGACCGGCAATAACGAGAATACCTTTACCACCCGAGCCCCGTGCCGGCTTGATAACAAACTGCCATAGAGGGTCAATCACCTCCATAACTCGCTTGCGGCTGGCAGGGCTTTCAAATGCCTCGATCAGCTCGGGCACAGGAATTCCCGCTTTTTTAGCCGCGCGCTTAGTGTTTAGCTTGTCGTCGACGATGGGATATTTTTTGCGATCGTTATAGCGCGCAATATAGTCAATATTACGCGCATTCATCCCCAACACCCCCATGCGGCGCAGGGTCAGCGGAGATACCACTCCGCCGCGAACTTTATTGAAGATATGCTTAACTGAAAATTGCAGCATAACGCCCCCTAGCGAACCAGCGGACGGAAACGCATCAACTCACTGAGTCGATATCCGGTGTAGTTGCCCACCACCAGAATAAAGGCCAGCAATACCAACAGTAACTCGGGGAAGTTGAACGTCCAATGCTCAATATAGCGGTTGGTCATTACCCACCAAGCCAGTATCGCCACTAACAAACTGCCCCCGGACTGCACCACCACCTCGTAGGGACCATCCTCCTCCCACACAATCGACATACGCTCGATAGTCCAGGCAAGGATAATCATCGGGAAGAATGTCACTGTGAGAGCCTGCTCAATGCCCAGCTTATAGCTGACCACACTGATTGCCCCCATTATTATCACCACCGTCACCACGACGGCGGCGATCCTCGATACCAATAGCAAATTGAGCCTACTGAGATAGAACCTCACCCAAAGGCCGAGGATCAGGATCAAAGTAAAAATCGCTAAACCGGTAATCAGCTGGGTTTCGATAAAGGCAATTGCCAGCAGTACCGGCATAAAGGTACCGGAGGTGCGCAGACCTACAAACACACGCAGCAGCACCACCACCAGGGCTCCCACAGGCACCAGCAGAATCAGCTTGAAAATACTCTGCTGCTCAATGGGCAAACTGTAGATCGAGAAATCCACCAGCGCATCTTTCTCATCTTTGGTGCTGCGCATAGAGACATCGCGAGCGGGGACATCATTGGCAATCACAGAGAAAGTCACTTGGGAGTTACGACCGCCCTCAAGATCTAAAAGACTCTTGCCGCCGCGCTGCCAAATAAAGAAATTTTCCGGCACACCAGGCTGGCCACTGCTGGGTTCAAACACGATCCAACGCTTGCCATCATAGACCTCAAGCAGATCTTCTGGAGATAGTCGACGTCGATCATCCTCCAGGTAGAGGCCGCGAATACGGTGGGCGGGGATATCGGCTGTGGCCAGTACAAGCAAGGCAACATCCACGAAAGAGCGGTCAGCGTAATGACGGAAGATCAGGTTGCGATCCTGATTTTCATCGTCATTCAATTCGAATAGTAACTGGGTAGTGAGAGATTCCACATCAGAAGAGCGCTCGCGGGCCTGCTCAACCAGGGAGTAAATCGCCAAGCGCACCGCTTCTTGCTCACGGGCCCCCAGGAAGGGTTTTTGTATCTCAGTGCTCAGATCCAGAGGCTGCGCCAGCGCAGCACCGGGACGCTGGTAGACATCCAGCTGATAGAAGAGAGATTGGGGGCCTCTTGCGGCCCGGCGAGACCAAATGGCCCGATAGGCATCATCTTCTCTCGCGATATAGAAACCAAAACCGGAGGAGCTGAAGGTCTCCCCCAGTATTTCCATATTGCGCTGCTCGCGCGGGAGGGTCAGTGCGGCCTTCACCGGACCGCCATCGGCATCGAAGCCCACTTTTGCTTCGATGGTCCACACGGTGCGGTACTCACCCGGCAACAGCGGAAAACCCAACTCGAGGTTTTTATAGGCGGTCAGGCCTGCTCCTACCAATGCGAGTAACGCCGCAATTACATAAACTTGGACACGCGGCGACATTCGCCATTCCCCGTAACTCTGAGGTCCCAATTAGGAACCCAATTGGATAACTGGCCTATTTAACCCCGTCTATTTGGGGTTGGCCCTGGACATTGCGCCGGCTCACATCGACAACAGCGGCATCTTTGAGGAAGTTGCGTCCCAGCAGCATCAATAGATCAGAGCCGCCCTCATCGGTCAGGTTAACTTCGACTTGGTGGGTTATACGCCCAACGGTCAGGTTAAGCTCCACTACCGGCCTGCGCTGATTATCAAAGCCCAGGCGCTCCACTCGAACATGGCGTTTTATCGGCAGCTCTACCGAAACCGGGTCCATTTTGCTCGACTGAACAATCTGGAACCTGATCCAGTCCCTGCCATCCCGCTCGAACGGAGTCAGCTTCCTGACCCGCAGTGTGGAGGTTGGTGAACCTGTATCGACAACGGATTCCAGGATCAGGCCGGGAGGCTCTATGGCCACTTCTTCTACCGACCCCAAAACCAGCTTATCTTTGGCAACGGGCACTTCGACTACTTTTTCTACAGTTCGTTCGATTACCCGCTCAACAACCTTCACTTCCGGTTCCGCACAAATCACTTCCGCAGGCTCTGGGCACTGCATTGCAGAATCAGGTGATTCTACCGGTGGTGCAACTTCCGCTGGTTGAGCGGCCCTGTCCCGCCCCGGATACATCAGTGACTCACAACCGGCGAGCACCGAAAGCGTCAACATTAACCACAGAAGGGAAAATCTCTGCATACCGACCAATTACCTCAAGCCCCATTAGCAATGCCATTCGGACCGCTACAAACGCGCGGTGTTCGCTTATCTGACGGAGAAATTGCTCCCCGCCTCAGGCAAAAGCTCGATATTAGCTCATGAGCGCGGCCACTGCACAGCGATGTCCGCCGAGTCGCGGGACTCAACACTAACAATGTGACATGCCGCCCAGAGTGATTGGGAGCACCGGGCTCAGGGAATCAGAAGCTGGTTAGCCCCGCTGCAGGCGCTGATCGATAGTCTCCAAAATAGCCAGCAATGCCGCAGCATCATCCCGCCCCTTGAAGAACTCCTCGGCAACCGGAGCAATACCACACTGGCCCGGCAGGGGCATCTCCCCTTCAATCAGGACCTGCATACGCGGCAAAAAAATAAATTGAAGCCACTGGGGCAAGGTCAAAGTATCCACACAAAATGGCTCGGTGCTGGCCAGGGCTTCTGCAGGCGGCGCATTATCCTGCCAAACCTGCAGGCTGCGCAGTTCGGACTCGAGGAACAGGAGCTGATCAGCGATTTCAGAATAAATAGGTTGCATAACTCATAGAACCTTCACATTTACAGCCGTGATAATACGCAATAGCCACCTGCCCAATCTGAGTAACAGCGCAAATACGACCAAAGATTTTCTAAATTTTTCGATTAAAGGGCGGCAGTGAATTGAGTATTGCCTGACCATAGCGACGGGTAACCACCCGGCGATCCAGCAAAGTGACTGTGCCGCTGTCCCCTTCTGCCCGCAGTAAGCGCCCGCAGGCCTGCACCAATTTTAGGGCTGCATCCGGCACTGTGATTTGCATAAATGGATTGCCGCCCTTAGCTTCAATCCACTCCGCCAGCGCCGCCTCAATCGGATCATCGGGCACCGCGAAAGGCAGTTTCGCAATAACCACGTGGCGGCAGTAGTCACCAGGCAAGTCCAATCCCTCGGCAAAACTTGCAAGCCCGAACAGGATACTGCTGCCACCGCCATCGATAATCTCACGGTGGCTATCCAGCAACTGCTGGCGGGATTGCTGCCCCTGCATCAGGATTCGGTTGCGCCAGGTACCAGGGAGCGCCTCGTAAACCGTCTCCATCTGGCGCCGGGAGGAAAACAGCACCAGAGCGCCACCCTCCCCTTTCAACAGATCTGGCAACGCATCGATAATGGCGTCTGTGTGTTGCTCTGCATTGCCCGCATCTACAGCTTCCGGGGGCACTTGCAGTGTTGCACGGGAAAAATCGAAAGGACTCGGCACCACCTGATAGCTGGCATTGTCCGGAGTACCGGCACGCATTTGCAAACGATCAAATTTCCCCAAAGCTGTGAGTGTGGCCGAAGTCAGTACCGCGCCGTAACAGCGGCGCCACAAGCTGTACTCCAGGGTTTTGCCTGCGAGTATCGGTGAGCTGCAAACCTCAAAATCTGTGGAGCCGCCCCAGTCCACCAGGGTGACCCAGCGCGCCTGGGGCAATGCGCCATCAGCATCGGCACGGGCGTAATTCGCCCACAACAGAAGATTGGCCTCAGCGCGCCCATGCCAACTGCCCAACTGGGGGTACCAGCGCTCCAGATCTGCCAGGGGTACCGGCGAGTGGCCGTCCTCCATCATGCGTTGGGCGGTCTGCAACATCTTGCTGAGCAGGCTTTCCAACTCATCAAAGTCTTCCCGCAGCTTTTCCGCCAGCTGCGACATGGAATCGGGGATTACCCCACCTTCAAAGCGATGGCGGATGGTATTGCCCCGCTCATCTTCAAATTCACACAGCTCTTCAATCAGCGGCCACATCTGCTCCAACCCCTGCTTGGCAGAGGTGAGAACCGCCGGCAGTTGCTCGCCGCAGCGGTCGATCTGGGCGCCGTCACCAATCTCACCCAGCATCTGCCCCAGGGCCTTATTGGTTTGATCCAACCAGCCGGTGGAAGCCCCTACGCGGCTGTGGTGAGAGAAATGATTGAGGGCCTTTTCCGGTAGATGGTGAGCTTCATCAAGTACATAGATAGTCTCTTCCGGGGGCGGAAGAATCGCGCCACCACCCAGGGCCAGGTCCGCCAGCAACAGGTCGTGGTTGGCAACTATCACCGGTGTCTTGCCCAGGCTCTCTCGCGCTCGGAAGAAGCTGCAATTGGTGACATGGGGGCAGCGGCGGCCACTGCACTGGCGATGGTCAGTGGTAACCCGACTCCAATCATCCGTCTCAATCGTATCCGGCCAGTTATCCCGATCGCCATCCCAGGTACCCGATGTCAGGCTATCCGTCATCTTCTGGTAGAGAGCGACACTCTCCGCTTCCACCTGCGGGAGTTCATCTTCATAGAGACCAAGGGAAAGGCCGGTGCCGGAGGCAGAAAAGCTGGACAAGAGTTGATCCAACTTGGATAGGCAGAGATAGCGGCCACGGCCCTTCGCCAGGGCAAACTCAAATTTGAGCCCACTGTGACGAGCAACTTCTGGCAGGTCCTTGTGGATAATCTGTTCCTGCAGGGCCACCGTAGCGGTGGATATCACCAGGGTCTTGTCCTGGGCCTGGGCCAGGGGAATAGAGGCGAGAAGGTAAGCTACGGTTTTACCGGTACCCGTACCCGCTTCAACCACACAGATATGCTCGCCATCAGTCTTGTCGCTATCGCGCTCACCACTGGCATTCTGGGCGATGGAACCCAGGGAGCGGGCAATGGCGGCTACCATCAGCTTCTGCCCGTAGCGGGCTTTCAGCCCTCGGCCAGACAGAAATTGGCTATAGGCGCCCTGAATGGCGCTTTTGTGTTTTTCGTTGAGCACGGGGGTGAGGTCTATTCACTAAGTGGCTGGCGCAGGGGGCGCTATTATCCACTAAGCGCCCTCTCCCCACCAGCTTCTGAACTCAGCGGGCCTTACTCATAGGCGAGGCGAGATACCACGGGATTGGCGTAGGCCTGAATAGCCTTGTCGCGCCAGCGCTCATCGACCCGAGCCATGCGCGCTTCAAACTTCTCCCGCTCTTCTTTATGTGCAGCGGGGTCCCAGGCTTTAGCCGGATATCCCACCGGTAATTGCGGAACCTCACCGTAAACCATCTCGTAGGCAATCATATTGGATGGATGCAATGTGTAGTTGCCGATAACCTGGCGATCTATTTCTTCAGCCAGGCTGTTTACATCGTTAAAATCACCTTCAATCGGCGTGCCGAAGGCGGCATGTACACGGCCTTTGTGACCGACAATGCCCTTACCAATCGAGGCCAAGTCCTCGTTTTTACCCTTCTTGTACTCGTCCTTGTGCTCGGTAACGTAAATTTCCTTGGCCTTCTGTGCATCACAGGGGTCCCATTCGTAGGAAATAGACACCGGAACAATGTGCAACTTGCGCCAAAAATCGGCAAAGGGCGTTTCCCGGTCCTTAGTCATGGCGAACATGGCGCAGAGTGCTGGATTGGTGCGATCCAGGCCATCTTTGGCGCGCCCGGAACGCTGTGCGATCCACACATGCTCGTTATCGTTGACGATGGAGTGATAGATGTAATTGGACAACTGGGTTGCTGCCTGCAGCTTTTCCCGGCGACTGCCCGAGCTGCGCACCACAGTGAAGCACTTGTTCAACTTCATCAGGTCGCTGGCAAACTGCTTGCTGAGCAGGTTGTCTCCAATCGCAATGCGGGAGGTCTCATGCCCTTCGCGGAACATCGCCTGAATCATCAGCGCCGGGTCCATAGCGATGTCGCGGTGATTACTGACAAACAGGCAGGCGCGATCCCTGGGCAGGGTGTCCAGACCAGAAATGCTCAGGCCGGAGGTGGTGCGCTTGATCACCTTCTCCATATATTTGCCGACAATCTCTTGAAGATCCCGCACATTGCGAACATTGCGCAGTTCAAAGCGCAGAAACTGACGTACCAACCAGGCGACGGCGCCCTCCAGCTGAGCCAGTTTGGGGACAAGGAAATGCGCCGCTGCATGGGACATTTCCGGGTCGGCAATTAGCCTTTTGATAACCTCGCGCACTTCATCATCGCGATAGGGGCGCATATCCTCGAATTGAGAGGGGTCTAACTCACTTGCTCTCATGAAATACTACCTGTCGGACCTGCCTCAGACGGCCCGCACTTATTTATTTTGCGGCTGGATCAGCCGGGACTACTGGGCGCAGAACATACCGGAAGCGTCGACGAACTGCCAGCACTGGACCCGACCAGATAGTTGACCGCAGTGATAAATCCGGTTTCGACGACCAGGTCAACGCCAAAATACAGCGATGGTGCGATGATACAAAGTGGACTTCACCGCCCCAAGCTATGAGAATAAGGCTATTAACCGCCGCCGACGGCAAAACAACGATAACGAATACGGCGCTAGCCACGCAGTCAAGCAGGAGTTCACCTTGTCTCAATCCAACCCCAGCTCAGAGCCGCGCGCTCCCAGCTTAACGGACGCCCTGATCCCTCTCGGGATTCTCGTCGCCCTGTTGTCACTATCCGTATATTTCTACGGTGCAGACTCCTCCTACGGTCCCAATCAAATAGCGTTACTGCTCTGTGCCTGCGTTGTGGCCCTAATGGGGATGAAGAACGGACACAGCTGGAACGACATGGAAGGTGGGATGCTCCACGGCATTGGCCTGGTATTTGGCGCTATTCTGATCCTACTGTCTGTAGGTGCACTTATCGGTAGCTGGATTCTGGCCGGCACAGTGCCTTCAATGATCTATTACGGCGTGCAGATTCTGTCGCCACAGTGGTTCTACGCCGCCAGCTGTATTATTTGTGCCGTAGTAGGACTGAGTATTGGCTCCAGCTGGACCACAGCGGGCACCTTGGGTGTGGCACTGATGGGAATTGCCGGCGCTCTGGGCCTATCCCTTGAGGTCACTGCCGGAGCGGTAATCTCTGGCGCCTACTTCGGCGATAAGATGTCTCCGCTATCTGACACTACCAACGTGGCCGCAGCGGTAACATCCAATGATCTGTTCCAGCATATTCGCCATATGATGTCCACAGCGATCCCGGCCTTCGCGATCGCCCTGGCGGTTTTCGCTTTCCTGGGTTTTACCTCTGAAGCCAGTTCTGCCTCCGCAACTGATATCGAATCATTGCTCACCGCCCTTAGCAGTGAGTTCAAAATTTCCCTGGTTAGCCTGCTGCCTTTGATCTTGTTGCTGGCAATGGCTTGGCGCAAAGTCCCCGCTTTCCCAACATTGATCATCGGCTCCCTGGTTGGCTGTGCCATCGCACTGATTTTCGAACCGGAAGCCGCCCGTCGACTCGGTGGTGGTGAAGGTGCTTTAGCCCCCCTGAAGGGCGCTTGGTACAGCCTGTTCGACGGCTATAAGTCCACTTCCACCAACGAGAACGTGGCTGCATTGCTGTCCAAAGGTGGTATGAGCAGCATGCTCAACACCGTATGGCTGATCACCTCCGCCATGGCCTTCGGCGGCGCTATGGAGCGGGCCGGATTCCTACAGGTCATCGTCCAGGGAGTTTTGTCACTGGTTAAAACTGTGGGTGGCCTGGTAACTGCCACCGTATTCACCTGCTTTGGCATGAACCTGGCCGCTGGCGATCAGTACATGGCGATTATTATTCCGGGCCGTATGTTCCGCGAAGCCTTCAAGGAAAAGGGCCTACACGGGCTTAACTTGTCTCGTACCCTCGAGGATTCCGGCACCATCACCTCTGTGCTGATTCCCTGGAATACTTGTGGTGCCTTTATGGCGGCAACGCTGGGTATTGCTACCTGGGAGTATTTACCTTTTGCCCTATTCAATATTATCTGCCCTCTGTTGGCGATCGCCTATGGCTGGCTGCACTTTAAACAGAAGCCCATTTCTGTAGCGGCTACGGCATCTTAAGGAAATAGACAAAACCCCTATGAGTGAAAGCGGTACCCTAAGCGCCCTGATCGAGCAGGCTGACTTCAAATTGCGCTGGTTCGATCTGGGCCGGCGCTTGCAGTCGGTTTCGAAATCCACTGCGGCATCCTTCGAAGCAGGTCTGGCTCCCTGGCCACACCCATACTTGCGCCAGGCCTGGACGGGCCTGCTGCTGCAACCAGCCGAAGGCGGTGAACCCATCGTCTGGTTCCTGCGCTTTCCGCTGGACGAGCAGGGCAAGCTGCAACTTCAAGCCCGAGATGGATTACTTCGCGCTCTGGCACAGGAACTCAAGCAGGGACCCGCTTCTGAATCTGCTGCGCAGCTGGACCAGCTGCTGCAGCAAAGTGGCTTGCTGTTTACCCCATCAACTGAGCGGCAGGCAGCATTTCACTCCCAAACAGCGCTTCTGCTGGGCCGCCAGCCCAGCGAACATTACGAGCCTGTCCTGCGCTATTTTGGCGACCCGGAAAATCACCGCTGGGACAACCTTGCGCTGCAAGGGATTGCCGACTTGGCCGTGCGCTGGGAAAAAGAAAGCACTTTGCTAATGCGCCAGATTGGAAAAGTCGCGGCTCCGGTTTTTATTAACATTTGCCATTGCCTGGAAAACCAGCCGGTCGACCACCGTCTTGCAGCAGCCATTATTGAGCGAGCAGAGCAAGAACTGACCGCAAACACGCCGGATATCTCGGTGGCCGCTGCTGCTATCAGGGGTATCTCTCACTCACCAGCCACAGGATTGCGACAGGCATTTATACAGTCACTTTTGGCTGAAGATGCCAGCAACCGGAATAAAGAAGTCCTGGCCGCAATAGGCAGTCGCTGCGTCCAAGATTTGGAAGGACAAGAATTGGCCGCACAGTGGGTTGGCAAGCTGGCCGATGCCGCTGACCAGCAGACTTTTAACTTACTGCTTTCCGATTTAATGTTCATTCCGAAAGTGCGAATCGCCCTATTGAGTGCTCTCCGTGACCCGGCAAGAAAAGAAAGTCTCGCAGTAGCCTTTGGCAATTTTTTGCACGGACCCAAACCGACACACTGAAGGCCTAAAGATAACGCCTCAGCTGGTGCTCCCTCACCCATTAAAGCTACTTTCACGAGTGAGAATTTTTAACAGAAAAAACTCTTACTCGTGAAACCATTTTCTTTGCATCGCAAAAAAACTCCCCAATCCATCAAGCGGCATTGTCAGCCACAATAATAATTCTTAGAGTCTGCCTCAAAACTGGCGAGATCAGTTTCAGCGCGTAGATTAAACAACCGAAATTCACCATAAAAAACGGTCAGCACAAATCACATTTTTTAAAAAACCCCTTATTTAAGTAGTTTTTTAAAATAAATTGGCGCACCTCTTTTCATAACTTGATCATTGACAGACATTTAAACCCAACGCCTATTACACTCAAATAGGCGGTACCTTTGTAGAACAGATTTTACAAAGCTGACCAACAGGTGACGTTTTATTGGCTATGCTAATGGCTAACATCAACGGAAAGGAGTTAGGGGATGAATTTCACTCCAGCCAAGTACTTAATTGGAATTATCAGTGCACTGGTTCTTGCAGGTTGCTGTAGCCCTCCGGCACCTCCAGCTTACTGCCCACCCGGCGCTGAACAAATTCCTCTATCCATGGCTTGTCCTGCAGATGCCGACTGCTGGATGGCTTCCGACAGAGTGCGCTGCATGAAGGTGGTCAAGTAAAATCTTTTTCTTGCCCGACAGCGTGGTGATTCATACTAAATGAAGTTTTGACCAAATCACCGCTGACAGACACCCGATTTACAAAGCCTTATTTAGTATGGATCACCACAAAATGCCGCTCTAACGAGCGGCATTTGTCTTTCCCCACACAGTTCCTTATCTCGAAACATTCCCTGTAATAGACTGTGATGCCCGCGGCGCTGGCCCGGCAAAGAAAATGCCGTTAGCATTGCCGCCCAGAAATAATAAATAAAATTTGATTTGTGTACGTTTTAGCCAAGTGGCAATAAAAAGGCTCAGAAGAGAACAAACCGAATACCATGACTAGTGAAACCCTGGCTTTAAGCCGTGTAGCGGCAATCTCACGGTTGAAGTCCCATTTTGACCAACATAAGTGGTCCTTGAGAGAGCTGTTTGCAACGGATCCCCAAAGGACAGATAAGTTCAGCTCAGACGCAGCCGGAATCTATCTGGATTACAGTAAGAACCACTTGCGTGAAGACACCCTTAAGTTGCTGTTGGAATATGCAGAAGAGCAGGGTCTGAACAACCAAATTACTGCGCTAGTGAACGGGGCCATTGTCAACAATACCGAACACCGCCCTGCCCTGCACACCGCACTGCGATTTCAGGGGCAACCGAAAACTGAACAAGAGCGGGCGGTAAAAGATTGCCGCGAGCAAATGAAACAGTTTGCCGAATCGGTGCACAACCATAGCTGGCGCAGCTTCTCAGATAAACCGATCCGCCATATCGTGAATATCGGTATCGGCGGTTCCGACCTGGGTCCGCGCATGGCGGTAGAGGCCCTCAGTCCTTGGCACAAAGACTCTATCGATGTGCACTTTGTAGCAAATATCGATGGCGCAGACCTTAGCGACACCTTGGCTGGTATCGATGCGGAAGAAACCCTTTTTGTAATTGCTTCCAAGTCCTTTTCCACCTTGGAAACCCGTGAAAATGCGCTGTCCGCACGTCGCTGGATGTTATCTGCCGGTTGCGATGAGTCGCAGTTGGCCAAACACTTTGTTGCGGTGAGCAGTAATATTACTGCTGCTCAGGATTTCGGAATTGCTCCTGAGAATATTTTCCCAATGTGGGATTGGGTGGGTGGTCGCTACTCACTCTGGTCTGCTATCGGCCTGCCCATTGTTCTTGCTTGCGGCTATGAAGTTTTTGAACAGCTTCTGCAAGGCGCCAATGCAATGGACCAGCACTTCGCCACTACTCCACTGGAGTCCAATCTACCCGTACTGATGGCGTTGACCCAGTTCTGGTATCGCCAGTGCTGGCATACGACCAGCCATGTCGTGCTGCCCTACGCGCAGCGCCTGGCCCGATTCCCCGCCTGGTTACAGCAGCTGGATATGGAGAGCCTGGGTAAAAGTGTCGACAAGGACGGGCAGGCGCTGGGCTACCCCAGTGGCAGCGTTATCTGGGGCAGTGAGGGTACGAATGGCCAACACTCTTTCCACCAATTATTGCACCAGGGAACCGACCTTATTCCAGCAGACTTTATCGCAGTCAAGGAACCGACGTCTGAACTCCTCGAACAGCACCGCTGGCTGCAGGCCTGTTGTATTAGCCAGAGCCAGGCGCTACTGCGAGGCAAAAGCCTGCATGAGGCCCGCCAGGAGCTGGAAGAAGCTGGTCACACTCATCGCGAGGCCCACGCCCTAGCCCCACATAAAGTAATCCCTGGTAATCGCTCCAGCAACACCCTGATCCTGGAAAAGTTAGATCCTTTCCACCTGGGCTCGCTCCTGGCACTGTACGAGCACAAGGTCTACGTTGGCGGCTGCCTGCTGGGGATCAACCCCTTTGATCAGTGGGGCGTCGAACTTGGTAAGCAGTTGAGTTCAAAAATCCATAAGGCTGCCAAGGGTGAAATTCCTCAGGATGACTGGGATAGTTCAACCCGCAGCCTGATGAAAAAGCTGCTCTAAACTCTACAAAAAAGGCCGCACTAATTAGTGCGGCCTTTTTTGATCTTTGCTAAGGACATCGTTAACTGGATGCAGAGCCCCGCTTCAGCATTGGCTCAATTAGATCCAGTGGCAACGGAAATACAATTGTAGAGCTGTTATTTGCGCCGGCAATATCAATCATGGTTTGCATATATCGCAAAGTAATCGCGTTGGCATTTTTCGATAATTGATTCGCTGCCTCAGTCAGCTTTAAAGCCGCCTGCGCCTCCCCCTCTGCGTGTATAACTTTAGCCCGCCGCGCGCGCTCCGCCTCTGCCTGCTGTGCGATAGCCCGCACCATACTTTCATCAAGATCGATATGCTTAATCTCTACATTAGTAACTTTTACACCCCAGGCATCTGTTTGCTCATCGAGTATTTTTTGGATATCTACATTTAGCTTGTCTCGCTCACATAACATCTCATCCAGCTCGTGCTTACCCAGTACCGAACGCAATGTAGTTTGCGCTAACTGGCTTACAGCCTCGTGATAAAATTCCACATTAATAATTGCAGACTGTGGATTAATTACCCGGTAATAAACCACTGCGTTGACTTTTACTGAGACATTATCCCTGCTGATAACATCCTGGGTGGGTACGTCCATCACCACAGTGCGCAGATCCACGCGCTCCATAGTTTGAACAATGGGAATGATTATAATCAGTCCTGGCCCTTTCACTGTTTGGAAACGCCCCAGGAAAAATACCACTGCGCGCTCATACTCCCGCAAAATACGAATGGCATACATCAGTAGCAGTATGAGTGCGACTACCAGTATCCCAAAAAAATAACTGAGCATCATTGGACTCTCCTTAATCCCACCTTAACTGTTGAGCGCTGTCATTAGCTCAATTGATTGCCCTACCTATTCCACCTCTACCCGTAAAACCATGCCGTGTTGGGCCACTACTCTAACTTTCTGACCCACCTTCAGAGGCTGGTTACAGGTCGCCTGCCAAATCTCTCCATCGAGATGCACCAAGATCTCTGCGTCCTTAACTTCGCTTACCACCGCAGAGCGACCCACAAAAGCCTGGTCTGCCGGGACTTTCGGCTGGCGTAAACTGCGTCCAACAGCGGTCAACAACATCAATAAAAAAACACCACTTACACCGGCAATAGCCCCAATCAGCTGTTTGGAAACCTGCATTCCCGGCACATCACTATCAATAAGCATTACAGAGCCAATCACCAATGCAACAATTCCGCCGATCCCCAGGGCACCAAAACTCGGCATGAAAACCTCTGCCACAATCAGCAATGCGCCAATAATAATTAATGCAAGACCAGCGTAATTAATCGGTAAAACTTGCAAGGCATAAAATGCCAGAAGCAGGCAGATAACACCAACAATCCCGGGAACAAAAGCACCGGGGCTATAACCCTCAAAAATAAGCCCATAAATACCCACCAATAACAAAATATAGGCCACTTGAGGATTGGTAATCAGGGCCAGTAATTCATTGCGCCAATCCGGCTCGTAACTTTCACTTTGCAGCTCGGCAATATTTTCAGGAATCGTATAATCACCGGTATCGAGCAATACTTTTCGACCAGCAACCTGGCGCAATAAATCGTCATCATTATCCGCAACAATATCGATAACATTCATTTTTAACGCTTCCGGAGCCGTCAGGGTCGCGGCCTCGCGTACAGCTTTTTCTGCCCATTCCGCATTGCGCCCATGGCGCTGTGCCAACCCTCGGATAAACGCGACAGAGTCATTAACGACTTTGCGCTCCATGGCTGTTCCAGCAAGCGGTTTTTCTTTTTCTCCATCCTCACCGTCTTCCGCCTTTTCTTTTTTCTCCTCCTGCTTTCCCCCCGGCATAGGTGTGCCCTGAGGTCCGCCAATCTGCACTGGAGTAGCCGCTCCCAAGGTGGTAGCAGGAGCCATAGCGGCGATCTGGCTGGCATAGAGAATATAAGTTCCCGCACTGGCAGCGCGCGCGCCGGAGGGGTAAACGTAGGTGGCAATAGGGATAGGAGACGCAAGGATATGTTGGATGATATCCCGCGAAGCCGCATCCAACCCCCCAGGGGTATCCAGATGCAGAATCACCAACTCTGCGCCCTGGTCCACAGCCTCCTGCGTAGCCCGCTTGAAATAATCAGTCGTCGCGGGACCTATGGCCCCATCAATTTTGAGTATGGCTACATGGGGAAAGGGCTCTTCCTGGGCGGCACTTTTGTACACAAAAAGGCTGAGCAGCAGCGCCAGGAAAACCAGGCTGCGAAAGAACAAAATGGGCGAAATCTGCTTCGACATGCATCCATCCCTGATGCGACATCTGGCTCAACGCCAATATTTGGATATTGAGTGCCACAGCGAAAAAGCAAAATCACTTTAGCATTCACGACACCCTAAACCGGAAACAAAAAACCCCGGCTAATTCCATCAGATTAACAGAATTAGCCGGGGCCTTGTTTATTTCCACCGGGATTTACGCCCAGTTGAGTAGTTTTATACCCGATTGCGTCGGCTATACCAGTTCACATCGCGGGAATATTTATCTACCTGATTCTCAACACCCAGCAACATGGCAAACAGAGCCATACGCACCAGCAAGCCATTGTCGGTCTGGCGGAAAATCGCCAAGCTCGGATGTTCATTCAGGTCGGTATCCAGTTCGTTCGCCTCTGCCCGTGAATCCCGTGGCAGGGGGTGCATAATTACCGTGTTAGGCTCTGCGTGGCGGGTAAAAATAGCCTTATTCAGGCGGAAGCGCCCACGGTAGCGGTTGGCCTCTTCCTGAGAGGCGAAACGCTCTTCCTGGATACGGGTGGAGTAAACAATATCCACATGGGAGATAGAGGATTCAAGCTGATCGGTAACCGTCACCTCGTGCCCCGCCCCGCGCAGCATCTCCACAATCATTTCCGGCATCGCCAGTTCCGGTGGAGAAACCAGGGTAATCTGCACCTTGCCAAACAAACACAGCAGTTTGCACAGGGAGTGCACCGTGCGGCCGTGCTTGAGGTCGCCGATCATGGCGATACGAAAATCATCAAGGGTGCGGCCGTGCGCAGCCAGTTCCTTGCGAATGGTGTAGAGGTCCAACAGTGCCTGGGTGGGGTGTTCATTGGCGCCGTCGCCGCCGTTGACCACCGGCACACGACTCGCTTCAGCAAACTCAGCCACCGACCCTTCTTTTGGGTGGCGCATACAAATCACGTCGCTATAGCCCGATAGCACTCGGGCGGTGTCGTAAAGGGATTCGCCCTTTGCCATAGCGCTGGCAGTAATTCCTACCGTTTCACGTACAGTACCGCCCAACAGATTAAAGGCGGCTCCAAAACTCAGGCGAGTACGAGTGCTCGGCTCCATAAACATATTGCCGAGAATCGCCCCTTCCAATACACGCGTTACCTTTTCACGCTGTGCATAGGGGGTCATGGCGTCAGCTACATCAAATACACGCTCTATGTCGGCGCGCTCAAATTGGCTGACCGACAGTATATTGGCTCCGATAAA
Source organism: Microbulbifer maximicatervae (SeqCode) (assembly GCF_056231245.1). Classification (NCBI taxonomy): domain Bacteria; kingdom Pseudomonadati; phylum Pseudomonadota; class Gammaproteobacteria; order Cellvibrionales; family Microbulbiferaceae; genus Microbulbifer; species Microbulbifer maximicatervae (SeqCode). The sequence continues at coordinate 3,944,519 of NZ_CP174334.1, forward strand.
GTCCATGGTTACTCCAGTGGTTGCGCCTTGTGGGCGCCGGGTATTCGCGAGCGGCATTCTACTCGGGCACCAGGAAAGAGCCCAGAGGAAGAACGGCCGCTGACGTGATTCGACACATTAGGCAAGTAAGCTATCGCCCCAGTTCTCCAGCTCTGTAATCAGGGAGATGCGCTCCGGGTACTGAACCCGCAGCTCAGACAGCTGGCGGAAGTAATCTTCCAGGGTGATTGAGGCCCCGGCAGTAGCGTCAGTTAAGCGCTGGAAACACCAGATCTGCCAGCGCTGGTGCTCTTCCTCAGACAGGGTCTCGGGGAAATTGCGCGCCCGCATACGGAATAGCAGCTCGGGTAGGCGCTTATCGGTGAAAGGCACTTCACCCGCCAAAGCTTCCGGACCTCGGGCCGCCAGTCCACGGTGCAGTTCACGGCAGATATCGCGGTCAGAGTCGCTGAGGAATCCACCGTAAAGGTCCGCTTCCACATCTCTCTCAGGGAATTCCCGATCCAGGAATACGTTGTGCAGCTTTTCTGTCAAATCGATATCTTTGAGCTTCTGCCAGTTCGCCTCACAGGTTGTGCGATCGATACCCAGCTCAGTGGCGCGCTTGTCATCCAGCATATTTGCAGGCGCCAATACCGGGCACTTGTTCAAATGCACCAGTTTCAGCCCTACCGGCAACTCACCCTCACCCAGCTTGTCGCGAGAGGTGTACAGGCGCTCTCGCAGAGTGTCTGCATCCAGGCTGAGTAATGGCTCGGGGTCCATTGCCAGGTTGGCAACAATAACCGCATTGCGGTTAACCGGGTGACTGGCCAAGGGCATCACATAGGTCAAGTGACCATGATTAGCAGAGACCTTGCCGGAAATATGCAATAGCGGACGGCGCTCGCGCATATCGATCATCTTGGCGGCCTCCTGCTTGCGACGCAGGCGGAACACATAATCGTAAAGCTTTGGTTGCTGTTTGCGGATCAGCCTCGCCATATCAATGGTGGCGTGCACATCCGACAGCGCATCGTGGGCGCCCTCGTGGGAGATCCCATTGGCAGCGGTCAATTCTTCCAGGCGGAAGGACGGCGCACCGTCCTCACGGGTGGGCCACTGGATTCCCTCTGGGCGCAGGGCGTAGGTGAGGCGCACCATGTCAATAATGTCCCAACGGCTGTTGCCGGAGCGCCATTCCCGCTCATAGGGATCGAGCAGATTACGATAAAGGGTGTAGCGAGTTACCTCGTCATCAAAACGCAAGCTGTTGTAGCCCACCCCACAGGTGCCCGGCGCACCCAGTTCGGCGAGGATGCGCTGGATAAACTCTATTTCCGGCACTCCATTGGCCAGGGCTTTCTGCGGGCTAATGCCAGTCACCAGGCTCGCCATCGGCTGTGGCAGGCAATCCACTGAAGGGCGACAGTAAATCATCAATGTCTCGCCGACGATATTCAGTTCTTCGTCGGTCCTGATACCGGCAAACTGCGCCGGCTTGTCGGCACCCGGGTCTGTACCCCAGGTTTCATAATCGTGCCAATAAAGTGTGGTAGAACTCACGGTACCTCCATAATTTGGCGGCATCATACCACCGAGAACCTCCTCGTCTGGACACCCAAGTCGAGATTTCGAGCACTCCGGACCAACTCCTTTGCCAACGCTGGTTGCAAAGCCGCCACCGCCCATTAAAATTCGGCGTTTCCACGAATTTAAGACAGCACTTCACTCTATGAATATTCGCCAGCTCCTCACCGACAAATTCCAGGCCGCCATGCTCGCCGCCGGTATCCCCGAAGAATGCGGCCCGATTGTGGCACCTGCGAAAAAGGCCGGGTTTGGCGACTACCAGGCCAACGGCGCTATGGGCGCTGCCAAGCGCATGGGCACCAACCCGCGCGAGCTGGCTGGCAAGATCCTTGAGCAGCTGGATAAAGGCGATATGATCGAAAAGGTCGAGATCGCAGGCCCTGGCTTCTTAAACATCCATCTGAGTGAACAGTGGCTGAGCCAGCAACTATTGTCCGCCCAAGGCGATAAGCGCCTGAATATCGCCTCGGTTGAAGAGCCCAAGACCGTAGTCATCGACTATTCCCATCCCAACCTGGCCAAAGAAATGCACGTAGGCCACCTGCGCACCACCATTATCGGTGATGCCCTGGCACGACTGCTGGAGTTCCAGGGGCACAAAGTAGTTCGCCAAAATCATATGGGCGACTGGGGCACCCAATTCGGCATGTTGCTGGCACACCTTTCCGACAAGCTGGCAGACAGTGATGCAGAAGTGGCACTGGCCGATCTGGAAGTCTTCTACCGCGAAGCCAAGGTTCGCTTTGATGACGAAGAGGGCTTTGCCGATCGCGCCCGTGAATACGTTGTAAAACTGCAAGGCGGAGATGAGCAGTGCCTGAAACTGTGGAAGCAGTTTATTGATATCTCTATCAGCCACTGCGAAGAAATCTACTCCAAGCTGAATGTCACCCTCAAACAGGAAGACGTTTACGCTGAAAGCCAGTACAACGATGATCTGCCGGTGCTGGTAAAAGAGCTGCTGGATAATGGAATCGCCGTTGAAGACCAGGGCGCGATCGTAGTTTTCCTGGAAGAGATGGCCGATAAGGAAGGCAACCCCAGCCCGATGATTATCCAGAAGAAAGGCGGCGGCTACCTATATGCCACCACCGACCTGGCCGCTATCCGCTACCGCGCCAACCAACTCAGTGCCGACCGTATCCTATATGTTGTTGATGCTCGCCAATCCCTGCACCTACAGCAGGCCTTTGTCGCCTCACGCAAAGCGAGCTTCCTGCCAGAGTCGGTTTCTCTTGAGCATTGCGCTTTTGGCACCATGATGGGCGACGACGGTAAACCATTTAAGACCCGCACCGGCGGCACCGTAAAACTGGCAGCCCTCCTGGATGAAGCAGTAGAGCGTGCAGAGAAACTGGTGGCTGAGAAAAACCCGGAGCTGGATGCAAAAACCTGTGCAGAAATCGCGCGCAAGGTGGGCATCGGCGCGGTGAAATATGCGGACCTAAGCAAGACCCGCACTAACGATTACATCTTCAGCTGGGAATCCATGCTGAGCTTTGAGGGCAATACCGCCCCCTACCTACAGTATGCTTACACCCGCGTACGCAGTATTTTCCGTAAAGCCGGTATTGAGCCGAGTGAGCTCAAGGGCGATATCCAACTGGAAAGCCCACAGGAACGCTCCCTGGCAATTAAACTAAGCCAATTTGGCGAAGTACTGGACCAGGTAGCCAAAGATACCTTCCCGCACGTACTCTGCACCTACTTGTACGAACTGGCGAGTGCCTATATGAGCTTCTACGAAGCCTGCCCAGTACTGAAAGAAGGCGTAAGTGAACAGCAGAAGCACAGCCGCTTACAATTATGTAATCTAGTGGCCAGCACTATCGCTACTGGCCTCGACCTGCTTGGCATTGAAGTGATGGAGCAGATGTAAATTGCTCCAGCCCGGTATCACCTTCTGTAACTTTTCAGATAGGCAAACCGGGCAGCACCCGGGTAGGCGGCCTTCAGTTGTGGCCTACCCAACCATCCTGCACCATCTTTTATCCCACTCAGGCCACACGTTTCCCGCCAGCCTGACAAAAGGAAATCACCCGTGAAAATACTGATTACCGGCGCCTCCGGCCTATTGGGGCGCAGTGTATTTAAACAGCTTTCCAACAATCCGGTTTTTTCTGTTACCGGTACCGCCTTTTCCCGCGCGGGAGAAAATTTAATTCGCCTGGACTTGTCCGATAGCGAAGCGGTAAAGACCTGCCTGCAACAGGTTAATCCCGATATTGTCATTCACTGCGCCGCCGAGCGCTGGCCTGATCGCTGCGCCGACAGCCCCGACACCGCCTGGCAGCTCAATGTCAGCAGCACAGAATTCCTGGCGAAATACTGTAACGAAAACGATACACAATTAGTGTATATCAGCACCGACTATGTTTTTGATGGCAGCACCCCGCCCTACAAAGCTGATGACAATCCCAACCCGGTTAACTTCTATGGCCGCAGTAAATTGGCAGGGGAAGAGGCGGTACTGAATAACGGCAACCACTGGGTATTGAGGTTGCCCTGGTTATTCGGGCCCGTTGCCTATCTGGAGGAATCCGGTATCACCGCCCTACTGGATACTTTGCGCGAGCAAAAGCCAGTCACGTTGGATCACTGGGCTATTCGTTTTCCCACCAGTGTTGAGGAAGTGGCTGAAGTACTGGAGCAATGCCTGCTAAAAATTCGTAGTGGTATGAATTTTGAAGGCATTTACCAGTGGAGTGGCGATACGGCCTGCACACGCTACGAACTCGCACACATTATTGCCAAGGCTTGCAACCTGAATGCCGAACACCTGAGCGCTGAAAGTGAACCCAATTTTACAGTGCCACGCCCTTACAATTGCCAGCTGGATAAATCAAAACTGACAGGTATGGGAATTAGCGGTAGTGAACCCCTGGAGCAACAGCTATTACGAAATTTAAAGCCATTTATTGAAGGCTGATTTAAACAGCTTTCAGACAAAGCGCTACAGGGAAGTATCGCTGCCGGCCATGTTCCGGCTCACACCTGTGTAATACCGTTAACTCATACAACAAACGGTGCTACAAGGTGGCAATCGAGTAGATCAGGGAGGAGCTATTGGATTGCCGAGTAAAACCACTCGAATATTTAGGGAAGGATAAATGAAATTAAAACACTGGTTCTCTGTAGGAGCTCTGGTACTGGGCAGCCTAACCACATTGGCTTCTTGCAATGCGGATAGCGGACCTCACAGCAAGAAACCACACCAGGCCATCAAGATCGAGAACGCCCAACCCATTATCTGGATTGGCGACTTCAATAACTTTGACGATGCCGTAGCACTGATGCTAATCGCCAAAGACCCACGCTATACCCTGGAGCTGGCTGTCGTTGAGGACTCTTTCAATACCGTAGCGCACGGGGCCAACACTGTTTACAACATCCTCGAATGGCTGGGAAATAACGATACCCAGGTTATTCGCGGAGCCTATTTTGCCACAGAAGAAGTCGCCTACGGCGCAAACGGCAAAGCTTCAGTATCTCCAGTGAATGACGATAAGGCCGTTCTCGGCAGAGAAGACTACCAACTACCCAACTCCTCCGATTTCTCCACCGGCACCTGGAACCTGGAGCGCCGCAACGCCATGGGTATCAATCTCTACGGCCAGTATGTACCCGGCCCCTGGCGTGACAACGGCTCCACCTTGTATGGAACTGACCACCTAATCCCGCGCGCAAAACAGGAGCACTACCGCTACCAAGGTAACAATGGTGTCTCCTTCAATTTTGAGCTGGCCGAAGACATTATCCTGGAAACGATGGATAACCTGGAGCAACGCCCAGTAGTTTTCAACACCGGCAAACTCACCACCCTGGCCCGGGTACTTGGCAAAGCCAACGAAGAGCAGCTAGCTAAAATTGACCGCGTTATTATGATGGGTGGTGGCTTTGAGAATTATGAGCCGTTTACTGAGAATCACGAAGCAGCCTGCTTTGGCGATAAATCTAGAAATCTGGGCGGTAATATTTTCTCCCACCCCAGCTTTGGCTGTGACAGCGACTTCAGTACCCATCAGGAATTCAATATTCTGCTCGACCCACTGAGCGCACAATGGGCCTTCGACGCCCTGAGTAAAAATAATATTGAAACCTATCTGGTTCCGACCAACTCAACCGATATGGCCAAAGTACAAGGCAGCACCATCGAAGCCCTCGCAGAGCGCCGCGCAACTCCGGAAGCCTGCTACACCTCCCAACTCCTCAGTTCCATTCGTGAATTTGAGGGTGGAGATTTCCAGGGTAATGGTGACTTCGCCATGGATGCCGTTATTCGCCTGTGGGATATTATTGCTGCGCTGGTACTACTGGAGCCTGAAACCTTGGAAATGGAATTAGTGCCCGGCTATATCACCGTCGATCAACTAGATGCAGGCCTAGCCGATAGCACAACACCTTATGATCCGATTACCTTTGACCCAACAGTAGGGAAGACTACTTTTTCTGAGACCGGTGAGGGCTTGGCAGTAAATGTGGTTATGGGTATAAACCACGATGCTGCGCGCTCAGCGATGATTGAGCGCTTGCGTGACCGCTTTAATGCTGCGCGGAAGGGACCTAGATGTATGAATAAATTAAACTAACTACTACTGCAACTAGTAAAAGAGAACCTCTTAAATAATTTCTTCAGAAACTGAAATTTTAGAAGGTTCTCTTTTCAAAAAACATCGATAAACACACCAAATTGCAACAACTTAATTCAAATAAATTATATTGATATCGACTATTGAATATCTCACTCATATCCCCCCCGATATCTAATCGAATAATTTATTTTAAATTCTCATATATATGCTCCACATCCCTATCTTTGATTAACTGCTTACGCTCAGTTTGAGCATATACTATGTCGCTAGCAATCCCTATGCCATCAAGATAGAGAATCGTTCATACAGCGCCAAAACTTCATTACCGAACAATCTAAAATACATATCCCCAAAAACCCTAACTTCACTCCTCACAGCAACGACTGCAAACTTTATTTAAAGTTAACATTTCATATATCTAGAAAACATCGATAAAACACGAACAAACTTCTTAATTAGAATTACCACCCATACAGCCAACGCTACTATAAAAGAAAAGCCAATCAAAATAATTCTCAACCCCAACCCACTTTAAAACCCCCAACAACAACACTCCAAAAAATTTACCTGAAATCATCATAAAAACATCGAACACACAAACAACAACCTCCCCCTACAAATTTAAAATCAGAGAAAAAACGAACTATTTACACGCTTCCGAACTGAAAAAAGCGCAATCACAAAAAACAAAAACCGTCCCCATCAGACTCCTATCAAATAAATAATCGCCATAAAATCTGCTACCAATATTGCAAGTACCTTTTTGTTGATGCACAAAAACATTTTTGATAACTTCCCAGCGCAGTATTGTAGTGACAGACATGCACGGAAGTTGGCACTATGAAAAATGCAAATTATTCTAACAACTTAGCCACATTTACCACCTCACCAATGCTTCAACATTGGCAGACGAAACATAATAAATTTCAATCTAAACAACACACATCCCGCCAGCCTTTTCATTATAAGCCAGCTATAGAGAATCATTTTCCACAGCTAAAACCTTTTGATCTTCATTACACGATATTAATTCAGTCACCTACCCTAACCCTCTTAACAAAATATAATTTACTAACTTGAAAACTTAAAAATAACTACTAATTCAAGACGCACATCACTTACAGAATAAATAATAAAATTTCATATTCACAACATATGAAAAGTCATCCAAGAAGGGTATAAACCAGACAACAACCAAAGCTATCACTTTTTACAATGATCGTTAATAAAAAATAAAAATGGAATACTGATGATGGAAATCAATGAAATCGTTAACTCACAGAATATCAAAAGTGAGAATTTCAATTCAAAAGCACGATCCGTCTATAGCTGCTTAGAAAAGCAAATCAATATAAACCCAAATAAAACAGCTCTCATATATCAAGGGATTAGTATTAGTTATCAAGAGCTTGATGAGCGCTCAAAATCACTTTCAACCTTAATCAGCCAGGCGCTAGCTAAAGAAGACAACTCAAAAGAAAATTTAGTTGCACTGTATTTAGATCGAGGCTTGGACATGGTAATTGCCATGCTGGCAGTAATAAAGGCTGGTGCTGCCTATGTTCCAATCTCTACAGAGTATCCACGGGAGAGAGCATTATACATTTTTCAGGATACCAAAACCAAAGTGGTTGTAACTCAGGCTCATCATAAATTTCAACTGACAAGCTGGCTAAACTCAAATCATAACTCGCCAATCTTACTCATTTCTGACGATAAAGATACTATTAAAACCAGCCCTTCATTGGAGGAAGTAAATCAGAACTGCCTTAATGATCTTGCCTACGTACTATACACATCTGGAACAACGGGCAAGCCTAAGGGGGTTATGATCACTCATCAGAATATTCTTCACCTCGCTTCGGCGCAAATTGAAAGGTTTTCACTGGAAAATTTTCAAAGGACTTTACAGTTTGCATCTTATGTTTTTGATGCCAGTGTATTCGAGATATTTGCCAGTCTATTTTTGGGCCAAACGATTTATATTGCTAATGAAGAAGAACGTAAAGACCACAATAAACTTGCAAACTTAATCCGAGACAATCAAATACAGTTTGCCACTTTACCACCATCACTATTAGCGTTGTTACCCGAAGAAAAACTTCACTCCTTGCAAAGCATTGTTGTTGCCGGTGAAGCACCATCCATTAATATGATGCAAAAGCTCAACAAGCAAAGCAAGATTTTCAATGCCTATGGACCAACAGAGACTACTGTGTGCGCTACCGCACACCTTTTTACGCATGGGGATTCGGCAAACAATATCGGCAAAGCGTTAAAGAATACTAAAGCTTGGGTGTTGGATAGCAATTTACAGCAGGTGGCCATCGGAGATATTGGGGAACTATATCTTGGCGGTACAGGCATTGCCCGTGGCTACTGGAGAAAACCAGAATTAACAGCCGAAAAATTTATCAGCGGTAGTTTACTACCATCGAAAATTAGCCGCGACGGATATAAACGCATATACCAAACAGGAGATTTAGTTCGACGTCTCCAAGGAGACGAATTTGAGTTTATAGGTAGGAATGACTCGCAAGTAAAAATACGAGGCCACCGAATAGAGCTTTCGGAAATTGAAAATTGCCTAAAAACTCTAAATGGCATTGCCTTGGCATGCGTACTTGCAAGCGATACAGGAAACAAAAAATCGCTGTATGCATATGCAGTACTCAAGCAAGAATTCTCGTTGGATATACAACAGCTCGAATCACACCTAAAGGCACATTTGCCACTTCACATGGTACCTGAGCATTTTCTAATTCTACCTGAGCTTCCGCTGACAGAGAATGGAAAAATAGATAAATCGATTTTATTATCTATGGCAACACACGATCCATCTGCGATGATGGATGTGAATCTTAATTCTGAACAGGCGACGTTTCTAGTCTTGATAAGTAAATACACAGCGTTACCTTTGGCATGGAAAGAAGACTTCTTTGCCGCTGGTGGCGACTCAATCTCAGCTATTCGATTATGTTCAAAACTCGCCAGAGAAGCATCTGTAAATATTCCAGTTGAGTTAATTTATACAGAGCGCACACCTGAAAATATCTGGCAGCAATTACCTCGCTGCCAGCAAAGTTTCAGTATCAACACCAGGGATAATAAATATCGGACTATTTCACCTTTATCCTCACAGCAGCGAGCCATATGGTTTTTGACAAAATCCAACCCAGGAAATAGAGCATATCATGCAAAGAGTAAGTTGATTCTAAAAGGTGAAATCGATCCAGACATTCTTGCTCACTCTATCCAGGATGTAGTCGATGCACATGAGATTTACCGAACGTCCTATTCTTTGGAGGAACCCTGCCAATACATCCATGAAAGCTACCAAGTTGAGATAGCCAGATATGATTTTAGTTCCATGAATTATCAACAGGCTCAACAGCAAGTTGACTATTTAATAGCAGAAGGACTGAATCAGGTATTCGACATTACCCAACTACCTTTGGTACGCTGGGGATTAGTAAAATTAACAGACAAAGAACATATTCTTGTTCACATTGAATACCACCTTGTCCATGATGGCTGGTCCTCAAATATATTTCTTGAGCATTTATTCTCCTGCTATAAGCAAAGACTCGAGGGCAGAAAAAAAACAACTCTTAATCATGTTGGGCAGTACGCCGACTTTGCTGTTTTTCAAAACAATTGGCTAACGAGCGAAGCAGCTGAAAAACAGAAGCTATTCTGGTATAAAAAACTCAAAGATGCCCCAACTAAAATCAATTTACCTCAGACCGCCGCAGGAGATTTAAAGGGAGGAGATACTAAAAAAATGAAGATCCCTCGGAATTTCTGGCATGAAATACAAAATTATTGTCAGAAACAGGGAGTAACGCCATTTTCCTTTATGTTGGCGGCCGTCAACTTAGTATTATCTCGGTACTCCGGCGATACCGATATTTGCGTCGGCACTGGTACTGCGAACCGTAATTATCAAGGAGTAGAAAATACTATCGGAATGATGGTGGCAACCAATGTTGCAAGAATAAAACAAAACTCAAAACAAGGAATTAATAATTTTATTCATACCTGCTTTGATACGATACAAGAAATACAAAAAAATCAGGAACTTCCATTTGAAACTGTTGTTGATTTGGTAAATCCTGAACGCATCAAAGGACTAAATCCGTTATTTCAGGTCTGCTTTAGTTTTCATGATTCTCCCTTACCGAAAATGACATTACCTGGCATCTCAGAGATACAATTGGTCGAAGCCATCGGCAGCAAATCCGCAAAATTCGATTTAAATATTGTGGTTATCCCGAGGATGGGGCAGGAAGGCAGTGGTGATCCCGTTACCGTACTATGGGAGTTCAATCAGGAACGACATGCCCCTTGGTTTATTCAGAATATGATGGCCTCATTTAAGTCTGTAATGACACAAATCCTGCAGGGGGATGCCAGTAAAATATCGGATTTAGTGATAGCTGATACTAAATTGAATCAACAAATTGCCAGATGGAATAATACCGATACCGAATATTCAGCGACCAGAACTTTGGTTGAATTATTTGAATCCCAGGTAAGTAAAGCCCCCCAAAATACAGCCCTGGTATATCAGGATAGTGTTATCAGCTATCAGGAGCTTAATAAGAAGGCTAATCAACTTGCCCAGGTTATTCTCACTCAGTATCGAGCTCAAACCGGCCATGAGTTAATGGCAGATACAATAGTAGCGTTGTATTTAGATCGCAGCCTGGAAATGATTATTAGTATGTTAGCCGTTTTAAAAGTTGGCGGAGCCTATTTACCCATCTCTCCAGAATACCCAGAGCAACGTACTCAATTTATTTTTAAAGACAGTCAAGCTCCGATTATTTTGACGCAACGGCACCACTTTACTGCTATTGATAAAAAACTATCAGAATTTAAAAATGTTCCATTACTTATTTCTGTTGATATACCTGAATTGCTATCCACTCAATCGTCAGCATCTCCCGCCATTAAGCTAGATCCCAGAGCTCTTGCATATGTGATTTACACCTCCGGCACTACAGGAAAACCCAAGGGGGTGATGATAGAGCATCAAAGCGTAGTAAATCTGACTCAATATATGATCAAAAGTCATCAGTTGAATACTGAAAAACGGATCTTACAGTTCTCCAACTATGTTTTTGATGCCAGTGTTTTTGAAATATTTCCAGCACTTTTATCTGGCTCGGAACTCCATATTGCTTCGGATGAATGTAGAGTTGAGAGTGAAAGGCTAATTTCATATATCACTGAGAATAATATTAACCAAGCATTTATTCCAACTGCAATACTCAATGAAATTGCAGAAGAACTAAGAAATTCCACATTAACATTAGTCCACACAGGTGGTGACAATTTAAGTCCATTAGCAGTATTGCCTGCCGAGTTCACATTTAATGAATATGGCCCGACAGAGGCCACGGTATGTGTGACACAACAAAAAATAGAGAAGCCTGACCAAATAAACATAGGAAAACCAATCGATAATGTGAGGCTTTATGTATTAAATGAATATGGACATTATTCACCTGTTGGTGTTATTGGCGAATTATATATAGGTGGAGCTTGCCTGGCTCGCGGATATTTAAATAGAGAAACCTTAACGCAACAGCGATTTATTCCCAACTATTTTGCAACACAGGAAGATCTCGATAGAGGTTACGATAGATTATATAAAACTGGTGATTTAGTCCGCTGGTTACCTGACGGTTCTCTAGAGTATTTTGGCCGTAACGACAGCCAAATAAAAATCCGTGGTTATCGAATAGAAACAAGCGAAATCGAAAACATCTTGTGCACTCACCCTGAAATAAAACAGGCAGTTGTTATTAAACGGGAGTTAAAGGGTAATCAAGTCTTGGCAGCCTATTTGGTTTCAACACATGATGTAGTACTGGATTGCGACGCAATAAAGTCATTTCTACAGTCGAGCCTACCAAATTATATGGTGCCTGATTCATATAATTTAATAGATGTCATCCCCCTTAATATCAATGGAAAATTTGACCCCAATCTGTTACCTGAGCCAGAAATGGTCACCCAGCATAATTACGAAGCACCAAGAAATGAGCTTGAACGACATTTATGTACAGTTTGGCAAGAAGTCTTGAAGCTGGACAAGGTCGGGATTGAGGATAACTTCTTTCGTATCGGTGGCAATTCTATCAATGCAGTAAAGCTCACAGCTGTCAGCCGAAAGTTAAACGGGATAGATATTCCCTTACGCCTATTATTAGAGCACAGCACCGTTGCCAGATTAGCACTTGCATTAAAAAACCAACAAAGCATGGTCATTCCCAAGCTGGCTGATAAGCCTACAGCTAATAATCAGTTAGTAATGGAGATTTAGTTGATGTTAGCGTTATTAAAAGAGCTCAAAAAAAATAACCTGGCTGTATGGGTCAGTGGAGATATTCTTAAATTGGCAAGTAGCGGTGATGAAATACCGAAAGAACTGCTAACACGATTGAAAGCAGAAAAGCCTCAGTTAGTTAAGTATTTACAAAGAAGAGAAATTGACTCACAGAAAAAATTTTTTAGGCTTGAGGAACTCTTGCAATACCGTCTGTCTTTTGCTCAGGAGCGACTATTATTTATTGAACGGTTAGAGCCTGAAACCTGTGCATATCACATTCCATATTTAGTGCAATTGGACCAAGATGCCCGATTAGATATTCTACAAAGTGCTTTTACACATTTGGCAATACGTCATCCCGTGCTCAATTCAGTCTATATTGAGTCTGATAACCGGAATATCAGCCAGATATTATCTGGCCCTGTTAAAATTTCGACAAACCACTTAAACACAGAAGAAAAGTTACTACCGGCGGTAAAAGATGAGATAGTGCGCCCCTTCGATCTGTCACAAGATCCACCAATGCGTCTGAAATATTATGAGGCCAATAAAAAGCTGTATTTGCTAATTATGTGGCATCATATTGCGTTTGATGGCTGGTCAATGGATATTTTCTTACGGGAATTATCTAACATCTACCAGTCTTTACTTAATAGCCAGGAAATAGGCTTACCAGACCTATCCATCCAATATAGCGATTACGCCCAATGGCAAAGGGATTATCTAAATGGGGAGAATCTCTCCAAGTTAAAGTCTTTCTGGCATAATACCCTATACGGTTATGAACTTTTAATTTTACCAACAGATCGTCCTCGTCCCAAAAAAATGGATTACCGAGGAAAAAATATCTACTTTACGTTAGAGGCTGAACTATCCCTGAAGTTACGGCACTATGCCCAATCAAGGGAAACTACTCTATATACCGTCCTCCTCAGTGCTTTTTTTGCAACACTGTCTAGCCTATCAGGGCAAGAAGATATCCTGATAGGTACTCCGTCAGATAATCGTCATCATGCCCAGACCCAAGACGTAATTGGCTTTTTTGTCAACTCGCTGGCGCTACGAGTAAAGTTAAATGCAGATATAACAGCTAATGAATTAATCAGGCAAGTACATCAGGTAGTCTCTGCGGCTAAAACTCACCAAGATCTACCATTTGAGTCTCTCATTGACACACTGGAAGTGGAAAGGGATTTGTCCCGCCATCCATTGTTTCAGGTAATGTTTACGGTACAAAGTTTTGGTTTGACAAACCTATATGAATTGCCGTTTACCCCGGTAGAAACAGATCCTCAAAACCCATTATATTCGCCTGCAAAAGCGGATTTACGCCTGACTCTCGATGACAGTGGGAACCAGATAAAAGGTATGTTTAGTTATGCAGTAAGTCTATTTGATGAGGAAAGCATTATCCGTGCCAGTGGAATCTATCAAAAATTTTTGGTACAGATGCTGGAGCAGCCCTCACGATCTATCAATACTTTTGATAGTTTGTCAGATAGAGATCGCCAAAAAGTTTTAATTGATTGGAATCAGACAAGCTCACATGGTGGTAATGAGCTAAGTTTATCACATCTATTTGAAACTCAAGCCCTAATAAATCATGATTCAATCGCGGTTAGTTTTGAAGAACAACAATTAACTTACCAAGAGTTAAATGAAAAAGCTAATCAACTAGCAAGGGCAATACAGCATAACTATCAAGATAAACACCGAAATACGATAAGACCCGATACTATCGTTGCCTTATATTTTGAACAAAGCCTGGAAATGGCTATAGGGATATTAGCTGTGCTAAAAGCCGGCGCAGCTTACCTTCCCCTTGCCTGTGATGCACCTCAAAAACGTCTGAAATTTCAATTAGAAGACAGTAAATCTGCCCTGGTATTAAGTCAAAGTTTCAAGCTTGATAAACTCCGCTCTTTACTCAAGGAAATCCCTACTCCACCTTTATTACTTGCAGTAGATAACCAAGTAGAAACTGCGCCGTATTCTATCGAAAACCTAAGTCATGGTTCGCAAGGAAACAACCTGGCGTATCTAATCTATACCTCAGGCACAAGCGGTACTCCTAAAGGAGTAATGGTAGAGCATAAATCCGTTGTCAATCTAATTAAAGCACAAAGCGAAGCATTTAATTTTGACAATCAAGAACGTGTGCTTTGGCTGTTGTCTTATGTTTTTGACGCTTCAGTTGAGCCCTTTTATTTGGCTCTGTTGAATGGTGGGAGGTTGATATTACCCGAAAGAGGAATATTAAAACAACCGGAAAAAATCATCGGCTTAATAGCCAAACATCAGGTTACACACTTGGTAGCATCTCCTTCTCATCTATTGACTTTAGGTGATATCAAAAACAAACAGCAAATAAAAAGAGTAGTATTTGGCGGTGAACCTTGTTCACCAGAGTTGGTAAATATTTGGAAAGACAAGCTTATTAATGAATACGGACCAACTGAAGCTACGGTAACAGCCATTCAAAGTCTGAACTTTTATCAGCAAAATAATAATCGATGTATAGGTCGCCCTATCAATAATGTTAAGGCTTACGTACTTAATAAAAAAGGTTGTCCGGTACCCATCGGGGCTCCAGGGGAATTATATATCTGTGGAGCAGGAGTCGCCCGAGGCTATCTCAACCAGAAAGCACTGACAGCACAGAATTTTATCAATAACCCTTTTGCCAATAATGAAGATAAAAGCAGGGGGTATGATCGCTTATATAAAACCGGCGATTTGGTGCGCTGGTTACCCAACGGAAACTTGGAATATCTGGAACGTATAGGACAGCAGGTTAAAATTCGGGGTTACCGAATTGAGTTAGGGGAAATTGAAACTGCGCTCACCAACGTAGAATCAGTAAAACAGGCACTGGTGACAACTTATCATCATCAGGGTAGTACCCTGCTAATAGCCTATATAGTACCTTGTCTAGCACAAGATATTTCATCAGAAGCCTTACGGGACACATTGGCTCTTAGCTTACCTGAGTATATGTTGCCGGAGAGCTATACTTACCTGGATCAGATCCCGCTAACCACCAACGGTAAAGTAGACTATCGTGCTTTACCCACCCCGGAACTAATTTCTAAGAATAACTACCTTGCACCCCGAACCGAACTAGAGAGTCAGATGTGTCAGATCTGGCAACGTGTACTGGGACTGGAAAACATAGGCGTTAAGGATGACTTTTTCCGTATAGGTGGCCATTCAATTAATGCAGTTCAGCTAACCGCTACTATTCGTCGAGAACTGGCTATAGAAGTTTCACTGGAAGAATTGTTCGAGCGAAAAAATATAGCCACTCTGATTTCGGGAATAGAAAAACAAAAGTTGTTGACAATCCCGCGCTCAAATGCAACCGCATTTCCACTATCTTTTGCTCAGGAAAGACTTCTATTTATTGAGCAATTTGAATCTGGAAGCAGTGCCTATCATATACCTTATCTTACCCGACTAAAGCCAAAGACATCGCTGGATAAGCTTGAAAAAGCACTAAACGCTGTGATTCGTAGACATACTGTGCTTAACAGTGTCTATTATACCGATAACACCGGAATTAGTCGGCAAGAGGTACTATCTACTCCTGTCACTTTACAAATGCACAAAGCTGCGGACAAAAAACAATTGACGCTCTTAGTTAGAAAAGAGTGTATGCGTTCCTTTGACCTTGAAAAGGAAGGGGCAGTTCGACTTCATATATTTCAATTAGGGGAAGTAGATTACCTACTAATACTCTGGCACCACATCGCCTTTGATGGCTGGTCTAGCGGGATTTTCATCAAAGAGCTTTCAGAAATTTACCAAGCTATATGTCAAAAGCGAGAAGCTCTCCTACCCGAACTGGATATTCAATATCGTGATTATGCTGCCTGGCAACATGACTATCTGCAAGGAGAGCAGCTAGAGAAGCAGCTACAGTATTGGCAACAACGTTTGTCCGGATATGAATCTTTGGCTTTACCACTTGATTACCCCAGGCCCATAGTGGCTGATCACCGAGGTAAATACCATCGGTTCACTCTAGGTAGTCAAACCTCAGCACAGTTACGAAGATTAGCAAGAGATCAAGGAATCTCTCTATATACTGTACTTCTCAGTGGATTCTACCTATGCCTGACAACCCTGTCTGGGCAAGAAGATATTTTGGTGGGCACACCGTCAGATAATCGTCATCATTCCCAGACTCAAAATTTGATCGGTTTTTTTGTTAACCCCCTGGCTTTGCGTGTTGTAATCAAGCCCGAAATGTTGATAAAAGAACTATTAGCCATAGTGCACCAGGTCGTAACTTCGGCTAAGGTGCATCAGGAGTTCCCATTTGAGCGTCTAGTTGAAGAACTGAAGATAGAGCGAGATAATTCTCGCCATCCTTTATTCCAGGTAATGTTTGGTCTACAGAATAACAGGCAGGAAATCAGTGATACCGAAAAATTACCTTTTATTCCTACAAAATTAATTGATGAAAGCAATTTATATGTACCGGCAAAATTTGATCTAAGTTTATCGCTAAATGATTATGGCGATGAAATTACCGCAGGGTTTAACTATGCGGTAAGTCTTTTTGATGAAGAATCTATAGCACATATATCCAGTCTTTACCAAAGGATGCTTTCCGGTCTCCTTTCTGGACCAGACTTTCCGATAGCACAAATAGAAAAACTAAGTACCGCTGATCGACAGAAAATGTTGTACCAGTGGAATGATACTCAGGTTAATTATCCCGACAGAAACACTATACATGGTCTATTTGAACAGCAGGTCAGCCGGACACCTGATCATATTGCCCTGGTTTTTGAGCAATGCCGACTAAGCTATCGGGAGCTTAATCAAAAGTCCAACCGTCTCGCACGTGCACTTTTAAATAAATATGAAGCCAGCACAGCGAGGACAATAGAGCCCGACACTCTAGTAGGATTATGTTTTCAACGTAGCGCAGATATGGTTGTTGCCATTTTGGCGGTACTGAAAGCTGGAGCGGCCTATGTGCCAATTGCACCGGACCTCCCTCAAGCACGTATCAAATTTATACTGGAAGATGCACAAATCTCGCTGGTAATAAGTGATAAGCAGAGCTTATCGGCACTACCCGCATCCCAGGCTGGCAAGTACCAAGTTCCATCAATCCTTGTAGTTGATGATAAAAAGGAAGTCACCGCATATCATCACGATAACTTACCAGAAACATCAAGTAGCAATCATCTTGCCTATGTGATTTACACGTCAGGGACAACAGGTAAGCCCAAAGGCGTTTTAGTGCAACATAATGCAGTAACAGCTTTTGCTTGCAATAATCGTTATTTGGAAGCCTCCAAGGTGACCAATATTGCCAGTTTGTCTTCCTATGCTTTTGATGGTTTCGTATTTGACTTATTTTACAGTGTGCTAAATGGCTGCAGTATGCATCTCGTTACGCAGGACGTAATCCAGTCCCCTATAAGTTTAATAGATTATCTAAATAGCCATCATATTGATTCATTTTTTATCACGACTGCATTACTGAGTGTCCTGACCAAAGAGAGACTATTAAATAGATTGAAGGTAAATAATATTTTATTTGGCGGAGAAAAGGCCGATGCTGGAACTTTACACCAGCTAGTTAATGACCACCCTGAAATTTCGTTTACACATGTTTATGGGCCAACTGAAACGGTTGTTTTTGCTACTGCCTGTCACTTAAATACCAAGATGAGAAAACTGCCTATTGGCAGCCCATTGCATAATAAAAAATTATATGTTTTGGATAAAAATGGCCAACCGGCACCTGTCGGGTCTCCTGGGGAACTATATATCGGCGGTGCAGGTATTGCTCGCGGCTACCTTAATCAGGAAGAGCTGACAGCTAAGAGTTTTATTAATAATCCTTATGTCAGTGATGAAGATAGAGAAAGGGGACATGACCGGCTATATAAAACTGGGGATTTAGTGCGCTGGTTACCAGACGGAAATTTGGAGTACCTTGAGCGAATTGGTAAGCAAGTTAAAATTCGGGGCTACCGGATCGAATTAGGAGAAATCGAGTCAGCCTTGCATGAAATCGAAGCAGTAAAGCAAGCATTAGTGACCACTTTTCACCATGAAGAAAATACAATATTAGTTGCTTATATAGTACCAGAGGCAAGAGAGAAAATTTCACCGGATACCCTAAAGCAAATGCTATCTATTAATTTACCGGGATACATGGTACCTGAAAGCTATACTTTGTTGGAGAAATTGCCATTAACCCCTAATGGAAAATTGGACTATCGCGCGTTACCAAATCCACAATTGATTATAAATGATAACTACCTCCCTCCCCGCACAAGTCTTGAACAAAATCTCTGCCTGATCTGGCAGCAGATATTGGGACTTGATCGTGTAGGTATTGCGGATGACTTTTTTCGAATCGGTGGGCATTCGATCAATGCGGTACAACTCATAGCTACCATTCGCAGGGAATTAGGTATTGAACTATCCCTAGCAACTCTCTTTGAGAAAAAAAATATTGCTGCCCTCTCCAAAGGGCTTGAGGAGAAGCCGCTGCTAAGAATTACTTCAGCAAAAGTCGGCCCTTATCCCCTGTCTTTTTCCCAGGAGCGTTTATTCTTTATCGAGAAATTTGATTCCGGGGCAAGTGCATATCATATTCCCTACTTAGTTAGGCTCAGGCCTCAAGCATCGCTAAATAATATTGAGCGGGCAATAAGCGAGGTAGTACGACGTCACACTATACTAAACAGCATCTACTACACGGACAAAAATGGTGTCACCCTACAAGAAGTCCAGCCCAGGGAGATAGCAATAAACAAGCACCAGCTTACAGATGAATCCCAATTGAAGACTGCCCTGATTAGGGAAAATAATCGGCCCTTTGATCTAAGCCATGAGAGCGCCGTCCGCTTACATATGTACCAGTTAGGCGAACAACGGTACTTGTTGATCCTTTGGCATCATATTGCTTTTGATGGCTGGTCTACTGGCATTTTTATTAAAGAATTTTCACAAATCTATCATGCTATTTGTGAAAGGCAGCAAGCATCACTACCGGTGCTGGAAATCCAATATCATGATTATGCTGTTTGGCAACGAGAATATCTCAAAGGTGAGACTCTAGAAAATCTGCTGAATTACTGGCAAAAAACGTTGTCCGGTTACGAATCCTTGGTACTGCCACTAGATCATCAACGGCCGCCAAAGGCTGATCAAAGGGGTAAGCACTATCACTTTGTCCTAGACGAAAATACATCAGCGCAGTTACGCGCTTTTGCAAGATCTGAAGGTACTACTTTATATACCATATTACTAACTGGATTTTATCTTTGCCTCGCAACCTTGTCAGGGCAGGAAGATATCCTGGTAGGTACACCCTCAGATAATCGTCACCATGCCCAAACTCAAGACCTGATTGGTTTTTTTGTTAACACTCTAGTATTGAGAACTGTTCTAGATACTAAAATGACTGTAAAGGATTTGATAGCACAGGTGCATCAGACCGTTACTCAGGCTAAAGTGCATCAGGAACTGCCTTTTGAACGCCTGCTCGAGGCACTTGATGTTGAACGTGATAGCTCCCGCCATCCACTCTTTCAAGTCATGTTCGGTGTACAGAGCTTTGTTCAGCAAGAAAGTGTTAATGACGATTTCCCGTTTTTACCCTCTGAACTCGATGGGGAAGCTTCTCTATATTCACCGGCAATTTTCGATTTAAGTTTATTTTTAAATGATGGTTGCGAGGAAATTACCGCAACGTTTAATTATGCAGTCAGCCTATTTGATGAAAAGACCATCATACGCATTGCCAACTTGTATCAACACCTACTCACAAGTATGTTGGCAACGCCTAAGTTATGTTTAGAAAAGATTGAACGAGTTAGTGAAATTGAACGTCAACTAATCCTGGGTAAGTGGAATGATACAAGGATTGACTTCCCTGAGGGACAAACCTTACATGGTTTATTTGAACGGCAAGCCCTGCGAACGCCAAATCACATTTCACTGATCTTTGAGCAGCAACGGATTACTTATAGTCAACTTAATAAAAGAGCCAACCGTTTGGCCCGCATCCTGTCAAAACAATATCAATCAGCTCACGGACAATCGATAACTCCAGATACCGTTATTTCATTATATTTTGGGCGCGGTATCGATATGGTTATTGCTATTTTAGCAGTACTAAAAGCCGGTGGAGCTTATTTGCCCCTTTCGCCTGATTACCCTGAACAGCGCCTGAGTTATATCTTAGCTGACAGTCAATGTCCGATGATCCTAACGGGAGAGAGTAACGAAGATAAACTCCGGAAAATCGTCGGTATTGAACATCAAGAATCCATAGTGTGTGTAACCCAAGAGTTACTTTTGAATGAAGCAATAAGTGGGGATAATTTACCTGCGCTGACATCAACATCCGATCTGGCTTATGTGATTTATACATCCGGTACCACTGGCACACCTAAAGGTGTGATGATTGAGCATCACAGTTGCGTAAATTTGATGCAACATAACCTAGAAACGTATCAAGTTTCTTCTGGTGAAAATTTATTATTACTGGCTAACTACACTTTTGATGCATCGATAGAGCAGATATTTATAGCATTACTTAGTGGTTCTCGGCTAGTGATTACCGGTGATGCCGACATCCAGTCTTTTAGCCGTCTGGAGCGGCTAATTGAGCAAGAGTCCATTACTCACCTGGATGCACCATCTAGTCTCCTTCTGGCATTGGAACTTGGGGAAAAACATGGCTTGAAGCGAGTCATCTCGGGTGGCGAAGTGACCTCAACCAAGCTAGCCAGTGATTTGGGGGATAAGCTCATTAATGTCTACGGACCTACAGAAACGACTATCAGTAGCCATCAATATCATTGTCCACCTCAATCAGAAGACAACCAGATCCCGATAGGCAGGGCCATCGCCAATAACAAAAGCTATGTCCTCGATAAATCAGGTCAGTTATTAGGAATAGGGGCTATTGGTGAGTTGCATATAAGTGGAGCCGGCCTTGCCCGGGGTTACTTGAATCAACCTCAACTGACAGCAGAGCGCTTTATAGAAAACCCCTTTGCCAGTGAGGAAGATAAAGCCAGAGGTTATACCAAATTTTACAAAACTGGCGATCTGGTCAGGTGGTTACCCAGCGGTGAGCTGGATTATATCGGTCGCAATGACTTGCAAGTGAAAATTAGAGGTTTCCGTATTGAGTTAGGTGAAGTCGAAGCGGCTTTAAATGACCTAGATGGAGTAAGGCAAGCGATAGTGACAGATCACGAATATCAAAGTCAAAAATACTTGGCAGCCTATTTAGTCCCAGATTCCGAGGACTCCAAAGATCTTGATATATTAAAAGCAACATTAGTGTCTGTATTGCCCGAGTATATGATTCCTGCAAGCTTTAGCTGGATTGATAAAGTACCACTTAATTTAAGCGGCAAACTGGATAAAAAGGCCTTGCCAACTCCCAAGCTTGTTTCCCAGAGTGATTATCTGGCTCCACGTACGCAACTTGAACGCCAATTGTGCGAAGTTTGGCAACAGGTCCTGGGATTGGGCCAGGTTGGTATCCGCGATAACTACTTCAGTATCGGAGGAGATTCAATCAAAGCCATCAGTCTTGGGGCCAAAAGTCGCCAGATAATTGGTATAGATATCCCACTAGCAATGTTATTTGCAAATCAAACAATTGAAAAATTAAGTACCTCGTTACAGCAAGACGCAGTATCAAATCAGGATGAAACTCAAGAATTTGAGATGGTCTTATAGGGATAATAAAATGAATCAATTAATCAGCAAAATAAAAAACAATCAAGTCGCAATCTGGCTGGATGGAGAACAGCTACGCCTGAGTAGTAAAAAAGATTTGTCAGACAGCGATCTATTAGAGTCAATCAAAGAACACAAGTCATCATTAATCCGCTTGTTAAAATTTAATCACATTTACAGTAAAAGTGACTTCATCAATAGGATAATATTTTCTGTACCCGAAGAGAAATCTGAACTTAGTTTTGCCCAGGAGAGGTTATTATTTATTCATCAGTGGCAGCAAGGAAGTAATGCCTATCATATCCCACATCTGATTCGACTATCTGATGATATTAACTATCCCGCTTTAGTAGATGCTATTCAGTATATGGTTAGGCGCCATCCAATACTAAACACCGTTTATCGCCTTCATGAAAATGGTGATACGTACCAGCAAGTCCTTGATAGCCCTTTAACTATTCGTTGTCTATCAAAAAATAACAATACTGATCTGTTAAATGGGATACAAGAAGCCATAGAGCAGAACTTTGATTTAAGCGAAAAAATACCGTTAAGGGTTATTCGATTTGATTCTCCCCAAGGAGTGTTTGTTCTTTTTGTTTGGCATCATATTGCATTTGACGGCTGGTCAGCACAAATTTTCTTCACCGAATTATCTCAAGCCTATTCATCCTATTGTCTTGGGCAGTCACCCGACCTTGCTCAGATAGACATTTGCTATAGTGATTATGCCGTATGGCAAAAGACATTTTTACAGGGAAAAGAACTACGAAACCTTGAAAATTACTGGCTAGGGCAATTGGGTGGATACAGCTCGTTACACTTGTTCACCGATAGACCACGTCCGCCCCAGCAAGATTATCGTGGTCAGGTATTCAATTTTTCATTAGATACACATCTTTCACAACAATTAAGATTATTGGCCCGTGATCAGAAGACAACTCTGTATTGTTTAATGCTCAGCGGTTTTTATTTGTTGCTCTCGACGTTAAGCGGCCAGAAAGACATGGTTATCGGTACGCCGTCAGAAAATCGTCACCATGTACAAACCCAAAATGTTATAGGCTTTTTTGTTAATTTGTTAGCATTGAGGGGGGAAATAGACGAAAGCTTTTCAATTGCACAATGGATAGATAAAGTTCACCAATTGGTTCTTGGAGCTAAAATTCACCAGGAACTCCCCTTTGAGCACTTGGTTAAACTGCTTAAAGTGGAACGAGACCCCTCCCGCCACCCTTTAGTTCAAGTCCTGTTTAGTCTGGAAAGCGTCCAGACGAATGTAGAAAAAAGTAAAAATCCCTCTTTTACCCAGCTATCCTTAAACGACCTAAACCAGCTAGATTTTATTGGCGAAGAATTACTAGAAGACATTCAACACCATCAAGAGTATTCTCCAGCAAAATTTGATTTGAGTTTATATATTAATGACTCGCAACCTGATCTCAGCGGTGTCTTTAATTTTGCTATCAGCTTATTTGATGAGCATACAATCAAGCGATTCGCTGATTTATATCAAAGAATATTGGCCCAGATGGTTTCCGATGTACATCAGCCTATTGCTTCTATGAATTTGGTTTGCAAGCAGGAGAAGCAAACTTTATTAAATAACTGGGTCAAAACCACACAAAGCTCATCTCAGAGTCTATGTCTTCATCAACTATTTGAAGAACGAGTTAAGACCTTTGCCGATAAACCAGCAATATCATTTAAACAACAAACTCTCAGTTATCAACAGCTAAACAATAGAGCCAACCAACTGGCGCTAAAGCTACAAGCTGATTATCTATCAGCACAGGGAAAACAACTTGAACCGGATACTTTGATTGGCATTTTCCTTGATCGCAGCCTGGAAATGGTAATTAGCATTCTAGCTATTCTCAAGGCCGGCGGTACTTATGTACCTATTTCTCCAGACTACCCCAAAAGTCGAAGCTTGTACATTTTACAAGATACTGGGGCCTCCTTGGTTATAACCAGAAAAAAATATGCTCACACTTTCACGGCTTTCTCTGGCGAACTGGAACTGATACCCCAATTGGTATATGTGGACACCTTAGAAAATCAAGCTACTAGCGACAGACAAGCGCCTGTAAGCGCTGTTAAACCTCAGGATCTGGCTTATGTGATTTATACCTCTGGCACTACAGGCAAACCTAAAGGGGTATTACAAACTCATGAAAATGTGATCCGCTTATTACAGGTAACCCAGGCCGATTTCGGCTTCAATGACAGCGATAACTGGGTACTTTACCACGCTTATACCTTCGATTTTAGTGTTTGGGAACTTTGGGGCGCTTTGACTACAGGTGGAAAACTTGTAATCCCAACGACAGAAATCACAAAGGATCTACCCACTTTTGTCCGTTTGTGTCAGCAAGAGCAAGTGACAGTATTAAACCAAACACCAGCTGCCTTTTATGCACTAGTTGATACATTAAGGATCACTGGAGAATGTCTTGAAGCACTTCGATTGGTGATTTTTGGAGGGGACAAGCTAAATATTGAACAACTTAAAAGTTGGTGGGATACCTATGGTAATAAATCAACTCGACTGGTAAATATGTATGGTATTACAGAGACGACCGTGCACGTGACCTATAAAGAGTTAACAGCCGACGATAATACGGCTTACTCCAATATCGGTAGGCCATTAAAGGATATGAAGGCATATGTACTCAATAGTAAATTAATACCTTTACCAATCGGTGCTCCGGGGGAGCTATATGTAGGCGGATCAGGGTTGGCTAGAGGGTACCTTAACAGGCCCGAACTTACGGCTGAGAGATTTATTGAGAACCCTTTTATTGCATCAGAGGGAAACATCAAAAACCGGCTGTATAAAACTGGAGATTTAGTCCGCTGGCTGCCTAACGGTGAACTTGAGTATCTTGGACGAAATGATGCCCAGGTAAAAATTCGAGGTTATCGTATTGAACTGGGTGAAATTGAAGCTGCCTTAGCCCAACATCCTCAAGTACAGCAAGTAGCGGTAATTGATAGGATCCACGAAAAGAATAAGTACCTTGCCGCCTATGTCGTCCTCAGTGAAAAGAAAAGTTCAGACCCTAGCAAGTTAAAAGCTTTTGTTTCTGAATTCCTACCTGATTATATGATGCCTTCCACCTTTACCTTCCTGGATACATTGCCGCTAACAATAAACGGAAAATTAAATCGCGTGGCCTTGCCCTTTCCAGAATTTACTAGCAAGGTTGAATATGTTGCGCCAGAAAATGAACTGGAGCAGGAGTTGTGCCAGATTTGGCAAAGGGTATTGGGTATAGATACTGTCGGAGTACTAGACAGCTTCTTTGAATTGGGAGGGGACTCAATACTTTTACTTAAAGTTTACCATCATTGTAGTCGTAGCAATATCCGGGTTTCACCTAAACTACTCAATGAACAACCCACTATCAGAGGCTTGGCTGAAAGTATCAAAGCAGAACCCATGCCTGATTTTTCATCCTGCACCGAGAGCGAAATTGTTAACTTTCTGACAGGTTATAATGAATTTAATAAATTTATGACCTTTAACGAAGTAAGTAACAAAACCGGTTTATTCCTGATTCCAGCAGCGGCAGGTCCTGAAACTTTTACTCCACTGGTGGAAAAACTGGACATCAACCGGCCGGTCCACTTGCTGGAAAATATCCAGGTGTATAGTGGGCGGCAAATAAGACTGAATTATTTGATTGACTATTATTTTGCTGTGATACGTAAGAAGCAGGCAAGTGGGCCCTATTTGCTGGGAGGCTACTGCGAAGGCGCTATGGTTTCCCTTGGTATCGCCCAAAGACTGAAAGCTTTAGGCGAGAGTGTCGAAATGCTATTTTTAGTTGACCCCGTGGTGATCAATATAGAGCAAAATCTGATTGACACCATCAAGCAGGATCCTAGGCTACCTAATTGTGGGCGTTTTGAAGCTGAAATGGTGGATACTTTTCTTTTCTATGCCGAATATGTCAAATCACTTCAGTCCTATAGCGGACCAGTAGTTTTCTTTGAAGGCAGTAGTGTCTCTGATGAGGCAACCCCAACACAAATCCTTGCTGTGATCAATGACTATATTGACATTCAAGAATTGTTCAACAAGGGCTTCTCAACGCCTAAAAATGGTTTCGAAAGTTTATTGTTAAATTGCGATTATATTGCCATAGATGCAAAACATGAGCGAATCATGATAGAAGATGAAACACTGAATACTATGGCCAACGTAATCAACCTTAAATTGTCCTCCAGCTACGATAATTATCTAGAGACTGAAACTCATAGCGAAGTAATTTATAGTTAAATGAAGATCCGCTGAAAACTAAGATTTAGCTTTGTTAAAGCTCAAAATTACAGTTGAATTGAGGGAGATTCTGACTTATTTCCTTATACACCTACATTCCTTGAATATATTTTATCAAGAAAAAATTTACATCTACATATTTACGATAGAACTTTTGAGGAATTTGGTATTTTTTAGGGGCTTCCCAGGAAGGATTTATGGAACGACAAGAATTAATCCGCTTATACGGATTTCAAATGGGGTGGGGATTTTTCTCCACCTACTTAGTTTTACCGATATTAACACCTTTTTTTTTAGCTATGGGCATGTCTATGCCGCAGCTGGGAATAATACTGGCAGTCATGGGGTTGTCAGTGATACTTTTCGAATTACCCACCGGTAGCTTGGCGGATCAGATCGGGAGGAAAAAGGTATATCTAATTTCCCTGACGATGTCTATGGCTTGTTACCTCGTGTTATTGGTTTGGCAAAGCTTTTATGGAGCTTTACTAGCAATGTTTTTATGGGGAGCTAGTCAGGCATTATTTTCTGGCTCTTTAAATGCCTGGTTTGTAGAGTGTTTTAACCAAACCGAAGGTACAATGAGCCTGCAAGAGGGTTTTGCACGTATCGCGACTCGTGCCGGACTCATTGGGGCGCTTGGTGCAATGAGCTGTGCCCTGGTAGTGGGAGGCGGGGAGTATTTCGGGCATTATGACCTGGACTTATATCGGGGACTTTTAGCTTTATCCCTATTTAGCAGCTTACTCTTATTTGCCTTTACCGAGATAAAAATCAGAGAAAATCGTGTATTTGATCGTTTTCGAATTTCAAATATCGCCCAAATCCCAAGCCAACTCAGTTTAGGTGTTAAAGCCTGCTATTCACCATCACTATGGCGCTTATTGTTGACTGTTATTTTATTGACTCCTATAGCTAGTGCTATCGAAAAATATTGGCCAGTACGCTTAGAGGCCTTATCGGACGATATGCCCGTAGGTTGGCTGTATGGGCTATTAATGGCATTAATTATGCTACTAGGCAGTTTGTCAGCAAAAATCACTACCTGGATGGCTCAATTTTTTAACCAGCAATTGGGAAAAGTACTTTTGGTAGCCAGCCTGATAAAATTATCTCTGGTGATGTTACTGGCTTTATCTGGAGATCTATTACTGTTTGTTAGTTTATTCTTATTGTTTAATTTTAGCATCGGCCTGGGTCTTTCTGCCTCCGCTCAGTTACAACATCAAGCAGTCAAGGACGAGGTCAGGTCAACTGTTGACTCCATTTTTTCATTAACGACTCGCTTTGGTGGTGTCATCGGTTCACTAGTTTGTGGTTTTGGCGCAGCTGAAATAGGACTGAACAATACTTGGTTATTGTTAGCAGCCATGGGGCTTTGTGGTAGTTGTATATTTTTGAGTTCAGAATTCAACCCCACGATCATAGATAAAGACAAGCAAATAATAGAGCAAGCTTAGTCTCCAATCCCATCCCCCCTTCGGGGGGATAGCCTACTTGCAGGGAAGCAATTGATACCCTCAAGAATAATTATTTCGTCGAAACTTCTTTCTATCCTAATCACTCCGCTATCCCACTCCAGACAACAGCTCATTAGGTGGATCGAAAGATTCAATATCCGGGTCAAGCGACAGCTAATGCAGACCTCATTCCATAAGCTATGTCCATGATCGCAACTCTTGATGGCAGATACGTCGCTCTCAATAAGGTGTTAGTTAATTGGAGAGGCAGCTAAGATGGTGAGCTTTTGTGAAATCGTAGGGAGGATGAACAACATTCCTTTAACAGTTAGCGGCCTGTAGGGGAAATGGCCAACCTTCAAATCTGCTCAGCCATGCGTAGAACAAAATCTCACCAACCCCAAATTCACAGGATTTAACCTACTTTTTGGCCCCAAATTTAGCAGTTTCCTCGCTCAAATCCTGCAGATTGCCCCTACTCGCCCCGGTTGCTAAGATGCGCGCCTGCCGCTATGGCCCGGCGCCCCCTCTGGTTCCGTATTACGACCCGGGGCTGCCTGCAAACCGATTTTCCCAAGCGTTACCCTCGCCTATCCGCAACGCGGAGGCCCGAGGCTTTCCACAGGAAAAGCGGTACTGAGGCCAGGTGCTATTTTTAACCGCGAGCGCACCGCGACGACTCCCTGCGACTACAGGAACGAAGTTTATGACCCAACCATCGCTGCAGCAGTTGGAACAACACGACGCCTTTATCCATCGCCATATCGGCCCCGATGCCAAACAGGTAGAGGCCATGCTGGAAACCCTCGGAGTTGCCAGCCTCGAAGAGCTGATCGAGAAAACCGTGCCCGAAGCCATTCGCAAGACCGATGAGCTGGATCTGGCCGATGCGATCAATGAAGTTGAGGCCCTCGCAGAGCTGAAAGATATCGCGGCGCGCAACAAGATCTACCGCACCTTTATTGGTATGGGTTACCACGACACCATTACCCCCAATGTGATCCTGCGCAACGTGCTGGAGAATCCGGGTTGGTACACCGCCTATACCCCTTACCAGCCAGAAATTGCCCAGGGCCGACTGGAAGGCCTGCTGAACTTCCAGCAGATGATTATGGACCTCACCGGTATGGAACTGGCCAACGCCTCCATGCTGGATGAAGGCACCGCTGCCGCAGAAGCCATGGCCATGTGTAAGCGCCAGGTCAAGCGCAACAAGTCCAACGTCTACTTTGTGGACCAGGACTGCCATCCGCAAACCATCGCCGTAGTTAAGACCCGCGCCGAACACTTCGGCTTCGAAATCGTTGTCGGCGATGTGGAAAAAGATATCCCCACCGAGCTGTTCGGCGCACTGCTGCAGTACCCCGGCAGCACCGGTCGCGTACGCGACCTGAGCGATATTATTGCCAAGGTCCACGAAGCCAACGCCCTGGTCACTGTGGCCGCCGACCTGATGAGCCTGGTAGCCCTGCGGGCACCGGGTGATATGGGTGCGGACGTAGTCGTCGGCTGTAACCAGCGCTTCGGCATCCCCATGGGTTACGGTGGCCCCCACGCGGGCTTCTTCGCCTTCCGCGAAGCTTACAAGCGCTCCGCACCGGGTCGTATTATCGGTGTTTCCGTAGACAGCAAAGGCAAGCGTGCCCTGCGCATGGCCATGCAAACCCGCGAACAGCATATTCGCCGCGAGAAAGCCAACTCCAACATCTGTACTTCCCAGGTGCTGTTAGCGGTAATCAGCGCTTTCTATGCGATTTACCACGGCCCTGAAGGCCTGAAAACCATCGCTGCCCGCATCCAGCGCCTGGCAGACATTCTCGCTTCCGCCCTGCAGCAGGAAGGCTTTAATCTGGCCCACGACAGCTGGTTCGATACCCTGAATATCACCGTTGGCGCCAAGCAGGAAGAGATTTACCAGCGCTCCCTGGCCGCTGAGATCAACCTGCGTAAAATTGGTGAAGACGCCCTGGGTGTGAGCCTGAGTGAGACCGCCACCCTGCAGGATGTGTCCGACCTGATCAATGCCTTTATCGGCACCGAACACAGCATCGATCTGCATACTCTGGACAGCGAAATTGCCAGCAAGGGCTCCCTGGGTGTACCCGCCTCCCTGGCGCGCGATACTGAATTCCTGACCCACCCGGTGTTCAACACCTACCACTCCGAGACCGAGATGCTGCGCTATCTCAAGTCTCTGGAAGCTAAGGATATCGCCCTGAATCACTCAATGATTCCCTTGGGCTCCTGCACCATGAAGCTGAACGCCACAGCCGAGATGATCCCGGTCACCTGGCCCGAGTTCGGCAAGCTGCACCCCTTCGCACCAGTAGATCAAGCAGAAGG
Organism: Microbulbifer maximicatervae (SeqCode); assembly: GCF_056231245.1. Lineage (NCBI taxonomy): Bacteria > Pseudomonadati > Pseudomonadota > Gammaproteobacteria > Cellvibrionales > Microbulbiferaceae > Microbulbifer > Microbulbifer maximicatervae (SeqCode). The sequence goes on from NZ_CP174334.1 coordinate 3,974,849, forward strand.
CTACGCGGAAATGTTCCGCCAGCTACAGCAAATGCTATCCGCCTGCACCGGTTACGATGCGGTGAGCCTGCAGCCCAATGCCGGCTCCCAGGGTGAATACGCAGGCCTGGTTGCTATCAAGAAGTACTTCGAAGCGAAGGGCGAAACCCAGCGCGACATCTGCCTGATTCCCGCCTCTGCCCACGGCACCAACCCGGCTTCCGCCATGATGGTGAGCATGAAAGTGGTAGTGGTTGCCTGTGATGATAAAGGCAATGTGGATATCGAAGACCTGAAAGCCAAAATCGAAGAGCACGGCGACCGCGTTGCCGCACTGATGGTCACTTACCCGTCCACCCACGGGGTGTTCGAAGAAGGTATCCGCGAAGTTTGCGACCTGGTACACCAGGCTGGCGGCCAGGTTTATATCGATGGTGCCAACATGAACGCCCTGATTGGCGTCGCAGCTCCGGGCCAGTTCGGTGGTGACGTATCCCACCTGAACCTGCACAAAACTTTCTGTATTCCTCACGGTGGCGGCGGCCCCGGCATGGGCCCGATCGCTGTTGGCGAACACCTGAAGCCCTACCTGGCGGCCCACCCGGTGACTGAAGTACCGGAAACCAATCTGGATAACGGCACCATCTCCGCTGCTCCCTGGGGCTCCGCCAGCATCCTGCCGATCAGTTGGATGTATATCCGTATGATGGGTAAGCAGGGTATGAAGCAGGCTACCGAAATGGCAATCCTGAACGCCAACTACGTAGCCAAGAAGCTGGGTGAGCACTACTCCCTACTCTACACCGGCACCAATGGCTTTGTTGCCCACGAGTGCCTGGTTGACCTGCGCCCACTCAAGGAAGCCAGCGGCATCACTGAAGAGGATATCGCCAAGCGCCTGATGGACTTTGGCTTCCACTCCCCCACTATGTCCTTCCCGGTAGCCGGCACCCTGATGATCGAGCCTACCGAAAGCGAATCCAAGGGTGAACTGGATCGCTTTATCGAAGCAATGGCAACAATTCGCCAGGAAGTGGAAGATGTCACCAGCGGTAAATACACCCCTGAAGACAACCCGCTGCACAATGCACCTCACACCCTTGAGGACGTGATGAACGATGAGTGGACCCACAGCTACTCCCGGGATATTGCTGCGCGCCCAGCAGCATGGCTGAAAGAGCACAAGGTGTGGCCGGCCGCTAATCGTATCGACAACGTCTACGGCGACCGTAACCTGATTTGTTCCTGCCCTCCGATTGAGAGCTACGCTGAGTAAGATCTAACACTCTCACAGATGGATTTAAAAGCGGGCTTAATGCCCGCTTTTTTCACCCGGCTTGCAATCCAGTTGATTGACATTAACTTCATCCAAACTTAGCCTCTTATAGCTTGCAAGTAACCTAACTTGCTTAAGCCTCTCCAAAAAGGACTTCCAAATGAAAAAAACCTCTATTGGCCTACTCTTTCTGTGCACTTCTTTTTCATCAATAGTATCGGCAAGTGTCGGAATGCCTAGTTATCAAGTTTCTGAAACAGTAGGCGTTTTGCCCGATGGAAGATTAGAGATCAATTTTCCTCAAGCTTTTAATTCCGCATGCACAGACGGAGACGGCAAGCGCATATATGTTGAGGTCGGGAATTCGCAGGAAGTAACTGAAGAATCAATTAAACTAATACAAAGCATAGTTCTGGCAGCTCACGCGGCTAGAAAACCTATTAAGTTCTGGTATGATCGACCAAACAATGGATCTGTTTGCGAAGGTGGCAAGGTAGTAATGGCTTCGTAAAGTTGTTTCTACGTACTGATTAGGGGAAGCATTACTTTTACTAGTGTAAAAATATATCAGGCTATCCCCGCTTGACTCGAAAAATGAAAGTTGGCCCAACATAGTAATTTTAAATAAGTATCAGAATCAATAATTGAGCACACCCTTTTCACTCCCTTAAACTACTTTTCAAAATCCATTTTTTATTAGAGCTGCCCCGCTTCATCGACTAATGCCAATTTCCACGGGGCTATCAGCCAGGGTTTATATAATCACTTAAGGCAATTAGGGACCTCTGAAGTACCTGGCCATATTGTAGAAAGGTAACTGCTAGAATCTTTAGTCACATTAAATATCATAGTGCCGCCACCCAGGTTATTATTTTCATTACAGGAAGCTAATGCACTTGCAGCGGAAGCGCCATTCAACACAGTAGAAGCGCCAACACCCAATTTGGATCTATCGACCCCCAAGTTTAAGTACTTCTGAACTCGTGAAGTGCAACTTGAGCCCAACCAATAGCTCATCTCCCAACCATAAGTTAATTGGTCGCCCAGTTTCTTCCCATTCCATTCAGCCTGAAAAGCATCGGTATCACTCCAAAGTGCTTTAGAAATAATTTTGTTAGGCATCTTCTCTCGCAATGCACTAGTCACTTTTACCAAGGAGTCAGAATAGGTTTGGCTGCACTGTGAGTACTCATCATCAATATCAATACCATCCAACCCATACTGATCCACGGCATCTTTTAGCTGCTGAGAAAAGTCATCAGCGGACTGCTCATCGGCAAAACAGGACCAACCTGCATTTTGGTGATTTCCGAGAACGCTGAGCACCACTTTCGTACCCTTGTCTTGCAATTCTTGTACTGTACTCAAATTGTTATTGAGCAAGTCTGACACTTGGTCATTAAAATGCAGTACAGCTTTCTGACCATCGTAATTAACATTTGCCGCGAAGATCACAGCTATATCAAACAACTGGCTGCCATCGCTCTCTGTAAAGCAGCCTGCATTGCCCAGGTTATTACTATTAACTTCTACGTAAGCAACTTTAGGCGCTGACACACTTTCCTGAGGAGTATCAGATTTACACAGAGTTGAGCCCAGCTCACGGATTTCATTCTTACGTGAACCACACCCATACCCGCTGCCATCCATGGAGGCATTATCGGCAAGATTTGCAATTTCCCAGTCCCCCAGGATGGAACACAGCTCATCCTTATAGATTTGAGCCTCAAGATAGGTGACCGGGCTTGCATCAGTTGCACAGCTGCTTCCACTAACAACATGAGGCGCTGAAGGTTCGGATTTACACAATGTCATGGATAATTGGCGACTTTCATTACTCGTCAATTGGCAATTATTTCCCAGATGTTCTATTGAGGACCCGTCTGATAAACCAACCAAATCACCATTATTGAGAAGATCACAAAATTCATTAGGATAATTAAGCGCTTCAGAATAGCTTACTGTTGTAGTGTCCGAGGGACAGTCATCCGAATTGACCACTTCAATATCTGCGTATGCACCAGTCTGAAATAAAATGGTGGCACAAGCAGTCTGCATTGCTCTACGTGTCGATTGTTTCATATTTATGCTCATTTTTATTATGTGGTTATGTAAATTCTATAATCTAATATCGATAGTCAAAAAAAATGGTGTAGAGCTTACACTCTACACCCAACACTACGATCAACGAGGTATTAGAATTTATAGTTTGCACCAATATATAGTCTGCGCCCAGAGTAATTATAATAAGTCATTCTGTTTTCCTGCTTCCAGAACCCCTCTGCCTTTTCCTCCGTTAAATTAATGATAGATGCCGTGAAATTTAGGTTTTCATTGAAGGTAAAGCTGGCATTAAGATCAAGCTGCCCATAAGCTTTATCATATAAATTATACCCTTGGTGAAGCCCCCCAGCTCGATCATCTTTCCAGTTATAAGATGCTCGCACACTGTACAAATCATTTTCATAATAACCGGAAAGATTGTACTGGTGCTTAGCCGTTCCAGGAATTTCTGCCTCAGTTTCTTCACCATTAACAAACACCCCTGAAGTACTGGTGTCGGTGTAGGTATAATTTGCCATTACACCAAAACCACTTTCGAACGCGTGTTGTGCAAACAGCTCAACGCCTCTTGAAGTTGCCTCAGCACCACCCGTTTTTGTGGTCATGTCGACTTCAATGGGTCCATTGCAGCAATTGTGCTCACGTAATACAACTTCAGTTGTGGTTATAGGAAGGTTGCTGATATCCTTACTAAATAATGTTGCCCCAAGTGCGGAAGCATCAAAGTAATACCATTCAATTCCCAGGTCGAATTGATTGGAAAGCATCGCTTCTAGCCCAGTATTTGCTGAAGTGCCAGTCCCACGGCCGGTCCAAGAATCCGGCGAGTTAATATTTACAGGGGGGCCATAAGACTCAGCCTGCCCCAAATCAGCATAACTAACTCGAGACATGGTTTTTGCTGCAGCAAATCGTATTACAAGGTCATCAGTTAGATCCCAGGCAATATTCAAACTTGGCAGGAAGTTTTCACTATCAGCACTTCGGTTATTTGCATTGGTGATATCTGTCTCTTGACCAATGATGTCATCGTACGTCGAGGTAGTTAAGTCGGTATTAACATAGCGGACACCAAAGTTACCCCGGAAGGCTTCCCATTCAAAATCTGCCTGTGCGTAAAGTGAAAATATTTTCTCCTCGATGGTATAGGTACCGGATAAGACAGGAACTACAGTCCGGGTAAAATTATCACTAACGTAGGCTTTAAGCGCATCTATATCAAAAGGCAGATAGTTAATAGCCCCGGTATCGCCTGCGCTATTATCGATTACGCTGCCGCCAAGTAAGATTGAAGTGTCTGGATGAAAATCCGGGTTGTGGAACCATTCGGTACCCGACAACCACCCACGATAACCACCGTTATCCGAAATACCGTCATCCCACAGGAAAGTATCTCTTAGGGACTTGGCTTCATGATCCCGATATTTAGTACCGACATAGATTTTGTTAACTATTCCCCAATTGGTATCAAATCCCAGGTCAAGCTGATAATAATCTTCCCTATCCCGATTTTGGGTAGCGTCAGAACTAAACCAGTCATAATATGGATAGGCCTCCTGATCCGAGGTGAGATCTGTAGAGATTTCGTAGCTAGGTTCCCCGTCGGCAATAGACCACAGCCAACTATTTACGGAACCATAACGTGCATCCATATTTGCCATGATTCTTTCGGAGACACCTCCTTTTGCAGAGCTGCGCCCAATATTCACTGCTGCTGTGTAAGAATCACCTTCATACAGAATTTCGAGGTCGAATGTATGAGATTCTGATTCACCGTAGCTATCCTGCCCGGTCAATTGCGGAGACATTAAGCCTCGCTCTACCTCAACACCACCATTGACATCAGCATCGCCCCAGTTATCAGCATTTAGCAAGCCGTTATCACCGTTGCCATAGGTGACCACGGTATCCCCTTCCAGCTCAACGCCAAAGTAGGGGTTATGGTTATCATTCCATTCAGCTAAGGTGAGATTCTGACTACGGGTATCGTATCCCAACTGGGAACCGAAATAGTTCAGAGAAAATTCCAAACGCTCAGTTGGCCGCCATTGAGTAGTAATTTGATAACCATCCCTGGCCCTATCCTGCTCATGATTACCAATACCCATAGCTCTGGGCGCCCAAACATTGTTGTAAACTTCACCAGTTTCCTGGTCAACAATTGCCGGACGCTCAGCACCTTCAACTGTATCTGAATGGAATCGCCAATGGCTCGCGTAGTTTTCAATTGAGGTTACGGTTCTGTCCTGCTTGGTATATCCAGCCAGGATACCAAAGGTTTCACTCTCATTTTTCCAGGAGTAAAAAGCACTATATTGAGGTTCCCACTGCTCATTAGTATCTGAGTAAGTGGTTTCAGTAGTTATAACACCCTCACCAGAATCCATTTCCAGAGGCTTACGACTGTGTAGAATAACCGTTCCGCCAATTCCTCCTTCATCAATTCTAGCTTCCGGGCTTTTGTAAACTTCTACTTTGCTAATCATGTTGGATGGCAGCAAAGTGTAATTAAAGCTTCGAGATGGCGCTTCTCCATCAGAGGTTGCAATGTAGTTTCCATTTAACTGAGTCAAGGTCCACTCGGCACTGGTGCCACGAATACTGACTCGACTACCCTCTCCACCACTGCGTGTAATTGTGATCCCTGGCACGCGCTGAAGAGAGTCTGCAACATTCTTATCCGGGAACTTGCCCACATCCTCGGCGGTTATCGCGTCTACAATAGCATTAGAATCCCGCTTAATTTCCAGGTTTCTGGTATTACTCTCAAGAATTCCGATTACCTCAATTTGATCCATCGGTTTGTCTTTCTCAGAGATATCATCAGCAATCGCCACGCTACTAATGGCTAATGAAATAGCGGAGACTAGCGATTTCTGCTTATTCTCCCGGCTCCAGATTTTGACCGTGGTTCGTCTATTATTCTTGACTGTTTTCATAGTATCCCAACTTTCTTTTCTTATAAGTTTTTTAAAAGAGCCCCTCTCCAAATTGGAGAGGGGCGAGAAACCGTCAGGGGACCCTAAACCCCGTAATGACAGTCCACTTGTTGAGCACTAAAACCCTAAGAAAAAAACGGGATAAGGGGGTAATAGAAACTGAGACAGGAATAGAACAAAATCGGCGTTTGGAATTTTGGAGGACACTAAGGGAAAGGTATTAGAAGGTATGAAAGGCCAAAATTCGATTATGGATTTACAGGATATTCAACAAATAGATAAACTATTTTTAAAGAGAAGAAAGCCAGCACCAAACCATTTCAATAAAAAACTTCTATTGATTATCCATCTCTAAGTAGTTCAGGAATGGCCTATCGCATTCAAAGTTGAGACTGAACTTCTTCTCTATAAATAGCGGGAAGCTGCCCAAACATGGTCTTGAAATGTCTACTGAAGTAACTGTGAGATGGAAATCCGACACGGTATGCGATTTCAGAAATTGGCCGCTGAGTGTCCACCAGCATACGACGGGAGTTCTCTAACCTAACCTCCCTGACAAACTGCATTGGAGTTTTCTCCAAATACTTTTTAAATCGCCTCTCAAGGGCGCTAACAGACAAACTGGCTACCTCTGCTAGCTGTTCGACAGTAATCGGCTGACTGTAATTATTTTTAATATATTCAACAGGCTTTTTCAGCTTATCCATTCTGGAGAGCGTTTTGACCGTTTCATTAAGGTCGCGAGCTACGCCATAGGTACCAATAATTTTTCCAGTGGAATTCTTTAGTGGGCGCTTGGATGTCGTAAACCAAACCAACTCTCCACTTTTCCCTATATTCAACTCCAGTCGATCTGTAATCGTTTCGCCCTCCATCACTCTTTGGTCATCACGCATATAGTTTTTTGCGAGATAAGAGGGGGAAAAATCCATATCAGAGCGGCCCACAACCTGATTAAGGGACCTGCATCCAACATGCTCAATAAACTCTCGGTTACAATGTACTACGTAACCAGAATCATCTTTTACCCAAAAAATAATATCTGATATTAAATCAAAAACCGCAATAATCTGCTGGGTAGACACCATTTCCAATATTGATTCAGACTTCATTATTATTATCTGCAATAGCTGGTAAAGAGCCCCTGTCTTTTTACATCGGCTTGAATTACTGCACAGGTCTAGCAAGCAGAAAAGACACTAAAAAGCGCCTTCTCGGCACTCTCCCCGCACCTCACCCCCATCTGCAGAAATAACCCGTTCAATTTCAAAATAGCCACGCTCACAGAAACCGGTTTCCAACATCTTTTGCTCGAGAGCCCAATCTAAATAACGCTCTACTCGGTCACTTGAACGGCCTCCCAAACCGATTGTATCCCGCTGCATTCGACGTTGAGAACTAGGCTGGTTTGAAACTGGGGGAGGAAGATCCTGCCGATCCTTCTCAAGAGTAAATGTAAAACGCTTAGCTCCGTTTTGAGCAATCTCAGTTACAAACGACTCTTTCATTCCGGGAATCGGCTTGTTACTGGAACAGGCACTGAGAAAAATAGGTAACGCTAGGCCAGCGGCAATAAATAAGCGGGCCTGAAAACTGCTAATATTTTTATTATTCACTCAAAATCCTCTCTAAACACTAACCAGCTTTACTACATCGAGCGCAAAGTTAGTATTGTTTACTGCGTTTCTATTTAAATACCACTGTTTTATTTCCGTGTATAAACACTCGTTCCTGCAAAACTAGTTGCAGCGCTCGAGTCAAAACCAATTTTTCAACATCCCTACCTGCATCCGCCATGGTTTCTGCAGAATAGGCATGATCCACATGTATTACATCCTGTTCAATGATCGGCCCTTCATCCAGATCGTCGGTAACAAAGTGAGCTGTGGCTCCAATAATTTTTACTCCACGCTCGTAGGCCTGCTGATAGGGCTTGGCTCCAATAAATGCGGGCAGGAAAGAATGGTGGATGTTGATAATGCGCCCACTATAGCGAGCAACAAAATCAGGGGTTAGCACGCGCATATACTTGGCCAGCACCAAATAATCTGGATTGTACTCATCCACTAAGGTGGCCACTTGCTGCTCGTGAGCTCCGCGCTCCACCCCCTCAGCAGAAATACAGTGGAAAGGAATATCAAACTTCTGTACCAGCCCCTCCAGATCCGGATGATTGCCGATAACAGCCGCGATCTCCACATCCATAGCGCCGGAATAGCACTTCATCAGGATATCACCCAGGCAGTGGGGCTCGCGGGTAACCATCAGCACCAGGCGTTTCTTCCGCTCTATGGATACCAGGCGACGCTCTGCCCCCTGGGGCAGCGTCATATCCAGATCTTCCAGGAAGGTGGTATCGTTAAAGATACCCTCCAGGGCAGTGCGCATAAAGAAGCGCCCCTCAACCCGGTCCACAAACTCATCATTCTTGATGATGTTCAGCTGGTGCTTGTAGCAAATATTGGTAATCTTTGCGATCAGCCCCTTATCATCGGGGCAGTCGGTCAGCAGTATCTTCTTTTCCATGGTCAAATTTCAGGCCAAATATCCAGAGTCCAGACTATACACTATGCCGACTTTACGATTCAGCGATCCATTCCGGGGAGAACATGGATAAAAACCTTTACGCCGATCATATGGCCACCCTGTGCCGCCGCTACGACGAAATCCTCGAACAGAGCGGGTTTGATACCCTCAACGTATTCAGTGGCGCTCCCAGGGTGCAGTTCCTAGACGATAACTATTACCCGTTTAAGGTGAATCCCCACTTTAAGGCACTGGTTCCCATTACCGACAACCCCCACAGCTGGGTTATCTATCAGCGCGGACAAAAGCCAAAGCTTTTGTTCTACCGCCCAGTAGACTTTTGGCACTATGTACCGCCGGCACCCCAGACCTTCTGGAGCGATTTCTACGATATCGAGCTACTGAGCAAGCCGGCCGATGCCCAAGCGTTCTTGAGCCCGGAGAATGCCGCTTTTATCGGTGAGAGCGACAAGCTGCAAGGCTGGTCACTGGGGGAGGAAAATCCGGAGCTTCTGATCAACCGCTTGCACTGGGCCCGCGCTTATAAAACGCCTTATGAGGTCGCCTGCCTGCGTGAGGCGAACCGTATTGCGGTCAATGGGCACCGCGCCGCCGAACAGGCTTTCCGCAGTGGCGCCAGTGAATTTGAAATCAATCAGGCCTACCTGGGCGCTGCAGGCCAGGGTGAGAACCGTATGCCCTACGGCAATATTGTTGCCCTGAATGAACACGCCGCAATCCTGCATTACACCCACCTGTCTACTGAGCGCCTGCCTGAGCCGCAGCTGAAAAGCTTCCTGATCGATGCGGGTGCTGACTGCAATGGCTACTGCTCTGATATCACTCGCACCTACGCCTATGCCGATAATGAGTTCGCAGAGCTGGTAGCGGGTATGGATGAAAAGCAGTTGCAGCTGGTAGACGGCCTCAAGCCTGGCCTGCCTTACCCGGAACTACATCGCCAGTGCCACTTCAACGTGGGAGAGCTGTTGGCCCAATTTGGCATAATCAAAACCTCTGCCGAGAATGCCGTGGAATCCGGCTTAACTCGCCCCTTCCTGCCACACGGCCTGGGTCACTTCCTCGGCCTCCAGGTACACGATGTCGGCGGTCACCAAACCGGCCCCGATGGAGGCACGACACCCCCACCGGCCGAGTACCCGTTCCTGCGCACCAGCCGAACTATCGAGGAGAACCAGGTATTTACCATCGAACCTGGACTCTACTTTATCGATAGCCTATTGGGAGAGCTAAAAGACTCAGACCTCGCTGCCGAGGTTAACTGGGATAAGGTCGACAGCTTCCGCCCCTACGGCGGCGTGCGTATTGAAGACAATATTGCCGTACACGCAACCGGCAACGAAAATCTTTCTCGCACCCCTTAGTTCATAGACTAAAGCAATATTGTGAGAGTGCTTACAAGTAAGCGCTCTCGCAATACCTTTACCTTACTCAGAAAGTTAAAACATTAAAGAACGCCCTACCGCTCCCGCTTTTCCTCTCGCCGCTTGCGCCCCTGAGCTGCTTGCCCCCTCACCGAAAAAAAGCCAAAGTCCATCACCGGTATTACAACAAGAAAAGGGACAGTTCATGAGAAAAAAAACACTGGCAACGCTTATCGCAGCCACAGTTCTAGCCGCAGCCAATAGCGCTTATGCAAAATCAATCGAATATATTTTTTACGATAAAGAGGGCATTGCTGGCTCTGAAGTTATTCATCAGGATGGAACAAAGGTATCTGGTGAATTAAAGCTCGGCTGGAATAACCGTCGCCTAAACCTCAAGGAGAGCTTCACTATCGGTGAGGCGGCAATGCCCGAGCAATTATCCATTGAAGGGATCAGCCCATTTGGTGCTCCAGTCAGCGAAGAATTTTCCCTGGAAAATGGTGTCGCTCGCTGGAAAGGTTCCGATGAACATGGCAGTGCAAAAACTTCCGAAGCCCAATTTTATATTCCCAAGAACAGTACCCTTGCCGTACAGACGCAATTGGTAAAAGCACTGATTGCCGATGCAGATCAAAATATTGATTTACTGCCGCAAGGAAAAGCACGCCTCCATAAGCTTGATAAAGTGACCCTGCAACAAGGCGAGAAAAAGAAAACGGTCCATCTTTACGGCGTAAGCGGCCTGGGCTTTACCCCAGATCTCGCCTGGTACGATGACAATGGGGATTTATTTGCCTCCGACGAAGGGGGATGGTTCGCCATCCTGCGCAAAGGTTGGGATAAATCTCACCTCGAAGAACTGAAAACCCGGCAAGTCGCAGCCGCAGACCAGTACCTGCAAGGTATTGCCAAGAAACATACCCACACATCAACCCAACCGATCCTGATCAGCAACGTCAACCTGGTTGATGTTGAATCTGGCAAACTGCAGAAAAAGCACCATGTTCTGATCAAAGATGGAAAGATCGCAAAAATCAGTAAAAAGCCGATCAAAGCCAACGGGGCAACCACCATTGATGCTCGTAACCATACGCTGATCCCCGGCCTCTGGGATATGCACGCCCACTTATCCCCTACCGATGGTGTTCTGAATATGGCCGCTGGCATTGTCAATGTTCGCGACATCGGTAATACCCATGAAAGTATCATGCGTATTGAAGGGATGTTTGAGTCAGAGCAAATCATAGGCGGCGACCTTTTCCGTGCGGGCTTTATGGACCGGGAAAGCGAAAATGCCATGCGAATGGGCAAGACTGCGGACAGCCTGGAAGAAGCCAAGGATATTGTCGAGTGGTATGCCGATCGCGGCTATCAGCAAATTAAAACTTACAGCTCGATGGAGCCCGAGTGGATCGCTCCCTTAGCCAAGCATATCCACGAAAATGGTATGCGTTTGTCCGGTCATATTCCTGCATTTATGACCGCCGAAGAGGCAGTGGACGCGGGCTTTGATGAAATTCAGCATATCAATATGCTGTTTCTGAATTTTATGGGCAAGATAGATACCCGTAAAAGACTGCGCTTTACAGAAATCGGAGAGCACGCCCACGAGCTGGATCTGGATAGCAAAGAAGTGGCTACTTTCCTGGATAAGCTAGCCAAAAAAGGCACTGTCGTAGACGCAACCACCACCGTATTCAGTTCGATGTTACTGCGCCAGCCGGGCAAAGTAGATCCTGAGTTTGCCGATATTACCGACCACCTTCCAGTCAATATCCAGCGCGCCTTTGTTGGGGCCGAACTGGATGTGAAGCCGGAACACCGGGATGACTACGACCTTTCAGCGGAAGCCCTGCTGGCCATGATGCTCAAACTACACGAGCACAAGGTCACTATGGTCGCGGGCTCCGATGGCATCCCCGGATTTACCCTGTTACGCGAACTCGAACTCTATGCCAAAGCAGGTATTCCCAATATTGATGTACTGCGCACGGCTACACTGGTACCGGCGCAGGTTATGGGGGCCGACGAGTACACTGGCAGTATTGCGGTGGGTAAAAATGCAGACCTGGTTTTACTGGAGGGAAATCCCCTTGAGGATATCACTGCGTTACGTCGCACTGCACTGGTTCTCGAGGGACAAAATATGTATCGCCCGGATGAGCTTTACACTGCCTTGGGTATTAAACCTTTCCACCCTTCAGTGCCATTTGAATTAAATAATACTACTACAGTAGCCACCAAGTCCGAGTAAGTTAAAAAAACAGAAGCGGAAAAAACAGAAAAGAAAAAACCGGCAATCCAAATGATTGCCGGTTTTTTTATTTCTAAATTGGCTAGGCCAGTTCTGTGCGCACAGTGCGCGCAGCCTCTACCATATTCAGTAAGGATGACCCGACCTCAGCCCAGTTACGGGTTTTAAGGCCACAGTCCGGATTTACCCAGAGTCTTTCAACCGGCACCACTTGTGCAATTTTCTTAAGTCGCTCAACCAGCTCCCTCCTTTCCGGCACATTGGGTGAGTGAATATCGTAAATGCCAGGTCCAATTTCATTGGGGTAACCACCGGCCTTGTCGGCAAACGCGCTGAGTAGGCGCAAATCGGAGCGAGCTGATTCAATAGTAATTACATCCGCATCAAGGGAAACAATGGCATCCATAATTGCATTGAAATTGCTGTAACACATATGAGTGTGGATCTGGGTTTCCGCTTTTACTTCGCTACAGGTGTAGCGGAAACACCCTACCGCCCAGGCAAAATAATCCTGGTGCTCAGACTCTCGAAGGGGAACTCCCTCACGCAAAGCCGGTTCATCAATCTGGATAATCCCGATACCGGCCGCCTCAAGATCCAGCACCTCCTCCCGCAATGCCTTGGCAATTTGCAGACAGCTCTCACTGCAGTGGATGTCCTCCCTCGGGAAGGACCAGTTGAGAATTGTGACCGGGCCGGTGAGCATACCTTTTACCGGCTTATTAGTTAGGCTCTGGGCATAGCTACTCCACTCTACTGTCATAGCGTTAGGTCGGGAGATATCACCAAAAATTATCGGGGGTTTCACACAGCGAGAGCCATAACTTTGCACCCAGCCATTACCGGTGTGTACAAAACCATCCAGTTGCTCCCCGAAATATTCCACCATATCGTTGCGCTCAGCCTCACCATGCACCAGTACATCCAGACCGAGTATTTCCTGACGACGGATAGCTTCGGCAATTTCAGCGCCTAGATGTTCTAAATAATCCGCCTCAGAAATCTCGCTATTGCGGTACTTGCGACGCACACCGCGCAAAAGATCCGTCTGTGGGAATGAGCCTATTGTGGTGGTGGGCAGCAGTGGTAATTTCCAACGCTTGGCCTGTACTAAAGAGCGATCCTGAAAGCACTGTTGACGCCAAGTATCCCGTAATTGATCAACAATGGAGCCCTCAGCTACACCACTCTCTCCGCCTGAGACAGGGATCTCTGTGTCCTCATTGAGCAGCTGCTGTAATTGAGCCAACTCCTGAAGTTTCTGGCGGCTGTAAGCGAGCTTCTGTTTTTGCTCACTGGGCAGCTTGACCTCCGTTTCCAGATCCACAGGGCTGTGGAGCAGGGAGCAACTCGCTGATAGCCACAGGCGATCTCCCAACTGCTTCGCCAAAGGCTGCAAAGTGCCCTGCCAGCGGCTGAGGTCTGCTCGCCACACATTGCGCCCATTAATCACACCCGCAGACAGAACCTTGTTCTTTCCTGTCAGCTGGGCCGCAGCTTCAAGTTCTTCAGGTGCGCGTACACAGTCAATATGTACCCCAGGCACCGGGAGGGAAAATACCAGCTCCAAATTCTCGCGCAAAGGTGAGAAATAGGTAGCCAGCAGTGTATTCACCCCCAGGGCTACTGCCGCAATCTGCTGGTAGGTGCTATCAAAAGCCCCACGCCATTCATCCGGCAGATCCAGGCCTAGTATGGGTTCATCCAACTGCACCCATTCAACTCCGAGGTCAGCGAGCTGAGACAGCAACTCGGCATAGCAAGGCAGGAGTTTTGGCACTAAATCCAGAGGGCTATCCACACCTCGCCCCAGCCATAAGTAAGTGAGTGGTCCAATAACCACCGGCTTGGCTTTGTAGCCCAGGGATTGGGCTTCCCGTACCTCGTCAAGTAACCACTCACTATCAAGGGAGAACATCTGATCATTGGAGAACTCAGGCACCAGATAGTGATAATTGGTATCAAACCACTTGGTCATGGCACTGGCCGCTACCGGCTGTCCCGATGGAGCGCGACCACGGGCCAAGCGGAAGTACTGGTCCAGCTTGTTGTCTGCCGCTCCCTCTGCAAAACGCTGACCGACCACACCAAACATCAGGGAGTGATTCAGAACCTGGTCGTACCAGGCGAAATCCCCCACAGCTACACGGCTCAAACCGGCCTCACTTTGGGCCTGCCAGTTACCACGGCGTACCCCTGCGCCCACTTGCAGCAACTGCTGCTGGGGCATATCACCGCGCCAATAGGCTTCTTGCGCTTTCTTTAGTTCGCGATTGGCTCCGATACGCGGATAGCCGAGGATATGTGTTTGCACCATGGCCGCCTTCCCAAGCTGTTTCCTGTGAGGGGAACAAAGTTGCCCCATTGAAAAATACCCCGCAGCTGCGATCTCGGTAACGGTCGCATTAGCGAGAGTCCTGACTTGATTGTGTGCGCACAGTACTGTTCAATCAATTTCATATTTTTTGCAAATAACATGAATAATTTTAATGATGATTGAATTGCGCCATTTGCGTGCGCTGAGTGTTTTGCGTGAGACAGGCAGCTTGGTACGCGCAGCAGAGCGCCTTCACTTGACCCAGTCGGCTCTTTCGCACTTATTTCGCGAAATGGAGGACCGGCTCGGCCAAGAACTGTTTATACGTAAATCCCGGCCTCTGCGATTTACCAGTGCCGGTCTGAGACTGCTGCAGTTGGGCGACGACATACTGCCCCAGGTAGCTATAGCACAACGGGACCTGTCCCGGCTGGCATCTGGGCAAGCGGGCAGGCTCAATATCGCTATCGAGTGCCACAGCTGCTACCAGTGGCTGATGCCCGCACTGAATACCTATCGAGACGGCTGGCCAGAAGTGGAACTGGACCTGTGCAGCGGCTTCCACTTCGCTCCCCTGCCCGCACTGGTGCGCGGCGATCTGGACCTGGTTGTCACTTCCAACCCGGACTCGGGTCTCAAAGGCCTGCACTACGAGCCACTATTCAGCTTTGAAATGTGCCTTGCCATAAGCCGCAAACACCCACTGGCGCAGGAGAGCAAGCGACGCTGGGTAGAACCGCAGGAGTTAGCTGGTGAAGTCCAGATTACCTACCCGGTTGAACGAGAGCGGCTGGATATCTTCCAGCACTTCCTCGACCCCGCTGGAATTGAACCTGCAGAAGTTCGAACCGCAGAACTGACCGTGATGATGGTTCAGTTAGTAGCCAGCGGCCGAGGGGTTTGCGCCCTCCCCACTTGGGCTCTGCACGAGTACCTGCAAAAGGGGTTTGTTTCCCAACTCCAGCTGGGTAAAGAGGGCCTTTGGAGCACTCTCTATGCGGCAGTGCGGGAAGATATGCTCGAGCAACCTTATCTCACAGACTTCCTCAAAACCGCACGGGATACCAGCTTTGCCAATCTGCAAGGTGTGAGAGCGGCCAAAACCAGCCCCAGTGTGGCAGAACCTGCCTAACCACTTACAAAAGTTAACTGGGCGGCTTAAGCCTTTGCGGAAATAATGACTTATTCAACCTCAGCACAATTATCAAACAAACTGAATATTTTCAGATCAAACAAATCAATGGTTTGGTCTGGCCGGAGAGGCCGGTAAAATTACACAAATAACGATGGAGCCTCTGAATAACTCCGTGATACCTCTGGCTTACAGAGCGGTTCACACTCAAGACGCGGCTTCGCAGGAATGTCCAGACCTTGCAAGAAGTCGCAACGCAGAGTGTGAATCGCTCTGCAAGCCCCGAAGGGCGGGTCTTGAAGGCCGCATCTGCTGCATGGCAGCGTCCGCAAAGGACTGTGACCATTCGCACTGAGCTGCGTCTAACACCTGCGGCCTTCAAGACCCGCAGAGGCATTACGGAGTTATTCAGAGGCTCCTTATATACGGCATTGGCCTGTACCCGGCCAAATGCCTGGACTTTGTAGGAGACCCTCTATGTCAAACCCGGTTGAACGTTGGAACTCAGTGAGTAAAGGACTGCACTGGCTTTTTGTAATCCTGCTGCTCTCTGTGTGGGGAGCGGTTGAACTGCATGAGTTTTACGAGCGCGGCGACCCCATGCGCGGCTGGTTTATGCAGCTGCACTTCTCCCTGGGAGTCGGTGTCCTGATGCTTCTGGCCCTTCGCCTCTACTGGCGTGCACGTCACAAGCGCCCACAGATTGAAGGCAAGAAGTGGCAGAAGGCGCTGTCCAGCCTGACCCATGGTGGACTCTACCTGTTGATTCTGGCTATGCCGGTATCAGGCATCGTGATGCGCCAACTGTTTGGGCGCGATACCGAGTTTTTTGGCCTGTTTGCCGTTCCCAACCTGTTCGCCAAAAACCCGGATCTGGGCAAGCAAATAGCTTTCCTGCACAAAGATGTAATGTGGCCCGCCCTGCTCGTACTGGTTGGACTGCATATCGCCGCCGCCCTGTGGCACCACTTTATTGCCCGCGATAACACACTCACCCGTATGCTGCCACAGCGCTAATTCAAGTCAGGGAAGAAATAGAAGAAAGGAAACTGAATGGGAGAGCGCAGGCCTGCGCTCTCCCGGAATAAACCTGCTAAACAGGTACGACTTACTCGTCGTTATTGCCGCGCTTGGCTTTGGGCTTACCTTTGGGCTTGAACTTAGGCTTACCCTTGGGCTTCCCTTTCGATTTCACCGCCGCTTCATCGAAGCGGGTGATTTTCATCGGTTTACCGGAAACACGCACCTTCTTCAGGTGTTGGAACACTTCTTTCGGCATTCCCTGGGGCAGATCTACCGTGGTGAAATCGTTGTAGATTTCGATACGGCCGATATAGGAGCTGTCCAGATCCACCTCATTGGCAATAGCGCCAACAATGCTGCCGGGGCGCACGCCCTGCTCGCGGCCGATCTCGATACGGAAGCGCTCCAGCCCCTCATCGGGCGGCGGCAGCTTGCGATCTTTCTCGAAGCTTTCCTTCTTGCGGCGGCGGCCACCGTCAAAGTCATCATCGCGCTCGCGACGCTCTTTGCGCGGCCTCTGCTCTTTCTCTTGAATCAGCAGGGGCTGATCACCTTGGGCCATTGCAGCCAACGCGGCAGCAACATCCAGAGGGTCAACTTCATTCTGCGCCAGGAATTCCTCAACCAGCTGGCGATAGGGCGCCAGATCAGTTTGGCCTTCCAGGGTCGCGGTGATGCGCTCGCGGAAGCGCTGCATACGGGCACTGTTAACCGCATCTGCGCTGGGCAAATCGAGTTTTTCGATCGGCTTCTTGGTCGCTTTCTCGATGACTCGCAACATACGGCGCTCGCGGGGCGCCACAAACAGGATCGCATCGCCTTCGCGACCGGCGCGGCCGGTACGACCGATACGGTGAATATAAGCTTCGGTATCGTAGGGGATATCGTAGTTAATCACGTGACTGATACGCTTTACGTCCAGCCCACGAGCCGCAACATCGGTGGCTACAACAATATCGAGCTTGCCATTTTTCAGCTTGTCGATCACGGCTTCACGCAGGTTCTGCGCCATATCACCGTTCAGGGCGGCACTGGCGAACCCTCTGGCGGCCAGCTTATCTGCCAGTTCCACGGTGCTGTTTTTGGTGCGCACGAAGATAATCGTGGCGTCCACCGGCTCCGCTTCAAGAATACGGGTCAGTGCATCCAGTTTGTGCAGGCCGCCAACCGGCCAGTAGCGCTGGCGAATAGTTTCCGCAGTCTCGGTCTTAACACGGATTTTTACTTCAACCGGCTCATCCAGATGCTCGCGGGCGATGCGGGCAATCTCTTTTGGCATAGTGGCGGAAAACAGCGCAATTTGGCGCTCTTCAGGAATTTGCTCCAGTACCCACTGCACATCATCGATAAAGCCCATGCGCAGCATTTCATCCGCCTCATCCAGCACCAGGGTGCGCAGATTGGACAGATCCAGGGAACCGCGACGCATATGGTCCATCACCCGCCCGGGAGTACCTACCACCAGCTGAACGCCACGCTTCAACTGCTGTATCTGGCCGCGGTAGTCAGCGCCACCGTAGATAGGCGCAACGTGGAAACCTTTCAACTTGGATGCGTAAGACTGGCAGGCTTCAGCCACCTGAATAGCCAGTTCGCGGGTCGGTGCCAGCACCAGTGCCTGAGGGCGACGATCCTTCAGGTCCAGCTGGGAGAGTAGCGGCAGCGCAAAGGCTGCGGTCTTGCCAGTGCCGGTCTGGGCCTGGCCTAGCACATCCCGCCCCTCCAGCAGGGACGGAATAGTTTGTGCCTGAATCGGGGAGGGAGTCTCATAGCCGAGCTTTTCGATGGCGCTGAGAATTTCAGACGGCAGACCCAACTGGTCGAAGCCGGCCGCTTTAGGGGTATCGGTCATTTCGGAATTCACTTGAAGCCAAAGTCCCTATCGCGGGACCGGAGCGGTGGGTAAAAGGCCGCGCAGTCTAACAGGTTAGACGATCCAGATCAGCCTGTTTTTTAGGCAAGTTGATTAGCATGTATCTCCGCCGACAGATAGGATATCAATATTGGGTAGATAAAAAGAAAAGCGTCATTGATCTAGAGGGAAAAAGAGTACAGCGCTCCTTAGACCATATCCACCTCAGTTTCAGGCTGCCGCCTTAGCTCCGTTGCACGGGACTCCGTCAAGCGCCTGCAAACTCCATCGATTGTAGCGGCAATATGGCGGGAGAAGCTGCCATCCACTTGGGTCTTATCATAAAGATAGGCCCGAAATCGCTGGAAGAACTCCGTGTCTACCGGGTCGGGTTGACTCCAAAAGCTGGAGAGCCCCCCTTGATGAGTCAGCCCCGGTAAGTCATACAGTGATCTTCCAAGTACTTGAGTTGGCACCTCGTGGAAGAGTGCAGATATGCCCACTGTACTGTTGATTGTTACAACCCCTAGGGTGTGATCGAGCAAAGTCGGCAGGTGCAGGTCATGACAGTAGATAACCCTGCCGGTAATCTGGTAGCGAGTTTCCAGTTCCTGTATCAGCTTTTGATAGTGACAAAACCCACGATCCATAGGGTGGTGCTTTATTACCATCATCGAACCCTGTGGCGCATTTTGTGCAAACGACTGCAACACTACCTCTATCGCATTTTCGATAGAAACCAGATCAGAGTGCTTTCGCAGTTGAAAATCATCGCGGGTTTGAAGTGGAAAAAGAAAGTACCGGCCGCTGAGCTCACCCGTCAAACGGGCCGTAAGTCCGCGCTCCATCAGTTTATACAGGCCTTTTCGATAGAAACTCTTGATCCAGCAAACGCCTTCACCTAGCCAACTGAGACTTCGGTGGTGCCGATAGTGGGGAAATTCCAATTGAGAAACCCGCATCGCAAGATAATAGGCCATTGCAAAACGCGCTCGCCTAAAAAAAGTTTGCCCAACAGATTTTACCGGCTTTCGCTCCCTGGCTCGATAACTATTAATTGCTTCTCGAGACCAGTCCGTACGCGAATGAGCGTTAACCCCGCCAAATTCAAGAGTGATAAAATCCGGGCGCAAATATCCCTCTTCAAATACACCAAAAGCGATACCCTTGGACTCGCAGATGGATTTTGCAATGGTATGCAGGCGGCGGCAGTCCCCATAGCAAAAAACAGTATCTACATTATTTTTAGATAGATAATCTGAGAAGAAGGCACTCCAATCACTTTCCTCCCCGGTGAAATCCACCTGAAAATCAGCCCAAGCGAAGTAGCGATCCCCGCCATTAAAGTTGATCTTATGAGTAATGACTCCGCTCTGTGACAAGCGCCTTGCCACTTGGGCAAAGAATGGGCCATGAGGTCCTTGTAAAAATACTGCCACAGACATGTATTGGCTTTTCCTTGAGCTAAGGTCACTGGATACGTTGAAACGAGGCGATGAATAAAAAAGAAATGACTGTGAAATTAAGCAAACTTCACAGTTATTATATTGAACTGCTTTTTACATCTATGCGAACCATCTAACAACATAGAACTTGGATATTAGAGCTGCTACGAGAAGGGCAGAAACTTTTGTAAATTTGGCATCAAAAATTGCCCTCTGTGGTTTCTTACTTCAAGGGTCTTCCCATCAATCAAAATGTATAGTCTAAAAATGCCAACACACAATTTGTATTTGGTACAAACCATAAAGTCAATTTATATAGAAGCACAACCACTCCGCCCACCAGGACGCTTGGCATATAGCGACACGCAACTAGAGGCCAATCCTGTAACAATCCGAATAAATTCCAACTCCATTTAATACCACATCTTATACCAGGAAAAAAAAGATGTCAGTACAACTGGTACTATAATCACCAAAGTGTAATCGGGCGTAATAGACTAAGATTGGCTTGCGGTCAGAAAACCTTGACAACCAGTTCCCGAACAATTAGCGCAGAAGGGGGAAATATAAAAGTTAGCAAAATAGAAGTTTGAAACTATATTCCCTGAGGTCTAAAAATTTAAACTAATGCATCAAAAGAAATTGAATAGATAGCCATATACTGAATTACGGGTACAATTTTCAATATCTCATAAATATTCTTCGGTACAAGGAGAAGAGTTTAAAAACTACTCCTTTTTTAATTCCCAAAGAGCGCGCCTTCCCAAGTAGTTCAATGGTAGTTTCTGCGTTGACAAATTCAGCCGTTTTGGGATCTACATAGACTGGGTATAACAGCAAAGTAGCGGCAATCATCTGGTTTAAAGTTAAATTGCGCTGCCTTCTCGATAAAAAATTCCTTAACTCACCTGTGGGGATTTCTCTATTTTCAACAAGCGTATCCCTTGTGAGCCCCCAGCCAGCATAAAAGGGTAACCCATAAGTTACCACTTGCTTGCCTCTCAGTAGTGCCTCAAAACCACTCAGGGAGCTCATAGTGTGAATTTCATCAGCGACTTTAATAGCAGAAACTATATCACCCTGTTCAAGCAATGTGTCATAAAGGGAATCAGAACTCCCCTGCAAAGTACCTAGGCGAGCACCACAAACTACGTCAGGGTGAGGTTTATAAATAATATGAGCATCGGGGTTATTGAGCCTGACGCGTTCAAGAAGCGCCAAGTTACTTTTTATTACTGGGGAGCCATTAGCTATCGAGGCATCGCTTTCTACCTGCCCGGGAACTAAAATAATTTTTTTACCAGAGGAGAAATCAAAATCAACTGTAGGTTGATCTTCTACAACGTTGTATTTGCTAATCCCTTTATCGATCAATTTATCTCGTAACTTTCTAGCTCTATCTAGAAGAGGACCAGGAAAACTACAGGTATTTAACAGCACCTCTAAATCGCTGGGCTGCCTGGCGTCGAAGTAAATACCACATCTATCTAGAACCAGTGAATTCGGAACGACTAGATCAGCCCCCAAACCAACAGAACGCAAGAAACCGTCTTCAACCCTCCAGACATTTAAATCAGATTTCTTAGCCTCATCAAGCAAACCATCTGTAATCCGACTTGCCCATACCAGAATATTGGTTCCTGCCCTTGCATCTGGTACCTTTGCAGAAGAAAATTTAATCCTTCCCTTTCCACCGATAAAACCTGGAAGAAAACTCCTTTTCCAGTGAGAAAATCCTACTCCAACCCAGTCGCCATCGAAGCGTCTCCATTGCCTGCGTTGCTCAGCAATTAATGCCACAGTGTCCTCAAAGTTACACCGATTGCCAGTATACGGATTAATATATCGGGAGTATTTTAGGTACGCAGCACAAAAAACCTGAAGCAACGTTCGCTTCACACCACGGCGATTACACTTTTGCCTATCTCGAGATAAACCCCACCCCGCATAAAAAGGCATTCCAAAGCAGTGGACCTCCTTACCGGCGACCAGCGCCTCAAAACCCAGCTGGCTGCTGACCACATAAACCTTTTCAACTCGATCCAGGATTGACCATGGGGAGATATCCTCAGAGATAATCCTACAACCCCTCAGTTCAGCCAGTTCCTTTAGATAGCCACGCTTTTTCCCTGCGATAACATCAGGGTGAATCTTTACAAGAATTTCAGCATCAGGATTTTCATTAATTGCGGACTCAAGCATTTGAGAGAAATGCTGCTTAGAAGCCAACCCACCTTTAACGGAGATATCTCCAAGTGTTTGATCGACCACTAAAATGGTCTTTTGCTCAGGCAAAATTTCCAGTGATATATCAGTCGATTGGTTATATTTCGACAGTCGACTCTCTCGTATAAGTTTTAAGCCTTTTTCTGCACGAACAAGTTCATCCGGCGAGAAATCAGCCTCACTGATTAATATTTCCAGGTCACTTGGCCGGGAGGCGTCGTAATAAATACCTGTCGAGTCAACAACCAAACTATGCGGTTCAGCGCCATTTACGCCAAGGCCGAGTGAACGTAAAAACCCATCTTCTATAGCGATATAAGGCAAACTCAAATGAGTGGCAAGGCGCTGTGCTTTAAGGGCGCTTTTTTTTAACCCCCAGCCCGCCATCATGGAAATTGATCTACCCGGCTTGAGAGCTACATAGCGACACTCAGCTTCCAGGAAGTTATCAAGGTTAGATAAACGCCGAAGCCCGAGTGAGCAGTGTCCAATTACAGGCATTTCCTTGCCTCAAGTGAAAGTGCATCCCGAAGGCTATGATCGTTGGCAAGATCCAAGATTCCCTCGACCCAAGCTGAAGGTTCCATTGGTAACAACAGACCATTTTCCCCATGCCGCACTACGGAACCGTATATGTCCCCTTGAGCAAAGATACCTGCGGCACCAGCCTGGGTAATGTCAAAAAACTTTGTATGCGACCTGGCGCGATTAAACGGCAAATCGAGCAAAGGTGCCAAACCAATTGATCGCCCTCGCCCTCGAAGCATCGACACGTAGGTAGGCCACTTCATCGGGTGCAGTATCTGCACCCGTGGCATTCCTCGAAAGAGCCGATTGACACGCTGATCTCCAATTATCTCAAAATTGAGAATTGGACTGCGGCTGAGGACTTCCTCGATCACCGGCCGCAGCCACTGAACATCCTCAAGGTGAGACGCAGAGCCATGGTAAAACACAGTCAAAGGCTGCTCCTGCTCACAACTCAAGGGAGCAGGCTGCAGTAACTCTGGAGACCAACTTTGATACTTTTCCGCAAGGTAGGGGGTCGATACCAATAGTTGCGCGCCGACAGATTTCAGCCAACTCTGCTTAGACCAGCTAAGCCGTAATATTTTTGCTTGATATCGAAGTGGCATACTGGAAAACGCATACCAATCAAATAAATCATCATCGATAAATAGGTAGATCCTCTGAAACTGACCTCTGTTTTTATCTATAAATAACTTCCATTCTCGAGGAATATAACGAACAAAGACTAAGGATTTTTCATTAATATCCTGTTCAAATGGAGAGCTGGACCAAGTTATACACCGGAAATTGATTCCCCTGTCATACAAATATGGCCGGATAAAATAGTCTGTTGACGGGTTCGCACCTTCTTCAATGACTATACAGCTTTCTGTGGGACTCGAGTCAAGTGCCAAACTACTACCCTTCTAGCGGAAACACGATTGGAATCAAAATCAAAACTGTTATCGAGTAAGCAATAGTCAGGGGTAACCCAGCTCTGAGGAAGTCGCGTAAATGATATCCTCCCAAGTTTTGCACAATCAGGTTGGTCTGATAGCCAAATGGGGTGAGAAAGCTGGCACTCGCTCCATAGGCTACGGCCATTACAAAGGGCATCCAGCTAACCCCAAAGCTCTCAGCCAAACTCCATGCGAGGGGGAAAGCCAATGCAGCTGCGGCGTTGTTGGTCATCAATTCTGTCAGCGCCAATGTCAACAAGAAGACGCCTACCAACCCAGCTAATGGCCCCCAGTCCGCTAGTAAACTACGCAGCCCTAGCGCCAGTGAATCTGCCAAACCACTACCCGCGAAAGCCTCAGCCAAAATCAGGGCACTAGTGATAATCAACCATATCTGAAATGGGAAGCGCCGCTGTAACTCAGTAGTAGATATAATTCCCAGGCCAATCATTCCACCAAGGAGAACGATAAGCCCTTTTAGCAGCGAGAAGATACCCAGTGCCGCACCAGCTACAACGGCAGCAAAACCCAACGCCAAAAGCCAGTTATTACGTCGAGAGAGGTCGCGCCGAACCTCTGTGCCGCTGATCACATAGAAATTCTTATCAATATTCAGATGATGACGAAAATCCGGACCCACCGCCAACAGCAGGGCATCCCCAGCACGAAGCTCAATCTCCCCGAGCTTGCCAGACAATCGCTCACCGCCACGGCGCATAGCAACCACTGCCGCATCGAAGCGAGTACGAAAATTACACCCTTTTAAGGTCTGGCCAAGAATACTGGAACTGGGCGTAATCACTACTTCTGTAAGATTCAGGTCCAGATCCTCATCTTCCAGCGCAAATAAGCGCAGCCCTTCAATATCCTGCAAGCGACCAAGATCACGTACATCGCCACTAAAAATTAACTTGTCCCCGCAACGGATAACTTCAGAGGGGCCGACAGGGCTAATAACCTGATTTCTGCGAACAATTTCAATTAAGTAAAAGGTCTCAAGTTGGCGTAGACGGTTTTGCTCAACACTCTTCCCATCCAATGGAGAGTTAGCCACCACTTCAGCCTCCAGCAGATACTCAGTGACAGGCTCCTCCGTTACTCCCCCTTCAGGGAGAAGACGATTGCACAAAAGCAATACCACCAAGCCCACTAAAGCTGCGGCCAAGCCCACCGGCACAAAGGCGAAAAAGTCCAAACTGGGAAGGCCGCGATCGAGTACAAAGCTGTTAACGATCAAGTTCGTAGAAGTACCAATAAGCGTCAGAGTACCACCGAGAATTGCCGCATAGGATAACGGGATCAGCAACTTGGCCGCAGGCAAGCGCCGCTGCCCTTTCACACTTGAAGATAGGGCCGCCACCACTGCCGTATTGTTAAGAAATGCGGAGCTTAAGGCGGTAGCCGTTGTAAGTCTCAATAAACTGGCTTTTAAAGACCCCTTGATCAGGCCCTCTGAGATAGAACGCAACCAGCGCGCCTTCTCCAGTCCCACCGACACGAGCATCAATACAACTAAGGTGGCTAAACCGGGGTTGGCTCCTTTCTGTAACGCCGATTCCGCCGGAACCAAACCAGTAAGAAAACAGGCACCAGCCGCCGCGGCAAACACCAGGGACGGTCGGAAGTGAGTGAAAATTAAACATCCGATAACCAGGGCGAAGATACCGGAAACAAATATTTGGGGGAAAGTCATAAGGTCGAAAGGTCGCTCTGGTTACCAATACTATTGTTCGTCTTTATATACACACCTGTGGTGAAATCAAATTATGCCAAATCTTGGGTGAGTATACCCCTAGTGTAAACACCCCCCATCACGCCCTGAGTTGGAGATTTTTACCCCCCTTACACGATACTCACTGTTTGAACGAAACTCGATCCGGAAACTCGCCATAACATAGGCTCTTAACAACATTGAGATACCTCACACTCGACTAAGCCAAGGAAAAATCTTCATGAGCCAGAGTCAGATTCGGGTTATAAGCTGGGTCAGTGTCTAGTAAATCCCCCCAGCGAGTGCGCATATACTCCGCCTCACGCTGTGCCCGTTGGCGTTTACTGAAGGTATTATCAGCACCCCGTGATACCGACTCATGGTGATACAGCTCTGCGTATGGGGTCCATAAGTTGCGATAACCTGCTTCACGTACTTTTAAACACAGATCAACATCATTAAACGCAACAGCCAGGTTCTCCGCATCCAGGCCAGCTACTTCCTCAAATACTAATTTGCGTATCAATAAGCATGCCGCAGTTACAGCGGAAAGATTCTGTACCAGATGCAGGCGCGAAAAGTATCCATATTCATGGCGGCTGAAGTACTTATGGGAGTGACCAGCAACACCACCAATCCCCAAAATCACCCCACCGTGCTGGATGGTATCATTTGGGTAGTAGAGCTTCGCCCCTACACAACCGATTTCAGGCCTCCGAACCTGGCCGACCATCTCCGTTAGCCATTCATCACTAATTGGCTCAATATCATTATTAATCAGTCCGATGATCTCGCCCTTGGCAAGACTGACTCCAAAATTATTAATTGCAGAGTAGTTAAAGGGGTGATCCCAGCGATGTACTGAGACTCGAGAATCAGTAGCCTTCATTTCATTCAGAAAGCGCAATGTTCCTTCACAACGACTCTGATTGTCTAAAATCAGTAATTCAAAATTGGGATAACATGTTCGGGCAAGGATAGCCTCCACGCAGGGCTTCAGTATATCCAAGCCATCGCGGGTTGGAATGAGCAAGCTTACCAAAGGGGGGGGGTCAGAAATATCCCATCGCACCCGATAGCTATTAGGGGCTATGCCAGGCAGAGCTCTGGCTTTCAGGCCCTCACTTTCCAGGTAGTCACTCACAGCCCTAAGACCCGCAGAAG
The DNA here is from genome assembly GCF_056231245.1 of Microbulbifer maximicatervae (SeqCode). Taxonomy (NCBI): domain Bacteria; kingdom Pseudomonadati; phylum Pseudomonadota; class Gammaproteobacteria; order Cellvibrionales; family Microbulbiferaceae; genus Microbulbifer; species Microbulbifer maximicatervae (SeqCode). The sequence continues at coordinate 4,001,614 of NZ_CP174334.1, forward strand.
CCGCATAACCTTTTGCACAACTCTCTTGTGCTGTCGAGCCACTAATAGCCCGCCAGTGATAGAGCACTTCAGGAATATGGGCTACGTTTTCCTGATTCAAATAGGGCATACAGCGCAGTAACAAATCGTGGTCCTGACTTCCCTCAAGGCCAGCACGAAATCTTCCTATACGCTCAACCAGCGCACGGTGCAATACCGTTAAATGGCAAATATAATTTTGTGATAGCAGAAGATCTGGATTCCAGCCTGGCTTGAAGTGAGGATCAAAGCGCACGCCCTGTTCATCAATTTTATCTTCATCGCTATACAATAATAGTAACTGCGGATTATCTACAATTGACTGAGCAACCCGCTGTAGCGCAAAGGGAGCCAAGGTGTCATCATGATCTAATAGCGCAACATATTCACCACCAGCCAACGACAAGGCACTATTACTTGCAGCCGAAATATGTCCATTTTCTGTTCGAAATACTACTTTGATACGCTGGTCCAGCTTTTGATATTTCTCTAAGCAAGACTTAACCTGAGCCTGGCGAGAAGAATCATCAGCAATACACAACTCCCAATGACTATAACTTTGTGCCAAAACTGAATCGATACATGAGCTTAACAGTTCAATATCAGTGTTATAGGTTGGAAGAATAATAGAAATTAAAGGTCTACCAGAGCCTTTAGCTAAATCCGGTGAGTCCGGATAAGAAGCAACTCTTTTTGCCTCTACAGTTCTAATCCATTCAGAATAATCACTGGTTTGCTTCCGTTTAACAAAAGTTCTTGCATAGTGCTGTAAAGCCAAATTTCGCCAGTTACAACCTGAATCACGGGCCTCTTCACGAATAACTTGTAAAACCTTTGCCTTTCCCTGACTACGAAATTTAAAGTGCATATTGGCCAAGCGCTGCGCCAGCCGATCATAGGCAAACCGGGGGAGAAGCTTCACAAACTGGAAGTGTTGTACACTAAATAGGCCTTCGGATTCCATAGGGTCGAAGCGCAAAGCTCTAGGGCGCTGCTGAAGATAAATTAGACGCTTACTAACACGACCCGATTTAATTGGAAGAAATATGCTGTCCGACTCACTGAAGCCATTCCCGTAGTCAAAATAAAGTTTAGAATCTGCAGACGACTGATTGTGCCGCAAATCAAGTTCCACCATATACCAGCCAGGTCCAGGAGATCGTCCCGGTACTTGGAATTGGGGATCCGCTCCAGATGCATGCCATACAAAATCTGTTTCGGTGCAATCAGAGGGCTCAATCGCAAGTCCAGGCTTAAGCCTGGGAGCCAAATTTACATAGAAAAAGGACTTAAAAATATTTAACACTGTAACAAATCCAATTATTACTCAGCACTCTTAGGCGCACCGCATGCATTCATCAATAAAATAATAGCTATTTCAAATTACGCTGAAACTAGCAAGTATGAACTACCTGGTACACACCTTAACCTAAAGGTTAGCATCCAGTCTGGAGTTCACTTTGGCAGCAATGTTCGTACCATAAATATAGGCCTCAATCTCATCTCGACTGGATAAACTCTTTTTAGGCTTAAAAGCAAACCCACATTTCAAGTTCTGTGAAAGTCCCTTTCGCACAACGTCGGGGCGGTCTCTATTTAACTCAACTAAGTACTCTTCCCCGTTAATTAGCAAGCGAATTTTTATCGGTCCCGCAAATTCCGCTGTCGCCCAACCAGTAATCAAGTCCGGGCCTACATCGATAAAAATTTTTCCATAACACAGATAAGGAGTCTCGGCAGCTATGCGCTCCTTCAATTGTGCAACACCGTTCTTCACATTCTCTACATAACAGAGAAGTGCATCATCATGCTCATCATTTAAATCATGGGCTTTAAAATAAGCTTCACCCTTTTTTCTAGTTGAACTGCCAGCACCAGAACCTTTATGCTCCTTTTTCATTGCATGTTCATATCTGGACTTGACAACATAATGATTAATTCTTAACCCATCATAGGAAACTTGAGCTGTTTTGGGTTCATTAGGCCCGCCATTTTCAAATTCAGTAGGTTGGAAGTTAGCAGAATAATAACACCCGGCCTTAAGCACACACTCATGGACATGCATTTTCTCAACCATAGGCGGCTTCAAGATTGTTTTAATGTGGCGATTAAATTCATGCCCTTGCTTGGAAGCTTGAGTAAATCGCTCAATCACTAGGCCATCACTTTTAAATCTATGACCAGATGAGCCAAAATTCCTCCAGTTGAGCGCTAGTGCACCGGCATCCTCAATTTGATTGAAGCCAGACAACAGGTCTTTTAGATTAACGTCTTGAGTATTAACGATAAACTCATCAGCATCAATAAATCCTAGCAAATCAACTTCATCGCCAAAGCGATTTAATATCAGGTTATACGCCGGCATCTGCGGACCGCGATCCTCCACCCTAGGAAAATAAATTCTATTTATCACGCCCAGGCTATCCAGGGCCTCCAACAACTGAGAGGTGCCATCATCACTGATGTTATCTGCAACATAAAATGCATCAACACCGATCAACTGGTGATACACAATCCATTCAAGGATATACTCATATTCGTTCTTAAAAATTGCAGCGATTCCAAACTTCATTCGCACTCAAAAGACCTTTTTAGGTGATAGTACTATTTCCAATACTCTCACAACAAAATATATAAAGTTCACGATTGGCGAGTACCTAATATATCTATCAAATAGGTAAACGCCCAACTTCTCCAGCAAGTGGTCATGTGTATAAAAAGAAGTATGCAATCTTGAACAACCAATAAACTCTTTTAGCTTCCGCCCATCAACGGGAGAACGGTTTTCTCCAACACACTTGATCTGACAGACTTGAACCCGCCAACTTCTTAGGAAATAGCCTAGATCCAATATCATGGGCAATGCACACTAAGAAAATCTCGGCAGAGATGGTAAAATCAGCAGAGGCTGGCCAGTTCCGGCCACAACAACCTCTAAAGAAGCTAAATCAGTGATATGAGCTAAATCAAAAGTAAAGCCAACAAACCCCCCCCGACCCAGCCCTCGCGCCTTGTAGATAGGACTATATTCACTAGCTCTAGTCTCTGCCACAACTTTGCCATTTAACCTAGCGTTAAGCAGAGTCGCTTCAGCTTCTCCCTCTGATATCGCCCATCCCTTCAAATACCCATTTTCTAAAGCTGTGACAGCACCTAGCGTAAAGCATGCTTGATCTAGAGCCAGATGAAGGCGCCAGTCAAATTGATTCCGGGCAAGGGTATAAAACTCATACTCCTTTGCATTCAACTCATGCAATTCAGATATTTGTTCACTTGTGAGCTTTCTCGAGTGAACAGCCTCATTGACAGCAACGTTTTGACGTAAAACTGGAAGCTTAATATCAAATTTTTGGTTAAGCAGGAAAAGAGAATCCTCATATGAATCAACAAACCCTATAAAACCAAACTGAGACCAGTCTTCCTGGCCGACAAGACGAAGCTGTCTATTAATATTTTCACGAGACCGGTAAAAATCCTCAAAACTACCTTTATAATTTTGCTTCCAAATTTTATGATTATACTCAGAAATAATTCTATCGACTGGATCACGTAAAAACGTTACCATCCGTCCAACACCAAATATATCAATGTATTTTGATGCATGAAAATGACCCGTCAAAAATTTATAGCCTCGCCTGTCAAAGTCCTGATAAAAGCCCCAGCTATCCACCCCTCCAGAAGTCCATTTTTCAACGAGAGGGCTTGTCAAAGCTGAACCCCTTCCATAATCCCGGCAAATTTTATTTTTACCAAAATAAGTATCGGCACCTTTTCGGAAGCTGGTACCTGCAGTTTTTGGGATATGCACAAATATTATGGATTTCACTAGAACATCCCAACCAATATTAACAGGACTAAAAATAGCTCTCTATTCATAAATTCATCAGATGCAACTGACTAAAACAACTGAAGGCCTGCGTACAACAATAGAGGGGAAACCTTAAATACAAGAACTCACCTATTTCCTACAACCCAGAAGGGCGAATCAAGACATAAATCGCGTTCACAAAAAACCTTCGACCAACAATATGCAGCTCCTAATGTCATCACGACAGAAGCATAATAGCTTATCACTAATGTAAAGCTAACTGAGAGTATTACATAGGCTCTCGATAACCACAGCCATAAATCCAGTCTCTTGCAATACCACCAGTGTGCGAGAGCTAATATACCCAATAACTACCTATTCATATTTTCTGATCCCCTTCAACGCAAACTGCCTGTGCGCATCCGGTAAAGCACATGCTCAATCTTAATCTTTCATAAACTCAAAAGAGAAATATTTTCATCGATATAAAACTCACAATAATGTATACATGCCAATAATTTTAATCGATACCTTTCAAGTATAGCTCACTGTACTTAGGATCGAAATGTGCCATATTTTTTAACACATCGGCTAGGCTTTTATTAAGCTTGTTAATAGTATCAGGCGATAATTCTTTCAAATACCTTCCTGGCATGACATCTGATCCTGACCACTTATTGCCCACCCATTTTTTATTTAATGAAATATTTTCAGGCCGCTCCACTTCAAGCTTATCCAGCAAGTCAATGCTCAGCGTGGTTCCAATAAACTCACTGGAACGCCTAATAAATGAATCAAAATCCATACATAGTTCGGCATAACTTAAAACTATAGAATTTTCCAGAGAACCTTCTAATACCCTCCAAAAATTTTCATAATAACTAGCTTCTGATAAAGATTGCTGTAATACCCAAGAATCTATACCTTGCTCAGCTATCCTCTCCCTCCTCTTCTGAAGCTCATCCTTACATACCCCTGGAGCGGGATGAGACTGTGTCCAATGAAACATATTACACAGACGATCCCTCGGATCTCTAAAATTAACTAAAAATTGATATTTAGAGAAATCCATCAGCGTATTAAAATCTATAGGTCTATTGAATACATGGAATCCTCCATCCATTGGCACTATGGATTTCTTTAGCTCCGAAAGCTTGCCCTCCAGAATAAATTTATCTACATACTTACTATCTGCTACATTGAATCCTGCCATCTCACTAAAAATTCTAATCATAGATCCAGTGCCAGATGTTGCAGAAGCCAGAAAAATGAAAGTATTCACAATTTCAACCTAGTTAAAAGCACATTTTAGTGATTATTTTTCAACATAGAAAAAAATAACTCTGAAAAACCTTGAGTTTCATTTTCCATATCAACACCTGAACTCCCATATCGATATGAAAAAAAAGGCGGAGCACCCTTATCCGAGCGAACCCTAGATAAATATCGTTCCACGTTCCCTGTTATCACATAATCAGGATTAAACATTTTCAACATTTCACAATGTAAAAACGGTGACCTTAGGAAAAGTATCTCCGTAAAATAACAGCTAAGAACAGGCAACATTCCCCTCAAAAATGAGTCGCCAAAAATCAAAAGCTTTGCTGAATATTTTGCAGATTTATTTATATAAATATCAGCAATTCCATTATTCCCCCCCTTGACCCCATTACTGAGAACCCTAGTTCCTTTGGGAGGCGTAAATACCTCAATTTCTCTAGAACCCGCTCCAATTTTTGAAGACAAATCTCCAACACAGGATTTCAATTTAACTACGGGATTCAAGCAATTCCAAACTTCTTTTTCGGTCAGATCAGGCAAAATAGATCTGACAATTTCTAGCAGAACTATTTTTACACCCTGGATATTCATATGAGTATCATCTCGATGAAACACCCTCTCATCTGATTCCCTTAAACTGGAAGCGGGATATATCACCTTACTACTTCGACGCTTTTCTTTGTAGCATTCAAACAATCCAGAAACTCTACCTAATGGAAAGTTATCACTCTCTATAACATGCTTATCAGGAAATACTACATGTGAAAAAATAGCACCTAGATCCGAGCAAAACTTTGACCTAAAATCAAAATTATCCCAAAAAGAGTCTATTGAATCTCTGGCGACCGTAACGTTCCCAAGAAAATAATCAACAGGGCTATGATTACCTTGCGCCAGATAAAGCTCGTCGTGAGCGCCAATTAGAACACCGTTTCGTATATTCAAATTCTCACGCATAAAATACCTGAACATCCATACAAATTTGATATTTATGATTTTGCATCATGCAAATATTATTGCCTAGCGCACAAAAAAGAAATGAGATCTTCAACGCCGGATAATGGGTTCCAGCGAACCTCATCACCCAAACTATCCTTTTCACAGAATTCAGTAAAAGTGAGGCTAGCTGCCAAATTTTCATCGCCAAACTCTTCTGCAAGTTTTGTATTTGGCAATTCATAGGCAGACATAATAGTTTTTGCGAACACCGGAGGTAACTCAAATACAGAATCACTCTCCTCTATTTTTTGCGAAAAGAGGCGAAGTAATTCACTATTTTGCAACCCCAATCGATTCATTGCTAACTTAAGAAATAACGCCTGTTTTGAAAGAGATGAGTTTGACGCTTTTTTTGATGGTAAATCAAGATTTGATGAATTAATCCTATCATCACCAAAAAGAATTTTTGAAATAGCCCTGTCAAGCCCTTGATCTTCAGAAATAACTAAATCATAAGGTATTAATGAAACCTCACAACCCAACTCAGTCCATTCTTTGCAGTTATCATAATAGTTTAAGGTCTTGTCTTTTTTACTCCAAAGGAGATCAGCTGTTCTATTAAGTGCTTTGACATCTTGATTAAAACCTGAAGCAAGAAGGCGGTCCTGTCTTCGCACAGTATAAATTACCTCTATTTCAGAAAAAAACTCTTTAAAAAAGTTATATATCAAATCCTTTTCTGGGAGAATAAAATATTCTGAAGAACAAAAAACTGCACTATTTCTCTTGGCGAGATTGTGCACATCTTCCTTTACCCGTTCTAAATCAATCTCTTCTTTTAAATTTTTTATATCAGCCCTTACATTCAAATGTTCATCGTTAATAAATGAGCATGCCAACTGATGAGGGAACCTATTAGAAAGAACACCAAGATTATGATTTAAATGAAAAAAATTAACGTTCAAATTAAATAGAGACTGTATATAGCTTGTGCCAGTTTTAGGCATTCCCACATGTAAATATAATTTAGCCACAATAAACTCCCATATGTTTATCTGCGCATTCACTAACAGTTAGAGGTTTCGGAATATTACTTGCGATCAGGTTCCAGCTACTATCCTCTCCACAGGCCTTCAGTATTGCCTGTTTCAGAGAGTTACTATTCCCGTTACGGAAATGATATCCACTTATATTATCGGAAATTTTTTCAACCATCCCGCCAATATCACTACCTATCAATGGTCGACCATGATTAAAAGCTTCCTGAATTACCATTGGGGAGTTCTCCCACCACACCGAGGGAATAATTACCCAGTCCGCTTGCTCCATTAACTTGCCAATCTCATGGGATTCATATGATCCATGCAAAGTCACTAGATCACCCAGCTCCTCTAATAAATCATGAATTTTTTGCTGAAATTCCTCAGTCTGACCCTCTAAATTTGCGCCATGAATGTCGAGATGTACTTCTTCCCGAACTTCATCCGGCAGTAATTTAAAGGCTTCTAGTAATATATCAACACCTTTAAATGGATTGATTTGGCCAAAAAATGCAAAGCGACCGCGTTTTTCGCCTTCACCCAGCGGCCTGGCAACCGGGCGCTCTACTTCTGGTTGACCATTTTCGATCATGATCAGTTTTTCTTCGGGAATCCCCCAATCTTTATAACGATCAATTAAAAAATGGCTGGGCGAAACAAATTTATCCACAAGATTAAAGATGGACTTGATATATTTTTCCCGTAGGAAAAAATCTGCAGTAGAGCGTTCAGGAAAACAACGTCCACAGTCAGCTGGTGATGACTTATAGCAGAGCTTCATCTGTTTGCCCGGCTTTACCATCTGTCCATTGTTTGCACAAATTGCCAAATATTCATGCAATGTCATCACAATACGCGTATCCGGCAGTGTATTTCTAACTTCACGTACTAATTCAAGTCCCATATGAATATAGTGATGAAAGTGAACTACTGTTGGTCGATATCGTTGGAGAAATGCGCGGAATTCCTGCCATACATGCTTTTTACAACCTGATTGAAACAGGAAGAAGTCAGACATATGCGTATGAAATAGGATCTCTTTCTCAGAGTTAATTGTAGAAAAGGCAGACCCACCATGAGACGCTTGGTTAGTCCGAGCTAAAAATACGGTATCCAAGCCCCGCCGTTCATACTCTTTAAATAAATTGTAAGCAGCAACTTCAGCTCCACCTTTACTGTGATCCGGGTGGCCATGCGAAACGATCAGTATTCTTTGTTCTGTCATCGGTAAGTCCTTAGTGCACCAGCTGCTCAATTAGATTTCCCCAGCGCTCTGTGTGTTGCCAAGCGTTGTATAGGGTAATCTTGAATTTCCAATCGCGATTTTCAAATAAGTTCTGAGACAATCTCTCTAAATGATAGAGCTTCTCATCAGAAAGTACGTAATGGCGATATCCCATATCACGCAACTTCAGACAAAGATCTGAATCCTCAAAATCACCGAGCACATAAGTCTCATCTAGACCACCGACAGACTGGTAGAGCGATTTAGTGATAAACATGCAAGCCCCAGTAACAGCTGGGGACTCAGTGACCGGATCTATATTTAACAGCCACTCAGGATTACCTTTTCCTGGGTGTTCATTAAGCCATAGATTGCCAAACTGCATACTCTTGGAAAAACTCATACCCACATGCTGTATAGTGCCATCATCAAATACCAGCTTTGGTGCAACAACGCCAACATCTTCCAAGCCCGATGATTTTTCTTCAATTCTAGAAAGCCAACCATTACGACTTGGAATAATATCTGAATTAAGCAGTACTAGTTTATCTGCGGTTGCATACTTGACGCCCAGGTTATTGGCACCAGCATAGCCCAGGTTTCTGCCACCATAGATCACCTTGAAGCCAATAGGGAACAACATACTGGTGTCGTAACAGAATGGGATAAACTCATCGTAGAGTCTGGGATCATCCAGGACGTAGATTAATTCAGTTTCATTAAAATCTTCATCATTAATAAACTGTGCAATCTGGTGTAAAAGAAAATCATAGCGGCCATAAAGCGGAACAATGACACTACGTTTAGGATTGCGAACCTCTGTGCCAAACTGCAATACTTCAACTTGAGGTTCATCTAGAAGATCACGCCGATTCGACCAAAGTGCAGATAATGCCGGGCCGATATGTTGACGCATATTTACCTGGTAATCTCTTCCGGTAACATTAAAATTCACTAACACTTGTTGGCTAGCCAAAATAATATCTTCCCGCACATTGGATTGCTGTACTGGAATTGTGCCTAAAGCACCATCTTTAGTAAAAAAAAGAAGTTCTAACTTAGCTTGCTCAATTAAATGTGGCATAGGTATCCAAGCAAAGAATCCAGCCTTATAAGTTGGACTTGCTTTTCCAGGAAAAGCTTCCAGAACATCCTGGCGAGTATAACGAGCAGACTCTTTGAGTAAGTTTTCGCTATAACTACCATCGGTAGTACGCAAAACCAAACTCGCCAAGTCATTTTGTCCATCTAATAGCCAGCCTGATAGGAATAAACCGTGCCCCGGTACTGCTAAAATGTTATCCCAGTGGGAGTTAACTTTAGATTTAAGTTGGTTTTCATCCAGTGTACGCAATCCTGGGATTACAAATACACTGCTACCCATACTTTCGAACATCAGATCAAGTAGTTGTGCCTTTTCATCCGTACGCCAAGTCATACAATGGCCAAATAGGGATTCACCACTTAATTCAACAAAAGCATTTAACTCAACGCTCTTAGCTTTAGAGTCTTTAGCTGAAACAGATAAACATAGGGATTTTTCGTTCACTGGGTGATCATAAGGCCAGTCTACCAATAGGCTATACCCCCAACGGGCACTACCTTCAAAGCCAAAATGTCGATTTACATCTAAGCGAGTTGTGCGCAGCGTTGAGTAATTAAGTTCACCAATATTTGGTCCTTCAAAATCTTCATCGCTATCAATATATTCAAGGCGAAAGTCCAATGTGCTATGGGCGGGGTGAAAGGCCCAACCTTGTATCAATAAATGCTTGCCACCAATAACACCACATATATCAACCCAAACCTGAGCTATTTCCGGGAAATTCTTAGTTGGCTTAGTTGTTGCCGCCTTTAAACGCTCTAGTATCTTAATTCCCATTATCTCATTCCATCCTTATTCAGCGGTACGATATTGTTGTGCAATCCATTTACGGTAACTGCCATCCATTACCGCTCTCCACCAACAATCATTGTTCAAATACCATTGCAAGGTCTTATAAATGCCTGTCTCAAAGCTCTCCAGGGGTTGATAACCAAGTTCGTTGTTGGATTTCTTTGGATCAATGGCATAGCGGCGGTCATGGCCGGCCCTATCCTGGACGAAAGTAATTAACTCTTGCGCATTACCTTTGATAACAGATAGCGCTTGAGGGTACTTAGTGGCTAACGAAGTTTTTTCAGCAAACTCACGATTCATCAAGTCACAGATGAGTGTAACAATATCGATGTTTGCCCATTCATTAATGCCACCGATGTTATAGCACTCTCCAAGTTGCCCTTTTTGTATCACCTGCTCAATGCCCCTAGCGTGATCTTCGACATAAAGCCAATCACGAATCTGTTTTCCATCTCCATATATAGGTAATGGTTGATTGAGCAAAATATTTGTGATCACCAGCGGAATTAGTTTCTCTGGAAAATGGTAAGGGCCATAATTATTGGAGCAATTACTGGTTGTTACTTTCAGTCCATAAGTATGGTGATAGGCTCGAACTAGATGATCAGAGGCAGCCTTGCTGGCAGAGTATGGGCTATTTGGAGCGTATTGGCTCGTTTCACTAAACGCAGGATCTTCTGCTTCAAGAGTGCCATACACTTCATCGGTTGATACATGGTGAAAACGGTGAGTTTCTCGATGGAGCCCTTCATCCAGCCATACTTTTTTTACCGCCTTTAACAAGCTGTGAGTACCGATAATATTTGTCTGGATAAAGGCATCTGGCCCACTTATCGAACGGTCTACATGGCTCTCAGCTGCAAAATGTACCAAAGTATCAATCCGATGCTCTCTAAGTATATTTTCGACTAAATGTGTATCTGAAATATCGCCTTGATAGAACTTAAAGGTTGGCAGATCACTAACTGAATCTAAATTTGCAAAATTACCAGCATAGGTGAGCGCATCCAGAACTACTACTACGTCTTGTGGATAGGTTTTCATCCAGTAGTGAACAAAATTGGCTCCTATAAAGCCTGCGCCACCGGTTACCAGCAAGTGTTTCATCTTCATACCAAAAAATTAGCTACGATTTATTTAAAGTCGATTTGTACTATTGAGATTTTAGGGATAGTGCTTGTCTCAGAGACTCCCGCCAATGTGGCAGTTCAACTTCCAGTTCATTTATCAATCGGCTCTTATCTAGCACACTGTATGCTGGCCTTTCAGCCGGTGTTGGATAGTCTTCAGTTCTAATTGCATCAATGGAAAGCTCTTTATCGGAAGGAATAAGGCCAAATTTCTTACTTTCTTCGAATATTGCTACTGCAAAATCATACCAACTTGCCACTCCCAGATCGGTGCAATGAAAGATACCTTTTACACTATTTTGCTCGGCTAATATGAATAGAACCTTAGCAAGAGTTCCAGTCCATGTTGGTGTGCCTATCTGATCTGCAACTACACCTAATATCTTCCTGTCAGACATTAGTCTAAGCATCGTACTAACAAAATTATTACCATGGGCAGAATAAACCCAAGCAGTACGTACTATTACCGCTTCTGGTAGTACATTCTGAACGGCAACTTCAGCTTCCGCTTTACTAGCGCCATATACCCCCAATGGATTCAACTTATTTGTTACCAAATAAGGGGATGACTTTTTCCCATCAAAAACGAAATCAGTAGATATGTGAATAAGTCTAATACTAAGTCTCTTACATACCTCAGCTAGGTTTGATGCACCAATTGCATTAACAGAAAAAGCTAGGTCTTGCTCTTTTTCAGCTTTATCTACAGCCGTATAAGCTGCTGCATTAATAATTAAATTTGGGCGATACTTCTCTACTACCGATTCAACGGTGGACCGATCAGTAATATCAAGCTCCTCACGAGATAAGCCTATCAGCTCATACTCCACAGGACATAGACGCTGAAGTTCACGTCCAAGCTGACCGTTTTTGCCAGTTACTAGAATTTTCATAGATACGCCAACCGATTGCCTATAGTAACGATACACATGGCTTATATGCGCAGCATTGCATAGCAATTAATTTATAAATTACGAGGAGACCCTGTATAAGGATTTAACTACAACTTCAGAAATATACTGTTATCGTTTGTTATGCAAAGTAGTCGGCATCCCGAAAGTGCCTACCTTCAGCATCTTTCCTTGAGAGTATGGGGGGACGCCCATCTTCGATCGGCCAGCTTATATTTAGGTCCAGATCATTCCACAATATCGACTGCTCTGAGCTTGGAGCGTAATAATCTGTACATTTATATACAAATTCAGCCGATTCACTTGTAACATAAAACCCGTGCGCGAATCCCTCTGGTATCCATAGTTGCCGTTTGTTCTCAGCTGACAAATAGACACCGACCCAGCTGCCGAAAGTTGGTGAGCTTTTGCGTAGGTCTACGGCAACATCAAAGACCTCTCCTTGTACCACTCGCACAAGTTTTCCTTGAGTTTGCTCTGTTTGATAGTGCAGACCGCGTAAAATACCCCTGGAAGATTTACTATGATTATCTTGTACAAATACACTATTTGCACATTTATCCAAAAATACATCATCACGAAATGACTCAAAGAAAAATCCTCTTTCATCACCAAAGATCTTTGGTTCGATGATTTTTACATCGGGTATATCTGTTTCAATAATATTCATAAGGTCTAAATGTCTACAACTGCCAAGACCAAGCTCTATCAAGCTCAAGCTAAAAACTGTAAGAAGTGGAGCCGTCCATCCTTAGACGATACCCTGGTTAAACTTCAAATAACCAATATATGTTATCGCTTACTTAAAGATTTGAAGCATACCTGCGCTCACTTAAAGATGATATTTCGCCATTTTCAATTAGCAATTGCATTAAGTACTTACCATATCCACTTTTCATAAGTGGCTGTATTTGAGCTTCCAGTTCTTGAGCACTAATAAAGCCTTTGCGATAAGCGACCTCTTCAGGGCAAGCTATTTTCTGCCCTTGTCGGCGCTCAATCGTCTGAACAAATTGCGCTGCATCCAAAAGGTTGTCATGGGTACCTGTATCCAGCCAGGCGCTACCTCGACCAAGGTGCTCTACATCTAGCTGCCCCTGCTCTAAATACACCTTATTGATATCAGTGATTTCCAGCTCTCCACGAGTACTAGGTTTGACTTCTTTAGCAATGTCACAGACTTGGCTGTCATAGAAGTACAACCCCGTTACAGCATAGTTTGACTTGGGTGCTTCGGGCTTTTCCTCTAGGCTGACTGCTTTTCCTTCAGTATCGAACTCCACAACACCATATGCTTTAGGGTCTGCAACACGATAACCAAAGACAGTAGCACCATTGTCTCTTTTATCAGCCTGCTGAAGAATTTGGCTAAAGTTATGTGCGTAAAAAATATTATCGCCCAGAACCAGTGCACTATTACTATCGCCTACATGATCACGACCAATTAAAAATGCTTGGGCCAAGCCGTCTGGAGACGGCTGCACCGCATAAGAAATGTTTAATCCCCACTGTGCACCATCTTCAAGCAGACGCCGGTACAAACATTGCTCATCTGGTGTTGTAATAATCAGAATATCCTTGATTCCTGCCAACATAAGGGTAGTTAGGGGGTAATAGATCATCGGTTTGTCATAAACAGCCATTAACTGCTTCCCGACACCCTTTGTTAAGGGATATAAGCGTGTACCAGAACCTCCAGCCAAGATAATTCCCTTCCGATCAGAAGACCCCTTCACAGTTTTTCCCCCAACGTTGAATCAATATTCATTTATTAATCACATCAAACAAAAAGATGTCGATGCAAAAATACAGGATTTATAGACTTAAGAGTCCAGGAAAGTTATCAAACTTTATAATGACAAATTCGAAGTGAATAATTACATACAACACTTTAAATCGGTATGGTGTAAGACTTACAGCTTATAACAGCCAGTAAGGAAACTAACCATACCGATTTATATCGTGCAATATGGGAGCCAATCTTAAAAAAGTTTACAACCTATCAGTACCAAATTAGAAAGATAGAACTGCGGCGGTTCCAACAGCTATACGGTAGAGTATTTCTGTTACATCTTTGGTTACTTGTAATTCACTGGAATGAATTTTTGGCATAATCATAATTTCATCTCCAGGGCGTAATCTATCCCCCAGACGATTATCAAAATCACTATCTTCTATACGATTAATCGTTCCATCGAGATGTAGAATCACCAACTCTTTACGGTTTGCATTATTGGCGAATCCACCGGCCAATTCTATATAGTCCTCCAAAGTCCGCTTCTTGCTGAAGACCAGGGAAGTTGGGAAAATTACCTCTCCCACGATTGACACAGTTGATGATTTCAAAGGCACAATCAACTCATCACCATCTTCAAGCAGCATTTCTGCTGCGTTTGGGTTGTTCGCAATAACAACCTGGCCTCTGGGTTCGGCCTTTCGCGCCTGCTCGATAAAGTTCTGAATCATCATGGCGTTGTCTTTTTGCGCAGACTTTTCCAGGTCAGTATTGGGCTGGCGAGTTAGAACTTCCATCTGAAGCGCATCTAAAGAACGATCAAGAGCAGCCCGCTGGCGATCAGCGACACTCTTTCTATACAGCTGTATAGAGTTTCTATCTGCATTATCGCGAAAACTCAATTGACTAAGTAATTCGTCAAGAGTTGCACCATAGGGCAGTACATAAGTTGCAGGCCCATCCAACTCACCGGATACCCGGATTGAAATAGACTCAATATCGTTATCGCGTACCAATTCTATATGCGCTCCCGGATAGAGGCGTGTGGTCATGGCACTTGCAAGTGGCATATAGTCGGCTTGCTGAAGACCATCAATTACCTGAGTAATTCGTGCAAAGTTCGCCTGAGGGTCAGGTTTTGTTACGAGAAGCATCTCACCCAGTTGGGTGTAGGGTCCTATAAACTCCATCTGTGCAGCTTGCTGCACCGCTCCTTCAACTGTTACCGAACCATTACGAGCACCAACGACTACAACATCGCCATTGCGAAGTTGTAAAGCAGGCATAATTCCATCCACCAGGAAGCTATACAAGTTTACCTTTTGTATTTCCTCTCCCTGACGCATTACTTTGATATCAACAAAGCTGCCACTTTGCTCATCGATACCTCCAGCACTATCCAAATAGTAAAGGATCGAGTCTGAGCTAAAGCCGTTATAGAGACCAGGGTTCTCCACAAAGCCTGTTACAAAGACTTTAACCGGCTGGCTCGCCTCCAAGTTGGCATACGCTTGCACATTATTCTTGAATACTCGCTTTACATGACGCAGAACGAAGTCATTCAATGCGCCATTCTTTACTCCAGCAACATGAACTGGGCCAACCTCGGGGACAAAAATATTGCCTTTCGGGTCTACCGGTAACGTCGCACTAAAGCTATAGGCACCCCAGAGCTGTAGATTAACCTGGTCGCCAATCGATATTCTATAGTCGGGATTAAATCCACTAAATGGCTGATCTTTAAACGCGCCCTGAAACAGTGACTCCCCAAAAACGGGTATACCTGTCTCAGGCATTTCTGTTGAGGCAACCTCATCAATTAATTGAGTTTCCAATGCTCCGGCCTGAATACTGGACAGTGATAACAACAACCCTATACCAAAACTAAAGCGCTTTATTTTTTCAGTAATCATTTGCTTGTTCTTTGTAAATTGATATTTACTCTGTCAGCGACATCAAAAATTCACCGACACTATTCTGTCTTGCAGCCTTTTGTCTGTCGCTACATCCTATGATCCCGAATAGTCACAACTAGCATCTTTCCTATTCCATAAAGCATTAGCAGAATAATTCCCAAGCTGGCTAGGTTATAGAGCTTGTGCGGATACTCTGCTTTCTCTGCTAACGATGGCTGGGTTACCACCATCAAGTGCTTAAGTTTACCTGACGCTTCCATACGAGCAGTTTCCAATGCTTTTAAAGAAGCTGCATAGGCATCGGTTGCAAATTGCAAATCGAGTTCAAGATTCTGGAAATGAGCACCAAGAAAATTAAGCCGTTGCTCTCCTTCTTCTTCCCCTATCCCCACTAGGCGTACCTTTTCTATCTCAATTTGGTTTTCTAACGCATCGATGTCTGCCTGCATGGAGACCACTTGTGATGAATCAGCATTTAGATAGGATTTTGCTGCAGTCAGGTTTGCTCGTTGCTCAGCCAATCGCGCCTCTAGCCCTTGAATAATGGTACTGATACCTTTTGTAAGTTCTTCGGGACTTACAACTTTATGACTATTCTGGAAGTCAAGAATTTCTTGCTTAGTACTGCGTAACTTAGCTTGTGCCAAATCAACTTCACTCTTTACAAAAGCCACTTGCTTATCTGCAAGCTGATTGCTGATCTCGTTAACAAAATCTTCTGACTTTTGAATAACTGTCTCAACCAATCTTTTAGCAAAAGCCGGGTCGAATGCCTGCATTTCTATAGTAATAATTCCGGTAGCTTCATTATGGATAACACCAATATGATCACGATAGTATTTCAGGTAGTCCTCCTGAGTAGCATCTGAAGCCAAGCGCGAAAAGATATCGTGGCTAGTACTTCTGTAATAATCAGCCAAATGTAACGTGTCATCCAAATACAGGGCCATATCCAATGACTGGATATAGTTCACCACTAAAAACGCATCCTGATTATCTGCTGACATCCCTGGAATTAAAAAACCTAATGCGGGTGATGCAGCCTGTGAGGAAACACTATCTTTTACGATTAATTGGGTATTGCTTACATAACGCTCAGAAACCCAAAATAGGTAATATCCTGCCATTAGAATAAGGGGAAATATGACTAACAGGCCGAGACCTCTGGAATGATAGATTTTTTTGAATAGTTTCCCTTTCCCTTCATTCTCATTGTTGCCGGTTAATTTGATAAATAGTTTTTTTGTTTTATATAGAAAACTATTCGATCCTCCCCCTGCTAGCTCAAGGTCTTTTTTTTGCTCTTCAATGACTGGTTCTTTGGCTTCCATAATCGACTCTTATGCACTCACTGCCGGCTTAGCTGCGCCACTTTCGGATTGCGGTTTTTTCACTGGTTTTTCGCCCTTGTATAGATCAATAGCCTCATCTACGGTATCAAAAATTCTGAGGCCATTTGAATCAAGGTAAATTCCTACATCACAGTTTTTCTTAAGCATCCCCATTGCATGGGCAACGATAATAAAAGAAGAGTTCTTACGCTTTTCGGCAATAACTTCTTCACATTTCTTTTTAAAGTGAGCATCACCAACAGACATCACTTCATCGACTAAATAAATATCAAAATCTACGCCGATACTTAAACCAAAGGCCAAACGCGAACGCATACCAGATGAATAGCTCTTTACGGGTGCATCAAAGTAATTGCCAATCTCGGCAAAATCCTGAACCCTATCCATCAACTTCCGCTGGGTAGCTCCCCAGATACCGTGGATACCGCAAATAAAGGCCACATTTTCGCGGCCAGTCATGCTTCCTTGAAATCCTCCAGATAATCCCATGGGCCAGGAAATTCTCTGATCCGTGACTACCCGCCCATAATCTGGATAATCAATACCACCCATAATCCGCAGTAAAGTTGTTTTCCCAGCTCCATTACGCCCTAGGATGCCAATATTTTTTCCCTCAGGGAAATTTGCACTTACATCCCTAAAGAGAACCTTTCTTCCATGGGGAGTTCGAAAAGATTTGGTTAGTTTTTCTAGTCTAATCATTGGCTTCTTACCAAATCCCGCCAATTGGCCCGGTAACACAACAGACCGAAAGCCAACATCGAAATTGAAGCACCCATTAAGTACTGCAGGCTTCCAAAAATTCCATGGTAGTTTTTGAATAGCCCCTCACGTGTCAACTCAATCACATGCAGTATTGGATTCCACGCTAGGTAGACATGGTATTCTTGAGGAACTTGCTCCAGAGAAAAAAATACTCCAGACATAAAATACAAAGGTCGTATTAGCATTGGTGACAGCTTTGCAAGCTCAGGGAATTTTACCCCAACAACACAGAGAGCCAGGCTCAGGCCTAAGCAAAAGCAGAAGAAAAATATATTTACTATTACTAGGAGCAAAAAATTATTGAATGGGCTTGTGACGCCAAACCAAGCAAACACAATTATTAAGGTAATAATTGTTGCTAGATAAATAGCAAATTCAAGGAGCACCCGTGTAAGCACAGCATCGAAGGGCCTTAGCTGACGATAATTAAAGAGCCCTCGATTCGATTCCACTGCTGCCAGCCCCTTTTGAAAACAGTGAGTGAAAAATAGGAATGGGGCAATTCCTCCTAGCATGAATAGCGGAGTTGGAACACCGGGATAGAATGCATCCTTCAGGAAACTAAAGACTGCAACCAAGACCATAATATGCAGTACTGGTTCGAGAAGCATCCAGGCATATCCCAGTCGCCACTTGCCAAAGCGAGTTTTCATCTCGCGCACTAGCAATGCGTAAATGACGTCACGCTGAATTTGCCAGACGGAGCGTTGAACTGATGGATGCATAGCGATTACTTTCTTGGCAATCTGTGAACCAGTCGTTACCCAATCTTGGGTTAGAACTGAGACAATTAATTCAAATAATATCGAGGCATTCTTGAAGCCAAAATGCCTTCGCTTGTTGGGTCGGCTCTATCGAGATATGACGCCACCACTCTGGGCCGCCAAGCTTAGTTCGAGCTCAAGGCACCGCAAAATGGACGCGGAATCCTATCGCAGCGTCTCTTCTTCGTCATTTTTTAATTAATTACGTGCCATTACGTTCGTCCCAACAGTCTAGCTCAAAGCTATCTATCGTGGACGATACGCCCTTCTAGATGATCGCCAATGATGATTATCAATTTCTCTATGAATAAGCAGGCGACATCTCCAAAATGCATATTAGCCGCGGACAACAATGCTATCACTCACGCATTTTGCGAATGTGAATACACAAGCATTAACTGGGAGAAACAGACGCAAACAGACATCAATAGAGCACTTAATGCCATATCCGGCCTAATTGCTGAGATCCTGTACTGATTAAGATATAACCAGCTCCGAGTCTCTGATACATAACCCTTTCAAGATTTACCCAATATTTCTGAGCAAAATCCACGCCAAGATAACTTTTAAAAGGGAACTTAAGGTGTTAAGGAAGAGGCTATTCTATCTAAGTAGAAACTCCCAACACTTTGCCCCAGATTTGATAGTCAAATTTGGCACATCTGTACAACATGATCTTACTGCTCTCCATCTAACTCGCTGTAGGTTAATGAGAAGAAGTAATTGGGAGTGGCCAGAAAGTTTAACCGCCCAGTATCAAGACCATTTTGGTACTTAAGTATCACTTTGCTTTTGGCACAGTAAGATTAACCTCAAGGGGCGAGCAAGACCTTTTTAAGTATCCCTCTGCTTGTATCCCAAACCCTACTCTCACAGAGATCAACAAAATGTGTGATGTTATGGCTAGTATTCATCCATTCTCCATAGGGTTCATGATTAGCTCGAAAAACCTACTGAACAGTGGCGATTAAGGGCATAGGGGTAAAATACAGAGAGGTCCTCACCTCCCAAATTCCATACGTTATCAGTGCTCCTAGGCTGAAAGCTTCCTATTGAGTATGGGTCTTGCAGTGCTTCTAAATAGTGATTAACGAGTGGCTTATCTCTGTTGGTCCTTCGATTAACTGAGAATAAACCCTACTCTCTGTATTCACCTTTCTTCATACCTGACAAATCACAAGCATAGGTAGAATCATTTTCAGCTTTACCGTTAATACCAAAGCAAAAGAACAAGGGCATACTGTAGAATATAACCCCCAAAAATAACAGCGTACCTAAGACTGCCCATAGTAGTTTTACTTTCAGGTGATTTATAGTTCTCTCCTCAATTACATATTTTCTGCTGCCTCATTTTGTCTATTTGTTCAATTATGCTCAATCTAGGCCAATATGCTCCAAAGAGTTGTGCAATCGAAAAACTATCATCCTTCTTAATTTTTTGTTTAAGTATCAATCAGAAACTCTAACTCTGGTGAGGATTTTGTCGGTACAACTTGCGTCACTTCATAAGCAGCCAATTCCTCACGATAGAATGGATCTTGTTTTAGTACCTGATCTAACGCAGACCGACTATCTATGGTCACCAGGATTACCCCACCTGTGCGAGGCTCCTTACGGCCGGAAAGCTGGAAATATCCTAGCTCGTAGTACTTATTCAAAAAATCAATGTGCTCTGAAATAAACTTTTCCACCTCCTCAAGGGGTTTTATATAGGTAAGGGATACTATGAACATGTTGATCAACCTCTACTTGCAATTCAAAATATCAAAAGTAGAGATCGTAGATTTATCTTCCATCCAATCTCTTATTAACGTAGATTGCCAATCTACAACTCTCGACTTCATTAGAGGAGCATTATACCTACAGGCAATCTGCAAATAAGGACAAAGAGCTCGGTATTGATGCCTAATAAGTAAGGACCTTTCCAGATAGCATTACCTCAAGTGCAAAATCCAAATAAGGATTCAATAAGGCCCCAAATTAATGAAGAATAGATTAACAGTTGTCTATTTGCTTTTTGGTTAAAAGCCAGTTTTCACGATAGTAAATACTTGCATCATAGTGGAACGTTAAAGTCTTCGGATCCAAATAATAGGGAAAACCACTATTGCTGAATATAATAAAGTCATATCTTGCTAAGGCATGTTCTTGAAAAGAATAATACTGACCATACTCAAATTTATTGCAGGTATTGCTGTAAATTTTTAATAGCCTATCAATAAATATGGCTTCTCTATTATATTTACTCATATCCTCCAGCAATTGAGCTCTGGCATCTAAAAAACTGGAAATAACAAAACCAAGAGCTAATGCACAAAAAATCACTATATATTTTTTGATAGATAACTTTACTCGCTGGTATCCTTCTGACATCTGATAATCCTTAACAGTAAAATTATCCATATAAACCAGCATGATTGTAACTTCATGATACAGATATGGACTTTATCTCATCTACTCTATGAGGCAGTTAATCGTCAGCATACGTTGTGCATGCTGACACAAATCAGCCGAAGCATTCACCCATTAATAAACTTAGAGTTATACGAATGAGTATTATCGGCAAAGAATCATAAGAGCTTCACCTCTTGCTCCACCAATACCTCCCCCTACAACTTTCCACCCCTCGGGTACTTTTACAGTTTTCTCTGGAACTTCCCCTTTGTTTAATGACCTTCCAGATACTTGCCATAAAGTAGCAGCAAAGCATTCACTTAGCTGCTCATCTGATTGCTCTTTACTCTCCTCAGGATCAGCTTCAGCAAAAGCGTTTAAAGCCCCAAGAGAAACTACTAATCCAAGTAATCCAGAGAATAAGATACTATGCTTTTTCATTGACTTCCTTTTAGAACTAACTCTTAAACTTCTTATCTATCCATCCTTTACGATAGGAACATATGGCCGACTAAGAAGTCAATAAATACACCTTCTTTTATTTTAGATTGAGCCACTTTTCTCTATCTGACCAGCCGAAAGATTTCTAAAGTGGGGAATAGATGTTGAGAGCTAATTTTTATCTTTGTAATGACTCTACAAATAACCATCGAAATAGCGACCGAAGAAAGTTTCCAAGTAGCTCATACGTAGCAAAGGCTACACGTAAAGTACCGTTTCATAATACCCGAAGCGTAATGTCAGGAATTTGGTCTAATAGATAAAAGTGCATAATATCTCTTGTAGGCCCCCTAAAATCACAAGTAAGCATGCCCTAATAATTATTCACCCCAATATCAAAAAATCTAGGCGATCTGAAAACCGTATAATTTAGCTGGTAATAGAGGACTGTCATATTTAGCTTTTTTTGAGTTCGCGAATCATAGATGTCGCGATAAGCTAAATAAGAGATTCGCTTAAAGAACTTCTTGTAAGTTTCCCACCTTAATTGGTAAAAAATACAGTCCTATAAAGCATTTGAGCATTTTTCAAACAGTAAGCAAAGTCTGGTTGTGGCATCATATTCAACTACGTAAATTAATTCTCAGCCTATGGAAACGATGTAATGTATAAAAAGTTATCCATTAAAACTGGCCTTACCATCCTAGCATCCGCAATTACTTTGATGGGATGTACAAGTGCCCAGGAAAAAGAAGCGATGCAGAAGATAGTATTTTCTAACGCTGAAGCTATAGAAGGATGCGTACTAGTAGAAGATGTAACATGCAAAACAATCAGGGTTAACCAGGGAGATGTTTGTACTCCTTGGTTACAAAAAAGGGCTGTGCGAAGAGGCGGAACCCATGTGGTTAAGGCTTCTTCAAAGGCGCAATTTGGCGATATCTATATGCCTAACGGAGTATCGGCAGGTAAGGCTGTAACAGGCACGCATATCCCAGCGAAAATCTATAACTGTAGTGCTGCTAGCGAATAAGCGCTAACATCCCCAGGGAGCAAGTCACATTATCACTTGCTCCCCGGCAGTATTCTTTAACATTCCGCTCAACTCAAACTATAACTTCTTGCTTACCCCAATTTTAAGCTACTCCTTGAAAAAAGCCCTAAAGAAGAGAAAATTTCTAGAATTTGTCTTTTTCTTCGCCACTAGATAATTGCAGCAATCTTAATGAAA
This sequence comes from Microbulbifer maximicatervae (SeqCode), assembly GCF_056231245.1. Lineage (NCBI taxonomy): Bacteria > Pseudomonadati > Pseudomonadota > Gammaproteobacteria > Cellvibrionales > Microbulbiferaceae > Microbulbifer > Microbulbifer maximicatervae (SeqCode). The sequence continues at coordinate 4,024,464 of NZ_CP174334.1, forward strand.
TATAGATAGTATGACTTATCATACAACGGTTATCGACTCACTAAGACACCGCGATCCAGGTCTCTGCTTCCCCATCGATTACAGCGATCAACTGATTGTTACTGAATGGAGCTAATTCCAGCTCATCTGAATATTTAGAAATAACAAGTTCAGCAGCATCCTTAAACGGTTGGTTTCCATAGTGAGGTAAGGGATAGAAGTGCACAAGATTTAACCCTTCATAAGACTCTAGATTCTTCGCTGCATCGGGGTTATCCATCTCCCGAATATACGCGATATTCGGCGAGAGGATTACAGTACCTGCCGACTCACCTATATAGGGCTTACCCAGCCTAATCTGCTCCAACAAGATTTTGTCTGCCCCACTTCGCCTAAGCTCTTGAAGTAGGAAATAGGTGTTACCACCAGTTACATAGATATACTCATTGTTTTGCAGTTTATCTTTAATCTCATCCACTGAAGCCTTAGACACTTCCAATTCATCTACAATAAGACCTAACTGCTCCAGCTCCTTCTTGGCATCTTCCACATAAAAAGTGATCTCTTCGGGAATGCTTGCAGTAGGGATGAATGTAACCTTCTTACCTTCAAGCCGCTTATCAAAACTCGCGATTGCGCTCGCGACCTCAGCAAAATACGAAGTCAAGAATAGCTTGGCCATATATTTTAATCCTTTAAAGTACTTAATTAATCAATTACTTGATATCGATATAGTTTACTCGAGATGTGAACAGGTCAATAAAGATGTATCACATTATCCGATTATGTATGGAGGGCCCAATATTATTTTTTTATTATCTCGCAACAAAATCATCAATTACCGATTCCACCTTGAAAGTGGCCAACTTTGTCACTAAATCCAATAATAAATGGCGAAGCTTCTCCCCCCTGATTTTTACAGGAATGTTTATATCAGGCTGGTTTGACTATGAATTTCAACAATATTTATAAGCAGCTAAAGCCAAGTTTAAAGTATGATCTAAGTGGAACTAACAGGTAACCAAAATCACTTCTTTATCATTCACTATCTTGGCATCTCTCATAGAACCAGAAGCATAAGCAAGCAAAATCTGTAAGAACCATATTACATAAAGATTCGGCAGCTTAACTTTTGTACCATTTACCTAATAGTAGGAGCCAATTAGCATACGCAAAATGGAGGGGGAGATAAGTCGCTCCAGAGGCTGCGGCTTTTGCTGCCCTTGTTTATGATGCATTTTTCGTACACGATCTTTCGGAGTGAGCACTCTTGCTCCCGAATCTACCTGAATCCCACCAGTGATATCTAACCATTTAGCAAAAAACGAATATATTTTGGTATAGCCTTCCCAGCCTTTAAAGTAGCCGAAAATCGCAGCCACGATATAAACCACAAACAAAGTACAAAAGAATATGGCTTCACGGTCAGGAAAAAACAGCTCTTCCATACCCTCTTTGGGGTTTACCCCCCGGGCGAACCCCATAATTAAAATCACATTAGAAAAAGCAGAAGAGTTACCGGGATACAGCCTAGCATTATCCCTCGAGCAATTTTCTCCGGTTTTGTTGGCTGATACATGTATTGCACCGATGATTAAAATCGATTGACTGGAAGGCAAGGCGTGATAGGAATTTTAGGCAAAAAAAAGGGCCTAAAAGACCCTTTTTATTTTTGCGAGTTCTGGATAAGAGATTTTCCATCTCTTCTCGCACCCCTTGATAGATAAGGGAAATTTGGTGGAGCTAAGCGGGATCGAACCGCTGACCTCAACACTGCCAGTCTTCAGTACACAAAAATGTAAGTTACTGAATTTTAAAGGAAAACATCGGTTTGCCAGCCTCAACCCTCTCACTCTCCTCGATGATAGCGCACTGACGCTTTAACCACCCCCTCCACAATCAACTCTTGCCCTTCCCAAATTGGAATGTACGCATATTTATCATTTGCTGACATCAGCCGTCCCCGGCGTCGATCCAATATCTTGCACGTTAGCTGGCCGTCCAGGGCCACCACAACCACATCACCGTGCTTAGGGGTTAGCGATCGATCAACAACCAATAGATCACCATTATGGATACCGACATTTACCATTGAGTCGCCATTGGCGCGGACCATGTAAGTTGCCGCTGGCCTTGTGATCAGGTGCTCATCAAGGCTGAGTGCGGCTTCTTTGAAATCATCTGCAGGTGAAGGGAAGCCACAGCTGATGCCGTGGCTGTACAGGGGGGTAAGTGCCATAAGGGAATGCTCAGAAAGCTGTATATTTATACAGTTTATTTTGTAGCCCTCCACTTGGCAAGCAGGCCCGAAAAGCTAACTGTCTGGGTAGGGTTCTAATCCGCCTCCTCCTTCAAGCAACATCTACCAGCATTCAACACCTCCGCCGTATGAATTACACCGCGAACGATTGCGCCCATCTCCTCGCCGATTAACCGTATCAACACATCCCGCGCACCTTGATCCGGGCAGTCCGTGACCCACTCCAGGCCGGAACAAAGGCTATCGATATGATGAAGCTGTTGAATATGAGCAGTGATTGGCATGGTCTACCTCCTGTAGGAACTTCTAAACCCTCACCGCCGCAAGAATCTCCGAGCGACGGCGGCCTGTCGTCGTGAATGCCTTCAGTGATTTATTCGGGCTTTTGGCGACAAACACCGAAACACTACTAACAAAATCACAGTGTATAAATGAATATTCTGGATTATTTCCAATCTAGCAATGCAAAATGCGGTTGAATTTCGATAATCGAAATTTTGTCAATACATGAGGGTACGGCAACGGCTGGATGTTAGAGCCAGGCACACTAGGCAGGCGCCTGCGCGAAGCAAGGATAAGAAAGAGGATGACGGGGGCGCAGCTAAGTAAGAGGCTGGGGCTAGCACCTTCGCAGATTTCTAAAATGGAAACAGGCGGTCAGAAGGTGCCGGCGGAGATGCTGCCTGACTGGTGTGAGGTGGTGGGTATTACCCTGGCGGAAGTGTACGGAGCAGAGAACCGGCATCACTTTGAACAGATCCCCTTTCCGCCGATAGTCGCAAAGCTCTATGAACAGCTACCGCAGGAGTTTCGCCGGCATATTCATCGGATGATTGAGAACACCTACCAGCTATGGAAGAGCCGACGTTAAATTAGACCTCATCACCTTTCGGAAGGTGGTCGGCGGCATATCCAATTGCCGCGCGTATTTTGGTTTCGTCCAGGTTGGGGAAGTCTTCAATGATTTCTCTAGTGGTCATACCGGCACTGAGCATCTGCAAAATATCTACCACGGCTATTCTGGTTCCTTTCACACAAGCTTTCCCACCGCGCTTTTCCATATCCACCTCAATATACGGCTGATAGTCCATTCAGCACCTCCACAGGTTATTGGGATCTTTCAGCAGGCAATAGCCACTCCAAAATCAAATTATTTCTACTTGAGTTAATTAATCTTCCCTATCTTGATTTACAGCATACTCTGCAGCCCATTCCCTTTTGTATACTTCGCAACTGCTTTACAAGGAGGAATGCGTCAAATGGGACATTATGAACAGCCAAAGCCGTACTACCTTAAAGACCGCCGCGAGATCGCTATAGATAGGTTCGCCTCTAAGGACAATATCTCCAAGGCGGACTATATGGCCCTACAAGTTGTCGAGCAGGTGGAAGAAACCCTCGACAAGTACCGCCAAGAAGCAACCACCATGTCTAGAAAGGAATTGAGGGATGAAGAGCACGACTCCGCACGGCTAGGCCAATTTCTGGAAAAAAATGGCAAGCCCCATCCCGGCGGAAATTGCGATGCCCATGCGATCGTTTCAGGAGCACACCCAAAGGCCACTCGGCAACGGGGTATCTTAGCGAGAGCGAAGGTCCGCATAGACGATATAAGAAATGGTACCTGGCTTCCAAGAAGAACTGCGGACACTCCACACCCTAAAATGCCAAGCGCTGTACCTCACTCGCGCATACATAGGAATGGTTATTACCAGTGGCTTAATCTGGAGTTTGATACCCTAGACTTAAATAATCTTACGGCTGAGAGTGTAGAAAAGCTTCTTAAAGGGATAGAGTACGACTTGAAGTTCTCCAGCTTCCCAAGCTTTGTTATGTTGCCTGCCGATAAACTCTAAGCATTGAAAATATGAATATCTATCAAGTATCTGAAGACGACAATAACTACATGACGGTCTACTTCGACCCTGATGAGGTTGAAGAGAAGCGCGGTGATGATGATTTTATCATTTTCACACAACCACAGCCCTACGCCAGTGACTGGGTACCTTTAGAGTTGAGTATTAAAGCCTGTGACTCTCCCCCCAATATTCCCACGCTATCGCGGTGGCAAAACTATCTCGTGCTGCACGAAGCAGCCTATAAGGCTCTCGAAGGCATGTTAGGCCCTTATGGGGAATTTCTCCCCTGCACTTATCAAGGAACTAAGTTTTACCTGTTTAACCCTCTAACTATCGCTGAAGATCTCAATGCGGTAGTGCCGGGCTCTGTTACAAGAGAAGGCAACCTGATCTCAGGGATTGAATTTGACGAGGAGAAACTAAAAGAAGTGCCGGTATTCAGGTGCAAAGAGTCTAATATAACCATTTACTGCACTGAAGCTTTCAAAAACATCGTAGAGTCAGAGAAGCTTGAAGGGCTAAGATTTAGCACCAACCTGACACATTATTAGTAGTAAGCAAGAAGTTACCCACTTAATCAAGCTCAGTCAGTGGGTAGCTTTTATTATAAATCATATTATTTACCCTAAATCATCCATCACTGGCCATCAACTTTCATAAGCATCAGGAAGTCCGCCCCAGACTTTGCTCCATAGATAACTATAATAATAAGAACAAACTGAACGACAACCCCAACAATAAATGCCTCAAGGAATATCCATTTATCTTTTTTCCATACAAGGATCACCTTCCTTACAAACAGGCCACATCGCCTAAATTGCTTCTCAAGCACCTTAAATTCAAAAGCTATTTCTGATTTTGATTCGACAATACTTTTTACGAGTAAAGATGTATTAGCCCAGAAGGCCAGGGCAAAAATCCCAACAAAAACCCAAAATATAAATGTGATCCCCACCCCTTCGCCTGTAAATTCAGACAAACTCATCTTTTGTCCCGATATGACAATCAGGGAAAAGATAATTATCTGCGGTGTCATATTCCTTAAGAAGTCTAAAAAATCTTTTCTACCACCCTTTAAAATATACACCCCTCCTCCCTACTGCCCATTCGAACAGTCAAGCCGGCTAATAGATAAAAGTCTATTAACATATGAGACTAGTTATTATTTGAATCAAAAACCAACAGCTTACCGCAACTAGTTACATCAGCCCATACTTACCGGCTAGCACCTCAAACTGACGCTTATAGATTGAGCGGGCGGACTGTTATGGAGGCAACCACACTTCAGACATTATGCTACTGACTTATACGGGAACAGAATTCAAAGAAAAGCAACTCACAGCCTGCCATTATTGATCACAATTGAAACCATTTTCTTATATTTACATCAATCACAACAACTATTACATTTAAGAGGTCTTCTTTGAAGCAATTTTAGCTCCACAAAAAAAATATAATTTAAGGATAAAAAATGGCAAATTCTGTTAGCCTTTCATTTAATGTCAATAATGGAAATGGTGACTGGTATGTAGCTGGCTCGGGGAAAGGGGGAAACTTGCTAAATAGAATTAAGTATACATGTGAACATGGTCAGGGTGCCCGGCAGGCTGCCTGCAAAAGAGTATACGAAAATCTTACTAGGCCGACTAAAAGATTTGATCACATACAACGTGAAGCATGCGCTGAAGCCCACGCTCTAATGAGAGCGGTATTAGATTACCAATGTACCGATCTAACTAAAATAGTTTTCAAAGACATCACGGGTCTTGGCGGGAGGCCATATATACCATGTGAAAATTGTAGAAGTTTTGTCGGGCCACGCGGTAACGGACAATACAAAGTAACCTTATTTTCATCTACCAGTACCAATACTTCATACGCTGAGGATGCTGCAAACCTTTTCCAAGACGAACATTTACATGGGCTTGCATTACTGGCTCGCAGCATAGAAGGACCAGGGATACCTAGCTCTTTAGCTTTATTACGAGGAGTCGTTGATAATAGAATAAAGTCTAGAATAAATAGGAATGCACTACTTCAAAATACACGTCAGACAAGGAACGGGAAGAAATCCTTTAACATTTCCGGCGGTTGGCCAGACGATCTTGTACTTTATTAGGAAACCCACTCGATATTGTCATAGCCGCAATAATGCTATACACAAGCTTGCGGCTAGTTACCTCAATATCAAGATTGGACATTATCACTATCATTTCCCCATAAGCTAGCTCATCGTAATTGACCACCACCATACCTACCTATTCAGAATCACCTTAGCTCCAATAAACTTATAGCGAGTTGCCGGCTTTAAAGAGGACCTTACCTCGTTACGCCTTAATTCACCTGATCATCCCAAAATACACCATTCAAAGCGCTTAGTATCTGCCCAACCACCCCAGCCAAATCGCTGCTTGTGTCACCAGTAATTTGCGGCAGCGTTGCCGGGCGGTTGGCGATCTGCCAGCCGCTACTGGCTTTTACATATAGAAGACCATCCGCTTTATTCAGGGCCACTTTTGCCGGGAAGAATTGCCAGTAACCAGGGGCCGCCACATAGCGGGCCAGCTGGCCGTTTTGGTTTGCCCAATCGCCGCTACCGGTGGCAACTAGGTAGCGGTCGCCATCACTGGGGGAGCCGGGGGGATCGTTTTGGATCCCCAGCACTTCGATCTGTAACAGCGCGTCGATGGTATCCAGGGCTTGGTTGAGGCTCGCGGCTGGGTCCAGGGTGCCTTCGTCGGCGTAGGGTATGGCGTTGTTGGGTGTGTTGCTCATGGTCCTTTTATCCTATTTATGCCGTAATTTCTGCAGCCGGGCCGGGACCGGTGATGCTGTTGATTTGGCTCACTTGAATCGTGGCGGTGCCTGGGTCGGTGATTGTTAGTGTGGTGGCAGTGGTGTCGGTGCTTTGGCCGTTGACCGTTACCCGGTAGCCGGTAAAGAACTGGCTTTGATCGTAGGCGGCGCGGCCGCCGAGATACCCTACCCCACCCCATTCAATGGTTAGCTGGCCGCCGCTGCGGTAGGCGCGCAGGCTGGTGGGTGCGGGTTCACTGTGGCTGGCGCCAGTGTAGGTGGCGGCGGTAGTCGTCTCCTCGCCGCTGCCGCTACTGGTGGCACGGAAGGTGAGTAGTTGGTTCAGGTTGTAGCGCTCGGTGGGGATATAGTTGAGCGTGTTGCGATCCAGCAGGACAAAGCGGGTACCCGCTGAGTGCTGGCTGATTTCGGTATTCAGGCGGCCGCGCAGCAGGTAGCCAATTTCCCACACGCCGGGGCTGATCTCGTCGGCCTCGCCAAAGCTCACTATTTCATTACCGATCAGTGCCCGGTTCTGCCGGTTGAGCAGCTGCGCTAGCGTGCGATACTCGAGCGCGTCGCCATCATCATAGAGTTGGATTTGCACGCGGTTGTGGGTGTCGGGGATCTCGCGCTTGTGGGTGCCAAGTGCAGTGACCAGCTCACCCATTACCGCTTCCACGTCGGTGGTATCGGACTCGGTATAGTTCTCTCCACCATCTAAAGACAGCGCGACGGTGGCGCCGCTCCAGGCGCTGTTGCTGCCGGCGATAGCGATGTAATACCCCAGCTGGGTATCGTCGCCGCTGGACAGTATCGGCGCGTCGATAAATTCGATATAGGTCGAGCCGGCTACCAGCGGCACCGGGTCCGGTGCAGCCATGGGAGCCACGCCTAGGGCCTGACTTTGGTAGGCGCTTTTGCGGTCGTGGATCAGTTTGTATTTTTGCTCGCCCCGATCGATATTCACTTCGTCAATGCGAAGGCGGTCGCCCTGATACAGCACCACATCGCCAGCGGTGAGCCCCAGGTAATTGCGGGGTAACGTAATATCAAACTCGCCGCGCTGCTCTTCGATCATCACCTTATGCATGATGACAGCGATCTGCGCGGCCTGATCGGTTTCCAGTACCACGGGGGTTTCAATACTTTTTTCCCCTTCGCCGCGAGTATCGATACTGCGGTCTGAGGTTTGTTTGCAGGTATCGATACCGCCAACAGAATCGTAATAGTTCAGGTTTAATACCTGCACAATATCCTCGGGGGAGCGTCGGGTTTTCTCGTCGTCGCTATCGCCGATTAAATCGTTCTCGTCGATTTCCATTACCGGCTCGCCACCGCGCGGGACAAAATCTATTTCACCCCCGCGATTGACCGGATCAAAAAAGAATAACTGAGCCAGCTCTTGGATATGCTCGTATACCGGGGATTCATTCGTGACCTGCATTCCCTGCACATAACCTTCAAGTCGCGTGGTATTAAATTTCCCAGGGGGCAGGCCGGCGCGCTCGCACAACTCGGCGACGATGGCGTATAGAGGATATTGGGCGGACATAGGATTAAGACTTTAATAGGAATTGCAGGCGGTACTGTTTGTGCATACCGATTTTAATCAGGCCATCGCTATTCACGTTTTCGTGCAATAGGTATTCGGTTTGGTAGCGGTCGCGCTGTTGCCGGCAATAGAGGTTGCCGTCTTTGAGATAAGCAAAAATGACATCACTGACACCGGACTGTAATTGCCGCTTATCATCCAGGGTAACGCGCGGAGTGATAATGCCGGGCCAGTCGGTAATCACCTGTGCACCCTGTGAGGAGTCGTACCAGTAGAGCTTGGCTGTGCCGCCCTCCACATAGGCAACCACGGGGCGCATATTCTGGTCGAAGGACAGTGAGACCTCAGTAATATCCGTGCCGCTGATTAGCGTGAACTCGGCCACCTCATGGGCATTCAGCACAATGTCGCAGCCGTTATTCAATACCCGCGCGCGCCAGACCTGATAATTCAGCCCCTCGCTGGGATCTTGCAGGGCAATACCGCCGGATTCATAGTCGGTAACATTCCGCACCGGCAAGGCGGCACCGCCCATAAAAGGCGCAGGCACGCTTTCCTGTGACAACTCATTCTCCGGCAGCATGTCAGCCCCGCGCCCAGGAGTGGGAGAGCGTAATGGTGAGAACGGTTTCAGAATCTTTAGGTATGGCGCTGCCATCGGACACCGCCGCAAATTGCACTTGCCAGCGCGCCCAACCGGTATTGGCGGCAATTGAACGCACCCCACCAAAGTTGGCTTGATTTAACCCCCAGGAGTACTGCCCCGAAGCCTGAAAACTCCCTGCGGAGTAACCGCCATCCGCAGTGCTACCGCTAACGCTGGTGCCGGTTGGTAAACCGGTCACATCGCCAATATCACCGGCATAAGCATAGGCATAAACCCCGCTGTTACCGGAGCGGTCAAAATCCCAAGCGCTAGAGCCCGCAGTGGATACGCGGCAGGGGCGGGCAATATAGTCGTAGTCCACACCGCCAATAGTGACAACCCCGGTCACGTCGTCCAGTTCGGGGTAAATACGCAGCTCGTAAGTCACGTCCAGGTACTCATCAGAGAGTACGGTGATGCTGCTGGGATTGCCGTCGGCATCTTGAATCAGTGCCCGCGAAAACAGATTGCCGCTCGACGTGTTAGCCCAACCCACACCCACCTCGGATAAATTGCCGGCGGCGTCGCCCTGATCAAAGCGATACACTTTTTGCAGCGACAGGTACCAGGGGTCCGTGCTGGCCTGGGCGCTGCGCGCGCTGGATTGCAAGGTGTTGTGAATGGCTTTATAAGCGGACATATCGGTATCGTTCACCGTGGGGGTTGTCGATCCGCTGCCCACATAGCAGTTGGATGTGCAGTTGTGGGGCGACTTGGTGCCCAGCTGATCCAACCCCAGATCCGTAATCAGATTTTCAAACTCGGCGCGACACACGCGGCTACCGGGGATTTCGCGAAGCCCCGCCTCTGACTGTGTGGCTTTAAAGGTTTCTATTTTGTAGAAACCGCGCACGCGGTTATTAGATTTCATTAGGTTAAATCTCCAGTAACGCCGACAAACGTCGCAGACAAATTATCCGGGATGCTTTGGTCATAACTAATCAGGGCCTTTTGTAAATCACCCGCCACGCTGACAAACTGCGAGGAAACGGATTCCGGGCTGTAGAGGTCGTAACTCGTTAATAGCGAACGCAACTCCCCCGCGACTCCGACAAATGCAGATTCCAGTTTTTCCGGGCTCCAGTTTTCGTAGCTGGCCTTGATCGAACGCAGCTCACCCGAGACACCCGCGAACCCCGCGCGCACGCTATCGCGCGCCAGAGCTTCGGGCGCGCCTCGCGCTTCTATAAAGTTCGCTTCAAGGGAATCGGCAAATTCCAGTGCGTAGGGCTTGGAGGTGAGCGCCACCCCCTCAGCCCGCTCCACTTCAAAGGCAAATTGGGGAATAGCACCGCCGGTACTGGTGAGGTTTTCGTTGTCGATCACCATGTAACAGGTGCCGCGATAGGCGTGTACCTCGCTAACCCCAAACGCCGCTTGCATCACTGAGCTGGGCATCTGATCCCAGTCGCCGAGAAAGAATTCGGCAATGCGTAAAAAGGCCAGGTTGTTGGTGGCTTGCGTGCTGTCGATGCTATCGCGGTCGTATACCAATTCGTTGTTGCGCCAGACGCGGGAGATACCGGTGATAGGCCCCTCGCAAATCCGTATGGCGTAGGTGCGGTAAACCTCCTCGTTGACAACTTCTGTCGAGCCGCCGCCCTTTCCGGATTTTTGTTTTTCTTTTTTCTTAACAATCTTGGGCGCGGTGGTGGCAATAATATTGCCGATGACCGGCAGCACCTTGCCAAAAATAATCGGGCGCGGTACGCCGGCTTTGGAGGTCTGCACTTTGATATCGTCAAAGGTGCGCCCCTCAATCGTCGTGGTACCGAAAATTAAGTTACCCATGGGGAATACACCTCCACCAATAGGCGGCGCCAGCGCTTATCTAAAATATGCTCGCGGCAATCTTGGTCGGCGTGGGCGTGAATTAGAGAGAATCCACCGTGCGGGTAATCCCCTAAAAAACCTACATGGCTGGGGTCGGATTTTTGCGGCGATTTAAATACTGCAATATCCCCCGGCTGCCACAAAGCTTCCGCGACCGGATTGCCGAAACGCCGCTGCATTTTTTGCCGCAGGCCATCTTTCCAGGGTTCACGGCCGTAGTGCTTTTCATCTTCAATCTCAACACTGGCAGCGCGCAGGCTGAGCACGATCATGCCCACACAATCCACGGCCCAGGCGGTGCGACCCCGGTGACGCCAGCGCACGCGGTTAGCCACCAGGCTTCTTGCATAAACCAGTGTCGCTTGTCTTTGTTGATTCATATTATTCCTGGTGACTGGTCACGCCGGGCCAGGCGCTGCCGCCGCCGGCACTGCCAGAGATGCCGGCACCGGGCGTATCAGAGGCTTGCCCGATAGGGATTAGATTCTCGCCTTTAAAATCCAACCAATTGCCGTGGTATTTACAGGTAGAAAATTGTCCGTCGCAGTCTTCGCGAATTTCCAACTCATCACCGGGTTGCACGGCAAACGGCAGGGGTTCGATCTGGGTGATCTGGCCGGTGGCGGTATCCACGGCCTCGACCTGATAGAGGCGCGAGGAGACGTTATCACCGGATTTCCAGCGCACTCGCCAGCGGTTAGCCGTCGTAGACAGTGAGGCAATATCATCTACCAGATAGGTGACTTTGGGTTCGTCGCTATTAACGGCGGTGACCGTAGCCGATTGCCACAGCGCATCCGCATTCACACCGCACCCGGTTTGCGAATTGGCATCGGTGCCGAATATGGCCCGGCAGGTGACGGAATCCACATGGCCGACAGACTGGCGCAGCCGCATCATGTAGCTCAGCAGTTCAGGGATAAATACCGTATTGCGAACCGTCTTTACTTCGCCAATATCACCGCCGTCCAGCTCGATAGCGTCCATGGATAGATCGCGGTAATTAACCTCATACATCACCCACTCTGCATTATCCAGCTCACCGCGCTCGGCCATCTCGACGGTGATGCCGGGTACGTCGGTGGAGTACAGGGAATAGCCCTCGGCGTTGTCCACATCAAACGATGTATCGCTGGCAATCACACTGGGGTCGAAGCCGTTCTGGGCGTAATAGATAATCCCGTTGTATTCGACATTGCGGTCCAGCGTGGTGGCACCAAACACGCGGCCATCGGTGAGGGTGATTTTTAATAGGCGGCAAGTGGTAGTGACGCCGCTGTCGTAGTGGGCTTGCAGTGCGCCGGGAATGTACCTCACAAGCGAATCTCCAGCAGCTCAACACTGCCGCTACACACCGGCTGGCCCCTATGGCGATTTTCAATTCTAAAGCTGACATCGTCCTCAAAGCGCACCGGCACATCGAACTCACCCACCCAGGTAATCTCTGCACCGGCAGTCGCGCTGATCTCCACTTGGCCGGTGGTGTAATCAATCGCAGCGGCCACCTCTTGGCCATCGGCAAAAATTTTTACCGTGCCAGTGACCGGTTTAACAATCTCGCGCTGGTAAGACAGTGAGCCAAACATATAGCTTTTTATTAGCTGGTAAGTTTCGGTACTGCCGCTGCCGTAACCGATCACCTCACCGTCTGCAAAAAAATCACTGGCGTCTTTAAAGCGAAATCCTACCAGGGCACCGGCACAGGCGTGGTGTGCGGCGATCACTATCTGGTGGTCTTCATGATCCAGGTTTTTGAAGATCACCGAGTACTGCCCCAGCGGGCGCTCCCACTCCGCATTGCGGCGCTCTACCCCATTGCGCAATTCGCGAATATCCGTTTTGTAACGGTGGCCATATTCGGAGCCATAGGCCACACGCTCCAGCAATCGACTTTCATTAAACATTAAGAGCCGAGCCTCCTGCGGTTAATACGTTGCTGGCGAGTGCCCTCGCGGGCTAATTGGCTAGCCGTGCGATTATCGACTTTGCCGGACACATTAATATTTTGAGTAAACGCCATAGCGCTACCGGAGCTGCCACCACGGCCACCGCCGTGCATATCCGCTTGGATCATGGCTAGGGTGCGATCCAGTTTTGCACTGGTTTCTGAGGTGGTTACACGCTCACCTTTCTCAAGCAGCCAGGTGCCGGTTTCAGGTACCGCATCAAGGCCGTCATGGGCCATACCGGTAAGCTTTGCCGCAGCCAGGCCACCGGTGACATACACGGCACCAGCTGCTGCTGCGCCCAGTACCGGGCCCACATAGGGAATAGAAGCCATCGCGTTATAGGCGCCCATGGCCGCATCATTGGTGTTGGCAATAATACTGGTTAGTGCGTTGCGCTTTTTCTCATCCAACAGGGTTTGACCGATGGCGAGCGCTGCGCGCATATAGGCCGCCTCTTCGCCCTCCATACCGGAGTAATATTCCGAGGCCACCGACATCAACAAGTTGTAGCCCTCCAGCTGCTGCTGTCGGCGCAGGTCTTCATTGGCTTGGGTAATTTCGGTGAGCTTTTCTTCATACTGCTGGCGAATGGCCAGCTCTTCCTCATCCCAGGTGGCATTGAGGTCGGCGCGCTCGCTGCGGAATTGCTCCAGCATATCGAGCTGAGTGGAATACCAGTCTTCCAGTTCTGTGCGCGCAGATTCGATATCGGAGCCACTATCGAGGCCACCGAGTGCGGGGGAGTCTTCAGTGGCGGCGTCGGCGATACGGCCCAGCGTCTGCTGGCGCTGTTCGTCGGTGATATCTTTTACCGCTTCGAGGATATCCAGGCGCTCGCGCAATAAATCCAGATTGCGCTCTTCATCGGTTTGCAGGTCTGAAACCAGAGAATTAAAAGCCTGCTGCGCGCGCAGCATTCGCTCGCGCTGCTCCGCCTCTTTCTCCAGTTCGCCTTCGATATCCCCCAATACATCCGAGAAGGTTTCCCAGGGATCGCCGATGGCTGCCTGTAGTTTTAATTCTTTCTCTGCTTCAGCAAGCGCTTGATGGAAATCATCGCCGAGTAACGGTCCTTCAATGGTGATCTCTGTTTGGGTTTTAGTTTTCGCTGGTGTGCTAAACCCATAGAAATCATCCCGCTGCTTTTGTAACTCCGCGAGCTTTTCCCGCAAGTCATCGACAGAAGTACCCTGATGAATATATTCCCCGGTAGCCAGGCGAATACCCGTGAGCAGTTTGCCATCACCGATCACACCGCTATCAATCGTTGCGCTCAGCTGTTTCAGCGAACGCTCCAGCTTCATAACTTCCGGTTCGCCGTGCGTCATACGGGCCACGGATTTACCGACTTCCTGGGTGAACTCCACCAGCTCCACCACCGCAGAAGCCGCAGCAGATCCCACTTTAATAATTGCCGTGGTTAGTGATGCGAAGGCATCTCTGGTTTTGGGGTCTGCAATTAACTCTGTGAAATCCTTGATCGCTGGCAGTGCGCCTTTTACAACTTCTTTTTCGAATCCATCAAGCGCGCCCTTCAGTTTATCCAGATCTTCGCGCACCTCACCCAACTGCTGCAGATCCAGGTCCGACAGCACCGCGCCCACGTCCTCGGCCTCATCCCCCAGCCGGCCAAGTTCCTTGCCGTTGTTGCGCAGCAGCGGCAGCAACAAGGTGGCATCACTGGCAATGGCCTCCATATAGAAGGTCATTTCGCTCTGGGATAAATTGGCTTTTTCCAGGCTGCTAACATAAAGCCCCAGCGCATCACGGCCCGACAAATTGCGGAACTCTTCGGCAGTGACTCCCACTTGCGGGGCGATATTTTCAAAGAAGTCCGCCATCGGGCCGGCGCCGGTCTGCAGGAAATCACCGACCTTATCCGAGGTATCCTTGAGAATATCCGCAACCTTATCCTGCTCAACGCCGTAGCGCTGCGCAGCGTAGGACATGCGCTGGAATTCCAGGCTGCCGGTGTTGGCCACCGCAGACAGGTTTTCAATCTCTGCAGATTGCTCTATCACCCGCGAGGTCATTACCGCTAGTGCGCCGGCAGCGGCAACGGTGCCCGCAGCAAATGCCTTATTTACCGCAGAGACACTACTCTTTACTGTTTTCTGCCACTTTTCAGTGCTCTTTTCAGCTTTGCCAAGACCCTTTTCAAAGCCCCCGGTTTTAGCAATTAAGTCAACGCTTAGTGTACCCAGATTTTTATTAGACATAACGATCCACCGCCCCTTAGTGCCAGGTCTTCATCGCTTGTTCCAGCGAGATTTCCGGCTCCTTCTCATGGGGCATAAAGTCTGTGATTTTTGCGGGGGCGCCTTTGCCGCGATGGGTATTGGCGTAGAGGGTGGCAAGTAATGCCGTGGATCTTTCAGTGCGCATTCCCGGATGCAGGGAGCCGCGCAGCTCACGATATTTCGCCCAGCTTTGTACTTCTTGATAGCTCAGCCGCCGCTGGGCCTCTTCGATGGTGCAACCGCCAATGCCGTTTAGCACCAGCTCGTGCCAGAGTTCCTCTAGCTCGCTGAGCTTTTCACCTTTCCCAGGTTATTGACCGCACCGATTTCCATCAGCAGCGCCTGGGTTAAATCCGCGTTGAGCGGGCCGCGATCTGGATCTGCCTCGCCGGTAATATCCTTCGCAGTAAATACCGGCTTGCCCTCGGCATCGACAACACAGGCAGCAATGCGCCCGGCAACCAAATCGACCTTACCACGCAATGCCTCCACATCATTGACGGCGCTGTAGTAGGAGAAACGGCGAATATAAACCGTCGCCGTGAACTCCTCATCGCCCTGCTTCCAGGTAATGGAACGCTTAACCGGCGCCCCGGAAAAGCTGCCCTGCTGCTGCAGGGCTTCAATCGATAATTCCATGGGTTACCCCTTAGGTTATATTTTTGGGCGTCCAGGCAGAACCGCCGCTGCGCTGGATCGACATTTCACCACTGACCAAGGTGTTCAGCTGGAAATCAAAGGGGAAGTCAGCCACATAGCCTTCAAAGGTGAACCAAGTGCGCGTGGTGGGCAGTGACCACTCGCCGGTTGTTACGGTGGGTGCTTCAGTGCCATCACTCCAACCCACCGCCCACTTGATGCTATCCACCGTGTCATCCTGGGACAGTTCATGCAGGCGCTTATGCACCGCGTTCTGCGGGTTTATTTTGAGCCCTACCGACGCCTGCCCCGGTGTACGCAGGCCGCGCTTGAACTTTTTATTCACGTCCTCCAGGGAAGTGTCATCCAGCTGGTCGGCGGGACTGCCGCCGGGATTAAATGAGGTTACCCCGGTGATCACCTTCACGGTATCACCAGAACCTGCCGGGTCGATAAAATAGATATTGGTGCCCTGAGCCAATTGGGACATAGGGAATCTCCAGTCGCTTTAATGAAAATTAATAATCGACGCAGGGGTGCGTCATTCAGTGGAATATTGGGCGCTGTAGGTCAGGCGCACTTCGCCCAAGGGGTGGTCTTGATCCAGGGCGAAATCGGTTTGTGATATAGCGAAGAGTTCACAAGTACCGTCCAGGGTTCGATCCTGCAGGACACTCTCAACATCCTCAGTAGCCTGATCCAGTAATTCATAAATATCCCCCCGGCTGTGCACCACCACCGCTACCACAAGATCCAGCTGGCGGGTGGTGCCAGAGAACTCTTGCTGTGTTTGTTCCGTGGCAAAGCCGACGAGAATGGCCGGCAGCTTTTCCCGCTCGATGCCTTCGGTGGTACCGGCTGAGGGGAAGTTATAGCCGGATAGGGTTTTTAGTTTGCTTAAAACGGCATCGCGGATGGTGATGCGTTGGGTCATTGGGATTGCTCCAGGAATTTTGGGCATAAAAAAACCCGCTGATGCGGGTTTATGTATCGATAGTAGCAAAGCGTGCTTTTGCATCAACCGTTTTTTGCAATGGCTACCTGAGCCTCAATGAATCTTAAAAATCAAAATGTACTTATCAAGTCTTTAGCTTTAACACTCAGTGCACATCCCGTGGGGATTATCTGTTTTCTTAGTCAAATTCATGAAGGTTTTCATTATAGTTTTTTAAATGAACTATCCTTTAATTTTTGCCCACTCAAATGTAGGCCTGTTTTCATAACACCCACTCACATTAAAGACTACAGTTTGGTTTGATGCTTGAGCCGTCAGCAGTATTGACAGCAGTGCCTTACCATACTCGTCAGTAATACCATTCCATCGAAGTGAGTTATTCGAGACGCAAGTACCGGATGGCAAATCTGTACTGACATAAGCAAAACAAATGTCCTTATCTGAGTAGCATCCAAGTTCTTCAACAGTTGTAGCTATTGTCTCAGAGTGGCCAATTGCTGAAAAACCAAACAACAGAACAAACGCACTTAATTTTTTTAACATATGCAAACCTTCGTAAAATTTATGGTTTTGTGAATAACTGGCACCAATTTACCAAAATAGGTATAAAGCAGCCTCTTTCTACTCCAGTATTTTGCGCGCTTTTTTCCACTTTGGAAAGCGCTTTAACATCAGTAAGTTAATAATTTTCGTCGATATGTAAGCGAGGTTGAATTTTACTTATGGTAACGTAGGATTGCCGGCAGCTTTTCCCGCTCGATGCCTTCGATGGTTCCGGCTGAGGGGAAGTTATAGCCGGATAGGGTTTTTAGTTTGTTTAGCGCGGCATCGCGGATGGTGATGCGTTGGGTCATTGGGATTGCTCCGGGAATTTTGGGCATAAAAAAACCCGCTGGTGCGGGTTTAGGTAATTGTTGTGGTTTTTAATGATTATCTATCAGCCTGCCATATTATCGACCGTCTGCAATGAACCCATAGAACGTATTTCGATAAAAATGGGCTTAATTCTTGTGCCCAACCAAGCCGAGACTCCATAACCAGTCAGCAAGTAAAAGAATGATAGAATCCATGCTGTAGATAAATGTAGATTCTCTCTGAACACTAACATTAACGAAGGCATGCTAATTAAAACCAACATCAGAGACACCATATATTTAGACAGCCGCACCCACAAATGCGCGTTCTCTGAAGTGTAAGGACTAAAAATAATTTCTGTGAGAAAGTGATAGCAAGCACCACCTCCAAGCAACATAAAAGAAAATAAACAAAATGATTTAAATAACTCATCACTACCGGGAGGGCTTGACAGTCCTTCAGCTTGAACCAAACTAAAAAGCCATAAAAATATACATGATGAAATTGCCCAAGCTACTGCACTAATTTTTTTCTATCCATGTGCTTAAATCCCTTAATCTCTAATAGTCTATTCAATAGAGACCCCTTTATATCACCTTAGAAAGCCTTTAAAAAGGCGGCAGCCATTGAACACCCAAAGGAGAATGAAAAGTGGGCGAGCGCTATTTCCTTGCGGTATTGTATTCACGCTCATGGCCGCCGTGAAACTTAAACTACTTTGAGGAAGGAGCCCCCAGGCAACTTGTCGCGGAGCTGTTCGGCATCTTCCAATACTGCCTTACGCCATTTGAGCTGCTGCACTGGGGCGCCGCCGGAGTGATTCTTGCCGGTATCGCAGTAGCGGCCAAACTCCTCACCTTTGGGGGTTAGCTCCCAGCGTTTCTTGCGCGGTTTGTATTCCACATGCTTCTGGAGCCCCATCTGCTGTAGGATGGCGTTGAACTCTCGGGCACTCATCTGGTACGATTTTCCCAGATAGCCTTACCCAGCAGTTCATAGATATCCCGCCGGATTGCACCGCCACCGCCATAACAAGATCCAGACGGCGGGTAGTACCTGAGAATTCTTGTTCTTTTTGTTCTGTAGCAAACCCCACAAGGATAGCCGGCAGCTTTTCCCGCTCGATACCTTCAGTGCTTCCCGCTGAGGAGAAGTTGTAGCCGGTTAGGGTTTTTAGTTTGTTTAGCGCGGCATCGCGGATTGTTATGCGCTGGGTTATTGGGGATCGCTCCAGGAATTTCGGGCATAAAAAAACCCGCTAATGCGGGTTTGGGTGTTGGCTATAGGACGGAGTCACAATGTACTAACTATCAATTTACTCTCGTCTTTGCACGCAATACTAGTACCCTCAGAGGGCATTGCAGCAGGGTGGCTTCAGCACTATGACAATCAAATTAACGAATCTAGTAATTAACGAGAACAACCTTCTGTATCTCAGGAGCACAAGCCGAGGTTTGATTGATCACGAGCTTAACTTTTTTTCCGCTGGCAAATGAAGTTAGAAGCGTTGAAGATGTAACTTCATAATTTGGATGGGTCATTGGTAGATAGAATCTACGCCCATTATTGCATGACGAATAATTTGATGTGACAGTGTCCAAAACCACATTTACACCGCCATCATCCGGAAAGAACTCCTGAAGACTATCAGCGTCAAGCCATTCAGTAGTCTCAGCACTCACAGAAATTGAAATGCTAGCCAAAAGTGAAATTGAAATTGAAAGTAAATTTTTCATATATACCCCCTTTATTATATGATTGATGACTTTAGCCAAGACCTCACTATACTCTTAAACGATGAATTTTTGAACGCTTGATGGGTGCCTTTTTTAGTATGGGTTAACCAACACGGTATTTCACTTTCCTCTGTAAGTCTGCACTTCCGCTCATGCGTATACAGAGGACATCTTCTTAGAAGATCGCTCCATAATTAAAAGAGCCCGGTGTTACACTCGGGCTCTAGGGCTTATAACTATCATCGCCGTACCTCATGTGATTAAACACTGAATAAAAAGTGCCCACCACTTTACTTGTTAAATTAATTCTTAATCGACATGTTTGAGCTACAACGCCTTTAGGTTTTACGATTTCACAACAATACCAGTGACCAACGGGTACTCCTTACCGAACTCATCCGTAAAACAACCCTTTACATTTAAATCTATCTGTTTGTTTGCCATCATGGCCGCTAGCGCCATGCTAATGATTTTCTCATCACCACCTTCATCACCTTTAAGCAGTCTTTTGTGCTTTGTTCGCTCCGCCCCAGGACATTGAGTGGCATCGTCATCTTCAACGGTAATAAAACCGTAATCTGTATACCAGCGAACATCGACAATTTTAGTATTGTATATCCAATCGGCAGATGCCTGACCATGAAAAATTAGAAAGATAAAAGATAAAAAATAAAACGTATTTCATAACTCACACTCAAAAGAAAATAACGGAATACTCTCAGAAACCTCTTTACCTATATCAATCTTATGTCTCGCCCCCTTAGATAAACTAAAAAAAACGGTCGATACTTTCTGATATACAGAAAGAATAATTAATATAAATCGATTTCAGTACAGCCCTTCCATTATCTCTGTTTCGCGTTTATTTATAAAGTCGCACCAAAACGTATCTTATAAATCAACTACCTGCACTCGCCAAACCACCCCATCATCCGCCAGCCGCTTACGCACTGTATAGGCGACACCACCCAACACAATCACCGCATCAGGGTTATAAGCCCCCACCTCACTCACCAGAAGGCTCAACTCAATACGCGCTACCCGCAGCCGCTCCTCCTCTGCGAACTCGTCGATCTCCTGCTCAAAGATCACCTTGCAATCAATAGGCTCAGCGCCGCTACCATCGGTATAGGTAGCGGCCTTGCCCCATTTGCGGAACGCGCGTTCTGCGGCTCTCTGGTCCAGGTCCATGAGTCACTTATGCCTTCACGGTGCCCGGTACGCCGGTAAACTTCACAGCAAAACTGGTAACGCCATTCCCGGCGGCCTCTGCGGCGAAGGCGGTGGAGCCGGTGATATCGCCAGTGGCTGCGGTGGCTGCATTACTATCGAATGAGCTGGAGGCGACCACCCAGGTGAGGGTTTCGCCCTGATTGATTTCTGCGGCGGATACCTTGGGCACGGTGAATACGCCATCAATACCAATCACGCCGGACTCACCTACCGCGATATCATCCATCGCCACACCCAGCACCGCGCCTACTACCACCACTTGACCAGAGGTAATCTTCGCACTGGAGTTATTGGTGTAATCCAACATGCGCCCATCTTGTACAAAATTAGTAGCCATTCTCTTTCCCTCAATTGGGTTTGTAACTGAAAGCAAAAAGGCCGCGCGATGCAGCCTTTTCAATGGATGTTGTTAGAACTAGCTGTTAGCTGGTTTTTGGGGTCTTCACCATGCCTTTGGGGTCCCAGGCTTTGGCTGCAGCATCCAGGCGCACTTTGAATTCCACCCCATCAATACTCCAACCATTTTGCTCTTCTAACACCGGGGCTTGCTGGCCATCCAGATAGAGCACTTCGATAGTGTCATGCGCTACTGGGTCGGCATTGAGGTACCACGCATTGTGGCCACTAAGGCGCGCATCAGAGAGCACTTCGGCAATGTTGCGTACGCTGTTCGGAGTGGTGTTGTTTTTGGTGGATGCGCCCACTTCGAATTCAGATTCCAGGGCAACCTTTGCGCTGCCTTCATCCGCAATATCACAAAGTAGGAACTTGGGCCGGATGTTGAGCACTGCTTCACCATCCTTCTGCTTGCCCATCAATACCCGCGCAATATCAATACTGCTGGTATTGATTACCGCTGCGCTAGCGAGGTTGCCATGACTTGCGTCGAACAAGGGCTTATCGTCAGCCATATTGGGATTATTGAGCAGGATGCTAAATACCAGATCCCCCACGGTGCGCACGGCGGCAAGGCCCATCTTTTGTGGGATGCGGGTGAATGCGCCCAGGTCGTCATTAATAATCGCTTGGCGGTTAATGGAGAAGAGTTCACCGTAAGTGGCCAGTGCGGCAGTTTCGGCGCGCTCGCCGATACTCACATACTTAAATTCTGCCCCCGGCGCCACTTGGCGCAGTGAGGGGAAGCTGCCCAGGTCCGTGCGGGTGGTGAGTTTAAAGTCACTGAGGTTGCCGACACTGGTAAAGCGCGGGAAGATTTCCTGTGCTTCTTCATAGCCTTTGAGCATGGATTTATTGGCGATATTGCCGAGTACCGTTGCGAAGTCACCCGAGCTATGGGTAAACGCTGCAGCGACCACACCCATTCTGTCGAGTCCGGACAGGCTTTGGCCGTGGGCCTGCATCAGAATCCGGGCAATCTCCATCATGGTGTAGCCGCTGAGCTCATTGCCCTCAGTGCGTTTTTCACCGAGGGCACGTACAGCAATCGCATTTTCGGCATCGGCTTTCATTCGCTTAATGCCTTCACCTTCCTGTACTACCACACTATAGCTTTGCACGGGGGTTGGGGTTTGGCTGCCGAGGGCTGTGAGCAGTTTGTCTTTGGCTTTATCGGCGGTGCAGTCCATATCATTGAGACATTCCTGCATCACAACACTGTGCGCTTCGAAGCCTTTAAATACGGCCGTGATATCGTCTTTGCGCTTTTTCTCATCGGCGGCAAATTGCGCTTTGGCATCGGCGGCAATCTGCGCTTTCATTTCTGGGGTAACCTCGGGCGCAGCGGTTGCAGCTGGCGTGGTGGTGGTAGTTGTGGTCATAGCTTGCGCTTCCTTGGTTTGGGTTTGGGTTTGGGTTGGATTGCCTGCAACCGCAGACGGGAATCTAAATTCAGCGGGCCCCTGCATGACCAATGCGTTAATGGCTTGCGGGGTGTTTTTAAATTGATTTAAGTGATCGGCACTGAAGCTGGCAGCCATCTCTATGGCTGCGGTGGTGTCGGTGGCGAAGCCGGCCTCTACCGCTTCGGTGCCGGTATACCAAGTCTCGTCATCCATCACTTGGCTGATTTCCTCATCCGACATTCCGGAACGGGAGGAATACAGGCTTTTCATGGTGGCTTTGACTTTGGCCAGCAGGCTCTTGGTTTTTTCCAGAGCGCGCTCATCACCGCGAACACCGGCACTGGGGTTGTGCACCATGTAATAGGCGTTCTCGGCAATATGGACCGTATCCCCGGCCAGGGCGATCACACTGCCCATACTGGCTGCGATGCCTTCAATCCAGGTTTCCACTTCGGCTTTGTGATCTTTGAGCAGGTTGTAGATGGCGGTACCGTCGAACACATCACCGCCGGGGCAATTGATATGCAGATTGATCTTGCTGACATCACCGAGCGCTTTGAGATCGCGGGCAAAGTCTTTTGCAGTCATATCCCAGTAGCCGATGTAGTCATACAAATAAATATCGGCTTCACTGGTATTGGCGGCAGCGGTCATGCTGTACCAGGATTTATTCGGCATGGCTGCCTCCTATTCAGATTCAGTTTCTTGCGCGGGTACGGCTTCGCGTTTGGTTGGGGTGGTAATGTCGTTTTGTTTGAGCTTCCGCTGCCAGGCAGCAGTTTGCTTAATTACATCGTCCGGCTTTTTGCCTCGGCGGCGGATGGTCTGCTGTGGGCTGGCCAGTACATTTTCCAGCAGGGTTTCATCGGCGCTGGCTTCATGAACCGGATTAATCCAGGGCATCACCGGGGTAATAAAATCGACGTGCATTAATGTGGATGGATCGACATCACTCGGCACTTTGAAGGCATCCGCTAGCAAACCCATCTGCACCCAGCGGCGGGTGGCCGGCTCTACAATTTCCTCACAGAATTCCAGGCTAAGGGTTTCGTAATTTCCCCACTGCTCTACTAGCTCCTGACGCTGTGCGCTGTAGGTGCCGTTGTAGTTTTTGCTGATGCTGCTAAAGCTGGCCATGGTGCCGGCGGCGGCCATGCGGTGCATGGTTTCTAAAAATGGCGTTAGCAGACCGCTGGGGCGATTGCTTTGAATGGTGCCGACAGATTCCCCAGGGCGGAGATCGTCATAGATGGCACCGGCACGGATATCCAGGGTGCGGTTTCCATCCTCATCATAAGACTCAGCGTTATAAGTATCAGGGCTGCCCTTTTGAATAAAGCCGACCATGGCTGAGGCAATCTTGGCGGCAACGCGTTCGTTTTCTTCATAGTCTTTAATATCGGTAAGGCGATTCATCACCGCTGCAAAAATGGAAACCCCACGGGTTTGGTGCAGGCGGCGTACAAATTTCAGGTGCTCGATATTTTCAGCGCTGTGGAGCCTGCGTTTCATACGCCAGTTAAATGAAGCCCCTGGATGTTCGTCGTACAACCAAAACCCTGATGGCTCGCCCCAGGCAGATTTTTGAATACCTTGCACAATACGCTTGCTGGGATCGTTGTAATCCATCGGCAGGAAATCCGGTTCCAGGCATTCGATGGTGTAAGGCACCGGGGTGCGGTGCTTTAATCCAGGCACTGTGCCCTGCAAGTGCCGCATTAAAGTTTCACCATCGCGCAGCCAGGTATTGCACAAAAGCCGCTGGGCTTTGCCCCAGCTGAACTGCCGGGTACATTCCGGGCGCCGCGCCCATTCCTTGTGGGCGTCATTCATTTGGCTGGCGAGACCGTCATGGATATCGCCATCCCAGGTTTTGGGCTGGAATTCCACATCGATACCGCGCGGGCCGACAATGTTGTTGACCAGGGTGGTGAGAATGCCAAAGGCAAAATCGTGGTTTTGCTCCAGGTGCCGGGCTTGGCCGCGCAGGGTTTCCACACTGCCTTCCAGTACCAGATCACCGCTGCGGTTATCACCGGGGTTTTTGCGCAGGCGACTGGGGCGCGCAGCTTCATAGGCGGCGGCAATCTCCAGGGCGCGCCGGGCTTGTACACGGCGCAGGGCAGCCTCGGGTGCAAAAAACCCGATGACAGAATCTAATTTATTCATTAATTAAAATTCGCGTAGGCGGGCCCACGGCGTTTGCCGGCGGCCTTTAAGGTTTCAGCAGTTGCGCGGCGCTCCCACTCCTGACGGCCCGCGCGGATTTCCTGCAGGTTCTCGGCGGTAAATTGGCGGCCATTAATCACCGTGGTTTTTCCGGCGAGCACGTCTATCTCGGCCTCGATATAGAGGTCGACCATTTCAGCGGCAGTTTTCGACATTTAACTATCCAGTAGGGAGCCGGCTGGCTGCGCGGGCTGCCTTGGTTTTTTAACGATGGGCTGTTCTGTAGTTTGTTGAGGTTCGCTAAATAGCGTGCGCTGGCCCAGGCGCGATTCGATGGTGGACCATTTTTTCTCGTTGTATTTGTGCATGCCCATGGCGTGGGCGGCGTGCAGTGCGTAGACCTCGGTATCGGTGCCTTCATTGGGCCGGCCTGGGCGCGGCTGCCAGGTTTCCCGGCCTTTATTTTTCTTGCTGGGGGCTTTGACTTCCGCAGTCACCTGCTCCCAGTAATCCTGCCGCACATGCTTGCAGCTGTGCATATAGGCACTGGTGCCGAGAAGCCGCTTGGCCATCAGGTCTTTGGCTTTGTGGGTGCCAACCATATATACCTTTACCCCAAAGCGGTCTGCCTTGGTGCGGCGCTTGGGGTTGCTAAAATCCACCTGCCGGGGCTGGTTAAAGATTTCCTTGGTGCCAAAGTCGTTGCTGTCACCTTTAATCGCCATCACCAGCACGCCGCGATATTTTTTATCGCGAGTTCGCACCCAGTGGTACACCGCGTTACTGGTGCCACCATCGGAGGAGTCGATACTTACCGCCGCTGCGCGAATTTCGCCGAAGCGCTCGTGCTCAAAACTTTGGAACACCAGCTTATCCAGAGCTGACCAGCAATCATCTTTTTTATCGGCGGTATCGCCATCGATCTCGCCCCAGTACATCTGCCAACTTTCTTCATTGCGGCCAAAGGCGCGAATGGTGATTGCGAGTCGGTCGTGCTGTACATCTATGCCGACCGTTACCAGCAGGCCACCG
The DNA here is from genome assembly GCF_056231245.1 of Microbulbifer maximicatervae (SeqCode). NCBI lineage: Bacteria > Pseudomonadati > Pseudomonadota > Gammaproteobacteria > Cellvibrionales > Microbulbiferaceae > Microbulbifer > Microbulbifer maximicatervae (SeqCode). The sequence continues at coordinate 4,050,002 of NZ_CP174334.1, forward strand.
GCAGGGCATACTAATTCCGGGTAATCCTCGGCGGCCTCTTGCAGCTTTTCATGGTCAAGCAAACGACTGGCGGCGTACTGATAGGGCCGGCCCAGTTTGTTGTTCTGGAAAACAATCCTTGCGGATTCATCACCGCTTTTCGCTTCGTGCTCCGCTTCAAGAAAATCCCGCACTACATCGGCAAGGCCGGTACCGGGGATACACACATAAAGCTCCGATAGCTCCATAAAGGTTTCTATCGGTTCGATTTCGTCCTCAGAATAATCCTCGCCGCATTGAGTTTTTACCCAGCCGGCAAAGTCATCGCCATTTTCCAGAGCAGTTTTACAGGTCTGCAAAATATTGGCCTGACGGCGGTAGTCATCCCATTCGCTACCACAGTGCGGGCAGCCATACACTGCGCTTTCTGGCTGGTGCAGGCCGAATACCGGGTGCGGTGTGCCGCCCTCTTTCTCCAGCCAGCTGACGTTTTCCCAATCCAACACATGAGACTCACCGCAGTCGTGGCAGGTAATCGGTAACACACGCATGGTGCCGAGTTTGGTGTAGTGCTCTACCTGGGAGAGATCCGCAACCGCAGGTGTACCGCCAATAATTAATTTTTTATTGCGCATCCGCTTAAGGCGTTCGCGCAGGTGGCGAATAGAATCGCCCTGATCACCGACGTCTTTGTTGGTATCGTCAGGCTCCTCTACATAGCCCCGGCGGGCTGATGTGGATTTCACATTGGAAATAGAGTTGGAGCCAATGGTGCGCACTTCACCACCGGGAAATTTCTTTCGCGTTGAACGGCTGCCGCCTTTGCGGCTGGTGGTGACATCGATCACCCGATTCACTGCTGGTGAGCCTTCGATAATCGGCACCAGCTTTTCATCCATAAACAGCCGCCCTTTTTCATCCTTGGGAAACAGCATCAGGATGCGGGCGGGCTCAGTAGCGGCAACCTTGCAGATATCGGTAGCCAGCAAAACCGTCCAGCCGATCTGCGCGGCCTTTTGCATCACCACCATCCATGACACCGGATTATCCAGCGCGTGCATCACGCCCCAGAAATAGGGCACATAATCGTTGCGGTAATAGCCCGCGTTATCGCTATCCTCAGACGGCAGTTTGATATTTTCCGGCAACCACTCAATCAGCGGGACTTTAGGCTGCGGTATCCAGGTTTCCCGCACCTCCTTCACTAGGCGCGAGAGATTCGATCTCGTAACTACCAATAGCTCTGAGGGCAGCGTCAATACTAGGCTGTAAGGGTTCTCGATCGACGGTAATGGCATGCTGACTTTCGATAGCAATAAGGATGCTTTCTACCGCTCCTAAAAATTCATTCTTACCAATGGTGGACCACTCCACCATCACCTTACGTACAGACTCAACATCAACTATTAATTGATCCTCTCGGTATAATTCGCGTCTAATTTTCTCCGCGCTCATCCTAGCCTTATCTGCATCAGCCAAATCTTTTTGATTGCGAGCTTCATTAGCCTGACGGCCAGCAGCTTCAGTACGCAGCCGCTCACAATAAACTTGCAGCCACACGCTGTAAGTAGAGCCTTGCGGCAACACCCCAGCCTGCACATGCTTAGCAATTGCCGGTTGAGAAGTTCCCACCAGCCGAGCGAACCCCGACTGAGTGGCCTGATCATTAAGTGATGGGTTGTCAGCCAAGGTATAACCCCCTAGGAAATCTCAGATAGCTGTTAAAAACACGCGCCCGAATTGCTCGTGTTTTGGGTCGCCCAGGAGGACCCGTTCATCAACGCTTTGAAGTCTTGATTGCATGATCCATTGCCTTATCAAGCTCTATCGGCAGGTACCGCTGCGCTAAACCCTGAGCAATTCGAGCAAAGGGGAAACGCTGGCGGTAGTTCGGCCTGCCTTTAAGGAAAATAAGAATGGGTTTAGCCGTTGGATTACGCTTGCCGCCCGCCCTTTTCCATATACCCAGGACACCATTAATTTTCCCAACAAAATATTTAGACTTAGGTCCTTGAGAACTATCAGCCTTACTCTTTCTAGCACCCGAGTTAGCGCGCAGCTCTGACAAGATCCTTTTATAGATACCCACCGAAATGTTGCCATGCTTATTTAACTTGGCTTGTTTCCCGTGCACCACATACATGCCACTCGGTAAGAAGCCAGCGTGTCGAAGCGCTCGCTCAAAGCGTTTATCAATTCGGTTCTCACCCATTACCGACGGTGCTAAATACTCACTAGGTGCAGTGCCGTTCGGGGCCTGATCGCGAATAAAGACTTTCGCAACGCCCGAACGCTTGGTAGCTTTCTTTACCAGTACAGAGTTCAGTGTCAGCTTCGCCGGATTTACAAATACGCGCCCAATTTCTGCCCGCTCCTCCCCCCGAATACGAAACGCCACATTATTCAGAGCAACCGAACTGGCATAAGGCAACTGCTTTTTTAATTCAGCAGCTGCCTTATCAAACTTCGAGGTATCCAGCTTTACACTAACGTCCATCGTCCTCACCCCGCTGCCTTTCCTGCAGCTTCAAACGCTTGTGGTTGTAATACCAATTAACAATGAACCCACCCAAAGCAATCAAGAAACCACCTACCGCCAATAACTCCTGCGCTGCATATCCACCGACTACCGCTGTACCCGCAGCAACCGTTGTAGTTGCACTGGCGACCTTTTGAACCATGGCTTCCCTCGCTGCCTCTTGAGCTACAGTGTTCACCGCTTAACTTCACTCACCCACGACTTCACGAAATAGAAACCGATGATGATGCTGTAAGGCTGCACAACCACATCAACGAGCAGGCCCTTTAGGTCCGCCACAAAAGGCGCCTTGAAAGCCATGGCCGCCGCAATAAATAAAACCAACAACGCCCAAACCAATGTCACCAGAAAGGCTATTAATCTTCGCGCCCGGTTTTGCGGCTGCGTGGCTTCCAGGTATTTGAGATACCAACGGGATTTTTCCTCATTGGTAAACCACACCGCATCCACAGTATTTACAGTGGCATCCAGCACTTTGCCTGCCGACTCGGGGCCAGCAAATAAACTCTTAACTCCAGACAAAATACCCATCACGGATACTCCGGCACATAGTGCGTAATTGTCAGATTAAAGTTAGGCGGCAACATATCCCGCAGTTGCCCCATTGCCTTGCGTGACTGCATCACCCACCAGCCACCCGGAGCCACACCAGAACCAACACCAATGCAGCCTTGAACATCAGAGGAATAATTAGCCGTGTGGATTAATATTTTTGAGCGCCCAGGAACCTCCAGCAGTTCCCACACATTGGGGTATCGCTGTGAGCTATACGCCTCACAAGAATAAATACCCTCGGGGATACAACTCTCAAACGGGCGGTTACCCAACCAAGGACGCTCAACCGTATAAAACACACAGTCGCGCACTCTCAGTCGCCCCAATGTGGCATCTGGCCCATAGGCGAATCGCGTTAATTCAAACATGAGGTTTTAGCTCCCGGATTTCGGGCACAAAAAAACCGGCTCAAGGGCCGGTTTATGGGGGGTATTCTGTTCGCCGAATCACAAAACTCGGCAGCGTTGCAGATATTAGTGTGCGCACGTGCGCACTGTCAACACCCACCTACTGAATTAAAACCCAGTTATGCAGCATCTCGCGCCAAATAAAATGCCTCAATCGTTCCCTCAATTACTCGACACATATTCACCACCCAGGTTTTACCCTGACCGAGCTTTTTACACACGTCCTGCATTTCCCACCGGTAATAATATCTCAACCAAAAAACCAACCCCTCCAACTCCGCTTTCTCCTTGTCCCGGCGTCGAGCAATTGCATTCAAATAGGCCAGCACCACAGCATCCATCCTGTCTGCCCTATCCCAGTTGATTAATGCGGGTATCACCTGCCCCTCACAAACCATCCCCTTGTGAAATGCCGCCATACGAGGCCAGGACACAGAATCCCCTGCCCTCTCAGGATATGCCCTAGCCCATTCCCACAATAGCTCACGAATACCTAGTTCTGACATTACGAATACCCTCTCCCCGACCAACTAACTTACCAACCGCGCCCTATCACGCAGCCTGCTGAAAACTATCGAAATGCTCCTGAAAAACCTTTCTCGCCACATGCAGATTATCCCGATGGAAAGTCCCCAAATAATCCTCATGCACCTGTCGAATTTTATTTTGAGTCACCACCGTATGGGCAAACACCAAATCCACTTGGCGAGGGTTATCCGTGCGAAATACCGCTAAGGGTCTACTCGCAACGGTAGTCATAATTCGCTCTTTGGCTTCTGTCAGAGTCACAACGGTCATAGCATCGCTCCTTGAAAATCCGTGTTTACCAGCCAGTGTCTGTCAGCATTTCACCGATTGGCCGGTCCCGTGTTCGCTGCTGGGGCGCTACTCGCTGCGGTGGAATAAACTTTTCGCGCCTCACCCAGTTGCGCCACACCGCCAACCAATCACGCCGTACTCCCTGCTTGCCCGACTGAGATTTCCAGTAATCACCAAAGCTGGCCGCAATGTCGTAGATCTGGTGCATCACCTCTGGCCGCGTCTTGACCGCCTCATCGTAAAATTCTTGGGTTAACTGCCAATCATCGGGAAGGCGGGTACCACGCTTCGATGGCGGGGCGGGTTCCTGACGGACAGCAAGGGCACCACCCTGACCGCTCTCTCTCTGGTTATTTTCTAGAGTGGTTACTTTCTTAGTATCTTTACTTTCTTGTGTCGGCAAATCCGGATACGGTAAACCCGTATCTGGTAAATCCGTATCCGGTAAATCCGTATCCGGTAAATCCGTATCCGGTAAATCCGTATCCGGTAAATCCGTATCCGGTAAATCCGTATCCGGGTTTTCAGGAAGTGGATCAGCATTTCGTGGCATGTCCGAGATTTCATAGTCTGTACCGACTATTTTTCCCCGCTCACCACGCCGAGTAATTCGCTGGCAATAACCAGCATCGATTAACTCACCCAGCAGCTTGTAGATCTTGTCCCTGCCCTCCTGAGCCTCTTTGGCCAGTGCCGAAGGTGAAACCTCCCAATGATCCGGCTTCGACAGCAAGTGCAGCAGCAAGCCGCCAGCAGCGAATGAAATACGGCGATCACACACAACGGAATTTGAAACCACCAAGTAATTTGAAGACGGTCGAGCGCTTCGACGAATCATTGCTTCCCTCCAGCTGTATCACACGGATCACAGGGAGAAATATTCAACCGCTTGCAATCAGCCAAATAATCATCAACAGCCTCAACGAATGCCACATTTAGCGATTTGATATTCTCTGCCTGATAGCTGATAAGGTCCTCAACATACAAAACTTTCCCGTACAAAAAACCTTCATCGGGATCAGTTTCGACAGAACCCCTATACCCCTTATAAAACAATAAGTTGCTCATATTCTTATACCTATCCTTGAGAAAAACACCGGACAGCCCCGGCCGCCTCACCACTACCCAGGTGACGGGTTTCTCGGTATGCTGAAAGCTCCTACACCAACAGCAACGGAGATTTGCTATGAGCGATTCAGATGAGCGCATTGCCGCAGACATACTTATCGCCATGATTGGCACAAATACAGAAAGCACTAACAAATTGGAGAAGCTTGCAGGCGATAAACTTGACCGAGCCACACAAAATGTTACAGCTGCCTACCAAACGATTTTTGATGCAGTACACAACGCACGTAAACAGAAGTAATCCGGCTATTGGCCCAGTTAAAGCTGGGCCCCATTTACTGCCTGAATTGCTCCCTGGATCGAACTAACCCAAAATTCCACATCCTCACCATGCGTCTCTGTGAGACACATTGCCCGCTCGAATATCTGCTCACGTGTCAGAATTACTTTTGGACCAAGCCCTGCTGAGTTACCAGTCTCCTGCGCTTCCCCCTGCTCTGAAATTAAGGACTTCTCTACCTCCTTAGCCATTTACACTCTCCTGTACAAATACCCATATACCGCAATGAATTAATCCCGATCTTCAGAAACCGCAGAATGGCAGGACAATAAAATGGGGAATTGAAAATGATCGTTATTCTGGTTTCTGAAACGAACCCGCACGGCCTTAACTTGCCTGCCGAACTTCTGGCATGGCTTGCTCCTCAACTAGATCATCCAACGGCCCAAAGACATCAGGCCGAAGACACGCCCGGGAAACCTTCCTCTGAGTAGCTAGCTCTATCTTTGAGCAAAGCTTTGGCGGTATCGCCTTTAATCCATTACGCATCTGGGAGACAAAGACCGGGGTTACCCCTATCGCCCTTGCAAGGTTGGCCTGTGATCCGACCAGTTTGATAGCGATATCTAGGGCAGAGTCTGTCGTTTCCTGCACCATTGCTGCTGCTCCTTGTCATCAGAAGCTAGAGTATTAACTTTCAGCTACCAGAAATCAATAGCCGATAATTAATTAACTTATAGCTAATATGTCGCCATGAAACATCCAGACTTTGCAAAGAGATTCAAGCAGGCGGTTACTCATGCCGGCGTGGAAGATACGCAGGAGGCATTGGCGCGCCTGTTTGAGGTAAGCACCGTAACGATATGGAGCTACCGCAATGGAGAGAAGCTGCCACGAATGAGTACAGCCAAACGAATTGCAGAAACGCTTGGTGTCTCTGTTGATTGGCTTCTCACCGGTACTGGTAAAGGACCAGGTGAAGGAAACACTAAGGAGGGAAGCAATGTTACCCAAGGACCAAGGATTCAAGGGAGAATCCCCCTGATTAGCTGGGTACAAGCTGGAGCCTTTTGTGAAGCTCTAGACTTAATTGATCCGAGTGAAGCCGAAGCTTGGCTGCCCTGCCCAGCAACACATTCTGACCGAGCCTACGCTCTACGTGTTAATGGCGATAGCATGACAAGCCCCTACCCAGGCCAACGATCTTACCCTGAAGGAACCATTATATTTGTTGACCCTGACAAACCTCTCACTAATGGTTGTCGAGTTATAGCCAAGCTTAATGACGAAGTTACCTTCAAGATTTATGCCGAAGATATGGGTCGCACTTTCTTACGGCCAATCAATCCCAGCTATCCATCAATGGATATCACGGATATGGATGTTAGCTTTTGCGGCGTCATACTTGGTTCCTACACCCCAGACTAACACCTTCGCAATTAGCACAGATGTACAAAAATCACTTTAACTTGTGACATAGCCTCCCCCAAGCCGAAATTCACCTCAATCAAAAAGCAACAAATGAAATAACTTTGTTGCTTCACATCTATCCGATTAGATATATTTCTAATTCTCTGCACTTTCACCTCAAGTGAACAAAAAATAGAACATAGTCGATTTTGCATCTTGCACTAAGGATAGAGTCAAATGGAGCAACAGCTAATTATCGGAATATCCATAACAATTGCGACCCTTATAGCACTTTCAGTGGTAACAACAAAAATTTACCTACAGCTTAAAAAAATTAAACAGAAGTATTCAAAAATAATAAATATTGATGAAGAAGTTGAAAAAGCTAAAAAAGAGAAACAAAAAATATCCACTGAAACAGCAACCCTTATACAAAACTATAAAGAAAAAAGAGAAATACTAAACAAGCTAATCAAGAAAGCTGCCATCTATGACGAGGAAATCCAGCTTGCTGAGTTAGGATTCTACAAACCTCACTTTGACTTTGACACATCAGAGGTATACAAGCAGAAAATAGGCCATATAAAAAATGAACAAAAAGGCTTAATTTCTTCTAAAAAGGCAATATATTGCAACACCCAGTGGACTGTAGAAGGAAGCAAAGCGAAAGGCAGAACGATGACTAATCGGGCCATCAAGTTAACTGCCAGAGCTTTTAATAATGAATGCGACTCCGCAATTTCCAATACAACCTGGAATAATGTTGACAGAATGGAAAAGCGAATAGAAGCTGCCTATGACGCCATAAACAAAATGAATCAATCTAACTCTATAGTTATCTCACATGAGTACTACCTCCTAAAGCTTAAAGAGCTACGACTAGCCTATGAATACAAAGATAAGAAGCAAAAAGAAAAGGAAGAGCAGCAAGAAATTAAACGCCAAATGCGAGAAGAGTTAAAACTAGAACAAGAGATGGAAAGATCTCTCAAAGAGGAGGATAAGTATAAAAAATTATTAGACAAAGCAAAGAAAGAGGCTGAAAAAGCCACAGGAAGTAAACTTGAAAACCTTAACGCAAAAATAGCCAAGCTAAACGAAGAACTCACAGAGGCCCATAAAAAATCTGAACGCGCCAAATCTATGGCAGAACAAACTAAACAAGGGCACGTATATGTTATTTCAAATGTAGGATCATTTGGTGCGCATGTATATAAAATTGGAATGACCAGACGACTAGAACCAAATGATCGGGTCAAAGAGCTTGGTGACGCTAGTGTCCCCTTCACCTTTGATGTCCACGCCATGATCTTTTCAGACAATGCTCCGGCGCTAGAAAACAAACTTCATAAGGTATTTGATCAAAGAAGACTCAATTTAGTTAATACAAGAAAAGAGTTCTTCCGTGTATCCCTTTCGGATATTGAAAGAGTAGTTAAAAGGGAATATCCAAATGCTGAATTTATTAAAACCGCTGAAGCCAGAGATTACAGAGAATCTCGAAGTATAATTGCCCAACGTCAAAGTAAGAAAGCCGCAAATAATCTAGCTGAAGAGTTTCCTGAAACTATATAACAGCTACATAAAAGCACCCTGTACATGCACTAGTCATTGGCTGCTTGCCCAATTAAGTAGAAGCTCGCAGCCTCCATTGGCGCTAAATTCTTCATAAAGCGACAATATTCTGCTCAAGCTCAAAACTAGATAGAGCCATTATCCCTTTCTGGCAGCCACTCCTAGCGCCATTGATATTCAATAAGTTACTTGCCCCTCACGACAAACGACACCACTACAACCCCTAGTATTAACTTTCGGCTATTGACGAACACATTAACTTTCGGCTACTGTCTTCATGCAAATCAAGGACAGGGCACCCAAAATGCGCACCGAAACGGAGTTCCGACAGCTAGCACCACGCCAAGCGGAAGCGCTAACACATCGCGCCCGAGGGCTCTCAAACCGGGAAACCGCCCAAGCTATGCAGTGCTCCGTCACCAACGTCAGCAACCTGCTCGCGGAGTGCTTCTACAAGCTCCACGCCCGCAACAGCACAGACGCCGTGGCCAAGGCGGTAAAGCACGGATTAATCCAATTCGTCCTGATCGCCACGATTGTCAGCGGAATTGGCGCAGAGCAAGAACAGCTACGCACCCGATTCCAACGCCGCCTCACCTCACAAACCATCCGAAACAACCGGGAGGGAATCGCATGACCGCCACCGTGTTTGTACACCCCACGGCGATGAGCAAAAACAATATCGACCGCCTCAAGCGCCGCATCGATATCGCCAACGCCGTCCACAAAATTGGCACCCGCCTAGTGCAGCCAAAACCCACCACCGCAAAGCCAGTAAATAACAACTGGCCACCATTTGGAGGTGATGCCGCATGAACCAGAACAACCCAGCCCACAGCGTGGAAACCCTGCTCACCGTCGCTAATGGAAATTCTGGAGCCAGCAAAATTGCCGCACTGGTTTTGCTTTCAGCCTGGAATAGCTACGACTTTTCAGTCCCCGTAGCAAGCCTTGCGTTACTAGATGGCGACAACTTCCAACACGCAATCAACGTGATGAATCTGCGCTACCACGGCAGATCACCTGAAAACGTCATTGCGGATGGTGAGAAAAAATTCCACGCCCTCTACCGCGACTGGAACCACTTGGAAATCCAGAGGAAGGAAGCCGCGTGAACCAAGCCCAGCCGCTACCGCAAATGCCCTGCCCTCACTGTGGCAAGCCAGCAGGGCCTGTATTTAATGGGCAATTGCAATTACGCGGCTGGAATTGCCAACCCTGCCGATACTGGGAACCCGCCATCGGTAGAGAAAGGAAGTTCAAAAAAACGGGGCCCGGCCATGAGTGAATTCACCCGAATCTTAGAGCTATACGAAGAACTGCTGTCCAAGGTGAAGCTGCAAGAAGTTGAAATGAAAAGTATGCGCGAACAAGTCGCGACACTTTCCGAAGCCATCCAAGGCCAAGCCCCACAAAAAGAAAATCAGGAGGCAGCGTGAGAAAGGAAAAAACCTTCACCGTCACCCAAGCCGCCCGCCTATTGGGAATGGGCAGAAACAATTTAATGAAACTCATGCGGAACAACGGCTTATTACACAGCCAAGAACCCATGCGCAACTCCCCCACAAAGTGGGCCACCACACAGGGCCTGCTCGTAGCAGAAAACGCTGAATACAAACGCGGTCCAGTGGCAGTACCGTATATCAATACCAAAGTTACATCTAACGGCATGGTTTGGATGCGCGACCTTATCGAAAAACAAACCGTACCCGAAGCCAGTTAATCACCCACAAATAAAAGCAAAGGATTGAAAAATGGAACTACAGCAACTCGTCACTGAAAGTCTTGGTAAGTACATCGACAGCGGAAAACTGGAAAAGTCTATCGACTTAAAAGTTGAAGCAACCATTGTTGGAATTCTGGATTCAGTACTTAGAGAGTACAGCGATTTCGGAAAGTCTTTAAAAACGGCTATTGAAGATAAAATCTCTATCTGCACAAACCAAATAACCCTGCCCGAGTACAACAAATATATTACCGACATGATCGGTGAGCTGTACATCAAAGCTCTAGATGAGCAAGCAGGTGCACATTTAAAACCGCTATTAGATAAAGCTCTCCAACCCGTTCCGGCTGCAATAACATCTGAAGAGTTTTTAGAACTCATTAAAAAGGAATGGCAAGAGGAGCACCTTAGTGAAGGGCATGAAGAAATAAGACTAGAGTGGGAGCGATCCGAATATTTTACAAGAGTGAAAATCCTCCACGGTGAATATTCATTCAATAATATTGAGATTTCACTTTATAAGGACCGCGATGAAGAGCATCACTACATCTCGATTATCCGAGAGGATGGCAAAAACTTTAGAAGAGGAGTGCAGGCCCACACACTTAATTACGGGCTTCCCGGTGAACTATTCAAGCTATATGCCCGCAGAACTTTGATTACCAATATAGATGAAGTCTACGGCGATTCTATTTACCTCGATTACGATTAAAAACCTTTACCCGCGCCCCAGGCGCATCAGTCAGCTGTAACCGTTAGGGCTGCCGGTACGGAGCCCAATTTTAATTAATTGGAGAACTCCATGAAAAGATTCGCACTATTCACTGGCACCTACAACTTAATGATGGGTGGCATTAAAGATTTCAAACGCTCCTACGCCACTGAAGAAGAAGCCTACCAAGAGGTAGAGCGCATTGCCCAAACCGACCCATTCACACACTGGGCGCAAATCTTCGATAAGAAAACCGATACGGCAAAAATTTATCTTATCGACGATAAAAAAATTACCAAGGACAAACCCCAAGACTGCCCTCACCCAGAACCGAACGCCGCCTGACCCACAGCCAATAACTTTCTAAGCCCGCCCCGTGCGGGCTAAGTGGGTGCAGGGCTCAGCCCATTAAATTAACCAGTAATTTCACCCAACCGAGGGTAAGAAAATGATAACGCAGGAGTAACGCCCCTAGAGTTGAACCGAGTGAGCGAACCAATATATTTGCAAGCTCTAAATAGCTCCCTAAGCCCGCCCCTCGCGGGCTAAGTGGGTAGAAAATAGCAGCGAATAAAACCCAATGGCTAACCGTAAAACCCGTAAACCCATGAGCCAACGCGCCCTGCACGCCCGCCGGGTAAACCGCTGGCTACCCGGTTTAATTCTCACCGCGCGCAGCAGCACCGGCCTGGATAGCGATGGCGATCCTATTTTAAAGATCACCCACCGCCGCCAACGCGGCGCCGTGGGCGATATCGCCCGCGCTGACTACCAGCATGAAATATTGAACTGGCAACACCACTGGCTGGTAACGGTATTTGTCGAGTGCAAAACCCCTGAAGGCGATTTCTATAAAGACTCGACCGAGTTCGAAGCCTACGGCGTCCGCCTTAATGACCTAGCCGAATTAGTGCGCCCGGAATTAGACACCATTAAAAACAAAGCCAACCCCAACCACTACAAAGACCACGGCTGGCAGGCAGAGATTCTACCGAATCGTAAACAGGAAAAAGGGAGAGCTGCGTAGTGAAAGAGAAACCAATCTTATTTAATGCGGAAATGGTGCGTGCAATTCTGGATGGCCGTAAAACCCAGACGCGCAGGCTGATAAAGCCGCAGCCATTTAATGGCGCAAGCGATGAAGAGGCCATCAAACAAATTGGTGGTTTGCCCCCTAGACTCTCCTTGCATCAGGTAATTAACCAAGCTTGGCGAAGTGGGTATGCGGATATCCCTTGCCCCCTTGGAAAACCTAGTGACCGCTTATGGGTGCGTGAAACACATCACTTTAGCCACCAAAACAAAGTCACCTATAGAGCCGATTACCCCTTCAATCCTTTCAATGAGGACGAATGTGGGGAAGACTGCTCAATGATTGGGGAGAAGTGGCGCCCCTCAATCTACATGCCCCGCTGGGCCAGCCGTATCTGCTTAGAAATAACCAACGTTCGCATCGAGCGCATTCAGGATATAAACGGCGATGATGCCAATGCTGAAGGGATTCAATCTTGGATAGACAGCTTTAAAGCGCGGCCAACGTATCACCAGAATAGCAATTTAGGTGGCTATCCAGTTACCGCATTTAGCCGGATGTGGAAATCCATTTACGGCGACCACAGCTGGGACCAAAATCCCTGGGTATGGGTTATTGAGTTTCGTCGAGTAGAACAGCAGGCGGAGGCCGCCGCGTGAAACTCTGGCAACCCCTCACCGGTATCGCCGCCCTGATCTTCTGCGGCACCAGCCTCGCATTTACTGTGCAGCTGTGGATATCCATGCCCGCAGGTCTCGGCGGGCAGGTGGTGGCCGGTGCTACTGCGGTGGCCCTGGAGCTGTGCAAGTTCAGCTTCGCCCCTCTCGGCCTTTGGTTGCGCGGCCAGGGCCAGGCCAGTGGCTATGCCCTACTCTGCCTCTGGCCCCTGCTGGTAGTAATCAGCATTGTTGCAACGGTCGGATTCCTCGCCACCCACAGCGACGAACAGCAACAGCGCAGCACCCGTAACAGCCAGGAATACCAAGCGTCGCAACAGCAGTTAAACAGTTTGCAACAGCAGATCAACACCCTAAACGGCCTGATCAACACCGACGCCAACAACGGCTACCGTCAACGCGCTATTGATACCGCTGCACAGTTATCCACATTGGAAGCTAAGCGCACGCAGCTCATAGAAAAGCTATCCACAATCGAACAGACACCCAGCACGCACAGCGCCTTCAGCAGCTTGGCGAACACCCTCAACGCAGACCCGGCAAAGGTTCAGCATATCGGCTTCCTCGCCCTAGCGATCATCACAGATATCGTAGGATTGGTTGCGTTACTAGCGTTTAACGCCGCCGCAACAGTTGCGAAACGCGCCACTGCACCGTTGCAACAGCCTGAAACGGTGGAAACACAACCGTTACACACCACCCACTTGAACGAAGAACAACAGCAGCTCGCCCAGCGAATCCGCGCCGGGGAGTTCGGCCACAAGCCCGTAATGCGCAACATCATCAACGATATGCGCCTTAGGCACGGAACCGTTAAACCCGTTTTCGACGCCCTGCAACAGGCGGGCGCACTCAATAAAAATGGCCGGGGATACTTCCTCGCGAGTCAGGGAGGGCTGCCCAATGGGTAAGCTGGTTAAAGGGGTCACATGGGCCAAGGAGCAATTCGAAAAAGGCTCCCGCCCTGGCAAAGAGAAAATCTTGGAGTGGATAGAGGCCGAGCATATCCCCGGCCAGATCATCGCCGGGGAGCCCTATGTGGATGCCGACAGGTTCGCCATACGCGATCACACCGGCAAAACCCCAGCACAAAACACCTCCGCCAACGACGGCCAGCCCAGAAGCGGGCTAGACCTGTTGGCAGGCTGAGAACAAATTAAGCAGTAGGCGAGCAAGGAAATGGCCAGACCTAGAAAGCCCCGTATGGTGGGTGACACTCTATTACCCGATAACCTTTATCCAGATTCTCGCGGACGGGAAAACTATTGGCGCTATCGCCGCCCAGACCTGACGGATAAAGTTTTCTCAGCAACGCTTGAAGACGCTATTCGTATGGCTGAGCAGGCCAACACACAGCGCGGTATTAAGCTTGAGCGCAAAGCTGTAAAAGCCCCAGACAGAGCTAGCTTCGCCTATCACGCAGCACGCTATATAGATTGGCGTATTGAAAATGACCCACGCTTACCCAACAAGGCTAGCTGGCGCAATCGCTGTAACGCCTTGAAGAGGTTTGGTGAAGACTTCGAAGTGACCCCCATCCACAAAGCCAAACTGGCTGACCTGCGCAAATGGTGGGAATCCCTTACCTATCACCAGCAACATGCCCGCCGCGCAGAATTTAATAAGTTCTTTAATTTTTTGATGGCTGAAGGTTTGTGCAAACTGGAAAGCAATCCATTCACCACCGCCGACGATCGTCCACGCTTACTTGAAAAAGGTAAACCCATTAAAAAGCGCCAACGCCTGACCCTGGAATCTTATTGGACCATCTATGAAAAGGCCGGCGAACTAGGCTATGAGGCACTACAGGTTGCCATGGGTATCAGCATGCTAACCACCATGCGCCGCGCTGATATTTGCGAATTAAATTTTGAGAAACACCTTAAGGGTGACCACCTACGCAAGACAATCAATAAATCCGAAGCGCAACGGGATAGCCTCGCCTCAAGCCATTTAAGTTTTAACTTAAAAACACATCAACAACTCAGCAAGCTAATTACCCGATCCAAAGAACTCAGCTTAAGAAATTACCGATGCCCTTATGTACTGAGCCACACACCTAAACAACGGCGGACAGGAAAAACTAAAGAGCATGTTTGCCAGGTAAGCCCAGACCGACTTAGCGATTTGTTCACCGAAGTCCGCAATGCTACTGGGCTCTATATCGGCTTACCCAAAAACCAAACCCCGCCCAGTTTCCATGAAGTGCGCAGCTTGGCTTCTGACCGGTTTAAGCGAATGGGGTATGACGTGAAGTCAGTGCAGCAATTGATGGCGCATACTGATGAGCGGGTTACACAATCCTACCAAGCGGGACATGGTATTGATTATGAGGAGATTAGTATTTATTTGGATGAGCAGGCTATTGGGAGAGAATTTTGAATAATTTAAAGATTCGCCATTTTCTAGCTTCCCGCCTAAACCACTCACCTACCGACCTTCAATTTCTAACTTTTTTAACCCACAAAAAAACTTGAAACACCAACACATGTAAGAACTATTTTGAAAATAGCAGACATTATGGAGACTTTTTCAAAGCCCCCTTAATATCTGCTCTATCTTAACATTCACCCTAAGTCGAACACGCGTGCAGCTACTGTATCAATCAAAGCATCTTCACTATGGAATATTGTGAAATTACTTAAGTTGTAATCCGCCAGTTCTCTAAGTATTTCTTGCCTCAAATGCCCTGGTAAAACTATTTTATAGAGAAAGTCTTGATCATCTCTATTTTCGGCAAACAAATTCTCATGATTTATAAAGTCATGTCTATTTTTTTCATAGTTGTACTTTGTACAAGTTGTATACCAAGCTTGCTGTGAAAAATGCCTTCTATCTGTCTTTACAAAAGATGGATGAATCTTAATATCAGGGGAGCCAACTATACCTCCTCTACAGCCATCAGCACTTGGTACATACACATATATAGAACGATCAGCTGATTGATAAGGATCTTCAAAAGCAAAAAATGCAGCAACAAAAGGTGATTTTGACCAGTCCAATAGCGGACTTGGAAACCCAAAATGCCTTAAGTAAACAAGGTATTCATAGCAAGGCAGACTATGAAAGCTATTGCCAAAATTATCTATTTCTTCTTGTATATGGGGAAAATCTTTGAGCCTCCAATCTTTTCCCGAAAAAGATTCTATTTCTCGACTATGCCTTACAGCTATTTCCAGATAGCTAGCCAAGTGGAATTTTTCTTTTGTACGCCGCTCTAGAGTTGTTTCTAATTTCCAAGAACTATCCGCATGCCCCCTGAAAAGAATATCATTTTTTATTGGATAGTCAGTATCTCGATCGATAATGCCATATTTAGCCCGTATATTTTCAACAAATTCCTTAAACTCTCCCCAGGTAGAAACATTCTTCACCTCCATCGCAACCTCCAATTTCCGACAGCTAACCTAATAAAGGGCTTTATACCACTCTAAAAGAGACTTAGCTCACAAAATCTTAATTCTCAGTAAGCAATCAATTAATTCACAAAGCGCCTCTGTTACCGCTCAATATCACCACAAAATACCAAGCTAAATGGGACACCAACTGAATTGAAATAGACTTTTGCCGGATCAAAAACAGGCTACAGGTAGGTAGGTAGGTAGGTAGGTAGGTAGGTTTAAAAGGAAAATCAAGATAAAAAAAAAGGGCCCGAAAGGCCCTTTTCTGTTACCCGCAAGTTTGTGTACGGGTTTATGTGCAGTTTGTGTGCACCTTGTAGAAGTCAATTTCTCTTCTTCTACAACCCCTTGAATTACAAGGGAAATTTGGTGGAGCTAAGCGGGATCGAACCGCTGACCTCAACACTGCCAGTGTTGCGCTCTCCCAGCTGAGCTATAGCCCCAAATTTTGTTGCTTGACGTTTCCGTCGAAAGCGGGGCGCATTTTAGCAAGGTTTAGGCGCCTGTCAACAGAAAAAATAACTCTTTAATCAATTAGTTAGCTGCCGACACCATAGGCCCCCGGAGGCTGCCGCTTCCAGGGGCTCACCAACGCGAATCAGCCTTACTTGAGTCCAGCGTACTCTTTTTCCCAGCGCTTCAGCACCTTCTTCCCGGCACCGCCCAATACGTCGATCGCCTGACGCAGGCGGGCGCGGCTGAGATCGGGGCCCAGGAGCACCATGGCTTCCATCACGGAGAAGGACGCAGTGGTGCCGCTGATGGCGACAAACAGTGGAGCGTTAAAGTCTTTTAGCTTGATTTCCATGGCCGTGGACAGCGCCTTCACCGCCTGGAAGATACTGTCCTTGTCCCAAGCGCGAAGGGCTTCCAAACGCCACAGGGCAAACTGGAGTAGCTTCTTCTGGTCATCCAGGGGCAGCTTGTTACCGCTGAAGCTGTCTTCGGTCAGGGGCAGTTTGCCAGAGGCGAGGAAGCTAACCAGCGGAGCAAAGTCACCGAAGGTTTCCATGCGCTCTTTCGCCTGGGGCAGAACCTTAAGCAGGTTGTCGCGGTTAAACATCCACTCGGTCAGGCGATCGGCGAGTTGCTCGTTTTCCAGTTCACGAATCCACAGACCGTTCAACCAGGACAGTTTCTCTACATCGAATACCGGGCCACCCAGGGAAACACGCTTAATATCGAAGTGCTCCAGCATCTCTTCGAGAGAAAACTTCTCGCGCTCATCCGGCATGGACCAACCCATACGGCCCAGGTAGTTAAGCAGTGCTTCGGGCATAAAGCCGGCGCGCTGGTAATACAGGATAGAGGTGGGGTTCTTGCGCTTGGAAAGCTTGGTCTTGTCCGGGTTGCGCAACAGCGGCAGGTGGCAGAGCACCGGCATTTCCCAACCGAAGTATTCGTACAGCAGTTTGTGCTTGGGTGCGGAGTTGATCCACTCCTCACCGCGAAGAACATGAGTGATCTCCATCAGGTGATCATCCACCACGTTCGCCAGGTGGTAAGTGGGCATACCATCGGACTTGAGCAGAATTTGTGCGTCTACTTGGGCCCAGTCGATTTCAATAGTACCGCGCAGCAGGTCTTCAATTACACATGAGCCCTCTTCGGGCACGTTCATACGCACCACATAAGGTGCTCCGGCAGCGCGTCGCTTTTCCACTTCCTCTTCAGGGAGCGCCAAGTCGCTGGGCTTCAGTGCGATGCGACCTGCTTCACGCAGTTCTTCGCGGAGCTGCTCCAGCTCTTCCGCAGTGCGATAGCAGTGGAAGGCGTGCCCTTTTTGTACCAGCTCATCGCAGTAAGTTTTGTAGATATCGCCGCGCTCACTTTGGCGATAGGGGCCATGAGGGCCGCCGACATCCGGTCCTTCCTGCCAATCCAGCCCGAGCCAACGCAGGCTGTCGAGAATGGCTTTCTCCGATTCCGGGGTACTGCGCTGCTGGTCGGTGTCTTCAATACGCAATACAAACTGGCCGCCTTGAGCGCGGGCAAAGCACTGGTTGAAGAGGGCAATATAGGCTGTACCAACGTGGGGATCACCGGTTGGAGACGGTGCGATTCGGGTTCTTACGGTCATGATAAACCTGATTGATAAATGGAGGACTCGTTAAACCGCAGGATTATAGCGCTGGCCAGCCTCTTGGCACAGGCGGGGTTTTCTCCTCAATAAGAATATTTACGCGCCATAACTTCATTATTGTGAGCTAATGACGTGACATACATCACGAAAAAAGTATTATTGCGGCCATAAAGAAGGAATGGCTTGACTAACGTATTACCCCAAATTTTGCAGGGGTTTCCGCGAGCAGCTTCTCCCTAAGAACGATAAATTAATCGCTCAGGATGGCATACCATGCAAAAAAATGTAGTTCGCACACTGTTTTCTGCTATTGCAGCAGGTACCCTTTTCAGCATTTCTGCCGCTTCAATGGCCGCTACTGATAGTGCAAGCAGTGATATCACCCTCTCTTTCACTCCCACCATTGAGATCACTCGTGTAGACAACCTCACGATTACCGATCCCACTTTGGGTACCGATGCCGTAGGCACCGAAGATTTCTGTGTGGGCGGCCTCGGGTTCTCCACCTACAGCATCACTTTCGACAGTAATGATTCAGTAAATGATACTGAGTTCACCCTCACTGACGGCACCAACAATGTCCCTTACAGTGTTGGTTTTGATAACAGCACTTCCGGTACTTTTACAACTGTTACCGAAGGCGATGCGTTGACAGGCCAAACCCGGAATATCGCTTCCTGTGGCTCCAGCGATAATGCGCGCTTCCAAATCACTGTGGCCAACAGCGATTGGGAAACTGCAACTGTGCTAAATGGCACCACCTATACCGATACCCTGCTGATCACTGTCGCCTCCGAGTAACAGTAAAGAGTGGCTGGCCCTGCCAGCCATAGCTCAATATGGCAGGACGTCATCTGGGGCGCCTTGCGCTGGCTTTGTGTCTGGTGCAAGCCTCCTGCCCCGATACCCTTGCAGCGACCGCAGCGACTTTCCTATTGGAAACCTCTGCTCCTGAAGGGTTTGATGATCTCACCGAACCCCAGCAACTCGTGGTGGATCTCTACTACGGCGGCCGGGAAATTGGTGCTGCGCAAGTCACAATAGATCCGCGCTTTGTTCGCTTTGACTCCCCGTCTGAGGTACTCGAACTGTTGCCCGAGGTTCGCGATACCGAGCGGATTCTCTCCATCCTCGAACGACCGCAAACAAGAAACAGTCACCATGTATGCCGCTCAAACCGGCAGATTGGCTGCGGCTACTTAATGCCCTCGGAGTTTGCCGTTATTTACGATGAGCAGCTCTACCGGTTGGATCTTTTTTTCTCACAAGAGCTGTTGCCGCAACAAGCGGCAATCAATGATCCTTATCTGCCGGAAGCGAGTTCTGACTTCTCTATCGTGCAAAACCTGAGCGGTTCCTGGAGTGGGGTTGAAAGTGATTGGGGCCCGGACAGCTATAGCGCTGCATTAAATGGCAACACCATAGTAAGCTTTGGTGAGAGCGCTCTGCATTCACAATGGTCTGCAGCCTCAGAGCAGGACAGCCGGATCCATAGCCTGTATTGGAGTCGGGATTTTCGGGGGCAAGCCTATTCGGCCGGCCTTTTACAACCCCAGGGTGGCTTTGGCTATTTCCGGCCCCTGGAAGCGATCTATGGCGTAGAGCTACGCACTTCCCAGCGCACCCGAACCGATATCAGTTATCAACAGGGAGCGCCGGTTGAAATTAATATGCCGGTGCGCGGTAGAGTCGAGGTATATCAGGATGAGCGACTTATCCACACTGAACTACTGGAGGCCGGCAACCGCCTGTTAAACACCTCTACCCTACCCCACGGCGCCTACGACATTGAGGTGCGCACCTACGATGAAGCGGGGCGGGTATTAAGCCGGCATATCGAATTCTTTGCCAAGGATTCGCTATTGCCAGCCCCAGGCGAGTGGTTTTGGAGCTTGCAGGCAGGTTTGCCCACCCGCAGTTTTTGGGACGATACTCTGCCGGACCACTACGACGATGGAATTATTACGGCCTCTATCGCACGCCGTTTAACGACCGGATTGGGTCTTTTTGTTTCTGGTGCCGCAACCGAGGAGCAGCAATTGTTGGAAGTCGGCGGTCGCTGGATTGGCGAAGGCGTTGAAGTCTCCCCAAGCTTGGTGACATCCGGTGATGGACGCAGTGGATACCGATTGCAGGCATTACTTAAAATGCCCTACGGGACTTTTAGTGCAGTAAAAACCGAGCTGGATGCCAATAAAACGCCGTTCAATAACGATAAATATACATTGCTGCCGGGCAGCTATTCCCAAACAAGTCTGAGTTTGCGCACAGCAATATTGGGCGGACAGCTATCCCTAAGATTCAGCGAGCGGGACCAAAACCAACTCCCCGGCAGTATCGACAACGGCGATTCACTGAGCAGTGCCCAGAAGTTAAAAACCCTGGAGTTCCGCCACCCCATTTTTAAGAGCACCCGCTGGCTCGGCAACGCCACTCTGTCCCACAGTGATGCAGACGGCGATCAATACACCAGTCTGGAATTCCAGTTCCGAATGCGCTCCAAACACTGGCAACACACCGCTAATCTCTATAGCGACAACAGCGAACAAACCACTAGCAGCGAGCGATTTGCACTACAAAGCCGCTGGTACGACCGGGATTTATGGGCGGCTGAATTTGAACAGCAGCTTTCTATGGAAGCATCCCCTGAAGCCAATTACCTGGAGGCCCGTACGCATTTAGCGGGACATCACGGATATTTGAATACTGCAGTTGGGCTTTACGATGATGATGAAGGCCGTGCGATCAACTACCTCGGAGGGTTCAGCACCAACCTAATTGCCACAAAAAATTCCCTCAATTGGGGCGGTGAGCAAAATCTCCAGAGCGCAGTTATCGTAAATATCGAAGGCAGTGAAGATAAAGATTTTGAAGTTTTGGTTAATGGCAGCCGCCGTGGATACGCCAAAGGCGGCACAACGTCAGTGATTAATTTACCGGCTTATCGCAGTTACGACCTTTCCCTCCGGCCTCTGGAAGAGGGCTTTTTCGATTACCGGGAAACCTCCGAAACCATTACCCTGTATCCGGGCAATGTGGGCGCCAGCAGCTACCAAATACTGCCACAAATCCTGGTACTGGGCCGATTAACCAGCCTTGGCCAGGGGCTGGCAAATACAGAAGTAATCATTGGCGAACACTCAGCGAAAACTGACCAATACGGCGTTTTCCAAATGGAATTCCACGGTGAACATAACACCATCCTAAATACAGAAGTTCGCTGGGGAAATTGTAAAGCCTCAATCGAGGCCACTTCATCAGGTGATAGCTGGCTCAACCTGGGAACCATAGAAGAGTCAGAGGCCAAATGCCAGACTGGGCAAATAGCAGAGGTAAGCCGTGTCCATAACTAAGAAGCTGCAAAAACTTGGCCTAGTCTCTGCGCTGTTGATTCCGCTATTTAATATACCAGTACAAGCCCAGGTAAATTGCTCCAGCAATGACGATTTGCGAGTTTGTGGCTTGGAAGATTCACACACTATTGATTACGAATCAGAACCTAAAGAAATTCAGTTCACTACCCGAAGCCTGCTGGGAAGCTGGACCCTACGCTACGATGTAGAAGTGAGTCCGCTCAGTGGATCTACTTTCGCACTATTTGCGGACAGTGGTGAACAGCTGGATATTGATATTTCATTTCGAGCCAATAACGGCACCACGGAAACACTCAGTCCAGGAACTCAGTCCGCTACTTTTGCTGGCACCAGCGACGATGCAGATACTTATTTAGTGATCGAGCTGGACAGCAGCCAAATACCCTCTTCCAGCCGCTACTCCGCCAGCTTTGAGATGACACTGAATAATTATTTTATTATTTGGACTGCCGGCACCGAAACAGTTCAGTTTGACATTGTGCTGGACGTAGAGCCAAACATCGCCATTCGCAATCTGGGTGATATTGACCTCAGCAACAGTGGCACCCTGTTTGGACAGGCCATTGAGGGCAGTGAGGACTTTTGTGTTGGCGGTATAGGATTTAGCGGTTACACAGTAAACCTGTCCAGCGCCAATGGCAGCACCGGGGGATCAGGCAGTAGTGCCTATCAATTGGGGGGAAACAGTGAACAAATCCCCTACAGCGTTGCCTTCTCAGACAACCTGGCTGCAACTTCAGGCATTTCCCCGGATAGCCTTGGCGATATCTCCGGCAGTTTTAGCCGAACTTCGGATGAAAACTGCCTTTCTGATAATGCGCGAATTTATATTTCCATTGCGCCCTCAGACTGGGAAAACGCGGGCGAACCTCTCTACACCGATGTACTCACAGTAACGGTGAGCAGCCAGTGAGCTAAATACAAAATAATCCTTTAATCCGCCCAGCCTGCTATAGGCAAGCAACCAATTCTAATTAGCCACTAAGAGGAAAACGAACCCGCTCACTCTGCTGCCCTCGCAGTAAAACTTCCAGCTCGCCGCCAACGGGTTTACCCGTTACTTCGATACTGGTGCCAGCATATAACCGACCGGTGGCCTCAAGTTTTTCACACTTCTCTTCAGTCACACAATGACGAACTTCCACGACTTCTACATTAATATTGCCACTATTCGTGAGTCGGTAATTATCCCCTTCAGCCACTAAATCAATTTTATAAGCTCCGCCTTTTGGCTGCACAAATACCAATGCCTGATAAGCTACAAGGATTTTTAGTGCCGTTCTGTCACTCTTGATATCACCTACAACGGGTTTAAAAGTCACCCGGTAGACTTTTTCCTCTTCAAGATCTTTATCTAAGGCCATTAAGCGAAAGCGCTTTCTCTCTCCGGGAGCCAGGACAGCTCTTGCGGGGCTGACAAGGAGTTTAAATTCATCAGGATTTATCACCCTGACTCGACTCTCATTATCATGGCCGGGATTATCCACACGGAATATTTCAGTTTGGATATATAGCGTCTCATTATCTGGATTGCTGACGAGAACATCATCCCGGGCGCTGGGAGTATCTTCCAGGTAAAGGACAATTTTATCCACAGACATAGCTGCCATTACTGGCTGGACGACAAAGAATAGCAGTGAAAGCAGTACTTTTTTCATAAAGAGCGGGTAGTCTTAGAACTTCTTATAGTAAGCGCAATATCGGGCTGTTTTATCCACAAGTCAAATCGGAACCTAATGAGCCTCCCTTAAATCAATATCACCAGCCCCGCTAGTAAATAAGAGACAATACTGATTTGCCCTACACCGCCTGAAAAGTAAAACACTGCCAACGTAATAGATCATCCTGACGCGACATACCGCTAGCTCACTCAGTGGCGCGCTATCCATATGGGCAGTATGCAATCGATTCAGCATCATCACTATGTAAAAACCCCAGCCCTCCATTGATAGCCCTCTGGTCCCGTATTTCCTCCCCGTGAACCTTGCAACAGCGGTGGCACCGTCTATTTTTCCTGTATGACCCGGCTCCAGCCAGGGTCCGGTTCATCTCTGGGCAAAGGCCAAATCACGCCCAATTCCAGACGACAATAACACCCGCTTTTCGGACCAGATTCACATGTTAATTGCTCATCGCGGCGACAAGACCCGCCAACCAGAGAATACGATTGCCGCTTTCGAGGCGGCCCATAATCTGGGGGCCTGCGCTATTCAGTGCGATATCCGCTTCAGCGCCGACGGCACCCCCTGGTGCTTCCACGAGGATAGCCTGCACATCCCCGGCAATGACCAGTCCCAGGTCTTCCACTCCCTTAGGGATTCACAGTTACACCACCAGTCGATCAATCGCTTTATCGAGCTGGTAGACTGGGCCAGCTGCCATCGCCACCTGGATTGGTTTATCGGTATCTCACCTGCCAATATCGCCGCCACTGGATTTGTCACCGCCGTTAAAAAGTTAATGGAGCTGATGCACACTGAGAATGAGTCATTCGCTCTACTCACCGCAGACTGCCGCAGCCTCAGAGCCGCCCGCAATATGGGCTGGCATCGGGTTGCCCTTGAGATCAATAGTGTCTCCCGGTGCCTATCTGCCGACATTGTTACTTTGGCGCCAGAATATCTACTAATTCGCGACAGCCAGGTTGAATGTGACGAATTGCCCCCAGGCCCCTGGCAATGGGTTGTCTATGAAATCAACTCAACAGAAGAGGCAGTACTCTGGCGCAAGCGCGGTGCTCACCATATTCTCACCGGCAACTTGCCGCTGCTGATGCGCTCCCGGGAAGCGAGTGATGTCTACGGATTTTGATGTCCTGGTAGTCGGCGCAGGTATACAGGGAGCGGGAGCCGCTGAGGTTCTGGCCACAAATCACTATTCCGTGGTGATACTCGAACAGCTGGGTATCGCCGCCGCCACTTCCTCTCGCTCCTCCAAACTCATTCACGGCGGCTTGCGTTACCTGGAGAGCGGCCAGTTCCGTTTGGTCTACGAGTGCCTGCGGGAGAGAAAGTGGCTACTGGATAACAAGCCTGAACTCGTGAGAATGGTCCCTTTTTATATCCCTATCTACCAGCACAGCAAGAGACCGGCCTGGCTGGTCCGCTTTGGGTTGAGCCTCTACAGCCTTCTGTCTGGACTGAGTAACACCGATTCATACTTTCGCAGAATACCCAAATCCCAGTGGGACAGCCTTCCAGGCCTGAATAGGGAAGGCCTAAAAGAGGTCTTCCGCTATAACGATGCGCAGACCGATGACGCAGCCCTTACCCGGGACGTAGTTGCCTCAGCGGTTGCCCATGGGGCGCAGATTATCTGTCCCGGTAGCCTAGTAGGTGCAGAAGTCACTGGGGATGGGGTCCGCGTTGACTATGTTGCTAATGGCAAGCTCAGCACGTTGCGCACCCGGGCGCTCATAAATTGCAGTGGCCCCTGGGTAGCCAACACGAATGCACGCTGTTCACCGCCAGTGGAGCTGCCCCCTATCGATCTGGTCGCAGGTACCCATATTTTATTGCCCCTCTCTCTTGGCGATAAAATCTACTATGTGGAGGCCGATGATGGCCGTGCGATTTTCGTGATGCCCTGGCAGGATAAAACTCTGGTTGGAACTACAGAACGCCCCTATTTTGGCGATCCTCGGGATGTCACCCCCACACTAGAAGAAGAGAGTTACCTTCTGCAGACCGTACAGAAATATTTCTCTCAAGCCCGGGAGCTCAATGGAGAAGATATTTGCGAGAGTTATTCCGGACTACGGGTACTTCCGGAAATGGAAAAGAGTCCTTTTGCGCGCTCCCGGGAAACCATTATTTGCTGTGATGATAACAAGAAGCCTAGAATTCTAGCGGTAGCAGGCGGTAAGCTAACCAGCTATCGTGCCACTGCACGTAAATTACTAAATAAACTTGAACCCACTTTATGTGTGGAACCACCCACCCCACCCAATACCCAACATTCCGAAACCGCAAAAAACTCTTCTGAACGCGAGAGAAATATCTAAAATTTCTTTCTCGCAATAGCCCCCATTTACTTGGGAGCCAGAAAATGGGGAGCAAGAAAAACCTCCTACCCCCGAATTTTACTATTAACCTTCATCCACATTGGAATTCATTACTGCTAAACACTGACTTCCCGGACCTGAACAAGGTCCCTGCAATACATAAGTGGCACGCTTATCACATCCTGAAACCCCATAAGTTCTGTATCCCAGTTGCTGGATCGTTATTGAGCCCGCATCACAGTTCAGATCAAAAGGCGCCCTTTTAGATACAGTTTCTTTCATTAATGAAGCGCATCCACCCAAAACCAGTACCACAGCTCCCACACTGATTAATTTTAACTTCATACTAAACTCCTTTTATAAATTTTGTTGAGCTTGGCCAAAAAGTCAGAAGTGCACTGCCACCAAAGAAAAGACTGCACTCAAAATAATCGGCTCAGTATTAAGGACGGAGCAATTCTATCTTTCATCACAGAAATCTGTCAGCAGAAGAACATTGTGTTCACTCACTATTTATTTTGCTAATGTGGATAATTCAAATTACCAGCAAGTACAAACTGAATAAAACCTGATCTCTCTTTACCTTGCATACATCAGCCATCAAGGATCGAATGAGAAGCTCTTGGTATATCAACCCGTTCCAGCTTTTACATCCACCGTAGATCTCTCACACTATTAGTTACACAAGCAACCGCTAGGATAAGAGCACCCCTTATAAAGCCCGCCAACCATTATTCGAGTTCCACCTTATTCGAGTTCCACCTTGCTGTTCCGCAAGCACTCACTCCAGGAAAGGTGCCCGAAGTTTCACAATAAAGCCGCACATCACCATAGGCATCCCATATAATGGCGGCTACTCTGTTTTTATTAGTGTTTTACTCCGCAGTTTATGTCCGAATTTAATACCCACCGTTTCTGCACTGCACCACTTCTCGATTGGAGCGACCGCCATTGCCGCTATATGTGGCGCCTATTGAGCAAGCATGCACGCCTGTATTCGGAAATGGTGACCACCGGGGCAATACTGCATGGTGACCAACAGCGACATTTGCAATTTGATGCAGCTGAACAACCTGTCGCCCTGCAGTTGGGGGGCAGTGACCCTCAAGAACTGGCTGAATGCGCCCGTATCGCCGAGGAATGGGGCTATAGCGAAATCAACCTAAACTGTGGCTGCCCCAGTGACCGAGTCCAGTCCGGGCGTTTTGGTGCCTGCCTTATGGCGGAACCGGATGTGGTAGCCGCAGGACTCACTGCCATGCGGGAAGCGGTATCTATTCCGGTTACCGTCAAGCACCGTATCGGCATCGACGATATGGAAGACTACCCAGGCCTGACCCGCTTCGTGGAGGCCCAGGCCAATGCCGGTGTGGATACCTTTATCGTCCATGCGCGCAAAGCGTGGCTAAAGGGGCTAAGCCCCAAGGAAAACCGTGAAATTCCTCCGCTCAATTACGACATGGTTTACCAGTTAAAGAAGGATTACCCCCAGCTACAAATTGTTATTAATGGGGGGATCAATTCAATTGAGGAATGCCAGCAACATTTAAGCCACGTGGATGGTGTAATGCTGGGGCGCGCGGCTTACCAAACCCCGACAATCCTGGCCCAGGTGGACAGCCAATTATTTGGCGGTGAGACCGGCCCGGATGCCATCCAGGTGGTAGAGCAGATGCTGCCCTATATCGAGCAGGAAATGCAGCGCGGACAGCGCTTGAATCATATCACCCGGCATATGCTCGGGTTATTCCAGGGGCTTCCTGGTGCTCGACGCTTCCGCCGCCATTTGAGCGAAAATGCCCACAAGCCGGGGGCGGGTCCCGAGGTGCTTGAACAGGCATTGGCCCAGGTCACCCAAGCCGCTTAGACCGCTTTCAATATGTAGACCAGTGAATAATTAAGGGAGGAACCATGAACAAGTTGGAGCAACTCAAACAGCGCAGCCAGGTTGTAGCAGATACAGGAGATATTGAAGCAATTCGCCGATATTGTCCTCAAGATGCCACAACCAACCCCTCCCTACTGTTTAAGGCCGCCCAGCTCCCTCAGTACGACAACCATATCGCCGAGGCACTTCAGTGGGCCGAAAGCCACCAGGGTGGCTCGAACGCGGAAAATATTGCACGCCTGGCCGCCATCAAACTGGCTGTCAGCATCGGCACGGAAATCTTGCAGTTGGTGCCCGGGGTGGTATCCACCGAGGTCGATGCTCGCCTCTCCTTTGATACCCGCGCTACTATTGATTACGCACGCCACCTGATCGCCCTCTATGAACGCGCAGGTATTGCCAAAGAGCGGGTATTGATCAAGATCGCGTCGACATGGGAAGGCATTGCTGCCGCATCAGTACTGGAGCGCGAGGGAATCCACTGCAACCTGACCTTGTTGTTCAGTCAATCCCAGGCGATTGCCTGTGCCGAAGCCGGGGTAACTCTGATCTCCCCCTTCGTCGGTCGAATCCTCGATTGGCATATCGCCAACAGCGGCCGCGAGTCATTCCCTGCGGAAGAGGACCCGGGCGTAATCTCGGTGCGCAATATCTATGAGTACTACAAGTCCCGGGATTACAAAACCATTGTGATGGGCGCCAGCTTCCGCAATACCGGGGAGATTGAGGCTCTGGCTGGTTGCGATCGACTGACAATCAGCCCTCAGCTATTACAGGCCCTGGAGGACAGTGAGGCACCTCTCGCTGCTGGCCTGCCACCGGTATCCGCAACCAAATCCCGGCCGACACAGGATCTGCCTGAAGCCGAATTCCGCTTTCAATTGAATAGCGATGCCATGGCCACTGAAAAGCTTGCCGATGGCATCCGGAACTTCGTGAAGGATCAGGAACGTTTAGAGCTATTGTTACAGAACCGAGTAAAGGGACAGCAGGAAATTCATGCTGCAACAAATCCGTAAACTGTTTGAGCAGATAGGAAATAGCGTTGATGTTGAAGCACGTGACGAAAAAGACGTGCGGATGATCAGCGCTGCGCTGTTAGTCGAGGTCGCCACTGTCGATCAAAAGCTCGATGAGTGTGAGCGTGAAACGCTCACACAGCTCTTATGCCAGCACTACTCTCTCGACCAGACTAGTGCCACAGAAATAGTCAGTGAAGCTATTGGCCAACGGGACAGAGCCACATCCCTGTTCGAGTTCACCCAGGCGGTGAATGAACAGTTCAGCGAGAGAGATAAATACCTGCTGATTTTGCAGATGTGGCAGGTAGCTTTTTCAGATGATGTTATCGAGGCTTTCGAGGAGCACCTGATTCGCAGGGTGGCAGAGCTAATTTATCTGCCACACGGACTCTTCACCAAGGCACGCGCCGAAGCGAGGGATATGAAGCGTTGCTAAGAAAGGGAGATTTCCAGGACTGGGGATTAGGAGAGAATAAGAGCTAGTGATAATGCGCCGAAGATTTGGCAACCGGGGAACATTCTCGCTCAAGGGTATGTACCAAGTCGCGAAAAGTCTCGGCGTTTTGCTCGTTCATGCTCATCAATACCCGGTGAGCTTCCAACACCTTTTCCCGCGCAGCACATTCGTCAGGGCTATTACATACCAAAGGCGTGGTGGGTACGCTCAAATCGTGGACCGTATCGCTGATTTCAACCAACGAATCAAAGCCCATAGCGTCCAACAGGTGGCGGATACCTTTACCCGCAGAGAATACCAACGGCTTATCACAGCCCCGCTCCAGAGCGCGAATAGCAATCTTCGCCATCAGGCCGAGAGTCGTACTATCGACACCTTCTGCACCACCGAGATCAAATGCCACTCCGGCAAAATCACCCCGTGCAAACATGTTGTCGATAAAGCTATCAAATGAGGTACAAAGGTTGAGACGAACATCACCTACTAACTTGATGACGTAGATGCCCTGGTGGGCCCCAACCATAATTTGCCCGGACTGCATAACAACCCCTGGCTCACCCGAATACACCTTTTGATAGAAGTGCAGGCGGATGGCAAAAGTTCACTGGTAGAGAACACAATAGCATTTGACGTTTTTGGCGCCTAGTGCAATTTTGTGCATAAAGTGGGCGGAGCTTACTCCTGACTATGCAGACTGACAAGTGCGATAAAGCACAAAATTCGACTTCATAGTCGAAGACTATCGATAGAAGTTTTAGGCATTACTGGCGGCCTAAAGTGAGAATCGTAATATCGTCCGGAAGGGCACCAAAAGTATCCATTTTTAGAGACTGACAGAGCCTGTCGAGTTCTCCCCCACTCTCTGAAATAGCCTGCAAAAGCTGGGCCTCTTTATCGAGCAAATCGCCCTGTAATAATTCAAGTACACCGTCGGAACAAGCGACCAGGCGCCAAGCGGGCGGCAGCTCAGCACGCATCACTTGCCAATCACCCCGTTCAAAAATACCCAGGGGACGCCCTTTTCCCGGCAACCAGTCTGCACCCGCCTCACTAACCAGGGCCGGCATAGGTATTTGCCCGGCGACGGCATAGTGCAATTGCCGGGCACTACTATCCACAACCCCGACAAACATACTGGCGTGCTTGCCCAATTTTGTGGATAACAACTCGCCATTGACCAGATTAAGGACATCCAGCAAGTCATCACTGAGGGAGTCCAGCTGGGCAAATAAGGGGCGCTCCCGCAAACGATGCATAATGCTGTGCTTAATCAGGGCAGTAACCAGCGCAGAAGAGACACCATGGCCCGACACATCGACCAGGTAAAAGGCTACAAAGCGCTCACCGAACAAGCCGTAATCAACAAAATCACCGCTCAGGTACAGGGAGGGAACCAGCCGGTAGGATGCTTCCACACCGCTGGGGTAGTGATAGGGGGTACGGGGAAGTAAATGCTGTTGCAGTAAACGGCCAGCTTCCTGGTCTCTGCGCAGCAGCTCCACATGATCCCGCAGTTCACTGTTGCGACGCTCCAAGGTCACTTTATATTCGCGATTCTGCTTCGCCAGGTTTTCTTCACCGCTGATACGGCAGATCATACGATCAATAGCCGCTGCTTCTTCCAGGGGTTTAACCAGGTAGTCTTTGGCTCCAAGGCGCATCGCTTGGAGTACATCATCGGCAGCGCTATCTGAGGCAATAATTACCGCAGCCACCTCTGGGGCTATGCGCTTTATCCGCCGCAACACCTCCAGCCCACTCATATCCGGCAAATAGCGATCAATCAATACGATATGGAAAGCGCCGGGGCTGAACTGGCCGATGCCATCTTCCCCGTTGTTGGCAACACTTACCTGGAAGCCAAAACGCGAAAGCGCCCCTCGCAAAAAATTGCGGGAGCGCTCATCGTCGGTAAGCACCAGGCTACTGGGGCCGGCCATATAAAGGCTCTAAAAAGTTATCTGCCCTAGGTGACAAATCAGTAGTCGGAAGCCTCTTCCACTTCACCCTGATCAATTGCCTCTGCGGCCTCTTCTTCGGTTTGAACATCCATTTCACCATCGACAATCAAATAGTCGCGGCGCTGCAGGTAAGCATCCCGCAAGAGTACATAGCGATCACCATGCAACAGGGACTCCGCTTGCAGCAGGCTGGCACGGCTCTGAATGATATCTGTACCCTTCAATGCATATTTGGTCGCGTCGTCATTTACATAGGTCAAGGGGTTGGTGTAGTAATCCACGACCCTAGCTGGGGTATCCCGTACAGTGGATGGCCCCAGTAGCGGCAAAACCAGGTAGGGGCCAGAAGGCACACCCCAAACAGCCAAAGTCTGGCCAAAGTCCTCGCCATCACCCTGCTCGAGACCCATGTGCTGGGCAACATCCAGAATACCGACAATACCTACCGTGGAATTCACCAGGAAACGACCCGCGTCATTGCCCGCTTGGCCCCATTTACCCTGCAGAACATCATTAAAAGTATTGGTAACTTCGCGCAGATTGTCGAAAAAGTTGCTGACACCGTGCTGCACGAAAATCGGGGTAATTTGGCGATAGCTGACAGCGGCGGGCTTCAACACATAGCGATCTGCACCATCGTTGAAGGAGAATATGGCCCGATTAAAACCTTCCCAGGGGTCGCGAAGTGATAAATCTTCGCCCTCGGCACCACCAAATTCATCGGCAGGATCAAAGCCGTACTCATCCTCGAGAGACAGGCCCCCGTCATCGGCACTGGCATCCTCTGCTCCGCTGGTATCTACCGCAGCCGGGTTTTGAGCTGCACCACCAAACGGATCTTGTTGCGCTAGCGCCCCTACTGGAGTAACAGCTATCAGAGTTGCCATTAACCAGGGCGATAAAGTTTTGCTTCCAAGCACAACCCTGCTCCTCTTATATCAAACTAGTGAGACCAAGGATTCTAACGCCCTAGTAATTCGTAAGCTACCCTCGGCAGCATAGCAGCTGGGATTTGCCAAAGATAAAGGAGTTTCAGGCAATCACAGGCTAAGCCTTTAAACCGGCAATAACCCCTTTATTCAGTAGTTTTTCTAATAAATCGGCACCAAAATCAAATAAGGAGTCACGACTAATATTGGGTAATTCCTGAGCCATCTGTTCCAATATTTGTAAGCCGGTGTAATCGCCCGCAGAGACCAACTGCAACAATCTGGCGGTGACGGCATTGATCTCCATAAAATTCACTTTGTCGGAACGATCCCGGTATACGAAAAGGAACGTCGGTACCTCCGGCGGCTCTTGGGGCTGAAAATCCGGCCCCAACCGATGCACTGGGTAGCGGTAGCTGAGGCTCCAGACAAGAGGGGAAACTACAGGAACTTGCTGTAAAACATCCCCCTCTATCGCCAGCCCTTCCGGTAATTCCACAGCACTGACATCTAAAGCCAACTCTACCCACTCGTAGTGGGCAAGCTCCAACAGGAACGGAGGATCTTGTGGTTGTTCTCCCCGTTCGTTCTGTAAATATGAGAGAAACTCTTCACTGATCTGCAAAAAATACGGGCTAACGGATGTGTGTTTGTGGACAAAATCACGTACCATTTGATGCCAGTTTTCGTCGCTATAAAGACTGCGCAATACCGGGAATCCACTGGCAACAAAGGATTCAATATTGTTGTAAATCAAATCTCGATAAATAGCGACACGCCGGTCCTCAATTTCTGCCGGCGGCGCAACTTGATCCGGTGCGCGCAAATGGGCAGCAAAGTCCCGCTGCACACTTTTGAATGTCTCGGGCTTATCGACGACTGAGGACATAACTCTCTTCCACCTGGTGACTGGCCTGAATGGTTTTAATATGTCCTACTTCTTCGAGTAATTTGGGAATCGGCGGAATATTAAAATCCCGCTCAAGTAGCGTCGGCATCACACCGTGAATATCGTAGGCGCGATCGAGTAGTTCCCACACAGGATCAATAACCGGTGCACCATGGGTGTCCACCTTTAAATCCTCTGCCTCATCATAGTGCCCGGCAATATGTACGTAGCGAATTCTTTCAGTAGGTAGTGCAGATAGAAAGTCCAGCGCATCGTAGCGGTGGTTAATCGAGTTTACATAAATATTGTTCACGTCCAGAAGCAAATCACAATCGGCCTCTTCCAGCACCGCATTTAAAAAAGCCAGTTCAGTCATCTCCTGGCCCGGCGCCGCATAGTAGGAGACATTCTCCATTGCAATCCGTTCTTCCAGTGCGTCCTGGACCATACGGATTCGCTCGGCAACATACATCACCGCTTCTTGCGTAAAGGGAATGGGCAATAAATCGTACAGATGGCCGTGATCTGAGCAATAACTCAAGTGCTCACTGTAACCGCGAATATTGTGTTGCTTGATAAATTTTTTAATGGCTGCAACCAAGTCCATATCCAATGGTTCTGGTGCACCAATCGAGAGAGATAAACCGTGAAGTAAAAAAGGAAAACGCTCTGTATATTCCTTAAACCAGCGCCCATAGCGACCGCCAACACCAATCCAATTCTCAGGTGCTACCTCCAGAAAATCTACGGCATCTGTATCAAGGTTTTCACCCATCATTGACCGGCGCAATCCAAACCCAGCACCTTCTATGGAAAACTCGCGCAACACTTTCAGGTCTCACTTTTTTCAGCGATCAATAAAAAACAGGGTGGATCGCTAAAGCGTATCCACCCTCTTTGAGTACAGCGAAAAATTACCCGCCACACTTACCTTCGCCGCACTTACCTTCTTTTTTCTTGCCTTCGCCGCACTTACCTTCGCCGCACTTGCCTTCTTTTTTCTTACCTTCGCCACACTTGCCTTCGCCGCACTTACCCTCTTTCTTTTTATCATCACCGTCGTGATCAGCCAGCGCCACGTTGTAGCCTGAGCTCAGGTCTGCTGCGGCAAAGGGGTTAGCATTACTGTTGGCAGCAGATACATTCATAGCGGCAGTGGCGATAAACGCTGCGCCAACTGCGGCGGCTACAGGGGAAAGGTGCTTCTTGTTCATAGTGAATCTCCTAACTAGGTGTCCTTAGCAATAAAAAGTACAAGAGACTTTTTTCCACTCCGCAGAAGTATAATGCTGCGAAACAAAAATCAGTCATTGAATAGAACCCGCCACAAAATAACCGGTATCAAGGGGTCATTCTGGGCTCCAGGCCTGCTTTCAGTACTTCTGTCGGGCTCTCCATCAAATTCTTACACTTGATCAAAATTTTTTTTGTGATCTCTTTTCCATAGAGAAAATCAACCAAGCAAACCTTTCCCATCAATTTCTGCCCATGACTTGCTTAAGCGCTTGGATGACACCGGCATCAGGGTTTTTAGAGTCTGCGCGAATAAGGAAACACGAAATTCCTCCAACATCCAGCGAAACTCACGCAATTCTGCCTCTGCAGAGAGTTCTCTGGGTGAATATTTCTCCACTTGCGCCAAGTAAGGCTCCGCCGCCTTCTGGTATTCAACTTGCAGTTTTCGGTCACGGTTAGGGTCGAGAGCGGCCTTTTCCAAGCGCATTGCGATCGCCTTCAGATAGCGGCCGTACTGGCGCAGCCATGACAGCGGAGTATCAAACAAGCAGCCTCGGTAGAAGAGCCCAGCCAGTTGCTGCTGGATATCCCCCACCGCCATTGCGACCGCCAGGTTTTTCTGCTGTTTGATTTGTTTGCGCAGTGGCACCAGCTGAGCCAGGGCCTTGACCAACAGATCACCAATCTCCTGGGCCACCCCCACCAAGTCACCGTCATTTTCCAAAGCGGCCAGGAATTCAGCTTCGGTGCGCGGCAACTCCTCTTTGGGCCAGAAAACTTCGCGCACGGCTGCCATCAGGATGTCGTCAGCTACCTCCTCACGGCGCCCCAGATCCGCTGCAGAAAGCCCCAGCTCCTTGCCTCGCAACAGCTCTTTGCGCAGATACTTCACCTTCTCCGGCAAGTGCAACAGAGCCAAACGGCAAATACCGGCGCGAGTAAGCCTGCGAGCCTCACTGGGGTTATCCAGTAGCTTCAGGGAAACACTGTCTTTTCCTTCAACCAGCGCGGGGTAAGCCCGCACCTTGAGCCCGCCCTGGTTGAGGGTGTGGGTCTCTGGAAGATTACCGAAGTCCCATCGGGAAATACCCTCCCGCTCAAAACTGTCGCCAGCTGTTGCCAGCCCCTGCTGTACCCGATCCCGGTAGCGCGCCTGCAATAGGGCCAAATCCCGATCTTGATCCAGCAATTTACCGGCTTCATCCATCACCTGGATATTGAAACGGTAATAATCTTCCAGGGCCTGTTCCGCAGACTCCCATACCTC
The DNA here is from genome assembly GCF_056231245.1 of Microbulbifer maximicatervae (SeqCode). Lineage (NCBI taxonomy): Bacteria > Pseudomonadati > Pseudomonadota > Gammaproteobacteria > Cellvibrionales > Microbulbiferaceae > Microbulbifer > Microbulbifer maximicatervae (SeqCode). The sequence goes on from NZ_CP174334.1 coordinate 4,085,292, forward strand.
ATCTGGCAGCTGCTGCGCTGTCTGGCGCTTCAGCTCCAGAGCCAACGACTGCCACAACGGGGTATTGTCTGCACGCAGTCGGGGCAAAGCCTTATCTATCGCAGCCGGCACTGGCACAAAATACTTGCGCCACTGCTTGGGCAGGGCTTTTACCAGAGCGATGCACTTGTCCCGCAAGATTCCCGGCACCAACCAGGAGAGGCGAGCTGCCGGCACCTGGTGCAGCGCTGCAACCGGCACCTGGATACTGACGCCATCATCCACACTGCCAGGCTCAAAGTGATAGCTGAGCGGATAGACAATACCGCCCGCCTGCAACTCATTGGGGAATTGGGCCTCTCCCACATGATCGGCACTCTGCTGCATCAATAAGTCGCGGGGAATAAACAGCAGCTGTGTATCGCTGGATTCCGCTTTCTTGCGCCAGTGCTCAAATCCAGCCAGGTTGACGATATCCGCTGGGATACGCTCATCGAAGAAACGGTACACCACTTCATCATCCACCAGAATATCCCGGCGACGGGATTTGGCTTCCAGCTCTTCCAGGGACTTCAACAGGTCGAGATAGTGCTTATAAAATCGGCCCTTACCGCGATAGCGTTGCTCCACCAGCGCCTGGCGAATAAACACTTCCCGAGAAGTTTGCGGGTCCAGTTTGCCGTAGGGGATTCGGCGTTTTTCCACCAGCACCAAACCGTAAAGGGAGACCTTCTCAAAGGCCATTACCTGCCCGGAGCGAGCGTCAAAATGGGGTTCAAAATAATTGCGCTTAACCAGGTGCTGCGCGGCGGCCAATATCCACTCGGGCTCGACCTTGGCTACGGTATGGGCGAACAGGCGGCTGGTCTCCAGTAACTGGGCAGACACCACCCAGCGGGGAGGTTTTTTAAATTGACCGGAGCCTGGGAAAATATGGAAACGACGATTGCGGCAGCCGTTAAACTCCTTGTTTTCATCCCGCGCGCCAATATTGCCCAGCAATCCCACCACGATGGCTCGGTGTATCGCTTCGTATTCCGCCGGCTCTTTGTTTTCTTTAACTTCGAGATCGCGACAGGCCACACGCAGCTGGTGGTGGATATCTCTCCACTCGCGCATACGCAGCCAGGACAGGAAGTTTTTCTGGCACCACTTGCGCAACTGATTTTGACTCAGTTCCTGACGCTGGACTTCAAAGGCATCCCACAGCTGAACGAAGGATAAAAAATCCGATTGTTCATGTTGCCACTGGCGATGCTTTTCATCCGCAGCCTGGCGCTTTTCTGCCGGGCGCTCGCGCGGGTCCTGCACGGCCAGAGCGGCGACAATAATCAAGAGCTCCCGCGCACTGCCATTCTCTGCCCCCGCCAATAACATACGGCTCAGGCGCGGGTCTAAAGGCAACCTAGATAGGGATCGCCCCAATTTAGTGACCCGGCCCTGCTCATCTACCGCCTGTAATTCCTGCAGCAATTTATAGCCGTCATTAATCAGTCGTGGGTCCGGCGGATCGACAAATGGAAACTCGCGGATATCACCGATACGCAACTGCAACATTTGCAGAATGACTGCGGCCAGATTCGTACGCAGGATTTCCGCATCGGTAAATTCCGGGCGCTGCTCAAAATCCCGCTCTTCATACAAGCGCACACAAACACCGGCGCTGACACGGCCACAGCGACCGGCACGCTGGTTGGCGCTGGCCTGGGAAACCGGCTCTATAGGCAGCCGCTGAATTTTACTGCGGTAGCTGTAGCGGCTCACTCGTGCAGTACCCGGGTCGATCACATAGCGGATACCGGGCACCGTAATAGAGGTCTCTGCCACATTGGTAGCGAGTACAATGCGACGGCCTTTATGGCCGTGGAAAACTTTGGCTTGCTCCGCAAGGCTCAAGCGGGCATACAAGGGCAGCACTTCCAATTGCGCTATCTGTGCATCGCGCAAAGCCTTGGCGCACTCGCGGATTTCCCGCTCGCCGCTCATAAATACCAGGATATCCCCACCGCGCCGACTGCTGGACTTTTCCTCGTGCAGCAACTCCTCCACAGCAGTGACCACCTGCTCGTTGAGATCTGCATCCGTATCCGCTGCGGGGCGATAGTGAACTTCCACCGGGTAGGTACGACCGGAAACCTCGATAATCGGCGCATCGCCAAAGTGCCGGGAAAATTTTTCTAGGTCGATGGTGGCCGAGGTAATTATCAGTTTCAGGTCAGGGCGCTTGGGCAGTATGGTTTTCAAATAGCCCAACAGAAAATCAATATTAAGGCTGCGCTCATGGGCCTCATCGATGATCAACGTATCGTATTTATTTAACAGGGGATCGCGCTGAATTTCAGCCAGCAGGATACCGTCTGTCATCAGTTTGACGTGGGTATGCTCGGTGCTGTGGTCGGTAAAGCGCACCTGGTAACCGACGGACTCTCCCAGGGGCTGCCCCAGTTCCTCAGCAATTCGATTGGCTACAGTGCGCGCGGCAATCCTGCGCGGCTGAGTGTGGCCGATCTGGCCGAAAATTCCCCGGCCCAGTGACAGGCAAATTTTTGGTAACTGAGTGGTTTTACCAGAACCGGTTTCACCGGCAATCACTACAACCTGATTTCTCTCGATCTGCTCGGCGATTTCCTCCCGCCGCGCTACCACTGGCAAAGACTCCGGCCACTGCACTTCCGGCAACTTGCGCCGGCGCTCCTCCACCAGGGTCTCAGACGCTTGGAGCTGTTGCTCCAATTGGGCCAACATGCGATCTACCGGCTTGCCCTCTTTCTGGCGCCGGCGCACATTTTTGACAGTCCTGCGCAACCCATAGCGGTCACGCCCCATGGTCGCGGAGATTCGGGCCTGCAGCGCCCCCAGTACTTTTTCTGCTTCGGTGTGACTCATAATTCGTACAGCAATGGCAAACGCGGGATTATACCCCTTGAGCACCGCAGGGCTATCAAACCTTATTGTGGCGCTCATCTATACTGGTGCGAATAGCACTTCTTCTGAGGGGCACGGCCTATACTGCTGGTGCAATTCCTCAGGGTCATACCTTGCGAGCAGTACTATGCAAGAGATCAAGCCCAAGCCCCCCGCCAGCGCAGGCCAGCTGTTTGGCCACCCCAAAGGACTCTTCCTGTTGTTTGGTACTGAGATGTGGGAACGTCTCAGCTACTACGGCATGCGTGGTATTTTTGTCTTCTACCTGACCTCTACAGCGACTGCCGCAGTCTTCGGCTGGGAACAACTGACCGATACCGAATTGCAATCCAAAGCCCTCAGCTACCTGGGCTGGTATGCAATGCTGGTCTACCTAACCCCCATTATTGGCGGTTGGATGGCAGATAATCGCTGGGGCCAGCGCCGCTGTATTATGTTCGGCGGCACCTTGATGATGCTGGGGCAGTTCGCCCTGGGATTCCCCCACGATTGGCTGCCAAATGGCAGCCAAATTTATATGCTATGGATCGGGTTAGCCTTACTGATTATCGGCAACGGTTTCTTCAAGCCAAATATCTCTACCATGGTCGGGGACCTTTACGAGGAAGGTGACCACCGCCGGGATACCGCCTTTACCATTTTTTATATGGGCATCAACCTGGGCTCTATCCTCGGTTACCTACTGGTGGGCTGGATTGGGGAAAAGGTGGATTACCAGCTGGCCTTTATCGTCGCTGGCCTTGGCATGTTAGCCGGCCTAATCCTGCAGTTGACCCAAGCCAAACGCTACCTGGGAGAAATCGGTGTAGAACCTTCTGCGCACCTGGAACTGAAAGACAAGAAAGATGAGGACGTCGATAAGCGCCGCCCGTTGACTCAAGAGGAGCGCGACCGCATCAAAGTTATTTTGGTGCTGGGTGTGTTTATCGTGATTTTTTGGGCTGGCTTTGAGCAAGCTGCCGGCTCAATGAACTTATTCGCCAAATATCGAACCGACCTGAATGTGCTGGGGTGGGAGATTCCCGCCAGTTGGCTGCAGATGGTTAACCCTCTGTTTATTATTATCCTCGCGCCGATTATGGCCAGTATCTGGGTAGGCATGGGAGACCGGGAACCCAGCTCACCGGCCAAATTCAGTTTGGGACTAGTTTTTCTCGGCGTGGGATTCTTATCCATGTGCGGTGCCGCCCTGCAAATTGGCGATTCAGAGACCATTAAAGCGAGTATTTGGTGGCTGGTATTTGCCTATATTTTCCACACCATTGGCGAACTTTGCCTATCGCCAATTGGGCTCTCTGTCGTAACTAAATTATCTCCGCTGCGCTATTTATCCCTGATGATGGGGCTTTGGTTTGCCTTTATTGGTATTGCCAACAAAGGAGCCGCAGAGATCGGTAAACTCGTTGGTGTATCCGGCCCACTCGCAACCTTTGGCGGAGTAGCCCTGGCCGCAATTATTGCCGGAATTATCCTGTACTTTATTCGCGAGAAACTGGTGGACTGGATGCACGGTGCAGAAGAGGTTCACGTAAAGGTGGGCGAAACCACCAAGGAGGAACTGAGCATCACCGCCGATCACGACGGTGTACCGCCGAAGCATTTTAGCGGTAATGACAAATAAGGGAGCCAACCCATAAAAGGCGTATTTTGCGAGCACGGACCACGCTCTTTAACGTTATCAGATTCCGGACCACTAACAGGCGTACGTTTAGCGGTCAAAGACCTCTTTCAATTGAAAGGGGAGAAAAATACGGCAGGCAGCCCCGAGTGGTTTAATACCCACCCTCCTGCCAATAAAACCGCACTTAGCTTGCAGCAATTACTGGAGGCCGGCTCAACCTTTACTGGGTTTACTCACCTTGATGAACTCGCCTACAGCATGCAGGGGAGTAATTTACACTACGGTTCTGCCGACAACCCTAAACTGCCCGGCTATTTTTGTGGGGGTTCCTCTATGGGATCGGCCGCCGCCGTGGCCTCAGGAACAGCCGATATTGGCTTAGGCACCGACACCGGCGGATCGGTGAGGGTACCTGCAAGCTATTGTGGTTTATTCGGCATTCGAACCAGTCACTCACTTATTCCTACCGAAGGTGTTTTCGGTTTAGCACCCTGCTTTGATACTGTCGGTTGGTTTAGTCAAACTCCTTCATTACTTGTAGACGTCGGCAAAATTCTAATCCCGTCACAGCACTTGTCCGCAAATAAAGTAACCCGCCTGGTTACTTGCCCCGAGATAAGTCAACTGGCAGATACGCCCATTCAATCAGCAATCCAGGAATTTATTCCTACATTAAATAATCAATTTCCTATCTGCGAGATTAAACACCTGTCTGACATTGAATTACTGGGCGAACTGGCGGATGTATTCAGAATTTTGCAGGGCCGCGCCATCGCCAATACTCACGGAGACTGGTTGCGAAAATACCGGCCGGTATTTTCAGAGGACATCGCCACGAGAATTACTATGGCCCTATCAATTACCGACGATGAGATATCCTGGGCCAACGAAAAACGACAACAGTGGTGCAAGTTGATGGAAACATTACTACCGGACAACAGTAGCGTTTTACTAGTACCAACCACCCCCACAACCGCAATTAAGAAAGGGACCGATAGTGAACCCAGCAAAGTACAAACAAATCGCCAGCGACTATTGGGTTTAACCGCTATTGCAGGGCTTTGGGGCACCCCCCAGTGTCATCTGCCGTTGTTTTCTATCGTAGAAAATGGGATTAATACTGGGGGAAAAGAGATAGAGAAACCCAGTGGCTTCTCATTAATAATGACTCCACGAAGCGATTTTTCGCTTCTCTCTCTAGTTGAGCAACTAACGAAACCCCACGAATAGCAGGTAGCACCTAAGGTGCTACCTGAAAAAGCGATCAGCTTTTTAACGCCCTTTAACCAAATAAGCGATGGCTCGATCCAACCCCTCCAGGGTCATCGGATACATATGCCCGTCCACCAGTCTCTGGGTCATACCGATACTGGGAGTATATTGCCAGTACTCCTCTCCTACAGGATTCAACCAGATCAGGTTACTGTAGGTATCGGTAACACGCTCCATCCAGGCCGCACCGGGCTCTTCATTCATATGTTCGACACTGCCGAAACGACTGGTAATTTCGTAGGGCGCCATAGACGCATCGCCGACAAAAATTACTTTGTAGTCCTTGCCATAGGTGCGCAGTATTTCCAGCAGCGAGGTATTTTCGCTATAGCGCCGCTGGTTGTCTTTCCACACATGCTCGTAAACAAAATTGTGGAAATAAAAATATTCGAGATGCTTGAACTCGGAGCGACAGGCGGAGAACAGTTCTTCACAGACGCGCACATAGGGGTCCATAGAGCCCCCTACATCGAAGAAGATCAGCACCTTAATCGCATTATGTCGCTCCGGCACCATTTGAATATCCAGTAACCCTGCGTTGCGTGCAGTAGAGGAAATGGTGTTATCCAGATCCAGTTCCTCCGCGGCACCGGTGCGGGCAAATTTGCGCAACTTGCGCAGAGCCACCTGGATATTGCGGGTGCCCAGACTGATACTGTCATCCAGATTTTTAAACTGGCGCTTCTCCCAAACCTTTGACGCCGAGCGATTGCGCCCCTTGCCGCCCACACGGATACCGCCGGGATGATAACCACTATTGCCAAACGGGCTGGTGCCGCCAGTACCAATCCAGCGATTACCACCGCTGTGACGCTTCTTCTGCTCCTCTAGACGCTTTTTAAATTCCTCCAGTAGTTTTTCCAAGCCACCGAGGCTTTGCACCTGGGCCTTTTCCTCTTCGGTCAGCTGTTTCATAAATTCTGCACGCAGCCAGTCCTCGGGAATCATTTGCTCGACAATGTCGTCGAGGGTCTCAAGGTCCTTAAAATAGGCGTCGAAAGCGCGATCAAATTTATCGAAGTGCTTCTCGTCCTTGACGAGGCAAACGCGGGCAAGGAAGTAAAATCCCTCAAGGTCGGCAAACACCAGGCGCTGCTGTAATGCCTCAAGCAGGGCCAGCAGTTCGGTGATGGTTACCGGTAATTTATAGCGGCGTAAATTCTGGAAAAAGCCAATCAGCATAATAATTCGCAGTCAGCACAGGGAAAAAATAACACCCGGTTAAACCGGGCCGAAATCACCGAGGACAACCTAAGCCCTCGGTGACATTAACCAACACAGTTTAGCGATTATCGCGACGGGCCATAAACGCCAGGCGCTCCAGCATATGGACATCCTGCTCGTTTTTCAGCAGGGCACCGTAGAGCGGCGGAATGGCATTGCTGCTATCGCTGTTTTTCAGGATCTCCCCGGGAATATCATCAGCCATCAACAGCTTGAGCCAATCGATCAGCTCAGAGGTAGAAGGCTTTTTCTTCAGGCCTGGAACCTCGCGCAGCTGGAAAAAAATATCCATTGCCTCGGCCACCAGCTGCCCTTTGATCCCTGGGTAGTGCACATCGACAATTTTGCGCATGGTGTCACGATCGGGGAAGCTGATGTAATGGAAAAAGCAACGGCGTAAAAAGGCGTCCGGCAACTCTTTCTCATTATTGGAAGTGATAATTACGATGGGGCGCTGCTTGGCCTTGATGGTTTCTCCAGTCTCATAGACAAAGAACTCCATGCGATCCAGCTCAACCAGCAGGTCGTTGGGGAATTCGATATCCGCTTTATCGATTTCATCGATCAGCAGCACCACGCGCTCTTCTGCCGCAAAGGCCTCCCAAAGCTTGCCGCGCTTAATGTAGTTGCCAATATCGTGAACCTTATCCACCCCCAGTTGGGAGTCCCGCAGGCGGGATACCGCGTCGTACTCGTACAGGCCCTGCTGGGCTTTGGTGGTGGATTTAATATGCCACTGGATCAGCTTTAGTCCGAGGCTCTCTGCTACCTGCTCGGCGAGCAGTGTTTTGCCGGTGCCGGGCTCACCCTTGATCAATAGTGGGCGCTGCAGGGTAACGGCCGCATTCACCGCCATCTGCAAGTCTTCGGTCGCTACATAGCTTTCGGTACCGGTAAACTTCATAACTGCTCCAATCCTGTCGTCGAGGCTAACTATCTCTTTTAGCGAATGATAATTGAACAACAGGTTGGGGGCGAGGCGGTAACGCTCAATTTGGATGACCAGCTTGCGCTGGGGAAATTTGCCAGTCCCGCAGGGCGAGCCTTGAAAGTACGCGTGGGCTTACCGAAGCAGCCTAGGCCATCTGGGTACTGCGGCGGTGTACAACCTGGCGACCTTTGCCGGTGATATACCAGCGGATGCCCAGGTGACTGTGAATTTTCCCGACCATCTCCAACACCAGCAAGCTATTCAAGGCGCGGGCTATAGAATTGGTTTCCATACCGCTGTCCTGCACCATGCCGGAAAGAGACCGAAATACACACTCCCCGGTATTTAACAAATGCAGCACCTGTAGGGCATTGTCATCCAATTTACGGATCTGATTGAAATCGATGGTCGGCCCCTGCTCGGGATCGCCCTCAATTTCATGCTCCAATAGGGGCATCATTTCCAACTGCATGGTGCGCAGTTCCTGCTCCATATTCTCTACTCGGGCGCGGGCAATACTGGCGTCGCGCAACTGGCGCCGCGCAGCGTTAAACACGAACATACGGGATGCAATTGCAGCGAGCAGGCAGTAACCGGTAAAAATCAATAAACGCGAGGGGTCACCCTGGATTTCTATCAACAAGTCACTCTGGGTGAATTTAAGGAATATCGGCACCATCAAGGCGCCACACAGCCCCATAATCAGGCAACGTGCGAGCCCCGCTGGATCTTCTTCGGTGAACAGCATTTGATAGTAATTGACCAGCCCACCCAAAATGCCCGAAACCAGCATTACTGCAGTCAATATAAGCAGGTGATCGAGCATCAGCATTCCTCAGCCATTCGGCTCTCACTGCCAATCCGGGCAAGTGGGTATTGAACTGAATATTTCACTCTATTCACGACTGCCCTTGCCCTCTTCCCCTATTAGGTGCGAGGTATTTCCCACATGCTGGATACAGCCGCCTCTTGTTGTTACTGGATACCTGGCAGAAAAGTGACGCGGCTTTTACATTGTTTTGCATTGCGCCACAGCGGGAACCAGCTTAATAGATATAGCAGCTGTCATTGACTGGGGTTGTCGGTCTAAAGGGTTTTAGCGCCTTTGATACGAGCAACCGAGTGAAGGCCTGGATATAGGCGTCGAGGAGAGACGATGGCTGCGCAAGTGAATTAAAGTGCAACAAAAAATACTGGGGGAATGGCTACCCTGCCCTCAGGCATGACAGCCATATCTTGGGTTATTGTTCGTTAAAGTAGGGATCTTCATCAAAGCGACGACGCCTATCCCGGCGAAACCTCATCAGCAAGCTGACAATCCCCCAAACAACCATGATCGCCAGGGCTCCACCCGAAGCGAATATCAAATTGGTAGTGACTTCTGGCGCCGCTCCATTTTCTTCAAACAGCGTTTGATAAACAAATAGCGGCAACACCGGCACAGCAACTGACTCCGCTACAGAGGTCTTTGCCGGCGCCAGCAACACCGCCGCAGCCACTAACAGTAGAGTCTGGCGTACCCAACTCCAGCGCCAATTGCGCATAAACCACCAGCCCGCCAACAGCATAACCAGTGTTGAAGCGGCGTATACCATCCAGGCAAATTGGAAATCTTCTGTCATTCTCTCACTCTACTTTCTGGCACACCGATCCAATATCGGGCAAATATGCCAGGGTCCTTTACATCGTCACTCGCTCGGAACCGGCATATTTACGCCGCTTCGCAGACAAGCACTGCCAGCCATAAATCGATCCGAAGAATGATTTGAGGAGCCTCTGAGTAACTCTGTGATGCCTCTGGCATGCAGAGCGGTTCACAATCAAGGCGCGGCTTCGCAGGAATGTCTAGACCTTTCAAGAAGTCGCAACGCGGAGTGTGAATCGCTCCGAATGCCCCGAAGGGCGGGCCTTGAAGGCCGCATCTGCTGTGTTGCAGCTCTTGCAAAGGGCTACGGCCATTCGCGGCGAGCTGCGCCTAACATCTGCAGCCTTCAAGACCCGCAGAGGCATTACGGAGTTATTCAGAGGCTCCTTAATTATGCGCAATATCCAAAGGCGTTCACAGGTCGCAGTTCCCGTTTGCGATCAACCCTGTTCAACCCAAGAGACAATATGATCCTCCATATCGCCTGGATGAACCGACTCTTCACTGACAACGCGCCCACGCACCGATATCCCCGCCCGATGAACGGATTCCGGGTCTCCCGATACCAATGGGTGCCAGTCCGCAAGAGGGCGCCCTTCCGCAAGGCTGCGGTATGCGCAGGTGAGCGGCAACCAATCGAATTCGGCAATATCCTCTATACGCAACTGAATGCATCCGGGAACATGGGCTTTGCGCTGGCTGTACTTGCTGCACTGGCAGGAATGGGTATCCAACAGGCGGCAGGCCACATTAGTGAGGTAGACCTCACCCGTATCCTCATCCTCCAAACTATGCAGACAGCAGCGACCACAACCGTCACAAAGCTGCTCCCACTCGGATCGACTCATTTGCTCCAGCGTTTTCCGCCGCCAAAAAGGCTCCTGTGCCATTTAGCTCGACTCAGCGTTGCAACTTGCTGTTCTTCAGCGCGATTTCACTCATTTCGGAATCGGCTATTGGCGGCATCTGTAAGTAATAGCCGCGAGTGCGCACCTCTTTGAGCAACTTGTCCGCCTCCGCACGGGCCAGTTTTTTGTCCGGCGTCACCAACATCGTAGTGACGTGCTGCGGCTTGCCGAAAAGCTCCAGTAGATTTTTGGGAACCCTCGCAGTGCCCTCGCGCTTATCCACGTACAGATACATCTCGTCTTTATTTGGACTGCGATAAATATCGCATAAAATTTTCACTTCAATTCCTCTTTACGCAATTGTTTCAGAGCTTCGAGCAAAGGGTGGCCAATCACATCGGCCCGCCACCCTCTGAGCCGACCCTCTAACTCGGGTCGACGGGCCTGGACCAAGGCTTCCAGCTCTTTTTTGCGAATTAATATTTCGGCAGGCAACCCGGCCCGCTCGGCAATAGACACCATCTCAAGCCGCAGTTGCTTGAGGATTTCTCCCTGCTGCCGGTTGAGGGGCTGCTGCATTCGCGCAGGTGGATCGCTTCTCCCGCAGGCTTGGGCAACGATTTTTAACAGGGCGTCGCCGTGCTCACGCAGAGCTCGCCCTTCCATACCCAGTTGGCTCAAGGCACCTCTATGCCGCGGCAACTGTTGGGCCAAGCCGAGACAGATATTCTCTTTCAACAAGTGATTGCGCGGCATATTCAGCGCCCTGGCCTGCTTTTCGCGCCAGGCACACACATCCTGTAGCACTGCCAGTTGTTTACTGCGCAGGCGCCAGGCACCTTTCACTTTTTGGTAGTAAATCTCAGGTGGGCTCGGGTTTCGAGCCGTGACCACCAATGATGCACAGTCTTCCTGCAACCACTCCAGGCGCCCCTTCGCATTGAGGTCCTTTACCAGTACGCCGTAGAGTACCGGCAACCAAGCAACATCGAGGGCGGCATAGGTTTTCTGTGCATCGCTGAGAGGTCTCTGCAGCCAGTCCGAGCGGGTTTCACTCTTGGGCAACTCTATATGCAGTAGCTGGTTAACTGTCGCCGCATAACCCAAGCCTGCTCCCATACCACAGATTGCAGCGGCAATTTGGGTATCAAAAATGGGCTCGGGAATCACGCCTAGTAAGCGCTCCAGGGTTTCCAGGTCCTCACTACAACTGTGCATGATTTTAGTGACAGCGGTATCGAGCAAGAGGTCGCGAAGCGGCTGTAACTCCTCAATCGCCAAATTGTCGATCAGGTAGCAGTGTTTTCCATCACCTACCTGGACCAGCGCCGGCTGGGGATAAAAAGTACGGCTGCGCATGAACTCGGTATCCAGGGCTACCGCACTCTGCTTGCGCCATTCTGCACACAACTCTACCAGCTGCTCGTAACTGTCGACCCAGCGTGGAGTGGTATCTATTTCTGTCATCGATATCACTCAACTGCCGGAAAAAAATGCGGTTCGACTATTAAAGGCGTGGGCGAGAGTGCCGCCATCGATATATTCCAGCTCTCCGCCGATGGGCACACCGTGGGCAATCCGGCTCACCGTCACCCCCTGGGCACGAGCTCTCTCCGCGATGTACTGCGCGGTAGCTTCACCTTCTACCGTAGGGTTAGTGGCGACAATAAGTTCGCGCAACTGCTCAGTAGCGAGCCTCTGCTCCAGCAAGTCGATCCCCAGGTCCCCCGGGCCAATACCATCGATGGGCGAGAGATGCCCATGCAGGACAAAGTAGCGACCGTGGTAATTACCGGCCTGCTCAATAGCCAGAACATCAGCGGGCGTCTCAACCACGCACAGTGAGTCCTGCTCGCGCCGGCTATTGCTACACAATGAGCAAACGGGCTCCTCTGTCAGGGTGCGACACTGCCCACAGCGCCCCACTTGTTCCACCGCTCGTGCCAAACTCTGGGCCAGCAGGGAGGCAGCTTCTCGGTCTTTTTCCAACAGGTACATCGCCATGCGCTGCGCGGACTTGGGGCCCACACTGGGCAGACAGCGGAGCGCGCGGATCAGCTCTTCAATCAGGGGACTAAACATACAAACTCAAAACCAGTGGATGGCCACTTCTTAAAAGGGGAACTTAAAGCCTTCAGGCAAATTGATACCTGAAGTCAGGTCTCCCATCCCCTGCTTTTGCAGTTCCTGTGTTTTTTCCTCTACACGGCGCACAGCGTCGTTGACCGCAGCGGCCAGCAGGTCTTCCAGCATTTCCTTCTCCTCAGTCATCAGGGAGGGATCAATTTCCACAGATACCACATCGTGGCGACCATTCATCATCACCTTGACCATACCCGCCCCAGACTCACCGCAAATGCGCAGTTCAGTCAGCTCCTGCTGCATCTTCTGCACTTTTTCCTGCATGTCAGCCTGCATCTTCTGGGCCTGCTGCATCAAATCGCCCAAACCTTTCATAGGTAACCTCTATCTTGTGCATGTGGCCCCGGAATAAACCGGGCCCTAATTGTCATTAATCTTCTACTACTAGTGATTCTACGGAGCCCGGCACCAGTTCCGCACTCAATTCTGTCTGTAATTCTTGAACCAGTGGGTCAGCGACCAGTGCATCCTGGGCAGCTTCAAGCCGCGCTTGGCGGGTAGCTGCGACTAATCGGGCGGGGGTACTCCCATGTACCTGCCCTACTTGTATCTGCGCTACCACAGGCTGTTGGAAGAAGTCAGCCAGAGAGTCCCCCAGACGCCGCTGGTGAACTTCGTCGTAGAGGCTGCTGTAGGATTCATCCAGGGTGAACGAGAGTATATTGTCCTGCCTGCCCACCATCTCCAAGTGCTGGGCAATGGAGTGCAAAATACCGGTAATACCCAGCTGTCCATACATTACCGGCCAACTGCCAGGCGTTAATGCTTCCAAACGCCCTTTTGGCACTTCCTGACTGCGGCTTTCTACCGGAGCCTCCCGCGAGGTATTCACCGTATTTTGTGGTACTGGTTGCTGTGGTGCCGGCGCCGACTCCACTTCCGCAACTCGCTGGCGCAGCTCGGCCAGGACATCTTTACGCTGGGGACGCTCTTCTGCCACTCCCCGAACAGGGGGCGGGCTTATAATTTGCTCCGGCTGAGCCTCCGTCGCTGACTCACTGACCATTTCAGTTGGGGCTGCAGGCTCTGCCTCCCTTTGCTCTGCCTGATTCTGCGACGGCTGCAGGCCCTGCACTACCTGCGGGGGAGCCACATCAACCTTTGTAACAGCCTGCGGCTGTGCCGCTTCAGGCTTTTTTGCCGGGCTGACCTCCGGTACTTCTGGCGCTACAGGAGCCTGTGGCTGTAGCGCTTCTGGAGCCGGTGCTGGTGAAACGGGTTCGGAAGCCGATGGCAGTGGCGAACGGGGAATATCCGCAACACCCTGGGGGCGGAAAGCCAACATCCGCAGCAGAGCCATTTCAAAGCCACTGCGCTGATCCGGGGCCAAAGGCAGGTCACGCCGGGCCAGCAGGGCCATCTGGTAATACAACTGCACATTTTCCGGGGCGATACGCCCAGCTAAATTTCTCAGTCGCTCACCATCACCCAGGGAATTATCGATAGATTGAGGCAACACCTGGGCCACTGCAATGCGGTGCAGGTTGTCGGCGAGTTCTGCCAGCGCAGCACTGTAATCAGGGGCCTGCTGGGACAACTCAGCAACTGTGGCAAATAAAGCCTGTGCGTCCTCTTCAGACAAGGCTTGCAGCAGCTTCCACACCAAGCCGGTATCGATACTGCCCAGCATACCGCGCACTTCTGCCTCGGTAATTTGCCCCCCACCAAATGCGATGGCCTGGTCGGTAAGACTCATCCCATCTCGCATACTGCCATCTGCGGCGCGACCGAGATGCCACAGGGCTCCTTCTTCAAACGGGACCTGCTCCTGCTCCAACACAAACTTCAAGTGCCCCACAACCCGCTCGGGGCTCATATTCTTCAGCTTGAACTGGAGACAGCGGGACAACACAGTCACCGGCAACTTCTGCGGATCAGTCGTTGCCAGCAGAAACTTCACATGGGGGGGCGGTTCTTCGAGGGTTTTTAACAGCGCGTTAAACGAGCTGTTCGACAACATATGGACTTCATCGATCAGGTAAACCTTGAAGCGACCCCGGGTCGGTGCGTACTGCACGTTCTCAAGCAGTTCACGAGTATCTTCGACCTTGGTACGCGAGGCTGCATCCACTTCGATCAGGTCGACAAAACGGCCATCGGCAATCTCATTGCAAGTGTGGCACTGGCCACAGGGTTCAGAACTGACTCCCTCTTCACAATTCAGACACTTGGCCAGGATTCGTGCGATCGTGGTTTTACCCACACCACGGGTACCGGCAAAGAGGTAGGCGTGGTGCAAGCGACCATTATCCAGGGCGTTGATCAACGCCTGGAGAACATGCTCCTGTCCCACCATCTCGCGAAACAGCTTCGGCCGCCACTTCCGTGCCAGTACTTGATAACTCATTCAATCTCCGGTGCTCGACACACCTCTGCAAGGTCTTATTGTCTGCGCCTGTGGCGCGGCCGCCATTATACCGGCATCCATCTTCAGGCATAGAGAATCGGAGAGTGTGACCATTCAAGTTCGATCGTACCTCTCGTAGCGAAACCAATGCTTGTGATATAACTGTGCGCCAGCTCGCACTAAGAACAATCAGTCCATAACTACAGCGAGCAGGGTACGGGGATCACGATCAGTAATGAATAAGGCCAGGAAGACGCTTCTTGAAAGGCTGTTTACCGAGCACGGACAGGCCCTGGTGCGCTTTGTCTCTCGCATTGTAAAAAGCCCTGACGATGCCGAGGATATCGCCCAACACGCCTATCTACGCCTGCAAAAACTCAGCGATGAAAAGGAACTCGAGAATCCACGGGCCTACCTCTATCAGATTGCCAATAACCTGGCCGTAGACCAGCTGCGCCGAGGCAAGCTGCACGTAGAGTATGTAAGCCAGCAAGCTCCCATGGAAGGAGAGCCCTACACCGACGACCACGCGGACCATCAGTCACCAGAAAGGGTACTGGCAGCCCGCCAGCAGCTGCAGTCCATCTACGAAACCATGGATAAGCTGCCCCTCAAGTGCCGCCAAGCATTTCTCCTGCACAGGACACGTGGCCTCTCCTACAGCGAGATTGCCCAAGAAATGAATATCTCGGTGAGCAGTGTAGAAAAGTATATTTTGCAAGCCTTGAGAGCCTGCCGCAAAAAGGTGAACCCTAATGGGTAAGCAGTCTTCCGGCCAGGCATACTCCAAGCGCGACGTTAATATTAACGATAACTAAAAATGCAGTCATAAACTGCTGATTCGCCAAGTCAAAAAATTAGTTGAGGGGGAAACCTGTTCAGCCGTCTCAGCTTGCAAGGACCAATTAAGAAATTGAGCCGCACTAAGATCCCTGCTATTAGCAGCATCTTTCACTGCTAACTAAGAGAAATTTCCGGAATTGTTTTGTATTGACCTACGCACCACAAGGTAAAGGCCACACAAATCGGAGAATTTTGAGTAAGATGCTCTTTTTAGCATCACAGTGCTAATTAAAGTTTAAAGATACAAGGTATTTGAGCAGCCATGAGAACCAACCCGAAGCAAGCAGTAAGCGAAGACAGCCTGGATCAGGCTTGCGCTTGGGTGGCTCGCCTGCGCTCTGATTCGATTACTCTAGCCGATCGCTCTCAATTTAAAGAGTGGTGCTCCGTCGAGGAGAACCAGCGGGCCTTTGCAGAAATCACTGAGCTGTGGGGCGACCTGGGAGCTCTATCCAAAATGCCTTTGGAAACTCTTTTCCCTGAAAGCATTCCATCCCAAAAGAAAAGAAACCTCAATAGAACAGAGTCCACCAAAGCTACCAAACCCAAGAGTTGGACCCTACCCCAGTGGCTCATTGGCGGGGGGCTCGCAACCTGCGGAGCGATTGTAACCCTGTGGGTAAGTTTCCAAGGTATGGGGGGCGAAACCCAGGCTCAGATGTATGCAACAGAACTCGGCCAAATACAAACCATCAGCCTACCTGATGGCTCCGAAGTAAAACTGAACTCCAACAGTAAGCTGAGAGTAATCTATAACCGGAACGAGCGCCGAACCGAGCTAGTTCGCGGCGAGGCATTCTTTGAAGTAGCCAGGCAAACATCACGTCCATTCACCGTCTCTGCGGGTAGCGCCAATATCCGGGTTTTGGGAACCGAGTTCAATGTAGAGCTAAACCCTGAAAACACACGGGTATCTGTAACCGAAGGTACAGTTTCAGTCACCGAGGCTGAAAGCGCTCCTGGCTTGAAACCTGAGTCAGTGCAGTTGGTTAAGAACCAAAAAGTCAGCGTATCTGACCGCGGACTCAGCCCAATCGGTCGGACCTCCCCGGAAGAGGCCACGGACTGGACAAAAGGCTTACTAGTCTTTGAAAAGACCCCGCTTAAGGATGCTCTCACAGAGCTAAACCGCTACCTCAATGTACCCGTTGCTGCTTCGCCCCAAGTGGAAAACCGACTTGTATCTGGAACTTTTGAGGTTTCTGATCCGGACAGCACCCTAAAAGCCATCGCAACTGCACTGGATTTACAGCAAGACCGCAGTAACACCAACCTGACTATCTTGTCTCCCGCGAATAACTAAGTTATAACCGTCCCTCAGGGCGGTTGTTTCTTGTCCAATTAGGTTAGTCCGCCCATAAAACCAAAATAGCGACACCGTTGCCGCCTACAATGGCTGGCACCTAAATAATGGGCATCCTTTTGACTTTTAAGCACTGGATAAAAATATCCCTTGCGACAGCACTCATCCTTCCCAGTGCTGCCCTCGCCCAGTGCCCAGAGTCTGGGATCCAGATATCCTCAGGAAGCCTATCACAGGCCCTTATATCACTGGGAAAACAATGCAAAATATCACTACTTGTTAGAACTTCTTTTGCTGCAAACTATCGAGTAAATAAGCAATTACTACAGAGTCCACAAGGCCGGTTTGAACCCGCCCTGACCGAACTACTCAAAGAAGCCCCCCTTTCCTTTAAAAAAGTCGGCCCCTCCTCTGTCGCAATTATCGAGTCATCAACAGCAGACCCAACATCCACGCCCCTTCCCACCCCTACACAAACGGAAGAGGTAACCGTCACCGGGCAAAGCTTAACCGGCAGCCATTTACGCCATTTTCAATCCGACGGATACCTGCCAGTCGATAGACTGTCTCGCGATCAACTTGAAATGACTGGCGCCCAAACTATTGCGGATCTACTTCAATTCCTACCTGCAATATCGGGCAACTCAACCAGCACATCTGTTAGCCAGGAAAGTGACGGGACAGCCACAGTCTCTCTACGCAACCTTCCAGCAAGTAGTACATTAGTGTTAATTAATGGGCGAAGGATTATCAGTGATGGATTTAACGGTGAAGCAACGGATTTAAATACCATCCCTTTGTCGATTGTCGAGAGAGTAGAAATCTTAAAAGATGGAGCCTCAGCTGTTTATGGTTCTGATGCCATTGCCGGGGTGGTTAATATTATCCTGCAAAAGAACTTTGAAGGCCTTGCTGTAAAAAGCTACTACGGACAAGCCCAACAGGGTGATCGCCGCAGCGAATCTCATCAACTAACCTGGGGCTGGAAAAATGATCGCGCTCAAGTGATGCTCAACCTCTCGCAGACCCGCCAAGCAGAGGTTATGAGTCGCAACAGAGGGGTTTCGGAGTCGGCCGACAGCCGCAATGAAGGTGGCTCTGATCAGCGATCGTCAGCAATCCCTGAAGGGTTTATTGCTATAAGCAAGGATGAAATATTAACCAACCTCTCATCTGGTACATATCAGGACTGGTCGCCGGAGGATAAGTTCGACTATAGCGACTACTCTTCAGCTATTCCAGCAACGCAGAGTGACTCCTTCTATATAGCTGGCAATCTGGATATTGGAGAGAGCACCCTTGCCTTCTCTGAGTTTATGGGAGTGCGCTCAACAGGAGAAGCAGCATCGTCCCCCACCCCCGTCTTTACCCGATTCGACAATGGCGATCTGACGATATCTGCAGACAATATTTATAACAGCTTCGGTCAGGACATTTACGATGTACGTCGACGTATCGTCGAGCTAGGTGCCCGAACTCAAGAAAACCGGGCGAACACCTGGAGGATAAACACAGGGCTAAAGGGTTTCTGGGATGACTGGCAGTGGGAACTAAATGCCTCAACTCACCAAACCCACAAGAAGGAGAGCTTGAGTAATGTTATAGACCCATACGCCCTATCGATTGGACTTAAAGGGCCCGATACCTGCAATGAAACCACCTCCTGCATCCCAATTAACCTTCTAGGCCCTAGCGGCAGCATCAGCCAAGAGCAACTGAACTTCATTCGGGGCAAGAGCGTTACGACCAGCAATTCCCGCATGACCTCGCTAACTTTTATCACTGACGGCATCATCAAAAGGATAGCGGCAGGAAACATTCTCGCCGCAGCCGGACTTGAGTTCAGACGCGAGAGTGTAAACCTATACTCCAATGACAGTTCGGGACTTTCGTTTATTGGGGGGCACGCCCCCGGCTCGACGAAAGGCAGCCGCATAATCAAGGAGGCATTTGCCGAGATCTCAATTCCGCTTTCGCCGGACAGTTTATGGCTGGACGGAGCTATCCGAACCTCGCATTACGATGACTTTGGGGATACTAGCAACCCAAAACTTGCTGTGAGATGGAAGCCAATAGAATCAGTACTCATTCGCGGCAGTTATACGACCGGCTTCAGGGCCCCCACCCTGACGGATATGAACCAGGAAGGTTATCAGACCCAAGAGTT
Organism: Microbulbifer maximicatervae (SeqCode); assembly: GCF_056231245.1. NCBI lineage: Bacteria > Pseudomonadati > Pseudomonadota > Gammaproteobacteria > Cellvibrionales > Microbulbiferaceae > Microbulbifer > Microbulbifer maximicatervae (SeqCode). Next base: position 4,104,539 of record NZ_CP174334.1, read on the forward strand.
TTTATTTGACCCCTGCACAAGCTCTAACGCAATCAGTCTTCCAGGATGCCAAGGTCAAGCAGACAGCTCTCGGGTACAGTACCTGACTGAGTTCAGTGGCAATCCGGACCTGAAACCAGAAACTTCCCGCACACTATCACTGGGAGTCACCTGGCAACCAGCTGCAATTGAAGGATTCAGTGGGACATTCGATCTTTACGACATCAAAGAAGATAAGGTCATCGCTACCAACCCCCAGTTTCTTCTAGAGCAAAATGCTTACTTCAACCGCTATACGGATCTCGTTATTCGCGATGGCTATGGTGATGTCACCCAAATTTACGCATCACGTATAAACCAGGGCAACCGAGAAATTCGCGGCTACGACACAGCCTTCCGCTATGAATTCCACCCTGGCGTTAATAGCCACATCCAACTCGCCTTGAATATCAGTCGCACACTACATTACCTCAACCAAAGTTCTCCCGAATCAACCAAACAGGATCTCACGGGTACCTTTACTGACATATTGACCGGCGGTGCAGGCTCACTTCCCAAGTGGAAAGCAAATGCAGGGATTTACTGGAAGAAAGGCCCATGGGGAGCAGGGTACACCGTTCATTACGTAGGCGGCCTTGAAGAGTCCTATACAAATATTGAAGGTATTGAAGACAACCGCACGATCAGTGACTGGTCCGCGCACGACTTACAACTCACCTTTACTGCCAATCAGCGACTTAAATTGACAGCTGGTGTTAACAATCTGCTAGACCGCTCGCCACCATTTGCCTCAACTGCCGTAAGCAATAATTACGACTATCAAACTTACGACCTCACCGGCCGCTTTTTCTACGGCAGCCTCTCCTTCAAGCTTTGATTCCACTGCCTAGAAGCGCAGTAGAAACAGTAATAAGCTCAGAAAACACCCCAACTGCTTAAATAGCAACCACCCCTATACATAACAAACCTGACAATACGTAGTATTAGAAAAAAAATACGATTCTTATGAGGGGTTCTGCCCGCCAATCGTCTTGTTCTTTGTTGGGAGGAAAGTGACCACTTGGGGGTAGTCACTTTTAACGATCGCCACTTATGGCAAAAGACTATAAATCCAACGATCAAGAGAGGATTGACAATGAAAAAGAATCTCCTGTCCGCAGCTGTAAAAGGGGCCTTAGGTCTGACTGCAGCAGCGATCATGGTTCCGGCAATGCCTGCCTTTGCACAAGATGACGCTACCCTCGTTGAGGAAGTTGTTGTTACTGGCTCCCGCATTAAGCGCACCAATTTCGATGAAGCAGCTCAAGTAGTGAGCATGGACCGTGCCGACATTGAGGCCGGTGGCAGCCTGATGATTGCTGACACCCTGCGCAATACTCCCCTGAACTCTCTGGGTTCTTTCAGTGAGCGCTCCGGTAGCTCCGCTCAGTCCAACGCCACTGTTGACCTTCGCGGCCTGGGCGATCAGCGTACTATGGTTATGCTGAATGGTCGCCGTCTGCCTGGCTCCCCTAACCTGGGTGCAGCAACTGTCAACCTGAATATGATTCCGATGGCCGCTGTTGAGCGCATCGATATCCTTGCCGATGGTGCTTCCGCCGTTTACGGTTCTGACGCTGTAGCAGGTGTTGTGAACATGGTAATGCGCGAGAATTTCGACGGTCTCGAGTTCTCCGTTCGCCGTGGTGACCGTTCTGAGGATGATGGCTCTGAAGAGTCCTTCAGCTTTATCACCGGTATCAGCGGTGACCGTGGCAATATCACGTTTGCTGCCGAGTTTGACCGTCGTGACCCAATCTTCGATGGTGATCGCGATTACACAGCGCCTTGGATTCAGGATCAAAATGGCGATGGCGCGATAGATACATATATTGATACAGATGGTTATTCCTACTACGGAAGAACCATGCTGCTTTCAGACAGCACAACAGGCTACGAATCATACCGAGCTACTAATAGCTGTGATTCTGACTCAGTGTTCCAGGAGCAGGGTTCTAGCGTTTTCGGTGATACCGACGGAACTCTTTGTGCTTACCCTTACGGCAATATCTCAGCGAACAAAGCAGAACTGAAGCGCGTCAACACCTACATGACCGCCAACTACGAGATTTCTGACAAAGTAGAGTTCTTCTCCAACGTTCTCTTCTCGAAAGTAGAGTCTTTTGGCCGTTATGCTCCGCCAGCAGCTACCTGGTCTGACGTACCTGTAGACTATGCAGATAATCCGTTTACTACTGATGAAATCGACGCATTGATAGCCGACGGTACAATCACTGACGATTACACTCTGACTGGCTATTACCGCTGGACCAACATTGGCCCCCGTGACAACGTTGTTACTGACTACCAGTACGATGTTACCCTGGGGCTTCGTGGCGATCTGTCTGACAACGTGAGCTATGAAACCTACGTTCAAACCGGTCGTTACGAGTCTAAAGAGTTCGGTAGCTACTACCTGTCTTACACTGGCCTCGATTACGTACTTGCAAATGACATCGATCCCCTCTCCGAAGCGGGTGCCGATGCAATGAAGGCAAGTACCTCTCAGGACAACTTCACAGCCATGTCCAAAGCCTACGGTCATGTGCAGTTTGGTGTTGGCGACTGGTTCGGTGCAGGTGAGACCCTTGTCCTGACCGGTGCCGAAGCTTACAACATGGAATACGGTAACCAATACGACGCAGCCTCCGAAGCTGGTTACGTAGGTGGCAGTTCTGGTAACTCTTCCAGCGGTGATCGCGATGTAGTCGCCTTGTTCGCTGAAGCCATTATGCCAGTAACTGACGCAATCGAAGTTAGTGCCGCTCTTCGCTACGATGACTACAGTGACTTTGGCTCTAATGTTGCTCCGACCCTGTCTGCCAGCTACCGCGTTACTGACACCCTCAGCCTGCGCGCTCGAGTGGGTAAAGGCTTCCGTGCTCCGGCTCTTGACGAGCTGTACGGCCCATCGTCCTTCTCTGCTGAGAGTGCTACCAACCCAGTCACTGAAACCTACAGGCAGTGGGATATCTACTATTCCACTAGCGAGGACCTTGAAGCGGAAACCTCCACTTCTATGTCCATCGGCGGTAACTGGGAGTTCATCGACGACTGGACTCTGGACCTGAGCCTCTGGAACGTAGAAGTTGATGACGTAATCTATCAGCCAACTGTTCAGAGCATGTTCTATGCTTGGGCCTCTGGTGTCGAGCTGACAGAAGAAAGTGGCATTTACTTTACCGGTGATGGCTCCAGTGCTTCGACTGTTTTCTACTCTCAGACCACCAACGCTGGTGTTCTTGACGTAACTGGCCTCGATATTTCTGTTGATGGTAGCTTTGAACTTCCTTACGGACTTCTCTCACTTAGCACTTTGGTGAGCCACCAGTTGTCCTATGATACTGATGCCTACTACCAAGGCCCTGTTCAGGATGTTTCTGGCTTTAACCTGTACCCAGACTTCCGTGGTCAATTTGGTATTGGCTGGAGCATGGACCAACACTCTGTAGACCTGACTGTTGACTACGTTGCTAGTCACGATGAGTTCACCAATGTTACTGATAGTGGTGAGCTAGTTAAGAGTGGAGAAGACCTGGAGTCCTGGACCACAGTGAATCTGTCCTACAGCATCGATACAGAATCTTACGGCATGATTAAGATTGGTGCTCGCAACCTGACCAACGAAGATCCAGTTCTGGATAAAGATGGCAAGTTTGCTCGTGACCACTACAACCTATACGACAATACTGGTCGTGTATTGTACGCTGAGTACAGCATGAGCTTCTAAGAGTTAAACCTCTAAGAAGATCGAAAGGGTCGGCTTTGCCGGCCCTTTTTTTTAGGCGAGTCCACCACTCTATAACCCCCCCTAAAACCCATTAGCGACCGCAAACAAAGCACTCCCCCCACAAAGCCCCTCAACTTTACCCCTCATCCAAGCCACTTTTTCCAAGAGAAGAAGCGGTGAATTAGAAAAAAATATCGACTAACAAGTAGTAGCTCAATGCTTCAGCCAGCTTCACAAGCCTTAAATTTATAAGTTTCAGAAGAAAGACAAATTTCCTAACAAGCGAATTCCCTGAGTGACAGTTTTACCAGTACAGGAGGCTTGAGGCAGATGAGGCCCCGTAAAAAGTATAAGAATTAGCCAAATTAGCTAATAAACATACTCTCAAACCGGGCGTCGAGAGACTCCAAAAGTCCAAGAGTAGTTCCATATCCAAAAATAATGCATTAAAGTCAGGTCTGACAGCTTTTAATTAATATCATAAAAAGCACTATAAGTACCTTAAGTATAAGAAGGTTATATTATGATCAAGACCAAACTGAGCATTGCCATCGCTGCTCTTGGCACCCTCGCCAGCACTGGCATTTTTGCCCAGGAGTCCACTGATGTTGGCGCAGAAGTAGAAGAAGTAATTGTTACTGGTTCACGTATTGCTCGTGACCCTTTGTCCACTACTGGCCCAATCACTCTGGTTGACTCAGAAACCATTGCGCGTTCTGGCGTTGGCACCATTGACGAGCTGCTAAACCAGCTGCCATCCATGGGTACCACAGGCATCAACTCCAACGACAACAACGGCGGTGCCGGTTTGTCTTTCGTTGAATTGCGCAACCTGGGCTCTGCCCGTACCTTGGTTTTGGTCAATGGTCGCCGCTTTGTATCCTCCAGTTCTGGCGTTAGCTCGGCTGTGGATATGAACAACATCCCTGTGGATATGATTGACCGCATTGAAGTTCTGACTGACGGTGCCTCAGCGGTATACGGCTCTGATGCGGTTGCTGGCGTTATTAATATCGTAATGAAGGACTCTTTTGAGGGAGTTCGCATCAATGCCCGCGCAGGCGCAACCGAAGCTGGCGGCGGTGAAAATGGTGAAATTTCGATCACCTTTGGCGGTGAAAGCGATCGCGGCAAATTTATCGCCAACCTCAGCCACAGTAAACGTGATGAGATTACCTACAACGATCGCGATTGGGCAGAGCTCTACAGCTCTATGTCGCCCACCGGCAATATCTTCACCAACTACGGCTCTTTTAGTGTTGCTGATGATGGTGAAACCCTAACCGACTATTCCTCATACGATATCGGTCAATTTATGTGGCTCTCCGGTTCCATGGAACGTACCAGCCTGACCGCTAACGGCAGCTACTCAATCACCGATGCCGTAGAACTATACGGTGAAGGCTCCTATACCGTAAAAACCACCAACCAACAGTTGGCAGCCCAACCCATGTACAGTGGGAACGGCTTAAACCTGACCTCAGATAACGTATCAGATGAAATTGCCGCTCAGTTGGAAGAAGCCTGGCAGGAAGCGGAAGACCAGTATCAGATTGAACTAGCTGCTTATGAAGCCGCCTATGACGAGTGGGAATCGCAGGGCAGCCCTGACGGGTTGGAGCCCTCCGCCCCTGAGGCAACCCACGGTGACAGCTGGCAAGATGGCATCTCTGATATTCGTCTCCGCCCCGTTTCAGGCGGCACTCGAGACTATGAACAAAAAACGGAAACCTTCCGCCTTCTGGGCGGTGCCCGCGGTGATCTGGCGAATGGCTGGGGCTGGGATACTTTCCTGAGCTATGGCCGCAACGAGGGCGAAAACACCATCGGCAACTCTTACAACAAAACCCTACTGCAAGAAGTTATCGACGGAAATAGTGGCATCGCTGATGAGGATATATCCTTCCTCGGCGGAATGAGCGATGATGTTACCAACTACATCAGCTACACAGATCGCGAAGATAATGAGTACGATCTGATTAATTTTGGTGCAAGTTTAACCGGTGATATTGATGCTGTTCAGCTTCCTGGCGGCCCTCTCGGATTCGCAGCCGGTATTGAATACCGCAAAGAATCCGGTGAGTTTAACCCTAGTGAGGAAACCCAAAACGGCGATACTTTTGGTAACCAGCAAGACGCTACTGCTGGCGACTACTCAGTAACCGAGTTGTTCACCGAGTTCAACCTGCCGATTCTCGCCGGTGAAAAATACGCTGACGAATTGTCTATGGATATCGCCCTGCGCTATTCCGATTTTGACACCTTCGGTGGCCAGAGCACAGGGAAACTGGGTATTGTCTACGCCCCAACTGAAAACTTCCGTTTCCGTACCAGCTATTCAACCTCTTTCCGTGCACCGGGTATTTACGAGCTCTACAGCGGTACTTCTCAGAGCTACGAGTACCTGCTCGACCCCTGTGATACCAGCAGTTCAAATACTTCCGGGCAAGGCGCTAATTGTAGTGAAGTCGGGTCAAGCTTTACCCAGGCAGGATCTCAAATTGCTACCAATGTTGGGGGTAACGAGGACCTAGAAGCTGAGGAAGCACGTACCTTTACTGCTGGTATCGTCTGGACACCCTCTTTTGCTGAAGATCTCTCCATCACAGTGGACTACTACGACGTTGAAATCACCAACGCAATCGATAGTGCCGATCTTCAGCAAATTCTGGACGACTGCTACCGCGATGGTATTGCCGATGCTTGCGCCCTGATCGAACGCGGAGACAGTGGCCAGATCACATATCTGGAAGGCTCTCTGCTCAATATCGGTGAAATTAGAACCAAGGGTATTGACCTCGACGTAGTTCAAAACCTTTACTTTGACACAGGTAAACTCGCTCTGCGTGCCCAGGCTACTCGTCTCCTTGAGTATGAAATTTACAATACCGAGACTGAAGCCACTTCTGACTACCTGGATTACGTCGGTACCAGTAGCGGCGTCTACGTGAAATGGCGCGGCCTTGCTAGTGCAACTTGGTATGCTGATAACTGGGACTTTGGTATTGACGCGCAGTATTTGAGTGATGGCCAGAGTCCATATGTTGATGTTCCTTCACACACCTATCTGAACTTAAAGGCAGGCTGGGATGTGAACGACAACATGCGTCTCACTGCAGGAATCGATAACATCGCTGATCGCGAACCGTCGTACACTTCTAGCTGGTATGACGTGAACAGCAGCTATGACTACCAAGGTCGTTACGCTTGGGCTGGTATTAGCTACCAGTTCTAAAGTCAGGCCGAGAACCAATGTAAAAAGGGTGCCATAGGTACCCTTTTTACTAACGACTTAAATTAATCATCACTATTCAACAAACGATCCAGCTTTTGCTGATATACACTTTTCACCTCTGAGCTACTCACCAGCGAAAATGCTTTCTCAAAACTATTCCTGGAAGCCAATAAATCACCAAGGTTATATTGCGTTAGCCCAAGTAAAAAATGAAATCGGTGATCATCATCATTAGTCTTTATAGCTCGCCTTAGACGTTTTTCTGCATCCTGGTATTTTTTGTTTTCATAAGATTCGCGAGCTTGGTAATACAGGTAGTAAGGATTACGTTCCCTGTGAAATTTCACCCTATCAGCATAGACCCCAGCTAACTCATCACGTCCCGTGCCGCGATATAACCACTCTAGGTTACTGCTGGCAACCAGGTTATCCTCCTGTAAAACAAGGGATTGGAGATAGCTTTGCTCAGCCTCATAAAGATGGTCAAAACGACTATAGAAAGCCCCCATGTTAGACCAGAAATCACTTCTTTCAGGACGTAATTGCAAGGCTTTACGTAAATATAGAAATGCTTGCTCCTCATCTCCTTCACGAAGGAACTCCACACCTTTATTACTGTAATAAAGAGCGAATGCCGTAATATCGTCCAAAGTTCTCTGCTGATAAATAGGATCGTAAACTTCGAGATTGAGATCGATAATTCGTTGACCGCTTGGGTGCTCAGATACCATATTCACGTGACGATAAATAACAAAAGTCTCCGCCTCTTCCTGACTCCAGACAGGGGGGACATCGACTTCATTAAAGAAGGCCTCAACCCCTAACTCCCTAGCCATAGCAACCATCATCAGTGTAAAAGTTAAGCAGTTTCCCCGCTGCTGATAAAAGGCTTCCCTAGCAGAGAGGGTACTATTCGCATCATACTCAAAGAACAGCTCCCTTTTACTCACCGCGTTCGTCAATGCCTGAAGACGGTTATCAGGTATCGAACCAGGAGAAAGAGTATTTAGATATGAGCGAATTTCCGTATCAAGTTCTAAAAGCTGCTCGTCTGGCAGCTCATTTGTTCGAACAGATCGATTAAAAACAGCCTGTCCACTCAAAACAGAGTCGGTATCTACTTGTTTTGTGTGGATAATTGGATACTGGGAACAACCAACAATAGCCAGTATCAAAGCGACTATGAATAGCACCCTCACAGCGTTTCTCCCCCTAAATTTTGAACTGTAACAGGATTTATCACCAATTTAGGGGCAAATAGAGTGCCCTGGTACCATTTGCTTAAAATGCCCCACAACAGTTCGCCTGTTAAATAGACAGCTGGTAAACTTTCCAAGTTACGCAGGAGGTAGGCGCTACAAACATTTGGACCTTTGAGCTGGCTGGAAACACCCAGTCCAAACCAATGATCGATTCCGACCTCTTTAAACAAGAGCAATACAGGAAAAAAATAGTACTCTGACACACGGATGAATTACCTGGCTAGCCAAAGGGCACCGAAATTTCAGTTCCCTGGCCAGGCTGCCTTCCTAATATGCAACAGCATATTGCATTAGAGCTATAACAACTGGAATTTCAGCTTATGTCGTCAAATACAGACCAAAATGACGCCGGCTTTTTTGGCCACCCCAAAGGGCTCTCGACACTTTTCTTCACTGAGATGTGGGAGCGGATGAGTTACTACGGTATGCGAGCCCTGCTTGTGCTGTTTATGACAGCCAGCCTTCAGGAAGAGGGCTTGGCCTTTACCGTTGCAGCAGCGGGAGCTATTTATGGGCTCTACACTGGCGCCGTGTACTTCCTCGGCCTGCCCGGTGGCTGGATTGCAGACCGCCTACTAGGAGGACAACGCACCATATGGTACGGCGGCATCATCATTATGTGTGGCCATATTGTGCTCGCGATCCCAACCAGTTGGAGCTTTTTTATAGGCTTGATCCTTGTTGCTACCGGCACAGGCCTCCTCAAGCCCAATATCAGTGCAGCAGTTGGACACCTGTACCAACCAGATGATGTTCGCCGCGACAGTGGATACGCACTGTATTATATGGGCATCAATATGGGCTCAATCATCGGTTATGCCGTCTGCGGGTACTTCGGTGAAAATGTCGGTTGGCATTGGGGCTTTGGTGCCGCTGCTGTGGGGATGGCTATTGGCCTGATCCAGTATCGCCGCACTATCCACAATCTGGGGGACGCAAGCCTCAATCCCGAGAACCCGCTTTCGCCAGAAAAGGCAAAACTGGCTTGGCGCATAATTGGTGCTGTTGTAGTCGGTGTTGCAGTGATTACCGGCTTGGTGATGAATGGCACTATCACCATCAACCCGGTAGAAATAGCCAAGTACGTAGCTGTAGCCTTCACCCTGACCTTCCTTGCCTACTTTGGCTTTATCTACTTTGGCGGCCAGCTGAGCGGGTCAGAGAAAAAGAAAATGTGGGCGCTATTCCTAGTCTGTATAGCCTCTACCTTTTTCTGGTCGGGCTTCGAGCAAGCGGGCTCCTCACTGAACCTATTCGGCCGCGACTACACGGATCGCCTGATTGGCAGCTTTGAAATGCCAACCTCCTGGCTACAAAGCTTTAACTCCATCTTTATCATTACCCTGTCCCCCTTCTTTGCCGCGCTGTGGATTAACCTGGGCAAACGCATGATCACCCCATCCTATGGGCTGAAATGTGCACTTGGCCTGATCATCATGGCCAGTGGCTTCCTGGTAATGTTCTTTGCCGCTCAATACGCAGCAGCGGGCCTGAAAGTTGCTCCTTACTGGCTGGTAGCTACTTACTTCCTGCACACTGTCGGTGAACTCTGCCTGAGCCCGGTGGCCCTGAGTGCAGTAAGTAAACTTTCTCCTCGCCGCTTTGCTGGCCAGATGATGGGTGTCTTTGTTCTGACTTACTCTATCGGCAACCTCTTTGCCGGTCTTCTGTCAGGTAACTTTGATCCGAACAATGTTGCTGAGATGCCAAACCTGTTCCTGCAAATCAGCTTGTTCACAATCGGAGTGGGTAGCATCCTGGCCCTGATCAGTCTCAAGTCCAAGTACTGGGAAACTGACTCAGAAGCACCCCAGAATACTGCGACAGCTGAAGGCTCTACTAAAACGGCCTAATACTTAGCTGTATTCCAAAAAAAGGCCACTGCTATGCAGTGGCCTTTTTTATTTTCCCTCGCCTAAAGCAAGCCTTGTAACAGACCGACATTCAGCCAGATAAAGCGCACCCCAATAATAAACAGCAAAACGGCAAAGCAATGCTTAAGCATTTTGGGAGAAAGGCGATGGGCGAGATTGGCACCAAAGCGGGCAAAAAACGTGCTGGTGACAACGATTCCAAAAAACGCAGGCCAGTACACATAGCCACTACTCCATTCTGGTAGAAGCTGATTGCCCCAGCCCTGGAAACCAAAGCTCAGCGCACCCGCAACCGCAATGGGAAGACCACAAGCCGCCGACGTAGCGACCGCACGCTGCATCTTCACCCGGCAACGGGATAAAAATGGAACGGTTAGTGAGCCCCCACCGATACCAAAAATCGCCGATACCCAGCCGATAACTCCCCCAGCAGATAGCAATAACGATGACCTTGGCAAGTTGCCGGCCCCCTCCGTTAATTGATCGTGCCGGGCACCACTAAGCCACATCCTCACCGCAATCACGATCGCAAAGACGCCTATCAGCAGCTGCAGCCAGGCACCGGGGAGTAACTCAGCAGTGGCACCACCGGCCCAGGAGCCGATTAAAATGCCTGGAGCCATAATTCCAAAGATCTTCCAGTCCACCGCCCTTTTCTTATTGTGAGCGCGCACTGAACTGATTGAAGTGACAATGATTGTTGCTAGGGAGGTGCCCACAGCCATGTGGGTGAGGATTTCAGGGGATATCCCCATGGCGGTGAAAACAAAAACCAAGGCAGGAACAATGATCAGGCCACCACCTACGCCAAATAGTCCGGCAATAGTTCCAGCAGCAGCACCGACCAACAAATAAACCAGTAGTATTTCCATAGCCCACCCCGTTTAAATACGACAAACAATTTTGTCGCATTTAAACAGATATAAGCTGGGGATAGATAGCGACCTTAACTTCGGCTTTCCACTGTAAGCCAGTCAAATCCCTCCTGCTGACAGGCAAAAATACAGCTCTCCACTGTTTCGGTAACCTCTGCCAGGGCCTCCTTTGCCAGGGCAAGACTGTTATTTTTTTCACTGATATGGGCTACAACCAGGTGCTGTAGCTGTTCATAGCCAACACGCTGTAGAAAGCCAGCAGCCTGCTGATTACTCAGGTGGCCATAGGCGCCTCCAACGCGTCGCTTCAACGAAGGTGGGTAGGGTCCTTGAGCGAGCATCAGAGGATCGTGATTTGCCTCTAGAACCAAGGCATCACAATCACCAAAGTGCGCTTCAACATGAGGGGTGATAGTCCCCAAGTCCGTCAACAAGCCCAGACTGCTACCGCGACAGCGAAACACAAACTGCGCCGCCTCACGGGCATCGTGAGGAACCGCGACCGGGGTTATTTCAATATCAGCAACAACAAAAGGCTGATGCCCCTCAATTAAGTGCAACTCCGGTAACTTGCCAATATCACGCGCCTTAAAAGTACCGGGCGTCAGGTAGACAGGCAGGCCATATCTGCGCGCAAGTGGACCTACACCAGAGAGGTGATCACTGTGTTCGTGGGTAACCACAATCGCAGAGATATCAGCGGGAGACATACCGAGCCGCGCCATACGACGCTCGGTTTCCTTGATGGTAAAACCGCAGTCAACCAAAAGAAAGTGGTCGCCACTGGCGACCACTGTTCCATTGCCTTTACTGCCGCTTCCCAAAGAGGCGAAGCGCAGGCCCATTAAATAAGGTTCTGCTGGATAGATTGAAGCAGCTGGGAAGCTTCATTCTTTGAAAGCGGCTGTCCGCGAGTATCGCGCACGCGCACTTCAATCTCATCGTCATTGCCACGAATAACAATCAGATAACCGGGATAAGCCTCGCTTGTAGCGGTTCCTACTCCCAGGCCTTTGATTTCCTTGAAGAGAGCAGGTTCAGTACCCTCAGTCATATCAATACCAGCCAAGATCTGTTGTAGGCTTACCTGATCAGCGCTCTCTGCCAGCTCATCCTCATCGCTCTTGCTCCCCCAGGAGAACCAGCCTCCGTCGCTATCTTCTTCATCAGAAGCAAGTGCACGATCTTCATCGTAGGTGACGTAAAGAAGTCCAATATCGGAATCTTCACGGTGCAGACGATAAGCACCGGAGTTCACAGCATGAGCGACAGTAGCCCAGGCCCGGTCCATTTCGAGCCCCATTGCAATATAAGGCTCGTGACCAGCAGGTTCCCTCAACTGGACTTTAAGAGAGCTGCTACCAATCGCCTGGGCGACTAGAGAGGCTGTAGCAGCAGCTGTTTCTGACGCCAGAGCCGTGGACATTTCATCAATCATCCACCCTTCTCGCTCAGGGCTCGAAGAGCGGTCCGGCCAATTAACGCTACCGCCAACCGGGGCAGCAGAAGGCACAGACAAGTGGCGTACGTGAATCTCTGTCGTATCGGGTTGCACACCGGTTTCTACCTGCAAGCGATACTTATCTTTGGTGTCAGGGCTCTCTTTAAAGGCCATCCAGGTAGTTTCCATCACACCCGCATTGGCATCTGACATTTCTATACTCAAGCCTGAGCTGCGAAGGAATTGGTGCAACTGGGGCCACACCTCTTCAGGAGGCTGGGATACAAGCACCCAGCGATCTCCGCCGAGCTTTTGAATCTTTACTCTCTCCAGACCCGCATTCACTGAAAGCGCTTGAGGACGCGGAACTTCAAATTCCCCCTGGGCCAGCTGCTCCCCTGCAATCTGAGGGATCTCATAGAGTTCCTCCTGGTGCTTGGTATTAACACCTTCAGGTATCCGCAGAGGCGTCAGGCTATCAGCATGCTGGTAATCATTACTGCGATCGCGGAAATAGCCATCGTTGCCGAACACACCGCACCCTGCCAGCGTAATACTGGAGATAAAGAGCCCGGCTCCAACGGTCAATTTTTTCATTAAAGCTATCCTGGTTAATTCTCAGTTCGCGGGTTTAGAGTACACCGGCACTACGCAGAGCTTCGCGCACTGTTCCGTGGTGCTCAGGGGATAAACTTGTCAGAGGTAGGCGTATTCCACCGTCGACACGACCCATCTCCCGGAGAGCCCATTTCACCGGTATCGGATTGGACTCCAAAAACAGCACTTTGTGCAATATTTGTATTCGCTGGTCAATTGTCCGTGCAGTCACCGCATCACCGGCCAGCGCCGCTTCACACATTTGGGCCACTGCTGCGGGAGCCACATTAGCGGTTACACTAATATTTCCATGACCACCCAGTAACATTAGTTCAACCGCGGTACTATCGTCGCCAGAGTAAACGGCAAACCCTTCGGGCAGAGTATCTATTAAAACCTTAGCCCGCTTCAGATCACCGGTGGCTTCCTTGATGCCTACGATATTGCCGACCAACGCCAGGCGCTGTACCGTCTCCGGCAACATGTCAACTGCTGTGCGGCCGGGAACATTGTAGAGAATTTGGGGAATGGAGACAGCCTTGGCCACCGCACGATAGTGCTGGTAGAGGCCTTCTTGGGTGGGCTTATTGTAATAAGGTGTAACCAGCAGGCAGGCATCTGCACCACATCGGGCGGCATTCTCTGTAAGGTCAATCGCTTCAGAAGTAGAGTTTGCGCCAGTTCCAGCAATCACTGGCACTCGACCTGCCACTTGGTCCACAACACGTCGAATAACCTCAATATGCTCATTGAAGTCCAAGGTTGCAGATTCACCGGTAGTCCCCACCGCAACCAGTGCTCGGGTCCCCTGCTCGATATGCCACTCAACGAGGTTGTGCAGGCTGTCCCAATCCGGGCTTCCGTCTGCGTACATTGGGGTGGCCAGGGCCACCATACTACCGGTTAACATCCTCACTCCTTATTTTTTGCACTCCACCCGGAATACCACCGCCAGAGTCAGTTCAGTATGTTACTTAGGCCAGGGTATCTGCGCCAGTGCGACTAGCTCGCCACTCTTTTGCGTTTCTTTTTCTTTTTGCGTACCCCGTGATACACGCTTTCTGCCCCTTCAGGACGGGTCTTAAAACGGCGATGCACCCACATGTATTGTTCTGGGGCCTCGCGAATACGCGCTTCGATAAACTGGTTCACCAAAATGGCATCTTGCAGCTCATCTCCCGAAGGGATCTGATCAATAGGATCGTAAATCTTCAAACGGTAACCTGAGCCATCATCCAGTCGTGTCACCACATAGGGCACTACTTTGGCCTTACCGACCCTGGCGAACCGTGAGGTTCCCGTCACAGTCGCCGCCGGAACATCGAAGAAAGGAGCAAAGATCCCCTGCTTAATCCCATAATCCTGATCCGGAGCATACCAGACCGCACGCCCGCGCTGCAGGGCTCGCAATACCCCGCGCACATCTTTACGCTGATAAACACTGCCATTCTCAGTATGGCGCTCTCGCCCTTTGCGCTGCATGTAGTCATAAACCGGATTTTTGTGCGGCCGATACATGCCATCGAGAGTAATGCTCATCCCCATCATGGCGGCGCCGATTTCCAGGGTAGTGAAATGCATAGCCATCAGGAGAACGCCCTGGCCTTGGGCCTGGATGGCCTGCAGGGCTTCCAGCCCTTCAAAGGTAAAGCGTTTCTGTAACCACGCTGCAGAGCGAAACCAGGCCATGCCGGTTTCCATCAAAGCGATACCACTGGACTCAAAATTACGCCTAAGAAGTTCATCTCGCTCATCTTCCCCCAGCTCGGGGAAGCACAGCGCGAGATTGCGTTCAGCAATCGTGCGCCGGCTGGTAGCTACTCTTAGCATTAGGCGGCCAAACGCACGGCCCATGGCCAACTGCCAGCGATAGGGCAATTGCGCGATCAAAAACCATAGTGCAAAAAGCAGCCAGGTCAGCCAGTAGCGAGGATGCAGCAGCGCCGCGCGAAATCGGGGTTTTTCCATCAGATCTATATCAGGGTGTGGCGCCGAGGCGCAACCTAAGTCGGTTGAAAACGACGTAGTATACCCTATGCGAAGAGAGCGGGGAGCGCGTAACAGCCACAGGAGGTCAGTGCCTTAGCAGGGTATCCAACTCATCCACTGCGACACACCAATCCGAATCATCCAAGATGGCATTCTCCAGGAACTCTCGCTGCCCATCGCTCCAAAAGGAGGCGGAGGAAAGCTTCTCGTGACGGTGCAAATAGTGAGTGACCAGAAATTCATGGATCTGTGCATCTTCAGACGCCAGCCCCAACTGGGAAAACAGGTCCTTCAGTGTGTGATGTCCAGTAGTTTCCATAACGATTACCGCTATCTATTCTGGCAGCCATATTTTCATGGCAACTACCCCAATTATAGTTGGGCAGCCCCTGATTCATTCCGCATTATTCCTGCGGGGCTTTCAGAGGCATCACAGGCTTTAATCAATAGAATTCAGACTCTGCCCATTTAGGGCGCCGGGTTGGGATTCCCCTGGTGTATAGCTTCGATAGCCGCTAATTGCTCACTGTCCAGGGTAATTTCAACGCTGGAAATATTGGAACGCAATTGCTCGATAGTTGTGGCGCCAATGATATTTGAAGTGACAAATGGCTGCTGATTCACGAATGCCAGTGCCGTCTGCGCAGGGTCCAGACCAAACTCCCGGGCCAAATCCACATAGGCCTGGGTCGCAGCCAGGGTTCGCTCTCCAGCGTAGCGCTGAAAGCGATCATAGCGGGTAAGTCGTGCACCCTCAGGCTTCCTTCCCCCCAGATACTTGCCCGAAAGAACCCCAAATGCGAGGGGGGAGTACGCCAATAGGCCACATCTCTCGCGAATAGCAATTTCAGCGCAGCCAACTTCAAAAGCCCTGTTTAAAAGACTGTAGGGGTTTTGAATCGATACAATCCTTGGCTTCCCGTAGGCAATCGACTGCTGCAGGTACTCAAACATACCCCAGGGGGTCTCATTGGAAACACCGATATGACGAACCTTACCCTGCTCAACCAACTCCTCGAGTGCGCCCAATGTTTCAGCTATAGACACACCATCATCGCTGCCGTGGGTATAGTCCAGGCGCCCGAAGAAATTAGTTTGCCTTTCAGGCCAATGGACCTGGTAGAGGTCGATATAGTCAGTGCGCAAACGTTTTAAGGAATCGTCACAAGCCTGCAAAATCTGCTCTCGGTTCAGGCGGGGACCCGAGCGAATATGACCGACACCTGAATTGGCGGCACTGCGGCCCGCCACTTTAGTTGCGACAACAACCTGGTGCCTGCCTCCTCGCGCAGCCAACCAGTTGCCGATATATTCCTCGGTTCGGCCCTGAGTTTCTGGCCGTGGCGGTACAGGATACATTTCCGCACAATCAATAAAGTTAACCCCCTGAGATATTGCATAGTCGAGCTGCTCAGCGGATTCAGCTTCATTATTTTGTTCACCATAAGTCATGGTGCCCAGGCAGATCTGGCTGACCTTAAGGTTGGTGGTGCCGAGTTGGCGATACTCCATTGAAAAGCCCCCATAAACCGAAAAACTGAAAAACCGAAAAACCGAAAAACCGGATTATGCAGCTTTGCTAGGAAGAGTTGTAGGAGTGCATTACGGAAGGAGAAACGGGACTCCCAAATGGAGTCCCGTAAAATATCAGCTGAATTTGGTTTCTACCATGGGTGAGGTGTCAGCATCGTAATCAACGCCATCAACACCAAATCCAAACAACTTGAGGAAATCCGCCTGATAGCCCTTGAAGTCAGTCAAGTCAAACAAGTTCTCAGCAGTTACCTCTGGCCAGAGCTTTTCGATCTTCGCCTGAGTCTCA
The DNA here is from genome assembly GCF_056231245.1 of Microbulbifer maximicatervae (SeqCode). Lineage (NCBI taxonomy): Bacteria > Pseudomonadati > Pseudomonadota > Gammaproteobacteria > Cellvibrionales > Microbulbiferaceae > Microbulbifer > Microbulbifer maximicatervae (SeqCode). The sequence goes on from NZ_CP174334.1 coordinate 4,121,382, forward strand.
GGGCGCAGTTCTTTCTCGTCCATACGTAAACGGTTTACATCATCGAGACGTGGAGTATCGGTATAGAGCCCCTCAGTGTAGAGGCGGTATAGCTGTTCGATACAGCCCTCATGAGTCCCCTCTTCTTTCATGATTTTGTACGCAAGAGAGATATAGAGTGGCATCACCGGAATTGCAGAGCTGGATTGGGTCACCAGCGCCTTCAAAACGGCAACGTTAGCCGCAGCCTTACCGTTATCGGTGATCGCTTTTGCCGCGCGATCAAGATCTTCTTTAGCTTTACCGATAGTCGCGTGACCATAAATCGGCCAGGTCAACTTTTCACCGATATAGGTATAAGCCACAGTTTTGCAGTTATCAGCCAATACCCCGGCATCACCGAGGGCCTGCATCCACAGTTCCCAGTCTTCACCACCCATAACCTTGACGGTATTTGCGATCTCTTCGTCGCTCGCCGGCTCCAAAGTAATATCGGAGATCTCCAGCTTGTCAGTGTTCAGATTCTTGGCAGTGTAAGATTTGTTAATGGGCTTGAGGACAGAGCTATACAGCTCACCGCTTTTCGGATCTGTGCGACGCGGGGATGCCAAGCTGTAAACCACGAGATCAACCTGACCTAAGTCTTCTTTGATCATCTCTACAGTCTGGGCTTTCACCTCATCTGAAAAGGCATCGCCATTGATACTCTTTGCGTAAAGCCCCGCTTTGTGGGCCTCCTGCTCAAAAGCTGCGGAATTGTAATAACCCGCAGAAGCCGTGCGCTTTTCAGTAGGCGGCTTCTCGAAGAACACACCAAGGGTGCTTGCGCCGCAACCAAAAGCAGCTGTAATTCGTGATGCCAGGCCGTAGCCTGTGGAGGCACCTATCACCAGCACCTTTTTGGGCCCATTTTCAACCGCTGGCTGGGACTGAATATACTCAATCTGCTCGCGTACGTTAGCAGCGCAGCCCTGCGGGTGGGCATTGGTACAAATAAAACCGCGTACTTTCGGCTGGATGATCATCCTTACAGTCTCTCCCTTCGTCTTTTGGGAATCGTTGTTACCTGATTACAGATACGCTGGTGGCGCTCCGGAGAACTATCAACCCAAGGTCGTGAGTGCGACGCCTGGGTCAGGTTCGTGGGCCATTCTAATCTCTGTCGCCGAGGAGTCCCATAGCGGTATTTCCCACAATCGATAGATGACGTCCAAAATATCTACTATCCCGGCCAAAGCGCCATATCCTGTTCAAAACCCAAACAGGAAATCGATATTTCCTGACTTTCCTGCACATAAAAGGGGCTACAGTGATTAATGTCGCGCCAAGCCGGTGCCACAAAAGGGCTAATTGACATATTTCCACAGGAAAATTCATCAACTGCGCTTTTTCTGGCTTGGCACGCTGTATGCAGTCTCACCAGTGAAGGAAGCTTTTCGCTGTCATACAGCAAGCCAGGGATGGCTCGAGCGTTGTTCAACCTGTAGTAAGTTAGGAAGGTCAGAGTGAAATACTATTCGCGACACTGTGTGAAACCCGGAGACCTCAATCCCGCCCAGCGCCTGTTTGGCGGACAGCTACTGTCCTGGATTGATGAGGAAGCAGCAATCTTTGCCGGCTGCCAGATGGGTACTCCAATGCTGGTCACCAAACTGATGTCGGAAATTGACTTCGTCAGCTCCGCTTGCTGCGGTGATGTGGTGGAGTTTGGATTCGAAGTGGTTGGTATCGGCCAAACCTCTCTCACAGTCCATTGTGAGGTTCGCAACAAACAGTCACAGCAGCTGATTGTGCAAGTAGACCAAATTGTTTTTGTCGCGCTGGACGCACATGGCAAGCCCACCCCTCACGCAAAGGCCGGCATGTCCCTGGAACAGGCCCGAATTGTTACTCAACAAGAGCGGGAGGTTCGCGAACGCAGAATTGCCAGCTGACTCTACCCCGGAGCAATAACGCTCTAGAGCAGTGAACCGGTGGCGGTATACTGACGCTTTGCACTAACCGCCATCGACTATGTTTGAACTGCGATTTCACACCCCCAAACCCTGGGCTCAAGTGGTGCTCGCCGACTTTGATCGATTCCTGCAAGACCATGCTGCCGCAGAGAAAAAGGCCTCCGGCATGGCGGTATCCATGTTCTCTCACTATCCCGACAAGCCCGTTTTAGTGGAAGCCATGATCAATCTGGCACTGGAAGAAATGAACCACTTCCGCCAGGTTATCAAGATTATGCATGATCGAGGGATCTACCAGGCACCGGATGTGAAAGACCCGTATATCAACACCCTGCGCCAACTGATTCGCCGGGGGCCCGATGAATACTTGATGGACCGCCTGCTCACCGCAGCGATTATCGAAGCGCGGGGGTGTGAGCGCTTTGGACTGGTGGCTGAAGCTCTGCCAGCTGGCCCCCTGAAGACCTTCTACCAGGTCATCACCGATAGTGAAGCTCGCCACCACGAACTATTTGTCGAACTCGCGCTGGAGTACTTTCCCCGCGAAAAAGTGGAAGCGAGGCTATCTGAATTACTCGACGAGGAAGCCGCGATTACTGCCGCACTCCCACACCGCGCGGCATTGCATTAGCGGACCGTAATTCAACGCAATTCCTATTCCCCTCCAATGGTGTATCCTGGCGCCAATCTCTAGCCCGACGTAGAGGCGCCAAACATATGCAGACTTTCCTTCGCCAACACTGGTTCCATCTGTTCTTATTGACCACATTTGCCATTACCTGGGCCTGGTCTGCCTGGAACCCCCTGCACCCCGATGACTGGTTGCTGGAGAACTATCTGGTATTTGCCGCTCTACCGATCATTTTGATCAGTGCACGGAGTTTTCCCTTATCGAATATCTCCTATACATTGATCACCATCTTCATGTGCCTTCATGTGATCGGCTCTCACTACACCTATGCCGAAACTCCTTTTGGCTACACCTTGCAGGAATGGCTGGGCTCCGATCGCAATATGTACGACCGCCTGGTGCATTTCAGCTTTGGCCTTCTCCTGGCCTATCCGGTGCGAGAGGTTCTTGTGCGCCTGGCTCAGCTGCATGGATTCTGGGCCTATTTCTTCCCGGTAGACGTGACTTTTGCGCTCTCATCAATCTACGAAATCATCGAGTGGCAAGCGGCAAAAGCTGTCTCTCCAGAATTGGGCGCAGCCTTCCTTGGCTCCCAGGGAGATATTTGGGATGCGCAAAAAGACATGCTGCTGGCGGGGCTCGGCTCTATCACCACTATGCTGGTGGTACTCGCCCTGAACCTGTGGTTGAACTCCAACGCCTGGAGTGAGATTCGCAACAGTCTTAAGGCCCCCCCGGGTGACAGCGCCCTGGGAGAAACCCGCTTGCGCCACTGGTGGAGTAATCGACGCGGCTAGAGTCCAGCCCTATTTGGACAATGCATGATTTAGCGGTAAACGGGTTGTCTGCTTCATCGTCTCCATTACAAAACTGGAGCTGACATCAAACAGGTCGGCCTTGATCAGTTCCTTATAGAGACGATCGTAGCCAGGCATATCGGTGACTACCGCTTTGATCAGATAGTCCAAATCTCCACTCATGCGATGGACCTCAAGAATTTCAGCCACCCCCTGTATCAATTCGCTAAAACGGGCGGCCCACTGATCATTGTGCTGGTTCGTACGAATTGAAATATAGACCGTCAGCGGCAAGTTCAGTTTTTGCTGATCAAGGAGGGTAACCCTGTCGCAAATCACCCCCTCATTCTCAAGACGGTGAATGCGGCGCCAGCACGCCGACTTGGACATCCCAACCCGCTCGGCAATGTCCCCCACTGACAGGGTCGCATCAGCCTGCAACAGCTCTAGTATTGCCCTATCCAATTTGCTTAATCCTTCAGTCATCACTCAGTCCCCGCCTCGCCCAATCACACAAAATGACGCCTTATGGCACATCTTTACGATTTAAATCTTATTATCGGCACATTCATTCATAAATTACACAATAAAAGATACAAGTAGAGACATTGTTTCAAGCATTCGGGACTAAAGTGAGCCCCACAAAACAGGGGAAAGGAAATCATGACAGACCTGATAAAGCACATTCGCGACTCGGTAATCGGCGAATTGCAAGCAATCGTAACGCCGTTTGGAAAACGTCCTCTGGTGTACGCCGATTACACAGCTTCCGGTCGTGCGCTGACATTTATCGAAGAGACTATCCGCCAGCAGGTACTGCCCTTCTATGCCAATACCCACAGCGAGAGTTCTTATGCAGGTGCCCATACCACCGCGCTACGGGAGCAGGCCCGTGAAGAAATTCGTCAGGCAGTCAACGCCAGCGATAACCATAAAGTGATTTTTTGTGGTTCTGGTGCAACAGCCGCGATCAACAAATTGATCGATATTCTCAACTTGCGCCTGCCCGCAGACCTGGATAGGCAACACCAGCTCTTAAGTAGAATTCCCGAACATGATCGCCCGGTTATTTTTATCGGCCCATACGAGCACCACTCCAATGAACTCCCCTGGCGAGAGAGCATTGCCGATTTGATCGCTATTCCACTGGATCAAAGAGGCAAACTTGACCTTGAAGTACTGGAATCAGAACTGCGTGCCCATGCCCATAGACCATTTAAAATCGGCAGTTTTTCTGCGGCCTCTAACGTAACCGGAATCAAAACAGATGTAGAGGCAGTGACTGCACTCCTTAAAAAACACGGAGCTTTATCATTTTGGGACTACGCCGCCGCAGCACCCTATGTGCAAATTAATATGCAAGGGCCAGCAACGCCGGATAGCCACTACCAAAAGGATGCCGTGTTTATCTCCCCGCACAAATTCATCGGAGGACCTGGCACCCCAGGTATTCTGGTTGTACACGAAGATCTGCTGAAAAATTCGGTACCTGCCACACCGGGAGGCGGTATCGTCCTTTATGTCACGCCGGAAGATCACCGCTATCTGGAAGACGCCGAGCGCAGTGAAGAGGGCGGCACCCCAGCCATTATCGAGTCGATCAGGGCCGGAATGGTTTTCAGACTTCAACAGACGGTGGGCACAAAAGAGATTGGTCGACGCGAAACCCAATTTTTACAGCGGGCACTGCAACGCTGGTCGGAGGAGGAGGCCATTGAGATACTCGGCAATACTGACTCTGCGCGACTATCCATCATCTCCTTGCGAATTAAATGGAACAATAAGGACCTTCACTACGGTTTTGTAGTGGCATTGCTCAATGACCTGTTTGGTATTCAGGTTCGCGGAGGCTGCTCCTGTGCCGGTCCCTATGGGCACGCTTTATTGGGTATCGATATGGCCCACAGTAAATCCCTGGAAGAACAAATCCTGCAAGGTCACAAGGTACTGAGACCCGGTTGGATAAGACTCAATTTTAACTATTTTATCAGCGAGGAGGTCTTCGAATACTTATTGGAGGCAATGGCCCTGGTCGCCAACTACGGCTGGAGATTGTTGCCGTTTTACCGTTTTGACCCACTCACCGGCGTATGGCGATATCAGGATAAAAAAATGAAGACATCGCTTGATATTTCTCAGCTGACATTTACCGAGAAAGACACGCAACAAGAGCAGGAGAACCGTTGCAACTTAGATCTTAAGAGCTATTTAATGATGGGAGAAAAAGAGCTTCGCAAAGTTGGTCGCGAAGCCCATTTCTACGATTTAAGACTACCTGATGAGGCAGAACCCCTACGCTGGTTTGCCAGCCCCCGGGAAGCGGCACTGGCACTTTAAGTGGGAAGCGAAGGGGCTTCTACCGCAACAGCAACAGAGGCTGGCGGGCTTTCAACAACATTTTTACGGTGATGCTTCCCATCAGAAGGTCGTGCAGGCGGTTGTGACTGAAAGCTCCCATCACGGTTAGGTCAATCTGGTGCTCGGTTTGGTAAGCCACCAAAGCTTCAACGGTATTGCCGGTGAGATTACTGGTAGTACAAGTGAGTCCTGCAGAATCCAGTTTGGCCGAGGCTTCAGCCAACAAACTCTCCGCAGTTTCAGCGGGCCCTACATAGACAAGGTGACAGGAGAGTTCGCGAAATAATGGGCTCTCTGCAACCATCGCCAATGCCTTGCACGAGGCCTCACTGCCATCGTAGGCAAGCATCACCCTGCTGGGCTCTGTGAAGTCCCGATTGACCACCAGAATCGGCTTGTGCAGTGAGCGCACTACTGTCTCCAGGTGAGCGCCAAGTCCACGCTCAGAATCCCCGTGCTCTTCACCGCGAATTCCCAACACCAGCGCGCGAATGGAGTCTTCCATTTCCACCACTGATTCTGTCAGGCTGTCGTGACGCTGGCAGGCTTTGATATTTTGCACACCGGCGTCTTCGGCACGGCTGCGGGCGGCCTGTAGCATCAGTTTGCCCTGCTGCACCATTAACTGCGCCCGCTGCTGCTCCAGCGCAGTTAACTCTTCCAGTAACTCCTCCTGACTTCCCAGGCCAATGCTGCCGGTAAAATCGGTTACCGCAGGGACACTGCTTCTTTCGATGTTGTGCAACAGCTTTAACGGTGCTTGCAGGCTCCTGGCCAGCCAGGCCGAGTAATCACACACCGCTCCAGTGTAATGAGAGCCATCGATACAGGAGAGTATCAATGGCGCCTTGCCGCCATTGCCTGTGTTCTCATTGTTATTTTCGCTGTTGCTTACGGCCATCAATGTCCTCCAAGAACCCGCTCAATTTCCTCGGGCTTATCGTGTACGCCAAAACGGTCGACGATCGTTTCACTGGCTTCATTCAATCCTACCAGCTCGACTTGTGCTCCCTCACGGCGGAACTTAAGCACCACCTTGTCTAGCGCATTAACCCCGGAAACATCCCAGAAGTGCGCGCGGTTGAGGTCGATCACCACCGTATCCACCACCTCTTTGAAATCAAACGAAGCGGTAAACTTATCGGCTGAATTGAAAAATACCTGCCCAATGACCTTGTAAGTGCGGCGACTCTGCTTTTCATCCAGGGAGCTGCTCACATACATAAAGTGACTGACTTTGTTGGCAAAGAAGAGCGATGCCAATAGCACACCGACAAATACACCATAGGCCAGGTTGTGAGTCCACACTACCACAACCACAGTGGCCAGCATTACCAAATTTGTAGAGAGTGGGTAGTGCTTCAAGTTGCGGATGGAGCCCCAGTCAAAGGTGCCGATAGAGACCATAATCATGACTGCCACCAGCGCCGCCATGGGGATCACAGCAACCCAGTCACTGATAAACACTACCAGTGTCAGCAGACCGATACCGGCCACCAGAGTGGAAAGACGGCCGCGGCCACCGGATTTCACATTAATAACAGACTGGCCGATCATGGCACAGCCAGCCATACCACCCAGGGTACCCGCAGCAATATTGGCAATACCTTGACCTTTACACTCACGGTTCTTGTCACTGGTAGTATCCGTCAGGTCGTCGACAATCGTCGCCGTCATCAGGGATTCCAACAAGCCCACTACGGCCAGACCTGCGGAGTAGGGAAGGATAATCTGTAAGGTTTCAAAGTTAAGCGGAACATCTGGCCAGAGGAACACAGGCAGAGTATCCGGCAGCTCACCCATATCGCCGACAGTGCGAATATCCAATCCCATCGTCACTGCCACTGCGGTGAGGAGCAGAATACACACCAGCGGTGATGGCACAGCCTTGCCAATCACGGGGATATAAGGGAACAGGTAAATAATCCCCAGACCCGCCGCAGTCATTGCATAGACTTCCCAGGTGCCGCCGATCAATTCCGGCATTTGCGCCAGGAATATCAATATTGCCAGGGCATTGACGAACCCCGTCACCACAGCCCGGGAGACAAAACTCATTAAGCTCCCCAGCTTCAGGTAACCCGCAATAATCTGCAGTACCCCCGTCAATAAGGTTGCCGCAAGCAGATATTGCAACCCGTGTTCTTTCACCAGGGTCACCATCAGCAGAGCCATGGCCCCGGTGGCAGCGGAGATCATTCCCGGGCGACCGCCGACAAATGCAATCACAACGGCGATACAGAAAGAGGCGTAGAGCCCGACCCTGGGGTCAACGCCCGCAATGATCGAGAAAGCGATGGCTTCGGGTATCAAAGCCAGGGCCACTACAAGGCCGGCGAGAACATCCCGACGTATGTTGCCGAACCAGTCGGCTTTGGTCGATGAAAGCAGCGAAGGAAACATAGGAGACAGCTAATTAAATTGAGATTGATCAAAAAAAGGCCGCGCACTCTACCATAAACGGCAGCAACCCCGCATGGCGCAGCCTCCCTCTCCCCCACTTTTCCTCTGACAAATATCAGAACTGTCCACTGCCGTCCGACCGTGGACAAGGCGGACACCGGACACTTTTTGCGGACACCATCAAGAAAACTAAAAACTACAAAGTTTCAAAAAATTCCTTTTATTTCAACAAGTTAAATAAAAATTAACTGTTGGCATGCTTATTGCGATACCCCTCCTAACAAGCAGATTCTTAACTCAGAATCCAAATTTCCAAAAGCCTGCATCCAAATAGCAATGACAGGCAAACAGTAAGAGAAACGGAAAGCCGCAATGATTAGAGATACTTCCAGGCAAGATACCAAGATAGAAGCCGTGCCGGTTTGGAAGAACAAAAAGGTCGTCAAAGCCTCGGTATTTGCCAGTTTGACAGTGGCATTCCTGATCTGGGGTATCAATTCCTGGCACAGCAATAGCTCCGTCGACAGCACCCTTTCCCTTTCCCGAATCAATATCGCCCAAGTCCAGCGAGGAGACCTGGTGCGGGACCTGGTGGTTCAGGGCCAGGTGGTCGCTGCAAACAGCCCCACGCTTTTCAGCCCTGCCCAGGGCATTGTGAAGTTTGCGGTGAAAGCTGGGGATACCGTTGACGAAGGGCAATTGCTGGCCACCGTCGACAGCCCGGAACTATCCAATCAACTGGCCCAGGAAAACGCCCAACTCAACCAGTTGACGGTGAACCTGCAGCGCCAAAAAATCCAGGCCAAACGCCAGCATATGGAAAACCAGCAAAAGGCCGACCTGGCCAAAGTCAACCTCACCGCTGCCAAGCGAGAGTTAAGACGTGCAGAGCTGTCTATGGAAAAGCAAATTATCTCGCGGCTGGATTTTGAAAAAACCAAAGACGATATGGCCCGAGCCCAGCTGGAGTACGAACAAGCCGTACAAAATGCGGGACTGGAAAAAGAATCACTGACCTTTGAAACCCAGAACCTGGAACTCCAGGTCTCACAACAACGCCTTCAGGTAGAAGAAACTGAGCGCCGTGTACGCGAGCTGAACATTATCTCACCGGTCAACGGCACCGTCGGTAGCTTAGCTGTGGCGCAGCGCAGCGCCGTAGGCGCCAATGCGCCACTTATTACAGTTGTCGATCTCACCAGCTTTGAACTCGAGGCCAAGGTGCCGGAAAACTATGCCGACGACCTGGGCATCAGCATGGCCGTGGCAATCAATCTCGGTGGAAAAGAATTATCCGGGGAAATTACCGCAATCTCCCCCGAAGTCATCAACGGTCAGGTGGTTGCACGGGTTCGTTTCACTGAGGGCCAGCCGAAAAAGCTTCGACAAAATCTCCGCCTCACCGCCCGCATACTGCTGGAAAACCGCAATAACGTACTGTTGGTCAAACGCGGTGGCTTCCTCGATCAAAGCGGTGGCAACCATGCCTTTCGTTTGAACAGCGAACAACAGGCGGAGCGAGTTTCCATCCAGATAGGCGCCTTTGGCTTAAAACAGGTAGAGATTATCTCGGGCCTACAAGAGGGAGACAGAATCATTATCTCCTCTTCCGAGGAACTCGAAAATGCCCAGCTAATTGCGCTGACAGATTAACCCCGAATTCAAATTGGAGCTCGATATAGCTCCTTAGTAAATCAATCAATAATTTAAAGTTTAAGAAAAAGGGAATATCGCAATGTTGAAAATGAACAATATCCGTAAAAGTTTCCGTACCGATACTATCGAAACTCATGCGCTGCGCGATTTCAGTCTCGAGGTTAAAGAGGGGGAGTTTGTTTCTGTAACCGGCCCCAGTGGCTCCGGTAAAACCACCTTTCTTAATATTGCCGGCCTACTGGAAACGCCCACCAGTGGAGAGTACCTGCTCGACGGTGAGAATGTCAGTAATCTCAATGACCGCCAGCGCTCACATCTGCGCAACGAAAAAATAGGCTTTATTTTCCAGGGGTTTAACCTGATTCCCGACCTAACCTTATTCGACAATATCGACGTTCCCCTGCGCTATCGTGGTTTCAATGCAAAAGAACGTCGCAAGCGTATTGAAAAAGTGCTCGAGCAGGTAGGCCTTTCTGCACGCGCTAAACACCTGCCGGCACAGCTCTCCGGTGGACAGCAGCAACGTATCGCTATCGCCCGCGCTTTAGCTGGCGAACCCCGTTTTCTGCTTGCGGATGAGCCCACCGGTAACCTCGACTCCTTAATGGCCCGCCAGGTAATGGAGCTACTGGAGTTTATTAACGAGTGGGGAACCACCATCGTAATGGTTACCCACGATCCAGAACTTGCACGCCGTGCCCACCGCAACATCCAGATCGTAGATGGACAGGTTTGCGATTTACGTGCGGTCCCCGAGCATCCTGCTGCCGTTACTGCTTAAGGAGACTGCACCATGTTTGGATATTATATTTCCCTGGCCCTACGAAGTTTGCGCGGAACCCCGATTTTAAGCAGCTTAATGGTTGCCGCTATTGCAGTCGGTGTCGGCGCCTCTATGACGGTGCTGACCCTGAACTACACCATGTCCCAGAATGCTTTAAAGCACAAAGACGACGTTCTCTTTGCTGTACAGCTAGACAGTTGGGATGTTAATAAAGCTTACAAAAGTAAGAATGAAATACCCTGGCAGCTGACCTATCGGGACGCCGAAGCGTTATTGCGCTCAGATATTCCCCCCCGTCAAGTTGCCATGCATCGCTACGGTTTTACCGTTGAGATTGAAAACTCTGCTATTAGACCTTTTGAATCACATACCCGGGTAACTACCCGGGACTTTTTCGCTTTGTTCGATGTGCCCTTTATTTATGGCGGCACCTGGGAGGAGTCTGCTGATAGCTCTCCTACTCAAGTAGTTGTGCTTTCCAAGCCGACAAATGACAAGCTTTTCTCTGGTCAAAATAGCGTTGGAAAGACAATAAAACTCAACGACGAACCCTATACGGTAGTGGGTGTTATCGACACTTGGGAGCCCTCACCAAAGGTATATGATGTCAACAACAGCCCGTTTGATACAGTAGAAGAGTTATTCATACCCTTTGGCTTACACCGCAAGTTGGAAATTCACAGCTGGGGCAACACCAATGGCTGGGACAATGCCGATCCGCAGGGATATGAAGAGTTTCTACAGAGTGAATATCTCTGGGTTCAATACTGGGTTGAACTTACAACTAGCGAGCAAAAAGCGCAGTACGAAAATTTTCTTCGCGCTTATATACAGCAAGAGAAAGCTCAAGGGCGTTTCGAGCGACCACTAAAATTTGCCTTGAGTAAACCATCTGAATGGTTGGTTCTCAATGAGGTACTCAGTGATGACAACCGTATTCTTGGGTGGGTTTCTCTGGCGTTTCTCCTGGTATGTATTATCAATGCCGTCGCATTGTTGTTGGCAAAATTTCTACGCAAAGCACCAGAAGCTGGTGTACGTCGCGCCTTGGGAGCAAGTAGAAGTGCGATTTTCACCCAGCACTTGATTGAAAGCGCAACCATAGGAATCATCGGCGGAGTAGCAGGTATTTTTCTCGCCATACTCGGCCTTAGCGGCATTCGCTACCTGGCCATGGGCCAAATCGACACACTTCCAACTATGGATTGGGTCATGATGGTTGCGGCTATTGGCCTGGCTATTGTCGCAAGCCTATTGGCAGGCTTTTACCCAGCATTGAAGATCAGTCAAACCAACCCTTCTATCTACCTGAAAACCCAGTAAGGCCTGACCATGCTTGAATTAAAACCGATGCTGTCCGCCCTCTGGCGCAACAAAGTTTCTGCACTGCTGATTGCCCTTCAGCTTGGCTTAACCCTGGCAATTATCAGCAACACAGCAATAATAATCCAAGATAGAGTAGAAAAGATAAACCGGCCCACAGGAATCGATGTCGACAACATTATTACTATTGGGTTCATGGCAATACCAAAAGACTACGACACAATTGGGGCGGTAAGAGCCGATTTGGGGATTCTCCGCCAACTTCCAAATGTTGTCGATGCTTCGATCACTCAACAAATCCCTCTATCGCAATCAGGATCGTCTTCGGTATATCACAATAAAGCCAATCAGGAGATCGGCGGTGAGGGAGCCAACTACTATCAGGTTGATCCACACTTTATTAACACCCTAAATTTAGAGTTAGTCGCAGGTCGCAACTTTACCGAGGCAGATATGCAGGCCAGCAACTCTCACGAGGCTACAAAAAAACCTGTTGTCATTATCACCCAGCAACTTGCTGACAAGTTCTACCCCAATCAGGATCCTATAGGGCGGCCAATTTTCTCCGGTGGTAGCTCTGAACCGATGGAAATAGTCGGAGTTGTAGAACGGCACTTGGGAGCCTGGGTTGGATGGTCCAAAGCTGGCAATGTGATGTTTTACCCAGAAATAAAAAATAGGCGTTATGCAAAATATATAGTACGTACAGAGCCGGGCAAACGCGATGAGGTAATGAAGGTGTTAGCTGACAAGCTGTCTGAACGGGACCCTCAGCGAGTAATCTCTGTTGAACCACTCTCTAAGTATGTCAAGCGCAGCTATGCTATCGACAATATGATGGTTAAAGTACTTTCTATTGTTGCAGCCATGTTGAGCTTTATTGTAGCTCTTGGCATTGTAGGTCTAACCATTTTCTGGATTAATCAAAGGGCCAAGCAAATTGGTGTTAGACGTGCATTAGGGGCCACCCGTACTAATATCAGCCGATATTTCCTTATTGAGAATGGAATGATAGCGAGTCTGGGTATCGCAGTGGGAAGTGCAGCGGCACTGATTGCCAATCAATATATGGTTCGCGATTACTCACAGCCTGCTTTAACGATTGTTCCCCTAGTTGTTTGTGCACTACTTGTCCTTTTGGTCAGCCTTGCTGCTGCACTTGCCCCAGCTTTGCGAGCAGCGAATATATCACCGGCAACAGCCACTCGAAGTATTTAAACAACAACCTTGAGGGGGTGAACTACATACTCACCCCCAAATAAAGGTCAAAATTTTTTATTCACTTCGCATGATTTATTTGTCACATCCGGCGGACATGCCCAGACTACAGAAAATAAACAATAAGGACATTGATCTTGTTAAAAAAAATATCTTCTTTATTTTTTGTGGGGCTAACCTTCATTAGCCCAAACTCACAAGCTGAAAAACATCCGGTTATTGCTGGCCCACTAGTAACTGAAGAACTAGTACAACAAATTACTAGAGCCGACCAACGTTTATTTGATGCATTATTCAATAATTGTGATCTAAGAGAAGCACAAAACTTGGTTACCGATGACTTTGAAATGTACCATGACAAGTGGGGTCAAACAGCAAAGTCTGGAGAGGAGTTTGTCAATGCCATTACCAATATGTGTAAACAGCGTGAGAATGGAAATGGTATTCGTGCACGTCGTGAACTGGTAATCGAGAGTACTAAAATCTACCCTGTTAACCATTACGGTGCTATTCAGTCAGGCACCCATCGATTTTATGGCATCAATGACGACAAATCTGAGATCTTACGGGAAAGTTCACAGTTTACTCATCTCTGGAAACAGGTAGACGGAAAGTGGCAGCTCGCGAGGGTACTCAGCTTCGACCATAAACCTGCTGAGCAACATATCGCCCACTAACTCTCCCTAATCTATTTGTGGCAGGGAAAACCTGCCACAAGCACTCCCCCTCGCCATCAACACATTGCATAATAGGCGCCTTAATAGCGTGTCTTAGAAACTATGGACAAAGTACTTATTATTGACGACAACAGCAGTATCGTTTCTGCCCTGGAGATCCTGTTGTCTCTGCATGACTTGCAGCCACTTTGTGCGATTACTCCTCAAGCCGGCTTACAGCTACTACGAGAGAATAGCGATATCAACCTGGTTATCCAGGATATGAATTTCACCGCTGACACAACTTCTGGAGAAGAAGGCAAAGAACTGTTCTTTGCGATTCGGGAAATAAATCCGGACCTTCCGATTATCCTGCTGACCGCTTGGACTCAACTGGAAATGGCCGTTGAGTTAGTCAGAGCTGGTGCTGCTGATTACCTGGGTAAGCCCTGGGATGATAATAAGCTAATATCCACAATTAACAATTTATTGGAGTTGGGAGAATTACAAAAGCGCCAGCAGGCATCCCAGCAACAAGCTTTGAATGCTCGCAGCCAATTACGGGAGGACTTTTTACTACAAGACATAATTTACCGCAGCGATAAAATGCAAAAGCTGTTGGAGATGGCCACTCAAGTAGCGAAATCTGAAGTTCCCATCCTGATCACAGGGCCAAATGGGGCAGGCAAAGAAAAGATTGCTGAGATTGTCCAGGCGAACTCTTCATCTAGAGAAGGGCCTTTTATTAAAGTTAACGTAGGTGCACTGCCAGAAGATCTGATGGAAGCAGAGCTGTTCGGGGCCGAACCTGGAGCCTATACCGGCGCCGGCAATCGGGCACGGGAAGGCAGGTTTGAAGCTGCCGATGGCGGCACCCTGTTTCTCGATGAGATTGGCGAGCTGTCACCCAGTGGCCAGGTGAAATTACTGCGCGTACTACAAACCGGGGAATTCCAGCGTTTAGGCAGCAGCCAAACCCGCAAAACCAAAGTTCGGGTAATCAGTGCTACCAATAGGGATCTCCACAAGGCTATCGAGGAAGGCAAGTTTCGCCAGGATTTATTTTATCGACTCAATGTTATAGAGCTGCGCCTTCCGCCACTGCATGAGCGCCCTGAGGACATCGCCCCCCTCGCAATGAGCTTCCTCGCAGAAAGTGGTAACTCCAAAAAACTATCTCCTCAAGCATTAAATGCCCTTACTCGCTATCATTGGCCCGGCAATGTACGGGAGCTGCAAAATGTTATGCAGCGAGCGGCCGTCCTAAGTCAGGAGGATACTATCGATGAAGCCGTCCTGGCACTTCCTGAGCAAATGACAACCGATAAAGTGGAAGTGAGTTTTGAGCCCAGCCGCGAGTTGCTACAAGAGACACTATCCAACTGCAATGGCATTATTGCCCAGGCTGCACGAGAACTCGGTATGAGCCGCCAAGCGCTATACCGCCGCCTGGAAAAACACGGTATACCCTATTGATGTCGAAATATTTTTCACTTGAAGGCCGCCTTATTACAACAGCGGCCATTCCCTTAGTCGCTGGTATTACCATATCCTGGCTCGGCACTCGGGCTGGCTTTAACCCCTCGCTATCCTGGGCAGTGGGGCTTATCATTTCATTGCCGTTATTAATTATACTGGTTCGCCTTATAATTACCCCCCTAACTAGCACCCTAAAATCACTACAAAATGGCCTGCTAAATTTTCGTGACGGCGACTTCTCAATTTCCCTTGTACATCCAAAGGATAGCGAGCTCAGAAAAATAACACTGCTTTACAATGAAATTGGCGAACATTTACGTAAAGAGCGCGCTCATATTTATCAACGGGAACTCCTTTTAGACACCGTTATCCAGACATCTCCCCAAGCTCTTTTACTGGTCGATCAAAGCGATCGTATTATTTACTCAAACAGTAGTGCCAAACAACTACTCAATAATGGTAAGCCTATACAAGGGTTAATGTTACAAAACCTCCTACCCAAAAGCCCTAAAGAAATAGCTAGCGCCATTAATAGCTGGAAAAATGGACTATTTAATTACACTGATAGTAATGGACCGCACTCCATGCATATCGGGAACAGTACATTTATATTGAATACCCAAAAGCATCGCTTAATCGTCTTGCGGGAAATGACCCGCGAACTAACTCGTGCGGAAGTAGAAGTTTGGAAAAAAGTTATTCGCCTGATAAGCCATGAACTGAACAACTCCCTTGCCCCGATCTCGTCTCTCGCCCACTCAGGAAAAATGCTGGTAACAAAGCCCGGCAAAGAGAAAGCCCTGGAAAAAGTATTCGATATTATTGCAGATCGCTGTAAGCATCTAACAGAGTTCACCCAAGGATATGCCTCTTTTGCAAAACTCCCTCCCCCTAGCTGCGAGGCCATAACTTGGCAAGATCTAGTCGATCGTATAATGCCAATTCAGGCCTTCTCAATTAAGGGCGCCTTACCGGATGAACCCGGTTATTTTGACCCCATTCAAATTGAACAGGCCCTGTTAAATTTGATTAAAAATTCACGAGAAGCTGGTAGTGATAGTGAGAATATTGAGCTTGAAGTCAGCACCGATATCCTTGGGCAAAAGTTAGTACTCTCCGATCGTGGCTGTGGCATGAGTGAGAAAGTGCTCGAGCAGGCTTTGCTCCCCTTTTTCTCAACTAAAGAGCAAGGTGTCGGCCTGGGCTTAGCTCTCTGCCGAGAAATCATTGATGCACACGATGGGTACATACAACTCTTGAACCGCCCCGGTGGAGGGTTACAAATTTGCCTCTGGCTACCATGGAAAAACAATAAAAATTAAATGTGCAACAAGTTATGCTACAAAAGCCATCCAGACGGGGAAATATTTTCAAACAGTGTCAACGGGAAAATTTCTCAGTGATCAAATGAACGTCACACTTTAGTTTAAAATTATGCCAAATCTCTATAATTTTATTGCGGCCTAATCATCTTAAAACGTCATCCCTCTGTAGCTAATAATAAAAAAACTGAGCTGCCACAACTCGAAATCTGACTATTTTAGTAAGTTTTATTTATGTCTGATTTCGGAACTTATAATTATCTCGGAACGCACAAGAAGGGATCATGCTAAAAATAAACAGTTTGCTCTCCGTCGGCACGCTTGCACTGAGCCTGATGACAGTCAATGCCCACGCCGTTAACTCATCTCAAAAGGGCGGTGATCAAGTCGACTTGGTTATTGCCAATGAAGCCAAATTAATTGATATGCTCAAGCGCTCTGGGCGCATCAGCCAAGATGCCTCTATTGCAGAAGCTGAACGCACTTTAAAGGTTTACTTAAAAGAGCGGGCCACCCATAGCATTAATGGGGCTCAAGATCTTTCCAGCGATACCGTAACGATGATGCGCGATGCCCGAGGAGGACATCACCCCCGGCTTAAAAGGGGCAAAGGCCCCCTTCACCGCAACCATGGCAGCCGCCACCCTAGAAACATTCAACTAGAGAGCTACGACGGTGAAGCCCAAACTGCACGGGTTCTCGCTATATTGATGGAGTTCCCCGATTTTCCCCATAACAGCATCGAGCCCGGGGAAAGTGATATGTACTACGCGGATTACGCCGCTGAACATTACGCTGACTTACTTTTCTCCCAAAACGGCTTTGAAGGCCCCAATGGGGAAAACATGCTATCCATGCAACAGTTTTACTGGCAGCAATCCGGTAACAGCTACTCAGTTGAAGGCTCTGTAGCAGGTTGGTATATGGCCAGCCAACCTGCAGCTTTTTACGGCAATAACACTGATGGAGATGCCCGCTCCCTGATTCGCGAGGCCCTGGAAGCTGCAGCTGCCGACCCCACAGTAGACCTGTCAGATTTTGATATTGAAGACCGTTACGACTTGGATGGTGATGGCGATTTTTGGGAAGCAGATGGTTTAGTAGACCACATCATGATCTTCCACTCCTCGGTTGGTGAAGAAGCAGGTGGCGGGCAACTGGGCGAAGACGCCATTTGGTCTCACCGTTGGAATCTTGGCGGAGTCTATTCACTTGAAGGGACTACTGCGGAGGTAGATTACTGGGGCGGCACTATGGCCGCTTATGATTACACCATTCAGCCGGCTGACGCCGCTGCAGGGGTTGTCAGTCATGAATACGGCCATGACCTGGGCTTGCCCGATGAATACGATACCGATGGTAGCGGTCGCGGTGAACCCGTCTCCTCCTGGTCCATTATGTCCAGTGGTAGCTGGGCCGGTATTATTCCGGGTTCAGAGCCCACCGGCTTCTCTGCCTATGCCAAGGAATACCTGCAACACAACCATGGTGGGAACTGGCTTCATGGTGAAACTATTGCACTAGATGAAATTCCTCGCCGCGGTATCGAGTTGCTACTCGATGAAGCGGTTAATAAGGGGACCAATAACGATGCAGTCCGAATTGACCTACCAGCAAAACAAGAAATAGTTACCGAACCCAGCAGTGGAGAATACGCCTACTTCAGCGGTAGCGGCAACAACCTGCAAAACTCTATGACAATATCTGTTGATCTGAGCAATGCAGAAACAGCAAGACTCTCTTTCAAAGCTTGGTACGACATTGAGCTGGATTGGGATTACGCCGCGATCATGGTAGATTCCGGTGATGACTTTGTCTCCATTCCTGGTTCAGTAACTACAGATACCAACCCCAACGGCACCAACCCAGGTAATGGTATTACTGGTAGCTCCGAGGGCTGGATTGACGTTGCATTCGATCTAAGCGCTTACGCCGGGCAAGAAATTAGCCTTTCACTTACCTATATTACTGATGGCGCCGTAGCGAATTCAGGTCTTTTTGCCGATGACATCAGCATCGAAATTGATGACACAACATTCCTTTTCGATGATGCTGAAACTGATGGCAACTTTAGCCTTGCAGGCTTTAGCCGAAACCCAGGCTATCTCGAGCACGATCACTACTACTTACTCGAATGGCGTACGCATCGCGGCGTTGATGCCGGATTGGCACATGTGAATGTAGCCGGCGAGATGCTCACTTTCACAGAAGGCCTCTTGGTTTGGTACGTAGATTCCAGCTACGATAATAACTGGGTTGGCGTACACCCAGGAAATGGCTTCCTCGGAGTTGTTGATGCCGACCAAAATGTATTGAGATGGAGTGATGATTCCGTTGCCAGTACCCGCTATCAGGTTCACGATGCCACATTTAACATCGAAAGAGCCGACGACATGGTTCTGGATTTACTCGAGGACTACGGCATACTCTTAAGTGACACTCACAACCGCCGCTACCCATTGTTTAATGACACCCGGAGCTATAGCAGCGAAGAAATACCAGATGCCGGCCGCGCTATCACACCTTACGGCTTAAAGGTTCGGGTCGTATCTCGCAGCGGAGATAAATCTGTAGCTAAAATACGCGTAACCAAGTAAAGAAGTAAAAACAGACGGCGCCTACATGGCGCCGTCTCCAATTTAACAAATAGAATAAGATTACCGCTTAAAACAAAGCCTTTAATTTGAGCAAAACTCCCTTCTCCAGCTAACCTGAATGCCAGAAACTTATTTTCATCATTCAGGCGTTCATTTATGGAAAAGCCTCTAGACAACTCCCGTCGCCACTTTCTTAAGCTTTCAGGAACATCGCTACTTTTAATTCCTGCCACATTTATTTCAACACCCTCAGCTCAGGCCCAAATCAAAGCGCAAAAAGACAAGGTAAATTACCAGGATACTCCCAAGGATGGGAAAAAGTGCGTGGACTGTCAGCTGTTTGAGCCCCCCAATGCCTGCCTGGTTGTGGAGGGCGATATCAGTCCCGAAGGGTGGTGTAGCTTATTTGTTTTGAAGCAGGGCAACCCAGTTTCAAATTAAGCTGGGACCCGCTGTTCACCGCGCAATTTAATCACGTCCGCGCGGGGCGGAAGACCAAACATACGGCTGTATTCACGACTGAAATGAGAGGGGCTCTCATAGCCAACCCGATAGCTGGCGGAAGCCGCTTCCAGTCCCTCAGTCAACATTAGGCGTCGCGCCTCATGTAAACGCAGCTTTTTCTGGAACTGCAACGGGGACATGCGCGTGATCTGCTTAAAGCTGTGATACAGGGATGACTCACTCATATTGGCCTGGTCGGCCAAGTCACTGATACGCAGCGGTTCTGAGAAACGGTCTTTTAGCACCTCAATCACGCGGGATACCCGGTTCGCCTGGCTATCTACCATGGCAAACTTGCGCATCCGCGCGCCAATCTCCCCCATCAGGGCGCGATAGATAATCTCACGCCGGGCTAATGGCGCCAGTATCGGGACATCTTTAGGGCTATCCAGCAAGGAGACCAGCCGGTTTAGCGCATCAAGCATACCGTAATCCATTTTGGTCAGGCACAGGCCGCAGCTGACTTCGGGGCAGTCGTAGCCAGCCTCCACACCCGGCGCCTTATCACCCAGCTCCATAACCAGGTCTGCCACCTCTTGCGGATCGATCGTTATCTTTACGCCGAGAAACGGAGTATCCAGGGAAGC
Organism: Microbulbifer maximicatervae (SeqCode); assembly: GCF_056231245.1. Classification (NCBI taxonomy): domain Bacteria; kingdom Pseudomonadati; phylum Pseudomonadota; class Gammaproteobacteria; order Cellvibrionales; family Microbulbiferaceae; genus Microbulbifer; species Microbulbifer maximicatervae (SeqCode). The sequence continues at coordinate 4,141,631 of NZ_CP174334.1, forward strand.
GTCTTCAACACGCCCCAGGATCGGCAAGTGCACTGAGGTTGCCACATAGCTCAGCGGCATATAGGAGATTTCCCGGTCTCCCAGCTCCAAGGTCTTGCGGCCTTGAATAATAAAATTCAGGGACGGTGTATACACCGATGCCGCACAGGCTCCCGGCTCATTGCAGCGAATCAGGGAGAGACCACCCAGTACCGTTTCATTTAATCCCTGTTCCGGTGCCTGACGCATCAGGGAGGCAATCAGCTTCTGCCGTATCGACTCCATATCCATGGCGACAGAGTTAAATTCCGCTCTTTTTTCAATGCTCATATGCTCCCCTTGTGCCCGCTAACAATTCCACGACTCAACACGAAGTGGCACAGAGTATACGGAGTTTTAGGCAATTTCCGTGTAGTTTTGCAGGATTGGGCAATCACTGTGCAGTAATAGGTAACTATAACCGATTAATAGCCCTACAGTCGCTGTAATATCTTAATCACTTTTTGCGATAACTAGTTATATATCCAGTTCTTTACACATCCAATAGAATGTGATCCTTCCAACCCAAAAGCACGTCTTAAGTAGAAATAGGCAATCAATTAACAGTTCCCGGATACCGCAACCAACTTGGCCAGCGCTAGAGTTACGCCCTTACTGGGAGAAGCACCCAATAGCCCTTCCCCCTCCGTAGCAAAGGGAGTACACGCGTAATGGTAAGAAAATTAACGACGGTTTTATTCGGCGTATCTGCACTGGTACTCGCCGGCTGCAACAGTGACGCACCCAGCGGTCAACAACCGCCTCCCCCAGCTGTGGAGGTCGCCCAGGTATCTGCAGGAAATACGACATTGTGGCGCAGCTTTACCGGCCGTGTGGCAGCCCCAGAAACCGTTGAACTGCGCCCGCGGGTTAGCGGTTATATCGACAAGGTTTCATTTGCCGAGGGAACTCTGGTCAAACAGGGCGATGTCCTGTTCACCATTGACCCCCGCCCTTATCAGGCCCGCGAACGCGCCGCCCGCGCAGACCTGGCTCGGGTTCGCAGCGACCTCTCCTATAGCGAGAAGCAAGCCGGCCGGGCAAAACAGCTACTCAACAGCAAAGCCATCTCCCGCGAGGAATACGACCGGCGTATCGCTTCGCGAGATTCGGCCCGAGCGGCTCTCAGCGCCGCCGAAGCAGCACTGGAAAATGCCCAGTTGGACCTTCAATACACTGAAGTTAAAGCACCAATAAGTGGCCGAGTAAGCCGCGCCCTGGTTACTCAAGGCAATCTCGCCAATGCCGACAGCACCCTGCTGACAACGCTGGTCTCTGTCGACCCAATGTACGTGTATTTCGAAAGTGACGAACAGACTTTTGCTAAGGGCCGCGACTTACTTAATAGCGGGCAAAAACCTGCTGTGCGCGTAGGTCTCGCCGGTGAGCAGGGCTATCCACACAGTGGAGAGTTGGACTTTATTGATAACCGCCTGAACAGCCATACCGGCACTATTCAGTTCCGCGCTGTGGTTAACAACAGGGACGGCTTTTTCAGACCGGGGCAATTTGCCCGGGTGGAAATGCCAATTGAAGAGGTTTCACAGGCAGTTTTAATCAATAGCAAAGCGGTTCTTACCGATCAGGACCGCCGCTATGTCTACATCGTCAACGACAGTAATGTCACCGAAAAGCGCCCCGTGGTCGCTGGCCAACGCCAAGGTGACCTTGTGGTTATCCGCAGCGGCCTGGAGCCCGGCGAGAAAATTGTGGTGAATGGCCTGCAAAAGATTTTCTTCCCGGGCATGCCCGTCGCACCGGAAATGGTGGCCATGCAGGAGCAGGTAAAGGCGACCCAAGTCGCTGGCCACTAAACAAAGAGCAAGGGGCTTGCCGAAGTGAGCCCATACATTCAGCTAATCCTATCAATGGAATCCGAGCGGCTGACTGAGTCGCTCTCGGAGTAGCAGTATATGAATTTTTCCCGTTTCTTTGTCGACAGACCGATATTTGCATCCGTGTTGTCGATCATTATTTTCGTCGTCGGCCTGATCAGTATTCCCTCACTGCCGGTCAGCGAATATCCCGAAGTTGTACCCCCTAGCGTGCAAGTGAGTGCTCGCTATCCTGGCGCTAACCCTAAGACGATCTCAGAAACTGTAGCCACGCCGCTGGAAGAAGCGATTAACGGCGTGGAAAATATGATCTACATGAAGTCAGTGGCTGGCAGTGATGGCACCCTGACTTTGAACGTGACCTTTGAGTTGGGCACCGACCCGGACCAAGCCCAGGTACAGGTGCAAAACCGGGTGTCCCAGGCCCTGCCGCGCCTGCCTGAAGATGTCCGCCTGCAAGGTGTTACTACCCAGAAGCAGTCGCCAAACCTGATGATGGCGGTGCACCTGATTTCACCGGACGATAGCCTCGACGCTACCTATATTCGCAACTACGCCGTACTGCATATTCGCGATGAGCTATCGCGCATTCCCGGCGTGGGTCTTGCCGCCGTATTCGGTTCCGGTGACTACGCCATGCGCTTGTGGGTGGACCCGCAGAAAGCCGCCGCCGTAGGCATTACTGCTGCCGATATTGTCAGTGCCGTGCGTGAGCAGAACGTACAGGTTTCCGCCGGCCAGATCGGCGCCTCCCCCATGCCGAACGGCTCCGACTTCCTGATTTCCATTAACGCCAAAGGCCGCCTGGAAAGTGAAGAGGAGTTTGGCGATGTTGTACTCAAGACCGGCAATAATGGTGAGATCACCCGCCTGAGAGATGTGGCCCGTGTAGAGCTGGCCTCTTCCCAGGACTCCCTGCGCGCCCTGCTCAACGGCCGCCAGGCTGTCGCCATCCCTATTTTCCAATCCCCCGGCTCCAACTCACTGGAGGTTTCTGCGGCGGTACGGGAGAAAATGGCTGAACTGGATGATCAGTTCCCGGAAGGCCTCAAGTGGGAAGTCGCTTACGACCCCACGGTTTTTGTTAGCACCTCCATCAGCTCAGTGATCAAGACCCTACTGGAAGCCGTGCTGCTCGTGGTTCTGGTAGTTATCCTGTTCCTGCAAACCTGGCGCGCCTCATTGATCCCACTGTTGGCCGTGCCGGTATCTATTGTCGGCACCTTTGCGGTGCTGTTGATGTTGGGCTTCTCAATCAACACCCTGACCTTGTTCGCTATGGTGCTGGCCATCGGTATTGTGGTGGATGACGCCATTGTGGTGGTGGAAAACGTCGAGCGGAATATCGAGGAGGGACTGACACCTTTAGCCGCTGCCCACCAGGCCATGCGAGAGGTGAGCGGTCCAATTGTCGCGATCAGCCTGGTGCTCTGCGCGGTGTTTGTGCCCATGGCATTCCTGGACGGCATCACCGGCCAGTTCTACCGCCAGTTTGCCACCACTATTGCCATCGCCACCATTATCTCCGCGATCAACTCTCTGACTCTATCTCCGGCTCTGGCGGCAACTCTGTTGAAGCCTCACGGCGCCAAACCGGATATGCCCGCGCGGATTATTGAGCGTTTGTTCGGCTGGATATTCCGCCCGTTCAACCGCTTCTTCCAGCGCAATTCCGAGCGTTACCAGCGGATCGTTGGTGGTAGCCTCAAGCGTCGCGGTATCGTATTTGGTGTTTACCTGATATTGCTCGGCGGTACTTTCGCCCTGTTCCAACAGGTCCCCGGCGGCTTTATTCCGGTTCAGGATAAGACTTACCTGGTGGGTAGTATCCGCCTGCCGGAAGGTGCCTCCCTGGATCGCACCGAGGAAGTTGCTCGCCGCGTGAGTGAATTGGCCCTGGAAACAGAAGGTGTTGCCAACGCCGCGGCCTTTGTCGGCTTCAATGCCCTGCAAGGTACCAACACTCCCAACGTGGGCACGGTATTTATCCTGTTCGACGATTTCGATGAACGTGAGCGCAGTGCCCAGGAAATCGCTGCGGAGCTAAATGGCAAGATCTCACAGATCAAGGAAGGCTTTGCCATGACCTTTATGCCGCCGCCCATCTTCGGACTGGGTGCCGGTTCCGGCTACTCCCTCTATGTTCAGGACCGTCGCGGTGCTGGCTACGGTGAGTTGCAAAACGCCACCAATATGTTGGCTGGCGCCCTGAGCCAAGCCAGCGGCCTCAGCTACCCCTTCAGCTCCTACCAGGCCAATGTGCCGCAGATGGACGCGGAAGTGGATCGACTACAGGCCAAGGCTCAAGGTGTGCGCATGGACGACTTGTTCGGCACCCTGCAGCTCTACTTCGGCTCTATGTATATCAACGACTTCAACCTTTTCGGCCGCACCTACCAGGTCGTTGCCCAGGCTGATGCACCCTTCCGCGATGAAGTGCAGGATCTCGATAATCTCTACACCCGCAATATGAATGGGGAGATGGTGCCCATCAGCACCATGGTGACCCTGCGCCAGAGTTACGGACCAGACCCGGTGATCCGATACAACGGCTATCCGGCAGCCGACCTGATGGGGCAGTCCGATCCCAGCATGTTGTCCTCTTCCGAGGCACTGGCAGCGGTTGAGCAGGTTGCCAGCCAAGCCCTGCCACCGGGCATGCAAATCCAGTGGACCGACCTCAGCTTCCAGCAGGTCAACCAGGGCAATGCCGCCATGGTGGTTTTCCCTCTCGCAGTACTACTGGTATTCCTGGTGTTGGCCGCCCTCTATGAAAGCTGGGTAATGCCACTGGCGGTGATCCTGATCGTGCCCATGTGTCTGCTGGCTGCACTATTCGGTGTCTGGGCTACTGGCGGCGACAACAATGTATTTGTTCAAGTCGGGCTGGTTGTACTGATGGGGCTGGCTTGTAAGAACGCTATTTTAATCGTGGAATTTGCTCGCGAACTGGAAATGGAAGGCAAAGGCACTGTCGAGGCTGCACTGGAAGCCTGCCGCCTGCGTCTGCGCCCGATCATTATGACTTCAGTCGCCTTTATTGCCGGTGTTGTTCCACTGGTATTGGCCGGCGGCGCTGGCGCTGAGGTGCGCAATGCCATGGGCATTACCGTATTTACCGGCATGATCGGTGTAACCCTGTTTGGCCTGTTCCTCACTCCGGTATTTTATGTTGCCCTGCGCAAGATTGCCGGCGGCAAACTATCAGCTGCCCGTCACGCAGATAGTCAAGAAAGCAATTTACCCTTAGAGCACGCGACTAATACTTAACCCCGCTTATCCCGGGCGCACCAACACTATGCGCCCGGGCTTTTTCTACTTGCGCTTCTCCTTTTTCCAGCGGGCTCCAGGAAAAACAATCACATACAAGCGGATCAACAAGCCCATTGGCACACAAATCAAAATCACAATAACTCCTAAAACAGCACGCATATAATCACTGCCTTCTTCGTGTTTCTCAGCGTGATCCCACAGGTAGGATTGGTAACAGTGATCGGGCCCATCAATCGGCTTCAGGGTATAGTTAATTACCCGCTCCAGAAACCTCCAGTAACGCCGAAAACGTGTTTCTGTCACCCTTGAGAAATAGCCACAGCGCGCAGATATAGTTGCATCAGGATTGCCGCCAGCAATGGCATTGCCCAATTGATCCACCGCAACAATAACATTCCAAAGCCAGCTTTTATTGGCACCTTTCATTACCAGCCTATTTATTGACGGATAACCCTCCTCCCTAATACCCCCAGCCCTAGGGTTTGGCATCCACAGTAAAACAATCACCAATGAAAGAATAATCCATAAAAACACGAGCGTGCACACAAACGCTTTTTCGTAAGAAAATCAAGTTCCGCCGAACTTCAGTGGCAAAAGCCGCGTTCGTCTAGACTTTCTCCGAACGGCAATAAATCCATGCCGTTAAAAAATACTTCAGATTATCGAGATCTCTTCCTAAAAGATGTTGCATGTCGCCACGATTGCCACCCACTCGGAAAGGATGCTTCCTGTCCTGCTGGAATCCGCCAACCGCAACGGCGTGTCATTATCTATCCTTGGGCACAATTATCCTTGGAAAGATTTCTCTTCCAAAATAGACATCTTAATGCCTTTCTTTAGATCCCTACCGGAAGAGGATATCGTCTGCTACCTGGATGGTTTCGATTCACTAATACTGCCATCAATCAAACACTTAGAAAAAAAATTTCTCACCTTTGGCAAGGAAATTATTTTTTCCAATGATTACGAACATAGCGGTATACAAGGATTTTTTGAAAGAAAATTTTTTCCCAGCGAGTGTGTTTTTTCTACAGGTGTCTTTATAGGCAAAAATATAGCGCTACAAAACCTTTTCCAGACCGCTCGTAAGATGTACCCCAATTACTCTGATGACCAAAAAATTCTTAGGCACTATTATGCACACCAAAACTGCACACAAATAGGTATCGACGGCGAAAGCCAACTTTTTTTTAACTTTGATGCCGCCAATCCAAGTTTCAATCTACTAAGCCAAGTAAGCAAAATTCACAACGAAGAAATATACCTACACAATGGAGAAACTCCGAGTATTATTTCATTCCCTTGCAGCTGGTTTGCTATTGGCATCAAGAAAAAACTCAATGTGCTTCTGGAAAAACTCGGGTACGAATACAACCCAGGAATTAACATCAAAGGTACTTTCCATGGCCTGAAGTACTATATTGGCACCTCGATTAAAGAGAGTATCAAAACACTATTAAAATAGCCCCAAATCACCCAGCCAATACTCCCTTCAATCGCAGATAACCTTTATATCGATCAATAAAAGCTATAACTTAATTCAAACGGTGAATAAGGCCCTTCACACCAATCACCGGTATCCAATTGATAGCAGTGCACACCCTCGGCAATACAGTTATCGAGACTTCCCATATAGGGATCACCGGCCAGGCAAAAACGCGGGAATGCAGTAAGTTCATCCGGTGGCACCGGAGTGGTTTTGTAGGTGTAGTAAGTTGCCGTGCCGGTTAAGTCATAACCGAAACCGTCAGCCACGCAGCCCGCCAGGGACTGCGCTACAAGAATAAGAATAAAAACAACGCTAATTTTCATAGGAAATACAACGCCTTCCACCGGAAATGTCAAAACAACGGGCACTGGGTGGGCAAATAGAACCCGGCGCCAGCTCCTCAGAATCCCCCGGGCAGCTTGTTGGAGATGCAGGCGCATCTGGCACATGGGAGGAATGAGAAGAGTGAGAAGAGGGATAACCCCGGTATTCCGCATGGCGGGGAATTGGCGGGCTTACGGGATAAACCACTTGATTGCGCGTATCGGGGGTTCCACAACCCTCAAGGAATACACCCATCGACAATGCAGAAATAAATATCGCAAACTTTTGCATGGTAGCGCTCCGTATCAGCACCGCGCGGACAGAGTCCACGCACTTTTAGATCCGGCTATTTCGCAACAGCTCCACACTGGGCTCGGCTACTATCGTTAGTAAACCCGCAATATAGGGAAAAACCAGGCCATGGAGTCCTGCAAGCTATCTACGCAATCCGCCGCCTCGCATTCGCTTTTGGCGGTAAGGGGTTGTGGGTATTTTGTGTGGTTACTGCCGACTTCCACAAAGCTGGCGCTTTGTCCGGCAGCCTCTGCCTCATAAAAGAAAGGGTCTTCACCCTCCACTTCGTCCGCAGGCAAAAACAAGCAGCCCTGCATCGCAAATACCGCCACAAGCGGCAACGCGAATTTCCTTGTAGGTCCCATAATCCGACACCTCACATTTTCAGTGCTGCGATGATAGTAGCCTCTCTGTGAGTCTAGCTGCCGAGGCATTAGCAGCCAGCAACCCAGAATCGATTTGCGCGTAAATCATCTTATTGTTGTTTTACGCGGCGAATATTTCATTTCCACTTAAAGGCTCCTTAGTCCTGACTATAAAAAAAGCGGCCGATTGGCCGCTTTTTTTACTGGCTTTAACTCGCTGGCAATTACAGCAACAGTCTGCGCACATCCGCCAGCACGCTGACCAAGTAAGTCATAAAGCGTCCGGCATCTCCGCCATTTACCGCGCGGTGATCGTAGGAGAGCGCCAAGGGCAACATCTGCCTAGGCTCAAAGTCCTTACCGTTCCACACCGGCTTCATCGCCAGCTTGGAAACACCGAGGATACCAACTTCCGGAGAATTGACGATCGGGGTGAATCCGGTGCCGCCGATAGCCCCCAAACTGGAAATGGTAAAGCAGGCACCCTGCATCTCGTTGGGCTTCAGCTTGCCATCGCGGGCTTTCAGGGCCATTTCAGTGGCCTCTGCCGCCAGCTCGTACAGGCCTTTCTTATCCACATCGCGGATAACCGGCACCATTAAGCCTTTTGGAGTATCTACTGCCATACCCACATGCACATAGTCCTTGCGCACAATGTGCTCGCCATCGTTGTGCAGGGACACATTAAAGCTCGGCTCTGCACGCAGGGCTGCGGCTACCGCTTTCAGCAGGAAAGGCACTGGGGTGAGCTTCACTCCGCGCTTCTCCGCCTCGGCCTTCATGGACTTGCGGAAGGTTTCCAGCTCTGTGATATCCGCATCGTCAAACTGGGTGACGTGAGGCACGTTGAGCCAGTTGCGCGACATGTTGGCTGCGGTAATCTTGTGGATCTTGCTCATCGGCTCCACATTCACCGGGCCAAACTGGCTGAAGTCGATATCCGGCATCTTGGCGATACCGATTCCACCGCCGACACCAACCGCGCCGCTCTCAGCTTTCTTCACCTGCTCGCGGATGTAATTATGCAGATCGTCCTTGGAGACCCGGTTGCGCGGACCGGTGGGCTTCACCTTATTCAAGGTAACGCCCAACTCGCGGGCCAGTTTGCGCACGGCGGGGCCGGCGTAAACCTGGGCTGCTGCGGTGAGGTTGCGCTCCAACTGATAGTCTTTCTGCGGCACTGCCGGGGGCTCAACAGAAGCAGGTGCCTGCTGCTGCGCGCTCTCGACAGGCGCTGTCGCAGCAGGGACTGCAGCTGGAGTAGCGGGCTCGGCGGCGCCTGCAGCAACCACTTTCAACACGCCCAGGGTGTCACCCGTGGAAACCTTGTCGCCTTCTTTAACGGCGATAGAAACCACGGTACCGGCGCTGGGGGAAGGCACATCCATAGAGGCTTTATCGCCTTCCACTACAATCAGGGAGTCCCCCTCTTCAACCACATCACCGGGCTGTACACTGATCTCGATCACATCAACCGCATCAGCACCGCCCAGATCCGGGATCTGGATCGTTTCCTCTTTCGGCTCGCCGCTCGCCGCTGCCACAGGGGCTTCAGCCACAGGCTCCACGACAGGTGCAGCTTCTTGCTTGGCGGGGGCCGCAGCGGGCTCCTCTGCCGGCGCTTCCGCCACATCGGTTTCGATTTCCCCAATCACGTCGCCTTCAGAGACCTTATCGCCCTCCTTCACGCTAATGCTGAGGATTTTGCCAGCCACTGGGGCTGGCACATCCATGGAGGCTTTATCGCCCTCCACCACAATCAGTGAGTCCTCTTGCGCGACGGTATCGCCGACAGCAACAGAAATTTCAATCACATCCACCTGATCGGCACCACCGAGATCAGGCACTTTAATGACTTGTTTTGCCATAGGAGTTCTGCCTTCTCTTAGCTGATGCGCGGGTTAACTTTTTCAGCGTCGATATTGAGCTTCACGATTGCTTCCGCAACCTCTTTCGCATCAATAACGCCCTGCTTGGCCAAGCCATTCAGTGCGGCAATTACCACGTAGTTGCGATCCACTTCGAAGAAGCGACGCAGCTGCTCGCGGCTGTCACTGCGGCCGAAACCATCGGTACCCAGGGTGGTCAGTTCACCGTCGATAAATTCGCGCAGTGGCTCCACATAGGAACGGATGTAGTCGGTGGAGGCGATAACCGGAGAGGTATTACCTTCGAACTGCTCGGTGATCCAGGCTTTGCGCGGCTCGGCTTCCGGGTGCAGCATATTCCAGCGCGCCACATCCTGGCCTTCACGGGCCGATTCCACAGCGGAGGTGAGGCTCCAGACATCGGAGGTCACACCGAACTGGTCGGCGAGGATATCCGCCGCTGCCAGTACTTCGCGCAAAATAGTACCGCCACCAATCAGCTGTACATGTTTCTTCGCCGCTTTGCCCTTGGCGCCTTTCTTGACGTTGGACTGCAGCTTGTAGATACCACGAATAATGCCCTCTTCCACGCCCTGAGGCATTTCCGGCTGCAGGTAGTTTTCGTTCTCGATAGTGATGTAGTAGAAGAGGTTCTTCTGCTCTTCGTACATCTCTTTCAAGCCGCGCTGCATAACCACCGCCAGCTCATAACCGTAAGCCGGGTCGTAGCTGCGGCAGTTGGGGATTGTGGAGGACAGTACGTGGCTGTGGCCATCCTGGTGCTGCAGACCCTCACCGTTCAAAGTGGTACGGCCAGCAGTAGCACCGATCAGGAAGCCGCGCGCCTGCATATCGCCAGCGGCCCAGGCCAGGTCGCCGATACGCTGGAAACCGAACATGGAGTAGTAGATATAGAAAGGCACCATCGGCACGCCGTGGTTGCTGTAAGCCGTGGCCAACGCCATCCAGGTGGACATAGCACCGGCTTCGTTGATGCCCTCTTCCAGCACCTGGCCTTTCTTATCTTCCTTGTAATACATGATCTGGCCGTGATCCACCGGGGTGTAGCGCTGCCCCTGGGAGGAATAGATACCCAGCTGGCGGAACAGGCCTTCCATACCAAAGGTACGGGCTTCATCGGGAACGATCGGCGCGATGTTTTTGCCGATATTCTTGTCTTTCACCAGGGCGGCAATAGCGCGGACAAATGCCATAGTGGTGGAGATCTCACGCTCACCGGAGCCTTTGGTCAGTGCGCTGAACGCATCGAGACCGGGAACTTCCAGTTTCGGGCACTCAACCGGGCGACGGGGAACCGGGCCACCCAGGGCCTTGCGGCGCTCCGCCATATATTTCATTTCCGGGCTGTCCGGAGATGGGCGGTAGTATGGGACCTCTTCCAGCTCTTTATCGGTGAGCGGAATAGCAAAGCGATCGCGGAAACGCTTGAGAGAATCCAGATCCAGCTTCTTCACAGAATGGGTATCCATCGCCGCTTCACCGGCGGAGCCCAAGCCGTAACCTTTAACGGTCTGCGCCAGGATCACGGTGGGCTGGCCTTTATGGGCCATCGCCGCCGCGTAAGCTGCGTATACCTTGTAAGGATCGTGGCCGCCGCGATTGAGCTTCATAATCTCATCGTCGGACATATCCTTAACCAGCTCCAGCAACTCCGGGTATTTGCCGAAGAAGTGCTCGCGGGTATAAGCGCCGCCGTTGGCCTTGAAGTTCTGCATCTCGCCATCGACAACTTCGTCCATGACTTTCTGCAACAGGCCTTTGTCATCTTTCTCCAGCAGCGGATCCCATAGGCGACCCCAGAGTACTTTGACAACATTCCAACCGGCACCGCGGAATACGCCTTCCAGCTCCTGCACGATCTTACCGTTGCCGCGTACCGGGCCGTCCAGACGCTGCAGGTTACAGTTAACCACAAACACCAGGTTTTCCAGTTGCTCGCGGCCGGCCAGGGAAATTGCGCCCAGGGTTTCCGGCTCGTCACACTCACCGTCACCAAGAAAAGCCCACACTTTGCGATCGCCGCGCGGGGACAGGCCACGGGCAGATAGGTAGCGCATAATGTGCGCCTGGTAAATCGCCTGGATCGGCCCCAATCCCATGGAGACCGTGGGGAACTGCCAGTACTCTGGCATCAACCAGGGGTGCGGGTAGGAGGACAGGCCATTGCCGTTCACTTCGCGGCGGAAGTTGTCCAGCTGCTCTTCATCGAAACGCCCTTCCAAGTAGGAGCGAGCATAAATACCCGGCGCGCTGTGGCCCTGGAAGAAAATCAGGTCGCCGCGCTCCTCCCCCTCATTGCCACGGAAGAAGTAGTTAAAGCCCACATCGTAGAGTGTCGCCGCAGAGGAGAAACTGGAAATATGGCCACCGAGGCCATCGTCATTCTGGTTGGCACGTACCACCATCGCCAGGGCATTCCAGCGAATCAGGGAGCGAATGCGGCGCTCCATAAATAAGTCGCCAGGCATACGCTTTTCCGCATTGGGCGGAATGGAATTGCGATAGGGAGTGGTGATTGCCGCAGGCAATTGTACGCCTACATCGGTAGCGCGGTCAGACAGCTGCTTCAGGAGGAAGGCTGCGCGTTCTTTGCCGCTATAGCGGATAACCGCTTGCAGCGCGTCCAGCCACTCCTGCGTTTCGAGGTTATCGGTATCTTCGTGCATCAAGTGCTCCTCGGCGAATTAGGCGACGTCGAGTCGGTCTATTTCTCAAAAATCGGTACGCGGGCAAACTACAGCGCGAGCAAAAAAAAGCTTCCTTTTTTTCTTGGTTCCGCCAATTCACCAACTTTGTTGGCGTAAATGCAAAGTTTGTGAATCTTTACTCGAATATGACGGTGAGGAAAGCGGCGCAATTAATTGCCGCAAGTGCCTAGTTTGACTGTGATTATTTGTTCCGGGGCCCGCGCAGACTGGCGGACAAAACCCCATCCCCGGTTGTTAGCGGAGGGAATTGTAGTATTACTACAAAAAATTTTCCAGATAGGACGGTTAGTAACAAATAAAACAAAAGAGCAAAACAATTATTTGCCGTTTGGCCGTTTCACCGGAACATTTAATGGAATTTTTGAGAAAATGAACTACAAAATCGAGTCTCAAACAAAGACATCAGTCACAGCTGAACCAGCTCCCCACCGGGTTGATATTCAGCGTAGACCAAGTAACGCAGCGGGCCACCAGCCGCCAGGGCATTAAAGGGGTAACAAGTCACCAGCAATAAACCCCGCTCGGCAAAGATCGGCAAACGCTCTCTCTCACTGTCCACAATTCGCATTTCCGCAACCCGATAAGTATGCCAGCGTCCGCGTTTATCCTGCAGGTAAATGGAGGTACCCCGCCTGACACGCTCTAATCCCGCAAAGTGAGTATCCCGGTGTGCGGCAATAACCGTGGTGCGAGGCTCACCAGGGTTGCCGGACCCAGCTAAGAGACCAGGGCCGAAAGCCAACGCCTGGCCACTACCGCCGCTGAGAACAATTAATGGCGACTGCCCTTCCAACTTTAACTTGGCCACTGGCCAGGTGTCCGCCCAGGGCCAGGGCTTTTGCAGAGCCCCGCCCTGTAGCTGTTCTTCCCAAGCACTATTAATCAACACTTGGGCCAATTCTGCCTTGGCCAGAAGCCAGCTGGCGGAGCCCAACTGCCACAACCCCGTTCCCAAGCAAAGCATAAAGAGCAGTGAGCGAGCCACGCTTACACACCTCCCCGTTGCAGAGGATTAGCGCCGCTGGGTTGACGGGGGTCCGGTAAAACCCTGCGCAGGAAGGAGCGCAGGGCTCGGGTCAAGTTGCTGCGCAAGGCCCGACCGCGCTGGAAGATCGCCGCAAACATCAACAATACCGCCGCTGCCAACAACTGCCCGTAGAGACCTGTAGCAGTTTGCGGATAGGCCTGGCGCTGTAGCACTTGCCCTTTAGCCACCATATTGGTGACCGAGCTGCGAGATAACTTCTCTTCAGCACTGCGTACAACTTCCTCTTCGACTGCAACAAAACTGGTGTAGGGGCTGGCAAGTTGATGCCTCAGTGCAATCTGCAAAATCTGTTCGCGCAGAGCCAGCCCCGCATCCGACTGCTCTCCAGACTGAAGCTGCCGGTCCCGCAGAGAATCTATCTTGCTGCGCGCCCAGACACTGCCGATGCCTGAAGTATCGCTACCACTCTCTACTTTCAGAGCGAGTTTGCGCACAAACTGTTTACCCGCCATTCGGCCCCGCAGCTGGATATCTCCCTGCAAGAGATCACCCTGCACCTTGGCCACCAACTGCATAGGCTCACCGTTATAGAGATCCGGGATACGCTTGGGGTAGGCATCCGCGACGACGCCCTGGGGCCAACTGAGTTGCAGGTCTGTAGCCATAGGGTTTTCCAACTTGGCGAACAGAGCCTGCATACGCTCGCGAACTTCGGAAATATCACCGATGGTGACGAAAGTACCGCGTCCAAACTGAGCAGCTTTGCGCATAAAGTGGCTATTGGGAGCCGAACCAATACCCACAGTAAACAGCCGGGCGTTATGCAAGGACTGGCTAATTAACTCGAACAGGGCCCGCTCATTGCCCACCGCACCATCTGTAATAAATACGACTTGCTGAACGGTACTGGTGTCGTCCTGCATTTGCTGACCGAATGCCATTCGCAAGGCCGGCGCCATTTCTGTACCCCCCTCCGCATTCAGGTTTTCGATTTCCTGACGCGCACGGCGGATATTCTCCGAGCTCGCCGCTATCGGGCGCGGGAAAAATGCGCGGGTTGTACTGTTAAATTCAATAACGTTAAAGCGATCATTGCTGTGCAGGCGAGACAGTGCCAGGGTAAGGCTCTCCTTCGCCTGGCGAATAGAATTGCCAGACATGGAGCCGGAAGTATCGATCACATAAATCACTTCCCTCGGTAAACGCTGCGCAGAGGTACCGTCGCTGGGTGGCAGCAGCATGACCTGCAGATAAGCACCAGCCTGCTCTTCTACCCCCTCTTGCGCTGTGATTTTCTCGCTAAACAATGCCGCCCGCGGCATAGCAGAAGCGCGCGGCTGCCAATTCAATAAGAAATCCCGATCCATTGCAGCTGTTTCATCTCGCAACTGAATCCGATAGCGACCGTCACCTCGGTTATCAATATCAATCTGGTGATAGGGGCTATCGATTTTTGCTAGCGGCAGTCCGCCATGCAGATCCACCTCGATAGAAATATTATGACTACCCAGTGCCTCTAGCTCCTGCGCTGGCTGCATAAACGGAGTTATCGACGCAGCATCCGGCACTTGATTAGTGGGCAGTGCCCAGCCACTACTCTCTGCCACCAACTCCTGCTGATCGCCGTTCAATGCCTGGGAGGGTATTGGCTTGCCAGGGACATAGCGCGGGGTCAATGTGGTGGGCATACGCAGTGAAAAAACGCCGCTGTCATAATTCACTGGCTGCAAAAAGCGGATATTAATTTGCACCATCTCATCGGGGGCAATATTGGCCACTTTATTAGTGAACAGATTTGGGCGCTGCTGCTCTAGAAGAGCTGCACGCTTACCCGCCGCACGAGCAGCCTTATAAATCTTGGAGGCCTCTTTTCGCTCGCGTACCTTACCGACAATGCGGCGCTCGCCCACCTGAATTTCAAGCCCCGCCACCGCAGCTCGCTCAGGCAGTGGTAATGCATAAACCGCTTCCTGCCAGCCGTCGGTGGTATTCTTGAATTGCTGCTGAAGCTCGACTTCCGCTACCAGACCCCGCACGGAAATACTGACCTGACTTTTCAGGTGCACCGCTGGAATATACTTTCCGGACTCATTGCCAGTAAAAAGTAAGTCCCCGCCCTTTACATCGTCCAGAGTAACTGTCTCGGTGAACTCCCGCTGGATCGCATCACTCACAGCGGGAAGTTCCTGGGCATTGACCTCTGCCCCGATTGCCGCAATGACTACCGCCAATACCACCACAATAAATAACAACCAGCGCCCGGCACCACCGGTCTTCTGGCGACGACGATAGTATTCCTCTGTCGGCAACATCAGATCGTCTTTATGGAACCGCTGCCCGAATAACATCACCCTGTTCACTCACTTACCTCCACTTTTAAATTGGATGTTGAAGTCATTAAACAGAGGGAAGCGGGCGAAAGGCGGCAGGAATACGAGCACAAAACAGGAGGAATTGTGGCGAATTATGGCAGGCATAAAAAAACCGGCGAAAACGCCGGTTTTTTGCAGTTCGATCCAGATTAGTCGACCAGACCGTAATCCTTGCGGAGAACTTCAAGCAATTCCTCTTTGGGATTATCAGATATCTCAAGTTTCGTACCAATAATCTTCTCAGCAATACCAATATAAGTATTAGAGAGATCCATCAGCATAGATTCTGGCAGCTCGTTATCACGAGCCAGAGCCGAGCGCTCATCCATGCGATCTTTGTTCAGCAGGATATCGGCATCGGGGAAGTAGTTGAGCAGGGCCTGACGGAAACCTTCTTTGGATTTCTCCACAACCTTACCCGCGCGATACTGTTCGCCGTCCCAGATACGGGAGGAGTCCGGGGTACCCACCTCATCCATATAAATCAGCTTCTCTTCACCATTGGCATCGGTGACATAGCCGAATTCAAACTTGGTATCGACAAAGATCTGGTCGAGCTTTTCCAACTCTGCGGAAATCAAATCAAAACCTTCTTTCAGCAACTTCTCGTACAGGTCGATATCGCCTGCATTGCGGAAGCCGAAGGCTTCGAAATTGTCTTTGATATTCTTGCGGGTGACATTGACATCGTCCGCTTCCGGCACGCCGGGGATACCCTTGAGAATACCTTTGCTGGAGGGGGTAATGAGCAATTCAGGCAGCTTCTGATCCTTCTGCAAGCCATCGGCAATCTCGATACCACAGAACTCCCGCTCACCCTTCTCATAGGAGCGCCACATGGAGCCGGTGATGTACTGACGGGCGATCGCCTCGATCATAACCGGGCGCGCCTTCTGTACGATCCACACCAGCGGGTGCGGGATATCCAGAATGTGGCTATCGGCGAGGCCCTGCTCTTTAAACAGCTTGAACCAGTGGTTGGAAATAGCATTTAGTGCTGCGCCCTTGCCTGGTACGCCACGCATACCGCCTTCGCCAGTCCAGATACAGTCGAACGCGGAGATGCGATCGGAAATCACCATTACCGCAAGTGGGGTATCAGGAGAAACCGGGTAGCCCTTCTCCTCAATCAGGCGACGGCTGTCTTCTTCGCTCAGCCAGTATACGGAACGGACCTTGCCACTGTGGATAGGCTTGTCGGTGCGGATCGGCAGGTCATTATTGACCGCTAGAACTTTGTCAGCCAGGCTCATGGGCTCTCACCTATTTGAAGGGACCAAATAAAAGAAAGCGCGGCATTCTAGCAAATGCCGCAGCCTACAGACAAAGAAAGATATCGGGCAATTACTCCGAGCTTCGCCGGGCCTCCCATTCCACCTGGTGCTCATGGGTGGGCCAGGCACTCATAATGGCCTTGAGCAAGGTCGCCAGGGGAATTGCAAAGAAGACGCCCCAGAAGCCCCAGATGCCGCCAAAGAACAATACCGCGAGGATAATAGCAACCGGGTGCAGGTTAACTGCCTCAGAAAACAGCAGTGGTACCAGTACGTTGCCATCGAGCAGTTGGATGATGCCGTAAGTCACCATCAGGTAGAGAAACTCATTACTCCACCCCCACTGGAAAAGCCCAATAGCCGCAACGGGGATAGTGACAACCGCTGCACCGATATAAGGAATCAACACACTGAAACCCACAGCTACCGCCAGCAACAGGGCGTAGTTCACCCCCAGTAACAGGAAGGCGGCATAACTGACAGCAGCCACAATGCCAATTTCTATTACCTTACCGCGTACATAATTGGCCACCTGATCATTCATCTCATGCCAAATCTGGTGGAGCATGGGCCGCTCTTTGGGCAGGAAAGAGGTGCACCAGCGGATCAACTGTTCCGCATCCTTAAGGAAGAAGAACACCAGGATCGGCACCACTACAACGTAAATCAGCAAGCCGGCAAAAATGGGTAGATTGGTAAGGGAGAAGGCCAGCAGTGTCTGTCCCAGGCCGCCCAATTCGCTGCCAAGGGTATTGAAGATTTCATCGATCTGTCCGGCTGAAATTAATCGTGGGTAGCGCTCAGGGAGTAACAATAATAGTTCTTGGCCGCGCTGCACCATATTGGGCAACTCTGCCCCAAGCCGCACCAACTGACGCCAGATAATAGGTAGTACCACAAATAACAGAGCCACAATAGTACCCACCAACACCAAGCAGGACAGGGTAACCGCCAGCCAGTGTGGCACACGCCAAGACTTCAGCTTTTGCACCATACCCTGCATCAGGAAGGCGATCACCAGCGCGGTGAATACCGGGGCCAGCACAGCGCCCAGAGTCGCCAGGACCACCAGGGCCAGGGTCAATATTAAAACCAGAAGCACCACTTCTTCCTGACTGAAGTAGCGGTTCACCCAGCCTTTTACAATCGATAACATAGACTCTCGGGATTTATCTTTATTCATTTGCCAGCGTACAGCCAATATTGAAAGGTATTATTACGTCGCTCAGCGCGGAGCAGGGACCGGCCACTTAAAGACGCAAAACTGTGGAAGTCTCGCCAGGACCCTTCATCAGTGGCCAGCACACAAAGCAGCGTTCCCTCTGGGTATTCCCGCAATGCCCGGCGCATGGTCAGTAACGGTTGTGGGCAGGGCAGATTTCTTGCATCCACAATAGTGGCCGCGTCCCAGTTCGGTATCTGGGTATCGGGCTGATTGGTAGAAGAAGTTACTGACATTGCCTTTTTAGTCACAAACCAGAATTGCCGGGGATTATAGCGCGAACCAGACGCCATAACCCGCACAGGCTTTACGCTTTTTAACTTTCCGCCTGGCGCAAGCGTGAACCTTTTATGGTCCACTAAGTCCAACCCTCGACAGTCCAACGGGGTAGCGTATAGAGTTGGACTATAGATCCTTCATGGACAGACCGAGCAGTAATCAAGATGACTGATTCCAAAAACAGCCTGCTTCACCGAACGCGCCCCCCAGCTATCCTCCACCGACTTCGCGCAGGACTGCGAAGCCTGGGTATGGGGTTGTTACTCGGCGCAGTCCCGTTTGCTGCCATAGCGGACAGTGATGAAATCCGCCTCCCGGAGCTCGGTGACAGAACCAGCGGTGTCGTATCGCACACCCAGGAAAAAGAACTGGGGCAGATGTGGCTGCGTATTTTTCGCAGTCAGGTTCGCACCTCTAGTGATGCCCTGATTCAGCAATTTGTCGAGGGCATGGTCAAGGAATTGGCCGAGTACAGCCCACTGGAAGACAAAGAAATTGATGTTGTTGTAGTAAACAACAAAACCATGAACGCCTTTGCAGTCCCCGGTGGAGTCATGGGGGTCCATACCGGCCTGTTTCTGTTTGCAGAGCGTGAAGACCAGTTTGCATCGGTAGTTGCCCACGAATTGGGCCACCTCAGCCAGCGGCACTACGCCCGCTCCCTGGAAGCACAGCGCAACAGTACAATTCCCACCCTGGCCGGTATGCTCGGTGCCCTGGTTCTGGCAGCTACCGCCGGTGGTGAAGCGGGAATAGCAGCTATGAGCGCGACCCAGGCTGCAGCCCTGGATAACCAACTGCGATTCAGCCGCAAGAATGAGCAAGAGGCAGATAGGGTCGGTATCGATACCCTGGCCAAATCCGGTCGCGATCCAGAGGCCGCCGGTGAAATGTTCGAGCAAATGCTCAAGGCCACACGTTACTACCAGCGCCCGCCAGAGTTTCTCCTGACCCACCCCGTTACAGAAAAGCGTATTGCCGATGCCAAGTTGCGCGCTCAGCGTATGGAAAAAGTGGCTCCCAGCGAGGACCTGGATTATCACCTGATGCGTGCCCGGGTACGGCTCGCCACAGAACCAACGCCGCAGCAAGCAGTAAAACGCTTTAGCGCAGAGCTGAATGGTATTAATGACAATGAGGATGCGGCCCGTTACGGCCTCGCCCTGGCCCAAGTAGCCGCAGGCAGGCCCGATTCAGCGCTGGACACCCTGCAGCCCCTGTTAGACAAGACCCCCTCAAAAGCAGCCTATGTGTTGGCCCGAGCAGATATCGATCTGGTCCGAGAAGACTACAGCAGTGCCACCAAGCGCCTGCAGTGGGCCCTCGATCGCAATCCGGGAGACCACGCCTTAATCATGGGCCTCGCCAATGCCCACTTTAAAGCCGGTAACTACCTGGCTGCAGAACGCCTGCTGGCGAAATATAGCCGTACGCGGAAGAAAGACCCGGCAGTATGGTATCTACTGGCGGAGACTCACGGATTGGCCGGAGATATTGTTGGCGTGCACGAGGCCAGGGCCGAGTATTACATCCTCAACGGCATATTCGACAAGGCTATTCAACACCTGCGCCATGGAATTCGCATGTCAAAAGACGATTACCAGGTCAATGCCATCCTGGAACAGCGCCTCAAAGATGTACTGAAAATGCAGGAAAGAATCGAAGAGCTGTAACTCCTCCCAACAAAAAGAGCGGCCACTGGCCGCTCTTTTTGTTTACCCACCGCTATTCTCTCAAGAGCTAACCTTTGCGGAAATCCAACATCCGCTGTAGCGGGATCATCGCCTTGCGCCCCAGTTCCGGGTCCACAAAGATCTCATTATCCCCGCGCTCCAGTACACCGCAGAGGTTCTCCAGAGAGTTCATCGCCATCCAGGGGCAATTAGCACAGCTGCGGCAAGTGGCTCCAGCACCGGCGGTTGGCGCTACCATAAGCTCCTTGTCTGGGCACTCCTGCTGCATCTTGTAGAAAATGCCCTGGTCGGTAGCCACAATAAAGCGCTTCTCAGGGCGGGTCTTGGCAGCATTAATAATCTGCGAGGTAGAACCCACCACATCGGCCAGGGCTACCACAGAGGCGGGAGATTCAGGATGCACTAGAACCACAGCATCCGGGTAGAGGGCCTTTAAGTCCTCAACCCCCTTGGCCTTAAACTCTTCATGCACAATACAGGAACCATCCCATAACAGTACATCCGCGCCGGTTTCCCGCTGGACATAGCCGCCGAGGTGTTTGTCAGGTGCCCAAAGGATTTTTTCGCCATTGGCATCCAGGTGATCCACTACATCCAGCGCAATACTCGAGGTCACCACCCAGTCCGCCCTAGCTTTTACCGCAGCAGAAGTATTAGCGTAAACCACCACGGTGCGGTCCGGATGCTGATCGCAAAAGTCAGAGAACTCCTGTGGGGGGCAGCCGAGATCCAGGGAGCAGGTTGCCTCAAGGGTCGGCATCAGTACTTTCTTGTTAGGGGTAAGGATCTTAGCGGTCTCACCCATAAACTTTACCCCGGCCACTACCAGAGTGTCCGCCGAGTGCTGAGCGCCAAAACGGGCCATTTCCAATGAGTCAGAAACGCAGCCGCCGGTTTCCTCCGCGAGGGCCTGAATCAAAGGATCGGTATAGTAGTGTGCGACCAATACTGCATTCTGTTCTTTCAACAAGCGCTTGATGCGCTCGCGCCATTCTTGCAGCTCTTCTTCGCTATATTGAGACATTACCGGCTCCGCCAGGTGCGCTTGCACCAAAGAGCGAGAATCTACCTTGTCTGCGGCAATGGACTTATGAGTCATGACTAACTTCCAGTCGCGGAAAAGCGCGCATTATAGCGCAATGAAACGACACCACCACGCACCCTTTCGACAGCAACTTTAATCTGGCGTTACAGGCAAAATAGGCCGAAGGGATTCATCCTGGCCACCTCAAAAAGGTGGGTATTTTAGCAACAGGGTCTCTATGGAGATATTAGACACAGTGATAGTCGGGGCAGGCATATTGGGGCTTGCCTGTGCCTACAAGTTGAGCCTCTCTGGCCACAAAGTGATGGTGCTGGAACAACACACTGCTATTGGAACTGAAACCAGCGCGCGCAATAGTGAGGTTATTCACGCAGGGCTCTACTACCCGACGAACAGCTTGAAAGCCCGCGCCTGTGTCAGCGGTAAATCCATGCTGTACCAATTTTGCCAGGAATACGCGGTTCCCCATAAACAGATCGGCAAACTGGTAGTCGCCACAGATAAAGCACAGCTGCCGCAACTCCGAGCCCTCAAAGCCCAGGGGGATGCGAACAACGCCGGGGGACTTCGTTTACTGAACGTTAAAGAGGCTCTATCTATGGAGCCAGAGTTACAGTGTGCCGGGGCCATCTACTCACCAACGACGGGCATTATCGACAGCCACAGACTGATGCTGGCTCTTGAGGGCGCCATAGAATCCAAGGAAGGGGAAATCGTACTCGCAAGTAAAGTCACACGAATTGAAATATCTGCCGAAGCTTGCCAGCTGATTATGGAAGATGGTTACCGATTGAAAACCCGTAATCTAATTTTGGCCGCAGGCCTTCACACCAGCTCACTGATGGGCACAGTAAATAGCGAAGCTATAAAACGAGAAATTCCCATCACGTATTTTGTTAAGGGCAGCTACTTTACTCAGTCAAGTAAGGTGCCTTTTTCACACTTAATTTACCCTCTACCTGAAAGCGCCGGTCTGGGTATTCACCTCACTCTGGATTTAGCTGGAGGGGCGCGGTTTGGGCCGGATGTGGAGTGGATTAAAACCATTAACTACCAAGTAGATCCGGACAAGCGGGAAAAATTCTATAGCAGTATCCGTCGCTACTGGCCCGGTTTAGAAAGCGACACATTGCAGCCTGGCTATGCCGGTATTCGCCCCAAGATTGTTCCCCAAGGAACCCCCGCTGGTGATTTTCAGGTTTACCATAAGAAACTCAACAACCATTCTCGGCTAGTGGCGTTCTTTGGTATTGAATCTCCAGGTCTAACTTCTTCACTATATCTGGGAAAGGTGGTTTCAGAAATTATTGGCTAACTTATTACTTAGCAATGACTAAAATTTACTAAAAAGGGAGAAGGAAAGAATACACTGCGCTCGGGACCCTATGAGGCATGGATGCCGATTAGGAACTTACAGGGATGTATTCACAGCGTGTTTCGAGTGCAGTGTATTCGTTCCTTCCACCCCAGTAGCATATTTCAGTACAGCCACAATCCTGCAGAGATAACAATACCCCCCCAGAAGTCCATTACTACTGAACAATATTTCCCTGATTGCCCGTTCCTACCTGAACCGCCGTGGCCACCTGTCCATCATTTGTCTGAGTTGTAACATGAATATTGGAGGTCCCCACCTGAGTAATAGTGGCCAGTCCAGTGCTTAACCCCAACTGAGAAACCTCTACATAATTCATATCACCACTCTGGAAGGTGGTAATAGAGGAAAATAAGGCAAACCCCTGCCCTACTAAGGCCCCATTGAGCGTTCCATCCTGACCAACACTGATAAAGCTTGACTCAGTGAGAAGCCCCTGGAATAACTCAGCACTATTTTCACTCCCAAGTTGATTAATTAATCCAGTACTATTGAGCGCAAAATCTTCGTGAACAGCCTGTGCAAAATTCATGGTCCCGCTCTGAGTAACAGCGACAGTACCCTGTATTCCCCCCACATCCACCTGGGCAGCAATGCCCTCATTATTTAAACCGGATTGGATAACAGTGGCACTACCAGCTTCAACAAAGTCATCCTGGACTACCCAACCAAAATTACCGTCACCAGACTGGCTAATTAAAGCCGTACTCTCTGAGACCTCTGCAATTTGCTCCAATATTGCTTCATTCATCAAACCCGATTGCTCTACCGTGCCCGTGTTCAAATCTGTAAGGGCACCTTGTAAAACCGATGCCTGGTGGGAATCCCCTGTTTGAGTTATCGAGACGGTATTATTGGTACTGGTCGGATTAGACTGGTCCACTGTTGCCAGATGCCCAACACCGTCCTGATCAATATCTGTCGTATTATTGCCGCCCATAGAATGGCCACTGAAAGTGAGCGCAGCTATTGCAGTAACTGAAGTCCAAATTCTCATTTAACTAATCCCTTGTACATAAATCCCACCCCTTCTGTTTAAAGTCCAGGCGTAGCAAAGCATCCCAGAAAATAATCTAAGCCAATTTAAATTAGAGTTAAAAGCCAAACCAGACAGGAGAGAATCAATAGGAAGAGAACATGCAACTCCCTAAAAAATCGCTCTTATCTCAAACATAGGACTGAATAATACACAAAAGAAAAACTGGGGCTTTGCAAATACACGACAGCTGCCGGCATTCATACTGATATCGCAAAGCCCCAATGAAATCTATTGAAAAATAAATCCAATATTGGAAGTACCATTTTGCGTTGCGATTGCAGTTTGTGAATCTAGCATTTGCGATGTTGTATGTTGATTCAAATCACCGATTTGAGTAGTTGTCGCCACACTGAGCATATTTCCCTGTTGGAGCACACCGGCAATATTACTGGTGCCATTTTGAAATATGGAGCCCGTAACTGAGGTGGCAGTAATTTGCCCCAACGTCGCATCATTCATTGACCCTAACTGAGTAACCGTTGCAGAGGCAAAAGAAGTTCCCCCAGCTTGCTGGGTAACGCCCATATTCGCAGTACCAGATTGGCTCACTATACCAACACTGGCATCTATACCAGTATCCTGAACGCCGCCACCAAAGTTTCCATCCCCTACTTGAGTCACACTTACAGTACTATTGGCAACACCATTCTGCTGTAGTGCCCCACCAAAGTTGCTGGTACCGGTTTGGGCAATAAGGACCGTACTTGAAGTAACTCCATTTTCCTGATCGGACTCGATGTCATTCATATCGCCTGACTGAATAGCAGTAACGGTAGAGTTAAAAACCCCCATTAATTGCTCACTATCAAAGTTATTCTGGTTGCCAAGCTGATCTGCTGACACAGAGCTAAATTCAACAACACTCTGCTGGGAAATCTGGGCCATATTGTCATCGCCAATTTGATTTAGGATGACATCACTTCCCAAAATATCGAAGACCTGCCCCATTATGATCGCATCATTCATATCCCCAGTTTGATTCACCGCGATACTGGATGCTTCAGTATCAGTCTGGGTGATGGTCATAAAGTTCATTTCCCCAGCTTGATTTAGTTCCTGGGTAGAACCAAGTGACTCAAGTTGCTCCGCTGTCGTATCGTTATTATTCCCAATCTGGTTAATTTCCAACGAACTGGACTCAGTCATAAACTGCTGGAAAGACTCGGCCATATTCCCATCACCCTCTTGGTAGTGGGTCATGGTATTACTTACGGCATCGCTCGCCTGGGTCGATGACGAAGAGTTTGCATCGCCAATTTGGGTGACATCTATCAGGTTCCCTATAGCCGTAGGGTCAACCTGATTGGCATTCGCTGTATTACCCACTCCCTGCTGATCTATTAACGTCGTATTATTACTGGCCATCGCACTTCCACTCACTGCGGCCAATATAACTAGAGCTACAGGCTTCAACTTCCTCATAATTCAATCCTTCATTAACTATTCAAGCTTTTCTTGGGACTCAACTTAGAGGGCCTCATCAACAACATCGATACCAATAGGCATGCCGGCGTAAGGCATGCGCAGAATCCAATTTAGCGCCATCCCTACTCCAAACAACAGCATCCACCAAAGAAGTGTTAAAGCTCGCCAAACTCGAGCGCTGAGGCAATGAAATTGACACAGGCAATTATGCGAACAACAAATCCCAAGAGGAATTGACATGCACTGGCACAAGGTCACTTGCGATAATGAACGTCTGAATATTTAGAAACTATTCTCAAATCGCTGATCATGGGCCGACCAACTACTGGGTAAGAGTTAACGATAAGCGGCGATACAGCTATAAGAAGGAAGTGGGGAAAAACTAGGAACAAAGTTTGGGATTAAATTTCTGTGCCACACAGATCAGAACCTAGCAGCACAGAAATCAAAGAACTGACTGCTACTGTAAAATTGTGCCGGTATTACTTACCCCAGACTGTGTCGCTATTGCCGTCTCGGCGTTACCCGCTTGAGAGGTAACATACACATTCAATGTACCCGTTTGGGATATTGTGGCAACACCCGTAGTGATATTGTTCTGATAAATAATTACATCGTTGGAGTCGCCGGTTTGCAACACTGTAGCGCTGGTGAAGAAGGCATTTCCTTGATCCAGCGTAGACATATTCATATCACCAAACTGGTTGACAATCATAGTTGAATTTTTAACCGTAAACTCCTGTTCCAGGAGTGCCATCTTGTCATTACCCATTTGCAACAGCTCCATCACAAGAAAGCTAACCGAACCTAGCTGATCCAGGGCTGCGACATTTCCTATGCCATCCTGAGCACCAACCATCAAACTTGAGCTGACGCCTAAGTTTTGATTAACGTCCATTTGATTCATTTGGCCAATTTGTGTGGCCAGCAAAGTAGAATCGACCGTCTGCTGCTATAGAGAAAAACTCGGGCCGACAATTATAAATATCTCTTACAAAAACCAACTCCTTTACCTACACAGATCGAACCGCACTACTTAGAAACCAAATCCGCAACATCAAGGCAAGCAGTATCCACCATAATTGGTGGCACGAAATGCTTGAGGAGGTAGCAACACCAAAGACTGCAGCCTTATTTCTCTGAAACTAGATTCATAGCATTAACTGGCTTCAAATTCCTACCAATGCGTCAGAAGACAAGTCGATGGCTCATTCAATGCTACCAATATAATCTAAGCCATCTATGGGAATAAAGCACCCAATAACTAGGTATAAAGTTTTACAAAGAATAGAAGTGGCAGGTTTAGTGCATTCAGGGAAGAACCAAGAAAACCAGACATTGAGAACTATAAGAAAGGAATTTTTGGTCGCACTTGGCTTCATACCTTGAGCAACCGATTAAAAGTCGAGATATAAAGCTTATACTAGCCTTGTTTTGGAGATATCTCACTAAACCAACCATAACTTTGCATAACGACTCACCACTCTATCCAAAACAGGTTCGACAAGCCTCTATTTACTGCCACTAAAAATCGACTCCTCCAATATCAATTAGTATGAAAATATTTTGTCTGCCAAGAACAATATACGAATGTGGAATTGGGTAACCAGCCACCAAAAATCATCCAGCAGAATCACGCCAAACCTATCAGCAGATTTTTTTACTAGAGATCGAGGTTGCCAACGGCAATTGCATTTTCACCATAGAAAGCAACTCCCAGCCCTTGATAACTCTCAATAAGTAGAGCAGAATGCGCCTCAAATTGTCACTTCGCAAGTACCAGCTTTGTCAATCTGCTACTTTACCAAAACCAAACAATCACGAGGCGCACGAAACCTGCTGCCTCGTATAGCGTTGTTTTTATTTTTGGTACAAGCATTGATTCCCACTGGGTACATGCCAGCCTCGATCGCTACTGATGGCACAGTTATCAAACTCTGTCCTCGTGGCGTCTCACCAGAAGTAATGGCGATTATTCATCAGGGGCATAATCAAAAGCCATTAAGCAGCGGTACAAAGAGCGAGCAAAATCACCACTCCCATCATCAACATATACACCATGAGATGGCGAGCATGTCAGCTGATAAAGTTGCTGAAAGTACAGATCATGATCACCATACCGAAGGTAATTGGCAGTCGGACTGCAAGTTTGGTATTGCAAAGCCAAGTTCCGAAGTAACATTTTTATCTACCCCTTATCTATCTAGCCTGTCAAAAACACGCTATATCCAGCAGCGACACTTGGCTGAGGAAGTAATCGCCAGCCTACATCGCAAACAGCAGCAGCGCGCTCCTCCCTTCTCAGCCTCTTTATCCACAATTTAAATCTTTGCTCTTCATCTTTTGGGCTCGTTTACGCCTGCCTCAATGATGGAGCCAGTAAGGCATTTGATATAAGCAAATCAGTATGCTCGTAGATACTACCAATCTAGTATCAGAGCACCTGTGCCTGCCGTTATATCGTCTGCGTTACAGCATCTAAATTATTTTTTCGGCGCGCTATATAGCGTACCGACAGGATACCTATACATGAAAATTACTCGAAAGCTGCTCATCTCCTTAACACTTATTGCTATCAGTAGCGCGCCTCATGCTAAAGGCCAAGATCATCATTCCCAGTCAATTGAGGAGATTGTAGTTACAGCTGATATCGACAATTCTCTATCTGCACACTCTGCAAGTGAAGCAATTCATAACCTTCAGCGTGTTCCAGGGGGAGTTGACTTGGTTCGTGCCGAAGACTATTTAGTTGAGTTTACGCAGAGTATTGGTGACGCGCTGAAGTTCACACCCGGTGTCTTCGCAGACACTTCAGCACAGCGTGATAACCGAATTTCTATTCGGGGATCCGCTGCGAATGCTACTTATGAGCGCCGAGGAATTACTGTATTGCGTGATGGAGTACCGATTTCACGTGCTAGTGGCAGCACCGAGTATCAAGAAATAGACCCACTATCTATTGACTATATCGAGATCTATAAAGGATCAAACGGCCTTCGCTATGGTGCAGCTTCACTGGGAGGTGCAATCAATGTGGTAACACCGACGGGAGCTACGTCAAAAACTGGTAGTAATATAAGGTTGGAAGGCGGATCATTCGATACATACCGAACCAGTATTAACACTAAAGGAAGAATTGACGCTTTTGATTATTATGGTGCGGTAACCAAACTAAATAGTAGTGGATTTAGAGAACATTCCGAAGTCGACAGTATTTATAGCTTTGGTAATGTTGGCTACAAATTTAGTGACAACTTAGAAACTCGCTTTTTCCTAACCGCATTGCAAGACAATTTTGAGCTGGCTGGCTCTTTGACACACGACCAAGCACTAAGCAATCCTGACATGTCGCCAGAATCAAATATTGAACGCGATATGGATCGAAACCTTGATGTATTTCGCTTATCAAATCGAACAGTTTTTGCACTGGATTCGCTCACTATTGAAGCCGGGGCTTGGCTAGCATCAAGATATTTGGATCACGCTATAACACCATATGCCGGCATCATTGAGCAAAGCGGAATGGAGTTTGGTATATCTACTGATATTACTGGTGATTTCCAACTGGATATCACTGATATTTCCTGGGTTATAGGTATAACCCATGCTGAAAGTAACAATGAGTCAGAACTGTTTGCGTACTCTGAGGGCCCTTTTAGCCCAACACCAACTGCCGAGAAGGGGGATTTATCAAGTAAAGATGATCGGAATGCGACGAATACTGTCATCTATGGACAGCTAGACTTTTCCCCAAGCGAGTCACTTAACCTAATCGCAGGAGCTCAATATATTAGTAGCATCAGAGAAAACAAAAATATCTTTAACTCTGACCCCGCTCAGGATACGGGTGGACCGAAAGATGACACCGGTAAGTTGAGCTTCGAAAAATTCAATGGGCGTCTTGGTGTTATTTATACCCTACAAGATGAAAATCAGCTATACGCTAATGTGAGTGAAGGTTATGAGCCACCAGGAATAACTGATCTAACTTCGGGTGGAGCGGATCCATTTACAATTCTTGATGCACAAGAGTCATTGACTTTTGAGGTTGGCTCTCGCGGGCAGAAAGGTATTGTAAGCTGGGACGCATCTATTTATCACAGTGAAATTAGCAACGAATTTGTAGACGTTGGGCAGTCCGGGTTTAGCGGCGAAACAACAAGTACAGAAAACGCAAGAGGTAACACACTACACAAAGGTGTCGAGCTTGGTCTCGATATACAAATAAATAAGAATATTCTCTGGCGGAACATCTATAACTATAACGACTTTAGCTTTGATAATGATCCGGATAGAGGGGATAACAAGTTACCTGGAATACCTCAATCAATCTACGCCAGCGAATTGAAATACTCGAGCAATGGCAGGTGGTATGCAGGCATTAACTTGCGACATATTGCCAACGGAGCCTACGTTGACTACGCCAACACTGAAAGAACTGCGGGATATGAATTAATTGGCATTATTGCCGGTATCTCGATAAACGAAGCGATCGACTTATTTGCATCTGCGGAAAACCTAACCGACGAAAAATATATCTCAAATGTGTCAACAGTATCAGATCTTAGTATGGCTTCCAGTAATTCAGTTTTTACTCCAGGTCAAGGTCGCGCCTTCTATGTTGGTGTCAGCACTAACTTTTAATAGCCCCTCACAGTAGGAAATACATAAGCGAGGTAGCTTGATGAAACTGCAATTCATTAGATGGCACAGATTCCTAACCTGGATAGCTTTTTTTGGCGTTGTAACTTGGTCTTTGTCTGGAATATTCCATCCAATAATGGCTTGGTTTGGTCCGCAAGCCAAAAATACAATGCCACCCACGTTTCAAGCCAATGCAGAGACCTTATATAAACTTGAAAAAATTGTTGACAAGCTGCCTATTGAAAGGGTGGCTATCGCTAAAGTTGTTCCTTCAAGTGAGGGTAATCTACTGCAGATTACAGAAGCTGATAACAGTCCAAGGCGTTATTTCAACCTTGAAACTGGAAGTGAGTTGTTTGATCATGATATAGCACAAGCAAAGTGGCTCACCTCTCATTACTTGGACTTACCACAAGAAAATATTATTGATGTTAAATTCAAGGAGAGCTTTAGCGCTGATTACCCGCGAGTTAATCGCCTGCTGCCAGTTTATGAGGTGACCATTGCCGCCGACGATAATTTACTCAAAGCTTTTATCTACACCGAAACAGGTGCCTTAGCTGCTTTAAACAATAGTTTTAAAGCCAAAACGCAACTGTTTTTCAGAGCGCTACATACCTGGAGCTGGCTAGATACTACCGGCCATGGGCGTGTGCTCACTGTTGCACTATTTATGTTGACGCTTGTAGTGATAGCTTCAACGGGACTCTATCTGATTTTTGCACTCCCCAGCCGCAAAATTCCCAAGTCTAATCGACGCTGGCATCGCCGCCTCGGCTACCTACTTTGGCTGCCATTACTTGGCTGGTCAGCAAGCGGGTTTTATCATTTATTACAGGCAGAATACATACAACCCATTTCAGGCTTGCGACTGCTTGAACCTGTGCAACTGGAAAGCTTTGCAGTTGCGGAAAGCGAGATGGCTCAGTGGCGGCATAGCATAGGGAGTAGCATTCCTAAGAAAGCGCATTTAAATGCTATTTCGCTCAATCAGTCCATCGATAAAAAACCACTTTATCGACTTGGAATTAGCGTTCCGATTGAAGAGTCAATGTCCAATTACCAACAGCGTAAAGCACGCTTTGGCGGACTGCCTCTGGAAAGATCATCAGCTTTAATCAACGCTCAAACGGGGGAGAAAGAGTCGATTAAGGATCAGGACTTGGCCAAAGAACTAGCTCTACAGTTCATCCAGTCTAATGGCAATACAATCGACAATATTAAAATTGATGAAATCAAGCTGGTCACACACTTTGGGCCAAACTATGACTTCCGCAATAAACGGTTACCGGTTTGGCAGGTCGACTTGAATGACCCAGCCAATAGCAGGTATTTTGTTGACCCAGTAACAGGTATTTTAGTTGACCAAAATCGAAAGATTGACCGGTTGGAATCACTTTCATTCTCACTGCTTCACAAGTGGAATTTTTTACGTCCATTAATAGGAGCTGAAAAGCGTGACATATTGATTGTAATTACATTACTCGCCTTAGTTGCAATGTCCTGCTTTGGATTGGCTATTTATTTAGCACGCAGAAAGCCAAGAGCTAGGAGGGTTGGTTCCAGCCTACCCCCTCAGGAAGCGTCTGGCTACATTAAAGCCTCGAATTAGAACTAGCCTTTTTCTCAGGCAAAACTCTCGGTCAAGAGCAGCCCCTGCGCCCAGGATCTACCCTTGACTGAGAGACTTATAGGGCAGAATAACCTAAAGGCTATACACGCCCCCTTTTAAGCTCAAGTGTTAACCACAATTATCGATAAAGATGTTTTTACTGTCTCGAACTGACTTTTATCTTAGCTAAAAGTTTCTACAACAGCTTATTTTCCACATGCAACCTTGACACCAACGAGCACTAAATCGTGTTCATTGCCGATCTGGCGAGACTCTCTAACTCGGCAAAAGCCGCCGCCAAGACCAACATAAGGCCCTCTAAAGTAAATAGCGGCTATTGAGTCCAGGGTTAAGCACACACAACTTAAAGCACACCCTGGCGAGCACATCTGCACAGTCGGCGAGCCTTTACGATGCGGAAAACTCTGATAGATCACCATACATGTAATATCCACCATTCAGAATCGAAAACGAAAGGAGCTGATTAACACAGCAAATAAGCACGGTAATAGAAAGTCTGAAACTAGCCCACGTGTACGATGGTAATACAGAGAAACTGGTTAATTGATAGTGGGAAAAAAGGAGAAGTGGTGGGTCGTGCTGGATTCGAACCAGCGACCAATTGGTTAAAAGCCAACTGCTCTACCAACTGAGCTAACGACCCCCAGGATGGTTGGACTAACTTGGTAATGGTCCAACTTGGGTTGTTTTCACCTTCGCGCAGAAGTGTAAAAACTGGGTGGGTTGCCTTGGGCATCCCTGTCGAAAATGGTGGGTCGTGCTGGATTCGAACCAGCGACCAATTGGTTAAAAGCCAACTGCTCTACCGACTGAGCTAACGACCCTTTTCGATGCCTCGTTGTGAGGAGCTGCGTATCTTACGGATCTATTTCGAAAAGACAATACCTAACTCGAAAAAAAATCTAACAAATTTAAGGAGTTAGGTATTTGTTCAAAAAATTGGCGCCAACGGCCAATTAAGGTGCGTAGACCGTGGGGTCCTCCAGGCCGGCCTCTGTGAAGCCAGCAGCCCTCAGGCGGCAACTGTCGCAGCGACGGCAGGCAGCGCCATCTGGCAAGGCTTGGTAGCAGGACACAGTTAAACTGTAGTCCACCCCTAAGCGGGTCCCTTCAGTAACAATATCCGCCTTGCTCATGTCCATCAGCGGCGCACGTATAGACAGCTTGTTGCCCTCGACACCGGCCCTGGTAGCCAGATTGGCCATCTTCTCGTAGGCCTCAATATATTCCGGGCGGCAATCCGGATAGCCGGAGTAGTCCACGGCGTTCACACCCACGAAAATATCCTGGGCGCCCAGCACCTCTGCCCAGCCCAGGGCAATAGACAGGAACACCGTGTTTCGCGCCGGCACATAGGTCACCGGAATACCGGAGGTTTCCTCTTCGGGTACTTCGATAGAGTCATCGGTCAGCGCCGATCCGCCGATTGAGCGCAGGTCGAGCTTAACCACCTTGTGCTCAACGGCCCCCAAGTCCTTCGCCACCTTCTGCGCAGCCAATAGTTCTGCCTCGTGACGCTGGCCATAATCAAAGCCCAGGGCGTAGCACTCGTAGCCCTCAGCCCGAGCCATGGCCAGTACGGTGGCTGAGTCCAGGCCACCGGATAGCAAGATTACTGCTTTCTTTGCTGTCATTTTTTCCTCTTTTCTTGATGTGGCACAGCGGCGCTTTAAACCCCTGGGATGTCGCCCCACAACAGCTTGTGCATTTGCATCTGCATACGCACCGGTAACCCATCTTCCAGTATCCATTCAGCTAGCTGGCGCGGCTGCAGCTGCTCGTAACTGGGGGAGAAAAGTACCTCCCCAACCCGCTCAGGTATGCGGTACTGATCCAGGGTAAATCGAGCCCAGTCGTAATCCCCGCGATCACAGATCACAAACTTGATCTGGTCCTGGCGAGTGAGTACTTGCATATTCTCCATACGATTGCGGTGCTGCTCCCCAGAGGCCGGCGTTTTCAGGTCGACCACTCTCGATACCCGCTCATCCACTTTATCCACAGGCATAGCGCCACTGGTCTCGAGGGACACCGCATAGCCCGCATCGCAAAGCGCCTTCATCAGGGGAAAACAATTGGGCTGGGCGAGGGGCTCACCACCGGTAACGCACACATGGCGAGCGGGATGGCTTTGCACCTGCTGCAAAATCTGCTCCAGCGTCATGCGCTCGCCACCGTAAAAGGCGTACTCGGAGTCGCAATAGGTACAGCGTAACGGGCAGCCCGTCAGGCGTACAAACACCGTAGGAAGGCCACTTTCTCGCGCCTCTCCTTGGAGGGAGTAGAAAATTTCACTGATTCTGAGTGATTCTTTGGAAAGATCGGTCATACACACCCAACACAAAAACGCCCGAGTGGCACATGCCACCCGGGCGCGGGATCATAGGCTTTTTCTGCTCAAAAAACCAGCGATGGCAGTCAGTAGCGGCTGAAGGCTACTGGAAGTTCTCCTGCAGATACTTCTTCGCCAGGTTCGATGCTCTGGCATCACTGGCTGCCACCTGCTCCAGCAGGTTGCGGGCTTTTTGCTGGTCGCCCAGCTGGTGATAAACAGTACCCAGCTTGTAGCGGCCATCCCAGACTTTACTGGAATTCGGGTAACCGTCGAGGAGGGCTACGAACCACTCCCGAGCCTCTTCCAGGTTGCCTTGAACCAGTGCAATCTCACCTAGCCAGTAATTCGCATTCGGGGCGTACTGACCATTGGGGAAGTCCTGCAACAGGCTTTTGAACTCTTCACTGGCGCCGCCGTAATCGCCATTGCGGGCCAAGCCAAAGCTGGCCTGGTAGCGGTCGCGCTCGCTCTTGCCGTCTTTCGGGCCCTGGGGTTTAGGCGGCATTGCTGAGCCCCCCTGCCCTTGCATGGACGAAGCACCGCCTTCAGCGGTAGACGGCGGCTGAGCCGCTGGCTCTGTACCACTCAGGCGCGCAATACGCCGGTCCAGATCCATATAATCTTCGGTGCGCTGCTGTTTGAGACGCTTGATCTCATGGCGCAACTCTTCAACTGTGCCACGCAACTCCCGCACTTCCTGCTGCAAAACCTGCATTTGATAGTAGGCTTCGGCCTGGGGGTTGCCCTGGGCTCGGGGTGGTGACATACCGGCGCGGGCGAGCTGTGTCGGAGCACTGCTTTCCACTTCATCGGTATAAGTAATGGTCGACTGGTCCTGGCTCTTAGAAGACAGGTCTACAATCGGGGCCTGGGAAAATACCGGCGATGCCGCAGTCATTACTGCTGCGGCGATCGCTAGTTTTCTAATCGTTAAAGCCATTGGCATCCATTTTTACGATTAGTTAATAACAACGCGACGGTTCATCGCACGGGCAGATTCGTTAGAACCCATTTGAGCCGGACGCTCTTCACCGTAGCTGATTACTTCCAGGTTAGCTGCGTCTACGCCTTGCAGTACCAAAAAGTCGCGAACGGCATTGGCACGACGCTCACCCAGAGCCAGGTTGTACTCGCGAGTACCCAGTTCGTCAGCGTGGCCTTCCAGGCGAACAGAACCGGTGGCAGCGCGCATACGGTCAGCGTGACGGATCAGCAGTTCACGGGTTTCGGGCTTCAGCAGGGACTGGTCGAAATCGAAGTAAACTACGTTTTCCAGAGGTGCTACAGGCTCTTTCGGGGTATCAAAATCGGTGGTTTCAACCGCGGTATTATTTGCGGTTTCATCAACAATGGTTTCCCCGCCAGTCTTGGTATCATTGCTGCTACAACCAGCCATAACTGCCAATACACAGGCTAACCCAAGGCCTGTTTTTACTGATTTCAACATAAGCTACTCCGCTTTATATATAGTGTTATCGAAAATCCTGAAAGATTTCTACTTGCTCTAATTCACACCCTTCGCTTAAGCGCGTCGGGCACCCCCGCCTTATTCAAAGTACGGCGACCAGGCCGGTTCACGAACATCACCCCTCTGAGAGGGCAGGTTGTACTTCACCCCGGCATCCAGCGACACCGCTGCCAGAATACCTTTATCCCCACGTTTGGTAGCGTACATCAACATGGCCCCATTCGGCGCGATACTAGGGGATTCGTCCAGCGTAGTCTCCGTAAGGACACGCACTCTGCCCGAGTTGATATCCATCGTAGCGATGGTAAATACGCCCCTATTACGATGCACCATCACCAGTGTCTTTCCATCGGGAGAAACACGGGGCCGCGCATTGTAATCGCCATCGAAGGTTAAGCGGTCGACTTGACCAGTGGCAAGAGTCAATTGGTAAATTTGTGGCTTCCCTCCTCTATCGGAGGTGAAAACCAGTGATTTACCATCTGGCATCCAGTTCGGCTCGGTATCAATGGAGAAGTGCCTTGTCATTCTTGTCAGCTTATTACTGACCAGATCCAACACGTAGATCTCCGGGTTGCCGTCCTTGGAGAGCACCATCGCCAGTTTGGTTCCATCCGGGGACCAGGTCGGCGAACTGTTGATGCCCTTGAAGTTAGTTAATTGCTTGCGCGCACCCGTGCGCAGGTTCTCGCGAAAAATTGCCGGGCGCCCGGTTTCAAAGGAGACGTAGGCGAGCTCCTGGCCATTGGGGGACCACATGGGAGACATCACCGGCGCGCTGAAACGCCGGATCTGCTTGGCGCGAGCACCATCGATATCCGCACGCATCAGCAGATAGCTGGGCTTGCCGCCACGGGTCTCTTCCTGCACGTACACCATTTCCGTGGAGAAGGCACCGCGAATACCGGTGATAGCTTCAAAGATCTCATCGGCGGCGCGGTGGGCGATATCCCGCAGCTGGGTCTGGCCGCCGCGCACTTGCTTGGTGAACATCTTGTGCTGGC
The DNA here is from genome assembly GCF_056231245.1 of Microbulbifer maximicatervae (SeqCode). Lineage (NCBI taxonomy): Bacteria > Pseudomonadati > Pseudomonadota > Gammaproteobacteria > Cellvibrionales > Microbulbiferaceae > Microbulbifer > Microbulbifer maximicatervae (SeqCode). Next base: position 4,177,623 of record NZ_CP174334.1, read on the forward strand.
CGAAAACATTGACCAGATCAAAAGTGAGCAGGTAACCGGTGGCCTGCGGCTCAATGCGGCCGGTCACTATGTACTCGGTGCCGAGGATACGCCAGTCGCGGAATACCACGTCTTCCGGGGCCTTGGGGAAAGACAGCATGTCCTCCTTGGGCACCGGGGAGAAAAGGCCACTGCGGCGAAGGTCTGAGGAAATAATCCCGGAAACATCTTCCGCCAGTACCCCGCCACCAGACCAGCTGAATGGGGACACAGCGATCGGTGTGGGGTCATCGATACCGCTGGTGATATCCACCACCAGCTGGGCTCGGGCCCCCAGGCTCACCGAGGCGATTGCAATAATGACGACTGTCTTCAGTAAACTCTTGATCATTGGCGCAGATCTTCGACTTTAAAGTTCAAAATAGTTGTGCGGACTTCCCGCTCAAATACCACCGGTTCTTCCCGGGCCAGGTCGGCCACTTCGGGAAATACCTCCACTTTTTTGATAGCGGTCAGTACCGAGCGATCCAGGGCGGCATTACCACTGCCCTCGACGATATTAGCTGCCACCACCCGGCCGGTGGGGACAAAGTTTATTCTCACCTTGGTAAGCATACCGTTTCGGGCACTGGGCGGGCGACTCCATACCGCCTCAATTTGCTGCTGGATCGCCTGGCCAACGGACATCACCGCTTGCTCGGCCTCATTCGCATCCAGTAGCTCCTCTTCACCCTGAAGAGCTTCATCAAAGGAACTCTGGCGCTCTTGGGCCAGCTTCTCCTTCAGCTCTTTTTCTTTGCGCGCCTTTTCTTGCTGCTCTTTCTCGCGACGGGCTTTCTCTGCCTGTGCCTTGCGATCAGCTTCGACTTTCGCTTTGCGTTTCTTTTCCGCCTCGAGCTTTTTCTTCTGCTCCAGGGCTGCGCGGCGCTTACGTTCGACCTCAGCCTTACGTTTTTGCTCCGCCTCGCGCTCAGCACGCTGTTTTATTTTATCGACCTTTTTCGGCAGTTTCTTCTTCGGTGTTGCCGCCTCAATCGTCACAAGCTTAGCCTGCACAAACTTTGGCATCGGTTTGCGCTCGGGCATACTGCTGGCTTCCCAGCCGTAGGTCATGGCAGCTATCAACGCCCCGTGTAACACGAGGCTGATGATGATCGCCAATGCATAAAAGCCTTTATTCACCGGCACCCTACCCCTGAGGTGGCTCTGTCACCAGGCCGACGCTGGGCGCTCCCGCCTGCTGCAGTTCGGTCATGGCATTGACGATCAGGCCATAGCGGGCCTCGGTGTCACCCCACACCAAAACCGGGGTTCCCGGCTTTTGGCGCAATACCTTAGCGACCGTTTGTTTAATTTCTGCGAGCGGCTTGGCGCTCTTCTCGTCAGTCCCCAGGTTTAGGTAATAGGTGCCATCGGAGCGCACAGAAATAATCAGCGGCTCCTCATCAGTTTCCTCCATCGGCGCCGACGGCGCGTTTGGAAGGTCGACTTTGACCCCCTGCATCAACAATGGTGCCGTGACCATAAAGACAATTAGCAGCACCAGCATTACGTCAATGTAGGGCACCACATTGATCTCGGAGACCAGCTTCTTCTTGGTTCCCTTGCGAAACACACTCATAGGGTTCGCCTATTCACTACTCAGCCGGAATGCACTTTGCGGTGCAGGATAGAGGAAAACTCCTCGGCGAAAGTTTCGTAGCTGGACAACAGCGATTCGGCCTTGGCGGAATAGCGGTTAAAAGCCATTACCGCAGGAATTGCCGCAAACAGGCCCATAGCCGTAGCCACCAACGCCTCACTGATACCAGGTGCGACCGTAGCAATAGTGGCCTGGTGCATAGTGGCGAGGCCACGGAAGGAATTCATAATCCCCCACACAGTGCCAAACAGGCCGATATAAGGACTGACAGAGCCCACGGTTGCCAGGAACGGCAGGTTCATTTCCACCTTTTCCTGCTCCCGGGACATAGCCACACGCATGGCCCGCTCAGTGCCTTCCATCACCGCTTCAGGGCCGCTGCTGCCCTGTTGGCGCAGGCGGGTAAACTCGGTAAAACCGGCGCGGAAAAGGGACTCAACACCATCGGTTCGGCCTTTTTCCGCTCGCTCGTTACCTTCGCGGAAGAGTTTGTTCAGGTCGGCACCGGACCAAAAGCGGCGCTCGAAATTGTTCAGGGAGCGCTTGGCCTGGGACAGGTAAAGCCCACGCTGGATAATCATCACCCAGGACACCACAGAGGCCAGTAACAGCAGCAGCATAACTAACTGTACCAACAGGCTGGCGTTCTGGATTAGCCCCCAAAGAGAAAGTTGTTCACCGGCGTTCATCTTCTTAAATAACTGCCTTTAATGCTGAATAAATAGGTTCCGGCAGGGCACAGGGCCTGCGGCTGTCGTCAGCGACACAAGCAACTTTGACCACACCTTCGCAAATTAGCTCATCGCCGCGCCAGATTTTTTGCTCAAAAGTCACTGCGGCCCGCCCCAGTTTGCCAATCGAGGCCGTAGCGCGCAATGCATCATCAAGAAGTGCGGACTTTCGATACTGGATCTCGGCGGAGTGCACCACCAGTAACAGCCCCTGTTCCGGCATTGCCGGCTTATCATACCCGAGGGAGCGCAGCAGTTCTGTGCGCGCGCGCTCCATATACTTCAAATAATTGACGTAATAAACGATACCACCTGCGTCGGTATCCTCGATATAAACCCGCAGCGGAATACTGAAAACTTCCTTCACCCCATCCTCTCTCTATTTATTATCGGGCTTCGGCAGGCCGAAGTGCTCATAAGCCAGGCCGGTTGCCACTCGCCCTCGCGGTGTGCGGGCGATATAACCCTGCTGAATCAGGTAGGGCTCCAGCACATCTTCCAGAGTATCCCGCTCTTCACTGACTGCTGCAGCGAGACTGTCCACACCCACCGGTCCACCATCGAACTTCTCGATCATGGCCAATAGCATACGGCGATCCAGCTGGTCGAAACCACGGGAATCCACATTGAGCATATTAAGAGCGGCATCGGCAATGCCGGAATCCACGGCACCATCACCTTTAACTTCGGCGTAATCACGCACGCGGCGCAGCAGGCGGTTGGCTATTCGGGGGGTACCCCGAGCGCGACGAGCAACTTCGAGAGCACCACCTTCATCCATCTCCACTCCCATCAGGCCAGCGGAGCGGCGGACAATACTGGTGAGATCCTCAACGTTGTAGAACTCAAGCCGCTGGACGATGCCGAAGCGATCCCGCAGTGGCGAGGTAAGCAGGCCCGCCCTCGTGGTGGCTCCCACCAATGTGAAGGGTGGCAGGTCTAGCTTAATCGAACGCGCCGCAGGCCCTTCGCCGATCATAATATCCAGCTGGTAATCTTCCATCGCCGGATACAGTACCTCTTCCACATGGGGGCTGAGGCGGTGGATCTCATCGATAAACAGCACATCCCCCGGCTCCAGGTTGGTCATCAACGCAGCCAGATCGCCAGCCTTCTCCAATACCGGGCCCGAGGTGGTCTTAATGGCCACTCCCATTTCGGCGGCGATGATATTTGCCAGGGTGGTTTTACCCAGCCCCGGCGGTCCGAATACCAGGGTGTGATCCAGGGCCTCTTTGCGCAGCTTGGCAGCCTGAATAAAGATCTCCATTTGCTCCCGCACCACTGGCTGACCCACATAATCATCCAGGGTTTTGGGGCGCACGGCGCGGTCGTACTGCTCTTCCTGGCCCGAGGGGCCCACAGGCTCCGGTGCCACCAAACGGTCGGCTTCGATCATTGCAACAACTCCAGGGCCTCAGCTTAAGCGGGGGCCATTCCCTTAAGGGCCAGGCGAATCAAAGTCGCACTATCGGCATCCGGCTGCTCCTTGCTGGCGCGGGCCACCATTTTGCTGGCTTCAGTGGGCTTGTAACCCAAAGCCGCCAGGGCGCTCTCCGCTTCACCGGTGTGATCCACCTTGGGCTCGGCAGCAGCGGCCATCAGGGGGATATCGTTGGCGTCGCCAAAATCCGGGGTCAGTTTATCCCTCAACTCCACAATCAGGCGCTCGGCAGTCTTTTTACCGACGCCGGGGACTTTGACCAGCGCCGCTACATTATCCTCCGACACACAACGGGCCAGGGCAGCGCCGTCCAGCCCGGATAAAATAGCCAGGGCCATCTTGGGACCCACTCCACTCACCTTGATCAGGGTGCGAAACAATTTGCGGTCCCCATCGCGAATAAAACCATATAACTGCTGGGCAGTTTCGGATACCGCTAAATGAGTGTGCAGCTGTACCGGCTGCCCCAGTGCGGGCAGTTCAAAAATTGTGGTCATGGGTGCGAGCACTTCATAGCCCACCCCCTGTACATCCACCAACAACAGAGGTGGCTGCACTGCGGCCAGGGTACCGCTCAATCTTCCAATCATGTGTTATTCCAGGTTTATATTGTCTGCGCCCTTTACGGGGCCAATTCTACCAGCCGATCACACGCTCAGGCGGCCGCGACGAAAACGACTGCGCGCACCGCCAGCGGTAAATACCAGGGTTTGCTCGGTATGCATATGACACAGAGCCACGGCCAGCGCATCGGCGGCATCCTCCTGGGGCGACGCAGGTAGGGACAGCAGGGTTTTCACCATGTGCTGGACCTGCAATTTATCCGCTCCTCCGTTGCCGACCACTGCCTGCTTCACTTTGCGAGCTTCATATTCGGCTACTGCCAGACCGCTATTTGTCCCAGCTACAATAGCTGCCCCCCGGGCCTGTCCCAATTTCAGGGCGGAGCCGGCGCTCTTGGACATAAAAACATTTTCAATTGCCATCTGAGCAGGCTGGTATTGCTGGGCAATCTGGCTCACTGCATCAAAAATCAGTTTGAGACGCTCAGGCAGGGGACCTTCGGGAATACGAATCACCCCGCTGGCCACATAGCGAGCCTTGCCCCGCTCCACATCGATAATTCCATAGCCCGTTTTTCGCGAGCCGGGGTCAATACCCAGGATTCGGGTCAAAAGGCAGCTCCCCAAATATCTGTATGTTTATATAGTGGTGGGAGTGTCCCAAGGTGAACAGGAAGCGTCAAGGGAGGGGGAGTAAGAAGGGCTTGAAAAGATAAAAAACCAGAGGCGGGACAGTAGCCGCCTCCAGTTACGGAACCGGCTTTAGCCCAGCTCCTCCATCACCTCTGCCGGAATATCCGCATTGGTGTAAACGTTTTGCACATCATCCAAGTCTTCCAGCATCTCGATCAGAGCGAGTACTTTTTCAGCACCGTCTTTATCCAGCGGAATCGTGGTGGACGGAATCATGGCAATTTCGGCACTGTCCGGGGTAAAACCAGCTGCAACCAGGGCGTCCTTAACCGTCAGGTAGTCCTGGAATTCAGTGGTAACTTCAACACTGCCGTCATCGTTGGATTCGATATCCTCAGCCCCGGCTTCGAGAGCTGCGTCCATCAACGCATCTTCATCCACTCCGGTCTCGTAGAACATCTGACCTTTGCGGGTAAACAGATAGCTAACGGAACCGTCGGTACCCAGGTTGCCACCGCGCTTGGTGAAGGCGTGACGCACTTCAGCCACGGTGCGGTTGCGGTTGTCAGTCAGGCACTCCACCAGGACCGCTACACCACCAACGCCGTAGCCCTCGTAAACTACGGCTTCGTAGTTTTCACCATCCGCATTGCCGGCGCCACGGGCGATAGCTTTGTCGATGGTGTCGCGCTTCATATTGGCGCCCAAAGCCTTATCGATAGTGGCGCGCAGCGCCGGGTTATCGTCCGGATTTGGCCCCGATTTGGCGGCTACCGTCAACTCGCGAATGATCTTGGTAAAGACCTTGCCCCGCTTGGCATCCTGAGCTGCTTTGCGGTGCTTAATATTGGCCCATTTACTATGTCCGGCCATTTTCCGTCTCTCTTCAGTCAGTGCGTAGGATGGGCCAAAGAGCGAAGCGAATCGCCCATCACTACGATTGGATGGGCCCGCTTCGCTCGGCCCATCGGGGAAAAATCAGCTGATTTTCTCTTCTTTTTGTCGCAGGCGAATACTCAGCTCACGCAGTTGTTTCGCATCTACAGCACCCGGGGCATCTGTCATCACACAGGCGGCGCTCTGGGTTTTCGGGAAAGCGATAACATCGCGAATAGAGTCACTGCCGGTCATCAACATCACCAGACGATCCAGGCCAAAGGCCAAGCCACCGTGGGGCGGCGCACCGTATTTGAGTGCATCCAGCAGGAAGCCGAACTTCTCGCGCTGCTCTTCAGCATCGATACCCAGGATGCGGAAAACCGCTTCCTGCATCAACTGGTCGTGGATACGAACAGAACCACCGCCCAGCTCGGTGCCGTTAAGCACCATATCGTAAGCGCGGGAAAGTGCTTCAAGCGGATTCTTTTCCAGCTCTTCCGGGGTACAGGAAGGCGCAGTGAAGGGGTGGTGCAACGCAGTCAGGCTGCCGTCGTCATTTTCTTCAAACATCGGGAAGGCGACAACCCACAAAGGCGCCCACTCGCTGGTGTACAGATCCAGGTCTTCACCCAGCTTGCAGCGCAATGCACCCAGAGCTTCAGAGACAATCTTGGCCTTGTCCGAGCCGAAGAAAAGAACATCACCGTCTTCCGCTTGCAGGCGATCGAGAATGGCTGCACGGGTTTCAAGCGGCAGGAATTTAACGATTGGCGACTGCAGACCATTTTCCAGGTCAGAGCGATCGTTAACCTTGATGTACGCCAGGCCCTTGGCGCCATAAATACCGACAAATTTGCCGTAATCGTCCAGCTGCTTGCGGGTCAGTTTCTTACAACCGCCAGGTACTTTAATCGCGGCAACACGTCCCTTCGGATCATTGGCCGGCCCGGAGAATACCTTGAAGTCCACCTCGGTCATCAGGTCCTTGATCTCCACCATCTCCAACGGAATACGCAGGTCCGGCTTGTCGGAACCGTAGCGCAGCATCGCCTGGTAGTGGGTCATGCGCGGGAATTCACCCAGATCAACACCCTTAAGCTCTTTAAACAGCTTGCGAACCATGTTCTCGGTGATCGACATGATTTCCTCTTCATCGAGGAAGGAGGTCTCAATATCGATCTGGGTAAATTCAGGCTGGCGATCAGCGCGTAAATCCTCATCGCGGAAACACTTAGCGATTTGGTAGTAGCGATCGAAACCAGAAACCATCAGCAACTGCTTAAACAGCTGTGGTGACTGTGGCAGAGCGAAGAACTTGCCCTCGTGAGTGCGGCTCGGCACCAGGTAATCCCGGGCACCTTCTGGGGTGGCGCGGGTCAGGATTGGGGTCTCGATATCGAGGAAGCCGTGCTCATCCAGGTAATTGCGGATTGCGGTAGTCAGCTTGGAACGAAAATACAGGTTGTTCTGCATTTCGTTGCGGCGCAGATCCAGATAGCGGTATTTCAAGCGGATATCTTCACCCACTTCGGTGTGCTCATCCAGCTGGAAAGGCACTGTCTCAGCAGTATTGAGGATCTCCAGCTCTGTACCGTAAACCTCAACTTCACCGGTCACCATATTGGGATTCACGGCCTCTGGGGCACGGGCGCGCACACGACCTGTCACTTTAAGCACATATTCGCTGCGCACGCGATCGGCCATCTCGAAGTGTTCGGCCGCATCGGGGTCGAACACCACCTGTACAATTCCCTCGCGGTCGCGCAGGTCGATAAAAATCACTCCGCCGTGATCGCGGCGGCGGTCGACCCAGCCACAGAGGGTTACTACGCGGTCAATGTCCGCAGAACGAAGGACGCCACAGTAATCGCTGCGCATGGATGAAAATTCCCGTTATCGATAGGTGAAAAGATTAGTTAGAGGGTACACCGCACGGACAGCCCCGCACAGCTCGCCTAGGCCGTCTTTGCCGCCGCTGTGCCAGACTTGTCGCTTTTGGCCTTACCACTGTTGGCAGAGTCACCGCCAGCGAGGTTTTTCTTGCTACCAGTTTTAAAATCAGTCTCATACCAACCGGCGCCCTTCAGGCGAAATCCAGCCGCTGAGATTTTCTTGCGCAGCTCGGCCTTCTCGCAAGCTGGGCAGTCTTTGAGCGGGTCATCGCTCATCCGCTGCAAAGCTTCCATTTCATGGCCGCAGGCATTGCACTGGTATTCATATATCGGCATTACACAGTACCTGGTGCTTAAAAAAAGGGGGAGAGAGTATACATGAGGCCTACAGAGGTAAGAAGCTGCACGGGTCTTTTCCCTGGGTAAAGCGTCCCATAAAGGCGACGTGAGGCTAAAAAATGTAAAAAAAGCACTATTTTTCTAGTATTTCTTCGTGCGGCCGAACAAAAACTATATATACTTCCCCCATCACCCGCTGAGACACCCGTAACGGATGCAGCGCAGCGGGAGAAAAAACACACTTTTACCGGATATATACCGAACAACAAAGAAGGAAGTAAGCCATGGCTGTCTCCAAGAAAGCTGCTACTAAAAAGGCCCCGGCAAAGAAAGCTGCGGCCAAAGCTGCACCGGCCAAGAAAGTAAAAGCAATCAAGGAAAAGTACACTAAGACTCAAGTACTTAATCAGATTGCAGAAAGCACTGAGCTGTCCCGCAAGCAGGTTCAATCTGTTCTGGACGAGCTGAACGATATCATCGAAGGCCACATCAAGAAGCGCGCAGTTGGCGAATTCACCCTGCCCGGCCTAATGAAAATCACCACCGTGAAAAAGCCGGCTAAGAAAGCTCGCAAGGGTATCAACCCGTTCACCGGTGAAGAGACTACCTTCAAGGCGAAGCCTGCCAGCATCCAGGTTAAAGTTCGCCCACTGAAGAAGCTGAAGGAAATGGCAGAGAACTAATACACTCTGTAAAGCCTCAGCTTAAAAACCCCGCTTATGCGGGGTTTTTTATTCACTCCCATTCCAAGCCAGTGCCCAGGCACCTGCTAAATAGATACCCCGGTATAGCAAAAGGCAATCCGCATTGAGGCAATACTGCCCCCAGGCAATATTTATTGCCCAGCGAATAGCGTAAAATAGCCAGCTTACCCGTAATAGAATCCATATAATTCCTATGCGCGCATCTCGTTATCTCATCGCAACCCAAAAAGAAACTCCCAACGACGCAGCGGTGATCAGCCATCAGCTGATGCTGCGTGCCGGCATGATCCGCCGTCTGTCTTCAGGTCTCTACACCTGGCTGCCCACCGGGTTGCGGGTGTTGCGCAAAGTCGAGCGCATTGTTCGCGAAGAGATGGACCGCGCTGGCTCCCTGGAAGTACTGATGCCGGTCGTGCAGCCGGCAGAGCTTTGGGAAGAGTCCGGCCGCTGGCAGCAGTACGGCCCCGAACTCCTGCGCATCAAGGATCGCCACAACAATGACTTCTGCCTGGGCCCGACCCACGAGGAAGTCATCACCGACCTGATCCGCGGTGAAATCAATAGCTATAAGCAGTTGCCCGCCAATTTCTACCAGGTGCAGACTAAATTCCGCGATGAAATCCGTCCGCGCTTTGGCGTAATGCGCGCGCGCGAATTCACCATGAAGGATGCTTACTCCTTCCACGTGAACGAGGACTCCCTGCAGGAAACCTACGATATTATGCACGGCGCCTACTGCCAGATTTTTGAGCGCATTGGCCTGGACTACCGCCCGGTACTGGCAGACACCGGTTCAATCGGTGGCTCCAGCTCTCACGAATTCCACGTGCTGGCGCAGAGCGGCGAAGACGATATCGCCTTCTCCACAGAATCCCGCTACGCCGCCAATGTCGAATTGGCAGAAGCGGTTGCCCCAGCTGGCGAGCGCCCTGCTCCGTCACAGGAAATGCAGGAAGTTCATACGCCGAACCAAAAAACCATCGCCGATGTCAGCGAGTTTTTGAAAAGTAATCCCGCCCACTCAGTAAAAACCCTGATTGTTCTGGGCGAGTGCGAAGAGGGTGAAACCGCTCCATTAATTGCCCTGGTACTGCGTGGCGATCACGAGCTGAACGAATTAAAAGCAGAGAAGCTGGCTGGAATCGCCAGCCCTATTCAGTTCGCCTCGGAAGAGCGCATCGCCGAAGAACTCAGTTGCAACATTGGCTCCCTGGGCCCGGTGGGCATAAAGATCGAGACTGTTGTGGATCGCTCTGCGGCGCACCTGGCAGACTTTATCTGCGGCGCCAATCGCGATGACTACCACTTAACCGGTGTGAACTGGGGTCGCGATGTGGAGTTGGGCCGCGTCGAAGACCTGCGCAATGTAGTGGCAGGCGACGCCAGCCCCGATGGGCAGGGCACCCTGGAAATCAAACGGGGTATCGAGGTCGGCCACATTTTCCAGTTAGGCGACAAGTACAGCCGCGCTATGAATGCCACGGTACTGGATGAAAACGGTAAAGAGCAGGTTATGTCCATGGGCTGCTATGGCATCGGCGTTTCCCGAATCGTCGCTGCGGCGATCGAGCAGAACCACGACGACTCAGGGATTATCTGGCCCACTGCGATTGCACCTTTCCAGCTGGCGATTGTGCCAATCAATATGCACAAGAGCGATGTGGTAAGGGAGAAGTGCGAGCACCTGTATGAGTCCCTGCGCAGCAAGGGTATTGATGTATTGCTGATGGACGAAGCCAAAGCGCGACTGGGCGCTATGCTCGCCGATGTGGAGCTGATCGGCATTCCCCACCGCATTGTTATCGGCGATCGCGGCCTGGAAAAAGGTGTGGTGGAATATAAAGGTCGCGGAGATGCAGAAAGTCAGGAGTTTGCCGTATCCCAGCTCGAAGAAGTGTTATTGGAAAAATTTAATCAATAATTGTCGAGCCGCCCGGTCTGCCCCCAGGCAGGCCGGGACCTCTTACGGCAAAAGTGCTTTTTATCGGCGGCGTCACAAAATCACGCTGCCCATTTTGCCGGGCTTTTCGTAGAATCACCCCATGATAAAAAAAGCCACCGCCCTCTTGTTGCTCTGCCTTACCTGCTGTGCCGCCCAAGCTCAAAGCAGTAGAGCCGAGATCGACCCGGAGTTGCGCCTCGCCCTGCAGGACGCAGTTACCCAGGCCGACAGCTTTGTGGACCGCTTCGATGCGGAAGTGTGGCTAATGTCTAAATCCCAGCCTCTGTCCCGCTATATCAAAGATCCCAAGCGGCGGATGCACGTACTGAAAGCCGTCCACCGGGAGGCAACTCGGGCCGGGCTGCGCCCGGAAATCGTATTGGCGGTTATCCAGATTGAGAGTGCTTTTGACCCCTATGCGATATCCCGCGTTGGCGCTCTGGGTATGATGCAGGTAATGCCATTCTGGAAAAATGAAATCGGTCGACCCGACGATAACCTGATCGATATGGACACCAATCTAAGGTACGGATGTACCATTCTTAAACACTACATCAAAAAAGCCAAAGGCAATCTAGCCAACGCCCTCGCCTATTACAATGGTAGCTACGGCCGCCATACTTATAGCAGCAAGGTCCTGGATGCCTGGGCCGAGCGCTGGAGATAAACGATGACCGCCGGCTACTTATTTTTCTCCGGCGGCGCATGCGCTCTTCTTTTATTGGCAGCAACCAAGGTTGCTATACACCATTACCGGCTTGTTGCCGGGCGCTGTTTGCTGGCCCTGCTGATAGCCGTGATCTGCTATTTACTCTGGCCCATCCTGCCACAATTGAGTGGACCTACTGCGCTCTTGCTTAACCTGCCAATTACTCTGATTCCCGCAATTTTTTGGCTGTTTACTCACCTGTTATGCCGCGAGGAAGAACCTTTTCCCCTGTGGGGCTGGATCCCGATTGGTATTACCCTGGTCATCGGTATAGTCGCCTACCACGCACCCTTGCCATTGACGTCAGATCAGCAATCCCCACTATTTACCCTTTCGCAACTACTCAAACTCGGTTTAATCAGCCTCGGCCTACTGACACTACAGCGGCAATTTCACCTGGACTTGGTCGCAGAGCGCCGACGCCTGCGCACAACCCTACTTATCGCCGTCGGCGCCTATATGCTGGTGGTAATTGGCGCAGAATCTATCTTTGCTTACCGCCCGCTTCCCAACGGTGTACCGACACTGCACGCACTATTTGCCAGCCTGTTGTCACTGGTTGCCTGCCTATGGTTGCTGGCCCTTTCCCCCAGCGCTCTGGGAGAATCCCTGCCGCGCCCGAAGAGCAGCGAGCCAGAGGAGGAAGAACAGCCTTTAGCTCCGCCACCTGAATTGGATGAACAACAGCAAACCCAGCTGCAAAAATTACAGGAACATATGCACAACGGTGGTTATCGCCACACCGGACTCACCATCAGGGAGCTCGCGGAGCAGTTGGATATTCGCGAACATGTGCTGCGTGTGCTGATTAATCGCCACCTGGGTTATCGCAATTTTAACGAATACCTAAATCAGTTTCGTATTGATGAGGCCAGCAACCGGTTGGCAGATCCGGAGCAGGCCCATTTGCCAGTGCTCACCATTGCTCTGGACATCGGCTATCGCTCCTTGAGCCCATTTAACGCTGCTTTCAAGCGCCGTCACAGCCAAACTCCCACTGAGTACCGCCGGGAAAAGCTGCCCGCCTGAATATCCTCTCCTGAAAGAATCCGTCAGCATTTTTTCATATTCCGTAAGCCCGCAAAGTAAAAGGCTCCCAGACTGGGAGCGCGGTGAAAGCGATTTTCCCGCTGCGTGCCCGGCTCACCGAGACCCGATTTAACACCGGTGAGTCTCCCTTCAATAGAAGAATAATGATGGTGAGAATATGGATTTTTTAGTCGACATATCCCAGGACGGAGCCAAACATTTCCAGTTGAGTTTATTTCGCTATGTGCTGGCCGCTTCAGTAATGAGTATTTTGGCCGGCTGGCTATTTCGCTCCTGGATGAACCGGCGCCGTATCCAAAAGCGTCGTGCCGAGTGGAAAGACATTCGGCGGGAGGTGAGTTATTCACTATTAACGGTGTGTATCTTTACCCTGGTAGGGGTTATTACCACCATGATGCACGATCTGGGACTGACCAAATTTTACTGGCAGTGGAGCGATTATCCACTCTGGTGGAGTATTGCCAGCCTGCCAGTAGTGATTTTGATCCACGACGCTTATTTTTACTGGACCCACCGAGGTATGCACCATCCCAAGGTGTTTAAACACTTCCACCGCCTACACCATCAGTCCAGAACACCCACGCCCTGGACGGCATACAGTTTTTCCGTAGGTGAAGCGGTCCTGATGGGCGCTTTCTCTCCCCTGATTGCCCTGATACTGCCGCTTAATCCAACTATTTGGTTCACCTTTTTATTTATCAGTATCTTCCGCAACGCCATGCTGCACACTGGCCGCGAGTTCCACCCCCGCAGCTGGGTCGACGGCCCTATGGACAGGCTCACCACCACGACTCACCACGACTTGCACCACCAGCGCTTCCAGGGCAACTACGGCTTTTACTTCACTTGGTGGGATCGCTGGATGGGCACAGAATTTAAGGACTACAAGCAGGTCTTCCGGCAAGCGGTGGATGGGCAATTACACGGGGGAGAAAAAGAGGTGGAAATAGACAACAGCGCAGCGGAAGGCGTAAAAGCTCACGCTTAACCCACTCAAATTACTTAAATGGGTGCCGGGGTTCCCCCGGCTCCTTTCTACTAGCCGTAACAACCGTGTTAATGGCCATGCTGTAAAGGCAACCAGCGGGATTCTCGGTAACAGTAAAGTCCCCAGATCACAAAGACGACTTCGATAGCAAAAAGCACTAAATTGCGCTGGTCAAAACCACTGATAAATAACATTCCGTAGAGGCGCCCAAGAGCGAAGCCGATATAGGCGATAGACATCGCAGCGTAAGCAACCCTGCGGTGCGGGCGCATAGCCAAAGCCACCAGTAGAATCACCGCGATAGCCAACATAAACCCGCCATAAGTGGCCATAAACTCGGGCATGGCTTCGGGGGTATCAAATGAAAAATCCACTTCATTCGCAAGGCTCTGCGGTTTAAACAGGGCCCAGAGGCCGATAGAAGCAAAAACCAATAGATTGAGTGTCAAATAGACTCTTCCCAAATATTTCAATCGATTCTCCCCTCTAATTTCTGTTGCTCACCCCTATACAAGGGGAACACCGCTTTGGAGTACTGTCACAGTATATATGAGCCACACCCCGCCATACGCCGGAACAATTCACCAATTTGGTACAAAGCGATGGATTTATCAATATTTTCTTACTGGCAAACTGAGAATGTCTTTCCATAATTAGAATCCACAGCGCAACTCCGACCCACTCCAAAATAAGGGCCGCGCTTTTGAATACCACCACCTTCCTCAAGTCATTGGCGAAAGAGCCCCTGCTATATTTTATTGCGATCGCCCTAATCCTATTGGGATTGGGAGAAATCCTGGAACCGCCTGCACAAGAGATTGTTATCAGCGAGGGGCGCGTCGAACATCTACGTTCGGTGTTTGAGCGCAAGTGGCACAGGTACCCCACCGATAGCGAGCTGGAGCAACTTATTGAGAATTACCTAAGAGAGGAAATACTTTACAGGGAAGCGCTTGCCCTGGGATTAGCCGAGAACGATACGGTAATCCGCCGCCGCCTACGAATGAAAATGGAACTTACGGCGCGTAATTTCGCTGGCACTCAAGACCCTGGCGATCGAGTATTGGAGAAATTCCTTCAAGGTCAGGCTGATAAATACCAGAATCCCCCCACCCTATCTTTCCAACAACGATTTTTCTCAGTGGATCTGGCCTCATCAGATTCACGTGATTTTAACGACTTACTCATGCAGCTAAACAGCGGTCAGGCTTCGCCAATGATTGGAGACTCAACCCTACTGCCAGCTGCTTTTATCGACACTTCAGAGCCACGAATAGACAGGCAATTTGGGCTGGGATTTTCCGCTCAATTATCCAAGTTGCCTGTTGGCAAGTGGAGTGGTCCAGTCCGCTCGACCTTAGGTGATCACCTGGTCCTCCTTGAGGAAATCAAGTCCACCCAGCTACCGGCATTGGCTGAAATACGCAGCCGCGTGCTAAATGATTGGCAATTCCAGGCGCAAAAGAAGATTCTGCAGGAGCAGTATCTCCAGTACCGTAAAAACTACGAGGTCACTGTCCACAAGCCGGATAACTTCTCAGCCGAGGTTGCCGTCAAGTGATGCACATACGGCCACTCCTGTTCATTCTGCTCCTCAGCTCTACTCCAATACTATCTGCCCACGAACTGCGCCCGGCTTACCTGGGCATCACTCAAGTTGATGCACAATTATTTAAAGTACTTTGGCGATTGCCCGCACAAGGCGATCTTCGCCTCGCTCTGAATGTCCATTTGAACCAAGCTGCCTCTCCCCTAAGCCAACCCAGAGCGCAAATAAGTAAGGGCTACTACACAGAGCACTGGACCATCCATCACCCCAGGGAGCTACAACAGCTGTCGATTCATATCGATGGCCTACAGAGCACTATGACCGATGCGCTAGTGCGGATCTCCTGGTTAGATGGGCGTGAGCAAGTTATCCGACTGACACCAGACCAGCCAGAATGGACCCTTGACCAACCCGCCAGCGAGTTCCAAGTCGCCCAAACTTACTTTGTGCTGGGCGTTGAACACATTCTTCTCGGTGTCGATCACTTGCTGTTCGTTTTGGCCCTGATCTTACTCAAACAAAGCCTTCGCCAGCTGATCGGCACTATCACTGCTTTCACTATCGCCCACAGTATTACCTTGGCTGCTGCCGTACTGGGCTATATCCATCTGCCATCGGCGCCAGTGGAGGCGATTATCGCCCTCAGTATTTTACTGGCAGCCAGGGAGACAGTACGCCAGAGGCATGGTGTTTTCAGTTTGACCAGTCGCTACCCATGGGCAATTGCCTTTACTTTTGGACTTTTACACGGTTTGGGTTTTGCCGGTGTACTGGGGGAAATTGGGCTTCCCCAGGGGGCTATTCCCCAGGCATTACTGACTTTTAATCTCGGTGTGGAAGTGGGGCAATTAGTATTTATCACTGCTGTTCTTACAGCAATCAACTTGTATCAAAAGCTCCTTAAACTCTGGCTAGGGTATGCCATTCGGAACCGCGAACAATACTCTTTCGGGGAGGGTGGAGGTATCGGAATACCAGTCGCTACAGTGATCGCGTATACGCTGGGGGGCATTGCCTGCTACTGGGTGATTGAGCGCAGCCTGCTTATTGTTTTCCCATAACAGAGAACATTAACCGGCGCCCTGCAAATCACGGGCACCGGTTAATTTAAGGCTCAGTCCTGAAACAAGAGTTCCAGTGGGTAGCCGGTAAAAGGCTTGGTTTTCTCAATCACCAAATGAGAAGTCATACGGGAAATCGCCGCCTCTTCATTGGCCAACAACTGCTCTGAGACTCGATTAAAATCTGCTGCGTCCGGGCAGACGAAATGCAGCATATAGTCGAACTCACCAGACATCTTCACACAGGAAACAATCTGTGGAATATCGCTAATAATGCGGCGAAAGTTCTCACTGGTACGGGCATCCTGCCGCTTAAGCGCAACGTTTACATAAAACTCTGCATGCCGAACTTTATCCAGGTTTATCTCGGCAAAGAACTCGCGGATATAGCGCTCACTGGTCAGGCGTTTAACCCGGGCCAGGCAGGCACTTTCCGATAATCCAATTTTTTCACTCAAATTCAGGTTACTTGTACGTGCGTTTGATTGCAGGGCCTGCAAAATACGCAAATTATGCCGGTCAATTTTCACGGAGCTATTTTCTTTTGAATCTGAAAGGGGGCAAGGATAGCGGTATTCGCCGGTGGCATAAACATTACAGCCACCGGCATGGGAAACTTGTCATCACTTCAAAAGCGAATTTGGCGACAACCAGCCTCCCGGCAAAGGCCTAACCGGCCTGGCGGTTACCACTGGTGACGAACTGTTCAATGCGATCCAAGGCCCGCGACAACTCGGCCTCATCAGCCGCCAGGGTGAGGCGAACATTATTCACTGAACTGCTACCAAAGGGCGCGCCAGGCAGTACCGAGACCCGCTCAGCATCCAAAAGGGCTTCAGCGAAGGTTTGTCCGGAGCTGGATACCTTGGAGACATCCACCATAACAAACATCCCAGCCTCAGGGCTGTAGCAACTCAAGCCAGGTATCTGGCCAATCCTCTCAACAATCAGGTCTCGACGCTGCTGATAGGCATCCCGCATCTGCTTCACGAAGTAGCTATCAAACTCCAGGGCAAAGGCTGCAGCCTCCTGGATGAACTGAGGGCAGCCAAAAATTGTCGCCCCTGCAAAAGCAATCAAACGATCTACCAGGGGACCACGAGCCACTGCCCACCCCAGGCGCCAGCCACTCATGGCGTGGGATTTGGACAAGCCATCAACCACAACAATATTATCCAGCGACTCCGCTGCCGTACGCAGAGAGGTGTGGCGGCGGGCAAAGGTGATCATTGAATAAACTTCATCACACACCAGCCAAATATTGCGCTCGCGGCAGTATGCCGCCAACTCGCGCAATTGTTCAGGGGTAGCCATCGCGCCAGTCGGGTTTACCGGCGTATTGATCATAACGACCTTGGTCTGCTCACTGATGGAGGCCTTGATAGCGTCGACATCAAAAGCAAAATTGGTCTCCGCCGGGCAGGTGACCCGTTTTACGGAGAGGCGCAAGGCATCACAAATGGGGACATAGCCGATATACATCGGCTCGGGAATTACTATCTCCTCACCGGGGTTTAGCAGGCAGGCAAGTACTGCGTAGATCGCGTTGGTTCCACCGGGGAAAACAACAACATCATCCGGATTACAGGGGTGGGGGGAGACCTTGCTCTCGATATCCGCGATAGCCCTGCGCAACATTGGCTCCCCGGCCGCAGGGGAATAGTGGGTGCGCCCCACTCCCAGGCGAGCGCGGGCAAAGTCGAGGATCGGCTCGGGGGTGTCAAAGTTGGGATCACCTACACAGAGAAAGATGACATCCTCCCCTTTATTGGCGAGATCGTGAGCTCGGTCACTCACAGCCCAAACATTGGCGTCCTCACCATTCAAAGCCTCACTTTGCAAGCTGAACCTGGGGGTAAAATTTGTCACGTTTTTCACTATTTAGCAGCCATTTATAGGGGCTAAGGTAACAACCATCTGGGTAATCGGTGCCGCTATATGACCGTCAATTTCGCATTAGAGGGAGCTTTTCTCAGGTATTCCCGCAGATAATGCGGGGGCCAGTGTGTTCAGGTGGATCGCGACTAAAAATAGATTTTTAGTCTCAGTTATTCAGGACGATCCTGGCGCCCCAGAGAGAGCGAGTAATGAGTATAACTTAAGCAAGGTATCACCCCATCCCACTGCAATTGAACACTATTAAACGGAGCCAGGAAAACCCCAGGGCTATGTACAAAGCTTCATTACGATATTCTTTTTTGACGTCCCGTCCGCTCCCCATGCCCCTTTCACCTGACTCGCAGCAATCTCCCTCAAGTTTTCGCTGTATTTAGATTAACTTTAATCTTCAAAGATGGAGGGCAAACTCCAATCCCGGTATAGGTGCGAAACTGGCCCCTTAGCGCCTCTGGATATACTTAGTGTTAACCAGCTTTGATCTTCCGAAACTATCTATTACGGCTTGATTGCGTATTATCGTTAACATCTGAAAACCAATAAGTAAATATAAATCATGGATAAGAAGAAACAATTACTAACCTAACTTTTGCTCTCCTGTTCACTTACGGCAATCGGCACTGAAATTTCTCAGGAAAGGAAGTTGGAGCTTATTAATTCTATCGAGAAAAAGATTGCCTCCAACTATGTCCTGCAAGAAAACCTGGAAGCGATTCACTCTTCATTAAATAAAGTTGCAGAGTCAGAGGCATTCAGGCAAGCCACTAATACAGAGTCAGTGGCTGGAATTATTAAATCTGCTTTAACAAAGCATGATAAACACTTTGGCGTAAGCTGGGATGATCCAGAATCTCCCCAATAGCAGCCGAAACACGAGGATTGGTTTAGTAAGCTCAGCAGAAAAAATTCTGGATTTACCCGAGTCGAAGTTTTAGAGGGTAACATCGGCTAAATTGCTTTCTGGGGTTTGACCATGTTAACGAGGAGTCCCAAGGTCGAGTGGCTGCAGCTATGGCATTAATCCAAGATACTAGCGCTATTATTTTTGACCTGAGAAAGAATGGTGGTGGTAATGGCTTTATGGGCGGCCTTATCAGCGGTTATCTTTTTGATAAACCCACCCACCTCAATAGCATCCACTGGAAGCCCGCGGGCAATGTTACAGAGATATGGAGTCAGGAAAAGGTTCAGGGTAAAAAGGTAGCAGACACCCCGGTATATATATTAACCAGTAGCGATACCTTCTCAGCAGCAGAGGCCTTTGCGTACTATTTAAAGCACCTGGACCGTGCAACCATTATTGGAGAGGCTACCAAAGGTGGGGCAAATCCCTGGCAGTACTTCCCCCTTGGGAATGGCTTTAAAATAGCAATCCCTATCGCTAAGGCAGTTAATCCGATTACCAAAACTAACTGGGAGGGGACTGGTGTAAAACCAGATATCGAGACATCTCGGGAGAAAGCATTTCCAACAGCCTATAGGCTCGCCTTACAAGCGGCCAAAATTTCTACTGCACATCCGGAACACTTAAAAGAAATTCAACAAAAACTGCAGGATTTCGATAGCCTTTAAAATACCTTAACCCCTTTCAATAACTTTTCAGACTACTACTTCAGGAAGGGGTCCTAGTTATTAGCCACCCTTCCCAGATCAATTCAACATCCCATAAATAAAAAAACAGCCCTTAATAATTGTAAAAATCTTTCACTCACATTAACCTAATATCATTCCCTTATCTTATTCGTGTAGCAGGGCGAATTGGATGTTTCAATTTACTCAAATCCTAAAGTACATTCCTGAAGAACTTGCGGACAGCTTTGCCCACCTCCCTCCAGATGAATATCTAAAATCCCAAAATCCATATCGCTACCGAACATATAGTTCAGGACTCTATAGTGGCAATTCAATTGAGTGGAGCAACAATACCATCTTCATACAGAGTAAAACAATTAACACGTACCTTGGGGATATAGAGCGTCACTACCCCTCATTAGGAGCAATCGCTAGAATATTCTCACAAAATATTGTAAGACACTTAAGGAACCTCTGAATAATTCTGAGTCAATTTGGTAATATTCACCTACCCATCAAGACTACGATGAATCATGCACCAAGTCACCTTTGCCGAAGCAGAATATAAGCTAAAGCGTCGTATAACTCGCCGAGAGAAGTTTCTTTCTCAAATGGAAACCCTCGTCCCATGGCAGCGACTAGAAGCTCAGATCACTCCTTGTTACCCACAAGGTAAACGTGGCCGACAGCCATATCCATTGAGTGTCATGCTTCGTATTCATTGCATGCAGCTATTTTACAATCTCAGTGATCCCGCTATGGAAGATGCACTGTATGAAATTGAATCCATGCGTAGTTTTGCTGGATTGACTTTGAGTAGCCCAATTCCCGATGAAACAACGATTCTTAACTTTCGCCACTTACTGGAGCTCAATCAGCTAGGTGCAGCTCTTTTTGATGAAATCAACAAACACCTTGCTGAGAATGGGATGGTACTGCGTGAAGGCACGATTGTAGATGCCACTATTATCTCTGCGCCAACTTCAACTAAGAATGAAAAGAAAGAACGTGACCCGGAAATGCATCAAACAAAGAAAGGCAATCAGTGGCATTTTGGGATGAAAATGCATATCGGGGTTGATGATGTGCTCGGAGTAATACATAGCATAGATACAACAGCAGCGAATTCGCATGATGTCACAACCACAGAGCGAGTTCTCCACGGGGAGGAGAAAAGAATCTGGGGAGACTCTGGGTACATTGGTGCGGAGAAACGTGAAGAGTTGAAAGAGCGGGAGGCGGATTGGTATATAGCAATGAAGCCGAGCAAGCTAAAAACTCTTCCAGGGCGTGATGCACTCCGTAAAGCGGAAAAGATCAAGGCGCAGATAAGAGCGAAGGTCGAGCACCCCTTCCGCTACATCAAACGGGTATTTGGTTATGACAAGGTCCGCTATCGGGGACTGGTAAAAAATACTGAGAGGCTGTGCTTACTGGCAGGCTTTACCAACTTATTAATAGGGAGAAAATACTTGGCTGCCTAGGGGTGGTTCGCCTGAAACCCACCTATTGAGGGTTTCAGATGAAAAATTAGGGGACTATTACGCGAAAATTACGCGTTTGTGCGTAATAAAGTGAATTTTTCAAGCAGCTCAGCTTAATTCTGGAAAAATGCTTCGTTGATCAGAGGATCCTTAATTTCCCAACAATATATACCGGCAAAAAAATATCAGGTCGGGTGCCACCAGATAAGAGTTCGTGCTACAGATGAATTCAACGCTTACCCCACCCCTGAGGGTTTTCACCAAGATGGGTTTGACTATGTAGCGATTAATTGTATTAATAGAAATAATGTCAATGGAGGGGAATCATTCATCAGCAACTTGGATGAAAATGAAATTATATTTCATGGCACACTGACCCCTGGAAAAGCTTTGGTTTTGAACGACAGGTCGCTCAAACACTACGTAAGCCCCATCACTCCTCTTTTTCCCGGGGAGGCTTTAAGGGATGTTGTGGTAATTACATTACATAACGATAGAAACACCACATGAAAACATGAAGCTTACCCAAACCAGATCCCAAAGAATTTTTTCAAGCTTAAAAAGATGACCGCCTAAATCAAACTTCAAATCCTCTCAAAATACCAAACCAAGATCTTTTATTAACTTAATATCCATATCAAGATGCTTGCAATACCATATAGCAAATCACCAGATAGCGTAGACATTTACCCATGGCAACCAACAACAAAAACCAAACCAAGCGAATTCTTAGAATACCAGCCATTACAGTAAGGGGATCACCAATAATAGGCACCCAGGAAAAAAACAGGGAGAATACCCCATATTTTTTAAATCTCTGTTCAGCCTTTACAAATTCCTCTTCAGACATTCTCAACCATTTCTTGATCATGCCCAAGCTGGCCCAGTAGCCTAATGCATAATTGAGAAGAGAGCCCGCTACATTCCCAGTAGTGGCGACTATTATCAGGGCCCAAGGGGAGAGCCCCTGGAGCAATAGACCAGTCATTACAATTTCTGAGCTTAGCGGCAGAATGGTCGCTGCCAGGAATGCTGATACGAAAAGCCCCAAAAATCCAAACTCAAGAAAGTACCCCATAATGACGACTTATGCCTAGCTAAACTCGGCATTCCTTCTATCTATACTTATAATTGCGCCACTATAATCGAAAAAAGGGGGACATCCCAACAACCCCCCTCATCAGTGTTATCGATACTAGTCACAAGCCTCTACTTTTTATACTCACCCTTGTTAACACATTTTGGAATTCATAACCTTACACAGACTTACTTAGGCCCAAGTACAGACCCGCTCATCCGAAGTCGAAATCAGTGTCCACCCCATAATCCTCCAGCCACCTTCTAGTTTTGCTATTGACAAGATATTGCAGGCAGCTTTCCTACTCCTTTCTTTTGATTTGGATCGCTGAAAAACAACAAGCGATGTTGCTGAGCCATCTTCTGAAACATAAATTTTCTCTATATATAATCCAGAAAATGGATATGTCTCTAGATCCATAGTTTTACGCAGCTGGCCGATAATTACGGGGATTAAATCGGGATGATTAGACAACCCCGGCTGCTCACCGATAAAAAACAAAGGGGATTGAGCAAAGTACTTCTTCAAACTACTCGGCGGAGATGAACTATTAAATGTGCTGTAGAAATTTTTAATAAGATCAGAAACTTCACTACGCGAGCTTGCATACATCTCAGATGAAAAGACAATAAATACGACAACCAACAGCGCCATAGCAATTTTCATGGCTACCTCTTCCTATTTTAAGGAGTTTCTGAGTAACTCTGCAATTAGAGGGGACTGACTAAAGGTTGAAGTATAGTTATGCTATTAACTCGCATGGACTAAAGAAGGAAATCTGACAATCACCAGACGGAGTTATCCTGTGCCAGAGGTAATAGTTGAGAGAAGTATTTACTGCCCTTATTGTGGTGAAATCATAAAAATACTGGTTGATTCATCAGTTTTGCCTCAACAGTACACTGAGGACTGCCAAGTTTGCTGTAGACCTATCGTTTTCTTTGTGGAACTCGATTTAAATGGCGAGCTATCTATCGTGGCTCATACTGAGGATGAAGCGTTCTAAATCGCATTGTCGCACTCAAATTCACTTCAAATTGGCAAAAACTTCAATCGCTCGCTTCCGTCCAGCCCCCACATCGCAAATCACTTGAGGATAGCCTTGAGTCGGCGGTGGATCGTGTATGGCTTTGTCGCTCAGCTCCTTTAGCTCAGGTATAAATTTGCGGATAAAATCTCCATTGGGATCAAAACGTTGCGACTGACTATAAGGATTAAATACACGAAAATAGGGTGCAGCATCAGTACCCGTGGAGGCAGTCCACTGCCAGCCCCCATTGTTGGAAGCAAAGTCTGCATCAATTAAGCGCTGCATAAAGTAGCGCTCACCCCAGCGCCAATCTATCAGCATATTTTTACTGAGAAATGAAGCTACTATCATACGCAATCGATTATGCATCCAGGCAGTCTCATTTAACTGTCGCATCGCTGCATCAACTATCGGAACCCCAGTCTCCCCCAAAGTCCAACGCTCAAACTGACCCTTATTGTAGGACCAGGGAATTTGGTCAGTTTCCTGCTTGAATGGCCTCCCTTTACTCAGACGGGGAAAGTCCACCAACAAATGGGTATAAAACTCCCGCCAGATTAATTCGCTAATCCAACAGGCCGCCCCATCATCTCCACCCAGCCAACGTCCCTCATTCATATCCAACGCCATAGCTATACATTGGCGAATCGAAACAGCACCACTATTTAGGTAGGGGGATAAGCAGGAGGTACTATCGAGTGCTGGAAAGTCTCTCTCTACCTGATAAGCAGATATTTTTCCACCGAACTTCTTGAGCCGTTTCAGTGCCGCCTTTTCTCCTGCTTGCCACCCTTTAATCAGGCCTGCATCGTCGATCTTATCTATCGAGTATGTCGACAGTTGCGTTGGAATCTTTTGGCTTAATTTCTGCCCTTCAGATAAAGAAAGCCACTTTGGCCAATGTGCTCCATTTTCCCGAGTAGAAATTTTCCGAGGCTTAGGCAAGGTTTTTACTTCACTATCGGCACACAATTGAATCAGTGCACGCTTGAAGGGGGTAAACACCTTGTAGGGTTCCCCTCCGCCGGTTCTTACTGCTCCCGGTGGAAGCAGGGTGCGGTCACTATAGAATTGAACCTGAACCCCCTCATTTGTCAGTAAATCTTTTACTGCATTATCACGGCGCAGCTCATTGAGTGGATATTCAGCATTCGCATAGAGAGCATTGATATTCAGGCGCTCAACTATTTGCTGAAGAACCCCTGGAACCTGAACAAAAGTAGGAACTTCAATGAAGTACAGCGGTATATTTCGCTCCTCTAATCCATCTTGTAATTCACGCAAACAGGCGATACGAAAAGTCACCAATGGATTGCCTTCGTCATGGCTCTGCCAGGTACCCGGACAGGCAATAAATACAGCAGCCACCTCCTGACATTGCATACTGGCTTGGTAAAGTGCTGAATTATCATTGAGGCGTAAGTCACTGCGTAGCCATACCAGGCCACGTGGCAAAGTCACTGGGCGACTCATAGCTTTAAAGACTCCCGCAATTGTGTAACTGCGCTCTCTGTATTTCCGGCAAGTACTTTTGTTAAAGGGAGTCGGTTCAGTTCAGTCAAAGCCAAACGCTGCACCTCAATAAAATCACCCGCAAGCCACAGAGGATCAGTCATCCCCTGAACAGCACTTGGTAGCTCACGTTCAAGAATATTTTTCGGCATAGCCTTGTGGCTATAGCAAAGCACTCCCTGAGCACCCAGTTTTTTGACTGTACTTCCCAGCTCCAATAATCCCGCAGGATAAGCCAGGGTAACGGCCTCTATTCCTGCGGCAAGGAGCACCGCAATAAACATCTGTATAAATGCCTGTTGGCCCTGAAAGCCAATTTCCAGTAAAAGAATACGGGGCTTCGCCTGGGACTTGTCTTTGTCCAGGTTTTTCCTGGCCATACCATTAGTCAGAAGTAGCTGTTCATTTAACAGAGGCCAGAAAAATGTCTGCGCCCCATGGGCTTCAGGTAGGCGAAATCGCTCAAGCCGCACATGCAAAGGTTTCAGCCAGTGCTCCAACAGCAAAGCTGCAGGGAATGAGGAAAACCACTGATCGAGACGGCGGCGCAGCTGGGGTTCTGCAAAGTCTCTGAGAAGACTGGAGGTTTCATCCAGCATCGCCTGCCAATTGTTTTTTCCATCGCCTGCAGTCGCTGGCACCCCTAAATTGTCCTGCTCTCGCGCCAACAGGTCTCGCACTTGACCAATGGAAACGCCCCTGGCGAGGCATTGCAGGACCTTTTCAATCTGCTCGACTTCCTCTTCACTATAAAGTCGATGCCCTTTGCTGGTGCGCATGGGTTTTAGTAAACCATAGCGGCGCTCCCAGGCCCGTAAGGTCACGGGATGCACCCCGGTCCTCCGAGCTATCTCACGAATCGGAAAATAGTTTTTTTCAACAACTTCTGGGTCGGACATGACGCTCATTATCGAAATTCACATAAACCTAATTCAGCCGGCTCGGCAGCGAGCAAGACCTGGCTGTGGATAAAGTGGTGTGGGCTTCTCGGCAAGTAATGACGGAGCATAGTAAGCACCGCCGAAATCGGTTTATGCCCTTGCCGGTACTCCTCGATAAGCTGGGCCAGTTCAGCCCGCTCTTCCCGGCTTAAATAGCCCTTTAAGTGCCCCTGGCTGTGCATCAGTGCATTGGTTCGATCCTTGCGCGATGCATGTTGGGAGAGAATATCCATAATCCGCCCACGAATTTCATAAGCGAACTCTTCGGGGGTCACCGCACGAGAGTTGGAAACAAACTGACCCAAGGCACGGGTCAGAGGCTGGCTATGGGCTAGCAAGAGGTACTTATAAGCGGTGTAAAACTCAATAACTTTAGCGGGTCGAGGATCCGGCGATACATAGCGATGCCAAGCATCGTAAGCAAATACTCGGGTTAAAAAGTTCTCGCGAATATCGCTGGCATTCAGCCGCCCTACTTCCTCCATAGGGAGGTGGGGGAAATTCTCTCTCACACGCGCAGCAAATAGACCTGCCGAATGCGCCAGTACACCGCGACCATCTTCTTTGTAATGGGGGGTAGTACGCACACCGCAGCTGGGAGACTTTTGCATCAGGATAAAACCGCGCAACTGCTCGACTTCCGGACTTATCTCGTCTGCGTAAGCCTCAAGATCCTCTGTCACATCGATATTGGTGTCATCGCGCCCAACTGCGCGCAGGCGATCACTGACAATCAGGTGAATTGGCGGGCGGGGCACTCCCAAGCCTATTGCCACTTCCGGGCAGTAAGCTTGCAGATCAAAGCAATTACCCAGCAGCTGAGTGCAGACTTTGCTGTGCTTATGGCTACCGTTATATCGAACTGGATCACCCACGGCACAG
Organism: Microbulbifer maximicatervae (SeqCode); assembly: GCF_056231245.1. Lineage (NCBI taxonomy): Bacteria > Pseudomonadati > Pseudomonadota > Gammaproteobacteria > Cellvibrionales > Microbulbiferaceae > Microbulbifer > Microbulbifer maximicatervae (SeqCode). Next base: position 4,204,123 of record NZ_CP174334.1, read on the forward strand.
CGGCTGATACCAACGGGAATCTTATGCGGCAGGAATTGAATATTCATAGTCACAAGGTGAGCAGGTAATGGCCTACCTTTTTTATAGCCTGCCACCAAAACTTATACAAGCTCTGCCTTTGTATAAGTTTTTGAAAATCTCCTGCAAGGTCGCCGTGGCTTGCGCAAATGCAAACCAAAGCTACAATGCAAAGCCGCGTTCATTCCGAGATTTAGCGCTGCGCGCACTCTTATCGCCAGTCCCCGGTCTGCGATGCGGCCCACACCTCCCGGAAAGTACGGATTAGCTCATGATTCCAGCATTGCGCGAAGTCGACGAGGTTCAGGCGCTCTATTTGCAGTTCTTGCAGGAACTGAAGGACGCAGGTTTCCGTGGCGATACCACCCCCAGTTATGCCAGCCGCACGGTCCTGGCTACCGATAATTCGATATACCAGGTCCTGCCCCAGGCCGTTGTTTATCCCCGCGACAGTCGTGACTTGCAGCTGCTCGCTGAGCTGGCTGACAGGGAGGAGTTTCACTCGGTAGTGCTATCCCCCCGTGGCGGTGGTACCGGTACAAACGGCCAGTCCCTGACCGATGGACTGGTTGTGGATATCTCCCGCCATATGAACCAGATCCTCGAAATCAATGTTGAGAAGCGCTGGGTCCGGGTACAGGCCGGAGTGGTCAAAGATCAACTGAATGCAGCACTCAAACCCCACGGCCTCTTTTTTGCTCCGGAGCTTTCCACCAGTAACCGGGCCACCATTGGCGGCATGATCAATACCGATGCCTCAGGCCAGGGTTCATGTGTCTACGGCAAAACCCGCGATCACGTGCTGGAGTTACACACCGTATTATTGGGCGGTGAGATTTGGCACTCGGCCCCGATCGACGATGAGGAGCTGGCACAAGTCAGTGTCGGGGATAAACGCTCTGCACAGGTTCACCAAGTCTGTGATTCTATCGCGCGTACAAAAGCAGAGTTAATCACAGCAAAGTTTCCCAAGCTCAACCGCTGCCTCACCGGCTACGACCTGGCTCATATTCGCGACGATAAAGGCTTTAACCTCAATAGTGTTCTCTGTGGCTCAGAGGGAACCCTGGGTTTTATCGCCGAGGCAAAACTCAACCTGTTGCCAATTCCCAAATGTGTCGCCCTAGTCAATTTAAAGTACGACCATTTTCAAGAGGCGCTACGCGACGCCAAAGACCTGATGCTGGCCGGTCCCATGTCTATCGAGACAGTGGACAGCAAAGTGTTGCAGCTGGCGATGGAAGATATCGTCTGGCACAGCGTCAGTGAATTTTTCCCAGCGGACGATCGCCCGGTCAAGGGCATTAATTTAGTCGAGTACGCCGCCGATAGCGAAGAGGAATTGGAGCAGGCACTAGCCCAATTTACTGCTCATATTGATGAAGCTATTGGCCAGGCAAGTAAAAGTTTCGGTTATTCCATTGCCCGTGGCCACGCCGAGGTCAATCGAATCTGGGCCATGCGCAAACGGGCCGTGGGCTTACTGGGAAATGCCCAGGGAGAAAAACGCCCAATTCCCTTTGTCGAGGACACGGCAGTACCACCGGAAAACCTGGCGGATTTTATCGCTGAGTTCCGAACGGTATTGGATGAGGCCAATCTCGACTACGGTATGTTTGGCCATGTCGATGCGGGCGTGCTGCACGTGCGTCCGGCAATTGATATGAAAGACCCCCGGCAAGCCGCACAAATTCGTCCGATCACCGATCAGGTGGTCGCCCTCACTCAGAAATATAAGGGCCTTTTGTGGGGGGAGCATGGGAAAGGTGTCAGGTCTGAATACGCACCGGAATTTTTTGGCGAGCTCTACCCTGAGCTGCAAAAAATCAAAGCCGCCTTCGATCCTCGCAACCAACTCAATCCAGGGAAAATAGCTACCCCCAGTGATGACAGCCAGCTGCTGAAAATTGACGAGGTATCCACCCGAGGCGAGCGGGACCGGCAAATTCCCGCCCAGGTCTGGGAGGGCTATGAGGAAGGTGTGCACTGCAACGGCAATGGTGCTTGCTTTAACTGGAACCCCGACGATGCCATGTGCCCTTCCTACAAGGCCACTCGCAACCGTATTCACTCTCCCAAGGGGCGCGCCTCTTTAATGCGCGAATGGCTGCGATTGCTCAGCGAAAAAAATGTTGATGCGGTCTCCAGTGCCCAGCGCCTGCGGGAACGCTCCTTTTTTGTCGGACTCCCCAAGCGCATTATCAATTCCCTGGCAAAAACCCGTGGCGAGTACGATTTCAATCACGAAGTTAACGAGGCAATGCAAGGCTGCCTGGCCTGTAAATCCTGTGTGGGGCAGTGCCCGATAAAAGTGGATGTGCCGGAGTTTCGCAGCAAATTCCTTGAACTCTACTACAGCCGCTATTTGCGTCCGCTAAAAGATTACGCCGTCGGTGGGCTGGAATTCCTGATGCCACACCTGGCCAAGCTACCTCAGTTATACAACTGGCCACTAAAACTCAAGCCAGTTTCCTTCCTGATGGAGCGCCTGTTCGGCATGGTGGACAGCCCACTGTTATCGGAAAAAACCTTGAAAGCGACTATGGCGGAGCTGGGTGTGCCTGTCGCCAGTGCCGCCTGCCTGGAGTCCTTGGGCCCGGCACAGCGCAGTCGCGCAGTGGTGATAGTGCAGGATGCTTTTACCAGTTACTTTGATGCCCAAGTGGTTGCCGACATCGTGCGCTTGCTAAAGCAGCTCGATTTTGTCCCCATGCTGGCGCCCTACCGCGCCAACGGCAAACCCCTACATGTGCACGGTTTCCTGCGCCAGTTCCAGAGGGTCGCTGAATTAAACAGCCAGATGCTTAACGACCTCGCCGCCAGCGGTATTCCCCTTGTGGGCATCGACCCCTCAATGACCCTGACTTATCGCTCCGAGTATAAAAAGCTGATGGGCGATGAGGCACCCAAGGTCCACTTGTTACAGGAATGGCTGGCTTCGCAGCGGGAGCACCTGGAACAACAGCGCCACCGCATAGCGCCCGCCAACTTCCAGCTTCTGCCCCATTGCAGTGAACAAACCAATGCCACCGCCTCGGTGAAAGACTGGCAAAATGTTTTCACTGCCCTGGGCCTGGAACTCGCTACCGAGAGCCTCGGCTGCTGCGGTATGGCCGGTACCTATGGCCACGAAGCAGATCACAAAGAGACCTCACGAGTCATTTTCCAGCAATCCTGGGCGCCCCGATTGAACAGTGGCGAAAACCAGTTGGCCACCGGCTATTCCTGTCGTTGCCAGGCCAGTCGCTTTGCAGGCGTATCCTTGCGCCATCCGCTACAGGGGCTACTGGCACAACTGGATAAATAGGCATTTACTGACGTAAGGGGCCCATATCTCCGGGTCTCTTACCGTCCACCCAAAGTAGCCTGCGGGAAGTGCCTATGCACAAACATCTCTCAAACCTGCTCATGCTGTTTTATGCACTGCTTGGCATCGCCGTATTGCTAGCAGCAATATCCATAAGCTCAAACTCCGGGAAAAAACAATTAGGGCACCATCTATCCCAGGCCCAACACTCCCTGGCATTGGTTACTGAGGCTGAAACCTACGCCCGCACGGGCAACTACGCCGACGCACTGCCACTTTACGAAAAGGCCATCTCCTCACTATCTGACTATCCGGATCAACAACAGGCCCTGCGCTACCGCTACGGCATTGTGCTCAATGCATTTAGCGCCCAAGCGCGGCCTGACCTCTACCCCCTTGCCCGCGCACAGTTCGAATCGGTCCTCAATTACCTGGATGAGGGCGCGGTGCTACCGCAGTCCACCGCGAGAGTGCGGTCAGCCATGGCACACACTTACCATCAGCAAGCAGCAACGGAGAAGGAGCACACTCAGCGAGCTCATCTTCTACGCTCGGCTTACCTTCTATATAAGAGTGCAATTCAAGGCCTGCGCGAACAGGCGGAATGGCAGAACCTTGCCATCACCTATTTCAACCTGGGGCAAGTCTGTGAATGGCAGGGAAACCTGGAGGAAGCCATCATCTGGTTGGAAAAAACGGTGAAGCTGGACATACAGCACAAGCTGCCGGACCTCCAGGAAGACAGTGACTACTTATCCGCATTGCGCAGCCAGGTGGAACCGATACTGGAAAACCCCGAAACCGCGCTGTAAGTACTGGGGATTCCCTGCACTTTTTAATGTGACGCACCGGTTTTTCCGCTAAAACCTGCTGTTTTTTGTCATATCAGCAATATATGGAGAATAAGTCACAAATAATTTATGAGGAATTTTTTACTGTTCCAGTCATGCTAAGCAATGCCCTCCACCACTCCTAGCACGACTCTTTAGAATGACATCGCTGTCACGCAATTTTTCTCTTTTGAAACCATTTACCAAGGAGCTGGGTTCTATCCGGCCATTTCCTCCTGTACAAAATATATACAGTGCAATTTTATTGTTCTTTATATCTTAAAATTAATCCATTTTTTTATTTTCTGTAAATAACCCGCCAATTCATACGGCTTTTTCTCGCTTTGCAGGAAAAAGTTGATACCTCAGGAATCGCCGGTAATATAGCCAGCGTTGATTAAATATTGATCAACGATTTCCAAACAAACTTGGAAATTTCACAAGCAGCCCTTGGCTTGTGACCATTTATGACCTGGAGGTAATGGGACATGATGAAACAGACTCTGCGAAATACTGCCTTTTTTATTGCTGCCTTGCTCGCTATCGGTGTAAGCGTTAATGCCTCAGCAGCACTTAAGAAAACCATGATTGTTGACGCAACTGCTTACAACTCTGTACCCGGACAAACTGACAGTGATCCCTGGGTAGCAGCTTGGAACAACCGCCTGCGCCCCGGTGACAAAATTATCGCCGTATCCCGTGACCTGGAAAAACACGGTCTGACTAACGGCGCCAAAGTTAAAATTGAAGGTCTGCCTGGCACCTATACCGTGCGCGACCGTATGAACAAGCGTTTTACTAACCGAATCGATGTTTGGATGGAGAAAGACATTAAGAAAGCCCGCGCCTGGGGCAAGAAAAAACTGAAGATTGTTTTTGAACCCGTAAAGTAATTAGACCTAATTTCAACAGAGCTTGTGACCCCGCCCTCCAGCGGGGTTTTTTTATTGTTAAAAGAATTTATATCTAATCCACCAAAAAGCAATCAGGGTTCCATCTCCATTAAAAACCCTTCTAGCTCTGTACAATTTGAATTTCCGATATAAAACAGGCTCGGCTGCTGGTTCTCGGTATAGCGATGTTTTAATCCATCCTCGCCAATTAATATTAAGTATTCTGATTTTACCCAGCGCTCACCCTCCCTGTATTCCGTTAGCCATAAAAGCGATGGCTGCCCCTCGTGACAGAGCCCATAAAACATGCGGGTTTTTTCCACCAGTTTCTTGGTCATGTAATCTAGATAGCGGCCGGGATAGGTATAGCGATCAGCCTCAATACCAATTTTCTCTGGGTTTATCCCCATATCGGCGCGGCCAACTCTCTGTATATAAATTGCCAGGTTCTCGTCGCAATCGAGACAATGGCGCCCGGCAACGATGGCATAGCCACTCAATTCGGAGATAAGTCGGGCTTCTTTCAGGTCAGTGGTGAGCAGCTGTCGATTGGAAAGGCGGATGCTCTCTGCGGATACCAGTGGACTTAATATAGTCACCAGCAGAATAAGGTAGCGCAGGTTCATGGGGAGGGTAACCGCAGGTTAGGTAGTACCGCCGGAGACCTGGATTCCACCATTGTCTCGCGGCGGCACTGTGATTGGGTGTGCTGTTACACAGTCGCGATTCCCTTCTCACATTAACCATAGCAGTTTGAACAGATGTCAGCCGACTTTTGCCACAACTCCCGCTGGGAATTGCCAGTCAGCCGATTCACCCTGAAGAGGACTTACCAGCTGCCGTCGGCTTCCTGAACTGGCCCAACAAAGGTAGCGATCCCCTCCTCTTTAAGAGCATCGAGCGCTTCGTCCAGTGCTTCCCGCTCAGTCTCAAACGCATCTTCCCAAACGGTTGAGTTGTTGTGTTCATCGACGATTTCAAGCAGCCAGCCGCCCTCACCATCTTCATAAATATCGATCTGGACGGAAACCTCGCCCTCCCGATAGATCTGGCTCAACTCCGACTCTTTCGGTGCAAACTCTTCGCCCATGGGATTCGCCTCGCTGTGACCTTGAAATTTCGGCCAGAACTTTGACAACTTGCGGCCCGGCGGTCAACTACAAATCCCTTTTCTTGCAGATGCGGACCGCCTGCTTACTGTACGACAAGCTCCTTTTTTTGCGATAAAATGCGCGGCGATTTTTTCTGCTCCGGATTTGCGATCCGGCCCGCAACTGAGGAAGTACCATGAACCAATTTGTTGTCTGTGCACTGTATAAGTTCGTTACCCTTGAGAACTTTGAAACGCTTCGCGCCCCTCTGCTGGAGGTGATGCAAGAAAACAGTGTTCGCGGCACCCTGCTGTTGGCCCAAGAGGGTATCAATGGCACCGTAGCCGGCTCCCGCGAAGGTATCGACGCGGTATTAGCCCATTTGAAGTCAGACAAGCGCCTCGCCGACCTGGACTACAAAGAGTCCATCACCCAGGCAATGCCCTTCCTGCGCAGCAAAGTGAAGCTAAAGAAGGAAATTGTCACCATGGGTGTAGAGGGTATTGACCCACTGCGCACCGTCGGCACCTATGTCAAACCCAAAGACTGGAATGCCCTGATCAGCGATCCAGAAGTTGTTGTCGTCGACACCCGCAATGACTATGAATTCCAGGTCGGTACTTTCAAGAATTCCATCAACCCGGAAACTGAGACTTTCCGCGAGTTCCCACAGTACGTAAAAGAGAATATGGACCCGGCCAAGCATAAGAAGGTCGCCATGTTCTGCACCGGCGGTATCCGCTGCGAGAAGTCCACAGCCTATATGAAAGAGCAGGGCTTCGAAGAGGTGTATCACCTCCACGGCGGTATTTTGAAGTACCTGGAAGAAGTCCCCGCAGAAGAATCCCTGTGGGAAGGCGAGTGCTTTGTTTTCGATGAGCGGGTGACAGTCAACCACAACCTGGAACGCGGCAAATACGATCAATGCAACGCATGCCGCATGCCCATCACAGAGGAAGACCAGCAGTCTCCCCTGTTCGAGCAGGGCGTAAGCTGCCCGCACTGCCACGACAAGGTGCCTGAAGCCGACCGAGCCCGTTTCCGCGAGCGCGAAAAGCAAATTCAGCTAGCCAAACAGCGCGGTGAAGTACACATTGGCCAGGACGCCCGCGCGCAAACCGTCTCCCGCCGCGAGCAAAAGAGAGAGGAGCGTCGCCGCCAGGCTGAAGCCCAACAGGCGCGCAACCAGCAGGCCTAACTCCTCCCCTAGAGAGCAAGAGGCTGAGGTGCGCCCTTTATCTGGGCTAGCCAGGCCTCTGCCTCGGCCTCCACAACGAACTCCCTAGAACTGAGCCTGCACAGGCAGGAGCCATGGCTGGGCAGCGGACAGGTCCAGCGCCCTCGCGGATGTAACACCGCGATAAATGCCCGTCGCAGTACAGGGTTCTCAGCAATAAAGTGAATAAACTTCTGGTGCTCCTCCAGTGTGGTTTTGCTGCGCGCATAACGCAGGTCGAGTAGTACACGTAGGGGTTTTCGGTGGCGATACTTTTCCACCAGTAGTGCAATGGCTTCTATTTTGTCCTTATACCCCACCGGACCAAAAAAAAGCACACGCGCTATTCCACCCGCCGGCCGATAGCTAATATGAAAATTCATTGATAACAGCACCCGTGCGCTTGTCTTTTTTATTTTTATCGACTACAGCTTCCGCAATGCCTCTTTTTATTGTCTTACCTGTATTGAAAACGCGAAATAAGGCAGACTTTTTTCTCGTACACTCCTGATATTTACTTCTACCTCAACGGCAACCCAACATCCGTATAAAGGGTTTGACGTTTGTCGGCGAAAATACTGCACCTGTAAACCCGTTTTAATACCCTCAGCCCCAACTACATTTAATAAGCGACAAAAAACCTGCAAATACTGCCACCTAAAAATCATAAGCGGTCTATATCGCAAAAAAATATCGGCTTTATGATTTTTAAAGCAATAAGTAACTAGTACGATCAAAATACCCCTGTTTTTTACCAGGTAATTCTGTGAAATATTTTGAAACTTCTAATTTACCCAGGGCGCGACAGAAGTGGGCTATCGCTAAAAGGAAATCTGTACCATAAAACAAGGAACAAACTAGTACGGCTTACTTCAATGAGGGACACCGGGCTGCATCAATATAGAAATATTGGAGCCCGGTAAAAACAGAAAAACAAAGAAAATTATTTCTTTGTGATCAATATCGCGAATGGGTTCAACTTATTTCGATTTCCGGCATATCGCTGTCATCACTGCTGTTTAACCAGATCTGGGCAGCAGCCTTGCGGGCAATTTCGCAATAAAAACCAGCAATTTCACTATCTGGATCGGAAATAACACTGGGTTGCCCGCTATCCACATCGGCGCGGATTTTCTGTGCCAGCGGAAGCTCTCCCAGTAAATGGGTATCGTACTCTGCAGCGATTCGCTCACCGCCACCGGTACCGAAAATTGGCTCGCTGTGACCACACTTGGAACAAGTATGCAGCGCCATATTTTCCACAATACCCAGCACAGGTACCGATACCTTGCGGAACATCTCCACGCCCTTAATGGCATCTTTTAGTGCCAGGTCTTGAGGGGTAGTTACAATTACCGCACCGGCCAATGTAGTTTTCTGTGCCAGCGTCAATTGAATATCCCCGGTACCCGGGGGCATATCCACAACCAGGTAATCAAGCCCATCCCGACTTTCCCCCCACAGGGTTTGACTGAGAATCTGGTTGAGCGCGCCGCTGGCCATAGGCCCGCGCCATACCGCTGGGGTCTCCTCGGTCATCAGGTACCCCAGAGACATTGTCTCTATTCCGTGAGCCTCTACCGGCACAAAGAATTTCTGTTCTTTCACATGCGGGCGCTGGTCTTCAGTTCCCAGCATGGTGGGCAGGCTCGGGCCGTAGATATCAGCATCCAACAAACCAACCCGGGCACCTTCCGCCGCCAGGGCCAGGGCCAGATTGACCGCAGTCGTGGACTTGCCAACCCCGCCTTTGCCCGACGCCACAGCAACAATGTTTTTTACCTTCGCCAGAGTTTCCGGCGCCCCGGAAGTCGGCGTAGCGGGAATATCGCTGAACAGCTCAAACTGTAACTTGGAGCCTTTGAGGGGCCCGGCTTTCAACAGCGGCTGACAGCTCTCCTCCACCCGCTGGAGCCAATCTGCCTCCTGGCTGGCACACGGATATCCCAGGGTAATCCCGGCGAAAACAGTTTCGTCCTCATACCCAACTTCAATTTCTGCGTCCAAATCATCCAGCGGCAAGCCACTGGCAGGATCATGCAACTGGCCGAGGCACTCCGCCAGTCGCTCCAGTTCAGCCTGAACTTCCTGTGACAGCTCGTCATGATCGTGATGATGATCGCTCACGGTATCTCCCTCTCAGCGCTTCTAGATTGGCTCGCATTGTGTCGGATGACGCGGCCTAACACCAGCCACAGCAGCCAAACAAGGATTCACATAAGCCAGCTTGATCCCTCCACGACATAGTGCAAATCTGCTATATTCCGCGGTCTTTTGACGATCTTCGGCCCACTCTCCGTGAGTCCCTGGCCGCAACCCCACAGCGATGGAAAAACCGATGTCCGATACGCGCAACATTCTCGTCACCAGCGCACTGCCCTATGCCAATGGCTCCCTACATCTGGGCCATGTGCTCGAATATATCCAAACCGATATTTGGGCCCGCTTTCAGCGTGCGCGCGGTAATAACTGCCTGTATATCTGTGCCGACGATGCTCACGGCACTGCAATTATGCTGAAGGCTGAACAACTGGGCCTGACCCCGGAACAGCATATCGCCAATATGCAGGCAGAACACGAGCGCGACTTCGCCGACTTCCTAATTGGTGTAGACAACTACCACTCCACCCATTCAGAGGAAAACCGCGAGCTGTCGGCAATGATCTACCGCCGCCTCAGCGAAAACGGCCACATCGCATCGCGCACTATTACCCAGGCTTTCGATCCAGAGAAACAGCTTTTCCTGGCGGATCGCTATATCAAGGGAACCTGCCCCCGCTGCAGCACGCCCGACCAGTATGGTGATAACTGTGAAGCCTGTGGCGCCACCTACAGCCCTACCGAACTGATCGATCCGGTATCAGCAATCTCCGGCGCCACTCCGATAGAAAAGGAGTCAGAGCACTTCTTCTTTACCCTGCCCGCATTCACCGAATACCTGCGCGAGTGGACCCGCTCCGGCACTCTCCAGGATGAAGTAGCCAACAAGCTGGCCGAATGGCTGGAAGAGGGCCTGCAAGAGTGGGATATTTCCCGCGACGCCCCTTACTTCGGTTTCGAAATTCCCGATGCGCCGGGCAAATATTTCTACGTGTGGCTCGACGCTCCCATTGGCTATATGGCCAGTCTCAAAAACTACTGCGACAGCAAAGGGCTGGACTGGCAGGAGTACTGGAAAAAAGACAGCGACGCCGAGGTCTACCACTTTATCGGCAAGGATATCGTCAACTTCCACGCACTCTTTTGGCCAGCCATGCTGGACTCAGCGGACTTCCGCACCCCCAATAAAGTTTGCGTACACGGCTTCCTTACCGTAAACGGTAAGAAGATGTCCAAGTCCCGCGGCACCTTTATCAATGCCCGCAACTACCTGGATCACTTGAGCCCTGAGTATTTGCGCTACTATTTCGCCGCCAAACTGACCGGTGGCGTCGATGACCTGGACCTGAACCTGGATGACTTTATCGCCAAGGTGAACTCTGACCTGGTGGGTAAAGTAGTCAATATCGCCTCTCGCACCGCCAAGTTTGTCAGCAAGTCCGGTGGCAAGCTGGCCAGCGAACTGGCCGACGAACAATTGTGGAACCAATTTGTAGAAGCGGCTCCACGAATTGCTGAGTATTACGAGCAGCGAGAATACGCCCGTGCCATGCGCGACATTATGGCTTTGGCCGACGCCGCCAATGCCTGGATCGCCGACAAGGCTCCCTGGTCCCTTGCCAAGCAGGCGGGCACCGAAGCTGAGGTTCTGGCTATTTGCTCCCAGGGTGTGAATATGTTCCGCGCCCTGATCACCTGGCTCGCCCCGGTATTGCCCAACACTGCACAAAAAGCGGCGGAGTTCCTCAACAGTGAGCTGGATTGGAACAGCGCAACCAAACCGCTGACAGATCACGAAATCAAGAAGTTCAAGCCGCTGCTGCAACGGGTGGAGAAAACCCAGGTAGATGCGGTTATGGATGCGGCTGCGGAATCCCTGGCCCAGCTACAAGCGGAAACCAAAGCTGCTACCGGCCCTCTGGCGGAGGACCCCATTGCTGAGGAAATCCAGTTTGATGACTTCGCCAAAGTAGACTTGAGGATCGCCCTGATCGCCAAAGCTGAGCATGTTGAAGGCGCCGGTAAACTGCTGCGCTTAACCCTGGACCTGGGCGGCGAAACCCGCCAGGTATTTGCCGGTATTAAAAGCGCCTACGCCCCTGAAGACCTGGAAGGTAAGCACACCGTTATGGTCGCTAACCTGGCGCCGCGTAAAATGCGCTTTGGTGTCAGTGAGGGTATGGTTCTGGCAGCGGGCCCCGGAGGTAAGGACCTGTGGATACTGGAGCCCCACGAGGGCGCCAAACCCGGTATGCGCGTAATGTAATTTCCCTGCGCTAACGCAGGGAAACTGCAATCAAGCCGGCACACACCAGCCCCACTCCCAGCAGCTGGGGCCTGTGTGCCGGCTCCTTGAGTAACCAGACCGCCAAACCCACGCCCAGGGGAATACTCAACTGCCTTAGGGCGACTACATAACTCACATTTTCAGTCATTGTCATCGCCAGCAGTACCAGGCCGTAAGTCGCTCCCATCATGGCACCGGTCAGAGCCCCGACCTTCAAATCCCGAAAACTTTGGATCAATGGCGCAGTGCCACTCTGCCCCAGGCACCCCAGAAGCAGCCATACACCACAGGCGAGAAACTGCATCCCCAAATAGCTGTAGGCCAGAACAAGCGCAGGGATAGTGCCTCCCGCAGCATCCCCCAGGTAAATCAGCGCCCCTTTATCCGCCAGTGAATAGCCCACAGTGCCAATGGCTGCTACCAGCGCCCAGGCGCAGTCCGCGCGCCAATAAGCTCTCCAGTGCCACTCGCGGAAATACACCAGCGGTACCAGCAGGCAGCCAATTGTCACCAACAGCATTCCCACCCAGGCGAGTGGAGGCAACGATTGCCCCAACAATACCGTTGCCAGTGCAACCAGCAATACCGGCAATGCTCGAGCAACGGGATAGACCAATCCCATATTGGCTCGCTGGTAGGCGAGGGATAAGCCCCCCATATAAATCATTTGAAAAAAACCACTACCGATAAGGAGGATCCAAAAACTTCGCGGGAGTGAATCAACCTGATATAGCAACCAAAAATTTAGCGGTAAAAGAAAAATTCCAACACTGAGAGTCGCGATACAAAAAAAGGCGGGAGTTGGTGTGCGGGACTTCCCCAGTAAATTCCAACCCGCGTGTAGAAATGCAGAAATTAAAACAAGACTGGCAGCGGTAAACGATATTCCCATAGAGGCCCTCTTCAATTGCGACAGAAAGGCCCCGACAAACCAACCGTAGCCACGAATATGCGCAGTTAAGGCCGCTGGCCAGCAGAGTTTTGCATTCCTTCTTCACTGCCGTAGCATGTCCACCACACTGCAAATCTATCGAGGAGATGTCATGCGCGGCGTATTTCTGGACACTTTGACAATGAAGCTTGAGGAGCTGGATACCTCGGCCCTAACAAATAGTCTAGACCAGTGGGACTTCTATGAAACGACTCCCGCCGAAAAAGTCGCGGAGCGAATCGCCGAGGCCGAGGTGGTAATAACCAATAAAGTCATAATAAGCCGCACATTATTGGAGCAGGCCAGCAAATTAAAAATGATTTGTGTTTGTGCAACCGGTACAAATAACATCGATCTCGCCGCCGCACAGGAATTAAATATTCCGGTGTACAACGTTAAAGGTTATGCGGGGGCTTCTGTACCACAGCACACTCTTGCCCTGATCCTGGCTCTTGCTTCCAAGTGGCACCGCTATCACAACGATGTTTTTGCCGGACGCTGGAGCCAATCTACAATTTTTTGCCTGCTCGATCACCCAGTGGTTGAACTCGCAGGAAAAACACTCGGTATCATTGGCTTTGGTGCCCTCGGGCAGAAGGTGGCAAAACTGGGGGAAGCCCTGGACATGCGGGTACTGGTGGCTGAATCATTTAGCGGCACACCTGCTGAAGGCAGGACGCCACTGCAACAATTGTGTGCAGAGTCCGATGTCATCAGTCTGCACTGCCCGCTCACAGAAGAAACCGATCAGCTGGTAGACGAGCAATTCATCGCCGCGATGAAACCCGGCGCACTCCTGGTCAATACGGCTCGGGGCGGACTGGTCAATGAACAGGCACTGGCGGATGCTTTGCGCAGTGGACACCTTGGGGGGGCGGCGCTGGATGTCCTCAGCCAGGAGCCCCCACCCGCCAGTCACCCACTATTGGACAGAGATATCCCCAATTTGATTATCACCCCCCACAACGCCTGGATCAGCCGTGAATCACGCCAGCGCCTACTCAACGGGGTCGTAGAGAATATTGAAACCTGGAAAAGTGAGAGTACCAGCCATCCATAAACAACTCGCTTTTATCTAACCCAAGCCATCTCAGGCATCTGCCGGTCCGAGGACTAATCCCCTCTGTGAACTCAGGCCGGCTTTTGCCGTTTGAAACTACGACCGGGCCCGAACAGCTGCCAGCCATAGTCCAAGATCAGTAGCAGAGACAGGGACTTTTTCCTGCAAAAATCGCGTGAAAAAAACCCCTTTTTCAAGTGGGAATTACCACGCGGGACTATAGACTTCCTCGGCAATTAAACCCCGAGAGGAGAAACCTGATGGCAACCGCAAGATCTCCACATACGAACTCCAGTAGGGAGAAGCTGCAACAGGCCTATAATCTTGCTGGAGAGGCCGCTTCACAAGCTGCTGGCAGCTTGAAAGAGAGGGCCCGGACCTCTGTAGAGTCCCAGAGACAACGTGCCACCGATGTAATGGAAAAAGCGGAGTCCTCACTTCGGGAGCGCCCCATTCTCGCTGTTGGCTGTGCATTTGTTGTTGGCTGGGCAATTGCGAAGCTCTTTAAGTAACGCTTCTCTCTTTTTTTCGACTGGTAAGGACACCCCCTGATGGGCAATGAAAAAAAGTCCCAAGCGTCTGGCGAGAATGCCGATTCCGCTGCGCAGGAGCGCAGCCCGGGTCAGTCTTCACCTTCTCCCTCAGGGAAAGACTCTGATGGAGAAGGTGAAAATAGCCTTGAAGCTACCCTTGCTCGTGCCGAGGCAACACTGACCCTACTGACTGCCTGGTTGGCTAATATTCAAAAGCTATTCCAGCTGGAGTTGGATAGAACGATTGCAGCCGGCAAGCGTATTGTTGCCCTGCAACTGATGTTACTGCCTCTAAGTGCGGCCCTCATCGTCAGTCTCTGTGGAGGCGTTGGGCTGATTGCCTACTATTTTTCCCAGTCTATTTATTTGGCATTTCTGGTATTTATTCTTATCCAGGTCGCTATTTTGGCGGGAGCTATCGTTTATCAAAAGAAGCTGGTGCCCCTACTGGGTTTTGAAGAGACCAAGCGACAAGTTAAAGAGGCTTTAAACGATGTCACTGAAGTCTTTAAATAAACAGATCGAACAATGCAGCCGGGATACGGAGCGACAGCGGCTCAGTGTATTGGCAATCGTAAATCAGCAACAGCAAGATGTTCAGCAGCGTTTACAGGGAATTCCCCTGCCATTGGTTTTAGGCCTGGCTTTAATCGCCGGCTTCGCGGCGGAAAAATTATGGCAATTGCCCCGCACCTCACAGGTGGTTCAGTTTATGCTGTCTATGAGGGCTTTTTAGCCGACGCTACTCTTTATATAAATATTAATTCAACGGCCACTTCTAAAAAGAGGGGCACCGGAAAATAACCTTAGAAAATAGATACTGGCACATCCTTGTGCCAGCCTTACCTATTAATACCCTGTATTAATCAACATCCTTATCGGTCACTTTATCTTGGGTGTTATTGTCAAAATCACCAGCGCTGTGGCGCTCATGTAGTTGTTCGCTGGGCTCACCCCAGGTTCGATTGACCATTCGTCCGCGCTTTACTGCTGGCCGCTCTGCAATTTCCCCCACCCAACGATTGAGATTTTTATAACTCTGGGTATCGAGAAATTCCGCCGCACTATAAGCTTCATTGCGCACCAGAGCCCCATACCAGGGCCAGATCGCAATATCGGCGATGGTATAAGTCCTTCCCGCCACATACGGATGCTTTGCCAGCTGTTGGTCCAATACGTCCAACTGGCGCTTTACTTCCATAGCAAATCGGTTGATCGGGTATTCATATTTTTCCGGTGCATAGGCATAAAAGTGTCCAAAGCCTCCCCCCAGGTAAGGGGCCGAGCCCATCTGCCAGAAGAGCCAATTCAAAGCCTCGGTGCGCTGCTCGGGCGTATGAGGCAAGAAGACATTAAACTTTTCCGCCAGGTAAAGCAGTATGGAGCCACTCTCAAATACCCGGATTGGTGGCGTAGTGCTGTGATCCACTAAGACCGGAATCTTGGAATTTGGGTTTGCCTCTACAAAACCACTGCCAAACTGCTCTCCTTCAGTAATACGGACTAAATGGGCATCGTATTCGGCTCCCTCAAACCCGAGTTCCAATAACTCTTCTAACATCACCGTCGCTTTAACCCCGTTCGGCGTGGCCAAAGAATAGAGCTGCATCGGGTGCTGCCCCTGCGGCAGCGCTTTATCATGGGTCGCACCCGCTACCGGCCGATTGATACTGGCAAAAGCGCCCCCGCTTTCCTTATCCCACTGCCAAACCTTGGGGGGAGTGTAGGTTTCGTTCGACATTAAACTGCTCCAACTGAATTTAAGGTTGCTCTCAAGCAAAAACACGCATGCCGCGTCAATATACTGTATTGCCTCTACCCCACGCTTAACACCAAGTACCAAACTGGGTTACCCATCTTGTACCTATCGTTTCAAATTGGCAAAGGTACTGCAAATAGTATCCACAAAGACCTCCACCTTTACTCCAAGTGGAATCCTTTTGATCCAGAGGTGGCCCTTTGTCGGCCCTTTTCCCCTGCCACCCTCCTCACGAGTTGAAGCCCCCAAGCGACTCAACCATAATAGCCGCCCTGCGCGGCATTCGACGGTGCTCACAAGGAAGGTGCTAGTCTCACCTTAACCCTGCCGACGCCATTGCCGCTGTTCGCGCCACTCCGCCCTCGGGCTTTAACCGGACCTGTTATGACCGAATTTGCCGTCATTCTGCTCAGCACCATCTTGGTCAATAATTATGTGTTAGTGCAGTTTCTCGGCCTGTGCCCGTTTATGGGAGTCTCCAATAAACTGGAGACCGCTGTGGGTATGGCCGGCGCTACCACCTTTGTACTTACTTTGGCCTCTATTTGTTCATACCTGGTCAACACCTATCTGTTGGCCCCTTTTGGTATTGAAGATCTTCGCACCATCTCATTTATTCTGGTGATTGCTGTCGTCGTACAGTTCACACAGATGTTTATCCAGAAGACCAGCCCCTTGATGTACAAGGTGCTAGGCGTTTTTCTACCGCTGATCACTACCAACTGTGCCGTGTTGGGTGTCGCCCTGCAGAACACTATGAAAGCGCATACTTTTATACAATCCACTCTTTACGGATTTGGCGCAGCAGTGGGTTTCTCCCTGGTATTAATCTTGTTCTCCTCGATGCGCGAGCGCCTCTTTGCCGCCGATGTCCCGCTGCCATTTCGCGGCGCCGCAATCGGTATGGTCACTGCCGGACTGATGTCGCTGGCATTTATGGGCTTTAGCGGTCTGGTATAGGGTTTCGAAATGCTGGACTGGATTTCACAAATTTCTTCTCCCCTGCTGGTGCTCGGTGGCATGGCATTGGTATTCGGTGCCCTGCTGGGTTTCGCAGCCGTTCGCTTCCGGGTGGAGGGTGACCCGCTCGTTGAGCAGGTCGATGCGCTGTTGCCACAGACTCAATGTGGCCAGTGTGGCTACCCCGGCTGTCGCCCCTACGCAGAAGCGATAGTGCACGGCGATACCATCAACAAGTGCCCCCCCGGCGGGCAGGCCACTATCAATGAGTTGGCCAATCTGCTGGATATAGAGCCCATGCCATTGGACGCCGAGCACGGTATTGAAGATGTAAAAAAAGTGGCATTTATCCGCGAGGCAGAGTGCATCGGTTGCACCAAATGTATTCAGGCCTGCCCGGTAGATGCCATTGCGGGCGCCGCCAAATATATGCACACGGTGATCACCGATGAGTGCACAGGATGTGACCTTTGTGTCGAACCCTGCCCCGTTGACTGTATCGATATGGTTCCCCTGGAAACCGCTTTACAGGATTGGCACCCACACAAGCCCAGCGATAGCTCGGTGCTGATTGCCAGCGATCGCCGCACTATTCAAGAACATACCGGGGGAGGCGCGGTTTGAACCCCGTAGATAGCAAGACCAAGCAAAGAGAGGCCGTTCAGGAGAGACGCGCAGCCCGCGAGGCACAACTGATTGCCAGTGAAAAAGCGCGCGAGCTGCGCCCCAACGACTTCCCCGGCGGAGTGCACCCTCCCGAGAACAAACACCAGAGTACCGGTGAGCCTATAGGAGTGATCCCCCTCGCCGAGGACTTGATCGTACCACTGCTACAGCACTCTGGTACCACCGCCATACCGCTGGTGAACCTCGGTGATAAGGTATTAAAGGGACAAAAGATTGCCGAGGCCGACGGTTTCATTAGCTGTCCAGTGCATGCTCCCAGCTCCGGCAGGGTTATGGCCATTGAACCCTATCCAGTGCCACACCCTTCGGGTCTGCTGGAGGACTGCATTGTCATTCGCACAGACGGCGACGATGCCTGGTGCGATCTCACCCCCTGCGAAGATTACCTTCAGGTTTCACCGATAGAGCTTCTGGACAAGATCCGCGACTGCGGTATTGCCGGCATGGGCGGTGCAGGGTTTCCAACCGCTGTGAAGCTAGACCCTCACGGCGGCGCCGAAATTGATACTTTGATTATCAATGGCACAGAGTGTGAACCCTATATTACTGCCGACGATATGCTTATGCGGGAGCGTGCCGACGAAATTATCGCCGGCGTGGAAATTCTTGCCCATATCCTCGACCAGCCCGAACGGGTATTGATTGGTATTGAAGACAATAAGCCCAAAGCTATCCGCGCGATGCGCAAAGCCGTTGAAGGCACCCGTTTCGATATCGTGGTATTCCCCACAAAGTATCCGTCCGGCGGCGAAAAACAGCTGATCCAAATCCTTACCGGCCGAGAAGTGCCCAACAAAGGGCTACCGGCCAATGTGGGGATTGTATGCCAGAATGTCGGCACTGCTCGCGCGGTATATCGCGCGATTCGATTTGGCGAACCCCTGATCAGCCGAGTGACGACTGTTGTCGGCAAAGCGCTGGAGCAGCAGCGCAATATCGATGTACCTATCGGCACTCCCATAGAACATATCCTCAAATACCACGGTGTCCATCGGGGCCTGATGCAAAAGGTGATCATCGGCGGTCCGATGATGGGTTATACGATTGACGATCAACGCGCTCCAATCGTGAAAACCACCAACTGCCTGCTGGTACCGACCCGTGAGGAGCTACCGCCAGCACCGGTGGCCCAAGCTTGTATTCGCTGCGGTTTTTGCGCAGAGGCATGCCCGGCTTCGCTGCTACCGCAACAACTCTATTGGTATGCCCGCGCCGACGAACGGGAGAAGCTACAGGCCTATAACCTGTTTGACTGTATCGAGTGCGGTGCCTGCTCTTACGTCTGCCCCAGTACAATTCCCCTGGTTCAGTACTATCGCGCTGCCAAAGGTGCAATTCGCACTGCTGAAGCGGAAAAAGAGAAGTCCGATCGCGCACGCGATCGTTTCGAATTCCGCAAGTTGCGCCTTGAAAAAGCTGAAAAAGAGAAAGAAGCAAAACGCGAAGCCCGGCGCAAAGCCGCTGAACAAGCTCGCCAGCAAAGGGAACAAAACCCTGAATCTCCGACAGCCAAAGCTGAGAAGCAGGAAGCAGATGTTGTCGCCGCCGCCCTGGCGCGAGTTAAGTCCCGCCAGGAGGATCCTAAGCAGCTTTTGGCCCGCGCCCAGCGTACTTTCTCCAGTGCCGAGAGCCGGGTGGAACGCATGCGCAATAAACTGGAAGCTGCCGATGAGAGCCAGCGCGACCAATTGGCAGCGCAACTCAAAGCTGCTGAAGTGAAATTGCAGGAAGCACAACACAAGTTGACCCTTGCCGAACGACGCGCCGATAGGGATACCGCCCGGGAGCCCAACCAGGAAGAAACCAATGCAGCTGTGCGGGCAATTACCAAAGCCCGTGCCTCCGCAGAGGCGCGGGCCCAGATGAGTGACGCCGACAGACTTGCTGCAGATATCGAGGCACTGCGCAAGCGCGTCGCCAAAGCTGAGACTCGCCTGCAAAAGGCTCGGGATGAAGATGATACTAATCTGGGCGCATTCGAAAGCGCCTTGGAGAAGCTACAAAAGAAACTGGAAGACAAAATGCGCGAACACAAAGCAGCACAGGACGGAAAGCAATAATGTCTCTGATGCGCGCCACCTCCCCTCACGCCCGCTCCGGCAATGACACCACTAAAGTCATGCTACAAGTCGCCGCGGCCACCATACCCGGTGTGCTGGCGATGGTGATTTATTTCGGTATCGGAGTACTGATCAATATTGCCCTGTGCACAATCACAGCGCTTCTGTGTGAAGCAGCGGTAATGAGATTACGCGGCAGGCCGGCAGCATTCTATCTGCGGGATTGCAGTGCTTTTGTAACTGCACTGCTGCTCGGTATCGCGCTTCCAGCCTACTGTGCCTGGTGGCTGCCGATAGTGGGCACTGCGGTGGCTATTGTCCTGGCCAAGCATCTTTATGGCGGTATGGGGTACAACCCATTTAACCCCGCAATGGTGGGCTATGTTGTCCTGCTGATTAGTTTCCCGGTAGATATGACCCGCTGGGTGGGAGCTGCAGAGGTTATCGGCGGGACACCTAGCCTGGAAGAGGCCTTCTCTCTGGTAATCGGTACCTACAATGTCGATGGTTTTACCCGCGCTACACCGCTGGAAATCGTGCGGTTAAACGAGTCAGTGCTTCTCTCCCAGCTCTATGAAATGGAGCCGGTCCTCAATAAAGGCACATTTGCTGGAGTCGGTTGGGAAACCGTCAGCTTCGGATTCCTATTAGGTGGGCTGTTCTTACTATTTCGCGGCATTATTACCTGGCATGCACCGGTTGCCATGCTCGCCACCCTCACTCTGATTTCCCTGTTTTTCTACGACAGCGGCAGTTCCTTGTCAGAGGGATCCCCCGTACTGCATTTATTTTCTGGGGCCACCATGTTTGGGGCCTTCTTTATTATTACCGACCCTGTCAGCGGTGCCACCAGTAACCGGGGCCGCCTGATTTTTGGGGCCGGTGTGGGGCTGCTCACTTATGTAATCCGGGCCTGGGGCACTTACCCCGATGCGGTGGCTTTTGCTGTATTGCTGATGAACTTTGCAACACCAACCATTGATAACTACACGCTTCCACGGACCTATGGCCACAAGGGCTCCCGCCGCGCTACCGACCTGGAGGAGAGCTGATGCTTAAACAGTCAATGGCCTCCAATGCCGCCGTTCTCACTCTTATCGCCCTGGTCACTGCAGGTACACTCGCAGTGACCCAAATTACGACTAAAGAACCGATTGAGAGAGCTATCCGGGAAGCTTCGGCGAAAGCGCTACTGGAAATTATTCCATTGGAACGCCACAGTAATGACATGTTGGTAGACACCTATCCAATTCCAAAACCTTACTGGAATCAGCTAGGCCTGCAACAAGGTGGAGATATCAATCTCGCGCGGGAAGAGGACGGAAAAGTCTCCGCAGTCATTGTGCCCGCAGTCACACCGGATGGATATTCCGGCCCGATAAAAATACTCGTTGGTGTGAATCGCGATGGCACTATTGCTGGCGTCAGGGTAACAAGCCACACAGAAACTCCGGGGCTGGGCGATAAAGTCGAGCTGAAAAAAAGTAACTGGGTGCTCCAGTTTGACGGCCTGTCACTAAAAAATCCGCCCTCAGCCGATTGGAAGGTACAAAAGGATGGCGGCGTTTTTGATGAATTTACTGGCGCAACAATTACTCCTCGCGCTGTTGTCAATGAAGTGCACCAGGTGCTTGAGTTTGTAGCCCAGCACCACGAACAAATATTTAATGCGCCAATGTCCAAGCGAGCGGTAGAGATTGAGAACTCTGAAATCGACTCGGAACAAGTACCTGCGGCGGTTGAGGAGCAGAACTGATGGCAACTCCCGGCTACACAGAAATCGCCCAAAATGGGCTGTGGAAAAATAACCCCGCGCTGGTGCAATTGCTTGGCCTCTGTCCCCTGCTGGCGGTCACCGGTTCCGTAGTGAACGGCATCGGCCTCGGTTTGGCCACTACCGGAGTTCTCACCTGCTCCAACCTTGCGGTCTCCCTAATCCGACGACAAATTCCGGATACTGTCCGTTTACCAGCCTCCGTTATGATCATCGCCACCTTCGTTACCTGCGTTGAGCTATTGATGAAGGCTTATACCTACGAGCTTTACTTGGTGCTAGGTATTTTTATCCCGCTAATCGTAACCAACTGTGCGATCCTCGGGCGAGCAGATGCTTTTGCCAGTAAAAACCCCGTGCTTCCGTCCTTGGCAGATGGATTTATGATGGGTATAGGTTTCACTGCAGTACTCATCGCCATTGGCGCAGTCAGAGAAATTCTTGGCCAAGGCACGCTATTTTCAGATATGGACTTGTTATTTGGTTCAATGGCAAAAGATTGGGGTATTTCCATTTTTGGCAGTGACTATCCAGGCGTTCTTGTTGCCGTGCTTCCTCCCGGTGCATTCCTTGTCGCCGGCTTATTGATCGCAGCAAAAAACGCCATTGATATCGGTATTGAAAGACATAAAAGCCAGAAAGTTAAGATCATTCCAGGCTCAAAGCGCGTACGTGTTACCGGAAAAATCTCTTAAGATAAGCAGCAGCTAACCAATTTAATTCTGCAATTGAATGGCTATTTATCCTGCCAATCGATTGCAGAACTTAATTTTTTCACCAAAAGCCAAAATGTGAACCTCCTCACTAATCTGTATCTTGCGGATTTTTCATCTTTCACTTTTTCAGTATGATGAGATACATCATCAAATCCCCACTTTTTTACATTTATTGCGCTGTACCAGTGCAATATTCGTGTAATCGAATGTAATAGCATTATTCCCTTTTTTTAATTTTGTTTGGCTAGAATGGCACGGCCGACCAGCTTCACCTTGCTATCGGCGCCAACGCAATAAGACAGGGATAATGCTATGACTGTAGACACTGGAAAGTCTGAATTGGTCTACCACGGCCGCCGGGCCCAACGCGCAGATAGCCGTCTGCGGCGCAAGGCGATTCTAGAGGCCACCCTGAGACTGATCGTTAAAGAAGGTATCCGCGGCATCAGGCACCGTGCAGTCGCCCGCGAAGCTAACGTTCCTCTCGCGGCTACTACTTATTATTTCAAAGACCTGAATGACCTGATCAGCGATTCATTTACTTATTTTGTTGAGCAGGGACTCGAGGCTACACGCCAACTGCATGAAGAGAGTTTTAGTGCGGCACGTAATTTATCCGCACAGGAACGGGCATCACATAGCAGTCGTAAACTGCTGATTCAACAATTGACCCGTTTTATTCTTACTCATGTTCGCACCCAGGCTGAAGACCGGGATCGCAGATTGGTTGAACTGGCATTCCGCAATGAAGCGCTTCGCAATGAGCAGCTGACCCGCGCGGTGCGGATGGCCAATCACGCCAGAGAGTCAATGATTAAGGAATTCTTCCAATTACTGGGTCTAGCGGATTCTGAAGCGGCTGCACAAATTGCTCACGGTACGATCCTGAACCTTGAGTATGAAATTTTGAGTGGTGCTATTGCTATCGACTCACCGCTGTTGGAACGCACCGTCACCTTGATGATCAACGGATTAATTCCAGCGGCAACAGTTGTTGCTGAAACTGCAGCATACGGCTGAATCTTTCTGAATTACTCGTCTCCAGGAAACGGGTATGGAGTTGTCCCCTCCATACCCAACTCCTCTTCACATAGCTCTTTCCAGATAGCTTCCAATAAAGATTAAGTGCAGCTTCCCGGTAGGGAGCTTACCCACTGCTTTAGTAATTCAACGCCCTCTGTATGCACCACGCTTCTACCTAATTCAGGCATCATGGCCCCAGGCGCGGTAGACTCTACACGAAAATTCAAAATAGAATTTTCAGGCTCTCCCGGTACTATTGCGAATAAATGCCCTCCACTGCCTGTACCCGCAGCAATAGGCGGTTTACATAGCCCAAGTTTGCGCCAATCAGTTTCGCTATGATGCAACATAAGCCCTGAGGTATCTGCCGGCCCAGTGGGATTGTGGCAGTGGCCACAATTGATATCCAAATATGCCCTGGCGCGATCTTCCAGCGACACAGTCGCATCGTAAATATTGGCATTTCTCGGCAAACTTTTCAGATCAGGCAGTCCACGTAAATAGCCGGCCTTTTGCCAAAACAGCAATTGATTTTCTACTCCACTACGGTAGGGAAAGTCTTTATTCAGATGTCGAGCCTTAGGGCCGAGAGGAGAAATGGCTTTTTCAGTAAACTTTTCTGCATGACAACCAGCACATTGATTGGCGTCAGGTACTACATAACTAAGGTTTTCCTGCTGTCCGTTCAGGCTAACCAACTGAAAACTTTTCACATCTCCAGCAATCTCAAGAGTTGCCTCAGTCTGCTCTTTATTCCAGACATAGGGCAGCGCCTGCCAATTTTCCTGCCTGCGTATTAAAAGCCGTGTCTCAACGAGACGGACACGATTTAAATCAAGTGCCTGCCCAAAGCTCCCCTCAACATAATCCGCAGAGAAGTCATCGGTACGACGAACTACACCACTACTCTCCTGTGGATAGTAAAATGTCTTGCTTAGGATAGTTCCGACAGGGTAATTAAACTGTTCTTCTCCGTAGGTTGCAAAAGCCCCCTCAGGCAGCCAGACAGTTCTGAACTTATGAGCATAATCGGTAAATAACCCCGTATTTAAATCGTAAGGTAATGCTCTTTCCGCAGGGAAGAGCACACCTTTCTCCAGCCTCAATAAATTCCATGCACTGAGTTTTTCGGGTACCTCTTCTACTGGAAATAAATGAACATCCTTTTTGTATGATTCACACCCTGCAAGGCCAACCAATAATATAAGACTCCAAATAGAGTAGATAAGCTTCCTACTTATTTGATTATTATTCTTCATTAGCTACCTCTATCACTGCCAAATGGTCTTCATTTTCCTGCTTTGAATCAAAGTCTAAAACTACTTTGGCAAGCTTTTCCAAATGACACTGATGAGGTTCTATATCCGTGGATATATTCTTATACTCATTTCCAAAATCTATATTGAGAATTCCTGCAGGCTCGTTATCAATACATAACTTTAATGCTTCAGGTATTTGACCATCCACCAGTTTACTTTGATCAACCACTCCATCCCAAAGAATATCCGGCAATGCACCTGATATTCCAAACATAGCTAACTTCAGAGCTTTTAACTTAAGATGATCTGGCGATGTACCACCGCCAGAAAAGTTATTGGCATAGATATAGATCCCCTCTGGGTATGGGTCAAAATCAGACTGCGTAGACTTATCACTATAGTATCCAGCCGTAAAATAGCTGCTGATCAATATGTTAGCAGTATCATTATCAGAAATATCATTTTCAAAAATCTCCACCCGATCATTCGAGTTAATAACCACCCCAGATCCTGCTGGCACGGCAGCAACCGGCGTGCCCTCATGACCAAAATTTCCAGTATTATTATTCTTTATCTGGTTATTGTAGATACGTGTACTGTGCCCTGGCTGCGGAAGATTAGGCATATTAAAAACAAGAATTCCCCCAGTGTTATTCACAGCAATATTGTTGTAAACATCTGCACCGATCGTATTCTCGACCTCAATACCCGCCACATTAAATTCTGCGCGGCTATTGCGAACAATAACATTCCGCGACTGACCGACATAAATCCCTGCATCTGAAGCGCCAATGGCTACCACACCATCGATTAAAGTATTTTCAGTCTGTACAGGATAAATACCATAGGCACCATTTTGGGTAGACGGACCATTGGTCCATTCAACACGAACATCCCTGATGATAATGTTTTTGCCCTCATTAATTTTCAGGGCATCGCCTATGGTATCCTCAATAGCCAACCCCTCAATAGTAAAGTTACTGGCATTAACTAATATCCCCTCAGCACCCTGAATTTGCCCCTCAAAGGAGAGGACAGATTTATCCATGCCAGCTCCACGTAGCGTTACCCCATCAGTATTCAGGGATAAACTACGATTGATATGGAATTTACCCTCAGGAATAGTAATAACATCACCAGTCTTTGCGGATATCAGTTTTTTTAGTAGTTGCTTTTGAAAATCAACCTTACTGGAACTGTCCTCAACTCTGGATTCAGGCCGTTCAGAACATCCAACGGGTACTATTAAAGCCAGAATTACTCCCATATTCGCTAAAGTCTTCATAGCCACACCTTTTATATAAATTATTGTCAATTGAGCTACTCAAACCTCAAATTGGCACTACTGTACCAATTTAAAGGTGAAAACAGGACTAAATACACACTTTGATACTATCCAACCAACACCTCGTTATCAAGGCGCTATTATTAGTACAGAAGACAACCCTAGAAATTCATTTAAGCGCCATACTCTCAAAAACAAAAACCACTTATTGAAATCAAGATGGCCAGCACTTCAATTAAAAAATGTCAGTTTTTGTGTTTTCTTATTTACGTATTCTGCTCACTTGACGCTGCTGCCGAAATGATAGCGATACAGATCTCTGCTCCTAATGGATCAAACCTCTACACAGAACAACCTATCGATAAAAGTACAGATATCAAAGGAAGCGAGCCTATCTATATCAAAATATCATCAACTCAATATCAAGCAATAAAGTGCAAAGGCCCGTGGGGCGCTACAAAGTACAAAAAATGGATGACGGAGGGGCCTGGTTTCAAGCTCTACCAAAGTGATAAGCAGCTGCTCATTCAGGTTGTTGAACACCGAGTAATTAGCGCTGACATAGCCATTAACTCCATGAGCATACATTGCATGGACGCAGAACCTAAACAAGTTATTAAATCAATAGCGGAGATAGTGATCGAAAGATCAATAAATTCAGAAGAAATACTAGAGTTTGATAACGGGTATAAATTATCTTACCAGTACTCAATTACAAAAGGAACGCCGTAAGTTTAGTCATTCAGGAAACTATTCATGCCGGCATAAACTTTTGCGCACTCCCCTTTCACTAAATCTTCAAGAATCAAAAATGGATGAATCATATCGGAAAAATGAACATTTTCAGACCTAACACCCACCTCTTCCACTTTCCGGTAGTAAATATCCCCAGTATCCCGGTGCGGGCAAAACTCCACGGTAAAAACTAAGGTTTCAGGAAGAGCTGCCGTAAAATCCATAAAAAGAGGGGATGCTTTTTTTCTACACTGCCCCTCAGCAAAATATTGCCCCAAGTACCAA
Source organism: Microbulbifer maximicatervae (SeqCode) (assembly GCF_056231245.1). Classification (NCBI taxonomy): domain Bacteria; kingdom Pseudomonadati; phylum Pseudomonadota; class Gammaproteobacteria; order Cellvibrionales; family Microbulbiferaceae; genus Microbulbifer; species Microbulbifer maximicatervae (SeqCode). The sequence goes on from NZ_CP174334.1 coordinate 4,230,932, forward strand.
ATTGATTTTCGTGCCTCTAAAAAATAGCCTACCGCATTCTCTTCATGGGACCGTAAATGCATGGTGTAATCGAGAACCGGATAAATTAAAACCTGCTTTTTAATCTTAACGCTGTAGTCAAATTGAGCCAGGTGAGACATTGTGGCGGCCAGAGCGCCACCTGCAGAGTCCCCAGCGACAGACAAACTCGGTTGATAATATAGGCCCAATCTATCCAGTGCCGCCCAAACCCCAATAACTGCAGCATAGCAATCTGTTACTGCGCTCGGATAGCGGTTCTCAGGGGCCAACCGGTACTCAGGCGCAACAACAATATGTCGAGTCTCCCGGGCAATCTTTCTGCAAATCGGGTCAAATGAATAAACGTTTCCAGCTACATGGCCACCGCCATGAAAATAGACAAGAACAGGTAGAACTTCATCGGGATAGGGGACAAAGACTCTTACAGGTACGTCATATGCAGAGGCATAGATAATGCCATCTCGTACCGAGGCAACATCTGGAATATCAGTGACATACTTATCTATAAACTTTGTGGTCGATTCCCGAACATTGATGGGGTTGAACTCAAAGCCCTTTGAGTAGAGCTCTTTCATAGAGCTGTTGAATTCTTCAAGAAACCCCGAAAGGCGGTCATTTACTTTACGCATTGTCGTTACAGCCAGGATAGAAGAGACTTCGCCGTACCCGTGAATATGAGCCCCTTCACCGGGTACGACGTCGATAGCTTGTATCCCCACCACAACAACAGCCCTAAATCGCCTGGCGAAAATGCCTGAAACGACATTTCATCTAGTGATAGCTAGGAGCCCAAACTACTCAAGAGGAGTAAAAGACCGGTGCGGATACATAGCTCCAGAATAGAACTGTAGCAACCATAACAATGACTGCCATGACGAGTGACACCGTAATAATTGCACTGGCAAAAAGGAAGCCACGCTCTTCAGAAACACCCATCACAATAGGAATTCCCAAATAAAGCAGATAGACGGCGTAAGCAACCGCCAGAGTTGCGAGCAGTATGTCCAGCCACAACACAGGGTAAATCCCTGCAATACCCACAATAAAAATAGGCGTGGCAGTGAAACCCGCTACAACAACGCCTTTAAGGGGGTGAGTTTCAGCTCCGTAAGTCTTGGCCATCCAATGGATAAAATAACCAATAGCAGTAACAGCCAAAACCATTGTGCAATAAAATACGGCGACCAATTCCAAAGCACTTTGTCCCGTAATTCTCACCGGGGCACCAGTGCCAATCGTCCAGCCAACTTGTGTCGTGCCAAAATACCAAGCAGCTGCAGGAAGTAATGCCAGAACGATGACATAAGGAACCTGTCTACGCAGATTACGTTCAGAGAGACTGCCAATAAGCTGCCACTGTCTACGTGGTTGCAGCATAAGGCCAAGCATATGGGTCAACATCTCGTTATCCTCGACTGTGCAAGGAACTATAAGCGAGACCTATTAGCTCAAATTGATCTTGGAACTGCTTGTCAAAATGAGGTGTACCGCAATCAGGCCACTCTCAAGCTCCAATTTATTTCTTATTTAACCCCTTCACTTTTAGGTGTTAAGGTCGCACAAGTCAACAAACTCAATTAAATTGGCGGGAATATTTACGCGAGCGTTTCGCTTGGAAACAAGTAAATAGAAAACACTGCTACAAAAAAACCCGCGAAGGATAAAGCAGGATTTACGGTGGGGAAAAGCTGGTTACTAGACCCAGGCAGCCTTGGAAACTGCCCGGGTACGAAGATTTAGTACTTAAACTACAGGCTCAACAGAGTGCATCCACCCGTAAGCATCCTCAGAACGCCCCTCCTGAATATCCAGCAGTGCTTGTCGCAAACGCTCTGCAACAGGACCTGGGGCATCGGCTAGTTCGTACTCCTTATCGCCATCACCGATTACGCTGATAGGACTGATTATTGCAGCAGTACCACAAGCAAAAGCTTCGCTACAGTCTCCAGAAGCTACCTGTTCTAACAGTTCATCAATGGGGATCGCCCGCTCAACAACCTTGTACCCCAATCCCTCCGCAAGCTGGATCAGAGAATATCGGGTGATGCCTTCGAGAATTGAGCCGTTCAACGCTGGGGTATATATAGCGCCATCAATGACCGCAAAAAAATTCATCCCTGACAGCTCATCGATACTCTGCCGATTAGAGGGGCTCAACCAAAGCGACTGATCATAACCTCGCTCTTTAAGGCGGCCGATACTAAGTAGAGAACTGGCATAATTTCCGCCAACTTTAGCATCCCCAGTTCCCCCTACTGCAGCTCGAGCATCTTCTCTCTCAACCCACAAACGCATATTGCCGGAATGGTAGGCTTCCGAGGGACTAGCTATTACATAAAATTCATAGGCATTACTGGCTGAAACCGTTAGGTCCGGCTGGGTTCCCATTAGGAAAGGACGCAGGTACAGGGACTCACCGCTGTTGCTCGGGAGCAGGCCAGCGCAGTAAGCAGTCACAACACGAACGCCATCCAGGAACAGGGACTCAGGAACCGGAGGCATACATAAGCGCTTCGCTGAATATGCCATTCGTGCAGCATTCATTTCGGGCCGGAACAGTGCAGCTCCCCCCTCGGAAGTTCGATAGGCCTTCATTCCTTCAAAGCATGACTGCGCGTAGTGAAGTACCTTAGCAGCAGGGTCGACGGTCAGAGGCGCATAGGGGATCAACTCTCCACTACTCCAGCAACCATCCTGCCAAATGGCGCGAAACATTACTGGGGCCATGGCGGTTCCAAAGCCCAGCTTCTCGGGTGCTTCATAGCCCCGAAGGCTTACCGCGATCTCTGGATCGATATAGATACTCACTGAGCTCTCCTCTGAATTCGAATCAGCTGATTATGGCGCTTGTTACGCTGCAATCCAAATAGATCAACCTCTGATACAGCAACAGCAGTAATCTAACCCCAAATTCAGCATACTTGTTAGGACGATGATCCACCTATTTAGCTTCCGCCATCCTGATGTGGCACCAGCGCCAACCAAGCCACTCGCTACACTTCGCTGCCAAGTCGCGATATCGGACGTAATCAACAAATTTTTGGCATCTACTTACAGTCCCTCACCCCTAATTTGCACTCCCAACTGCTAAACCAAAAGGGTGGTCACAGGCATGCTGGCGCAATGGGCATTAAGTGGCTGAAGTACCCGCCGCAGCTTCCTTCTTGGCACATAGTGCTAGCTATACTGACTAATACGCGGCCAGGCAGGCATTTATAAGCATCCAGTCGCGCCGTCACTGTGAGCTTGAGGATACCCCCTCAATGCGCTCAGGGTCGAGAGAACCACATTCAGGAGAGAACTTCCGCCGTATTCGCTGTTGCAGTGGGCGAGCGGAAATAAGACCCGAAAACTGACAGGTGCAGGTTCCAACCTCAGCTGTTTGGTATTCGGTGAAGCCAAATATGAAACGGAAGTGGTTCAATCGTGACACAGATAGATACCAGCAATTCCTTTGCTATCGGCTTGATGTTTACAGCCACAGCACTGCTGTGTAATGGCGCCCTGGCCGACGATGGCGCACCTGTGGCAGTCCAAACTAATGCACCTCCAAAAGCCTTTATTGAAGCCGCCTCGAAACCACTCAAGAAAACACCTCGACAGCTAAGGCCCTCCGAGGCTGTAGAAAATTACCGTGAACGTATAGAGGAGCTCGAAGCCCAATATGGTGCTTATGGCGCCGGTATTGATGAACAGCTTTTGGGGCTGGCCACCGCATTACAGAAAGCTGGCGATCATGAGCAGGCTGTCACTGAATTTCGTCGTGCAATGCTGATTAGCAGAGTCAATGAGGGGCTCTATTCACTAAGCCAAATCCCTATGATCAAGCGCTTGATCGAGAGTCAAATAGCGCTCAATCAGTGGGAAGAAGCTAACGACAACCAGCAGTACCTCTACTGGCTCTACCAGAAAAATTACGGCGAAAAAGACCCCCGTATGCTGCCAGTAATCAACAACTTGAGTCGTTGGCATTTACAGGCTTATGTGGAGGAAAAAGGGGACACGCTATTTGAGCATCTAATTAGTGCAACCAATCTTTACAGTTTGGCGGTAGATATTATTACAAAAAACTTTGGCTCCACCGACCTTCGCCTTATTGATGCCCTGCGCGGATTAAAAGCAACTAACTATTATCTGGCCACCTATAAGGGTGAACCCAACTCTCCAGTTTTTGTTAACGCCAGCTTTGGTGGTAGTGGCCCCGACTCACATCAGCGAACCAAATTAGATCACTACCGGATGAAGAGTTTTAACACCGGGAAAAAAGCCATTACCCGTATCGTTGATGTCTACCAAAGAAACCCCAAGTCCCCCCCGGCAGCCTCAGCCAAAGCCAAAGTTGAACTCGGCGACTGGTACATGATGTTTAACAAGTGGCACTCCGCACGCCAAACCTACGGCAAGGCCTACAAGGCACTTTGGGATAACGGTGCCTCTAACGATGAAATTGAGGACATATTTGGACGACCTGTGGCTTTACCCGCACTCCCCGTTTTGGAGTCGGACAGCAAAGCCCTAGCCAATTCCCGGATTACGGTCTCCTATGATGTCACGGCTTTTGGCAAGGCGAGGAATATAAAAATACTCAGGGCTTACCCTTCAGATAAAGTGAAGATCCGCTCAAAAGTTAGAAACATTCTAAAACGCGCTAAATTCAGACCAAGGTTTGAAGATGGAGAGGCGGTGGAAACCCGCGGAATTGTGCAACGCTTTATATTCGACTGAGAAACCTATCACCACTGACACCAGCTCGATGTGGAATCTACGCAAATAATCAAATAACAACTATTTTTAAAGTTCCACATTGAGCATTTGCTAGTACCGGAAAAACACTTCATGTGTCTCACGCGGTCACACCGGCAAACAGTCTAGGAGAGAAAGAGATGACACCTCGAGCAGCGGTAGAAAAAATTCACCGCCACAGCTGTTTGTCAAATGTACTGGTACCAATTGCTTTGGCGGCGATCTTAACCGGTGGGTGCAAGAGCCAACAAACTCAGTCACAGCCACCAGCAATGCCATCTCTACCATCCTCCAGTTCATCTTCCAGTTCTGCATCGCAATCACAATCGCAATCGCAATCTAGTAGCAGCAGTAGTTCGCAAAGATCTGGCCAATCAACGGCTTCGAGCAGTGGGCAGCCTAGTAGCAGCTCTTCCAGCCAGCCCAGTGCGAATATGCCTACAGCGAGATCAGAACAGAGCCAGTCCTCCAGTAGTGGAAGTCGCGGATCAGAGTCGAGGGATCAAAGTTCACCTGGGGATCAAATGCCGGACCCAAACGGTTCAAATGATCCATCGTCACCAATTTATACGGATCCCGAACAAACCAGCCAAAATGGAGAGAAACCTACTGATCCTTCGTCTGGTGAAGATGGAACGCCTCCCGAAGAAATTGATTTTTCTGAGGAGGAGCAATCATCTTCGTCTTCCAGCGCATCATCTAGTAGCTCAGCTTCTAGCAGCAGCTCATCCAGTAGTAACTCAGCGGCCAGCGGCGCGCCTGCCAGCAGTTCAGCTTCTGGGCAACCCGGCGGTGGTTCGCCACGTTCCGGCAGTGCCCCCAATGAAGCTCCCACTTCATCGGCAGATCGCGTTGCAGAACTTGAGGGCCAGTTTGAATCCACTATGGTCAGCTATGACGGCATGATTTTGCGGGAGCGTGACTTTGTAAGAAACAGACCGGGGTCAGCCTCCGATGAAAATAAAGAAGAGGCGATGGATGAGGCACCACCAGCAGGGGAATCCCTAGAAGACTTAATTCAATCTGCAGAAGCCGAAATTCCACCTCCCCCCAATGCAGGCCCAACATCAGGTAACGGCCCCAAAAATAATAACTCCAGTGGACAAATAACCGGTCCCGGACTGCCCGCCTCTGGACGTAAAGGTGATTTTAATCACGGTGGTTCACAGGCAGTTGTGCCTGCCGATATACCCAGTGGTACAGATGATGACGTCGTAGCTCGACAGATTCGTGAAGCTGCCACACGCGAGACTGACCCCGAATTGCGCGAAAAGCTTTGGGAAGAGTATCGCAAGTATAAAAGTGCAACGCAGTAGTCTTGGAGAACGCCGATATGTCGACCAACCAAAAAACCCGACCGGTTAAGTATCAGTTCATAACAAGAGTCGCAGCATTTTTACTAACTCTTGTTGTTATCAATGGTTGTACCACTACCGAAGTCAGAACTACCGCATTTACTCCGCTAACAATCGAAGATAACAATGTTCCCGAAGAGAGACTGCTGGATGTCGGCGTTATTCAATTCAATCCAGGTCTCGATACAGCACAAGCAGATGAAGATGAGCTTGTTTTTCCCGAGCTTCGTCAAGCTGAATCCCGCTATATGGCTGTCACCCTTGCCGATTCATTGCAGTCCAGCCTGGGGTGGGGAGCTGTAAGGGTTATTCCATCGAGCCGCACCAATATTGATGTGACCGTATCCGGGCGTATTTTGCAATCTGATGGAGAAAAGCTGACGGTGGAAATCACCGTATCCGATTCCCGGGGGCAGTTGTGGTTTACCAAGCAGTATTCAGAGAACGCATCCCACTATGCCTACGACCGAAAGCACCCTACTGAAGGAGATGCTTTTCAGGGAATCTATAACCGTATTGCTAACGATATGCTGAATTACCGACAAAAGCTTTCAAATCAGCAAATCGTAGAGCTGCGCACAATTTCTGAGATGCGGTTTGCACGGGATTTTTCTCCCCAGGCATTCAATCGCTATTTAACTCAAAGTGCTGAGGGTGTCTATTTTTTAAGTGCTTTACCCGCAGAGAATGACCCCATGTTGCAGAGGGTAAGAAAAATACGGGAAAGGGATTATCTGTTTGTCGACACTCTGCAGGAGTACTACGGCACCTTCGCCAAAAGTATGGAAGTTCCCTATCAGGAGTGGCGAGCCCGCAGCTATGAAGAAGTAAGGGAGATGCGAGAGTTAAAGCGCAAAGCCCGCAATCACACAATTATGGGAGCAGCAGCCATTATTGGAGGTATCGCAGCTGCTGGCGCTGGTACTGGAAGCGCCCAGGCAGCTGGGCAGGTTGGAATCGGTGCCGGGGGCTATCTTGTTAAAAGTGCATTTGACCGAAAATCCGATGCCAAGATGCATTTGGAAGCTCTGCAGGAATTAGGAGACTCCATCGAGGCAGAGGTAGAACCGCAAATTGTTGAGCTGGAAGATCGCACTATTACCCTCACAGGTACTGTAGAAAATCAGTATCGGCAATGGCGGGAAATTCTAAAGGAAATCTATGAAGCCGAAACTGGCGCAGTCAGTAACAGCATTTAAATCACGTTAGAGGTACCCAAAAGCACGCTAATCATTGTGATTAGTTATTACTGAATACCCAACATCTTCACTGGGTCACTGAATAACACGGCGGAATCACTATGCAGCACCGCGATAACTCCAAGGAAGATACAGTTCATATAGAGCCCGCAGAATTCACATTCGGCGGAGAGGAAAGCTCTAAATCCCCTAAGTCAACGACTGCCAACGCTATTCATCAACGGGAGCAAAGGTCCTACTGGCCCGCCGTTCTTGGGGTGATAATGGTAAGCGCACTGGTCGGTGTATTTTGGGGGCTTCCTCAAGTTGTAAAACCACCAAAGCGTTCAGCCGATACAATTGTCTCCGTACAGCCTGGAAACAGCGCACCTGTGGAGAGCAACCAAAAATCTCCTTATAGCGATGCAGAAATAATGCAGCAGCGCAGGGAGGTTCAAAAGGTTCTCCAGGAAATTCTTGAAATCAAAGAAGAGCTCAAAGATCGAAAGGTAGAAGTATGGGCTTTTGAAGAATTCTATTCTGCTGAAGACTTGGCTCTAAAAGCTGATGAAATTTATCGCAAACGAAATTTTATGGCAGCGCTCGAAAAATACCGGGAATCACTCCAGGCATTAGAGTACCTGAAAGATAGTATTCCCGAGCGTATTGAAACGCATATTAGTGAAGGTAATCGAGCTCTGAGTCAGGGAGATAAGGATTCCGCCAGCGATGCTTTCAAGATGGTATTAACCATATCCAATAACCATCCCAGAGGCCTTAAGGGTATTGAGCGAGCCGACAAACTCCCCCTCGCTTGGTGGCACTTAACTCAAGGAACAAAGGCATTTAAACAGGCCAAATTGGATTTGGCCCAGGAACAGCTCAAGAAATCTCTCGCGATCGACTCAGAAACAGCCGATGCTCAGGATCTATTAGCAAAGGTTGAGGGTGCAATTACAGAAAGGGATTATCAAAGCGCGATGTCATCTGGCTACGGTGCAATTGCCGAAGAAAAATTTGAATCGGCAAAATCCTATTTTCATCGAGCAAAGAACTTAAAGCCAACAGCAAAAGCCCCCGATATCGGCTTAGCACAAGCACAAAATGAAGCTGACAGAGTGCAGATAGAAAAACTCCTCCAACAAGCCCGCATGGAAGAAACCAAGGAAGAATGGCACAGAGCCCTAAAAAGTTATACAGATCTGGTCAAGAAGGACTCTAGCCTGGTGGACGCAATAACAGGCAAGGCTAGAGCTGCTGCCAGAGCAAAACTGGATGACCAGTTAAAAGACTTAATTCAAGATCCATTAACCCTTGGCGAAGGTAAAAGGAACTATTTTGCCCGACAAGTACTAACAGACGCTCGCAAACTCAATACTAAAACCCCAAGGCTGCAAAGACAAATTGAAGACCTTGAAAATGCCCTAACACAAGCCCTGATCCCCTTACCGGTTAAATTCAAGTCAGATCGAACCACCAGTGTCACCATTTACCATGTAGGGAAATTAGGTAATTTTGACCAACGGGAAATCGCGCTGAAACCTGGGCGCTATATCGCCATTGGTACCAGAGAAGGTTACCGAGACGTTCGCCAAGAGTTTGTTGTAAAACCAGGTAAGCCCACAACGGAAGTTGTTATCCAATGTGCCGAAAGAATAAACGGTGCCAATAATAGTTAAATGAGAGAACCCAGACAGCAGCATAAACTCTAAAAATAAGATTTTCCGTAATGAGCTGCGATGACAACAGACACCTCGTTGAGCTGAGCGAAACGAGGTGTTCTGTGACAAACACCCTATAAATCCCCATGCAGATTACGCCAGCAAGCTAAGCTTTCTGCAGATAGAAAATTGTGTACCCACCTTTGGTCAGGCTGACTGAGCATAAAGCTATGCGTGCCAAACCAATGCCATTGCGAAAAATCTATAAGTACCAGCAATAGGGAAACATAAATGACAGTGAAGGAAGCAGTACCTGTCCAGGATGAGAAGCCGCCAGTTCAGGAACAAAGCCTGATTGAGCCAGTTGGATTCACCCCTGTACAAATAAAATCTACCCGCGCGCGACTCTTTCTTTCTAAGCGAGCATTGATTGTCGCAGGTTGCCTTTTACTCGCTACTTTTGCACTCAGCTATCTGATTATGGCGCGGTCATTAATCTTTGATACCAACCCGGTTGATGCCCGCATCAAAGTCAGTGGGTTCGCCATCCCTCTGGGCGATGGACATTTGGTTTTACCTGGTAATTATCAATTCACGATCAGTGCTGACGGCTATTTGCCCCAGAGTGGCGAAGTCGAAGTAAAACGTGACGGGCACAGTCGCCACTCCGTTTCCCTGGAAAAACTTCCAGGCCACCTACAGGTTAAAACAACGCCCCCTGTACCAGTAAAAATCCTTATTAATGGACGGGAAGTACCCAATAAAAATGGTCTTGTGGAGGCAATCAACGCAGGTCCTATGCGTGTGACTGTCCTATCAGACCGGTACTTGCCGTTCACCCGTGAAATCAATGTTGAGGGGCTAGACAATACCCACACACTGGAGACCGCGCTTCGACCGGCCTGGGCCAATATCACCGTCAGCAGCAACCCTCCCGGGGCCACGGTCACGGTTGAAGGAAAAGTTCTCGGCAGAACACCACTGACCACTGAATTAGTTCAGGGCGACAGAACCGTATCCATTTCACTGCCGGAACATAAAACTGTCGATATTCCTGTCGCTGTTACAGCCGGTGTCGATCAAACGCTTGCAACCGTCAGCCTGGGACCCGCTGATGGACTTTTACGCGTTGTTACCACCCCAGAGGGAGCGGGAGTGACAGTCAACGGAGAGTTTCGCGGTCATACCCCACTGGAACTGGAATTGGCCTCCGGCCACAGACATAGACTTCGCTTCTTCAAGGATGGCTACGCCTCTATTGAGCACACAGTTGACCTCGGTGCTGGAACACAGCGGGACCTGAATATAAACCTAAATGCTGTGTACGGCAGGGTTCACGTCAGTAGCGTCCCTCCAGATGCGGAAGTTTACATTGATGGTCAATACGCCGGGAACAGTGGACAAACTTTTAACCTACCAGCTCGCAGCCATAACATTGTCGTACGCAAACAGGGCTACCAGGAATTTGACACTCGTGTCATTCCCAGCACCAAACTGGAGCAAACTGTCAGGGCGGTACTGCTTACATCCGAACAAGCGCGCTGGAGAGAAACCCCCTCAACTTTGCGTCACGCAGCTGGCGGCACCATGAAACTCATGCGCCCCAACGCCGTATTTACCATGGGATCATCCCGGCGAGAACAGGGGCGGCGGGCAAACGAGGTTATGCGTCAGGTATCTCTAAATCGGCCTTTCTATATTGGCACCACTGAAGTTACCAACCGGGAATATCGGCGTTTCAAGCGCCTGCATACCTCAAGCCATGTCAATGGTGTCAGTCTCGACAATGACAATCTGCCAGTTGTAAATGTCAGTTGGGTAGAGGCAGTACTATTTTGCAACTGGCTCAGTGAAAAAGACGGTCTCACACCGGTCTATTTGACGGAAGCCGGGCGTGTTGTCGGCTTTGATGGCGCAGCCAACGGTTATCGTTTACCGACTGAAGCCGAATGGGCCTGGGTCGCACGATACGATCAGGGCACCATGAAAAAATTCCCTTGGGGAAATGAGCTACCAATAAAGAGCAATTCCGGAAACTACGCAGATACTACTGCCACAAAACTAGTTCCTGCAGTCCTTCGCACCTACAGTGATCGTTACGCAGCTACCTCACCGGTAGGTAGCTACAGTCCTAATGCTTTTGGTATTTATGACTTAGGTGGAAATGTCTCTGAATGGATTCACGATCTATACACGATAGGGACCGGGTTATCCCGACGTATCGAAGAAAACCCTGTCGGTCCAGAGGATGGGGACTTCCATGTAATCCGCGGTTCCAGTTGGCGTCATTCGGGGTTGACTGAGTTACGCCTCTCCTACCGTGATTACGGAGAATCCGCTCGTAATGATATTGGCTTTCGCCTTGCCCGCTGGGTGAATTAGGAGACTAGTGTGAAATTTTTATTACTAACTTTACTGCTTCTATTTATCAACTTCGCGTACGCAGAAGATGAAAACAAGCCGGAGGAGAACCAACAAACAGCGGCAGTAATCCCCAAAAAAGAAGCACCAATAACTAGGAATAAAAGTAATTCAGATGACTATAAAGCCTCGGAAGAAATCTCCGAAGACTTATCAGTTTCCTTTCCCGTAGATATATAGAAATAGCTTCTAGCGAGTATCGCCATGAAATTTAAATCATCAGATTTTGTCTTCCAGGTCTTTGCTCTTCTGGGGTCTATTATTTTGGTCCATGCGATTTATGTCGCCATTATTCGCCCTAATGCAGATACGCTAATTGAGGAGCAACTGGCGAGGGAGGCCGCTGGGGAAACCTACGTTCAACAACGCTCTATCTACATTGTGATGCGCGACTATGAGCAAGAGGCCTGCTTTGTTCTGATGTTGTGGGCAATGGCCATTATGGGACTAAAGGCACAGAGAAGCATTCGCGAGCGAAAATTACTGGACAAAGCTCTACTTAATATCAGCGAGGGAACTCCTATTCTTCCCGAGGATACCCGTGATTTATCCCGCCCGATACAAGCCCTTCCTGAAGAGGAACGACGATATTTAGTTCCCAGGGCACTACTCACCGCCCTGCAGCGATTCGGTTCTACCAAGAATGTCGCCGCCGTTTCCAACTCTGTAAAAGAGGTTTGCGAAACTGAGGGAGACAGACTCGATTCTGAACTGGCAATGGTTCGCTATATTACCTGGGCTATTCCATCTATCGGCTTTATTGGCACGGTACGAGGTATCGGCGAAGCATTATCACAGGCGCATAGAGCCGTAGAGGGGGATATAGCTGGCGTGACGGTAAGTCTGGGGGTCGCGTTTAACTCTACCTTTATCGCCCTGGTAATTAGTATCGTCATTATGTTTTTCACTCACCAGCTACAACTCATGCAGGAGCGCCTGGTGTTGGATACACAAAGTTACTGTGACAACCGCTTACTGCGTTTCCTGAAAATCAGCTAGCGGTTTTACCTGAATAAGTCGTAGCGAGGAATAAACCCATGGGACAAGGCGTCCTGGAAATAAATGACTGCGGATTACGTGTATTTTCAAATACTAACGAAGTACTGGAAAGTCCTGGAATTGCAGTTATTGAACACAATAAAATTCATATTGGTACCTCAGCTCAAATGCGTGCCAGGAGCCATCCGACTCAGGTTAACAACCAGTTTTGGAGAAGACTGAGCCTCGAGTCGCTAAAGTCAGAAAATCAACGCTGCCGCCACCATGCCGACTTGGTCTACTGCCACCTTCAGGAAATAGCGGAGCACTGTGACCTTCCCGATGAAATTGTTCTCGCTGTTCCCGGCAATTTTACCCACGAACAACTGGCCTTACTTCTGGGAGTTATTAAAGTCAGCGATATCAATATCGTAGGCATTGTTGATGCTGCAACCGCGTGCCTGGGTAATTTGGCTCCTGCTGGAATCCAGCTGCATATCGACCTACAACTCCACCAGACACTGGTAACAAAGATTGCTGTGGATAAGCAAGCCACGGTGAAAACGGTAGAAACTGTTGCCGACGCAGGACTACACAACTTCCAGGAATCCTGGGCTCGTGTATTTACCGATGCATTTATTATGCAGTGCCGATTTGACCCTCTCCATTCAGCTGAATCAGAACAGCAACTCTATGATTTGATGCCCCAGTGGACTGATCGAGCGATGCGTCACGGAGAAGTTCTAGCTGAACTTGATGATCGAACAGCAAAGATCAGCCTGCGGCAGCTTCAAGATGCAACAACCCCTCTCCTATCCCGTATACGAGCAATGATTGAAAACCTGGAGGAAAGTCAAAGTGTGAGTTTTATCTCCCATCGCTGGGCTGATATTCCAGGGGGAATTCAGCTTGCCCAACGTGTACATCTTCTCTCAAGAGACTCCATTGCACATGCCATCAATCATCGCTGGAAAGAATTGCGCAGTGATAGCAGTACATTGAAACTGATCAACTCTGTCACTGCCCTCCCCCCCAACGAGGTCAAGGTGCATGTAGAGAAATCCTCAGAAACCGTAGCGACACATTTACTTTTTGGCCACAAGGCACTGGCCGCCCAGGAACCTCTATTCGTTTTCTGGCATGACGAGAAATTTCAAGTCACCCCAACACCACCGGAGCACCCTGCCGCAACAGTCACAAATCATGCCGGCAGACTTGCTTTGCGGGTGGATGCTGGAATTCAGCTCACACTCAATGGAAAAGAGATTGAGTCACCCGTTAATCTCAACGCCGGCGATACAATTGGAGTTGCAGATTATCAAGATGTGATAACTGCGATTAGCGTGGAGCGATATGGGGCGTAAAAAGCGTCGTTTTTCCACATTTAGCCTGTCCTTCCTCGATATCATGTCCTGTGGTTTTGGGGCAGTAGCGTTAATTTTTCTTATTATCAAACACGGCTCCGATCACCAAGTTGAAGTAGAGACTGAAGATCTCACTGCCGAGGTGAACCTTCTGGAAGAGGAGGTGGAATTTGGACAGGAACACTTAGTTCAAGCCAGAAATACTCTGGATGTCGTTAGTGATGAACTGGTTGAGGCTCAAGGGCTTGCCAGGCGCATTTTGGAGAAAATAGAGGAAACCAAAGGCAATATCGCTGAAATCGACAGTATCGATGAAGAAGAGGATATCAAGAGGCTACAAGATAAACTCAAAAAACTGGAGCAGGCGAAAAAGAACCTTGAGGAAGAAAATAAAAAGCTGGGAAATAACGTTCGTAAATTTGTCGGTGATGGGGACCGTCAATACCTCACCGGCCTGCGCCTAGGCGGTAATCGCATCCTGATACTATTGGATTCATCTGCGTCCATGCTCGGCGACGAGCTTATTAAAATAATACGCGCCCGTAACATGTCTTCACCGGTCAAACGCAAAACTGAAAAATGGCGCAGGGCCGTCAGCACAGTCTCCTGGCTAACTGCTCAGTTTCCCAGGGATAGCCAATACCAGATCTATACTTTTAATACCTCTTTTCGTGCCGCAATAGCCGGTACAGAAGATCGCTGGCTCAATGTAGATGACCGCGACCAGTTGGACCAGGCTATCAAAGGGCTAGATGAAGTAGTGCCAGAAAATGGTACCAGTCTAGAGAGAGTATTTAACGCTATTAACGCTATGACGCCACTGCCCGACAACATTATTCTCATTACCGATGGGTTACCGACCCAAGGGATGAGTGCGCCCAGAAAACCCACTATTTCTGGTAGAGACAGGCGCAGTCTATTCAAGCGCGCGGTCAAAGTGCTCCCCAAGAATATCCCCATCAATGTCATTCTTGCCCCTATGGAGGGGGACCCATTTGCGGCTAGTGAATTTTGGAAGCTGGCGATGCAAAGCAAAGGCTCTTTCCTTGCACCTTCGAGGGACTGGCCATGATAGGAGCACAGAAAAAGCGTCGCCAGGAGGAGTTCAGCATTTCCTTCCTGGATGTTATCTGCTGCGGATTTGGCGCAATTGTTTTGCTGCTGATGATCGCCAAGACTGCAGAACCGATTGTATTAGAGGAAGCTGAAGTAGACCTCGAAGGGCAGGTATTGGAACTACAGCAACAGCTGGCAGAAATCCGTGGTGAGACCACAGTTATCAACCGGGATCTAAATTCAAAGCGAGAACAAATCGATATCGAGCGCAAGAGAATTGCCAACCTGCGCGGTGAGTTGGAAGCGCTCCAAGCGGAATTTGCCAGTAAAACCGAGGGGCAAAGTGAGGATGGCAAACTCAAAGGTGAGCTGACCATTGCACTACAATCCATCACTGATGAAATGCGTCGCCTACTGGGCGAGAACTACCAGCGTAAAAACAATGTTATTGGCGGAATCCCTGTCGACAGCGAATACATACTCTTCATTATCGACACCTCCGGCAGTATGTTTAATTACGGCTGGGACCGAATGATGGCGGAGATGGTCAATACTCTAGACCTTTATCCCAATGTTAAAGGTATCCAGGTCATGAATGATATGGGGGACTATATGTTCTTCAATTATCGAAACAAGTGGATACCAGATACCCCTGGGCGCCGCCAAGCGATACTAAAGCGGTTGAAGTCCTGGAATCCTTTTAGTAACTCCAGCCCTGTTGAAGGTATCCAGAAAGCTGTCCGCAGCTTTTATGATCCCAGTAAGAAAATCAGTATTTATGTGCTTGGCGATGAATTCACCGGAAAATCAATCCGCAGGGTTATGTTAGCTGTCGAACGGGTAAATGCTAAGCACGGTGAGGGAAAACGAAATATCAGAATCCATGCAGTAGGATTCCCTGTACAGTTCTCTCGCCCTCCACACCTACAAACCACAGGACTGCGCTTTGCGGCCCTTATGCGCGAACTCACCTATCGAAATGGCGGCACTTTCGTGGGGTTGAATGACTTTCGCTAGTTAAATGATTCAAGGAGGAACATATGAGGTATAGGTCGACTTCCTTTGGACACCTAAAGGTACTTATTCTTGTAAGTTTCTTCCTGGGTGCTTGCAGTCATACAGTACAGGTGGATGGCAATTACCCATCCCCAATAGGCGATCAATTGCCAATAACCGTAGGCTTCTACCTCAGTGAGGACTTTAAAAGTTTCACTTATAAAGAAGACAGTGAAGATCGTGAAGAATGGAATATAAGCACAGGCAGAGCACAAAAAAATCTGTTTGAAACAGTATTGGGTTCCATGTTTACCGATACCGTATCTCTATCCAGTTATCCACAAGAAGTCCCCGCCAATGTCGAACTGGTGATAGTTCCAGAAGTGCGAGAGCTGCAGTTCACAATGCCCAGAGAGACAAGGGTCAATATTTTTGAGGTATGGATTAAATATAACATGACCGCATTTGACCCCAGTGGCGGACAGGTTGCCAACTGGGTAATAACCGCATACGGAAAAACCCCTACCGCATTTTTACAGTCCCAGGAACAGGCATTAACTCAGGCGATAAATATCGCCCTGCGCGATGCCGGAGCAAATCTTTATACCGGGTTTGGGAAAGTCCCTGAACTACAGGCCTTTCTCTCTGGGAAGCGCCGATCGCTATCACTGAGAGAAATCAAGGTGAAAGCCAAAAAGGCTGAATAAGAGGAGTAAATCGTGTTCAAGCCACTTCTAGTTGCAGCGATAATCTTTATTAGCGGTTGTACCACTGTCGTAATTGATGAGTATCGACGCTCCGATGGTGAGCTTGCCGAAGGAGATTCCGTCGTCATCTTGGGCCGCCGTCATTCCAGTGAATATGAAACAGAGCCTGATTTAATTGCCTGTGTTGGTAGAGAACTACACAACCCTGAGTTAGGTGTAAACATTATTCCAGAGCAAGACTTTGTCGATCTTATGTACCCCTGGTTTGAACCCAGGACAGCACCTATGCATGTTCGCTCCCTAGATCACCTGATGGAAAATGAAAGTGTGCGTGAGCGAATGGAAACCTATGGAGTGAAGTACATCGTCTGGATTGATGGTTCAACAGAGACCACAGCCAGTGCCGGCTCTATCAGCTGTACCATCAGTACCGGCGGTGCAGGGTGCTTTGGCTTTGGGACCTGGGATAAGGAATCTGACTACGAAGCGGCAGTATGGGATTTCAGGGACCGCGAATTATCTGGGAAACTTAGTGCAGATGCCAAAGGAACCTCCTATATGCCCGCGATCGTGGTTCCAATACCACTAATCGCCAGGGTCCAGAATAATGCCTGTAAAGGAATGGCGCTGCAGCTCCAACAATTCTTGATGCCAGCAGTAACACCCAGTTCATAAAAATTAAGACGCTACGGGAGGCCAGGGGTAATGAAATTTATCGAGCGTGTTTTTGCCAGCGCTATCCTAATACTCAGTGCAGGCTGTGCATTTAACCCTGCCACCAATAAGCCTGACCTTGTTCTAATGTCAGAGGACAAGGAGATCTCCATTGGTAAAGAGATGCATGAGAAGCTAATAGAGAGCACTCCGATCTATAAAGACCCAGTCCTAACCGCTTATGTTAATCATGTCGGGCAAAAAGTTGCCGCCGCCAGCGACAGACCGGATATCAAGTACCAATTTACGATCATCGACAGCCAGGATATCAACGCATTTGCCCTTCCCGGTGGGTATATCTACATCAACCGAGGCCTTCTAACTTACCTGCACTCTGAAGCTGAAATGGCGGCTGTACTAGCTCACGAGATTGGCCATATCACCGCCCGCCATGCGGTAAGGCAAAAAACAGCTGCGACCGGAGCCAGCGTTGTATCAGTATTGTCAGTTTTGGTTACCGGTAGTGGTGTAGTCGGAGATGTTGCAAATTTATATAGCACCGCTGCTGTGAAGGGCTACGGCCGTGAGATGGAACTGGAAGCGGATCGCTTCGGCGCCCAGTATATGTTCAACGCTGGTTATGATCCCCAGGCCATGATCAATGTTATTGGGCTATTAAAGGATCAGGAGACATTTGCCCGGCGCCGTGCCCGTATTGAGGGCAAGAAACCGCAAACTTACCATGGTGTTTTTGCATCTCACCCGAGAAATGACCTTCGCCTACAGGAAGTTGTAAACGCTGCGGGCCAGCTTCCCGAAGATAACAAAGAAACCAAAGTAGAATACTATCGGGAAAAAACAGATGGCCTTGTATATGGACAAAACACACAGCAGTCCACTAAAAATCGCTACAATCACAAGCGGCTGGGTTTCTCCCTTCTATTTCCCGATGGCTGGTTGGTAGAAAATCAACGTTCAGCCATTGTCGGCTCTGCACCTGATAAAAGTGCACAAATTACCATTACAGTGACCCAACGTGATGGCAACCAGCCCGCTGATATGGCTCTGCGTTCAGAGTTCGATCTACGACAACTGGAAAAAGGGGAGAAACTCAATCAATATCGACTTGAAGGCCATACCGGAAAAATTCCACCGCTTGAAAAAGAGGATGCAGATCCAGACAGAATTGCGGTAATTTTTTATGGTAGCAGACAATTTGTACTGCAGGGGAAAGTCACAAATGATGAAGACTCAGATCCAGAAGCTATTGATAAATATGACAATTTATTCCTGACCAGCATTAGAAGCTTCAGGCCGCTACGACAAACTGACATTGTAGAAGAGAAGGACATCAAACGCTTGCGCTACGTCCAGGCCAATGAAAAAACTACTTTTGCCTCCCTGGCAAAACATATGGAAATCGGCGAATATGCAGAGGAGCAATTACGCCTCTTAAATGGTTATTATCCCCGAGGAGAACCCAAGCCCGGAGAATGGATAAAGATCGTTCAATAATTTTATAAGAAGCAGCCCCTAATCCTTTTTCTATCACCCCCCAAAATTTTGGAGGGTTAGTGTCTATCTGAAAATAAAAGATAATAATAAGGAGTAAGTGATGAATGGCATGATGATGCAATCCCAGCTCATCCTCACCGGTATTATGAAGCATGCTCTAAGCAACTCACCGGATAGTGAGATTGTTTCAGTTACCTTGGATAACCCCGATTTTCGTTATAGCTATCAACAAGCTTTTGAGCGAGTCTCGCAATTGGCAAATGCACTACAAAAGCTTGGAGCCAATGATGGAGATCGAATTGGTACTCTTGCCTGGAACGATCACCGGCATTTTGAACTCTACTACGCAACTTCTTGCAGCGGGCTCGTTTGCCATACCATTAACCCCCGGCTTTTCCCTGAGCAAATATCTTACATTATTGAGCATGCCACAGATCGATGGCTGTTTATTGATCCACTATTTATGCCCCTAATCGAATCTCTGGCAGAATATCTAGATTCGATTGAAGGCATCATTGTGCTAACTGATAAAGCACATATGCCCGCCACAAGCCTGAGCAATGTTTACTGCTATGAAACATTGATTGCAGCAGAGCCCACTGAGTTTCAATGGCCTGAATTAGAGGAAGAGAGTGCAGCAGCACTCTGTTATACATCAGGCACAACAGGCAATCCCAAAGGGGTGCTTTATTCCCATCGCTCTCTGATGCTGCATACCTACGGCGTATTGATGCCAGATGTCTTTGCGATTAGAAGGGACGAAGCCATATTGCCTGTTGTTCCCATGTTTCACGTCAACGCCTGGTCAATACCCTATGCGGCACCGGCTGTTGGAGCAAAACTCGTGTTACCTGGCCCCCAAATGGGGTGTGGAGAAACGCTCAGTCAATTAATTCAAAAGGAAGCCGTTACTATCGCTGCCGGCGTTCCAACCGTTTGGCTCGCCCTGCTCAAGTACCTGCGGGAAAGTGAAGAGACCCTACCCAGCTTGAATCGAGTAGTCGTGGGTGGATCGGCTTGCCCCTGGAGTATTATGGAGGAATTCGAGCAAAAGCATGGGGTATACACCCATCACGCCTGGGGCATGACTGAAATGAGCCCACTGGGAACCTACAATGCCCGCATACCTGAGAACCTCTCTAAAGACGAAGCACAGGCCCTCAGGCTCAAGCAGGGCCGAGCGGGCTTTGGGGTCGAGATGCGTATTGTAGACCCCGAGGGAAATACCTTGGCACAAGACGGGCTGGCTTTTGGAGCCCTTCAAGTGCGTGGTCCCTGGGTCTGTGAGCGCTACTACCAATCCAAAGAGTCAGCACTTACCGAAGACGGCTGGTTTGATACTGGTGACGTTGCCACGATCGATGCTGACGGCTACCTGACAATCACTGATCGCACTAAGGATGTTATCAAGTCCGGCGGCGAGTGGATTTCCTCTATTGAGCTGGAGAATTTTGCTATGACACAGGCGGGAGTAGCCGAAGCCGCTGTTATTGGGGTTGCCCATGAAAAGTGGGCTGAGCGGCCTCTCCTGATCATTGTTCCCGCTGAAGGCAAAACACTAAAAACTGAGGAGATTCTGGCATCCTTTAAAGGGCATTTTGCCAACTGGTGGATTCCCGATGACTGTGTCATTGCCAAGGAAATCCCCCATACGGCTACAGGCAAAGTCAGCAAAAAAGACCTTCGGGAAATCTATGCCGACTATCTATGGTCTCACGAAGCCACTGTGTGAAGGGGATTAAGACGCTTTTGGCAGGCATCATCGCGGCATAGCAAAGCGTTGCACTGTAATAACGCAATTTTACCTGCCTCAAGTCTTGATTAAATTTTGACGGCGCTGAAATAGCGCCGTTTTAGAATGCTTAACTTCCTGTTAATACCTAAACCAGCGGTTCCTCTGTAGGCGACAATCTTTGCTTGCTGACTATTAACCCTTATCGATTCATGGTTTCCGGGCTGACTGGATATCGGTTTATCTTCTATTGACTTACCTAGGCGCACTAGCCAACCAGAATTGTCTAGAATTATCTTGAGTAGAAGTATCTGACTGTGGATATCCTGGAATATCTCAGTCCATGTGAGAGGGAATAGGGAATTTACACTTCCTTGCGTTGGATGGCACTGGCTTACAATCTAGCCATTATCATACTCCTCACAGCAACGGCATTTACTCATTAACGAGGAAGTCACAATGAAGAAATTATTCAGTTTGGTAATCGCTGCAATAATTACCATTTCTGCAAATACCCTAGCTTGGGCAGATAATGACCATGCCGCACAACTTGCGGAGCGCTTAGAGGCAACTAAAGCCAAGCTTAACCTCTCTGATGAGCAGGTAGAAAAAGTAAAGCCAATCCTGGAATCAGCCAATGAACAACGCCGCCAAGTGCTTGCAAAATACGGCGTTAACATAGAAAGTCCCTCTGGCGCTATCCAAAAGATGAGCTTTCGTGAGAAGCGCCAGTTAGGCAAAGAAATGGCCGCTATCAGAAAATCTACGCTCAGTGAAATGTCCACCGTACTGACGGATCAACAATTAGCAGAGTTCAAAAATCTTCAAGAAGAAAATCGAGCAGCCTTCAAAGCCAACCTTCAAGAGAGAAGAAATTAGAGTCTCCAGGGTTCATAATGCCTATCAGATAGACGAAGCCGCGCTGAATAGCTCTGCGAAAGCCTCGTCCCGGCAGGGCTCTCGTATTCAGTTATATCCCTGTCACATTTCTCTGCTAGAAAGTGCCCCACAATTCATCACGGGCCTTTATCAGATGTTAAAAAACATTCTATCAGTAGTGTTGATTGGCTTTTCTATAGCCGCAACACTAACCTGCGCGGATAACTTTGATCAGAGAAATAAACAAACTATTGTGGTAGCTCATAGAGGTGCCTCAGCCTACCTACCTGAACACACCCTCGAATCCAAAGCGCTGGCTTACGGTATGCGTCCAGACTATATCGAGCAAGATTTGGTACTCAGCAAAGATGATCACTTGATCGTAATGCACGATATTTATCTAGATAGTGTAACTAATGTCGCCAACGTTTTTCCCCAGCGCGCTCGCGATGATGGTCACTTTTACACTATCGATTTTACCCTGAGCGAACTTAAACAGCTTCAGGTATCAGAGCCCTTCATAGATAGTGAGGATGGACTTCAAGCAAAATACCCCGAGAGATTTCCAATATGGAAATCTAGCTTTAAGCTATCCACCTTTGAGGAAGAACTGGAATTAATTCAGGGGCTTAACCGATCTCTGGGCTACGATATTGGCATTTACCCGGAGATTAAAAAACCCTACTTCCATCACTGGGAAGGAAAAGATATTGCCTCTATAGCTTTGCAATCACTCAAGAAATACGGCTATACCGATCGCGATCACAAAGTTTTCTTCCAGTGCTTTGATGCAGAAGAGCTTCAGCGAGTTAAATTTGAGCTGATGCCCTCCATGGGGATGGATCTATCATTAGTTCAATTGATCGCCGCCACCGACTGGGGGGAAAAATTGGTCGAAGTGAATGGAGAAATTGAAAAGTACAATTATGACTGGATGCTGCAACAGGGGGGCTTGCGCAAAATCGCCACCTACGCAGATGGGATTGGCCCCTGGTATCCTATGTTAATGGAAGTGACAAATGGCCAACCAAGAGCTAACAGTGTTGTCCGCCGGGCACACCGCAGACAACTAGAGGTTCACCCCTACACTTTCCGCGCCGATACAGGCAAGATTCCCGAAGAATTTGAAAGCTTCGAGGACTTCCTGCATTTCGCTGTATATCAGCTGCGCATTGACGGTCTCTTTACCGACCACCCCGACAGAGCCGTTAACTATCTTTCCCGGGGACATAGGGATCGTTAAAAAATGAAATCAGAAAAAAGGCCGCATAGTGCGGCCTTTTTTTACTTAATCAAACTTGGAGAAGTCCGCTGGTCTCTTCTCCATGAAGGCCATAGCAGCCTCTTTAAACTCATCAGAGGCGAGGCGTTCCTTAAAGTAACGGCCTTCGTCTTGAATAAACTCTAACCCTTTCTCTTGAGTTGCTCTGCGCAAAAGCTGCTTAGTTAAACGCAGGGCGGCCGGAGCTTTCCTCGCTAACTCAGCTGCGGCTTCACGTGCTCGAACTATGGCGTGTTCTGGCGCCACTGCGGCATTACAGATACCAATCTCAACGGCTTCCTGAGCACTAAAACGCTTGCTCAACAGTAATAGTTCAGAAGCTTTGGCATGGCCGGCGATCCTGGGCAATAAGTAGCTGGAGCCATACTCTGGACACAGCCCCAGGTCCACAAACGGCATCTGGAACATGGCGTCGTCTCCAGCAAAAGACAGGTCGCAATGCAACAGCATGGTCGTACCAATACCTACTGCGGGGCCATTAACGGCTGCAACTACCGGCTTGGGGAAGTGGTAGAGAGCACTCATAAACTGGAAAACCGGAGACTCCTCCCCTTCGGCAGAGCCGCCCAGGAAATCTGTCAGGTCGTTACCACTGGTGAATATACCCTCAGCACCGGTAATAATCGCGACGCGAACATCCGGGTTTGTAGCTGCGCTATTCAATAACCCTGCCATCGCGGTATACATGGCCATAGTCAGGGCATTTTTGCGCCCGGGTCGATTAATCGTAATCTCGAGGATGCGGTCCTTAAGCTGAGCCTGAATTTCAGCGCATTCGCTTTGCATATTGTTCTCCGGGGTAAGAAGTAGATTGGGCTACTCTCAGTAGCCTAATTATGGAACCCCAACGGAAGCCACTTTTAATCCGCTGTAGGCCATCTATTTAGGAGATTCATATTAACCGCTACTCCCAGAGGTTCGAGTTCCTAATCAACCACTTTCGTTGACGGGATTAACCCGGTCACCAGTGACCGGGCCCTCTAGATAACCATCAACAGTAATCAAACTTTATTGGCTGAATCCCGGCGCAGAGGTTGGCACATGCAATGAACGCCACCGCCCCCCGGAGTAATCATTGAAATATCCGGGTCGATAACTTCCAGGCCATGTGCGCGACACTTCTCCGCCAGTCCGGTATTGGCCTTAGGTAGCATCACTCGATCGTTCCCCAGGGCAACGACATTCACTCCAAGTTCCAATACTTGCGGGAAGGGAATATCGATAATCTCTATATTTCGGCTTTTAAACCACTGCACCAGCTCCGGCTCAACAGCATCAACACAAATTGCTGCCAGCTTTTCCGCAAGCATGGCTACCATCACATCAATATGCAGGAAGAACGGATCGAACTGGTAGCCTTTAACTTCCCAGCCCTCTTTTTCCACCCAACTTTTCATCTGCTCAAATCCCTGCGGGCTGGTGCGTTCGCCGGAGTAGCCACACAGAATGACGCCGGGCTCTAACACCATAAAATCACCGCCCTCCAGAGAGCCTGCGGTGATAATGTCGTAAATAGGGATATCCAGCTCTGCATATTTCTTCACTATGGGCGCCCACTCACCACGGCGCCAAGGGCTGAACATCTGAGTCACGATAGGCCCCCAAGGGGTCATTACCGAGGAATCGCGACCGTAAATTTGGTAGGGCAATGTGTTATCCGCTGGAATAAGGTGCGTATTCACTCCTGCGTGGCGGTAAGCATCGAGCATCTCTCCATGCTGTGTCATCGCCACCTTGTGATCAAACTTCATACCGAGGCGCTCGGCACGTCGCGCACTCGCATTACCAGTGCGCCAGCTGAAGTTATCCACAGGCCCAATTAGAACATCTCTCAGTACACCGTATTCTGAATCCATCCCCCACTCACTCAGGGGTGCCGTACCGCCGTTATCCTGACGGTGCTTCAAAGTAAAATTACTCATTCGCCTAAATTCCAACTTGTTATCAACTATGCCAAAACAAAGACAGTGCAACGCCGAGAGTTGACAGAAGCACTTGTTTTACTGCTACTTAAGCCTGCTCCGCACTGTTTAGCATTGCGTGAAGCAACACATTACAACCCGCCTCAAGATGATCCGGCTCCGCCGATTCTGCTTCATTGTGCGACAGCCCTCCTTCACAGGGCACAAAGATCATAGAGACAGGGGCGACTCGGGAAACATATACGGAATCGTGCCCAGCACCTGAAACCATCTTGCGATTGCTATATCCCAAGGTCTGCACAGCACTGCTAACCGAATCAATGCAATGCTTATCAAAGGCGACGGGAGGTGAGTACCACTCTTCACGAATATCGACTCTGGTACCTGTCTCTTCCTGTACTCTTTCAGCCGCCTTATACAAGGCTTTATGCAGATGGTTTAACCCTTCAGGTAACGGGTGACGGAGGTCCAGTGCCAGCACAACCTCTTCAGGAACTGTATTTCGGCTGCCCGGCGCCGCCCTTAAATCCCCACAGGTCATACGCGCATCTTCTGAATACTCCCGGACTTCACGATACATGCGCTCGCACAGAATGGACATTGCCTGGACCGGATCACGGCGGTCCTCCATCGGAGTTGGACCCGCATGGCAAGGCGTTCCGTAAAAAGTTACGTCATACCAGCGAATACCCTGTACACCAGTGACAACACCAATTACCTGATCCTGTTTTTCGAGGATCGGGCCCTGCTCGATATGCGCTTCAAATGAAGCTTTAATAGCCCTCGGCTGAGCTGGCTCAGTACCGAGATAGCCGATCCGCTCCAACTCTTCACCGATGGTGATGCCCGATTTATCCGCGCGGCTGTGCCCATACTCCAAGCTAAATTCGCCAGCCCAAACCCCGGAGCCCACCATTGCAGGAGAGAAGCGCGCACCCTCTTCATTAGTCCATACAACCACCTCTAATGGGGCCTTGGTCCTGATACCTTGATCCTCTAGAGTGCGCAGAACTTCCAGGCCGGCAAGTACGCCATATACACCGTCAAATTTGCCACCCGTGGGCTGGGTATCCAAATGAGAACCAGTCACTACCGCAGGCAAGCTGTTATCTGCTCCCGGTCGTCGGGCAAAAATGTTGCCCATCTGGTCCACTCTGACCTCACAGCCTATATCTCGGCACCAGCGCACGAAAAGGTCGCGCCCTTCACGGTCTTCATCTGTCAGGGCTTGTCGATTGCACCCGCCCGCTGGGGTCGCGCCTATCTCAGCAATTTCCATCAGGCTATCCCAAAGGCGAGAGCCATTGACACGTAGGTTTTGCGCTGGGTTTTCCATTCAAAGAGCTCCGGGCTTTATAATGGGTCCAATATAAATCACTTTGCCGTAATTTTTGTTTTGATCCACACCGGCTAAAGAGAGCATTATTTTGTAACTGGTCAAAACACACTCAGGAAGCAGCTGACTATGACAATAACTTATAGCTCTTACCTAAAAGTAGACGAGCTTTTGCAGTGCCAAAAACCCCTTTCCGATGGTCCCGAGCACGACGAACTACTTTTCATTACTATTCATCAAAGCTACGAGCTCTGGTTCAAGCAAATGTTGCATGAACTGGATTTCCTGGTGCGACTATTCAACGCAGGTGAACGCAATCGCGCATTGCATACACTTAAACGTGTCGACACGATTTATCGTACTTTGATTCAACAGGTCGATATCCTGGAAACCCTAACCCCACTGGAGTTTATGTCTTTCCGCGATCGACTATCCACGGCTAGTGGTTTTCAGTCGTACCAGTTTCGCGAGTTGGAATTTCTTTACGGAGCCAAGGACCCGAAAAAACTGGAAAACTATACCCCTGGCTCAGAGCACTACCAGC
This sequence comes from Microbulbifer maximicatervae (SeqCode), assembly GCF_056231245.1. Classification (NCBI taxonomy): domain Bacteria; kingdom Pseudomonadati; phylum Pseudomonadota; class Gammaproteobacteria; order Cellvibrionales; family Microbulbiferaceae; genus Microbulbifer; species Microbulbifer maximicatervae (SeqCode). The sequence continues at coordinate 4,257,276 of NZ_CP174334.1, forward strand.
GCTTGATGAAGCGCCTTGAGGCGCCGACCCTTTGGGATGCTTTCCTAAACTTTTTGGTTCACGAAGGGCATAAGGTACCCGCTAATGAGCTTGAAAGGGATTTTAGCCAAGTTGCGGAACCTTCTTCAGCCGTCCAGAAAATACTGATCGATATCTATCGCAATGATCCACTGGTAAGTGAAATCTGTGAGGCTTTGGTGGACATCGATACTTCGTTACAACAGTGGCGTTACAGACATGTAAAAATGGTCGAGCGAACAATTGGCAGGAAAATGGGGACTGGTGGATCGAGCGGAGTAGGTTATTTACAGGGAACCCTGTTTAGACCGGTTTTCCCCGACCTCTGGGCAATTCGTTCAGAATTCTGATATCGGATTTCATTTGAGGGGGTACTTAAGTACCACCCCAATTTGTGACCAGTTCAAAACCATAATTCACAAATGAAAAAAGCCAGCAATATGCTGGCTTTTTAAGCGCGGGTAACTCACCGGGAACTTAGTCCTCGTAAGGTACCAGGGAGACCTGAATACCCAGGCTCACTTCCTTCGCGGCATCCGCAATCTGTACGTAAGTATCCGCACTAGACTTGTTGTGTGCACGCACAATCACCATTGCCTGCGGGTTCTCCGCATACATCTGGGCGATACGGGCCCGTACAGCACGGCTGTCAATACGGCTGCCATCCGCCATGGTGATTTCATCATTTGCGCTAACCATCAACAGAATATTCTGCTTGGTAGGATCTGGCTCAGCATTGCTGGTCTCATTCGGATCAGGCACATTCACATCCAGCGCCTTCTCTTTAACAAATGAAGCAGTCACGATAAAGAAGATCAACATGATAAACACAACGTCCAACATGGGCGTCAGGTCGATATCTGCCTTTTCTTCTTCTACGGCCTTTCCGCGTCGTCTACTCATAAAACACCGTGCAATTTTCAAATATCAGGGGTGCCGGATTGACCGGTCTAATCTGGTGGGCAAGATTGCCGCGATTTCGCAAGCATTGCAAGTGCGAGCGATAACAGAGATAAATAAACTTTAAAAATCAATAAGTTACAGAATCGAGCCGACAGAAAAGATCAAATTTTAAGCAAAAATTCCGACTAACGTCCTGCTAGATAGCTGTGATAGTCAGGCACCTCATGCTCGAAGGATTGGTCCATCAATGGTGACTGTACCACCATATCTGCACTGCTCTGGTTGCAAGCCACTGGGATATTCCACGCTGCAGCAATACGCAGTAGTGCCTTGACGTCTGGGTCATGGGGCATGGGCTCAAAGGGGTCCCAGAAGAATATCAGTAAGTCCACCTGCCCCTCGCTAATCCTCGCTCCGAGCTGTTGATCACCTCCCAGAGGGCCACTTAAGAGCTTTTCGACACTTAAACCCGTCGCATCTTCAATTTTTCCACCAGTAGTCCCCGTAGCCAATAACTGGTGTCGTTTGAGCAGATTGTGATGTCTGAGACACCACTGAATCATGGCATCTTTACGGTTGTCATGGGCTACCAGAGCCACTCGCTTTGTCGCCGGCAGTGCTTTAGCAATAAATTCCATTTGAACCTCAATATCAAGAGTCTCTTCTATAGTATCTCAAATAAGCACCGACAGATTTGATTTTCCCGTAGGTTTAGTCCCTGTTATCGCAACCCAACTCCTTTATAGAGACTTCCAAAATTACTACAAAACGATTCATTAGATTCGAAGAAGTAATGTGGATTAATTCAAAGACCTCTTTATTCATTGTTATCTAGAGTAAGATCCCCCTGAACACAGCCCCCCTCGCTATAATGCAACAGCAAGAAACCGGACCTTTATAAGGAGTAAGTATGAGCGTAGGAGCCTGGGAGCCACAGGTAAGTGGCCCACAAAATGAAACCAGTGAAGAATTCAACCGGGAGCAGTTGCTCAGACTTATCGAAATTGCAGAGTCAGATAAACCTTTTACAGAATCAGTAGGAGCGTTTGAAAAAGTACCCTCTACACTTATTCGCCTTCCCTTCCAACACTGGATCGAAGAGAGCGAACATTGGAACAGTGCCCAGCTATGGCAACTGATCCGCTTCTTTACCTTGGCAGAAATGAATCTGCCAGGCTGGGACGCCGGCGCTGAGTCTGCAGTAATTCCCCTCGCCAAAGTACTCAAGCAACGCTCGACGCCATTAACAAAAGAACAACTGTTATGGATTCGCCAGAATTCCAACAATCGTTATTTGCCCTACGGGCCACTATAAAGCTACGCGATTGACTCCATATCACCCCAGTGACAGAGATATTCTGTTACTGGGTCAGTCCTGTCCCCCTCTCCCATTGCAAAACTCATAAGGTTGCCTTCGGTAAGAGCAGCCACTCCAAAGCAGAAGCATTGCCCATAAAAATATCATTAAGATTGTTGATCAACGCACGGATAATCAGGACTGCATTCAAATAGCTTCTGGTATTACTTGCCTCTGAACAACTGCCCTCTACTCCTTTTATGGCTAGCAGGGATGTCACGTGATAGCAAAACAAATGACTGGAGACCAAGCGCTCGCTTTCTCGGTAATTAAAAAGACCTCAACTGAAGAGCACAAACTAATACAGTTCCGTCCCATTAAATACATGGTTATAACTAGATTTATCACTGGTTTGCTTTCCGCTATGTAAAAGTAAACCTCGCAGCAATAATGTCAAATCCCGGCAGCCAAGACCCCAAATACCCCAACCGGTTGGAACTTATATACTGGGCAGTAGATCCCGTACATGAGTGTAAGTTCGCTCCCAGTTTTTAATTCCTTACTAAATGCCAGGGTACGGCAGTAGGATTCAAACTGTCTCTGACATCTTGACACTTGCAACTTTCCGCAATTTGAATATCACACTTCAATACGCAAGGTTACACAACCAGCTATGGAGGTTGCCCGCTAATTGGCGCAGGCAAAAGCTCGCAGTTAAGTTTTGTTAATCCGGCTCTCTGTTAATTGATGAACAGAAACTATCTGCCACCATCAAAATCCAACTATAAAAGCCAAAACAACTAAACCAACAAGTTCATAAAGCTTACAAAATTACTCAACTATTTAACGCCACCGATACTGACCTGATACAAGGAATATTGAAGTTAAAGAATCACCAGTAATGAGTGCTTTCAAGTTCCCAAAAAGATCAAAAACACAGTTCAAACGGCCCCCAATTGAAAAATATGTAAAAAAAAGCCATTTTTTTTACATTAAATAGAAAAAAACCATCTAAAGGACTTGCAATTAGGTATACAAATAAGCTGCAATTAGCGCCGCTAGCTTGGGGGGACTCACTATCAATTGTTTTCTGCCGAAAACATGCATCTTGGACGGTGCCTAATTCCGTTAAAGATGGCTGAGAATAATTGATAGGAATGCCCCCACTTACTAAAACAATTCATTTTGCAGGGATATTTAAATGGCTACTAAAAAAGCTGCTCAAGTCGCTACCAGCGACGTCGCAAAAATGGAAGCGGAGCTACGCTCCCTTACCGCTAAACTGGAAACTGCCCGCCTTAAGCAGGAAAAAGACCTGACTGTCAAAGCCGAGAAATTGGCAAACAGTGCCAAGAAAGCTGCTGCTAAAGCAAAAACTACTCAAGATAAAGTAGCGACTGTTAGAGCTAAGAAAAAGACTGCTGCTCAACAGCAACAGCTGAAAAAAGCACGTGAAGCCGCCGCTGCAGCTAAAACTGCTGCAACTGAAGCCAAAACTGCCGCAACTGAAGCCAAAGATGCACTGGCTGAAATCAAAGCCGCCAACAAGCTGGCTTCTCAGGTAGCTAAGATCGTCGCTAAAGAAGAAGCTGCTGTAGCTAAGAAACTGGCTGCTGCTGAAAAGAAAAAAGCCGCTGCCGAAGCAAAGAAAACTGCTGCTGCCGCTAAAAAAGCCGCTGCTGCTGACAAGAAGAAAGCCACCGCAGCTAAGAAAAAGCCCGGCCGCCCAGCTAAAACTGAAGAAGCCAAGAAGAAGCCTGGTCGTCCCGCTAAGGCCGAAGAAGCTAAGAAAAAGCCTGGCCGTCCCAAAAAAGACGCCACTGAAGCCAAAAAGAAGCCCGGTCGCCCAGCTAAAACTGAAGCCGCTAAGAAAAAGCCCGGCCGCCCCAAGAAAGCAGAGACCGCAACCGCCGCAGCAACTGATGCTGCTCCTGTAAAACGCGGTCGTGGCCGCCCACCTAAGGCAGAATCCGCACAAAAGAAGCCCGGTCGCCCAGCAAAAGCGGAAGCCGCTAAGAAAAAGCCAGGGCGCCCCAAAAAAGCAGAAGCCACAGCCGCAGCAGCAACTGAAGCTGCTCCTGTAAAGCGCGGTCGCGGTCGTCCGCCCAAGGCTAAGTAAGCCAGCGCTTAAGTAAAACTGATTTATTCAGTTAGTTTAAACCCTGGCCTCGCCAGGGTTTAAACAGAACTTACTGCATCCGCAAGCCCTTCACCTGATGGTCCTCCCCCAACTCAATAACACAATCTGCCCAACCCGGCATATCCTCTAGTAAGCTCCGCGTCACTCTTTCGTAGTGTTGTACAAACTGAACAATTTGTTGATCTGTCATCCCCATTCCGGAGCGAATCCTGAGTTTATGTTCCTGTAACTTACGCCACTCAACGATACATTCCATACTCGGCGCTTTGAGCATCACCCATACATCGATAAGCGAAAAAAGATCTCGATAAGAACCTTCCAACTGTTGATTAATATAATTTCGCCATTCGCCAGTACTATCTTCCCTGCACTCCAGTTCATTGAGCGGTCCTTCATGCCCTTCTGAAGGCTTGGCCCCTAGGCACCATCCTTCGAAGATAACAACATCAACCTGCCCCTTGAATACGGGCCACAAGTGCTCAGGGATCCGATCATCACGTCCTTTATCAAACCTAGGTAATGCTATAGCGGAATCAGTATTGGCTGCACACAGGGCCTTGAGCATGCTAATTCCCAAGCCGATATCATGGGTTCCCGGCACACCACGAGTTTCGAGTAAAGGGTGTACCTGTGTAGCCAGCTTGCGGCGCTGTTCCAGCGTTAAATAGATATCATCCAGAGACAAAACACAGCAGCGATAGCCCATCGCCTGGTAAATACATTGCCACACATCCGCCAGGGTCGACTTGCCGGTACCCTGCCCCCCGCTAACCCCAATTAATAATGGATTGCTGCGCTTATGGCGAGTCAGTACCCAAACTCCGAGGGGAAGAAAAAGTTGTTCGAGTACCTGGAGGAAATCGCATGGTAATTGGTGCTCACGCAACAACTCCTTAAAAGGCCCCGATAAACTCTCCTTAAGCTGTCCACTACGCTCTAAAACTTCATTCGGCCATTTAGCCTTATTCATAAATTCCCTGCTATAAAAACGGGGGCCTAAGCCCCCGAATTTTGTGATCACTAAGTATGATTACAGTACTTATATAGCCGTCACTAACTCGTTACCGACTCAATAACCCCCTCTGGATTACCCCTCTTCTTGGAGCGGCCCGGTAGTACTAACATAATGGGTGTAACCAATAACGTCAGCAAAGTGGAAAAGGTAAGCCCGTAAACAATTGCACTGGCTAGCTTCACCCAAAAAGAGGCTATCACTCCATCGACAACAATATTGCGTCCGACCATATCCACACTGACGCCTAGCGCCAGGGGCAACAACCCGAGGATAGTTGTTGCCGTTGTCAAAAAGACCGGTCTCAGCCTCTGTGTCGATGCCTTTACTGCTGCTTCCGTTGGTGTCAGGCTCGGCTCATTCTTACGCACGAAATTATAGGTATCTATCAGTACAATATTATTGTTCACCACGATTCCAGCCAGCGCCACAATCCCCACTCCAGTCATAATCACACTGAAGGTGCTTTGTGTTATTAGCAGACCAAACATCACCCCCAAAGTGGACATAATCACAGATGAAAGTACTAATAAAGACTGATAGAAGCTGTTGAACTGTGTTACTAACAGGATAAACATTAAAAACAGAGCCAGGAGGAAGGCTATGCCGAGGAATTGAAAAGACTCATTCTGCTCCTCGTCCGCCCCACGGAATAGCAGCTCAACCCGGTTATCCACCGGATTACTCTGCAACCACTTCCTTATTTCCTTCACTTTGTCATCCGGCAGAATCCCCTCTTGCGCATCAGCCTTAATTTGCATGCGAGTAATTCCGTCGATTCGCTCAATCTTATCGACCTTGGGCATGGCTTCCGTATGTACGAAGCTGCTAATCGGAACGGTACCCTGCACGGTATTAACTTTTAGCTGATCGAGCGCGGCTATGCCTCTGGCACTTCTGGGGTACCTGATACGTATATCTACTTCTTCATCCGTATCATCGGGTCGATATTCTGCAACCCGGACGCCATTGGTAACCAACTGCACCGCCCTGCCAACTTCAGTTAGATCGGCACCATATAGGGCAGCCTTGGCTCGATCGACTTTCACTTCCCACTCGATGCCAGGTAGTGGCGCGGTGTTTACAATATCTCGCAACCCGCCAATTTCCTCCATTGCACGGTGTAGTCGCCAGGTTTCCAGCAGTAGCTGCTCATAGTTCTGACTGCGCAACTCCAGAACAATATCCTTGCCTACCGGCGGTCCTCCCTCCATTACATTTGCGGTTACTTTAATTCCGGCAAAATCTGAGGTGCGGGAACGGATATCGGCAAAAATGTCGCGGCTCCGCCGCTCGCGTTCCTCTGCGGGATAAAGCTCCACTAACATATTGGCGATTTGATCTGGGGAACGATCAGAATTTCCAGAAATTCCGCCAGAACCAATAGTAGTGTGAGCTATTCGGACCTCAGGCACACTAAGCACGGCTCTTTCCACTTGCACCACCAGGGCTTTTTTCTCCTCCATGGACAAATTGCCCTGGGCCCTAATTTCTACATTGCCGTATTGCTCTTCTGTATCCGTGAAAAATTCAACACCCGCACCAAAATTGACAAAGCCAATAAAGATGGCAACCAGAATGGCAATAGTGGTTAAGAACCCACCCAATGGGCGCTGTAGAACCTTCTCAAGAATACGCGCATACCAGCCGGTAATTCCAGGCAGGGCTCGAGGTAAGCCATCCTCTAACTGACTCAGGTAGTTACGAGTAGAGGCATCCATTGCGCTTTTGCCAAACAGTGAACCCAGCACAGGAGCAAAAAACAGGGCGTACAAGAGTGACCCCGCCAATACTGCAAATACTGTAACGGGCAGGTAACGCATGAAGTCTCCCACCACTCCAGGCCACAGCATAATAGGCAAAAATGCTGCAAGGGTAGTCGCCGTTGAGGCAACTACCGGCCAGAACATCCGACTGACTGATGCAATATAGGACTCCCTTGCTGACAAGCCTTCAGCCATTTTCCGATCGGCAAACTCGGTGATCACAATGGAGCCATCAATTAACATACCGAGGGCCAGCAACATTCCGAACATCACCATAAAGTTAAACGAATAACCCAGATACCAGGTGATGATGGAACCAAACAGCAAAGAGAAGGGCACTCCCAGCCCCACCAGAATTCCCGAGCGAAAGCCGAGCGCGGCAACGACAATAATCATTACCAATAGCATCGCGGTCAGGATGTTTCCCTGCATCTCACTGACCATATCCCGTGCAAAATCAGATTGGTCAAAAACAAACTCAACCGTAATTCCCTGCGGCAAAACACCAAATTCAGCCTGAACCACTTCCCGGACTCGATCCGCAACATCGACAGAGCTGGCATCGTTGCGCTTTTCAACATTAATAGCGAGCCCCGGACGGCCATTGATACTGGTGTAGCTCACGGCATCCTTGAAGGTTCTGCGAATATCTGTAACAGCACCCAAGGTCACAACTCCATCGCGTGACTTCTTGAGCGGAATTTCATAAACATCCTGAGCGGTCTCAATCAACCCTGGGACTTTCACTGAAAAACGGCCCCGATTGGTTTCCAGCTCCCCTGCAGGAATTAACAGATTGTTCCCCAATACCGCGTTGATTAACTCCGCACTGGTGATTTGATAGTGCTCCAGTCGCACCGGATCAATCACTGCCTCAACGACCTCCTCCCTATTACCATGGAGATCTGCACCTAGCACCTCAGGGATACTCTCTATCTTCCGCTTAAGCAATTCAGCCGAGCGCAGTAAAACCCGTTCATTCACTTGCTCGCCGGATAGGGTAACGACGATGGTGGGGAAAGGTTGAGCGGATACTTCCTCCACGGTAGGCTCGTCGGCATCCCGGGGCAGCTCAGCCCTGGCCCGCTCTACAGCATTGCGAATATCATCGACGGCATCATCTACACCAATGGCAGAGTCAAATTCAATCACGATATATGCAAGGGATTCCCGGGCGACAGCAATCACCTCGACAACCCCTTCCACCGCACGAATTTCCTTCTCCAGAGGGCGGACCAACAGGCGTACACCATCCTCTGGGGAAATTCCCTCATGAGTGACCTGTACAATTACAAATGGGGGGTTCACCTCAGGGCTTGATTCAATTGTCATCGCTGCGCGAGCAACTATGCCAATTAAAACAATCAGCAGCATCAGACATATTGTGCTGCGATTTCTTTGAATAGCGCTTTCCAACAGCTTCATCGCGAATCCCCCTCGGGAATCACTGAAGTTTCGGATACCGGAGTCACCTCTGCGGAATCTGCGGAATCTACTGCGGGAGCTTTCTTCGCTTCGTTCTCCCGGGAAAACTCCACCCCAGTTTTCAGTATTTCCGCACGAACCAAATCTCCCGTAGTGACATATTCTTGTCCCACAGTAATCAGAGTGACTGTGTCGGGCAGCCCAGAAACCCAGACGCCGCCATCACCATCCCCAACCAGTGAAACATTGATAAATTGCACTTGGTTTTTATCATTGAGAGTCCGTACCCCCAATTCACCGCTATCATCCAGCGTGAGTAGAGAAGCATTAATATGGTGGGCCGTAATTTCACCGGTCGGGAGGACCAGCTGACCACTCAAGCCTCCGGGAAGTTGATTACCTGGATTATCTACTGCTACCTCCACTCGGTAAGCCCGAGTAATTTCCTGCGCCTGTTGACTGATATAACGGAGGTATCCGTCTACTAGCAGCCCTCTTTGTAATTGGGCTCTGGCCGGCCCGCCCTCAACAAGGCTCCCCACTTGATCCTCTGAAACTTCGCCAACAATTAAGATGGGATCCAAGTCAAGAATGGTCGCGCATTCCTCTCCCCGGCGAATAAAATCTCCCAGCTCCACCGCTCGGCTATTCACTACTCCAGCAAATGGTGCACGAATTTTCAGTTTCTCTACCGTCACTTTGGCACGTGTGTACTCCGCCTTACTTCGGGCAAGCTCAACTTGCTGCTGGGCCATTGTTGTATCCGACTGCAATCCTTTTTTCTTAAGTTTCTCAGCACCGGCAAAGTCTATTTCTGCTTTGCGTTTTGCCGCTTCAGCTAATGCCAGTTGCTCGATACGATCTTCAGCCTCGATTTCGCAAATGACATCCCCTTGTCTAACTGTCTGCCCTTCCGAAACTGGAAGTGCAGCAATAATGCCATCCAGTTCAGCGCGCAAACGTACATGCCGGTTAGCCTCAGTGCGTCCATTCACTAGTATCTGAGTGGCGTATGGGCTGGACTCAATGATTTGGGCTTGAATTCGCAATTCAGGCTCTGGCTTCTTGGCAGTTACCTCTTTAGGTTCTGACTGCTCATCCTCTGCATCGGAGAATAACTGCCCACTCAGCAGCCATAAAATAGCGATCACCGAAACAATAATTGCCATCCGGTAATTGCGCCTTGACCAGATTGATACCAATACATTCATAACTTACTAAACCTGTTGGGCAATGATGCGCCATCGTAAAAGGGGTCTTAAATCCAATCGAAGGGATCTGCGATAACAACTGAAGCGAAGCGATTTTTACACAATCACAGCGACATATAAAAAGCTCCGCTGTGTCCCACTCGAATTCTGTCAATAAATACGTGGTTAATGTCGGGCAAATGAAATATCCGAGTGATCTACAAATTTAGACTGAAATCAGCAGATAGTCCCCCCTTAAGAAAGGTGTACACATGTGCCAATAAAAATAAGTACAAAGAGGAGGGAGAGCAGTCAGGAGCGAGGAAATAATTCTCTCGCCCTTGGTTTGAACGGGATATCTCTACGACAGCATAGATTCCAGAAATCCAAGCATGTCGGATTCATCATCAACCAGCTCACCAGAACCAAACTCCGCATTCCAGTCGAGCAGAATTTGAGCCAAAGCTTTAGCCTGTTCCGCTAAGGCAATTAACTCTTCCCGGCTATTTTTTGGTCCCGTATAAAGTTTCAGCTTTCTATGGCTATTCGCCAACTGATGCCCCGGATACTTGGACCTATAGACCTCCAGTTTCCAACGCAATGAATGCACCATATTGCGATAGAAAACCAGTTTTGCTGGCAACTGTAAAAGTGATAAGTCTTCCAGGTCACCAAACAGCGTACAATCAACGCCCAGAACCTGAGTATCCTGGCTATTATTCGCGGCAAATACATCGGCACTGCGGGGCTCCGCCAATAGCATCGACAAATCACCAAATAACTCACCTGGACGTATTACCGCCAAAGGACGTTCATTTCCCGGAGCCTCCTCAGCTGCGGGACTGTTCACCTTCACATGTAACTCACCGCGTAACAAGAAGTAGACCCATTGATCCACATCCCCTGCACGCAGCAGCTGTTCACCCGACTGAAGGCTGACCAACCGGGAGCGCTTTAGCAATACATCGTATTGCCACTCACTCGAGGCACGAATATCCCGAAATAGATGGATGACATTGAGAAGACGATCCACAGCATCCCGTGGATACTCGCTAAGAGGTTTAATTTCCATGCACAATTCAAATTTAGTGAAAACTATTCCATTTTCCTGAAAAGAGTGGCCTAAGCCACTCTGCAAAGTGCCATTCTAAACGATATCGACCTAGCACACCTGTTTCTAAGTGTGACAATCGTTTCCTTACCAACCCTTTATCTTGGGCGAATGAGGACAGTCTGACCTTATCAGGCTTGAACTCCGTTCCAGTTACAGTAGAGTTAGATGTAGTGAGTAGTACATTGTACTCTCACAAGCTTTGGGCGCGCACTTTTTAATCTGACTTGTGTGCATTGGGGTTGGGGCCCCTGAATTCTTACTTAGCGGAACATTTTACTCCTGCTACTGAGACACCGTAGAACAATGAAATCGATAAAAATTGTCCTCTCTTTTTGGGTGTTTACATTTGCTCTCACTGCGAAAGCTGCACCACTTTTAAACGGTCTTGCACTAGAAAAACAATTTAATAAAGACATTTATATCGCTGCAATATACTCGGAAAATCTAACCCGGGATTCCAGCACACTACTCGATAACAATATTCCTCGGCGCTTGGAGGTTCGTGTTATCACCAAAAGTCTGCCGGCACGGCGACTCCGCAATCAATGGATGGAAGCCATTGCGATTAACAACCGTGGAGATACGCTCAGCAGTCAGGCAGAAAACATGGTGACCTTTGCCAATCTGTTTAAGGGGCGCTTTGCTCACGGTGATCAATTGAGTATCGAGTTCGCCGCCGATACCGGCTCGACAACAATCTCCCTTAACAGTATTCGACTTGGAGAGATTGCTGACCCCGACTTCTTCAATACCTTGCTACGAGCCTGGATTGGTTCTGTCCCTCCCTCTACTGACTTTAAAGATGGGCTGCTTTCCGCCGGCCAAGTGTCAGGTAGCCTGGTAACTACATTCGAGTCCCTGGCCCCAACAAGCGAGAGAATTGCCGAATTACAACTCAAGCAAATAAGCCAGGAAGAGGCCATTGCCGCCGAAGGGGCGCCAACCGAAGCCACTAAGCCTAAACCAGCTATTGAAATCGCTGATCTTCCGCCTCCAACTCTGGCCCTAGCCGCAACCGCTCCCGCAGCAACGGTTGTAACTGAGGCCGATAGTATTCAAGGGGACAGTGAACAGGGACCACAACCGGAAGGGGCCCTTCCAGCACAAGCTGAGGATGAGATTGAGCTGATTACAGTCCCCCCCGAGGATGGCCCGGTGCTGGCTGCAGATGTCGAAGATATGATGGAAGAGGAGGCTCCCCTAACGGCTGATATGATTCTGGCACGTCAGATCTACCACTCCAGCTTACTGCGCCACACCTTCCGCTACATTCGCTACCCTAAACGGGCCCAAGAGCGGGGCCAAGAAGGTAGTGTTCGCTTAAATGTGACGATCGGCTCCCAGGGACAGTTGATAGACATCCAGCCGATCCAGGAGTCCCGTTTCTCCAGTCTCAACCGAGAAGCCCAAGCTGCCGTTCGCCGAGCGGAGCCTTACCCTGGTGTACCTATGCAGTTAGGTGCTGATAGCTACAGTTTTTCAATTCCTATCACATTCCGCTTACCAGACTAATAAGACACCTAAACTCCAAGCTCTGCTCAACAGGGCTTGGAGAGTTCAACTCACTTCAACACCCCCTATCCCCCGCTAGGCGCAGCCCCCTTGCCCAGGCTCCCCCCTGCTTTTAGTATGCTCTACGGACATTCAGCCAAAAGAGCAAAGATGAAAAAATTACTATTACCACTCGCTATCGCTGGTACCCTGATCGGAGTCCAGGCTCCCCTCTTCGCAGTCGCTCATGACCACACTAACAGTAAAGCTACCATTGATCAGGTAAAGCTCTCCTCAGGTATTGACCTAAATGCCATGGATACCAGTGTACGGCCTCAAGACGACTTCTTTGCTTATGTAAACGGCACTTGGCTGAAGAATACTGAAATCCCTGCGGACAAGTCCCGCTGGGGTGGTTTCTCTATTCTGAGAGATCAAAGTACCGAGCAAGTCAAAGCTCTGATTATGGAAGCCAGCCAAGGAGCTAAGAGCGCCGATGCCAAGCAAATCGGAGATCTCTACAACAGCTTTATGGATAAAAAGCTGATCGAGAAAAAAGGGCTCTCCGCTATTTCCGGCGAACTCGCCAAAGTTGATGCAATTAAGAGCCGCAAGGGTCTTACCGATTTCTTCGCCTATGCGGACACCGTCGGCTACGATGTACCATTTGGTGGCAGCATCTGGCAGGACCTGAAACAAGTAGAAAACTACATGACCTTCCTGTGGCAGGCAGGCCTAGGACTCCCTGATCGCGACTACTACTTCGAAGACACTGAGAAGAGTAAAAAGCTCCGCGAAGCCTATATAACCTACCTCACTGACCTGCAAGACCTCGCGGGACTTAAAGAGGCTGACGACTTTGCCAACAAAATCTTCAAACTCGAGAAAAGTTTGGCAAAACACCATCGCAGCCGCGTTGATAACCGGGACCCGGAAAAGTATTACAACAAGAAAACTGTTGCTGAACTTAAAGAGCTAATGCCCGTTGTAGATTGGGACAGCTACCTGGCCAAAGCCCAATTGAAAAAAGCAGATAATTTTATTGTCGGCCAGCCTGAGTACCTGGAAGCGGCCAATAAGATTATTGCCAATACTGAACTGGCAACCTGGAAGCGCTATCTGAAGGTCAAAGTACTCAATGCAGCGGCGCCCTACATGCATGACGAAATCGCACAATTGCGCTTTGACTTCTATGGCACCACCGTTCACGGTATCGAGCAGATGGAGCCCCGTTGGAAGCGCGGAGTGGAATTCGTTAATGGTTCTGTTGGCGAGCTGGTCGGTAAGCGTTACGTAGAAAAGCACTTCCCACCGGAAGCCAAAGAGCGAATGATTGTACTTGTGGACAATCTGAAAGCCGCTTACCGGGAATCCATTGAGTCCCTCGAGTGGATGGGCGAAGACACCAAAAAGCAGGCTCTGTTTAAGCTAAGCAATTTTTCCACAAAAATCGGCTACCCAGACAAGTGGCGTGACTATAGTAACTTGACGGTTAAATCCGATGACCTGATTGGCAACGTTCTGGCAGCCAACTTGTTTGAGTCCTCTTACGATCGCAATAAGCTGGGTAAGCCAATTGATCGTGATGAGTGGGGCATGAGCCCACAGACGGTGAATGCTTACTACAACCCAGCCATGAATGAAATCGTATTCCCTGCAGCGATTCTGCAACCACCATTCTTTAATATGAATGCGGATGATGCAGTCAACTACGGTGGTATCGGCGGTGTAATCGGCCACGAGATTGGACACGGGTTCGATGATAAAGGCAGTAAATTTGATGGGCGCGGCTATCTCAACAACTGGTGGACCGACTCCGATCGTGACAATTTTGAACAGCTGACCAGCAAGCTCGTATCCCAGTACAACACCTACGAGCCGCTTGAGGGTGAGCACATCAACGGCGAGCTGACCCTGGGCGAGAATATCGGCGATTTGTCAGGCCTGGGAATTGCCTATAAAGCTTATAAAATGTCTCTAGATGGAGAAGAGGCACCTGTTATTGACGGCTTTACTGGCGATCAGAGGGTCTTTATGGGCTGGGCTCAGGTGTGGCGCAGCAAGATGCGCGATAAAGCCCTCAGTGGACGTTTGAAGGTAGATAGCCACTCTCCCGCTGAGTATCGTGTGAAAGGCGTACTGCCAAATATCGATGCCTTCTACGAAGCATTCGATATTAAGGAAGGCGACGGTATGTACCTGCCTGAAGAGGAACGGGTAACTGTCTGGTAAACCGGTACCCTCACCTGGCCGCCCACGCGGCCAGGTTTCCCCCCAACCAATTCTACCTCTCTCCCAACAACCCCTAATCTATCGTACCAATGTACCCACTATCACAGGGGATACCTCCCGTCGGCAGTATGACTTACCATTAGCCCACTTAAATAAGAAGAGAGTTGCCAATGGCTAACCAGTCTCAGTTTCATCTTCTCACTAGCCGCCGCTTTTTGCCGTTCTTCTGCACCCAGTTCCTGGGCGCCTTCAATGACAATGTTTATAAAAATGCCCTAATTGTCATGATCGCCTTTCGCCTGGTGGAAAGCGAAGCGAATGCACTAATTAACCTGGCTGCTGGTTTGTTTATTCTTCCCTTTTTCTTATTTTCTGCTTCCGCCGGTCAGATCGCAGACAAATACGACAAGGGGAGGTTGATACGCTGGATTAAGCTAGGAGAGATCGGAATCGGTGCTCTGGGTGTTTTCGCCCTTTTTAGCGGAAGCAACGCACTCTGTTTAACTGTGCTCTTTCTCCTGGGCATACAGTCCGCCTTTTTTGGCCCTGTGAAGTACGCGATTATCCCTCAGCACTTGAAGCGTTCCGAACTGATAGGGGGCAATGCTCTGGTGGAAATGGGGACATTTGTGGCCATTTTGACGGGAACGATTGTCGGTAGCCTACTCGCAGGCCTCACAGGCCATGGGCAACAAGGGGTCCTCTACTTAGGCCTGGTAATTATGGGTGCAGCTACCCTGGGATATCTGGCCAGCCGCTCAATTCCTGCGGCGCCAGCCCCCACACCCAATCTCAAAATAAACCCTAACCCAATTACTCAAACCCATAAAATACTCCGTGCCAGCGCGAATACTCCCTCAATTTTCTACTCCATTATTGGAATATCTTGGTTTTGGTTAATGGGAGCGGCATATCTGACACAAATTCCCAGTTTTACCAAGAATGTCCTAGGTGGCAGTGAATCAGTGGTTACATTGCTACTATGCAGTTTTACCATTGGTATTGCCATTGGGTCCTTGATCTGCGAGCGCCTCTCCAGTGGATTTATTGAACTTGGCCTGGTGCCTGTTGGCGCGACTGGACTGACCATAAGTGGTATCGCCCTGGGTATTGTCGGGGGAAACTTTGCAGAACTCCATGAAGCCAGCTTTACTGCATTTCTAAGTACCGATGGTGCATACTCTCTTCTCAGTTGCTTGGTACTGCTGGGGATGTTTGGGGGGCTTTACATCGTTCCTCTGTACACCATGATCCAGGACCGATCCGACCCGGCAATTCGTGCACAAATCATCTCCGTAAACAATATTTTGAACGCCCTCTTCATGGTGGTTTCGGCTCTACTTGGAATTCTGTTCCTCAATATGCTAGACGCGACCATACCGCAGTTCTTTCTTGTAATTGCCCTTATGAATGCGGCGGTCGCCATTTTTGTGTTCGCCAAGGTGCCAGAATTTGCTATGCGCTTTTTGATCTGGGCCTTATCCCACACCATGTACCGGGTAAAGCACCAAGGGCTTGAACAGATACCCACAGAGGGACCAGCCCTAATCGCTTGTAATCATGTGAGTTATGTCGACGCACTATTACTCGCCGGCGCTGTTCGCCGCCCTATCCGCTTTATTATGTACAAGCCCATTTATGAAATTCCAATTTTGCACTTCGTCTTCAAAACAGGCAGGGCAATTCCAATTTGCTCCAAGCAGAAAGACCCTGAAGGGTATGAACAGGCTTTTCAAGCCATTGAGGACGGGCTAAAAGATGGAGATCTTCTCTGCATATTCCCCGAAGGTCAGTTAACTAAAGACGGAGAACTACAGCCATTTAAAGCCGGCATAGAAAAAATTCTGGAGAGAACCCCCGTCCCTGTAATTCCTATGGCCCTCCAAGGTCTCTGGGGTAGCTTTTTCAGCCACAAAGACGGTCATGCCTTCACTACATTGCCTAAGCGTTTTTGGTCGCGGGTGAGCGTCGTTGCCGGCAGGCCTGTCGAAGCAGCCGGTGCCAAGGCAGAGGCTCTATACCGCCAGGTGCTGGGCTTGCGCGGAGAGAAGCGTTAGCCTCCCCTTTTTCTTAACCAACAAGGATATGTGCCTACTTCACTGGTAGGCACATAAATTCTTCTCCTGCCCCACGACACCAGCCCCCTCCTTAAATCATTCCGATCACCTATTCTGATAGCGGGAATATAAATACATAGCTGCTAAGGGCGGCACAGGGACGAAGGCTTAACCATGTCTCAAAGCAACCAGTTCAAGCTCCTCGCCAGTCGCCGCTTTACGCCACTGTTTCTCTCACTGTTAGGCAGTGTTTTTAATGACAGCCTGTTTAAAAACTCCCTGCTAGTCATACTGGCATTTCATTTGGCCAAAGCAGAAGCCAATACACTGATTAACCTTGCCAGTAGCCTCTATGTCATACCGTATTTTCTATTTTCACTCGCCGCTGGACAATTGGCTGACAAGTATGAAAAGGGTCGAGTCATAAGAATTATTAAAGCCGCCGAAATACTAATCAGTATCCTCGGGGCCATTGCACTACTCACTGATGACCGAGTTTTAAGTTTTATCGTATTAATACTTTTTGCCACCCACACAGCTTTCTTTAGCCCTGTCCGATATGCCATCTTGCCTCAGCACCTAAAGCAATCAGAATTACTTGGAGGAAATGGTTTAGCCCAGGTTGCATCCTTTTTCGGATTACTGGTTGGAACAATTGTCGGCACCCTCCTAGCCGGTGATGTGGGCCAGGGAAAACCAGGGCTTTTATATCTAAGCTTGGTGATGGTCACTGTCGCCGTACTAGGCTATCTCGCAAGTAGGGCAATCCCCCCCGCTCCATCCTCCGCCCCCAATTTAAAAATAGATTGGAACCCTATCAGCCAAACGCTGAAAATTATGCGGGAAGTAATCAAAACACCCACTGTTTTTTACGCAATTATTGCAAACTCCTGGTTCTGGTTATTTAGCACCGCATACCTAACCCAGGTTCCCAGTTTTGTCAGAAATGTGCTTGGCGCCAGTGAACCAATAATCACGATACTACTCTGCTGCCTAACTGTTGGCGTTGCTACAGGCTCACTAATGTGTGAAAGCTTATCTCGCGGTCGTATTGAACTGGGCTTGGTGGCAGCCGGCGGGCTGGGAATGACGGTGGCGGGACTTTGGTTGGGCATCCTATCGGGAAACTATCAGATGCTCTCCAACGCATCCCTTAGCCAATTCCTACAGAGTGATGGTGGACTGACCATTTTATTTATCACGACTTTCATTGGCGTTGCCGGCGGTATTTTTATCGTACCGCTATACACCATTATTCAGGAAAGGACAGCAGAGCAAATTCGCGCGCAGGTTATCTCTGTAAATAATGTCCTTAATGCCGTATTTGTAGTCATTATATCTTTTTCTATTATTGGGCTACTCGGGCCTGTGGGAATGACAATTCCCCAGGTATTTACCCTGCTGGCCGTACTAAATTTCGCTCTTTTAGTACTCCTGCTTTTTCGAATGCCGGAAATGTTATTTGACACCCTTTCTTGGCTTACCTATATCCTGCCCAGGCGCACGAAATACGAGGGGACTGAGCAAATCCCTAGCGAAGGTTCAGCACTTTTAGTTGCCCGCTACTCTAACCTGCTAACCCCATTTATTGTTAGCGGGGCAACGCAACGCAAGGTTCGCTTTATCCCCAGCGACGCCATTACTAACAGCCCTAGGCTTCACGCACTTTTACGCAAAAGTGACTATTTCCCCAAAAACTACTATGAAATCGAAGCTTCAGAGCTCAAGAGAAAGCACAATGCGATTCATGAGGCAGAGGCAAACAGGGATCTTCTTTGCATCCTGATTGAGGAAAACAGCAGGAAAGAAATTACGGAGCTTGTCACGCTGCTCAAGGAGAGTTTTCAAGGCGCATCATTGCCATTTATCCCTCTATCGATCCAAGGTTCGTTTAGCTATAAACGAAACCTAAAGACAATAGTACGGGTTGGCAGCCCAATACCGCTTGCAGAAATTTCTCCAGAACTGCTATCCGATAACCTGAAGGGTGCCGAATAAAGAGAGGCAGAATAGGGTACCCACAGAGTTGCTGGTACCCAAAAGCCATTTAGGCCGCTTTAGCGGAACTGGAATCTGAGCGGCCGCCTTTCAGTAGCAACCACAGAGCGACAACCAGTATTGCCCCCTGAATACCAACACCTTGCCAAGTCGGGTAGATACCCAACCAGTCAAAGCTGAGATTTACCGGCAGCGGGGAAATCGCAATCCACGCCGCTTCTTGCAGCGCCGCGACAGCCTTGCCCGCAAGAACAAATGACAACGCCAACAGTAAATAGGTCGTCATGGAGAAGAACTTGCCTATAGGCAAGCGAGCAGAGAAGCGCACAAAGGCAACGCCCAACACAACCAGCAATATCGCACCGGCAGCGAGCCCCCCCCATAGGGCGCTGTACTGACTGGAAGCTGTTTGCACCAATAGGGCCTGGTAGAACAGGATGGTTTCAAAAATTTCGCGGTACACAGCGACAAATGCGAGACCGGCAATGCCCCACAGGGCGCCAGCGCTAAGGCTGCGGTTGATGCTGTTCTGGATATATTGCTGCCACTGATCCGCCTGGGTCTTACTGTGCATCCAGAAACCCACGTAGAAGAGCACAACTGCGGCCAGAAGCGCTGCAACCCCTTCCATAACTTCCCGGCTGGCGCCACTGATGGAAACCAAACTCTGTGCGGCAACCCAAGTAACAACACCTGCGACCGCGGCACTGATCCAACCGAAGTGAACAAATTTCAACGCATCGCGACGACCGGATTTTACCAGGATCGTTGTCAGTGCAATCACAACCAGCAGCGCCTCGAGACCTTCGCGCAGAAGTATCACCAAGCTGGCAATAAATAGTGCACCCGCAGAGAGAGTTGTCTCCTGCATTAAAGATTCGGCGCGCCCGAGTTGCTCAAGAATTACCTGTACCTGAGCCCCGACTTGCTCGGGGTTACTATCGGCATTCAGCTGACTGCGCAGCCCGAGCAGCTCCCGCTCAGTGGCTTTACGCAGATCGGCGTCGAGGGAATCCAGAGAACTCTCCGCCATCTCAAAACCGTCCAGGTAGGCACTAATAGCCAGGGTGCGGGCGTGATCGTAGTTACCTTCCTGGTAGGCCACCAGGGACTTTTCCAGTTGCGCACGGGCTATCTCAATCGGCTGGCTACTGAGGCTCTCCTCACCAGTAAAGAAGGGTGTGGGGTCGGCACGCAGGGAAGCAACTGCCGCGCCGGACAGTTCCGGGCGATCACTCTGCAGCACATTGGGGCTGTACATCACGATATCCTGCAAGCTCGGCTCAACGCCTTCGCCCTCCCCCGCTTCACCTTGGAAAGCCAGGCCGCCAACATAAAATGCCAGGGACCAGCGCTGCTGCTCATTCAGGTTTTTGAAGGCGGTCATTGCAGTGCCATCGATACCGTTACTGATAGCATCGTAAAGGCCCAGCAGGGAGCGATTTTCAGCGCGCTCCAACTCGTAGAAGTTTGTCGGCGCCGGCTCCAACTGTGCCGCTAAGGGGCCATCCCCTTTACCCTCGATACCATGGCAGGTAACACACTGCGCCTGGTAGATAGCGCGACTCTCATCCACATTCAGCAATGCAGTGGGCAAAGATAGCGCGGGGGCGATAGATAGTAGCCCCTGACGCAACTTGGCGGTATGCGCTTGCACTTCCTGCACACTGGCCTTGCGGAGAATCGCCGCTTGCAACGCATCCGCCTCGGTGCGGATCATCGCCGCTTCAGGCGACTCTTGCAGTTGTGCGCCGCGATCGATCAGTACCGAGGCGAACTCCTGCATCTCTGCAAACTCATCGTCACTAATGATCTCCCCGTCTGCCACCGCTTCCGGGTAATCTACACCGATGTACTCTGCCATCTGCATCAGCTGGCGCAATTCCTGCTCTGAAAGACCGGAGGCCTGGGCTTGGACGGGTAGAACCGTAATGGCCAGTAGCGCCACTAGCAGGCGGGCCAAGTGTAAGGTGAGGCGCATGGAGAATCCTTTACTGTTATTGCAAAAGGGTTTTATCAATCTGGCGCATAATATAATTGGTAATCATTCTCACAATAAAGCCTGCAAAAGGGCTACTCCCAAATAAAGCAGTTGCAAAAAAGGTTGCGCACAACTAAATTTAGCAAAATACAAACCTTCGAGGCTCTCCCAATGACCGATCTCTACTCAATTCCCGTGCAAACCGCTGATGGGCAAAAGACCACTCTGGCCGATTACAAAGACAAGGTGGTGCTAGTTGTTAACACGGCCAGTAAATGTGGCTTCACCAAGCAATATGCGGGCCTTGAGGATTTATATAAAAAATACAAAGACCGTGGATTTACCGTCCTGGGCTTTCCCTGCAATCAATTTGGCAAGCAGGAACCCGGTAGCGATGAGGAAATTCAGGAGTTTTGTGAACTGAACTTTGGAGTCAGCTTCCCCGTCTACGCCAAGCTGGACGTCAATGGCGATGAAGCTCACCCGCTGTTTGTGGAGCTCAAGAAACGTGCGCCGGGCCTATTGGGAACCGAGGGCATTAAGTGGAATTTCACTAAGTTCTTGATCGGTAAGAATGGCGAGAATGTTAAACGCTACGCGCCAAAGGATGCACCGGCATCCCTGGAGACAGAAATCGAGCGTATGCTCTGATGGTTGTCTGTGATGACGATTCCGGCGAGCTGGCACTGAACCGCCAGCTATGTTTTGCCCTCTACGCCGCATCCCGAGCCATGACCCGCGCCTACCAGCCGATGCTAAAGGAATTGGGGATCACCTATCCGCAATATCTGGTTTTAATGGTTCTGTGGGAGTGGGCCAACACCGAGGCGCCATCGGAAGAAGAGCAGAGCGTCAGTGCACTGGGGCAGAGGCTGATGCTGGATTCCGGCACCTTGACCCCGCTGCTTAAGCGGATGGAGCAAAACGGCCTGGTCAAGCGCCGCCGCAGCAATCAGGATGAACGGATAACCCTGATCACTGTGACAGAGGAAGGCCTTGCCCTTAAACCAAGAGCCAGAGAGTGGGTGACAGCACAGCTGGACAACAGCCGTATCAGCCGCAGCGAGGTAGAGCAACTACACGGAGACTTGTGGCAGTTTCTGCATAAATTGACCGATACCACCCTTTAATAGCGGACCCCATTGAAACCCTCAGTGGGGCAGCCCTTCAAAAACAGGATATAAACACTAAAAAATAGCCATCGGCGAAAACAATATAACAAAACAAGAAAATAATACGCCAATATTAGGATATACATTGACCTCTCGGTTGATTCCGCTTCATAATGCCCTGAATCCGACCTAATGCGGAAACTGTTGTATATGAAGACTCCATTTATCACTCAGCGCCAGTCTTTTCTTGCCCTAGCTTTCTCGCTACGACTGCCCCTGCGCGGCATATAATTTTTCTCCCCCCCACCCCCAACAGAATTCCAAACTTTATTTGAGCGATGCATAGACAGCGGCAAGGCCCCCTGTTTAGCCTCAAAGCAAATAAGGAGAACAAACGAAAATGAGCACAAAAAAAGATAAGTTAGTCATTTTTGATACCACTCTGCGCGATGGCGAGCAGAGTCCTGGCGCCTCTATGACGAGAGAGGAAAAAATTCGCATCGCCCGCATGCTCGAGAGAATGCGTGTCGATGTCATTGAGGCTGGATTCGCGGTAGCCAGTCCCGGGGACTTCGAGTCGGTCAAGGCCGTCGCTGAAGCCGTTACCGAATCACGGGTTTGCAGCCTGGCCCGAGCGGTCAATGCCGATATCGTGCGCGCTGGCGAAGCCCTGAAGAATGCCAACGCCTCGCGTATCCACACATTTATTGCCACTTCTCCAATCCATATGAAATACAAGCTGCAAATGGAACCGGAAGCGGTGTTGCAGCAGGCAGTGAAAGCGGTTCAAACAGCGCGCAACTTTACCGACGATGTGGAATTCTCCCTCGAGGATGGCAGCCGCTCCGAGCCGGAATTTATGTATCGCATCATCGAAGCGGTTATCGCGGCAGGGGCCGGCACTATCAATATTCCCGACACCGTTGGTTACGGGGAACCGGAAGAGTATGGGGCTATGTTCCGCCGTGTTATCGAAAACGTTCCCAACTCCGACAAAGCCATCTTTTCGACCCACTGTCACAACGACCTGGGCCTCGCCGTTGCCAACTCCCTGTCAGCCGTGATGAACGGTGTGCGCCAAGTGGAATGCACCATCAATGGCTTGGGAGAGCGCGCCGGTAATGCCTCCCTGGAAGAAATCGTTATGGCAGTACAAACCCGCCAGGATCTCTACCCGGTAGAAACAGGGCTGGATACCAGCCACATCGTGCCCACTTCGAGAATGGTGTCGTCGATTACCGGCTTCCCGGTACAGCCCAACAAGGCCATTGTCGGCGCCAACGCCTTTGCCCATGAGTCCGGTATTCACCAGGACGGTGTTCTGAAACACCGCGAGACCTACGAAATCATGCGCGCTGAAGATGTAGGCTGGGGTCAAAACCGCCTGGTTCTCGGTAAACACTCCGGCCGGGCTGCCGTCCGCGCCCGTTACGAAGAGCTGGGGGTAGATTTCGCCGATACCGAAGAATTCCAGCAGGTATTTGCCCGCTTTAAAGACCTCGCCGATAAGAAGCATGAGATCTTTGATGAAGATTTGCACTCTCTGGTGAGCGGAGGCGAGTCCCCAGTGGAACGGTTCCAACTGAGCGACCTGGATGTGCGCACCAAAATCGGCTCAGCCCCCCAGGCCTTTGTCAGCCTCACCATTGACGGAGAGCCCCGACAGACTGAAGCCAGCGGTGGCGGCCCAGTAGATGCCACCTTCAAAGCTATTGAACAGCTGGTAAACAGCGGCGCCGACTTAAAACTTTATTCTGTAAATGCGGTCACCCAGGGAACAGACTCTCAAGGGTCCGTTACAGTGCGCCTGGAAAAAGACGGCCGTCTGGTCAATGGCGTTGGCGCAGATACAGATATCCTGATTGCCTCAGCACAAGCCTACATGGATGCGTTAAACTTGCTCGCCAGCAGTGAGAGTAAGAAACAGGGCGTATAAGTGAACGAGCTTCAGCGAGCGGAATATTTATCAGTACTTGGGGTTCCAAGCTATGTGCCCCGATTCGTATTGCCGCTCGCACCCGATCCTCGCCAGGCCGAACTGCCTCCCGCCGAAGAAGCTGCTGGGACTCAGCAGCCTCCGGTTGCAAGTGGAATAGCTCAAAACCCACTGCCCCACTCAGCAGATCAGATAATCACCCAGCCGGTGCAAAGTCCGGAGCGCAACGCCCGTGTGCTAGATGAAATAAGCGCTCTCACCGACCAGGCAAAACGCCCACAAGAGACGGTGGCAGTGACGCCGGCTCCTGTTGCCCCCCCCCAGCAAAGTGTTAAACCTTTTGTTTTGAACTGCTGGCGTATTGGGGAGGAACTCCTGGCCGTGGACAGCCACGAGCCCGGTGCAGCGCTTCCCCTGGAAGCCCTGTTCAACAATATTCTCCGCGCCTTGCACTGGCACCAGCTCCCCCGGCAACAGGAGCGCCTGCAATGGCCTTTAACAGAAAATCGCTTTGGTCCTGCCGAAGACGCCTCACAGGCTCGCGATACATTCTCCAGCTGGTTGGAGGCCTCTTATTCCCGTATGCCGGTTAAATCCATCTGGCTGATGGGCAGTGAAGCTCAAGACTTTTGCACTCCGATCCCATTGGAAAGCCAGGTTGTCGAATGGCAGAAGGCCCGCTTAATTAGTATGCCCAGCCTCTCGCAACTACTGCGAGCCCCCGAACTAAAACGCCCCCTGTGGAACCTGTTGCGCACTAGTTACCCGACTGAAACCCGCGCAGAATGACCTATTTAAATTACACTGAGCTACAGTTGCGCTCCGCCGATGCCGACGACTGTGCATCTCTGGCCCAGTTGGCAAAAAGTGCCCACAGTCATCCGTGGAGTGAAGCCCAATACCAGCAGAGTCTCAGCGCCGGCCACTACTGCTGGGTCCTGATCCAAGGGGATGACATTATCGCCTGTTGCGTGATCAGTAGCCTGTTTGACCAGGCAGAAATCCTGGACATTGCCGTATCCCCAGCGCGACGCCGACAGGGCCTCGCCGAGGCACTGCTGAACAGCGTGAAAACGGAATTGCCCAGCGAAATTGAACGAGTTTTGCTCGAAGTGCGGGTATCCAATCTCGCTGCGCGCTCCCTCTATCGCAAACTGGGTTTCTCTGAAGACGGGATACGCAAAAATTATTACCCCGCGCAAAATGGCATGCGCGAGGACGCTGTACTCATGAGTCTCGCTCTGAATGACACTCAGTCGTAGAATGAGCCTCTCATTCGGAATTCCCGCCTTACCGACAAGGCCTTGAACGGCAGGCAGCCACTCCTGCTCTGTAACACTATTCCCGACTTCCCAACCCCCTCGTTGGATTGACAAGAGTTATACATGTCTCTATCAAAAAGCAGCCCATCACTGCTGGAAGGTTCAGTTTCCAGTCACTTACAGAGACTGGCACTACCCATGGTCTGGGGAATTCTCGCCGCCATGTCCTTTAATATCGCCGATACCTATTTTGTCTCCCAGCTGGGCGATGGCCCCCTGGCGGCGATGAGTTTCACCTTCCCGGTAGTGATGGCCATAAACAGCTTTGCCATCGGTCTCGGCGCAGGTACTTCTTCGGCTGTGGCCCGGGTTTACGGCGCTGGAGATATAAAAAACGTTCGCCGCCTGGTAACTGACGCATCTGTACTGGCACTGCTGATTGCTATTGTGATTACTGCAGTCGGCCTGGCCACCATGCGCCCTCTATTTGAGCTGCTGGGCGCCGGCCCCGATATGCTTCCACTTATTGCCGATTACATGATCCCCTGGTATCTGGGAACCATCTTTGTCATTGTCCCGACCGTCGCGCTCGCCGCTCTTCGCGCCATTGGTAACAGCGCGGTAACCGGCCGTATCATGGTGGCGGTAGCCCTGCTGAACCTGATTCTCGACCCCATTTTGATTTTTGGGCTTTTCGGCTTTCCCCGACTTGAGCTCCAGGGAGCAGCTATCGCTACGATTATCGTGCGCGCCCTGACCTTTATTGCTGCACTCTACTTCATCATCAAAAAAGAACACCTGATGACAGCCCCGCAATGGCGGCTGAGCGGCCTACTCGAATCCTGGCGCAAAGTGTTGGCTGTCGGGCTTCCGGCTGTACTCACCAATGTCATTATTCCCGTATCGGGGGGTGTTGTCGTTGCACTCGTTGCCGTGCACGGCGAAGACGCCGTCGCGGGCCTGGGAGTCGCACTCCGAGTAGAACCCCTGGCACTCATTGTGTTTTACGCGCTTTCCTCTGTGGTCGGCCCCTTTATGGGACAGAATGCCGGGGCGGAAAAGACCGACCGCCTACGGGAAACCGTGAGCGTATTGGCAAGATTCTGCCTGTTATTTGGAGCGGGACTGGCGGTGCTTCTCTACTTTGTTGCAGAACCTATCGTAAGTCTGTTCAGTGATTCCACTGAAGTTCTCGCCGTCGCTGTTGCCTACCTGACCCTGGTACCTCTCAGCTATGCCGGGTACGGCTTTGTGATGTCTGCCAATGCCGCATTCAATGGACTCGGGAAACCGCTGCCTGCAACTGTCATTTCTTTCCTGCGGGTACTGGGCCTATACCTACCCCTGGCCTGGATTGGAAACAGCCTGTGGGGCATGACCGGCCTGTTTGTCGCTACAGCAGCATCCAACCTGATTCTAGGCTTTGTTTCCTGGTGGTGGCTGCGCCGCGATACGCACCAGCGCACAGCAGAGACAACATCCAGCCCCGAGCTGTCAACCAACTGATCAATCTATGGGCCGAATCACTCCTGATTCGGCCCATATCTATCCACCACCCCCCAAAACACAACACAAGGAAATCAGTGCCTTAACAGGCAGCGTACACATTACTTGCCATTTTTGCCGATAACTTCAAATTCCTCCAAACCCCGGCAGACAGCAGCATAGCCCGCCTTCTTCTCTTACTGCGAAACATGGATGGTGATTCGATGAGGCTTCAGGAGATTTCCCCCCTTCAAACCCGCACCCTATTAATCAGCGCACTGACAATACTTCTGGTCTGTGCACCTTTAACAGGGTGCGACAATGACGATTCAGATCCACCCCCATCAGATGACGATACTGGCGATGACAGCAGCCCATGGGTGCTAAATACCGACGATGAACGGGCGCCTTACATCTACGAAAGCAATAGTAATGAGCAGGTCCTGGTCAATGTACAAAGCATCGAAACCGTCACTTTCGACGGCAGGGAATACACTCAAGTCACAGCATCTGGCATCCCGGATTATGAAATTGAAATCACCACTGCTATCTACGACGAGCTAATCAATCGCCCCAAAGCGAGCACCGACTTTGTCTACGGCAGCCCCACGGTACAAATTGGCGATATCGTGAGTTTTGGTCAGGATATCGGCTTTAGCAGCAATCCACATACCTGCTACGCCGAAGCGGGTTTTGGATTCTGGCCGCCGGGCCCTGTCTGCCCAGAAAATGTTTCCCACAACAGCTATTTTCCAACTGAGCCAGAGGTCTCAGAAGAAGCTTGTGAAAGTGGACTCGGACCACAGGGCTATTGGGTCAACGGCACCTCTATCTACCAGTGGAGCGATGGACAGTCCGTGAATGGTACCTGGCATACTCTGGCACCGGTCGCTGAGATGTACGATGTTGATATCTGTGGTGGACACGCTGCTCGGGGAGACTATCACCACCACTTCTACAGCGATTGCCTGGCCGACTTGGTTGGAGACACTGGAGATAGCCACTCCCCCGTCTATGGGTTTACCGCTGATGGCTATCCCATTTATGGCCCTTGGGAGGCCGGTGGTGTACTTGTAGTAAGTAGCTGGGTCACTAGAGACTATGACGATGCCGACTCTACCAGCGGCTGCAGGATTGCCGGTGAGCGCAGTTGTTTACTGGTAGATGAATACGATTTATCACAGGGCACAAATACACTTGCCCAATCCGGCCCCAGTACCAGCGATACTTTTACGTCCCTATCAGGCAATCTTTTTCAAACCACCAGCGGTTTTTTTTACGAAGACTATTACTGGGACTCCAATTTGACCAGTCAGGAGGGCGCTTATCTGGATCAATACAATGGGCACAGTGACAGCGAGCGTGGTTATCACTACCACCTAACGGTAGAGCTGAATGATGAAGGGCAGCTGACACCATCATTTCCCTATACCTTTGGGCCCCGCTTTTACGGCAAACTTGATGACCAGACAATTGTGAACGTTTGCTCCGATGAAGTCGGCGGAGGTTTTCCCCCTGGCCCACCGCCCATGTAGCTAGGCCAGCAGAAAACAGCTTACCTATATCACCTATAAATCATTGATAAAGCCCCACGCCAGCCTGGAACCGGTTAAAGCTTCCAGACTGGCGACTCTCCCAAATACAGTCTCAGAATCCAGGCCTCTGCTTTCAGTAGCTGGCTTCACTAGATACAGCCAACCAACTACTAGACCTTTTAGTCAAAAAAATATCGCAAGAATAATATTTTATTTAAATTAAATACAAAGAAAGTCATTAACGAGGTAAGTAATTTTTCAGCAAATAACTTTTTAACTGTTGATTCCGAAAGAAAAGCCATCCTTTTGAACTTACGCACAAACTAAGCAGAAATAGAGAGCCAATTTAACCCTTTGCAAATTAGGTTAATATTTATCCACATTTTCTCCACTTTTATCCGCTAATTTCTGGGCTAACCCCCATCTAGTTCACGGTGTGCTATGAAATTAACGGAAATTTTTGACACGGACCGAAAGTCCATTTTGCCTTATGTAATATCTCTGGTATTGCTTTCAGGCGTACTCCAAGCATGCGGTGGAGGCGGCAGCTCTTCATCTGATTCAGATTCGTCATCTGAAGATACTAGTGACAGCGGCTCAGATTCCGGTGACGATAATGACGATGACGATTCATCAGATGATAGTGACAGCTCAGACTCGAGCACCGATAGCGGGGTTTGGATTCTAAATACTGATGATGAGCGCGCACCCTATATCTATGAAAGTAACAGCAATGAACAAGTACTAGTAAATGTTCAGAGTGTTGAATCTGAAACTGTCGACGGTAAAGAATACACTGTTGTATCAGCAACCGGCATTCCAAATTACACTATCGAAATTACGCAAACTGTTCTCGATGCACTCCTGGAACGTCCAAAAGCATCCTCTGACTTTTTAACCGGCAGCCCCTATGTCAGCGTTGGCGATATTGTCAGTTTTGGGCAGGACATTGGATATAAAAGTAATTCGTCCTGTGGTGCAGAAGCTGGTTATGGCTTTTGGCCACCGGGGCCTGTCTGTCCTGAAAATGTTTCCCATGTTGGCTATTTTCCCGTTGAACCTGAACCTGCAACTGACAGTTGTGAAACTGGTTTAGGGGTACAGGGCTACTGGGTAAATGGAACCTCTATTTATCAATGGAGTGACGGGATGAGTGTTGATAATACATGGCATACACTCGCCCCCCTAGCTGAAGTCTACGACGTTGATATTTGCGGTGGTCACGCAGCAAACGGTGATTATCACCACCATTTTTACAGTGAATGCCTCGCAGAGATGGTCGGCGATATTGGTGACGACCACTCTCCAATTTATGGCTACACCGCCGACGGCTATGCAATTTATGGCCCTTGGGAAAGTGAGGGTGAATTAGCGGAAAGTAGTTGGGCTGTTCGAGATTACGATGATGCCTCATCCGAAAGTGGCTGTGGTGTCGCCGGCGAGCGCAGCTGCTTATTAATCGATGAATATGATATTTCCCAAGGCGTGGAAACTACTTCTAATACTGGCCCAACTACAAGTGATTCATATACCTCCGCCTCCGGAAATGAATTTGAAACAGCTGCTGGTTTTTTCTACGAAGATTATTATTGGGACGAAGAACTTACAGCTCAAGGTGGAGTCTATTTAGATCAGTACAATGGCCATTCGGATGATGAGCGAGGATACCATTATCATCTTACCGTCACTGTCGATAGCGATGGACAATTAATCCCCGCCTTTCCCTTCACTTTTGGACCGCGCTTTTACGGAAAATTGGATGACCAAACTGTTGTCAGCCGATGCTCAACAACCGTGGGGCGGTAACCAATAAAGATAAATTGAGGTAACCTTCTCGTGAAAATTAACGGGTACTTTCTTGCCGGCTCATTAGCCTGGCTAACTGCAGCCAGTGTTGTGGCTCAACCTAATCCCAACTCTGGGCATAACAACGATCAACGTTCGGTTAGGGAAGTACCTGTTCGCAATAGCAATGGAAGAAACTGGCAAAACAACAACTCGATAAATTCAGAAAACACTAGAAATAACACTGCAGATTCCTCCACCGACTCAAGCAGCAATACAGTTGAAGAGGAAAGTCCAACAGATACTACGATAGATAATCCAACAGAAACAACTACCGACGAAACAAGCAATACATCGAATAATAACGAGGACACTTCTTCGGACGTTAACGAAGAGAATTCCGGCTCCTCAGATAATTCGACCATTTCAGGTAACGAGGAAAGCTCGGTAACAGAGAGCTCCGGTACTACCTGGATTATCAATTCAACTAACGAACGCGCCCCCTATATTTACGAAAGTAACAGTAATCAGCAGGTTCTGGTTAATGTGCAAAGTGTTGAATCTGTAACCGTTGCCGGAAAAGAATATACCCGCGTATCTGCTACCGGTATCCCGGACTACCAGATTGAAATAACCCAGGAAATACTAGACGCACTCATCAGCCGTCCAAAAGCCTCTACAGACTTCGTCAATGGCTACCCCTTGGTACAAACTGGTGAGATTGTTAGCTTCGGCCAGGATATCGGCTATCGCAGTAATTCCAGCTGCGGCTCAGAAGCCGGTTATGGCTTCTGGCCCCCAGGTCCCGTGTGCCCCGAAAACGTCGACCATGTAGGCTATATTCCTGCTGAGCCTGAGGCATCCACTGACAGCTGTGAAACTGGGCTCGGTGTACAGGGTTACTGGGTAAATGGAACCTCAATTTACCAGTGGAGTGACGGGCAGTCAGTAAATAACACTTGGCATACCCTGGCTCCCATGGCAGAAGTCTATGACGTAGATATCTGTGGCGGCCATGCAGCTAACGGCGATTACCACCATCACTTTTACAGTAATTGCCTGGCTGAAATTGCCGGGGACACCGCCGATGGCCACTCCCCTATCTACGGTTATACCGCCGATGGCTACGCAATTTACGGTCCATGGGAAAGCACAGGTGTGCTAGCTAAAAGCAGCTGGGCAATACGAGATTACGACGATCCCCGTTCAGACACCGGCTGTGGCGTTGCCGGGCAACGCAGCTGTCTGCTAGTCGATGAATATGATATTGATCGCGGCGTATCCAATACAAATAACACCGGCCCCACTACCAGCGGTAGCTACACCTCTCAATCTGGAAACGAATTTGAAACTCCGGCAGGTTTTTTCTACGAGGATTATTACTGGGATGAAAGCCTGACAGCGCGAGGTGGCGAATACTTGGATCAATACAATGGACACACTGACAGTGAAAGAGGTTATCACTACCACCTGACAGTGACGCAGGATAACAATGGCCAACTAATTCCAGCTTTCCCATTTACCTTCGGCCCGCGCTTTGCCGGCAAGCTGGATGACCAAACTATCGTCAATCGCTGCTCAACCACCGTTGGCCGCTAACTCATATTCAAGCTTGGGAGTAAGAGTTAAATGAAAATGCACAGGTTCTTTATCGCTGGGTCTTTGGCCTGGATTGTTTCAGCCTCTATGACCGCGTATGCGGCACAGCCAAATCCTCACGCGGGCCACAATGGCGATCAGCATCCGGTGATAGAGATACCTCTGCATGTTGCCGCTCCCAGAATCGAACTGGACATGAGCCGCGACGATATGTCCGGCTATAATCTACATATTGACTACGATCGGTTTGAGCTGGAATCCCCTCGCTTTGCCAATGACGATTCTGAGCAGTTTCTGGAGGGGCACGCCCACCTTTACATCAATGGGGAAAAAATCCAACGTCTTTACGGCTCGGATTTACATATTCCCGGAAAATTACTAAAACCCGGTTTTAACCAAGTCACCGTAACTCTCAATGCACACGACCACAGCACCTGGAGCCGCGGTGGAAAGCGAATACTGGCAACCTTATTTGTGCACCTCGATAAGAAAGAGCTTGTATTACACCGCTTTTCAACATCACCTATCGGGGGCAACAAACAAATAGCCAAAGTCAGCCGACCTGATAATTAGATTAAGACCTGGAATTTTTCAAAGAAAGAATTGGAGCTAATACCCAAAAAAATATTTAATTAATAGCCGGCCCACTAATTAAAGGCTACTTAGGCTATTTACAATAAAGCAATAAGATATTTTTGCCTGACTCACGGAGTATCGCTTTTGAACGCAGTGCACAAATCTGAAAAAAATTAAGGCGATAAAGAGGATATAAAATGTAGCTAGCAGGCCATCCACATTTCATTCACTTTTGTGCGCTAGGTTCGGGGAGCAACTCCTCCATATGCCACGGTGTGATATGAAAATAATTAAAATTTTTGACCGGAATGGCCAGCCTACACTCTCTTATACACTAGCGTTGATAATATCTCTCGGAGTTCTTCAGGGATGCGATAGTGGCTCTTCCTCAGATGAGGATGGCGATGACTCTTCTGAGACCTCCTCTGAAGAGTCAGATTCCAGCACTGATTCTGGTGTCTGGATTATGAATACTGATGACGAACGCGCGCCTTACATTTATGAAAGTAACAGCAATGAGCAGGTTCTGGTCAACGTCCAGAGCGTAGCATCAGAAACCGTAGATGGCCGGGAATACACCGTTGTCTCAGCAACCGGTGTTCCCGACTACGAGATTGAAATTACTCAAAGTATTCTAGACGAACTACTTGAACGTCCATTAGCCTCCTCTGATTTCGAAACCGGCAGCCCCACTGTCAGCGTTGGAGATATTGTCAGCTTTGGGCAAGATATTGGCTATACGGGTATTGGCACCTGTGATGTAGATGCCGGCTATGGATTTTGGCCACCAGGGCTCGTTTGCCCAGAGAATGTCTCTCATGTCGGATACATCCCTGTCGAACCCGAGCCCGCAACGGAGGAGTGCGCAACGGGGCTCGGCGTACAGGGCTACTGGGTAAATGGCGTCTCTATTTATGATTGGGGTGATGGTCAATCAGTGGATGGCACCTGGCAAACCCTGGCACCGGTTGCTGAGGTCTACGATGTGGATATCTGTGGTGGACACGCCGCAAACGGAGATTACCACCATCACTTTTATAGCGATTGCCTAGCCGATCTTGTTGGCGATATAGGTTACGACCACTCCCCTATCTACGGCTATACCGCCGATGGCTACGCAATCTATGGCCCCTGGCAGAGTGAAGGAGAACTCGCAGAAAGCAGCTGGGCTGTACGAGATTATGACGACCCCAGCTCCGAGAGCGGTTGCGGCGTAGCAGGCGAGAGAAGCTGTCTCTTGGTGGATGAATACGACCTCTCCCAAGGAGTCGAAACAACATCGAATACCGGCCCCACGACAAGTGGCTCTTATACCTCCCTGTCAGGCAATGAGTTCACTACAGCAGCGGGCTTTTTCTACGAGGACTATTACTGGGACGAAGACCTGACTAATGAAGGCGGAGTATATTTGGACCAGCATAACGGTCACTCAGATGACGAAAGGGGATACCATTACCACCTGACTGTCACTGTCGATGATGATGGTGAGCTTGTCCCCGCCTTCCCATATACTTTTGGCCCCCGCTTTTACGGCAAGCTAGATGATCAAACTATTGTCAATGAGTGCTCAACACAGTAGTTCAGCGGTGCACTAACATTGAAGGCCAAGCCACTTTCCTAATACGCCGGAAATCTCCCTGGAGTCGCAGTAAGTGTAAGCTTTGCGGTCCCTTGTTTTTACGGGGACCCACACCCCAGGTAATGGAAGTAACTGGAGCAATAGCACCCGATAGACTAAAAGCACTGGTAACCAGAAGTATTCACAGCAACAGCAGTTTGAATGAAGTTTGTTGCCCCATCGCCAAACCTGGGAGTGAGACAATAATGAAAATTCTTCGAGCCGTTCTTATCGGGTCTTTTATCTGGGGAATGAACAACCTTGCTACAGCACAGCCAAACTCACACACGAGCCATAACGGCGACCAACACCCAGTAGTCGAGATCCCTTTACACAATGCTGCACCGCGCATCGAACTGGACATTAGTCGCGATAAAATGTCCGGATATAACCTACATATAGACTACGACCGGTTCGAATTAGAATCCCCTCGCCACGCCAATGATGCCTCAAAGCAATATCTGGAAGGTCATGCCCATCTCTATATCAATGGTAAGAAAATACAGCGAATCTATGGTCCAGACTTACACCTTCCCGACAAGCTGTTTAAATCGGGCTTCAACCAAATTACTGTCACTCTTAATGCCCATGACCACAGTACCTGGAGCCGGGGAGGGAAGAGAATTCTTGCAACTCTATTTATCCGGCTCGATAAGCCCGATCTGATATTGCATCGTTTTTCTACATCTCCAATAAAGTCGGGAGTAAGCACAGGCAAACCGGGATAATAATAGAAGTAACTACCAGTAAGGACTCAATCTCTCCTACCGACTCAGGGCATGGAGGCCCCAAGAACAGCTTTGGATAACCAAGCTAAGTATATTGGCACTTAGGGAGCCTCTGAATAACTCCGTGATGCCTCTGGCATGCAGAGCGGTTCACAATCAAGGCGCGGCTTCGCAGGAATGTCTAGATCTTTCAAGAAGTCGCAACGCGGAGTGTGAATCGCTCTGCAAGCCCCGAAGGGCGGGCCTTGAAGGCCGCATCTGCTGCGTTGCAGCTCTTGCAAAGGGCTACGGCCATTCTCGGCGAGCTGCGCCTAACATCTGCAGACTTCAAGACCCGCAGAGGTATTACGGAGTTATTCAGAGGCTCCTTAGCTCGGGCTCTTATCGTGAGACTCTCGGAGTGTTAAAAGATTGCTCTGATATTTACAGTAAGTGTAGGCTTGATCTTCTGAGCCGCGTTTCCTCAGTGGAAACAGAGTAAAATGCACCTGAGCTCACTGTGAACACAGGCTACTGAAATCCAAGCTACCGGCTATGTCGTTAAATATTCGCTATAAACTAAGCCTCGCTTTCTTATTGACTACAGCAATT
Source organism: Microbulbifer maximicatervae (SeqCode) (assembly GCF_056231245.1). Taxonomy (NCBI): domain Bacteria; kingdom Pseudomonadati; phylum Pseudomonadota; class Gammaproteobacteria; order Cellvibrionales; family Microbulbiferaceae; genus Microbulbifer; species Microbulbifer maximicatervae (SeqCode). Next base: position 4,292,127 of record NZ_CP174334.1, read on the forward strand.
ACTGTTGGCGGAATGTTCGTATTCTTTCAGTGGAGCTTTAAGCATGGCTTTATGACCTATATCCAGTCTCAGGAGCTTCGCGAGGTCGGCGATTTGGTAGATGAGTTACAAGAAATCTACGCCAGCGAAGGGAGCTGGCAATCTATCGACGGCAATAGCAGGCGCTGGCAAAGACTCCACAGACGCGTGATGTCCAGTCACTTTGAGGATATGCCACCCCCACATCGTCCACCTCCGGGTACGAGGGGCCCCCGCCGCCCGCCTGAGCCCCCACCTGAACACGCAGTGGGCAAGTCGCTTAATGCCCGCCTGGTCCTGTTGAACAAAGAGAAAAGACCTCTGATAGGTCGTTATTCAGGATCTGAGAACATGGTAATGCAGCCTCTGGTTGTGGACGGTGAAACCGTTGGTTACCTGGCTATCAATCCACTACCCGTGTTAGATGATGATTTGGCCGTAGGGTTTGTTAAAGAGCAATCGCGGACTTTCGCTCTTATCTCTGTTGCCACCTTCATTCTGGCACTGGCCATTGCCATCCCCCTTGCCTGGCAGCTGGTAAGGCCCATCCGTAAGCTGACCGAAGCGACATCCCATCTTACATCCGGCAACTTCAAAACCCGTATTGATATAGAGCAGCGAGATGAGCTGGGCCAATTAAGTGCTGACTTTAATCGGCTCGCCGCAACGCTGGAAGCAAACGAACATGCCCGAAACCGATGGATGGCAGATATTTCGCATGAGCTGCGCACACCTCTCGCAGTATTAAAAGGGCAGATTGAAGCCATTCAAGACGGTATCAGATCAGCCACACCAGAGAACCTGCTTATACTGCACAGCAAAATTCAACAATTGAGCCGCCTGATAGATGATCTCTATGAGTTGTCTCTCTCCGACGCGGGGGCACTAAGTTACTGCAAGTCCGACATCTCCCTGGAAAATATCCTACGAAGTGTTATCGAAGACTTTGAAATTCCATTCGACCAGAAAGGTATTCGCTTGGGCAGCGACCTCCAACTATCGGAAGATAAGTTAGTCTACGCAGATGAAGCACGCCTCAATCAGTTATTTAGCAACCTGTTAACCAACAGCCTGCGCTACACCGATAGTGGGGGACAACTCAAAGTAACTGCGCGCTGTGAAGCCCGAACAGCCATTATCACTTTCGCCGACTCCGCCCCCGGTGTTGCCAGTGCTGATATACCACACCTGTTCGAGCGCCTGTATAGGGCAGATAGTTCACGCAGCCGGGAAACCGGCGGTGCGGGTTTGGGGCTGTCAATTTGCCAAAATATTGTTACAGCACACGAGGGTAGCATTTCTGCAACTCCGTCCACTATGGGCGGCCTTGAAATAAGTATTTTTTTACCCCTAAGCCAAAGGATTAAATGGTAGGAAGTTATGAGCGCCAAAATATTAATAGTCGAAGATGAAACCGAACTTGCGCACCTACTACTGGATTATCTTCATGCCGCCGACTATCAAGCCGAGATCATTTCTGATGGTAATCAGGTTGTCCCCAAAGTGGAAACTATGAAACCGGATTTGATCCTTCTCGACCTGATGCTACCTGGGCGGCATGGGATGGAGATTTGCGAAGAGATTCGCCAAAAAGGCAACGACGTTCCAATTATTATAATGACTGCGCAAATTGAGGAACCCGATCGTTTGCGCGGCCTGGAATCCGGTGCCGACGACTATGTTTGTAAACCCTACAGCCCCAGGGAACTCGTCGCACGGGTGAAAGCGGTGCTGCGCCGTCGACCACAAAAGGGCGAAGTCGGAAATGGTGGCATCGAACTAGATAGAAATACCGGGCAACTGCGAATCGGAGGTAAAGACGCCAACCTTACTGCGCTGGAGTTCCACCTATTTGACCTACTTTACAGTGAGCCCGGTCGAATTTTTTCCCGCGAACAAATCATGGACCGTATCTATTCCGACTACCGCGTAATCAGCGACCGAACTATTGATAGCCACATCAAAAAAGTGCGCAAGAAAATATCAGTGCTTATGCCTGAAAAAGAGTTAATTCACTCTGTCTACGGTGCTGGCTATAAGTTTGAGATAAATTAATTATGCCTGGGGGCACGCAGCCCCCAGATTCACACTACAAAGCTTCAGTAGCCAATTTTAACCATTCAGCAGTTTTTTCAGTAACCAGCGGGGTAATCACATCTCGCACCCTCTGGTGGTAGCGATTCAGCCATTCCCGTTCAGTCTCAGTGAGTAGTGCCACGTCAATCAAATTACGATCGATCGGAGCTAACGTAAGTTCTTCAAATTCTAGAAAATCTGGATAATTTTCGCTCTTTTTCACAAACACCAAATTTTCAATACGGATGCCGTACTGCCCAGTGAGATAAAACCCCGGTTCGTTGGAAACGATCATCCCCGGCTGAAGAGCAACACCTGTTACAGCCTTACCTATCCGCTGTGGCCCCTCGTGAACACTTAAGAAACTACCAACACCGTGACCGGTACCATGGGCATAATCCAGCCCTACCTCCCACAGCGAACGGCGTGCAAGCGCATCAATTTGCTCTCCACAAGTCCCCCTGGGGAATCGCAAAGTCGCAATTGCAATATGTCCCTTTAAAACCCGGGTAAAATTTTCTTTTGCCGAAGGCGGGAACTCACCCAGAGCAACAGTTCGGGTAATATCAGTGGTGCCATCTGGATATTGGCCTCCAGAATCGCACAGATATACCCCTTCTGGCTTTATAGCCAAACTGGATTCAGGGCTCACCCGATAGTGCACAATGGCCCCATTCGGACCATAGCCGGAAATTGTCTCAAAACTGTTGCCCTGAAAGCCTTCGCGAGCCTCCCTTTTACTTCGTAAAAGCTTTACTGCGGACAATTCGTCAAAATGGCCTGTGGCAACCTGTTCAGGTATTTCCGCCAGGAATTCACACACCGCAGCACCATCCCTTTCGTGTGCAGCCTGGCTGCCTGCCAGTTCAATCGCATTCTTACAGGCCTTGGCTTCTGTGACCGGGTCACCTTCCAGCATTAGTTCAATATCCAGTGCCCGCAATTGCTGTAAAGTCCAACTGTTGCTAATCAGGGGATCTATCCATATTTTATTGACGTGGCGGCGCTTAATATTTTCAAATAATTCCCCTTTGGCCACGACTAGACTTACATCTTTATCCAAGTGCTCGATCAACGCATCCCCTACAGCGTCCTCCCCCAAATAAAGAGTTGCACTGCCATCCCGATAAAGGACTGCATTGGCCAAGGCCACTGGTAAGTGCGGAATATCCTCTCCACGGATATTAAAAAGCCAAGCACAGCTTTCAGGATTTGGTAGCCATAAAGCATCGGCTCGTTTTTCTGCGAGACGTCGGGCAATCCTCTGCCGTTTCTCTTTGGAATGCTCACCAGTAAAGATGAAGGGGTGTGGGCGTGCAGGCCCACAGGGAGATGCGGGGCGGTCATTCCAGATGGCATCAATCGGGCTCTGTTCCATCGGCTGTAGTTGGATATCCCTTTCGGCCAATCGCTTCTTGATCAAGGCCAATCCCGGCTCCGTGTGCAGTCGCGGGTCATACCCCAGAGACTGACCGGCATCCAGCTGACTACACAGCCACTCAATGATCGCGACTTGACTGAAGCTCATTAACTCAATGGGTTGATCACCAAGTTGTTGCTGCGCCTGCAAGGTATAGCGACCATCAACAAATAATGCCGCTTCTCGACTGCCTACCGCAGCCATTCCTGCGGAACCAGTGAAACCAGTCAGCCAGGGCAGTCGCTCATCTGCCGCAGGCACACTTTCATTTTGGTACTCATCAGCCCGGGGTATCAAGAAAGCATCGACACTCTGCCGCTGCAACTCTTCCCGCAATGCCTGTAAACGCTCTCGGCTCATAACCTCTCCCCTTCAATAACTGAGTTTGCCACTGCACCGCTAAAAGCCCCTCGATGACTGTTGGCCACAGCAGAGTACAGCGTTAATCCAAATGGATTTGAGCAAATTGTCCAGGTGTGCCAGTCCCGCTGGCAACTCAGCCCATTGACATGACCCCATTCGCCGAGCTGGTAAACTGACAAGTCTAATTTCGCAGTATACCCCACCCTCGGAGCAACGCCTGCGTGTATAATACGCCCCTATTTTTTTCGAATATCCAGTGATCGAATCTTAAAGTATGGGTCAAAGTTCTTCCCTGGCAGGCTTTGCCGGCCGCCGCACCTTCGCCATTATTTCCCACCCGGACGCCGGTAAAACAACCGTGACCGAAAAGCTTCTTTTGTTCGGGAATGCAATCCAGCAAGCGGGCTCCGTTAAGGGGAAAAAAGGTCCCCACGCACGCTCTGATTGGATGACGATGGAACAGGAACGCGGTATTTCTGTTACCTCTTCCGTTATGCAGTTCCCCTACAAAGAGAGGACTGTAAACCTACTGGATACACCGGGGCACGAAGACTTCTCTGAAGATACCTACCGGGTACTCACCGCCGTCGACTCCGCACTGATGGTGATTGACGGGGCCAAAGGTGTGGAAGACCGCACCATCAAGTTGATGAATGTGTGCCGCTTGCGAACAACGCCGATTCTCTCATTTATCAACAAACTCGACCGGGATATTCGCGACCCAATCGAGGTAATGGATGAGATTGAAGAAGTTCTGAATATCCAGGCTGCCCCTATCAATTGGCCTTTGAGTTCAGGAAAAGGTTTCAAGGGGGTCTATAACCTCTATACCGATACCATCCATGTATTCTCCCAGGGTCAGGGCCACAGAATTCCCGATGATATTCAAATTAAGGGTCTGGACTCCGCTGAGGCTGACGCACTACTTGGCGAGTACGCAGAGGATATTCGGGAAGAGATTGAATTGGTTCGTGGAGCCACTCATGAGTTTAACCAGGAAGCTTATCTTGCCGGTGAACTGACCCCGGTATTTTTCGGTACGGCCTTGGGTAACTTTGGCGTAAGGGAAATGCTCGATGGTTTCGTTGAATGGGCGCCCTCACCCCAATCCCGGGAAACCAAAGAGAGAAAAGTAGAGCCCAGCGAAGATAAATTCTCCGGCTTTGTTTTTAAGATCCAAGCGAATATGGACCCCAAACACCGCGATAGAATTGCCTTTATGCGTGTCTGCTCCGGCACCTACAATCGCGGTATGAAAATGAAGCATGTGCGCATTGGCAAGGATGTAAAAATTGCCGATGCGGTGACATTTATGGCTGGCGACCGAACCCACGTAGAAGAGGCCATTGCCGGCGATATTATTGGTTTGCACAACCACGGTACTATCCAGATCGGCGATACCTTTACCGAAGGCGAAGCACTGAAATTTACCGGCATTCCCAATTTCGCCCCGGAGCTGTTCCGTCGCATACGTTTAAAAGACCCTCTCAAATTAAAGCAATTACAAAAAGGGCTTCAGCAGCTTTCTGAAGAGGGGTCCACCCAGGTATTTTTCCCGCTGGATAACAACGACATTATCGTGGGCGCAGTTGGTGTACTACAGTTCGAAGTAGTCGCTTACCGATTAAAAGACGAATACAAAGTTGAAGCCATCTACGAAAACGTCAACGTGAACACTGCGCGCTGGGTAGATAGTGAAAGTGCCAAAGAACTAGAGAATTTCAAGCGCAAGGCCAGTACCAACCTGGCACTCGATGGCAGCGGACACCTGACCTACCTGGCACCGACGCGCGTTAATTTACAATTGGCTGAAGAGCGCTATCCGGAAGTTCGCTTTTATGCCACGCGGGAACACTAAAGCAGCAAGGCTAAGTACCTTTGTTGAAACCTTAGTGTGACAGCAGTAAGAAAGAGGCAAATAATGAGTCAGTTTGTAGAAATACCTACTGAAGTACCCAATGAAGTACCTCGGCTGGGCAATCGCATCACCAAAGCTATTGGCAAGTTGATAATCAAGGTGCTCGGCTGGCGAATGGATGGGGAAATCCCTCCAGAAAGAAAAGTCATGGTAGCTTTGGCTCCCCACACATCCAATTGGGATTTTGTGGTTGCCATGCCATTTATTATGGCATTGGGTATTAAAATTTCCTGGCTCATGAAAAAGGAAGCTTTTTTCTTCCCGTTTAAAGGACTATTTATGTGGCTTGGAGGTGTTCCTACCGATAGGCGCGCCGCAGGTAATATCGCTCTACAAGTTGCATCGAGTTACCGGGAAAATGAAAAAATGTGGGTGGGGATTACTCCCGAGGGGACCCGCAAAAAAGTAGGGCGCTGGAAGAACGGTTTTTTAAGGATTTCCTATACCGCTCAAGTTCCTATTTTGCTTGTTGCCTGGGACTTTCCCAATAAGCGTATTTGCATTGACTCCCTGTACCAGCCTATCGGTGATCTGGAACAGGATATGGCAGAGATCCAAAAGCGCTTTAGCAAGTATCAGGGGTATTACCACGATAATGAAAGTACTCTTGAAAAGGGGTAACCAGTCCACTCGTGATACAGTTAAGTAGTGAGCTTTCTACTTATACCTACCTGATACTGACAGTAATCGCCTTTACCGCAGGCTTTGTCAGTGCGATCGCCGGGGGAGGGGGAATAATCACCCTCCCCGCTTTACTCTGGGCCGGCATTCCCCCACTCGATGCTCTCGGTACCAATAAGTTTCAAAGCGTCTTTGGCACCCTATCATCCACCATTAACTTCCTGCAAAAAGGCCAGTTGAATTTACGCCCCCTCTGGCCAGGACTACTTGCTGCAATTATCGGTTCCTGCCTAGGCACCTTAACAGTCGCTTCATTTGGGGAGGCTGGTCTCAATACCTTACTTCCCATCCTGCTCATTGCTATTGCCCTCTACTTTATTCTGTCCCCCCGCATTTCCGACATTGACTCAAAACCCAGAATCAGTAACGTTACTTTTAATCTAGTTGTTGGCGGTGGGCTCGGCTTTTACGGGGGCTTCTTTGGCCCTGGGATGGGGTCTATCTCTGCAGCCGCCTTCGCAGCGCTACTCGGCTACAATATGCGTGCGGCTACGGCATCAACAAAACCTATTGTGCTCGCTACCAATGTGACCTCTATGCTAATTTTTATCGCTGGAGGCCATATTTTTCTATTGCTCGCTATCGCTATGTCTTTTGCCCAGGTTGTAGGAGCTCGTATTGGCTCCAACCTCGTGATTGCAAGAGGTGCCAGTATTATCAAACCGGTAATCATTATTGCCACCATTGCTGTGGCAATAAAACTATTAGTGGAGGATTGATATCGTGACCTGGCTGGCAACGCTTATTCTTTCTTTCATTGCCTTTGTTATTGTGGTTTGGGTTCTTATGCACCTGCGCAGACCCAGATTTCGAATGGACCGAGGCAGTTTTGTTAAGGGCCTTGAAGATGTAATCACCGGGCAAGCCAGCGATACTGAATGGCGAGCACTCCTCGCCTGCCCAATGCGACACGACCCAAAGCTTGAAGAGATGCGACAACGTTGCCTCAATATTGAAGACAGCGAATATACAGGCGAACCGCCCTACTTATTTACAGAAAAAGGCCTGCGCAAGTTACGTGAAATTCGCGAGCAACTGATCGCGGCCTCATCAAATAACGAGCCAAAAGCTTAAGACTGAAGAGTATTAACAAAGGATAGACCGATGTTGAAACCACTGCTTTCCCTTACCGGGGGACTGATCACTACCATGGCACTGGGAATAGCCCAGGCAGCCCCTCTGTCACAGGAAGATGTATCTGTGGCGGAAGTATTACGTGACCGGGCACTGGAAAGCTCCGACGCCTACAGTATTGTAGAGTCTTTGACCGTCGAGGTTGGACCACGACGGACAGGCACTGAGGGCGATGAAAGAGCCGTTGCCTGGGCACAAGACAAAATGAAGGCATTTGGCTTTGATCGCGTCTATACCGAGCAAATTGAGGTACCCCGCTGGATTCGTGGCCATGCTCACGCCGAAGTCATATCCCCTTTCCCCCAGCCACTAGTTGTCTCCTCCCTCGGCTATGGCGCCGCCACCCCTGCGGGAGGGTTAACAGCGGAAATTATCGAGTTTCCCGATGTGCAGGCCCTGTTGAAGGCCCCAGCCAGCCAAGTGAAAGGCAAAATTGCTTTTATCAATAAGCGTATGGAGAGAGCGCGCACGGGAGAAGGCTACGGCCCTGCGGCGCAAGGCCGCAAGTTGGGAATGCGCGCTGCCGCTGAAAAAGGGGCTGCTGCCATGCTGTTGCGCTCCGTAGGAACCGACTCAGACCGATTTGCCCACACCGGTATGATGTCGGTTGATGATGTGGAAAACCCAGTTCCTGCACTCGCACTTTCCGCTCCTGATGCAAACCTGCTCGAGGCTATGCTCCAACGCGGCAAGCCAGTCCAGGTAAAACTTGATGTTGAAACTGAGCGACTGAGTGACGGCCCCTCTTTTAATGTCATCGGTGAGATTACTGGCCGTGAGCAACCTGAAGAAGTCATGATTATCGGTGCGCACCTGGATTCCTGGGATGAAGGCACCGGGGCCTTGGACGACGGAGCTGGGGTTGCCATTGTTATGGAAACTGCACGTCTAATTGCTGAGCTGCCACAGCGCCCCCGTCGTACCTTGCGAGTCGTGCTGTTTGGTGCAGAGGAAATCGGATTGGTAGGTGCTAAGCAGTATGTTGAGGCACACGTAAAAGAACTGGACAATATTATTGCCGTCTCCGAATCAGACTTTGGAGCAGGGAAAGTCTGGCGTTTCGATACCCGTCTCCCTGAGAGCAAATTTGATATTGCAGATCAAATGATGCAACTCCTCGCCCCCCTGGGTATTGAGCGCGGAAATAATGAATCTTACGGTGGCCCAGATAGCAGTGTGTTTGTTGCGCGCGGTGTGCCAGCCTTTGGTCTATACCAGGACGGCACCGACTACTTCGATTATCACCACACACCCAACGATACCCTGGATAAAGTCGACCCTGAGAATCTTCGCCAGAATGTAGCGGCCTGGGTTGTAATGTCTTTCCTGACCACAGAAATGGAAGGAGACTTGGGCCGAGTTCCTACTGCCTCTGAATAAATAAAAGATACAGACGATATTTTTAAAGCCCCACCTGGTGGGGCTTTTTTTATCCCCAAATTTTTCTTCTCTCGAATACTGGCGTACCAATCAGCCGCAGTAATCCACAGATTTATCGCTCATAACACTGTTAATAACTGATGTCCGTTTTATGGCGCCTTTGTTACCAACAGAAACCATGGATAGAGTTGTGTATAACTCCGGGATATCCCCGGCCAGCCCCGTGGTTGCTTGGCTCTATTGAAGGCGGGTAAAAAAGCAGCACTTTTTGCGCGGATTTCCACAGCCAGGTGTTACTAACAGAAAGTCTGGATAGAGTTGTGTATAACTTTAATAAACAGGCTGCAGGCCCCGTGTTACAAGGGATTACTGCAGAGACTAAAAAATCACCGATATTTTTACCGGCTAAATTTAATTTTTGGCGGGAGTGGTATGGGTACTTTTCTGAGTTTTACGCGAGTTATTTTTGTTTGATTATTTTTTGAGTGAGTGTAAAGGCATTTGGAGAGAAGATCGGTAAAGACCTATTTTTATAGGCTTTTTAGGAGAGCGTCTGTTTAAGGTGCTCAGGTAGTTTTAGGTTTTTCTTTTTTTAATTACTGACTGATTTTTTAAATAGAAAGTTGAGTATTAAAGTTCTTCAGAACTATTTTATTTTTTCTATTTAATTTCGACTTAGTAATTCCTGCTTTCCCTTTCTTAGTTTTTTTATTTTTGTTTTTTGCTTCTTTAAAATATTTTTAGCCATAAAAAAAGGGCCACCCTGTTGGGTGGCCCTTTCGGATTAGAAGCCTGACGATGACCTACTCTCACATGGGGAAGCCCCACACTACCATCGGCGATGTTGCGTTTCACTTCTGAGTTCGGCAAGGGATCAGGTGGTTCCACAACTCTATTGTCGTCAGGCAAACTGGCTTGGGTTGGCGTTGGTCTTATAAGCAATGTGCTTGGCCTGCCGCGTTATCGCTGTTTGCCTCGGTCATGTTATTGACCGGCGATAACCCCAAATAAGTCGGTAAAACAATCTGTAGTAATACACCGCAAGCGATCGTATGTCTCTAACTCACAATCCGCTAGCTTAGCTAGTCGTTAGTAACCATCTCTGTTGTATGGTCAAGCCGCACGGGCAATTAGTACTGGTTAGCTCAACGCCTCACAACGCTTCCACACCCAGCCTATCAACGTGGTAGTCTTCCACGGCCCTTCAGGAGGCTCAAGGCCTCAGGGAGATCTTATCTTGAAGGAGGCTTCCCGCTTAGATGCTTTCAGCGGTTATCCCGTCCGAACATAGCTACCCGGCAATGCCACTGGCGTGACAACCGGAACACCAGAGGTTCGTTCACTCCGGTCCTCTCGTACTAGGAGCAACTCTTCTCAAATCTCCAACGCCCACGGCAGATAGGGACCGAACTGTCTCACGACGTTCTAAACCCAGCTCGCGTACCACTTTAAATGGCGAACAGCCATACCCTTGGGACCGGCTTCAGCCCCAGGATGTGATGAGCCGACATCGAGGTGCCAAACACCGCCGTCGATGTGAACTCTTGGGCGGTATCAGCCTGTTATCCCCGGAGTACCTTTTATCCGTTGAGCGATGGCCCTTCCATACAGAACCACCGGATCACTATGACCTACTTTCGTACCTGCTCGACATGTCTGTCTCGCAGTCAAGCGCACTTATACCATTATGCTCATTGCATGATTTCCGACCATGCTGAGTGCACCTTCGTACTCCTCCGTTACTCTTTGGGAGGAGACCGCCCCAGTCAAACTACCCACCATACACTGTCCTCGATCCGGATAACGGACCAGAGTTAGAACCTCAAACATACCAGGGTGGTATTTCAAGGACGGCTCCACAACAACTAGCGTCATTGCTTCAAAGCCTCCCACCTATCCTACACAAATAGGCTCAAAGTTCAGTGCAAAGCTGTAGTAAAGGTTCACGGGGTCTTTCCGTCTAGCCGCGGGTACACTGCATCTTAACAGCGATTTCAATTTCACTGAGTCTCTGGTGGAGACAGCGTGGCCATCGTTACGCCATTCGTGCAGGTCGGAACTTACCCGACAAGGAATTTCGCTACCTTAGGACCGTTATAGTTACGGCCGCCGTTTACCGGGGCTTCGATCAAGAGCTTCGCCGAAGCTAACCCCATCAATTAACCTTCCGGCACCGGGCAGGCGTCACACCCTATACGTCCTCTTACGAGTTTGCAGAGTGCTATGTTTTTAATAAACAGTCGCAGCCACCTGGTCACTTCGACCGGCCTCAGCTTAGGGAGCAAGTCCCATCACCAAAACCGGCGTACCTTCTCCCGAAGTTACGGTACCATTTTGCCTAGTTCCTTCACCAGAGTTCTCTCAAGCGCCTTGGTATTCTCTACCTGACCACCTGTGTCGGTTTAGAGTACGATTCACTATTACCTGAAGCTTAGAAGTTTTTCCTGGAAGCAGGGCATCAACCACTTCACCCACTAAGTGGGCTTCGTCATCAGTTCTCAGCCTTAGGGACCCGGATTTGCCTAAGTCCCCAGCCTACAACCTTAAACATGGACAACCAATCGCCATGCTGGCCTAGCCTTCTCCGTCACTCCATCGCAGTAATAGCGAGTACAGGAATATTAACCTGTTTCCCATCGACTACGGCTTTCGCCCTCGCCTTAGGGGTCGACTAACCCTGTCCCGATTAGCGTTGGACAGGAACCCTTGGTCTTCCGGCGGGGAGGTTTTTCACCTCCCTTATCGTTACTCATGTCAGCATTCGCACTTGTGATACCTCCAGCAGACCTCCCGATCCACCTTCAACGGCTTACACAACGCTCCTCTACCATGCTCCTAAGAGCATCCGCAGCTTCGGTTATCAGTTTGAGCCCCGGTATATCTTCCGCGCAGGCCGACTCGACTAGTGAGCTATTACGCTTTCTTTAAAGGATGGCTGCTTCTAAGCCAACCTCCTAGCTGTCTGGGCCTTCCCACATCGTTTCCCACTTAACTGATATTTGGGACCTTAGCTGGCGGTCTGGGTTGTTTCCCTTTCCACGACGGACGTTAGCACCCGCCGTGTGTCTCCCGCGATTGCACTCCTCGGTATTCGGAGTTTGCATGGGGTTGGTAAGTCGGGATGACCCCCTAGCCCAAACAGTGCTCTACCCCCGAGGGTGAGACGCGAGGCGCTACCTAAATAGCTTTCGAGGAGAACCAGCTATCTCCCGGCTTGATTAGCCTTTCACTCCGATCCACAGGTCATCCCCTAATTTTTCAACATTAGTGGGTTCGGTCCTCCAGTTGATGTTACTCAACCTTCAACCTGCCCATGGATAGATCGCCGGGTTTCGGGTCTATTGCCTGCAACTAAACGCCCTATTAAGACTCGATTTCTCTACGGCTCCCCTAAGCGGTTAACCTTGCTACAGACAATAAGTCGCTGACCCATTATACAAAAGGTACGCAGTCACCCCGAAGGGCTCCTACTGCTTGTACGTATACGGTTTCAGGTTCTATTTCACTCCCCTCTCCGGGGTTCTTTTCGCCTTTCCCTCACGGTACTGGTTCACTATCGGTCAGCTGGGAGTATTTAGCCTTGGAGGATGGTCCCCCCATATTCAGTCAAGATAACACGTGTCCCGACCTACTCGATTTCACTCTAAATGCCTTTTCGTGTACGGGGCTATCACCCTGTATCGCGGTACTTTCCAGAACCTTCCACTAAAACATAAAGAGCTTAAGGGCTAATCCCCGTTCGCTCGCCGCTACTAAGGGAATCTCGGTTGATTTCTTTTCCTCCGGGTACTTAGATGTTTCAGTTCCCCGGGTTCGCCTCCATAACCTATGTATTCAGTTATGGATACTCCTAAAAGGAGTGGGTTTCCCCATTCGGACATTCT
>NZ_CP174334.1:4307500-4420000 GCF_056231245.1 Microbulbifer maximicatervae (SeqCode)
GAGCGCTCGGCTCTAACTGCGGGACGCGTATTCTACACATCCGTGCCGCTGAATCAAGTGATTTTTAGCAGCTTTTTTTCGGTGATTCGCGAAGCGAAACGCTTTCTCGAACCCCGGCAAGTTCGTTTCCGATCTTGCTTGAAGTGGCGCGCATTATAGCGACCTCTCCGTGCTTGGCAAGCTCTTTTTTGAAGAAATTTTCTGAGGAAAATCAATCGCTTGGAGTTGCCTCTCGCCACCGCCCCAGGCAGCGAGGGCGCGAACTATACGGATTACTGTGCTTCTGTGCAAGACTTTTTTCAGTAATTGCACAGCCCTCTTATTTTGAGGGGAGTATTGAGGCCGCATCCGACCTCCCGACGATCACTTTCCGTGTTAGTTCGCACTCCCGCTACTCAATGTTAGAGTCGGCCAGCAGAATTCCAAAAGAGATATCAATAAAGACTAGTGCTGATCTTTGTAATCCGCCTTTACCTTGTCATCCTCTACCGCATCAGTTTCCGAGCTGCGGTGGAAATGATTCCAAAGCCACATAGCCGGACCCGAAAGCGTATATAGAACAGCCAGGGTTAAGAGCACACCTGCCGGATCAATCGCTATTAAGCTAAAGACCAATATAACCGCAAGCATCATTACGAAGGGCACGCGACCTTTAAAGTCGAGCCCTTTGAAACTGGAGTAGCGGAAATTCGATACCATCAGGAGACCGGAAACCGCAGTAACCAGTGCCGCCACTATAGCCAAGCCTGGTCCTACTTCAGCATTGTGGCCTGCCCACACCATGCTCGCGACGATCGCAGCAGCTGTTGGGCTCGCCAATCCAATAAAGACCCCTTTATCAACGGTATCTACCTGTGTATTGAAACGCGCAAGCCTCAATGCCGCACAAGCTGCATATAAAAATGCTATAGCCCAACCAAATTTACCCAGGTTTCCCAGCGCCCAACTGAAAACGACCAAGGCAGGAGCCAGGCCGAATGAAACCATGTCTGAAAGCGAGTCATATTGAACACCAAAGGCACTTTGGGTATCTGTCAGGCGAGCGACGCGCCCATCCAATCCATCCAGTACCATCGCGACAAAAATCGCTATCGCAGCCGATTCAAAATGCCCACTCATACCTGCGACAATGGCATAAAAGCCGCTAAACAGTGCGCCTGTTGTCACAAGATTGGGCAGCAGATAGATACCTCGTGCGCGCACTCTTTTACCACTGGAAGAAACCTCTTCCTCAACATGCTCATCGACAGGCAAACGAATTTCCTCAGTAGCCTCACTACTTGAGTCTATGGGCTGTTTTTCGCCCCCTTGACCGCTCATATACTCTCCATTGATGCATTGTGCAGTCAGCGAGTTTAACGCCAATTTACCGCCCGAGCCCAGAGCAAAAAAAAACGGCAGGGTCGCCCCTGCCGTTTTTGCCAACCTTAAGTCAGCTATTACCTTCGGTGCGATCAATAATTTTATTCGCTTTGATCCACGGCATCATGGCGCGGAGTTTTGCCCCCACTTGCTCAATCTCGTGTTCGCTGCCAATGCGACGCTCAGCTTTCAGGCGCGGCTGCCCCGCCAGGGACTCGAGCATAAAGTCTTTGGCAAACTTACCGGTTTGAATATCTTTAAGAACCCGTTTCATTTCTGCCTTGGTTTCTTCCGTAACAATACGCGGGCCTGTTACGTAGTCACCATACTCTGCGGTATTGGAGATAGAGTAGCGCATATCGGCAATGCCCCCCTGGTACATCAGGTCGACAATCAGCTTCAATTCATGCAGACATTCAAAATACGCCATTTCCGGAGCATAGCCAGCTTCTACCAAAGTCTCAAAACCAGCCGTTACAAGCGCGGAGACACCCCCACACAAGACAGCCTGCTCACCGAAGAGATCTGTTTCAGTCTCTTCGCGGAAATTGGTTTCAATAATACCTGAGCGGCCACCACCATTAGCTGAGGCATAAGACAGCGCCAAGTCTTTTGCTTTACCTGTCGCATCCTGATAAACCGCAATCAAGGTAGGGACACCGCCTCCCTCAAGGTAGGTCGATCGAACGGTATGGCCGGGCCCCTTGGGAGCAACCATAATGACATCGACATCCGCTGGTGGCTCAATCAATTCAAAGTGCACATTAAAACCATGCGCGAAAGCCAGTGCTACACCAGACTTTAAATTTGGAGCAACTTGCTCTTTGTAAATATTCGCCTGATATTCATCCGGAGCGAGAATCATAACCACGTCGGCATCTTTCACCGCATCGACAACTTCAGCTACCTTCAAGCCCGCGCCTTCAGCCTTTTTCCAGGAAGCAGACCCCTCGCGCAACCCAACAACAACATTCGCTACACCAGAGTCTTTCAGGTTATTGGCATGGGCATGACCTTGAGATCCATAACCAATAATGGCTACTGTTTTTCCCTGAATTAAAGAAAGGTCACAATCTTTGTCGTAATAAACTTGCATCGCTCAATTCCTGCTTTTTGCTCTATACACTTAATACTTTTTCACCGCGGGCAATCCCGGAAACTCCGGATCGCACCACTTCCATAATTGTGTGCTCCCCCAGCGCCTGGAGGAACGCATCGAGTTTTTCGCCAGTTCCTGCCACCTGTACCGTGTACATACTGCTGGTGACATCGACGATCTGCCCGCGAAAAATATCGACACTGCGCTTCACCTCATCGCGCTGGGCACCATTGGCTCGCACTTTCACCAATAGCAGCTCCCGCTCGATATGAGAGCCTTCAGTGAGGTCCACCAATTTCACAACATCAATAAGCTTGTTTAGGTTCTTGGTAATTTGCTCAATCTTGTGATCGTCACCAATCGTCACCAAAGTGAGACGCGATAAAGTCGCATCCTCAGTAGGCGCCACGGTGAGGCTTTCAATGTTGTAGCCACGCTGGGAAAATAAGCCAACAACACGGGACAATGCCCCAGGTTCATTCTCCATCAGAACCGAAATTATTCTACGCATCGCCCTACCCTTTAAGTTCTCTCAGTTTTGCTCAGCCACATGTCACGCATGGAGCCATTTGGTAGCACTTGCATGGGATAGACATGCTCAGATGGGTCGACGTACACGTCGATAAATACAGTGCGATCCTTAATTGCAAAAGCTTCTTGCAACTTGTTGTGTAGGTCTTCACGACGCTCCACTTTCACCCCGACGTGACCGTATGCCTCGGCGAGTTTCACAAAGTCAGGCAGCGATTCCTCGTAAACACTATTGGAAAGCCTTCCTTCATATTGCATCTCCTGCCACTGCTTCACCATCCCGAGAGCCTGGTTGTTAAGGCAGAGGATTTTTACTGGCAGATGATATTGGGTAGCCGTAGAAAGCTCCTGAATACACATCTGGATACTTCCCTCGCCGGTTACGCACACAACCTCTTTATCCGGGTGGGCTATTTTCACTCCCAAGGCTGCCGGTAAGCCGAAACCCATAGTCCCCAACCCACCGGAGTTAATCCAGCGGCGCGGCTTATCAAACAGGTAATATTGCGCAGCAAACATCTGGTGTTGCCCTACATCGGATGTAACAAAAGCATCACCCTCAGTAATGTCATATACCGCCTTGATCACATCCTGCGGCATTATCAGAGCACCATTAGTCTGATAACGAGGAGCCGTGTAGAGTCCGTGACGCTCACGCCAATCATCAATTTGGCGCCACCAGTCAACTATCGCGGAATAATCCGGCTGCTCATCACTGGCTTTCAACGCTTCGAGCATCTCTCGAAGGACAGCCTGGACCGTGCCAACAATCGGGATATCGGCAACAATCGTTTTAGAGATCGAAGCCGGATCTACGTCGATATGAATAATTTTGGCACCCGGGCAGAATTTGCCTGGAGTATTAGTCACCCGGTCATCAAAGCGTGCACCTACAGCCAGGATAACGTCGGCGTGATGCATGGCTGTATTTGCCTCGAAAGTGCCGTGCATACCGAGCATTCCCAAGAAACGCCTGTCACTACCGGGAAATGCTCCGAGCCCCATCAAGGTATTAGTCACCGGGTAGTTCAACTTTCTAGCCAGCTCGGTGAGAAGCTCGGCGCCGCCCCCCTGTACCACTCCCCCGCCGGAATAAATCACCGGGCGGCGAGCTGACAGCAACATAGCAATAGCTTTGCGAATCTGGCCGCTATGCCCCTTGCCGGCTGGGGTATAGGAGCGCATCCGCAATTTTTCAGGATAGTGGTAGGGGAACCTCTCCGCCGGGTTGGTTACATCCTTTGGAACATCGATCACTACGGGACCGGGACGGCCAGTATTGGCGATAAAAAATGCCTTTTTGACGATCGTAGGAATATCTTCAGCATTTTTAACCAAAAAGCTGTGCTTCACGATCGGCCGCGAGCAACCGACCATGTCTGTTTCCTGAAATGCATCCTCACCGATCTTATCCCTGGGTACCTGGCCGGATATCACCACCATAGGGATAGAATCCATATAGGCCGTTGCGATGCCAGTAATCGCATTCGTAGCGCCGGGACCAGACGTCACCAGTACCACACCCGCCTTACCAGTAGACCGCGCATAGCCATCGGCAGCATGGGTCGCACCCTGCTCGTGGCGCACGAGAATATGCTTAATCGACTTCTGCCGAAAAATAGCATCATAGATATGTAACGCTGAGCCGCCCGGGTATCCAAAAATCAGATCCACCCCTTCATCCTGCAGCGCGCGAACCAACATATCGCCGCCGGAAAGTAATTCCACTTGAGTCTCCTCAATTTTCCTGTTTTATAGGATAGCCATCACCGAAAACGTATAAAACGCCTACCAGCAAGAATGCCAGGCAGCAATTATAGGGGAAAATGGTGACAAATATCAGCCTGTTGCGTGTTTAGCTGCCGATTTTTAGGATGAACTGATCGCGCATAAACACCCAACCCCAAGTAAATCTACAAAGGTTCACTGCGGGGTTAGCAGGCCTCCAGGGGTGGGGAGGGCCACTCAGTGGAATTTCGATGGAGGGTGTTCCATCAGGGTTAGACTCAAAACCACGGGTGTGCGGTGAGATCTAGTCACTGAGTAAACCCCCGATTTTGCCAATTGAGCCCTAGCTGTCAATAGGTGTCCGCGAAAGTGTTAAGACAGTTACAGGAAAACCCGCCAGTATCGGTACAATAAGGGGACGGAAGGAACATCAACACAAGGGGTAAGCACCATGCGCATCTTACTGGCGCTATTGATTGCAGTAACAGCTACGACCGCTCAAGCCGACGGCATCTATAAATGGGTAGATGAAAATGGTGTTGTCCACTTCGGTGAGCAACCTCCAGGAGGCACCCAAGTGGACGTGATCAAAAAGCCCAAGTCAGAGCGCTATAAGAAATGGGAGGCTGAACAGGAGGCTGCCAAACCCCGAAAACCATCAATGCCAACCGCAGCAAAGCAACCTGAAAAGCAACTCGATGTACGTCAGCAAGAACAGGAAAAAGCAGCGCAAATGCAAGCCGCTCTTCGCGCTAAGCGCTGTGAGTCAGCACGAAAGTCTCTGAGTTCCTTGACCGCTCATTCTCGTATTCGCGCAGTCGACCAAAATGGAAATTATAGAAGCCTGGGTGAGGATGAGCGGCAGCAACGTATATCAACCGCTCAACAACGTATCCGAGATAACTGCTAAAGCCCCCCCTATTCTCCCTACATTTCCTGGTAGGGAGTATCAGTAAATTGATCCAGGCTATAGCGTTCAGTGTAATAGCCTGGTTCAAAAGCACTATCCCTGGCCATAGGTACCGTCACCCTGGCAATACTCAATTGTTTCACCAGGTAGGGGCCGTCCTGCCCGGCATCGCGAATCAAGAGCCCATAAAACTCTAGGGGAATCCAGTGCCGCCCCGCCGTTAACTCAAGAGCATTTTGCGTTGTGCCTATCGGGGATTGCTCATCGTTATATAGGGAGCCCTGAAAATAGTAGCGCCCCTCTCTGCTGATATCGACTTCCGCCTCAATTAATAAATTGCCATCGGCGGTAACAGAATCCCGCAGCGATCCTGTATAGCTTCCCGTATCCTCAGAAAGGGTGAATGCTGCCGCATCTCGGAGACCATCAATATCCGTATCCACAATGACCTTAAAAATGCCCGCTTCCAGCACCTGGCTATTAAAGGAGCCCGCCTCCATCAATACTTCGTAGACTAAGTCTCCATCCGAATCACTAAAAGCCAAGGTACCCACGACTTGTTGGTCTTCGTAAACCAACAGCGCAGTCAGGTCAGCACTGACCCGATCTCCATCACTATCGGCCTGATAGGCAAAAACCCGAATAGTATCCCCACGCAAATAAAACTTTTCATCTGTCCATATAGTCAGAGAATCCCCTTCCTCACTGTGAGTGGTTCTTTCATCCACCGCAAATGTCTGAGTAATCGGGTCCTGTTCAGGAGTTTTAATTGCTCGGTTTTCTGGCGGATAGCGATGAAAGCGGGCCAGATCCGAGAGAAGGGATTCGTGTAACTCAGTCTTGTTGGGCAGGGACTGAATTCCCTTCCATAGTTTTACAGACTGATCCTCTTCCTCTTGCTCCAGTTCCGCCGGCTTAACGTTATCAGGCTTGCGGCTTCGGATAGATTGCTCTTCAGCTTTTGCTTTAGCTACAACAACGGGCGTCGCCTCTTCACCACCAGTTAGGGCCCAGTAACCCACCAGTCCAGTAACTACGGCCAGTACACCCCAGCCTGCCAGCCGGGCCTTTGAGCGATCTTTGCTTGATGTAGACATCAATACCTCCGAAGCCTTTTATTTTTTTAGTTAATTCGTGCAGGCTGAGATTCTACCCGCGCTGTTCTTTCCTGAACCACAGTCCAGTCCATCGGGAATAGAATCATAATCGGGGGATAGAATGCCACCGTTACGCTGCGCATCATGATCTGTATAGATACTGGCCAAATTGTAAGATCGAGCAGTGCCTTTACTGTCGTTGTCACAAGAAAAAATCGCGCTGCCGTATGCTACTCCAAACAGGGTTTCATATTCTTTGAGATTTGACCACAGATTGCGCTTGGCAGATCCGGAACAGTTCATTTGCGAAGCCAAATTAATGTAACCGTCATCCTCACCATTCAGCAGCATGGAGGTAGCACTTTCCACACCTGGGAAGCCCGCATAACCCCCAATGGTGTACACCGGCGCACCGAGATTAGTCCCCACATAATTTCTCACAGTGTAAACATCATTAGTCTGCATATAGCGAACCGCCGAACACTCCCGCCCAAGAAATAGTGCGTTGACCAAATCGTCATACCAGCTTCCATTACATATCCGATCAACGCCTTCAGTTCCGGTAATTGCTCCCCCTGTGGTGAATATTGCAGCAACACCGCTGATAGCCGCATCAAAATCAACGCTCACTGCATAGCTTTCGTTAAGCCCTGCAACTCGAACTTCTTCTTCAACCGTTTTACAGGATTTACTGCCATACCAAGTCGTGGAACATTTTTTTACTTCTTGAATTTCTGTATTGCTATCGAACTGGTTGTAGGCGCGATTGTAGTATGGGGACCCTTCAACAGCGTTACCCGCGATATACATCATTTGGGCGGCACCCTGGCTGTGGGAAATAATCCAGAAAGTGTCCTCTGCTGAGCACTGGTTTTCGTGTTCAAACCGATCTCCCTGGCCAGAGCGGATCTCTATAATTTGACGAGCAATTTCACCCGCAGTCTCATCATGCCAGTAGGGAAATTCACCTTCATCAGTTGAGTTATAACCGACAACGCCGTAATTGCCGCCATCAACTAACAATTGCTCAATAAAATCACTGCTAGAATATTCGTCGAAAACCGCCTCACTCCAATAGTCCAGTGCTGGCTGCACTAAACTCCCATCATTACTTTCACTTGTAGTGTGTCCTTCGACTCCGTGTCCATGAACCAGGATATAGCAGTTTTCCGCTACCGCTGATGAAGCTCCAATTATCGCCGAGAAAAAAATAGACAGGCTTGTACCCAGCCTTTTAGACAGTGCCATTGTTATTTTCCTTTATTGTTTTAGTAAGTGGTAACTCTCGTGACTGAAGAGTTTTAAAAAATCTGAATAACGCAATGTACAGCAGACGACTAAAACTTATCCTTAACGCTCTATTTCGGAATAGGATTAAAGGCGCCAGAGGGGGGTCGAATCCGCCACGCGAAGCGACCAATTCGTCATATTCCTCAATTTATACTCGTGCTTTGAGGCGCCTTTGCTATGATGCCGGCAACGCCACCCGGACGGCAGTAAGTCATGAGAGACCAAAATAAAAATATGTCCGGCCATGCCGGCGTGCCCAAGATATTTGCGCCTTACTTTGTGGTTGCCGCCGCCAGGCTCGGCATCCCCACCGAGACGCTAATTGAACGATTGCCATTCTCATTTAGCTGGAATCCAGGAGAGAGTGAATGGCTCAATTACAGTGAATTCAATGCTCTAATTGAAAGCATACTGGCGCTATCCCCTGTTACCTCACCAGGTCTCAGCTTTAGCCGCTTCCCAATTATGCTTTGGCTTGAAGAAACTATTATCGAAGCTCAGCCCTCCTTGAGACGGCCGAGGGAGATCTTTCGCCCTGCAGAAATTGTGCTCTCACAAACTCTGGCCCCCCTCCTGCGGTTCCAGACTTACCAGGAAGCCGATGCGGAAGTACTCACACTCAACTGGCAGCAGGAACTCTTTAGTGCTCCGGTCAATCATTTTATTGCTGAAATGCTGATGAGCCGTGGAGTAGATCTATTGCGTACTCTTAACCCGAGGTTTCCCGAGGTTCGGGGATTAAAGTTACGCAGTGAAAAGCCAGAAGATGACTCTATCCACAAGAGGATTTTCCAGTGCCCAATTGAATTTTCCGCTGATGAAAATGCGATTATCCTGGGCTCCCAGATACTGGACTTCCCTATACCCAGTTACCATAAAATCATTCGCAGCCAGAGCCGAAATATTTTAAAGGCAGTTTTACACAATACTTTGACCAGCTATAACCTGGCAGCCAGTTTGCGAGCTTGGCTCGAAAAGCACTTGCTCAGTGAAGAAATTACTATCAAACAAGCCGCAGCCCACTTCCGCACCAGCGGCCGCACTTTACAGCGCAGATTGAGAGAACAGGGAGTAACATTCCAGCAGCTTAAAGACAGTGTTACGCTATCTCTGACCAAGAAACTCCTTCTCTCAACCAGTGATTCCGTAGAAAGTATTGCGGTGCAACTTCATTTTGCCGAACGAGCAGTATTTACCCGCTTCTTTAAAAAACATGAGGGAGTCACCCCTTCCGAATTCCGTCGCAGCAATGTCGACAGAGATATTTTCGAAGCGTAAATAAGTGTAAAGAAACTCAGGAGGCCGCTACAGCCTCCGCCTCAAAATTCCGCCCAAGATACATATACATCGCCGGTACAACAAATAAAGTAAATAGCGTTCCAATTGTCATACCTGTCGCCACTACCAAGCCCATTGCAAACCTTGCCCCTCCACCTGGCCCCGACGCTATTAACAATGGAACCATCGCCAAAACCAGAGATGCAGTAGTCATTAAAATCGGTCGCAAACGGATTGAAGTGGCCTGCTCAATCGCTGATCGCTTATCAAGCCCTGAGAGCTGTAACTTATTGGCAAACTCTACTATCAGAATGCCGTGTTTGGAAATAACCCCAATCAGGGTAACCAGCCCCACTTGTGTGTAAATATTGAGGGTCGTCAATCCTAGACTGACAAAAATCATCGCTCCGCAAACACTCATGGGTACTGTGACCAACATAATCAAGGGATCGCGCCAGGATTCAAATTGAGCAGCCAACACCAAATAAATCACTATCAAGGCAAAGAAAAAGGTAACCACCAAATCCGATCCTTCAGTTTTGAATTGCCTGGACTGCCCCGAGTAATCTACAGAATACTCAACTGGTAAGATTTCTTTAGCCGCATTATCCAACACCATCAATGCTTCACCCAACGTAATCCCAGGGCGTGGCACACCCGAAATAGTGACGGCATTTAATTGTTGAAATCTCTTTAGTTGCTGTGGTTCAACGGTTTCTGTGAGCCTTATCAAAGTACTCACAGGAACCAACTTGTCGTTTACCGCCCGAATATAATATTGCTCCAACTGATCAGGGGTTAGGCGGTCAACTCTCTCGACTTGAGGGATAACTTTATAACTGCGGTTATCCAGGGAAAAACGGTTAACATAAGCTCCGGATAACATCGCACCTAAGTCACGACTCAAGTCCACCATTTCCACACCCATACTGGCCGCTTTATCACGATCAATTTCTATTACAATTTTTGGTTTATCAATTTTCAGATCAGAATCTAGAAAAATAAACTTTCGACTCTCAAGGGCTCGGGTCATAATATCGCTTGCCACCGATGCCAGATTCTCCATGGGCTCTGTAGAACCGATAACAAATTCAACCGGAAGCTGCCCTCCCGCAGTTGGCAGACTTGGTGGCACCACAACGGCTATTTTTAACCCGGCTATTTGCTGTACATCACTGCTAATCAACTCCTGCATCTTTTCCGTATCGCGGTCTCTCCCTTCCCAGGGAGCCAAAACAAACCCGGCCACCGCATTATTAACACCACTACTGAAGGTGCCCGCCCCATTAAGCAGAAAAAGATTTTCAACCTCAGTAAATCTCTCAGCAATGACATTAAGTTCACCACTGTACTGTTCAACATAATCTAAAGTTGCGTAAGCATCGGCAGTAGAAATTGTAAGAACAAGCCCCCTATCCTCTGTAGGTTCAAGCTCTTGAGGGGACGTCACAAATAAGAAGTAACAACTTATCAATACAATTAAGCCGAAAACCAAAATAACTCGGCGCTCATCAAGAGAAGAATGGAGCGATTTTTCAAATCTCGTCTGAAGTCGATTAAATTGGCGTTCCAGCCAAATTTCAAACCGGGTACCTCCACCATCGCGAGGCTTTAATATTTTCGAGGCCATCATGGGAGATAAAGTAAGAGCAACCACTCCAGACAGTAATACGGCGCCAGCTAGGGAGAATGCAAACTCTATGAATAGGGTCCCGGTTAAACCACCGAGAAAACCAATCGGAATATACACTGCAATTAGCGTTGTAGTCATGGCCACTACAGGCCATGCCAACTCTCGAGCCCCTACGATCGCAGCCTCTTTTGGAGGCAAGCCCTCTTCTATATGTCGATGGACATTTTCCAAAACAATGATGGCATCATCAACAACAATTCCGATTGCCAGAACCATGCTTAGCAATGTGAGCAAGTTGATGGAAAATCCCATTAATAACATTAAAAAGAATGCACCAACAAGAGAAAGCGGTAGTGCAATTGCTGGAATCAATACGCTGCGAACTGACCCCAGAAACAAATAAATCACCAAAATTACTATAAATACTGCTTCAACAATTGTTTTGACGACTTCTTCAATGGAGTCCTGAATATATTCAGTACTGTCGTAAGGAATCTCGCCTAGCATACCCTCTGGCAACTGTGGAAAAATTTTCTGCTCTAACTCCTCGCGTACTTTTTTAATAACATCAAGGGAGTTCGCATCGGGTGCCACCTCAATAGCAATAAAAGTGGCCGATTGTCCGTTAAAAGTCACAGAGCTGTCATAGGATTCAGCTCCTAACTCTATCTCCGCCACTTCACCTAGACGAACCAACTTATCCCCATCGGCTCTAACCACTAGCTTGCGAAAATCCAATTGACGTGCAATATCTGTATCCGCACGTATTTCCAGTGCCACACGGGTTCCCTTGGTCGAACCAACTGCCGACAGAATATTATTATCCCTAAGCGCATCAGAAATATCCGCAGGTGTGACTTCCAATGCCGCCATCTCTGTCGGTTTTAACCAGACTCTCATTGCAAAGGTACTGTCCCCCAAAAGGCGAGCTCGCTGCACACCAGCTATAGTCGCCAATTTAGGTTGAACAACGCGTGTCAGATAATCCGTGATTTGATTATTAGCGAGAATATTTGAGGAAAAAGAAAGGTACATTGCAGCAGTGGTTTCTCCCTGCTGCATTTCCACACTGGAATCCTCTGATTCATCAGGCAATTCACTGCGCAGCTTATTTACCTTGGCAACGACCTGAGTTAACACTTCATTTGGATCGTAATCAAAACGTACATAAACGTTTATCGTCGAGAGACCTTGCACGCTGGTGGAGACCATGTAATCTATACCATCTGCAGTAGCAATCTCCTGCTCAAGCGGCGTAGTAATAAACCCCTGTACTAGATCTGAGTCGGCACCAACATAAACGGTGGTTACTGTAATAACTGCATTTTCAAGTTCCGGGTACTGCCTGACATTTAATTCCGTTAGCGACCTCAAACCCAATAGAAAAATAAATAGGCTGACTACGCAGGCCAACACTGGTTTTCGAATGAAAATCTCTGTGAAATTCACAACCTATAAATTCCAGGTTTAACTATTTTCCGGTGTGGGGTCC
Organism: Microbulbifer maximicatervae (SeqCode); assembly: GCF_056231245.1. Taxonomy (NCBI): domain Bacteria; kingdom Pseudomonadati; phylum Pseudomonadota; class Gammaproteobacteria; order Cellvibrionales; family Microbulbiferaceae; genus Microbulbifer; species Microbulbifer maximicatervae (SeqCode). The sequence continues at coordinate 4,319,921 of NZ_CP174334.1, forward strand.
ACGCTTTCTGGGGGTTGATTCTGATTATTGATAACCGCTTTCTCTCCATTGCGAAGTTTGAGTAATCCGCTGCTAGCCACTATATCCCCCACCAAAAGTCCTTGTATAATTTCAACTAGATCCCCACGTTCCTCACCAGTTTTCACAAATCGTTTAACTGCGACCATATGCTCACCATCTTTATCGGGCTCCAACACAAAAACCGCCACCCCATAGGGAGCAAAAGCCAATGCGGTTCTGGGAATAACGAGCACTTTTCGCTGTGCACTTATCTTTACGGATACCTGGGCAAACATCCCAGGACGTAAATCGTGTTGGGGGTTTTTCAGAGTAGCTTGAATCAGAAAGTTCCTACTTGCACTATCCACCTGAGGGTCAACAGCAGTAATTCTTCCTTCGTAGGTATTTTTAGGGAAAGCATCTGTTGTCAACTGAATAGCAAGCCCAGCCTTAACCAAGGCATATTTTTGTTCAGGGAGGGAAAAATCAACAAAAATAGGATCAAGTTGCTGTAGAGAAACAACAGACTCCCCCGGGCTTACATTCTGCCCAAGATCGATTTGTCGAATTCCCAGTACTCCACTAAAAGGCGCCACGATAACTCGCTGATCCACCCTGGCCCGCTGCACTTCTATATTGGCAACCACCTGGTCCAAAGTACTGCGAGCGCTATCCAAATCTGCTTCGGTTGTTACACCTCGCCCCAGCAGAGTCTTGATCCGCACGTAATTACGACGGGCCAAGCGAAGCTCTGCATCCAACACCTGCAACTGCGCCTTTTCCGGTTCAGCAAAAATTTCCGCCAATAAATCGCCCTTCCTAACATGCTGGCCCGACTTGAAGTGAATAGCGCTGATAACCCCCTGAGCTTCGGTAGTAACCTCTACACCATTAACAGCTCGAATGGTGCCTATTCCTCTCAGGTCTTCCTTCCAATATTGAAACTGGGCGGTTGCTGAAGTCACTGTGGCCGCAGGCAGGGCTAAGTTGTCTATGAACTGATTCACCATATGCCTGCCAATTAATTTATAAGCAAAAATTCCGCCGAAGAGCAAAAGGCATCCCAGCAGCATTAGCAACATACGCTTACTGATATCAGGCCCCCGTAAGGTGTCGTCAATAAAAACTATAAACTGATACTTGCAAGGGAAACTATGCGCTACGGAGGGGTGCCCCTCTACGTAAATATCCGAACAAACGGATTAGCGCACCTGTGAGTATAGATATGGAGAGAGTGAGGAATCGGTGGGAGTTTAGGGGTGCACCATATGGCACCCCCAAGTGCTTTTTTATCGGAATACGGCTTTATCGCCTTCAACATCCGCGTGGATCGTTGCTCCAGGGGAAAACTTACCGGCGAGAACATCTTGCGCCAGCGGGTTTTCCAGCCATACCTGAATAGCACGCTTTAATGGCCGTGCACCATAAACGGGATCGAACCCAACTTCTGCTAATTTATCCAGCAGACTTTCAGATACCTCTAATTTCAGGTCCCTCTCTGTCAGTCGACGGCAAAGTTGTTGCAACTGAATTTCGGCAATAGAGCGTACTTCTGCCTTATCCAGTGGATGGAAAACAACCACTTCGTCAATACGATTTATGAACTCTGGCCTGAAATGGTTCCCCACCACTTCCATCACCGCACTTTTCATCTGTCGATAACGAATTTCAGCGTCCAGGTCATCACCATTTTCAGCTGTGGCGTATTTTTGAATTAAATCTGAGCCAAGGTTTGAAGTCATTACGACAACGGTATTACGAAAGTCTACCGTGCGCCCCTGGCCGTCGGTCAGGCGGCCATCATCAAGAACCTGTAAAAGAATATTGAATACATCGGGATGCGCTTTCTCCACTTCGTCTAATAGCACAACAGAATAGGGCTTTCTCCGCACCGCTTCAGTCAGGTATCCCCCTTCTTCATAACCTACATATCCGGGGGGGGCGCCAATCAGTCGGGCCACAGAGTGCTTCTCCATAAATTCCGACATATCGATTCGCACCATGGCGTCTTCTGTGTCAAACAAGAACTGAGCCAATGCCTTGCATAATTCCGTCTTACCCACACCGGTTGGGCCGAGGAACAAGAATGAGCCATTGGGTCGGTTGGGATCAGCTAGCCCCGCCCTTGAGCGGCGTACGGCATTAGCAACCGCTTCCACCGCTTCCCCCTGTCCGATGACCCGCTTGTGCAACTCATCTTCCATTCGCAGTAGCTTTTCACGCTCACCTTCGAGCATCTTAGATACAGGAATACCCGTCCAGCGGGATACCACTTCAGCCACCTCTTCATCGGTCACCCGATTGCGCAGCAGGCGGGGTTCTTCAGAAGCTTCAGCGCTAGCGGCACTTTTAAGCTGTTGTTCAAGTTGTGGAATTACACCGTACTGTAATTCAGACATTCTATTGAGATCACCTGCACGCCGTGCAGACTCCATATCGAGCTTGGCCTGCTCCAGCTTTTCCTTGAGGTCGTGGCTGCCGGCAAGCTGTGCCTTCTCCGCCTTCCAAACCTCTTCAAGGTCGGAGTATTCCCGCTCCAGTTGTAGAATCTCTTCTTCCAGTTTCGATAGGCGTTTTTTAGTCGCCTCATCATCCGTATCCTTTTTAACCGCCTCTCGTTCAATCTTTAATTGAATTAAACGGCGCTCCAATTTATCCATGGATTCCGGTTTGGAATCGATCTCCATGCGTATCCGGCTGGCGGCTTCATCAATAAGATCAATTGCTTTATCTGGTAATTGACGGTCAGTGATATAACGTTGCGATAATTTTGTCGCGGCAATAATTGCAGAGTCGGTAATATCAACGCCATGGTGTACTTCGTAGCGTTCTTTCAATCCGCGCAGAATCGCAACCGTATCCTCTTCAGTTGGTTCATCAACCAATACTTTTTGGAAACGCCGCTCAAGCGCTGCATCTTTTTCAATATATTGCCGATACTCATCCAGAGTGGTTGCACCGACACAATGCAGTTCTCCACGGGCCAAAGCGGGCTTCAGCATGTTTCCCGCATCCATGGCCCCCTCAGCTTTACCGGCACCCACCATCGTGTGGATCTCATCGATAAAGAGAATAATGCGACCTTCCTGTTTGGATAACTCGTTGAGTACCGCTTTTAATCGCTCTTCAAATTCTCCACGAAATTTTGCGCCCGCCAACAATGCCCCCAAATCCAGGGAAAGAAGACGTTTGTCCTTTAGCCCTTCCGGCACTTCACCATTGACGATACGTTGAGCGAGCCCTTCAACAATGGCAGTTTTACCAACACCCGGCTCACCAATTAGTACAGGGTTATTCTTGGTACGCCGCTGTAAGACTTGAATCGTCCGTCGTATTTCATCATCGCGGCCGATCACCGGGTCAAGCTTGCCGGCCAGAGCCCTCTCGGTCAGGTCTAGAGTATATTTATCCAGCGCCTGGCGCGCCTCTTCCGCATTGGGGTCATCCACTTTTTCGTCGCCACGCACTTTTTGAATTGCCGCCTCTAATTGTTTAATGTCGCCGTTGGCATTTAAGATTTTGGAAATCTCTCCCGCCGCAGAGTCGAAAGCCGCCAGTAATACAGTTTCACTGGAAATAAAACTGTCACCATTTTGTTGGGCTCGCTTGTCCGTGAGATTCATTAAGCGCATTAATTCCTGGGACATCCCCACATCACCCGTGGGGGAAGTCACCCTCGGCAGGCTGTCCAATCGCTTGGCAAGGTCATTGCGCAACCCGTTTAGGTTAAATCCCGCCTGTGACAGGAATGCGGGTACGCTTCCGTTATTCTGGTTAAGCAGTGCCAGAATCAAGTGCTCGGGATAAATCTGGTTGTGGTCGCGCCCTACCGCTAGGGATTGCGCATCAGCAAATGCCGCCTGTAGCGGGTTTGTCATTCGGTCAATTCGCATGAACGAAACCTCTTTTACTCGATTTTTTCAGAAGCGCTGTAATAGTGGCACTAATTTGCCTTTTACATTCGCTATGGTACTGACAAGTAAAATAGGGGCGCAGGAAGGGTTTTCAATGATTTAAATCAATAGCGGCATTTATTCTATGCAAAGTGGTTTTGCGGCAAATCTATCTCTTATGGTTTTTACAGCTCAGTCAACACCCAGCCTTGTAATTGCCCAAGCTGCCCCAATATTATCGAATGGCTTACATAGAAAAAATATGCCATATAGAACTTCAATTCAGTCTTTATCCCGCCATATCAAAGTTGCCATACGGCCGGTTTCAGACTCTCTGCGGTAGGAAAAAAACTTCTCAGGTTCTGACATTGTGCAGAGCCCCCCACCGTACACCTCGCCAACCCCCAGCTCTGCCAACTCCGTGCGAGCCAAGGCGTAGATATCTGTTAAAAAGTGCAGTGGTTTCTTAGTGTGTGGGCGGAAACAGTTAGCGATTTTTTCTGTGTGTCGACTGCTAATTGCATTTTCAAAGAATGCCTCGAGGACATCGATTCCGGTTTCAAAGGCCTCCGGGCCAATCGCTGGACCCAACCAAACCATCAACTCCTCAGGATCACACTTCATCGCCCGTACGGTGTTGCGCAATATACCACCGGCCAATCCGCGCCACCCGGCATGGGCTGCTGCTACACGGGTACCACTCTTATCGCATAGCAAAACAGGCAAACAGTCTGCGGTTAGTACGGCACAGACAACACCTCTTTTCATACTAAAGCAGGCATCTGCGGTTCGAACTAAGGCGTCATCACTTGCCTCCACTACCTTGTCACTATGGATCTGCTCCAGCCACTGCGGTTCTGAGGGCAACTCAAGCTCCCCCCTCAACTGTTGGCGATTGGCAGTAACAGCTGACTCCTTGTCCCCCACGTGAGCCGCCAGGTTAAAAGAGGAGAAATGGCCACAACTTTGGCCCCCAGTGCGTAGCGTTGTCGCCGCCCTCACCCCTGCGGGTGCGGGCCAGTCGGGTATCAGGTAGTGGTTACTTGGCATTGAGATATCTTGCTTTGCGAAATTGTCCTTTCGAGAACCGGCGATAGGTGCCCAGGCGAATTTATAACCGGTACTTCAGGGCTCATCAGCACGCAACTGATCGAGCAGTGCTTGCATGTCAGCAGGCATTGGCGCACACCAATGCATGCCCTGTCCACTGGTGGGGTGTACTAGCGCTAGTTCAGCCGCATGCAGAGCCTGCCGGGGGAAGCTCTGGAGAGCTTCAACAAGGTCTGCCGAGGCCTCTGGAGGCAACTTTGGGCGGCCTCCGTAGAGTGGATCTCCCACGAGCGGGTGCCTAATATGGGCCATGTGTACCCGAATCTGATGAGTACGGCCGGTTTCTAGCTTGCAGCGTAAGAGCGTGTAAGCGCTGTAACGCTCCCGTACACGATAATGAGTGATCGCCTCTTTGCCGCCAAAGTCCAAAACAGCCATCTTGAGACGATTTTGACGATGCCGACCGATGGGCGCATCAACACGACCCTCAGCGGTGATATATCCTTGGACCAAAGCATCATACTGTCGACTCACCGTTCTCTGCTTTAATTGATCCACGAGATGGGTCTGAGCGGCCAAAGTCTTAGCCACAACCATCAGGCCACTGGTGTCCTTATCCAGCCGGTGAACAATACCGGCTCGGGGTATCAGCTCCTGTGCTGGATTGTGATGAAGAAGGCCATTGAGCAGAGTGCCGTCGGGGTTACCGGCAGCGGGGTGGACTACGAGGCCCGCGGGCTTATTGACCACCATCAGGCAGTCATCTTCGTACATAATATTGAGGTCGAGGTCCTGGGCAGCCCAGCTACCTTGGGGTTCCAGCTCTGCGCGAAGCTGGATAAGCTCGCCGCCAAAGAGCTTTTCCTTGGCCTTAGCTGGGGCTCCGTTTAAGGTGAGCTGACCGCCTTTGATCCACGATTGGAGGCGCGCGCGCGAAAAATCGGGAATTAATTCGGCTGCGGCCTGGTCTAAGCGTCGACCAGCCATATTGGCAGGAACTTGGATATCTAGTTTTAGGTGTTCAATCATCAATCAATTGCAAATACTTTGGGCAGCTCCGCGACTGTGGTTAAATGTCCGACGCGCCAGGTTAATACTGGTGGGTAGTTTAATAAGGTAGAGTGTAAGAATGATAGAGCGAGGGGCTATGCAGACCTGGAAAATGCTGTGGCTGGCCTTGGTGTCCGCAATATTGGTTGCCTGCGCCAACACAGATGATTCGGAAGTGGGCCTACCCACAGGTTCACGTACAGAGCAGGCATACTACGAGATGGCCCAGCGACAGCTGCGAACCAGCCAGTGGGATCTTGCCATCAGAAACCTGCGAGCCCTGGAAGACAACTTCCCATTCGGCAACTACGCGGAACAGGCTCAGCTTGAGCTGATCTATGCCTACTACCGCAACTATGAAAACGATGCTGCTATCGCCGCTGCAGACCGCTTTATCCGCCTACACCCCCAGCACCGCAATGTCGACTACGCCTACTACATGAAGGGCCTGTCCTCCTTTACTGAGGGCACAGGCCTGTTCGAGCGCTTTATGCCTACCGACTTGACCAGTCGCGACCCAGGATCGGCTCGAGAGTCATTCGCTTATTTCTCCCAGTTAATGGCCCGCTACCCTGAGAGCCGCTACGCTCCAGACGCGCAAAAGCGCATGATCCACTTGCGTAACCTGCTGGCTCGCTATGAAGTTCACGTGGCTAACTACTACTTTAAGCGCGGCGCCTACCTCGCAGCAGCCAATCGCGGCCGCTACATTGTGGAAAACTTCCAGCAGACACCCGCAATTCCCGATGCCCTGGCAGTTATGGTTCAAGGTTACCATTTGATGGAAATGCAAGATCTCGAGGCTAATGCCCTGGATGTACTGCGCAATAACTATCCAAAGCACCCCGCTTTTAACGAAGACGGCACTTTCAACTACGACTTTTACAAAGGTCCAAGCGGCCGCAGTCTAGTGCACAGGGTTACCTTGGGCCTGTTTGAAAAATCTGACCCGCGGGGCTTTGACAGCCGGGAACTGTATAATCCCGAATACAACCGGGACGAGACTCCCCTGCCTCCAGAGCTTCTGTAACTTATCACTTAAAAATAGAAACGGCGCCATTCGGCGCCGTTTCTATTTTCAGGAGAGCTAGTCACCCAGCTTCCAGCCATTGGTGATGGGATAGCGGCGATCCCTTCCAAATCCGCGTTCAGAAATACGCACCCCGATGGCTGCCTGGCGCCTCTTGTACTCATTGCGCCCCACTAACCTGACCACACGCTCTACATCCTCTCTCTGGAAGCCACGCTGAATGATTTCCTCAGCGCTGTGGTCTTGATCGACATAGAAATTGAGAATTTGATCCAGGATCTCATAAGGCGGAAGGCTGTCAGAATCCACCTGGTCCGGGGCCAGCTCCGCACTGGGTGGTCGAGTAATGACCGTTTCAGGAATCACTTCAGAAATTGTGTTGCGGTAACGGGCCAGCTCGAATACCAATACTTTGGGAACATCCTTCAGGGCATTGAATCCGCCTACCATATCCCCGTATAAGGTTGCGTAACCAACGGCCATTTCACTCTTGTTACCCGTGGTCAGGACCATCGCGCCCTTCTTATTGGAGATAGCCATCAAAAGAACGCCACGAGAGCGGGCCTGCAGGTTCTCCTCAGTGGTATCCCTCTCACTGCCAGCAAATTCTTCAGCGAGAGCGCCCATAAACGAATCAAAGATGGGCTCGATACTAATTTCCCGATAGTGAACCCCCATTCTTTCCGCCTGATCGGCCGCATCACCTTTACTCAGATCCGAGGTATAGCGAAACGGCATCATTACTGCCTCAACACGCTCTTTACCCAGCGCATCGACCGCAACTGCCAATGTAAGAGCTGAGTCGATTCCACCCGACAACCCCAGCACAACACCATTAAAACCATTTTTATTAACGTAGTCGCGCACCCCAAGTACCAGGGCTTGGTACACGGAAGCCAAATCGCCGCGAGGAGGAGCAATTTCCCCAGGGAGTACCGTCAAATCCTGTCCCTGCAAAGATATGGAAGCTGGCAACAACTGCTCTGTAAACTCCTCAGCCCTGGCACATACCTCTCCCTCAGCGTCAACAACAATTGAGCCACCGTCAAAAACCAGCTCGTCCTGACCGCCGCACCAGTTTACATAGGCAATGGGGACTCCGGCATTTCTTGCCTGCCTGGAAACCAATTCCAGCCTCTGTTGAGCCTTGCCCCGATGGAAAGGTGATGCATTGATGTTGAGAATCAACTTGGCTCCAGCATCGACTGACTGCTTGATGGGCTCTGGAAACCAAATATCCTCACAAACACTCAGCCCCACAGGAACTCCCTTGATATGCACTACACAGGGAGATTTACCCGGCTTGAAGTAACGCTTTTCATCAAAGACCTGATAGTTAGGCAGCTTTTGTTTGGCATATTCTGCGATTAACTCTCCCTCAACTATGACCCCCGCCATATTGAACATAACGCCATCGAGCAGCTTGGGGTAACCTACAACAATGGCGCAGGGCAGTTCTGCAGCTTTGAGTTGATCCAATGCCGCATCAATACGAACCTGCATACTGGGGCGCAACAACAAGTCTTCAGGAGAGTAGCCGCACAGGGTCAGTTCTGGGAAAAGTACCAAGTCTGCACCCAGTTCCTGGTACGCTCGGCGCGCAATTTCTATCACCTGCTTGGTATTCCCTGGAATATCTCCCACCAGGGAATTGATTTGTGCCAGCACTAACTGCAAAGTAGACATCGTTGAACCTCGGACAAGACAGGCCGCTATTGTAACCCCATCGGGGTAACAACAGCAGCGGCTCACCACTACAAGAATACCGGGCATCTACAGTGAGCAGTTCCCAGACATCCCCCTTACAACATCACGAACTCCTACGGATTAGCGCTATATATCGGGTTGCAATAGCCTTGGTTTTGCTGGGAGTATTTTTCTCAGATATTGGGGAGGGCTCACTTGGTGAGCACTTGCCAACACTATTTGTCTATACCACCGCATCCTATGCCCTGCTTAATATCACATGGCTATTCTTTCTCCGACAAAAGGCATATCAAACTAATAACAGCCAAATTGGAGTTGTTCTGGGGTGCGATATCCTGGTATTTCTGTTACTGATTGAAGCCAGTGGGGGGCTGAACTCTGGTCTGGGCTATTTACTTTTGATCAGTTGTTCAATCGGTGCCATTCTGCTGGATAGACGCCTGAGCGCATTTTTTGCAGCCATCGCTAGCCTGGGCGTAATTTCCCTCCAACTGTTTCACCTTTTGTCAGGCTCCGGCTCCAGCAGAGATATTGTTTCTGCAGGTGGGCTTGGCTTACTAATGTTCGTAACCGTCAGCGCAATTCAATATTTATCTGAGCGTATCCATAAAGCCAATCTGCGCGCAGACCAGCAAAGCCGTCAGGCAGCACACCTTCAGAGGCTGGCACAACAAATCATTGAAAGGATGAATACAGGCGTGCTTGTTATGGGGCCATCCAATAAGCCTGAGTTGATCAATCGAGCCGCCACTCGCTTACTTGGAACACAGCTAACGTCTGGCGAAACCCCCAACTCTGAGCTTCACCGTCAGATTCAGTCTTGGCGCCAGCAAGATGAAAACACAAGTATACTTTTTAAAGCCGGTAACAATGACGAGCTACAACTCAACTTTGCCCAATTACGCCATAAAAGTGGCAATAGCACACTGATTTTTGTCGAGGATAATCGAAAGCTCACTGAAGCAGCTCAGAAGCTCAAACTTGCATCTTTAGGACACTTAACCGCTTCTATTGCACATGAAGTTCGCAATCCACTCTCTGCAATCAACCATGCAGCGCAACTTTTATCTGAATCTACCCAGCTCAAAGATGAAGATCGACATTTAATCGAAATTATTTGCCGGCAGAGTGGTCGTGTAAATCAAATCATTGAAAATGTAATGCAACTATCCAGAAGGCGTGCAAATTCACCAGAAGAGCATGACCTGCGAAATTGGCTCAAACAGTTTCTTACCGACTTCAATACAGCCAACCCCCAAAACAACAGAATTGAACTAGATGTTCCAGACCGGCTTATCCCAGCAAACTTTGATTCCGCTCAGTTATCACAGGTCATTACGAACCTAACAGACAACGCATTGCGGCACTCAGAAATGGAAACTGGACAGCGCTATGCAGCTGTTCATGCATACTATAATACTGAGAAAGGCCACTCTATATTGGATATTAAAGATAATGGTAGTGGCATTCCCCCCGAGGTCAAAAACCAAGTGTTTGAGCCGTTTTTCACCACTGATAAGGCCGGTAGCGGGCTCGGTTTGTATATTGCTCGAGAACTGTGTGAAGCCAATAGAATCAGTTTGTATCATTGCCAAAGTGAGGACAATAAAAGCTGCTTCCGCCTTGAATTCGCTCACTCTATTGGTGTGACCTGATCTAGCTCAGGAAATTTTCCGTGTAACTAGATCATTATTCACCAGAAATTTCTGACATAATCGCGTTTCATGCCTTTTGGTATAAAGTGAACAAAACAAGAAAAGAAAGAATAACGATGCGCCCACTGGCACTGGTTGTCGATGATGAACCGGATATTTGTAACTTACTTAGTCTCACCCTTCAAAGGATGGATGTTGATTGCCATACTGCAGCAACGCTTTCCGAGGCTAAAAATGCACTCAGCCAAAATACTTATTGCTTTTGCCTAACTGATTTACGCCTACCTGATGGAGATGGGCTACAGCTAGTTGAATATATCCAGGGAAGTACAGAGATTGAACTCCCTATTGCGGTTATAACTGCTCACGGGAATATGGACACTGCAATTAAAGCGCTAAAGCTTGGCGCTTTCGATTTTGTGAGTAAACCAGTAGATCTTGAGCGCTTACGCAATTTGGCACAACTTGCCCTGCGTCTGGATAGCAATCAGGCTCCACAACAGGAAATCCCCAAAAAAGACCTACTACTTGGCGAAGCAGATAATATCCGCAAGCTACGCCAACAGATCAGTAAGGTTGCTCGCAGTGACGCTCCTGTTTATATCAGTGGTGAGTCAGGCGCAGGCAAAGAACTTGCTGCCCGCTCTATTCATCTACAGAGCGCTAGAGCTGAGCAACCCTTTATCGCCATAAACTGTGGTGCAATACCTTCTGAACTGATGGAAAGTGAGTTCTTTGGCCACCAAAAGGGTAGCTTTACCGGTGCACACAAAGACAAACAAGGCCTTCTACAAAGTGCCGAGGGCGGCACCCTTTTCTTGGATGAAGTAGCAGATCTCCCTCTGGAAATGCAGGTAAAGCTCCTTAGAGCGATTCAGGAAAAATCTATACGGCCAATTGGCTCCAATAAAGAAGTAGCAATAGATACTCGTATTTTAAGTGCAACCCACAAAGATTTAAGTGAAGAAGTAAACAATGGACGTTTTCGAAATGACCTTTACTACCGCATAAACGTTATCGAAATCGCTGTCCCACCTCTTCGGGATAGGGTTGAGGATATACCGCTCCTAACCGATATAATCATGCAACGTATAGCCTCTACTGCCGGACTTACCCCACCTGCCTTGTCACATAAAGCAATGATTGCCTTACAAAATTATTCCTTCCCGGGAAATGTCAGACAGCTTGAAAATATACTTGAAAGAGCTTTCACTTTATCTGATCAAAACATAATTCGAGAAGAAGACCTCCTACTTGAATGTAACAATAGGCAAGAAAGCGCTACAGATAAAAAACACACCAATAATTCACATCAAACCGAAAAAAAGGCTAACTCAGAAGATTTCAATCCACACAAGTATGATTCCCTGGATGAATTCCTACAGAGGATAGAAAAAGAGGTTATTGAGGAAACTTTAGCAAAAACTCGATGGAATCGAACTGCTGCAGCACAGAAACTGGGTATTAGCTTCCGCTCTCTAAGATATAGATTAAAAAAACTAGGGCTTGAGAGTTAGATTATTAAGACCAAGGTACCGTAATTTCATGTGGTTGGAATACACTAACTAAATAGTATTCTAGTGCAAACTCAACCAGGAGGAGTTTGCACCGTGAAACGATCTGCAGGATTCACCCTTATAGAGTTAATAATTTGTATTACGGTTATTGCAGTATTAACAGCTATAGCTTTACCTTCTTTTAGCGACTTCCTTAAAAGGTATAAAAGTAAAGCTAAACAAAGAGAGCTCTTTGACGTACTTATATTTATGCGTAACAGGGCCCTTAGTGAACAACGTAACTTTACTCTTTGTCCAAAAGGGATTTCTGATGAGTGCGCTGGCGATTGGGCAGATGGCGCTTTATTGTTCGCCGATGAAAATGGCAACGGCGAAGTCGATCCAGAAGATCAGGTTGTAAGATATATAGATCGAGCTGAACAGGGAGCCTCTCTAAGCTGGAATGCATTCAATAATAGAGGGTTTCTGATTTATAAACCAACAGGAACTACTCCGTCCCAAAGTGGCAACTTCTCATTCTGCCCCGCAAGCGGCGAGGCAGAGTATGGCTGGATTATAATCCTCAATGCGATAGGAAGACCTTACTACGCCAAAGATAAAGATCTAAATGGCATTGTGGAAAATGGAAGTGGCCAGGAATTAAGCTGCCCCTAGCTACTTTTAGATACAACTGGAGTTCCAGCACAAGTCATCTGGGTCGTCGAAAGCTCCGTCATTCCCTCGATCCCATGCTCGAAATCCATTTGAACGCAATTCAAGTTCCCCATTACCCACTTGAGAGTTTTTAGGTGTTGCTCGAATCGTATAGGATGAATCATTGGCAGCCTGAATAGTCAAGTCATAAGTTTTATTACTGTTATCCAGTGGGGCTTCTGTAGGAAAGATTGCTGGAGCACCGATATCTGCACCCCCATCTGCCGCTCCGGTATAGGAGCCGTTCTGAGTAAAGTGCTGCTCCATTGCCTGAGCCAGGCTCATCAAAGCACCCTGAGCATCCGCTCTATTTGAGGTAAGGATGTGACTTTGATAGGCAGGCCATGCAAGTCCAGCAATAATGCCAATGATTCCTACAACTATTATTAGCTCAATCAAGCTGAAACCACTGTGATTTTTCATTTTCATACGCTTTCACTATCCAGATAAGCCCGACAGAGCCGGGCAAGTACCACCATCTAATAACAGTTAGTTTGGAGTAATTTCTTCCCAGGACAGACGACCTGCTCTATCTCCACCACCAAGATTTATCTCCCTCACGTAAATCCCACCATCACTGGTGCCTGTATACTGTTTACTTCCCAGGAAACCGGACTTATTTGGGCCGCCCTCTGTTCCATCATCAGGCTTTTCTCCTATATAACCATAATCGTCTTCATCAATTACACCGTCCTTATTCGCATCAAATACGGGATCTTCCGGAGCCAAGCCGGTCCAAACATCCACAGACATCAGCCAGCCATCACTACCTGCAGCACAAACTTGTCCGGTTGGAATCAGTGTATTGAAGAATACGACATAGTTCAGTATTGTTGGCCGAGTAACTATACGCTCACCGCCATCCAATCCACTGCCCTCATCCAAGGGCATATACCAACCTGATTTATCGCTCCAGGTAAACTCATCTCCAGATGATGACCTCAAAAGCCATTCACTCCCATCCTCAGCTGTGACTTGGTTCGTATGTAATGTGCGCTTTTCCAGGTCGCTTGTACTTAAATTGTACACGTCATTATCAGATACAACATAAAATCCGCCGGGGTTAGTATCACTTGTATCTGAGTCAACCAAGTACTGTCCCGTGCCGAAGGCAACTATTATATTGGGAGATGCTCCGAACGGGTGTTCTATATTTCTTGCAATTTGCGGAGCAGCGGTAATTGGCTCCCCTGGAACAGAAAAAAGTGGCGACGGGGAAGTAGCTGACGAAGCAACACCCCAGCTTCCTGTCGATGAGACATCGAAAGCCCACATATTGCCCTTTAAGTCACCGGCATAGATACGATCTACAGTGCCATCATCATCAGAGTCCACGATAGTCGGTTCTGACATCCCGTTTTTATCGGAAGTATCAGCAGTACCCGTTGAAATATAGACATGGCTATTGCCACTACTATCTTCCCCATCCAAATATACGATAAATAAACCCGCATCGCCGGTTGAACTGTTATATCCATTACCGAATATTGCAGCCCACTCACCGTTTGACATACGGTAAATTTGAGGACGACTAAAGGTATAACCTAAGTTATTATTGTCCGAATCGGTAAACTCCCACAAAACAATATCTGCGGCATTCTCTTCAGTAAAATCAGAGGGGTTAGTAATGTCGAGAGCATAGTATCCTTTACCACCAGCACCTAAGCCTCCCACAAGTACCGTCTTCCAGCTGCTATTTATGTAGACATCAGAACTTGTCGGAGTACCATCCACATAATATTTATGGGTATAGTATTGCGAACTCAAAGCATGCAGCCCCTCATCAGCGGTTGTACTGAGTAAGGCCGCAGGTGAATAAGCTATCAGCTCTTTACCGGCATTAGCTCCACTGGCACTGGCATTAAAACCATGTAAGAAGCCATCATTCGCTCCCACATATACAACTGGAGTACGATTGCTTTTAGCGCTAACAAAATCATCGTAGCTAGAAGCTCCACTGAACTCGTAATCAGACCAAGGGCCGCTGGGTTCTCCCACATAAACCGGTGTTGAATTTACAATATCACCTAAACGCCCTTCACGAGCCCGGAAACTACCAGTACTAGCTCCCTCATTGCTCCGATCACCCCTCAGATAATCAATACGATCGGAGGCACGGCCATCATATACTCCCGCACTAGATTGAATATCAAGATTCAAATCATCAGCATGATCTGTCCCGGTAATACCGAGCCCGGATGCAGTGAAAGGCACCCCGGTACCATTGCTATAGGAGAGCATAACCCTGCTATCTGGGTCTATCGAATCCAATTCAGAGTTCGCCTCCCAAATGGATGAAGTGCCGAGATTTCCATCGACATTAAGTTCGATATCCCCTTCATCACTAAGGTTCCAAGCCGCTAAATTACCCGACCATGCACTACTATCAAAACCTACAGCAAATATACTGGAATTTGTTTTGAGGGAAGAAGTATTAAAAGCTACAGAGCTTGAGCTACCAACTATAGACTGAACATTATTAATAATAGTATTAAAAGTCACCTTCAGTTCTGCGGCGTTACCAGCATCATACACACCACCGCCACCCAATTCCCCGGCATTTTTCATCAGGTTCGTGTCTGACAAACCATCTTCAGCAAAGCCAATAATATAACTGGTAATATTGTTAACGACCTCTTCACCACCAGTCTTTTTCAAATCCGGTCGTAAATCAATATCGTAAAGAGCCTTAAGGACATCATCCATCTCATCACTTGTGCAGCCGCCACTATTTGAGGAGCAACCATAATCATAGTCGGTCAAGTCACTGCTAATACTATTATCCCTTGTTGGCTCACCATCTGTTAGAGCCACCATAAAACTCTTTTGACAATAATACTGGATAGCTCCGCCATCAACGGTATCATCAGGCGCGCTAACATCGCCCCAATTCAATATAGTACTAGTGCCGCTTCCAGAAAATATATCCTCTCCGGGAACCTGTTTTTCTGCTCCAGTAGAATCTATATAGGTGAGGTTATTTCCCTCATAGCCGCTAATAAAATAACGCCCTACACCTGCAAAACTCTCTGCAAGAGGGGTATTACCATTTGCATCAATATCTTCAATAATATTGAGTATACTATTTCGATTGGTCTCGGTTAGACTAACCAAACCGGATAGCAGCTTTGCACCGTGTTCTGTATTGAACTGCATCACACCGACACGCACATCATTAAGCCCTGAAATTAATTCCTGGGCTGCACTTTTCATAATATCGGTTCGACGTATATCTACTTTAGATCTCGTTGCGTTGCCATCCTCATCCGTAAATTTATCGGCTACATAACCCCCGCTACCATTTTCTTTGGAGAAGAACCAGTTTAGAAAATGCCCGGTAGTACTTTCCCTATAGTCATCTGAATCCTGACCAGTTTCATAATAACTATCCCCTCCAGAATTAGCTTCCGCATAAAGCCAAGCAGTATAATCCTCATCTTCGTCAAAGCAGTTGCTGCTACTATCCCAAGTAAACCAATCACTCTCTGCACGGTTTCTATCCACCAATTTGATCTGAACACTTCCATCGGATGTATTAACCCGATATTCAACATCATCATAATAACGTGTACAGGAACCCCAGCCACCATGACCACAGGAGTTCGACGTATACGTCATTGATACTGGAGAGCTACAGCTAGACCCCGCAGGGTCTGAAGTATCATAACCATCTACGGGCAAAACCATTGTTTCCATTGACCCTGAAGAGTCCAACACAAACATCAGGTTGGGTTCTGCTGAACCGCGGGAATAAAGCGGAACATCAGATAACTCACCCGGTGCAGAAAAAGCCTCATTACTCGCGCAAAAAAACAATACAACGGCAGCGATAGGTTTCAATGGGAATTGGACTTTACTTGACAGTGAAAAATTCATTTTTTTTACTCTTTTATATTTCTTTACCATAGAGAGTGATAATGATTCTCTCAGTACCACCTACCCCAACACCACGAGAAACAATTTTAAACACCTGAATCTCTGTACCGTCGCTTCGGATGGAGTCTGCACTCTTATCCATATCAGTAATATTTGTGTCATCTTCAGTAAGCCCTGCAAGCTCGATAAACATGCGACCAGTTAGGGCCTGACCATCAACACCTTCCATGGGTACCTCTTGCTCTACTGAACTGGCATCTGTCCAAGTATTTTCATCAAATAAGTCATCCGGGCCATCACCTGCAGTACGCCGCCAACCTGTAGTGCCAAAGTCGTCTAAGTTTGTCAGCGTCTCAATATAATCTTCACCTCGGCGAGCAACAGACTCTGCCACCTCGAGAGCTACCTTTGCGTCACGAGAAGCAAAGGTCATGCGTTCGCTCATCAGGATACTCCTGGCCCCAGAGATCCCAATTAAAGTTAATATCAGTAAGATAATCAGGCTGACCATTAGAACGGCGCCGCTTTGTGATCTGATAGTCCTCATTACATATCACCTCGATTACGCACTTTTACCGTAGCCACATACAACTTTCTAATTCTTCCATCACTATATTCAGTTTCGCTACCATCGAGCCGGCGAATAGTTTGGCTATCTACACTTGCATCGCTATCGCTAGCTACCAATAATTCTAATTTAATAGCAACAACTTCTGACATCTCATCAAGAGATGTACTAGCACTTTGCCAAGTATCAACTATTCCACTTCCTGTGGTATCCCGACCATAAGAAACTTGCATATCTTCTATTCCGGGAACCAACTCTTCGACGGAATCATTTTCATCACTAACAAAAAGGGAATTGGTACCAGCTGTATTCACAGCGATAAAATAAGTTTTTTGATACGGCTGAAAAATTGCGGAGTCTGCTCCATATATTTCCTGAAGTGCGTCACTCTTATTATTAACCCACCCAGTTGTAGTACTCACATCGTGCTTTAAAGCCCTATTACCAGCGCCAACGGCCGTATCAATATTTGTAATAGTAAAAATGTCGCCGTTAATACAAGTGGAGACCAAGACAATATCTCCAGCCGCTACAGGACAATTTGAACTTACAACCAGATCACTACCACTAGGATCTAACATACGTCCAGATCCCCCGCAGGCATCAATAACACCACCAAGAATTAATACATCACTTCCATCCAGCACGTTCGTTGTTCCAACTGTCATACCGCTGGCATTATCAACACCCTGAACTCCGTCAGAACCAATGGAAGCTAAGAAAGCATCTGTCGTATCCAACCTATTCTCGATACTGTCTTGATCTGGTGCACATCCCCAATAATCTGCAAGTCGTATTTCCTTGCTCAGCAAGTCGATTGCAAATCTACCGTTTTCCTGTACACGCGAGAACCCATCCTGCATGCGAAAAGTATCGCTATTACTCTGAAATATTTGTAATACGCCAAGTAAAAGAAGGGAGCCCAATAAAATACCTATCATTAATTCAACTAATGAAAGGCCTCTTTGATTACTAAAAGATTGCATTCTTAAAGCTCCACTATCATCGAAAAGGAGGCATTATCCACGTCACCATCTAATACCCCGTAATTTTCCCCTGTATGCTGTTCACTCCAAGATATAGTTACCGTTACTACACCGGCGTTGTGAGCAATTGTTCCTGTTGCGTCAGGTAGATTGGAAGATAGAATGAGCTCCCATTCATAGAGGTCTAAATCTGCAAGTTCAGCATCTGAACATGCACTACTACAATCCGGCGTAGAACTACTGCCAGCGCCACCATCTGAACCATCTGAACCATCTGAACCATCTGAACCATCTGAACCATCTGAACCATCTGAACCATCTGAACCATCCGAGCCATCCGAGCCATCTGAACCACCCGAACCATCTGACCCGCCATCACCAGAAGAACCGCCTACAGTGCCATCATACTCACTACTCATAGTCCCCGTAGGATTAGCGCGCATTCGTTCAATAATTTCCTGTGCTGCAAGTACAGCCATATACCGGTGATGAGCCCCATTGCCATTTTTTAAACTCATCACTTGTGTTGCCGCCAGCCCCAAAAGACCAACCGCCAGGATCAAAACCGATACAAGCACTTCAATTAGGGTTGCCCCTTTTTGCTTGAGCATTCAAATTATCCTCTTTTCAATCCGTTTTCCTACGGGCAAGGCATATTGGTATTCAATCTTAAAGCCCCAGAAGCGAGAACCTGCAACTGGCGACCATAATCTCCTGTCCGACTATCACATAAATCCAAAGTTAAAGTGGCCCCAAGACTTATCTCCCCCTGCGCGCCATAGCTAAAATCTAAGTCTGCCACTCCGGCACCAGAGACTTCCGCTGTAACTACAATATCCTCGTACTCGACAAGTAGCATTCTTAACTCCTCTCCATCGTCATAAGAATCACTCCCGTCACTATCAACCCAGACAATAACTCCATTACCAATATCATCGTCAATTGCACCTACCTCTACGCTACCTCCTATACGCACAGCTTCAGAACGTGCATATTGAAGAACACCGTTCAAGTCATTTGTCATAGCCGACAAGCGATTGCTATCAAATAATGAATTAAATGAAGGTAGTCCAATCGCAAGTACAATCCCTAAGATGGTGATAGTCGCCATTAACTCTATAAGGGTTGCCCCTATGTATTTTTTGAAGCTAATCATATTTGCTGCCTTAAAGAACCTATAAGTACTGGGCTATGCTGCCTGGCATGGAGAGAAAAATCTCAATTTATCTAAAGCGTGCAGCTTTTCAGTATAAATTTTGCACACAAAAATTCTCACCCCAGTACTTTACAAACAATGTGCAAGTAAAGTGGAGGCACAACACTTTGGTTCGTATTGTTATCGTATATATACCAGTTTATGGAAAGCAGGTAAGCGATGGGGTCGAGGGTTTTGCAGCTTGCCGACAAACGGCTTGGAGGGGGCGATAAGTGGGCTAGCCAGCTTGCCGATAGGAGATAGAGCTGCTGATTAACGCAGCTCTTTAGGCAGGGAGAAACGTATATTCTCAGCCCTTCCATCCATTTCTTCAGGAAGGCTTGCACCAAGTTGTTGCAGTCGGTCAATCACTCCTTGTACCAGGACTTCCGGTGCTGACGCTCCCGCTGTGATTCCTATGGCCGACTTACCCTGAAGCCAATCTGCATCGATATCATCCGCACCATCGATCAATTTAGCAGCAGCACCACAGCGTTCAGCGAGTTCACGCAGGCGATTAGAGTTAGAACTATTCGGGCTACCAACAACAAGGACCAGATCACTTTCCAGAGCCAGCTGCTTTACAGCATCCTGGCGATTCTGGGTCGCGTAACAGATATCATCTTTTCGAGGCCCACGGATTTCAGGGAAACGCACTCTCAGGGCATCAATGACTCGAGCGGTATCATCCATGGATAGTGTTGTTTGGGTAACATAGGCGAGATTACTCTCGTCTTTAACAGTTAACTTCGCAACATCCTCTTCGTCTTCAACCAGGTAAATGGCACCGCCAGCAGAGTTGTCATACTGCCCCATTGTG
Organism: Microbulbifer maximicatervae (SeqCode); assembly: GCF_056231245.1. NCBI lineage: Bacteria > Pseudomonadati > Pseudomonadota > Gammaproteobacteria > Cellvibrionales > Microbulbiferaceae > Microbulbifer > Microbulbifer maximicatervae (SeqCode). The sequence goes on from NZ_CP174334.1 coordinate 4,339,961, forward strand.
CCCTCCACTTCCGGGTGCCCGGCGTGGCCGATAAGTATGCACTCAGCACCGTCGGTGCTGAACTTACTCACTTCAATATGCACCTTGGTAACCAGCGGGCAAGTAGCATCGAATACACGCAGGCCACGATCTTCAGCTTCGCGCTGCACAGCTTTTGAAACACCGTGAGCACTGAAGATAACGATAACATCATCGGGCACTTCATCGAGTTCATCGACAAAGACCGCACCGCGCTCTTTCAGGCTCTCCACCACAAACTTATTATGCACCACTTCATGGCGGACATAGATCGGCGCACCAAATACATCCAGGGCGCGATTCACAATATCAATTGCCCGATCAACACCGGCACAAAAGCCCCGGGGGTTAGCCATTCGGATTTGCATATCTACTTCAGTACCCTACTTGCTACAAAGAGGGAACCCGACCCTATTGGATCGAATCCACCGCAATAATTTTCACATGGAAATTTAAGGTTTGACCGGCCAATGGATGATTAAAGTCGACGGTAACATCGTCCTCACCAATCTCACTGATTACTCCGGGGAGTTCGCCGCTGCCATTGTCAAAAGAGACTACCAACCCGCGCTCCAGCTCCATATCGGGAGAAAAGGTATCCCGGCGCACCTTTTGCAGGTTTTCCGGGTTGCGCTGACCAAAGCCTATCTCCGGCGGTATCTCGATCTCGGCTTCATCCCCCGCTTTTAAACCAAAAAGCGCTTTTTCAAAGCCCGGCAGCAAACTGCCATCGCCAACACTGAAAGAGGCTGGGTCACCTTTGAAGGTTGAATCCACCTCAGTGCCATCATCCAATTTCAGGCTAAAGTGCAGTGTCACCCGGCAGTGTTCACCGATAACGGCATTACTCATAGTTCGTTAGACTTCCACGTTATTTTTTGCTTTGCCACTTTCTTTTTCTGCAAAAAAAAGTAGCTCAATAACCAGCATTGCAGCGCCGATACTAATTCCCATATCCGCAACATTGAATACCGGGAAGTGCCAGTTGCCGTAATAGACCGAAATAAAATCCCTTACGTAACCCAGCAGCACTCGATCCCAAAGGTTGCCCAAGGCCCCCCCCAGAATTAGCGCCAGGGCACAGGGTTCCCAGCGCTTTGTTGCCGGCAGGCGCCATAGCCAAACACTGACAACAACGCTAAATACAAAGGCAATAATTCCGAAAAACCACCGCTGCCACCCCCCAGCATCAGACAGAAAGCTAAAGGCAGCACCGTAGTTTTCCGCATAAGTAAATTGCAGCAAGCCGGGAATAATTTGCATTGATGGGCCGTGCATAAACATATCCACGGCCCAGACTTTGCTGGCGATATCGAGGACAACCACCACCAGCGCCAGCCAGTACCAGCGCCATGGATGCCCCCAAACAGGGTTGGAACTAGGCATAGTGCCTCACTTCTCCTTCACCAGAAACGTTTTCCACGCAGCGCTCACAAATGTCTGGATACTCTGCTGATACACCCACATCGGCACGGTAATGCCAGCAGCGCGCACACTTGGGGTGATCCACTTTGCTTACGCTGACTTTCAATCCTTCCAGCTCTGTGGACTCTGCACCGGCAGCATCGCTGAGTGGCTGTACAGAAGTGGAGGAGCAAATCAAAACAAAGCGCAACTCGTCTTCGAGCTCCAAGAGCTTTTCGCGCAAGTCATCTTCGGCGAACAGAGTCACCGCCGCTTGCAGGGAGCCGCCAATAGCACCAGCTCCACGCTGCTCTTCAAGCACCTTGTTTACCGCAGTTTTTACTTCGGCGATGGCGGCCCAATAGTCCGCACCTTTAACCGAGTCTACTGGCAGCTTCGGCAGCGAATACCATTCTTCAATAAAGATGCTGTCCGCTTTGGCACCGGGAATAAACTGCCATAGTTCTTCTGCGGTAAAGCTCAGGATAGGCGCAATCCAGCGAACAAATGCCTGAACAATATGATAGAGGGCGGTTTGCGCAGAGCGGCGTGCAGTACTGTCCTCTTTGGTGGTGTACTGACGATCTTTGATGATATCCAAATAGAAGCCACCCATTTCCACGACGCAGAAGTTATGTAACTTCTGATAGATCTGGTGGAACTGGTAGTTATCGTAAGCCGCGATAATTTCATCCTGTAGACGCGCAGCCTTATCCAGCGCCCAGCGATCCAGCGCCAGAAGCTCACTCTCCGGCAACAAATCTTTTTCCGGGTCAAACCCAGCCAGGTTGGACAGGAAGAAACGAGCCGTATTGCGCAAGCGACGGTAAGAGTCCGCTGTGCGTTTCAGGATCTCATCGGAAACCGCCATTTCACCACTGAAGTCTGTAGCGGAAACCCAAAGGCGCAATACATCTGCACCCAACTTATTGATTACATCCAGTGGTGCAACGGTATTGCCGATGGACTTGGACATTTTCCGTCCCTGTGCATCTACCGTGAAACCGTGGGTCAACACTTGCTTATAAGGGGCACAATCGTTGATGGCGATGGAGGTCTTCAGTGAAGACTGGAACCAGCCTCGGTGCTGATCAGAGCCCTCAAGGTACAGATCTGCCGGGAAACGCAGGCCGTTGCGGCGCTCCAGTACGGCGTAGTGAGTCACACCTGAATCGAACCAGACATCCAGGGTGTCGGTCACCTTTTGATATTGGTCTGCCTCACCTCCCAGGAGTTCCTGCGGGTCCAGGTCAAACCAAACATCCATACCCTCGGCGTCGACCTTTTCAGCCACTTTGTCCATCAAAGCGGGAGTGTCCGGGTGGATTTCATGGGTCTCTTTGTGAACAAACAAAGCGATGGGCACGCCCCAGGTGCGCTGGCGGGAAATACACCAATCCGGACTGCCATCGAGCATGGCATCGATACGAGCCTTGCCCCAACCGGGGATCCACTGAACTTCATCCGCTGCCTTCTGTGCATTCTCCAGAAGGTCATTCTGCTGCATGCTCACAAACCACTGCGGAGTCGCACGGTAAATAAGCGGCGTCTTGGTGCGCCAGCAGTGGGGGTAGCTGTGCTCCATCTTACCCTGGTGCAGAAGTACTCCGCGCTCCTGTAACAGGGCCACAATTTTGTCGTCCACCTTGTAGACGTGCTCACCGGCAAACAGCGGTACCATATCGCGGTATACGCCATTGTCATCGATATAGTTCAGGGTATCGATGCCGTAGCGCTTGCCCACCTGGAAGTCATCGGGACCATGGTCCGGCGCAGTGTGTACACAGCCTGTACCTGCATCAGTGGTGACATGGTCGCCGAGGATCATCGGCAATTGCTTCTCGTAGAAAGGATGGTTTAGCTTCAGGTGCTCCAAGGCGGCACCGCGAATACGGCCTACCACTTCACCTTCGAGCCCCGCCTTCTCCAATACGGCATCCTTGAGTGCTTCGGCAACGAGCAATCGGCGCTCAGCCGTTTGCACCACAACATATTCCAGCTCAGCATTGACAGAAACCGCTTGGCTGGAAGGAAGCGTCCAGGGGGTTGTGGTCCAGATGACAACGGATAAGGGGCCTTCACCCGCGTGTCCACCTGCCGCATCGGCGATAGCCAGGGATGTCTCTTCCGTCGCCGGATAGCAAACGTAAATGGAGTAGGAGGTTTTATCCTGATACTCCACTTCCGCTTCCGCCAGAGCTGATCCGCCCACAACGCTCCAGTACACGGGCTTGAAACCCCGTGCCAAATGGCCATTTTTGACCACTCGCCCAAGCGCTCGGATGATATCGCCTTCAAATTGGAAATCCATGGTGCGGTAGGGGTTGTCCCACTCACCGAACACCCCCAGGCGAATAAAGTCTTTCTTCTGTCCATCCACCTGCTTGGCTGCGTACTCGCGGCACTTCTGGCGGAAAGTTTTGTGATCCACCTTTGCGCCAGCCTTGCCAATCTTTTTCTCGACGCGGTGCTCAATCGGCAGGCCGTGGCAGTCCCAGCCAGGCACATAGGGAGCGTCAAAACCGCTCAGGGTTTTCGACTTGATAATAATATCTTTGAGAATCTTGTTGACCGAGTGACCTATGTGAATATCCCCGTTGGCGTAGGGAGGGCCGTCGTGCAGGATAAACTGCTCGCGCCCTGCCCGCGCTTCGCGGATTTTTTCGTAGAGCTTGGTTTCCTGCCACTTCTTTAAAATAGCCGGCTCGCGCTGGGGCAGATTGCCGCGCATAGGAAAGTCGGTCTCAGGCAGGTTTAAGGTCACTTTATAATCAGTCATTGGATGTCTACTTCAGCTCTAGTAGAGAATAATTCATCGTCTATACACCGGTTAGTGCCCCTTGGGGTTTTGCACAAACCAGTCTTTAGCATCGTCAATATCCTGAGCGATGCGGGCTTTGAGGATTTCCAGGGAGGCAAACTTCTCTTCATTGCGAAGTTTGTGGCAAAACTCTACCGCTAGTTCTTTCCCGTAGAGGTTGCCATCAAAATCAAACAAGTTGACTTCCAGCAGTGGCCGGGCGCCCTCTCCCTCAACTGTCGGGCGAAACCCCACATTGGCAACACCGTCAATTTCCGGCCGCCCAGCTGCGAGTTCACTTCCATTCGCGGCTTTGGTGCGAACGGTGTAAACGCCAACCAGCGGGGAGCGGTAGCGGTGCAAACGCACATTGGCTGTGGGAGCACCCAGTTGCCGGCCCAAAGCGCGGCCGGGGGCAACCCGTCCGGTAATACTGTAAGGGCGTCCGAGTAAGGCCTCGGCCAACTCAAATTCGCCCCGCTGCAACGCTTCGCGGATGCGGGTGCTACTCACCCGGGCTCCGCGAACCTCAAGCGTAGCCGTGTCTTCCACCGTGAATCCATTTTCGGCCCCGGCGCCCTGAAGGAATTGATAATCGCCACTGCGATCACAGCCGAAGCGGAAATCGTCTCCCACCACCAAATGGCGGATTCCAAGGCCGTCCACCAGAATACGGCGCACAAAGGCATCGGCACTCAGGTTGCGCAGTTTCTCGTTAAACTGCAGGCACAACACCCGGTCGGCACCAGCATCAAATAGCGCCAATACCTTCTCTTTAAAGCGCATCAGACGCGCGGGCGCCCTTTCCCCAGAGAAGAACTCATGTGGCTGGGGCTCAAAGATAATCGCCACCGAGGGCAGATCATGTTCCTGCGCGCGCTGCTTGAGCTGCGCAATAATCGCCTGGTGACCGAGGTGTACACCATCGAACGAGCCGATTGTCGCCACGCTTCCCCGGTGGCGGGGGCGCAGGTTGTGCAACCCGCGAATTAGTTCGCGCTCCTGGGCCAAAGCGATTTTCCCATCCTCATAAAATCGAGCCGCACAGTATAGCGGATTCCCACTGGGCGGCCAGAGGCCATATTTATCCAGATATGCCCACTTAATAAACTAACTTGTGGCGCGGAAGTGGTGGGGGCGCAATCCCGAAACCAGTAAAACTGACAGATAGGTCGCTCCCCCCGCAGCTACGATCAGCCCCATACGCCAGGCGCGGTCATACCAGGCCCATTCACTCCACTGTGACCACAGGTGCAGGGCCCCGAGCAAAATCGCAACCATGGCCAAATTCGCCAGAAGCAACCTTACCAGGTAAGTGCCCCACCCAGCCTCAGGTTTATAGACATCATCTCGACGCAGGCCTTTATAGAGGAGCCAGGCGTTAATAGCAGCCTGACAAGCCGTAGCCAATGCCAGACCCATATGGCCGAGCTTGAAGTAGTAGTTAAGCGGTATCACAAACAGCAGGCTCAACACCATTTTGGCCGAGATAGCGATTAAGCCAAAACGCACTGGGGTATAGGTATCCTGGCGGGCAAAATAGCCCGGCGCCAGCACTTTAATCAGCATAAACGCCAACAACCCCATGGCATAAGCGCGCAGGGACCAGGCGGCCATTTGCATATCGCGCGGCTGCATCTGCCCATACTGAAAAAGGGTTGTCAGGAGCGGCTCAGCCAGTACCACCAAGGCTACAGAAGCGGGCAGGGAAATTAGCGTGACACTGCGCAAAGCCCAGTCGAGGGTATGACGAAACCGGCGGGGGTCTCCGTCAGTGTGCTGCCGCGACAAGCTCGGCAGAATCACCGTTGCCACCGCAACCCCAAACACCCCCAGGGGCAGCTCGGTGAGCCGGTCGGAAAAATAGAGCCAGGAAACACTGCCGCTGGGCAGGAATGAAGCCAGCAGAGTGTCCATCACCAGGCTGATCTGGGTCACTGACACACCAAAAATCGCCGGCGCCATCAGGCGTAAAATTTTACGCACTCCTTTGTGCTGCCAATCCCACTTAGGGCTAGGTAGCAAACCTTCACGAGCGAGAAAAGGCAGTTGAAACAGCAGCTGCACCACCCCCGCAACAAAAACGCCCCAAGCCAGCGCCATAATTTGCGGATTAAACCAGCTGGTAGCAACAGTCGCCGCAGCAATCAAAACCAGGTTGAGCATCACCGGGGTTAGCGCCGGAATCGCAAAACGATCGAAAGTATTGAGTATTGCCCCGGTAAATCCCGCCAGGGAAATCAGCATTAAATAGGGAAAAGTGATCTGCAACATATCGGTAGCGAGATCGAACTTCTCACGCTCACTGCCGCCCCACCACCAGCCAAAAGCAAAAATACCCGTCACTAGTGGAGCGCAGAGAACACCAAACAGAGTAACCAACAAAAGTACGCCACCAAGAGCGCCCGCAACCCGGTCATTTAACTCTCGCGCAGCCGCCTTACCGCCCTTTTGGCGGTATTCGGCCAGTACCGGCACAAAGGCCTGGGCAAATGCACCTTCTGCAAATAGACGGCGAAAAAAGTTGGGAATCTTGAATGCGACAAAAAAGGCATCGGCAGCATCGCCCGCACCGGCAAAGCGGGCCAGCGCCACGTCACGAACCAGCCCGGCCACTCGCGACAGCATAGTGGCAGCACCGACAACGGAACTGCCCCGCAGCAATCTGGAAGCACCAGATTTTTCGACTGCCTGTTCCTGAGCTGGGGATGACTGCGACAAAACTCGGACTCCTGGCGAAAGTTGAAACTTGTTGGCCGGCAAGTCTACCCCAAAACCTGGGGATATATGGGCTCCTCTACAGAGCTGAGGCCCTGCGACTGCGGGACCGCGAGCCTATACTAAGAGCGAGCTAGTCGCGCCACCCATGGAGCTGGTGGTGCGGGGAGAGAAGGGATGACCATTAGTGCTTTGATTATTGCCCTGGTTCTGGCAATTGTGCGGTACATAGCAGCTGTTGATGGCCCCAGCCCCGTCTGTCCATCCATCCCCTGCTATAACTGCGGTCGCCCAGCCCCTTCCAGCTTCTGAGCTGGGTTTCGGAGCGATCGCCATATTTCGCCACAATTGAGCCGCAGTTGGTCATAGCTGCGCCACGCCAGCGCCTCCTTGGAGCTTTTTAATAACACTCAAACGGGCCACAGCAGAACAGGCCCAAACGAGTAAGAAAAGCCGCTAAGGAGCAGAACAATGAAAAAAGTAGTGATGGCCGTCGCCCTGGGTTCTCTGATTGCCACCGGAGCCCACGCTAAGGAACAAAACGAATCCAATTTGACTCCGGCCAAGCAGGCCTCAGTCTTTACCGGCTCTGCAATTGCCGGTGCAGCATTGGGTGGGCCCGTTGGCTTTATCGCCGGAGCACTCGGCGGAGCCTGGCTCGGAGAGCAGATCAAGCAAGCAGACGAGGCAGATATGCTGGCAACACAACTGACAGAGAGCCGTGCAGAGCTCAGCAACCTGGCACAGCAATTAGATGCGGCTCAACTGTCCGCGAACGACGCCAGCCAGCTGGCCCTGGATTCACTGCAATTCCAAATGCTGTTTACCACTGGGGAGGACGAGCTTCAGGAGGGCCAAATGCATCAGCTGAGTGCCATGGCTGACTTCCTCAAGCGCCATCCCCACCTGCAAATTCACCTGGAGGGACACGCAGATCCTCGCGGCAGCGACGGCTACAACAATGTACTTTCCGATCAACGCGCCCTGAGTGTGGAAGAGGCTTTGGTATCGCTGGGAGTTGATGCCTCAAGAATCAGCCGCAGCGCACTCGGCTCCACCTACTCCCAGGCAGCCCGAGGTGATGTAGACGCCTACGCCATGGAGCGCCGCGTCGACATCCGCTTCTCTCTTCCGGAGTCCATGGCGGGAAACTTCTGAGTCAAAGGGGCACGGCGGACAACAAATCCGCATATCCCTTCGCCTTCAAGCCGCACTACATAAGCGTGAGTGGATCGCAAATCCACTCACGCAACTCCAAGCTGATAGAAACCCTGTTGTATTTGCGGGCGCCTTGCGCCCGCCTTTTTGCCTAACCCCTGCAACTTCGTGCATGATTCTCCGCCAGAAAGGAATTAAGTCGGGATTTGTCATGAGTGCAACCATCGCCATTGTCGAAGATGAACGCGCTATCGCAGAAAACTATCGCGATGCTCTGCGCCGCCACGGTTACCGGGTCGATTTATACAGCGCCAGGATTGAGGCCATGGATGCTTTTCGCCAGCGGCTGCCAGACCTGGCCGTGATCGATGTTGGCCTGGGCAGCGAGGTGGAGGGCGGTTTTGAGCTCTGCCGGGAATTGCGCGCTATGGCGCCGAGCCTGCCAATATTATTTCTCACCGCCAGGGACTCAGAGCTGGATATTATTTCCGGACTGCGCCTGGGCGCTGATGATTACCTCACCAAGGATATCTCCCTACCCCATATGCAGGCGCGAATTAACGCCCTACTGCGCCGCGTTAGCGTGCTGCGAGATCAAAACGATGAAGGCGAGAGCTTAACTCAGGGAAAGCTATGGCTGGATATTTCCAGGCTCCATTGCCACTGGGATGAGCAACCCGTGGACTTAACCGTGACCGAATTCTGGATTGTCCACGCCCTGGCCAAAAGGCCCGGCCACGTTAAATCCCGCAGCCAACTAATGGAAGCAGCCCGCGTAGTGCTGGATGACAACACCATCACCTCTCACGTCAAAAGAATCAGGCGCAAGTTCCAGGCGCTGGACACCGAGTTTAATGCCATAGGAACCGCCTACGGCATGGGGTATCGCTGGCAGCTGTAAACCGCCATCGGGCGAACAATTTCAAAAATTTAAGTATGAACCTACGCCGCCAACTCTTGCTCGTCAGCCTTGTCGCACTCACCCTGCCCTGGGCCGGCTGCCAGTACCTCCGCCAGGTGGACGCCGCCCTAGCACAAGGCCAGATCCAGGCAATCGAGGCAACTGCGGCGGCAATTGCCGCGCGCTTGGCCAGCGCCCCCCAGCTTATCGCCCCAGATCCTCAGCGCCTTTCGCGCCCACCAGGGGCTCAGCTCTACCTGAATCCCCTATCTCAAGCTCCGAGAGTCGACGGCTATGGCGATGAGTGGCGAGCGCAGCAACTTGAGCCCAGAACCCTTGAGGACGGGCAGCTATCCCCTATGGCCCAGGTGACGCTGGGGCAACTGGGTAAGCAAATCTACCTGCTTCTCACTGTTTCGGACTCAACCCCCGCCTATCGGGACCCCCGCACAGGTCTGATCGCTGGAGGCGACACCGTAGAGCTGTTTACCGCTGAACAGCACTACATCCTGCCCGTCGCCAGCCAGGGGGCCGCCAGCGCCTTGTGGCACAACCCTAGAGAGGGCCGCTACGAGCGCGAGCTGCGTTTCAGGGGCCGCTGGACAACTTCTGGTGCAGGTTACCAATTGGAGCTGGCTCTGCCACAAGCCCTAACCGGTGGAGCCCTCGCTATCCGTATTCACGACAGGGCAAACAGCAGTGGCTCCTCACCGACTCGCAGCGCCAGCACACTTCCGACAGATGGCCACCCAGGACGCTTGGTGAGCCCTCTGCCAGACCTTCAGAGAGAGCTCGACCATTTTGCGCGCCCTGGACTGCGCCTCGCAGTAGTGGACAGCGAGGGGTTTCTTCTTGCCAGCAACGGACAACTACAGCTGGCAGATTCCGAGAGCAATTCATGGCTGAGAGACTGGGCTTATCGCAAATTGCTTTCCAGAGAGGATTTGCCACAGCTGCCGGAAAATAGCTTGCCTCTTCCAACGCCTGACAGCCGTGGCACCCGGGAGCAATGGTATTCAGGACCGCTGCAATCCCGAATTGGTGCGGTGAGTGTGCCCGTTATCACCCGGGTCGACGAAGTGGTTGAGCGGCCACTTCTGGGGCAAGTCCTCGTCCTGCAATCTGGCGAAGCGATGCAATCAGTCACCGAGGGAGCAGCCCACCGGTTGTGGTTGATCAGCTGCGCCGCGGCCGCAACTGCCCTGCTCTTCCTTTTGGGCTACGCCAGCTGGCTTTCCTGGCGCGTGCGCAAGCTACACCAGGCCGCCCGCAACGCAGTAGATTCCAGCGGCAAACTGCGCGGCAACTTTCCCCATTCAAAGGCTGGCGATGAACTGGGAGACCTAAACCGGGCCTTCGCCAGCCTGCTCGCAGAACTGGACCAATATCACCAGTACCTGCGCACTCTCGCCAGTAAGTTGTCACACGAGCTACGCACACCGCTGGCAGTGGTTCGCTCATCCCTGGATAACCTCGCCGCCGGAGAACTCGACGACCACAGCCGCCGCTATGCAGGGCGGGCTATGGATGGCAGTGCAAGGCTGTCGGGGATTCTCAACAGTCTCTCCGCAGCCAGCAATCTTGAAACCAGCATCCACCAAGCGGAGCGGGAGCCTTTCGACCTGGCAGACCTGCTTGAAGTCATGACACAGTGCTATGGCGATGCTCACAGCGAACACCGATTTACTCTAAACAAACCCACTGGGGAGCTAGCCTGCCACGGCGCACCGGAGTTATTGGCTCAACTGCTGGACAAGCTGGTGGATAACGCATGTAGCTTCGCTCCCGAAGGCAGTGAAATTTGCCTGTCAGTGGCAACAAACAGAGATACCTACTTGATCACAGTGGGCAATGACGGCCCTCTGCTCCCGGAAGGTTACGCTCACAAGCTGTTCGACTCTCTCGTTTCTGTGCGCAACCAGGGCGATAATGCCGGCCACCTGGGGCTGGGACTGCATATCGCAAAACTGATCGCAGACTTCCACGGTGGCTCCTTAAAAGCCCGAAACCGCAGCGACGGCAGCGGTGTAGAGTTCAGCCTGGAGTTGCCGACCGGGTAACCGCCGTTGTGGATTGACAACATATCTGCACCGAGACGCCCGCTATGGTTGACAAACAACCAACTGTGGGGATAATGTCGCGTCCCGATCGGGCCCCAGGGCCTGTTAGTTACAGATTTATAGATTCCAGACAGGAGCAACCGGTGGCCAACTCACCTCAAGCGAAGAAACGCGCGCGCCAGAACGACAAGCGCCGCATGCACAACGCCAGTCTGCGCTCCATGGTGCGCACCTACATCAAGAAGGTAGTTGCGGCCATCGATGCCGGCGATGCGGAAAAAGCAAAAACTGCGTACGCAGAAGCAGTTCCCGTTATTGACCGTATGGCAGACAAAGGCATTATTCACAAAAATAAAGCCGCTCGTCATAAGAGCCGTCTGAACGCTCAGATCAAAGCTCTGGCCGCCTAATTCCTTAGGCAGCAGACACAAAAAAGCCCCGCACTGCGGGGCTTTTTTGTATTCGAAACTTGCCAATTCAGAGCAGGATCAGGTTATCGCGGTGAATCAATTCATCGTCATCCCGATACCCTAAAAGGTCGGCAAACTTCTCCGATGACTGCCCCAGAATCCGACCGCTCTCACTACTGTCATAATTGACCAGGCCCCGCGCTATCTCGCGACCTTCAGCATTCCTGCAAGACACCAGATCTCCGCGCCTGAAATGCCCTTCAACAGCGGTAACCCCCACCGGCAACAAACTGCTACCACTCCCAGTCATAGCTGCCTCGGCACCGGCATCCACTAACAGGGTTCCGCGCACCTGTAACTGTCCCGCGAGCCAGCGCTTACGCGCCGCCAGGGGGTCCGCCTCTGGCAGCAACAGGGTACCCAACTGCTCGCCGGCACAAACTTTATCTATCACCGCCTCCAGGGCGCCGCCAGCGATCACTGTGCGAGCTCCTGAGCGCGCTGCCAGCTGCGCTGCGCGCACCTTGGTGGTCATACCACCACGACCCAGACCGCTGCGGGAATCCCCCGCCATCTCGAGCAGCCTGGGATCAAGCGCAGATGCCTCACTAATTAATTCTGCTTCGAGGTTATCGCGGGGATCTTCAGTAAACAGCCCATCCGCATCGGTCAAAATCAGCAGCGCATCTGCCTCAACCAGATTTGCAACCAGGGCCGCCAGGGTATCGTTATCGCCGAAACGTATTTCGTCAGTCACTACCGTGTCATTTTCATTCACGATAGGCACAGCCCCCAGTGACAGGAGCGTGCGCAAGGTGCTGCGAGCATTCAGGTAGCGAGTGCGATTGGAAAGGTCATCGTGATCCAACAGGATCTGAGCGCTGCGAATATCAAAACGGCTAAAAGCCTGCTCATAGACCTGCACAAGGTGGCTCTGCCCCACAGCAGCAGCCGCCTGTAACTGGTGGATAGACTCGGGCCGGCGACACCAGCCCAACCGGTCCATTCCGGCCGCAACAGCACCGGATGAAACCAGAACAACTTCGATCCCTCGACGGCGCAAATCAGCCATCTGCGCAACCCAGGCAGAAATGGCAGCGGTATTCACACCTCGACCATTATCTGTCAGAAGGGCGCTACCAATTTTTACCACCCACCGCTGGGCCTTGGTCAACGCCTGCCGGGACACTGTTGCGGAGTCCATGTTTCCCCCTCAGGACAAGATAACTATTGAGCGAGCCAGGCTAACTCAGCTCGCTCCATGCCATTTAAGAGCGATACTCGACATCCACATCGTGGTCGTCGTCATCATCCCAATCCTCATCGTCATCCACCTGCCCCTTGGCAGCTTTGCGCTTGGCGCGATGACTCTCTCTCAACTCTTCAATTCGCTCGCGAGCTTCGCGCTGCATTTGACGCTGCGCTTCCAGCTCCGCCACAGCCAAGTCGGGATCTCGCTCTTCGATTTCCTGGCGCTCTTCCAGGTAGTCCATCAAGCGACCACCGAGGGCATCGGTACCCTCCTTCCGAATAGCTGCCACACGAAACACAGGTCCTTCCCAACCCAGGGCATCCACTACCGCCTGGCAGCGCTCTTCCAGCTCAGCAGCGGGAACCAGGTCGGTCTTATTCAATACCAACCAGCGTTCGCGCCCGGCCAGGGTAGGGCTAAAGGTGGACAGCTCGTGCTCAATGGCTCGGGCATTCTCTACCGGATCAGAGCCATCGAAGGGAGCCAGGTCAACCAGGTGCAACAAAACTCGACAGCGAGTTAAGTGCTTGAGGAAACGAATCCCCAGGCCCGCCCCTTCGGCTGCCCCCTCAATCAGGCCGGGAATATCTGCAATCACAAAGCTGCGATGCTTCTGAACCTGCACCACCCCCAAATTTGGTACCAGGGTAGTAAAGGGGTAGTTGGCCACTTTCGGTTTGGCCGCAGAGACGGCGCGAATAAACGTGGATTTGCCCGCATTGGGCAGCCCTAACATGCCCACATCTGCCAGAACCTTCAGCTCGAGCTTGAGACTGCGCATTTCACCCTCAGTGCCGTGTGTGGTCTGACGCGGCGCACGGTTAGTACTGGACTTGAATCGGGTATTACCCAGGCCGTGGAAGCCACCCTGGGCCACCAGCTGACGCTCACCGGCTTCGGTCATATCGCCGATAGTCTCGCCGGTATCCGCATCAATGATCGTGGTGCCCACCGGCACCTTAAGGACCAGGTCCTCACCCTTGGCGCCAGTGCAGTTGCGTCCTCGACCCGGCTGACCACTTTCAGCGGCGTAGCGGGGCTGGTAGCGGTAATCCACCAGGGTGTTCAGGGAATCATCAGCTTCCAGGTACACGGAGCCGCCATCGCCGCCGTCACCACCATCCGGGCCACCCTTCTCAACAAATTTTTCCCGGCGAAAGCTCAGGCAGCCATTGCCGCCCTTGCCTGCCTGCACAGAGATGGGCGCCTCATCGACAAACTTCATAATCACTCCACCGCCACAGCGGTTGTCTCATCCGGTGCGCAGATGCGCGCACTATCATCATACCAGCCGACAAGCCGCCTCCTGTGGGCAACTGCCACCCTAACTTCCCGTCGCGGTCTTTTTGCGACTTTTCCAACAAAAAAGCCCCGCAATAGCGGGGCTTTTTATGAAGCTTGGGCTAATGACCGCTTAAGCAGTTTCGATAGAAACGAACTTGCGGTTGTTGGGGCCCTTAACTTCAAACTTCACAACGCCGTCCGCAGTGGCGAACAGGGTGTGGTCTTTGCCCATACCAACGTTAACACCGGCGTGGAACTTGGTGCCACGCTGACGAACGATGATGTTGCCTGCTGCTACAGACTGGCCGCCAAAGCGCTTCACGCCCAGGCGTTTACTCTCGGAATCGCGACCATTTCGCGTACTACCGCCAGCTTTCTTATGTGCCATGAGTCGTTACTCCTCTCTTATGCCTTGATGCCAGTGATTTTAACTTCGGTGTACCACTGACGGTGGCCCTGGCGCTTCATGGAGTGCTTACGACGACGGAACTTGATGATTTTCACCTTCTCGCCGCGGCCGTGGCTTACCACTTCAGCAGTTACTTTAGCGCCATCTACAATAGGAGCGCCAATGCTGATCTTGTCGCCATCGACAACCATGAACACTTTATCAAAATCAATGGATTCGCCAGTTGCTACTTCCAGCTTCTCCAGGCGAAGTACTTCGCCTTCTTCTACACGGTGTTGCTTGCCACCGCTCTCAAAAACAGCGTACATATTTCTATGCTCCGGTAAGGACGACACGAAGCAGCGGGAGGACCAGTAAGTCACTGCTCCGCATTTCGGGAGCTTGCGCCGTGTGTTTAACATCTATTCGCCAAAAGGCCCGCAGACGACCCAATAGCCGCAAAGAGCCCGCAATTGGCGGGGCGCAGATTCTAATCAATTCGCCGGGTTGATACAATAGCGCCCCTTCGCCTTCCGGCCCCCGGGAGGCCTCTGTCTAGTCGTATAAGGAACTCTCACATGCTGCCTTTTCACCGGGTCGCCGCCGAAGACTTTGCTGCGGTTAACCAGCGCATTCTCGATCAACTGCACTCGGACGTTCCCCTGGTGGAAAATATAGGTCACTACCTGGTCGAAGCCGGGGGCAAGCGCCTGCGCCCACTACTGGTACTGCTTTGTGCCAAAGCTTGCGGCTATCAGGGTGAGAACCATATCGATCTCGCCACAATTATCGAGTTTATTCACACTGCTACCTTACTGCACGACGATGTTGTAGACACCTCTGACATGCGCCGCGGCCGCCTTACCGCCAATGCCAAGTGGGGCAATGCGCCCAGCGTACTCGTGGGAGATTTCCTCTATTCCCGCGCCTTCCAAATGATGGTTGCTCTGGAAGACATGAGCATCATGGCAATACTCTCAGAGACCACCAACACCATCGCAGAGGGTGAAGTACAGCAGCTGGTCAACGCCGGTGATCCCGCAGTAAGCGAAGAGAATTACTTCACCGTTATCCACAAAAAGACTGGCGCACTGTTTGAAGCCGCCTGTGAAACCGCTGCCGTATTAGCCAGCTGTTCCAGTAAAGAACAAACTGCACTGAAACTCTACGGCCGACACCTGGGACTCGCCTTCCAGCTGGTTGATGACGCTCTTGATTATCGCGGTAATTCGGAAGAACTGGGTAAAAATGTTGGGGATGACCTGGCGGAGGGCAAGCCGACCCTGCCCTTGATCTACACCATGGCCAACGGCAGCAAGGACCAGGCACTGCTAGTAAAAACTGCAATTGAACAGCGCAGTGCGGAAAAGCTCAGTGAAATAGTAGAGGCCATTGAAGCCTGCGGTGCTCTGGACTACACCATGGATCGTGCCCGGGCCGCTGTAGAAGACGCCAAAAAGCAATTGGCCTTTATGCCCGAGAGCGAACAAAAAACCGCCCTGCAGCAATTGGCGAGTTTTGCTATCGAGAGAAACGTCTAGAAGTAAATGCTGCTCGGGCTATATCGATAGCGCGGGCAGCGCCGCTACCTTAAGCACAATGCGAAGCAACGCTGTTCCCACCCCCTCGAACAGCTACCACCCCTGACCGGACTCCAAGATTTATTCGTATCTATTTTCCTCTGCCCCTTCAACATTAGGTACGATTGTTCCTCTTGTTATTTCAAGCGCCAACACCAATTCCTCAGGAGCAAAAATA
Organism: Microbulbifer maximicatervae (SeqCode); assembly: GCF_056231245.1. Taxonomy (NCBI): domain Bacteria; kingdom Pseudomonadati; phylum Pseudomonadota; class Gammaproteobacteria; order Cellvibrionales; family Microbulbiferaceae; genus Microbulbifer; species Microbulbifer maximicatervae (SeqCode). Next base: position 4,356,112 of record NZ_CP174334.1, read on the forward strand.
ACGAGAAAAATATAATTGGTATAGAGAGATCGGCACATGAGAAGCTCTACTGCGCTTTATCAGCTTAGAAATTACCCGGAAATGTTCTTAAAAAATAACCTAGTGAGAATTACCGGTACAAAAGATACTGGAGTCATGGATTATCAATTCGGGACCTACACCATGGGTATGGGCGCACCTGGTATCGATAGCCCCAATGAAATTTTTGCTTTCCACCGCCAAGGGGTCTTTATCGAAGATCCACAAACAATCAAAGTCCACCATATTCGCATGATCGATTGGGATGAAGACCTTGCCCTAGATCGCCTTGAGCCCTACCAAATGCGCAGCGGTGCCGACATTATGATTACCGGGCAACTCAGTGACTGCTGTTTCTGTATTGGCGGGCGCAATGCGAATATGCCAGCCGTTGCTCATGTTCGCCCAAGGAAAAAGCAGGGACTCAATGGCAAGGCCACACACAATGAAATTATCAATCGGGGAAAGTTCAGGTTTTTAGGTAACGTCACAAAATCCCTTGGGCGCTCAACCCTAAGGCCCCACCATCATCTCTACTCCGACTACGCCTATGTTATTGGAGTACGGGTTAAGAACCAGTGGCAAATCTTCGCTCAACACGTAAAGACTCCCAAAGGCCCCATCCAAGCTGTCACCCGACTCTTATAACTTTTTTAATAAAGCCAGATAAGTAACTTCAAGCACCCTCAAATCAAAAAGCCCCGCAGTTGCGGGGCTTTCTAATATTAAAAAACGAGTATTAACCGATAAGCTTAAGCAGCTCCTCTGTTTTCTCCCGCATTAATTCCTCACTTCCGCGGGATTCAACATTCAAGCGAACAACCGGTTCAGTATTTGACATACGCAAATTAAAACGCCACTCGGGGTAAACGATACTCAACCCATCCACGTGCTCAACGCTGTCAGCTGCAGGTCCATACTTTTCCTCTGCCGCCTTTAACAGTGCTGCAGCATCCTGAACCTTAGAGTTAATCTCCCCCGAACAGGGGAAAGCAGCCATGCGCTCACCAACAAGCTGTGACAGCGATTTACCACTGCGACTTACCAACTCAGCAACCAATAACCATGGAATCATACCGCTATCGCAGTAGGCAAAATCCCGGAAATAATGATGCGCACTCATTTCACCGCCATAAATGGCATCTTCCTTGCGCATGCGCTCTTTAATAAAGGCATGGCCGGTTTTACTCTGTACCGGCTCTCCACCAGCAGCGCGGACAATATCCTCGGTATTCCAGAGCAGGCGTGGATCATGAACAACTTTGGCACCGTTGTTTTTTGCCAGGAAAGCTTCTGCCAGCAAGCCAACAACATAGTAACCTTCAATAAAATCACCACTTTCATCGAAGAAAAAGCAGCGATCAAAATCACCATCCCAGGCTATACCAAAATCAGCACCGCTTGCCCGCACTGCCTCGGCAGTAGAATTGCGGTTTTCTGGCAAAATTGGGTTGGGAATACCGTTGGGAAAGTTGCCATCGGGCTCGTGGTGAACTCGCACAAACTCAAACGGCAGGTGTGGAGCCAGCGCATCAACAACCGCCCCCGCACCACCATTACCCGCATTAACCACCAATTTTAATGGTTTCAATGCAGTATTATCGATATACCCCAATAAGTGCTGCACAAAATCAGCGCGGTGTTCAAAGCGCTGCAAAGTACCTCTTTGCTCAACCGGAGCAAAGTTGTTTTCTTCTGCCAAGCGCTTGATATCCAGTAGACCGGTATCACCACTGATTGGACTACTACCTGCACGGACAAACTTCATGCCGTTGTAGTCCATAGGATTGTGACTAGCAGTAACACAAATACCGCCGTCAAAGTCCCCGTGGAAATTGGCAAAGTAGACCTCTTCTGTACCGCACTCGCCGATATGGAAAACATCGGCACCCGCATCTCGTAATCCATTGACCAGCGCATCAGTTAACTCACCACTGGTAAGCCGAATATCATGCCCAACAACTACTCGACGAGCATTCAGGAACTGGGCAAAGGCACGCCCCACTCGATATGCAACATCGATATTAAGTTCATCGGGAACACGGCCGCGAAGATCATAAGCCTTAAAGCAAGTCAGCTCACTCACTTAGCCTTCTCCTTAGCAACCTGCTCCGGCAAGTAGACATTTTCGTAAACGTGGTTGGTTGCATCGATAAAGCCTTCTACAGAACCACAGTCAAAGCGTCGACCTTTGAAGGCATAGGCTAATACGCAGCCCTGCTGAGCTTGCGCCATCAGCGCATCGGTAATTTGAACCTCACCATTTTTGCCTGGAGGAGTATCACGGATCAGATCAAAGATATCCGGTGTCAGGATATAACGACCAATAATCGCCATATTACTGGGGGCATCTTCCGCTGCAGGCTTCTCCACCATATCGGTAACTTGGTAAAGCCCAGGCTTAATCTCATTGCCACCGATCACACCAAATTTATGGATCTGCTCTTTCGGGACTTCCTCTACCGCAACAATACTGCAGCGGAATTGCTTATATAGCTGAACCATTTGCCCCAAAACGCCCAAATCTTCATTCAGACACAGGTCGTCAGCTAACACAACCGCAAACGGCTCATCACCAATCAGGCGATGGCCTTGTAAAATGGCATCACCCAGACCTCTCATTTCACCCTGGCGTGTATAAGAAAAGCTCGCCCTATCGATCACTTTACGCACTGAGTCCAGGTAACGTTCTTTGCCGGTACCGGCGATCTGGTGTTCCAACTCAAAGTTGGTATCAAAGTGATCCTCTATCGCGCGCTTGCCTCGCCCTGTCACAAAACCGATCTCCGTCAGCCCTGCCTCTATAGCTTCCTCAACGCCATATTGAACCAGTGGTTTATTCACCAATGGCAACATCTCTTTCGGCATTGCCTTAGTGGCAGGAAGAAAACGAGTGCCGTAACCGGCAACAGGAAATAGGCATTTCTTGAGCATTCTGCCCCCTAATCAATTCAAAACGGCGCACCCCTGCGCAGACCCGGCAACTTATCATAGCCTCGCGACAGGAGCACTTACACTCGATAACGTTAAACTTGGCTCATAGTGTGAATTCCCCGAGGACAAGTACTGAAACTAAACAAATATATTAGGGATTTAATACGCTAAATCAGCAGTATTTGTGAAGACAATTCTCGCGCCAGTCACAAAAAGCGACTTGACCGACTGGACAAGCGACACAGACCCCTTAGAATGCCCGCTCTTGCAAAAGTGTCCAATCTCAATTGCATAACCACCCACTAACGGGGAAATGATGAGTAATTTTGTACAAAAAAGTGAGTATACCAGAGAGGAGCTCCTGACTTGCTCCCGCGGTGAGATGTTCGGCCCAGGCAACGCCCAGTTGCCGGCTCCCAATATGTTGATGCTCGATCGTATCACCCATATATCCAAGGAAGGTGGTGCTTTCGGCAAGGGAGAGCTGATCGCTGAGCTCGACATTCACCCCGACCTATGGTTCTTCGACTGCCATTTCCCCGGCGATCCCGTAATGCCTGGATGCCTGGGCTTGGACGCTATGTGGCAGCTGCTGGGCTATTTCCTTGCCTGGAAAGGCAACCCCGGCCGCGGCCGCGCACTGGGCTGTGGTGAAGTTAAATTTACAGGCCAGATCCTCCCCACCAGCAAGAAGGTGACTTACCATATCCAGATGAGCCGGATTGTTGAGCGCAGGCTTGTTATGGGTATTGGCGACGGCAGTGTCTCTGTGGATGGAAGAGAAATTTACACAGCAAAGGATCTTCGCGTAGGCTTATTTACCCGTACGGACAATTTTTAAACTCGTTTAAGACTAATACCGGTAGAAACCATCAGTCCTCTGCCGACAAGCTATGCTGGAGATCACTATGCGTCGGGTCGTCATTACCGGAATGGGTATCACTTCCTGTATCGGTACCAACACTAAAGAAGTCACCGAGTCACTGAAAACTGGTCGAAGCGGCATCCGCTTCCAAGAAGAGTATAAGGAGCTCGGCCTGCGCAGCCATGTGGCTGGGCCTGTGGACATCGATTTCAAAGAGCATATCGATCGCAAGCAACTTCGCTTTATGGGCGACGCTGCAGCCTATGCGTACATTGCCATGCGTGAGGCAATCGAGATGTCGGGCCTGCAGGAGGCGCAGATATCTAATCCGCGCACGGGTATCGTGATGGGCTCTGGCGGCACATCCACTCAGCAGATTATTGACGCTGCACATACTCTGAAGGAAAAAGGTGTTCGCCGTGTAGGCGCCTACCGCGTGCCCCAGGTAATGAACAGTACCGTTTCCGCATGCTTAGCCACTCCATTCAAAATCAAAGGGGTGAACTACAGTATTTCCTCCGCTTGCGCTACCAGTGCCCACTGTATAGGAAACGGAGCTGAGCTTATCCAGATGGGTAAGCAGGATGTAGTGTTTGCTGGCGGTGGTGAGGAACTAGCCTGGAGTTTGACTCACTTGTTTGACGCTATGGGCGCCCTCTCAAGCAAATATAACGATACTCCGACAAAAGCATCACGCCCCTACGATGCCGATCGCGATGGCTTTGTGATCGCCGGTGGTGGTGGCTGTCTGGTGCTCGAAGAAATGGAACACGCCGTGGCTCGCGGTGCGACCATCTATGCGGAGCTGACCGGTTACGGCGCAACTTCCGATGGTTACGATATGGTTGCCCCAAGCGGTGAAGGCGCCACCCGCTGCATGCAGCAGGCTCTGGCCGGAATGGACGGCAAAGGCCTGCAGGGTAGCGTGGATTATATCAATACCCACGGCACCTCTACGCCTGTAGGCGATGTCGCCGAATTGAAGGCCATGCGCGAAGTCTTCGGGGATACAGTTCCGGCATTCGCCTCTACCAAATCTCTGACAGGCCACTCTCTGGGAGCTGCAGGGGTTCAGGAGGCCATTTATAGCCTGCTGATGATGCAGAATAACTTTATTGCTGCATCAGCTAATGTAGAGAACCTCGACCCCGCTGCGGAAGGCATGGACCTTGTCCGCCAGCTGCGTGAGACTGAAGTCAAACGGGCTATGTCCAATAGCTTTGGCTTTGGCGGAACTAATGCTTGCCTGATATTCGATAAAATCTAATCGAAATAAAAAGGGCGCCGCGAGGCGCCCTTTTTATTGACTGCACAACAGAAACCAAACTATTCCGGAGTCGCGTGTAAGCGCTCCAACCACAGCTCAACCTGGCGTGTCAGTCCCTGTCTCCAGCTCCGCTGCTGAACACCAAAGACATCCCGCAGCTTGCCACATGAAAGTACTATGCTGCGATCCCGCTTCTCAGCCTCATCCCCTAATGAAGTAAATTGCGCAAAGCGCTCTTCATCGTAAAAAGCCTGGGCGCGCTCGACCACCTCCAGGGCAAACTCCATCGCTGTGCAGCTATCAGAACTACCGTAGTGGTAAACGCCTCCTGCCTTGGCCCCGCTAGCGAGCTGCTGGGCAACCGCCACTGCGACACGAGCCATATCCACCACTGTCACCGGGTTACCGTTGTTCCTTCCATCCAGGGCTAAAGGCTCCCCAGACACAAAGTTGCGTAAAATACGCCCTAACAAGGCATCCTGACCACTATCCACCATCCAGCCAAAACGCAAAATCGTCAGGTTTTGCAGCCCATTAAAGGCATCTTCGCAGGCCAGCCATTCGCGCCCACTCAAGGACTGTGGTTCTGCGGGCTCATCTTCGTCATAGCGGCGGCGCTCACCGCCAGAAAAAACTTGGTAGGATGAGAGATGAATAATATGTTCACAGGGTGCAGCACAAAGCCGCTTACTCACCAGCAGTGACTCCGGCATGCCTCGATTGTCGGCACAGGCGGAGGCATTAATCACAATTGAGCCCGGTCTCAATTGATCGATTTCCCCGGGGGTCAACTGCTGTATGCGAAAGCCTGCGCGCTGCAGTCTTTTTTGCAGCGCACCATCAATCTCATTACCTGCTGTGATAATGGCGACGGTATCCGGCATATAACCTGTATTCAATTCAGACACTGGTAAATCCAGTTCTTAGAACGGGATATCGTCATCAAAGCTATTATCGAAACCACCGGCAGGACCCTGGTTCGGCTGTTGCTGGGGCTGCTGGTTAGCTGGTGCCATCGGTGAGGGAGCGGTACGCCCCTGCCCGTATGCCTCCTGGCCGCCCTGCTGCTGGTAGCCACCCTGGAAACCGCCGCCCTGTTGGTCAAAACCGCTGGAACCACCCATCGGCTGGCCGCCACCCATTTGACCACCTGCGGCTGCACCCATTCCAGCGCCACCCATACTCTGACCAAAGCCGCCCTGCTCACCGCGACCGTCCAGCATCTGCATTTCGCTGGCAACGATTTCAGTGGTGTAGCGGTCCTGGCCGGAATTCTTATCCTGCCACTTACGGGTGCGTAGAGAGCCCTCTACATAAACTTTGGCCCCCTTGCGCAGGTACTCACCGGCGATCTCAGCCAGGCGGTTAAAAAATACTACGCGATGCCACTCAGTGCGCTCCTGCTGCTGGCCAGTCTGCTTGTCTTTCCAGCTCTCACTGGTAGCCAGGCTGATGTTGGTAACAGCACCGCCACTCGGCATATATTTGGTTTCCGGGTCATTCCCCAGATTACCGATCAGAATTACTTTATTAATACCCCTGGCCATGGCCCTCTCCTCTCGTCAACCCGGGCTCCACCCGGGGCAATAAACTATTTAAACAATCAATTAATCTATCAAGTGTTATGAAATACCGTCAGTGTTGCATTGCAACATCGGTAAATATTGTATTTTTATCCAGTAGGATACAATAGCGGCTCAATGTTAGTAAGCGCTACCTTCACGCTCTCTCGCGCAAACCCCACCACAGCAACATCCATAGCAGCAGCACCACCAAACCCAGAGCAGCAACTGCGGAAGCGCCCCCCAGACCGAACAGCAGGCCACCCAGGCTACCGCCGACAAAGGTGCCAAAGAACTGTAAAGTCGCGTAGAGCCCCGTAGCTGCGCCCCTCGCTTCCGCCGGAGCCTTCCTGGTTAGCTGCGCCGGCAGCAGGGCTTCAAGCAGGTTGAAACCGGTGAAGAACACTGCCAGCAAGACTACCAGCATCCAGGTGCTTACAGACAACAAGGCCGCACTGCCACCGATCAAAGCTAAACAAGCAAAATTAAGCGCAAAAGGCACCCGATCACTTTTCTCTGCCGCCCTCATCATTGGCAACATCAGCAGGAAGGTGCCGAGCATGAGTGGTCCATACAATTTCCAGTGCTCGCTCGCCGGCCAATCCAATCTATCGACTAGCACCAATGGCAGGGCGACGAACAATGCAGTGAGCAACAAGTGGGAGAAAAAGGCCCCAGAAACCAAGCGCCAAACAAGACCGCTTTTAACTACCGTACGAAAACCACTACCATAAACTGCCGGCCGCTTAGCCGCCCCCGGAGTTGGCACCAAGCGCCAAACCAATAATCCACCCAGCAGTGCTAATCCAGCAGTGACCCAGAAAATTGCCGGCAAGCCGCCCACACCGGCCAGCGCCGGCCCCAGGATCACCGCCAGCATAAATGCGACACCAATAGACGCTCCGATAATCGCCATCGCAATACCGCGCTTTTCATCGCGGGTTAAGTCGGCGACCAGCGCCATCACAGCCGCGGCAATGGCACCACAACCCTGCAGTACCCGCCCCACAATAAGGCCGTAAACCGAATCCGTCAGTGCAGCGATGACACTGCCCAGGGCAAACAGTGCAAGGCCGGTATAAATAACCGGCTTGCGCCCCCAGCGATCGGACAGGAGCCCCAGAGGAATTTGGAGTACCGCCTGACTCAAGCCATAGGCACCCATTGCCAGCCCCAGCAGCATCGGCGTGCTATCGCGATAGCCCTCGCCGTACACAGTGAGAACCGGCAAGACCATAAACAGGCCCAGCATACGAAAGACATACAGGGAAGCCAGCCCACCCAGGGCGCGGCGCTCAATGGAATTCATGCAAATCCCGGAACAGCATCAAATAGGGCGCGCATTGTACAGTGAGCCGCCTCCCGGCTGTAGGGGAAACAGCACAACTTTTATCCACAACTAGTTACGACCGTACTCATCATCGAGGCGGACAATGTCATCCTCCCCGAGATAACTGCCGGATTGCACCTCGATCAGCTCCAAGGGAATCGTACCGGGGTTCTCCAAACGGTGGACCACCCCCAGGGGGATATAAGTCGATTGGTTCTCGGTGATCAGGACCTCTTCTTCACCCCGGGTAACCTTCGCAGTTCCCTGCACCACAACCCAGTGTTCAGCGCGATGGTGATGCATCTGCAGGGATAGCTGCTGGCCCGGCTTCACCACAATACGCTTCACCTGAAAGCGTGGACCCGCATCAATCGAGTCGTAGTAGCCCCAGGGCCTATATACTTTGCGGTGCCTTTGGGCCTCACTGCGGCCAGTGCTCTTGAGGTTATTGACCAGTTTTTTGACTTCCTGGACCCGTTGCCGGTCAGCGATCAGAAGCGCGTCATCAGTATCGACAACCACCAGGTCGGATACACCGAGAAGGCTGACCAAGCGGCTCTCACCACGCACCAGGCAGCGCTGGGAGTCTTCTTGCAATACATCACCCTGGAGCAAATTGTCATTGGCATCGCGTTTTGCCAACTCCCACAGCCCCTGCCAGGAGCCCACATCGCTCCAACCCGCATCCATAGGTACAACTGCCGCGGATTCCGTCGGCTCCATTACTGCATAATCCACAGACTCGTCTGCGCAGGCTGCAAAAGCCTCTCTATCCACCCGGGTAAAATCCAGATCCCTCGCGGCACTCTTATAGGCACTGCGGCAGGCTGTGAGAATATCTGCACGGTAGCGCTCCAACTCCTCCAGATAGCGGGAAGCGCGGAACAGGAACATGCCACTGTTCCAGGAGTAATCCCCGGAGGCCAGGTAAGCTTCAGCGGTTTCAGTGTCCGGCTTTTCGACGAACTCCGCCACTTTCCAAGCAGTTTCCGCCAATTTATCCCCGCGCCGAATGTAGCCGTAGCCGGTCTCCGCCCGGGTCGGCACAATACCAAAGGTGACCAGATGCCCCTGCTCAGCCAGGGCTCGGGCCGACTCTACAGACTCCTGAAAATTTACCTCGTCGGAAACGGCGTGGTCTGCCGGTAATACCAGCAGTAAAGGGTCAGCTCCTGACTCCAGTGCTGCCAGGGCAGCCAGGGCAATAGCCGGTGCAGTATTGCGCGCGCAGGGCTCCAGTAAAATGGACTGGGCTCCGTGGCCGATTTCCTGCAATTGCTCGGCGGCGGCAAAACGATGCTCTTCGTTGCATACCAGGATCGGCGTCTGTAATGGCTCAATGCCCTCCAGGCGCCTTACGGTTGCCTGTAACATCGTTTCACCACCGATAAGGGGTAGGAACTGTTTGGGGTAGGCCTCGCGAGAGAGTGGCCACAGGCGCGAGCCGGTGCCACCACAGAGAATCACAGGAATCATCGAATGCTATCTGCCTGAATGTCGGGTATTGCGAAAGACAATTTTCGCACATCAGGTGGCGAGTTTATACTTGACTGTTTTTCCGGCACCGCAGTTGTGATCGCCCCGCGCGGAGCAAGTCCGAGGCCCGGCCCAGTATTAGCAGCATATAGGTAGAGCGTGGACACGATTTATGTAAGGGGTGCTCGCACCCACAACCTGAAGAATATCGATCTGGACATTCCCCGCGATAAACTGATCGTTATCACCGGCCTGTCCGGTTCCGGCAAATCTTCCCTGGCCTTTGACACCCTCTACGCAGAGGGGCAGCGCCGCTACGTGGAATCACTCTCCACCTACGCCCGTCAATTCCTGTCGATGATGGAAAAGCCGGATGTGGATACCGTCGAGGGGCTATCACCGGCTATTTCAATCGAGCAGAAGTCCACCTCTCACAACCCCCGCTCCACTGTCGGCACCATCACAGAGATCTATGACTACCTGCGGCTGCTGTTTGCCCGGGTTGGAGAACCCCGCTGCCCCGAGCACGACGAACCCCTGCAAGCCCAGACGATCAGCCAGATGGTGGATCAGGTACTGGCTTTACCGGAAGGCAGCAAGATTATGTTGCTGGCGCCGGTAGTTCGCGATCGAAAGGGTGAGCACCAGCACGTATTTGAACAATTGCGCCGGGACGGATTTGTGCGGGCACGGATCGACGGAGTTATCTGTGACCTGGACGACACCCCCAAGCTGGATAAGCGCCGCAAGCACACCATTGAGGTGGTGGTAGACCGCTTTAAGGTGCGTGAGGACCTGCAACTGCGTTTGGCGGAATCCTTCGAAACTGCCCTGAATCTCACCGACGGTATCGCCTCCATCAGTTTTATGGATGGAGACCAGGAAGATCGCCTCTTCTCTGCCCGCCACGCCTGCCCCGTCTGTGACTACTCACTGGATGAGCTGGAACCCCGCCTATTCTCCTTCAACAACCCTGCGGGCGCCTGCCCCAGCTGTGACGGCCTGGGCGTCAAGCAGTTCTTCGATGAAGACAAGGTAATTATCGATTCGGAAAGCAGTATTTCCGAAGGCGCCATTCGCGGTTGGGACAGACGCAACATTTACTATTACCACATGCTCGACTCCCTCGCCGAGCACTACGGTTTCGATCTGGATAAGCCCTGGAAAAAATTACGCAAAGCCCACCGCAAGGTTATCCTGCAGGGCAGTGGCGACGAAGAGATAGACTTCAGCTACGTCAATGATCGCGGCGATGTCACCGTGCGCCAGCACACCTTCGAGGGCATTATCCCCAACTTCCAACGCCGCTATCGGGATACCGAGTCCCAATCGGTACGGGAGGAGTTAGCCAAGTATCTGAGTACACAAAAATGCCCAGAGTGCCACGGTACCCGCCTGCGCCGCGAGGCCCGTCATGTCTTTGTGGATAACCGCACCCTGGCGCAAATTACTGAGCTGCCTGTAGGCGATGCGTTCGAGTATTTCGACCATGAGCTGGCTTTTAAAGGCGCCCAGAAAGAGATTGCCGATAAGATTCTCAAAGAGCTGCGCGATCGATTCCGCTTCCTCGTCGATGTCGGCCTGAATTACCTGACCCTAAACCGCAGTGCAGAAACCCTCTCCGGCGGCGAAGCGCAGCGCATTCGCCTCGCCAGCCAGATCGGCGCCGGCCTCGTGGGCGTAATGTATATTCTCGACGAGCCCTCTATCGGCCTACACCAGCGGGACAACGAGCGCCTGCTCAACACCCTTACCCACCTGCGCGATATCGGCAATACGGTTATTGTGGTGGAGCACGATGAGGATGCCATTCGCAGTGCTGACTTTATTGTCGATATTGGCCCCGGTGCCGGTGTCCATGGCGGAGAGGTCGTGGCAGCGGGCACCGCCGATAAAATTACCAAATGTAAGAAGTCCCTAACCGGTCAGTACCTCTCCGGCAAAAAGAAAATTGCCGTACCGGAAGAGCGCTACGTACCCGACCCGGACTATTTGTTGCGTCTCGAAGGCGCCAGTGGAAATAATTTACAGGACGTCGATCTGAAAATCCCAGTAGGATTATTTACCTGTGTAACCGGTGTATCGGGCTCTGGTAAGTCCACCCTGATCAATACAACCCTCTATCCACTTGCCGCCACTGCACTTAACAAAGCAACAACCCTTAAGGCCTCCCCCTATAAAGAGGTGCACGGCCTGGAGCACTTCGACAAATGCGTGGATATTGATCAGAGTCCTATCGGGCGCACTCCTCGCTCAAATCCGGCAACTTATACCGGTATTTTTACCCCAATTCGCGACTTGTTTGCCGGCACCCAGGAAGCCCGCTCACGGGGCTATAAACCCGGGCGCTTCAGCTTTAACGTCAAGGGTGGGCGTTGTGAAGCCTGCCAGGGCGACGGGGTGATTAAGGTAGAAATGCACTTTTTGCCGGATGTCTATGTACCCTGTGATACCTGCCACGGCAAGCGCTACAACCGCGAGACCCTGGAGGTACACTACAAGGGCAAAAATATCCACGAAGTATTGGAAATGACCGTGGAAGATGCACGGGAATTCTTTGACCCTGTGCCCGCAATCGCGAAGAAGTTGCAAACCCTAATGGATGTCGGCCTCTCATATATCAAGCTGGGCCAGGCTGCCACCACTCTCTCAGGTGGTGAAGCCCAACGGGTAAAACTCTCCCGCGAGCTATCCAAACGAGACACTGGGCAAACCCTGTACATCCTCGACGAACCGACTACCGGCCTGCACTTTGCCGATATCCAATTACTGCTGGATGTTCTGCATCGCCTGCGCGATCACGGCAATACCATCGTAGTGATCGAACACAATCTGGACGTGATCAAAACTGCAGACTGGATTATAGACCTTGGCCCGGAGGGTGGCTCTGGCGGCGGGCAAATTATTGCCACGGGGACACCTGAGGATGTTGCAGAAATGGACATTTCCCATACCGGGCGCTTTCTAAAAACCATGCTGAACTAATTGAATAGGAAAGGATGCCAATCTATAGATCGGCATCCTTTCTTGCTCAATTCACTTAAAAATAACTAGTAGGTAGGTGCGACAAGATATGAAGTTATTCAATCGCGACCGCTTAAACTCAGTGATCGCAGTAAGTGCAATTATGATTTCTCTGGCATCCTTCTATGCCACCTATTTACAAGCCAGAGCTGCCAATCAACAAGTCAAAATAATGACAATGCCTGTTATTCAGTTCAGCCATGGCAACTATGACGAGGAGAGCAATCAAAGCAAAATTACATTTGGCTTTCGCAATGCTGGGGCCGGCCCTGCCATCCTAAAATCCGTTAGCTTTAAATATAAAAATGTAGAATACTCAAGCACCCATGATTTTTTGCGCGCCTGCTGTCAGGAAGAGCATAAAATGATGAAAAATAAATTTAATAGAAACTATAAAAATCACCACCCACCCCTTGACGAAGGCTTTCAAAGCTCTTCAGAAATAAATGAAGTTATCATTCCCGCACAATCGGAGTACCCTTTCTATTCTTTAAGTCGTGGCACTGCAACTTCTGAACTATGGGAAAAAATTAATCAAGAAAGATGGAACCTTTCAATTTCCGCCTGCTTCTGCTCCCCACTGGGAAATTGCTATGAATCAAATTCAAAGAAAATCTCTATGGAAGTAAATCAGTGCCCTGACAATTAACCACTTTAATAGGCAGATTCTTAGCGTTAAAACCCATTCAAAATATATTACAGGCAGGATGCCACAGTGAACATTGATATCAACTGCGATCTGGGTGAAGGTGCTGATTTACACAGCTGTGACAGGGACGCCCAAATCATGCCGTTTATTTCCCGTTGCAATATAGCTTGCGGCGGTCACGCTGGCACTCCCGAGATCATGGGTAGATCAATCGAAAACGCCCTAAAAAATAGCTTAAAAATCGGCGCGCACCCCAGCTACCCCGACAGGGAAAATTTTGGCCGCAAATCTCTAGTTATTCCTCAAAATAAATTGCTCGACTCTCTTTGCACACAAGTAAACCAACTAGAAAATATCGCGCGCAGCCTAGGAGCAACTTTAGACCATATTAAACTACACGGCGCTCTCTACAATGATACAGAGTCAAACAGAGAACTCGCTAAAAGTATTATTACCCTACTCGACAAAGAATATCCTTCACTGAAAATTATTGGGTTAGCCAACGCTGCCATGCAGTTCGCTGCTGCCAAACAAAATAAAACATTTATTCGCGAAGGATTTATGGACAGGCAGTACCTCAGCAATAACCAACTAGCTCCACGCTCAATGGCGGGCGCTGTTATTGCTGAGACAGAACAGTGCTTAGAGCAGGCTATCTGCTTGGCAAAGGGCTTAGAATTTAACGATTATCATGGTGAAAAATTACAATTCTCTGTGGATACCATCTGCCTCCACGGCGATAATCCCCAAGCGCCCATTATCGCCAGACAACTTAATCAACATCTCAATGCAAACGGCGTGAGCATAGCTCGGTGACACACCCTGCCCCCCATATACCACTAGCTATAACCATTAACGGAGATTGTGCAGTAGATATCCGCTTTTCCGGTAAACCATGCAAAGCTCTTAGCCGGACAATTATCGGTTTGAGAGCGGCTCTATTAAATGAAGTGCATCCAGGTATCATTGATATCATTCCTGCATACCAGTGCTTAACTGTTATTTTCAATCCTTCCCTATGGGATCACAAAACCTTATACCAATTACTCACTAAAACTACCGAGGAGTTTCTAAACAACCCTGCCCCCTTCACCAGTAGACCACGTATAGTGCGCATTCCCGTATGCTACGAAGAAGGCTTTTCTCCAGACCTTGAGGCATTATCAGAACATACCAAATTATCGTCACAGGAAATCATCAAACGACATACCGCACAACGTTACTTAGTGCATATGTTGGGCTTTACTCCAGGCTTCTTATACCTTGGCGGACTTGACCCAAAGCTATATTGCCCCAGAAAAGAAACTCCCCGAACCAGAATTCCCGCAGGCGCTGTCGGGATAGGTGGAGAACAAACAGGCATCTACCCACAAGCTACACCGGGGGGATGGCAAATTATTGGCCAGACACCCCTTAGTCTTTTTCAACCTGCGGAACCCTCCCCATTTATCGCTGCACCTTTAGATGAAATTGAGTTTTATGCAATAGATTCTCAGCAATTTCATATACTCTCGCAGAGTACTAAAAGTAGTTCACCCTAAAAAGGAGGGTCTATGGGTATTCACTTTCTTCGAGCAGGGCTACAGACAAGTATTCAGGACCTGGGTCGTCCAGGCATGATGCACTGTGGAATTCCATGGGGAGGTGCTGCCGACCCACTATCGATGAAAATAGCCAACCTGTTATTAGGAAACCCGTTAGGGCACCCAACCTTTGAGATCACCCTGCTCGGCCCTAGAATCGAATTCCTCTGCAATCTCACTATCGCTATAGCCGGAGGCCAATTCAGAGGCTCCTTAAATAACGAGTCAATTGATAATTTCCGAACCTATAGGGTTAAGCCTGGTGATATTTTGGATATAGCTCAAGCTATTTCCGGTGCAAGAACCTACCTTGCGCTTTCTGCCAAGATAGACGCACCCAATATCTTAGGTAGCTCTGCAACTCACATTATTAGTAAATTTGGCGCAAATAGTGGCAAACCGATCACATCTAACGAAGTCATCCACTTTAAAGAAGTCCACACCGCAAAAGAATCTGTACTAAATAAAAGGTTTCACCTTCACTACTCACACAATTCAAAGCTACGGCTAGTGGCTGGACCAGAGAGCAATTTATTTTCCAAGAAATTTATTGAACACTTTTACGGCTCAACCTATCTGGTTTCTACCCAAAGCAATCGTATGGGCATTCGTCTATCCACTAAAAACAATTCTACAATTCATAAAATTACAAACGGAAAGACACAACTATCATCAGCAGGACTCTATCCCGGCAGCATTCAAGTACCACCCGATGCCAACCCTATTATTTCCTTTATTGAGGGACAGACTATTGGCGGGTACCCCCGAATAGGCCATATTATAAAATCGGAACTTCATCGCCTGGGCCAGCTAGCCCCAAAAAACAAAATCACATTTCAAGAAATAAGCATTGAAGAATCGCGCGAAATTTTCAAAAAGAAACAAGACCTAATTAAAAAACTCCAACAGAGCCTGAATCTTAATCACAGGGAGGCACTATCCCTTTAATACAAGCATAAACACTATCAGATACAGAACTATTTAGCGCTAAAAAACAACACCATAAAGTATGGAATAAAAATTACGCCAAAATATACAAAATAATTTTAATAAAAGTTTAAATGGAATATTTTTGAGCAAAAACAGAAGAAATATAATAGAAACCCTGTGACCAACAAGTTTCCCCTCATATCTTTCTAGACCAAAACATCATTATTAACTAACCTCATTGGGTTTTACCCAAACAGCGATTTGGACTAACGTGCAAGTTGATTATCTATAGGGAGCAAATAACCTCCAAACAATTATTGCAGGATCAACAAAGCACATTCCAAAGAGAAAACACACAATACCTTAAGGGGATTAATAATGATAAAAATTCTCCGTGGTTTTATTTCAATACTCTTAGCGAGTTCTCTACTTATCACAGCGTATGCAAATGCAGAACCGGGTGATTACAACTTCTGGACTACCCTAAAGCATTTGTTTGATCCACCCAATGCCGATGCGCCAGTCACCTCACAGCAAGCTGAGGGGATGTATCCATTAACTATGGATGATCCCAGTTTTAATGATGATTTTGATCCTGGCGACTACAACACCTGGCAAAAAATTGATGTACCTACCAGTACAGGTGCCATGTGTGGGAATGGATCACCCTATAAGTTCTTTGTTCACCGTGTTCCAGATACCAGTAACACCATTTTCTATTTCGAGGGTGGTGGGGCATGCTGGGACTATGAAAGCTGCTCAGGACAAGCTGGTATTCGCGGGGCTCGCAACCCCAATGGCATTCCCGATGATTACCTAAGCAATGTGCACTTGTTAGATTTTACAAATTTCGAAAATCTTACTACCGCTGGCGTATCCCCTTTGATTTATACACATCACCCCTACGACCAGTATAAAACTGGCGAGTGGAATATGGTTTATGTACCGTATTGCACAGGGGATATCTACGTAGGCGATAAAACTGAAATATACGAGGATACTACTGGCGAGAACCCCGACCTTATCTGGCACCACAATGGATTACGCAACGTTCAGGCAGTTACTTCCTGGGTGAAAAATAATTTGCAAAAACCGAAGCAGATGCTCGCTGCGGGTTGTAGTGCAGGCAGTATTGGTGCTCTGTTTAATTATTCAAAGTTGCGCGAGGATATGAATGTCGATTATGGCTATCTCCTCGATGATTCAGGCCCTCTCTATCAGGCACCTTTAGACGGGAGTGACAGCACCCAATATCCCTCATTACCGCTACATAAAGAAGTGCTGCGCTCTTGGACTACCTATACCGCCGATAGCGATGAAAGCTCGGAAAACCCCATCACTATGTTAAAAGCCATAACACCGGGATTCGAAGCCAATCAGCTAGCCTCACTTTATGCTGCGCTTTCCAATAAATTCCCCTCAGATCGATTGGGTATTACGCACTTTCTTGCTGACGGGAATTTTTCATCGTACTCCTACGAGAGATTTTATGAGGATATTTATAATGATCCCGATGCAGACTCCCGTTTAAATAAATTGCGACAGCGCTGGCAGAAAGATACCCATGAAAATTTGATTCCACTGCTGGATCAAACTAGTAACTGGGGCTATTACTTCCCGATGTTCCGCAACTTGAACGAGAGCCACTGCACAACCATTATCGATTTAAACTATGGTGAGATTGCCGAGCACGGGCTTGAATTAAAAGATTTCCTCGACAACATCGTCAATCATAACGGTGGAGGAATGATTCGGGCATACGAAACCGATGAGGTTTCAGATTATGAGGACAATAGTAACTGGTTCTATGATCTGATCGGCTTGTTTATGTAATTAAAATGCCCCCAGCGCTGCCGGTAACTCGCTGGCAGCGCTGAATGATAGAAAGCCTAACTGCCATATACCGCCTCACGGGCGTCCTGAAGGCGTTTACGTAAGTATTCATGTCTACTCATACCATCGGGAAAGGACGTCATCTGCTGAACTTCCTCAACGATCGAGCGCTCAAGATCCTTATAGGTGGAAAAGCCCGGAACCTCGACATGAGGGTCGTAATCCCTGATCACCGTTTGCGCTTTATCCCGATAAATATTAAATAGCTCTTCAGCTCTTTGGGTGAACTCTGCCTGGTTAAGGCTATTTTTTTCCAGCCAGGCCAACTTCATTGAAAGCGCTTCATAGCCTGTAATACGCGATTCCCGCTCTATTTTTTCAATTGCATCCCAGGCCTCTTCACCAGAGAGATTGCCCAGGTCTGCAAAGTAGTCCTTGAGCGCCTGCTTAACATTCTCACGGTCCAGATAAGCCTGAACCCGAGGATGATTTAACAACTCTTCGACCTCCGCATGTTCCAGCTGGGACCAGGGTATGCTGTCAGAAATATTCTTTACTAATTCACTATCATCTTTTAGCGGCTCTATCATCTGGCGCACCTTGGTCACACTTGAGCGCACATCAATATCGTAGTGATCAACCCCTACAACGGCGAGCGTTACTGCTCCGGCAAGCAAAATCAGCTTTTTCATAATTAGTTACCGAGCAAATTAGAAATTATGTATTTGTCTGTCGGTAACTATCTAAGCAGAGAATTGGGAGAGCATGAAAGAAAATAACGCCCTCACCAATGAATAAAGTGCCAATATCTTACAGACTGATTAGCTAGCCAACCCAGTTAACAGCTTGCTCATCGTCTTTTTTTCCTACACAGGGCTCATCCTTGGTCTTCGGCGCCACATAGCCTACCTGCTGCTCCCGCGGAAGGTTTGCGGACTCCCAATTGGAAACCGCTTCTGCGCAGAGGCTGCGCTGCTCAGGGGATAGCGCAACACCATTGGGCCATTTTCCAAGTTCAATGGCCCGCTTTAAGCTGCCCACAATCTCGGGATTCAAACTCTTTAACAGTTGCTCAAAAGACATACAAAAATCTCCTTATGGCAAAAAAAAGGCCGGTCAAAGACCGGCCTTCCGTAGCGCTATGGCTAATAACGCTTAAGCTTCAGCAGCTTCGTCTTCTACTTGAGGACGGTCTACCAGCTCAACGTATGCCATCGGCGCCTTATCACCAGCGCGGAAACCACACTTCATGATACGGATGTAACCACCAGGACGAGCTTCGTAACGAGGACCCAGCTCGTCGAACAGCTTGCGCACAGCATCCTTATCACGGATACGAGCGAAAGCCAGACGGCGGTTAGCAACACTGTCTTTCTTAGCCAGAGTGATCAGCGGCTCGGCAACGCGGCGCAGTTCTTTGGCTTTGGCCAGTGTGGTTTTGATCAGTTCGTGCTCCACCAGAGAGGCGCTCATGTTCTTGAACATGGCCTTGCGGTGAGCGCTCGTGCGGCTGAATTTACGGCCACTATAGCGATGACGCATGACTCAATTCCTTACGACCTAAGTTGCTGTCACAGCAGGTCGTTCTGGAGCGGTGTCGCGCTAAGCTGTAGCACCGCTCGGGTTCTTTCTACTAATCACGACACCGTCGCGACTACCAAATGCTTACAGGGGGCTTAACTTGCTGTCGCCTTTCAGGCTGGCCGGCGGCCAGTTTTCCAGGCGCATACCCAGGGACAAACCACGGGAAGCCAGTACGTCCTTGATTTCAGTCAGAGACTTCTTACCAAGATTCGGCGTCTTCAGCAGTTCTACTTCAGTGCGCTGAATCAGATCACCGATGTAGTAAATGTTCTCTGCCTTCAGACAGTTCGCCGAACGTACAGTCAACTCCAGGTCATCTACCGGGCGCAGTAGTACCGGATCAACTTCAGGCTCTTCAGCCTTCGGCTGTGCATCCTTCTCGCCTTCCAGGTCCACAAATACTGCGAGCTGTTGCTGCAGAATAGTGGCGGCGCGACGAATAGCCTCTTCCGGGTCCAGGGTACCGTTGGTCTCCAGATCCAGAACCAGCTTATCCAGGTCAGTGCGCTGCTCTACACGCGCGCTTTCCACGCTGTAGGAAACACGACGCACTGGGCTGTATGAAGCATCCAGCTGCAGACGGCCAATTGCACGGCTTTCCTCTTCCTCGCCACGACGAGCATCGGCGGGCTGGTAGCCACGGCCGCGCGCTACAGTGAGACGCAGGTTGAGCTCGACATCACCAGTAATATTGGCGATCACGTGCTCAGGATTTACGATCTCGATGTCGTGATCTACCTGGATATCTCCGGCAGTCACCGCACCTGGGCCCTTTTTGCTCAGGCTCAACACCGCCTGATCCTTACCGTGCATAACAACGGCGATTTCTTTCAGGTTGAGCAGGATTTCAATTACATCTTCCTGCACACCTTCGATCGCGCTGTACTCGTGCTCGACACCTTCGATTTCCACCTCGGTGACGGCGCAGCCCGGCATGGAGGACAGCAGGATGCGACGCAGCGCATTGCCAAGAGTGTGGCCAAAGCCACGCTCCAGGGGCTCCAAAATCACTTTGGCGTGATTCGGATTGTACTCGGTGACGTCAATACGACGCGGTGTCAAAAACTCGTTGACAGCAGTCTGCATAGCCATACCTGTTTACAGTTGCATTCCTTAAAGTGGACTTATTGTTACTTGGAGTACAGTTCCACGATAAGGTTTTCGTTGATCTCTGCCGGCAGATCGACACGATCCGGAGTGCGCTTGAAAGTGCCTTCCAGTTTGCTCGCGTTTACGTCTACCCACTCGACATCGCCACGCTGGGCAGCGAGGGAAACGGAATTCTGGATACGCAGCTGCTTCTTGGCTTTCTCACGTACAGCGATAACGTCGCCTTCTTTAACCTGGAAAGAAGGGATGTTAACGGTAGTGCCGTTTACAAGAATCGCTTTGTGGGAAACCAGCTGACGCGCTTCAGAGCGAGTTGAGCCGAAGCCCATGCGGTAAACCACGTTGTCCAGACGCTGCTCGAGAAGTTGCAGCAGGTTTTCACCTGTAGCGCCCTTCAGACGTGCTGCTTCCTTATAGTAGTTACGGAACTGCTTTTCCAGTACGCCGTAGATACGACGAACTTTTTGCTTTTCACGCAGCTGAATACCGTAGTCGGACAGACGACCGCGACCGGCGCCGTGCTGACCGGGTTTGGATTCTGCGCGACACTTGGAGTCGTGCGGACGAACACCACTCTTCAGCTGCAGGTCAGTCCCTTCACGACGGGACAGTTTACATTTTGGTCCAATATAACGTGCCATTTTGTCAGCCCCCTCTTACACGCGACGCTTTTTAGGTGGACGACATCCGTTATGCGGGATAGGCGTCACGTCGGTGATGTTGGTGATCTTGTAGCCGCAGTTGTTCAGTGCACGAACGGCAGATTCGCGACCGGGGCCAGGGCCCTTAACTTCTACGTCGAGGTTTTTCAGGCCGTATTCCTGAGCTGCAGTACCTGCGCGCTCAGCGGCAACCTGGGCTGCAAACGGGGTGCTCTTACGCGAGCCACGGAAGCCAGATCCACCTGCGGTGGCCCAGCTGAGGGTATTACCCTGGCGATCAGTGATCGTCACGATCGTGTTGTTGAACGATGCGTGGATGTGGGCAATACCGTCGACAACGGTCTTTTTGACCTTTTTGCGAACAGTAGTTTTTGGCTTAGCCATACCAGTATCCTAAATCCTGTATCAAATCCCCTCGGCGATTAGCCGGACGGGGCATCTTGAACCGCGATTTCGCGCCTTTTAGTTAAGGCTTACTTGCGAATCGGCTTGCGCGGACCCTTACGGGTGCGAGCATTGGTCTTGGTGCGCTGACCACGCAGCGGCAAGCTGCGACGGTGACGCAGACCGCGATAACAACCCAGGTCCATCAAACGCTTGATGTTCATGGATATTTCACGGCGCAGGTCGCCTTCCACGGTCAGTTTTGCAACTTCACCACGGATGGTTTCGATCTGCTCTTCAGACAGTTCGCGGATTTTGGTGGATTCAGCGATACCAACCGCTGCCAAAATAGACTTAGCCGTAGTGCGACCAACCCCATAAATGTGGGTCAGGGAGATTACGGCGTGCTTGTGGTCTGGTACATTGACACCAGCAATACGTGCCATAGAGGCGTACTCCACGTATTGGAGTCACTGCTTTATATTAAGTATGTGACTCTACTTTGATTTCGGCGCTGACAGCGACTAAAAAACCGGCGGCGCCACCAAAAAGGCGCGCAAGAATAGCTTTTCAGACACTAATTTGCAATAGCCAACGTCCGCATCGGTCCCCCGAAGCGGATGAAGACGACAGTCAACGCCCCCAGTTGGAAGTTTGCTGTTGCTAACTTCCCACCCCAAAAAACTTCCCGGGGTGTTGCCATACGATACGGGGCTGTATCGAGTAGCGAATTTTTCCAGCTTTTACAGAGGCGCCCTGAGGGCGCTCTCCGCAAGGGGCTGGCCCCTTCTTAGCCTTGACGCTGCTTGTGACGTGGCTCAGCGCTGCAGATTACCCGCAGAACACCCTTGCGACGCACGATTTTGCAGTTACGGCAGATCTTTTTTACAGAAGCGCGTACTTTCATGACCTTACCTCAATTCAATCAAACTGCGAGCAGGCGACGCCCTAGCGACGACCGTAGCTTTGCAGGTTAGATTTTTTCATCAAACCCTCGTACTGGTGCGACAGCAGATGCGATTGTACCTGTGCCATAAAGTCCATCACTACGACTACAACGATCAGCAGTGAGGTACCCCCCAGATAGAAGGGAACGTTAAACCCAACCACCAGGAACTGCGGCAGCAGGGATACCAGTGCGATGTATACAGCACCCACCAGAGTGAGGCGAGTCAGCACGCTATCGATATAGCGGGCCGTCTGCTCTCCAGGGCGAATACCTGGCACATAAGCACCGGACTTTTTCAGGTTATCCGCAACTTCATTCGGGTTGAACATCAACGCCGTGTAGAAGAAACAGAAGAAACCAATCAACAGTGCGAACAGAATAATGTTCAGCGGTTGCCCTGGCCCAAGCTGCAACGCCATCCACTGCAGGATCTCTGCACCGAGACCTTCCCCGCCCTGACCAAACCACTGTGCCAGTGTGGCCGGGAACAACAGGATACTGCTGGCAAAGATTACCGGAATTACACCGGCCATGTTTACCTTCAGCGGCAAGTGGCTCGCCTGTGCAGCTGGAGCTGCAGAGTAACGTCCCGCTTGACGCCTGGCGTGGTTGATCGTAATACGACGCTGGCCGCGTTCCATAACAACCACAAAGAACACTACAGCAAGAGCGATGACGCCAATCATCAACAGCATGAGTATGTGCAGTTCACCCTGTCTCGCCTGTTCAAATGCCTGGCCGATGGCACCGGGTAAACCGGCGACGATACCGGCAAAAATCAGCATGGAAATGCCGTTGCCAACACCGCGCTCAGTGATCTGCTCACCGAGCCACATCATAAATACAGCACCAGTCACCAGTGACGTTACCGCCACAAAGTAAAAACCAAACGCGGGCTCAGATGAGTAAGCCAGGTTCTGCCCTGCCAGGCCGAAAGTCATACCGATCCCCTGAATCAGGGCCAGTATTACCGTCAGATAGCGGGTGTACTGGTTGATCTTACGTCTTCCGGCCTCCCCTTCCTTCTTCAACGCTTCCAGAGAGGGAGTCACCGCGCTCATCAACTGCATGATGATGGACGCGGAGATGTAGGGCATGATGCCCAGCGCCAGAATACTCATCCTTTCCAGGGCGCCGCCTGAAAACATGTTAAACAGGCCAAGGATGGTTCCCTGGTTCTGGTTAAACAGGTTTGACAGCTTTTCCGGATCAATGCCGGGCACCGGAATATGTGTCCCCAGTCGATAAACAAGAATCGCTAGAAACAGAAAACGAAGGCGAGCCCAAAGCTCGCCCAATCCCTTGCTGTTGCCCAGGGGATTTCCACCGGATCCTGGTCGTGCCATTGGCGCCTCGATTAGTCTTCTATTTTACCGCCAGCAGCTTCAATCGCTGCCTTTGCACCTTTGGTAACTCCCAGACCCTTAACGGTAACAGCTTTGGTCAGCTCACCTGAGAGGAACACTTTGGCGCGTTTAATATGGCTGCCGATAATATCGGCATTCTTAAGCGCTGCCAAATCGATTACGTCATTTTCTACCTTCGCCAGCTCAGCCAGACGTACTTCTGCGGTAAAGCGAGAA
The DNA here is from genome assembly GCF_056231245.1 of Microbulbifer maximicatervae (SeqCode). NCBI lineage: Bacteria > Pseudomonadati > Pseudomonadota > Gammaproteobacteria > Cellvibrionales > Microbulbiferaceae > Microbulbifer > Microbulbifer maximicatervae (SeqCode). The sequence goes on from NZ_CP174334.1 coordinate 4,379,855, forward strand.
ACACGAGCGGTGAAACCGTACTTAGGAAGACGCTTCTGCAAAGGCATCTGACCGCCTTCGAAGCCCGGACGAACACTGCCGCCGGAACGCGCTTTCTGACCTTTGTGGCCGCGGCCACCGGTCTTACCAATTCCGCTACCAATACCGCGACCAACGCGCTTGGCGCTGTGCTTGTGGCCTGGTGCTGGAGACAAGTCGTTCAAACGCATGTTATTCCCCCTCAACCTTAACCAGGTAGTTTACTTTGTTGATCATACCGCGCACGGAGGGAGTATCCTCCACTTCCACTGTGTGGCCGATGCGGCGCAGGCCCAGACCCGCAACGCACGCCTGATGACTTTTCAGGCGTCCGTTGATGCTTTTGGTCTGGGTCACTTTTATGGTCTTCTTAGCCATGGTCTTAACCCACCAATAACCTTAAATCCGAGCTGTAATTAGCCCAGAATCTCTTCGACAGATTTACCGCGCTTGGCAGCTACATCTTCCGGGCTCTGCATTTGCTCCAGAGCTTTGAAAGTTGCACGTACTACGTTCACCGGGTTGGTGGAGCCGTAACACTTAGCCAATACGTTGTGTACACCAGCCATTTCCAGAACGGAGCGCATAGCACCGCCGGCAATTACACCGGTACCCTGGGAAGCGGGCTGCATGTAAATCTTGGAACCGCCGTGGCGACCATTGGTAGCGTACTGGATGGTGTCACCATTCAGGTCTACCTGGATCATGTTGCGGCGTGCAGATTCCATCGCCTTTTGAATCGCTACAGGCACTTCACGTGCCTTGCCACGACCAAAGCCAACACGGCCATTGCCATCACCAACTACGGTCAGTGCGGTAAAGGCGAAGATACGACCACCTTTAACAGTCTTGGCAACGCGGTTGACCTGGACCAGCTTCTCCTGCAGGCCTTCGTCGTTGCTTTTGTCTTTCTCTCTAGCCATAACTCAACCCTTAGAATTTCAGACCGGCTTCGCGGGCAGCGTCAGCCAGAGCCTTAACACGGCCATGGTATCTGAAGCCGCTACGATCGAAGGCAACTTGTTCAACGCCAGCGGCTTTCGCGCGCTCAGCGATCAGTTTGCCAACTGCGGCAGCAGCGTCAGCGTTGCCAGTTTTACCAGAGCGCAGGTCCTTGTCCAGGGTAGAGGCGGAAGCCAATACCGCGCTGCCTTCGGCAGACAGGATCTGTGCGTAAATGTGGCGCGGGGTGCGGTTCACGGTGAGGCGAACGGCGCCCAGCTCACGGATCTTGGCGCGGGCACGACGTGCACGACGCAAGCGAGATGCTTTCTTAACGTTCATATCTATGCCCTACTTACTTCTTCTTGGCCTCTTTGCGATACACGCGCTCGTCGGCATAACGGACACCCTTACCTTTGTAGGGCTCCGGCGGACGGAACGAGCGGATCTCAGCGGCCACTTGGCCCAGCAGCTGTTTATTGCTGCTCTTCAGTACGATTTCAGTCTGGGATGGAGTTTCCGCAGTCACACCTTCCGGCAACTGATAATCGATCGGATGGGAGAAGCCCAGGGTCAGGTTAACCGCTTTACCGGCTGCTTTCGCACGATAACCAACACCCAGCAACTGCAGCTTCTTCTCGAAGCCCTTGCTTACGCCTATCACCATGTTATTGACCAAAGCACGGGTGGTACCCGCCAAGGCTCTGGCCTGCTTGGAGTTATTGCGCGCGGCAAAAGTCAGCTGGCTTTCAGCCTCGCTCACTTCTACATCACCGTGAATAACCATATCCAGGTTACCGCTACCGCCTTTAACAGCGATATTTTGACCTTTCAGGTCTACGGTTACACCTGCGGGGATAACTACCGGACTATTTGCTACTCGAGACATTGCAACCCCCGCTTAGAATACGGTGCAAAGCACTTCGCCACCGATACCAGCCTGACGTGCAGCGCGGTCAGTCATCACACCATTAGAGGTGGAAACGATCGCGACACCCAGGCCACCACGTACGGTAGGCAGAGCTTTTTTACCAGTGTAAGCGCGCAGGCCCGGACGGGAAACGCGATTGAGCTCGGCAATAACCGGCTTGCCCTGGAAGTATTTCAGAGCAATGGTCAGTTCCGGCTTAGCGCCTTCGCTTACGTTTAAATCAGTAACGTAACCTTCGTCTTTCAGGACTTTGGCCACTGCTACTTTCAGTTTGGATGATGGCAGGGTGACTTCCGCCTTTCCGCGCGCCAGGGCGTTGCGGATGCGAGTCAGCATATCTGCCAACGGATCTTGCATACTCATCTTATGAGACTCCTCAAATCTGCCTTAAACCAGCTGGTAATTACCAGCTGGACTTCACGAGGCCAGGAACATCACCACGCATCGCAGCTTCACGAAGCTTGTTACGGCACAGGCCGAACTTGCGGTATACAGCGTGGGGGCGACCAGTAATACGACAGCGGCGTTGCTGACGTACCGGGCTTGCATCGCGCGGCATTTTCTGCAGCTTGAGTTGAGCCTCCCACTGCTCCTCTTCGGAAGCAGTGGAACTGGCGATGATCGCCTTCAGCTCTTGACGCTTCTCGGCGTACTTAGCTGCGGTTCGAGCGCGCTTGTTTTCGCGCGCAATCATGGATTTCTTCGCCATGGAATCCTCTTAACCCTTGAAAGGGAAGTTGAACGCTTTCAGCAGCGCACGACCTTGATCGTCGTTTGCAGCTGTAGTGGTAATACAAATATCCAGACCGCGGAGCTTGTCTACTTTGTCGTAGTCAATTTCCGGGAAGATGATTTGCTCAGTCACGCCCATAGAGAAGTTACCGCGGCCGTCGAACTGCTTCGGGCTAATGCCACGGAAGTCGCGGATACGCGGAATCGCGATGTCAACCAAACGCTCCAGGAACTCATACATGCGCTCACCGCGCAGAGTTACCTTGCAGCCGATCGGCCAACCGTCACGAATCTTAAAGCCCGCAATAGACTTGCGCGCTTTAGTAACGATGGGCTTTTGACCAGTAATTGCTGTCATATCGTTGACAGCGTGCTCCAGCACCTTCTTATCACCAATCGCTTCACCAACACCCATGTTGATGGTGATCTTGGTGATGCGCGGCACTGCCATCACATTCTCGAGACCAAGCTCTTCTTTTAGCTTGGCCACGAGGTCCTTAGTGTAGAGCTCTTTAAGCTTTGCCATGATCTACCAACCTGCTTTTGCGTCAAGAGCCTTAGATGGCTTCGCCGCTGGATTTGAAGACGCGAATCTTAGTGCCGTCTTCCAGTACTTTAAAGCCCACCCGGTCAGCCTTCTGGGTGTTAGGGTTGAAGATGGCTACGTTGGAAGCTTGGATAGCAGCTTCTTTCTCAACGATGCCACCTGCAATACCCATCTGTGGGTTTGGCTTTTGGTGCTTTTTGATCATCTGTATGCCGGAGACAATCAGACGACCGTCGTTCAGTACTTTACGTACTGAACCACGTTTGCCCTTGTCACGACCGGCGATAACGATCACTTCGTCGTCACGCTTGATCTTGCGCATAACTCTTCTCCGCTCGAGGCCTAGATAACTTCGGGAGCGAGGGAGATGATCTTCATGAACTTCTCACCGCGCAATTCGCGAGTTACCGGACCAAAAATACGGGTGCCAACCGGCGCCAGTTGCTGGTTCAGCAGCACCGCTGCGTTATCGTCAAATTTAATCAGGGAACCGTCCGCGCGACGCACACCTTTTTTGGTGCGAACTACAACGGCGTTCATTACCTGACCTTTCTTCACTTTACCGCGGGGGATGGCTTCCTTAACGGTTACCTTGATAATGTCGCCCACGCCGGCATAACGACGATGGGAGCCGCCCAGCACCTTGATGCACATGACGCGGCGAGCCCCACTGTTGTCAGCTACTTCTAAGTAGGATTCCGCTTGAATCATTGTCTCTCTCCGAAACCTTTCAATTCGGCAGTCAATGCGCTAGGGGTTATACCTTCGCCGCACGCTCTACAATTTTCTGCAAAGCCCAAGATTTGCTCTTGGACAGAGGACGAGATTCCTCAATGGTTACAACATCACCGATGCTGCAATCATTGTTCTCATCATGTGCCTTGAGCTTTGTGGACTTGTTTACAATTTTGCCGTAGATCGGGTGCTTAACACGGCGCTCGATCAAAACGGTGATGGTTTTATCCATCTTGTCACTCACAACCTTGCCGGTCAGAGTACGCTTCAGTTTTGCTTCAGCCATGATTAATTACCTGCCTTCTCGGTCAACACAGTCTTTATGCGAGCAATGTCGCGACGAGTCTGCTTCAGCAGATGAGTCTGAGCCAGTTGACCGGTGGATTTTTGCATACGAAGCTTAAATTGAGCTTCGAGCTGGTTCAGCAGTTCCTGGTTCAGCTCTTCAACTGACTTTTCGCGTAGATCTGCAGTCTTCATTACATCACCGAACGCTTAACGAAAGTTGTTTTTACAGGCAGCTTGGCCGCAGCTAGTGCGAAAGCCTCACGAGCCAGCTCCTCGGACACACCCTCCATCTCATAGAGGACCTTGCCCGGCTGGATCTGAGCTACCCAGTATTCAACGCCACCTTTACCTTTACCCATTCGAACTTCGAGGGGCTTATTGGTAATTGGCTTGTCTGGAAACACACGAATCCAGATTTTACCGCCACGTTTAATGTGACGAGTCATTGCGCGACGAGCCGCTTCGATCTGGCGCGCAGTAATGCGTCCACGACCGGTAGCCTTAAGGCCAAACTCGCCAAAGCTCACTTTAGAGCCGCGCTGAGCAAGACCGCGGTTGCGACCCTTCTGTACCTTGCGGAATTTTGTACGCTTTGGTTGTAGCATTTGCGTACCCCTTATTTAGCAGCTTTTTTGCGGCTCTTTACCGGCTTCTCATCGGGCACTTCGTCACCGATTACCTCGCCTTTAAAGATCCACACCTTGATACCGATGATGCCGTAAGTAGTCTTCGCTTCAACATTGGCGTAGTCGATGTTGGCGCGCAGGGTGTGCAGGGGCACACGGCCTTCGCGATACCATTCGGTACGCGCGATTTCTGCACCGCCAAGACGGCCACTTACTTGAATCTTGATACCTTCGGCACCCTGACGCATAGCGTTCTGTACGGCACGCTTCATAGCGCGACGGAACATAACACGGCGTTCCAGCTGCTGGGCAACGTTCTGGCCAACCAGAGCCGCGTCCATATCAGGCTTGCGCACTTCTTCGATGTCGATGTGCACAGGTACGCCCATCTGCGCGCTTACTTCTTTGCGCAGACGTTCTACGTCTTCACCTTTTTTACCGATCACGATGCCCGGACGTGCGGTGTGAATCTTCACACGTGCAGTGTTTGCCGGACGTTCGATCTCGATACGGCTCACAGAAGCGTGGGCCAGTTTTTTGCGAATGTATTCGCGAACTTTCAGATCCGTGTACAGCTTGTCTGCGTACTCGTCGCTGCCGGCATACCAAACAGAGGTATGCTTTTTAACGATACCCAGACGAATGCCGGTAGGATGTACTTTTTGTCCCATGGTTTTCTCGCCTGCTCTCTTATTTCTCGGCCACTTTCACAGTGATGTGACAAGTACGCTTAAGAATGCGATCAGCACGACCTTTAGCACGCGGCTTAATGCGCTTCATGGTCATACCTTCGTCCACAAAAATTGTGGAAACCTTCAGCTCGTCAACGTCAGCACCTTCGTTGTGCTCAGCGTTGGCAATGGCCGACTCCAGTACTTTCTTAATGATCGCCGCACCCTTTTTAGTACTGAAAGCCAGTATATCCAGGGCCTCTTCAACGCCTTTGCCGCGAACCTGATCAGCTACCAGTCGCGCCTTTTGCGCCGATAGACGTGCGCCGCGTAATTTTGCTGCTACTTCCATCTTTATAACCTCGGCTTAGCGCTTCTTCGCTTTCTTGTCCGCAGCATGACCGCGGTAAGTGCGGGTAGCAGCGAACTCGCCCAGTTTATGGCCAACCATTTCTTCGTTAACCAAAACGGGCACGTGTTGACGACCGTTGTGCACGGCAATCGTCAGTCCAACCATTTCCGGCATAATCATGGAACGGCGGGACCAGGTTTTAATCGGCCGACGATCGTTTGCTGCAATCGCTGCCTCCACCTTCTTGATCAAATGCAGATCAATAAAGGGACCTTTCTTTAATGAGCGTGGCACTGTCGATTCCTCTCTAGCTGCTCAGACATCGCGCGGCTTACTTGCCGCGACGACGTACTATCATCTTATCGGTGCGCTTGTTCTTGCGCGTTTTCTTACCCTTGGTCGGAACGCCCCACGGAGTAACCGGATGACGACCACCAGAGGTACGGCCTTCACCACCACCGTGCGGGTGATCTACCGGGTTCATCGCCACACCGCGAACGGTAGGACGAACACCACGCCAGCGTGCAGCACCAGCTTTACCCAGCTTGCGCAGGCTGTGCTCGGAGTTGCTCACTTCACCCAGGGTTGCGCGGCACTCAGCGAGAACCTTGCGCATTTCGCCGGAACGCAGACGAATGGTCGCATACTGACCTTCACGAGCTACCAGCTGCACAGAGGCACCAGCAGAACGGGCCAGCTGAGCGCCTTTGCCTGGCTTCAGCTCGATCGCGTGGATTACAGAACCTACCGGAACGTTGCGCAGAGGCAGAGTGTTACCCACAACAATCGGTGCGGCATCGCCGGACTGAATGGTGGCACCTGCTTTCAGGCCTTTCGGTGCGATAATGTAACGACGCTCACCGTCGGCGTAACACACCAGAGCGATGTGTGCGCTGCGGTTGGGATCGTACTCCAGACGCTCAACTTTAGCCGGAATACCGTCTTTGTTGCGCTTGAAGTCGATTACACGGTAGTGCTGCTTGTGGCCACCACCGATGTGACGGGTAGTGATACGACCATTGTTGTTACGGCCACCACTTTTGCTCTTGCTCTCCAACAGAGGAGCGTAAGGAGCACCCTTGTGCAGGTCGGTGTTAACAACCTTAACCAGGTGACGACGGCCGGCGGAGGTCGGTTTTGTTTTTACAATTGCCATTGTAACGGTCCCCTTTACTCAGCAGCTTCAAAATTAATGTCGCTGCCCTCAGCCAGGCGAACGTAGGCTTTTTTCCAATCGCTGCGCTGGCCCATGCCATTGCGAGTGCGCTTGGTTTTGCCCTTTACGTTCACGGTGCGAACCTGCTCAACGGAAACGTTAAACAGCTTCTCAACCGCAGCCTTGATCTCAGCTTTTTCGGCGTCGGTGGTAACCTTGAAAACTACCTGATTGGCGCTATCCGCCAGTCCAGCAGCTTTTTCGGAAATTACCGGGCCCAGCAGTACTTTGTAGAGTCGCTCTTGGTTCATCCCAGCACCTCTTCAATTTTCTTGAGCGCAGAAACGGTAACCACGACCTTATCAAAGCGAATCAGGCTTACTGGATCGATCGCCTGTACATCGCGGACGTCGATCTTGTGCAAGTTGCGTGCGGCCAGGTAGAGGTTTTCGCTAACCTCTTCAGTCACGATCAGCGCATCGGACAGGTCAAACTGAGCCAGTTTGCTTACCAGCTGCTTGGTCTTGGGTGCGTCCACATCAAAGGACTCAACCACTACCAGGCGCTCCTGACGAGCCAGCTCAGACAGAATGCAACGCAGTGCAGCGCGGTACATTTTTTTGTTCAGCTTAACGCTATGATCGCGTGGATCAGCGGCGAAAGTTACGCCACCGGAACGCCACAGCGGGCTGCGGATAGTACCGGCACGTGCGCGGCCAGTACCTTTTTGGCGCCATGGCTTCTTACCACCACCAGAAACATCGGAACGATTTTTCTGCGCCTTGGTACCCTGGCGAGCGCCGGCCATGTAGGCCACAACTGCCTGGTGTACCAGATCTTGGTTGAACTCACGTCCGAAAGTCACTTCAGAGACAGCTACTGTGCCTTTAGCGCCTTCGGGAGTAGCGATATTCAGTTCCATATCTATTTCCCCTCAGACTTAGGCTTTAACTGCCGGACGAACGATAACGTTGCCACCGGGTGCACCGGGTACAGCGCCTTTAACCAACAGCAGGTTGCGTTCGGCATCGACACGAACCACTTCCAGGTTTTGCACGGTTACGCGCTCAGCACCCATATGTCCGGCCATCTTCTTGCCTTTCCATACGCGGCCAGGAGTCTGACATTGACCGATAGAACCGGGTGCGCGGTGAGACAGGGAGTTACCGTGGGTTGCGTCCTGGGTGCGGAAATTCCAACGCTTAACGCCGCCCTGGAAGCCTTTACCTTTGGAAGTGCCGGTTACGTCGATCATCTGGCCAGCTTCGAAGCTGGAAACAGTAATTTCAGAACCGATTTCGAAAGTCTCTTCGGAACCGTCAGTGCGCAGTTCGAAAAGATTTGTGCCAGCCTCTACATTGGCTTTGGCGAAGTGGCCCGCTGCGGGCTTGGAGACACGGGAAGCTTTGCGGCTGCCTACTGCTACTTGAACAGCGCTGTAACCGTCAGTTTCCTGAGTTTTCACTTGGGTGACGCGATTCGGAGCAACCTCAACAACGGTTACCGGAATGGATACGCCATCTTCAGTGAAGATGCGAGTCATGCCGCTCTTGCGGCCGACAATACCTATAGTCATCTTTTTTAACCTCTCAGTGCACGGGGCTTTAACCCACTGCGGCCGCCCAATTTCAGAGCGTTACACTACCCGGACCGTTTTCGCCCGGGATTCGGTAGTTAGTAAAAGTGTTAGCCGAGACTAATTTGGACCTCAACACCGGCCGCCAGATCGAGCTTCATCAGCGCGTCGACGGTTTTCTCGGTAGGCTCAACGATGTCCAGCAAACGCTTGTGAGTACGGATCTCATACTGATCGCGAGCGTCTTTATTAACGTGCGGGGAAATCAGTACGGTGTACTTCTCTTTGCGAGTCGGCAGCGGGATAGGACCGCGAACTTGTGCGCCAGTGCGCTTAGCCGTCTCTACGATCTCCTGAGTGGACGCATCGATCAGCTTGTGATCGAAGGCCTTCAGGCGAATACGGATACGTTGACCCTGCATGGAATCAAACTCCAATTATTAACTAAAGAACGTCCTCTTACGCAGCCCCGAGGGCGGGCGAAAAGGAGCGCGAATTCTACGGGGAGCGCAGCAGGCTGTCAACTGTACAGGCTGATCAAATTTCAATCTGCTGAAACTACAATTGAGTACCCCAAGCGGAACGAGGTATCCACAATGACTATCGCCGCAACACTGAGTCAATATTTAAATGACCAATCGGTCGATTATCATCTGATTCAGCATCCACACACTCGCACCAGCCGGGAAAGCGCCCGCGCCGCCCATGTGCGTGAGGATCAGGTGGCAAAAGCGATTTTGCTTCAGGATATAGAGGGTTACGTAATGGCTGTGATCCCTGCCAGCAGCAGCCTCGATATGCGCTCGCTTCACAATGAGACCGGGCGAAACTCACTGCAAATGGTCTCGGAAACCGAACTCGGCGCCATATTCCCTGACTGTGAACTGGGCGCCCTGCCCGCCCTAGGCCAGGCTTACGGAATTACCACCCTGCTAGACACTAGCCTTGGACACCGTGAAACCATTTACTTTGAGGCCGGTGACCACGAAGAGCTAGTCGAGATGAGCGGCCCTCAATTCACCAAGCTGTTTGCGGGCAGCAGAAGCTGTGATTTAAGCCGGGATTGGCCATAAGCTCGCTAGATTAAAAGTAAATATTAGCGGCCGCAGATATGCCGGAAAGGATTCAATATTGAGCCGTTACAAAGAGGGGTGATGCTCGCAGCACCAAACAACACCAGTTGGTGTAAGCAGGCAATTATCGGGCACAAAAAAAGCCGCAGCGCGTCCGCTGCGGCTTTTTATTTAGATCAGGAGTAACTATTACTCGATGATCTTGGCAACAACGCCCGCACCTACGGTACGACCACCTTCACGGATAGCGAAGCGCAGGCCGTCTTCCATGGCGATCGGAGCGATCAGGGTAACAACCATTTGAATGTTGTCGCCCGGCATTACCATTTCAGTACCTTCCGGCAGCTCTACCGCACCAGTTACGTCGGTAGTACGGAAGTAGAACTGAGGACGGTAGCCTTTGAAGAACGGGGTGTGACGACCACCTTCGTCCTTGGACAGTACATACACTTCCGCTTCGAACTTGGTGTGCGGAGTGATGGAGCCCGGCTTAGCCAGTACCTGACCACGCTCCACTTCGTCACGCTTGGTGCCGCGCAGCAGTGCGCCGATGTTCTCACCAGCACGACCTTCGTCGAGCAGCTTGCGGAACATTTCAACACCAGTACAGGTAGTAGTGGTGGTTTCTTTGATACCAACGATTTCGATCTCGTCGCCAGTGTTGATCACACCGCGCTCTACACGACCAGTTACAACAGTACCACGGCCAGAGATAGAGAATACGTCTTCGATCGGCATCAGGAACGGCTGATCTACAGCGCGCTCTGGCTCAGGGATGTACTCGTCCAGAGTCTCTACCAGCTTCTTAACAGCGGTAGTACCCATTTCGTTGTCGTCTTCGCCGTTCAGGGCCATCAGAGCGGAACCAACGATGATCGGAGTGTCGTCACCTGGGAACTCGTACTGGTCCAGAAGTTCGCGAACTTCCATTTCTACCAGCTCGAGCAGCTCTTCGTCGTCTACCATGTCCGCTTTGTTCAGGAATACAACGATGTAAGGTACACCTACCTGACGGGAAAGCAGGATGTGCTCACGAGTCTGCGGCATGGGGCCGTCAGCTGCGGAACATACCAGGATAGCGCCGTCCATCTGAGCAGCACCGGTGATCATGTTCTTAACGTAGTCGGCGTGTCCCGGGCAATCTACGTGAGCGTAGTGGCGAGTCGGGGACTCGTACTCAACGTGAGAAGTAGCGATGGTGATACCGCGCTCACGCTCTTCCGGTGCATTGTCGATACCGTCGAAAGCAACAGCGTCACCGCCCCAAACTTCCGCACATACGCGGGTCAGAGCAGCGGTCAGGGTGGTTTTACCGTGGTCAACGTGACCGATGGTGCCCACGTTCACGTGGGGCTTGGAACGTTCAAACTTTTCTTTTGCCATCTTTAGATGTCCTCTAGCTAAAAGTTTGCCAAAGGGGCCCCAGCTGTTGGCCCGGCCCCCTTTAAGCAGAAGTTAATTAGGCCTTAGTCTTGGCGATGATCTCATCGGCAACATTTTTCGGCGCTTCGGCGTACTTCAGAAATTCCATGGTGTAGGTAGCACGGCCCTGAGTAGCAGAACGCAGGTCGGTTGCGTAACCGAACATTTCTGCCAGAGGTACTTCCGCATTGACAACCTTACCGGAGGGGTTGTCTTCCATACCCTGGATGAGGCCACGGCGACGGTTGAGGTCACCAACCACATCACCCATGTTCTCTTCCGGAGTTACCACTTCCACCTTCATCATCGGCTCGAGCAGTACCGCACCGCCCTGACTGGACAGCTTCTTGGTCGCCATAGAACCGGCGATCTTAAACGCCATTTCATTGGAGTCCACATCGTGGAAGGAACCGTCGTACAGAGTCGCCTTCAGGCCCAGCAGCGGGTAGCCGGCCAGAACACCGTTCTTCATCTGCTCTTCGATACCTTTCTGTACCGCAGGAATGTATTCCTTCGGTACCGCACCGCCCACGATTTCGTTAACGAATTCCAGACCTTCCTGAGACTCGTCTTCGGCGGGCTCAAACTTCACCCATACATGACCGTACTGACCGCGACCACCGGACTGACGAACGAACTTACCTTCGATCTCAGAGGTGTTGCGGATAGTTTCACGATAGGCAACCTGAGGCTTACCGATGTTCGCTTCAACGTTGAACTCACGCTTCATGCGGTCAACGATGATATCCAGGTGCAATTCACCCATACCGGAGATAATGGTCTGACCGGTTTCCTCGTCAGTCTTCACGCGGAAGGACGGATCTTCCTGGGCCAGCTTGCCGAGGGCAATACCCATTTTTTCCTGGTCCGGCTTGGACTTGGGCTCAACCGCAACAGAAATTACCGGCTCGGGAAACTCCATACGCTCCAGAACAATCTTGTTGTCTTCGGCACACAGGGTGTCACCAGTGGTTACGTCTTTCAGACCAATCGCAGCAGCGATGTCACCAGCCAGTACTTCTTTAATTTCCTGACGATCGTTGGAGTGCATCTGCACCATACGACCGACACGCTCTTTCTTCATTTTTACGGAATTGTATACCGCAGTACCGCTCTCCAGCTTACCGGAGTAAACACGGAAGAAAGTCAGGGTACCAACGAAGGGATCGGTAGCAATTTTGAACGCCAGTGCAGCGAACGGCGCGTTGTCGTCAGCTTCGCGGCTCTCAACAGTTTCGCCATCTTCCAGAGTACCTTCGATCGCCTTAACTTCAGTCGGCGCCGGCAGGTATTCGATAACTGCGTCCAGTACAGCCTGTACACCCTTGTTCTTGAACGCAGAACCGCCCAGAACCGGTACGATTTCGTTGGCCAGGGTACGCTGACGGATAGCTGCCTTGATTTCTTCTTCGGACAGCTCACCTTCTTCCAGGTATTTTTCCATCAACTCTTCGCTGGCTTCAGCGGCCGCTTCTACCAGGTACTCGCGCATTTCGTCGCACTCGTCCTGCAGCTCAGCGGGGATGTCAGCGTAGTCGAAAGTCATGCCCTGGTCGGCTTCATTCCACAGAATGGCCTTCATCTTCACCAGGTCAACAACACCCTTGAACTCGTCCTCAGAGCCGATGGTCATCTGCAGAGGTACAGCATTCGCGTTCAAGCGATCTTTCAGCTGGCTCACAACGTTGCGGTAGTTCGCACCGGCGCGGTCCATTTTGTTTACGAATACCATGCGCGGTACTTCGTATTTGTTCGCCTGGCGCCATACGGTTTCAGTCTGAGGCTGAACACCAGAGGAGCCACACAGTACAACAACAGCACCGTCGAGTACGCGCAGGGAGCGCTCAACTTCAATAGTGAAGTCAACGTGTCCTGGGGTATCGATGATGTTTACGCGGTGCTGGTCGAACTGCTGCTGCATGCCAGACCAGAAACAGGTAGTTGCAGCAGAAGTAATGGTGATACCACGCTCCTGCTCCTGCTCCATCCAGTCCATGGTGGCAGCACCTTCGTGTACTTCACCAATTTTGTGGGATAGACCAGTGTAGAAAAGTACGCGCTCGGTAGTAGTGGTTTTACCGGCGTCTACGTGGGCACAGATACCGATGTTACGGTAACGTGCGATGGGCGTTTTACGTGCCACAGTTGTATCCTCGATATAACGGCAAAAGGCAGCCTGGAAATTTCCGTGCTGCCTTTCGGTATTAATTTCCGATGTTGGTATTCATCAGACTTAGAAGCGGTAGTGAGAGAATGCCTTGTTGGCTTCTGCCATGCGGTGTACATCTTCACGCTTCTTGACCGCGCCACCCTTGTTTTGGGCTGCGTCGATCATTTCGTTGGCCAGACGCTGAGCCATAGATTTCTCACCGCGCTTACGGGAGAACTCCACCAACCAACGCATTGCCAGAGCCGTACGACGCGAGGGGCGCACTTCTACAGGCACCTGATACGTCGCACCACCAACACGGCGGGACTTTACTTCCACCATAGGCGCGATATTTTCCAAAGACTCCTCGAATACTTCGATCGGATCTTTGTTCAATTTTTCAGAAATAGTTTCAAGTGCACCGTATACGATACGCTCTGCAACTGACTTCTTGCCGCTGATCATGACGTGGTTCATGAACTTGGCCAGGGTGACGTTCCCGAACTTGGGGTCCGGTAGCACTTCGCGCTTGGCGACTACTCGTCTTCTCGGCATGGGTATTGCCTCTCTTCAGGGTTATTCTGAGACGCCGCCGTAAAACATTACAATCCGGCGAGCTCAGCCTTACTCCGGTTGGAAACCGAAACGCAAATCGTTAAAGGTGATTAACCTTTAGGACGCTTGGCGCCGTACTTAGAACGGCCCTGCTTGCGATCGTTTACGCCGGCACAGTCAAGTGCACCGCGTACAGTGTGGTAGCGCACACCCGGCAGGTCTTTTACACGACCGCCGCGAATCAGTACCACGCTGTGCTCTTGCAGGTTGTGGCCTTCACCACCGATGTACGAAGTTACTTCGTAACCGCTGGTCAGACGCACACGGCAAACCTTACGCAGTGCAGAGTTCGGCTTCTTCGGTGTAGTGGTGTACACACGAGTGCAAACTCCGCGACGCTGCGGGCTAGCCTGCAGAGCAGGAACGTCGCTTTTTTCAACTTTGCGTTTTCTCGGCTTACGAACCAACTGGTTGATCGTTGCCATTAAAAATCACTCCAAAAATAAAATGCCCCCAGCTCTAACAGTGAGGGCCTATCGTCTGTGTGTATCGTCCGATCCTGGGATCAAACGGAACACCCCACATAAGCGGGGGCCGCATTCTATAAGCGACAACCCGCCTAGTCAATCGGCGACGGAAGTAAGTGCTTACATCACAGACAGTCGCCAATATCAGATCGGGCACCTAAGTGCCCCAACCTACCCCACTCCACCGACAGATAGAGTGGGATACGCCTTATTCGCCTGAGGACTTCAGTGCCTCAGTCAGAGCTGCTTCAACCTCAGCTGCGGAAGGTCCTTCACCGAAGGCCTCTTCCAACTGCAGGCTGCGCTTGCGCTTGCGCTCGCTGTGGTAAGCCAGACCGGTACCAGCCGGGATCAAGCGACCCACAACCACGTTCTCTTTCAAGCCGCGCAGGTTGTCTTCCTTACCAGTTACCGCCGCTTCGGTCAGAACGCGAGTGGTTTCCTGGAACGAAGCCGCTGACAGGAAGGACTCAGTTGCCAGAGACGCTTTGGTAATACCCAGCAGCAGGCGTTCGAACTGAGCGGGCTGCTTGTTCTCGGCACGCAGCTGTTCGTTTTCTTCGATCACGCGCTGGTATTCAACCTGGTCGCCCTTAATCAAGCTGGAATCACCCATCTCGGTGACTTCAACTTTACGCAGCATCTGACGCACGATGGTTTCGATGTGCTTATCGTTAATGCCTACACCCTGGAGGCGGTAAACCTCCTGGATCTCGTTGGTGATGTAGCGAGCCAGCTCTTCAACACCTTTCAGGCGCAGAATATCGTGCGGGTTGGACGGGCCATCGGAGATAACCTCACCCTTCTCTACGGTTTCACCTTCGAACACGGTCAGCTGGCGGTGCTTTGGAATCAGAACCTCGTAGTGGTCCTTACCATTGGCCAGCGGCTTGCCGTCGCGCGGAGTAATCTGCAGACGAACCTTACCTTTGGTCTCCTTACCGAAGGAAACGGTACCGGAGATTTCCGCCAGAATGGACGGCTCTTTCGGCTTACGCGCTTCAAACAGGTCGGCAACGCGGGGCAGACCACCGGTGATATCCTTGGTACCGCCGGATTCCTGCGGAATACGTGCAATTACGTCACCCACGTTCACCTGCTTACCTTCAGCCAGGCTGAGGATTGCACGCGGCGGCAAGGCGTAGTGCGCAGGCGCATTACTGTTAGCCAGAGTCAGCTCTTCGCCGTTCTCATCCAGCAGGGTTACCGCTGGGCGCAGATCTTTACCCGCTGCCGGGCGCTCGGCCGGATCGATAATCTCGATAGAGGACAGGCCGGTGATATCGTCGGTCTGCTTGCGGATGGAGAGCCCTTCTTCCATACCGGACAGTTTCACCCAACCGGCTACCTCGGTGATGATCGGGTGGGTGTGCGGGTCCCACTTGGCCACGATCTGGCCACCGTCTACCTCGGCACCTTCGTAGACGCTGATCACAGCACCGTAAGGCAGCTTGTAGCGCTCGCGCTCGCGACCGGCGCTGTCGGCAATCGCCAGCTCACCGGAACGGGACACGGCTACCAGAGTGCCAACTTCGGTCTTAACCGTCTTAACATTATGCAGACGTACGGTACCGCCCTGCTTCACCTGGATGCTGTCCGCAGCGGAGGCACGGCTTGCAGCACCACCGATGTGGAAGGTACGCATGGTCAGCTGGGTGCCCGGCTCACCGATGGACTGTGCGGCAACAACGCCCACAGACTCACCCGGGTTGGCGCGGTGGCCACGGGCCAGGTCGCGGCCGTAACACTGGGCACAGATACCGTGTGCAGTCTCACAGGTGATCGGGGAGCGAACCAGAACCTCATCGATGCCCATGGCTTCGATGCGCTCTACCCACTTCTCGTCGATCATAGTGCCGGCAGAAACGGCGATTTCGTCACTGCCAGGCTTCAGTACATCGCGGGCCACTACACGACCGAGGATACGGTCACCGAGAGATTCGATAACATCACCGCCCTCGATTACCGGCGCCATGGTCAGACCGTCGTCGGTGCCACAATCCAGCTCGGTAATTACCACGTCCTGGGCCACGTCAACCAGACGACGGGTCAGGTAACCGGAGTTAGCGGTTTTCAGTGCGGTATCCGCAAGACCTTTACGAGCACCGTGGGTCGAGATGAAGTACTGCTGTACAGTCAGACCTTCACGGAAGTTTGCCGTAATGGCGTTCTCGATAATGGAGCCATCCGGACGGGCCATCAGACCACGCATACCAGCGAGCTGACGGATCTGAGCTTCAGAACCACGAGCACCGGAGTCTGCGTACATATATACAGAGTTGAAGGAGTCCTGCTTGGTCTCGTTGCCCTCGCGATCGATCACCTTCTCTTTCTTGATACCGGCCATCATCGCCTGGGTTACCTTGTCGTTGGTGCGGGACCAAACATCGATAACCTTGTTGTACTTCTCACCCTGGGTTACCAGGCCGGAAGCAAACTGGCTTTCAATCTCTTTCACTTCCGCTTCAGCGGCATCGATCAGTTCAGCTTTCTCAGCCGGAATCTCAAAGTCGTTCACACCAATGGAGGAACCGGACTTGGTAGAGAAATCGAAACCGGTGTACATCAGCTGGTCGGCAAAAATAACCGTCGCCTTCAGGCCTACCTTACGGTAGCACTCGTTCAGGGCGCGGGAGATTGCCTTTTTCTTCATCGGCTGGTTGACGTGCGCAAACGGCAGGCCTTCCGGCACGATGTTCCACAGCAGCGCGCGGCCTACAGTGGTGTCCTGAATGGAGATAGTCTCGTGCTTCTCACCGTCTTCGCCGACGATATTTTCGCGGATACGTACTTTGATCTTCGCTTGCAGACCAACCTGCTTGGCGTAGAAAGCGCGGCTCACTTCTTTGATATCGGAGAAGAACATGCCTTCGCCTTTATCATTAACGCGCTCACGGGTCATCCAATACAGACCCAGTACCACGTCCTGGGACGGTACGATAATCGGCTCACCGTTGGCAGGCGACAGGATGTTGTTGGTGGACATCATCAGCGCGCGGGATTCCAGCTGCGCTTCGATCGTCAACGGTACGTGTACCGCCATCTGGTCACCGTCGAAGTCGGCGTTATAGGCCGCACAAACCAGCGGGTGCAGCTGGATTGCCTTACCTTCAATCAGTACCGGTTCAAACGCCTGGATACCCAGACGGTGAAGGGTCGGTGCACGGTTAAGCAGTACCGGGTGCTCGCGGATCACTTCGTCGAGGATATCCCAAACGACAGCTTCCTCGCGCTCAACCATCTTCTTGGCAGCTTTGATCGTAGTGGCCAGGCCACGGGATTCCAGCTTGCCAAAGATAAACGGCTTAAACAGTTCCAGTGCCATCTTCTTGGGCAGACCACACTGGTGCAGACGCAGGGTCGGACCTACCACGATCACGGAACGACCGGAGTAGTCAACACGCTTACCCAGCAGGTTCTGACGGAAACGACCCTGCTTACCTTTAATCATGTCAGCCAGGGACTTCAGCGGGCGCTTGTTGGAGCCGGTGATGGCGCGACCGCGACGGCCGTTATCCAGCAGTGCGTCAACAGATTCCTGCAGCATGCGCTTTTCGTTGCGCACGATAATGTCCGGCGCGTTCAGCTCAAGCAGACGCTTCAGACGGTTGTTACGGTTGATCACACGACGGTAGAGGTCGTTCAGATCCGAGGTCGCGAAACGACCGCCATCCAGCGGTACCAGCGGACGCAGATCCGGCGGCAGAACCGGCAGAGCCTTCATCACCATCCACTCCGGGTTGTTGCCGGACTTGTAGAAGGCTTCCAGCAGCTTCAGGCGCTTGGACAGTTTCTTGATCTTGGTTTCGGAGTTGGTCGCCGGGATCTCTTCACGCAGGCGCTGGATTTCTGCGGGCAGCTCGATATCCGCCATCAGCTCCTGGATCGCCTCGGCACCCATCTTCGCTTCAAACTCGTCGGCGAACTCTTCCATCGCCTCAAAGTACTGCTCGTCATTCAGCAGCTGACCGCGCTCCAGGGTAGTCATACCCGGCTCGGTAACCACGTAAGATTCGAAGTACAGCACGCGCTCGATATCGCGCAGGGTCATGTCCAGCAGCAGGCCGATACGGGACGGCAGGGACTTCAGGAACCAGATGTGTGCAACCGGGCTGGCCAGCTCGATGTGACCCATGCGCTCACGGCGAACCTTGGCCTTGGTCACTTCAACGCCACACTTCTCACAGATAATGCCGCGGTGCTTCATGCGCTTGTACTTACCGCACAGGCACTCGTAGTCTTTTACCGGGCCAAAGATCTTGGCACAGAACAAGCCTTCACGCTCAGGCTTAAAGGTACGGTAGTTGATGGTCTCCGGCTTTTTCACTTCGCCGTAGGACCAGGAGCGAATCATGTCCGGTGATGCCAGACCGATACGAATCGCATCAAACTCTTCCAGCTGCTCCTGGGACTTCACCAGATTTAATAAATCTTTCAAGGCCTTTCCTCCACTAGGGGGTAGTCAACCCGGCACTCGCACTAGCCGCCGGGCTAGCCAGCTGCCCCACTGCTTCGAGGGGCGCTGGCACTTGTCTCATTTCACCTGCCAACAGGCTTCGGTACGGGTTCGGATTTACTCGTGCTCAAGCTCGAAGTTCATACCGAGAGAGCGGATTTCCTTAACCAGTACGTTGAAGGATTCCGGCATGCCCGGCTCCATGCGGTGGTCGGAGTCCACGATGTTCTTGTACATCTTGGTACGGCCTTCCACGTCATCGGATTTAACCGTGAGCATTTCCTGCAGGGTGTATGCAGCGCCGTAAGCTTCCAGCGCCCACACTTCCATCTCCCCGAAACGCTGACCACCGAACTGGGCTTTACCACCCAGCGGCTGCTGGGTAACCAGGCTGTAGGAACCGGTAGAACGCGCGTGCATCTTGTCGTCTACCAAGTGGTTCAGCTTCAGCATGTACATGTAGCCCACAGTTACCGGACGCTCGAAAGCATCGCCGGTGCGGCCGTCGTGCAGGGTGATCTGACCGGAATCCGGGATATCGGCAAGACGCAGCAGCTGCTTGATCTCACTTTCATCGGCACCGTCAAATACCGGGGTCGCCATAGGTACACCGCGACGCAGGTTTTGCGCCATGGTCATGACTTCCTCATCGGAGAACTCGTCGAGTTCTTCCTTGCGTCCGCCAGTGGAGTTGTAGACCTCTTCCAGGAATCCGCGCACCTTGGCGATTTCCTGCTGCTCCTTGATCATCTTGTCGACTTTAACGCCGAGGCCTTTAGCGGCCATGCCCAAGTGCATTTCCAGAACCTGGCCAACGTTCATCCGCGAGGGAACGCCCAGCGGGTTCAGGACGATATCTACCGGCTCACCGTTTTGGTCATAAGGCATGTCCTCAACGGGCTTGATTACGGAGATAACACCTTTGTTACCGTGACGACCGGCCATCTTGTCGCCCGGCTGGATGCGGCGTTTGATCGCCAGGTAAACCTTGACGATTTTCAGCACGCCCGGAGCCAGGTCATCGCCGGACTCCAGTTTCTTCTTCTTGTCTTCGAAGGCTTCGTCGAGCAGCTTGCGACGCTCTTTCAGCTGAGCTTCCGCTTTTTCCAGCTGATCGTTCAGGCTGTCGTCTTCCATACGCAGCTTGAACCAGTCTTCGCGCGGCAGGGCGGCGAGGACTTCAGCGGTCATCTCATCGCCCTTCTTAACGCCCTTACCACCGGCGGCCTTTTGGCCCAGCAGAGCTTGTTGCAGACGCTCGAAGGTCGCACCTTCTACAATGCGATATTCCTCGTTCAGATCCTTGCGGACCTCGTCCAGCTGTGACTTCTCGATATCGAGGGAGCGCTGGTCTTTCTGCAGGCCGTCGCGGGTAAATACCTGAACGTCGATCACCGTACCGCGGGTGCCACTGGGCGCGCGCAGGGAGGTGTCCTTAACGTCGGAAGCTTTCTCTCCGAAGATTGCGCGCAGCAGTTTTTCTTCCGGAGTCAGCTGGGCTTCGCCCTTCGGAGTGACCTTACCGACCAGGATATCGCCAGCGCCTACTTCTGCGCCGATGTATACGATGCCGGACTCGTCCAGCTTATTCAGGGCAGATTCGCCAACATTGGGGATATCCGCAGTAATTTCCTCACTGCCCAGCTTGGTATCGCGGGCAATACAGGTCAGCTCCTGAATGTGGATGGTGGTGAAGCGGTCTTCCTGTACAACGCGCTCACTGATGAGGATGGAGTCCTCAAAGTTGTAACCATTCCAGGGCATAAATGCGATGCGCATATTCTGGCCCAGAGCCAGCTCACCCAGGTCTACAGAGGGACCATCGGCGAGAATATCGCCACGGACTACACGATCGCCAGTATTAACGATCGGGCGCTGGTTGATACAGGTATTCTGGTTGGAGCGGATGTATTTGGTCAGGTTGTAGATATCCACACCTGCATCACCGGCTTCCACCTCAGCATCGGCCACGCGAACAACCACACGGCTGGAATCAACGCGCTCAATAATGCCGCCGCGCTTAGCAACCACACACACGCCGGAGTCGCGCGCTACAGTGCGCTCCATACCGGTGCCCACCAGCGGCTTTTCAGCGCGCAGGGTCGGTACCGCCTGACGTTGCATGTTCGATCCCATCAATGCACGGTTGGCGTCATCGTGCTCGAGGAATGGAATCATCGCCGCAGCTACGGAAACCACCTGCTTGGCGGAAACATCCATATACTGGATTTCGCTCGGTGCTTTCAGGGTAAATTCGCCCTGGTGACGCACGCTGATCAGGTCATCAACAAAGTTACCGTTGTCATCTACTTCCGCAGACGCCTGGGCAATAATGAAGTTGGCTTCATTGATCGCGGACAGGTACGCAATTTCATCAGTTACCTTGCCATCGACCACTTTGCGGTAGGCGCTCTCGAGGAAACCGTAATGGTTGGCGCGGGCGTAAGTAGCCAGGGAGTTAATCAGACCGATGTTCGGTCCTTCCGGCGTCTCAATCGGACATACGCGGCCGTAGTGAGTCGGGTGTACATCGCGCACCTCAAAGCCAGCGCGCTCACGGGTCAAACCACCCGGGCCGAGGGCGGAAACACGACGCTTGTGAGTCACTTCCGACAGCGGGTTGTTCTGGTCCATAAACTGGGACAGCTGCGAGGAACCGAAGAATTCCTTCACAGCAGCGGCAACCGGCTTGGCATTGATCAGGTCCTGAGGCATCAGGCCTTCGGACTCCGCCATGGACAGGCGCTCTTTAACAGCGCGCTCTACACGTACCAGGCCAACGCGGAACTGGTTTTCAGCCATTTCGCCTACGGAACGCACGCGACGGTTACCCAGGTGATCGATATCGTCGACCATGCCCTGACCGTTGCGGATATCGATCAGAGTCTTCAGAACTTCGACGATATCTTCTTTGCTCAGAGTGCCGGGGCCAGTCTCGTCTTCGCGACCCAGGCGTCGGTTGAACTTCATGCGGCCAACAGCGGACAGGTCGTAACGCTCGTCGGTAAAGAACAAGTTCTCGAACAGCGCTTCTGCGGACTCCTTGGTGGGCGGTTCGCCCGGGCGCATCATACGGTAGATCTCTACCAGCGCTTCCAACACAGTGCGAGAAGGCTCTGCACGCAGGGTGTCGGAGATAAACGGACCGCGATCCAGGTCGTTGGTGTACAGGGTTTGGAAACTCTTAACGTTCAGTACACGCAGCTTGGCGATTACTTCATCAGTAATCTCGGTGTTACAGTCGATCGCGATCTCACCGGTGGACTCATCGATGATGTCGTTCGCCAGTACACGGCCAAACAGGTACTCGAGCGGTGCTTCCAGCTTTTCTACGCCGGCCTTTTCCAACTGACGGATATGACGCGGGGTAATACGGCGACCCTCTTCGACAATCACCTTGCCCTGGCCGTCTTTGATGTCAAAAGAAGCAACATCACCGCGCAGGCGAGACGGAATCAGCTCCAGGCTGACACGGTCTTCCAACAGCTCAAAGGTGCTGGTCTCGAAGAACATTTCCAGCATTTCCTGGGAGGTGTAACCCAAGGCACGCAGCAGAATAGTCGCTGGCAATTTACGGCGACGATCGATACGCACAAACACCAGGTCTTTCGGATCGAACTCGAAGTCCAGCCATGAGCCACGGTAGGGGATGACACGCGCGGCGTACAACAGCTTACCGGAAGAGTGAGTCTTGCCTTTGTCGTGATCGAAGAATACACCCGGGGAACGGTGCAGCTGGGATACGATAACGCGCTCGGTACCATTGATTACGAAGGTACCGTTGTCGGTCATGAGCGGAATCTCGCCCATGTAAACTTCCTGCTCTTTAATGTCCTTAATGGACTTATTCGCAGATTCTTTATCGTAAATAATCAGACGCACGCGCACGCGCAGCGGACATGCATAGGTAACGCCGCGCAGGGTACATTCCTTAACGTCAAAAGCGGGCTTACCCAGCGTATAACTTACGTACTCCAGGGCGGCATTGCCGGAATAGCTGACAATCGGAAATACAGATTTAAACGCCGCTTGCAGGCCAACGTCCATACGGTCGTCGGGGCGCTTGTCGGCCTGTGTAAAGTTGCGATAAGAATCGAGCTGTATCGCAAGCAGAAAGGGCACATCCATGACCTTAGGCAGTTTGCCAAAATCCTTGCGGATACGTTTTTTCTCAGTATATGAGTAAGCCATTCAAATTCCCCAGCTTGATCAGTGACAAGACTTCGTGGGACTCCAGTCCAGAGCCCCTCCGGGCGAGAAGCCTCTGGTCAATGCAACTTGCCTGCACTGGCCAGAAACCTCTCCGCTTGCTTTTGGGTAGCGCTACTGCGCTATGGTTAAATGAGGTTTGCCACGGTTTTTAAATCCCGCCGGCACCGGTAAAAACCTCAGTACCGCAAACGGCAAAAAGGCCGGCGGACAAAAGTCCACCAGCCTTACCGCTACCCGCCGCTTTACGCGACAGCTAGCGGGAGACGCAAGAACCGAATTACTTCAGTTCTACAACTGCGCCAGCTTCTTCCAGCTCTTTCTTAGCTGCTTCAGCTTCGTCTTTGCTTACGCCTTCTTTCAGCGGGCTCGGAGCGCCGTCTACCAGACCTTTAGCTTCTTTCAAGCCCAGGCCAGTGATGCCGCGAACAACTTTGATCACGTTCACTTTCTTGTCGCCTGGGGAAGTCAGGATTACGTCGAAAGAGTCTTTCTCTTCAGCGGCAGCTTCGCCACCAGCTGGGCCAGCTACAACTGCTGCAGCAGCAGTTACGCCGAATTTCTCTTCCATTGCTTCGATCAGCTCAACAACATCCTTAACGGACATTTCGGCAACAGCATTGATGATATCTTCTTTAGTCAGAGACATGATTCAGTACCTGAATTGGTTTGAGCAGTAGCTGCTCGTATTTCGTTTTGAAACTGCGATTCGCTCTAGCGAAAAAATTACGCAGCTTCCTGCTCTTTTTGGTCGCGAACGGCCGCAATAGTGCGAACCAGCTTGCCAGCAGATGCTTCTTTCAACACGCTCATCAGCTTGGCGATCGCCTCGTCGTAAGTCGGCAGGCTTGCCAACAATGCGACGTCGGTGATCGCGCCTTCGAAGGCAGCACCTTTCAGTTCCAGCTTGTCATTGCCTTTAGCGAACTGGCTCAGGATGCGCGCGCCGGCACCTGGGTGTTCGTTAGAGAATGCAATGATGCTAGGACCTACGAATTTGTCAGTCAGACATTCGTATTCGGTACCTGCCAGAGCGCGACGCGCCAGAGTGTTGCGGACGACTTTCAACCAAACGCCGTTCTCGCGAGCCTCTTTGCGCAGAGTGGTCATGTCATTCACGGTTACGCCGCGGGAATCCGCAACAACCGCAGACAGAGCACCTTCAGCAGCTTGCTGGACATCTGCGACAATCGCTTTCTTGTCTTCGAGTCCAATAGCCATAGTGTCACTCCTGGATTTGAAAAAAACCGGACTTAAACGTCCGATCCGTTCCGGTGCATAAAGCTCAAATCCAGTAAAAATACTGGTTTGGGCGACACCGTCTGCGTAGGCTCGAACCTCGCAATGGCCAACCTGGCCGAAGTTCGGATTAAGCCAGGCACGTTAAACCTCAACGCACCTGACACCTACGGTCTTTGACGGCCCACCTTGTGCCGAAGCATTCAGGTGGACCCCAAAGTTCGATTTACTGAGAGGTGATCACACCCCGCAGTGATATTTAGATGTTCAGGGAAGACTGATCGATAACCAGACCCGGGCCCATAGTGGTGCTCAGGGTGATCTTCTTCAGATATACACCTTTTGCAGAAGCCGGCTTGGCTTTCTTCAGGTCGGCAACCAGAGCTTCCAGGTTCTCTTTCAGAGAGTTCGCATCGAAAGCAACTTTACCGATACCACCGTGGATAATGCCGCCTTTGTCAGCGCGGAAACGCACCTGACCCGCTTTGGCATTTTTAACCGCAGTAGCAACGTCTGGAGTTACGGTGCCAGTCTTCGGGTTCGGCATCAGGCCGCGCGGGCCGAGGATTTGACCCAGCTGACCTACAACGCGCATCGCATCGGGGGAAGCGATTACTACGTCGAAGTCCATCTTGCCTGCTTTAACGTCGGCAGCCAGCTCGTCCATACCGATCAAGTCAGCGCCCGCTTCTTTAGCGGCGTCAGCGTTAGCACCCTGGGTGAAAACAGCTACGCGAACTTCTTTACCAGTACCGTGCGGCAGAGTAGTTGCACCGCGAACAGCCTGGTCGGATTTACGTGGGTCGATGCCCAGGTTTACAGAAGCGTCTACAGTTTCTGCAAACTTAACGTTGGACAGCTCTTTCAGCAGAGCTACGGCTTCTTCGATACCGTAAGCCTTACCAGCTTCAACCTTCTCAGCGATTACGCGCTGACGCTTGCTCAATTTAGCCACTTAGAGACCCTCCACTTCGATACCGGCGCTGCGAGCGGAACCAGCGATAGTGCGCACGGCCGCGTCCAAGTCGGATGCAGTCAGGTCTGCTTTCTTCATTTCTACGATCTCTTCCAGCTGAGCGCGGGTTACTTTACCCACTTTCTCAGTGTTCGGACGACCGGAACCGCTCTTGATCTTGGCAGCCTTGCGCAGCAGTACAGCGGCGGGCGGCGACTTCATGATGAAGGTGAAGGAGCGGTCGTTGTATACAGAGATTACAACTGGAACTGGCAGACCTGGCTCGAGGCTCTGGGTCTGGGCGTTGAACGCCTTACAGAATTCCATGATGTTCACACCGTGCTGACCCAGTGCGGGACCAACGGGCGGACTCGGGTTGGCCTGACCGGCCTTAACTTGCAGCTTGATATAAGCTTCTACTTTCTTAGCCATTACAGCTCTCCTCTAGTTGGGTATTAACGCCCGCCACTCAGCCATAAGGTTTAAGGGCAAGCTCCCCGAACCCCGAAATGAAAACTCATTTTTCGGGGACGCGAAAACCCCCTTCCACCTCGCGGCGAAAGGGGGCAAAAAATTTATACTGGAATCAGGTCTTCTCTACCTGACTGAACTCCAGTTCAACCGGGGTGGAACGCCCGAAGATCAACACAGCCACTCGCAAGCGACTCTTCTCGTAGTTAACCTCTTCAACCACACCGTTGAAATCATTAAACGGACCGTCGATAACTCGAACCATTTCACCGGGCTCAAACAGAGTCTTGGGCTTGGGCTTATCGGCGGAATCGTCAATGCGATTCAGGATAGCCTGCGCTTCGCGGTCAGTAATCGGGGCTGGCTTATCCGCCTTACCGCCGATAAAACCCAGTACTCGGGGAGTTTCTTTCACCAAGTGCCAGGTATCGTCATTCAATTCCATTTCTACCAGGACATAGCCCGGGAAAAACTTGCGTTCACTCTTGCGCTTTTGCCCTGCGCGCATCTCAACCACTTCTTCCGTGGGAACCAGGACTTCACCAAACAGGTGGTCCATTTCGTTCAGCTCAATGCGCTCTTTCAGGGAGCTGGCGACACGCTTCTCATAGCCCGAGTAAGCCTGGACCACATACCAATTCTTTGACATGTATCAACCTTTAGCCGATAAATTTGGAAGCCGCCCAACCCAGAGCCGAATCAAGCGCCCACAAGATAAGCGCCATAATCAACACGAAAACAACCACAATCGCTGTGGTCTGGGTTGCTTCTTGGCGGGTCGGCCAAACCACACGCCTGACTTCAGTTTGCGCTTCGCGCAACAGTTGCCACAACGCATTGCCTTTGGCGGTATTTACAGCCACAACCAGAGCTACCAGACAGATGGCAGTTACTGCCAACACTCGGTAAAACAAAGGGAATTCGGCGTAATATGAATTGCCTGCAACAGCACCGCCCACCAGCAGCACTATTAACAACCACTTCAGACCGTCAAGACGAAAGGTTTTCGCTTCTGTTTTAGCATTCATATAAGAAGCCCTTAGCGCACTATAGATAATCTTTTAGCGCT
This sequence comes from Microbulbifer maximicatervae (SeqCode), assembly GCF_056231245.1. NCBI lineage: Bacteria > Pseudomonadati > Pseudomonadota > Gammaproteobacteria > Cellvibrionales > Microbulbiferaceae > Microbulbifer > Microbulbifer maximicatervae (SeqCode). Next base: position 4,406,554 of record NZ_CP174334.1, read on the forward strand.
CATAAACACAAAAGCCCCACTGACAAGTAGGGTTTTGCGACACCCCTAAGCTTATCTAAGCGGAGTGATTAAAAATGGCAGGCCAGGAGGGACTCGAACCCCCAACACCCGGTTTTGGAGACCGGTGCTCTACCAATTGAACTACTGGCCTGTACAGTGTGAGCACTTTCGCACTCAAAGATGAGAGAGCTACAGGAACTCTCCCACCTGGTGCACCACATAGGATATTGTGATGCAGAAATCAAAGATTACTCAATGATCTTAGCAACAACGCCCGCACCTACGGTACGACCACCTTCGCGGATAGCGAAGCGCAGGCCGTCTTCCATGGCGATCGGAGCGATCAGGGTAACAACCATTTGAATGTTGTCGCCCGGCATTACCATTTCAGTACCTTCCGGCAGCTCTACCGCACCAGTTACATCGGTAGTACGGAAGTAGAACTGAGGACGGTAGCCTTTAAAGAACGGGGTGTGACGACCACCTTCGTCCTTGGAAAGCACATACACTTCCGCTTCGAACTTGGTGTGCGGAGTGATGGAGCCCGGCTTAGCCAGTACCTGACCACGCTCTACTTCGTCACGCTTGGTGCCGCGCAGCAGTGCGCCGATGTTCTCACCAGCACGACCTTCGTCGAGCAGCTTGCGGAACATTTCAACACCAGTACAGGTAGTAGTGGTGGTTTCTTTGATACCAACGATTTCGATCTCGTCGCCAGTGTTGATCACACCGCGCTCTACACGACCAGTCACAACAGTACCACGGCCAGAGATAGAGAATACGTCTTCGATCGGCATCAGGAACGGCTGATCTACAGCACGCTCTGGCTCAGGGATGTACTCGTCCAGAGTCTCTACCAGCTTCTTAACAGCGGTAGTACCCATTTCGCTGTCGTCTTCGCCGTTCAGGGCCATCAGAGCGGAACCAACGATGATCGGAGTGTCGTCACCTGGGAACTCGTACTGGTCCAGAAGTTCGCGAACTTCCATTTCTACCAGCTCGAGCAGCTCTTCGTCGTCTACCATGTCCGCTTTGTTCAGGAATACAACGATGTAAGGTACACCTACCTGACGGGAAAGCAGGATGTGCTCACGAGTCTGCGGCATGGGGCCGTCAGCTGCGGAACATACCAGGATAGCGCCGTCCATCTGAGCAGCACCGGTGATCATATTCTTAACGTAGTCGGCGTGTCCCGGGCAATCTACGTGAGCATAGTGGCGAGTCGGGGACTCGTACTCAACGTGAGAAGTAGCGATGGTAATACCGCGCTCACGCTCTTCCGGTGCATTGTCGATACCGTCGAAAGCAACAGCGTCACCACCCCAAACTTCCGCACATACGCGGGTCAGAGCAGCAGTCAGGGTGGTTTTACCGTGGTCAACGTGACCGATGGTGCCCACGTTCACGTGGGGCTTGGAACGTTCAAACTTTTCTTTTGCCATTGCAGCCTCCTATATATAGGCGAGCCGATAACGGCACCACCCACGTCCAGAACATGCACATCCGACCCGGAAAATCCGACCCCGGACACAAACAACCGCAAGAGCTTTCACCCTTGCGGTCATATAAAATGGAGCTCATGGGCGGATTTGAACCGCCGACCTCACCCTTACCAAGGGTGTGCTCTACCCCTGAGCTACATGAGCTAAAACCTTGCCGATAACGGCATCTTAAAATGTTGCACCCTGGAGAGCATTCCAACCAACCCCAAAACTTGGAGCGGGCAGCGGGGATCGAACCCGCATCATCAGCTTGGAAGGCTGAGGTTCTACCATTGAACTATGCCCGCTTTCGGGACCTCCATGCGAAACCATTCGATTTCGCGCAACACCCTAAGGTGTAATATGGTGCAGGGGGGTGGATTCGAACCACCGAAGCTTTCGCGTCAGATTTACAGTCTGATCCCTTTGGCCACTCGGGAACCCCTGCTCAAAGCGGTGTGCATTGTCTACACATCTCGCTGCACTGTCAACAATTTTTCTTTAAATTTCACATACTTAGCAGCGAAACCTAATTTTGACAGCAACGGGATGAAAATGGAGCTGGCGAGAGGAGTCGAACCCCCGACCGGCTGATTACAAGTCAGCTGCTCTACCAACTGAGCTACGCCAGCCCTATCCCGTTCATTGCCGAAGTTGTTAAGTCACCCTCGTCAATGGAGGCGGGATTCTATGGGAACTTATCTCGACACGCAACACCCTTTTTGCAGATAAATCATATTTTTTATGTCGCCTATTCCAACTTGTTGAAAAAAACAGCGATTCGAGACGCCACCTGATGATTTTCTGATAAATCTGCTTTTTTGTTAGCCAAGTACTTCAGAACAAAGATTTGGGCGCCGATCCAGATCCGGGTATTCACTTTGCAGTTGTCGCCAAAATTCTTCTGCAAGACTTTCTGTGCTGCCAGGGGGCATAACTATCCACCGCTCCATATAGGTTTGCGGCTCCTCCTTGAACTGCGCGGCAACCCCCCTCTCCTTCAAAACGGCGGTATGGGACTCAGCTCGGGCTCGCTCACTGAAAATCCCAAATGAAATGCCATTTTCCAATGCGCCTTTGGGAATGACATAGCTGTCGATCCCCTGAGACTGTAGTTCACGCAAGCGGTTATAGGCCTCCCGCCTCGAACTCAGTGGCGGCAGATATACCCAGTAGCGCATCTGCCCCTGCATTTCTATATCACGCAGTTCGGCTTTAACCTGAAGGGACCGGATTCGCTGCAAGAGATCCTCGCCCTGGTACTCCTCCGCGAAAGGCCCCAACAGCGTACAAAGCTGCTCAACCTCAAAGGACTCCTTACTCAGTGCCCCAGCCTTCTCTGGAGCAGGCAGCTCTTCAGGGGATATTTCGCTAACGAGGGTAATTTTCTTTCCCTCCGACTCGTGAGGGATCGGGCTCTTGCCGCTACTTAACTGCGGAGATGGCGCTACCAACATATACCAGGCAAAAAGCACAGCGTTCAGGGCAACTAAAGAAAGGGCTATCCAGCGCATAACAGAGTAAATTTTTATGGATTACTAAGGGCCAACCCATCCATCACCAAATCAGGAACCAGGCGATGTTCGTGCTGGTAAACTGCGGAGAGCAACTGCGCATCCCCACCGGTTAACCACAATAAAGGGAGGGAACCGGAGTGGACCTGCAATTCTTCCATTGCTCGATCAACCGCACCCAACACCATCAGCAAGAGGCCACGGTTTATCGCCTCATTGGTATTGCGTCCCGCGCCCAATGTTTTTGTCAGGGCCAGTGCCTCACGACTCTTTGCTGCATGGGTATCGACACTGAGAACGCGATTCATCAATCCGAAACCGGGAACGATATATCCCCCAATGTGGCGCCCGCTATTGTCCAGTAAATCTAAGGTGACCGCACTGCCGCAATCCACAATTAATGATGCTCGGGGAGATTGCTGGTAGGCCGCCAACATTGCCAGCCACCGATCCACCCCCAGGGCGGAGTGGTCTTCATACCCACAGATAACGCCGGCACATTGAGGTGCCACTGCAGAGAATTCAGCCTCCAGTGTGAACAGGTCTCGGGCCACCTGACTCAAGAATTCAGCAACAACGGGACCGGCGACATTCACTACCCGAAAACGGTAGGGGGTTAAGTCTGCCCAACCCTCAGGCAAAACCTGCTGGCGCAACTGCCCAGTTTCGATATCACCACGGGCTATCACCTCGCCTTCGACCAGGTAGCGCCACTTACCCCGTGTATTGCCGACATCCAGCTCTAGAATCACACCTGCCCCCGCAACGAGATTTCCCCCCCATGAAATGACTTTTGCCCTTTATCAGTGTCGAGTAACAAGGCTCCTTTTTCATCGACACCGGCCGCAACACCTTCCCAGCTCAAATTACCTGACCGCAACTGAACTGGCTGCCCGGCAAACTGGTCTAGGGTTGACCACGATTCCCGGTAAGTGGCGAACCCCCCTTCCGGGTAAGTTTCCAGCATCGGTAACAGCTCGCTGAGTATCGCCGCAGTTAATTCACTGCGGCCAATACCAGGACGGACTTGCTGGAGATCTGCCCATGGTTGATCAATCTCCTCTGCTGTCTTTGCGTTGAGACCATTATTCAACCCGATACCGATAACCACTGAACAGCGGTCGGTTAAATCCCCTTTTAGCTCAAGTAATACACCGGCCAATTTACGGCCCTGGCACCACACATCATTTGGCCACTTCAGGCGCACGCCCGGTACAGAAAAACGCTCGAGCGCTTTTGCCACAGCAACACCGACGGCAAGACTCAACCCCTCCAGGCTTTGTACACCGCCATTAAACTCCCAGCCCACTGAGAGGCTGATACTTGTGGCATAGGGGCTGACCCAGTTGCGACCACGGCGGCCCCGACCGGCACTTTGCCGCTCGGCGAGAATCGCTACAGCGTGTCCCTTACCTTCTTCAAAACGCTCCAATAACAGCGAGTTCGTTGAACTCAACTCATCAAAAACCTTCAACTCGCGCAGTAGCGCTCGGGCTGAACCATCCAGCTGAGCGGTAACAGTCTGCTCAGATAGCAGGTCGAGACCTCCCGGCAAGCGATAACCTCGCCCCTTAGCAGACTCAAGCGTCAGGCCGTAGCTCTCGAGCTTTTGTAGTTGTTTCCAAACAGCGGCTCGGCTGACACCAAGCGCATTCCCGAGGGATTCTCCCGAGTGTATTTCCCCATCCGCCAGAAGCTCCAGCACCGGGCGAAGCTGTTCTAATGGTGTTTTTGCGGCGACGTCCTGCAATTTGTTCAACCTTTTACATAATGGCGGCCATAGCGATGCCCGAGGCTCGTCAGGACTTCATAACCGATAGTCCCGGCATACCCAGCGACCTCATCCACCGTAAGCTGGTCATTGAGAATCTCGATCGACTGAAGGGAGTCCCGCTCCTCTTCGCTGAGACCCGAAATATCGAAAGTGGTGGAGTCCATTGATATACGCCCGACAATTGGCAGCGGGCGGCCGTGCCCCCATCCGCGCCCCCGCCCCCCTTGAGCTCGTATAATGCCATCGGCATATCCACCCCGAGCTACCGCAAGCCAACTATCTCCGGGAACTTCCTGGGTCGCACCATACCCCACAGACCGGGACTGACTGACATAGCGCTTTTGGACAATTGGCAAGCCCAAAGTCACCGTTGGACGCATCGGGTTTTCAGCCTCAGGGACAGGGTTAAGGCCGTATAGTGCGGAGCCCGGTCGGGCAATATCAAAGTGATAGTCCTCACCCAAAAAGATGCCGGATGAGTTCGCAAGGCTGAGCTGAATATCCGGGCACAGTTCCCGCAAGCGATCGCCCGCGGTCTTAAACTCGTTCAACTGAAGCTTATTATGCGGATGCTGGGGCTGGTCTGCACAGGCAAGATGACTGAAGAACATCCGAACATCGGCGGACTCCAAGAGAGGGCGGTCCTTGAGCAGCAATTCGAACTCATCTGGGGTCAATCCCAGCCGAGTCATGCCGGTATCAATTTTTACGGCGCAAGGGGCCTCCAACTGAGCTTTCTCGCAGATTTCAACCCAGCTCTTCAATTGATCCAGAGTAAACAATGTGGGGATCAAACCCGCGCGAGCGCACTCTAGTTCAGCACCAGGCCTGACACCGGTAAAAATGACTATATTCACATCGTTGCCGAGGTCACTGCGCAAGCGCTCCCCCTCGACTTGGGTGGCCACAAAGAAATCGCGGCATCCCTGAGCGTATAGCGCAGGTGCAACATGAGCCATTCCCAAGCCGTAAGCATCCGCTTTAACCACCGCACCGCACCGGGTGCCGGCTTTCAAGCGATTAGCCAGATCCTGATAGTTATCTGCTACAGACCTCAGGTTGATACTTAATAACCCTTCACGAAAGTCACTCATACCAGTACAACTCTCTAAATCAGTAAGCTAGGTAGCTCCGAGCAGACTCTCTCGCTGCAGCGCTCGGGCACCGCCTAATATACACCCAACAACCAACAAAAGGCTGACTAGTGAGCCAGCGATCATCAGAGATATGGAGACCGTTTCCCCAACCAGTAGAGCCTTAAACCACTGCTGTTGCGCGACCAGCGGGACCAACTGCCAGGCAGGCTCCTCTAGCTCTATGGATGACATATCCAATATTAACAACATAGTGACAGGTAAAATCTGCAATATACTCAATTGAGTTTGGGCATCTTTAAATGACTGGGAACGCAACGCTAACAATATTTGCAGTACGGCAACCAATAGAGCCAGTGGGAGCAGGGCTAGCGCCATAGCAACCATGCCACTCAGCGTAGTTGCATGTTGTATCCCCATTTCAGCCAAGGGCAAAAATGGAAAAACAGCCATTAGCGAAACTAACGCGAGAATTGAAGATAACCAACTGATACTGGCTACAGCGAGAACCTTGGCCAGGACCACCTGCCAGGCGGCCAGAGGTTGTTGCAGTAATACCTCAAAACTCATTCTCTCCCGCTCACCGGCAGAGGCATCAATGGACGAGGACAGGCAACCTATAAACAGCGTCATTATCAAGAGTGTCGGTATTGAACCAACAATCCAGGCACTGCGGGTAGACGGGGTACTGACATCCCTAACCTGGACTTGCCAGGGTGCTATTGTTTTTAGTGGGACTCCCCTAGCGACCATTCTTTGTTGAACAATGAGCTGTTGTAGCTCACCCAGCTTTTGTTGAACATGACTCGCGCCTTGCCCGCTGAAACGATCGGAGCTATCAACATACAAATAAACCTTGGGGCTGCGGAAATTGCGATAATCGGTAGAAAAACCTTCATCAATTTTCACAACTGCATCGTAACCTTCATCAAGTAAAGCTATCGGGTCCCCTTCTGACAGGCTATCCAGTTCCACCCGCCCTTTACTCAGCTGCTGCTCTAATACTGGTAAATCCTGCCCGCCTAACAACGCTAGCTGAAATGTCCTCTCCCCTTGGGACTTAAACATAAACAGAGTCATCGATGCGATCATTCCGGGAAATGAAATGGCAAACAGCAAAGATAAATACAGTGCTCGCCGGTCACGCCAAACCTCTAAAGACTCCTTCTTCAGAAGAGCAGACATGGCGGGAGTAAATAATAGGTTTAAAAATTTCATGCCATCACCTCCCCTTTAACCCCGTAAGCCAGAGTGACGAAACTATCTTCCAGGTTTTTACAGCCTGTGCGTTCTACAAGCTCATCGGGGGTACCACTATCGACAATAGCACCGTTAGCCATCACCAATACTCTATCTGACAACTCAGTAACTTCAGCCATAATATGGCTGGAAAATAAAATGGCTACGCCCTCAGAGCGCAACCGCAGAAGTGTTTTCCGCAGCAGTCTCGCTGCAAGGACATCAAGCCCGCGCGTCGGTTCATCAAGTATCAAATGCGTAGGCCGGTGGACTAGTGCCCGCGCCAGCGACACTTTCATTCTCTCCCCCTGGGAAAAGCCTTTTGTCCGACGTTGCCACAAATCTTCTAATTCCAGCTCTTCTCGAACAGAATTCAATGCGCGCTTAAGCTCTGCCCCAAATAATCCCTGCGCACTGGCAAAAAATGATAAGTACTCCGCTACAGTAAGTCGTTCATACAAGCCTTCACGATCGCCGACAACGCCCAATTGCCGCTTTATTTCTAATGGATTTTCGGCCACATTAAGCCCACTAACAAATACTGTACCTTCATCCGGTTTTACCAACCCCGTTATAATTCTCAGGCAAGTAGTTTTACCGGCTCCATTGGCCCCCAGCAAAGCAGTTATTTGGCCATCAGGTATATTGAAATTCAGGTCTTTGAGTACTTTCTTTCCAGAGAATTGCTTGTGAATAGATTTAACAGCAATCATTTGTTATCCCCTTGGCTCGATAGCAACTCACTGGATACCGCTTTATCAATTTCAGGTCCAAAAGCACCCGCCATAAAAGGTGGTCTTTGAATATCCGCAATACAGTCACTATCTAAAGAAGCAAGTGGAGATTTTAGAAAATCATCTATTAACTTTGGTATACAACCGCGCATACTATTGATATGTCCACCACCTGGAACCACTACCTGTTTTAATTCTGAAAGGTACCCCAAGCTTTGTTCCGCATAATAATGTGGGGTAATAGGGTCAGCCTCCCCGGAAATAATTAACACAGGATGATTTCTTTCTTCCGGGACTTCGTAAGTGATAGGAGATACGGGCCACACCTTGCAACCCTCAGCAAAAATCTCAAAAAAAGCATCACCTAAAAAGCTATCGCGAATATCTGCAGCCAGCTCTTCCTCTGTAGTGCGATTTAATTCTTCAGCGCAAGCAACTGATAAGGTGAGCCCCATAGACATACTTCCATCATCAGATAAAAGTCCAACCAACCCCGATAGCGGTAAATAATTACCCTCCTCAGCCTGGTTAATAGCGTATGGTAACTGCGCTGCCGTTTCAGGTGCGTAGAGCGCGGTCCTTATCAGGTTTTGTATGAAGCTACGGGGAACACTTGTTTCCATTGTGCGACCAGAGTGGGGGTCCGGGAAGTTCGATGCTCTTCCATCCCAGTCCCTAAGCAAGCTATCCAGGTCAGATCTCCAATCGCCAAATTCGGAGCACACCGGATCCTGACTGCAGTCTTTCTCCAATTTTAGCAGCGCCTTTTCAGCAGCTTGCGCAGTAAGAAAAACTTTTGAATCAATCGGGGCTACGGCATCCAGGATCAGGACACTTAAACTTTCGGGATACCATTGCTGGTAAAGAAGCGCGGTACGAGTTCCCCAAGAACCTCCCCACAAAGCAATTTTTTTATGTCTCAACTGGAGGCGCACTTCCTCCAGATCATCAACCGCTTGACGGCTATGCAGCGCTTTCGCAAAGGAGGAGTTTTCAAGGTAGCAAGTTGAGAATTGATCGGTGACCGCCTCCAGATCCATATGGACTTCTCCGTCGATCCCACAGTCAAATGCAGCCGAGTAACCCGAGCCGCGCCTATCGACAAGAACGATCGCCCTACTCTGATTGACTTTATATAAGGCATTTAGAATCGGGGTCAGATAACTGGCTGCCTGACCGGGGCCACCGGCCAGTAAATAAAGTGGCTCCAGTCCAATGTCATTAACTGCTGGGGCTATCATTACCGCTAGATCTACTGCAGCTTCTCCCCCACCAACCGGTATCTTTGTACAGTGCAGAGCATGGCTCCAGCCGTCCAGGTAGCAGGACTCGAAGTTATTCTCTTCTCTCTCTTCTGCAACTGCTGGAGATAGCCCTATAAACAAGCTGATCGCGAAGATCGCAAACCTCTGTATCCAAACCACTGCAAACCCCCTATCCAACGAATTTATCCCAACCAGTGTATCGAACTGCTCCTAAGGTGTCGTCATCCAACAAAAGGCAGATAATTGCATTTGCATTAGCGCCCACCCCTGCACAGTGGTATGGTTTCTTATTTACTTGCCCATGATTGCACCCATGAGCTTTTCAGACCGAGAAAAACACCTAATCCGAGCCGCCTTTGCCTGGGGCCAAATCACACAACAGGAAGGCTATACACTTTCTGATCTTGAAATTGAAAAATCGGTTCTCTTCCGACGATTACTTGGCGGTCGGCCGCCATTGGCATTCCCGCCACCATTGCGTCACGGATTTCCCTGGTATGACGTTATTGAAGGGCGTAGCGAACACTTAGTGAGTGCATCCGAAGCCTCACCTGAATGCAGCATCATTGCACCGGGCTGTAAGCTCGGGGATACCTGCATTCTTATTGACGGCGCCTTTTGGCGCGTAGTCGAAACTGTTCGCGAGCACGAAGAATATATCGTTGAGTGGGGCCAATACCCAATGCAGTGGCGCTTGAAAAAGCATTGGGAAGTAAACTATGAAATGACACAACAGCTTCATAGTTTTCGTAAAGATAACCCCAATGCCGAAGTGAGCTTTGACAACTATTTAAGCCAAAGGGAGTACCGGGAATTTCGCATAGACGATGATCAGACGGTATGGCTCTGTGAATGGCAATTAAGCCGCACCAGCCTCTCTGGTTGGGTTTGGGTTGGGACAATACTACCTGTTCCCGATTATCAGCTCGTTCCAGTGTTCGACGATGATCACGGCCCGGTTATTCTCGGCGAGGATGGTAATTCCAATGGGCAGGCCTGGCTGCGTATTGAAGATGCCACAGATGAATACCGCTTCGTTAAACTACTGGGAACCTACGACTACCAGTCGCTAATTACTGCGAGCACCACTGAGCTGAAGACCTTTTTACAAGACCTACAGCAAGAAGAGTCAGCAGACATTGAAGTATTGGATTGGCACCAGAACAATGCCGCACGACGCTTTGCTCTCCCTGCCGAGCTGGTTCCACTGGAAGACCTCAGTTTGAATGATATGAACTTTGACCTCGTTCCAGATAACGCCTTTGCTTACTAGCCCACCCAAGCCCCACCTGGTGGGGCTTTTTTTATCCCCAAATTTTTCTTCTCTCGAATACTGGCGTACCAATCAGCCGCAGTAATCCACAGATTTATCGCTCATAACACTGTTAATAACTGATGTCCGTTTTATGGCGCCTTTGTTACCAACAGAAACCATGGATAGAGTTGTGTATAACTCCGGGATATCCCCGGCCAGCCCCGTGGTTGCTTGGCTCTATTGAAGGCGGGTAAAAAAGCAGCACTTTTTGCGCGGATTTCCACAGCCAGGTGTTACTAACAGAAAGTCTGGATAGAGTTGTGTATAACTTTAATAAACAGGCTGCAGGCCCCGTGTTACAAGGGATTACTGCAGAGACTAAAAAATCACCGATATTTTTACCGGCTAAATTTAATTTTTGGCGGGAGTGGTATGGGTACTTTTCTGAGTTTTACGCGAGTTATTTTTGTTTGATTATTTTTTGAGTGAGTGTAAAGGCATTTGGAGAGAAGATCGGTAAAGACCTATTTTTATAGGCTTTTTAGGAGAGCGTCTGTTTAAGGTGCTCAGGTAGTTTTAGGTTTTTCTTTTTTTAATTACTGACTGATTTTTTAAATAGAAAGTTGAGTATTAAAGTTCTTCAGAACTATTTTATTTTTTCTATTTAATTTCGACTTAGTAATTCCTGCTTTCCCTTTCTTAGTTTTTTTATTTTTGTTTTTTGCTTCTTTAAAATATTTTTAGCCATAAAAAAAGGGCCACCCTGTTGGGTGGCCCTTTCGGATTAGAAGCCTGACGATGACCTACTCTCACATGGGGAAGCCCCACACTACCATCGGCGATGTTGCGTTTCACTTCTGAGTTCGGCAAGGGATCAGGTGGTTCCACAACTCTATTGTCGTCAGGCAAACTGGCTTGGGTTGGCGTTGGTCTTATAAGCAATGTGCTTGGCCTGCCGCGTTATCGCTGTTTGCCTCGGTCATGTTATTGACCGGCGATAACCCCAAATAAGTCGGTAAAACAATCTGTAGTAATACACCGCAAGCGATCGTATGTCTCTAACTCACAATCCGCTAGCTTAGCTAGTCGTTAGTAACCATCTCTGTTGTATGGTCAAGCCGCACGGGCAATTAGTACTGGTTAGCTCAACGCCTCACAACGCTTCCACACCCAGCCTATCAACGTGGTAGTCTTCCACGGCCCTTCAGGAGGCTCAAGGCCTCAGGGAGATCTTATCTTGAAGGAGGCTTCCCGCTTAGATGCTTTCAGCGGTTATCCCGTCCGAACATAGCTACCCGGCAATGCCACTGGCGTGACAACCGGAACACCAGAGGTTCGTTCACTCCGGTCCTCTCGTACTAGGAGCAACTCTTCTCAAATCTCCAACGCCCACGGCAGATAGGGACCGAACTGTCTCACGACGTTCTAAACCCAGCTCGCGTACCACTTTAAATGGCGAACAGCCATACCCTTGGGACCGGCTTCAGCCCCAGGATGTGATGAGCCGACATCGAGGTGCCAAACACCGCCGTCGATGTGAACTCTTGGGCGGTATCAGCCTGTTATCCCCGGAGTACCTTTTATCCGTTGAGCGATGGCCCTTCCATACAGAACCACCGGATCACTATGACCTACTTTCGTACCTGCTCGACATGTCTGTCTCGCAGTCAAGCGCACTTATACCATTATGCTCATTGCATGATTTCCGACCATGCTGAGTGCACCTTCGTACTCCTCCGTTACTCTTTGGGAGGAGACCGCCCCAGTCAAACTACCCACCATACACTGTCCTCGATCCGGATAACGGACCAGAGTTAGAACCTCAAACATACCAGGGTGGTATTTCAAGGACGGCTCCACAACAACTAGCGTCATTGCTTCAAAGCCTCCCACCTATCCTACACAAATAGGCTCAAAGTTCAGTGCAAAGCTGTAGTAAAGGTTCACGGGGTCTTTCCGTCTAGCCGCGGGTACACTGCATCTTAACAGCGATTTCAATTTCACTGAGTCTCTGGTGGAGACAGCGTGGCCATCGTTACGCCATTCGTGCAGGTCGGAACTTACCCGACAAGGAATTTCGCTACCTTAGGACCGTTATAGTTACGGCCGCCGTTTACCGGGGCTTCGATCAAGAGCTTCGCCGAAGCTAACCCCATCAATTAACCTTCCGGCACCGGGCAGGCGTCACACCCTATACGTCCTCTTACGAGTTTGCAGAGTGCTATGTTTTTAATAAACAGTCGCAGCCACCTGGTCACTTCGACCGGCCTCAGCTTAGGGAGCAAGTCCCATCACCAAAACCGGCGTACCTTCTCCCGAAGTTACGGTACCATTTTGCCTAGTTCCTTCACCAGAGTTCTCTCAAGCGCCTTGGTATTCTCTACCTGACCACCTGTGTCGGTTTAGAGTACGATTCACTATTACCTGAAGCTTAGAAGTTTTTCCTGGAAGCAGGGCATCAACCACTTCACCCACTAAGTGGGCTTCGTCATCAGTTCTCAGCCTTAGGGACCCGGATTTGCCTAAGTCCCCAGCCTACAACCTTAAACATGGACAACCAATCGCCATGCTGGCCTAGCCTTCTCCGTCACTCCATCGCAGTAATAGCGAGTACAGGAATATTAACCTGTTTCCCATCGACTACGGCTTTCGCCCTCGCCTTAGGGGTCGACTAACCCTGTCCCGATTAGCGTTGGACAGGAACCCTTGGTCTTCCGGCGGGGAGGTTTTTCACCTCCCTTATCGTTACTCATGTCAGCATTCGCACTTGTGATACCTCCAGCAGACCTCCCGATCCACCTTCAACGGCTTACACAACGCTCCTCTACCATGCTCCTAAGAGCATCCGCAGCTTCGGTTATCAGTTTGAGCCCCGGTATATCTTCCGCGCAGGCCGACTCGACTAGTGAGCTATTACGCTTTCTTTAAAGGATGGCTGCTTCTAAGCCAACCTCCTAGCTGTCTGGGCCTTCCCACATCGTTTCCCACTTAACTGATATTTGGGACCTTAGCTGGCGGTCTGGGTTGTTTCCCTTTCCACGACGGACGTTAGCACCCGCCGTGTGTCTCCCGCGATTGCACTCCTCGGTAT
>NZ_CP174334.1:4425000-5220000 GCF_056231245.1 Microbulbifer maximicatervae (SeqCode)
ATGCGCTGCAACATTACCGAAGTTTGCGGCAAATACAAGCGTGCAGCAGCCCAGCATCCGCACTAAAAACAAAATTCATGAGGAACCAAACCGTGCAAAGACGTGTCAATTATCTCGTGAACCAAGGCGGCTTTTTTGCTATAAAGCCCCTCCAATGCCTGTTTTTTAGACACTCAGTTTTTCAAGCGCAAATAACAACGACCGCCAGTACCATCCGCTAACGCCATGCAAAACCATCGTAAATCGAGTACAGGCCTCCGTATTGGCGGCTTACCCAAGCATTTTCCCCGCGTTCATGCGCTGACCGCTGGCATCGCAGCCTTTGTCCTTATGCTGGCCGTTCTGATTCCTTCACCGGAGATTTCCTCTAAGCGCACATCCCTACCCGTCAAACTTTCAGAGGTCACAAGCGGCGACAGCACTGAAGCCAAACCTGCTCTCACTTATACGCCGGCGGAAACGCCACTGCTTAACGTCAGTGTCGAGGCGGTCAAGTCGTTGAGCCTTGAAGTACGTAACGGGGATACCCTGTCAGACCTATTTCAACGTGCAAAAATCAGCGCCAAAGAGATGTACCAGCTTCTGGGTAGCGGCAAAGAGGCAAAACAGCTGGCACGTCTAACTCCGGGTGAAGAGCTGACCTTTCAAACAAATAATGATGGCCAGCTGCAGTCCCTGAAATTGCAGCGAGATCGACTCAATCAAATTGAGTTTACCCGCACAAATGCAGATAAGTTTGAACACGCACTGATAACTCGTGAGCCCGACAGCCATCCGGCTTACCGACAGGCCCAGATCGATAGTTCCCTATTCCTGGCCGGTAGCGATGCTGGGCTGAGTGACAGCCTGATAATGGAGATGGCGGATGTATTCAGCTCCGATATCGACTTTGCCCTCGATATTCGCAAGGGCGACAACTTTAGTGTGATGTTCGAAGAGTTGTTCCTGGATGGGGAGAAAATTGGCAACGGTCCTATCCTTGCGGTCAGTTTTACCAACCAAGGAAGAACTTTTAGCGCTGTGCGCTATGTGGATAACAGTGGTGATGCCAATTACTACACGCCTGAAGGCAAAAGTATGCGCAAGGCATTTATCCGCACACCACTGGACATAGTCCGCATCAGCTCTCACTTCAACCCGAGCCGCCTGCACCCAGTATTCAAGTCACGCCGACCTCATAATGGCACCGACTATGCCGCTCCAAGAGGCACCCCCGTTTACTCTACTGGCGATGGTCGGGTTATCGCGTCTGGCTATAGCAAGCCCAATGGCAACTACGTATTTATCCAGCACGGCGAACGGTATGTAACCCGCTATCTCCACCTGACCAAGCGCAAAGTCAAAAAGGGCCAGCGCGTTAAGCAGCGCCAGGTTATTGGCACTGTGGGGTCTACCGGTTATGCCACCGGCCCGCACTTGCACTACGAATTCCTGGTGGATGGCAGACATCGCAACCCCGCCACCATTGTGCGCAAATTGCCCAAGGCAAAGTCGGTACCGACTTCTGAGATGATCCGTTTTAAAAACCAGACCCAGCCACTTCTGGCGAAACTAGAAAACTTCCAGGGGCCGGCTCTGGCTCAACTGGATGAAGAAAGCCCCTAACAAGCGCCAACGAATATGCCCGATCTGTTTATCGGCCTGATGTCCGGCACCAGCGTTGACTCCATTGACGCGGTGCTGGTCGATTTTGGCGATGAAGAAAAAATAAACACCCGTATCCTGGCTGCGTTAGCCCACCCGATTCACAGCGGCCTGCGCGAGGCTATCCTCAGCCTCTGTGCCCCCGGCCCTTCAGAGTTGGATCGCGCCGGACAGTTAGACCGGCAACTGGGACAGGTTTTTGCCGAAGCCACCAATACCCTGCTAGCCCGAGCCGGTGTTGAGGGTCAGTCTGTTACCGCCATTGGCAGTCACGGCCAAACCGTACGCCACCGCCCCCCAGGCACAGTGACTTCTCCCTTTACTTTGCAACTCGGTGACCCCAACACCATCTCAGCACTGACGGGCATCTGCACCGTTGCGGATTTCCGTCGCCGGGATATCGCTCTCGGTGGTCAAGGAGCGCCTTTAATGCCGGCGTTTCACCAGGCCGCTTTCAAAACTGATGGAAGCCGTGCTGTGGTCAATATTGGGGGGATGGCCAATATCACTGAGCTGACGGCAGATGGCCAGGTTTACGGCTATGACACAGGTCCAGGTAATGCATTGCTCGACTACTGGGTGAACCTACACAAAAACCAGCCCTACGATAGAAATGGAGACTGGGCCGCGAGCGGTCGCGCCAATGCTGAACTTCTCAACCGCCTGCTTTCAGATCCCTATTTCTCCGCCGAGCCACCCAAGAGCACTGGCCGTGAAACTTTTAACCCCAGCTGGCTCGAACAGGCCTGCGCCGGTTTGGAAGTGGCGCCGGTAGATGTGCAGGCGACCCTGTCTGAAGTGACCGCAGCCAGTATCGCCGACGCCGTGCATAATTTTGCCGAAGGCGGCGAGCTGCTCACTTGCGGGGGCGGGGCAAAAAACAAGGACTTGGTTACACGATTACAGCGTCGCTTGCCCACCTGGTCTATTACTGACACGGGCAGTTACGGTATTGACGCAGACTGGCTCGAAGCCGTGGGATTTGCTTGGTTGGCCCGCCAGACATTGAGAGGGCTGCCCGGTAATTGCCCGGGAGTGACTGGCGCGCAGAAAGAGGCGGTTCTAGGGGCTATTTACCCGCCCTGATCAATAGGGCGGGTTAGGATTTCTCAAATAGAGAAAGAGGAGCCGCAGCCACAGGTAGCGGACGCATTGGGATTTTGTACTACGAAGCGCGACCCCGAAAGGCCTTCTTCGTAATCAACATTGGCGCCAACCAGGTAGGGGTAGCTCATCGCATCCACCAAGACCTGAATGCCATCCTTTTCTATGATGGCATCATCTTCGGCAACCAATTCATCAAAGGTAAAACCGTATTGGAAACCGGAACAGCCGCCTCCGGTCACGAACACCCTGAGTTTCAGCTCCGGGTTGCCCTCCTCTTCCAACAGGCTTTTTACCTTGGCCACAGCCTTGTCTGTGACCACGAGTGGCGCGGGAGAAAAGGATACAGCTTCTGACATAAGTCTCTCTCAACTCATCGGGACATTCACCGCTCGTATAAAAGTTATAACGAGTGCAGCCCCGGGGGCGTCATCTTGCTTAAACCCAGCAATTCAGTCAAGTATTAACCGGCAGGTGGGCCGGTACAACAAAGTACCAGCGCCAGCCAATACTACCCGGACTTAAGAGGCTTCAATGACAGTTTCATCTTCGGAATAGCCGAGCATATGGGGCTCACCCGCGCTACTCAAGTCGGCACTGGATACCAGGGCACCGTTTACCTGGGCACCTTTCAGCATCTCGATCAGCTTATAGTGTACATTGCCTTCTACCATTGCCTTGGAAGCGAGCTCCAGGTGGCGCGCAGCAAACACATCCCCTTTGACATTGCCATTGATCACTACCTGAGGCACACGAATTTCACCCTCAATGATACCGCCATCCACAATTTGCAGGCGCGCATCACTATCACTGTGAGCGGTAACATTGCCACGCACCTTACCTTCGATGACCAGGTTGCCACGGAAGTGGATATCACCGCTGATCTCAGTCTGACGAGCGATCAAAGTCGTGTGGTTACTACCGGTATTGGCCATAGTTATCTGTTTCTCTTTTTTTCTTAACATAATCCCCAAAACCTCGTGCCTTTGGCACCTATGCTAACTTTCCTGTACTAACCAACCGTAGCGCTGCTCAATATTAAAGCCCTTGCGCCCAGAAGATTTAAGTGACAACTCCACACCTTCGGGCACAAACCCCTCCGGCAAGCGCAGCTCTCCCTCGATATTCTGAAAATATTTAAAACGCAGCTGAATCGACTCACTATTCACCTGCTCCGACAGTTCCTTCAGAGGGTAACTCTTCGGTTCCCCATCCTGACGGCCCACTACGGTAAATGTGGCCGTGCCTTTTACAACATCCCGACGCGCTGCGGACTGTTTGATCTGTAACTTGTACTGGTAACTTTTTGGATCGCCGGTCTGCGAGAGGATAAAGCGTCCAATGGACACCCCCTCACCCCCATCTTCAGGGGCCATGACGCCGCGATAGAAAGAAATTTCCTGCTTTAGCTCTGCGATCTGGCTCTCTTTCTGCACCAGTTCCGCACGCACCGACTCACTCGCCTGCTCACCGATAGTCAGCGACTGCTCTGCAGTGGCAACCCTCATTCGCAGGGATTCATTCTCACTCTGAAGCGCGGTAACACGATCGAGTACTTGAGTATGCTCCAGTGTCTTGCGATCGAGGCTCTGGCGCAGCTGATACTGCCCGGCGAAATAGGACCCGGCCGAGGTCACTAATACCAAAAAAACGACCCCCACTACGGCAATGACACCAGAGAAGGGTTTATGAGGCACCACTTTCATGCGGTACTGCTTGCTGCCTTTAACTTTGAGCACCATGAAATCTGCTAAGTCTTATCCGGGATTTATCGATTGTCGGGAAACACCCGATTCTAAGGCAGCAGTGCCGGGCTATCCAGGCCCAACGTCTCAGTTAAGCCAAACATAATATTCATATTCTGGATTGCCTGGGCGGACGCGCCTTTGGCCAGGTTATCAATGGCCGATAATACCAGTACCGTATCCCGCTCCTGGGGTTGCAATACCGAGATGCGGCACATATTGGTCCCTCTAACCGTACGAGTCTGAGGGTGGCTGCCCGCCGGCATCACATCTACAAAAGGCGCATTTTTATAGCGGTTTTCAAAGATCTGTTGAAGCTCATCGGCATCAACCTTCCCCACTGACCGGGCAAATAAAGTAGCGTGGATACCGCGAATCATGGGAAGTAAATGCGGTACAAAAGTCACCTGCGCGGGAGAGGATTCAGTGGCCTGCACTCGACGAAGCCCCTGTTCAATCTCGGGTAAATGACGGTGCCCGGCGGCAGAATATGCGCGGAAGTTGTCGCTATTCTCAGCCATAATCAAGTCGGTCTTACCCTGTCGCCCCGCACCACTGATACCACTGGCCGCACTGGCGATCAGCTCACCAGGTTCTACCAGGCCCTTTTCCAAAAGCGGTATCCATCCCAATTGAATCGCGGTGGGATAACAGCCCGGGCAGGCTATCAACTGCGCATTGGCAATCTGTTCCCGATTAACTTCTGGCAAACCATAAACAGCGCTTTGAGCTAATTCCGGAGCGGCGTGGGCCTGACCGTACCACTGCTCCCAGGTAGGTATATCTTTCAAACGGAAATCGGCGGACAAATCGATCACTCGAACTCCGCGTTCAATAAGTGCCGGTACCTGGGCCTGGGCAACGCCATGAGGTGTAGCGAAGAATACAACGTCACAATCCGCCAGCTGTTCGAGATCGGGGCTACAGAAAGACAGCTGCGAGTGCCCTCTCAGGCTAGGGAAAAGCTCGGCAACCGGGGTACCATTCAACGAACGGGAGGTGATTGCGGTAACTTCCGCTTGTGGATGTGTTGAGAGAAGCCGAAGTAATTCCACCCCTGTATAGCCGGTGCCCCCGACAATCGCTACTTTTATCACCTTGCTAAAATCTCCGGTATATCCGCCAACTGAGACGATAATCGTAAAACCAGACAGGCACTCTACCACAAGCCCCAGCATTTTAAGGATGTGCGGTGTCACAGCCCCCAAGGAACTCGCTAAAAAAGTCGTTTTCGCGTTATTTAGTTAGGCCTGGCAGCCTCGAAAATATACGCTTACAGCTTTCCTCCAAAGACGCGCTGGCGCCTTTACTGGGGATGGCCCTGATCACCGGCATCCTGGCCGGAGGGGTAACTGTACTTTTTCGGCTGGCGATGGAGTGGCCGACCACGCTGTTTTTATCAATCCCACAAAATTACGAATCCCTTCCCCCTTTCTGGCGCTTCGCATTGCCAGTCATCGGCTCTCTGGTAGTGGGATGTATCTATTTATTTCTAAACCCCAGACGCCGCCAGGTGGGAGTGGTCCATGTCCTGGACCGGCTCTACAATCACCAGGGGCAAATGCCAATGCAAAATGCCCTGCTACAGTTTTTTGCCGGCGCAATAATTTTAATTAGCGGCCACTCGGTGGGGCGGGAAGGCCCAGCTGTACACTTGGGAGCCGCCAGTGGCAGCTGGTTAGCTAGGGCGCTGAAGCTCCCCAATAATTCCGGTCGCAACCTACTGGGGTGTGGTGTAGCCGCAGCAATTGCGGCCTCCTTTAATACCCCGCTGGCGGGCGTAGTATTCGCGATGGAAGTCGTGATGCTGGAATATACTGTGGCAGGTTTTTTACCGATAATTCTCGCGGCTGTTGCCGGTAGCGCCATCACCCAGCTGACTTTCGGTAGCCAACCGGACTTTAATGTACCCGCGATTCAACTCAATTCCCTTGCCGAGCTGCCGCTACTTTTTGTGTGCGCACTGGTTATTGGGGTTCTCGCCGGATTATTTATCCGCTCCCAGCGTATTTTGATTCCCCAGCAGCGTTACTCCCCACTTCTTCGATTTCTCTTGGTTGGCCTTGTTACTGGCACCTTGGGTATCTGGGTACCGGAAATCCTGGGCGGTGGATATGACACTTTGCAGATGGCAATGCTGGGAGAGTTGGGGGTAGCGACACTCATTGCTATTGTCGCCGCGAAATTAGTTGCAACCGCTTTGGGGGCAGGGCTCGGAATTCCCGGTGGGGTAATAGGCCCCAGCCTGATTATCGGTGCCTGTATCGGTGGTATTGCCGGTGGCCTGGCTAACTTGTGGCTGGGTGAGCACACCGCGAGTCCAGGCTTTTATGCCATGGTGGGTATGGCGGCAATGATGGCTGCCATGCTCAATGCGCCTCTAGCTGCGCTACTCGCTATCTTGGAACTTACCTATAACCCACATATTTTATTCCCTGGAATGATGATGATCGTGGTGGCCACATTAGTAAGCCGCCAACTCTTTTCCACTATCGGTCTCTATCACGAAACGCTGCGAGCCCTGAATAAAGCGGGAATGCCAAGTTGGCGACAGCAAATGCTGAGCAGTGTCGGAGTTGCCAGCGAAATGAATCAGAGCTTTGTTGTGACGCCTAGGGAAATTACCCGCGCTGCGGCAACAGAATTAATTAATCAACACCCCGAATGGATTCTTATCGATTTACCCAAGGAGCCGGCACCGCAACTACTGCGTGCAGCAGACTTGGCAACTTTTCTTCGCGGTGGTGCGAAAGAGGCGGCCGAGAGCGAAAAACAAGTTTCCTCCGCATCAGATAAATTACTAGACCCGGGAGAAATGATCGATTTATTGAGACTACCCGGCGAACGCAAACAGCTGGCGTCCCTAAGCTGGCGAGCGACAATGCTGGAGGCCTCGCAAAAGCTGGAGAGAAGTGGCGCGGATGGCCTATATGTCTGCCGTCATAAAAGCGGTTCGCTGGACAATCGCACGGCGGGCATTATTCTGCCGCTACAAATTAACAACTTTTACCGGAAGTAATTTTTCTTCCCGTTTCTTTTAAGGGGACTTTCAATGCTGTGGATCAAGGCTTTTCACATTATTGCGATGGTGTGCTGGTTTGCCGCACTTTTTTATCTGCCACGACTGTTTGTCTACCATGTCGATGCCACTGATGCCGTTAGTCGCGACCGCTTCTGTATTATGGAACGCCGCCTTTATCGCGGTATTGCCATTCCTTCCATGCTGGCCACCGTTGCCTTGGGCATTTGGCTCTACAGTTTGAACCCGGCCTACTACACCTCCGCCGGCTGGATGCACGCAAAACTGACTTTTGTTGTTCTCCTCCTGGGCTATCACCATATCTGTGGCGCCTATGTTCGCAAGTTTGCCCGGGGAACCGTTACCCGCAGCCGCCGCTACTTCCTAGTATTTAATGAGTTCCCAGCAGTTGCACTTGTCGCCATCGTCATTTTGGTTGTCGTAAAGCCATTTTAATTTGGCGCGTATTCATTCCTTGTCAAAGGCGCTCAGCAACTAGAATTAGGCGCACAGCTAATGGCCGTCATGTAGAGCACTTATGGATACACCTCAGCCCGTTATTCTGACCGTCACTCACCACGACCCCAGCGGCAGCGCCGGAATTGCCGCAGATACTGAGACAGCGGTCAGTCTCGGCTGCCATGCGGCCTCGGCAGTTACCGCCATCAGCGTGTGTAATACCGGTGAATTGCTGGGTGTCGCCCCAGTCGACGACAGCCTGCTAATTGAACAAACCCGAGCCGTTTTGGAAGACATGCCGATCGCCGCGATCAAGGTCGGCTACCTGGGCTCTGTGGAGAATGTGCGCGCGCTTCACAGCGTACTCCACGACTACCCGGATATTCCCGTCGTTATCGACCCCGATGCCACACTGGCCGACAAAGATAGCGTACTCGCCCCGCCTCTGTGGGAGGCTATGGTGTCGCTGTTGTTGCCCAAGGCAACCATGGTGTGTCCCAACCGCAGGGAAGCGCGCGCCATGGCTGTGGAGGCCGATGTCCTCGATGCCATGGCCCAGGAAATCCTCGAATCCGGCTGTCGCTACCTGTTGCTGACTGGCGTGCCCCACGAGCAACAATTACAGAACCGGCTCTACGATGAGCGCGGCCTCATGCGGGAGTTCAAGTGGGAGCGCTTGCAGCCAGCGGCCTATGGCGTCTGTGGCACCCTCGCTACCGCCATTGCCTGCCATATCGCCCACGGGCTGACCATTATCGAAGCGGTTACCCGCAGTCAGCAATACGCTTGGAGTGCGATCAAAGACAGCCGGCGCCTGGGAATGGGAAGGCCGATCCCCAACCGGCTGTTCTGGTGCGAACGCTAAACCTGGAGCTGCTGACACAAATTTCGCCCCTGCCCCGATCAGTCTCACCGTCCCCATGACGGTGAGATCTTCTGTCTACACAGTCTGTGACCGGTCGTCGCCAATCTACACATTGTCCTCAGGCGCCACCCCCGCGATAATGCTCCTCAGGCCCTTTATGCAGAACCTGAATATAAGTTTATGAGTAAATCCGAGCAGCTCTTTGCAGAAGCACAGCAGTACATTCCCGGCGGCGTTAACTCTCCGGTACGGGCTTTTCGCGCAGTCGGCGGTACCCCGGTGTTTATCCGCCGTGCCGAGGGCGCCTACCTCTACGATGCAGACGAGAAGCGCTACATCGACTACGTACAGTCCTGGGGCCCCATGGTGCTGGGCCACGCACACCCGGAAGTTATTGAAGCCGTGGTGGAACAGGCCCAATCGGGACTGAGCTTCGGTGCGCCAACCGAACTGGAAACCGAACTGGCCGAAGAACTCTGCCGCCTGTGGCCGAATATGGACCTGGTGCGCTTCGTCAATTCCGGTACCGAAGCCACCATGAGCGCGATTCGCCTGGCCCGTGGATTTACCGGGCGCGACAAGATTGTGAAGTTCGAGGGCTGCTACCACGGCCACTCCGACTCCCTGTTGGTTAAGGCCGGCTCCGGGGCCCTGACCATGGGTGTACCCTCTTCTCCCGGCGTTCCCGCCGCCCTGGCAGATCACACCATCACCTTGAGCTACAACGATGCTGATAGTGTGCGCAGCTGCTTCGAAGAGCTGGGCGATCAAATCGCCTGTATCATCGTCGAGCCTGTTGCCGGCAATATGAACTGCATTCCGCCGGTACCCGGCTTCCTGGAAACCCTGCGCGAAGTTTGCGACCAACACGGTGCCCTGTTGATTCTCGATGAGGTGATGACCGGCTTCCGGGTGAGCTTGACCGGGGCCCAGGGCTTCTACGGTATCGAGGCGGATATCACCACCCTCGGCAAAGTCATCGGCGGCGGTATGCCCGTTGGCGCCTTTGGCGGTAAACGCGAGATCATGGAACAAATCGCACCCCTGGGTCCGGTTTACCAGGCGGGCACCCTGTCCGGTAACCCTGTGGCTATGGTCGCGGGCTTGGAAACCCTGCGTTTGGTGGAAGAACCCGCCTTCTACGAGCCTTTAATTGCCAAAACCGACCGTTTGGTAGAGGGCATCCTGGCGGCTGGTAAGGCCGCAGGTATCCCAATTACCGCCAATAAGGCCGGAACCATGTTCGGTTTCTTCTTCACCGAAGAACCTAAAGTAACTAACTATCAACAGGTAATGGCCTGCGATAACGAGCGCTTTAACCGTTTCTTCCACGGCATGCTGGAAGAAGGTGTCTACCTGGCACCGGCCTCCTATGAGGCAGGGTTTATGTCCGCAGCTCATACCGATGAGGATATTGAGGCCACAATCACTGCCGCTGAGCGCGTCTTCGCCCGCCTCGGCTAATTGCCCACCTCTCTCCAGCACCCGCAGCCTGCGGGTGCTGCCTCTATGCCCGTTTAACTTTACCCCCCCCCCTCCTATAAAGCCTCAGTCGCTTCACCGCAAAGTTATTGCGCTCAAAAAAACTAACAGCTAAAAATGTATACAAAATATAAAAGGTATACATTTTGAAAAACTCACCGTTTTCAGATACCAGCTTGTCCGCCATCAGCGCGGGCTTTGTCGCCGTGCTGGTGGGAGTAGCCAGTTCCGCCGCCATAGTCTTTGAAGCCGCACGTGCAGCTGGCGCAAGTGAAGTAATGATCGCCTCCTGGATTGGCGCCCTGGGCCTGGGGATGGGCATTACCTGTATTGCCTTCTCTTGGTATTACCGCGCCCCGGTAATCACTGCCTGGTCGACTCCAGGTGCTGCACTTTTGGCCACCAGTTTAAGTGGCATCCCCATTGCTGAGGCGATTGGTGCTTTTGCGTTTAGCGCCCTGTTAACACTCCTCGTGGGCTTGTCCGGAGCCTTTGAGCGGGTAGCGCGAATGGTGCCGGCACCGATTGCCAGCGCTATGCTCGCAGGCATACTTCTGCAATTTGGTCTCTCAGTATTTACTTCTCTGCAGGCGCAACCGCTATTGGTCGGCATCATGTTACTGACCTATCTAGTCGGGCGCCGTTGGGCGCCTCGCTATGCCATTATTTTGGTACTAGCGGCTGGAGTGGCGACTTGCTGGAAGTTGCAACTCATTGCATCGGCCCAGATCGGCTGGCAAGCGGCACACCCTGTTTGGGTCACGCCAGAATTCCGCCTCTCCACTTTAATTGGCATTGGCCTTCCTCTTTTTATCGTCACTATGACCTCTCAGAACCTGCCCGGAGCGGCAACCCTGGCCGCCAGTGGCTACAGTAGAGTGCCTATATCTCCTGTTATTAGCGGCACCGGCCTCACCTCTTTATTGCTGACACCGTTTGGTGGCTTTGCATTTAATCTGGCGGCTATTACCGCTGCTATTTGCACCGGCCCGGAAGCCCATCCCAACCCCGATAAACGCTATACCGCCGGCATTGCCGCCGGTATTTTTTATCTGCTGGTGGGCCTCTGCGGCGCTAGCGTTGTGGCATTATTCAGCGCCTTTCCCCAGGCACTGATTGCCGGCCTCGCCGGCTTGGCACTGCTTGGCGTCATTGGTAGCAGCCTGGCTGGCGCAACAGCCGAGGCCGACAGTCGCGAAGCCGGAATTATCACTTTTCTGATCAGTGCTTCCGGTATCAGCCTCTTTGGCATTAGCTCTGCCTTTTGGGGGCTGCTGGGAGGGCTGGTGTGTTACTGGTTTTTCAAGCGCAGGAATTAATAAACATCGATGGGCCTCTACGAAAAAATTAAGTCGGACTTGCAGCATGGGCGCTTCGCCGCCGGCCAAGTGCTAAAACAAGTCGAGCTGGCCGAACTTTACTCAGTGAGCCGTATTCCGGTTAGGGACGCTCTACAAAGATTGAAAAATGAGGGCTGGTTAACCGGACACGGCAAGCGCGGCGTCGCAGTGCCGCAGTTTGACCCTATTGAAGTGGAAGACCTCTACCTGATGCGCATGCGCCTGGAACCGCTGCTGCAATCCCTGGCACTGGAAAACCTTAATGGAGAGATCCTGGGGCGGGCCAGAGATATTCTGGAATCCATGCAAGCCAAACCTGAACTCTCCGCCGAACAGATCGGAAAAATGAATTGGGAGTTCCATGCCTGTATTTACCAGGCAGCTGCAAGACCCACGCTATTTAGTACCGTCGAGCAACTGCACCGGCAATGTGAGCGCTATATCGGTTACCAATCCCACGGCCTGAATTACCAGGACACCAGTCAGGACGAGCACTTTGCAATACTCAATGCACTCCAAGAGGGAAACGGGGACCAAGCCGCCGCACTGCTGGCAAAACATATAGAAGCCGCCGGCAAACTATTGGTAAGGCACTTACATCAGCCCCATTTTTAAACCGCTTTCCCTCAGCAATCGAAAATCACCCACTGCGGCAATTTGATATGATGGCTGCCAATTGCGGCTGCGGGATTTCTGCGGCCCTATGGATAGCCGGAGTAATTTCCCGATGAGCCAAAGTTTCGGCCGTGGTGCCTACCCCAACACTCGCCTGCGTCGCCTGCGTGCAAAGGATTTTTCCCGTCGACTGGTGCAGGAAACCCAGTTGAGCAGTGACGACTTGATCCTGCCACTGTTTGTTATTGAGGGGCGTAACGAAACCCAAAAAGTCGCCTCAATGCCGGGTGTTGAACGCCTGAGCGTGGACCTGTTGGCCAAGAAAGCGAAGACAGTTCGAGAGTTGGGAATCCCCGCAATAGCCCTGTTTCCGGTAGTCGACCCGTCGGCAAAGTCCGATTGCGCCAGTGCCGCCCACGACGCCGATGGCTTGGCACAAAGGGCTGTTCGCGAGCTGAAAAATGCGGTACCGGAATTGGGAGTTATCACCGATGTAGCCCTGGACCCCTTTACCAACCACGGCCAGGACGGGCTGATGGACCACAGCGGTTATATCGTCAACGACGAAACCGTTGAGGTATTGGTACAGCAGGCCCTGTCACACGCTGCGGCCGGTGCCGATATGGTAGCCCCCTCGGATATGATGGATGGCCGTATCGGAGCCATTCGCGATGCTCTCGAAGGCGCGGGCCACAGCAATACCCTGATTATGTCCTACGCCGCTAAATATGCCTCCGCTTACTACGGTCCTTTCCGCGATGCAGTGGGCTCTGCCGGGAACTTGAAAGGTGGCAATAAAGCGAGCTACCAAATGGACCCCGCCAACACCGATGAGGCATTGCACGAGTGCGCCCTGGATCTGCAAGAGGGCGCGGATATGGTGATGGTGAAACCCGGTATGCCCTACCTGGATATAGTGCGTCGGGTAAAAGAAGAATTGCGGGTTCCCACTTTCGCCTATCAGGTAAGTGGGGAGTATGCGATGCATTGCGCCGCATTTGAAAATGGCTGGCTGAAGCGAGAGGCGGTTATTCTGGAGTCCTTACTGGCCTTTAAGCGCGCCGGTGCCGACGGCATCCTCACCTATTTCGCCGAAGAAGCCGCACAGTTGCTGCAAGACTGATAGCCGGCGATAAAGCGCGCGATTCAATCGCGCGCTACCTTCCCTAGGGCCACTGATCTTCCAGGTCAGGCCCCACCGGCTGGGCTTCCTCTGCCGGTACGCTGTGAGCCCTCCCGCCAAAAGTATTATCTCTTGGCAGCTCCAGGGGCTCCTCTTCATAATCGGAGCCATACTCGGGATCTACACCAAACTCTTCCGCATCGTCACCTCGAAGTTGCTCCTGCAATTGTTGGCGGCGCTGATCGCGCATCTGCTGCTCACTGGTATCCACCCCCCAACCGGGACTCATCTCCTCTCTGGGAGCCGCTTCGTCGCGACCATTGCCAAAGAGATTGCGGAACCAGCGCCAGCGGTTCTGCCCCCGACATTCCGGCGCCGGTTGCAGCTGGCTCTCGTAGGAGAAAGGAATCTCATAACCACCGCGACAGTAATCCGGGTCCATAAACTGCCCCCGGGAGTTCACTGACTTAAGCTCCACTCCTCGGGGCATCTCTGCCGGTCCGTGTTGATGGGGCAGCTTGCGCATAATCTCCGTCCAGATCGGCAGTGCGCCGGTGGAGCCAGTTAGGCGCGTGCGCTCATTGTCGTCGCGCCCGAGCCAGACTACGGCGGTTACTTCCGGGGAGAAGCCCGCAAACCAACTATCGCGGTTATTGTTAGTGGTTCCGGTTTTCCCGGCAAAGGCGATGCTACTTGGCAAGCGCTTGGCGGAGCGGCGTCCGGTACCCTCACGCATGGCCTGCTCCAGCCCCCAGCGCAACAGGTAAGCTGGAACGGGGTCGACACCGCGATTAGCCTTGCGGCGGAAGTGCTGTACACGGCCGCCCTGGGCATCGGATACCGCCAGCAGTGTGCGCGGCTGTACCGTCTCACCATTGTTCGCAATGGCCTGATACATACCGGCAACTTCGAACGGGGTCATCTCCACAGCACCAAGCAACATCGCCGGCACTCGGGGGAGCCTGGATTCAACACCCAGGCGGCGAATCGTCTGGCGTACATTCTGCAGGCCGAGATCCAATCCCAAATGAGCCGTCGCCAGGTTATAGGACTTGGCCAGGGCGATATAAAGCGGTATCTGTCCGTGAGCGCGCTTATCGAAGTTCTGCGGCATCCATACATCGCCATCCGCCTCTTCAATTCTCACCGGGGCGTCATCGATCAGGGTGGCCAGATTGTACTCTTCCGGTCGCTCTAGAGCAGTGAGAAACACAGCCGGCTTAATCAGGGAGCCCACCTGGCGGCGGGCTTCCAGCGCCCGGTTGAAGCCTGGGTAGTCCGGGTTCCGATCTCCCACCATGGCCAGCACATTACCGTTGCGATTATCCAACAATACTGTCGCGGCCTGGAGTGAATTGGCTTTGATCCCTCGGTCTTTCTCCAGCTGGCTAACGCCCTGACTGATGGACTCCTCCGCCAACTTCTGCACCGAAGGGGCCAAGGTGGTGTAAACCCGTAAACCCGAAGTGCGCAATTCCTCGTAGGAATAGTAGGGACGCAATTCAATCAACAGCCGCTCAGTAAAGGCCGGGTAAGGATTCTGCGCACCGACACCACCCTTGACCACCCCCAGAGGCTTGGCGGAATACTTCTGGAACTCCTCCTGAGTAATCAGCCCCTGCTCCAGCATCAATTCCAGCACGGTATTGCGCCTTTGCAGTGCTCTCTCGGGATTGCGCCAGGGGTTGTAGTAAGACGCACCTTTCGCCAGCCCCACCAACAGCGCTACCTGATGGGGTTCCAAGGTATCCAGGGGCTGCTGGAAATAGAATTCGGAGGCCAACCCAAAGCCATAAATACCTCTGGCACCCTGCTGACCCAGCCACACTTCATTGATGTATTCCTGCAGGATATAGCGCTTGTCGTAGTGCACCTCCATCAGGATGGCCATCAGGGCCTCGTTGAATTTACGCCTTAGGCTGGGCTTATGGTCAAAAAAGATATTTTTGACCAACTGCTGGGTAATTGTGGAGCCACCCTGTACCAATCGTCCGGCTTTTGCGTTGGCCACCATGGCCCGGGCAATACCGCGAGGGGAAACACCAAAGTGATTGAGGAAGTCCTGATCCTCAACAGCAATCAGGGTATTGGCTACCAAGGGAGGAATATCATCGAAACGCACTGGATTGCGGTCATCGCCTCCCCCTAGTAGAGAGCCGATATTAGCTGCGTCCAGGCGGAATTCTGCCAGGCTTCGGCCATTGTCATCACGCAGGCCGCTAATTTGATCATTGCGCAGACGGAAGGAGACCACTGCAGCAGGCTGGCGGCCATTGGCATGGATAAAGTCCCGGCGCCAGACCTTGTAATTCATTCCGTCCTGAACCCAGGAGCCAGGCTCACTCAGAGTGCCCTGCTTGCGGTAATTCAAGGCAGCAAATTCGGACTCCAACTCATCCGGATGCATTGCCATACCCTCGCGCAGCACCAGCGGACGAGCGTAGACTCGGGCGGGGAGTTGGTATTGACGGCTATCCAGTCGCTCGCGCAGCTGCACATCCAGGTAAGCCATATACGCTGCCAGCGCCAGGGAGCCCACCAGGGCTAAAAGCACTAGCAGCTTGAGCCAGCGATATCGTCGTTTGGGCTTTGACGCTCTGACGCGCCGGCGCTTCGTTGATGCCATATGAGGATTCAGTCCCGCTGCCAACTCAGTACATCAAGCGACTCATGAGACCTAACCAGCCCCAATCGAAGAGTCGAAGGCAGGGTACCAGCAGGTGGCAGCTCCGCTGGTATCTTGCTGCCAGTGCCTTTCAGCACTGGCGGGCCCACTCAATTAGCGGGCTAAAATCCAGGCTTGGCAGTATCTATCACCTGGAGGTTTACGTGAAGGTGCTATTTACACCTGTGCGAGGATTGACCGCAGCAACCGCCTATAAGTTCACCAAGATGTAACAAGCGCCTATGTGAGGGTTTGCTGTCGCCAGCCCTCCCCAATGCCTTGCACTTGGCAAAATCACGTCCATAATGCGGCGGAAATGTAGACAATAAGCCCGAATAGGAATGATATGCAGCAATACGATCTCTACGGCATAGGTGCCGCCCTACTCGATACAGAAATCGAAGTGTCGGACCAGGATTTGAGCAGCCTTGGCGTGGAAAAGGGAATCATGACCCTGGTAGATGATGCCCGTCAGCAACAGCTGGTAGACGACCTTCAAAACCATATGGTCACTGCCAAATTGGCTTGCGGTGGCTCCGGTGCCAATACAGTCATTGCTGCCAGCTATTTCGGTCTCCGCACCTTCTATTCGTGCAAAGTTGCCGCTGACGAGAATGGTGATTTCTACAGAAACAACCTTAACAGCGCCGGGGTCGACTACCCCGAAACACTGAAGCAAGCTGATGAGGGCACTACCGGCAAATGCCTGGTACTTATCACCCCGGATGCCGAACGCAGTATGAACACCTATCTGGGAATGAGTGAACAGCTCTCAGTCGCTGAGCTGGATAGCGATGCACTGTCCGCCTCCAAGTGGGCCTATATCGAAGGCTACCTGGTCTCCTCTGAAACGGGTCGTGCCGCAGCGATCAAGCTTCGCGAAGAAGCCGAAGCCCACGGAGTTAAAACCGCTCTCAGCCTGTCTGACCCGGCTATGGTTCAGTTCTTCGGCGAAGGGCTGCGGGAAATGATTGGCGGCGGTGTGGATATGCTGTTCTGCAACCGGGATGAGGCTCTGGGCTTTACCGGTACCGACTCTGTGGAGGGCGCCGTTGAAGCGCTGCGCGATTACTGCCGCAGTTTCGCGATTACCCTGGGTGCCGATGGCGCACTGCTATGGGACGGCAACGACGTTCACCGCATAGAGAGCCCCGAAGTCCGCGCCATCGATACCAACGGCGCAGGCGATATGTTTGCCGGTGCTTTCCTCTACGGTATTAACCGCGAAATGAGTTTTACCGAAGCCGGCGAACTCGCTTGCCGCGCTGCCGCCCAGGTAGTGAGCCAATACGGCCCGCGACTAGAAGCCGAGCAGCACTCCGAATTACTCGCACCGGTTGTTTAATAGCAATTGCCTAATAGCAGTTATCTATAGACACATGATTTCCAGGGGCCCCTAAGGCTTGGGCCCTCTGGAATGGTGGAGCATCCCCGGGTAGCTATCCAGCTCCGGCAACCCCGTCGCTGCGGAAATACCGAACCCCTGGGCATAGTCCACCCCCATCTGGCTCAATTTTTCCATTAACTCCGGGCTCTCTACATACTCGGCGATAGTGCTGATACCCATTCTCTTCGCCAAGTGATCAATAGTGCTCACCATTGCGCTATCAATTTCATCCTCGAGCATATTGCGCACAAAGCTTCCATCGATTTTAAGAAAATCTACCGGCAGCTGGCGCAGATAAGCCAGGGAGGAAACACCGCGACCAAAGTCATCCAGGGCAAAGCTGCAACCGGCGGCTCTCAGCTTGTGGATAAATATCAGGGCTCGTTCAAGATTATTGATGGCGCTGGTTTCTGTAATTTCAAATTGAACCCGCGAGGGCGTTACACCGGCATCGGACAAAGACTGCAGCACAAAATCAGCAAAGGTCTCATCCCCCAGGCTGATGCCGGAAATATTGACCGCATAATTAATTCCGCCCATCCCCAGGCGCTGCTCCTGGGCCATATAGTCAAAGACCCGGCGAATTACCCAACGGTCCACTTCCTCGATCAAGCCATAGCGCTCTGCGGCTGGCAAAAACAGCCCCGGTGAAATCACTCCACCATCACGGCCGCGCATCCGCACCAGGATTTCATAGTGGTGGACATTGCGGTCCCCCTTTAGTGAAACCACTGGCTGCCGGTACAACATCAGGCGGTCTTCCCGCAAAGCCGCGTGAATTTCCGCAACCCAGGTGGTCTCGCGACGCTTCTCCAATACCTTGCGAGAGTCGCCAAATAGCTTAACGCGATTTCTGCCCTGCTCCCGGGCACTGCAACAGGCATCATTGGCCGACGCCAGTAACTGACTGGCACTGGGGGTAAAGTGATCGACACCAACAACACCAATCGACACTGCGACCCGGTTGTCATTCCCCTCCCAGAAAAAACTGAAGCTCTGCACAGAGTCGCGCAGCCGAGCCACCACACGACCACCCTCTTCCAGGGTGCAGTCGCGCAGTAGTATCGCAAACTCATCACTGCCCACCCGGGCAAACAGATCGTCGCTGGAGAGGCAGCGCTTGATTAACTCCACCAACTGAACCAACAACTGGTCCCCGGCAACAAAGCCCAGGGTGTCGTTAATAACTTTGAATTGATAAACATCCAGGTAGAGCAATACATGGTGCTGGCGTTTATCGATACAGAGGCTGAGTTGGCTTTGCAGCTCACTCTCAAAGAATTGTCGGTTAGGCAGTCGGGTTAAGGCGTCGTGGCTGCTCTGCCACATAAGGCGGGTGGAAACCCGGCGCGCGGCAGAGGTATCCCGCAGCACCAAAACATAATTTTTTAGCACCCCCATATCCCAAAGAGCCATTACCTGCACGGTCACTTCAAGCGGGACATGCTCTTCCCCTGGGCGCTCAATACAGGCATTAAACTCTCTGGTTCTGGGTACTTCACCCAGGTCACTGGATGCCGGCAGTATCGGCTCTATCGCATCGCCCCGGCTATTGCACAGGCGCAAACCTTCGCTGAGTGGCTGGCCGGGCAGCAATCCAACCAGGTCCCCAGTCATTTCGTTGACCAGGGGGTTGGTGTAAACCACCGTACCCGCAGCATCGGTGACAATGACACCATCGGCAACTTCACCGAGAGCCGCCTCCGCCGCCTGTAAACTGATCTGCTCACAGGGGCGCAGCCCCTCTTCCAACTGGGCGAGGGGGCCGAGATAACTTGCCGCCTCTGGATTAAACAGCGTCACGGGAAAACTCACTCAAAACACAACAGAGCAAAGCGCAAACCTTTCCCGGCAGCGGGGAGGTGCCTTGCGACAGGCCATAACCGAAAAAGGTTACCGACATCATCGCCCACGATCGCCGATTTTATTCAATTATCCAGCCTCCCAGCCGAGTTTTTTCTACAAATGTATAAATTGCACATTCACAGATTGCTGCGCAAGAAATTTTTTAATTTCTCGTCTTCAAATACTCGTTGTAGAGTTGCGCTAAGCAGTCCATTCACACGACTTTGGACTTCTTCACGACTGGGCTTAACCAGGTTCCGATCTTTGCCGGAAGCGCTGTAAGTGCCGAAATAAGTGCGAGGACCAATTTTCACTTCCAGGTGAATTTCAGCAGCGGTGTCAATCTCAGTGGTATAAACCGTATTTGGACTGTTGTAGGTGAGTTTTACCAATTTTGCGATCACCTGAACTTCCGGCGCGGTATCGGTAATTCGAAATGACCAATTTGAAAAACCATTACGCAATCCCGCTGCAATAGCCTCACCAGCGTCATTGCCAATACTTACCTGAGCAGTATCCGCATAAACACCCCCCAATGATCCCAAGCCGCCAGAGGGCAGTTCATTAACTCCCATCACACTCATACTAAAGCCTTCGCCTATCGCTTCAGGAGCAACCTGGACCTGAGGCTGCAGCCAAATCTGCAGCGGGCTGTGAGCACAAGCGCTGAGTAGCAGTGCACCGGCAAAAACCAATAACTTCTTCATGTTTAATTCCCCCTCACTTCAAAAAAACTGCCAATTCAGCCATGGTGATGGTGGTGGTGCTCACCCTCATCACTCATCCGAACTATTGGCACAAGAATATCTACACTGCTGCCATCGGCAAAAAGCAGTCGCAACGGCAACTCCTCCCCCGCCTGCAGGCGCAGACCTTTAATCATTAAGTGAACTCCACCGGGAGCCATATCTACACTTGCCCCTGCAGCAATCGTCAGCTGATCCAGCGGGCGCATCCGGTTTATTCCGTTCTCCGATATAGTGGTATGCAGGTCTGCCGAAGCCTGTTCAACACCCGGCAGCTCCACACCTGTGAGTACCTGACTCGAATCACCAGTGTTGTGCAGCGACACAAAGGCAGCGCTCATCGAAGGTCCGGGAGGTGTTTCCCGGGCATACCCCTCCGCCGTAATTCCTATGGAATAGGCGCCCTTAGACACAAGGAGTGCGGTGATTAAAAAGGCAAATGCCAATACTTTTTTCATGGTGCCCCTCCGCTGGGCTTAATCAGAATCAGTTTCGCCGGATTCCCGACTTTGATATCTCCACGCACCCGATACCCGGGCACAGCCTCGCGCAGTTGCTGATAAACCCAACGGCCCTCAGCATCACTGCGCGCTACGATAATGACGCGCAGCTGCTCGCTGCGAATCCTGCCCGCTACTCGCTGCAACTGTTCCACCAGCCCGGCAGACCTTACTGCGAGTTCACCGGCTGGTAGACCTATCACCTCCCCTTGCGGTAAATCGAGCTGCGCTCTCCCCCGCTCACGGACCAACTGTGTACGCACTTCAGCCACCAGCGGATTGGCCGGGGCCAGCATCTCAGCCCGTTTCAACAGGGTATTCACCTCCCCAAAATCCCTGCGACGCAGGGCGTCTCGCGCCCGCTCAACATAGGTGACCACAATGGTTTGAATACCAGTTTCTGCCTTGCTGTTATCCGGTTGCAGTTGCAATACACGCAGGTAATAGTCGTAGGCACTGGCGCCGGCAGGCTGGGTTAGATGCCCTTTGCGTAGCGCCTGTTCCGCACGACTCAAAAAAAAGGAAATATTGTTGCGCCGAACCTGGTCTTGGGATGGCGTCTTTTTAGGGGCGGGAGGAGGGACAACCGTTTTAGGTGCGGGCTTATTGGATGAGCAGGCCCCCAGGCAAAATGCCAGTAGCAGTAAAACCCCAAGGCTGTGAAGGCGTTCAAATGACGGCAAAACAATCCCCTATTGTTGTTTTTTTGTACCACTGGCGTCGCTATACTGCTGCGGCGACTGAACCCCCGTCTGGTGCAGCAGTCTGAACTATGCGCCCGACTATAATGAATTTTTTCATCTATGGCTGTGATGACCAAAAGTTTCCGAAAAAATTTCCTCGTTCTGCTGACAATCCTGCTGGCCACAACCAGCATTGGAGCTACAGCGCAGAATTCCGATAACCCTTTTGCCTCGCTGAGCAGCGCCCAGGAAAACACTTTCCTGCCGGTCGATGAAGCTTATCAGCAAGATCTGCTCTTTGATGCCAACGGCCTCAGTGCACTCTTCCAGATTGCCCCAGAGTACTACCTCTATCGCGAAAAACTGGCGCTGTACAGGGTCGATAATGGTGAGAAAACTCCCATCCCCCTGAACCTGCCAACCGGTGAAGTCATTTGGGACGACTATTTCGAGAAAGAGACTGAGGTCTACCGAGGCCAGCTCGAATTTGCCCTGGAAATCCCTGAAACCAGCGGTTCTACCCAACTGGAGCTCCACTATCAAGGCTGCGCAGATGCCGGCCTTTGCTATCCACCTCAGACCCGATACTACAGTGTGGATTTTGCCAGTCAGGATATAGAACCGCAGGACAGCGCCTTAATTACAGGCGCACCCACTCCGCCAGCGAGTGCTGGCGGTGCCGCAGGCAATAGCAATGTCACCTTATCACTGGCGCTGCTTCTCGCATTTGCCGGTGGCCTGATCCTGAACCTGATGCCCTGTGTCTTCCCAGTACTGTCGATTAAATTACTAGCAGTGAGCCAGGCGGCACAAAATGCAAGCCAAAGGCACCACCACGGCTGGGCTTATACACTGGGCGTAGTTTTGAGCTTTGTGGCTATCGCCGCTGTGATGCTCGCCCTTCGCGCCGGCGGAGAGGCTGTCGGCTGGGGCTTCCAGCTTCAATCCCCCTGGTTGGTGGCAGCACTCGCCTACCTGTTTTTTATCATGGGGTTGAGTCTGTCCGGAATGACCGAGCTCGGCAGTAACCTGATGGGTATTGGCGGCAACCTGAATAAACGTCAGGGGTTGTCGGGCTCTGTGGCATCCGGCGCGCTGGCAACCCTGGTGGCCAGCCCCTGTACTGCACCGCTGATGGGCTCCGCACTGGGGTTTGCTGTTACGCAGCCCGCGCTAATTGCGCTAAGTGTTTTTGCCGCCCTTGGCGCCGGTATGGCGGCCCCCTTCCTGTTGTTGACCTATATCCCCGCTCTGGCGGAAAAGCTGCCCAAACCCGGCCCCTGGATGGATCGCCTGAAGCAGCTGTTGGCATTTCCGATGTATCTCACTGCGGTATGGCTACTGTGGGTTCTGGGCCGGCAAGCCGGGGGGGATGGGGTTGCCCTGGTACTGGCTGGTGCTGTAGCCATTGCATTTGCCCTGTGGCTTTGGCCGCGTCCGCAATGGCACTGGCTGCGCGGTTCCCTGGCCCTGGCCTCCCTGGCCTTGGCGGTTTTTCTACTTCCGCAACTGAAAACCATCAATCAGTCCGAACAATTGTCCAGCAGCGATTACTGGGAGCCCTATTCGGCAGAGAGACTGGAGACTGCGCGCAGTGAGGGGCGTGCAGTTCTGGCCAATATGACCGCGGCCTGGTGCATCACCTGCCTGATGAATGAGAAAGCTGTGCTGTCGAGCACCGAGGTCAGTGATGCTTTGGAGCGCCTCAACGTGGTCGCGCTGAAAGGAGATTGGACCAACCAGGATCCGCGAATCAGCGAATTATTGGCCAAATACGGGCGTACCAGTGTGCCGCTGTATCTCCTCTATCCCGCCGATGGGGGCGACGCAAAAATACTGCCGCAAATACTTTCTCAAGATGATTTACTACAGGAATTGGAGAACGCTGTGGACTCCCCTTTGAGCACTGGGGTGACTCAGTAAAGTTTTTGACGCCTTTGTAGCCAATAACCCAAGGTAAACAGGCCACAGCCCGGATATTTTGAACTAATTTTTTGCCCAATATCGCCGAACTGCTGCTAACTTCGATAAACTCCGAGTCTGGCATGGACAGGGAGTCACTTTTGCGGCAGACTCGGTTAATGAGTTCGGGCAGCTAGGCCGAAATTTCGAGTTTGCCCGCAAGATAGCCAATTTTAACCCACTTTATATGGGTTTTCGGCAACTTTCTTCAGGGCGAATTATGGCTAAACTTCTTCTCCTTCACGGCCCCAACCTAAATCTTTTAGGCAGTCGCGAACCGCACATCTACGGGTCTACCACCCTGGCGGATATCAATGAAGCCGCCGAGCGCCAGTGCGACGCCGCCGGCCACGAACTGGAAGTCCTGCAGAGCAATAGTGAATCAGCCCTGCTCGAACGAATCCACTTGGCGGCGACCAGTGGGGTCGACTTTATCGTGATCAATCCCGCTGCGTTCACCCATACCAGTGTCGCCTTGCGCGATGCCCTGGCAGCCGTTGCCATCCCGTTTATTGAGCTTCACCTGTCCAATCCCCACGCCAGGGAAGCTTTCCGACACCATTCCTATCTTTCAGATCTGGCCTGCGGCGTAATCTGTGGCTTTGGCGCCAACAGCTACACCCTGGCCTTACAGGCAGCCATCCACCAACTGGATGCCACACCTGCACAACAATGAATCAAACTGCGAGTAAATAACTATGGATATCCGCAAAATTAAAAAATTGATTGAGCTGCTCGAAGAATCGGATATCGGCGAGCTGGAAATCAAAGAAGGCGAAGAGTCCGTGCGCATCAGTCGCGGCGTCAGCAGCGCAGCCCAACCCGTTGCACCGATTTACAGCGCGCCTCCCGCACCGGTTGCCGCCCCCGCTGCTCCGGCGCCCAGCGCTCCTGCTGCCCCAGCTGAAAAAGAGTCCAAGCCGGCTATCAGCGGACACGCGGTAAAATCCCCGATGGTAGGCACCTATTACGCTGCCCCCAGCCCTGGCGCCGAGGCCTTCGTGAAAGTGGGCCAGCAGGTCAAAGTTGGCGATGTTGTGTGCATCGTCGAAGCGATGAAAATGATGAACCAGATCGAAGCCGACAAGGCCGGTACCATTGAGTCGATCCTGCTGGAAGACGGCCAACCGGTTGAGTTTGACCAGCCCCTCGTGACCATCGTCTGAGTGGGGTAAGTCACAATGTTCGACAAAATCCTAATCGCCAACCGCGGCGAAATCGCCTTGCGGATTTTGCGCGCCTGTAAAGAGATGGGCATCGCCACTGTGGCGGTGCACTCTTTGGTAGACCGCAATCTCAAGCATGTACGCCTGGCCGACGAATCTGTATGTATCGGCCCCAACCCATCCCCGCAGAGCTACCTAAATGTGCCGGCCCTGATCTCCGCCATGGAAATCACCGACGCAGTAGCCGTGCACCCCGGCTATGGCTTTCTCGCAGAGAACGCGGACTTCGCCGAGCAGGTGCAAAAGAGCGGCTTTACCTTTATTGGCCCTGACCCGGATGTGATCCGCCTGATGGGGGACAAGGTGTCTGCAATTGCCGCCATGAAAAAGGCTGGCGTTCCCACCGTTCCAGGCTCTGACGGCCCGCTGCCCGATAATAGCGAACGCTGCATGGAGATCGGCCGCAGCATCGGTTATCCGGTCATTATTAAAGCTGCCGCCGGTGGCGGTGGTCGCGGCATGCGCGTAGTAGAAAGGGAAGAGGAACTGGTGAACGCGATTGCCGTGACCAAGTCCGAAGCCCAGGCGGCCTTCGGTGACGGCACCGTCTACATGGAAAAATTCCTGCAGAATCCCCGCCATGTTGAGATCCAGGTAATGGCCGATGGCCAGGGCAACGCCATCCATCTGGGCGATCGCGACTGCTCCCTGCAGCGCCGCCATCAAAAAGTTTTGGAAGAAGCCCCAGCTCCGGGCATTCCCGATGAGGTACGCGAGCAGGTACATGAGTCCTGTGTACAAGCCTGTATCGATATCGGCTATCGCGGCGCGGGTACTTTTGAATTCCTGTATGAAAATGAGCGCTTCTACTTTATCGAAATGAACACCCGTATCCAGGTGGAGCACCCCGTTACCGAAATGGTAACCGGCGTCGACCTGATCAAGGAGCAGATTCGGGTTTGTGCCGGTGAGAAGCTATCCCTGAAGCAGGAAGATATCGTAATCAAAGGTCACGCCTTTGAGTGCCGTATCAATGCCGAAGACCCACAGACCTTCTTCCCCAGCCCCGGCAAGGTAAACAACTTCCATATGCCTGGCGGCCTGGGTGTGCGGGTCGACTCCCATCTCTACTCCGGATACTCGGTACCCCCCAACTACGATTCCATGATCGCCAAGCTGATCACCCATGCGGAAGATCGTGAAACCGCGTTGGCGCGTATGCGTGTGGCCCTGTCGGAGCTGGTAGTGGACGGCATCAAAACCAATATTCCCCTACAGGAAGAGTTGGTACGAGATGAAAACTTTGCCAAGGGTGGGGTCAATATCCACTACCTGGAGAAGAAGTTAGGTCTTTAAGCGCTCGCCAGCCGGGGCAAAGTTAGCGAGAATTGCGGCAAACAAAACGACACTGAACCTTGCCATGGATGGCGTGGCAAGCGTCGTTATCTGAGTGCGGCCCGGCCGCAACAATGCCGTAAACATCGCTATAACAATTCCGGAATAATTATGCCCTGGCTACAACTCCGCGTGGACACCGACCGTGATCACGCGGAAAAAATCGAAGACGCACTGCTTTTTGCCGGTGCCGTATCTGTCACCCTGCAAGACAACGCTGACCAACCGATCCTTGAACCCGGGCTCGGAGAGGTGCCCCTATGGGAGCAAACACGGGTTACCGGGTTGTTCGATGCGGAAGTGGATACCTCAGTTACCGAGGCAAAAGCAGCTTCCTTCCTATGCGAAATGTTGCCCAATGCCCGCTGGGAGCAACTTGAGGACAAGGATTGGGAGCGAGAGTGGATGACCCACTACAAACCCATCCAGTGCGGCCCCAATTTATGGATCTGCCCCAGCTGGTGTGAACCACCACAGCCAGACGCCGTGAACCTGCTGCTCGATCCGGGCCTTGCCTTCGGCACTGGCACGCACCCAACTACTTTCCTATGTCTGCAATGGTTGGCGCAGCAGGAACTCGCAGGTAAGAGTGCCATCGACTTCGGTTGCGGCTCGGGCATTCTGGGAATTAGCGCACTACTACTGGGAGCAGAGCGAGTTCTCGGCACCGATATCGATCCCCAGGCATTGCTCGCCAGCCGCGACAATGCCCAGCGCAACGGCATAAACCCCGAGCGCTTCCCGGTCTACCTGCCAGAACAAATGCCGAGCGAAGCCGCCGATGTTATGTTGGCCAATATCCTCGCCGGTCCCCTTGTAGAACTCGCCCCTCAACTGATACAGCTCACTCAATTGGGCGGAAAAATCTGTCTGTCCGGCATCCTCAGTTCCCAGGCAGAGCAGGTGAAAAATGCTTACAGCGAATGGATTGAGTTCGATCCTGACGGCGAACACGAGGGATGGGTCAGACTGACAGGCAAGCGGGTGCGCTAAATGCGCTCCCCAGCACTACGCGGGACCCCTTTGGGCTGATAAACTTGGCTGCTAAATAAACTGCGCTCTAGTCGAATGTCTCAACTGGTAACCCGCTGCCCTCATTGCAGCACATCATTTCATATTAATGACCAGCAACTGCGCGCTGCCCGCGGCGCCGTTCGCTGTGGGTCTTGCCTGCAGGTGTTTCGCGCAGACGAAAATATCGTTTTCTCAGAAAGTGATAGCGAGAGCCGCAATGATTTGGAGGCTTTGCTGGAAGACGATGACTTCCTGATCCACGACGATATCGAGCTCGACGAGGACGAACCCGCCACCCCGCCATCTCCACCAGCTGTAGATCAAACTGCCGGTCGGGAGAGTGCAACCAATGAGGGGGCACCTGACAGCGCGCCCAAATCTGAACCAAAAGAATATAGTGCAGCAGCGCAGGAATTAATTGGTGACGCCTTTGGCGACCATGAGTGGCAGGAGCTGGAAGCATCTCACACCGAAGAGGAAGCGGAACCCGAAGAGGACCTGGATAAAATCCTCAAGCCGGACTGGGAAGAACTTCC
This sequence comes from Microbulbifer maximicatervae (SeqCode), assembly GCF_056231245.1. Classification (NCBI taxonomy): domain Bacteria; kingdom Pseudomonadati; phylum Pseudomonadota; class Gammaproteobacteria; order Cellvibrionales; family Microbulbiferaceae; genus Microbulbifer; species Microbulbifer maximicatervae (SeqCode). The sequence continues at coordinate 4,452,296 of NZ_CP174334.1, forward strand.
TGATTTTGATTCTGACCCTTCGCCCGAGTACAACGGCCAACCTGAAGTACCGGAGTTTGAAACTTCTAGCTCCCTCGCTGAGGAATCGTCTTGGGACAACAATGAGCCTGCAGTATCAACCGAGTCTGTAGATACACCTCCCCCCACTGAGGAAAGCCGCCAGGAGCCTTACTTCGGTGGCGAATCTACCACTGCTGAAGAGCCGCAGCGGGAGCAATTGATCTCAGCCATCCAGCCCGCGCCTGTGGAGATGTCGTGGGGAGTCCCCAAAAAGAAACGCACCGCCTCTCCCTGGCTATGGCGCGCATTGATTCCCCTATCGATCCTCGGCATAGTGATTCAGGTTGCATACTTCCAGTTCGATAGCCTCAGCCGCAAACAACCCTGGCGCGACTTCTATGCTGCCGCCTGCCCACTATTCGGCTGCACCTTACCTCAACTAAAAGATACCCGGGCGATCCAGGCCACAAACTTAATGGTGCGTACCCACCCGCAGCTGCAGGGCGCCCTGGTAGTGGATGCAGTGCTGCTAAATACCGCCCCCTACGCACAACCCTTCCCCAACCTGTTGCTGAACTTCAGCGACCTGAAGGACAAGGCTGTGGCCAGTCGCCGGTTTACCCCGAACGAGTACCTACAGGGGGAGTTGGCCGGACGCAAACTAATGCCCCAGGACAGCCCCATTCATATCGCGATTGAGGTGGTTGACCCCGGTGCAGAAGCGGTAAACTACGAGTTGAACATCACTCACTGAGCGCACACAAGCACCCCGGCCAAGTTTTTAGCAAAGGGGATTTGGCGCCATAAACAACCAAACCTGCGCATTCAGCAGGCTAAATGAACAGTGTTCGATCAAATTGCCCGCTTTTTCGCTTTGCCATTAACGGGCCAGCCGCTATCATAGGCGGCTGTTTTGCCGGGGCACAGATTGCCCTTCCTACAGCCCAAATGGAGCTACCGTGTCTACTGCCATTGGCCCCTATATTATCGACAACCCGGTAATTCTGGCGCCCATGGCCGGTGTCACCGACCGCCCCTTCCGCCAGCTGTGCCGAGAACTCGGCGCCGGATTGGTGGTTTCGGAGATGGTGACCTCGGACACTCGCCTGTGGAACAGCCGCAAGTCCCGCTTGCGCCTGGATCACGGTGGCGAAGCGGCGCCCATATCGGTGCAGATCGCCGGCGGTGATCCTGAGATGATGGCGGAAGCCGCTCGGGAGAATGCTCGTCGCGGCGCGCAAATCATCGATATTAATATGGGTTGCCCGGCAAAAAAGGTGTGTAAGAAAGCAGCGGGCTCCGCCCTGCTGCGGGATGAAAAGCTGGTAGCGGATATTCTTCAAGCCGTGGTCCAGTCTGTTTCCGTCCCGGTGACGCTAAAGATCCGCACCGGCTGGTGCCCGGATTCCCGCAATGGCGTCACTGTAGCCAAAATGGCCGAGGATTCCGGGGTCGCTGCACTGGCGGTTCACGGTCGCACTCGCGCCTGTGGCTACCACGGACAGGCTGAATTCGATACCATTGCCGAAATTGTATCCAGGGTAAAAATCCCGGTTTTTGCCAATGGCGACATCTGCAGTGCTGAGAGAGCCCGAGAGGTGCTCGATTACACTGGCGCATCGGCGGTCATGATTGGCCGTGCAGCACAGGGACGACCATGGATTTTTCGGGAAATAGCCCACTATCTCGCCACTGGCGAGCGGCTACCCGAACCGACATTGGATGAAGTCAGGAATATTTTGCTCGCCCATTTGGGCGAACTACACCGATTCTACGGTGAAGTGATGGGGGTCCGTATCGCTCGCAAACATGTGGGCTGGTACTTGAAGACGCTCGCGGATAGCGAGTCCTTCCGCAAGACCTTTTTCCAAATAGAGAGTGCAGAAGTACAACATGCCAGCGTTCACGAGTGGTTTGAACGCCGAATAACGAGAGGGGCACAAGCGGCATGAACAACGAAGTATTAATTCCGGATACTGGCAATGAAGAAGTATCCTCCAGGGGACAGACTCAACTGGCACAGCCACAGCAGCAGTCCCTGCGCGATGCCGTCGAGCACGCAATGGAGAACTACTTCCGCCACCTGGATGGCCAGATGGTAACCGATGTCTACGACATGGTGCTGTCGGAGATCGAAGCGCCCATGCTCGAAGTGGTGATGAAATACACCCGCCACAACCAGACCCGCGCCGCGCAATTACTGGGTCTCAACCGTGGCACCCTGCGCAAGAAGCTGAAGCGCTACGGCCTGCTGTAAGCTTCCCACCGAGCGAAATTTTGAAGGGGGATGAGGTAACTCATCCCCCTTCGCTATTTTCCCGGCAGCGTTTTTGTTGCCACAGTGGACAACCGCTAAAACCCTTTAAACATCCTTTTCGAAAACCAGTTGGATCAAGTGCAATGACAGACAAGGTTTCCATCCGCCGCGCTCTAATTAGTGTCTCTGACAAGAGTGGCATTGTAGAGTTCGCTCAACAGCTCTCCGCAATGGGGGTTGAGATTCTTTCCACCGGCGGAACCCACCGCCAGCTCAAGGAAGCGGGTATTCCCGTGGTAGAAGTTTCCGACTACACCGGCTTCCCCGAAATGATGGACGGCCGTGTCAAAACTCTGCACCCGAAAGTACACGGTGGCATTCTGGGGCGCCGTGGTACCGATGATGCCATCATGGGCGAGCACGGTATCACCCCGATCGATATGGTGGTGGTTAACCTCTACCCCTTCGCTCAAACCGTTGCCAAGCCCGACTGTTCCCTCGAAGACGCTATCGAGAACATCGATATCGGCGGCCCTACCATGGTTCGCGCTGCCGCCAAGAACCACAAAGATGTCACTATCGTGGTCAATGCCAGCGATTACGGCAAGATCATCGAGGAGATGAAAGCTAACGATGGTGCCCTGAGCCACGTCAGCCGCTTTGATCTGGCGGTAAAAGCCTTCGAACACACTGCGGGCTACGACGGCGCTATTGCCAATTACCTGGGCGCCATTAAAGGCGAAGAAAAGCAGCTGTTCCCGCGCACCTACAACAGCCAATTTATCAAGAAACTGGATCTACGCTACGGTGAGAACCCGCACCAGAAATCCGCTTTCTATACCGAAGCCAACCCAGCTGAGGCCAGTATTTCCACTGCCACCCAGCTGCAGGGCAAAGAGCTGTCCTACAACAATATCGCCGATACCGATGCCGCACTGGAGTGCGTTAAGTCCTTCGAGCAACCCGCCTGCGTGATCGTTAAACACGCCAACCCCTGTGGTGTGGCGATCGCTGAAGATATTCGCACGGCCTACGACCTGGCTTTCGCTACCGACAGCGAATCCGCCTTTGGCGGTATCATCGCCTTCAACCGGGAACTCGATGGCGCCACTGCCCGCGCTATCGTCGAGCGACAGTTTGTTGAAGTCATCATCGCACCGTCAGTCTCCGAAGAGGTCAAACAGGCCGTTGCCGAGAAGAAGAACCTGCGCCTGCTGGTATGCGGCCAGTGGAGCAGCGAGCGCACCCCGGCGCTGGACTACAAGCGCGTCAATGGCGGCCTGCTGGTTCAGGACCGCGACGACGGCCTGATCACCGCTGCCGACCTGAAAGTGGTCTCCAAGCGCCAGCCCACTGAAGAGGAAATCCGCGATCTGCTGTTTACCTGGAAAGTGGCCAAGTTCGTAAAATCCAATGCCATCGTATACGGCAAAGACGGTCGCACTGTGGGCGTAGGCGCAGGCCAGATGAGCCGCGTAAACTCCGCGCGTATCGCCGCGATCAAGGCCGAGCACGCCGGCCTCGCCGTTGCAGGATCCGTTATGGCTTCCGATGCCTTCTTCCCCTTCCGCGACGGCATCGATAATGCTGCCGCTGTAGGAATCCAGGCGGTCATCCAGCCCGGCGGCTCCATGCGCGATGAAGAAGTGATCGCCGCAGCGGACGAGCACAATATGGCCATGGTATTTACCGGTATGCGCCACTTCCGCCACTAAGATTGTACGCCCGCAAATGCTTATTGCTGCGGGCTATGATCAACGGGCTGGGAAGTATCGATACTTCCCAGCCCGCACAAATCATTTGAATCCAGGGGCGAGACTCAGGCCCCAGAATCAATTCCACGTTAAACTAGCACACCTATAACCTGTGCAATGGACCGGATCGGTCGACTTAGGGGGATTTAAGAATGAACGTATTGGTTATCGGATCAGGTGGCCGCGAGCACGCTCTGGCGTGGAAAGCAGCGCAAAACCCAAATGTCGGCACCGTCTATGTTGCCCCAGGCAACGCCGGCACTGCCCGCGAACCCAAGCTGGAAAATATCGCGATCGGTGTGGATAACTTCGCCGCCCTGGCAGATTTCGCCGAAGAAAACGGCGTAGAACTAACTATTGTCGGCCCGGAAGCACCGCTGGTAGAGGGTATTGTCGATTTCTTTAATGCCCGTGGCCTCGCTATTTTTGGCCCCAGCAAAGGCGCCTCCCAACTGGAGGGCTCCAAAGCCTTTACCAAGGACTTTCTCGAGCGCCACAAAATCCCCACCGCTGCCTACCGCAATTTCACCGAAGTGGAGCCGGCGGTTGCCTACATTCGCGAGCGCGGCGCGCCCATCGTGGTTAAAGCCGACGGCTTGGCTGCGGGCAAGGGTGTAATCGTTGCCGAAACCGAAGAGCAGGCTGAGCTCGCTGTACGCGATATGCTGTCTGGAAACGCCTTTGGTGAAGCCGGCTGCCGCGTGGTTATCGAGGAGTTCCTCCAGGGTGAGGAAGCGAGCTTTATCGTGATGGTGGATGGTGAAAATATCCTGCCGATGGCCACCAGCCAGGATCACAAGCGCGTTGGCGATGGCGATACCGGCCCTAATACGGGCGGTATGGGTGCCTACTCCCCGGCACCGGTGGTGACTGACACCATTTACCAGCGCATTATGCAAGAGGTAATCGAACCCACCGTTAAAGGCCTGGCCTCTGAGGGTACGCCCTACACCGGTTTCCTTTACGCCGGCCTGATGATCGACAGCGACGGTACTCCGAAGGTTATCGAGTACAACTGCCGCTTTGGCGATCCGGAAACCCAGCCAATTATGATTCGTCTGAAGTCGGACCTGGTCGACCTGTGCATGGCTGCTCTGGACAAGAAGCTGGACACTGTCACTGCTGAGTGGGACCCCCGCCCAGCCCTGGGTGTGGTACTTGCCGCTCACGGCTATCCCGGCAGCTACCGCAAAGGCGATGCCATCAGCGGCCTAGACAAAGCAGACAGTGACAATGCCAAGGTCTTCCACGCCGGTACCGCACTGGATGGTGAGCGCGTAGTCACCAATGGTGGCCGGGTGTTGTGCGCAACAGCAATGGGAGATACCGTCGCTAAAGCTCAGGAAAATGCCTATGAATCAGCTCGGGCTATCTACTGGGACGGCGTGTTCTTCCGGAAAGATATCGGCTACCGCGCTGTCGAAAGAGAAAAGGTTTCTGCAGAGCAGCAGGACTAACAGCTGGCCTCGGCGGCCGCTCATAAGCGGTCGCCTCCCACAGGGAGCAGAATACTATGAGTAAACGCAGCCTCAGCGGACTCGACCGCCTGTTAATTCAAGCGGATCGGGCTCTGCGCACCCTGAGCCCCGGCGAACCCTGCCACGGCCGGGCATCCCCGGCGAAGGGTGAAGCCGAGACAGACCTCACCGACAGCGAACGCAAACACGCCGCTGGCCTTATGCGGGTCAACCATAGCGGTGAAGTCTGCGCCCAGGCGCTCTACCAGGGCCAGGCCCTGACAGCCAAGCTGCCCGAGGTGCGGGGGGAAATGGAGCGCGCTGCCGATGAGGAGATCGACCATCTGGCCTGGTGTGAACAGCGCTTGAAGGAATTGGACAGCCGCCCCAGCCTACTCAACCCGCTGTGGTATGGCATGTCCTTTGGGCTCGGCGCCGCCGCCGGGAAAATCAGCGACCGAATCAGCCTCGGTTTTGTGGCCGCTACGGAAGACCAGGTGTGTAAACATCTTGAGAGCCACCTCGAAAAGCTTCCCGCCGACGACAAGAGAAGCCGTGCGGTAGTGGAACAGATGTTAATTGACGAAGACGAGCACGCCCACGCCGCACTGGCCGCCGGTGGTGCCCGCTTCCCCGCTCCGGTAAAAGGAGTGATGTCTCTGGTATCCAAAGTAATGACTTCAGCCAGTTATAAGATCTGACCGTTACTCTTCACTCACTAAAACGACTTGGATTTTAGGGAGGTTACGCCCAGTATCCTCCCTTTCCTCCCTTTCCTCCCTTTCCTCCCTGCTAATTTCCTTTCAAGCTTCTTCAACGCTGTAGCTGTGCACAATCTCGACGCCCGCATTGCGCAACATGATGGAGCCTGAGCAGTATTTCTCTGCGGAGAGTTCCACTGCACGGGCAACATGGGATTCCTTCAATCCGCGACCGCGCACTACAAACTTCATTTCAATTCGCTCAAACGGCGATGGGGTTGTATCCGGGCGCACACCTTCCAGTTCGCAATGACAGGAAATAATGTCTTGTCTCGCCTTCTGTAAAATACTCACCACATCGTAAGCCGCGCAGCCACCGACGCCCAGCAAAATCATTTCCATCGGGCGCACACCATTATTTGTGCGGCCGCCTTCCATCACTACCGAATTACCACTGCCGGCTTCACCGACAAAGGTTAAATCATTTACCCAGGTTACTTTCCCCTGCATCACTCCACTCCCATTAAAACTTCAGCGGCGAAGCTTAGCATATTGGCGAAGTCTATCCCGGCACCTGTATGTTTCCGGTATAGTGTCTGGTACGCCTCCGCGCGAAAGCCGAATGACGCATGATCAAATGCTTTTTCTATGAACGCATCGTGGTTTATGAAGTCCAAGCGACCCAGTGCCATAGTGTCACAGGTCACACTGCGGAACTTTGCCGCGGTCAGCCCCTGTTGGGGATTTTGTTTTCGCGCGATAATTCAATAGTGCTCAGCTGCTAAAGCCGGGATAGAGCACAAGACAAAAAATGAGGAATAAATCCGTGACGGTTGCTATCGAAGACCCCATGACTATCGGCAATATTGAAGACTTTCTGGCCCACTGCCACCGGCGTCGCTACCCGGCCAAGAGCACAATTATCTATGCTGGCGACCGCTGTGAATCCCTTTATTTCATTATGCGCGGTTCCGTTACAGTTCTGATTGAGGACGATGAAGGCCGCGAGATGATCGTTGCCTACCTCAACGACGGAGACTTTTTCGGTGAGATGGGCCTGTTCGATCAGGACACCCGCAGTGCCTGGGTCCGCACCAAAACCGAGTGTGAGGTGGCAGAAATCTCCTACACCAAGTTCCAGGAACTCACTCGCCAGCACCCAGAGTTTCTTTTTGCCCTGGCCACCCAAATGGCAGGCCGCCTGCGCAACACCACACGCAAAGTTGGTGATCTCGCCTTCCTGGATGTCACCGGGCGTGTCGCTCGCACCCTGCTCGACCTCTGCAATGAGCCGGATGCAATGACTCACCCCGAGGGCATGCAAATAAAAATCACCCGCCAGGAAATTGGCCGTATCGTCGGCTGCTCCCGGGAAATGGTGGGCCGCGTATTAAAAACCCTGGAAGAACAGGGCCTGGTTTCCGTTAAAGGTAAAACCATGGTGGTGTACGGTACCCGCTAGTAACCGAATAAATACACCGCATAAAAAAAGGGCGATTTTTACATCGCCCTTTTTTATTTCTACTACTGGAGTAAGCGGTCAGTTAAACATTTCCATCAATTTTCTGCCCGGCTCCTCCTCCCGCATAAAGGCCTCTCCCACCAGGAAAGCATTGACGTTATGACCACGCATCGCCGCAACATCATCTGTGGTATGAATACCACTTTCCGTGACCACAAGACGGTCGTCGGGGATCAAGTCCAGTAACTTAAAGGTATTTTCCAGCTGCACATCGAAAGTGTGCAGATTGCGATTATTGATGCCGATTAAGCGGTTAGGTAATGCCAGGGCCCTCTCCAACTCCTTGTGGTTATGCACTTCCACCAAGACATCCAAACCCAACTCCAAAGCGAGCCCGTTGAGATCCGCCATCTGTGGATCTTCCAGGCAGGCTGCAATCAGCAAAATACAGTCGGCCCCAATCGCGCGAGCTTCATAGATTTGGTAGGGATCAACGGTAAAGTCCTTGCGCAGCACCGGTAGGCGTACGGCATCTCGGGCCTGCTGCAAGTAATTATCTGCACCCTGAAAAAAGTCGACATCGGTTAGTACTGACAGACAAGCCGCGCCACCTTTTTCATAGCTGGTAGCAATTTCTGCAGGAAGGAAATCCTCGCGAATCACGCCTTTACTGGGAGAGGCTTTTTTAATTTCGGCAATTACTGCAGCCTCACCAGTGGAAATCTTGCGATCCACTGCATCGACAAAGCCTCTCACCGGTTCCTGATCCCTGGCGCGAAGGCGAACTTCGTCGGTGGAGCACTCAGCCTTCCGCTCAGCAACCTCCTGCCACTTGCGCTCGACAATTGTTTTTAAAATGGTCGGTGTACTCACGATTGAATTTCCTCTGGGCGAAACGCACTGGTAAACGCGGCAAGATCGTTAATTTTCCCTCCGGCGAGACCGCTGTCGATAGCATCTTGTGCCATAGCGACACCTTGCTCTGCAGAGTGCGCAACGCCGCTGACATAAATTGCCAGGCCTGCGTTAAGCGCAATAATATCCGCGGCTTTTTGCCCCGCCTCAGTATTGCGCTTACCCAGCGCATTGCGAATCAGGGCCAGGGAGTCCTCGGAACCAGAAACACTAAGATCAGAGAGGTCACGGCGCAGCAAGCCAAAGTCTTCAGGCTTGAGGGTATATTCCTGCAAGGCACCATCCTTTAATTCCACAGCAAAGGTATCCGCAGCAATACTGGCTTCATCGAGCCCATCATCACTATGTAAAACCAGCACATGCTCTGAACCGAGCTTTTGCAGAACCTCAGCCAACAGGCGACAGTAGCGCTTGTCATACACACCGATTACTTTGCGCTTTACCCCCGCCGGATTTGTCATCGGCCCGAGTAGATTGAAGATGGTACGCAGTCCCAATGCCTTTCGCGATGGGCCAACGTGGCGCATTGCATTGTGAAAGCTGGGCGCAAACATAAAGCCAATACCGATAGTCTCTACGCAACGCGCCATCTGCGAGGGACTCAATTCCAAAAATACGCCGGCGTGCTCAAGCAGGTCCGCAGAACCACTACTGGACGACACCGAGCGATTGCCATGCTTGGCTACCTTAGCTCCGGCAGCAGCTGCAACAAAGCTGCTCGCACTGGACACGTTAAATAGATTGGCGCCATCGCCACCGGTGCCGACAATATCAACTGTGTTTTCCAGGTCGAGCTCAACCTTTACCGCCAGCTCACGCATGGTTTCCACTGCGCCGACAATTTCATCGACTGTCTCACCGCGTATACGCAGTGCTATAAGGAGTGCGCCTATCTGTGACTCCAGCGCTTCGCCACGCATAATCTGGCCCACGGTTTCGCGCATTTCTTCACGAGTAAGGTGTTCGCCATCCACCAGTTTGGCAATGGCCTGTTGAATATTCATTTTTCCCCCTTTGCCCCACTCTGGTTATTGATTCTGGCGGGACCTGCCCGCCGCGCACTTGTTCTTCCGGCCCTCAAGACTCGATAAAGTTTCTCAACATATCGTGACCGTGCATGGTGAGAATTGACTCAGGATGAAATTGCACCCCTTCTACTGCTAATTCCCGGTGCTTCACGCCCATGATCTCGTCAATTTCACCATCCTCTGTCTCAGTCCAGGCAGTGATCTCCAGGCATTCCGGTAAACTGCTTTTCTCCACTACCAGTGAGTGATAGCGAGTCGCCTCAAATGGGTTGGACAAACCGTGGAACACCCCCAAATTGTTGTGCACTATAGGAGATGTTTTGCCGTGCATAACCTGCCGGGCACGAACTACCCTGCCACCGAAGACCTGCCCAATACTCTGGTGCCCCAGACAAATACCCAAAATAGGGATACTGCCGGCAAAGCGGCGAATGGTATCGAGAGAAATACCCGCCTCATTGGGGGTACAGGGACCCGGCGAAATCACAATTTTCTCTGGCGCCATTGCCTCGATTTCTTCCAGGGTAATTTCGTCGTTGCGTTTTACCACCACTTTTGCACCCAGCTCTTCCAGGTACTGCACTACATTCCAGGTAAAGGAGTCGTAGTTATCGATCATTAAAATCATTGTGCGGCCCCCTTAGCCTCTGGTTGATAAGTGGATTCTTCCATTCTTTTTTGCAGGCGTGCGAGAGAGGCCTGGGTTGCGCGGAGTTCGCGCAGGATTTCGGTCTGGCTTGGAGGCAGACACATTTCATCCATTCGTCGCAATTTGGCCTCTTCCAGGTTATTCAAGACTACACCGATAAAGAGGTTAATCATTACGAACGCCCCCATGACCACAAAGCTGACGAAGTAAAGCCAGGCCCAAGGCATCGAATCCATCGCTGTATACATAATATCCGTCCAGTCCTCAAAGGTGACTATGCGGAATAAACTCAAAAATGCGATGGGTAAAGTGCGCCAGTGAGTTGGATCAATATCGTGAAATAGGAAATAACCCGCTACACCATAGATATAGAAAATGATGCTCATCAACAAAGCAATGTGCATCATGCTTGGCAAACTGCGCAAAAGCGTGTCCACCAGTGTGCGGAGTTCCGGGAATGCAGACACCAGCCGCAAAACCCTTAATACCCGCACCAAACGCGCCAGGGTAGCTAGCGGCCCTGTAGCAGGGATCAAACTCAGTGCAATAATAGTAAAATCAAAGCAATTCCAACCACTGGCAAAGTAACGCCAGGGACGGGCCCCATGGGCAAAAATTTTAACCAGCGCCTCAATAACAAATGAGGCGAGAATCAGTTGATTAATAGCGCCCAGCAGCGTACCAAAGCGCTCCGTCACCCAAGTGGAAGTCTCCAACCCAACAGCGACAGCATTGAGTAGAATCATTCCGATAATGATTTGGTTAAATAACGGCGCTGCGACGACTCGCTCGCAGCGTTCAGCCAGGGTCAACTTTTGAGAAATACTAACTTCGCTCATCTTGCTCGATCTTTAAAGGGTCACTACTCTTGGCCAGCGCCATACCGGCAGCGCGGAAAAGCGCTCGGGCCTTATTCATTGTTTCATTCCACTCTGACTGTGGATCTGAGTCGGCCACCAGGCCAGCCCCCGCCTGCACATATAGTCGGCCACCCTTGATAACTGCAGTACGAATGGCGATAGCGGTATCCATATTGCCATTCCAAGCCAGGTAGCCGACCGCCCCACCGTAAATGCCACGCTTTTCTGGCTCCAGCTCATCGATAATTTCCATAGCGCGAATCTTGGGGGCGCCCGACAGGGTACCGGCCGGCAGTGCCGCGCGCAGAGCATCCATGGCGCTGAGGCCCGACTTTAACCGGCCGACAACATTGGAGGTGATATGCATCACGTGGGAATAGCGCTCGACAAACATTTGGTCGGTGACTTTGACACTGCCAGTATCAGCCACCCTGCCGATATCATTGCGCCCCAGGTCAATCAGCATCAGATGTTCGGCGAGTTCTTTGGGATCTGCCAACAGCTCTTCCTCCAGGGCAAGATCCTCCTCCTCAGTGGCTCCCCGATGGCGGGTTCCCGCCAGAGGTCGCACAGTCATTTCCCCCTCTTCTAAATGCACCAAAATTTCTGGGCTGGAGCCCACCACATGGTGATCACCCAGATCGAGGAAATACATATACGGCGAAGGGTTCAAACTGCGTAAAGCACGGTAAAAATTGAGTGGCGGCGCATTGAAAGGCGCAGACAGGCGCTGGGAGGGCACCACCTGCATCACATCACCGGCAAGCACGTACTCTTTAACCCGGTCTACTGCGCGCTTAAAGTTATCCTCGCCAAAGTGGGATTGGAATTCGCTCTCATCAATGCCGCGCCCATGCAAATCGAGGGGCACAGTATCCGGCAGCGGTTGTGCTAACTGGCCAACCAATTGGTCCAGGCGCTGCTGGGCTTTTTCATAGGCTGCTTCTTCAGCTGTATTTGCGTGGACAATCAGAATTACCGCACCGGCAAGATTGTCAAAAACCACCAATTCATCGCTGACCATCAACAGGATGTCCGGATTACCCAGGGTATCCGGCGGAGTACTGGCGGCCAGACGCGGTTCGATATAGCGCACGCAGTCATAGCCAAAATAGCCCACCAACCCGCCGTTAAAACGAGGCAGATCCGCTAATTCAGGCACCTGATAGCGCTGCTGAAACTGCTCAACAAACTCCAGAGGGTCGGCGACGCTGTAGCTCTCTACAACCTCACCATCAGTTTCCACGGTGATGTCAGTGCCCTTAACCCTGAGCAGAGTCCGCGCAGGTAAACCAATAATGGAATAGCGTCCCCACTTCTCCCCGCCCTGGACCGATTCCAGCAAATAGCTGTAACGGCCTCCGGCCAGTTTCAAATAGGTGGACAGTGGCGTTTCAATATCCGCCAGTACGCGCCTTACCAGGGGGATACGGTTATAACCCTCAGACGCAAGTTGAGCGTATTCAGTAGGGGTCATGGAGACTCCGATCAATTTTTCATTCTTTTATGATTGGCGCCAGAGTATAAGCAGCGCCCACGGGAAAGGTGCCTCAATCGCCAAACTCGATTGGGCCTCAGCAGGTCAGTGGCGCCATCGCCAACTGTTTGTCAGGGAGAAAGAGTGGTTCACGGAAATTCCCTCAGTGCAGGCGCACAAGTTAACAAATCCCGTCTATGGCGGGCAAGAGATTGCCCGCCAGTTTTGTAAATTAAGCCAAACTTTTACGCATGGCTGCAATCACTTCAGCGTAGTCCGGGGTATTGAATATGGCAGACCCAGCGACAAAGGTATCTGCTCCAGCTGCAGCAATTTCGGCAATATTGTCGCGATTCACACCGCCGTCGATCTCAAGGCGAATATCAAACCCAGACTCATCAATCAACTTGCGAGCTTCTTTTAACTTGGTCAGGGTATTGGGGATAAACTTCTGCCCACCAAAACCCGGGTTCACCGACATCAGTAGGATCATATCCAACTTATCCATTACATACTTGGCCGCATCGAGGCCACTGGCTGGATTGAACACCAGCCCCGCTTTACAGCCGAGACTGCGAATCAATTGTAGGGAGCGGTCCGGGTGACGAGAGGCTTCTGGGTGGAACGTAATATAGGTAGCTCCGGCATCGGCGAACATGCGAATCATCTCATCCACCGGCTCCACCATCAGGTGCACATCAATCGGAGCCTCAACACCGTGTTTGCGCAGGGCCTGGCATACCATAGGGCCAATCGTGAGATTTGGCACATAGTGATTGTCCATCACATCAAAATGCACCCAGTCCGCTCCGGCTGCCAACACATTGTCCACTTCTTCACCCAAACGTGCGAAATCTGCAGAGAGAATAGAGGGAGCGATCTTGTAATCTGACATCAAAATATCCTTTGGTAACTCAACTTTCGCCAGTCAGTCGGCGATCTAAATTTTCCAGGCGCTCGGGGGTTCCCACATCGCACCAGTCCCCCTCATAGAGTTCAGCTTGTAGCTTATCCTCATTAAAGGTGAACACTTCCCCAAGCCCGAAGCATTCGCGACGCTTAGGGTATTTGGTGAGGGTTTCAGCTCGCAGCCAGCTAATACCTGCAAAGGTATAGCGGGGCTTGGCTGTACCCGACAGCAAGCCACCCTCTATGCCAAAATCTCCACCGGGGTTATGGGGAGGATTGGGGACCATCAAAAGGCGTCCAGGGCAAGACTCCGGCAGCGATCTCTCGATCCATTGCGACAGGTCATAGTCACACCAGACATCACCATTAACCACCAAAAACGATGAATCGCCGATCAGTGGCAGCGCCTTGAGAATCCCGCCGGCAGTTTCCAGTGGCTCCTCCTCATGCTCGACGGAGTAGTGAATATCCAACCCCCAGCGGGAACCAGAACCAAGCTGTTGACGAATTTTGGGTCCTAAGTAGCCCAGGTTAATCACGACCTTTTGCACACCAATAGCTGCCAAGCGCTCAATCGCATATTCAATCAGGGGCTTACCGGCAATCGGTAACAGAGGCTTTGGAGTTTGGTCAGTCAGTGGGCGCATACGGCGCCCAAAACCTGCTGCCAATACCATGGCAGTCAAAGGGGAATTCTCTTTGGGTTTGCTCATTAAATTAATCTGTACAGTTTTCGTACGGCCTACTTCGGCTAGTCACCGGCACAGCGGTAATCGCTGTACCAGGGCAAAGGCTCTATCTGCGGCAGTAGGGTGCCGCTGAACCAATCAGTAAACGGCTCCAGCTCTGGGTAGCGCTCAGCGGTTTCCAAAACATAGCGAATCACCAGCGGCAGGTGCTGCAAGTATCCCTGCTTTCCATCACGCAGACTGAGGCGCGGGAACAGACCCAGCACTTTAATATGACGCTGTAACCCCATCCAGTCGAACCAACGAAGATAAAGTTGTGGGTCCACAGGCTGCATAACACCCGCCGCTTCAGCAGTCGCGACGTAAGCCAGCACCCAGCGCTCTACCCGCTCGCGGGGCCAACGGATATAGCAATCTTTGAGCAGAGACACCAGATCGTAGGTGGCGGGCCCCCACACTGCGTCTTGAAAATCGACAATCCCCGGCCTTTCCCCGTCGCGGATCATCAGGTTGCGACTGTGGTAATCCCGGTGAACAATCGTGTGAGGCTGCTCCTCCGCACTGTTAAGCAACAATTCAAAGGTTTGCTCCAGCAGCTTTTCTTCCCGCTCTGAAAGCTGGTAGCCAAGTAGCTCTCGCACCAGCCACTCAGGCATAACCTGCATTTCCTTAAGAAGTAGTTCCCGACTATAAGTTGGGAATAATTGTTCCTCAAAAGGGATTTGCTGCAGGCATAAAAGTTCACTCATTACCTCTGCGTAGAGTCCCTCAACACTGTCGCTGTTGAGCACGCTATACAATTGGGTATCCCCCAAATCTTCCAGCAGCAGGTACCCCTCTGCGGTGTCTGCAGCAACCACCATCGGCGTATGGATACCGTTGCGGCGCAAGTAATCAGCCAGAGCCACAAAGCGGGCGGGGTTAGTCAATTGGGGAGGGGTATCTACCGCTATCAGTGACGGCTCGGTTAGAGTGCGAAAATAACGGCGAAATCCAGCATCTCCCGCCAGGCTCAATAAATCAGCCGGAGCCTCCATACCCAGGGCCACGCCAACCCACTCACACAAGGTATTGCGTCTGGGATCGGTGTCGATCTCGCACCCTTGCTCAACTTCACTGCTCGATCTTAGGCTCATCTTATATTCCAACTGTTTCTAGCTGCATTTTAACCCCGAGCCTCTCTGCGTCCAGAGACGCCATCACTATTTATTGGAGCCCCTACTTTGCCTCAGCTAAAAACAGAACACGAGTTCCAGGTAATTTACGTTTCGAAGCTGAGCCTCTAGCTGTAACATTACGACTTCAGTACGGCTATTAACCACATCTACATTCAAGTAGAATCGGACGATGATTTTGCGCGCCCCGGCTCGAAAGCTGTCGCACGTATCCATCGATAAAGAAACACTAAAAGATAGCTGGAACATATCGTTTGATGCTTGAAGTCTCCCGGTGGCGTCGCCTCGCTCTGGCGATTGCTAATAACTCCCAAGCCCGCTCCATCGCTCTCGGCCTGATCGCTGCTCAGCCCTTGTGGGCGCAAGCCAATCAGGGCGAACCGTATCCTGATCCCGACTACAACCCCTATTTGTACTTGGACTGGTTGCCCCGCTCTGAGCTAACCCCGGAGGAGCTAGCCAATTTACCTGCGGTGTGCTCTGGCGCCTTTGTGGCCCCTCCGCGCAACTATCCCGGTTCTGACCTGCCCCCTGGGGAGGCCCCGCTCAGAGCCACTGCTGAGAAATCCCAGTGGCTGGAAGATGGTTCAGCCGAGCTGAGCGGGAATGTACATATTACCCAAGGTTACCGACAGCTCTTCGCCGACCAGGTCAAACTGAATCGCCCGGAAAATATCGCTACTTTAGATGGTGCGGTTGAGCTTCGGGAGCCAGGTTTACTGATCCGCGGCTCCTCCGCTGAAGTCCATACCGAAAGCGAAGCGGCCTCTATTGAGGATGCTACCTATGTGGTACACGATGCTTTTATTCATGGGGACGCCGAGCTAGCTGCACGTCAAACCAGTGGTGAGCTAACCCTGACAGAGGGCACATATACCCGCTGTGAGCCCGGGCGTGAATTCTGGCAACTTACGGGCCGCGAGATCAATATTGATGAAGTAGAAAGCCAGGGGACTGCACGGGATGTGCGCCTGGAGATTCTGGACGTTCCTGTCTTATACCTGCCGTATTTCCGCTTTCCTGTAGGCGATGCGCGCATGTCCGGCTTCCTGTTTCCCACACTCAGCAACAGCGATAAGAATGGCTGGGACCTCTCCATTCCCTACTACTGGAATATTGCCCCGCAGATGGACGCCACCATTTCCCCGCGTTACATCCAATATCGCGGAGCCGGGCTAGAGGTTGAGTTCAGGCACCTGGCAGAAATGTTTAGTACAGAAATCCGTCTTGCCGATCTCCCCGACGACGATGGCGGCAATAATAACCTTGCCCAGGACCTGATTGATGAGGGCTTCCCTGAGGACCTGGTTCTCCCCTACAAAGGTGATGACCGCTGGCTGATCAGTTTGGAGCAGCAAGGGGGCTACAGCGGTAGCGTCTGGCGTACCGATATCGACTACACCAAGGTCAGCGACCCAGACTATTTCCGTGATTTAAGCACGGCCAACCTCGATATCAATGCAGAAACCCGAGTTAGCCAGAAAGTTCAGGGGCAACTGCGCAGCGAGCACTGGCAAGCAACGCTACGTACCCAAGACTATCAGGTACTGGAAAATGACGCCTTCGATACATTTGCCCAATACCCCCGTTTTGATATAGACGGCGATTACCGCTGGGATGACTGGCTGTTGACTATGCAGAACGAAGTCACCAGCTGGGATCACAGTGACACACAAACCATAAGGTTTATTGAAGACACCGATGACCCCGACAGTGTCACGACTCAAACACGAGACTTTATCACTGCAGATCGGCTGCGCCTCGACTATGAATTCTACTGGGATAAAGAGTGGCTCTGGGGATATTTCAAGCCGGGAG
This sequence comes from Microbulbifer maximicatervae (SeqCode), assembly GCF_056231245.1. Lineage (NCBI taxonomy): Bacteria > Pseudomonadati > Pseudomonadota > Gammaproteobacteria > Cellvibrionales > Microbulbiferaceae > Microbulbifer > Microbulbifer maximicatervae (SeqCode). Next base: position 4,469,447 of record NZ_CP174334.1, read on the forward strand.
TTGCTGGTCGCTACCTCGCTTACAGTGTGAGTGACCTGTTTCTACCTGAGGATGCCGACGACACCCCCGATGCGGCTGCTGCCCAGTTTATTCTGGATACTGGGCTCTACTTTGAGCGCGATAGCCACCTATTTAACCGCGACTTTATCCAGACGCTGGAGCCACGGTTGTTTACCCTGATTAGTAGCAATGCCGATCAGAGTGATTTCTTTAATATCAGTGATGATGCCGAGGATATCGACCCAAATAGTAACAACTTGTTATACGACACATCACTTTACACTTTCAGTTACGACCAATTGTTCCGCGATAGCCGGTTTACCGGTAATGACCGAATCGACGATGCGGACAGAATTGCCCTTGGCCTGACAACCCGCTATATCGATCCCGTTAGTGGTCGGGACCTCTTCTCAGCCAGTGTCGGGCAAGTCTATTACTCCAGTGACCGACAAATTGGCCGTGACTCTTACATTGAGGATACCCAACGGTCAGAGCTGGCTGCACGAATCGAAAGTCGCCCTTTCGAATCCCTCCGTTTGGGGACTGAGCTGGTCTATGAAGATAGTGAGCACAATATTAATCGCGGTAATTTCAGCCTGCGCTATCTTGACGACGATTACCGCATCTTTAACTTAAGCTATTACTACGAGCGCCCGGACGCAACGGATGACGATGATGAGGACGAAGATGAAGATGAAACCGTGAGCCAACTAAACGCCTCAACTGTCCTCCCACTTGGTACTCATACCTCACTCATGGCTGGTGCCAGCTATGATCTTACTTTGAATCGGGAACTGGAATACCTGGCAGGAATCGAATATGACGACTGCTGCTACCGTACCCGACTGGTGTGGCGACGCACGCTGGACAATGATCTCGCAGGGGTTGTATCTGCTGAAGACCTTGAGTATGACGAAGGTATCTATCTTGAAGTCGAACTCAAAGGGCTAGCAGGCTTTGGTTCAACCGTGACAGAAATGCTGACCCAGGGGATTGCCAACTTTGATCAGAGAGAAGAGCTGAAACAGTGATGAGAATAATTAAGAAATTCATACCGAAGCTGGGCCTGGCACCCGTACTGGCAGCTGGCGCTCTGATCGCCGCCACTGCCACCGCACAAGTCAGAAACCTTGACCGGGTAGTTGCTGTTGTTGATGACGATGTTGTGATGGCCAGTGAACTGGCCCAGCGCATGAATACCATCGCAAGCCAAATCCAAGCACAACAGGTGCAGGCTCCTCCAGTGGATGTTTTGCGCCGCCAGGTTCTCGAACAACTCATTATCGAGCGTTTGCAACTGCAAATGGCCTCTCGCGCAGGTGTCACCGTTTCTGAATCGGAGCTGGACCAAGCTATCGCCCGTGTCCAACAAAATGCCGGAGTCAGCCCCGAAGAGTTCCGCCAACGCCTGCTCGCTGACGGTATGAGCATGAAGAGCTTTCGTCAGCAAATTCGCCAAGAGCTGATGATTCGCCGGGTTGAGCAAGGCAGCGTTAACCGCCGGATCCAGATTACTGACCAGGATATCGATAACTTCCTGCGCTCCAAGGAGGGGGAGTTTTGGAAGTCCCCTCAATTTGAACTGGGCCATATCCTGATCCCCGTGAGTTCCAGCGCTCCCACCAGCGAAGTTACCCAGGCACGGGAGAAGGCTGAAGACCTAGCCCAACAGGCCAAAGACGGCGCTGACTTCCGCCGCCTGGCAATCGCAAACTCTGCCGGCCAGAATGCCCTCTCCGGTGGCGACCTGGGTTGGCGCAAGACCGTCGAGCTTCCCACTCTTTTTGCCGATGCCCTCACCGACTTAAAAGCCGGTGATGTTACCGAGCCTTTCCGCAGTGATGCCGGCTTTCACCTATTAAAGATTCACGCGCAGAAAGGCGCCAGCGAGCAGTTGGTGGAACAGACAAAAGTTCGCCATATCCTGCTTAAGCCATCCGCTATTCTTACCGATGACCAGGCTTACAATAAGCTGATTGAGCTCCGTGAAGAGGCCATGGCCAGCGATAACTTTAGCGAGCTCGCGCGCGAGAACTCAGAGGATATAGGTTCTATGCTATCCGGTGGCGATCTTGGCTGGTCTATGCCCGGACAGTTTGTGCCAGAGTTTACCCAGGCTATGGATGCAACTGAGATTGGCAGCATTAGCCTGCCTTTCCGCAGCCAGTTCGGCTGGCATATCCTGCAGGTTGAAGATCGGCGCAAGCAGGATATGACCGACAAATATATCCGCAATCAGGCAGCCAACTTGCTGCGCAACCGCCGCTATGAAGAGGAACTACAAAACTGGCGTCGTGAGATTCGCGACCAGGCGTACGTTGAGATCAAATTGCCGGACTCTGAGACCACCGAGGACTCAGGAAACCAATAGTAAGCCGCTTTTTCAGCGGTAAAGACCGGGCCCTGTGCCCGGTTTTTTTTTGTAGCTACAGGAAAGTTATATAGCAATGGCTCCTAAAATTGCCTTCACCCCCGGAGAACCTGCAGGTATTGGCCCTGAGCTCGCCGTGAAGATTGCACAAGAGAGTTCTCCTGCACAGATTGTCGCAATTGCTGATCCCCAGCTACTGACAGATACCGCTGCGGCATTGGGGTTGCCTCTTCAGCTCCTTCCTCTGTCCAAAGCAGGCACAGAGGGAACACCTGCCGGTGCTCTCTACATACTACCGGTCTCCATAGCCGAGCCTGCTAAACCCGGCCTACTGAATGCAGTCAATGCACCCTATGTATTGGAAACTCTTTCAGTTGCGGCAGAGGGTTGCCTGGCCGGCCAGTTTGATGCCGTGGTTACAGGGCCCGTACACAAAGGCATTATCAATGATGCCGGCACTCCATTTAGCGGCCATACAGAGTTCTTTGCTGAAAAAGCCGGTGTTGAGCGTGTCGTTATGATGCTAGCAGCAGAGGACCTTCGAGTTGCTCTGGTGACAACTCACCTGCCCCTCAAAGAGGTGAGCGCTGCTATCACCCCCCCGCTTCTAGAGCAGATTATTACCATCCTCGACGCCAGTTTGCGGGAACATTTCTGCATCTCCAATCCTCGTATTAGCGTTTGCGGCCTCAACCCCCATGCTGGAGAAGGGGGACACTTAGGCCATGAGGAAGTAGAAATAATTGAACCCACACTTGAACACTTGCGCCACCAAGGTATATCACTGAAAGGTCCACTTCCCGCAGACACTCTTTTTACCCCGCCGCATTTGTCGGAATGTGACGCCGTTTTAGCTATGTATCACGATCAGGGGCTTCCAGTGTTAAAATTCAAGGGTTTTGGCCACGCCGTCAATATCACTTTGGGGCTACCCTTTATCCGCACTTCAGTAGACCACGGCACAGCTCTCAATATCGCGGGCACAGGCATTGCAGACTGCGGCAGCCTCAAAACCGCACTGTCTCAGGCTGTGGCGATAGCTAAATTGCGCAGTGCCTAAAACTTGCTTGGAGAAAGAGTGAACCATGCCCTCACCACGTGAGCGCAGTGAAAGGCCCTAAAGGGTATCCAACTGAAATGCTCACTAGCACCCCAAGGCTTAACCGCAAAATTAATCATCCAGGTTACAGATATATCAATGGATAACTTCTTTCAACACAAAGCCCGCAAACGCTTTGGACAAAACTTTCTCGTCGATGAAAATATTATCGAGCGCATTGTTCGTGCGGTAGGCCCTAAAGAATCAGATACGCTAGTGGAAATTGGCCCGGGTCAAGGGGCAATTACAGAATTACTATTAAAACGCTGCCCATCTCTAACCGCTGTCGAACTGGATCGCGACCTGATTCCGATGCTGGAATTTAAATTCAGGGAATACCCGGAATTTAGCATCATTGAAAAGGACGCATTAAAATTTGACTTTGGCACCTTTGCTGGAGATAAGCAGCTACGCATTGTCGGTAACCTTCCATATAACATATCCACACCGTTACTGTTCCATCTGCTCAGTTTTCGCGGGCAAGTCCAGGATATGCATTTTATGCTGCAGAAAGAGGTGGTAGATCGGCTCAGCGCTACGCCTTCGACTAAATCTTATGGGCGACTTAGCGTGATGGTTCAATATTACTGTCGCGTACAGGGCCTGTTCCCTGTACCCCCGCAGTCTTTCCGGCCCGCCCCTAAGGTGGATTCTGCCATCGTGAGATTGGTTCCCCACAGCACTCTGCCATTTACCGCAAAAGATGAAGGATTATTGGAAAGAATCGTCAATATAGCCTTCCAGCAGCGCCGTAAGACCCTGCGCAATGCTTTAAAACCCCTATTCCCGGATCTCGACCCCGAGCTGCTACCCATTGATGCCGGCCGCCGAGCAGAAACCTTAAGCGTCGAGGACTTTGTTAAGCTGGCCGACTACTGTACAAACTTGCAACAACAATAATTATTTTTCACATTATTGGGGGGAACCTTGGCAACTTACGCCATCGGAGATATTCAAGGATGCTTTGCAGCTTTTCAAAGCCTTCTTAAGAAAATCAATTTTAGTGCTGACCGTGACAAACTCTGGCTTGCCGGAGACTTGGTTCACCGGGGTGAGGATAGCCTGAGCACCCTTCGCTATCTCTATCAGCACCGCCAGCAGGTTACAGCAGTGTTGGGCAACCATGATCTCCATTTACTGGCGATCGCCCATGGCGCTAAATCTCTGTCTGAAAAAGAGCACGACCTTGCCAAGGTTTTAAAAGCAAAAGATTCTGATAAGTTACTGGAGTGGCTACAAAGCCTACCCCTTCTAGTACATAAGAAGGGGTACACCATGGTGCATGCGGGTATCCCCCCCATTTGGAGCGTTACTAAAGCGCAAAAGCTCGCCACTGAAGTGCATAAGGCCCTCGCCGACGAAGCTATGGCAAAGGCATATTTTTATGGCATGTACGGTAATGAGCCACACTGTTGGGATGATCATTTGATCGGCATCGAACGCCTGCGGTCCATTACCAATTACTTCACAAGAATGCGATTTTGTAAGGCTGATGGCACTCTGGATCTAATCAATAAAAAGGGGGTCCAGGCCTCTCACGGTGAATACCAGCCATGGTTTAGCTTTCCCAATCGAAAAACCAGAAATGACAAGGTTATTTTTGGGCATTGGGCTGCCCTGGAAGGCCGCGCAGATACTGAGAATATCTATGCCCTAGACACAGGTTGCGTTTGGGGAGGGTACCTGACTGCAATGCGATTAAGTGATGAAGAATTTTTTTGTACAGACTGCAGCTTATAAAAATCACTTCGCCCTGAAGCCTAAAAGAAGAATTTAAACCGACCGAATCTAAAAAAATAAACTGACAGTTATCACCTGGGAGTGTAACTGTCAGTTTACCTAGCTTGAATAACCTTATAAGCCATAAGTTAATTGATCCAAAGCAACTCCTACACTCGACGGTTTCCCATCAAGTAAAAGCTCAATAGAATTAACAAGTTCCGCTGCTCCTTCCCTCTGGCTGAGAAGCACCAAGAAAGTATCAGCGCCTTTTTCTCCGCCGCCCTCGACCTCTTGACGAAAACTGCTCCACATTGAAAAAATATTTGAAGGATCAGTATTTTCACCTTGCAGAAACAGGTCAATTGCTCGATGTATGAGCAGACCACAGCTATAATACAGATCAAACCTGCCCCTGTTAGCAGCCTCAACCAAAGGAATCTCTTTTACACCTTTTGTGCAACTTTCCTTAAAAGCCTTAATTTTATTAGAGACATATTTTGATGACTCGGGATACAAATCTAATAAAGCCAGCGCGGCTAACCAATCCGCATTCCCTTCATGTAACCACGTTTCATTTGCATCACCATACAATCCTGTTTCACTACCCTGCTGGTATAAATGTGCGACCTCATGAGCAAAAAACCAAATGGTTTCATTAATAAAGTTAGGGTCGGAAAATTTCCCATCAAGTTCATTCATATTCCAATGCATAAAAACCTGATGTGGCAAGGTCCCCCCCTGCCAAGAGTTATCGTCGACATTCGCATATGATGCATACAAGGCCGGCTTTGTTCCACTTAGTGCCCCAAGCCTTTGCTCAAAATAACTCATTAACCTGGGAATATCTGACTCTAAAGACAATCTCAATTTTTCCGGCAAACCGTTATCAATAACAGCTACAACACTAGCTGTATTTATAGGTTCTTGAGTTCCAACATAGATATTCATTCCATTATCACGATCAATCCAGCTGGCGGTCCCAACATTTATCTTCCCGTTAATGATCATATGCTCACCTGGGGGAACTTGCATAGTTATTCGCCAGGCTTTTACTTTATCATCACAGTTGTCAATACAAGCAAAAAAGCGGCCTGTGTATATCAGGCTTCCACCATCTGAATACGGGGAGAAAGGTGCATAGTCTTTGGGAAGAGATATATAGCTAGGCGTCAAATAAATTTCAATGTGTTCGAATGAACTTCTATCTTTTCTAACCATAAACTCTTCACCATCCATAGAAACTAATTCAAATTCTGGTGACACAGACTTCCAGTGTTTTATACGAGAGGCATCCGGGTTACGTACAAAGCTAATCCGGCTTGCCGGCCTATCCATTTGATAGGTAAGCTTCCAGAGCTTATCGCCCTGCTTCTCAATCGCGATATCCACCCCAGATATATCTTCAGCTAAAGCTGAAAAACCAGTTAAAAATAACAGTAAAAACTGAATATATTTCAATCTTAACTCCTTTTAGATTGAGAAAAATAAATAAAAATTGAAGTAATAAATGCTTCCATATATTGATAACTATCAATACAGAGTTATACATACAACCAGACAGACAAATAATTCTTATTCTTAGCTAATCAGAAGCGTTCCAGTCAATCAACAGGATTGTATTTATCAGTAGCTTAATGGCCCCTTAAACCAAGTACTGTTGACATAATTTTATTTAGAACATGAAAAGAACTCACCGCTTGCAACATCTGCAAGGAGCTACGCAAGCAATGAGTATTATTAGATTGATAGAAAAACCTAATCATCTGTGGGCAAAAATAGGATCAAATCTCCTTGACTTAATTTTGCCTAATCTGCACTGTACCCTTTAGGATTTTTATACTGCCAACGCCAAGTATCTTTCACCATACGCACTAAATCATACTCAGCTTTCCACCCCAACTCTGTTTCAGCCAGGTCTGGATCTGCATAGCACTCTGCAATATCTCCGGGTCTCCGTGGAGCAATGTTATAGGGGATTTCCTTCCCACTGACACTCTCGAAAGCACGTACGACTTGTAAAACAGAACTGCCCTGTCCCGTCCCCAAATTATGGGTATAACAACCCTCAGAAATATCTTCTCTACAAATTAAATTCAGCGCCGCCAAGTGTCCGCGAGCCAGATCAACTACATGTATATAATCTCGAACTCCAGTACCATCGACGGTATCATAATCACCACCAAAAACCTGCAACTGCTCCAATCTACCTACTGCCACTTGGGAAACATAGGGTAGTAAGTTATTGGGGATACCACTGGGATCTTCACCAATAGTCCCACTTTCATGGGCTCCAATCGGATTGAAGTAACGCAACAAGCTCACTTTCCACTGGCTGTTCGGTGCAGCACAAAGGTCTCGCAACATGTTTTCCACAATCAACTTACTTGAGCCATAGGGGTTGGTTGCGCCAGTAGGGAAATCTTCTTTAATTGGTACTGTTTCAGGATCACCATAAACCGTTGCCGACGAACTGAAGATCAGGCGGTGAACCCCAAACTCCTCCATCACCTCGCATAAGGTCAAGGTCCCAGCTACATTATTCTGGTAATAGCGCAGTGGCTGCGCAACAGATTCACCAACTGCTTTTAACCCCGCAAAGTGAATTACAGCGTCAATCTTATGATCAGAGAATACTTTGCGTAAACCTTCCTTATCACTAATATCCAGATTGTGAAAAGGAATATCTTTGCCAGTAATTAATTCAACCCTCCGTAGGGCTTCCTCACTGCTGTTCGATAGGTTATCCACAACTACAGGCTCAAAGTCGGCAGCAAGCAACTCTATGCAGGTATGACTGCCAATATATCCAGCACCTCCAGTCACCAAAATCGACATTTCCATTCCTCAATATTTTTCTACTACCCAATATGGGCTGTAGTAAAGCGTAAAACAGCCGCCCAATTCAACCTATATAAGTGACATTCCACTGTCTCATTCAAAGGGAAAGCTATGCTGGAAAAGCTGGGGGGCATTCAATACTTACTCCAGCAAAGAACAAGGTTCACAGCGGCAATAACGATAGTGCTTCACGCCAAGCGTATCCCAAACACGATCTGGACTTTACAGCTCATGCATCGCTCGTCCCATTTGGGCAAGAGAAGCCAAGGGCGTACGACATCCTAACCAAAGCAGGAAACTGAGCTAATTCCAGTAGGCTACAGGGAGGTAGACACCATGACAATTTTCAATCACTACTTGGAAAGATACGAATCTATCCAGGACGAGGAACTCAGTATTCAGGAATACCTGGAGCTGTGTAAGACAGACCGCAGTGCCTATGCGTCACCAGCTGAGAGGATGCTGATGGCCATTGGCGAGGCCGAACTGGTAGACACCTCACGGGACCCGCGCCTGTCACGTATTTTCTGTAATAAGGTTATTAAGCGATACAAGGCCTTCAGTGAATTCTATGGTATGGAGGAAGCCATAGAGCAAATTGTCTCTTTCTTCCGACATGCCGCACAGGGTCTGGAAGAGAAGAAGCAAATCCTGTACTTGCTAGGTCCTGTTGGTGGCGGAAAGTCATCCCTTGCAGAGCGGCTAAAAGCCTTGATGGAGCAGGTGCCCATCTATGCAATTAAGGGATCGCCAGTATTTGAATCTCCCTTGAGCCTTTTCTCTCCTACTGAGGATGGCCGCATCCTTGAAGAGGACTACGGAATTGCACGTCGATACGTTAACACTATTATGTCTCCCTGGTCTGTTAAGCGATTGCATGAATTTAAAGGGGACATCAGTAAATTCCGTGTCGTAAAAATTCGTCCTTCTATTCTCGATCAAGTTGCTATCTCAAAAACAGAGCCCGGTGATGAAAATAACCAGGATATTTCATCACTAGTTGGCAAAATCGACATTCGTAAGCTTGAGGATTTCCCCCAGAATGACCCTGACGCCTATAGCTTTTCTGGTAGTTTATGCAGGGCCAACCAGGGACTGATGGAGTTTGTCGAGATGTTCAAAGCGCCTATCAAGGTGCTTCACCCCCTACTAACTGCAACACAAGAAGGAAATTACAACAGTACAGAGGGATTGGGGTCAATTCCGTTCAACGGTACAATCCTCGCTCATTCCAATGAATCAGAATGGCAATCCTTCCGCAATAATCGCAACAATGAGGCTTTCCTGGATCGTATTTATATCGTCAAGGTGCCCTACTGTGTAAGAGTGCAGGAAGAAATACGAATCTATCAGAAACTGCTAGAAAATAGCTCCTTGTCAAAAGCGCCCTGTGCACCAGACACCCTGCGGATGTTGGCGCAATTCTCTGTATTATCGAGAGTTAAAAACCCTGAGAACTCCAGCCTTTATTCAAAGATGCGTATCTATGATGGTGAAAACCTAAAGGATACCGACCCCAAAGCAAAAACCATTCAGGAGTACAGGGATAATGCAGGGGTAGACGAAGGCATGAACGGACTATCCACCCGTTTCTCCTTTAAGATCCTCTCAAAAGTTTTTAATTTCGATGCTACTGAGGTGGCGGCAAATCCAGTCCACCTACTCTATGTTCTGGAACAACAAATAGAGCAGGAGCAATTTCCACCAGAAGTGCAAGAGACTTACCTCGGGTTTATCAAGGAATATTTAGCTCCAAGATACGTAGAATTTATCGGTAAGGAAATCCAAACAGCTTACCTGGAATCCTACGCTGAATACGGCCAAAACTTGTTTGATCGCTATGTCACTTACGCTGATTTTTGGATACAGGACCAGGAATATCGCGATCCCGAAACCGGTGAAATACTGGATCGCGGCGCCCTTAATGAAGAGCTTGAAAAGACAGAAAAACCTGCAGGAATTTCCAATCCAAAAGATTTCCGCAATGAAATAGTCAATTTTGTTCTCCGCGCCAGGGCTAACAATCAAGGAAAAAATCCCGACTGGAGATCTTACGAGAAACTACGTGCCGTTATCGAGAAAAAAATGTTCTCCAATACGGAAGATCTTCTGCCAGTTATATCCTTTAATACCAAGGCCTCAGCAGATGATAAACGCAAGCATGCAGACTTCGTTGCGCGTATGGTTGAACGGGGCTATACCGAGAAGCAGGTTAGACTGTTATCCGAATGGTATCTACGAGTGAGAAAATCTCAGTAGTAAGGTTTTCCTCTATTAAGGTCACTGGAAAAATACGAGGAAGCCAAATCCGGATACTGATTAGATCATTAACTTTTAGTGAGCACTTGAGTGATTTCACAGCATCTCATCGGGACCCTCAATGGCTCGCTATAGTGAAGATACCAACAATTGTGTTTGGTGGATTCAGCAGGAAATATTCTGAATAGATTTATGGCGATGGATGCCTGTGAGCTTTATTCAGAACAAAGGCAGAAATATGAGCTATATCATCGACCGCCGCTTGAATGGAAAGAAAAAGAGTACGGTTAATCGGCAGCGATTCTTAAGGCGCTACAAAGCTCACATTAAGAAAGCTGTCGGCGACGCCATGAATAGCCGCTCTATTATGGACATGGATAAGGGAGAGCAAATCAGTATCCCTACTCGGGATATCAGCGAACCCTTATTTTCTCACGGTAGCGGTGGGCACGTAGAGCGAGTTCTACCCGGAAACAAGCAATTTACTGCTGGTGATCGTATCCCTCGTCAAGGTCAGCGAGGCGGTGATGGAAATGGTGGTGGTGCCAGTGATAGCGGGGAAGGGGTTGATGAATTTGTCTTCCAGATATCACAAGAAGAGTTTCTGGACTTTATGTTTGAGGGGCTCCAGCTGCCCAATATGATCAAGCAACGCCTGGCCGGCAACGAGTCTTTTCAAATAGTACGTGCCGGAATTAGTAATGAAGGAACTCCAGGTCGTCTCAATGTGATCCGCTCACTCAGGGCTGCCCATGCAAGACGCATCGCCTTGACCAGTAATAAGCGAAGAAACCTGCGCAATTTAGAGGAAGACCTATCCCAAGAAGAAAACAAAGATACTGCTCTGCGAGACCAGCGCAAAATTGAGGCTCTTAAAAACCAAATCGCCGAACTTCGCAGCCGTATCAATCGAGTCCCTTTCCTCGATGATTTCGACCTGAAATATAACCTGCTGATTCGACAACCAAAACCTCGATCTAGGGCAGTGATGTTTTGCCTGATGGATGTATCCGGCTCGATGAACCAAGCCACAAAGGATATGGCCAAACGCTTCTTCTTACTTTTATATTTGTTCCTACAGCGCAGTTATGAATATACAGAAGTCGTTTTTATTCGACACCACACTAGCGCCAAAGAAGTTGATGAAGAGGAGTTTTTCTATTCACGGGAAACTGGCGGCACCATTGTCTCAAGCGCGCTCAAATTAATGCGACGTATTATAAGAGATCGCTACCCCGCCAGCGAATGGAATATCTATGGAGCCCAGGCCTCAGATGGTGATAACTGGAACGATGACTCCAGTACCTGCCACCGAATCCTTATCGACGATATTATGCCCCATGTGCAGTATTACTCTTATGTGGAAATCACTCCCAGAGATCACCAGGCCCTGTGGGAAGAGTATGAAAGTGTCCGCACTTTATTCCCTGATCACTTTGCTATGGAGCAGATTGTCGATGTACAGGATATTTATCCGGTGTTCCGACAACTGTTCCGCAAAAAGGTGACTGCCTGATGCTCGACAAATTTGCCAGTGGCGCTGAAGCACCTGAATCTGAGTCGCGTCAGCCCATATCAACAAGCTCAGAATGGACTTTTGAATTAATTCAGGAATATGATCGCGCCATCGGCGCACTGGCAGAAGAATTTGGGTTAGATACCTACCCAAATCAGATTGAAGTTATCTGCTCCGAGCAGATGATGGATGCCTACTCCTCGGTAGGAATGCCAGTGGGTTATCACCACTGGTCTTTTGGCAAGCAATTTATCAGCGTGGAAAATAATTACCAGCGCGGATTGATGGGGCTGGCTTATGAAATAGTGATTAATTCTAATCCCTGCATCGCTTACCTCATGGAAGAAAATACCATGACAATGCAGGCTTTGGTGATTGCTCACGCCTCCTATGGGCACAACTCTTTCTTTAAAGGGAATTACCTGTTTCGCTCCTGGACAGATGCCAGCAGTATTATTGACTATCTGATCTTTGCCAAAAATTATATTTCCCGCTGTGAAGAGCGCTATGGGCTTGATGAAGTCGAGGCCATTCTCGACTCCTGTCATGCCCTAATGAATTACGGTGTAGATCGCTATAAACGCCCTTACCCAATCTCGGCTATTGAAGAAGAACGCCAACAGCAAGAGCGAGAAGAGTACCGCCAAAGACAGCTCAATGATTTATGGAGGACCATCCCAAAACTCGGTGACGGTATAGAGGAGACAAAGGAGAAACGCTTCCCCGAAGAGCCTCAGGAGAATATCCTGTACTTTGTTGAGAAAAATGCCCCTCTACTGGAAAACTGGCAACGGGAACTGGTGCGCATTGTACGTAAGCTGGCCCAATACTTTTATCCACAGCGGCAAACCCAAGTAATGAATGAGGGCTGGGCTACCTTCTGGCACTACACTCTCTTAACCGAGCTGTACAAGCGCGGGCGGGTGACTGAAGGCTTTATGATGGAGTTTCTACAAAGCCACACCAATGTTATCTACCAACCCTCTTTTGACAGCCCTCACTACAGCGGTATCAATCCCTATACCCTGGGCTTCAGTATTTTTACTGACTTACGGCGTATCTGTGAAAGCCCCACTGAAGAGGATCGCTGCTGGTTCCCAGACATTGCTGGAAGTAATTGGCGTGAAACCCTTCAGTTCGCCATGCGCGACTTCAAAGATGAAAGTTTTATTTTACAATTCCTGTCTCCCAAGGTTATGCGAGACATGAAACTATTTTGTATCAGCGACAACGATAAAGAGAACGATATCATTGTCAGCGCAATTCACGATGAGAGCGGTTATCGCCAGTTAAGGGAGAACCTTGCGGGACAGTACAACCTGGGCAATCGGGAACCGAATATCCAAGTATATTCAGTAGATACCCGTGGTGACCGTTCACTGACCCTGCACCATACGCAGCACCGCCGCCGACCTCTCGGTAAAGATACAACAGAGGTGCTAAGGCATCTTCACCGGCTATGGGGCTTCGATGTTCACCTGAACAGTTTGAACGGGGATCAAATAACGGCCAGTTGTCACTGCCCGGAGCAAGGTCGGGACCGACCGGAGGGTGAAGAGGAGTCCATGCTAATACCAAAACCCATTTAGGTTTCAGCACGGGAACTGTTGAAATACCAGCCCCGCACAGAATGGGGAAATAATGCCTTCTAGCGGATCACGCTACTTAGGCATCAGCTTCCAACAAAAGCTTGGCCTTTGCAGAAAGTTCACCGTGCTCAGAGCGGTGAGTTAAAAGGGCATCAGCTCCAGCATCCAGCCAACGGGCTTTCTCTCCATCATCATCAGAAGGTACAACTAGAATGCTCAAGTTCGAATACTCACTGCGGGATCTGAGGTAGTCCAGCACCTGAAACCCACTCTCCCCAAGCAACCCAGTGTCAACCACTAACAACGCCGGCTTGGCACTCGCCATCATGATACCGGCGGAAAAACTATCACTGGCTACTTCAACCTCACACCCCATCTGTTGAAGCGCCTGGCGTCCACTTGAAGTCAGCTCAGGATCAGTCGTTAACAAGAGCACTTTTCGACTGGGAACTGCCAAGTCGTTTGGAACTGGCATTGAGTTATCCCGCAGGAAGCCCACGAAATCCTCAACACAGATACGGTGGTCACCGCGCCCTGGAAGTTTGTATGCCTTGAGCTGGCCACGCTCAATCCAGCGAATCACCGTTCGGAAGTTAACACCGCAGTACCTGGCTGCTTCCCCGGTGGTTAGCACATGTAATTCGCTCATCTTTATTCTCCCCAACAACTGCGATTAAAAAGAAGAACAGTCAACTTCCCGAAAGTATCCTCTGCCCCACAGAGTTACACGTGAAATTATCCTGTCCAGCTGAACCGCCCCTATAAATTATGCTGTTTAATGCTGCAAACCCAGCCCGAAATTCGGTCCATGTAATTTATTAACGAACAGCGGAACAACCCCCTCAAAAAATACTAATAGATATAGTTGACAGGTAAGACAGGTTCCTTAGAATGGCGCTAGATTCGTGACTTGGGACTTGTCACGGGATCCCTTCCAGTGGAGTGGTTGTTAAGTCAGAGCCCCCATAGTTGGCGAAGAAATGTTTGCTAAGCGAATACCCTAAGACCCTGGGCCCCCTTGTTTTTTCGGGGCCTTTTTTTTATCTTGCCGAAGCTTCTTACACTCCTACCGCTCATCCTCCGTCCAGCAGACAAACCTGGAACAACGCCGGAACAAATGGACTTATGGCAGTACAATCACCTATCAGATCACTGGTCCCTCCAGCTCTGGAGCAAATGCTTTGAAGATCTACCTTGTTGGCGGCGCAGTGCGCGACAGACTTTTGAATCGCCCAGTCACCGAGCGTGACTGGGTAGTGGTTGGGGCAGATGCAGATAGAATGCAGGACCTCGGATACAGCCCCGTCGGCAAAGATTTTCCAGTATTCCTACACCCTGAGACCGGTGAAGAATACGCGCTCGCTCGCACCGAAAGAAAGAGCGGACACGGCTATGGCGGTTTTACCGTTAACGCCGATGCCAATATCACCCTGGAAGAGGATCTCCTGCGGCGAGATCTCACTATTAATGCCATTGCAGAAGACAGAGACGGCAATCTAATTGACCCCTACGGTGGGCAGGAAGATCTTGGAGCTCGGCTTTTGCGCCATGTTTCCCCTGCTTTTGCAGAAGACCCCCTAAGAGTACTGCGAGTGGCCCGCTTTGCCGCCCGCTACCATCACCTTGGCTTTAGCGTTGCCCCTGAGACCATGATACTCATGCGCCAGATGGTAGAAGCGGGTGAAGTGGAATATCTGGTGGCCGAGAGGGTCTGGAAAGAGGTAAGCCGGGCACTTACCGAGCCAGACCCCGATATATTTATTCGAGTACTGCGAGACTGCGGTGCCCTCTCGGTACTGTTACCAGAATTAGAGAATTTGTTTGGTGTTCCTCAGCCGCCCAAACACCACCCCGAAGTGGACACTGGAGAACACGTACTACTAGCCCTGCGCGCCGCACCGGCAGAGCTCCCCTTGCGTTTTGCAGTACTGCTACACGACCTGGGCAAAGGACTGACTCCCGAGGAAATTCTTCCCAGCCACCACGGCCACGAGGCAGCAGGCGTACCTCTTGTAAAGGCCGTCTGTGAGCGCTGGCGTACCCCAAAAGACCTGACTGCACTAGCTGTCGGGGTCTGCGAATATCACCTGCACTGCCACAGAGCCTTCGAATTGCGCCCACAGACCATTATGAAAATGATCCGCAGTCTGGATGCCTTGCGACGTCCCGAGCGATTTGAAAACTTTCTTCGCGCCTGTGAGGCAGATGCCCGAGGTCGTGAGGGGCTGGAGAATCGAGATTATCCACAGGTAGCCTTTTTGCGCGCCGCTCGAGATGGGGCAGCAGCAGTAACTGCCGAGGGGTTGATTAAACAGGGCTACCAGGGTGCGAAACTGGGGCAAGCACTGGACCGGGAGCGCATCAAGGCAATCGCCAAAGTAAAGGATGACTACATTGCGTAATGTGTTGATTACCGGTGCCGCTGCACGCCTGGGTCGTGCTATTGCTGAGGAGCTACATAGAGATCACAGAGTTGTTATTCACTATCGCAACTCGGCTGATACTGCCAAGGCCCTGGCAAACGAGCTGAACCAACTTCGCCCCAACTCTGCCATAGCGTTGCACAGTGAATTGAATAGCGCCGAAGCCTGTTCCAATCTGGCCCAGCGCGCGCAAGAGGCCTGGGGCGGTATTGATGTTTTGATCAACAATGCCTCAGCATTTCACCCCACGCCTGTGGGGAAGGCGACCGAGGAGGACTGGGATCGGCTGGTAGGCAGTAACCTCAAAGCCCCCTTCTTTCTCACTCAGGCCCTGAAAGAAACACTCAGCCAACAACAGGGTTGCGTTGTTAATATGGCGGATATTCACGCCGAGCGCCCGATGCCCGAGCACACTATTTACTGCGCCGCCAAGGCTGGGCTGGTAATGCTGTCAAAAAGCCTCGCTCTGGAGCTGTCTCCCCAGGTCCGGGTCAATGCAGTCGCCCCCGGTGCCATTCTTTGGCCAGAGCAAGAGGCAACTAACGAAGCCAAGAAAGCACAAATCACCCATCGCATTCCTTTGGCCCGAACCGGTGACCCCAGCGATATCGCCAAAACCGTGCGCTTCCTGGTCTGTGACGCCCCCTATATCAACGGCCAGGTTATTGCTGTTGACGGCGGCCGCAACCTCAATATCTAAAACAGTCCAACAACGGGGCTTCACTTCAATTTCACCGGCACTCTGTCAGAATGCTTTGTAACTTCCTCTGCCACAAGAGATTTGCCGGTGCGCTCACTGAAGATATTGTTGATTGAAGATAACCCCACTATCGCCCGCCAGCTTGCCGAATTCCTGCACGCTGAGGGCTGGCAGATAGATTATGCCCAGCGGGGCCGCCAGGGCTTACAGCTGGCCCTGGAACAAATCTTCGACCTGATTATTCTCGACCTGGGCCTGCCGGATATGGACGGCTTGGAGGTCTGCGAAAAGATCAAGGCACAAGCGCCAGTTAATATGCCAATTCTGATGTTAACTGCCCGAGATGCTCTCGCAGATAAAGAACGCGGATTTGGTATCGGTGCCGATGACTACTTATGTAAGCCCTTCGAACCAAGGGAACTGATATTGAGATGCCGCGCCCTGGCACGTAGACACCAGCTGCATACCAGTGAAGAAATTAAGGTCGGTGATTTACAGATAAACCAGCGCCAACAAACGGCCTACCGGGATAAACAACCTCTGCCCCTGACAACTATCGGTTTTCGCATTCTCACTATGCTTGCCCAGGCGTCGCCAGCACCAGTAAGCCGCTCGGCAATAATCCACCATATTTGGGGTGATGAACCCCCAGAAACAGACGCCTTAAAATCCCACATTTATAGTCTTCGCCAAACACTGGATAAGCCTTTCCAGGCCCCTATGTTGAAAACCATCACCAATCTCGGTTATCAGTTGGAAACTCCCAATGCGCGAAACCAGTAATTTACAGAGGAAGGTCTTCGCTATTTTTGGCAGTTTTACCCTACTGCTATGCTTGGTGTTTTTTGCCATTTGTATGATGGTGGCCTATGTAGTTGAAGACCATTTACTCGATAACTTATTGGCCGGAGAAGTCCGCTACCTCGAACAGCAGGCAAGACTGACTAATGCGACCCCAGAGCCACGCCTACCCTATTTAACGCTATACACTGAAAGCAAAATAATTCCGGCCGAACTGCGCACTGCTCTACCAAGCTATGCAGAAAAGGCTGAGTGGTTTAGTGATACTGAACATCACTTCCATTTACGCAGAGTACATTTTCCGGACAACCATTCCGCCGTTCTCGTAGCTGAAGTCAGTGAATTGCTCACTGTTACGCGACAATCTTCAAAACTTCTCTGGCTCTTTGCCAGCGCCTGTATCTTGACCCTACTCTTAGCCCTCTATTGTGCTTTTCGTATTTCCCGTAAAACCATCGCTCCTGTAGTAACCCTTGCTAAAGCAGTTCAGCAGCAGAGAAACTGCGATTCTCAAATTTCCCTGCCCTATAACAATGAACAAGATGAAATCGGTTATCTCGCAAGTACGTTGCAAGATACACTTAACCAGCTCAAGCTAACATTGCGCAGGGAAACTGAGTTTACCCGGGATACAAGCCATGAGTTGCGCACCGGGCTAACCATTCTGAAAAGCACACTGGCGCTCAGTCAAAATCGGGAAATGACTTTAGCTGAGAAAAATGAGCTATTAGAAACTGTTACCGGTATGGAAAAAACCGTTAAGACACTATTAGCCCTCGCCCGCTCTGAGTCTCTACAGTCGAGAGATATCCCACTGCGTGCTTTACTAGAGGAGCGTCTTTTAGCTCAACACCAGTTAATTGTACAAAAGCATTTTAATGTTGATTTAAAGTTAGGGCACAAAGTCAGAGTCCTGGCCAATCGACACCTGGTAAGTCTGCTCTTCGACAACTTAATCAGCAATGCATTACAGCACGCTACCAGCCCTGAATTGGTTATTACCTATAAGGGGGACACACTCTTTTTTGAGAACGCCACAGACAACCAATTAGATCTTAAAACCTCCCTCTTACCCGGCCAAAAAAGGGAAGGCAGTGACGGTATTGGTCAAGGCCTTTTCCTGGCCAAGAGAATCTGTAAAGCCTTGAATTGGACCATCTCTATCCAATGTAAAAAAAATATTTATCAGTGCTCTCTATCTTTTACACAGTAGCGTTCTAAGATTCAAATTTTTACCGTATGCGCTCGAGATGCACAGTGAATCAGCATCCATACCTTATAAGATCTCAAGCGCAGATTTTTTCTTTCTTCCTAAATAGCAATTGCAATCTCACCTGAATTTCACCTTCCACCCCTTATTCTCCTACGAACTCACTAGAAGATTTCCCGTCTGCTACTGTAATTTTGGAGATTAATATGTTGAAGAAAATTGTTATTTCCCTGGCTCTGACTTTGTCCGTATTTTTTGGTTTTATTATTTGGGTTAAGGGCCTAATTCCACCCCAAGAGCAGGACTTTTCCACTACGACAGTAAGTGACCTGCCGTATTTACAACAATTACCCAGGGAAAGCCGAGGAAAAATCTTAGCTGTTGTCACCAGTACTGAAACGATGGGAGATAGTGGCAAGGCGACTGGTTATGAATTAACTGAACTGGCACGCCCCTATTACATCTTTTCAGCCAACGGATTTATTGTCGATATTGCCAGTCCCAAAGGCGGCAAACCGCCTGCGGTGATCGATAAAGATGATCTGGGGCCTTTCGACTATGCCTTTCTCAATGACCCGGAGGCACAACAAAAGGTCAACAACAGTATTCCTATCGATCAGGTATCAGCAGAGGATTACCAGGCCGTATTTTTTGTCGGCGGTAAAGGCACCATGTTCGATTTCCCCGACAATCCCCATATCCAGTCCCTGGTGCGGAAAATCTATAACAGCGGCAAAATTATCGGAGCGGTATGCCACGGGCCAGCAGCCCTTGCCAATGTCACCCTGGATAATGGCAAGCCCTTAATCGCCGATCGGCAGATCAGTGCTTTTACTAACGCAGAGGAGCTTTTTCTTATCCCTGACGCCGAGCAACGATTTCCATTCCTGCTTGAGGATCGCTTACGTGAGCAAGGCGCGTTTTTTCAGGCTGGGCCCACTTACCTGGAACAAGTCAGCGTGGATGGCCAGCTTATTACCGGGCAAAACCCCTGGTCCACCTGGCTGGCGGCTGAGAGTATGGTAAGCGCGATGGGGTATACCCCTGTTCCACGCCAAATCACTCCGGTGGAGCAGACCGTCAAATTACTACTCACTTATGAGCAGCGCGGCTTTACCGAGGCCACAGAGAAATTACACAAGCTTCAGGAGAAAGGGGAAATAGACCAGCGCCTACTGGCCATGCACGGCGTTGTCTCTGTTATGCGTTGGGAGCCGGGCAGGGCTCTGGACATAATCAGACTGCTGTCCAAGAGCCAGGATTGATAGAGCCCCTCAAAAAGCCAGCTAGCCAGCCTGCTCTAGGGGCTGGCCATTTTCATCCACAAATAATACATCGCGAATACTGAGTTTTTGTCCCTGGGCATTCTGAACAGCCACTTCGGAGATAGGCTCACCACTGTTTTTATCGACCAGATGCATCCCATCTTTATTGCCATTCCAGCGCAGATTCCACTGGCGCAGGGCGATTACCACCGTAAACAGGTCCCGGCCTTTTTCCGTTAAGCGGTACTCGTAGCGAGTACCGTGTTCACCCGCATCAAAGCGTACCAGCACCTCGTTATCCACCAGACGTGATAACCGATCCACAAGGATATTTTTGGCAATTCCCAGGTCTCTTTGGAAATCCACAAAACGGCGGGTACCCAGCATCGCCTGCTTAATTATCAGCAGGGACCACCAGTCCCCCACCTCATTTAGGGCGCAAGCCAGGGAGCAATCAAGATCATCAAAGCGTTTACGTGACATATAGGGAGCCTCTAAATAACTCCGTGATACCTCTGGCATGCAGAGCGGTTCACAATCAAGGCGCGGCTTCGCAGGAATGTCTAGACCTTTCAAGAAGTCGCAACGCGGAGTGTGAATCGCTCTGCAAGCCCCGAAGGGCGGGCCTTGAAGGCCACAGCTGCTGCGTTGCAGCTCTTGCAAAGGACTGAGCCATTCGCGGCGAGCTGCGCCTAACATCTGCAGCCTTCATGGCCCGCAGAGGCATCACGGAGTTATTCAGAGGCTCCCTAGCCAGTATACCGGCAAAAGAGTTGCAATACGAAACCAGATATTGAACTCAACTTTAAAATAAGGTCTTATAACGCAACCGTTTTAATTGTGACCGAGCGGGACCAGTGAGTCCCAGTGTTGAATCGAGACATTCAGGAGAGAAATATGAGTGGTTCCCTGGACAGCCTGCTGCGTCCTTTCGAGCATAAATCCCTAAAACTGCGCAACCGGGTTGCGATGGCTCCCATGACCCGCACTATGTCACCGGGCTATTCAGCCAATAACCAAGTGGCCGGCTATTACCGCCGCCGAGCTGAAGGTGAAGTGGGACTGATTATTACCGAAGGCACCTTCGTTAATCATAAAGCCGCCAACGGCTACGAGAATGTTCCGGCAATCTACGGTGAGGCCGCTCTCGCCGGCTGGAAAAAAGTGGTAGACGAAGTACACGCTGCCGGTGGCCAGATTATCCCGCAGTTATGGCACGTAGGCTCCGTGCGCAAAGAGGGCATAGGCCCGGATAAATCAGTGCCCGGCTACTCCCCCTCAGGCCTGTTCAAACCCGGCAAGCCCAATGGCCAGGCGATGAGCAAAGAGGACATCCAGGAAGTTGTACAAGCTTTTGCAGACGCGGCGAAAGCAGCCAAGGAAATTGGGTTTGACGGTGTAGAGATTCACGGCGCCCACGGCTACCTGATCGACCAGTTTTTCTGGGAAGGTACCAACCAACGCGATGACGAGTACGGTGGCTCCATCGAAAATCGCACCCGCTTTGCAGTGGAAATTATCAAAGCGGTACGTGAAGCCGTAGGCGAAGATTTCGCCATAGTGCTGCGCTACTCCCAATGGAAGCAGCAGGATTACGAAGCCAAGTTGGCGCAAAACCCGGAAGAACTGAAACGCTTCCTGACACCACTGGTTGAAGCCGGCGTTGATATTTTCCACGCCTCTACAAGACGCTTCTGGGTGCCAGAATTTGAGGGTTCTGATCTCAACCTGGCAGGCTGGACCAAGGAATTGACGGGAAAACCGGTAATTTCTGTCGGCAGTGTCGGCCTCGACGATGATTTTATCGGCGGCAATAACCAGGGCATGGGTGGCACGGCCAATCCTACCGATTTAGGCGAACTGACCCGCCGTATGGACAACCAGGAGTTCGACCTGATTGCCGTTGGCCGCGCGCTATTACAAGACCCACACTGGTTCGCCAAGGTGCGGGAAGATCGCGCGGAGGAAATCACTTCGTTCACTAAAGAAGCGCTAATGAGCCTAAGTTAATTACTCCTAATAAAAAAGCAGCCTCAAAGGGCTGCTTTTTTATCTACTTTTTTTAGAAATTTATTGGAATCACGGCCAAATAAATTCCACCGGCCACAATTTTTGTGAAGCCTGGTCGTACTCATCCCACAGCTGACGGTAAGTTTTCTGCTCGACCGGGTGCAATTCTTCTGGAGCAATCTCTGCCAGAGGCTGTAAAACAAAGGCATTTTTTACAATCTCACCTCTAGGCAATTTTACCCCGTCGACAGTTCCGGTCAGGTGGTCATAGGTGAGAATATCAATATCCAGGGTTCGTGCACTGAACTTGGGCCCGGAGCGCAAGCGGCCATTGGCATCTTCAATACCGCGCAGACACAGGGCCAGCTGCCCTACCGGCAAGTCAGTTTCCAACCCCACCACCAGGTTGTAAAAATTATCGCCCTGGAAACCCACCGCTTCACTTTCGAAGACCCGGGACACCTGTAATTCGCCAAACCGCCCGGTTAGGGCATCCAGCGCTGCGCGGATATATTGCGCACGATTGATATTACTGCCGAGGCTGAGATACACCTGAGCCACGTTTACACTCCCGCAGACATCGCTGCTGCACCTTTTGCCGGCCTCTCGCCGCGCTCAATAATGACACCCACATCCCTGGACCCTCTGACCGCACCCGGCTTGGACAACCGCAGTCGCAGCCAGCTTACAGAAAACTCTTCCCTGACAATTGCCGCAGCCTGCTCTGCCATGGTCTCCACCAACAGAAACTCACTGCTTTCAATAAAAGCGATCAAGCGCTTGGCCACCGCTTTATAGTTAAGTGTGTGCTCGATATTGTCTGTTCGCGCCGCCTCACTGATATCGAAAGCCATCTCCAGATCGAGGCTCACCGTCTGGCGCACTTCCCGCTCCCAATCGTAAATACCAATAATGGTATTTACCTTTAAATCCCGTATATAAACAATATCCATCTATCGGCTCTTTTCTTTTTACTGCCAGGCTAGCCCTGGGATTTTTAAAGTTCGGTCTTGGGCAATTCTGTCATAGGCCAGCGCGGGCGCACATCCACCGCAAGGCTCGTCTGCTCCCCAGCTTTTAAACGTAAACTACCGGCATAGGCGATCATGGCGCCGTTATCAGTACAGAATTCATGGCGGGGATAGTAGACGCTGGCCTTATCCTTTCGCAGGCTCGTTTCCAAACGCTCACGCAATAATTTATTTGCGGAAACTCCACCGGCAATCACCAGGGTTTTATAGCCGGAAGCCTTAATAGCGCGACGACATTTAATCACCAGGGTATCCACTACCGCCTCCTGGAAAGCCGCAGCAATATCTGCGCAAGTCTGCTCGTCCGGTAAACCATCCTCCAGGGCGTGCTTGCGCACCGTAGTCAGGGTGAAGGTTTTAAGACCTGAAAAACTGAAATCCAAGCCCGGTCGATCAGTCATAGGACGTGGGAAAGTAAAACGTTTGGGGTCTCCTTTCTCCGCCAGGGCAGCCAAACGCGGGCCACCGGGATAATCCAGGTCGAGCATTTTAGCCGCCTTATCAAAGGCCTCGCCGGCAGCGTCATCCAGGGATTCACCCATCAGTTCGTAATCGCCGAGCCCCCGCACCTCCACCAGCTGGGTGTGTCCGCCGGAAACCAGCAGGGCCACAAAAGGAAAGGCGGGCGGATTATCCTCCAGCATTGGGGCCAGCAGGTGGCCTTCCATATGGTGCACCGCCACCGCCGGAATATCCCAGCCATAGGCCAGTGCACGGGCCGCGCAGGCCCCGACCATCAGCGCTCCCACCAGACCAGGGCCTGCGGTATAGGCGATACCATTGAGGTCTGAAGGGCTGGTATCGGCCTTCTTCATTACCTGTCGAACCAGCGGCAAGAGTTTGCGCACATGATCGCGGCTCGCCAGCTCGGGGACTACACCGCCATAATCGGCATGCAGGTCCACTTGACTGAACAGGGCATGGCTGAGCAAACCGGACTCAGAATCGTAAATAGCGACGCCAGTTTCATCGCAGGAAGTTTCTATACCAAGGACGCGCACTTGATTTCATTCTCGTGACTTCTTCGAGGGGCGGTTATCATACTGGAAAATGGGGTTGCGATCCCGTATAGGAGTGTTTAGAATTTGCGCCCTCGCTGTGAACCGGCCACCGGATGCAACTGCGAGAGCATTGCCGGAATGGCCGAGAGAAACGAATTTTAACAGGTATCCTAATGCCCTCTGTACGAATCAAAGACAACGAACCTTTCGATATCGCCCTGCGCCGTTTCAAGCGCTCCTGTGAAAAAGCAGGCGTACTGTCTGAAGTACGTCGTCGCGAGTTCTACGAGAAGCCCACCGCTGTTCGTAAGCGCAAAGCTGCTGCCGCTGTTAAGCGTCACGCTAAAAAGCTTCAGCGCGAAAACCGCAAGTTCCAGCGTCTCTACTAAGAGCCGCAGGCTGCATAAGCCTGTCGCAGCGAGGCGGCCGGACGGGCTTAGCCCGTAGCGGAGCTATAAAGAACGGCGTGCGAGCCATACTCGCGCGCCGTTTTTCGTTTGGGCTAACGCATTTCCCCCGCCCAGCAGACAAGCTATCCTAAGCCCCTGATCCAAAATTCATTGCCAACAATCCCGGAACACTCATTATGAGCACTCTCAAGGAAACCCTGACCCAAGCCACTAAAGACGCAATGAAAGCGCGAGACAAAGAGCGCCTGGCCACCCTGCGCCTGATCAACGCCGAGATCAAACGCGTTGAAGTCGACGAGCGAATCGACCTGGATGACGCCCGCATCCTCGCCCTGCTGGACAAAATGACCAAGCAGCGCCGCGACTCCATTACCCAGTACGAGAAAGCTGGCCGGGCTGAGCTGGCAGCAATAGAGCAGGCTGAAATTGAAGTTATCCAGGAATTCCTGCCGAAGCAGCTGAGCGAAGCTGAGATCACCGATATCGTTGCCTCCGCCGTCAAAGACACCGGTGCCAACAGCATGGCGGATATGGGCAAAGTCATCGCCCAGGTTAAACCCCAGGTGCAGGGCCGTGCAGATATGGGCGCGGTGAGCAAACTGGTGAAGGCCCAACTGGCCTAAGCTGAGCGAATCCCCATGGCCGGCAAGATACCCCAGCACTTTATCGACGATCTGCTCGCAAGGGCAGATATCGTCGAGCTGGTGGACAGCCGGGTCAAGCTGCGTAAAACCGGCAAAAACTACTCTGCCTGCTGCCCCTTCCACGACGAGAAAACCCCATCGTTTACCGTGAGTGCGGACAAGCAGTTTTATTACTGTTTCGGCTGCGGCGCCAATGGCAATGCCATCGGCTTCCTCATGGAGTACGACCGCCTGCCCTTCCCAGAAGCGGTGGAAAAACTCGCGGCCACCCGTGGACTGGAAGTTCCCAGGGAACAACTGGCACCGGGGCAAGAAAAGCGCCAGCGGGAGAGTCAATCTCTCTACCAGCTCACAGAGAAAGCCGCCGACTACTACCGTGAACAACTGCGTAACCACCCCGCCGCAGGCAATGCGGTGGCCTACTTGCGTAATCGCGGCCTCTCCGGTGAGATTGCCCGGGACTTTGGTATCGGCCTTGCGCCCCCCGGCTGGGACAACCTGCTCAATGCATTAGCCGATACCCCCGAGAAAGCGGATCAACTGGAACTGGCAGGCCTGGCCATTCGCCGCCAGGACAGTGATGGCAACACCAAGCCCAACGCGCGCCATCACTACGACCGCTTCCGCAACCGTATTATTTTCCCTATCCGCGACCAGCGCGGGCGCGCCATCGCCTTTGGCGGGCGGGTACTGGGCGACGACAAACCCAAGTACCTGAACTCCCCGGAAACCCCGATTTTCCACAAGAGCCGCGAACTCTACGGCCTGTGGGAAGCGCGCCAGGCCAACCGCAATTTAGAGCGCCTAATTGTGGTTGAAGGCTATATGGATGTGGTGGCCCTGGCCCAGTTCGATATCCGCTGCGCCGTCGCCACCCTGGGCACCGCTTGTGGCGAAGACCATATTCAACTCGCCTTCCGCCATACCTCGGAACTGCTGTTTTGCTTTGACGGCGACCGCGCCGGCCGCGCTGCCGCCCGCCGCGCTCTGGAGTCGGCCCTGCCGCAGATGCAGGACGGGCGCAGCCTGCGCTTCCTGCTGCTGCCGGAAGGCGAGGACCCGGACACCCTGGTACGCCAACTGGGCGGTGAACGTTTCCAGCAGCTAATTAAGGAGCAATCCCTACCGCTGGAAGATTTTCTCTTCGACCTGCTGAGCGAAGATATCAACCTGCAGACCATGGATGGCCGCGCGCGCCTGTCCAAACTCGCCGCTCCCCTGCTGGACCTCCTGCCCGATGGCGTCTACCGCCAGCTGATGTTCCAACAACTGGCCTCGCGCACCGGGCTCGACAAGGAAACCCTGCAAGAGGTTATCCGCACAGAAAAAGCTCGCACGCCGCAACAGCCCCACCCGCAACCTACAGCTGCACCGGGAGAGCCAAGCCAAGCACCCTCCCCTCAAGAGGAGCTGGAGCACCGCACACCGCCGGAACCCTGGCAGCGCGACAACAACTTCAGTGAAAGTGCAGCACCGAGTTACAACAGTCCGCGCCGCCAGAGCCAATATCTCCTGCCACCGGAGCGCATGCTGATCGCCCTACTGTTGCACCACCCAGAGCTGGCAGAACAAATCGAAAATCCACAGCAATTCCCCATCGAGGGCAATGAAGACCTGGCATTGTTTATCCAGCTGGTAGAACTGTACAAAAGTCGCCCCCAATTAAATTTCTATCAATTGATCGGCCACTGGCGTGCGCATCACAGCGCAGAATCTTGCGATACCCTGGCCAAGCTCGCTATTTCTCCACTGGTATCGGTCGCGCGGCAACTCGCCCAGGATGACAGCAACCTGGAATACGATCCGCACACCGAATTTAACGACTGTCTGCTGCGCCTGAAACAAGCTGCGGACAAACAGCGCAACCGCGATTTACTCGATCAACTCAAGAACAGCGCCCAGTTGAGCCCCGAAGAACAACTGGCCCTATTAGCCAATTGGCGAAAAAAGCAGAATTAATAAGCGCCAACCCCTTGAAAACTGCGGGCTCAGCACTATATTCACTCACCCCCGCCGGGCGGGATCGGGAACCCCAGCACCCTAAACATCGCACCTACGCCGTTACTTGACAGCTAGAGTGGTTATTGCTAGTGCAAATACGCTATAATCCCGCGTCTTTGTCCCGTATTTTCATTCCCAGAATTCAGGGTTGTGCATGACCGACAAAACCCAGCAACAGTCCCGCATTAAGGAACTGATCGCCCGCGGTAAAGAGCAGGGCTATCTGACCTATGCCGAGGTAAATGACCACCTACCGGAAGATATTTCCGATCCCGATCAGGTGGAAGACATTATTGGCATGATCAACGACATGGGCATCAAGGTGTTTGAAACCGCACCGGATGCCGAAGAGTTGTTGATGGCTGAAGGCGACAGCTCCGCTGATGAAATCGCCGCAGCCGAAGCTGCCGCTGCCCTGGCAGCCGTAGAGTCCGACGTAGGCCGAACCACCGATCCAGTACGCATGTATATGCGCGAAATGGGCACCGTAGAGCTGCTCACGCGCGAAGGCGAGATCGCCATTGCCAAGCGTATCGAAGAGGGCCTGCGCGAACTGATGGCCGCCCTGGCCTACTGGCCGGGTGCAGTGCAGCAGATCATCGATGAGTACGCTCTGATCGAAAAAGAAGAGCGCCGCATCCCCGATATTATCTCCGGTTGGCTCGACCCCGCCGACGAGGTTCCACCCGGAGCCCAGGCCGGCCAAGCCGCCGCCGCTGCCAGCGCGCCGGAGTCATCAGATTCCGATGACGACGCCGAAGACGACGACAGCGATGACGACAGCAGCGACGAGGAAGAGGAAGCTACCGGCGGTATCGACCCCGAAGAGCTCGCCGAGCGCATGAACGCGCTGATCGCCGCACAAAAAGCTGCCGACGAAGCCATCGCCGCCCACGGTCGCGATTCCAAAGAAGCTGGCCAAGCCCTCGAAGCCGTTGGCGATGTATTCCGCTTCTTTAAACTGGCTCCCCGCCAGTTCGACCCGCTGTACGGCGAAGTTCGCTACGTACTCGACAGCGTGCGCGAGCAAGAGCGCGTGGTTATGGCCATGTGTATCAAACGCGCCCGCATGCCGCGCAAGACCTTTATCAAGGAATTCCCCGGCAACGAGACCAATGATGATTGGATTCCCGCAATCATCAAGAAAAAGCGCGATTACTCCGATGCCCTACGCCACGTCGTAGACGAAGTTGTTCGCGCCCAGCGCAAACTGGCTCAGTTCCAGGAGCGCGCTAAGCTGGACGTAGGCCAGATCAAAGAGATCAACCGCCGCATGTCCATTGGTGAGGCCCGTTCACGCCGCGCCAAGAAAGAGATGGTCGAAGCCAACCTGCGTCTGGTTATCTCTATCGCCAAGAAGTACACCAACCGCGGCCTGCAATTCCTGGACCTGATCCAGGAGGGCAACATCGGCTTGATGAAGGCTGTGGATAAGTTCGAATACCGCCGCGGTTACAAGTTCTCCACTTATGCCACCTGGTGGATTCGCCAGGCCATTACCCGCTCTATTGCGGACCAGGCCCGCACCATCCGTATCCCGGTGCATATGATTGAGACCATCAACAAGCTCAACCGTATCAGCCGCCAGATGCTGCAGGAAATGGGTCGCGAACCCACCCCGGAAGAACTGGGCGAGCGCATGGAAATGCCGGAAGACAAGGTGCGTAAAGTCCTCAAAATCGCCAAAGAGCCGATCTCTATGGAGACGCCCATCGGCGACGATGAAGACTCCCACCTGGGTGACTTTATCGAGGACCAAAACCAATCCTCGCCGGTGGATACCGCCACTCAAACTGGTCTGCACGACGCTACCCGCTCTGTACTCTCCGGCCTCACCGCCCGTGAAGCCAAGGTACTGCGTATGCGTTTCGGTATCGATATGAATACCGACCACACTCTGGAAGAGGTGGGCAAACAGTTTGACGTAACCCGCGAGCGTATCCGTCAAATCGAAGCGAAAGCACTGCGCAAACTGCGACACCCCTCCAGGTCGGAGCATTTACGCAGCTTCCTCGACGAGTAAGCGCTAGACTAAAGCCCGGTTCAACCGGGCTTTTTTTTGTGACATAAAGATGACCTCCCCGCGCAGGCTTAGTGAAAGCAGGAGATAAGCATGCAAAAAGAAATGGCGAATAAGCAGGAAAAATCTGACGAGCTTGCCAACAAGCCCGGCAAGAAGGGGTTTGCTCGCCTCCTGGCTGCCACTAGCTACTCCAGTCAGGGGCTCGTCGCTGCATGGCGCAATGAGGAAGCTTTTCGCCAGGAAGTAATTGCTGCCTGCCTAATGGTGCCTCTCGCACTCTGGGCCGGGGAGACACCTACTGAGCGCGCCATATTGATTGCAGCCGTGATGTTTGTCCTCCCAATAGAACTTATCAACAGCGCTATTGAGGCGACCGTGGACCGCATCGGCCCCGAGAAACACCCGCTGGCCAAGATTGCCAAAGACACAGGCTCCGCCGCCGTGGCCGTCGCCCTCTTCGCTGCTTTCCTGGTTTGGTGCTGTATCCTTATCCCCAAACTGCCGATTTAAATACTTTAGTATGGGGTTTTAGCCTCCATTTCACATAAACAAGACAGCTGTACCAATTACAATCTCTAATTAATACTATCGAACCAATTAAGGTATTTGGCAGCTTTCGCAAGGTGGGTATCTATTCCATAAAGATCAGTTGTTGGCGAAAGCTTGAGCAATAGGGAAAGAAGATTTCTAGAATTTGCCCATATCGGCTTTGAGTGCTAACAAAGGCATTGATTTGCAAGGGAAAATCTTGTACTTTTCCCAACCGCTTGCAACAATCCTCGCAAGCAATGTGTGGGCCCTTAGCTCAGTTGGTTAGAGCATCCGACTCATAATCGGCAGGTCCTGGGTTCGAGTCCCGGAGGGCCCACCATTTTTACTCCACTCATATTCCTTGTATCGACATCAGTCTTTATCTCTACTTCGAAGCGATCGCACCAATTGGATGTTAAAGAAGATAGCGAGATAGATGTGTATAGCAGCAGTTTTTTACAATAATGTTAAACCAGCCTGAAACTTATATTGAGTTCCCCTAACACAAAGCAGAACCGAGTATATTTGCACAATGGAAACAACACCTTCTTAAATTGATCCAATAAACATCAACACAATAATAAAACCTCATAATTCTGCTCATTATTAGGATTTGTATAAATGGGATACTGGACCCCAAAGTCTTGTCTTTTGTTACCCGTGATTACCACCACTATCCGCAATAGAAAATCATTACACAAATTCATACATCAAATATTTTTACATATCTTTCAAGTTAAAAATCTACATCTTTTTTTACATTAAACCAACTTATATTTTATTTTAAAATTCACTTTACATAAAAATTACTCGACGCAATCAGCCACCAAAGTTATTCCTCCTACAAACAACAAAACACAAAGAAATCATATTTAGATTAATTTAATATAATCAAATATCAACATAAATATCTATTCTGGAATCACAGTATCTCGAAACAGCGGCTGATCATTCATCCAAGGAATTTTTTCAGCAACATGGCAAGTCATACAAGCAGAACGTACAGCAGAATATCCTTGCCATGCTCGCCTGACATCCCGACTTTCAAATGACTTCAGTACATCCGCATATATACTTTTCATAAAAATGGCATCGGCATTCTTTTTACGAGCCGGTCGCCTGACATAACCATTCTCTATTGCTGTTTTGATTTTCTTCCAATGATAAATTGCAAGGTCAAAATTCTCACCTTGCAAAGCAGAATAAATCGTTTTATAACGTGCTCCAACCTCCCACATCGAAGCAGAAAACCCTCCAAGAGAGTCTTGTAACAAAATTAGACGATCCCTTTCACTTTCTGCATTTAGCAGCCAGTCACTTTCTTTACCAGTATCGTAACTCAGAGAATATGAAAAATTAGAAGCTACAACAGAGACAAATAAACAAACCAAAACCTTATTCTCGTGCATATTATTCACCGTAACTTTAACTAAGCTAGTATTTAAATAATAGAACGATAAATAAAACACTGAAAATGAAATCATATCAATCTAGGCGCATTTTTTGACGAATCAAACTAGGTAACTTTTCAAACAGTTAGACGACTACCCTATTTACTCGAGCCGGCTAGTTAAGTAAAAATTTACGACAATATTGCTATGATTTCCTATATTAAACATTGCCCTATTACAAGCGAAACTAAATTTCGACAAGCGCCTATACCCAAAGTCTGCTAAAACTGATCCTCTTAATCACAATATATAGCGGTATTACAAATAACGAAGGAGAAGTAGCATGAGAGCATTAACACTAAAAACACCAGGCGGACTAGAAAATATTTCGGTTAGCGACATCGCTAACCCGGGAGCACCCGGCCCAGGCCAAATCCGCGTTGCAATTAAAGCTTCCTCCCTCAACTTCCATGATCTTTTGGTTGCCAATGGCAGTATTCCCACAGAGGACGGCCGTATTCTGATGTCTGATGGAGGCGGTATCGTGGATGCAGTTGGTGAGGGAGTTACCGATTTTCAGGTTGGCGATTCTGTTGTGTCGTGCTTTTTCCCACAGTGGCCAGCAGGTACGCCTATGGCTTCCGTGGGTAACTTTGCCAATACGCCTGGTGACGGTATCGATGGGATGGCCGCTGAGTTTGTTGTGCGCGATCAGAGCGCTTTTACCCTTGCCCCAAAAGGCTGGAGCCACGCTCAGGCGGCAACCATTACTACCGCGGGCCTTACTGCTTGGCGGGCATTGGTAGTAGACGGCAAGGTAAAACCTGGCGACACAATATTGACTCTAGGAACTGGCGGAGTATCTATTACGGTAATTCAGATTGCCAAAATACTGGGGGTCAAAGTTATTGTTACTTCTTCTTCCAATGAAAAACTGGAGCGCGCCAAAAAATTAGGCGCCGATCATGGCGTCAACTATCGCACCCATACACAGTGGTCAAAAAAGGTTATGGAGCTGACGGAAGGCAAAGGTGCGGACCATATAATTGAGCTCGGTGGCCCCGGTACACTAGAGCAATCGATCCATTCAGTCAGAGTTGGCGGCCATATTTCATTGATTGGTGTTTTAACGGGCCGCTCGGGAGAAGTGCCCACAGCACTGTTGATGGCCAAGCAGGCCCGGTTACAGGGCTTGATCGTTGGAAGCCGTAGGGATCAACGGGAATATGTCACCGCATTGGAAGCCAACCAGATACAGCCAGTGATTGATAAGACTTACCCTATGGAGGAACTGGCTGCGGCATTTGAGTACCAGGCCAGCGGGTCGCACTTTGGCAAGATCTGCGTCGAGTGGTAATGGAATAGCTCTCAATCTCGCCGCACTCTTAAAGCTAAGACACTTGTGAGAGCGCGGCTTAACGATTCCTACTGAAATATGAGGGGGAAACTCCAAATTGGCCATAAAAAGCCCGGCGAAAGCTATCATAGCTTGCAAACCCTACCTGCCGAGCCACCTGAACAAGGCTTGCTGATTCACAGGTGATTAAATCCCGCGCCCGGTTTAAACGGAGTTGGTTTAGATAATGTCCGGGGGTGCTATTAAGATGCTGTTTGAACAAGCGAGTTAACTGGCGATCGCTGACGGAAATACGCTCCGCCATATCGGAAACGCTGATTGATTTCTGGTAATTCTCCGACAGCCACTCCAATAGAGGATTGAGCCTCATACTGTCGCTGGATTGCACTTTAAGCAGATCAGAGTACTGTGACTGCCCTCCCCTGCGCTGAAGATAAACGACCAGATCTTTAGCCACGCTGGCCGCAATAGTATTGCCATAATCCTGGCGAATCACTTCCAAGGCCAAGTCGACTCCAGATAGAATTCCCGCTGAAGACCACAGTTTTCCGCTTTCAATAAACAGGGGGTCCTGCTCAACCTGATAATTGACTGCTTGCTCGGCAAGCTGCCGGCAATGCCGCCAGTGAGTGGTAATGCGGTGCTTTTGTTCCGGAAATATATCTGTTAGTAAGAATGCACCTGTACAGATACTCAAGACACGTTCTGCTTTGTCTGCGATTGCACGCAGCGCATTTACCTGCTTAGGACTTAAGCGCAGCTGCCGCATCCCAGTACCGCCAGTAATGACCAGGTAATCAATTTCCCTATCCTGGTAAATATCAAAATCCACTGATAGGGCTTGGCCGTACGCGGTTTTAACTGATGCATTGGTTAAACCTATCAAACGACTTGTATAGGCCTCACTAACGAAACTATTAGTCTCCATAAAGGCATCCAAGGGCCCAAAAAGGTCTAACGCCTGGAATCCATCTGCAACAAAAAAACCTATCTTCTTGGTCATAGCATCTCCTCCACACAGGGAATTGTACTCCAGTGGGCGCGTCTGCTATGACACATTTACGACATAAAACGACATTGGTACTTCACCTAAACTAGTTCAACATAGAACTACCTCCATGAAACTGAACCACCCAACCTCATAAGGCTGGCAAAAGATTAGCTAGTCAGTCCAAATCCCACAGCAATTAAAACTCTACCATTCAGCTACTCAATGTTTGTAAGGTTTGTATTACCTAAACCGTTTGTACCAAATTGGTCAGCTCTTATCCTAAGTAGGAAGTTTTACTTAATAAAAAATAATCTTTAAGAAAATACTCAATATGCAAATGAACCAACCATGATGCCGGTCAAGTAATAAAAATTAATTTAGAGTTAACCTTCAGTTTTATTTACCAAACAAACTGCAGTTGCATTTTGCACCCACACCAATTTCCCAATCTATAAAAAACAACTTATTACTCCAAAAGTACCAATACCTAAAGCACAAGAAACACAGTAAGGATGTATTAAATGGCGTTACAGAAGTCCCCCGGACAAAAAAGAAAATCGATGGTGCGTACAGTATGTATTTTAGTTTTCCTTATTCTGACTTACTTTCTGTCAAACTATTACTCTCGTGCCAACAATGAATCATTAAGTTGGGTCGAAAATCATCAAGCTCTAGATGCTGAAGTAGTAGCGTTAAGAGAGGAGGAAGAAGAGTACCGGGGCCGCAAAGGTAAAAAGCGCTATCGTACAAATTACTATATTGACTATCAGTTTAACTATGAAGATGAGGACTTTGAATCCTCCGCAGAGGTTTCAAAAGGAATTTATAGTCAATATGAACAAAGTCAACCTATCGAAGTATGGTTTCCAGAGGGCGACATCTACGGTCATGTATTGGCGCAGAATGCTCAAAGAGATATCGAAAGTAACACACCTGTAGGAAACCTGATTCAAGCAGCACCTATCACTATAGGTATCTGCCTCGTCTTATATTGGATTTTAAGCTTCTTGTTTGTAAGGGAATCAAAAAAAGCACTACCCGAGGGCTTTTATACTGAGACGTCCTGGCTTGATATTGATGATAACTACCTCGTCGCCTTAGAAGGAGATGAACTCGTCTATTTTGATATCCCGAAAAAACAGGCTTTAACTGCTCAATCCGCCTATCAAGCGGGGAAATCCCCTGAAGAAATATATCATTTATGTAAACCTGATACCGCAGCACGAATCCCTCTCAATGAAATAAATTCACTTAGCAGTGACCACAATTCAGATGTAATAACTATCAAGCACGGGGATAAGACCCATTCTGTTGAGTTCTTAAATCAAACAGTAAAAGCGCACGCATTAGAGCGTATCGAGAAA
This sequence comes from Microbulbifer maximicatervae (SeqCode), assembly GCF_056231245.1. Taxonomy (NCBI): domain Bacteria; kingdom Pseudomonadati; phylum Pseudomonadota; class Gammaproteobacteria; order Cellvibrionales; family Microbulbiferaceae; genus Microbulbifer; species Microbulbifer maximicatervae (SeqCode). Next base: position 4,503,994 of record NZ_CP174334.1, read on the forward strand.
CAACTACCTGAGACAATGGATTATCAGCATATTCAGCGGTCTCGTTTGCAAGCCACTCTACCGTCACTTGTGATAGCAATACTGTTAATTGGCCTTATCTACTGGCTTGACTCATTTATTCTCCGTGCGATAGTTGGTTTTATTGGGCTAACCTCTGTGGCCCCGAATCTTTTGTCCAAATTAATTAGTCCGACAGAGACACGCCTCTGGGTGAAAGTCGAAGAAACCTCTGTAAAGCACGCATAGTAAAGAAGATGGCCAGCTTCGGCTGGCCGCTTTAATAGAACTGCCTGTTGCTCATAATCGAGCTCAGCTATACTGTCCCCAGAATAAACATAACGTCAGTCTGAAGACCCATTGGGATAGCAGAGATTATGAACTTCTCTTCATTAGCTTTTGCCATGCTCACCACAGCTACTACTCCAAATAGTTGCACAGATGGTATCGCTTTACTCCGTGGAGTAACAGCCATTGCCGCTGAATACCCTTGGCTGAGTGCAGATAAAAAAGATTATATAGTCCGAGACTATCCACGAATGTATCTCGTGCTACCTAAAATACCCGGGGAGCAAACAGTCGGTAATGAACAGCCTAATGCCGCGGTGGATAAAGAAAGCTGCCAGGTTATTAATGTGTTTCTTTCTAGCTAATTTTATTTAGTATCTCAAAGCTCCCTACGGCTTAGTTCCGGGAGCTCTCCCCCTATCTACTACTACCCTTGCTCAGCATAAGTCAGTGTATTGTTATTTTCGTTACACTCATCGACGAGATTGGTAAAGTCAGCAGTTACCTCTAAAACCGCATCCGGGTCAAAAACCCAGTAACCCAAAGTAAATACAATACTTACAGTGCCACCAGCAGGAATTGCAGGCGTCGCCTGTACATCGTTGGCTAGTGTATCAATATCTAAAAGGCGAGCCTGGCTGATTGGCGCTGCCAGAGCACCTATATTAGTGATATCGACTACGATGATGGATTGCCCGGTTCCAGGATTCCAGATCGGATCATAGATTTGGCTCACTATCAGGTCAGGTTTATTACATACACACAGACACATATAGTGATCATCTTCTTTGACACCATAAGGAGTTCCGACATAGCAAACCGACTTATCGTCAAACTGATTGCCATAGAGCCAGTGAGATGATGGGTCATTGACAGGTTTCTCGATTATTTCAGGGTCGCGAGTTACCTTACAAACACTGGTAGATTCAAAATCATCTATCAGGTCAGTAGCAACCTCTGACTCAGGCACCCCTCCAACCCAAATTGCACAAGTCCGACGACATGTCAGTGGACCCTGCCCCTGCCAATAATTTGGAAACCAACCCGCTTCATAGTTTTGCATACTTAAATCTTGAATTGGATCTGCATAACTGCTAGAAGCTAAAATCCCTAAGATAACTACACGCAATATAGATTTAAACATAACGCCCTCCATTTAAGTGAATACACCTATAAATTTACCCATCCAGATTCATGTAACTTAGACTGAATTTATGGGCAGAGCGATTGTAAACTGTGCTTAATGAATATCTATGGAGACAGTAAAATTCTGGCGGGCATTAATTTTGCTTTCTATTGAATGAAAACAAAAAACAAACACCTTCAAACCGCGTATTTCTAATAACAATTAGAATAGAAATCCATCTATCATACAATTATAAATAACAAAATCACGCAGCTGGATCAAGAATCACAAATTGGAATAACCAGAAATTTATAATTCAGCCAAACTATAAAATGCGGCCATTACCGTACAGAGTATAATTAGTGGCAGATAAACAAAATTTAAAGCCGAGTATTTAATACAGGTCGAGATCCACCCCTCTTTATAGATATTCTTTTGCATCACTAGTAAATTTATTGGCATCCAAAGGAAAAGCAGCAGCAAAATCCCATAACATAAAATTTCCATCCAGAACAAAGGCTCAACAAATTCTTGCAAGAGAAAAATAGCAGTTCCTAGCAACAACGTTAGGCTCACATAGGCATGACTATGGAGCGATACAATAACATGTTCCATATACAATTTTTCTCTACATGCATAAAGTAGCCACAATATACCTGAGTATATTGGCAGCATAAGTAACAGCATTGTAGGAAGAGATCCGAAGAAAGCTTTGGCAAAGATTGTAGGGTTTTCCGACACTCGCTCAATATTACTTCTCGCCTTTTTGAATTCGATATCAAACCAATGACGCCATGACTGCGGCATAATTTCTACGGCATAGACTTTTTCTTCAATAATTGAGAGTACTCGATTAAAAGATATCGACCATACTTCTTGCTTATTTTCTGCTCCACGAACTTTCAATTTCCTGCCACCAGGCAGATCCCAGTCAAATTGTTTTTCTGTATCACCTGTGGATGACTGAACCATTTTTGCGGCAACATTCTCACTAGTACGGATAGACTGCTCTTGAGCAATACTCCAATCACTACTAATACGAATCAGAAAAAAGGCACTTACGCAAAGAAAGATAAACAGCTTTACCGGGCTTACATATCGTGCTCGCCTTCCAGATAAATATTCTATCGTCAAAAATCCTGGGGATAACAGTAAAGCCGGCAGTGTTCTCCACAAACGTGAATCAAATGCCACAAGGGTATTTAGAAAGTCTCTAATCACACTTGATAAGCGTCTCACAATACCTTCTGCTGACTGTCCACAGCCATAACAGAAATGCCCCAATAAAATTGTATTACAGTTAGAGCAATAATCTTGCCTCTCTACCGAGGCTTCCTTTCGACTTTTAATACCCACTATATCTTCCGATTATATATAACTGTAAACTTTAAATGTCCATCAATTTATATCGCTAAAACCGTTATTACAATCCAGCCAAGCTCCAAACGATGGCAAAAACCGCTCCAATTGATAATAGACACAAGTAAGCCATCCCCAATACTGAATATTTACAAAAGGTTACAAACCAGCCTTGCCTATATATACGCTTTTGCATCCAAAGGAGATAAACCAGAACCCAAAAAATCAATAAGGTTATCAGGGCCTCTAAAGCTAATGTTATAGGAGTATACCCAGCCATGTTAACACTTAGCACGTATAAGATATTTCCAATCAGGATACTTAGAAATATAAAAGCATGACTATGTAAAGCTACAATTAAGTGCTCCATATATAGTCGACGCTTAAAGATATAGAGCACCCATAACATCATGGCAAACATTGGCAACATGATTAACAGTGCATAAGGAAGCGTCTTAAGAAATGCTTTCTTGAACCGATTTGGATTTTCAGTAACTTGCTTAATATTCTGGTTGGCATTTTCAATCTTGGCATCCATCCAGTCTTGCATGGGCTTTGGTAGGCCTTTGATATCCATTCTTATCAATTTATTATCTGGATCATTGGCTGATGACTGCCAAACCGGCTCCGAGTCCTCTTGAGAAATTATTCGCCCCTTATCACTGCCTTTAACAATCTCATTTTTAATACCTCTTTTAATACCCTCTTCAATCTCCTCTTTAGCTTCGATAAGACTTATTTCAGCCTTCTTAATTTCTCCTAGCAGGCCTTTTTGTTCAGGAATTTCAGTATGTACTGGCCGATCCGCCTGCAAAAGGAGGTCGACACCCGACGCTTCTAACTGAGGTCCTTCATTTGAAGCATCAGCATCCATAAAATTGATTGTCCAGTCTCCACTCAAACGAGTTACAAAAAGACTGGTGATACAGAGAAAAATAAATAGCCGTACAGGGCTTACATATCGAACACGACGACCAGAAAAATACTCTGTTGTTAAAAACCCTGGTCGGAATAATAGCGCAGGTATGGTTTTCCATGTTCTGGAGTCAAACGCCAACAAGGTATCTAAGAAATCACCGATTACAGATGAAAAATGCCGCACCATACCTTTAACGGGCTGACCACAAGCATAACAATGGGGACCTAACAACTGTGTACAGCAGTTTGCGCACTTATTATCTTCATTACAAACACTTGCTATTGATGTCGTACTACTCAAGATCTACTTCCTTCGACATTCCCTTTAACTACTTACCACCAGTAATCGAAAGCCCAATTTTCTGAACAGAATTACGGATATAAAAATTTGCAATACAATATTCTGAATATAGACAGTGCTGCGAGTAAACTCTCTAGTTTGAATAACTTAACATCTAAACAGCACAGTTTCACCAACACCAACCATTTAACGCTTATACGTTTAATGGTTGGAATCCTATTAGGATATATCCTTATAACTCTGCCAAACTCCAAAATACAGTAAGAGCCGCACCAACAGATAATAAAACTAGATAGGCCAACCCCAAAAAAGAATACTTAAACAATGTCATGAACCAACCCTGCTGATATACACGCTTTTGCATCCAAAAAAGATATACAGGAACCCAAAGAACTAATAGTGCCATCAGGCTATTAAGAGATGAGGATATAAATGCGTACCCTTCCAGTTGACTACTTATACTATAAAAAAGGTTGCCAATCAGAATACTCAGGCAGATAAAAGCCTGGCTGTGTAACGCTACAATCAGGTGCTCCATATAAAGTCTGCGTTTAAAGACGTAAAGCACCCACAGCATCATGGCAAATATTGGCAGTATGACTATAAGAGTTGACGGAAGAGCTCCCAAGAAAGCTTTTTTGAAACGATTTGGATCATCGGTCACCCTTTCTACATTTTTATGGGCGCTCTCTACTTTACGGTTAACCCAATCTTCTAATGGTTTGGGAAGCCAATCAACTTGAAGAAACTCTCTATCTAACTCACTAATAGTCTCATTTAATCCTGAGGCCAGTTCCTCTTTAGAAAGGTTTTCCGATCCATTCTGGCCTCCATCAATCTCACTTAAATCTTCATTGAGTTTATGCAAACCACCGGTAAGCTTCTCTTGTTCGCTAATCAGATTTTTCTCAACATCTTCCAAAACAGCGACAGCATAACTATTGTTTACGTGCTTTTCTTTGCCTTTTCGAATATCTTCGATGGCGTCGTTATAACCTTGGCTCGCTTTTTCAACATCGACTGACTCAACGTCTACATTTCCAAAATTAATAGCCCAATCACTATTTATCTGGGTTACAAAGAAGCTGGTGATACATAGAAAGATAAACAAGCGTACAGGGCTGACATAACGGACCCGTCGACCAGAGAAATACTCAGCGGTTAAAAATCCAGGTCTAAAAAACAGAGAGGGTATTGTTTTCCATGTGCGAGAATCAAAAGCAAGCAGGGTATCAAAAAAGTCTCCAATTACTGAGGAGAAATGACGAACCATGCCTTTAACCGGCTGACCACAGGCATAGCAATGGGGCCCCAATAGCTCTGCATGACAATTGGCACAATGGTTTGGATTATAATCCGAATTATTTGTAGAGGTTGCAGTGCTCATTACCGCTCACCGAATCACTGATTATCTTATTCACCTGGCAAAAGCTTCCAGGCCCAAGTATCTGCTAACGAACCAGAACCGAAATACCTCAATTAGCAGAACTCTACTAATATCCCGAATATCAGCTGGAGTACAATTTTTTTAATGACTTATAGGTATTAAGAGAGAGGTAAAAGAAACGCGCCGACTATTAGGCGCGTTTCGAAGGGAATTTGGCATAAATTGCCGGTTGCTAATTATCCAAAAGGAAGCGTGCAATTGTACGCAGGCCGTGCCCTTTAGCACCTGGCGCCCACTGATCATTGCCACTGGGCTGGTAAGAGCCTGAAAGGTCCATATGCACCCAATTGCGACCTTCATCCCGTACAAAGCGAGCCAGGAAGGAGGCTGCCGTAGATGCACCAGGACTTCCCTCAATACCAACATTGGCGATATCGGCAAAATTGGACGGGGTTTGCTCAAGGTGGAAACGCTCTAAAGGAAGTCTCCACGCCTTTTCATTTTCCTCAGAAGCTGCAGACAATACCTTTTGAGCTGCTTCATCTTCAAAACTAAAGACAGAGTTGAAATCCCGACCTACAGCCATCTTTGCTGCACCTGTCAGAGTAGCGGCATCCAATAACCAGCGAGGCTCTTCTTCCGAAGCTGCAATTAAACCGTCGGCCAGCACCAGGCGCCCTTCAGCATCGGTATTCAGTATTTCTACACTCACTCCGTTTTTATATTTAATAATATCGCCCAATTTAAAGGCATGACCGGAGATCAGATTTTCTGCGCAGCAGAGATAGAGTTTAACCCGCTTGTTGAGACCTCTGGCTATTGCGAGAGCCAAGCCTCCAGTTACCATGGCCGCGCCCCCCATATCGGATTTCATTGTGGCCATGTTGTTGGACGGCTTAATGCTGTAGCCGCCGGAGTCAAAAGTAATTCCTTTACCCACCAAACACATATCAACCGGCGCCTGGTCATCACCCGTCGGGTTGAAGTCCACTTGTAACATCACGGGCTCACGTACACTACCACGCCCAACGTTATGGATACCGACAAACCCTTCACGCAGCAGGTCATCCCCGGCAACTATACGGTAAGTTACCGCACTGGGAGCCAGCTTTTGCAGCATTTCTGCAGCGCTCTCCGCCAATACACGCGGAGACACATCATCAGGAGTACCATTAGTAATTTCACGAACCCAGCGACTGGCATTTTCACGGGCGGCGAGTTCTTTTAACTCGGCGCTGTCATCAGTCCCCCAGTCAATTTTGTTGGATTTACGCGGGTTAAAAAAACCTGCCCAAAATGCCCAGCGGCTTTCAATACTCCAGCTTTCTCCTTTGAGGACAACATCGTTGACCCCCATACCATCGAGCTTTCGGGCAGCTCGCTGCGCTGCAACCAACACAGCGCCTTTCGCAGCGCTAATATGAATATTGGCAGCGCTACCATCAAAGCTCAGCAGTGCTGATTCTCCCCAGGGTTCCGGCGCAAAGCCCTCAACCAAATGAATATGCATAGCCTTTGTCATACAACACCTATTTTGAAACTTGTGTACCAATTTTATCGGTATTTCTCCTGCATTCTAACAGGACATTAAAAATACTTGATGATTGCACCGCCACCGAGTCGACAGATAAACTGTGAACCAAGACAAAATAACTATTAAGTAGAGAAATTCGTTAGGGAAGAATAAATGGCTGATTCCTGCCACTATCACACTAGCAAGACTGCATCCTGGCAGTGCCAGCCCTGCAACCGTCAGTTCTGTGGTGAGTGTATTCCGGGTTCGAGTACCAATTACCATGGGCAGGGTCCCGAATGCCCACTCTGCCGCGATAGCCTGGAATATATCGGAGCCAGTAACAACGCCAAGCCTTTTTGGCAAATGGGGCTATTTTACTTTCTCTATGCTTTTAAGCCTGGCCCTCTAACAATCATGGCTGTTGCAGCAGCGGGCAGTATGGTAATAACGTCAATGGGTCTTCTGACCCTTGTCGCTTTGGTGGCCATTGTAGCTGTTGTATCCCGCTACAATCTCTTGGTCATCGAAAGACTCGCAGGAGGCCAACTGGAAGCCCCTCCACTGGCAGATGCACTTGATGGCAATGGTGCAATGTTATTTCTGAAAGTCATTGGAATGACATTGATCGCCGGTTTTGTTGGCTACAAACTTGTACAATTTACTGGAAGCCTCAATGTCATAATGATTTATGCGACCGCCCTGTCATTTTTAGCGCCGGCTGCAATGATTGCCTTAGCGCTTACCCATAGTTTGAGGTCCGCAATCAACCCACTCAAATTATTGGAATTTACCTTAATCATTGGCTGGCCCTATTGGTTGCTGTTAATTATTACCAATATCATTTCTTTCGCACCCAATATACTAATGGCCGTGGTCAGCGATAAACTGCCGGCCTGGGCAATTTTCCCGACCACGGCAGCCATTGTCTCTTACTTTTCCATCGTCTCAAGTGCTGTGATGGGATATATCTGCTTAACTCGACAGCAAAAACTGGGAATAGCCTCAATACAAGAAGATGATGAAAATTACTTAGAGGAAAATGAATTCCTGTGTAAGCGCGCTCGGGCTGAAGCGCAAATATTTTTACGCGAAGGGGACTTCAAGGGCGCTCGCCAGGCTTTGGTTGAAGGATTGCGCCGCTTCCCTAACGACGAAACTCTTAATGAGCGCTACTACCGCCTTTTACTTGCTACCGACGATAAAAAAGCCCTTCAGGAGCTGGGGCCACATCTATTAGAAAAATTTGTACAGATAAATCGCCCACATAAGGCAGCTGAACTGTATATGGCCACAGAGCCCAGCCCGCCTGTGGCTAAGCCGGAGATACGCCATGCACTAGCCAAGGTGCTATACCAACAGCATAAATACCAATTGGCAGCACAGCTACTCAATAATTTACATAAAGAGGCCTATCCACAACTCGATGCTGCCTATCTGTTATTGGCACAAGTGTATATGGATGGATTGGATAGAGAAGACTTGGCAAAAAAACTACTGCACTTTGTCCGACAGAAATTTCCAGAGAGTGCTTTGCGTTCTGAAATCGATACCCTGTGGAAAGTACTTAACAGCACTGCCGAAATTCACTAAATAACAAAATATGGGTAGCCATCTATGGTGGCTACCCTAAACCTAGCCCGATATTCGCTACCAATGCTTTAGCGCCCGATTCCATAGATACAAACCTCGCGCAAAAACGTTGTAACCTTTATTCAAAAACCACCTAAGGCCGGCTAGCTTCGACACCCTAGCCTTCCATTGCTCCTTGGGAGAGTTCTCCCAAATCGTAATAAAAGCTTCGTAGCCTACTTTCAGATTTCCATCCGCATCCAATACATGCAGCCGCTCACGGATGAACTCTAAATCTGTATTCAGTTCCTTCGCTTTATCTTCATCAATATGAACATCTTCCCAATCCACTTGGCAGGTGACGGATTTTTTCTTTTGTGCTGAAATTCCTGCGTTACAAACTGGACAGGCGGAATTATAAAAGACCCGAATCTTTTCAGGCATATGCTAAAAATCCATTCTTTTTCTACCGGCGAAAACTACTTAGGGTGGTCAATGTCATCCCGATTCACCAACTCCCAAGGTAAACCACTATTTCGGTAGATCCGCTGATTTTTTTCTGGGTAGTCGGCAACATCATGTTGCAGTCGCTGGCCTACAACTATGCAGCGCAAGGTCACTTCCCCCACATTGCGCATCACATGAGCCGGGCCGCCAGCGGGGTAGCCAATAAAATCCCCTGCAGAAACCTGGTGGTGATCGTCACCAATACGCACCTCGGCCCTACCCTCCAAGATATAAACACATTCGTCTTCAAAATAGTGACAATGGAATTCTGTGGATTCATAACCTGGCTCGATTTCAATCATATGGAAACCAAAGCCGGATATGCCGGTAAGATCACCCAGGGACTTGTTTTTACGCACCGCATTGGCATTGAGGAAATGTACCTTGCGCTCCCCCTCCATCCCAGCAATTTCGGTCCCGGTCAAAATATAGCGACTCACTCTACCCCCAATACATTACTTAATTATTTATAAGACATACCGAATTATGTTCTTCAACCTGAGGCAGCCATATCTTGGGTCATCTCTTTCACCTCGCGCGCGCGGCCTTCCTCACCCAGGCGACGATAGTAATTGACCAGAACCATTCCCAGCTTCGGAATCAAGGGGTGATTCACTCGCTGCTGTTTCAAGTGGCGCAGTAATTCCTCTAGCCACGGCCAGTCCTTTTCCTCCGCTGCACGCCGTGCCATCAATAAGTTTGCCTTTCCGGTGAGCGCCTTTGGACTTTTTGTTGCCGCCAAGTAGCGGCGATAGCCACTTGCCAGGGTATGGCCATCGATCTCCAGATTTCCTGCCTGGGCAAATAAAGCGAGATTGGCCCGGTGGTAACCGTCACTCTCTGGCGCCGCCGAGGTCAGTTCTATATAGCGCTCAATCAGTGTTAACGCCTGTGGATATTGCCGCACCGCTGAGGCTGCCGCTTCAGTGGCTTCCAGGATTTTTCCCTCTTCCAAAAAACGATCAATCCGCGCCAGGGCTACCCTTTGGGGGGACGGGGCCTCCTCTTCCTCCGGCATAGGTTCCACCATCGGGCGCCAGTACAACACCGCCAAAGTCAGGGCAAAACCCGCAAGTAAACCACCAGTATGGGCCCAGTAGGCAATGCTGGCATCTCCATACAAATAACCGAAAATCTCTTTACCCAACCACAGCGGTAACACCAGCAGCGCCGGTGCACTAAATTCGCCAAACATAAAACCAATGGTGTAAAAGAAACGTAGCCGGCGCACACCGTAAACCGCGACGAACATGCCCATAATTGCCGAGACCGCACCGGAGGCACCCACCATCGGTACATGACTGCCGGATTCCACCAGTACATGCAGACCTGCTGCCGCCAATCCTCCCACCAGGTAGAGCCCTATAAACCACAACCCTCCCAGGGCCAACTCAACAGACAAGCCAAACAACAGCAGAAACACCATATTGCCGATAAGGTGATCCCAGCTTCCGTGTAGAAACATATGGCCAAAGGCCCCAGCAATACTCGGGTCTGCCGGTATCAGCCCCAGTGCGTTGCTACTGACCCTATCCCGCAGCTGGGCAAACTCCTGCCTCTGTCGTAACCACTCGGTCTCACCCTCTGCTTCGAGCTTCGGCAACAGCCAGTGGTGGAATTCAGGGTTACCGAGGGATTCCCGGTAAAAAAACTCTTCCCCTTCCACACCCATCTGCGCTCTCCACTCTGGGTGCATTTCATTGACATACACAAGAAAGCGTTGCTCTTCGAGGTCCGGTAAGTCACTCTCAAAATAGTAATCTTCAGCTTCCTGCCAGCGAGCTTCATCCCCCCCTTGATAGAAAACAAACATCAGCAAGTTAAGGGCAATCAACGCAAAACACATTAATGGCGGCCGGCGCCAGTCGGGTTTGTTTTGGATGGGGATGATCAGCACGGGCTTCCCTTATTGTGATTTCATCAGCGCCCTGTGAGAAAACGCAGTAACACCGGTAAATGAACTTGCACCGACACAAAGGCCAGTAGGCTGAAAATACTATGAAATCCCGGAGGTGTCATGCCAGCCGGACCTCACTTACTTCCTGGCGGTACGGCCAATGATCGCCGGAACATCCCAACTGCGCAGATGCAGATCTCTTTGAGGGAAAGGTACCTCAATACCCTTATCGCGAAATTCCCGCAACAACTCCAAGTTGTACAGGGCATAGGAGTCTCCCAGGGAAGTCACCATATTGCTGTTGACCCACACCACCAATTTGAAGTCGAGGGCATTATCCCCGAACCCCATCAGCCACACCTCGGTTTTTCGCTTCCAGTCGGTATGGGTGATATTGACTCGAGCAGCAGCTTCCAGGGCAGCTTCCCGCACCAAATCTGGGTCCGAGGCATAAGACACACCAAAGGGTACATGAATACGGCGCACAGGATCATCCAGTGTGTGGTTAATAACCCGGCCCGCAACAAACTCAGTGTTGGGCACCAAGATATCCACATTGTCCCGCGTGGTAATACGGGTTGAGCGCACGCTGATATCGCGGATGCGGCCAAAAACGCCCGACTCCAGCTCCACCAGATCACCCACTTTGAGAGGGCGCTCAAACAGCAAAATCAAACCGGAGATAAAATTCGAGAAGATCGCCTGAAGCCCAAAGCCAATACCTACCGACAGGGCTCCAGCGACCAGGGCCAACTTGGAGGTATCCAGGCCCAACATGCTGAGCACCACAATCAGGGCCGCGGAAATAAAGATGTAATGCAACACCCGCCCAAGATTGTACATGGAGGATTCACTGGCATGCTCCCTGCGCACAAGCCGGCGCAGGAAGGCCTGGGTGAGTCCAGACAATAGCCAGGCCCCCACCAAGACCACAATCATCTTGGCGATCAACCGCAGGGTTATCGGGTTCTGGGCAACGGTAAATAGCTGATAATCCGCCAACTTACGCCAGCGGTTATAAGCTTGTCTTGCGCCCAGTGCGACTCGTTCGCGCACTGTTGCCCACCAACCCTGGCGCTCCTTGTAAACCTCCAGCTGGGCCTTTTCATAGCGCTGAATATCCTGCTCGAGGTCATTGGCGCGGGCCAGGCCACTGCCAATACGCTCAAAGTAAGACCACCAGCGACTCAGGTCTTCGTTCTCTTCATCTTCGCGCCAGGCCACCACTTGACGCTGGCGCACCGCCAACTCCCGCGACGCACTTTCAATCACAGAGTTGGCGTTTTCCAATAAATCCCGACTGATAATCAGGGGGCGCTCTTCGCCCTCTTCATTCAGGACCTCATTGATGGATTGCAGCAACTCACTTTTGCGTTTTTCCAGCTGCTCCTCTAACAAGTCCACTTCAAGCTGCATCAGGGTGAGGTCTTTCTGCATATTGATGGTGGGGTCAGTGGAGGGTTCTGTAGTGCTTTGAATACTGGTGCGGGTCGCAGAAATACGTTCGATTTTCTTTTCGTTCGCGGCAATATCCTTATCTATTTCCTCTGCATCTTTACTGGAGTAGACGAGGGTATCCAGAAGTCTCCGCAATTTAATTTCTGCGCTGTTAATCTTTTCCCGCCAGGTTCCCAGGAAAGTATTAACGGTACTCAGCTGCTCAATAATATTTAGGTGATTTATTTGAGCTAAAAGTAGGGCCTGCGCCGCCTCATCCTCCTCTCGTCCACTGGAATCGCGCAGTACAATCACTTGTTTACGCAGTAAAGATAGAGACTGGGACTGGGTTGATTTAAGTTGGCGAGCCTCCAGTTCTACGCCTTTCAACCTACGTCGGCCACGGCTGATGGCAGAATCGGCCTTGGCCCAGTTCAATACCGTTGGGTTCTCTGGAAAATCCACATCCGGCATTAAAGGGACTTTCAGGTACTCCTCTCGTTTTTTCCAGGTAATTGCGATCCCTTGTAAACTTTGGCTAATCTTTTCTGCACCTTCCTGTAAGGCCTCATCCTCCGGCAAATCCTTTTCCCAATCCTCCCAGCTCTTTGTGACCAAGCTAAGCCATTCTCGTCGCTCTTCGGGAGAGGCACTGGTCCATCCAGTCCACCAATCGGCAGAGGGGTCAGCAAAATCTGGAACCTCCGGCTTAAACTCCTTGGGTTTACTACCGGGAAGCTGGGCGACACTGGAAACAGAGACACAGGCGACACTAAAGAAAAGGAGAAATGAAAGGGCGAGGTGAAGAAAAGAAAATTCTTTGCCGGCACTACAACGAGGGATAAAAAGGCTGGCACCCGGCATAAAATACTTCTATCCGTGAAAAAATCCGGCACTAATAAAATAGGCGCCTACTGGGCCATATTGTTCAGTGTAGCCCAGGGACTTCCCTGCCCCATGCATTTACCTGAAGCGCCGACTTTGACGCAAACATTTTCTGTATACCTTGCGATATTCACGCATAGCCCGTCTGGTTGTTTTACCAGGCTCATCCGTACGGCGCAGCAAATTTGCCGCCCGGGCTTCACAGTAAATATCCCAATCCTTACGATCGACTCGTTTACCCTCTGAGCGGTGCCGCAAATGGCGGGGCGGATACGCTCGGGGGTATATTTTCTTTTTCGGAGCTAGGGGATTGCGATTAACATGCTGCCAATTGGGAGGGGGCGTGACCACCACATATTGATTGTCCCTGGGGTCTAATAAGAAAAAGGTACCATTACCCGCAAGCATATAATGCTTGTTACCCAAGTTAATGGGGGTTCCAAAAGGTACTCGGGAGACCCGAGCTCCCAGAGGCGGCTCAATCCGGGTATAGGCGTCGGGGCCTTTGCGGTAGAAATAACCATTTTTATAAAAAACTGTCTGGTTATTCACTTCGATAGGCTCAGCTCCGGGAGGCAGGTGGTCCGATCGAACCTGAGACTCCGAAACAGAACAGAACAGTACAAGAAATAGGGTAAGCAGGGATCGCATGGCTAATGTCATCAGCAAATTGCAATCCGCTAAGGGTATGGTGCGAACAAGTCATCCCCAAGGCTATCCCAAGCGGTAACTAGAGCGCCATTAAATTGCTCCAATTACCACTGGTCTAACCAATAGAATTATACAGCTGTACTCGGCAAGGGAGACCTGCTATCCATCCGACTACTGACTGCCACACGACGTTTACGTAACCAGATTAAAACTCCAGTCACACTCAACATCGCAATCACCACCCCCATAATTGAAATCAGTATGCGACCAGGGAGACCGAGGATCCTACCGGAATGCACTGGGAATTGCGCCTGTACAAATAAGTCTGCCGCCGTCCCTTCCCAGGGAATAAAGTCTCCGAGATATTCGCCGCTGTGGCCATCAAAAAATAGAGCCTTGTGACCAACACCTCCGGCGCCATGCCCTGCGCTGGCATCAAAAAATTCAGCCCGATATATCCCCCACTCCCGGGCATACCACAGGGAGTTCAGCGGTTGTTGCCAGCCAATCTGCGCAGCTTGGTTTTCTCCAATCGCGGCTATATCCCGAAAAGACAACGACGGGGTAATTGGATTGCTGTGATCGTTAGGTGTGCGCTCTTCCAAGGGCGACGGAGTCACATCTGATACCAGCGACATCAGGGGAAAAAACACTTCTCGATAGAGATTCAGTGAGAAGGCCGTAAATGCAATTGTCAGCAGCAGCGCCCAGGTCCACAGGCTGAACGCACGATGTAAATCAAATGTGAGCCTGGCACGCCCAGCGCCGGCCTTAATCATCCATGCGGGCTTCCATCGCTGCCACCAAGTCCGAGATGGCTTTCGGGTGGATTTCTTGCGACGAGGTAAAGTCACCGCTAGCCCCACAAAGCAATCGATTGTCCATACCAGTGCAATAACGCCCAGCAGCCAAATCCCCCAGTGATCAGTGCCCCAAAATTCGGGTATATGAAAACTGTAATGCAGCTTGTACAAAAACGACATCAGGGTTTCAGTTGTTATTGGCCAGACACGTCCCCACTCGCGCTTACCAATAATTTCCCCATTGGTCGGATCGACAAATACCTGGTTGTAATCCACCGCAAAGAATTTACCGGTAGCCGGGTCAATTCGAGGCTCTACCCAGAAATACTGGGTATGCCCAGGCTCCTGTACCAATTCAAAATAGGATATTTGGACTTGCGGCAAGGACTCTTCAAGCCGTTCTGCCAACTCGATAGAGGCTAAGGGTTCGCCGCTGGAAGTAGTTTTATATAAGTGGGGATTAAGCCACTCATCCAGTTCGTGATCCCAGGAGATAATAGCGCCGGTTAGCCCGGTGACTATCAGGAAGACCGCAGTAGCAAGCCCCAGGTAACGATGTAAAAGAACCAGGGTTTGACGCATAACATTTACCTAAAACTAAAAAACAGAAAACCCGGCACAAGTACCGGGTTAAACTGCAACGGAGTTAACTAGGCGCCTTAGTAGCGCCAGCTCACACTCAACTGTGCCTGACGCGGAGCGCCGTAATAGCCCTGGGTCCAATAGAGGCTGTTGATATATTTCTCGTTGGTCAGGTTATCAATATTGAGGCCAACCGTTAAAGCATCAGAAATATCGTACTTGGCAAAGGCGCTGAGCAACGCATAGCTATCCTGCTCTACACGAACACCCTCGACAGGCTCAATGTAAATATCATCCTGCCAATTGATACCGCCGCCGAACTTCAAGCCTTGAACTTGAGGTAAATCGTAGGCCACGGCCACCTTCAGGGTGTTGCGTGGAATATAAGTGCGATCTTCCTCACCGTCTTTATTGACTACTTCACTTAAGTGGGTAAAGCCAAAGCTGATATTGAAATTCTCGGTAATTGAACCGATTAGCTCCAGCTCAACGCCCTTTGTAGTGAAATCACCACTCTCGTAAACATTCTTTCCATCAACCTTATCTAGGTATTCACCGAGATTATTCAGGTTGGATTCAAATAGCCCAACACTAGCCGTTGCTTGTCCACCCGCAAGGGAGTACTTAAACCCCACCTCGGAACTGTCTCCCTCTGCGGCGCCCAGTGGTTTAAATTCAGGGTTAACCCAAGACTGCGGGGTAAAGACTTCAGTATAGCTACCGTAGAATGAGAAACTATCGTTCAAATCAAAAGTGGCCCCTACATAGGGAACAGTTTCATCCGCCGAAGTGTCAGCATCAACACCATAATTGTAGCCGGATTGTTCCACTTCCATTTTACGCGCGCCGGCCAATAAAGACAGACTGTCGGTAATATTCAAACGAGTGGCAAAGTACAGGGACTTGTGTTCTTGATCGTCTTCGTGGCCATCTTTATAAGGATCAAAATCAACAAAGTCAGGCCGCGCCGTTGTGCCATTAGCCCAGTCACTGCCAAGAACCGGATAACCGTCGGAGTAGCTGTAGAAAGACTGGCCGGTTAGTTCGATATCCGCATAGTTGGCTCCCACCACCAACTCGTGATCGCGGCCGAACAAATTGTAAGTTCCTGACAGGAACACATCGGCAATCTTTTGCTTTTCATCCAACTTATAGCCAAACGCATAACCATGTAAACCCAGTTCGGTTTCTCTGTCTGGAGTACCGTAGACATACATCTCCTCGACATCCATATCGATTTCATTCTGGGTCAGTAATGCAGTGACGGACCAGTTTGCGGAAAGATCCTGCTTCAGTTCAACAAAAGTCTGGGTTCTGTCTACATTGCGGAAAGCCCAGTCCGGTGCCGTGCTTGTGGAAACATCGTAAGCGGTAGCGCTGCCATTGGTATAGAAAAGTGGCAGGGCACCAGACATACTGCCATCGGCTTCACTGCGATTTTGGCTGTGGCCTAAGGTCAGGGTGGTGGAATCAGTCAAATCCGCTTCCACAATACCGTAGTAGACACTGCCGTCAGTTTCGTAGCGGTCAAGATAAGAGTCGGCCTGATCCTCTGCAACCACCAACCGGCCTCGGACGTTATCGCTGATAGAACCTGAGATATCTCCCTGGGTGCGCAAACGTCCCTCTTCACCGACAACCAGATCTACACCCGCCTTGAACTCTTCTGTCGGACGCTTACGGATAAAGTTAACCGTCGCGGAGGGGTTAGCCAGACCTGTGGTCAGAGCTGCTGCGCCCTTCACCACTTCAACCTGATCAAATATCGCTGTGTCTTGATGCCCATGGGATAAACCAGAGGAAAAGGGAACACCGATACCATCGTATTGGAAGTTCACAATATCAAAGCCGCGAGCAGTGTAATAAGTACGATCCGTCTCTACGTTCTCTACGGTTACCCCAGGGGTATATTTCAGCAGCTCATTAATATCCTGTAGGGCAAAGTCCTGGATTTGAGCCTGGGATATAGTTGTTACCGTTTGCGGAGTATCGTAAACAGATAGGCTTAGGCGAGAGGCGGTACTGGTCTCCTCCTGCTCTCCGTAGACGCTGACTTCTTCCATGGTTTCAGCAGACCAAGCAGAACTTCCCAGCGGGGCGAGCACGGCGGCAGCAATCCAGGCTGACAGCGCTTTTTTCTTCATTAAGCCGTTACTTTTCATCGGCTAAAACCTCATTCCAAATCAGCGAACGGTGCAGGGGCACCATAAACGGAGCGGATGATATTTGAAGAAATACTCGCCAGTCAATGCGAATGATTATTACTTAATCGATGTACCCACAAATAGTTTAGATGGGGAGAGGACATCATTGCTTGGCGGAAAATTAGGAGGGCCAGGGCGATCACAAGCAGCGAGTCACCCTGTATTTGATCAGAAGGCCTTCAGGGAAAATCAGGAATTAGCCACTGCCCGCCTGTAATGGCTCTTTATCTCGCACCACTTCCGACAGCACTTTAACTTCCTGTCCAGGCTGCAAGCGCTCAGCACCACGCACTATCACACGATCGCCCTTAGTGAGATCACCGCTTACCGACACCCATTCACCATCACCACTGCCGATGCGCACAGATAATCGCTCAGCCTTATCCCCCTCGCCCACTCGATATACGAAGGTATCGCCATTTCTTAAAACCAAGGCATCCCTTGGCACAGACATGGTGGCCTGCGCCTGCGCAATGGGCACAGAGACCTGTACCGGCATACCGACAATCCAGTCCCACTGCTCCGGCGCACTCTGTGGCAAAGTTACCATCAGCTTAACTCGCCGGGAGCGATCGCTGGCCACAGGCACAAATTGACGTACCCGTCCGCTAAATAATTGATCATCCACCCGAGCCTCTCCCGGCAGAGAGACAGAATCACTGCGCAGCGCCACTGTGTCACCAATGCGAATCAGCGGCAGGGCCGTCAGGGGAATATCCGCCTCCACTTCCATCTGTGACATATCCAGGGCTCGCAGTAATTCCGAACCTGTGCGCACATATTCTCCCGCCTGTAATTCGCGGCTCACCACTAAAGTATCAAAGGGTGCATCAATGGCTGTTTTAGATAATTCATAGGCCCGTCGGTCGCGCTCAATTTGAGCCGCAATCAGGTCCTGAGCCATTGCCTCGCGCTCAGCCTGCTGCTCTTCCAGTGCAGCTCGGGAGGTACTATTGGTTTCCGCCAACTTACTCAGTCGATTTAACTGAGCATCCATATAGGTCAACCGCGCACGCAATTGTGCAATACGGCTGTCACTATTGCGCAGCTGTAATCGCCAATGAGTACTGTCCAGCTCGGCCAGGCGCTCACCCTTTTTAATAAAGCTGCCGGGCTCAGCGACAAATTCCAACACACCATCCAGTTCAGAAGAAACCAGGATATCTCGTCGGCTCACCACCTCACCTGCAGACCACTGGCTCGGAGCAATTTCCCGAACTTGGGCCCGATCCACCAATACCGCAATAGGATCGCCCTGCGCCCATACGCCATTGGCACCCAGAGATAAAACGATTCCTGCGAGCAATTTCTTCATTGTGAACTCCTCAGGGCAAACCTTTCGCGCATAGCCGTAAATTTGGGTAGTGGCAGGCTGCCGGTTTGCAGTAATGCCGGCAATAAAACCAGGGTAAAGAGCGTGCTCACTGCCATGCCGCCCACAATCACTGCGGCCAGGCCGCGGTAGATAACACTGCCCTCACCGGGAGCAACCAACAGTGGCAACATGCCAAATACACTGGTCAGGGTACTCATAAAAATAGGGCGCAAACGCAGGCGCAAGGCCTGCTCTACAGCGTCCACCCGAGTGCTACCCGCCATCTCTGCCGCTCGTGTCTGGTGTACCAGCAAAATAGCATTATTCACCACCAGGCCTAGCAGTATCACAAAGCCAATCATGGTGAGCAGATCCAGTGGTTGGAAGTCGATCAAGTTTAAAATTTGTAGCGCCAACACGCCGCCCACTGTCGCCAGGGGCACGGTGAGCAATACCAGAGAAGCATCCCGCAAGGAGCGGAACAGTGCGCTCATCAGCAGGAATAAAATTAGCAGCGCTAACAGGAAATTCTTGGAAAGCGAAGCCAGGGCCTTATCCAGGTCACTGGCATTCCCTCCCACCAATATACTCCCATCAGCGGGCAGAGCTTCGCGAATCTTCGGCAATACATCCGCCTCCAGCTGTGCGCGCACCTCTTCAAGGGACACATCTTCCGGCGGTACTATATTCAGTGTAATGGTGCGACGACCATCAACCCGGCGCAAACTGCCCGGCCCCACAGTCCGCTCCACACTGGCCAGCTGACTGAGCGGCACCACTTCCCCACGGGGCGTTACCAACGGCGTATTTTGCAGTTGTTCGGGAGTACTCCAGGGCTGCGCTTTAAAAATAATATCCAGGCGCTTTTCACCGTCAAAATACTCGCCGACATAGAGACCATTGCCCAGCGTTCGAACCAGTCCGCCCATATCCTGGCGATTCCAACCCTGCTCCAGCATTGCGCGATCATTGGGGCGCACTGTCAATTCAGGTTCTGATAAAGATAAGCCTGGGTTGGTCTGCACCGGCGTTCCCGGCATCACCTCTTCAACAACCTCAACCCCAAGGGCAGCCGCACGCATCAATGCTTCGGCATCACGGGATTGCAGATGTAAAGCAATGTTTCGGTCACCACCGAATTGGCCAAACAGATTACCCCGCGCGGCGAATCCCTGGAAATCAGGAATATCCACCAGGATTTCTTCCCGCAGGATTCTCTCCATCTCCTTGGCTTGATCCATATCCTTAACCCGCACTCCCATAGTGCCGCCATTGGGCCAGGTGATCACGTAGTAGTTCTTCAGGGCTGGTTCGCGCTCACCACTCATGTAGGGTGCCATGCGCTTATCCAACTCGTTGACGATTTCTGTTTCTAAAGTTTTGGTATTAGTGGATGCGGGGAAGTTCATCCACACATCAACTGCATCTCTTTTTACCGGCGGTAAATAATCCAGGTTTGGTAAGAATAAATAAGTCGCAACCATGGGCATTAATAAAAGCCCCCCGATCACCTGCCAACGGCGGGTCCTGGTACTCGTCAAAGCCATTACCCGCGCAGTTATTTTTTCCCACACTCGGGAGAGACGGTCTTCAGTAGAGATAGAGGGTAGCCACAGACGCGCAGCCAGGGGAACCACAGCCACCGCAACCAACAGGGAAAACACCACAGCGACAGCAATAGTCAGGGCCAGGTCACCGAAGACCTGCCCTTCGACACTGTTAAGGAAAAATACCGGAAGGAATATCGCAACGGTTGTCGCAGTACTAGCCAACAGTGCACCCCACACCTGGCCCGCACCCTGCTCCGCAGCCTCCTCGGCCCCCCGACCTTTTTCTCTCAGGCGCACAATATTCTCCAACACTACGATCGCAGCATCGAGCACCATACCGGTGGCAAAGGCCAGTCCCGCCAGAGAAATTACATTCACACTGCGGCCTGCGGCCGACAGCACCACAAAGGTCGAAAGTAATGAAATTGGAATCGCTGCGGCAACGATCAAGGTCGCACGCATGCGTCGCATAAACCACCAGAGCACTCCGACAGCTAATACGATACCCAAAATCATATTACCGCCGAGCAAGTTTAAAGCCCGATAAACAAATACCGATGCATCAAATGATTGCACCAGCACAAGCTGCTCAGCTTTTAATTTAGTTTCATTCAGCTCAGCGACTTTTTGCTTAACCCGCTCCAAAGTAGCCAGCATATTGGCATTGTTGGTACGGTTAATACGGAGAGAAACTGCCGGATTGCCATTTTGCGTGGTGACACCGCGGGATTCAGAAGGCCCCACCTTGACCTCGGCAATATCGCCCAGGCGCACCGGCTGTCCATTGCGCCATTCCAACACCAGTTCGGATAAGTCTTTGGGTTCATACTCGCCGACAAAGCGCAGGGTATAACGACGCCGCCCCACGTCGGTAAATCCACCGGAGACATCCCTGGCCGACGCCAGCTGCCGACTCACTGTAGGCAGCTCTACTCCCAGTTCAGCTGCTTTCCAGGGATCAAAAATAATCTGTAACTCTTCCTGTGCCGCACTCCCAGACTGGGCCTGGACACTGGCAACCCCGGGCACCGACTCCAACTCCGGGCGCAGTACATCTTCGATCAGGCCAGCGTAGTCATCCAGGTTATTCTGGTTATCAGGTAGTTTTTGCAGAAAGAAATAGGTCAGTGCTGTGGCATCGCCACCCCAGCCACCCAGCATTACTCGCGGTGGCTCCGCATCCCGGGGCAATGGCGGCAGGCTGCTCATACGACTGATAACATCAATCAGCACCTTGTTCATATCGGTGCCCATGGCAAATTCCAGATTTGCCCAGGCGCCACCGCGACCGGCGTTGACTTGCATCATTTCCAGACCGGTGAGGCCCTGTAATACGGATTCGATCGGCTCGACAATTTCCGCCTCCACCTCTTTCGGTGCGGCCGCTCTCCAGCCCGCCTGGATAGCGATACGAGGATTGTCGATATCGGGGAAAAGTTGAACCGGCAGCTGGCTGGCGAGGAAAGCTCCAAGCAGAACAGCCATAACCACTGCGACCCCCGCAGCAGCGGGATTTTTTAAAGCGGCGCGTGTTAATGCCATTACTTCAGCCCCAGTTTTTTATTGGGATTGAAGGCTAGCGGAATATGAATTCCTTACAAGGCAGTTGCGACTAGTTGCCAGGAAAATTCGATCAGGCCATGAAGAGCCTGTTTATTCGCCGGAAAGAAAATAAAAATTCACAAAATGAAATCCATGCCTTAAGAGGCAGCGTTACAGTGGAAAACCCATCTGCTTTGCTGCCTCACCTGAGAGCCATAAAAAATTTATGGATCAGAGGAAGTGCTGGACTTTATTTTTATAGCTGCGGCTCATTTTTAAACATTCGCCGCTATCTAACACCAGATGGTATTCACCATTAATATGGGCTCGTATCTCCCGTACTCGACTTAAATTGACGATAGTCGAACGATGAATCCGTTGGAACAATTTCGGGTCCAACTGCTGCTCCAGCTCTTTCATGGTGATACGCATCACATGGGTCTCACCCCGAGCGTGCACACACATATAATCACCGGCAGCATCGATCCAGTCGATTTCACTGGAGGGCACCAAAGTTATTTTGCCCGCATCTTTCACTGCAATTTTGTCCGGATAGGCACTACCGGCAAATTGCCCGCTAACCAGCTTCTGCTCCAACACCTCAGGGGATTCCTTGGTCAAATCGGCAACAGCTTCGAGTAATTGCTCTCGTTGGTTAGCGATATCAGCGTTGGCTCTCTGTTCCCTGACTCGGGTAAGAGCCAACTCCAAGCGCTCTTCTTCGATGGGTTTTAATACGTAGTCCACCGCATTGATTTCAAAAGCCTCTACCGCATACTGGTCGTAGGCCGTGACAAATACCACATGAGGCAGAGAGTCCAACGGAATCAACTGGACCAGTTGCAAACCGTTTACGCCGGGCATCTGGATATCCACAAATGCTACATCGGGCCTCAGCTCCAGTATTTTCTCCAATGCATCGCGACCATTGCCGCTCTCTGCAACCACCTCTATATCAGCCATCTGCTCCAGGCGCAGCCGCAAGCCGCGACGAGCCAGGGGTTCATCATCGACAACGATCGCCCTCAGGATCTCTACTCCACTCATTTATTTATTCCTGTTCAAAGGGAATACGAATATTTACCGACAAGCCCCCTTCCGGACGATTGCGGAAACGCACTCTCTGGTCATCGCCATAAAGAGCCTTAAGGCGCTCACAGGTATTGCGAATACCCACTCCGTAGCCTTTGCCAATCAGGCGCAGCTCCTCTTCCGACATACCGGGGCCGTTATCACTGACCTCCAACAACAATTCGCCGGCGAAAACCCGCGACTTGATGCCAATCTCACCGCCCCACTCCAGTTGTGCAATCCCGTATTTGATCGCGTTTTCAACCAACGGTTGCAACAACAGGCTCGGCACCAGGGCCTGGGGGGACTCCCCCTGTAAATCCAGATTCACCCCCAAGCGATCGGCGAAGCGCACCTTTTCAATGTCCAGGTACAACATCAGCGCCTCAACTTCCTTCGCCAGGGTGACCTTCTGCATGGGGTCATTATCCAGGGAATGGCGCAGGAATTGAGACAGGCGTGTCACCATATTGTTGGCCGTGCGCCCGTCATTATCGAGGATCAAGGTGGAGATTGCGTTGAGTGTGTTAAACAGGAAGTGAGGATTCAACTGGTAACGCAGCATTTTTAATTGAGCCTGATGCGCCATTGATTCCGCCCGCAACGCCTTCTCCTGCTGCGCCTGAGAGGAGCGGTAATACTTGATGCCGTAATAGAGCGCCGCCCAGGTCATCAGAATCAGAAATGAATAGGTGAACCAATAGATGGCCAGGAGTGCCGGGTGCTCATCACCATCGTGACCATACAGCCACAGGGAGCCGCTGAACTTTATTGCCGCCCAAATCACCGCCGCCATCACTACCAGCAATAAAGAACCTATTAATCGCAGCGCTGGAGGCTTACTCCACAGGCGGTGAAAACCCAAACGCATGCTCTCGCTGAGAACAACTCCCGCAGTAGTGGCAACTATGATGTAGCCAGAGTGAATCCAGTGGTCATTCACCCAAAAAAAACTACCTACAAAGGTCAACAGCGTATAGCCCCCCCAACCAGAGAGCTGCAGGGCCCAGTATTGTGAACGACGACTGGCCAGCTTCTGTGAGAGCCACTGAAGTGTTTTGCTTCCCATAATCTCCCGCTTATTGGGTAAAAATCTATGCGCCGATTTGACACTAATCGGCAGCTTCATACTAAATGGCGCCGAAAGCCGGCGAAACACCACCCGGCGCAGCAAAGAGACAAACTGCCGCATGACGTACTGGTTATTTAAATCTGAGCCCGATGAATACAGCCTTCAGGACCTCGCTGCCGAATCCAGCGGTTGCGGTCGCTGGGATGGTATCCGCAATTACCAGGCACGCAATTTTTTGCGCGATAAGGTGAAGGAAGGAGATGGCGTGCTGTTTTATCACAGTGCCTGTAAGGTGCCGGCAGTTGTGGGCTCCGCCGAAGTGGTTCGCTCTGCCTACCCCGATCCGGCCCAGTTCGACCCGGAAAGCAAGTACTTTGACCCCAAGTCCAGCGAGGATAAACCGCGCTGGTACTGCGTCGATATTCGCTGGCGAAGTGAGTTCCAGCGGCCGGTGCCCCTCGCAGAAATCAAGGGCATCCCCCAGTTAGCAGAGATGGTGCTGGTAAAACAGGGGCGCCTGTCTATCCAGCCAGTTTCCGGTGACGAATGGCAGCTACTCCAGCACTTGGGAAGCTCCACGCCGCGCTAGACGATACCTTTTGTCTGGGCGATGTACAGGCTCAGCAACGATAGCAGCGTCAATAACGCTAACAAGCCTAGTAACAATACCCAGGGACGGAAAGGCTTGCGTTCGACACTGTTGATGCCGGACTGCAGGTATTTATCGACCTTGGCTTGGTCTTCATCGGAGAGTTTCTTTTCGGAGGGATCTAACATGGGCACTTTCGCTCGTTATTTTTGTGCCCTGAGTTTAGGAGAAAGCTTTCTACAGCTCCACAAAAAAGCCCCGCGATGCGGGGCTTTTTAACACTTTCTTTGGGGGCTGTTAGAACAGCTCTTCCTCCAAGTCCATCAAGCTAGCGCTGCCTGCATTGACACTGCCGGCCAATGCCTGGGTACGTGGCAACAGGCGAGCAAAGTAGAAGCGCGCTATCTTTATCTGGCCGCTGTAGAAGCTATCCGCTTCCGCTTTCGGCAGCGCCGCAGACACAATTTTCGCCCACATAAAGGCGTAAGCGACGTAGCCGAACAGGTGCAGGTACTCTACAGAGGCAGCACCCGGTGCGTGGGGGTCTTGCTGAGTGGCGGCAACCATATTCTCAGTTGCTTCACGCAGGCGTTGCATCTCAGCGATGAGCGGCTGGATAAACTCTGCCATTTCCTCTCGATCAATCTGGGCATCGATAAAGCCCTGTACATCTGCAGCAAACAATTCGAATAGAGCACCGCCAGTGGCTACAGTCTTACGGCCCACCAGATCCAGAGCCTGGATACCATTGGTTCCTTCATAGATCTGGGTAATACGCACATCGCGTACCAACTGTTCCTGGCCCCATTCGCGGATATAACCGTGGCCACCGAAGACCTGCTGACCGAGGATCGTGCAATCCAATCCCATATCGGTAGTAAAGGCTTTGGCTACCGGGGTCAGCAAGGCAACCATATTCTCCGCGTTCCTTTTCTCTTCACCCTCGCCGAACTTGGAAATATCCAACCACTTGGCCACGTAAGTGGACAGGGCGCGGCCACCATTCACCAAAGCTTTTTGGGTAAGCAGCATACGGCGCACATCCGGGTGCACAATGATGGGGTCTGCGGCTTTCTCCGGCTGCTTGGCGCCCGCTGGAGAGCGGCTTTGGATACGGTCGCGAGCGTATTCAACAGCATTCTGATAGGAGCGATCTGAAGCGCCGAGGCCCTGGATACCGACACCCAGACGCTCGTAGTTCATCATGGTAAACATGGCCGCGAGTCCTTTGTTCTCCTCGCCGACCAGCCAGCCTTGGGCGCCGTCGAAGTTCATCGCACAGGTAGCGGAGGCCTTGATACCCATTTTGTGCTCGATCGAGCCACAGTTCACATCATTGTGCTCGCCGATGCTGTTGTCTTCGTTCACCTTGTATTTGGGCACCAGGAACAGCGAGATGCCTCTCGGTCCCTTGGGTGCGTCTGGCAATTTTGCCAATACCAGGTGAATTATGTTTTCGGACAGATCCTGATCACCGCCGGTGATAAAGATCTTGCTGCCGCTAATGCTAAAGCTGCCATCGCCACGGGGCTCGGCCTTGGTGCGGATAATACCCAGGTCTGTACCGGCGTGAGGCTCGGTAAGGCCCATGGCACCAGCCCAGGTTCCCTCATACATCTTGGGCAGGTATTTTTCTTTCAGCGCATCACTGGCGTGGGCATCAATTGCCAGGCAGGCGCCGTTAGTCAGAACCGGGTAGAGTGCAAAAGAGATATTTGAAGCATTGATCATCTCCTCAACCTGAGCGCCCAGCATTTTCGGCATACCCATGCCGCCGTATTCCGGGTTGCCCAGCAGTCCACCCCAGCCGCCTTCACAGAAGGTGGCATAGGCTTCTTTAAAGCCTTTCGGCGTGGTCACCACACCGTCATTCCACTGGCAGCCCTCTTCGTCGCCAGTGCGATTGATCGGATCCAGGGTGTTGGCAGCCAGCTTGGCCATCTCTTCGAGAATCGCATCTGCGGTCTCACGATCTACCGCTCCAGCCAACCCGGGCAATTCCGCCCAGAGTTTTTCCGCAGCAAATACCTCGTGAAGTAGGAAGTTCATCTCCCTTAGTGGCGCCTTATAGTCGGCCATGCTCCCGGTCCTCATTCAAGTGTTTCAAACGCTCGTTTGAATCTAGGGCCGAAGCGCCCTAATGTCAACAGTCTCGGGCTTTGAGGAACCTGACAAGCACTCAGTTCTAAAGAGTGGGAACAATCTGTTGAATGGATGCTGTACCGCTCACTAGAGCCGGCTGAAAAAACTGCTGCTAGTCTACATTGGTGCTCCTTCGCAGTAGAACGCTGACGAGTTCGGCTAACTTATCCTCAGCTAATAGTGGAATCTCATCACTGGGTACAAATGAATAGGGCTCATCTGCATATCGCGGGATGATTTGCACATGCATGTGATCTTCAGACTGGCCTGCGGACACTCCGGAATTGCAGAATGTATGAATACCATCTGGCTGAAATGCCTCTCGCAGAATATCAACACCCGTTAGGATCAAATTGCTGACATCTGATAAAACTACCGAGTCACAAGCGGTAAAATGATTCGTGTGCAAAGAAGGGATTACTAACAATGCGCCTTTACTGCGCTGCCTCGGATTTACCGCCAGGCAAGCGTGCTTCATCTCCTTTACCAGCGGAACACTCGAATGCATCAGTGTACATAGCGGGCACGGCCTTCGAACTCGAAACGTATAAGGCACAGCAAACTCAATACAAGTTATGATCGTTTTATAATAGGGGTTATTTCGAGAAATTGAGAGCACCGCGTAGACGTGCAGCTTCCTTCGCCCTCTCCGGCGAACTCCATTGCGGACACGAAAAAATATCCGTATAGCGATATTTTCTACCCGCTTTCCTATCACTCCTGGGGACAATCTCCCAAACTAAGTGAAGATAGGATCGCCCCGTAATTCCCCCCCAATCACACCAGACATTGGTACCATCCGGATCATAGAGGTTTTCTACTGCAAAAGTAGACTCCCTGACACACTTAAACAGATCGCGGAACTCACTCTGATTGAATGTGGAAAAATCCGTATGATAGGCGTGAGGCACCACCACCACATTCCCCCTAATTCTCGGACGTATCGGTATTAGTGCGGTCGCAACATCATTTTGACAGACAATAAATTGCGACCTCTCCCCCGGGGTACTCAAGCAATAACCGCATGGGCATCCCTGTTTTGACAAAAGTAAGTTAGACAATTGTGATACGGGCCTCACTACCTTTCATTACACAAACATTAGCCAAAACGCCGATTGGTAAAGTCAACATGGGATCCGTATGCCCAAAACTTAGATTCGCCACTATTGGAAAGTCGAAATCTGCACAAGCCTCAAGAACCGTATCTTTTAGCGTGACGCCGGCAATATCAGTGCAATATGGAGAGCGTCCAATAAGCATACCTCTAACGTGAGAGAGTATCCCTGATTGACGCAGATGGGTAAGGGCACGACGAACCCTCTCTAGTCGCGCTTCTTCAGCATGGGCCTCCCAGAAAAAAATAATATCTGAGGGGATATTAAGATATGGCGTACCCACAAGCATATTTAGCGTCTCTATATTCCCTCCAAACAATATCCCCTCACCCAGCCCTTCTCGATAAACTATTCGGTGACTGTCTTTTCCCATCAAACGACGCCGTTGCGGACTTTCACCCCAGTCAGTAAATTCACGAGTCCATGCAGCAGGATCTCTTAGCTCTGTCAAGGTCTCATTATTACCGATGGCAGAAAAAAGGTTCTCGATCGTAAAAGCAAAAGGCTGAGGGTATTCGCCAAACTGGGGTAACAGCGTGGGGCCAAAATAAGTAGTCCATCCACTCAAACTAAAAATACCTAAAATCAAGGCTGTCGCATCGCTGTTGCCAATTAACACTTTGGGGTATCGGCAAACAATATCTCGATTCAAGTGTTCTAATATTTCAGCTGAGTTGAATCCTCCAATTGAACACATGATTCCCGCAATCGAGTGATCGAGTAATAAACTCTCAAACGCCTGAGCCCGCTCCAATGCAGTCCCTGCCGTAAATCCTCTTGAAAAGCACACCTGCTCCGGCAGTACAACCTTTGTATTCAAGGTTCGCTCCAAGGCTTTGACGCTCCGAATTAATCGGTCAGGATATTCACTTGCTACATTTGAAGAGGGTGAATATATTGCTATCGCCTTTCCCGGTATTAACTTAGGATAAAACCTGTTATTCATATTGATAGCGTAAACTTTTCATTTCGAACATTGTTTCTCTGGGCTTATGCCCAGAGCGCCCAAAGTTTACCGACATTGCATCATTATTCAGGCCAGTCAATGGTTAGCCCCTGCCGTCGTAACACATCAACAAGCTGATTATATTTTTGCTCCTCTAGTAACAAATCAGACTTTCCTATTTCATTAACCGCTCGCAGGAAAATTTGATGAAGGCTAGCTTGACTCAAATAAAGATCCTCAGGCTTCAAAGTACGAGGGTGAGTGTTATGAAGTTGTTCTACCCAGTCGGTCGGCAATCGCTGCTCTAATCGCCGATCCCCCTGTAATTTAACACCTGTAGCCTGTTGAATAAGTGGGATAATGGCATGTTTACGTGTAAAGGCGAGAGAGTCACAAGCAGCCAGACTCTCACCTCTTTTAATTTTTGCAAATGTATACCAAAGCCATCCACAATAACGAGGAATAATATCCTGCACTGACATTGATTCCGTATCAGGCATGGTGTTTTGGTTGATAGGAATATCTTTACGCAAGACGATGAATGGTTCTTGGATACAGCAGGGAGGATCTGTACAATACAAAAAACTTATATCTAACTTTACAATCCAGTCATCTTGTCGAGTATAGAAAACAAGTAAATTTGGGATTCCCGCATGCACAGCAGAGAATGTCACGCAAATATTAAAATACCGGGTGAACATCTGCTCAAATTCAGCTCTGGCCCTATTGAGTGGATTAGTCGACTCATAGACTGCCGTGATATCCAAATCACTAAAAGCATCGGCTTCACCAGATGCGATGCTTCCACCTATAGTTATAGTCACTGGTGCATCTTGTTGATTTGCCCATGAATTGATAAATGAAAGTATGGGGTGTAAGTGCTGAGGTACTCTATCTTCAGCTAATCCCAGTGAGCTAATTCTTACCTGATTAGAAATATTGTAACTTGAAGGGTCCCTATCGAAAGAACTCATGGTGACAATTCAAATCCATTTCTACGAGGTAATATCTGGAGATCCCGAATATCATCGTGTTGGAGCACCCACATCAAAAATCGCTCAACACCCATGCCAAATCCAGCCGTTCTCAATGGGTAAACCCGCTTCATATTCGTATACCACTTATAGGATTCTGGATTTACCCCATGTACCTTCATAGCTGTGAGAACGGCCAGATCGTCAACATGTCTCTCACCACAACCAACCACTTCGCCACATCCAAATAAGAGATCACTATTTAATGCGCTATAGCCGTTTTTATCCATGGCTTGATAAAAAGGAACAATTCCATGGTCCCACTTGGTAACCCAAACAAAGGGGCCAATAGTTCTGATAAGCTCTCGCTCTCCCGCTCTAGTAAGATTTCGCCCGTAATCCGTTTTATCGATAAACTCCGGCTTGTCCTGAAGAAGCTTGGCGGCTTCATCAAAAGTAACAGAATTAAAAGTTAAATCTCCGTTTGCCACTGACTCTAAGTGACTTAAGCTGCCGATTGCTCGTGTAATTGACTCAGCTTGCTCCCTAAGTATCGCTTCGCAAAGCACACGGATATATCCTTCAGCCAAAGACATAGCCTCATCCAAGTCGCCACTAATTTCTACCTCGCTGTGCATAAACTGACAGAGATGTGTAGCGTCCCAGTCCTCCCCACGAAATGACGGCATTAGATAATAAGCGCCCCGAGGCTTCATTCGACAACACAACTCAAGCTGAAACTGCATGGAGTCGGCTAGATATGTTTCCTGACCATTTAATTGAATACTCACAGGAATTGAATCACTGCCCAGCCCAACTGGGCTCGAAATACTACCAGTCGTAACAGGTAAGTGAACGGTTCCAATTCCCTGGCCTCGCCAGAACATTGCTGTCTCTCGAGTAAGTATGTCTTGCAAATCTACCAGCAAGTTAAACCAAGAATTATTTGCTAGTTTCAAGTATCTGCTGGGATCTTCAAGAATCGGTGGTTGCCAGCCATTTGTATGCTCATTCGTAGTCAATTTCCCAACCCCAATCAAAGAGATATCCCCATAAGAATATATCCATCTACTTTTTACTGCTGGACGATACAAATTTTTGGTGCGCGTTTTGTTTCCCCCTTTAATAAATCAATAACGCAAATCCAATAACTGCAATAACCGAGTTAGGAAATAATGAAAAATTAGAGAAAATCACGCCAGCTTTATCCGAATAACTACATAGACTATAAATTAAACATTGTCATGAATATTCTTGCAAAAAGCTTCTCAATTAACGATGAAGAATCAAACCTGTATCCTTTTGGTTGATCTCGAATGTACTTGTGATAACGAGCCGCCCCTCCCTCCAGAAGAAGCCGAAACCATAGAGTTGGGTGCGATAGTGGGAAGTTTGACACAAAAATCTTTTGTTCAATTAGATGAAAGGCAGCTATACGTAAAACCCTTTCTTCACAGGAAATTGACACTATTTTGTACCGAATTAACGGGTATTACTCAGGAGCAGGTTGATAAGGCCTCGTTGTTACCCGGGGTACTGGATAAATTCAAAGATTGGCTTTCCAACTATGAATTAGCCGCATGGGGCAGCTGGGGAAATTTTGATGCATGGCAATTGCGCATGGAAACAGGCAGAAAGGAAATAGCAAACCCCTTACAGTACCTGCCTCACATTAATGTGAAGCAAATATTCGCTGACAATAAAGGACACCGCGTCAACCTAGCCAAGGCTATTAAACTATCGGGGCTTACATTTAGTGGGCGACTGCATTCCGGTATCGATGACACACGAAATATCGCCCAACTTCTGGAAAATGATATCGCCCTACGAACTAGCTTTTTAAATCAGATATAATCAGGCCTAGTAATATCACCTTGTAAGGACAGCATTTTGCGCCTTCTCCTTATCCTACCGCCCCATCAGTGATCGGCTTGGGCAATTAACCCATCGATATCCAGGTACTGGGCAGCATTGCGATAGTTCGCGGCGCTATCGAATGGAAGAGAGCCTAGAAGAGGAGCCGGCAGTAGAGCCTTAAGGGTATGCAGATTCTCCTCTGCGCGAGCCATACCCTCACCACGTACAAAGTTGGCTACCCAACCCACTAACGGAAGCCCATCACGGCGGATTGCCTCTACTGTGAGTAATGCATGGTTGATACAGCCAAGTTGCATGCCCACCACGAGTATGACCGGTAGGTTTAGTTCCCGGGGCAACTGGGACAGAAAGCTTCTTGGGCCCAACGGGGTGCGCCAGCCACCAGCACCTTCGATCAAAACCAGGTCGGCCCCTGCAGACATCACTCCCCGACAGACGCCAGCCATCCGCGCAACATTTAACTGCTTACCCACCTCTGCGGCCGCTATATGCGGAGCAATAGCGGGCTCCAGGGCAAAGGGGTTTACTTGCTGGTAAGGCAGCTTCAGAGTCATCGCTTCCTGGAGCAAAAGGGCATCTTCATTGCGCAGGCCATCATCCGTGTGCTCACATCCAGATGCCACAGGCTTCACTGCCGCCGTTTGCAAGCCTGCCTCCGCCGCTGCCGATAGCAGTGCGGCGCTCACATATGTCTTGCCGACCTCGGTGTCAGTACCGGCGATAAAATAGGTTTTTGCCAAGGCCTAACCCCCTCCTCCAATAAAAGTTAACTTTTTTCATAACGTGACTTTTCACGCCACTCAGATGGTGATAAATTAACCCGGTAGCGCAAATTTTGAACAAATCAGGCCGTACATCGATAAGAAGGCACGGGGTTGCGCTCACACAATAACCCCCTTTTAAAGGGGACAGACAGCAGGGATGCGGTGTCATTGCGAAATAACCGACAACTACCCGAACTGCTTAAAGACCATGCGATACCTGACCTTTGCCCTGCTCCTGCTGGTGCCAATCTTTGCTTCAGCGAAAGTTGATCCCGTTGACCACGTCGTAGTTTATAAGTCCAAGAAACTCATGCAGCTGATACGGGACGGCCGTGTCGTGAAAAGCTATACCGTGTCTTTTGGCGATAACCCCAGGGGACACAAGGTTCGCCAGGGGGACGAGCGCACCCCTGAAGGCCGCTACACACTGGACTGGAAGAATCCCAACAGCCGTTTTTACCGTTCAATCCACGTGTCCTATCCCAACAAGCAGGACCGTGCACGGGCAGCCAAAATGGGGGTCAGTCCCGGCGGTGACATTATGATCCACGGTATCAAGCCCCAATGGTCCTATATGGAAAAACACCTGCGCCGCACCAACTGGACCGATGGCTGTATCGCCGTGGCCTCCAATCGCGAAATGGACGAAATCTGGGCTCTGGTGAAGACGCCAATCCCTATCGACATCTACCCCTGATCTCTTCAATCTTGCACCCGGCTCCCTGCGTTGCGATAGGCGCAGGTCAGCCGGATTTTTTTGCCCTGCAAGCGGTGAGATTCATATAGATCACCTCGTAAGTTACCGGCAATCCACGCTCTTCCCGCTTATTCTCATAGGCCACGGACAAGTGCTGCAGTTTGCGACGACCTGTCATACCTTTATCAGCCGCCCGGTTAATATTGTGTGCACCCACTCCCTTAAGCTCCCGCATCAACTGCCGCAGGCTATCAAAGTGCAGTAGGCGCAATTCATCCGTAACCAATCCGCTGAGACCACTGTGCAGCGCCGCTTCACGCCACTGCTCGGCGGGCAGGAACTGATTCACATGTACACCCCCATCCACTTGAGCCCAACTCTGTTTCAATTCCACCAGGGTTTTAGGGCCAAGGGTGGCAACCAGGCACCGCGCTTCGGGAGCCAGTATTCGTTGCAACTCTGCAAACAATTGCGGCAGACGGTAACACCATTGCAGCGCCATACTTGAAAACACCAAATCAATACTACCCGCCGCCAGGGGTAACTGTTCGGCATCGGCCGCAACGTAACCATCAGCTTCGGGTCTTTGCGTCCGGGCAAATTTCAGCATCCCCTCCGCCAGATCCAGGGCAATAATTTGCGCCTTAGGAAAATGCCGCCGCAACAGTTCAGTACCGAATCCGGTGCCACTGCCCAAATCGAGGATTGTGCGGGGTGCCCAGCTGTCATCGGCTTGGGCCAACAGTTGCCGGCAGACTGCCCGCTGCAGATGGGCGCAATCATCGTAGCCCTGTGCTGCCCGGGTAAAAGAGCGAGCTACCGCAGCCTTATCAAACGGCTCAGCCGGGGGATTTCCAATAGACTCGAGAAGCTCGAATAGATATTCAGCGACGATGTCAGCTTTGGTGCAATGGGGTAAATGGCCCGTCTCGGGTATGACTTTGACGGTGCCCCCACACGCCTCAATGGACCGAGCAGCTTCAATGGGAACCAGGGCATCCCTGTCACCAAACAGGTGCCGTGCCGGCACGGACAGATGTTCCAGGTATTGGCGATTATCCAACTCTGCCAGACAGCACAATGCTTCCCGCCAGGCATCACTATTTATTTGAGGTGTTTGTGCCTTAAGGTCTTTAAGTAAAGAGCGCATGGCGCTATCACCCCGCGCCTGCAGCGAGCAAAATCGCTCCCAGGTACTCTCCGGAGATGATGTAAAAGCATCGAAAAATGCCTTGAAAGTGCTCTCGGCCATGCCCGGCCAGCCATCTCGTTCCACAAAGCAGGCATTGGCAGCTATGGTCATTAACCCCAGAACTTTGTCCTGCTTCGCTATAGAAGCCAGGCGAACGGCCAGCATACCGCCGAGGGAGTGGCCAACCAGGATACAGCGAGGGGGAAGTTGCTGGTAAAGCTTCTGCAGCAAAGCTTCTAGTGGGGGCCAGTCTTCAGCGCCCTGTGTAGCAAATCCAGGTAACTCAATACAGTGGAGTTGCACTTCTGTACGACGCGCCAGGGATTCTATAAGCGGCTGCCAAAGGTCTGCACTCCCGCCCCACCCGTGCAGGAAAACCAAGTGTTCAACCCGTATCACTTATCCAGTACCCCTGCGTCCTGCAAAATCTGCTGCAGCGCGCCTAGTAGGTCATCGATATTCTCGGCCCGGTGAGCCGCGCTCAGGGTAATGCGCAAGCGTGCAGTGCCCAGCGGCACTGTAGGCGGGCGAATGGCACCCACCAGGAATCCGCGCTCCTGCAATTCTCTGGCAACCGCCATCACAGTACTTTCACAGCCCAACACCAGCGGCTGTATCGCACTGGCCGACGCCTGAAGAGGTAGACCGAGCTGTAGTGCCCTGCGGCGGAAATAAGCGATATTTACCCGCAAGCGCCCTTGCAACTGAGGCTCATCGCGAATCAATTCGATAGCAGCCAAGGCACCGGCAGCCACTGCTGGCGTCATTCCGGTGGTATAGATATAGGGCCGCGCAAACTGGGTGAGGAAATCTATCAGTGCCCGGGAGCCCGCAATAAAGGCACCGGCATTGCCAACCGCTTTACCCAAGGTACCCATCACAACCGGGGCTTGTTCCTGGGTCAGCCCCGCCAGGGCACAGCTGCCCGCCAGCGGGTATGCTTCACTACCCATTACGCCAAAGCCGTGGGCCTCATCAACCATTAACCAGGCGTTGTATTGCTTACACAGAGTGGCAATCTCA
This sequence comes from Microbulbifer maximicatervae (SeqCode), assembly GCF_056231245.1. Taxonomy (NCBI): domain Bacteria; kingdom Pseudomonadati; phylum Pseudomonadota; class Gammaproteobacteria; order Cellvibrionales; family Microbulbiferaceae; genus Microbulbifer; species Microbulbifer maximicatervae (SeqCode). The sequence continues at coordinate 4,539,291 of NZ_CP174334.1, forward strand.
GCCAGAGGGGCCAAATCACCATCCATGCTGTAAACGCCATCCACCGCTACTAAAGTAGCGCCACCCCGGCTAGTAGCGCGCTGCAATTGGCGTTCAAGGCCAGCGAGATCGTTATGGGCAAAGCGCAGACTGTTGGCGCCACTCAAGCGGGCACCGTCAATCAGTGAGGCGTGATTAAGCCTGTCCGAAACAATATTGTCGGCTCGCCCCAACAGGGCACAAATAGTGCCGATATTCGCCATGTAGCCACTCGAGAATATCAGCGCCGCTTCTCGCCCGCTTACTTCGGCGATGCACTGCTGCAAGCGGTGATGAATATCCAGGTGACCATTAACCAGGTGAGAGGCTGTGGCGCCTGCACCACACTCTGCTCCCGCCTTCTGTGCTGCGATGACTTCCTCGCGGCTGGCAAGCCCCAGGTAGTCGTTACTGCTAAATACCAGTAGCTCCCGCCCGTCGACCCGGGCTCGCGGCCCGGGTGCGCGATCGAGGGTTTTTAGCTCCCGGTACAGATTCTGCTGGCGGCGCTCGGCGAGGCGCTGTTGCAGGACTTCATTCAGGGTCATTTGGCCGCGTCGTAGAAGAAAGCATCATTTTGCTGTTCGGTGATCTGCGCGTTCAATTCCGCTTCCACCTCAGCCTCATCGGCGTACTGCTGATACTCTTCTGGCTTAATACCCAGGCGACTGAACAACTGCATATCTTCGTTAGCTTCCGGATTCGCAGTTGTCAGCAGTTTTTCACCGTAGAAAATAGAGTTGGCGCCGGCAAGGAAGGCCATTGCCTGCATCTCATCGCTCATCTGCTCGCGACCGGCGGATAGGCGCACATGGGATTTCGGCATCATGATACGGGCCACAGCAATACAGCGAATAAATTCGAAGGGGTCCAGGTCCTTTTGTTCTTCCAGCGGGGTACCGGCGACTTTTACCAGCATATTGATGGGCACTGATTCGGGGTGCTCCGGCAGGTTCGCCAATTGCATCAATAACCCGGCGCGATCTTTATCGCCTTCACCCATTCCCACAATGCCACCAGCACAGACCTTCATTCCCGCTGAGCGCACTCGCCCCAAGGTTTCCAGGCGATCCTGGTAAGTGCGAGTGGTAATAATCTCACCGTAATATTCCGGCGAAGTATCCAAATTGTGGTTGTAGTAATCGAGGCCTGCATCCGCCAACTCCTGGGCCTGATCATCATTTAGCATGCCCAGGGTCATACAGGTTTCCATACCCAACGCCTTTACTTCTCGTACCATCTGGGTCACGTAAGGCATGTCTTTTTTCTTGGGGGAGCGCCAGGCGGCCCCCATGCAGAAGCGGGTAGCACCGCCGGCCTTAGCTGCCCTTGCCTCCTGCAACACCTTTTCAACCTTCATCAGTTTTTCCCGCTCCAGCCCGGTGTCATAGCGGGCACTTTGGGGACAGTAGGCACAGTCCTCAGGGCAAGCACCGGTCTTGATAGAGCAAAGGGTACTGACCTGTACCCGATTGGCATCAAAATAAGCTCTGTGCACTTGCTGCGCGGTAAACATCAAGTCGCTAAACGGCATGGCGAAGAGGTCCAGTACCTGCTGGCGGGTCCAGTCGTGGCGGATCTCTGCGGCGGGCATTTGCTGGGCGGCAGTCACAGGGCGTACTCTCTCTGTTGCTTATTAAAATCGGATACTCACAGCCTGTTAGCAGGCTCTAGCGGCATCGATCAGCGAGCTATAATTCAGCGCCTGCCGTTCAATCCACCAGACTGGCCAGTTTAGCCACGGCCAAACCGCTGTCAACTCGGAAGAGACGATATGGTTTACAAGCTTTTCAGTAGAAAACTTGCCCAAAGTCTGGCCCGCTGCCTGCTGTGCGGCGGAGTATCGGGAGAGGTTGGAATCTGTTCTGCCTGCACTCAGGAACTACCGGCGCTAGGCCGCGGCTGCCGCTACTGCGCCCTACCCTTGGCGGCGGCAAAAGATAATATTTGCGCGGCCTGTTTACAGAGGCCACCCGCCTTAAAGAAGATCAGTGCTGCCTGGCAATACGCTTACCCGATCAACCACTTAATCCAACATTTCAAATACCACCGGGACCTGGCCGCCGGACACAGCCTTATACAGCTAGCAGCCCGCCAATTGGGGCTTCCAGAGGATATGCCTGACATACTTACCCCGGTTCCTCTGCACTGGCGTCGCTATTGGCAACGCGGTTACAACCAGGCTCAACTTATTGCCAGTGGTCTGGGGCAAAACTGGTGCCTGCCAGTAGATCTGCAACTACTGCGCAAAACAACTTCCACCAAAACCCAGTCTCAACTCAGCCGCAACCAACGGCTGAAAAACCTGTCTGACAGCTTTGCCGTGCGCGGAGAAATATCGGGTGCCCATATCGGCCTGGTAGACGATGTTGTAACCACGGGAGCGACCCTCGAAGTCATCACTCGCCAGCTACTCACAGCCGGGGCAAAACAGGTCAGCGCCTTCGTTTTGGCCAGAACGCCATGACTGTTCGGCGCGACTACAAATAGACCCATAGTCACCCCAACGTCACAATAGCTTACCTTGCCGTTCTGGCGCCTCAGTCCCTCACCTGCCAGCACTGCTAAGGTTCTAACAGCGACTAAATTGCCCGCATTTCTGTTGTCGCGGGCCAGGAATTCAGCGATGAGTGAATACAAGTTGCCACGGGGCATTGTCATCAGCGGCACAGGCCTGTGGACCCCACCGGAATCTATTAGCAATGAAGAGTTGGTAGATGCCTATAACACCCATGCCGAGCAGTACAATCTTGAGCATGCTCAAGAGATCGAGGCCGGTGAGTGCGCGGCAAAACCTTTCTCTTCTGCAGAATTTATCGAGAAGGCCTCAGGCATCAAGAGCCGCTATGTGGTGACCCGCGATGGCATCCTTGATCCGAAGCGCATGCGCCCCCTTATTCCCGAGCGCGCAGATGACGAGCTGAGTGTACAAGCCGAAATGGGCTTAAAGGCCGCCAGACTAGCTCTGGAGAAAGCCGATAAGCAGGCGTCTGACATTGATTTGGTCATTGTCGGTGCCTCCTATATGCAGCGCGCCTACCCCGCTATTGCTATTGAAATCCAAGGTGCACTGGGTATCGATGGTTTTGCCTTTGATATGGAAGTGGCCTGCTCCTCAGCCACCTTCTCACTTCAGCGTGCGGTGGATGCGATCTGCTCAGGCTCAGCCAAAACTGTACTGGTCATCAATGCCGAACTGGCCTCACCACAAGTGGATTACACCGACCGAGACAGCCACTTTATCTTTGGCGATGTAGCCGTAGCCAGCATTATCGAGCGCAGAGAAACCTGTACTGTCGAAAGCGCCTGGGAAATTCTCGGCACCAAAGCGAAAACCGTTTTCTCCAACAATATCCGTTCGAACTTTGGCTACACCGCTCGCGCCGCCGATGTGGACCCTTTTGGCCCCGGTAAGTTGTTCCGCCAGAATGGGCGAAAGGTATTTAAAGAAGTTTGCCCCATGGCGGCGTCCCATATTGAGGCCCACCTGCAAGAGACAGACACCGATCCTCACAGCGTGCGCCGCTACTGGCTCCATCAGGCCAATATCAATATGAACAACCTGATCGCCAAGAAGCTAATGGGTGACAATGCAAGCGTTGAACGCGCGCCCATCGTTCTGGACCGCTACGCCAACACGGCAAGTGCCGGCTCAGTTATCGCATTTAATTTGCACAGCGATGACTTGCAGGTCGGTGACCGGGGAATTATCTGTTCCTTTGGTGCAGGCTATTCTATTGGCAGCTTGGTATTGGAAAAAATCTCCATTTAATTTTGAAATATTTTCGGAGTTCGGGAATAAATACTGAACTCCGAAACAACCACCAAAAAGACCGGTGGTTCTCACTACCACTAACACCAGGATTTTATTAACCGGCGACCTGGCCTTCACAAATATCTATTAAAACTATGCGCGATCCAGCCGCAGCGCATAGCAACCATAAGCAGCGAAGCGCAGCAGAGCGAAATCAATCTGATCCTGCATAAAATATTCACTCACTTCTGTTTTTATTTGTTCAGGGCCCACCAATTTCGCAGACACGATATGCTCTTCAGCGCTATAGGCGCGAAGCACTAGTGGCACACCATTCTTGAAATAATCTTCCGCATTATTATTTAGCGGGGGGAAGCTGTTCTGTACTCTGAAGTTTTGTTCCGGCTGTGGCTGCGCCAGTACAAATACAGGCCCGTACTCCCGATAAGGACCGGCAAAAGAGAAAGGGCAGTAGCTGGCCAGGAGGATTTTCTCCCCGGGCCGTGCGCGCCGTCGCACATCACGACATGGCTCACCGCCCTGGGCGCTCAGCTGCCGTACCGGCTGCCCTAGATCATCTAGACCTGCTTGACGAACCTTTTCTAAAAAATCTTCGCGGATAGGTGTTACGGTAAAAGTCATGGCTAAGGTCACCCCACTTGCTAAAAGAGCGAGGTTACTGAACACCAAACAGCATCGCTGGCCAGATTCGGGCGCGTCATTCCAAGTGAGTAGCAGTTATTTTTTTGCGGACTCTTCAAGCTCACTCAACAGACCTTCCGCCCAACTGATCCAGGTCTTTTCCGCCTCAATACCCAAAAGCAGGGTTTGATGTGCCAACCAGTAGCGCTCCTGGAGCGCTGTATCACTCTTTAATACGCGCTCATTTTGCTCCTGGTAACTTTCCAGAGAGCTGCGATGTTGGCGCAGTTGGCCCTCCAGAGCATCTCGCATTTCATCCTTGCTCAGGTTGTGACCGGCGAACATACGCACCAGAAAAGGCTCGCGAATCTTCTGCGGCGCACTGGGCTGAATGACCCAGTCACGCAGCTCGGCGCGGCCTAGATCCGTGAGGCTATAGACCTTCTTGTCCGGCTTGCCTTCTTGGGCCTGCTCCTCACAGTCCAGCAGGCCCTCCTCATGTAACTTGTGCAGCTCGCGATACATCTGCTGATGGCTGGCACTCCAGAAGTGGGAGACGCTGCGCTCAAAGCGCCGCTTAAGGTCATATCCACTGCCGGGCTCAATATCCAGCAAGGTGAGAACGGCAAAGCGCAGAGACATGAAAACTCCAACTCATCTTATGCAAAGAGTTGCATATTAACCGGAGCCAGCCATTTATGACCAGCTGCCGGGTTTTCATAACAAGATAATTAGATTAATAAAACATTAAAAAATAGGACAAATGTATCGACAGAAACTAACAGTCGAGATGTAAGGCTAGCTTTTATGCAAATTGGAGATATAATCGCCGGCTTGTCGCCAAAGTCGTTTAGGCGGCCACTGTCTACGAGGTTGTTTGCCCAATGTCCGCGCCCGCACTATCCCCATCCAGTCCAGATGCCCCAGATGAAAAGGCTTCTGGTGCGCGCCGCTGGGACTTTATGCTGGACATCTTCGCCATGAATAGCTTCTCTTGGGCTGTAGCGATCCCCATCGAGCTGGTTCTGGCGGGTATGAGTTGGAACGAACACCTGAAAGTTCGCCTGATGGCCCTGGTATTCAATACCCTTATCGCCCGCCCATTCAGTATGTATCGCAACTGGATTGTGAACCGTTTTGGGGGTGGCGGCTTTATCAATGCCTACCTGGTAGACACCTTTGTATTCCTCAGCTTCCAGTTCCCGCTATATATGGCCAATATGCGCCTCGGTGGGGCCAGCTGGGACGAAATTGCCACCGCCAGTATTACTTTTATGCTCATCGCGGGAGCTCTTGGCCGCCCCTACGGAATTTATCTCGACTGGGTGCGCCGAGTATGGATTAATACGCTTGTCCCCCTGTGGAGCAAACGCGCTGCCTGAGGGGTCACCGATACTCGATTAGGCATTACGAGAGAGGAACATGACTGTGTTGACCGATAACGCCATTGAAAACAGTTCCATGACCGTTGGCGTGGTCGCCGGCACCCCCACAGATACCCGCTTCGGGTTGGACTTCCTCGCCGCGCGCCAACTTCGTGGCGTGGGCCTGTCCCTATCTTCCTCTCCCCAGGCCCAGACTCAATTGCAGGCGCTGGAGCGCGACGCCCTTACCCAACAATTGATCGAAGCCATTGAGCAGCTGTACCAGGCCGGTGCAGAAGCGGCCATGATCTACTGCAACTCTCTTTCCGGTGCTGTGGATATGACGGTGGTAAAAGCTGCCTCCCCCATTGAGGTGGTATCCCCTCTTGAGGTCTACGCTGAGCTTACCCAGCGCTATCGCAACTTTGGACTGTTGGCCGCCAACTGCCAGAGCTGCGCCAATATCGAGCGGGAAATACTCGAGCGCAATACAACCGCCAAAGTCATCGGTATTGGCAACTTGCAAATTGTGGAAGATATCGAGGACGGCCTCGCCGCAGAAATGATTGTTCGCCAACATGCCCTTGATGACTTGGTCGCGGCATTGGTGAAAAGCGGCGTACAGATCCTGATTTTGGGGTGCACCCATTTCGATTATTTTTATCGGGAACTGCTCGCACACTGCGATGGCATTCGCCTTTTCCTTCCCTCAGAGCGCATGTTGCAATTGCTGCAAGAGCGCATCCCCCAAGCCGCCTGAATACTATTTCCTCACGATAGCTCCGGCGTAATTTGTTCTGGAGCTGTCGCTAAACTACCCATTCAACCTAGTAAATTGCTGCTAGATCCTTCTATGTAATCAGATGCAATCTGTGGATTAACTCCCTGCCAAAAAGCCGGCTACCCGATCCAAGGGCAGGACAGACGGGGCTGGCAGGCTACTTCTCTCTTGGTTCGTTCACTGAAGCGCCTCTGCTCCCCCCACAGCAGAAGGAAAATTTTTCTTGTACCAAAAGCGGGCTTATTGCAGTATCAAAAATCTCCGATGTGCCTGGGTATCCATTACAACAAGTCGTATTAAAACCTTTTTGGACTGCAGGATTTAGTCCAATTTAAATAACGTTGGTTACAAGGATGATAGAAACCACTTTGTCTGGGGGAATTCCCTCTCGTCACGTATTCTTGCGTGCCATATGCCTCGGCCTATTGGTCTCGGGTTCGGTATTTTTATCGAGTACTGCACAGGCCGATGTTATTACCACACTAAAAAGTCAGGTCCCGCTCTTTTGGATGGGAATACCTGCTGTGCTTCTACTGCTAATTTGTGCGTTTGCAATAAATAGGCAAGTTAAATTACGCCAATTAACTCTCGATACCAATGCTCGGCTTAAAAATTTGAGCAAGGAAAATAGCAATCTTTTCCAACAGGTACACAGTCGTAACAGCGAATTTATCGCACTGGAAAAACAACTTGCCGACGCTCTCAGTGAGCTGGAACAATTGCGCCAGGAGAAATCTGATCTCCTCACCATAACCCGGCACCACTTACAGCATCCCCTGGATACACTTCTCGGCACTTTGAATTTATTGGCTCGCAGCGAAGACAACAATACGCGCGCCCTGGTAGAAATCGGGAAAAGACAATTAAACAGCGCCCTTAAATCCCTGGAGAACTTACATCAGTGCGGTAATGTTGAAACAGTAGAATTAAAACTCCCCACTGAAAGCCATCGTGCACCCGGCAAACAGCTCTCTGTATTACTCGTTGAAAACAGTAAGCATGACTCCCTTCAGCCCACCCTTGAGACCATGGGCCATAACGTGCAACGGGAGTGCAATGGGATCGATGGGAGCAGCGCGGCACTGCAAAAAAATTTCGATCTTATTTTGGCAGATACCCATCTTCCGTTGATGGATGGTGTTGAAGCAGTGCGGGAAATCCGCAGGGAGAGAGGTGCAGAACTACCTATTTTTGCCCTTTTACAAAATGCCAGCTCTGGCGATAAGGAGCGCTACCAGGCCAGAGGCTTTACCGGGGTATTGACCCACCCGATCGGCGACCGACAGCTGATGCAATTATTGAGTTGGGCTGTTCGCCGAAGCCAGGGCATTGCAGGCCCCCAGGGAGCAAAGCCCACTCGACTCCTTAATACCAATACCCTATTTCGCCTGCGGGATACATTGGACCACCATACGTTTGCCGAATTACTCAGCGAGCGCACCGCCACCCTGCCAAAACAAATAACGTCATTAACCAGCGCTATTACTGGACGCCACTGGCTTGATGCAGAACAGCAGGCACAAAGACTGGCTCGCTCAGCTATTGAGGTCGGCCTCGAAACAATAGCTTCTCGCTTGCGCACCCTGGCCGCAAACCTCTCTATCGATAGTGAAAGAGAACATTGTCGCCAACAGCGCACAGAGCTGTTACAGCTTATGCGCGAATCTGTGCGCCAGCTAAAGGCCTGGCGCGAGCGCAATGTTCACACTGAGTGGGCATTAAAATAGACTACCCTACTGTGCTCCGATTTCGAGCCACAGTACTCTTACTGGGAAATAATGGGGCGGAAAAGGCGTCTGCAATCCACCGCGCAAATAACACATCCCAGCGCAGCTAAGTTGAAATGCACTATTTGCACCACACTATATTGGAGTGAATAGTAGAGAGAACAAGTTATGTCAGAGCAGTATCCCGAACGCAGTCAGGAAGCCCGAGAACAAAGCGGGCGCGACCTGGCCATCATGGTTTACCTGATCCAGGCGATCAGCTTATTTACCGCAGTACCATTTTTTATCGGGGTATTAATCAACTACTTTAAGCGCAGCGATGTTCGCGGCACCCTGGCCGAGTCCCATTTCCGCTGGCAGATTCGCACCTTCTGGTTTTGGCTGCTGTGGACCATTGTTGGCTCCCTAACCATTTGGGTACTGGGGCTGGGCTACCTGATTCTGGCAATTAACTGGGTATGGGTAATCTATCGGGTTATTCGCGGCTGGCTGACACTTGTTGACCGGCGCCCAGCTTATTAATGGCAAATATTCTATTAGATGGGCCCAGTATCTTGGACCCATCTACTTCTCAGTAAGAAATGAACCCAAGGTTTCCTTACTGAAATTAGCGACTTTCACACCTCGAAAAAGACAAAAGCAGATTGACTAGCCATAAGGCTGTATCGACCTTTCCTCATTTTCTTTCTCAAGCCCTTATTCGCCAAAAGTTGCAGCTGCAACATTGCATGCTTCAGCGCAAAGTGTGCGAATATGCCTATCCGATTGACTTTCACCGCGTTGTTAACAGGGAGAAATAGATTCGTGAACCAGGACCAGAATGCCCCCTTGCGGGAAGATGTACGCCTGCTGGGTGACGAGCTCGGCGCAGTATTGCGAAACCAAGTTGGCGAGCCACTATTTGATACCGTTGAGAATATTCGTCAGGCGGCCGTTGAAAGCCGCAGCAAAGGGGCGATGCAGGCCGATCACTTGCGAGAGCTACTCGACCCCCTGGATGATGCGACCCTATTGGAAGTTGCCCGGGCATTCAGCCAGTTTCTAAACCTGGCCAATATTGCTGAACAGCGCCATCGCGAGAGACTGCACCGCCAGCACCAGCGCTTTCCCGGAGATCCCGATACAGACCGCGGCCTGCGACAGGTACTGGCAGAGTTAAGCAAAGCGGGGAAGTCTCCCGAGGAAATCCACGGGACACTAAAAGAGTTATCCGTAGAACTGGTCCTAACCGCTCATCCCACCGAAGTGACACGCCGTACCCTAATTCGCAAATACGATCGAGTTGCAGACCTGCTCAACACACTGGACAGGCCCGACCTGACCCCTGAAGAATCCCAGGATTTACGTCGCCACCTACAAGAACAGATCCTTTCCGCCTGGAGCACCGACGAGATCCGCCGCTCCAGGCCCACCCCAGTTGATGAAGCCAGGTGGGGCTTTGCCACCATCGAACAATCCCTGTGGCAGGCAGTTCCGAGGAGTATGCGGGAAATAGACAGTGAATTGGCCCTGGCCAAGCTGCCCCCATTACCGGTTGATTGGGTTCCCATCCACTTTGCCTCTTGGATGGGGGGAGACCGGGACGGCAACCCCAATGTCACCGCCAGCGTCACCCGGGAAGTTCTGCACCTAGCCCGCTGGATGGCCGCCGACCTCTATCTGCGCGATGTGGAAAACCTGCTCGCAGACTTGTCCATGCATCGCGCCAGCGAAGAACTTTTACAGCGCACTGGCCCCAGCCACGAGCCCTATCGCCTGGTGCTGCGCCAGGTTCGCGACCGTCTCAAAATAACCCGGGAAAAAATGGAGGCCCGCATTGGTCGACGTGCAGAGCCTTCCGGCCTCGCGTTTACCAGCAGCGAGCAGCTGGCCGACGAGCTGCGCCTGATCGACCGCTCCCTGCGCGATGTGGGCCTCTCAGCCATCGCCGATGGCCAACTTAAAGATACCCTGAGGCGACTCAACTGCTTCGGCATCACTTTATTGCGCTTGGATATACGACAGGAATCCACCCGCCACGCTGACACCCTGGATGCCATTACCCGCTATCTGGGTATGGGCAATTACAGCAGTTGGAGTGAAGAGGAGAAACAGGAGTTCCTGGTGTCCGAGCTGGACAGCCGCCGCCCACTGGTGGACGAGAGCTTTTACCGCAGTGATTTCTGTGACGAAGAGGTAAGTGAAGTCTTACAGACCTGCAAGGTCATTGCCGAACAGGGTCCCGAGGGATTAGGTGCCTACGTTATCTCAATGGCGACCACACCTTCCGATGTTCTCGCTGTAATGCTGCTGCAAAAAATTGCCGGGGTGCAGGTGCCAATGCGAGTGGTTCCCCTGTTTGAAACCCTCGACGATCTCGATGGTGCAGCTACCACTATGAGTACCCTGCTGAATATCCCCCTCTACAAGCAGCGTGTGCTCGATGGCCAGGAAGTGATGATCGGCTACTCGGACTCCGCCAAGGACGCCGGCTTCCTGGGCGCCGCCTGGGCCCAGTACCGCACACAGGAAGCTCTCACCGGTATATTCCGCAACCACGGTATCCCCCTAACTCTGTTTCACGGCCGTGGCGGCTCCATATCCCGGGGCGGCTCTCCTACTCGTATGGCCCTGCTGTCGCAACCACCGGGATCAATAGCCGGACGTATTCGCGTTACCGAACAGGGAGAAATGATTCGCTTCAAATACGGCCGTCCCTCTGTAGCCGCCTACAACCTGGAGCAGTATGTCGCCGCAACTCTGGAGGCGACACTGATGCCCCCGGCAGAGCCGCGTTCGGAGTGGCGCGCGGAGATGGACCGGCTCACGGAAGTCTCCGTCGGCAACTATCGGGAAGTCGTGCAGGATGACCCAGCCCTGGTGGCTTACTTGCGCACTGTCACCCCGGAAACCGAGCTGAGCCGCCTGGCCCTGGGCAGTCGCCCGGCAAGGCGTAAACCCGGTGGCGGTGTCGAATCACTGCGGGCGATTCCGTGGGTGTTTGCCTGGACCCAGATACGACTGATGTTACCGGCCTGGCTGGGCACTGGCGCCGCCTTGGAGAATGCCCTCAAGCACGCAGATGAAACTGATATCTTGCGGGATATGAGCCGCCAATGGCCCTTTTTCCAAGGCGTTGTGGATATGCTAGAAATGGTACTGGCCAAGGCCGATCCCCGCGTTGCCTCCTGGTACGAAGAACGACTCACCCAGGATGCAGACCTAATCCAACTGGGTGTCAGTTTGAGAGAGCGACTGGCTCACACCGTAGAGGCCCTAAAACAGCTTACCGGGCGGGAGAGCTTGTTGGATAACAATCCCGTAATGCGCTGGTCCATCCGCGTGCGCGATCCCTACACTGACCCTTTGCACCTATTGCAGGCCGAGCTGATGGCACGTTTGCGCGAACGGGAAAGTGATGCGGTACTGGAAAGTGCGCTGATGGTCACTATCGCAGGGATTGCAGCGGGCATGCGCAATACGGGTTAAAAGACCACGGCAGCTGTGATGATACTGGGATTTGAGGCCTGCTTTTTTCACAATAGCAGGCCCCCAAGCAATCAGAACCTGCCGGTAAGTGCCATCACGAACAGGTCTGCCGGCAACTGCTCTCCATTCACCTCCAACTGGCCACGATTGACCTTGAGGTACATTTGCAGCTCACCCTTGTCTTCGATCAGCAGGCCATAATCTCGCAGAAGCATTGCCTGACCTACCAGGGGGGACTGCAAGAGCGCCTGCTCTGCAGCGCTAACGGTCATACTACCTACCAGCGGTTTGAGCCACTGATCGATCTCACTGGCACCTCGGCGGGAGGATTTGCGCATACCCCGCCAATCGATATCAGCATCCACTAACACCGGGCCATTGCGAGATTGAATCGCCAGCTGTTGCTCCAGGCGCAGCGGGCGGCTCATTTCACGGGCCCAATTCCGCTCAGGGGCCGGCAACAATACGCGCAGGTAGTGCCCCAGATCCGCAGTCTTAATTCTCGGCAAGGTCATCTGCTGGCGCACAGAGGTAATCGGTGTTGCCGAGTCCACGGTGGGGAGCTTCAGGTCACTGATAACTTTCAGGGTCTGGGCAGCCAACTCTTCCAAGGTCAGGTCCAGGGTAACATCGCGCAATTGAACCGGTCCGGAATCTGATTCTGCCCTCAGCAACGACAAGCGCAGCTCCGCATTACCGCCCTCGCCAGGCATATATTCAAACTCGCCTTCAAGGGGCTCGGTAAACAGTACTTCGATACCTTCGCGAATATGGCGCAAGCTTCCCAGCTCCACGACACCGTTCAGCACAGCACCGGTGTAATCCGTAGATACGGCAATCTCCCCACCGTCAAACTCCAGCTCCCCGAGTGGGCCAGTATTTTTGAAAGAGTCTAAGCGGAGGGTATTCAGCACCCGGTTGTCGGCGGTAACCAGGGTTTCCAGAACTACCGGACTCGCCTGTAAAGCGCCATAAATGGACTCCAATTGAGCGCGCAATTCAGGCTGTAGTTGATCCAGCTCCAGCCGGGTCTCGGTATAAACCACACCCAGGCGCGGCCCCTTAGAGGTAAGCAACACCGGCCCATGATGGATCTCGGTATTGAGCTGGGTAGTGCCATCCGGCAATGCCACTTCAGTATTGGTTTCAGCACCAAACCATCCGCGTTCGTAACCCGTGGAATTCCCCCCCTGCAAGCGGCCCAATTGCTGCTTCCAAATTTCCTCTACTTTGGGGCCGATAAAACCCGGCGCAGCCAGGGCAGATATCACCATTAGGGCAAGCACAATAAATAGAAGTGAACGCAGTAGTTTCATAAAAAATCATCTAGCGAAGGGGTTTGCGCCGATGGTATCAGATTATGAGGCTATTAGTGCGACAAGAGCCTCGTTACTTGGTACGAGTGCTGAACATTCATCAACCACGGCATAAGGACCTACGACCCATTTCTAAAGAGCAGAATCTCGGCTTGTAAATTAGTAAATCTAATATTTCAAAAGCTCTGATCAAGCCTAAGAAGAGGGATTTGTAAGCGGCCATAAATTGAAATTGACCATTATCGCTAGAGATCACCTCACATGTCTCTTGATCCCCTGTGGCACGCCTGAGTAATTTTATGGCTCGATGACAGTTTTAAACAACAATGTATTTTTTTAAACCACCCTTTAACTTCCCTTATTCAGAGCCGTTTAAAAGGTAGCTAACAATCTATTTTTCTTGTATTTCAATCTAACCCAGATTCCTATCTCCACGATTTAGCTTTCTTAAAAATACCTCCGCAAAATAAAGGTCCTGATTACTATAAGAAAACCGCTATCTAGGAAATTTTTTTGATTTATACCTATTCATGTAAAAAATAATTATTGAATTCATAACCGTTATCTCGATCGGATCTTAAAAGATACCTTTACAACAACCGAAACTTCCATTACCGCACGTTGGGACACTCCCCCAGTTTGAGTAGACTTGTGGCCAAACTAGGAGAAGGAGAAGACGTTATGCGATATCTTGTTTCAATGGTGCTCTTGTGTTCTCTCGCAGGTTTCAGTTATGCAGATGACCGCATGACGCGCCTCCCATCCAACGCTGAACCCGTGCAAATTCTCGGCAAGACTTATTATCAAAGTGGTAATACTTTCTATGCCTTTAATGAGCAGGGCCGTTATTTCTACAGAGTACAGCCCCCCACTTCTATTCGTAGTTATGAGAATCCCCGGGATATGTATATCCGCGGCTCACAACCTCGCCCCCAAACTTGGGGTCTGACTAGAGACCAGGTAGAAGGCTGTATGAATGCCGCTGCAGATATGGCAAATGCTAACCCTGCAGTAGGTGGTAAGATTTATATTCGCGAATATAACCGCTGTATCAGTAACTTGCGCTAGCCATTGTGGCTATATTTACTGCTACAAGGGGCCTTCGGGCCCCTTCTTTCAATCGTTATTTTTTTACAGTTACTAAACTAGCAAGTCTTTCAACACACTAAAGCTATCAATCCTCTAATTTTAGAGCTGTGAAATATGCGAGCCGCTATTATCAGGTCTTATGGCAGTCCCATCGAAATTGCAGAGATGCCCAAACCCTCACCGGAGAAAAATAGTATTTTAGTAAAGGTTCAATCGGCCAGTATCAACCCCCTCGATAACTGGGCAATATCAGGGACTTTACAAAATGTAATGCCTGTAAAAATGCCGCATATTGTCGGGTACGATGTTACTGGGAAAGTAGTAGAAATTGGCAGCGCTGTCAGAAATTTTAAAATTGGCGATCTGATTTTTGCACGCCCCGATACAAATCAAGCAGGTACGATTGCCGAATACACTTCAATCAAAGCAATGGACGCAGCTATCCGCCCCAGCAATCTTTCTAACAATGAGTGTGCCGCTTTCCCTCTCGTGGGTTTAACAGCCTGGCAATCTCTCGTTGAAGTGGGAAAGTTACAGAAAGGACAAAAAGTCCTTATTCATGCCGGCTCTGGCGGAGTCGGTTCTATCGCTATTCAAATTGCCAAATATATAGGCGCCTTCGTAGCCACAACCACCAGTGATGCCAACTTTACATTAGTCAAACGACTCGGTGCCGACACTGTTATCAATTATAAAACCGAAAAATTTGAGGAATTACTCGAGGATTATGACCTTGTACTCGACTCTTTAGGCGGAGAAGTATTAGAAAGGTCTGCCAAAGTTCTTAACAAACATGGTCTATTAGTATCAGTCTCCGTCAAAGCTAAAGGGTCAGATATCTTAATTGAAAAGATGAGGCAGCGTCTCCAACTAGTCTATTCATGGCCAAGTGGCACTACTCTCGCAGAACTTGCTTCATTACTTGAGAAAGGATTTTTGAAACCGGTTATTGATAGAGTCTACCCCATACATGAAACTCAAGCCGCACTCGACTACCTAAATAAGGGAAGAGCCAAAGGTAAAATAGTTATTGATGTGTTGCAGGGTAAATAAACGATAGTATAGGATTTCAGCCTAGACTCAAAAAAACTGGAGCCCTAGTGAAACGGATATTTCTATTTTTGGGTACCCTGATTTCTGCCGCCAGTTATGCACAAAATATAACTTTGGCCGAAGCTGCTCTGGAGCGAACCTATCATAAGGTACGCTACGATCCTGCTTATGTGTCTATCCCCTATCCAAATGGAGATGTGCCGGCTGATACCGGTGTTTGTACCGACGTAGTGATTCGATCATATAGGAAGCTGGGGATCGATTTGCAAAAAGAAGTTCACGAGGATATATCGGGCCATTTTCAAGCCTACCCGTCTAAACGCATATGGGGACTTTCCAGGCCAGATAAAAATATTGATCACCGGCGAGTACCCAATCTACAGGCTTTTTTTACTCGCAAAGGGCAATCACTCTCAATAAGTGACAAGGCAGAGGATTATCTACCGGGGGACATCGTTACCTGGATGCTGCCCGGTAATTTACCGCATATCGGTATTGTGACTGCGAAACGCTCTCAAAAAACCAACCGGTACTTGGTCGCACACAATATCGGGGCTGGACCCGTGCTGGAAGATATGTTGTTTTCCTTTAAAATTACCGGGCATTACCGATACAACGCCGGCCAGGCAACCGAAAAGATTGAGTAGCGAAAAAACTACGCTATTTCCAAGCGATTACGGCCTTTCTTTGACCGGGATATGGAGAAACATTTCCGCTGTCGGGCTGGCAACCTGATATCTGGGTGGGTACAGCTCAAAGTCTGGCCTCTCAATATAGTCGTAATTGGACTTTGGCAACCAGCTTCCCCAAATATACTTCAATGTCTGTTCCAGGGTGGTAATAGATCCACGGTGAACAAATTTTGCATATAGCTGCTCCGGTAGTTCCCGCGCCACCATACCCTCGGGTACCTGAGTCAGGTCGGCAACCGGCGCACAGCAGACATACTTAAACTGAATTTCATCACCCGCTTCCTCATAACACTCATAAATACCAAAAGATTCATCGCTGATACGATTGGGGATTTTATCCCTGTAGGGCCGAAATGCAGACCAGAGCTTTGGCAAGCTGAGATTTTCATGGTCGTATTCCTGCGCTACCCCCACCAATTGCATCGCAGGCCGAGAAATAATTTGTGGCTCCATGGATAGCTCATTTTGCAAAAAGTGCAGCATATGAGGGCTAAATTGATCCTTATACAACAACCGAAAAGGATCCTGCTGCTTTCGATACTGCGCCGGGGTTACATTAAATAAAGCTTTAAACGCGCGAGTGAAGGCTTCTTGGGAATCAAATTGGCACTCCATGGCAAGCTCAAGAATACCAATATCTTCACTCAACAACCTCTTTGCGGCAACGGTCAATCGGCGCTTACGCAAGTACTCTTTCGGTGAGTCCCCCACTAATGCTTTAAAAATACGACTGAAGTGATAGGTTGAGTAATGAGAGGCCGCGGCAATTTCATGAACAGAAATTTTGTCGTATAGATGCTGCTCTACGAAGTTGATACTTTTAAAAAATCGCTGCATGAGAGGCTCCTTTACTGCCTGTTTACGTTGGGACGGTGAGATTTTCGAGCAACACCTTCCCGTATTAGTATGCCTTTAAATTAAATTCGCTCACTAGTGATAAAAAAGCGTAAATGGGCAAATGCTTTGTCCCTCAAAGGAATAATCGCCTGGTAGGCTGGATCATTAAAGAATGCATAGATCGCCTCCCGATCCGGAAAAGATACCACAACAAATGCCCTTGGTGACCGCCCCCCGTCCAGGGCCTCTTCCACATCATAAGAAGCAATAGGCACCCCCCCATACTGTTGCATTAATTGCGGTGCCAGACCACTATACTGCTGAAGAGCCTGCAATTCCTGTAAGTTTGGTGAAGACTCTATATGTAAAAATACTGGTAACAAAGTAATAACCTCTTAAGTGTAAATAACTTTTAGTTGCTTAACTAATAGCTTCTAATGACTAACCTTGAGAGGCTACTCGCCTATGCCAAAAAACCAGAAGTGGAACTATCGCAAGCTCAATAATCGTAGGGGGTAAGACCTGATCATCCACCAATCCAAATTCCAGAATATTGCTTAAGCGGCCCAGACCGCCAATAAAGAGGGATAAAGCCACGAAGTAAAACAATGCTTTATGTTTTTCGATATTGCTCAGGAAATACAGTAGAACCAATCCCTGGACAAAGAAAACACCAAAGGCAAATCGATATTGATTATCCCCAAATCCTCTCAAGGGGCTATCCGGGCCAAAAATCATAGCACCACCACTCAGAGCTGCACTGCCATTCAGCCCTCCAAATGCACTGATACCACCGGGTACAAAACAGATCACCGCTAGCGCTACCACTAACAATTGGAAAATTTTTCTTTCTATAGAACTCGCCTGATTCATAGTGTCACCTTAGTTTGCCGTATTTGGAGTGATGACCTAATCATATTGGCCAGTAAGGCCCTATTTTTGATATTTCTTGCGGTCTTGGTATCCCACTAAGACAGCAAGAAATGTCAAAAGACGAGGCGCTTAACCGCTTATCTTTCTCTCCAACAGCCGGGTATATCCATATCCGGGCACCAGTTCCCAATATCCACAGAAACAGAAAGATGATTAAGAGTGTTTTGATTACCGGAGCGAATGCAGGCTTAGGCAGGGAATGCGCCAAGCAACTGGCGGAATACCAGCAGATTAACAAGATCTATCTCGGCTGCCGCAATCTGCACAAAGCCAAGGAAGCCCAAGCCGATCTGGTGTCGGTAACAGGCAGGAATATCTTCGAAGTATTGCTGATCGATGTCGCGGATCAACAATCTGTGAAAGAGGCAGTTAAGAACCTGGACTCCCCAGTTGATGCGCTGGTTATGAATGCTGGCGGTACCGGGGGGAAAGAGTTTTACAACAAGACCCCCGAAGGAGTCACACAAATTTTCGCCGTCAACCTGCTTGGGCATGCTCTACTGACTAACGAGTTACTGAAAGCCAATAAATTAACCCAGACTGCTATCTATGCCGGCTCCGAGGCCGCTCGCGGCGTAAAAGAGATGGGTATGAAGCGACCAGACCTGAAAAGCGCCTCTGTGGAGGAATTTATGCAGATCTGTGAAGGAAAGCTCTATGCCAGTACCAAAGACGCTACGGTACCCTATGGTCCGATAAAGTATATGGGCGCCCTATGGATGTCTTCCATGGCGCGGGAATTCCC
The DNA here is from genome assembly GCF_056231245.1 of Microbulbifer maximicatervae (SeqCode). NCBI lineage: Bacteria > Pseudomonadati > Pseudomonadota > Gammaproteobacteria > Cellvibrionales > Microbulbiferaceae > Microbulbifer > Microbulbifer maximicatervae (SeqCode). Next base: position 4,557,710 of record NZ_CP174334.1, read on the forward strand.
CCATATCCGCTTCGTAACCATGAGTCCCGGGGCTACGGTAGGCACAGAGGGCTTCAATACACTGTCGTTATTCAAGCAATATATGATGAAGGGCATGATGCAGATTATGCTGCTACTTGGCAAAGTCCACAAAGTAGAAATAGGCGCCAAGCGCTATATCGATGCCCTACTGGATACAAGATCCTTCCGCACAGGTATTTTTTACGGCAGTGAACGCGGATTGACTGGACCTCTTGGTGAACAGCGGAAGCTTTTCCCGGACCTGGACAATCCTACCTATCAAGACAATGCCAAAACGGCGATCAATCGCTTTATCTATTGAAGGGTCGCATCAGGGAAGGGCCCTGTACACCCTTCCCTGCCCCCAAGTTAACGCCACCGATACCGCTTGTTTACCTATACTTGACTGTTAAATACTTACTGCTAAAAACAGCCAATGTTTCGGGTAATCTTTTCCCTGCTGTTGTTAATTCCCCTTGCCCTGACTGCTGCTGAAGATGTAGCTAAAGCAACTCCCCTGCGGCTGCTGGATCCAGCAACTGTGGATAAGTTCGTCAATGAACTGCCAATACCCGCAGAAATCCGCCCTCAGGGCTCAGTCCCGATTAAACTACCCGCCCGCCCCACTGAAGTTTGGATGGGGCTACGGGATAAGGAAGGCAAACGTTTAATGACAAAAGCCTGGGGTTTTGAATATGCAGGTCGCATCCACTCTCCTGGCCCTACTATTCGCGCCCGAGAAGGCCAACCGGTATTTGTACACTGGGCCAATGAGCTACCGGGTCCACATCTATTTCCTGTGGATCGATCCATTCACCTCGCCGACGTAAAAGATCCAAAAGCTGTACCTATGGTTATCCACCTTCACGGCGGGCATACAGAGTGGAAAAGTGACGGCAATCCCCTCGCTTGGTACACCCGCAATTATCATGAGACGGGACCATTATTTGAGAAAAGGATTTACGAATACGACAACTCCCAGGATGCCGCCACTATCTGGTATCACGACCACACCCTGGGCATGACGCGCCTTAATGTTTACGCAGGTCTATTCGGTTTTTACCTGGTTGGCGATGACAATGAAGACCGTCTGATACAGGAGAGGCTCCTCCCTGCAGAAGAGCGCACTTTTGTAGCCGCTATTACAGACAGCTTGTTTAGCTCCGATGGGCAGCTGTATTTTCCTGGCTGGAGGGACCAGCCTCCATCACCGGTTTCCCATGAGGTGGTTAAGGCCAATTGGCCCAATCCGTCCCATCTCGACGAATTTTTTGGCAATTTTATTCTGGTAAACGGTATGACCTGGCCCAAAGTCAGTGTCACTCCACACGTCTATCGATTGCGATTACTCAACGCATCTGATACTCGCACACTGATACTCAGGATCGACGAAAATACACCCTTTGTACAAGTCGGCGGTGACGGCGGATTTCTCGATTACCCTGTAAAATTGAACGAGTTGATATTGGCACCCGCAGAGCGAGCAGATGTTTTAGTAGATTTCAGCGGTTATGAAGGACGTGAACTAACACTGCGAAACTTTGGACCGGATGTCCCTTTTAAAGGCTTTGTAGAGGCCAATGACCCAAAGAGTTCGATTCCACTTGTCTACAACCCGGGAGGTAAACGCGTATTAAGCGATGGACGCGGCGGCATCACACCAGCTACCGATCCAAATACTACAGGCCAAATCCTACAATTTCATATTGCTTCAACACCGATCCCCCCCCCTTCTAATAAACAGAAATCAGAGATTAAAAATACCACTGGAGATTTAAAACTCAGCCTAAATACTCCCTTGCGCACCCCACTTAATAGGCTTAACCAAGCCAGTCGCACACGACAACTTGCCACCTATCGGTTGGATGATCCCTATGGCCGCAATCTGCTCATGTTAGGTCCAGTAAAGGAGGGCTCCCTATTTTTTGAAGACCCTACTACAGAAATAATCCAACACAACGCCGTTGAGATCTGGGAAATATACAACCCTACAGTATCGGCTCATCCAATCCATATTCATCTGGTGGAATTCCAGGTACTGGATCGCCAGCCTTTTAAAGGAAAACTTATTGCCAAGCAGCAGAAATTTATGCATACAGATAAGATATTTCAGGGTGCACGCCTGGAAATAGAATCTCTACAGGGAAAACCCCTTCCACCACAACCAGAAGAAAGCGGCCCCAAAGATACGGTCATCGCGCTTCCCGGCCAAGTGACCCGGGTAATTGCGCGCTTTGACCGCGAAGGCCTTTATGTATGGCACTGCCATCTACTATCCCATGAGGATTACGATATGATGCGGCCATTTAGGGTAATGGAATCAGAGCCAGTAAATAGCAACTAATCTACCAACCTTAATTCAATGCCTTAGGCCAGAAAAAAATCAAATAAATCAAATAAATCAAAAAGTGTCTAGCCGCCAGTTAGATCCAAATACGGCTTTAACTATTAAATTATAAATATAACACCAACAATAATCTTAACTCCCTCAACGACATCTACATCTTCCACCACTTAAAAGCCAATTAAAACAACAGAACTTTAAAAAAAATATCGATGAAACGCACCATCACTGGCAATTATAATTCATCAGCCGCACTTGAGAAATCAGCCCTGCAAAGATGTTTACAGAAAATAATGAAAAAAATAAAAATATCAATTATTTGCTAAACAATAAGATATCTCCACCAATAGTGCCACGAAAACCAAACCTTAAGATATTAAAACATCTAGGGAACCTCTGAATAATTCTGAGTCAATTTGGTAATATTCACCTACCCATCAAGACTACGATGAATCATGCACCAAGTCACCTTTGCCGAAGCAGAATATAAGCTAAAGCGTCGTATAACTCGCCGAGAGAAGTTTCTTTCTCAAATGGAAACCCTCGTCCCATGGCAGCGACTAGAAGCTCAGATCACTCCTTGTTACCCACAAGGTAAACGTGGCCGACAGCCATATCCATTGAGTGTCATGCTTCGTATTCATTGCATGCAGCTATTTTACAATCTCAGTGATCCCGCTATGGAAGATGCACTGTATGAAATTGAATCCATGCGTAGTTTTGCTGGATTGACTTTGAGTAGCCCAATTCCCGATGAAACAACGATTCTTAACTTTCGCCACTTACTGGAGCTCAATCAGCTAGGTGCAGCTCTTTTTGATGAAATCAACAAACACCTTGCTGAGAATGGGATGGTACTGCGTGAAGGCACGATTGTAGATGCCACTATTATCTCTGCGCCAACTTCAACTAAGAATGAAAAGAAAGAACGTGACCCGGAAATGCATCAAACAAAGAAAGGCAATCAGTGGCATTTTGGGATGAAAATGCATATCGGGGTTGATGATGTGCTCGGAGTAATACATAGCATAGATACAACAGCAGCGAATTCGCATGATGTCACAACCACAGAGCGAGTTCTCCACGGGGAGGAGAAAAGAATCTGGGGAGACTCTGGGTACATTGGTGCGGAGAAACGTGAAGAGTTGAAAGAGCGGGAGGCGGATTGGTATATAGCAATGAAGCCGAGCAAGCTAAAAACTCTTCCAGGGCGTGATGCACTCCGTAAAGCGGAAAAGATCAAGGCGCAGATAAGAGCGAAGGTCGAGCACCCCTTCCGCTACATCAAACGGGTATTTGGTTATGACAAGGTCCGCTATCGGGGACTGGTAAAAAATACTGAGAGGCTGTGCTTACTGGCAGGCTTTACCAACTTATTAATAGGGAGAAAATACTTGGCTGCCTAGGGGTGGTTCGCCTGAAACCCACCTATTGAGGGTTTCAGATGAAAAATTAGGGGACTATTACGCGAAAATTACGCGTTTGTGCGTAATAAAGTGAATTTTTCAAGCAGCTCAGCTTAATTCTGGAAAAATGCTTCGTTGATCAGAGGATCCCTAGAGCAGTTCAGCATTGAGGGCAATAAAAGACACAACCTCCCTCAAAATCTGGACATACGTTCCACCAAGCAAAATCTCAAAAAGGAGAAAACTATATGCAAAAACATAAAATTATTTTATACTAAAATATAAACCATCAAATCCAAATATAATCATTCTGATTAAAACTAATCAAGAGATCCAGATGAAAAAATTTTTGACTGCAACTATATTACTTGCATTCTCCGCAAATGTTTTCTCTGCTGCTTGGACAGCAAAAATAACAAAGATCCAGGCCGAAGGCATTGGAGAGAACTATAATGTTTTATATCTTGATACCGATATAACTAACTCTATGTGTGAGAACACAAATGCACAAGATAGAATTACCATAGTAAATGAAGCCCAGCATAGCACTGCTCTTGCTGCGTTGATGGCAGGGAAAATTGTACAAGTTATGGAAAGTGGCACAAATTGTAATGAAGCTGGACTAGCCAACATAAATTATATAATGATTTACTCTGATAAATAAGCCGCTGCCGATGACCATTCTATTATTAGAAATAACGTTACTTGCACAAGCAATATCACAGAATAGAAAAACCACTTAATAGTTTCCATCCTATTTACAGAGAACCAAAAAAATATTAGTTTTTATGAAAATGAAAAATTTATTCTCCGGACTACTACTCGCGCTACTATCCAGCACCAGTTTTGCATCAAGTACCATTGAGCCGAATAAAACTATCGAAGGTATTACTACTTATAAATACTACGCGGTTATTAAATTCTCACCAGATGCTATTGGTGACGAATTAGGGGAAGACTGCTCATCTGGGTCAAGTAACCATGTAGTCATAGAGTTCGATCACAATGATGGAACAGACAATAATGACACTAAAGAGCAATTTTCATCACTTATGGCTGCATATTTTGCTAAATCTAATACCGTAGGTTTTGGAGTAGAGGGTTGCAGAGAGGGTAACGGAAATAACCACCCTCTGATTTATCGGGTAGATATCTGATCTTCAAGTTTGTAGTTTCAGGGCGGCGCTCTAACCGCCCCAGAAATTCCTCAGCAGGGCACCAAAGCCTTAGCCACACGGGAGTTAGTCACCCTCCCCAGCTGTTCAGAAATAAAGTTCCCAGCCTCTGCCAGCAACTGTAAATCCACGCCGGTTTCAATACCCATGCCATTGAGCATATAAAGCACATCCTCACTGGCAACATTACCGGAAGCGCCGCGGGCATAGGGGCAGCCGCCCAGGCCGGCTACGGCGGAATCTACTACTGCGACACCCATTTGTAAGGCCGCGTAGATATTGGCCAAGGCCTGGCCGTAGGTATCGTGGAAATGCACAGCAAGTTTTTCCACAGGTACACGGGCCATCACCTGCTCCAGCATACGCTTGGCGGATTCCGGGGTGCCGACACCGATGGTGTCGCCGAGGGAAATTTCGTAGCAACCCATTTCCAATAGAGCGGCACTAACTTCTGCCACTTTGGCCGGGTCAATATCGCCTTCATAGGGGCAACCAAGTACGCAGGATACGTATCCGCGCACGGGTATGCCGTCTTGCTTGGCCTTTTCCACCAGTGGGCGGAAGCGCTCCAGACTCTCAGCGATACTGCAATTAATATTTTTCTGGGTGAAGGCTTCCGAGGCCGCACCGAATACGGCGACCTCATCTGCTTTGGCTTCCACTGCGCGCTCATAGCCTTTTAAGTTTGGCGTGAGCGCGCTGTAGATAACACCGTCTTTGCGCTGGATACCCGCCAGCACTTCCTCGCTGGCGGCCATTTGCGGTACCCATTTGGGGCTGACAAAACTGCCGGCTTCAATAACCGACAGCCCACTGGCACTGAGCTTGTCCACCAGAGCGATACGGGTCTCCACAGAGATAGGCTGCTTTTCATTTTGCAGTCCATCGCGGGGGCCCACTTCGACGATTTTGACTTGCTTGGGCAAAGTCATTACTGCTCCTCCCCGGCAAAATCCACCAGCAGACTACCGCCATCCACTAATTCACCTTCGGCACAGAAGAACTGCTGTACGGTGCCAGCGGCTGGAGCCCGCAGGGTGTGTTCCATTTTCATGGCTTCCATTACCAGTAGCGGCTGGTCTTTTTCCACCATAGAGCCGGCCTCAACCAGCAGCGAAATTATGGTGCCGTTCATGGGGGCATCGAGGCCGTGGGCCTGGTCATTGCTCTCGCCCATATCCGGTGGCAACAGCTTGAATTCCACCTGAGTGCCATCAATAAATACAGCCCCACCATCGCGGGTATCCACGGCGGAGAAACTCATGCGACGGCCATCCACCAGCATCAAGTCGCGCCCTGGCAGCAGGCGAATGTCACCGCTGTTTTGTTCCTCAGGCAAGGCATCGCAAGTCCAGCGCAGGCTATCGCCCTCCGCAACAAAGCGAATTTGAGCGTGCTGGCCACGGTAGTCCACGGTCTGGGTGCGACTGCCAGCCAGAGCATTGCGCCAGTTATCGCCATTGTGCCAAGGGGAGAAAGGGTCCCACTGAGGTGCACTATTGCGCAGATCGCGCTCTTCACGCTGCTGCAAATAACCGGCAATAGCAGCACATTTCAACGGCGTCAGTGTCTGCTCCTGATGCAGTACTTCCGCCTCGTAGTCCTCGATAAAGTGCGTCGAAATACAACCGCTGGCAAAGGCTTGGTGATTGATCACTCGGCGCAGGAATTCGATATTGTGGCGCACACCGGCAATCTGATAATCACGCAGGGCGCGATCCAATTTGGCCAGGGCTTCTTTGCGGGTGCGGCCGTGGCAGATCAATTTGGCGATCATCGGGTCGTAATGCACGCTGATTTCATCGCCAGTCTGCACACCGGTATCCACCCGCACACCCTCGCCTTCCGCCGGGGGCTGGTGGCGCACCAACACGCCGGTTGCCGGCAGGAAATCATTGTCCGGGTCTTCGGCGTAGATGCGCACTTCCATGGCGTGGCCGTTGATCTGCAGCTCATCCTGGCTCATGGGCAGGGTATCGCCAGCGGCAACTGACAGCTGCCAGGCCACAAGATCCTGGTCGGTGATCATTTCCGTCACCGGGTGCTCCACCTGTAGGCGGGTATTCATTTCCATAAAGTAGAAGGCACCGCTGGCATCCAGCAGGAATTCCACCGTGCCGGCCCCCACGTAACCAATCGCGTGGGCCGCGCGCAGGGCCGCTTCACCCATGCGGGCGCGCAGCTCCGGAGTCATGCCCGGTGCGGGAGCTTCTTCCACTACTTTTTGGTGGCGGCGCTGCACCGAGCAATCCCGTTCAAACAGGTAGACGCCATTGCCCTGCTGATCACAGAACACCTGGATTTCCACATGGCGGGGACTCACCACATAGCGCTCTAGCAACATAATGTCGTCGCCAAAGGCATTCATGGCCTCACGCTTGGCAGCGGCCAGAGCTTCGTGGAATTCATCGGCACTGTCGACACGGCGCATTCCCTTACCACCGCCGCCGGCAGCAGCTTTCAGCAATACCGGATATCCGATGCGATTGGCATGGCCTTCCAACAGCTCTTCATTTTGATTGGTACCGTGGTAACCGGGCACCAGAGGCACATTGGCCTCTTCCATAATACGCTTGGCCGCGGACTTGGAGCCCATCGCCTCAATCGCGCCGGTGGGTGGGCCGACAAAAATAATGCCGGCGCTATCGCAGGCGCGGCAAAACTCCGCATTTTCCGACAGGAAGCCATAACCCGGATGGATGGCATCGGCACCAGTCTGCTTGGCAGCAGCCAATACTTTGTCGATATCCAGATACGAATCCCTGGCCTGGGCCGGACCTAAGTGCACCGCTTCGTCCGCCATCTGCACATGCAGGGCGTCGGCATCCGCATCGGAATAAACGGCGACAGTGGACACCCCCAGGCGGCGTGCGGTCTTGATAATGCGACAGGCAATTTCGCCGCGATTAGCTATTAACAGTTTGCGAATCATAAAAATTACCCTTCGCTACCATTCATCCAACTGGGTGCACGCTTTTCCAAAAACGCACTCAACCCTTCCTGTCCCTCCGGCGACACACGAACGGCAGCGATCAGCGCGCTGGTCTGCCCTTGCAACTCATTATTAATAACCCGGTTGGACATGGACATGGCCAGCTGTTTGGCCATTGCAACTGCCTTGGGGCCGTTGTCGGCAATGGCGTTCACTAATTTCTGCACATGCAGATCCAGATCGGCCTCGGCACAGACTTCGGATACCAAACCGATCTGTTCCGCGCGCTCGGCGGGGAAACGTTCCGCTGTGACAAAGTAACGACGCGCATGGCGAGTGCCGATAGCATTGATGACATAGGGACTGATGGTGGCGGGCAGCAACCCGATTTTGACTTCGGACAAACAGAAGCTGGCGCGCTCAGAGGCCACGGCCATATCGCAGCAGCTCACCAGGCCCACGGCCCCGCCAAAAGCGGCGCCCTGTACTCGCGCAATGGTGGGCGCAGGAAAAGTGTCGAGCTTGTACAGCATGGCGGCGAGCGCAGCTGCGTCGCGGCGGTTTTCCTCTTCTGAATAAGTCGCCATGCGCTTCATCCAGTTGAGGTCGGCTCCGGCAGAAAAGCTCTTGCCATTGGAGGCCAGTACCAACACACGTACAGCGGGGTTTTGCGCCAGGGTGTCAAAGGTGGTGGCCAGCTCGTGGATCAGTTCATCATCAAAAGCGTTGTGGATTTCCGGCCGGTTCAGGGTGACCGTGGCCACGCCCTCGCTATCCACTTCGCACAGCAATTTATCGCTCATTGTAATTCCTCGATTGGGGCGTCTATCAAAAGCGGCACCGGAACATTTCGCTGGCGCCGCAACCACGGTTCCTTACATGCGGAACACGCCGAACTTGGTCTCTTCCGGTTCCTTGTGGCTGGCCGCCGCCAGGCACAGACCGAGCACGCGGCGGGTATCCGCCGGATCGATAACGCCGTCATCCCACAAGCGCGCGGAGGCGTAGTATGGGTGCCCCTGGTGTTCGTAGTTATCCACAATCGGCTGCTTAAACTGGCGCTCTTCCTCTTCGCTCCAGGATTCCCCTCGGGCGGCCATCTGGTCGCGCTTCACCTGGGCCAATACGCCAGCAGCCTGTTCCCCTCCCATAACCGAGATACGCGCATTGGGCCACATAAACAGGAAGTTGGGATCGTAGGCGCGGCCACACATACCGTAGTTACCGGCGCCGAAAGAACCGCCGATAAGGATGGTAATTTTGGGCACCTTGGCGGTAGCGACAGCGGTCACCATCTTGGCGCCGTGTTTAGCGATACCGCCCGCCTCGTACTGCTTGCCCACCATAAAGCCGGTGATATTTTGCAGGAAAACCAATGGAATCTTGCGCTGCGCACACAACTCAATAAAGTGCGCGCCCTTCTGCGCACTCTCCGCAAACAGGATGCCGTTATTGGCAACAATTCCCACCGGATAGCCCTGGATACGGGCAAAACCGGTTACCAGGGTGGTGCCGTACAACGCTTTAAATTCATCGAACTCAGACCCGTCCACAACCCGCGCGATAATCTCGCGCACGTCAAACGGCTGGCGCGAATCTTTGGGCACCACGCCGTAAATGTCTTCCGGTGGATAAATCGGCTCCACAGGCTTTTGGATATCCAGACCAGGATTTTTGATACGGTTCAGGCGAGCTACAGAGCGGCGCGCCAACTGCAACGCATGTACGTCGTTATTGGCGTAGTGATCGGAAACCCCGGAAGTGCGACAGTGCACCTCGGCACCGCCAAGTTCCTCAGCGGAAACTTCTTCACCGGTGGCCGCTTTCACCAGGGGCGGGCCCGCCAGGAAGATGGTGGCCTGCTCTTTCACCATAATGGATTCGTCTGCCATGGCCGGCACATAGGCTCCACCGGCGGTGCAGCTACCCATAACCACCGCGATCTGCGGAATATTCTGTGCAGAGAGATTGGCTTGGTTAAAGAAGATGCGACCGAAGTGCTCACGGTCTGGGAAAACGTCGTCCTGGCGCGGCAAATTAGCACCACCGGAATCCACCAAGTAAATGCACGGCAGATTGTTCTGCTCGGCGATGGTCTGCGCGCGCAGGTGTTTTTTTACTGTGAGGGGATAATAGGTTCCACCTTTTACAGTGGCATCGTTGGCCACTATCACACAGGGCTGACCGGAAACGGTGCCGATGCCGGTAATAATACCCGCGGCCGGAACATCCTCACCGTAAACCTCGTGAGCGGCCAGCTGGGAAAATTCCATAAAAGGGCTACCCGGATCGAGCAGCGCATCGATACGGTCCCGTGGCAATAATTTTCCTCGCGCCAGGTGTTTTTCCCTTGCGCGCTCACCGCCGCCCTGGGCGATGGCTTCCACTTTCTCGCGCAGGTCTGCCACCAGCGCCTGCATCTGCTCGCGGTTTTCGCCAAAGGCGGCATCGCGTGTGTTTATATTGCTCTGCAACTGATTCATAAAGTCCGATTCACTTTCCCGGAGAAAAGACCTCCACAGGGCGCAGCTTATTGCCGCAGTGCCCGGCTGGAGACAGCTGCCGCCGGCAGGCGCCGGCGGCGAGAAGAAATGCCCAGCCTTAGCGGGTCTCTTTAAACAGCTCGCGACCAATCAGCATACGGCGCACTTCAGAAGTGCCCGCGCCGATTTCGTAGAGCTTGGCATCGCGCAGCAGACGACCAGTGGCGTACTCGTTGATGTAGCCATTGCCGCCCAGTGTCTGGATAGCCTGCAGGGCCATCTGTGTTGCGCGCTCCGCAGTAAACAGGATTACAGCGGCGGCGTCCTTGCGCGAGTCCTCACCGCGATCACAAGCCCGGGCCACAGCGTACAGGTATGAGCGGCTGGCATTCAGGTCAGCGTACATATCGGCGATCTTGCCCTGCATCAGCTGGAACTCACCGATGGCCTTGCCGAACTGCTTGCGCTCGTGAATATAGGGAACCACCACATCCAGGCAGGCCTGCATAATTCCGACAGGGCCTCCAGAGAGAATCGTGCGCTCGTAGTCGAGACCGCTCATCAATACGCGTACACCGCCGTTCAGTTCACCGAGGATATTTTCTTCCGGCACTTCACAGTCTTCGAACACCAGCTCACAGGTGTTGGAACCGCGCATGCCCAGCTTGTCGAGCTTTTGCGCCTGGGAGAAGCCGGCGAAACCGCGCTCAACGATAAATGCAGTGATACCACCGGAGCTGATGCCCGGCTCAGTGCGAGCGTAGATCACATAGGTATCGGCATCGGGACCGTTGGTGATCCACATTTTATTGCCGTTCAAAATAAAGCGATCACCGCGCTTCTCGGCGCGCAGTTGCAGACTTACCACGTCGGAACCGGAGTTGGGTTCACTCATGGCCAAGGCGCCTACATGTTCACCGGAACACAGCTTGGGCAGGTATTTGAACTTCTGCTCGCGGGTACCATTTTTACGGATCTGGTTTACGCACAGGTTGGAGTGGGCACCGTAGGACAAGCCCACAGAAGCAGAGGCGCGGGAAATCTCTTCCATGGCCACAGCGTGTGCCAGGTAACCCATATTGGAACCGCCGAACTCCTCTTCCACGGTCATGCCCAGCAGACCCAGCTCGCCAAACTTTTTCCACATATCCGCAGGAAACAGATTGTCTTCATCAATCTGCGCCGCGCGCGGGGCCAGCTCCGCCTGGCAGAACTTGTAAACCATGTCACGGAGCATATCGATGTCTTCACCGAGACCGAAATTCAGGGTTGGGTAGGAGGTGTTCATAACGGCTCCACTGATATTTAAAAATGTCTTTAATTCAAATAACCGCCTTGGCGGCTGTTCAATACCATATGAGGCAACTGCGCCACTCTTGGCACAGTGCCGAAATCTGTTTAGGAAACGCTGCTGTCATCGCTTTGCGCCAGGGACTCACGGGCCCTGGATTCAGCTTCATCCAACTCTTCCATCAGGCTTTCGATATCCCGCAGTTGCTGTTGTAACTGCAGACGCTTTTGCGCGATGCGCTCCAATAGACGGTGCAACTGCTCCACATTGCCGTGGGCCGGGTCGTACATATCGATAATTTCACGGCTCTCATCCAGGGAGAATCCCAGCCGCTTTCCGCGCAGGATCAGCTTTAGGCGCACACGCTCTTCGGGACTATAGACGCGGGTCTGGCCGCGACGCTCCGGATTGAGCAGGCCCTTGTCCTCATAGAAGCGGATGGCGCGAGTAGTGATATCGAACTCCCGCGCCAGCTCGGAAATGCTGTAACTATGGGGCTCCATTTGGCTTGCTTCTGCTTTCATAACGACTTCCTCAAGATGCCATCAAGCCTAGCAAGAGTTTACGTTAACGTAAACGTAAAGCACGCGCCAAAAAAGAACCCTAAGGCACTTCTAGTCACTTAGCCCACGGGGGTCCTGTGGGGAGTAGACTCAGCGCCGAGCAGCTGTTGTAGCTGATTGTTGAGAAGTTTTTGATAGGAAGGGGTTAGGCCAGTCACCTCCAATGCCCAACCGGCACCGTGGTGCTCAATTCGCCCCACCAGGGAACTGTCTTCAAGAAGCTCTGGGTGCAAAAACAAGCCGCGGGACTGGTTGAGTAGCTGATCGGCACAGAAATCCGGACTCTGTGGCTGGGATGGGACTACCGCCAGAGCCAGCTTCAAACCGGTCGCACGGCTAACGCTCTGCATCTCCCGCAGCAATAAACCACAGCAGACTGCGCGGAAGGCCGCATCAGTTCCAGAGAAATCCAGGCCGATCTGTGGCCCGGCGCAACCCAGGGGGGTGGCACCGTATATGCGCTGCAGCAAACGCATACGTCCATCTAGCTCCCGCTGCAAACCCTCCAGGGCGCTGCGACTTAACTGGTTGCCCAACTGCGCCCAGTTAAGGGGGCGAAGATAAAGCCCAACGCTGGGCTCGGTAACTTCAGCTACAGCTTGAGCAGACTCAGTAACTTGTGCGGGCAATTTGCGCTCCCGGGACAAGCTACCGGTAAGCAGGGCCGCAGCTGCACTAAATGGCAGGGCAAAAACGAGGGTCAGCAACAAGCTGGCCCAAGGGAAGGCAACGGAATTACCAGGCTCAAACGCCACAGTAATATTGCCGGCAATACTATCGTGCAGGACCACTGGCTCGGTGATCGTCTCCCCCTCTTTCAGGTCACCCACTTCGGCCAGGGAATTCGATTCCACATCCTCAATTAAAATGCCGGAAACCACTGGAAGCTCCAGCAGCTGGCGAGCGATCAGCTGTAAGCTGATACGATCCCCGGCCACAATACTCTCCAGGCTCTGCCCCGCGAGAATAGTCGCAGCCGCCTTCGCGGTAACTCTGTCCCGCTCTATCTGGCCGGTGCGCTGCTGACCATAAAAATGCCCCAGTGCCGCCGCACAGAATATTGCCAGTGTTAGCCAGATAACCAGTGCCAATAAACGCTGGCGGGCGCGTTTGGACAACTGTGCTAATTGAGCCGGTATTTTGCGAAGAATAGATACAATGGAAACTGACATAAACGGCGGCAGACATCTTGCGTATTGTTTTTTTACTATTGCCCCAGCTGTTTTGGAGCAGCGAGCATTTTAACGGTAGGCACCAAAATTGTGCATACCCAATTAATTCCTGAGCGATTGGTAAAGCAGACGACGAAATAGTTCAATTCAACTCGCACAATTCGAAAAGGAATTTTACTCACCATTCGAACTGAGCCCATTAAAACCCTGCTGACCGGCAATCAATGAAATTAAAGCCCGGCAATTTTAGCGAAGAATCTCATAAGAGCTATAATGCGCCGGACATTTAATTCAATCGGGACAGAGCTTATGGGTGATCAAATAAATTCACAGGAATTCCACCTCTCCCTGAAACAGATTTCCCAGGCTTCAGGAAGTGGCACCCTGCGCTACCTGAGCTTCCGAGATCAAGTCGCCAAGCTCGGCCTGGAGTATTCCGGTGCAGCCCCTTTTCCCGGTGAGGCTACGGACTTTACCCCGCCCCCCGAAGAACCGAGTGCACTTGAAGCCATTTGGTGTGTCACCCTGCTAAGCCCCTCTGTCTCCCTGGCCCAACTCCAATACCTTCTGCGATTTTTTGATGAACAACAGTGGAGCCTATTCGCCGCTGATACTTTGGCACAAAGACGCGATCGCACCGTTATCCGCTTCCAAATTGATGGCGATCTAGATTTTGACAGCGCGCGTCTGGCCTGCCTTGGAGTGGCCGATGAGTTGGGAGTAGACCTAACAATCCAGGCTTCTGTTACCCAGAGAGTGCCAAAGCTGGCGGGCTTTGATATGGATTCAACCCTGATTGATGCTGAAGTCATTGACGAGCTGGCAAAAATTACTGGTATCGGTGATCAGGTTGCCGCCATCACCCAATCTGCCATGGCCGGGGACATAGATTTCTGCGAGAGTTTTAAACGGCGAATGGCCCTGCTAAAAGGTTTTTCCGAGCAGCGTTTGGCAGAAATTGCCCGGGAATTGCCGTTAAAAGAAGGGGCCTATGAATTGCTGGCAGCCTTGCGCGCACTGGGCTGCAAAACGGCACTGCTTTCTGGCGGCTTTACCTACTTCGCGAAATTCCTGCAGCGAGAGCGCCTGCCCCTGGATTATATCCATGCCAATCAACTGACATTTGCCGAAGGGGCCCTCACCGGCGAAGTAGTGGAACCCATTATTGATGGCGATCGCAAACGCAAGTTACTGCAGGAAATTGCCGGAAGCTTAGATTTGGCGCTGGAAAGTGTGGTCGCTATGGGTGACGGCGCCAACGATATTCCCATGTTGAATTTAGGGGAAATGGGTATCGCCATTCACCCCAAGCCCAAGGTGAGGCTACAGGCCCCCCAGGCCATCAATCTGTTTGGCCTGGACGCCGCCCTCTACTTATTTGGTCTCAATGACCAACAAATTGCCAAGCTCGGGGGATAACCCGGCTTAGCTCTTAAAGCATCGCGTGAGGAAAAGGGAAACTCGGCCGCTTGTTGTGATCCGTGCAAGCACTGGGCCCGGGTTTCTGCCCACAACTGGCAAGAAAAAGCCCCAGGACGACTATTAGTAAAGCCCGTTTATACATAGGTGCCTCCCTTCCTGAGTAAAATCTCTGGGCAGCAGAGTACGCAAAGGCAATCCATTTGAACAGCCGTTTAATGATTTTTATGCCAGAAATCTGGCGTATTAATCACGCTATCGTACCAGTTCACTTAACTATAAAAACAAACTGAAAGAATGCCCATAAAAAATATTTTGTGGAGCAAACTTTAGCATTAGCCAAAGTGGAAGGGAAAAAGAAAGGGGAGAGTTGCCGCAACTCTCATATTGACCTATGGGAATTGCGACAACCGGGAAAAGAGAGCGATTAACTCTCTTTTTTACCGTAAATAACCAGGCTATTTACTTTTACCGTCAGCGGGTGATAACCCACCTTGGCGCGCTCAAAAATGCGTGCAGCCACGTCTTTTTTACCAGTCTCAACCATATTGCGATATAGCGGGCGCAGGAACTTGTTGCGGCCGATACTGGTGAGGAAATTCTCAAGGCGCTCGAAGGCCGGCTCGTAGTCGTTGCGCACTGCAATCATCAGCCAGCTGAAAGCCACCTCGTTATTGCGGGATTCGGTCAGGCCAAAGGCGCCGTCCAATTCCTTCAACTGAGCTTCCGTCAGTTTTTCCGGCATACCATCGAGGAAGTACTTCCACTGGTGGAAAGTCCAGCCTTTGGTATCGATATCCTTCGCCGCCAGTTTGCCGTCCAACCACTGTTGACGCACTGGATCCAATTTAGTGAAGGCATCGGACTTCGGATGCGGCGCACCTTCGGGAATACCCGGATCGAAGATCCACTCGAGGATACGCTCGCGGTCCAGCTTATCGGCGTGCTCAACCAACAGGGTCTTGTCTAGATACTTAACGAAGTCCTCGGTGGTGATGCTCTGGAAGGAGAAGTGGTTGAAGTACTCCATCAGGAAGCGGTCAAACGCTTCGCGACCTACTTTCTGCTCCAGCTCATACAGGAACAGGGAGCCTTTCTCGTAGGGAATATTGGAGAAAACTTCATCCGGGTCACGTCCGCGCAGGTCGATCGCCATAATTTCATCGCGGGGCTCTTTATCAGCCAGGTCCGCTTGCAGGTCGTCATAGCCCAGGGCCATTTCCATCTGGTAGCGCTCATCACCGTAGACGAACTGCATGATGCGGTTAGTCAGGTAGGTGGTGAAACCTTCATTCAGCCAAAGGTCGCGCCAGCTGGCATTGGTTACCAGGTTGCCGGACCAGGAGTGGGCCAGTTCGTGGGCAATCAGGGCTACCAGGCTCTTATCACCGGCGATCACCGTCGGAGTGATAAAGCTAAGACGCGGGTTTTCCATACCGCCGAAGGGGAAGCTGGGTGGCAGAATCAGCAGGTCGTAACGATCCCAGTGGTAGGGGCCATACGCCTTTTCGGTCACTTCCAGCATAGATTCGGTATCGGCAAACTCCGCCGCTGCAGATTCCAGCATGGAAGGTTCGGCATAGACACCAGTGCGCTCGCCCATGGGCTTGAACTTCAGGTCGCCAACCGCCAGGGCAATCAGGTAGGAAGGAATGCGCTGGGGCATCTCAAACTCATAGACGCCATCTTTGGCCGCCTGCGGGTCATTGTTCGCACTCATAACTGCGCGCAGTTCTTTCGGAGTGCGTACAGTGGCGTTGTAAGTGATGCGAACTTTCGGGGAGTCCTGCAGCGGAATAAAGCTGCGCGCGTGAATTGCCTGAGCCTGGGTAAACAGGAACGGATGCTTTTTACCCGCAGTCTGCTGGGGCTCCAGCCACTGCACGCCAGAAGCGCCCGGCACTGTACGGTAGCGGATAGTAATGCTGTCGGCATCTTCCGGCAGCTCAATATTCAGCGGAGTGCCCAGGTGACTGTCTTTCTCGCCCATGGAGAATTTTACTGGCGCGCCATTAGCGGATACAGAAACCACTTCCAGTTCGCGGGTATCCAGTACCATCGGCAGGTTCTTGTCGTTGAGACGCTTGAAGTCCAACTTGGCTTCACCTTCAAGAACCTTGCGGGAGAAGTCGACAGTCAGGTCCAGATCCAGGTGCTGAACCTGGTAATCATTGCTGTTGGCAAAAGAGTGGTAATCCACTCCGGACTGGGGCGCTTTTTCAACACCCGGCTTCTTCTCGATCACAGCGGACGCCTTTATCGGCGCGCTCGCACTGTCTAATTCGGCCTTGGAAGGCTCCGACTTGGAACAGCCACCGGCAACGGCAAGGCCGCCAACGATCAGACTGGTACACAGTAAACGGGGCAACATGGGTCTACTCCCTGAGTTCAGCTTTTCAATTTGCGCCACAGGATACCTGACAGAGCGCAGATGAGAAACGACAGGGGACTCTGCACCCACCGTAAGCGGGCACACCGATCCCCCGCTCGAGCCACAGCTACCGACGGTCATGCCGCGTTTTGCCAATAAACCAGATTAATGTCTCAGTTTCGTCGCCTTAGGACGAATTTCATGACTAATAGCAGCGAGGGAAGAAAAATACTGACCGGGAATTAATACATCGTTCACTTTCCAGATTCAGACTGCGGCTCTTTTATAACAAGCACTATAAGGAGAACCCCATGTCTCTGTCCCGGAGGCGGTTTCTACAATTTTCCGGCGCAAGCCTGGCGGCCCTGCCCCTACTGAAAGCCTACGGTTCCGGCCAGGAGCCCTTCCAGCACGGCGTAGCCAGCGGTGACCCCCTGGCAGATCGCGTAATTCTCTGGACCCGTATCACTCCGTCCGCCGATCCAGAATTCCAGTCCATGGTGCCCTACACCTGGCAGGTCGCTCTGGACCCGGAAATGGCCATGGTGGTCAATAGCGGCAGCGGTATTACCGGGCCCGATGTGGACTACACCATCAAAGTGGATGCCAGCGGTCTGCAACCCGGCACCAGTTACTACTACCGCTTCTACTCTAACGGTATCGACTCGCCCATAGGCCGCACTCGCACACTGCCCATCGGCCATGTGGATAAGCTGCGCTTCGCGGTGACCAGCTGCTCCAACTATCCCATGGGTTATTTCAATGTTTACCGGGAAATTGCCCTGCGTGCAGACCTGGATGTGGTACTGCACCTGGGAGATTACATTTACGAGTACGGACCCGGTGGCTACGGTACCGGCACGGGCCTGGGGCGAGAGCCAATCCCCGCCAAGGAAATGGTGGATATCCAGGATTACCGCCTGCGCTACGCCCAGTACCGCTCCGACCCGGATTTACAGGAGGTACACCGCCAACACCCGTTTATCTGTGTATGGGACGACCATGAAACCACTAACAACGCATGGGCTGGCGGTGCTGAGAACCACAATGTCCAAGATGGCGAGGGCGACTGGTTTGTACGCCGCTCGGTAGCCAACCAGGCCTACTTCGAGTGGATGCCCATCCGCGATAACGGCATCTTTGATCTATTTGGTGACAGGGCCATCTACCGCAGCTTCCGCTTCGGCAATCTGATGGACCTGATGATGCTGGATACCCGCATCGCCGCGCGCTCCGAGCAGGCCAACTGGTTCGATCAGCAGACCGCCGACGACCCGGAGCGCAGCATCCTCGGTACCCAGCAGGAACAATGGCTGCACAGTAGCCTGACCCAGTCCCAGTCGGATGGCGTACGCTGGCGGGTATTAGGGCAACAAGTAATGATGGCGCAACTCACCCTGGCTCGGGATTTGTCTGTGAATATGGACCAGTGGGATGGTTACACCGCATCCCGCGAGCGTCTGTTCGACCACATTGCCGACAATAATATCGACAATTTTGTCGTCCTCACTGGAGATATCCACAGCTCCTGGGCCTGGGACCTGGCCAGCAATCCTTTCAGTATTTTGAAATACGGGCGCCTGACCGGACGTGGCGCCCTCGGCGGAGAATTTGTCACCCCCGGAGTAACCTCCAGCTTCCTGGACAAATCCCACCTGACGGATGTTGCAGCGATTGCTATGGACGGGTTAATACCACACCTCAAGTGGGTGGAGATCACCCAGCGCGGTTACCTGTTGATGGATGTTTCCCACTCCCGCGCCAAGGCCCACTGGTATCACGTGGATACAGTCACCAGTCAGAAATACAACGCCAGCCTGGCAAGGATCTATAAGCAGGAAGCGGGGCAAAACCATATCCAGCGCGCCTGGAGTGAAAGCACAGCTGATGAGTTGGTACCGGCACCGGCACCGCAGTACGGCGCCCTGGCGCGCAATACCATCGCCGCCTTACGCAGCCGCTACAACGTCTGATTTGCAGGCAATAAAAAACCGCACCCCTGTTAAGGCGGTGCGGTTTTTTAAAAAGCTTTCAGAGAGAAATTATTCGAGACTGAAATCGAAGTTCATATCCTCCGCCGGCGCCTGCACATAGTACCCCTGAATATAATCAGTACCGGTCTGCCACAAAGTCGGCAGCATACTGGCCTGCTCAATATGGGGCACTATCACCTTGGTATCCGCCTCACCCAAGCGCTGTACCAATCCTGCCAGGGAGTCACTGCTCTCGCCTTCATCCTGGACCTCGCGCACGAAGGAGGGATCGATCTTGGCGATATCCACTTTCACATGCTCAAGAGCCTTGAACGGATTGAGTCCGGTGCCGAAATGACAGACCGAAACGCGACAACCCAATTGCTGGACCTGAGTGGTAAAGTCCCGGGCCGCGTGCAGGTTGCTGTTGATATCCTCCTGACGCAACTGGAAGATCACCGTTCCCGGCGCCACCTTGGCAGCTTTGAAGGCAACCCCCAGCCAGCCGGGTAAGCTGCTGTCCACCAGTGAAGCAGTGGTGATATGCAGCATCAAAGAAATATTCTTGCCCTCAGCCCTGGCGGCTGCGGCGGCCTTGATCGCGGTAATAATTACCCAGCGATCCATTTTCGCCGACAGGCCCGCATCGCCGAGTTCCTGCAGGAAGGCCAGCGGCGCCAGCTCTTCCTTATCATCAAGCATACGCACCAATACTTCGTACAGCTGCTCGCCAGTTCCCTGCAAACTGAGGATTGGCTGGTAGAGCAACTTCAGACTGCCGGCCTCCAGGGCCTGAACCACCCGTGCACGGTGATAGGTATCGGCGTCGGCACCACCTTCAGTATCCGGCTCGTAGAGCGCAAAATTCCCACCTTTCTTCTCTTCACCCAAGGCCTGCTTGTGAGCAGATAGCGCTTGGTCCAGCACCTGTTGCGCACCGCTGGAGGCCTCACTCATCAGGGAAATACCGATAGAGGCGGTAATTTGCAGGGTTTTGCCATCTGCATCGAAGATGGTGTCGGAAATCTTCTTCAATATATCCTGCGCGCGTTGCTCAATGCTGTCCGGAGTTGTATTCGGGCTGAGCAGGCAGAAGGCATCTTCACTGTACCGGGCCAGGGTATCGCCACTGCGTTGGCAGGACTTGAGTAATTCCGCCATGCCTTTTTGCAGGGCGTCGGCACCGGCCACTCCAACAACTTTTAACACTTCATCTTCAAAGCGATCCACTTCTATCAGCATCAGACCGCCAGTATTGTGGGAGTCCGCTGCAGATTTGATGCTGGAATCCAGTACCTGCAGGAAGTGCTGACGATTGAAAAGTCCGGTCAGCGGATCGCGGTTCTTGATATCGCTGAGCTGCGCTTCCAATTGCTCCGTATCACCCCGGCGCGAGGCAATACGCACCTGCAGACAGCGCTCATCGTCGTAGGTGGTACTGAGTACCTCTGCGCGAGTGGGCAGGGATTCGCCAGAGGCGGTCTTAGCGGTAAATTTCCACTCTTTCGCCTCCAGCTCATTGTTGTCGATAGCGCAGCTTTTGAGGAATTCACGCCCCTCTTCCTGCTCATTTTCAGCCAGCATATCAATCAATGGCTGGTACTCGATGTCCTCGCCAGAGTCGTAACCAAAGCGCTCTGCAAGGGAGTCATTGGCGTAGACGATCAAGCCATCAGATATATAAGCGATGGCATCTTTGGAGCTATCGAGTAGCTCCTTGGCACGGTTAAGGGTCGCGTGATAGCGGCGGTCGTGTAGGCGAGCCTGACGGCGATTGGCGAGCGCCCCTAGCTCCCGCTGTATCACAAAGAGAAGGTGTTGGTCTTCATCCACCACTACAACATCGCGGGCTCCGAGCTTCAAACCTTCCACCACGGGTTGGGCACCGGTGCGCTCGGTCAGCATAATTACCGGAACATCTTTTTGCAGCTTGCTGATGGTGCGCAACGCCACTGAGGGGGGCACCTGAGTACTGCTTTCAGCCGCGATCACTAAATCCCAGGTTTTATCCTGGAGCAGGCGGTTAAACACAGCCTCGCTGGCCACATGCTGTGCTCGGTTGGGACGGCCTGCGTTGTGCAGCATACTCACAAGGCGCTGGGCTTCCGACGGGGTATCGTGAATCAGGAGAAGTCGTATTGTGTCGTTGCTACTCATTATTTGCTCTATTTTTTTAATGGCGGCACACAGCTACCGCTGGCGGTAATTTTAGGGGGCGTCAAGGATGGCATACAAGGGTAGATCAAACTGGTACCTGTGATCTAAATCACACAACACCCCCTACAAAAGCTTCCACCTTTCCCATTTGCGAAACCACAGCCGCTAATCAAACTTTCCCAACCTAAGAAGCCCCTGGATACAGCGCTATAAAGCGAAATAGCAGCTGCTGAATAGGTCGACCGGCCAACTATATCTGGCACTGGCGTTATAGGGTTAGCCTAGATCAATTTGGCGATATTTATTCGCCCAACCTATCTCTCTTTATGAAAATCCCTGTCGAATACACAAAGATAACCCTTACAGCTATCAGCTGAGGTTTAGCTATGTTCAGCAACTACCGGGGATTTTGATGGGACGCCGGGGATTTCACGCACCAGTTTTGGTACCAGATAACCGGGTAACTGCTGGCGGAGGTGTTCGATTAGCTCCAGCGCTTTCGCATCAGAGACTTCAAAATGTGCGGCACCATTTACTCGATCCAGCTGATGCAAATAGTACGGAAGTACTCCTGCTGTAAAGAGGGATTCGCTCAACGCACCCAGCGCCTCGCGACTATCATTGACGCCTTTTAATAGCACCGCCTGGTTGAGCAGGGTAACCCCTGCGCTTCGCAACTTTTGCAGAGACTCCCGCACCTCACTATCAATTTCATTGGCGTGGTTGCAGTGCAACACCAGCACGGGCTTCAAGCGGGAACCGGTAAACCAGTCCAACATTTTCTGGTTTACCCGGCTGGGAGCAACTATCGGGAGGCGGCTGTGAATTCGCAGCTTATCCACATGGGGAATCTCAGCCAGCTCATCGGTGAGCCAGGCCAGTTGACGGTCACTCATAACCAAAGGATCACCGCCGCTCAGGATCACTTCGCGCAGCTCAGTGCGCGCGCGAATGTAGTCTAGAGCTGCTAGGCTCTGTCTGCGAGTTAGGTGGTTGTCGCCGTATGGGAATTCACGTCGGAAACAGTAACGACAATTGACCGCACACTGGCCCGCAGTGATCAGCAGTAGGCGCCCGTGGTATTTGTGAACAACTCCAGGCAGAGGGTTAGCTTCTGCCTCTTCAAGGGGGTCTGAACTAAATCCCGGCACTTTCTCCAACTCATCCGCACCGGGTAAAACCTGTAACAACAATGGGTCTTCGGGATCGCCGCAACGCATGCGCCGGACAAAGGGGCGCGGCACGCGCAGGGAAAAGCCAGAAGCTGCTTGCAAGGCCTTGGGGAGCTTACGCGGGTCTAGCTGTAGTAATTGAATCAACTCTGCCGGATCAGTGACCAGATCAGACAACTCATCCTGCCAGCAGCGGGATTCCTGTGTGTCGATAAGCTCTATACCGGGGGCCGATGATGACGCCATCATGGAGATACACTACAAAATAAGAGATTGTATCAGATCCCCCACTGCAATCTCCCGCCACCACTGACAGTGATACCCCACAAAGGGTGCCGTGACCAGGTAGACATGGGAATTCGCACAAACCCATCAGAGAAATGGCATCTGTTTCAGACCCTATCTAGTGAGTTAGTTGAACCCTCAAATCGATTCCCTAGGGTAATTACATAAACTGAATTTATTTTTGCAGAAACCCATATACATAATCAAAAAATATTCACCAATCTTCTATGGAAAAATATCGGATAGTTGGACTGTATCTTTAAGCAGCCAGAGCCTTAAGGAGCCTCTAAATAACTCCGTAATGCCTCTGCGGGTCTTGAAGGCTGCAGATGTTAGGCGCAGCTCGCCGCGAATGGCCGTAGCCCTTTGCAAGAGCTGCAACGCAGCAGCTGTGGCCTTCAAGGCTCGCCCTTCGGGGCTTGCAGAGCGATTCACACTCCGCGTTGCGACTTCTTGAAAGGTCTAGACATTCCTGCGAAGCCGCGCCTTGATTGTGAACCGCTCTGCATGCCAGAGGTATCATGGAGTTATTCAGAGGCTCCTTAACTCTTCTTTACCTGAATTTAGGAGTAGACTCATTATCGGCGAAGCAAGTATTCACTCTACCTACCAATAAAAACCCTTACCCCACAAAACACTCCACTGCAACAAAGAAAATCTACACAGTCGACATTTCCACAGTTAATTCAGGGAGCAAAAAAAATTTTCTTTGATAAATCCAACAAGGATAAAGCAAAGCAAAAATTATTTATTAATAAAATTTTTATCACTAGAAAAAACATCTTCCAAAAACCATCAACAAATATCAAAAAATTCATAATTCCCTTATTCACAATAGGGATAATTCGGTGTTAATTTAAACGCCGGCAAAGAAAACCATTTTGTCGCCCCCGCCAAAGGCGGGCACTATCAAGAAATAAATAAAACACCTAAAAGGTGTTTAACCAGTAAGTTTAGAATTACAAAAAGGAATTACCCAATGGAAATGCAGCTTGAATTGCTTGAAGCCAATAAAGACCTACTGATTGAGCAAACTCGCGCACATCCTTTCTTGAAGCGTTGCCGTGAAGGCTCCATTACGCTGGACGAATTAAAAATATTTTTGGTTCAACAAGGTATTTACAGTGGATTCTTTGTTAGATATCTCTGTGCAATGATGGCAAACCTCCCGAGTAACCACGAAGTCCTGGAGCTTGCCGAGAATCTAATGGAAGAGCTGGGCCTGGAACCAGACAGCCCCAAACCCCACGCAGAAATCTATCGCGAAACCCTCGAGCATTTTGGTTTGACCCTGGAAAACGCAGAAGTTTTACCAGGCACTCAGCACCTGATCGATACCATGTTCAAAAACTGTCGGGACCTCAGGGCCAGTGCAGGATTGGGAGCCCTATGCCTGGGAGCCGAAGCCCTGGTACCCGATTTATATACAGATATTGTTGCCGGATTCCGCTCTTGCGGCGTAACCGATGCAGAAATGCAATTTTTCCTGCTGCATATTGAATGTGATGACGGCCATGCAGAAACCATTCGCGATATTATGGTAGATATCGGCTCCAAGGATCCCAGCCAACTGGACATAATGCTTGAAGCCGGGCGCCACCTTGTAGAGGCCCGCTTACAATTCTTCGATTCTATTGAAACCGCCTACCACTCCACTAAACATAAAAAAGTTGAAGCTGTTACAGCTTAATTAGCAAGCACTTATCAACCCACTCACAGGTGTTGTTGGAGAAAGCATGGGCATAGGGAAATGCCACCAACATAAATTCGACAGAGATCGAATCATTTTGAGTTAGGTTTTTAAAAATTATTCTGCGATAAGAAAATAAAAAAGGAAAATTTATTAAATATCGCAGAATTAATATGACTTGCTGTGAGAATTGGAGATAACAATGGCTGAAACACTATCACTGGCAAAAAACGAACTGGTTGAACGAGCCAGTGAAGCAATGAAGCAGCACCTCAGCACCCCCGAGTGGTCCCTGAGAGAAAAGCTTGCGCTGACTTGCCGAATTTTATTTAACGATGGTCACGACTCCGGCCTGGCTGGGCAAATTACCGCCCGTGCGGAAAAGCCCGGTACTTATTACACCCAACGCCTGGGCCTCGGCTTCGATGAAATTACCTCATCCAACTTATTGGAGGTCAACGAAGACCTCGAAGTACTGTCTGGAGAGGGCATGGCCAATCCGGCCAACCGCTTTCATTCCTGGATCTACCGGGCGCGCCCCGATGTGAACTGCATCGTGCATACCCACCCCATGCACGTATGTGCACTTTCCATGCTGGAGCGCCCGCTAAAGATTTCCCATATGGACGCCTGCATGTTGTATGAGGATATTGCCTTCCTCAAAGACTGGCCGGGTGTACCCGTGGGTAACAGCGAGGGCGAGCTGATTTCCGCCGCTATTGGGGACAAGCGCGCAATCCTACTGGGACACCACGGCCTGATTATGGCCTGTCGCTCTGTTGAGGAAGCCTGTGTAATGGCGGTTCAGTGTGAGCGCGCTGCCAAACTGCAAATACTGGCTGAATCCGCCGGCACCATCCAGGATATTGATCCCGAACTGGGCCGCGAAGCCCACGACTGGATCCTCCAGGAAAAACGCACGCAGGCGACTTTTGCTTACTTTGTGCGCCGCATGCAGAGAAAAGGTTATGGCGGCGGGGACGACCCATTAAGTTAAGTGCTTTTGTGCAATGGGCTAAAGCCCATTGCATTGTTGGCTGCCCCAATAATTGCAGCTTGGCTATAACAACCGGAACGCCTCCCCTCCATTTCTCTCTGGTATTCGTTCAAGCTCCCACCCTCCTGTATAATCCCGCTCCATCATGCAGGGCTGGCGGTGAAGTCTCTTTTCCCCAGCCAGACGAGTTACCTGCGGCTACCATTTGTGGCGGAAGCGGAGGGCGTTAGCCCAGCCTTGGCCGGAATCGGCTAGAAACAAAAAACTCGTTAAAAATCATATAGATAAATGACTTAAAGGGCTCTATTTGCTATGGCTAGTTACTCCACTAACGAATTCAAGGGCGGCCTCAAGGTGATGCTGGACGGCGACCCCTGCTCAATCGTGGAAAACGAATTCGTCAAACCTGGTAAGGGCCAGGCGTTCAACCGCGTGAAGCTTCGCAACCTGAAAACCGGTCGCGTATGGGAACGCACCTTCCGCTCCGGTGAAAGCCTGGAAGCGGCGGATGTGATGGATCGCGAAATGGAATACTTGTACAACGATGGCGAGTTTTACCATTTCATGGAGCCCGAGACTTTTGAACAGCACCAAGCCAGCAGCGATGCTGTGGGCGATGCTTCAAAATGGCTCAAAGAGCAGGATATCTGCACTGTAACCCTGTACAACGGCTCTCCGCTGGCAGTTACTCCGCCCAACCACGTTATCCTGGAAATTACCGATACCGATCCGGGCCTGCGCGGAGACACCGCCCAGGGCGGCACCAAGCCAGCCACTTTGGCTACCGGCGCCGTTGTGAAGGTTCCTCTGTTCCTGGAAATCGGTGAAACCATCAAGGTAGACACCCGCACTGCCGAATACCTGGGCCGTGCCAAGGAAGACTAAGTACCTCCTCCCCTCGAGCGGCCTACGGCCGCTCGTCTCCAGAGCTACCCCCCATGAGCACAGATACCTGGCGCCCCACCGCCACTATTGCAGCCCTGCGCCAACGCGCTGCGCTACTCGCTGAAATACGCACATTTTTTGCTGAACGAAACGTTGTGGAAGCCGAAGTTCCGGTGCTATCCCAGCGCGCCACCAGCGACCCCCATATCGAGTCCATCACCACAGAGTGCCGGGGCAAAAACGCCTACCTGGCCACCAGCCCTGAATTTGGTTTAAAGCGTTTACTCGCCGCAGGACTCGGAGATTGCTACTACTTGGGCAAGGCTTTTCGCCAGGGCGAATCCGGCGGTCGACACAACCCCGAGTTCACCATGTTGGAGTGGTACCGCTGCGGTTGGGACGATCACCAACTGATGGAGGAGGTCGCCAAGCTGCTCTGCGGTATTTTGGCGACGGACCAGGTTCAGTCCCTCAGTTACCGGGAATTGTTTTTAAGGGAGCTGCAACTGGACCCCCACAGTGCCAGCGAAGCCGAGCTGATTTCCTGCGTTAAGCGGGAAATGGAATTGTCTTTTGTACCCCGTGAACGCAGTGAGTGCCTGGACCTGCTGATGAGCCACCGCCTGGAAGCCACCATGGGTGAGGGCATCACCCTGCTCTACGACTTCCCTGCAGAGCAAGCAGCACTGGCAAAAGTGGTGGCGGACGAACAGGGGACGCCCGTAGCCAGGCGCTTCGAAGCCTATGTGGGTGGATTGGAACTGGCCAATGGCTATTGGGAGCTGACCGACAGCGCGGAACAGCAGCGCCGCTTTGAAAAGGATCTGGAATACCGCCGTGCTAACCAGCGCCCTGTACACCCCTTTGAAGAGCGTCTGGTTGCGGCCCTGGAGCAAGGCATGCCCGAGTGCGCCGGGGTCGCGCTGGGAGTCGACCGACTGCTGATGTTAAAAGCCGGTTACCAATCGATTGAGGAAGTTATCGCCTTCCCTTTCAGTCGGGCTTAGCGGCCGCCGGCGCCGGAGTGTATTGATAGCGGGCAACCTCGCCAACTGCAAAAAAGCCACTATCGAGCAGTAGCTGCTGACGATCCGCCGGCACTAAAGCTACAAGATTTCTATGGTGGCTACCTTGGGCAGCGGTTAGCAGATGCTTGAACAGGGCCCGACCAATCCCGCGACCCCGGTAATCCGGAAGTGTCACCAGGTCATAGAGCCCCAGTGCATCCGCTGCCGCAAACAGGCAACCGGCGGCCACCGGCACACCATCCAGCTTAGCGAGAAATAATTTCAGTCGCCCGCGTCGCTGCTCGGGGATTTCCTGCAGGCCCTGATAGAAGTGCGCCAACTGTGCCCCTTCCAGCTCCCCTGCCGCCGCTGCCTGCACCGCGCCGTAATCAGGCAAGGCCTCCTTTTTCACCGCACTAATAGTCAGCTGTTCCACTACCGGAACCTCGGCAGCGCTGAGTCGGGGTATCTCGGCGGCCATAGCTACCAGGGACTGGCGCCGCTTTAGTCCAAGCTCATCCAAAGCGTCATTGTCCAGGGGTTTGGTGGCACTGTGCCAAAGGGTGAAGGGGCTGTGCCGCTCGGCAAAATAATCCAGCGCAAAACGCTGAATAATGCGCGGCGGCATTACCATATTGGAAATCACCTGATTGAGCCCAATGGAAGGCAGGCCGCTATCACTGCGGACAATACCTGTAATTTCCTTGGTGCAATCTGGAGTTACCAGGCTCGCGCGGTAATCCGCATAAGCCTCCAAATTTCGGCAGGTAAGATTTTTAGCGCTGAGACTATATTTCATGGGTCAAAGGATAGTGCCAAGAACAGTGCCGTTGCATCATTTCCCCAGTGATCCCAGCCCCGCAGCCGGTGTTCGCTACGGGGCGACAAGCCTTACTTCTGTACTTGCGACAGGGCACACTGATCCATGGATAATGCCGGTTCAGCACAGGTGGCTGCCCCGACAACTTTTGCCGGCACTCCGGCCACTAACACCTTTGCCGGTACCGTTTTAAGAACCACACTTCCGGAAGCAATTTGGGCGCACTCGCCAATTTCAATATTGCCCAGCACCTTGCTGCCCGCACCGATTAAAACCCCGTGGCGGATTTTCGGGTGGCGGTCCCCGCTCTCTTTGCCAGTGCCGCCCAGTGTAACGGACTGCATGATGGAAACATTGTTTTCCACTACAGCCGTTTCACCTATAACGATACCGGTCGCGTGATCCAGCAATATACCGTCACCCATACGCGCAGCCGGGTGGATATCCACACTGAATACGACAGAGACACGGTGCTGTAAGAACATAGCCAGGGAGCGGCGCTGCTGCTGCCACAGCCAGTGGGCCACACGGTGAACCTGCAAGGCGTGAAAGCCCTTAAAGTACAGGAAGGGCTCGTGCAGGGAGTGGCAGGCGGAATCCCGCAGGTAAATTGCGTTCAAATCCGCTCGCGCCGCATGCCCTATGGAAGGGTCAGCTTGTAGCGCTTCATCGATAACCTCGCGAATTAACAGCGCCGGTGCCACCGCATTGTCCAGCTTGTTGGCCAGGTGAAAGCTGAGCGCCGCCTCCAGGGAATTGTGGTTCAGGATGGTCGCGTGTAGAAAGCTGGCCAGGATCGGCTCCCGCTCTACCTGCTGCGCCACCTCTATACGAATCTTCTCCCAGATCAGATCCGCCTCAGCCTCGGTGCATGTCGCATCCATTATTGCTTTCTCCATGTTACACAGCCCCCAGGGTCAACGGGGGCTCCAGCAGCGCAGACTGCTGCTCGCGCAATGCCAGTATATGCTCTGCCCAGTAACGGGCAGTATTAAACCAGGGAAACGCCTGGGGAAAAGCCGGGTCCTGCCAGCGTCGCGCCAACCAGGCGGCGTGGTGCATCTGCCGCAGGCAGCGCAGGGGCTCCACCAGCTGCAACTGCTGGGGATCAAAACTATAGAAGGTTTCATAGCCTTCCAACACTGCATCCAGGTAAGCGGTTTGCTCTGCGCGATTGCCGGAAATCAACATCCAGATATCCTGGATCGCCGGCCCCATCAGGCAGTCGTCCAAGTCCACAAACCAGGGAGTCTCATCCCGCCACAGGAAGTTGCCACTGTGACAATCACCGTGCAAGCGCAGCATATCCCAGTCCCGCTCAAACAGCGGGGCTATCTGTTCGATAATGTGGCCCGTGACGGAAGCGTAGGCCTCGCGGTTCTCACGTGGCAGGAAATCTCCATTCAGGATAAATTCCCGGCTATCAATTGCGAATCGCTGCAAAGTGAGGGATGGGCGATAGCTGAAAGGTTTGGCGCTGCCGGCCGCATGAATGCGACCCAACATGGTCCCCACCTGCTCCAGGTGATCAAAGTTATCCAGCTCCAACTGGCGACCGCCCCGTCGGGGGAAAAGCGCAAAACGGAATCCAGCGGACTCCATCAGGGTGCGCCCATCAAACTGTATCGGTGCCACCACAGGAATTTCGGCCTCTGCCAGCTCCAGGGTGAACTGGTGCTCCTCCATTATCTGCTCATCACTCCAGCGCCCCGGGCGATAGAACTTGGCAATCAACGGCTCGGCATCCTCAATACCCACCTGATAGACGCGGTTTTCATAACTGTTTAAAGGGAAAATACGCGCATCGGAAATCAGCCCGGTAGTCTCGACACAGTCGATCACCACGTCCGGCGTGAGGGCTTCATAGGGATGATGATTCGAGGTCATAGTGGGTACCAACTGGATTGCAGCTGGCTATGCTAACGCGGTCGCGGGGGCGGGGACAAACTGAGAAATGTGCCGCAAGCTAAAGCGGCCAACTCAAGGGGAGTTCACGCAGGACAGGAGCGGTGACACCACCCAATGCCAACCGCACAAAAAACTGGCTTAACCGCCATTTGCCCGCTGTTGCTGCAATAGCTGAACCATTTGGTCACGACCAAAAACTTCGGCAAAATCCTCTGCGGAGTGGCCGGCCTTATTCACCTGCTGCGAATCGCAATCCTGCTTTAGCAGGGTTCGTGCAAGGGCAAACTCACCGCGAAAAATCGCTGCCATCAGGGCAGTATTGCCACGGCGATCCTGGGCACAGGCATCTGCACCTCTCTGCAACAGGTAGTCCACAGCCTCCCCGTTGCCGTTGTAAGTGGCAATCATCAGTGCCGTATAACCTTTCGGGCTGCGTACATCCAGGGGGAAACCCGCTTGCGAAAATTCACGCAGCACCTCGGTATCACCAATCCTGGCTGCGGCAAAATAATACTGGGAGAGTTCGATAAAATCAGATTCCGTTTTTTCCGGCTCCCCTGCCTGAACCCCCAGGGTGAGAAAGAGTAGTGCGAATAAAAATGATCTCATAATTTCACCTGTATAAATTTAGCGGGCGACCTCTGTCGCCCGCACTTGGGTAAAAATTACCGGGCCAGTTTTTTCACGCGATCCAGATCTCCACCAACTGCTTTGGTTAAGTGCTGTCCGTAGTCCTTGTCCGCTTGATAGAAGTGGCTCAGCATAATGTGCTTAGTGTTTTCATCACTCACTTTACCCAGATCACCAGCGAGGTTTTCAATCAGGTTCTGACGCTCTTCAGGACTCAGGCTGCGGTAGAAAGCACCCGCCTGGGCAAATGGCAGTTTCTTTTCAATGGCCTTTTGCTGGGTGCTGCCATTCAATGCCTTGTTGCTATAAAGACCTTTGGGGTCCTCGTTGCGCGCATCGATGCGGCTCGGCTGATAGTTCACATCTGAAGTCTGCTGGCCGTAGTTACCCGCTCCATCCTGGTTCCAGTTACTTACTGCAACGAGGGGCCGGTTGATAGGCAATTGCTGGTGATTGGCCCCCAGGCGATACATTTGCGTATCGGAATATGAGAACACGCGGCCTTGTAACAAGCGGTCTTCCGAAGGCTCAATACCCGGAACAATATTGGCCGGCGCAAACGCGGATTGCTCAGTTTCCTGGAAGAAATTAGTGGGCACACGGTTGAGTGTCATGGTGCCGACTTTGGTTTCCTTCACGTCCAACCACATTTTGGTGGCGTCCAGGGGGTTGTAATTAAAGCTGTTAAGCTGGGAGGGCTTCAGTACTTTAATAAACAGATCCCACTGGGGGTACTCGCCTTTTTCAATCGCGGCATACATATCGCGAGTTGCGTGGCTGAAGTCCTTGCTCTGAATTTCTGCTGCCTCTTCCGCAGTCAGGTTCTTGATTCCCTGACGGGTTTTCCAGTGGAATTTCACATAGTTCACTTCACCCTTGTCATTGATAAATTTATAGGCGTGAACACCCCAGCCATCCATCTGGCGCAGGTTAGCCGGTGTACCGTAATCGGAATAGACCCAGCTCAGCATATGGGTGGATTCCGGCACATGGCTAAAGAAATCAAAGAAACGGTTGGGGTCCTGTTGATTAGTCACCGGGGAGGGCTTTAGGGAGTGAACCATATCCGGGAATTTAATCGCGTCGCGGATAAAAAATACCGGCAGGTTGTTACCCACTAAATCCCAGTTGCCTTCTTCCGTATAAAACTTGGTGGCAAATCCACGGGGATCGCGCAGGGTTTCCGGGGAACCTTTTGAGTGGATTACTGTTGAAAAACGCACAAACACTGGCGTTTTACTACCGCGCTCAAACACCGCTGCGCGGGTTAAATCACTGAGGTCAGCCGTCGCAACAAATTCACCGTGAACACCAGTTCCACGAGCATGAACTACACGCTCGGGAATACGTTCACGGGCAAAACGCTGCAATTTTTGAATCAGTTGAACATCTTGCAGCAAATTACCGCCATTTTCTCCGGCGGTTTGTGCGTTCTGGTTGTCTCCGACAGGTGCGCCATTATCGCGAGTCAATGTCCCTGCATTGGCTCCGCCTATCAGACCGATAGTTAATGCAAATAAGGGTAAGTATTTCATGGGATTATTTATCTCTACTGCCATCTCTATTACAGGAGTAGAGCTTATAGGGGAGAACAATAAGCGGGAAATTAGACCTTGTTATCGCTCTTATAGTAGGGATCAATAACGGTGAGTCAGAAAGAGCAATTCAGATTTTTTAGCAAGTCAAAATAAAGTAAATGCTCAATCAGATTTTTTTCGCCTGGGCATAAGGTACCAAAGCACAGCGGCAATCAAAAAAAGTGCGGGAATATCTCCCATCAAATTGATTCGCTCTGTTTTATCCACCAATGCCTGCACCAACATAATGACGGCGTGTACAAGGCTGGACCATATAGTGAACCAAATTAAACTGGCATTTGCGGCGGGATTTTTTGCAGCGCGTATTAAAAACACCCCCAAGGTGACATAAATACCGATAATCATTTGCTCGTATTCTAGCTGCCGCGGAGTCCAGCCCTAAGTTTTATACACAAGTTTTTTCAGTTTTATTATATAAATCAATAAGTTACAGTTTAGCCCAGTAAGAACTACAGATTTGGCTGGATAATTATGCAGGACTGGGTCATGGACGAAGTAAAAAATCAGGTTATGGGTGATACACGCTTGAATAAACGCTTGTCTAATATTCTTAGTAATTTAAGCTCCGACCCAAAGAATAGCATTCCTTGTGCAAACAAAACTTGGGCAGAAACGTTTGCGGCTTATCGCTTTATCGAAAATGATAAAGTCAATTTTGACTCTATTATGAGCGGCCATAAATCGGCAACTCTTGAGAGAATCAAGGCGCAGCCTGTTGTTCTTATCCCACAAGATACTACTTTTCTAAATTTTGCCACTGACCTAGAAAGTAAAGAGATGGGAACACTTAGGCGTAAAGAGACCAACCAACAACTCTTGCACACCTCCATCGCGATAACACCATCCAGAATTAATTTGGGTGTTGTTGAAGGTAGTATGTGGCAGCGAGATAAAGAATCTAGTGCTAATTCTCGCTATACCAAGTCGATACAAGATAAAGAGAGTCGACGCTGGCTAGACCATTATGAATCAGCTTGTGAGATACAAGAGCGCTGCCCTGAAACCACGATTGTGAGCATCGCGGATAGAGAGGGGGATATTCATGAGTGGTTTCAATTAGCTGAAGATCAAAATGAACAGCGGCGTGCAAGCTATATTGTTCGAGCCAAGGCTAACCGTAGTTTAGAGATCGAAGGAGAAGATACGACTTTACTTTGGGACTATATGACCAAGCAGAAGTCCATCGGGAAATACTCAGTAGGTATCCCCAAAAGGAGTGGACGGCCAGAAAGGGAAGCTAAGGTCAGTGTATCCATTGCAGAAGTAAGATTGCAGGGAAAAGGAAAATCAAAACGACCTCTTTCTCTCTACGCAGTCTTTGCTAAGGAATTAAGCCCACCAGAAGGGGAAAAAGGTATTGAATGGATGCTGCTGACCGATCTTGCAGTTGAGGACTTTAAGCAAGCGAGGATCATTATTGAGTGGTATCGAAGTCGATGGGAAATTGAAACCTATTTTCGAGTGGTGAAAGGCGGATGCCAGATAGAAAGTAATCGCTTTAGAACTGAGCAGCGCATGTTGAACTGTATTGCAATCTATATGATTATTGGGTGGCGTCTACACTCCATGACAACACGGGCACGAACGCTTCCTGATACGTCGTGTACGAAATTCTACTCTGAAAAAGAGTGGCGTATGATATGGATAATGCAAGCTAAAACCTCCCCACCCAATGAAGCTCCAAGTATGAGAGATATAACTCGTATGTTGGCAGGACTTGGAGGCTTTCTGGGGCGGAGCGGCGATGGTGAGCCTGGAGTTAAAACCGTTTGGCAGGGGTACACAAAGCTTCTCCATTATATGGAGGCAGCGGAGGCTTTAAATGGACTTAAATGATGTGTATAAAACACAGGTCCAGCCCCACCCTTCCGGCCAAATCCACATCATCATCGGGTAAATCGCCAGAATAAAAAGCACTCCTACAACGACCAGCGCTATTGGCAGGTATTTTGCTCGAGTTGCCTCGTTCATAAATGACTCCCAAATCTCGATCGACTTATTCCTGTAAGTCCCCTGGTAAATGACACACCACTTCCAGGTTATGTCCATCGGGATCAAGTACGTAGGCGGCGTAATAATCCGGGTGATATTGCTCGTAGACAGCCGGTGCGCCATTGTCTTTACCCCCGGCCTCCAGGGCCAAGCGATAGAACTCCCTGACCACCTGCCGCTCTTCAGCGCGAAAGGCGATATGCAATTGTGGAGTGGTGCTGGTCCCTCCACGAATCCAGAGTTCCGCTTTATCCGCCCAGCCAAAGCCCGCCCAATCCTCAAACTCCATCACTAACTGGTATCCCAGCGGCATCAGCGCCTGCTGATAGAAGTCCTTACTGCGTTCATAACTGTGCACATAAAGGCGAATATGATCAAGCATCGTATAAACCTCGGGAGGGAAGCGGATACTTCTGCAAGATAGCCTAGAGAGGCCGGCAGCGCCGACTTTTAAACGTACGAGACAAAGAGGAGGTTGTGGCGGGTGGTTCACTTCATGCAATCATACCCGCCACTGCAAGGTTGGGATTAGGGGGAGATATACCAGTGATAAATACCGTAAGAAGCGACGCCCAGACCAAAGAACAGCTGCCCCACCAACAAAACCCTGAAAGCGAAAGTGTAACGGGCCAAGTCACCTCGACGAATGGCATCGTTGGAAAAAATTCTCGCTTCCTCCGGGAATCCCATTTCCAGGGTTTTCAGTGCCGGAACTGCAAGCTTGAGAAGCTGGCGGCTGCGAATATCCATCAGCCAAAATACAGTGACCAGTATGACCACAAACCCTCCCAGCAACGCCAGGATTAGAGGGTGGAAGTCTTTCTCCATGGCAGTGAAAATCCCGCCCTCAACAAACATGGTTAACACAACAAAAAAATTAAAAACCTTGAGACGCTGATCGGCGGCGAAGCGGTAGTGATCGCAGAGGTACTGTCCCTGTTCCAAGCGGAATCTCCTTAACTGTAAATACCCTTAAAACAATATCCGGAGTTAGAGGGTTACTAACTGTGCAAACCAGCAGGCATTTACTTGTCTATTTAGCTGAAAATGGCGCAAAAATCGGGGAGGAATTTAACCTCTTGCCCCAATGAAAAGGCCGGGCTATGCCCGGCCAATAAAACCTTCACGCGCCACACCTATGGTCAGCGATTTTCGCGGTGATCAATCAATGCGTCAACCACAGTGGGATCGGCAAGAGTGGAAACATCTCCCAGATTATCCAGCTCATTGCAGGCAATCTTCCTCAGGATACGCCGCATGATTTTGCCGGAACGGGTTTTTGGCAGTGCAGGCGCCCATTGGATAAAGTCAGGCTTGGCAATTGGCCCTATCTCCTTGCGGCAGAGCTCAATTAATTCAGCCTTCAGCTCATCACTGGGCTTATGGCCAGATTTGAGCATTACAAAGGCATAAATCCCCTGCCCTTTGATATCGTGGGGATAACCTACCACCGCCGCCTCCGCCGTATCATTGTGCAGTACCAGGGCGCTCTCGATCTCCGCTGTTCCCAGGCGGTGTCCAGAGACATTTAACACATCGTCAATGCGCCCAGTAATCCAGTAATAACCGTCACTATCGCGGCGGGCGCCATCACCGGTAAAGTAATAACCGGGGAATGCGGAAAAATAAGTATCCAGCATTCTCTGGCGATTGCCGTACACATCCCGAATCATGGAGGGCCAGCTCTTTTTAATCACCAGAGAGCCTTCACCCTCCCCTTCAATCTCCCGGCCTTCACTATCCAGCAGCGCGGGCTGGACGCCAAAGAAGGGCCGGGTTGCCGACCCGGGTTTCAGAGCCATGGCACCGGGCAGTGGAGTGATCATCTGTGCACCGGTTTCAGTCTGCCACCAGGTGTCCACAATCGGGCAGCGCTCATCGCCCACTACGCTGTAATACCACTCCCAGGCTTCCGGGTTTATGGGCTCACCCACGGTGCCTAAAAGTCGCAGGGAACTGCGCTCGGTGGCTTTTACAAACTCGTCACCAGCGCCCATCAGCGCCCGAATCGCTGTCGGCGCGGTGTAGAAAATATTGACCTGATGCTTATCCACAACCTGCCAGAAGCGTGAGGCATCCGGGAAAGTGGGCACGCCCTCAAACATCAGACTGGTGGCCCCAGCGCACAGGGGTCCATAGACGATATAGCTGTGCCCAGTGATCCAGCCCACATCGGCAGTACACCAGAAAATCTCTCCCTCGCGATAATCAAAGGTATATTTGAAAGTCATGGTGGCCATCAGCAGATAGCCGGCAGTGGTATGCAGGACCCCTTTGGGTTTACCGGTAGAGCCCGAGGTATAAAGGATAAACAGCGGGTCCTCCGCTCCCATTACTTCAGGCGCGCAGTCCGGCTCCATCTCACCTATGGATTCGCCATACCAGATATCCCGCTTGCTATCCCAGTCTACCGGTGTGCCCGTATGTTTAACCACAATAGTCGTATGCACATTAGGGCAATCCACCAGCGCTTTATCCACATTGGCTTTCAGCGGTACTCGCTTACCGCCGCGAACCGCTTCATCAGCAGTGATCACCAGGCGACAATCGGAATCGAGAATACGGTCTTTCAGGGACACCGGGGAGAAACCACCAAATACTACCGAGTGCACAGCGCCGATACGGGCACAGGCGAGCATGGCGTAGGCCGCCTCCGGGATCATCGGCATATAAATACACACCCGATCTCCCTTTTTAACTCCCCGGGATTTCAGCAGGTTGGCCAAGCGGCACACACTTTCATAAAGGCTCTGATAGCTGATTGCCTTACTATCAGCGGGATCATCTCCCTCCCACAGAATCGCAGTCTGCTCGCCACGGTTTGCCAGGTGCCGATCGATGCAGTTTACGGTTACGTTCAACTGGCCATCGGAGAACCAGGCGGTATGACCTTTGTGCAGATCCTCCTCAAGAACCTGAGTGAACGGCTTGTCCCACTGCAAAAAGTCCTTGGCCTGTTGTGCCCAAAACGCCTCTGGGCTCTCTACCGACTGGCGGTACATTGTCTCGTAGTCTTCGGCGCTAATAAGCGCATTGGCAGCAAAACCGGGGGAGACTGGGCGGGTATGCACTTCAGACATCATCTTCTCCTTTATTATTAGCGCGGCATGGCTAGCCTAGAGAAATCTGAGTTTATTAGAGCTTTATTCTTGTCACTTTATAACATAGCCGCTGCGAAACAGTCCCCTCATCTCAAAATTTGGCATGGGGCGAAGACAATCCAACGCAGGCCCTGAAAGGTGCAAGTTAATCAGACAAGCAAACAGTAAAAGAAAGTTGATTAACAGCTCAATCACTTAGATCCAGACATCATTTTTCGCAGTTAGATCTCCACCGGCATCGCCCGTATTAACGACCCCTTTAGGCTCAATCAATAGTACTTCACATTCCTGTTCAGCTCTGGGTTTATGCTCCACACCCTTTGGTACTACCGTCATCTCACCAGGTCCAAGGGATATGACACTATCGCGAAACTCGATCTGCATATGCCCGGAAATTACAACAAACACCTCATCGGTATCGGGATGATCATGCCAGGTAAATTCACCCTGGATCTTAACCAGTTTAAACTGGTAATCGTTCATCTCGGCAATCACTTTAGGGGACCAGTGCTCCGAGAACAGGTTCAATTTTTCTTTAAAATTGATAACTTTAGAATTCACTTTTATACCTACCTTTAATATGACTATATATCTGGAAAACTTATTTATCTCTGGATACTTCCAAAAGTTTTCTAAGCCTGCCCACAATATTCTGGTTAAATACCTTTATACCCTCCCTCCTTAGAAGCGCAGACACAACGCCAGAACCAACTATTTTCGCACCAGAAAAACTACCATCGTAAATATAATCACTACCATATGATGGACTATTTTCCGTAAGTACTGCGTATTTAATATTGTGCTGGGGCCAGACCGCAACAATAGAAAACAAATCAACTTAAGTTTGCCTGTACCGGGTTACCAGCCCGGTACATTTAGCAGAAAAAACTAGCGAGATTGGAAAATAAGAAAGCGGTTATTACCCGAGTCGTTGATAATCAACTTATCTTCATAAGCGGTAATTCCGTCGGGCCATTTCAGCGTAGCAGCACTTGGCAACTCCCCCTCGTCAGCAACCCCATTCTGGTTGCTGTCGTTGAAGGCACTGCGATCAAAATCTTCCTGACCCAAGACAACATCTGCCGGAGCGAAATTTTCCTGTGGCCACTGGTTCCAGATCAATACTCGGTGATTTTCACTGTCCGCTACAAATAGCTGAATGCCGTTCGACCAGATACCCCGTTCGAATAAACTCAGGGTTTTTCGACTTGGGGGCTGGCTTTCATTGCTGACAAAATCTGCTTGCCCCAGAACTATATCCGCCGGAGCAAAGCTACTAGTAGGCATTGAGTTCCACAGAAGTACCCGGTTATTTTCTGAGTCGGTGATGGCTAACTTTTCTCCATCGCTCCACACATCTCCGGGCGCAGCCAATGTGCGAGCACTGACCTGCTCAGTCGAGCCATCTTGCTCATGGTCGTTAGGGGTGCAATTATCCAGTGTGGACTGGCCCAGCAGCCAATCCGGTGCCGCATCTTCCATTGAGGGCAAGTCATCCCATACCACCACTCGAGCCTTAGACCACGAGGCCGCGAATACGCGCCCCTCCGCAATCATCGCACTGGTATATATGGAGTGGTTACCCTGGCAGTTGTCCTTCGATAGTTTGGCACTAGGCAGTGCCCGACCATCTTCGGGAATAGTATCGTAAACATAAATACTGTGGTACTCGGGGCCCAAAAAATAATTTATTAAAAGTTTTCCGCTATCAAAACTGATATTTGTGGGCCCGCGACCAAAATCTCCCACGCTGATATCGTCGAGACTATCTTTATTGAGCGCCGCATTGGCCGGTGCTCCATTACTTGCGGGGATCGAATTAAAAATTAACACCCGATCATTTGTAAAATCGGGTACGAACAACTTCCCCTCATCAGTAACGGCAGCGGAACCCAGGGGGCCCTCGCCAAGATTCTTTGCATTGATGGCGGTCAAAGCACTGGAAAAATCATCCTGGCCGATCACGACCTGCGCGCTGTCAAAATTCTCAAAGTACAATGGCACAGTAAAATTGTGCTGTTCAGCGGGGAGATCCAGGCCAGCGGGGTCTTTGGCTTCAAGGTGCAGGCTGCGATCCTGCCCGGACAGCCAGCGGCTCTTGGGAGCTATCACCAAGGTGTCGTCATTAAAGCGCGACTGGGACCAGGTCAGAGTGTATTCATCATCCAGCAAGGAACCGCTAATTTGCAGGCTGTCGTGATCTATCGACTCGGAAAACTGTACCGTGATTGCGCCATCCTTCTCCAAACGCTCCTGTGCTGGGGATACACTGACTACGGAAGGGGCAATTTCATCCACGGTATAGTGAGCATCAACCTCTACCATCTGGTTGCCGGCCGCATCCCGCGCGGCAATTGTCAGGGAGAGTTCTAGTCCCTTTGCCCACTCCGCTATCGGGGTTAAGATCAGGGTGTCCTGATCGACTTGAGAGAGCTCTCCCATTTCCTGCATGGCGCCACTTAGGGACACATCCTCCAATGCCACCGCTTCGCTAAAATCCAGCCGTAGGGTGTCGGTTGCTGCAATAGAGGCCCCGCTGGCGGGAGTCAGTGTCAGGCTCGGCGGAGTGGTATCCACAGGCGCAGGATCTTCACCACCACCGCTGCCACCGCTGCAGCCATAAAACGCGGAACTGATCGCCAGTACCAATGCGGCTTTGATAAACTTGCTATCGGCTTTAAAAAACTTGCCTTCCACCACTGCCTCCTGCAGCCATTTAAATAGCCGACAGGGTATTCAGTCTTACCTGTTTATTGCCACAGCAGTCACTGCCAATCTGGACCCTAAAAATGACAAAACCTAACAGGCTGGGTGCTGCGTCACAAAAGGAGAATTTTCAGGGACACTGCGCTAATCGTACTGACATCTGGGAGCCACCGGCTTCGCCGGTATTAATCAACCTATAGGGCCTAACTGTGACCAATGCC
Source organism: Microbulbifer maximicatervae (SeqCode) (assembly GCF_056231245.1). Taxonomy (NCBI): domain Bacteria; kingdom Pseudomonadati; phylum Pseudomonadota; class Gammaproteobacteria; order Cellvibrionales; family Microbulbiferaceae; genus Microbulbifer; species Microbulbifer maximicatervae (SeqCode). The sequence goes on from NZ_CP174334.1 coordinate 4,598,008, forward strand.
CTTTTTACCGATCTAATTTTATTGATGCTAACAACTTAGTTAGCTCTGGATACACTTATCAAGTCTCTAAGTTGCCCAACAGTATGTTGACTAAAAACTATTATTCCCATCCTTTGAAGAAGCGCAGACACAACACCAGAGCCCATTATTATTGTCCCTGAAAAACTGCCATCGTAAATATAGTTACTTCCACAAGAGGGACTATTTTCCGTAAGCACTGCATACTGGATATTGTGTTTCCTGCATAATTCCAGAGCCAGTTTGGCCCCCAGCATAAATTGCTCAGTTAGATCTGTTTTATCACTACCTATAACCCCGGCAGTTCCATCTAACACCTCTGTTCCATTTGCGCCACAGATCTCAGCCGGCACCCTCGGAATAGGCAATCCCGCTGCCACTTCCGGACACAAGGAAACAATTTCCTGAGTATCCACAAGCCACTCAAAATCATCGCTATTGGCCTCAACACTACTACCGTCATATCGCACGGCGCAGTTCAAAAGGCAGGAGCTAACAAGTATTTTGGCCATATACATCTGAAGCTATAGTGGACACAATAGGAAGCCGTACTCTACCGCAACTGAGCCTAGGCTACTGGACATCGCAGGTTATCTGACAAGTAAATTAAGACAGAAAACCTGAATAGAAGGACAACTAAATCCTAGCCTGGCGAACAGCTCGTAAATAAACTCATTAGAGTAATAAACCATGCAGCGTTCAGTCATATTATTGATAATTTACTTGTTGGCAATCCCAGTCGCTAGCGCCAAACAACTGGCAATTACTTTCGATGATGCCCCACGTAAAGCCGATGGTTATTTTGATGGACCAACCCGGGCCAAAACGTTAATTGAAAACTTAGAAGAATATAAAGTTGGCAAAGTAGCCTTCTTTTCCAATACTCAATCCTTCAATAAGGAAGGGTTGGAGCGGATGCACCGCTATGATAAGGCTGGGCATATTATTGGCAATCACACCCATAGCCATCCCAATTTTCTGGAAACAGGACTATCCACTTATCAAGCGGATTTTTTGCAGGCTCACCAGCTGCTTCAACAATTTGACAACTTTAAACCCTATTTTCGCTTTCCCTATCTGCGCGAGGGAGAAACTGTCGAAAAACGCGATGGTATCCGGGATCTACTACAGAGAAATAACTATCAAAACGCCTATATCACCTTAAATAACTACGACTGGTATATCGAGGAACTTTTCCAAACGGCAGTAAAAGATGGGAAAGCAGTTGATATGGAAAGACTCTCCAACTTTTATGTCGACGTTCTTATGGCGAGCATTAAGTACTACGACGATATGGCAATTAAATATCTCGGGCGCTCCCCAAAGCACGTGATACTGTTGCATGAAATGGATATTTCAGCCCTGTTTATTGGTGATCTGGCTGAACGACTGAGGAAGGAAGGCTGGGAGATAATTCCTTTAGAGGAGGCCTATCGGGACCCCATCGCCAACTACCAACTCGCCCAACCGATTAAATATAACCCTGGCAGAATCGGCGAAATCGCTTTAGCTAAAGGACAAAAGAAAAATCTCTGGCACTACACCCTGGACGAGTCCTACCTGGAAAAGAGGTTTAATCAGGAAGTGTTATTAATGTCTGGTCAATAAGCAGCGGGGTTGCTACAGGACACAACGCCCTGTAGCGAAAAGAATCAGGCTTCGGCTAGCTGAACCGGAATAGTATTAGTGCTGCGCTCTACCTTGTTATTCTCATCCAGGTAGACCAGCTTGGGCTTGTGGTTATCGGCTTCGCCCTCTGTCATCTGCGCATAGGAAGCGATAATAATGCGGTCACCCACCTGCACTCTACGTGCAGCGGCGCCGTTCATGGAAATAATACCGGAACCCCGCTCCGCGAGGATCACATAGGTGTGGAAGCGTTCACCATTGCTCACATTGTAAATATCGATTTTCTCGAATTCACGCAGGCCAGCCAGCTCTACCAGGTCCTCATCAATTGCACAGGAACCGTCATACCAGAGTTCGGCCTGAGTCACTGCGGCCATGTGCAACTTGCACTTCAACATTTCAATTTGCATAGTTGGATGCCCCTCAGAGTTCCAGGGAAACATTGTCGATCAGGCGCGCTGCACTGGTGTACATAGCTCCCAGGATCGTGATTTCTTTATCGTCATCTGCCGCTGGCTGTAAATCCTTGCTGTAACAGATGGAGAAGTAGTCAACTCGAAAGCCACTCTCTTCAATTCGCTTGCGCGCCTCTGTCTCGAGGTCGGCGAAATCCCGGCGTCCAGCCACAATTTCATCCTTGGCCCAGTTAAGTAACTGGTTGAGCACAGCAACCTTCGGTCGCTCTTCCGCAGTGATATAACCATTGCGAGAGCTCATTGCCAAGCCATCTTCCTCACGGTGCACCGGCGCCGCCACAATTTCCACCGGCATACACAGGTCTTCCACCATACGGCGGATCACTGCTAACTGCTGGAAATCCTTAATCCCGAAAATAGCCTTATCCGGCTGCACAATGTTGAAAAGCTTCGAAACTACGGTGGTGACCCCTTCAAAGTGACCCGGCCGGCTGGCGCCGCACAGGACATCGGTCATCGCCGGACAAACCACGCGGGTCTGCTGGTCCATGCCGTTGGGGTAAATCTCACTCTCATCCGGATGAAACAGGAAGTCACAGTCCGCTTCCCGCAGGCTGGCCATATCCCGCTCCATAGTGCGCGGATACTTATCCCAATCCTCATTCAAACCGAATTGCAGTCGGTTGACGAAGATGGATACCACAACCAGATCGCAGTGTTGCTGGGCGATTTTGACCAGCTCTATATGGGCATCGTGCAGATTGCCCATGGTTGGCACAAAGCCGACGGTCTTGCCGTCTTTGCGGGCCTGGGCCAGCGCCTCGCGCAGACTTGCTACGTGGTGGAAGACTTGCATCTTGCTACCGCTCACTATGAATCAGCGCGGCATCATACTCGCTGAGACCAGGTGTCTCAACATAGCAAAATTGCCGCTCTCAATAAGATTTCACCGCAGAATCCAGCCTGTAGCCCCGCCAGACAATCTCTGCCCATACCTGAACTATTAGTCACAATCTACGCCGTCGATTGCCGCCGAATTTTACCCCATTCAGTTCAGGAAGTGTTCAGACCCGCCAGGGCAAACTTCACGCCAAGATACACAAAAGACCTGATCTGAAAGAAAAGAGCCCCACGCTCGGGAGAGATGTTATGAAACACCTCACTACTGCCATCGCCACCCTAAGTCTGCTGCTGATCGCAGCACCCGCCCTATCCGAGTCACATCGCGGGCACCAGCGCGCCATGGACGACCACCACAAATATGGAAGAGCCGAACGCGAGCAGCGCCACTTAAAGAAACAGCACGACAAGCATCACGACCGCCAGCAGGAAAAGAAACGCCGCAGACAAGAGCGCAAGAAAGAAGAGCGCAGACGTGAACGCAGAGAGGAGCGCCAGCACCGCCGCGAAGTTCGCCACGCCTATAAAGAGGGCTACAACAAAGGCTATAACAAAGGGCATAGAAAAGGCCACAAGCAGGGCCACCGCCACGAATACCGCGCGGCACACAGACCGGTTTACCGCCACGGTTATCGCGGCCACCGCCCCCACTACCGCCCCTCGCACTACGGTTATGGCTACCGCTGGCGCCACCTGCCGCGTAATTTCGTCAGTATCAGTATCGGTACAGCGGGCTTCTACTATAGCGATGGAATTTTTTATCGCCCGGCTTCTCACGGCTACGTAGTAGCCCAGGCCCCCCACGGCGCCATCGTGCACAGCCTGCCAGCATCAGCACTGACCGTGGTAGCCGGTGGACACAATTACTACGTGGCTTATGACACCTACTACCTGTGGGACCATAGCCACCGCGGCTACCGGGTTGTCCCCAAGCCGACCTATTACTGATTACCCAATCCCCCCCTCCCTGCGGCCCTCGGGCCGCCTTTTTTTACTCAAATTTGCGCAGATCAATCACCTTCTTCAGCCCCCTGTCGCAGAGTGCAAAAGAGCTGGCCACCCACTCGCTCCCCATTTACTTTTCAGTGCGCAAAAATTAGCGTTTTTTTATCTATAGTTATTGCTTTCCGGCCCTGCTGGGCCCAAGATTCGCGCCCGCCAATATCAACAGAAAGGCGCCATGAAAAAGCAACAAGTAAAAGACTGGACTTGCGAAGATTCGGCCGAGCTCTACGGCATCCGCAATTGGGGCGCCGGATATTTCGATTTGAACGAAAATGGTGAAATTTCACTGCAAGTCGACGGCCCCAACGGGGTAACACACAGTGTTTCGCTGATGGACATTGCCCGAGGCGCCACCGAGCGCGGCCTGGGTATGCCCCTGCTATTGCGTATTGAGAATTTACTCGAAGCGCAGATCGCCCGGATTAACGAATCCTTTGCCCGCGCTATCGACGATTGCGGCTACGGCAATGTTTTTCGCGGCGTGTTCCCCATTAAGGTGAACCAGCAGTGTCAGGTCATTGAAGAAATTGCCAATGCCGGCCGCCGCTTTAACCACGGCCTGGAGGCGGGCAGTAAAGCAGAACTTATCGCTGCCCTGTCCATTCTGGATAACACCGAATCCCTGATCGTCTGCAACGGCTATAAGGACGAGGAATTTATTAACCTCGGACTGCAGGCCCAACGCCTGGGCGTACAGGTTTTCTTCGTCGTCGAAACGCCCTCGGAAGTGGAGACTATTATCCGCTGCGCCGAGCGCGAGCAGGTGCGCCCAAATATCGGCGCACGGGTAAAACTCGCCTCCAAGGTGGGCGGCTACTGGAATGCGACCAGTGGCGACCGAAGTATTTTCGGCCTGGGCAGTAACGACCTGATCGCCATGGTCGATCAACTACGCAACCACGATATGCTCGACTGTCTCAAGTTATTACACTATCACTTGGGCTCGCAGGTGCCGAATATCCGCGATATCCGCACCGGGGTGCTGGAAGCCTGCCGCTACTACGCCGATCTGGTGGAAGAGGGCGCGCCGATGGGCTACCTGGATCTGGGCGGTGGCTTGGCGGTGGATTACGACGGCAGTAAAACCAATTACACCCACTCCAAAAATTACTCCCTGGACGAGTACTGTGTGGATGTGGTGGAAGCCATTATGGGCACCCTCGATAGCGAGGGCGTCGCGCACCCGGTGATTATTACCGAGTCCGGCCGCGCCACTGTGGCTTACTCCTCGGTGCTGCTGTTCGATATTCTCGACACCACCCGCTTCGAACCGGTGGAACTCGAACACACCAAAATCAGCGAGGGCGACCACCAGATGCTGCTCAACCTGCAAGACGCAGTGCGCAGTATCACCCCCAAAAACCTGCAAGAGAGCTACAACGACGCGCTCTACTATCGCGACGAGGTGCGCTCCCTGTACCTGCACGGCCAGGTGAGCCTGCGCGAGCGCGCCAATGCGGAAAACCTGTTCCTACAGGGCGCCCAGGATATTCGCAAACTGCTCGATGAAGCCGAGGAAATTCCCGCAGACCTGCAGGCGCTGCCGGAAGTGCTGTCGGATATCTACTACGCCAATGTGAGCGTATTCCAATCGGTGCCGGATATCTGGGCTATTGATCAGGTGTTCCCGCTATTGCCGATCCACCGCCTGGACGAGGCGCCGACCCGCTCCGCCATCATCGCCGATATCACCTGCGACTGTGATGGTAAGATCGACCGCTTTATTGGCCGGGAAAAAGAGCAGAAAACCCTGCCTTTACACGAGCTAAAGGATGGCGAGGACTATATTCTCGGCACCTTCTTAATTGGCGCCTACCAGGAAACCCTGGGTGACCTGCACAACCTGTTTGGGGACACCAATGTCGTGAGTGTGCGCATCCAGGAAGACGGCAGCATAGACTTCAGCCACGAGATTCACGGTGACAGTATTTCTGACGTGTTAAGCTACGTGGAATACCAGCCCAAGGCGCTGTTTGAGCGCTTCCGCCGCCTGGCAGAACGCGCCGTCAAGCAAGGGTTGATTACCGCTGCCCAACGCAAACAGATTTTGCAAACCTATACCGCCAGCATGAGCGGTTACACCTACTTTGAAAAATAAATTTTAAAAATGAGGCGCCAACGCCTTTGAGAATATAGCGGTAACATTAGCCGCAGATTTAAGGAGATCTTTATGGCCAACGTACTGATCATCGGCGCCGGCGGTGTCGGCCAGGTGGTTGCGCACAAGTGCGCACAGGTTGCTGAGGTATTTGAAAATATCACCCTGGCAAGCCGCACCAAAAGCAAGTGCGACAAGATTGCCGCTATGCTGCCGCGCAAAATCGACACCGCTGAAGTAGATGCGGACAATGTGCCTGAATTGGTAAAGCTGATCGAAAAAGTGAAGCCTGACCTGGTCATCAATGTGGCCCTGCCCTACCAGGATCTGCACATTATGGATGCCTGTCTGGAAACCGGCGTGCACTACCTGGACACCGCCAACTACGAGCCGCCGGAAGAGGCCAAGTTCGAGTACAAGTGGCAGTGGGCCTACCAGGAAAAATTCGAGAAGGCCGGCCTGATGGCACTGCTGGGCAGCGGCTTCGATCCCGGCGTCACCAGCGTATTTACCGCCTACGCCAAGAAGCACCACTTCGATCGTATCCACACCCTGGATATCCTCGACTGCAATGCCGGTGACCACGGCCTGCCGTTCGCCACCAACTTCAACCCGGAAATTAATATCCGCGAGATCACCGCCAACGGCCGCTACTGGGAAAACGGCCAGTGGGTAACCACCAAGCCGATGGAAGAAAAGCGCGTCTTCAACTTCCCCGAAGGCATTGGCGACAAGGATATCTACCTGCTCTACCACGAAGAGCTGGAGTCCCTGTCCAAGCACTTCCCGGAAATCGAGCGCGCGCGCTTCTGGATGACCTTTGGCGAGAGCTACCTGAAGCACCTGGAAGTCCTGCAAAACGTCGGCATGACCGGTATTGAGCCAGTGGAATTCCAGGGCCAGCAAATTGTACCTATCCAGTTCCTTAAGGAGCTGCTGCCAGATCCCGCCAGCCTCGGCCCCTTGACCAAGGGCAAGACCTGCATCGGCAACATTATTCGCGGCAGCAAAGACGGCGAAGAGAAGATCTACTACGTCTACAACACCTGTGACCACCAGGACTGCTACCAGGAAGTTCAATCCCAGGCGATCTCCTACACCACCGGCGTACCGGCCATGATCGGTGCCAAGATGATGCTGGAAGGCAAGTGGATGAAGCCCGGCGTGTGGAATATGGAGCAGATGGACCCGGATCCCTTTATGGATGACCTGAACAAGTACGGCCTGCCCTGGCAGGAAACCTGGTTGGATAAGCCCTTCCAGTAAATCGCTTCTTTCCCGACCTAGCGGGGCGGACTCCAGTGCCCGCCCCGCCGCACCAGGATATAACGCACCATGGACCTCACTCCCCCCGTTGACTATTTCGGCAGCTTCGATCCCTACCGCGTTCCCTCTCCCTGTTTTGTGATCGATGAAATTGCCCTGCGCAATAATTTGGCACTGCTCGCCGATGTACAGGAACGCAGCGGTGCCAAGGTACTGGCAGCGCTCAAGGCCTTTTCCATGTTCAGCACCGGGCCCATCGTGGCTGAATATCTATCCGGGACCTGTGCCAGTGGCCTGCACGAAGCCAAACTGGGGTTCGAAGAGTACGGCGGTCGCGACAAAGGCAAGGAAGTTCATGTCTTCAGTGCCGCTTACAAGGATGAGGAACTACGGGAAATACTGCAATTTGCCCACCATGTAATTTTCAATTCCTTCTCCCAGTGGAAGAGTTTTCGGGAGTTGTGCCTGGATATGCAACAGCAGCGGCCAGAGCTGCGTTTTGGCCTGCGTATCAACCCCGAGCACTCCGAGGGCCACACCGATCTCTACGACCCCTGCGCCCCTTGTTCGCGCCTGGGCATCGTGCGCTCGCTGTTTGAAGGAGAGTCCCTCGAAGGCATCAGTGGCCTGCACTTCCACACGTTATGTGAACAGGATTTCAAACCTCTGCAGCGCACAATCGCTGCCGTGGAGGAGAAGTTTGGCGATCTGATACCACAAATGGAGTGGATTAATTTCGGCGGCGGCCACCATATTACTCGCCGGGATTACCAGGTGGATGAGCTGGTCGAAGCGGTGCGCAGCTTTTCCGACAAGCACAATGTACAGGTCTACCTGGAACCCGGTGAGGCCATCTCCCTGTTCGCAGGAGTCCTTGTGGCTGAAGTAGTGGATATCGCCTGGAATGGTGAAAACCAAGCCATCCTCGACGCCTCTGCCACCTGCCATATGCCCGATGTGCTGGAAATGCCCTACCGACCGGAAATTACCGGTGCCGCTCGCCCCGGTGACTTACCCCACACCTATCGCCTGGGCGGACAGAGTTGCCTGGCCGGCGACAGCATCGGCGAATACAGTTTCAGTCAACCACTGCGGATTGGCGAGCGACTGGTGTTCGAGGAAATGGCCTACTACACCATGGTGAAAACCAATACTTTTAACGGTATCCCCCTACCGGCTATCGCCCTGTGGAATTCGGATACCGACGACCTGAAGATGATCAAAACTTTCGGCTACGAAGATTTTAAGGAGCGCCTCTCCTAAAAAGTGCCGATAGAGATAGATGCGGCAGGCAATGAGTTATTGCCTCCGCCAGAGGACCAGTAGATGTTGTCAGAAAACGAATACCCCATTTTTCTCGGCTCCGAAATCGAGCAGCCGAAGCCGGAAGACGCCCTCTTTCACATTATCCCCATCCCCTATGAGGAAACCGTCTCCTACGGTGGCGGCACCGGCAAGGGCCCGGCCTCCATCCTGGAAGCATCCTGGCAACTGGAAACTTTTGACAACTTCTCCAACCCCTGTGACCTGGGCATCTACACCCGCTCGCCGGTCTCGGTTTCCGGCCCTGCAGAACAGGTGATGGAGAATATCGCCGCAGCCACCAAAGAAGTGTTGGCGCTTGGCAAGATGCCGGTGGGTATCGGCGGTGAGCATTCGGTGACCTGGGGTATTATCAAAGGGCTACTGGACGCCGGTGAAACCGATTTTGGCGTGGTGCAGATCGATGCCCACGCCGACCTTCGCGATCGCTATGAGGGCCACAAACACAGCCACGCCAGCGTGATGCGTCTAGTGGTAGAAGCCGGTGTTCCCCTATTTCAGCTGGGTATCCGCGCCTATTGCGAAGAGGAAGTTCAAGCCCGCAAGGACCACAACGTGGGCTATCTGGATGCCCACCAACTGGTGCCCAACAATGTGCAGGAATTCCAGTTACCGGAGAATTTCCCCAAGAAAGTCTTCTTTACATTGGATGTGGACGGTATGGACCCATCGGTCTTCCCTTCCACCGGCACCCCGGTACCCGGTGGTCTCGGCTGGTACCAGACCCTCAACTTGTTCGAATCCGTTGCGCGACAAAGAGAGATTATCGGCTTCGATCTGCTGGAATTTGCGCCGATCGAGGGCTTTCACGCCTATGACTTTGCCGCCGCACAGCTGATGTACAAGCTGATGGGAATCATCCAGCGCAACCGCTGACCACTGATCCAGCCTCCGGTACTTTGACAATTCTTAACCAATTAACCTGTCTTTAATGTCAGGATAAGGGTTAGTATGTCAAATGTGAGTAATCACTTCGCTGGAGAGACTGTGAATAAACTGAATGTCGTAATTGGCGCCAGTGCGTTCCTGGCGCTGGCCGCTTTTGCCTTTAGCCCACCGGCCGATGCGCGCGGTTATGAGCGCGGGGGAGATCATCGCCACCACCACCGTGGCGGTGTTTATCGCGGACCACGTGTTTCGATCGGATTTGTTGCGCCCGTACTACCCGTTGGCCATGTGCGTGTCGCAGTTGGCGGACGTCCCTTTTACTACCATGGCGGACACTTCTACCGCCACGGTCCCCGTGGTTACGTCGTTGTCGCCGCCCCTCTGGGAGCCTCGGTAGTCACCCTGCCAACTAGTGCTGTCAGAGTCCATGTAGGCGGAATTACTTATTACCAGTACGCCGATGCCTACTATCAGTGGCACCCGGCTACCCGAACTTATGTCGTAGTAGCACCACCTGCAGTGGCTGTAGCTCCAGCACCCGTAGCCGTTGTTCCAGCGCCTGCGCCGGCTGTCGCCGTTCCTGTTGCAACGGCAGCAGCTCCCGCTACTGTGCCTGCAACCCCGGACCCTGGCCCGCAGGGCTTCCAGCCCGGACAAGTGGTGGAAACCCTACCCAATGGCTATGCCGCTGAAATTATCAACGGCATCCAGTACTACCGCTATGGCGGCAATTACTTTATGCCTACCCAGCGCGATGGCCAGGAGGTCTACGTAGTCGTCAAGCTGTAAGCGCGGCTTCGCTTTCCAGCCCGTGAAAGCGGGCAAACTGCCCCAGAGCCCGGTGGTAACTCGCCTCCAGCGAGACGCCGGGTTTCTTATTCCAGTGCAAGGCCTCTACCCGCAATACACCCGCATCCCGGTCTGCCTTCAAGTCCACCTGCCCCACGAATTGATCGCCGTATAAAATCGGCAGGCAAAAATAGCCATAGCGGCGCTTGGCCGCCGGTACATAGCACTCCAATTGATATTCAAAATCAAACAGCCGGCGCAGGCGTTTGCGCTGCAATATCACTGGGTCAAACGGGGATAACAGGCGCACTTTGCGCGATGGTCGTACTGGCTCCCAGTCCAGGTGCCCGGTGAGCATCAGCTCTTTTCCCTGCGGGGTGAGCTCACCACTTGCCAGCATACGCTTAACGGCCTGCTGGATAAGGGGTTTGTCGTCCCTCCGCAGGTAAGCAATTTCCTCCGCTCGGCCAATCCCCTGGCACCCCAGAAAAGTTCGCACCAGATGGCTGCCGTACTCAATTTCCGAGGCGGCATTGGTCGAGATTCTTGCTGGCAGTATCCGCTCCGGGAGATCGAAGACTTTTTGAAAGCCCTCCCGGTGGCTGACCATCAGCTCACCTTCATGAAACAACTGCTCCAGGGCTTTCTTTTCATCGGACCACTCCCACCATCCACTCTTGGTGCGCACAAAATCACTGGCCCGCAGGGCACCCTCCTCTCGCACACGATCGAGAACATAGCGACACAGCTTCGCATTCTTTTCAAACCAGTGGCGCTGACCGGCGCGGATACGATCCATACGCACCCGCGCATAGGGGTAGTGGGCCATTGGCAGGTAGGCAGCGGCGTGGGACCAGTACTCGAAAATTTCGCGGTGCTCTTCAGCTTCAGCCAGGTGTGACTCACTGTAACGGGGCAGGCGATTGTAGAGCTGGTGGTGGTGGGCCCGGGTAATTCGCTGGATAGCATCCAACTGTAGGGCGCCAAGATGTTGCAACAACCCCGACAATCCTCCAGTCCAGGAGCTGTGGATAAATTGGCGTTGCAGCACCAGTGCGCGGATCTTTTGCTCGGATAACAAGAAGTGGCTCCCCTAGGCTCGGATATTCGACAGCCGCAAACCTAGCAGAAAGGCTTATTCGCCCTGGTAGTATTCCGGCGCCAGATTATCGAAGCGAGTGTATTTGCCCACAAAGGCTGCGCGGCAGGTGCCGATCTCACCGTTACGCTGCTTGCCGATAATCAACTCGGCCATGCCTTTATCCGGGCTGTCCTCGTTGTAGTATTCATCGCGGTAGATAAACAGGATCACGTCAGCGTCCTGCTCGATCGCCCCGGATTCCCGCAGGTCCGAGTTCATCGGCCGTTTGTTGGGGCGCTGCTCTACTCCCCGGTTAAGCTGCGACAGGGCAATCACCGGGCATTCGTATTCTTTCGCCAGCGCCTTGAGAGAGCGGGAGATCTCGGAGATCTCCTGGGTGCGGCCCTCAGTAGACCCCTTCACCTGCATCAGCTGCAGGTAGTCCACCATAATCATGGCGGGCATACTCTTGGCCTCGGCGTCTTCGCGGCTTAACTTGGGGTTCTCGCGCATCAATTTGTTGATGTGATCGCGCACCGTGCGCTTGGTACGGGCGCGTACCTCGCTGGGACTCAGTGCCGGCGTATCGTCGATATACAGGGACTTGCCTTTCATCTTCTGCACGGCACTGGATAGCTTGGGCCAATCCTCTTCCTGCAGCTTGCCGTTCCTGATGCGCCCCTGGTCGATACGACCAATAGAGGACAACATCCGCATCACCAGGCTGTCCGAGGGCATCTCCATACTGAAGACCAGTGTCGGGCTCTCCTGGCAGAGCATGGCGCTCTCAATAAAATTCAATGCCAGTGCGGTCTTACCCATGGAGGGACGCGCGGCGAGAATAACCAGTTCGCCCGGCTGCCAGCCGGAGGTGCGCTGGTCCAATTCGGTAAGACCGGTACTGATACCGGTGATATCACCCTCGGTCTTGAACAGCTCATCGATGCGCTCGACGGTCTTTTTCAGCAGGGTATCCACGCCGACAAAGCCGCCCTCTTTGGCGCGCCCCTCGGCGATTTCCGCCACGCGGCGCTCGGCCATCTGCAGCAGATCGGCGGAAGCGAGGCCACCGGGATTAAAACTGGTGCGGCTGATCTCACCGGCGGCGGCGATCAACTGGCGCAGCATAGAGCGCTCACGCACGATCTTGGCGTAGGCGACGATATTCGCTGCGGAGGGGGTATTTTCGGCCAATTCCGCCAGGTAGGCAGGGCCACCCACTTCACCGAGCAGGTCGCGGCTGGCGAGGCCTTCGGCGAGGGTAACGATATCCAGGGGCTGTTCGCCATTACTCAGCTCGCCCATAACCGCAAAGATCTTGCGGTGACTGGCGCTGAAGAAATCCTCTTCACTCAGCTGTTCGGCAACGGCATCAATACGGCCCGGGTCTAGCATCAGGCCGCCGAGCACAGACTGCTCCGCCTCTACCGAATGCGGCAGGGGTGAACTCTCTTCGCTGTGGATCTCTTCTTCAGGGGCGGCGTTTTCGTCGATCATGGAACTTTACTGGATAGTAAAAACAAAACAGGCGCTGGACCCGATAGGGTGCAGCGCCCGATTGTAGCGCGGCTGGCGCCCGAAGCACCAACCGTTCGTCAGCAAAACCTTACTCGGCTTCGATAACGACTTTAACTGCAGCAATTACGTCGGAGTGCAGCTGTACGTCTACGTCGTACTCGCCCACTTCGCGCAGCGCGCCTTCCGGCAGCTTAACTTCAGCTTTAGCTACTTCAACGCCACCAGCGGAGATCGCTTCAGCGATGTCGCGAGTGCCGATAGAACCGAACAGCTTGCCTTCGTCGCCAGCGTTAGCAGCGATGGTAACAACCAGATCGGCCAGCTTGGTAGCGCGGCTCTCAGCTTCAGCCAGCTTAGCAGCGGCAGCGGCTTCCAGTTCAGCGCGCTTAGCTTCGAACTCAGCAATGTTAGCGGCGGTAGCAGCAATTGCCTTACCAGTCGGCAGCAGGAAATTGCGGCCAAAACCGGCTTTAACATCAACGCGGTCACCCACGTTGCCCAGTTTGCCTACTTTATCGAGCAGAATAACTTCCATCTCGGTTTCCTCAATTTCTGTATTGTGCGGGCGCGCTTATTTGGAAGAGCGTCCGCGAATATCTATCCAGCTATCTACCAGGGCCAGGCCGCAGAGGAAGCCTGCCAGGGGCAGCCCTCCAATCACCAGCATGATGTACATCGCCACCAGGGGACCTACCCCCCAACCGCGACTGGCAACCAGCCAGTGGACCAGGGCAATACCAGCTACCACCATCGGGAACGCAATCACCGCTCCCCAAAATGCGTAGCCTGGGGTTACCAAGCTGACTACCCACAACAACATACTTGTCGCTGACAGCCACAGGGGCAGGCGCAGCTGGTGGAACTCCTGGCGGAAACCGCCGGGGTTGTACAGCAGGGCCTGCCAGTAACGCCCCAGTACCAGAGCCAATGTGGCGCTCATCGCCGATATCAGGCCCAGGTAACCGGTAATTTGCAATTCACCCGAAAATATCTGCTTCAGTTCATCCATTGGAACAGTATTGGGCTGTTCCGCTGCATTCTCGACTGCCTGCAAGAACCCTTGCATCAGTCCTCCACTGAAGAGAGAGGTCAGCAATATGCCTGCTGCTGATGCCGCCGTTACAGCCACCAGGCCAGCGGCCCAGGAGCGACTGCTGCGCAATGCCATGGCGCCGCAAAAAACTGCAACAAAATGGCCTGCGGATATACCAGTCACCAGTGGTGGTACATGACCACTCATACCCATAACGACAATCGGCAACAGAGCCCAGGCCAAAACCATCAGGCCGTCACTGCTGCCTCGGCGCAAACTCACCAGAGCGAGAATTGCCGGGCTTATCAGCGGAATCCCCAACATGGTGAGGATTACCGCCCTGACGCGTCCGCGCATAATAAATTCAGCTACGGCGCGCATATCTAGATAGCTTCTCTATTAATGAGTCTAAGCAAACTGCGGCTTAGGCTTCGTGGCTGTCCGTGTACGGCAGCAGGGCCAGGTAGCGAGCGCGCTTGACCGCAGAGGCCAGCTGACGCTGATACTTGGCTTTGGTACCGGTAATACGGCTAGGAACAATTTTGCCAGTCTCGGAGATGTAGGCTTTCAGGGTATCGAGATCTTTGTAGTCGATACGCTTAACACCTTCAGCGGTGAAACGGCAGAACTTGCGACGACGGAAAAAACGTGCCATCTGATAATCCCCTTACTCTTCGCTTTCAGCGTTATCGGAAGAAGCTTCTGCAGCGTCGGAAGAAGCTTTCTCTTCTCCGGCGCGCTCGCGACGCTCGGTGCGCTCTGCACGGGCAGCTTTGCGCTCACGGCTTTCTTTTTCCGCTTTCATGATCGGGCTCTCTTCAGTGATCGCCTCATCTTCACGAATTACCAGATTACGGATAACCGCATCGTTGTAACGGAAGTTGGTAGTCAGTTCCTCAAGGGCTTCTTCAGAACATTCTACGTTCATCAGAATGTAGTGAGCCTTGTGGATCTTGTTGATCGGGTAAGCCAGACGGCGACGGCCCCAGTCTTCCAGACGGTGAACCTGTCCACCGCTCTCCTTGATGGACGCAGTGTAGCGCTCCACCATGCCAGGTACCTGCTCGCTCTGGTCCGGGTGAACCAGGAATACAATTTCGTAATGACGCATTTTAGCTCCTTACGGGTTAATCAGCCTCTCGGACAGTCCGATGAGGCAAGGAGTACAACGGGTACGGATAAACCGGGCCCATTGCGGGCGGCGTATTCTAGGCAGTTGTGGGATTGGTTGCAAGTTGATCAATTACTTCAGCCCAATGCCTTCGCTAACCCGGTTGCAAGTCAACCAGTTACATCAGGCCCCGTGCCTTCGCCTGCCCGGTTGCAAGCTGATCAAAATGACTACCCTGCCACTCGCCTTGTTTCTGGGATTTGGCGGATTGGGACACAGCACTGCGCGGTCTGGTCATGGGTTTGGCAAGCTGGCTTCGCCTATGATGCCGGACTGTTAAAGGGAGAAGTACCATGCCCCAACAAACCCATCAATTAGAATTTGGCGCCTTCCAGGTACCAGTAACCACAGTACACAACGGCGAAGGCCCCCTGGTATTGGTGCTTCCCGCGATGGGCGTACCGGCCAACCGCTACCGCCTGCTTCTGGAAGAGCTGCAAAGGCTCGGTTACAGCACCGCCATCAGCGAATTGCCCGGCACTGGGGAGAGCCTGCCGCGCCCCCACCGAAATGCCGACTACGGCTACAACGATCTGGTGTTTTCGTTTATCCCACAGTTAATCCAACTGCTGGAACAGCAATTCCCCCAGGGGCCAGCGCTGATTCTCGGCCACAGTATCGGCGGTCAAACCAGCACCCTAGCAGCCCGCGCCGGCCTCACTGGTAACGCCAAGGTTGTCAGCATCGCCTCCGGCCATGTGGACCACCGCAGCTGGAGTGGCCTGCACAAGTACGCCATCCTGCTCTTCGCCTCAATTGCCAGTGTGACCTCAAGCCTGCTGGGTTATTTCCCCGGTGCGCGCATGGGATTCGGCTGGCGCGAAGCGCGCAGACTGATGAAAGACTGGGCCCGATCCATATTTAGTGGCCGCTTTGCTCCAGAGGATCGCTTTGGGCAAATGGAAAAAACAAGCCAGCCCACTCTGCATATTGCGCTGGACGGCGACCCCTTCGCTCCTATTCAGGCCGCCCGTAAATTAGCGGCAATTGTCGGCGGCGAAACCCGGGAGATGAAACCCACTTATCCCAAAGGCAACCCTCACCTCAGCTGGATCAAGAATCCCGCCCCCGTAGTGGAGGCGGTACAGCAGTGGCTACATAAAGATCCCGCTCTCAACTGATTTTCCTTTTTTCTTTTTCCTGCGTGGCCAAGAAAGCAATTCATAGCTTTCTTAGCCATGTATTAATAGAACCTGTCCGCTCCACCTCCCTCACACATCGCAGCCAACAATCTTAATTGTCTTTCCGGTTTTCACGGTTCAGTTCCGTTTGTGGCCAGTGAATCAATCTCTTGAGCGGTAAATTCACCACTCAAACGACATCGCTCAAGTAGGTTATCCCGATGAACAACAGCCCATTCAATACCTTCACCAAGTTGCACCAAACTGACGCCCCACTGATCCTGCCAAATGCCTGGGATGCTGCCAGCGCTTTAATCTGCCAAAACACAGGCGCCCAAGCAGTAGGTACCAGCAGTGCCGCCGTCGCCTGGTCGTTGGGTTATGCCGATTCACCACTCAAACGACATCGCTCAAGTAGGTTATCCCGATGAACAACAGCCCATTCAATACCTTCACCAAGTTGCACCAAACTGACGCCCCACTGATCCTGCCAAATGCCTGGGATGCTGCCAGCGCTTTAATCTGCCAAAACACAGGCGCCCAAGCAGTAGGTACCAGCAGTGCCGCCGTCGCCTGGTCGTTGGGTTATGCCGATGGCGGTGCCCTGCCAGTTGAGGAACACCTAAATGCTATCGCACGGATTGCCCGGATGACCTCTTTACCTCTGAGCGTGGATATTGAAGATGGATATTCCCAAAACCCCAAACAGGTAGCTGAGCTGGCCTGTAAAATGGTTGCGCTGGGAGTTACAGGCATCAATATTGAAGATGGTAACGACACCCCCGAATCTCTCGGCGAAAAAATCAACGCTATTCGCCAAGCACTTAACGGCCGCCCGCTTTTTATTAATGCCCGTACCGATGTTTATCTCAATGCACTCGCCAACGGCGATAAGGCGGTAAATATGTGCATAGAGAGATTAGAGCTTTATAAGAGTGCCGGTGCTGACTGCGGCTTTGTGCCTGGGCTCTCTTCAGTTGAGGAGGCAAGGAGTTTGGCAGCGGGTATCGACCTGCCAATCAATATTATGCTGCTTCCGGGTATGGCCCCTATATCGGATTTTTTTGCTGCAGGCATAAAGCGTTTTAGTACCGGACCAGCTTTATTCCAGTCAGTCTACGGCCATTTAAACGAATCACTAAAACAGCTGGCAGAGGTTAAAAGTGACAATAATTTGTTTAGTAAGGCGTTGGACTACGGCACACTGAACTCTGCCTTTATTAAAGAGGCGTAGAGAAAGGCAATATAGCCGGGGCATATCGATGTTCGATTTATTGCCATCTACGGGAGCCCCACGGGCAAACCTTTTGAGTGACTCTTATAAAAAAAACAAGCATAGACCAGAAAAAATATTGAGATAAGAAAAACCCAACATGAAATTTAAATAAAAACTTCAGTAGGGCTCAGGAAAACCACTATTGCTTAAATAGCTAATACTGGATACCCAATAAAGAAACATAAAACAATTACTTGGGCGTTAAATTGTAAAGTAATAGTGCTGGAGTCCACCTAATACAAAAGGTGAGCATTAGAAAATCCACGTATTTATTAAGTTAAGAGCCGACAACCAAGACTTGCTTTGATTGTCGGCTCAAGGCTTATCTACCCTGTAATATCCACCAGGTCATATCAGTGATATTACCTTCAAAAATGAGTAAATAGCCTGCATTTTCCGCAGTATCATTTCTATCTAATTAAAATCTATATCACTGCTATCAGCGCCGAAAGAACTATCACCCCAAGTCACTACGGACTTATCGTCTTTTATCGCCGAGAAGGCCTTACCGCTTGTTACTATCGTTAACACGCCACTCGTCAGTTGATCACTGGCGCTACTGCTGTTTTTTTCACTATCATTATCATGAAAACCCCAAGTCACTACCGACCCATCAGCCTTTATTGCGGCGAAATCATAACCATTCGAAACGATTGACTCCACATTTTCAGTCAGCTCAGAACTGACTGCGCTACTATCGCCACCCCAGCTACTCGCCCCCCAAGTGACAACAGAACCATCGGATTTAACAGCGGCAAAGGCAAAACCGCTCGCAGAGATGGTATCGACCCCCCCTGTAAGCTGGTCACTCACATCGCTACTATCACCACCATTATTGGCATCGCCCCAAGTGACGACTGAGCCATCAGATTTCACGGCCGCTAAAGCTTCGCGATTCCCAAAGACCTCCACAACATCGCTGGAGATTTCCGAGCTCACTGCACTGCTATCGCCACCGTTATCTTCGAATCCCCAGGTCACTACAGAGCCATCTGATTTAAGTGCAGCAAAAACATATCTTGATGGAAAAATAGTCTCCACATCACTGGAGATTTCCGCGCTCACCGCACTACTATCCCCACCCCAATTATCAAATCCCCAGGTCACAACAGAGCCATCTGATTTTAGTGCAGCAAAAGCAGCCGATGTTGTAAAAACTGTGACCACATCACTGGAGATTTCTGCGCTCACCGCACTACTATCTCCACCTCCATTAACGTGCCCCCATGTCACAACAGAGCCATCTGTTTTTCGCGCAGCAAAAGCATATCCAGATGTATAAACTTCCTCTACTTCACTGGCTAACTGGGCACTAACCGCACTGCTATCCCCCCCATATAAATCGTTCCCCCAAGTTACAATGGATCCATCAGACTTCAATGCAGAAAACGCCTGTGAGCCTGGATAAATCTTAACGACATTATCCGCCAGGCTCGCGCTCACGGAGCTACTATCACCACCCTCATCGTAGACTCCCCAGGTAATAACCGAACCATCAGACTTTAATGCTGCAAAAGCATCATTTGCAGGGAAAATTTCTACCACATCACTGGCTAAGCTGGCACTTACCTCACTAAAACTAATATCTGATGAATCGTACTCATCAGGCCAGGATACAACGGAGCCATTATTTTTTAATGCGGCAAATGCATGTAAAGAGGAAAAAATTTCACGCACATAGACAAGGTGCTCAATGTCCATATCCGCCGTTTCACCATCAAAGGTGGCGGTTAGCGTCGCCGAGCCACTCTCCAGGGCGGTGATAAGACCCGCCTCTACGGTTGCCAAACTGGTATCACTGATCGACCACTCGGCCTCTTCGGTAACATCCACTGAGGTGTCATCATCATAGTTAGCCGTGAGGTAGTATTGATCAAAATTAGAGGCATCCCTATCCAACTGCAGCCCCTGCAGCATTGGAGCCAACTCAACATCAACCTGCGCATCAACCCCCTCATAAGAGGCACTCAAAGTGAATGAACCACTATGCAAAGGAGTAAGCAGCCCTGCCTCAACCGTTGCCAGGCTATCGTCGCTCACAGACCAGTCCGCTTCCTCAGTAACATCAACAGAAGAGTCATCACTGTAATAGGCCGTTAGGAAATACTGGTATTCATTGGTGCTATCTTGTTCCAGCCCTACACTTTCCAGCGTTACGGTATCTGTCCCACCACTACCACTGCCATCACCGCTCCCATCGCCATCACTGTTGCTGTTATTACTACTGCTACCCCCTCCGCCACAAGCACTGAGCAGGCCAATAGTGAGTGTGAATAACCCGAAACGTAAAATGTGCAAAATGTGCAAATGCCAAGATTGATATTGGCCCGTAACTCCGTTCATATAAACCCCCTCCAGTAAAGCCGACATAATAAAAAGCCAAGTGCCATATAGCAATTCAAATGGCCTTCAAATTACAAATATTTCAGCCGACTCCAAATCTATAAAGGTATTAAAATACGATTCACTAATGAATAAGACCTAATATTATTTAAATAAAAACGAACAAAAGATTTAGATACATGAGTACTAATTAAAAAGAGCCAGACCTAAAACTCGGTGAAGCTATACTTATCTTTTCAATCAGCAGACACCCTTAAATCCACTTTTGAATTTATAGCTCTGCTAGGGATTTTCGTCATCAGCAATTGCAACATTTCCAATTACTTATATTTAAATTCTCACCGTTCTAAAAACTGCAAAAGAACGGTTACCTTACAAGATCGATAAAACTTAAATGATCATTCGCGCCAGCAGATCAAGTGGGCTTTAGGCCCAATGATTTACCGCACTTTAACGGCAACAAGTTAACTGCGACTGGCTTTATGGTTGCTTTGATTAAACAAAGCCATCGAATATGAGAATAAACCAAAACCCGATGATCCACACTAAAACCATATTATTACTGCAGATTAAAAATATAGCGGAAGCTATTATCGCAGCAACGTTGCAAAAACCTTGCTTTTTGCAATTCGATTTAGTGACAGGAAGAATTAGGGGAATTTATCGATAGATCACCAGAGGCTATCTGGAAATAACGTTATGGATATTATAAGCACCGACCTGTACGCCCAGAGATAAATTCTCCCCAGCCAGTACAGGTCATACAGGCCCCTTAGCCGTTGCGCTGACGCACAGCCTCAAACAGGCAAACACCCGTGGCAACAGAAACATTTAAGCTGCTTACCTCTCCCGCCATAGGAATTTTGATCAAATGATCGCAGTGTTCCCTAGTCAGGCGCCGCAAGCCGCTGCCCTCGGCCCCCATAACCAGCGCCAGGGGGCCAGTTAATTGGCTTTGGTATACATCCTGTGTGGCCTCACCGGCTGCGCCATATATCCACACTCCCGCCTGCTGCAGCTGCTGTAATGCGCGAGCCAGGTTAGTCACGGTAACAAAGGGCAATACTTCAGCTGCACCACAGGCCACTTTGCGAGCTGTTGGCGTCAGTCCGGCAGATTTGTCTTTTGGTGCAATCACTGCATGGACTCCAGCAGCCTCTGCCGAGCGCAGGCAGGCTCCCAGATTGTGGGGGTCCGTCACGCCATCCAGCACCAATAAGAAAGGCACTTCCCCGCGCTGATCCAGTTGTTTTAGCAGGTCGAACAGGAATTTTTCATCGTGTACCTTTGTTTTGCCAGAACAGATGGCAACAACACCCTGGTGGTTAGCACCATCCTCAACCTTTTCATCCAGCGCTCTCCGGTCAATAAAGCGCACGGCAATATCATTTTTTTCCGCCTGCTGGATTATTTTTTGCAGGCGCTGATCCTTGCGGCCACGCAGTAACATCAGCTCCGATACATTCTGCGGAGAACCTTTTAGAAGGGCCTGCACTGCGTGCAGACCATAGATAACTTCCTGACTCAATTTATTCCTCGATCACTTTTTCTTTTTACTGCTAGAAGAAACCTTTTTCTTCTTTTTTAATTTACCCGAACGGGTTTTGGCGTTTTCAGCCTTTTGCGCGGCTTTACGGGCCGCCACTGCAGGCCGCTTTCCACCCTTGCGTGTCGGGGTGCGCTTTTTAATCTTGCGTTTGGGCTGGGCATCATCACTTTGCCCGCCTTCACCTCGCCTATTTAGCGGCTCTTTTTCCGGTTTTACTACAGGGGCTTCAACGCTGGCCTCTACTGGCACAGCCTCATCTGAGCCCACCTTGCGCTTGCGGAAAGGCGAGGGCTTGGCTGTGGTCTCGGTATGCTTGGCCCAGGGGTTAGTACTGGTATTGCTGGGCTTTTCTTTTTTATCGCGGCCCCGGCGCTCGCGTTCTAATTGATGTTCTACTGCCATTTCCATAGCGCGGGCACTCACCCGCGTACTCTCTTTCTTTTTCTTCGACTCACGCTTAGCGCGTGGGACCAGTTCATTCAAGGTGAAATCCACCTTGCGCTCTTCGAGATCTACCCGTGCAACCTGCACGGTGACAGAGTCGCCCAAATGGTAACGTTTGCCACTGCGCTCCCCGATAAGACGCTGGTGCGCCTGCTCAAAGCGATAATAGTCTTTGGGTAGGGCGGTGACATGAATCAGTCCCTCCACGTAGAGATCATCCAACTCCACAAATAATCCAAAGCCTGTGACCGCACTGATAACGCCGGAATAGGTTTCGCCCACATGATCCTGCAGGTATTCACATTTAAGCCAGCTGAGCACATCCCGGGTCGCATCGTCGGCGCGCCGCTCGGTCAGGGAACACTGCTCCCCAAGTTGCAACATGGCCGGCATGTCGTAGGGCAAAATCTGCTCGCGAGCAATCGGTTTGGCGCCGGGCACCGAGTAAACTTTTTTTGCCACCGCAGCTTGGTTGGCGCTGCCGTTGCGTATCAACCAGCGCAGCGCCCGGTGCAGGAGCAAATCCGGATAGCGGCGAATCGGGGAGGTGAAATGGGCATAGGCCGGGTAATCCAAACCGAAGTGTCCGCGATTCTCCGGCTGGTAAACCGCTTGGTTCATAGAGCGCAGCAGCATCACCTGAATAATATGCGCATCTGCACGGCCCTCAATCTGCTCCATCAGGTCCTGGAAGTCTTTGGGCTGGGGCTCACCACCACCGGGAAGGCGCAATCCCAATTCACCCAGGTACTCGCGCAAATTACTGAGTTTTTCCTCTTTGGGCGCATCGTGTACCCGGTAGAGTGCGGGTAGTTCCGATAGCTCCATCAGACTCGCCGCGCAGACATTGGCCGCGAGCATACACTCTTCGATCAGCTTGTGAGCATCGTTGCGCACCACCGGAATAATTCGCTCAATTTTTCGCTGGGCGTCAAATATTATCCGGGTCTCAGTCGTCTCAAAGTCAATAGCACCCCGGCGCTCCCGCGCTTCGCGCAACGCCAGGTAGAGGTCGTGAAGGTTGTCCAGGTGCGGAGTCAGGGTCGCAAATTGCTTGCGGGCACCACTATCGCGGTTATCCCGCTCATCGAGTATTTGCCCTACCTGGGTATAGGTCAGGCGCGCGTGGCTGCGCATAACCGCCTCAAAGAAACGGTAATCCTGAATTTCACCGCTTCGATTGATGTGCATTTCGCAGACCATACACAGCCGATCGACATCGGGGTTCAGGGAGCAAAGGCCGTTGGACAATTTTTCCGGCAGCATGGGTACAACGAAATCCGGAAAATAAACCGAGTTTCCGCGGCCGTGCGCTTCCTCATCCAGCGCACTGCCTGGGCGCACATAGTGGGAAACATCGGCAATGGCCACCAGTAATTTCCAGTTGCCGTCGGGTAAAAGTTCGCAGTAGACCGCATCATCAAAATCCCGCGCGTCTTCACCATCAATAGTAACCAGCGGCAGCTGGCGAAGATCCACCCGGGATTTTTTGTGATCCTCAAGCACTTCATCGGCAATTTCATTGACCTCCGCCGTCAGTGCACTGGGCCAGGTGTGGGGAATTCCGTAGTTGCGGATCGCAACATCAATCTCCATACCCGGGGCAAGGTGGTCACCGAGAATTTCGCTAACCTCACCTTGCGGCACTTTATCCCTGCCCGGTTGGGTAACTATTTTTACTACAACATACTGGCCGTGATCAGCTCCGGCGGTATCCTCAGAGGCCACCATAATATCCAGGTTAATACGCGGATTATCTGGGCGCACAAAACAAATGCCGTTTTCCCGGTACAGGCGCCCGGCCAGCTGCTCGGTATTGTGCTTGATCACCCTGACAACAGCGCCCTCGCGTTTACCGCGAAAACCTCCGGGGGTTTCCCGCACTAATACTTCGTCACCATCAAAGACTTTGCGCATCTGTCGGTGGGATAAAAATAGATCGGTGCCGCCATCGCTGGGGATAACAAAACCAAAACCATCCCGGTGCCCCATAACCCGGCCGCGTATCAGGCTCATTTTATCCAGTACACCAAAATCACCGGCGCGGTTGCTTGCAATCTGCCCATCCCGGGACATGGCGATCAAACGGCGCCTGACCCCTTCGCGGCGATCCTCATCGGTTATTTCCAGTAAATCGGCCACCGCTTCCCAGGGCACAGGTTCCGCCTGATTCTCAAGAACTTGTAACAAGTACTCCCGACTGGGCACGGGCTTTTCATATTTCTCCGCCTCGCGCTGGGCATGAGGGTCAATATTGAAGGGGTCTGAGGTATTTTTTTGAGTCAAAACAGCATCCGTTGTTGGGCAGTTGCCAAGTTTGGCAACCTCCGGAGATTATCCGGCCATAAAGAAAGACGGCGTTGGTGGTGGATTTCTGGTCAATAATTCGCCGCTATTGCACGCATTATAAGCGATTTCGCCAATTTTCCCGACCTAAGAAAAAAATGATGAAAAAAGCGCAACGCAGCCGTTGACACAGGGGGGGCAGATCTCTATAGTTCGCGTCCTCAACGGAGCACACGTTGATTTGCCCAGGTGGCGGAATTGGTAGACGCGCTAGCTTCAGGTGCTAGTGACCTAACGGTCGTGGAGGTTCAAGTCCTCTCCTGGGCACCAATTCCAAAAAGGCTGACTCGCAAGAGTCGGCCTTTTTTCGTTTGGGTGATTTAATTTTCCAGCCCTCGCTTTTAACTCTTTCCTTCTAAAACCCAGCCAAAAAAATTCCGGACATAAAAAAAGCCGGCCCCTAAAGACCGGCTTTTTTGCAAAGCGAGTTTACTTTAGTGCCCTGCACTACCTCCATTAAACTCCCCAAGATCTACAGTAATGTCGCTGGGCGCGTCGCTGGTGCCCAGTTCGAGTTCAGCGTCAAACTTAGGTGCAGTTTCGACCTCCTCAGCAGCAGAAGCTACAGCCGGACTCAATTCCCCAGACCTGAGACGCATCTCAGGGGAGTTCACCGCATCGACACCACTACTGTAGGGCTTCACAGCGCTAAAGATCGCAGGGTCTACATGACTGAAGTCTTCTACTGCATTTTGAACTGCTGACTTGAGGCCTTGGGATGCCTGGGCACCGGCAACGGACTGCAGCTCGTCACCAGTGCTGGTAACCGTCGGGATCTGGCCAATAAAGTCAGGCTCATAGTAACTGACGGAATAGATATCCACTGTATTGGTGACATCCATGCGGAGAGGATTAGTCGCCTCACCAATGATGGTCCACAACTCAGTTTCCGTTCCCAAGGTCACAGCGGATGCTGTGATATGGGTATCTCCATAAGTTTCAGCAGTCAGGGTGCCAAAGCTGGAGCTGGCCAGGGAAACTGTGCCCCGCCCTGCATCGATCTCATCGATAACGAGATCCCCTGCAGCCTGCACACTGATATTGATATCCGCACCCGAGGTGGCAACAGCCAAGACACTCACATCTGTCTCAATATCTACATCGCCACCAACAACCAGTTCGGCACGATCAGCGGTCAGGCTGCCACCGATAGTATCTGTTGAGCTGCTGGTAACATAAATATCGCCCTCGCCATCGTAGCCCAACCGCATATCGCTGAACTGGAGCCCGGCACCATTTTTATTGAAGCTTTCAGATCTACTTCCACCATCTTCAAAATCAAATGCCAGATCGGTCAGGACGGTAATACTGTCAGAGGTGTTGTCCAGGTATTCGAAACCAGCAAAACTGAAGTTACCTACCTGATTGCCACTGCTATAAAGCTCCCAGGTCGCACCGGACAAGTTGTATTGGAAATCATCAGATCCGCCACCACCAGCAAGCTCTACCTCCTGGCCAATATCAGTTTCTACCGTCAAGAAATCATTGCCAGCACCAAGGGAAATACTGTCAATCACAGTGCCAGAGAAGGTGACGGTATCGCTGCCAGCTCCAGTATCAATCCCTGCGAGCTCACCACCATTTAAATTAAACTCGTCAGCACCTGAACCGGCAGTAATAGACTCGATACCAGTAATCGTGAGTGATGCTCCACCACTGGAAACAGTGTGTTCAGAGTCATTGATATCCCAGACAGCATCAATATCTGCACCATAAACGGTATCTGTGCCAGAACCCGCAGCAACACTATCCAGGTCGGCAAAGGTGACTCCGCCAATCGTCATGGTATCCAGAGCACTAAACTCATATTCACCATCGATATCCTGGCCAGTATAACTTCCCGCCCCCTCTACGAGTTCGAGGTTATCAAAGTAGACGGTCAGGCCATTAACTTCAGCCTCCACACTGCCTTCAACAAGGGAGTTACCGGAGCTGGTGGAGGTCCAGGTAGCTCCATCTGCACTAACCGTGTCGCTACCACCTGCGCCATCCACAGTTTCCAGCCCACTGAAGTCGATGCCTGCAACGCTGATATCGCCATCGGAGTTGAGGGTAAAGTTATCGTCACTGTCTGTAGCCACCAAGGTGTCATTACTGCCCGAAGTATTCACTTCTTCAAGGCCAGTAAAACTGATACCTGCCGTTGCTAATGCCTGGTCACCCTGCAATTCGAACTGAGCAGAATCATGGGTGTTTGTCAGGATAGAAGTGGCCGCACTGGAAATGCTATAGAAAGACAGTGAGCCGGCATCGACTTGATTATCAGTACCAGTTAAAGAAAGCCCATCGCTGTAGGCACTGGCATCCAAGCTGTCGTCACCGCCATTACCATCGACTGCAGACATGCCGGATACGGTCATACCGTAAACTTCCACATCTGCATCAGACTGCAGCACAAATGCGTCATCGCCAGTTGTAGCAACCAAATCGGCATTTACGGCAGTAAGGTTCTCGATATTGCTAAAAGTGATACTGCTGTTAACAGCCTCGTTGTCAGCTCCCGTCAGGCTCCAATCAGCACCATCTGCACCGGTAGCAGTATCGTTACCATCTAGAGCATTAATAGTGCTCAATCCGGTAAAGGCGATATCGTAGCTGGTCGCTGCATTATCCCCGTCTACAGTAAAGCTATCCGCTCCACTAGTGCCTGTTAACGCCGAAGTTACAGCACTGACGATGCCATCAAAAGTCAGGCTACCCGCCGTTACTTGATTGTCAGTGCCAGTGAGCGTCAGGCCATCACTATAAGCGCTGGCATCCAGGCTATCATTACCACCCTGGCCATAGACTGCCGACATACCTGAGACCGTCATACTGTAGACGTCAATGTCTCCAGTCGATTGCAGAGCAAAGGCATCAGCACCGCTGCTTCCCAGCAGGTCGGCATTGGTAGCAATAAGTGTATCTACGCTGCTAAAAGTAATTCCACTATTCGTTGCCTCATAATCATTACCGGTCAGGGTCCAATCGGCACCATCAGCTCCTGTCACAGTATCTGTACCACCAGCTGCATCAATGCTGCTCACGCCAGTGAAGGCGATGTCATAGATGGTAGTGGCGTTATCGCTATCTACGGTGAAATTATCCGAACCACTAGTTGCAGTTAACGTTGAGCTCACTGCACTGAAGATACTATTGAATATCAGGGCACCAGATTCTGCGGTAACCTGGTTATCTGTTCCTGTCAGGGCTAAGCCATCACTGTAAGCACTGGCATCCAGGCTGTCATTACCGCCATTGCCCTCGACCGAAGACATGCCAGAAACTGTTATGCCATAAGCTTCAACATCGGCATCTGATTGCAGAACAAAGTCATCAGCACCTGTAGTGCCGATCAGATCTGCATTCACGGTGGTGAGGCTATCCACATTGCTAAAGGTGATACCGCTGCCAGTGGCCTGGTTATCCGAGCCCGTTAGAGTCCAATCTTCACCATCAGCACCGGTAACACTGTCGGTACCAGTACCGGCATCAATGGTGCTTACTCCGGTAAAAGCAATGTCGTAACTGGTGACGGCATTGTCACCATCCACAGTAATACTATCTGCACCGCTCGTACCGGTCAGTATCGAAGTTACCGCGCTTACAATGCCATCAAAAGTCAGGGAGCCTGCCGCTACTTGATTAGAGGCACCTGTGAGTGTCAATCCATCACTGTAGGAGCTGGCGTCTAAACTATCCCCGCCGCCATTACCGTCAACTGCGGACATGCCAGAGAAAGTCATATCGTAAACTTCGATATCACCACCGGACTGCAACACGAAGGCATCAGCACTTGTCGTACCGACCAAGTCCGCATTCACAATAGCCAGACTGTCTACATTGCTAAAGGTGATTCCACTGCTCGCAGCCTGATTGTCGGTGCCGCTCAAGGTCCAGTCGGCACCATCTGCGCCTGTCACACTGTCTGTGCCGCCATCTGCATCTAAGGTGCTTACACCGGTAAAGGCAATATCGTAGCTAGAGACAGCATTATCGCCATCCACCGTGAAGCTATCGGCACCACTGGTACCGGTTAGCGATGATGTTACAGCACTCGCAAGACCGCTAAAGAGCAGAGAGCCGGCGGTTACCTGGCCGTCGCTGCCTGTCAGTGCCAGCCCATCGCTATAGGCACTGGCATCCAAGCTGTCATCACCCCCGCTGCCGTCCACGGCAGACATACCGGAAACGGTCATACCGTAAACTTCGATATCGCCAGCGGACTGCAACACAAAGGCGTCAGCATTAGCCGTGCCCACGAGGTCGGCATTTACAGCAGTAATAGTTTCTACACTGCTGAAAGTAATACTGCTGTTAGTGGCCTCATAATCATTGCCAGTTAAAGTCCAATCAGCACCACTTGCACCAGTAACACTGTCTGCCCCCTCTCCCGCATCGATGGTGCTCAGGCCCGTAAAGGCGATGTCATAAACGGTGGCGGCATTAGCGCCATCTACCGTAAAGCTATCTGAGCCACTAGTGGCAGTAAGCGTTGCAGTAACGGCGCTGACAATACCATCGAAGGTAAGAGCCCCAGACTCTGCGGTTACCTGTTTGCTGGTACCCGTTAGGGTTAGTCCATCGCTATAAGCGCTGGCATCCAAGCTGTCATCACCACCATTGCCCTCCACAGCAGACATGCCGGAAACCGTCATGCCATAAACTTCAACATCTGCATCAGACTGCAAAACAAAATCATCGTCACCGGTAGTACCCACCAGATTCGCACTTACGGTGACAAGAGTTTCTGCATCACTAAAGGTGATTCCGCTGCCAATTACTTCATTGTTATTACCGGTTAGAGTCCAGTCAGAACCGCTTGCACCGGTAATGTCATCTGTGCCATTAGCTGCATCGACAGTGCTAACCCCAGTGAAGGCTATGCTGTAGCTGGAGAGCGCATTGTCTCCATTCACTACAAAGCTATCAGCACTGCTGGTGCCTGTTAATGCTGAAGTAACAGCACTACTGATGCCATCAAAGGTCAGGGTGCCAGACTCTACAGAGACTTGATTATTTGTACCTGTTAGAGCCAAGCCATCGCTGTAGGCGCTGGCATCCAGGCTGTCAGTACCGCCATTGCCATCAACAGAAGACATGCCGGATATGGTCATACTGTAGATTTCAACATCGGCATCAGATTGCAGAATAAAGGCGTCGGCACCGCTCGTCCCGATCAAACCTGCATTGGTAGCAGTTAGAGCCTCCACACTACTGAATGTAATACCGCTGCCTGTCGCTTCATAATCCGCGCCAGTCAGAGTCCAGTCTTCTCCGTCAGCACCAATAACACTGTCTGCATCATCACCTGCATCGACCGTACTAACACCGGTGAAAGCAATCTCATAACTGGTAACTTCGTTATCACCATCAACGGTAAAGCTATCCGCACTGCTGGTACCGGTTAGAACGGAGGTTATGGCGCTGGTAATATCGTTGAAGGTCAGATTGCCGGATTCAGCGGTCACCTGATTATCGGTTCCCGTCAGGGCCAGGCCAGCACTGTAAGCACTGGCATCCAGGCTGTCAGTGCCGCCGTTGCCTTCAACAGCAGACATGCCAGAGATGGTCATGTTGTAGATAGCAACATCGGCGTCAGATTGCAGCACAAAGGCATCGTTACCGCTCGTGCCGACCAGGTCTGCATTGACCGCCGTTAGGATTTCTACACTGCTAAAAGTAATGCCGTTGTTGGTGGCTTCGTAATCATTGCCGGTTAAGGTCCAGTCTTCACCATCGGCTCCAGTAACACTGTCATCACCACCTCGCCCATCCACACTGCTGATTCTGCTAAATTCAATTTCATTCGCAGTCAGCTCATTGGCACCGGTAACTTCAAACGAGTCATCACCGGTAGAGGCTCGAAGGCGACCTCCACTCGCGCTGTCGATATTGCTGAACAGAATTGAGCTGGTTGAGGCTTGGTTATCTATGCCGGTGAGGGTAACAACATCAATAGCCGTTACGCTGTCAGTGCCATTACCCGCATCGACCGTACTAACGCCGGTGAAGGCAATGTCATAACTGGTAACTTCGTTATCACCATCGACGGTAAAGCTGTCCGCACCACTGGTACCAGTTAAAGTGGAGGTTATTGCGCTGGCAATATCATTAAATGTCAGACTGCCGGATTCGGCCGTTACTTGGTTATCTGTCCCCGTTAGGGCCAGGCCATCGCTGTAAGCGCTGGCGTCCAGGCTGTCAGTACCGCCATTGCCGTGCACCGACGACATACCGGAAATCGTCATGCTATAGACTTCAATATCGGCATCAGACTGCAATACAAATTCATCTGCGCCGGTGCTACCTAAAAGGTCTGCATTGATAGCAGCAATGACATCTACATTATTGAAAGTAATACTGCTATTAGTTGCCTCATTATCTGTACCGGTCAGGGTCCAGCTAGCACCATCTGCGCCAGTTACGCTATCAGTGCTATTTCCAGCATCAACTGTGCTAACACCGGTGAAGGCAATTTCATAACTGGTAACTGCGTTATCACCATTCACCGTGAAGCTATCCGCACTGCTGGTACCAGTTAAAGTGGAGGCTACTGCGCTGGCAATATCATTGAAGGTCAGGTTGCCGGTTTCAGCGGTCACCTGATTGTCGGTTCCCGTTAGGGCCAAGCCATCGCTGTAAGCGCTGACATCCAGGCTGTCAGTGCCGCCATTACCTTCAACAGCTGACATGCCGGAAATGGTCATGTTGTAGATGGCAACATCGGCATCAGATTGCAGTACAAAGGCATCATTACCCGTTGTGCCGATCAAGTCGGCGTTGGTGGCAGTCAGAGCCTCAACACGGTTAAAGGTCATACCGCTAGCGGTGGCTTGGTAATCCGTGCCGGTCAGGGTCCAGTCTTCGCCATTGGCACCGGTAACACTGTCACTATCCCCGTCACCGTCGACAGTACTCACACTGGTAAAGGCGATGTCATAGCTGGTTACGGCGTTGTCACCATTCACAACAAAGCTATCCGCACCGCTACTACCGGTCAGCGTGGAGGTTACCGCGCTCACAATACCGTCAAACGTCAAAGTACCGGATTCAGCCGTCACTTGGTTGTCAGTACCTGTCAGGGCCAGGCCATCGCCGTAGGCGCTGGCATCCAAGCTGTCATCTCCGCCATTGCCATCGACTGCAGACATTCCGGAAATGGTCATGTCATAGACTTCAACATCTGCATCGGCTTGCAGTACGAAGTCATCGTCACCGGTTGTACCGACCAAGTCGCCACTCACTACGGTGATCGCCTCGATCTCACTAAACGTAATACTGCTGCTGGTCGCTTCTTCGCTAGTTCCAGTCAGGGTCCAATCTGCGCCGCTGGCACCGGTAACGCTATCTGCACCGTTACCTGCATCGACCGTACTAACACCGGTAAAAGCAATCTCATAACTGGTAACTTCGTTATCACCATTTACCGTGAAGCTATCCGCACTGCTGGTACCGGTAAGAACGGAGGTTATGGCGCTGGTAATATCGTTGAAGGTCAGGCTGCCGGATTCAGCGGTCACCTGATTATCGGTTCCCGTCAGGGCCAAACCAGCACTGTAAGCACTGGCATCCAGGCTGTCAGTACCACCGTTGCCTTCGACCGCTGACATGCCGGAGATGGTCATGTTGTAGATGGCAACATCAGCATCAGACTCTAGTACAAAGGCGTCTGCACCGGTCGTGCCGATCAAATCTGCATTAACTGCGGTTAGGAATTCTACATTGCTAAAAGTGATGCCATTGTTCGTGGCTTCGTAATTAGTGCCGGTTAAGGTCCAGTCTTCTCCATCGGCACCGGTAACGCTGTCGTCACCGCCCCGCGCATCCACGCTGCTGATACTGCTAAATGCGATTTCATTCGCTGTCAGTGCATTGGCACCGGTAACTTCAAACGAGTCATTGCCGGAGGAAGCTTGCAGGCTGCCCCCACTGACGTTATCGATATTGCTAAACAGAATTGAGTTCGTTGAGGCTTGGTTATCTACGCCGGTGAGCGTGACAACACTAAGGGCCGTTACGCTGTCGGTGCCGTTACCGCCATCGACCGTACTAACACCGGTGAAGGCAATTTCATAACTGGTAACTGCGTTATCACCATTCACCGTGAAGCTATCCGCACTGCTGGTACCGGTTAGAACGGAGGTTATGGCGCTGGTAATATCGTTGAAGGTCAGGCTGCCAGATTCAGCGGTCACCTGATTATCGGTTCCTGTCAGGGCCAGGCCATCGCTGTAAGCGCTGGCATCCAGGCTGTCAGTGCCGCCATTACCTTCGACCGCTGACATGCCGGAAATGGTCATGTTGTAGATGGCAACGTCTGCGTCAGATTGCAGTACAAAGGCATCATTACCTGTTGTGCCAATCAAGTCGGCGTTGGTGGCAGTCAGAGCCTCAACGCTGCTAAAGGTCATACCGCTGGCGGTGGCTTGGTAATCTGTGCCGGTCAGGGTCCAGTCTTCGCCATTGGCACCGGTAACACTGTCACTATCGCCGTCACCGTCGACAGTGTTCACATTGGTAAAGGCGATGTCATAGCTGGTTACAGCATTGTCACCATTCACAACAAAGCTATCCGCACCGCTACTACCGGTCAGCGCCGAGGTTACCGCGCTCACAATACCGTCAAACGTCAAAGTACCGGATTCAGCCGTCACTTGGTTGTCAGTACCTGTCAGGGCCAGGCCATCGCCGTAGGCGCTGGCATCCAAGCTGTCATCTCCGCCATTGCCATCGACTGCAGACATTCCGGAAATGGTCATGTCATAGACTTCAACATCTGCATCGGCTTGCAGTACGAAGTCATCGTCACCGGTTGTACCGACCAAGTCGCCACTCACTACGGTGATCGCCTCGATCTCACTAAACGTAATACTGCTGCTGGTCGCTTCTTCGCTAGTTCCAGTCAGGGTCCAATCTGCGCCGCTGGCACCGGTAACGCTATCTGCACCGTTACCTGCATCGACCGTACTAACACCGGTGAAAGCAATCTCATAACTGGTAACTTCGTTATCACCATCAACGGTAAAGCTATCCGCACTGCTGGTACCGGTTAGAACGGAGGTTATGGCGCTGGTAATATCGTTGAAGGTCAGGCTGCCGGATTCAGCGGTCACCTGATTATCGGTTCCTGTCAGGGCCAGGCCAGCACTGTAAGCACTGGCATCCAAGCTGTCAGTACCACCGTTGCCTTCGACCGCTGACATGCCGGAGATGGTCATGTTGTAGATGGCAACATCAGCATCAGACTCCAGTACAAAGGCGTCTGCACCGGTCGTGCCGATCAAATCTGCATTAACTGCGGTTAGGAATTCTACATTGCTAAAAGTGATGCCATTGTTCGTGGCTTCGTAATTAGTGCCGGTTAAGGTCCAGTCTTCTCCATCTGCACCGGTAACGCTGTCGTCACCGCCCCGCGCATCCACGCTGCTGATACTGCTAAATGCGATTTCATTCGCTGTCAGTGCATTGGCACCGGTAACTTCAAACGAGTCATTGCCGGAGGAAGCTTGCAGGCTGCCCCCACTGACGTTATCGATATTGCTAAACAGAATTGAGTTCGTTGAGGCTTGGTTATCTACGCCGGTGAGCGTGACAACACTAAGGGCCGTTACGCTGTCGGTGCCGTTACCGCCATCGACCGTACTAACACCGGTGAAGGCAATGTCATAACTGGTAACTGCGTTATCACCATTCACCGTGAAGCTATCCGCACTGCTGGTACCGGTAAGAACGGAGGTTATGGCGCTGGTAATATCGTTGAAGGTCAGGCTGCCGGATTCAGCGGTCACCTGATTATCGGTTCCTGTCAGGGCCAGGCCAGCACTGTAAGCACTGGCATCCAGGCTGTCAGTGCCGCCGTTGCCTTCAACAGCAGACATGCCGGAAATGGTCATGTTGTAGATGGCAACGTCTGCGTCAGACTCCAGTACAAAGGCATCGTTACCACTCGTGCCGATCAGATCTGCATTGACCGCCGCTAGGGTTTCTACATTACTAAAAGTGATGCCATTATTCGTGGCTTCGTAATTAGTGCCGGTTAAAGCCCAATCTTCACCATCGGCACCAGTAACGCTATCCGTACCACCTTTAGCGTCGATATCACCGGAAAAGCCGCTGAAGCTGATGCTGTTGGCAGTCACACTGGTGCTGCTGGTTACCACAAAGGTGTCTGTATTATCAGAGCCTTCCAGACTGCCGCCGGTCACGGTATCGATATTACTGAAGGCGATTGAGTTGGTTGTGGCTTCGTTATCCGTACCGGTCAAGGTCACAACACTCTGTGCAGCAACACTGCCACCGCCAGAACCTGCATCCACTGTATTCACACCGGTGAAGGCAATCTCATAACTGGTAACTTCGTTATCACCATTAACGGTAAAGCTATCCGCACTGCTGGTACCGGTAAGAACAGAGGTTAAGGCGCTGGTAATATCGTTGAAGGTCAGGCTGCCAGATTCAGCGGTCACCTGATTATCGGTTCCCGTCAGGGCCAGGCCGGCACTGTAAGCACTGGCATCCAGGCTGTCAGTACCACCGTTGCCTTCGACCGCTGACATGCCGGAGATGGTCATGTTGTAGATGGCAACATCGGCATCAGACTCCAGTACAAAGGCGTCTGCACCAGTCGTGCCGATCAAATCTGCATTAACTGCGGTTAGGAATTCTACATTGCTAAAAGTGATGCCATTGTTCGTGGCTTCGTAATTAGTGCCGGTTAAGGTCCAGTCTTCTCCATCGGCACCGGTAACGCTGTCGTCACCGCCCAACGCATCCACGCTGCTGATGCTGTTAAATGCGATTTCATTTGCTGTCAGTGCATTGGCACCGGTAACTTCAAACGAGTCATTACCGGAGGAAGCTTGCAGACTGCCCCCACTGACACTGTCGATATTGCTAAACAGAATTGAGTTCGTTGAGGCTTGGTTATCTACGCCGGTGAGCGTGACAACACTAAGGGCCGTTACGCTGTCGGTGCCGTTACCGCCATCGACCGTACTAACACCGGTGAAGGCAATGTCATAACTGGTAACTTCATTATCACCATTAACCGTGAAGCTATCCGCACTGCTGGTACCGGTAAGAACGGAGGTTATGGCGCTGGTAATATCGTTGAAGGTCAGGTTGCCAGATTCAGCGGTCACCTGATTATCGCTTCCTGTCAGGGCCAGGCCATCGCTGTAAGCGCTGGCATCCAGGCTGTCAGTGCCGCCGTTGCCTTCAACAGCAGACATGCCGGAGACGGTCATGTTGTAGATGGCAACGTCTGCGTCAGATTGCAGTACAAAGGCATCGTTACCCGTTGTGCCAATCAAGTCGGCGTTGGTGGCAGTCAGAGCCTCAACGCTGCTAAAGGTCATACCGCTGGCGGTGGCTTGGTAATCTGTGCCGGTCAGGGTCCAGTCTTCGCCATTGGCACCGGTAACACTGTCACTATCGCCGTCACCGTCGACAGTGTTCACATTGGTAAAGGCGATGTCATAGCTGGTTACAGCATTGTCACCATTCACAACAAAGCTATCCGCACCGCTACTACCGGTCAGCGCCGAGGTTACCGCGCTCACAATACCGTCAAACGTCAAAGTACCGGATTCAGCCGTCACTTGGTTGTCAGTACCTGTCAGGGCCAGGCCATCGCCGTAGGCGCTGGCATCCAAGCTGTCATCTCCGCCATTGCCATCGACTGCAGACATTCCGGAAATGGTCATGTCATAGACTTCAACATCTGCATCGGCTTGCAGTACGAAGTCATCGTCACCGGTTGTACCGACCAAGTCGCCACTCACTACGGTGATCGCCTCGATCTCACTAAACGTAATACTGCTGCTGGTCGCTTCTTCGCTAGTTCCAGTCAGGGTCCAATCTGCGCCGCTGGCACCGGTAACGCTATCTGCACCGCTACCTGCATCGACCGTACTAACACCGGTGAAAGCAATCTCATAACTGGTAACTTCGTTATCACCATTCACCGTGAAGCTATCCGCACTGCTGGTACCGGTAAGAACGGAGGTTATGGCGCTGGTAATATCGTTGAAGGTCAGGCTGCCAGATTCAGCGATCACCTGATTATCGGTTCCCGTCAGGGCCAGGCCAGCACTGTAAGCGCTGGCATCCAGGCTGTCAGTACCACCGTTGCCTTCGACCGCTGACATGCCGGAGATGGTCATGTTGTAGATGGCAACGTCTGCGTCAGACTCCAGTACAAAGGCATCGTTACCACTCGTGCCGATCAGATCTGCATTGACCGCCGCTAGGGTTTCTACATTACTAAAAGTGATGCCATTATTCGTGGCTTCGTAATTAGTGCCGGTTAAAGCCCAATCTTCACCATCGGCACCAGTAACGCTATCCGTACCACCTTTAGCGTCGATATCACCGGAAAAGCCGCTGAAGCTGATGCTGTTGGCAGTCACACTGGTGCTGCTGGTTACCACAAAGGTGTCTGTATTATCAGAGCCTTCCAGACTGCCGCCGGTCACGGTATCGATATTACTGAAGGCGATTGAGTTGGTTGTGGCTTCGTTATCCGTACCGGTCAAGGTCACAACACTCTGTGCAGCAACACTGCCACCGCCAGAACCTGCATCCACTGTATTCACACCGGTGAAGGCAATCTCATAACTGGTAACTTCGTTATCACCATTAACGGTAAAGCTATCCGCACTGCTGGTACCGGTAAGAACAGAGGTTAAGGCGCTGGTAATATCGTTGAAGGTCAGGCTGCCAGATTCAGCGGTCACCTGATTATCGGTTCCCGTCAGGGCCAGGCCGGCACTGTAAGCACTGGCATCCAGGCTGTCAGTACCACCGTTGCCTTCGACCGCTGACATGCCGGAGATGGTCATGTTGTAGATGGCAACATCGGCATCAGACTCCAGTACAAAGGCGTCTGCACCAGTCGTGCCGATCAAATCTGCATTAACTGCGGTTAGGAATTCTACATTGCTAAAAGTGATGCCATTGTTCGTGGCTTCGTAATTAGTGCCGGTTAAGGTCCAGTCTTCTCCATCGGCACCGGTAACGCTGTCGTCACCGCCCAACGCATCCACGCTGCTGATGCTGTTAAATGCGATTTCATTTGCTGTCAGTGCATTGGCACCGGTAACTTCAAACGAGTCATTACCGGAGGAAGCTTGCAGACTGCCCCCACTGACACTATCGATATTGCTAAACAAAATCGAGTTCGTTGAGGCTTGGTTATCTACGCCAGTGAGGGTGACAACACTAAGAGCCGCTACGCTGTCGGTGCCGTTACCGCCATCGACCGTACTAACACCGGTGAAGGCAATGTCATAACTGGTAACTTCGTTATCACCATTAACCGTGAAGCTATCCGCGCCGCTGGTACCAGTTAAAGTGGAGGCTACTGCGCTGGCAATATCATTGAAGGTCAGGTTGCCGGTTTCAGCGGTCACCTGATTGTCGGTTCCCGTTAGGGCCAAACCATCGCTGTAAGCGCTGGCATCCAAGCTGTCAGTGCCGCCATTACCTTCAACCGCTGACATGCCGGAAATGGTCATGTTGTAGATGGCAACATCGGCGTCAGACTCCAGTACAAAGGCGTCCGCACCAGTCGTGCCGATCAAATTTGCATTAACTGCGGTTAGGAGTTCTACATTGCTAAAAGTGATGCCATTGTTCGTGGCTTCGTAATTAGTGCTGGTTAAGGTCCAGTCTTCTCCATCGGCACCAGTGACGCTATCTGTACCACCTTTAGCGTCGATATCACCGGAAAAGCCGCTGAAGCTGATGCTGTTGGCAGTCACACTGGTGCTGCTGGTTACCACAAAGGTGTCTGTATTATCAGAGCCTTCCAGACTGCCGCCGGTCACGCTATCGATATTACTGAAGGCGATTGAGTTGGTTGTGGCTTCGTTATCCGTACCGGTCAAGGTCACAACACTCTGTGCAGCAACACTGCCACCGCCAGAACCTGCATCCACTGTATTCACACCGGTGAAGGCAATCTCATAACTGGTAACTGCGTTATCACCATTAACCGTGAAGCTATCCGCACTGCTGGTACCGGTTAGAACGGAGGTTATGGCACTGGTAATATCGTTGAAGGTCAGGCTGCCAGATTCAGCGGTCACCTGATTATCGGTTCCTGTCAGGGCCAGGCCATCGCTGTAAGCGCTGGCATCCAGGCTGTCAGTGCCGCCGTTGCCTTCAACAACAGACATGCCGGAGACGGTCATGTTGTAGATGGCAACGTCTGCGTCAGATTGCAGTACAAAGGCATCATTACCTGTTGTGCCGATCAAGTCGGCGTTGGTGGCAGTCAGAGCCTCAACACGGTTAAAGGTCATACCGCTGGCGGTGGCTTGGTAATCCGTGCCGGTCAGGGTCCAGTCTTCGCCATTAGCACCGGTAACACTGTCACTATCGCCGTCACCGTCGACAGTGCTCACACTGGTAAAGGCGATGTCATAGCTGGTTACAGCATTGTCACCATTCACAACAAAGCTATCCGCACCGCTACTACCGGTCAGCGCCGAGGTTACCGCGCTCACAATACCGTCAAACGTCAAAGTACCGGATTCAGCCGTCACTTGGTTGTCAGTACCTGTCAGGGCCAGGCTATCGCCGTAGGCGCTGGCATCCAAGCTGTCATCTCCGCCATTGCCATCGACTGCAGACATTCCGGAAATGGTCATGTCATAGACTTCAACATCTGCATCGGCTTGCAGTACGAAGTCATCGTCACCGGTTGTACCGACCAAGTCGCCACTCACTACAGTGATCGCCTCGATCTCACTAAACGTAATACTGCTGCTGGTCGCTTCTTCGTTAGTTCCGGTCAGGGTCCAATCTGCGCCGCTGGCACCGGTAACGCTATCTGCACCGTTACCTGCATCGACCGTACTAACACCGGTGAAAGCAATCTCATAACTGGTAACTTCGTTATCACCATTAACGGTAAAGCTATCCGCACTGCTGGTACCAGTTAAAGTGGAGGTTACTGCGCTGGTAATATCATCGAAGGTCAGGTTGCCAGATTCAGCGGTCACCTGATTATCGATTCCTGTCAGGGCCAGGCCATCGCCGTAAGCGCTGGCATCCAGGCTGTCAGTGCCGCCACTGCCTTTAACAGCAGACATGCCGGAGAAAGTCATCTCATAGACTTTGACATCCGCATCGGACAACAACTCAAAAGAATCATCACTGGACGTACCAACCAGGTTCGCATTAACGGCTGTAAGCTCTTCTACGTTGCTAAAAGTAATACCGTAATTTTCAGCTTCGTTGTTGTTGCCGGTTAAGGTCCAATCTTCACCATCGGCACCAGTGACGCTATCCGTATCGTCGCTACCTCCGGCATCAATAGTGCTGCTAAACCCTGTAACACTAATGCCATTGGCGGTAAGTTCGGTACCCGAAACTACCGTAAAATTATCATCAGCTGCGGAACCTGCAAGGCTAAAGTTGCCGCCGTCACTGCTGGCATAATTGATAATTTCAATTTCACTGAAATTAATATCAGAAGAAGTTGCTTCGTAATCAGTACCGGTTAGAGACACACTATCAATCACGGCTACGGTATCTTCACCGGAGTCCGCGATTACCGTGCTCACCCCACTAAAACTGATACCCGACTGAGTGTGATCTAAAGCTCCTGAGCCAGTAATTGTGAAGGTGTCAGTGTCGCTGTGCCCGGTTAATTTAACAGCACTCGCGGTAGCAATATTTTTGAAAATCAGCGAATCAGTTTCAACTTTTCCGATCGCATCAGTAAGTGTCAAACCATCAGTATATTCACTGGCATCCAGGCTATCACCTCCGGTTATAGTGTTGCCCCCACCATCACCAAGGACCCGGTTCATGCCAGAAAAGATCATGCCATTAACGTCGACATCACCACTAGAAAGTAGTTTGAAACTCTCTGCACTAGTGGTACCTAAAAGATCGGCATCACCACTTACATTAATATTCTCTATATTGGTAAAAGTGATGCCGTAATTTTCAGCTTCGTAATTATTGCCGGTTAAGGTCCAGTCCTCATCATCTGCTCCGGTGACAGTATCCTCACCATCTTTTGTATCAATGGTAGTACTGGATAAATCACTAAAGCTAATACCGTTAGCGGTTACACTGGTGCCACCGATCACTTCCAAGGTATCGGCACTATCAGAACCTTCCAGACTACCGCCTGTCACGCTACTGATATTACTGAAGTCAATTGCACTGATTTTGGCTTCGTTATCAACTCCGCTAAGGATCGTCGTCGTATTACTAATGGCCGCAATACTATTGTCACCTTCACCTAAATCGACTTCCTCAATATCCGTGAACTCAATTGTGGCACTGGGATCTGTGGCACCAGAAGGAGTGGTGGCAAGTGTAAATTCATTATCGCCATCGATAGTTATTGCATCATCATTATCTGACAATATAAAAATATCTGTGCCAGTTCCACCGGTGATAGCCGCTGTGTCAGCCGTAATATCCCCCAGTGTATTAGTAGTATCAGATCCTGTTCCGAAACCTACAGCGAGGTTAAATCCACTAACGGCGATGCTTCCAGCATTAGTAAATGATCCGCCAGCCTCAATATCCAGACTTCCCGAGCCGGAGGAAATTATTACGCCATCAGCGATTGAAACATCGGCATAGGACTGTA
Source organism: Microbulbifer maximicatervae (SeqCode) (assembly GCF_056231245.1). Lineage (NCBI taxonomy): Bacteria > Pseudomonadati > Pseudomonadota > Gammaproteobacteria > Cellvibrionales > Microbulbiferaceae > Microbulbifer > Microbulbifer maximicatervae (SeqCode). Next base: position 4,638,822 of record NZ_CP174334.1, read on the forward strand.
AGAAAAGAGTGTTTTCAGACCAGATAATGTCACTGGCAACACTGATGCCATTCGAAAAGTCATCACCAGACTCCGGCTCCAGAGAATCATCTCCATTGTATGACCCAGAACCTGCATCCGTCACTTGGATAGTTATGTCGCTAGTGCTCAGAGCAGATTCAAGGGTCCCTGTTGAAACACAATTGCTACCACTACAAGTATCAGAAATTTCCATCCACCCCGGGTCCAACAGCCAGAGGCCTGTCTCTCCATCCCCGTGACTCAGGGTGGAGACAACCATATTATCCTCATCCAGATTCAGGTAAATCTTGCCGGAGGTTTCTACCAGGCCACCATCACCACCATCTTCCCCTGACTCGGCGAAAATCGTACCGCCAAAATTGGTGGTGTCATCGGCCCAAACAATAACAGTACCGCCATCAGAATCTCCGACACCACTGGCATCGATTATAGATTCCGCCGCAACTGTGGTGGTTTCGGCATTGCGAACATCTTCGTTATTCCCTTGGTAGTCGCCGCCAATAAGGACTTCGCCACCGGAGGAAGTGCCGCGGGCATCGATATCCCCGCTGACAACAACTTCATCACCCAAAACAGCAACGTAACCGCCACTGCCAGAGTCAGCTGCTACTGAAATATCTCCGCTGTGCTCGGCAAAATCGCCCTCCAGGACAACCTCACCACCGGCACTGCCGGATGCATCCAAAGTTCCGCTATTCACAACTCCGGAACCCGAGCCAAACAGGCGGATTTTGCCCCCGCTGGTATCAATACCGCGTGCAGTTACTGTGCCTTCATTATTTACTGCAGCAGTAAACAGGTCACCGGAAACGCTGGCTTCCATTAAAACCTGAGCGCCTTCGATGGCCCCTTCATTTAGCACAGCACTATCTAGGCCGAGGTCATTCTCCATAACCTCTTTCGTGACCTTAACGCCAATCATTCCATCGGCATCAAAAGTTAATAAGGCTTCATCGGCTGCTGCCAGGCTGACGAGTTCAGCGCTGATCAAGCCGGTAGAGGCATTTGTAACCTGTTTACCTACCAGAACCGCGCTGGATGCATTAATCACACCTCGGTTAACAACAACCCCTGAAGAACCCGACTCGCCTTTAAAGGCAAAATCACCATTCATAAAGTCTTCTGGACTCATATCGAGCCCGGACGCGGTTATGGCGCCGACATTAACCGTGGCTGTCTCAGTAAAAAGAACTCCTCGCGGGTTCACCAGGATAACGTGGCCATTGGCCTCTATCGCACCTTGGATGGTAGTGACATCCTGGTCCAGGATTCGGTTAAGCACGATAGAAGACGAGTCTGGCTGCAGGAATTGGACCAGCTCTTCTTCACTTAAATTAAAAGAATCCCAGTCGATTGATAACAGGTCTGTTACCTGGTCGACTGTGGTTGTAGCCCCGTCAACATCAATAGTGCCGCTACCGCCGGTTACCACTCCGCCTTCAGGTCCAGCATGAACCATGGGACTAATCAGCCCTGCAAACAGGCCGGCATAGGCAAAACTTGACACCTTAATGGCACTTGCTAATTTTCTTAACTCAAGCTTTTTGTTTTTGGCTTTCATACCAGCACCTTGCGAAGAGGAACCTTGCTACTTTTAAGTATTCAGGAAACAGTAATTATTCAGTTATAAAAAATCGAAAAGTCAGCGTAGACGGTGGGCTCGTCTTCACCAACTCCAGTATTTACTATCGAGGAGCTAGACATAATTGGCCAAGCAACAGAGACTTTACTCGAGAAACTGTCACTCCAATTCATCTTAAACAGCATTCCGCCACCGGAGAATCGAGCCCAGTCGTCCTCCACGGTATCCTCATAGTTATTCACATAGCCATATCCAACATCGGCAATCAGTGCTACTTGGAAAATGTCATTTAAACGCTGATTAAACAGGATGGGGTTCATAAATTCAGGGAAGTTTACATACCACTCTGCGGAAACAACTGCGCCCATATCTGCAGAAAAATCTCTTGCAGAAAAAGCACGCACACCATTGGCTCCACCCAGTGACAATTGCTCAAATCCAGGCAGGCTGCTCTCACTATATTGAGCTCTTCCTTTTACTATCAGCCTTGAGTGGTCATCGGTAAAAGGCATAGGCAGGAAGATCAGAGAACTGGTGTTAATGGCCAGCTTATTGAAGTCATCTCCCCTACCCGGTTCAACCGCATTTTGATGCTCACCATACTGTGCGGTAGCACTTACTATATTCAGCATTGAAAGGAAGCCATTAGAAAGGCTATCCATATAAATACCAACTTCCCCGCCATAAACGTGGTCATTGGTAAACTCGATAACGCCATCCAGGTCTGATTTTTTTTCTGTCAGGCCGAAGGATCCGGTGAGGTTGAAATCCCTTGAGCGTCGAAACTTATGATCTAAAGACAGTGCATAAGTTTTGTTCACACCTGATATTTCCAGCCGATTAACTAAGTCACTATCATCTTCTTCATTGAAAAGACTAAATTCATTGTGATCTGCTGATATTTCCAACCGGGTGCGGGGGCCAAACAGAGGGAAGCTGTATCTGAACTGCCCGAGATCAGAACCATAATCCTCATCTGATTCAGGGTTGGATTTCAAATAACCCAATGTTAAAGCATCACCGATTCCAAGGGGATTCAGCCAGTCAACAGTCGCATAAACTCTTTCGCTACCGGTATAGAGAGAACCGTGATTATCGGCCCTAAATGAAGCGCGCCAGGAATCCGTTTCACGTACTTTTAAATTAAGCTTGGTTTCACCAGGGTTGTCACCCGCACTGAAATACCCGGTAACGTTTAAGCCTGGCAGGTCATTAAGTAAATATAATCCTTCCTCGATATTCTCATGATTTACCAGATGGCCACGCTGGTCTTCAAAGGGTTCTGCCAGTTTTTCGTCTGTGTATTCTTCGTTATCTTCGGCAACAACCTGCCCGAGAAGCCCCTCTTGTACTGTAAGAGTGACCACTCCATTTTCCACATCTTGAGCGGGAATTTGCACTTGGGCTAAAAACAGCCCTTGGCGACGATAGAAGCTTGTCAGTTCAGCAGCAATCTCTTCGAGATCGCCATAACTTAAGCCCCTCTCTTTATTTTGTTTTTCAATTACACTTACCAGCTTCTTAAGCTCAGCGGGCCCCAAGCCACCAGGATTAAATTGAGCATTCATATTGCCCAGTAATATTGCAAGCTCTTCCAGGTTGTCTACGGTATAACCGCTAGCGAGGATTTGATCCTCTTTCATGAATTTAGCCCGAAGTTCCTCTGCCATTTCCTCTACGGTTTCTCGGGAAATACCAAATTCGGGATATTCTTCTAAACGATGAAACTTAAATTCTTTTACAGTAATCCGCGGCCCCTGATTTCTCTGGGAGATTTCAGGAATTTCTGTATTTAAGTTGGGGTCTTCAGCTTCATAAGTACGCTGGAGAAAGTCTTGGGTTACATCCACTTCATTAATAGTAGACGTATCCTGATTAAAGGCTTCCCGCACTCGGTTGCGAAAATTAGATCCATCTTCCTGGGCAAAAGCCGGCACTTGCGATACAAGAAAGCCAGCACCTATAAATAATGCCAACTTACTTTTTCCTAGCCCAAGCATATTTCCCCCAGTTTTAATCTCTTAATCTTTAATCTAACCAACTCAACTATCGTATCGATATTCGCTGGTAATTGTTTAATCTAGTTAACATCTCTAACGACACGGAAACCGGTAAACTCATCGGGCTGGCCATTATGAAGCTTCTTGGTTGTTGCCAGACAACGGCTCATTGGATCAATGCGGCTACCTCCCAAAGCGAGCAACTCGCTCTCTGTGCCTAATCCCCACTCCTGGACATTACCTACAGCATTAAGTAACCCAAATCCGTTAGAGGAGCCAGCTCGGGCAGGTACTAACTCAGCACCTTTTTCAATACCGCCATACTTCAAATGACAGTTTCGATCCGCTACTTCGTCTTCCCCCCTGGCACTTGCAGCAGCAAACCACTCCTGCTCAGAAGGTAGGCGGTAGCGGTAGCCGGTCTCATCACTGAGCCAACTTAAATAAGCCTCTGCAGTTGCCAGGGATAAGTTATTTACCGGCAAGTCCGTTGCTTCTGGAGTCTGCTCTCCGCACTGACCAGCAATGCGGCAGAATTGAGCCAACTCAGTACTGCTCACCTCATATTTACCCACAGCCAGTGGCCTGCCACTCAAACCTTTAATCACCACCATTGCCGGCCCCTTGCTGCCATCCGCAAGACGGTCACGACAGGTGTAGCGATCACCACGTCGGCCGCTGCCAGGAACCAGGTGCCCACAAAAATCCAGCTTAAAGTCTTTCAATGGTTGGTATGCGGGCAGTAGAGCCCTGAATTGATCAACCAGGGCTTCCGTCTGTATCGGATCCTTAGTGCCAAGATTAGATGCGCAATTTACCAGCTCTTCGCCCACCACTGGGCGGATCTTCAAGGCTTTTGCACTATCCAGCTTTGCCAGGCTGGACAACTGTGAACCTATTGCAGTGGCACTCATGGAGAAGCTGCAGGTGAGTGCTACTTCCATATCATCGAGCACAGCATCAATCTGCTGCTGCTTTTGCGCAGCCAGGCGGCGACGCTCTGCCCGCTCTTCCGCCAGGCGAATACGCTCGGCTTCGCGCTCTTCAGCGATCCGCTCCGCTTCAAGGCGAGCGCGCAGATTCTCTCTATCATTCGCCAGTTGAGTTTTGATAGCCTCAGCTTCTTTAGATTCACCATACCAGTTGGCAACCCCCGCCAGCATGACATCGGCCTGATCGAGGTTACCCAGGTTTAACTGACCGGTTGCAGCAGCCAGGAAAAGTTCTGATACCTGGCGACGGGAGGAATCCAGGAACTCTTTATCCGCAGGGTTCAGCTCAGAGTACTCCTCCAACTCCAGTTGAAGATCTCGCTCCCAGGCTGGAGTCAAAATACTCAGGCCAATCAACCGGGTGATAGCCTCTTTCTTATCAGCAATACGCCTGGCCAATAGCTCCTGTTCGTGCTTGCGCTCGAGCTCGATTCTGACTCGCTCTTGCTCTACGGCATTTTGCTGCTGCAGATGGCCATAACCCACTACAGCACCGCCCAACAACATGACAAACGCACCGCCTAGTACCCACTTCCAGGCATGGCTAACAAAGAACGCCTGTACAAACTTCTCTACGGTACTAGTGCGGTTTTCGCGCTTTAGCTCTAGCGCTGACTCAAGTGCGCGCCACTGCCTGCGATTAAGCCCTTTGATCCGCTTGGGGCGTAGGCCCTGCTCCATGGCTTTATCGGCAGGCGTTTTGTCATAAGGGTGGCGCCCGCAGAATAGTTCGTAGGCAACACAACCCAACGCAAATACATCATCACTCGGTGCCGGTTCAGCTCCCTTGAGCATCTCAAGGCTCGCATACGCCGGAGTCAAGGCTCCGAGAGTGCCCGCGTCAAATACTGTCGTTTCGCCAGCTTTATTTGCGATTCCCCCTTCAGAAACAGCTCGGGCAATACCGAAGTCAAATACTTTTGCACCTTTCTTATTGGTGACAAAAATATTGCCTGGCTTAAAGTCCGAGTGAACAATTTTATGGGAGTGGGCATATATCAGGGCTTGGGAGATATCCCAAAATACCGAGCGGGCACGCTCGGGCTCCAACCCAACATCGGCATGATCGCGCAACAACTTGTCCAATGGAGCACCCTCAAGGAACTCCATTGTCATAAATACGCGATCTCCATCGCGGTCAAAATCGTAAACCGTTACGATATTAGGGTGAGCAAGCGTTTGTGACTTGCGCGCTTCCCGCTGGAGAGAAATAAAAGCATCGGGGTGCTTTTGGAAATCATCATTAAGCAGCTTGATAGCAACATAGGGCTCGCTGTCACTGGCTTCTAATTTACGGCGGTCAAGGGCTTTGTAAACTGCCCCCATTCCCCCAACACCCAGGAGTTTGTCAAGCTCAAATCGGCCTTTGATTACAGTTTTGGTCACTGCATTTGAGCCAGAAGCTTCAAAGGGTTCAGGTATTACTGCCGAATCGGCAGAAACCCCACCCAAAACTTCATTGGTCCCAGCCCCACTTCCCATCCGATTAGGATTAGGGGAAGGCGCAAAGACAGTAGCATCTGAGCTAAAGCTGGCAGCAGCCGAAGGGATTACCGGTTGGGCACCTTTAACCGGGGGGTGATCATTTGCTCCAGTCTTATCCTGCTGCACAACAACGGTGATATCACCATCTTCTGTCAGCCCGCTGGTTGATTGGCCTGAGCCCGGCGGAGTGTCACTCGGCCGAACAATACGCGTCTTATCGTTCAATTCCGCCTCCATGGGAAACCATTACGACACATCCAAATCTGCAAAAACTTTGTTATTGATCTAATGGGCAAGGCAATAAAGTAGGGTGCGAAGTATATCGAACAGCCTATGTGGCAACAATGAATCAATATTCAAATAAATTTGCCTTAACACGCCATCAAACTATTATCTTGATCCAGCCCCCGAAAACACTGAGTATCGCTCCGATATAAGGCTGAATTACATATTATTACAAAGCAAGCTTATCAAAAAAATACCAGTAAATGCTTTCAAATAGATATTTGACTGTCAATCAATATCCATGACTCAAACCACTTATTTATCCCCGTTAGAGATTTGTTAGTTTTTAGCAATATTAAATTAGTGTCAGAGTCAATTTGAGCAAACAGGCATAAATCGTAACGGCATAAAATCGCCTCTCGAAATTAGTGCCAGAGTCGATTAAATAACTCGAAAATTAGTTTGTTTTTAGCTTTCTCTTTGTTTAAATCATCACAGTTGCCACCGCGACGACCACCTGAACTACTGCGAATCGCGGTGGTAAGGGATTAACCACCAACATCACACGCCAACTAATGAGGGACATCCCATGGCTATCTACATGAACTACAACAACAAAGCCATCAAAGGCAATGTTACTGCTTCCGGCTACGAGGACTGGATCGAAATTGACAGCTTCAACTTCGGTGTTGGCCGCGGCATTACCATGGAAGCTGGCGCCATGTCAAACCGCGAAGCTTCTCGCCCAAGCCTGAGCGAAGTAAGCTTCACCAAGCGCATCGACGCTGCTTCCGGCGGTCTGTTCAAATCTTCTGTAACCGGTGACGAAGGTGTTACCGTTGAGATCCACGTAGTACAAACCGGTGCTAACTCTGTAGAGAAGTACGCTGTTTACAAACTGGAAAACACCCTGATTTCCTCCTACAGCATCGGTGCTTCCGCTGGTGGCGCTCCGGCTGAGTCTGTATCCCTGAGCTACGCTAAAATCGAAGCGGACCTCAACCACGCAGACAAGACCAACAAGAACCCCAAAAATATGCGTGTTGGATACGACCTGGAAACAGCCAAGCCGCTGTAAGCCAGCAGAACCTGATCTGCATATACAATGGTCTGCAGGAAATTCTGCAGACCATTATTTAGCAGTTATTTAGCTGAGCGCTTATTGAGTTTTCAGCTAAATAACTGAATGTATAATAACTAGTACTATTCTCCAAGGCACCGTAGGGATAGTAGGGGCTGCCCATGACTACATTAAATCAAGATAGAAGACTGATTAAAGTCGACAGCCCGCTCGGCACGGATGCGGTAATCGCTACCAGCCTGCAAGGCGAAGAGCACATATCCAAACTCTTCCGCTATGAACTTCAGCTCCTGTCCGATGACCATGCAATAAGCCAGAAAGATATCGTCGGCAAGGCTGTTACCGTTTCTGTACACCACTCAGAAACTCCTCGCTATATCAATGGTTACGTTACTCAACTGTCTCTGCGCGATGTAAATGCTGAGGGAGTACGAAGTTATAGCGCCACGATTCAACCAGGCCTTTGGTTTACCAGCCTCGGGGGTTCCAACAGAATTTTTGAAAAGAAATCTGCTAAACAGATTCTTGAAGAAGTTTTGGGCGAGTACAGCAAAGTTGTAAAACTAAGCGTTAAATTAAATGCTGAATATATAACTCGTGAATATTGTGTGCAGTTTGATGAAAGTGATTTTGAATTCATCAATCGCCTTATGGCTGAAGAGGGTATCTCCTATTACTTCAAGCACTCAAATGGGCAACACGAACTTGTACTTTGTGATGATAGCCAGGATTTCTATGACTGCGAAAGCGAACAGATAGAGTACGATGGGAGCGGTAGTCATCCGACAAAAAATACCGTAAGTAGCTGGCAGCGAAATTTCAATTATCATGGTGGCGGCTTTGAACTGAAAGATTATTGTGAGTTCACCGCAACAAAAGATAATAAGCAGCAAGTTAAAACCACCAGCCAACTAAATGATGTCAGCAATTACATGCGCGGCCTTTATGGGCTAAATCATTTTCAGGCTGACGGTGAAAATAAGCACAAATTTACAGATAGCTACCATAAGGCGCTAGCCGAGCGCTCAATGGAAGCACAAGAAGCTTTATTTGATGTGAGCCATGGGCGCAGTGACTGCCCCTCATTCACAGCTGGCGGCCGCTTTAATTTTGACCACACATTATCGTCAGAAAAAGGGAAGTACCTGATTACTTCCGTACATATCTCTGCTACAGACGGCAATAGTGCGGAAACACATTTCCACAATACTTTCAGTTGCATTCCATCATCAGTAACTCCAAGACCTGAGCCAAATATTTTTGCGAAGAAGGTACACTCTCCGCAAGTCGCACGCGTTCTTGAAGTTAAGGCCACCACTTCTGATAGTTCACAAGACCCCTACACCCAAATCAAAGTCAAGTTCCCATGGAATTCACAGCAGAACAGCTGTTGGGTACGGGTGATGCAGTCATTTGCCGGAAAAAACTGGGGCGCCAACTTTGTCCCCAGAGTCAATCAAGAAGTTATTGTTACTTATATTAATGGTGATCCAGATAGACCACTGATAACTGGAGCCGTATATAACGGTGATAATCCTGGTCCCAACTACACTGCGACTCAAAGCGGCTGGAAAACTGAGTATGAAGGTAGCGCCTTTAACGAACTTCGATTTGATGACAAAGGCGGAAGCGAAGAGCTTTATATGGAAGCCGGCAAAGACCATAACTTTGTCGTCCATAATGACCAAACAGGTAAGATAGAGAACAAACAGACCCTTGAGGTTAAGCAAGACCGGACTATTACGGTTACCGATGGCAGTGAAGTTGTCACCATCTCAAAAGGTGATCAGAAACTCAATGTCAGTAAAGGCAATCAAGTTGTAACTATCGGGTCAGGAAATCACACACTCAAGGTCAGTAAAGGTTCTCAAACTACTGATGCAATGGGTGCAATTAAGATTTCCTCCAAAGCATCCATTGAATTAAAAGTCGGCGGTAGCAGTATTAAACTGACTCCAGCTGGTATCACCATCAAAGGAACAATGCTTTCCTGTAAGGGCGACGCTACTGCAGAAGTTAAAGGTGGCGGGATGCTGACCCTGAAAGGCGGCGTAACCATGATTAACTGATGGGGATATTCCAATGACAGACCTCATTAAAGTAGAAGCTCTCACCGCAGATGAGCTACTTAAGAATTTTGAAGTTAGTGACGAGGCAGAAGATCATCTGGTACCGGATACAGCACCAGAAGTCAGCATAAACCGCCTTGTGGAAGCAGGCCTATTTCCAGACGCGATCAAGTTGCTTGCTCATGGCCTACCAAAGCGGGAAGCCGTGTGGTGGGCTTGCCTCGCGGCCCGAGATATCCAAGGCCCTCAAACTGACGATGACAATGTGAATGCGCTTAATGCAGCAGAGACTTGGGCCAAAAAGCCCAGTGAAGAAGCCCGCTTACGCTGCAAACTATTCGGCGATAAAACAAAACATAAAACTCCAGCGAGCTGGGCGGCTACTGCAGCGAGTTGGTGTCATGGCAGCTTAGCAGCCGAAGGTGAGCCGGTAGTAGAGCCGCCAGAACACCTTTATGCTCATGCAGTCGCAGGCAGTGTTACCCTTGCTGCCGTGCTATCTGACCCAGTCGATCCAAACAAAAGGTTCATGCGCTATATGGAGCAAGGTCTCGATCTAGCACGAGGCGGAAACGGTAGGGTTGAGGGATAAACTATGGGTAAGCCAGCTTCCCGTATTGGTGATATGCACGTATGCCCAATGGTCACCGGCACAGTACCTCATGTGGGTGGCCCAGTAGTAAGCCCAGGAGCACCCACCGTTATCATCGGTGGGATGCCCTCAGCAACCGTTGGTAGCACTTGTACCTGTGTTGGACCGCCCGATACGGTCGCCATGGGAAGTACAACGGTAATGCTGCAAAAGAAACCTGCAGCAAGAATGGGAGACACCACAGGGCATGGTGGAAAAATAGTTATTGGTTGCCCTACAGTATTGATAGGTGGATAAAATAGGTCCATCCCGCGTACTAACTAAGTACGGTGTGTCGGCATAGATAAAATTGGAAACTGGTGTTGTCCAATTAAGATCATCCCATATCTATGCTTAAGAGTACTCACACAAGTCCATTCTTATCGAGTGGGCATCTCTCTGCCACACCATATCTGCTGAATAAAGATAACGGCTTAAAATATAGGCCCTAGTACACAAGACAATATTTCTGTGTACTAAAAGTGACGCCCTCTTTTATTAGGATATTTAGCCGACCGCAATGGTAAAGCTAGCTATCTAGCACAATTATTTTAAATCCAAAAATCGTTACTCGTACATTAACGCATGTCTTGCATAGGCTTAGGAAAACCTACCTAAGAACCGGAAATATTAAACAACTTTATTCAGCTAAAAATAGCACAGAATTACCAATCAAATATAAACAATATGTTTATATAACCTACGGATCACTAATTAAAATATTTCACACAATAAATTTTCATTAACAATATATTTTCGATGACTCTTTATTAAAGAACTTAGCCTAGGACCGAAATATAAGTAAAGATTACAACCAACCAGAAAATAATCACTTTAGCCAAAATGGCCAGAGGGTTTTTACCATGCAAAAGAAACATAAATTTAAATTATTTTTAATATCTTTTTTATTAATTGCCATATCACCTGGAGGGACTAACGCTATGGCTTCATTCAACCCCTTTAAAGCTTGTACATTTTCAGAAATGAAAATCAAGTTAACACTAAATGGCGAGCCTGTATCAGGGGCTAAGATCACACGCTCAATACAATGGCAAAAGGAATGGATCGATACATTTACATCTGATGAAGACGGAATCGCAGTCCTCCCAGCTAAATTTTCAAACTCTTTAACACAGGTATTACCAGTTGAGTTTGTAGTCTCCCAGGCCATCGATGTTAGTTACGAAAATAAAAACTATGAAGTTTGGGTTTACGCTAAAAGAAGCCCGGGTGAGAACTCCGAAATGGGAAAGCCGCTTAACCTCACATGTGAGCTAACAGATGAAACCAGGTTAGAAGAAATATTTGATTCAGCCTTATTAACATCATGCCAATTTAATTAACACTAAAATAAAAGGAAAGATCAATTATGCTAAGTCCTAAATATACCGCTAAACTTGCTGCGGACACTTACTTAGTAAAAGAAAGTAGGACAAGGAAAATATTTTATGAAATGTATAAAGATGACTTTGATATTGACGAAAAAATCACAGACAAAGTAGATGCGGAAGCCGGTGCTCTTATTTTCCTAAAAAGTACAGACACAAGAGGAATAGCAACTTTAGGGAAAGGGCAACACAAAGGTAGCGCTTTTTTTAGTATTTTGGGAACTGATAGCCTATATGATGTGTTAACAGACCTAAATGCTGGAGTTAAGCGATTTCATACTGGCGGAGCAGTACATCAAGGTTTTTATTATACTTTTGAGTCTCTACTACCTCAACTTGAACAGTTTGCGCAAAACCTACCCAATGATGTTCATACTATTCACTGCCTTGGCCACAGCCTTGGTGGGGCGTTAGCCACGCTTGCTGCTGATTGGCTTTCCTCAAACACGGGAAAATCTATAAAACTATATACGTTTGGCAGCCCAAGAGTTGGGCTTGATCACTTCGCTAACAGCTGTAAACGTAAACTTAAATCTGAAAATATTTATCGCGTATATCATCGTGCAGATCCTGTTCCTATGGTACCTACGTGGCCATTTATTCATGTCCCGAATGGTGGAACTGGAGACTTTGAGCTACCTACACCGAGTCTTAACCCAAAAATAAGCCATAGCAGTCAAACCTATGTTAAATCTGTATCCCCTAATGGAACCAGCTTAGATTGGGATACCGTTAAATTACAAAAACCTAAAGGAAATTTAGAAAAGAGCGTCGAGGCATGGTTAAGATCTGACGGTGTACTTTCCCTTACCATGAATACAGCATGGATCGCTGGAGAGGCACTGCTCTGGGTGCTTAAGAAAATCACTCACCTTGCAGGAATTTCTTTGGTGGTTGCCGGTGGCACGACTTTTACACTTCTCGACAGACTTGCGATATTCCTGCACAAAGCATATCAGATTAGTAAAGATATCTCTTTTTGGATTTTGCGACTTATCCGTAGGCTGGCACAACTGATCGGATTGGCTATTGTCGAAGGTACGGATATCACGGTTTCCTTTATTCGTATGGTATTTCTACGTATGCACCGCGCTGTTTCTGACTTAGTAATGAGGGCAGGAAGACCAAACCAGTAATTATTTCTTAAAACCAGTTGTATCTATATGGTTATTAGTGGTACCAAGCCCAGCAATGATTTTTTATTAATATCACTGCCGGGCTTATATACAATTCTCTATTCTACAGTGTAACTAAAGTCCCCTTCTTCCGTTGCGGATACTTTAATTGCTTTAACCTCTTCACCGCGCGCCATTTTATCCAAACATTCACTAGCCAACTCCGGCAATAATGTTTTGTTCAGAATAACTTCAATATTACGAGCACCTGTATCAGCTTCGTGACAACGAGCAACGATGTTAATCAAAACATCCTCGTCATAGCTAAAGGAAGCTCCGTAATGCTCGTGAACGCGCTTTTCAATCTTACGCATATTGATTCTGCAAATCTCTACCAGATTCTCATCATCGAGAGGGTAATAAGCAATCACATTTGCTCGACCGAGGAAAGCAGGCTTGAATTTTTGTAGCAGATGTGGGCGGATATTATCCATCAATACGTCTGGCTCAGGCTTTTCTTCTACCTGACTGAAGATAGCTCTAATTGCATCCTCCCCTGCATTGGAGGTCATAATTATTACGGTGTTCTTGAAGTCGATATCCCTTCCTTCACCGTCTTTAATGGTCCCCTTGTCAAACAGGTTATAGAAAACATCTTGTACACCTGGGTGAGCTTTTTCCATCTCATCCAATAAGATTACCGAATAAGGCTTACGGCGTGCAGCTTCGGTAAGAACACCGCCCTCTCCGTAGCCTACATAGCCGGGAGGAGAGCCCAACAGCATAGATACTTTATGCTCTTCCTTGAATTCAGCCATATTGATGGTCGTGATATTTTGCTCACCACCAAACAGCTCATCAGCCAAGGCAAGGGCAGTCTCTGTTTTACCTACACCGCTAGTACCACAGAACATAAACACACCCACCGGTTTACGCGGGTCTGTCAAGCCTGCTCGAGAAGTGCGAATTGCCTGAGCTACAGCCTCGATAGCATGGGGCTGACCAATAACACGTTTATTCAGGCGCTCTGACAAAGTTTTCACAGCAATAATTTCATCGCTAACCATCTTGCCGACAGGAATTCCAGTCCAGTTGGCAACTACTGCGGCAATAGCCTGTTCATCAACAGCTGGCTGCATTAACGGGGTATCCCCCTGGATAACCTCCAAGTCCGCAGTTAATGTTTTGAGCTGTTGCTGATAGTCGGCTAATAAGGCCTCGTCGGGTGTATCTTCACCTTCACCACCTTGGGCCTTCATAAACTCTACATCGATCTGATCGCGGAGTTGTTGAATCTGTCCGATTAGTTCATTTTCTTTAAGTAATTGCTGTTCGAGCACTTCCAAACGCTTTTCTTCGGAAGCTTTAAACTCTTTTAGCTCTGCCAGTTGCTCCTCATGCTCACCCATTGCTGCGTTTTCACGCTCAAGTTTAGCCAGGGTAGTATTAGTGCGATCAATATTGATACGAGCATCTTCAATCGCCCCAGGAGTAGCAGACTGGCTAAGAGCGACGCGCGCGCAGGCCGTATCCAGTAAGCTAACAGACTTATCTGGCAATTGGCGCCCGGGAATATAACGATGAGATAACTTGACCGAAGCTATGATAGCTTCATCCAGAATGCGTACTTTATGGTGCTCCTCCAGCGAGGTTGCGATACCACGCATCATATCAATCGCGTTGCTCTCATCAGGCTCTTCCACTTTTACTACCTGGAATCTACGGGTCAAAGCAGGATCACGTTCAAAATACTTCTTATATTCCGCCCAGGTTGTGGCAGCTAAAGTACGCAATTCACCACGAGCCAGTGCAGGTTTCAGGAGATTAGCCGCATCCCCCTGCCCCTCTTTACCGCCCGCGCCAATCATGGTGTGCGCTTCATCAATAAATAGAATAATTGGCGTTGCAGATGCTCGCACTTCTGAAATTACAGACTTCAAGCGGTTTTCAAACTCACCTTTTACACTGGCGCCAGCCTGAAGAAGTCCCAAGTCAAGCGTGCGTACGGCTACACCGCGCAATGGCTCAGGTACATCACCACTAGCTATTCGAAGAGCAAAGCCTTCAACGACGGCAGTTTTACCAACACCTGCTTCACCAGTCAGGATCGGATTATTTTGACGCCGGCGAGTTAAGATATCGATACATTGGCGTATTTCCTCATCACGACCAAGTACAGGGTCAATCTCTCCCTTCTTCGCTCTTTCAGTTAGGTTGATTGTATATTTGTCCAAAGCTGGAGCTTTAGAAGCAGCTGCAGCAACTGCAGCTGCGCCATCATCCATATCCGCCGTAGCGCTAATATGGCTAGACTCTCCACTTTGTCCAAACATTGCACGAGCGGTTTCGCGAATCGATTCTGGAGCTATCTCTTTCAGTTCTGGGCAGGATTCTAAAATCTGGCGACGAGAAGTTTCTTCCAGTAAAAGCGCAGCCAAAAAGTGTCCGGAACTGATTGCTCTATGTCCATAATCAATAGAAGCCAGCATCCAAGCATTCTTCGCTGCTTCTACGATAGTTGGGGACAGGGCTGGTGGACGGCTGCTGCCGGCCCGAAATCCAGCAATCGCTGTAGCCAGCTGCTTGGCAAAATTTGCTGGATTACAGTCGTGTTTTTCCAACAGATGGTAAAGGTCAGTATCAGACTGATCCAAAAGTTTCAGTAACCAATGCTCTAATTCAACATTGTACTGGTTCTGTGACAGACAAAGCCCAGCAGCGCCCTCTAGTGAGTCACGCATATGCGGAGTCATGGTATCAACCAATCGCTTCAAATCGATATTGATCACGTTGAATATCCTTTCCTAAATAATAATGTTGTTAATTTTACTTATGCAGCAGGTAAAGCTTCATCAGGTGAAATATTGTCTGCACTTAAGGTTATTTGTACTAACCTTTCACCATCTTGTTCACTAGCCATGTGAGTATTCCATCCCAGTAAAGGTTCATTCTCAGCTTTTCTATTTAGCTGGATAGGTGCCACCTGGCTGGTTGAAAGTGTCACCGACAACTCAAAATCCAATTCGATACCAGCACTAAAGCGAATAAACTCCTTAAGCGATTCCAACTTTTTCGTACCCGGAGCAATAGTCATAAATTGCTCATAAGGCATTGACTCAATAATTACCTGAAATTTATTCTGGGCTTGGAAGCAGTGCGTACCCAGAATGGTATTTACTCCCAAGCAATTATTAATACCCTTCGGCACCTGAGCACTGGGCAGTCGGCACAAGATATCATCCGGTAACTCATCCCACTGTCCCTGGAATTGTTCAATACTTACCGTTAAATCAAAATAATGCTTGATCATGCTGGATAAAGCGGTAGCGGAACAACGTCCACTGGAAAGGTGTCCTCCCATTCCAACTAGTGCTTCATCCGGTATCGGCATTCGATAGCGCATTTCATTTGTACCAAGCCCTGCAAGGGACGCAAGAGCCTGGGTAAACTTGTCTGGCTCTCGAGAATTCTGCAGGCGTTGCCGCTCATAATTCACAGGCAACTGGTATTTATGCCAAGCTTGATAAAAAAGGGAAATACTTCGGTGATTAAACATATCCAGAAAATCACGCAGCGCCGTATTGTTCTCCCTAAGCTCCCTCTGCACTAACTCTGTCAGGTAATAGGGCATCACCCCCTGACTACCGATTAACCCTGTAAAACCCACCTCCATATGCCACTGATGAGTCTCATTTTCATCGGGCTCTTCATGTTCAACGCTTTTCTTCTCTAGACGTAAAACATCCGAGCTGACAAAAGACAACCCAGATTGAGCACTAAACCGAATCAGCTCTTTAGTCGGAGGGGCAGCGCTAGCTATAGGTTCTTTACTGAAACCTGTACCTGCCAGATGTACTGCACGCTCTACCAGCCTTACCGCTTGAAAAAAATCAAAGTTATAAGGCTCTCGGCGTAAACGCTCAATTACAGTAAAGCTTTTTCGCCGGCGCGAGGTGGCCATCGCTTCAACTCCCCATCTCGACCACTCATAGTGGCAATCAGTTTTGTAAATGAATTAATTGAACAGTATAAGCCCAGGAAACGCTCTATGATGCTAGCAAATAACAATGGACTTGTTCCTGTTAACATCATGGAATCAAGTTCAATCTCAACTTCTGTGCCGCGACATAAAACTACACTTTGATCAATCTGAATCGGAGCAGTAACCGGTTTAGTATTAAGCTTTAACAATGACTCGATTAAATTACGCGTACTAGCAGAGTCACGGAAGTCATAAAGCCTAAAAATTTCTTTTAACGCATTACATCCCTCTGCACCTGATAGAGAAAGATGATTTAAGTTAAGGTGAGAAATTAACCTCCAATACCCTCGCTCTCGTCGAGGCGGTCGTATAGTTGCCGTTGGGGAAACCACACAACTAATTCGGCTAACTGGCAAATCACCGTCAACAACCTCTAAATAAGGCTGGGCGCTACCACTAGGTAATTTTTTGGCTAGATTTCGATTACAGCAGGTTAACTTAATATCTAATGTCTGATCACTAATTCTATGCGGATTAAAGTCCAGATCGACTAAGCTTATATCAATCTCAGATGCTTGTTCATTCCGATGCTCTCCTTCGATCACATCTCTGCGACGACTAAACCAAAATGCAGATTGATCAGCATGATGTTGACTGTGTCGAATTCCATAGAAAGGCCGGTAACTGGTTGTCTCTCCATCACCATTAGTTGCTGCAACTTCATCCACTGAGTATATTTCTAAGCCATCACTCCTGCGGGCATCAGGGACCACATGGTAACTATACTGCGAGTGATTAAGTGGAATAGGATCTGCACTTTGTTTAAATAAATTAACAACCGGAGCACAGCCCAAAGCAAACATGCTTGGAGAAATCTGTTTTTCCAACTCCTCATGAGTTTCGGATAAATAAAAATACAGATTTAACGTGTCGTCAAAGCTCTCGTTTAACGCCTCACCAATGTTCAACATATCCAAGAAAAGGAACTTTTCTGGAAAAGCAAAATATTCAGTTAGGAGTCGATATCCTACGAATGCGGTATCAGGATATGGCAATAAACCCTCATCTGGACTTAGCCCCACTTGACATATTTCATCCGGAGAGAGAAAAGTTGGCTTTGGATCACTCTCCCCATTGGCAACAACCAACCTTACACACTTACTTAGTAGCAAGTCATATAAACTATAGATATGAGATGGTTGGCCACGAAGGAAAAAGCGGAGACTCTCAGGGTTTAGCTCAGAAAATTTTATGCTTGGGCTAAAAGTTTTAAGGGATAATTTTAAAACTGCATTAGCGCCCTGAATGTCATTACAGCCCGGAGCGATAAATGGCCTTGGCATCAGGGTGGCACTCACCGCCTGAAATGGGCAAATTTCTGCTGGATAACAAGTTGTAAAGCGGCAGGTTTGCCCTTGAAAGCTGTCACTTTCGAGTAACGTCTTCGTTTCTACCCGGGTTATCGCATCCAAATCCTTTTCCGGTTCAAACTGAACAATGGCACAAGAAGGAATTGGACGAAGATAATGAGGATACAGAGTTTCCAGCATTGCATCCGTTAACTCCGGAAAATCATCACTCAGCTTTTGCTGCACCCGAGCATTCATGTAAGCGAAGCCGGACAACAGTCGCCCTACTAAAGGATCATCAACTGTGTCTGCATCCAGCTGAAGTCGGGATGCGGCAGCTGGGTGCATCTTTGCAAATTCAGCAGAAGTTTGCTGAATGAATGCGAGCTCTCGCTCGTAGAGATCTATTAATTTTTCACTCATCACATAATCTCAGAGACATCCACCAGCTGGGTAACTGGGTTGAGTGCCGAATCAAATACAATAACTTCCGACGCTGGATTTACATGTAATACAGCTTCAACACGAAAGCGTATACTAGGATCTTCGACATCCACTTTGTCTTGGGTGGTTACTTTTACCGAACGTATTCTGGGCTCAAAATTTAAAATTGTTTTTTCAATATCTCGACAAAACTGTTTTCGGCTAGCGGCAGAGGAAAGATTGACTGTTGATAGGTCTGGTAACCCGTAGTTAATATTTGACTGCTCTAAACTTTCATGAGTTGAAGGTGCGGAAATACATTTAAATCTTGTATTGAACAAGTATTCCAAATCACGACGCACCCCTTCACGCAACTGCCTCAACACTTGATGGGATTGATGTACATCCAATTTACTAGATGATTGTAATAATCGATCCAATACCGGGGCCAATAATCGCTTCTCTCTAACCATATTAATTAGGTAGCTCCGACGCCGATTGTTGCCAATGCGGTTGTAAGTTTTAGCTCGGATACAAGATGGTCAACGGTGTAATGACTCTTGAGATGAATCACACTTTGATAGCTACCCGCCTTGCCTGGTTCATCCGTTACTTGCACCCGGGACTCCCGTAGAGGGTATCGAGCCTGCATTTCCCAGGAAAGGTCATCCCTTCCCGTTGTGTATTCATCCAACCAATGCTGCAACTGCCGTTCGCAATCTGCAGCATTCATATAGGCACCCACCTTATCCCTTATCATTACCTTGATATAATGAGCAAATCGGGATGCGCAAAGTATTTGTTGTAACATAGAGCTAATACGCGCATTAGCCGTGGCTGCTTTAGATGTGTATTGCTTCGGCCTTTGAAGTGATGGAACACTATTAAAGGCGCTGTAAGGAGTATCGTAACAATGACTCAAGCATACATACCCTAAGTCACTTAAATCCCGCTCAGCAAAATCAGTTACCAAAATTGAAGTGGCCATTCGGATCATGCCAGGAGTACTATCTGGCCTATAAGGCACCATTGGAAGCTGGGTTACCAGCCCTCCGCCCAGATGGTCACGTGCAACCCCTCTAATATGTGAAAACCAGCCAACTTCACTAAACTCTCTTAACAGTACGGCACCCAATGCAAAGCAGGCATTCCCCCATAAATAATTCTGGTTATGGGATGCCCGTACCTGCTCCTGAAACCTCAAACCACGATAGGATGAAAATTCCTGATTATAAGGTTCTCTCATCAAAACTTGAGGAAGTGTCAAAGCGATAAATCGGCTGTCTTCCAGATCCCGAAGGCCATTCCACCGAATGTATTCTTTTTGACGGAACACTTCTGAAAAATTGATAGGCTTTGCTAGATCCGAAAAGTTGTCTACACCAAAAAGTTGCGGTGCTGATGCACAAACAAACGGGGCAAAGGCTGCGGCTGCAGTATGCGCGATGCCCTGCAAAGTAAATACATCATCATAAGGGTGGTCAGGCAGCGGCCGATGGGATACATAGTAATCTCCAAGTAACAAACCAAATGGCTCGCCGCCTGGAGTACCAAACTCTTCATTATATATAAGATGAAACAGCCCAGATTGGTCAAAATCCGGGGCCCGCTCTATATCCTTCGCGAGGTCTTTCCAGCTGGCATCCAAGAGTTTGATTTTAATATTTTCAGCGTGGGGTGTATCAAACACCAATAAGGATATCCCCCGCCAGCTCGCTTCAAGTCTCTGAAACTTCTGGTGATGAATTATACAATTCAGCTGGTCACAGATTAGTTCGTCCAACTCGGCGATAATTCGACTCAGATAATGGCGAACGGAATAATTATCCCTATTTGTACAGGGGGATAATTCTGTGAGCCAATATTCAAATGCAAAAAGATCATCCGGTTCCTGCAGAAATTTATGTAGCTCTCTCTGCTGCCCTCTCGCCAATTTCTCCGGTAGAACATCTGATTGATCTTCCGATATTTGGTCATGTGCTGCACGGGGCACCGGTATACTCCAACAAGAATTATTATTTGAATAAATAATGGTAAAACGCAGGCCTTGAACAAGGCCATGTGAAGAGAGAACCCGCCCCTAGAGGCGGGCCCGGAGCCTTATCCCGCAGATGGGATATTTGCCACCATACGCAAGGACGTCGTCAATTCTTCCATCTGTAACCAGGGTCTCAGATAGGCAATCGCACTGTAACATCCAGGCTGACCCGGAATCTCTTTTACTTCTACTCGCGCCTCAGAAAGCGGGTACTTCGCTTTCATTTCAGGGCTCGCGTCGGGGTTGGAGTTAGTGTACTGGGAGATCCACTTGTTCAACCAGCGCTCACAATCACCAGCTTCCATAAAGGAACCCACTTTATCGCGAGCCATTACCTTGAGGTAATGTGCAATACGAGAGGTCGCCATCAAATAAGGCAAGCGAGCAGAAATAGCTGCGTTAGCAGTGGCGTCAGGGTCATCGTATGCCTTCGCCTTTTGCGCACTTTGAGCACCAAAGAATACCGAGTAATCCGTATTCTTGTAGTGACACAGAGGCAAGAAGCCTTGAGCGCTTAACTCCGCTTCACGGCGATCGGTAATACCAATCTCTGTGGGGCATTTCTGATCGAGATCCCCATCGTCACTCTTGAACACGTGAGATGGCAATCCTTCTACTTTACCACCACCCTCAGCACCGCGAATTGCAGTACACCAGGAGTTCTCAGCGAATGCTTGAGTCATGGTGGTGCCCATAACATAAGAAGCATTCATCCAGCAGTATTGATCGTGCTCTGCTGGACGGGAAACGCCGTCTTCATCCACTTCAAACTCTTCAAAGTCAAAAGCTTCAATCGGCTTGGTGTTAGCACCATAAGGGGTACGGGCCAGGGTACGCGGCATTACCAAGGTGACAAAACGGGAGTCGTCACTGTCACGGAAACTGCGCCACTTGATGTACTCGGCGGATTCAAAAATACCACCCAGATCTCTCGGCTTGGAAAGTTCCGTGTAGTCATCAAAACCAAACATGCCGGCACCGGCAGCTGCAACAAACGGACAGAAGCCAGCCGCAGCAACATTAGACATCTTGCTCAGAAGCTCGATATCCTCAGGGTGGCTGGTGAACTCGAAATCCCCGATCATTACGCCGTATGGCTCACCACCCGCAGTACCAAACTCTTCTTCATAGATTTTTTTGAAGGTCTGGCTCTGGTCGAACTCAACTGCCTTATCCAGGTCGCGGAAGAGCTCGCGCTTGCTCAGATTGAGCATGCGGATTTTCATGGTAGCGCCAGTTTCCGAGTTCATGACCAGGTGATTCAGACCACGCCATGATCCTTCCAGCTTCTGGAATTTCTCGTCATGCAAAATCGCAGACAGCTGCTGGGACATGGCCTTATCAATCGCGCTAACAGCTTTCTTGATGGTCTGGGTCAGGTTGCGATCCCAGGTGACCGTCCCTTTCATTACTTGCTCTGTCAAATTCGCAAGCAAGTCTTGTGCTTCTTGAGGCTCAGTTTGTTTAGTTGCCGCAATCGCCTGATCTAGGAGACTCGCCGATTGCTCTTCAGCTTCACTTCCTGCAACATTTTCTACTTCAGTGCTCATTCTGAGTCCTCTCCTTTATCCTCATTCAAGCCCAACTGGTCAGAGATAGCGCTGACGTTTTCTGTGCTCTTGAGAATATCCTCAAGTACTTTTTCAAGCTCCTCAGAACGATCAGCTTTACTCAGCAGATCACGCAGCTTGCTACGGGCTTCAAGCAATTGCTTTAGTGGCTCAACCTGCTCAACAATCTGCTCCGGCGAGAAGGCGTCCATGTTGTTGAAGTCGAGATCAACAGCCATCTTGCTACCGTCACCAGTCAGGGTGTTTTCCACCTGCAAGTTCAACTTTGGGTTTACTTTACCCATTACGTCGTTGAAGTTATCGCGGTCAATTTGGATAAACTTACGATCTTTCAGTGCCTTGCGATTCTCGGCATTATCACCAGAGTAATCACCCATAACACCCGCCACAAAAGGAAGCTCCTTTTTGACTTCGGCTCCGTTAGTTTCAACATCGTAAGTGATATGTACACGCGGCTTACGCACGCGCTTAAGTTTGTTGTGGATGCTTTCAGACATCTAAGGTCTCCTTTCCGACTTTAGGGACTGCTGTTCTCAGTTAATTACCAACCAGTGCTGGCTTCTTCTTGCGGTTGCTCACCCCAACCTTCATCAGAGACTGGCGCGGATACACTTTCAGTAGGTGTATCTGCGGCAACCGCAGGAGCTGATGACGTGCCACTTGTAGTCACTGGTGGGGTTATATATTTTTGTGTATCCGTGCCATCGAGACGAACTCCCGTCAACTGGGAGTAAAGCGCCTTCGACTGATCATCAGGTAGCAATTCAGACATCAATTGTGAAACGGTCATTCGTCCCCAGCCTATCAGCCTCTCCAGGCCGGGCGCCAGCGGCGTATGCGGCTCATAGGTACGAAAATACTTTGCCGCCTGCTCAAGCAATTTTAAGGCATCTTCTCTGGACACTACCGGACCGGTAGGGACAGCTACAGCAGAGGCAGCCACAGAAGTAACCGCTGCTGCAGCTGCATTTCCAGCTTGAACTTCCCCAGCAGGCACTTCTGATGATTCAGGCGCCACATCTTCTTGAGTCTGCTCCATAGACTCCAAGTGCGTCTTATAAATAAAACGGCTTGTCCGCAACACCTCATCCAATAGAGATGAAATATTCGTGGATGGGGGGGCATCATGGCCGCAGCTTTGTCGCAGGCTATCATTTATGGTCTTAAAGTGCCCCAGCGCTGCCTCGATTGTCTGGACGAGGTTTTGAGCCCATTCACCACTCGCACTGTTTACACATTGATCAATCTGCTCAAGGTTGTAACCCAGTGTTTCTATTCGAGCAGCCTTGGCATCGTCATCTGCAATTCTGTCAGCATCCCGAGCCTGTTGGAATTGGAAGAATGAATAGTCCCCATAATCCCCTTCGGGAGTAATACCGGCACTGCGAATAGGCATTAGCAAGGTGCCATCACCACCATCACCATTCAAACCTGTCAGGGGTGCTACTTTTGTCTCAAGGCCGTCTTCGTCTGGTAAGGGATACAGACCTTCCCAATATTGCTCTACTAACGAGTCGATCACCTGCAGGCCATCTCTCAAGCCAATAAAGCCATGTAAGCGAATCAAGGCCTCGGTATACCAGCTGGCAACCTCCAAGTCCTTACTCTTTTTCCCTAGGATATTTTCTGCAGCTTTTGCTACATCCCTCCAAGGTGCAAGTAGGTCTGTGTCTGCATCATCGAACATTGCGGAGCGTTCAGCAGCTCTTGCACTGTTGCGAGCATCTTTGATCGAGTAATAATCAGAAGTTGGCGAACGATCTTCTCGGATATCTTCCCCTACGGGATTATCCTCTGAGATTGGAGCAACTAATTCATCGATATTTATCGTGTTTGGGAATGCCATCAAAAAAGGCCCTTATACCGAATCAAATCCTTTAATCAGAATTCTGAGAAGAGTACACGTTGTAGATATCTAATCAAGGCAAATAATGCGCTTGGTACCTATTACTTTAAAAAACATGTTCAGTTGACAATTTTACGCTATTTATTTTTGTTAGATTTTGGCTTCTTATTCCAAGCCATTACATAGGAACTGCTGTTGAATCGAAACTCCCCATACTAGTCACAAGTTTAAATGTGGCAAAAATATGCAAAAACTCAGACCTACTCTTTTCAAAGTTCTCAAGAGATGACCACAAAAACACAGAATAGAAACTATCCGGGCTCTGAAAGAAAGTGACCAAATAGCGAACTGGTGTTTTTACAACCTCAGCAGACATCTCATAAATATGGCCATTTTGACTGTTGCTTATCAGTGGTTCAGGCCCGGATATAATAACGCCATTTTCCACTCTAGTCAGACACTGCTGTATTTGTGCTTTACCGAAATGCTCAATCGACAAATCGTGGGGAAGCAGAGATCGATCTTGCTTTAGTACAATCAAATAGCGACTTAACTCTGAACTTCCGGCCTGAATCACAGCTTCCCTATTCAGATTGTCAAACCCTTGCCAACCGGCTGGAATACCAATAGAAACTGTGCCATCAGTACTTTCCAAAAATTCTAGAGCGGGAGGTAACGGAGGGTCACCACAATTACTAGACTTTTCAGTACAGTGTATTAATTGATCACCCAAGCAGAGCTGAGTATGCCATCCCGCTTCCCAGAACTTTTTCATTAGCTGGCAGGCTTCCCTTCTATCTTCCGTAGCCTTGATTTGAGATTTTGCCCCAGTCAGCAGTCCTTTTATTTGACTAAAGCCCAAACCAAATTCACGCCCCAATGCAGCAATTGCATAGCGCCGCTCTACAGAACCTCTTATCTCCCCAGTAAAAATTATTCTGTAAGACATATCAGTAACCTTAGCTTCCTGCTCTGATACTCACTTTACAACCAGAACCTCTAATACAATTATCTAAATTCAATCAAACTTTATAGGTTTTCTTAAATTAACGTTCTGATCAACAAATCCATAGGTAAAAAGCAAAAATCCACTCTTAATATCAGTGAAGAATTTTCGCATGAAATTTTTTATGCAGCGCACTTAAAGCTGTCGACTTCTGCAAGGAGAAAAGATGTGCATAAATAAAAGGTAAACAACCTGATTCACGCAATTCCAGGAAAGCTGCAGAATCAAGCTCTCCCAATCTCTTCTCTGAAATACAATAAACACCTGTTAATTTATGCTTAACATCACCTGGCAAGTCTATATTTATTTCTTTTTCTACCAGCAAATTATTCCGCTGCAAAATACCGACAAACTTCCAAACCTGCGTCTTTTTAAGATGGATATCCTCTAAGCGGCGCTGCGCTTCCAATAAGTGACCACTTGGATTCCCATTCTCTTCAAACAACCTAACACCTAAAGAACTATTTCCGTCTTCAGATAATAGAGACGATTCAACGCAAACAAATGCATTGGAAAAGTCACCTTCTTTATATTTTAAATAGAAGGGATAAGAGCGAATAGATGCGGGAATATAATCACCCTGCCATTGTCCCTCTTGCCAAAAAAGGTTTTCTCCAGGTGTTACGCCAAGTAATGCACAGCTCTCAAGCTTTCCCGTCTCTTTTGATCGAGCAAATATAATAGGACAGGCACGCGCCACCGGTATGAATTCAGGCAATAAGATTGGGCAAATATGCGAATTCTTACTGTGGGAAAGATCACTTTTGATTAATTTGCAATTGCGATGCTTCTTCTTATCCAAGATAACCAGCTGTCTCACGCTGTGCCCTCAATCCTAACTTATATTCTTCTGTAACTGCACACCAAGCATTGAGCTATAGAGCTCAGGGCTTGGCAATGATGGGCACAGCAAGGTTGTCGGGGCCAAGTGTTGAGACCCCTCACTCCACCACAGACTATATGCGGAGTAGCTACTTTTGCTCATCTGCCCTAATAGACCTGCAAAACCTCTTTCCAGAGTATTCGATTGGCCTGTGGAGACGACAAAGTCTCCCTGTGCTGGAGGCAGAGAGATAATGCCCGCCCTGTCAGGGGGGGCACTAAATGCCTCACATAACTGGTCTGCATGTAGCATATTTTGCAGCGATGTAATTGCTAATTCAGACAAGCTCTGGAACCAGCTCTTAGCATCAGACATAAAAGCAAATGCATCCACTACCGGGGATAGCGGAGCAGCAAATGTCAACGGAAAATAGCGCCCAACACTATCCACACTAGGTACTAAAATTCCGGCCCACGCATTGGCATCAATGATGCCTTTGCTGTGGACAAACCTCCAAACAGGACTGGTCAAGTAGTAGTCCAACCACTCTTGACCAACGAGTTCACGAGATCCAAATACCGCTCGTTGTAACCAGCCATCCCATACAGTGACAAAACTACCTGGCAGCTGCCGCTGAACAAAGTCCCCGTGACCCGGCAACTTACCAAAAATACCAACTGTATTTTGCAAATCATCTACTCCGTCTACAGGGTCTCAGGGCATCGATATCCGCGCAGTAAACTGCGGTCGAACGGATTGTTTACATTAGATGCAATCAATTTAAATTGAGCCTTTCGCCCTTCCTCAGAGAAAGTAACAAAGTGTTCTGCGTTACTTCGCCCGGCTTCCAAATCTGAGCTCGCTAACAGCCTGTACCATGCCCAGTCCCCTTCAAAATGCTTGCGATGAACAGTCTCATTCAGATCTTCAAAGATAATGCGGACGCGATTACTTTCACCACCACGCCAAGTCAGCTTTTTAGTGGTTTTAGGGCCATGGGAGTAAGGAACTCGTTGCTCTCCAAGTTCAAGTTCAAACAAACGAACACTGGAATCCAGTTTCGTGGGCTCAATACGGAAAGAGTAAGAAGCTCCTTCGCCGGCACTGAAGAAAGTTTTTCGAATACGTTCAGCTCGACGCAACTGGGAAAGGGCTTCCCTTGAAAGGCTAATACCCTGCCCTTCAACGTATTTGATTTTCCAGTTTCTGGTATCCACAAATGGCTTCAGATACTGATTGACAAATTTCTCCTCAATACCACCTGGCTTGAAGTACTGGTTAAACTCCATCACCGGCACTTCCTGGTCACGGTCGCTACGCAGTGGGTACCGGTTTGCCAGGCTATTGCTATAGCTTTGATACACCTCTTCACGCCAGACACGGTTGATATGCGCCTTAGTCTTGGCCATTACCAGCCCCCAAGCGCTATCAGCAATATCTGTCAGCCACTGGTCAAAAGGTGCTGGCGCATTGGCAGCCTTAACCCTTAACTGTTTAATCGCATCGCTACCGCCGGCAAAACGCGCTTTGGCACGTCCAAAGGCCGCTTGATTCGAATCGGGAGCGCTGTCGATCTCAGTGAGGTATTCCTGAATTTTATTAATAGTATCCAGGTATTCTTGGATACGCGCTGGCCGCCCCTTCTCACTCTGAGTGATTCGCTGGACCTCCTCAAACCTAACATCAACAATGTTTGGCTTGTAATGATCCTGCAAGGCACTGGTTGCACTACCCAGTGCGGCTTGTCCCAACTTTCGAGTAGTACTGGATACAGGTAGCGGTACCCCAGAAGCATCGACTGGAACCTCAGGTCGAAGGGTCAGACGAGTGTTATCTGAAGTGATCTCGGTAATCGCAAGCAGGGGTGAGTAAATAGGATCAGACAACTTTGACAACACATCCAAAGCCTGTGAAGTGCTACCAAACCTCTGTATTTTGAACCCGCCAAGGAAGCCCTGCCAACGCTGTAAGTACTCCCCAAGATAGATTCGTTTTACTTCCTCACCAAGCTTTTCACGGTCGGCTTCGGTAAAGTCCTCACCGCTCAGATCTCCTCCATAAATCCAGCGCTCTTCAGCCATATTTGTCATCAGCTGAGAGTCCGCTCCAAAGTCCAGTTCTTTATAACCCGCCTTTGTATAGAGGAAGGGAATCGTGAAGTTTGGATTATTGGCTCCCATGCCAAAAATTTGCTGAGTGTCTCCACCAATTTCTTGATAGAGATCTACAGGGGTCAATCCGAAGTCACTATTTTGTAGTTGAGCAAATAACCGCTGAGGCACAGGGATACGACGCAGTTGTTGTCGCGCGCGAGCTACCACCCTCTCATTCTCTTCAATTGAATTGGGTAGAGGCTGAATAAATAGTTGATCCAGGTGGTAGCGCAGTTCTTCCTGCCTCCCAGCTTCACCGGGTAGCTGACGCTCCCAGCGAGCAGTGTAGTAAGCCTCTATGGTTTTCAAATCCATTTTATCTGGATTAAAAAACATCAAATAGGTTTTGAGAGTACTTACCAAAGCGGGATCATTACTTCCGAGACGACTTAAGTCACTCTCTATATCACGAAGTAAAGCGGGAAGATAAATAGTTTCTAATTTATGGCGATAGAGATCATTTGCCGCGGTATCAATTCTGGTGTCATAAAGTCCCAAATTGCCAATCCACGGATGTTCCTCACGATCGTAGACCGCACTAGCCCGCTTCAAAGGCTCTAACAAATTTAAGGCACTGATGGGCGTAATATTTTTACCTTTCAGCTCACTCTCTGCACCTTGGTACGCGCTGAGATTATCGCTAACCTCTCCCATGGATAATTTATTCTGTGCGAGACTGCCACTCCATAAGAAAATAGCTCCGACAAAGCCTCCCGCCAAAGTAGCAAAAACTCCCCGGCGTAACCAAAGGTTAGCTGACTCAATCCGGCGATTAACGCCTACTAATTCAGCCTCGGGGAAAACGACATCCTTCAATAGTCGATGCAAGAAAAAGCTCTTACCAACACCCTGGAATTTTGGCCCGACGCTACGCTCTAGTCCAAAATCAGCAGTTACGGAGGACATCATACGGTCAACAGGACTGCCCTCCTGAGTGCCACTAGTAAAGTAGACCCCTCTGACCATAGGGACGGTTTCGTAACGATTTGGACCGAAAGTCTGCTTTACAAAATCTGTCAAAATATCTGTAAGGCTTTCCATTCGGGCAGGAAAACCTTGCAACAACGCCCGCTTCTCTACATTCCTCTCCTGATGAACACGCCACAATACGCGTTGGTTCAAACGCTCTATCAGCTGCTCAAATTCTGCTTTGAAATTATCGAGAGGGGCCCCTACAGTGGCGTTAGCTTCACGGGGAAAACTCATTCCCCAAACTTGCTCACGCTCAGCTTGAGAGAGGTTGTCGAAAAACTCTGTAAACCCTGCAACTAAGTCACATTTTGTGAAAGTGAGATAAATCGGGAAGCGAATACCCAACTCTTGTTGCAGTTCATTTACACGCTGGCGGATAATTTTTGCCTGGTGTTGGCGCTGCTCTTCAGTTTGCACCATTAAATCTTGCAAGCTAATTGCAACCAGAGCACCATTGATCGGGCGGCGGCGGCGGTATCTTTTCAATAAGCTCAGAAAAGCTTTCCAAGCGCTATTATCGTAAACCCGGTGACTGTCCTGAGTCGTATAACGCCCTGCGGTATCAATTAAAACTGCATCATTGGTAAACCACCAATCACAGTTACGGGTGCCCCCTACCCCACCCAGGGCTTCCTTCCCATGACTCTGCGCCAGAGGAAATTCCAACCCGGAGTTCACCAGGGCTGTTGTTTTACCACAACCGGGAGGCCCAATAATGATGTACCAGGGAAGCTGATAAAGGGAAACTTGTCCCTTGTCAGATTTAAACCGAGCACTACGTAATACACCCATCGCTTCACGGAAGCGACCAGAAAGAGCATTCAACTCTTCCAGCGAGCGTTCTTCGTCTGGATCTGTAGAATCGGCTTCTTGTGATTCCTCAATGCCTTTTATTAAAGCCTGGTTTTGGCGTCTCTCTACCAACCATTGGCTGATATTCCACACAAGCCAAATAGCAAAAATAAAAACAATAATAGTTAGTCGGACAGAGTGAGAAAGCGTGGCATTATCACTACCAAACTTAATGTAATCAGCCGCAAACCAAATGAGGAGGGAAAGAGCTGAGAGCCCTATGAGCCCCAACACCCACTTATTGGTAAAAAAGTTACGCAAGCGTTTCATGAATTGCTCCGTCTTCCAGGGTATCGACCATACCCAGGATCAATATCAGCCCGAGTGTTACCCTTCTCCTTGCGGAGACTCATCATCACTTTTGGACAAATCTAAAATCTGGTCTGCGACCGGTGTCGTCGTTTCATAGAGCCACCAGCGATAACCACTATAAGTTGCAAGTAACAATCCCAGGACAACACTCATAATCACCCAGAGGGGTATATAGTGAATCAGCCGGGATTTTCGCTCTACGCATCCTTGCCAACGCGGCGAAAGATCTCGGTCCATTGGCTGCTTATGCTGTTCAATTGTTCTGTAGAGCTCATCACGAATCTGTTCTATTTGTTCGTGTCCACGCTGTACGAGCCGATACTTACCCTGAAAGCCCAAGCTCAAACACAGATAAAAAAGCTCAAGGAGTTCCAAATGACTTGCGGGAGTTTCCAGCATGCGCTGCAAAATGACAAAACACTTCTCCCCTCCAAAAGTCTCTTTGTGAAATAGGCTAAGTAGAGAGTGCTGGCTCCAACCGCTAGCTGTACCCCAAGGCGTGGTCAAAACAACCTCGTCCACGACAGTACATAGCAAGTAACGGGCTGTTAGCACTGATTCAGGTGTTAAAGCCAGCTGCTTTGCCTCACGCTCGAAGCTTTGGATTTCCGTAGTAAGTCGCTTGTGCAGATCTGGTACGTTGGCGTGGTTCATCGTTGTGCGCAATTTGATAATTACGCCTAACAATTTTGAAGCCGCAGACACCAATGGATTAAGACTGTTGCGGACCTGAGCCTCGACCGGGGCATCTTGGCTGGCAAAGAATTGTGGCTGAGCCTGAGCTGCTGCCGGTGCCGCTGCGGCACCGGGTGTCGGTATCAAAACCGTTCTATCCCCAGCATTAGGGGCCCGTGGAGGAGTAAAGCTGTCATTACTCATATTAATTATTCCTTATGGCCCAGAGTTCCATAGTTAATCCAGGGAACTCTGCGCCCAGATGCACTGCAAAACCACCCGAGCGAGTCATGGCCTGCCATAACTCTCCACTGCGCTCCACCTCAAAGTAAGTGAACCCTGCGTGATAGGGAATTTGTCGAGGAGCCACGGGAAGAGGGCGCAGAGTCAAGCCGGGTAACTGCGCTGAGATAAGTTCTCTAATCGCCTCGACAGGGGCAACTTTTGCCTGCGTGGGGAAGCGGCTGCGCAATAGATCGCCAGGCATATCCGCTTTTGCGGCCATAATAAAACTGGCTGATTTTAATAATGAAGGATCAGTAACCGGCGCAACATATATCCCAAATTTGCGCTGCACCAATTCCATAGCAATTGCAGTTTGCTCCAGTACTGTGGAGAGCGACTGCCTAAGTGCTGAAAACAGCCCGGCAAAGCTTACTTGCAGATCTTCATGTGCATACACTGGAATTTCTGGAGGGCGCTTAGACGGAGCAGTAAACGTCGAAAGTTCGCCTGCCAACTGCAATAATTCAAGAAATAAGTTGTGCGGATGTAATCGGGGCTGAGCCGTTATCTGCTTTAATAAGGGTTCAAAGCGGTTAATAACCTGCAGCAACAAATAATCAGCAATTTCTGCAGATCCGCTTCTTCCGCTGTCGCTCAAACGATGACCCAGAGCCGAGCCTCGATGGTCGAGCAATCCTTTTACTTCTTCAATATATGCATTGATAACCGCAGAAGTCTCCGCATTTAACAGCGGTGGGATATAGTCAGAATCAAGCTCTACCGGCTTTTCTGGTTGACGCTCTTTAATTCGGGCAACCCCAACCGCAGCATAGCCACTCAGATCATCACTACCTAATTTGAGACAAGCTCTTAACTTTCCGACTTGGATACGCGCGGACTCACCAGAAGACGCCGCACTATTACGGGCATCAAAGTTCGAAGCCTGATAACGTGCCTGCGGGAAGTCCTCTTGATCTCGAATCGACTCCTGACTACCTGGGCGCTTCATCGGCACACATAAATAGACTATTTCATCACGAGTATTAACCGGAACATCCAGAACATCCGGCAAATGCTCATTTTCAGGGGCAAGTATCGGGGTACCATCGGGAAAAACAGCTTTCACTCTCGATAGAGAAATTTTTCCCATCGATAATGGCTCACTATCGATCGCCAGCTCTACAATCCCCCAGGTATAAGGCCCGAGCGGAGCTGTGCGCGCTTCGACAAGCTGTTCGAGATAGCGATCCTGCTGTTGAAAATGCTGAGGGCGTAAAAACATGCCCTCGCTCCAGATCACTTTATTGTTTGCCGACATAAATGTTCCTTAAAAAGCTCTCGTAATATTTCCAGGGCAGCAATTTTTATTGCCCGGGCAATAATTTCTGCCCTATTGAGACCGCTGCATATCAGGGAGCGTTTTTTTCATTCTTTCATAATCTTCTTTGGAGATTGTAACTGTTTCCCCACTATCATCTTCGCTGCCACGAGTAGTCATTTTTGCTCGACGACGCTTGGCAATATCATCTGGCGAACCAATTCGTACATCGGCCAGCGATACTTCATATTCATTTTTTTTGTGGTCTGTAATTGGCAGCACCATTAGTGCCTCTGCATCCTGATACTGTACAAACTCAGCTAGAAGCCCGATATATTTTACGTCCGGCGTTAAAGCCAGTTCTTCTATACGCTGTTCCCCTGGAGCAAACTCTTTAAGGATTACAGTATCAATCAAATCCTTGCCGAGGCGGGATTGAGCATTCTCGTAAAGGTTAAGAAAATCTTCACGGGCAAACTGGCGCTCATCCGCGAGCATAAACACTCGTATAACAACGGGAGAAGCTCGGCCATCATCATCTGGGTTTACGTCATTCTGTGTCTCTACAACCAACTCGAGACTGGTATCCAGATTTAGAGTCCGCCTCGTTGTTTGGCAACCAACAACTGCAACTGCCAAAACAGCGATTAAACTGACCTGAAATAATTTTTTTATCGACACAAGCAATTCCCTCTTTTCCGTCAACTTATTAATTTTTAATGCTTCGCGCATTTTTTAACTCTGATAATTGATTTTCATAAGTAACTGCAAATTCATCACCAAACAACTTGCGATAGCAATTATCCGGATCACCAACTAGCTCCCTGTAAATTGCAGTAAATCCTTCCCATTTTTTTGCATTTTTGTTTCCAAAAACGCCGGAAGTATTCCCCAGTCTGCGCTCAATATTTTCCGGGCTAAAGAATTTGAGCATGGCGTTGTAACCTGCTCTCATTCCAGCCAAAACCGCAACTTGATGATCTGACAAATCATCAAAACTATCCTTCACTGCCTCAGCAGGATTCATAAAAGCACCGGTACCCGCAAACATGGCTTCCAATGCATCCCGTTCCGTAGCACTGAATTTCAGCGGATTATTAGCTTCCGTTTGAATCATGGTTCGCTGCACACGCAGCTCATTCTTTATGCTGTTTCTTGCGCGCAAAAGGTCAATAAGACGAGCTACTGTTTCCCGGACAATTTCAGCTGCTTGCTGGTCCGCCTGTTGCAACTGGACCGGGTTCATATTCAGGCCGAGAGTAGATGCAAAAATGCTGCCCCCTGAAGAACCTGTGGGCTGAGCAACTGGGGATTGCTGTAAATGCGAAAACTGCTGAGCTTGGGCAGCCAAATCCGGTTGTGGATTTGGTTTTGGCTGTAGTTGCGGTTGCGGTTGCGGTTGCGGTTGCGGTTGCGGTTGCGAGGACGATTGCCCGGAACCAAACCCTGGAGCGCCATCAACTTGTTGCCCCTGCATAGCAGCGAAAGAGTCTGCAAAGGGGTTATCTTGAGCAGGCGGAGAAATTGGCTGCTGATTAAACCCTTGGGGCTGCCCTAAGGGCTGAGATTGCATTGCCTGTGGCTGTGGCTGTGGCTGTGGCTGTGGCTGTGGCTGTGGCTGCATAGCCTGAGGTTGTGGTATCGGAGTCGCTACAGGTTGCTGTGAAATCCCCTGGAAACCACCCATAGGAACTTGCGGCTGCGGAGATACCACTTGAGATTCAGGCACCGCAACCGTCTCAACGACAGGTTCCGGTACCGGCTGGGGATTTATTTGCATTGAGTGCTGGTCAGCTGGCACATGATCATCGTCACTACCATCTTTCCACCACTCATCATCAGACCATTGATTACTGGATTGCTGCTGACCCGTAGAACCCACTAAGCCACCGACGGGTGACATCTCAGGAATACCACCAACAAGACCAGACGGGTCAGATTGGCCAAAGGCTGCAAGTGGGTCCAGAGGGCCCGATTCCGAGGTGAGAAGACTATCGCTAGTTGGGGTATTAGCCTGATTACCCAGCCCAATCGAGCCCCACTCCCCAGTTTGAGCCACATCTGACTGCGGGCTGGAACCCGGCTCAAGCCAACTATCCAATTCTTTCGCTTCTGCCTGGCTTTGCATTTTTGCCATGGCATCCGCGCTGAATGTTGTTCGATCCGAGGTATCGAGAAAATCTGCACTTCCCAGACCTTTGGGAAGATCTCCCTCTTCCTTAGGCTGTCGCAGTGAAACTTTCAATTTATATTCCCCGAGAACGATCATGTCGCCCTCTTTTAATGGGACTTGATTTCCCTTTCCTAACGGATTTTCTGAATCATTGTAATAGGTTCCATTAGTACTAGTATCTACCAGAAAAAACTGATTATCGGTAAAGGAAATCTGTGCGTGTTTTGAGGAAACCACTCGATCTGGATCGGGTAAAACCCAATAATTATCGGCAGAGCGACCCAAACTGCCACCAGCTTTCGTGAACAGTTTTGTATGTTTAAGCATATTGGCGCCAGAAGGGTCGGCCAATACTGATAGAATTAGATCCATTTATTCCTGACTCACAATAGTGGTTTATTCATAGTCTTCAGGTAGATTTTTGCCTGCGTATACCTGTAAAGATCCAATCCCTACACTTACACCCAAGGGCCTTTGAGGGTACCGCCACCCAGAGAGCTAAAGCTCGGAAGAATGACTTGATCCCGCCCTTGCACTGAACGCATAGTGCTAATACCAGCCTGCATAAATTTTGCAGCTGCCCTATCTGTCAGGAGCGCTTCTGCACAGGGCGTCAATAATTCGCCATTAGGTAACTTGCGTAAATGAAGGGGTAAGTCTTCATAGCTTGCAGACGAAGGGGGCTGTAATTTGCCAGTTTGAGAAAAGCCTTGGCAAACCGCTAACCCCAATAAATAAACACTATTCCCCCAAAGATAATATTCATGACCCTGCTCTGGGGTTAATTCTTCAAAATTAAAATACTCTGTTGTAGAAGTATTTTTCCCAAAGGGGAGTCTCAGCATAAATCTGGGAGCTGCCAACGCAACATGCTCACTAGCAGAGTATTCACGGACCGCCTGCCAACTTTCCGCAAACTGATCGCTCAACGGATAGTACCAATCATCAGGATCTACTGAACCTGACAAGTTTGGACAGCCTGCTAATTTTGGATCCCCACCCAATAAAAGTGCACTTCCCGCAGCCTCTGCAATCGTGGATAAATCTATCAGCAGGTGAAGGTCTCGCTCCTCATCAGTAACAAAGTAATCCCCTATGACCAGGTTATAGGGCATATTCCCAGAAGCTGTTTCACGCTCAACCAGTAACTTAAATGTCTGCGACTTTTCCAAGTCGCTTTCGGCTTCAGCAAAATCAGCTAGAAGCTCTTCTTTACTAACGTCTATTAAGTAAAAGTCCAGGTTCCCGTGCTCTTCGACACGTCTCAGCAAAAGTTGCAGACTCAGCCAACTAGCCTCTAACTGACGAAAATCACTGTGATGCATCAGTTTACGCATCGCATCAGACGTAGCTTCAGCCAGGGCATTTAGATATTCACCCTGGCGAGGGTCCTCACTTTTCTGCACGTAAGGAGCGACAATATCTTTGATTAGCTGGTCAACCTGGAAAGTATTTTGACCTTCCTTTGCATTACGCTCTCGACCTGCAGCCAGGATTTCATCCAATATCGACTGCTCGCTATCGCGCTGACCCAAGTCCTGCTGAGTGGCTAACTCTGGTTTCCACTGTTGAATTTCCTCAGCAGCCTGCTGGAACTGACGTGGATCGAGCAGCCTGCGCTCCAGCTCAATAAACTTCTTAAACAGTGGCAAACGGCTATAAAGGTAATCTGGGTGTAAATCATCAAAGCATGGTAATCCCAGAGGGCGATCCAGTACGGGCAACTGCAAACTCACACCTAGATCAGCAAAAACGCCCTCAAAGGTATCGCGGTTCAACAGGTATACCCTTCGACTGGAAATCGTTTCGGGTTCACACTGGCGGCGACTCGCTCTCCCGCTGAAATCACCCAGGATCGCAACTTTCAATCTATCAGTGCCAAAATCCATAACTGGTTTTTCCTTATTGTTATCGCCAAGGATCTGAAATCCCGTTGAAATGCTGGGCCTACTCACAATTTGTCACCTGCTGACAGGGCTTAATTACCCTACTTCTTATGGCCTTTTAATGCCCTCAACCCGACATTAGGTTTTAGCTAGGCAGTTTCTTTTGGTTCTTTTTCGACTTTATTTGCTTTTTTAGGACGACCACGCTTAAGCGGTCGTACTCTTTGGTTAACAATCTGCTCAATTTTCTCTTTAAACGCATCCCCGCCGAGCACATGACCTAACTTAATCGTTTCAGCGATATAGTCGAGCAACTTTCGATCAAAGCTATACTGAAATAACTTCCTATAAGATTGCGCTCTCTCCACCACTGTATTCCCAAGAGATAGATACAAGCGGTGATCCTTGATCAAATTATCTTTCTTAATGTTTGCGTGATGGTTAAAACTTGACCACTCATAATCCTCAAGGGAGTCTGACAATCCCAAATACAGTGGGCGCAACTCTACGTATCTGTAACAGGTCAACAAATACGCATCAGAATCAATCAAGCTGGACTTATAGCGCCCTCGCCATAGTGTTCCGGAGCGCTTGTAACGGTGATTGACAAACTGCACATAGCGACGCCCAAGGGATTGCATCATAGATGATATCCCATCCGGTATCGTGGGCGTAGCTATGATCTGGATCATATTGGGCAATAAAACATATGCGTGAACATCAACGCCATATTGGTCTGACGCGTTACGCAAACTAATCAAATAATATTGATAATCCTCCTCATCAAAGAAGCAGGGCAGATTGTTGTGGCCTACCTGCACAATATGCTGGGGAACATTTATCAAATTGAGCCTGGGCAAACGGGGCATTTTGCCTATGGGTCCTTTTTTAGCTGGCTTAAAGCCTTTTCTGTAGAGAGGTAAGGCTCTTATTATCGCAAATCAGTGAAAAGTATTTCAAACTTGGTATGCGAGCAAGTTAACATTAGCCTCGGTGATCGGTTGTAATAATATTACGCCGCATTGTATTGCTTTTTATTAAAGGGGAGTTGCACCAGACATGGATCAAATTAGTCTGGCGGTCAACGGGCGCACTGACATTGGTCAGGTTCGTGAGGAAAACGAAGATAGCATTCGCTGGTACGCGTCGGCGGAGCAGCCTTTTGCCTATATTGTGGTAGCCGACGGGATGGGCGGTTACACCGGTGGCGCCACCGCCAGTAAAATTGCAGCTGAGACGGTTCAAGCCCATCTCGATGACCTGCTGAAACACACTTTTTTCTCCTGCACGTCTGAACAGCAACAGCTTATATTGCGCGCCACCCTTATCGACGCAGTCAACAGCGCAAATACAGCTCTAATCAATACCAAAAACCTGAACCCCCAGTTTTCCAATATGGGAACAACTTTGGTTGCCGCGGTCATGTGGCGCGACTTTTTAATCGTTGCACATATTGGCGATTCTCGCGCATACCTGTGGAACAATTATGGATTGCAGCGCCTTACACGAGATCACAGCGTTGTACAGGAGATGATTGATTCAGGTCAATTAACCCCCGAGCAAGCCAAAGAGTCCAATGTCCGCAACCATATTACCCGTGCCTTGGGGGTTTCCAGCAGTGTAGAGGCGGATATAAATAGCTGGAAACTCACGCAAAACGCACTCCTTTTGTTATGTAGCGACGGGCTCACTGAATATCTTGATGATCATGCGATAGAGCGCGTACTGGCCACTCATCGTCCGGCATTAGAGTGTGTATATCGTTTTATTGACGATGCTAATCGCCTAGGTGGGCGCGACAATATTACTGCAGGAATATTGGAATATTCTTCACAATCATTGCGTCAAATACTCCCCCACGAACAAAGTGTTACCGAACGTCCCAGTTCTTCTGACGTAACAATTAGAAAGTTACACCGCTAATTTGATTTACCGGATACTGTAATATGACACCGGAACGTCTAACCCAGCTAATACCTAACTTACTCAATACGCTTACCCCTCCGACAATTACTCTTTCTCATGAGAGCCCTGCATCGGCTGTGCGCTGGCTCTCTCAGGTCGAACATACTTTAAAAAACATCTCATCCACTCCAGTGAGTGAGGGCTTTTGGCCAAAGCTGCCAAGTATCACGTCTAATCGCTTTAGTATCGATTCAGCACCAATATTACCCCTCCTGTATGAAGCTGAAGACAACCCCACGCAATTCACCAATACCCCTGGTATTAACCCCGAGAACGAGGTGGTACCAGCTTTAGATCGTTGCCATCGAATTAACGGGCACGTCGTTACCGCAACAGGGGAAGTCGCTTTCGAGCGAACAGACGTACTTATTCCTGGACCGCTGCCGTTTGAATGGAAACGATATTTTCGCTCCTCTCTCAATGAGGATACTGGCATTGGTGTGGGCTGGCGGCACTCTCTCAGTGAAAAGCTTGTTGTACACGATAACGTTGTAAAGCTGGTTACTGCCGAAGGGAGGTCTGTAAAATTCAAATTACCCGCCATTGGTCACGGGTGCTACAACCGCTTTGAGCGGTTGATGTTATTCAGGCAAAGCCTGCACAGTTATCGATTGACGACATTCAATCAGCATCACAAAATATTTCGCGCTGATGGTGTAAATAGCGCTCTACCACTTGTAGAAATCAGGGATCAATTTGGTAACGCCATAACAATCGACTATCAGGAGGGCCTGCCTAAGAAAATGGTCAGCTCCTGGGGTCGTGTTGTTGAATTTAACTGCCAGAACGGTCATATCCATAATTTAATAAATAGCCACGCTGCCGAAGGTCAAAGCGACCTCTGCAACTACAATTATCAAGATGGTCAACTACTCGAAAGTTGTAGCGGCCTTAAAAGAGAAAGATACCAATATAACAATACACAGTTGGTACAGTTAAATAATAGCCAATCTGGAATTCATCAATTTACCTACGATACACACGACCGGTGCCAGCTAATACAGTCCAATGAATTAATCACCAGTCTTAACTGGCACGCAAGTCATAATACCTGCACGATCGAGTCAGAGCTGTCCGGTCCCATTTATATACGCTTTAACAAGTTCGGCCAGAGAATTTCTGAACAGCAGCAATCTCGTAGCCTTAGCTGGCTTTTTGATTCCTACGGTAATCTCAGTGAAGAAATTCAGGCCAACGGCCATAGGCTTTTCTTCCGTCACGATGAATTCGGCCGGCTTGTCCGATCCACCTCTCACAATATTAGTAATCGATATCTCTATGACGATCGCGGCTATTTACAAGCGGCAGTTATCAATGGAGAGACCCTATGGCAATACAAGTTTAACGAGAAGGGACGCCCAGAACGTATTGTCGACCCGGCAAAACATGTTTGGCTGTTTCTCTATACAGATAGGGGGCAGATCACACAGATTCAGGACCCAGAGGGAGGCAAAGTGGACTTCAGCTGGGATGGGCAAGGCCAGCTGCAGTCCGTTCGTAGAGACGATAAAGTCCTGAGCTTTGAGTACGACCACTGGCAACGAATCACTTCGCTTAAGATGAATGGCGAAGTATGGCGTGAGTGGAGTTATGGCAATGCGGGTGAATTGCGTGAAGCCCACCTGGGTATTCACCAGTACGGTCTGGACTACTCTGAACGCGGCCTGCCCAATGCCATCCACGGAGACAGTGGACAGAGTATTCTTTGTGATTATGACAACGCGGGCCGCCCGTGCCATATCAATTTCGCTGATGGTAACAACTGGGAATTAATCTACAGCCCAAGGGATGAACTCACCTGCCTGGAGAGCCCCGTAGGGAATTACTACTGGGAATATGATCACTACGGGCAATTAGTCAGCCACAAGGCACCACAGGATCGATCTTGGCGTTGGCATTACAATATAGACGGCAGCCTGCATGAATATTGTGATAATGACTCTCGCTGGTACTTCAATTATAACAACAGCGGTGTATTAACCGGTATTCGCAATAACAGTGGCCAAAATAGTGAGTTCCACTACGACCAACACAACAGGCTGGTACAGGCAGATAATGCCCTTTCCTCAGTGCGCTTTAAATACGACAGCCGCGGTCGGGTAACCGCAGAGCATCACGACAGCGCCGATATCCGGGATTTCAGCCTTCAGTATCAATATGACAAACGCGGCTGGTTAAAGAGTGCCAGCTCCGACAATCTCGACTTGTCTTATACATTCGCCCCTTGTGGAGCCCTGTATGGTATCGATGCCAATGGTGAAGCCATTGTTCGCACCGAATCCAAAGGCCAAGATATCCTTCAGGTTCAAGGGGAGGTTCGCAGTAATCACAAATATTTATTTGGGCGCCTGGTAGGTATGGAGTCAGGTCAAGCACTTTCCTGGCACTTCGATAAATCCCCTCCCCTGCAAATGACCAACCCGCTGCGGGCACAGCAAAGTCCGACTCAACCTCAAACAGAAAGTGACAAGCGCGGCAATATTATTAGTGAAAGCAACATACCAGGCCGCAAGGATTATCAATACCAGTACGACGGCTGGGGCCTGATGAGCCACGCGGAGTGCGGGGAATTTAAAACCTATTTCCGCTACGACCCCTTCGGTCGGCGGTTAAGCAAGACATGTACCCACCGAAAATCAACCCGCCAGCGCCGCGTTGTCACTATTTGGAGCAGCCTGGGTATCTGGGGGGAAATTCACAATATTGACGGCAAGTCCCGAGGTTTAAGCCATTGGATTCACCAACCTCAAACCAATGCCATTCTCTGCCAATGGACTGCCGACAATATCGAGCATTACCTTTCCAACCCCGACGGCAAGCCACTCGCGATTTTTGATACCCAAGGTGCCGCTCAGTGGTCACAAGGTGGGGAGGCTGGAGAGAAAGGAAAAGACCCCCACAATCAAGGGCCGAGTGCCTGGCGGGGAACTAACTTGCTCGCGGATGTAGAGACTGGGCTGTGGTACCACCCCTCAGGCTACTGGAGCCCTGCCCTCGGTATCTGGCTAAATGGGGACCGCTCTCATAACCTGGCGACTTCTGCCCAATCAATCGGGCAGCTGTAGCGAAGTACTCGGGCAGCTGCATCAACATTTGCTGCCCGGGTCAACTCTTATCTGCCTATACACTATGGGTATATCTATTTGCCTATGAGTGTTATGGAAGAGCGCTCGGATTTTGAGATCGGCGGGGTCCATGTCGCCAGGGGCGAGTCCTGCCATATTGATCTGCCCGTTGTGCGGCTTTACACAAGCACAGAAATGGCAATCCCAGTTTATGTGCAGCGCGGTAAAAAAGATGGTCCCAAGATGTTCGTTTGTGCCGCCATACACGGTGACGAACTCAACGGTATTGAAATAATAAGCCGACTTATCCAAAGCGGCCGCCTGAAGTCATTGCGCGGGACCCTGGTTGCAGTTCCAATGGTTAATGTTTACGGGGTACTGCAGCACACCCGCTATCTACCTGACAGGCGCGACCTAAACCGCTCATTCCCAGGTTCGGCAAAGGGGTCTCTCGCCGCACGTATGGCTCACGTCTTCCTCAAGGAAATAGTCACCAAATGCGACTATGGCATCGACTTACACACAGGAGCCGTACATCGCAGTAACCTCCCCCAAATTCGCGCTAACTTGGACGATGAGCAAACCCGAAAACTCGCCAAGGCCTTTGGTGTTCCCGTGCTACTCAACGCTTCTATTCGCGATGGATCCCTGCGCCAAGCAGCCGCGGATCTCGGGGTAAGAGTATTACTTTATGAAGCTGGTGAAGCCCTGCGCTTTGATGAACTCAGTATCCGCGCCGGTGTTAAAGGTGTGATCAATATGATGAAGCACTTGGAGATGTTGCCGCAAACCCGGAAGACAAATGTGATAGAGCCATTTGTTGCTCGACGCAGCGGTTGGCTTCGCGCGGGGGATAGCGGCATCGCCAATCATCTTAAGGCACTCGGGGATCAGGTCTACCGGGGCGACCTATTGGCGACCATTGCAGATCCATACGGCCAGGAACTGGACCAACTGATCTGCAATGAGGATGGAATCATTATTGGGCGACAGAATATCCCTCTGGTCCAGGAAGGCGAGGCGATGTATCACATCGCCTACTTCCGTGAACCCGAGGGTGTTGTCGAGAATCTGGAGCTACTCCAGGATACGCTCCTACCGGATGAGAACTTTTAGGGAGTCTCTATTGTTTCTTCAACAACTCCAGGACTTCCTTGCTCGGGTAACCCTGAACTTCAACGCCGGCACTCTTTTCAAATTCACTCACCGCTTTGCGGGTACCCGGACCTGCCTTGCCATCAATTTCTCCGGTGTAAAACCCTTTTTGTTTGAGAAACTTCTGCAACTCTTCCACTTGAACACTATCCAGTGGAGTAAATGGGCGCTTCCAATCATTTACCAAAGGCGCACCGCCGCCAATCCGGTCTGCCAACAGGCCTATAGCTATCGCATAGCGATCTGAATTGTTGTAACGCTTGAGAACAAAGAAGTTCTTGAACACTAAAAATGCCGGGCCATTGCGGCCGTCTGGTAACTTTAATTCGGCAATGGCTTTCTTGCTGGGAAAGGGCTCCCCATTGGCGCGTGTGACACCGAGCTTCTCCCATTCGGCTACCGACATTTTCCCTGCAGGCATTTTACGAGCGGGTATATTGACCTCATACCCCCAGGGTTTACCTCGCTGCCAGCCATTACTGGATAGCAAATTGGCAGCGGTAGCGAGTGCATCCGGAATAGAATTCCAAATATCCCGTTTACCATCACCATCGATATCCACCGCATAGGCTTGGTAGCTGGTAGGGATAAATTGAGTATGCCCCATAGCTCCGGCCCACGAGCCCAATAGGTGCTGGCCCTCAATATCACCGGCCTGCAAGATTTTTAGTGCAGCCAGCAACTGCTGTCGGCCAAACTTTTTGCGCTGGGGATCCGCATAGGCCAGTGTTGCCAGGGAGCGAATGACACTGCGCATTACCTTATCGTTGCCGAGGATGCCTCCAAAGCTGGACTCCACAGACCAGATCGCCAGCAGGATATTGGGGTCCACCCCAAAGCGTTTCTGGATCTTATCCAGCCAGGGCTTCATTTTCTCCTTTTCCCGCTTGCCTCGCTCAATCGCTCTCTTTTGCACCCGGTTATCAAAGTATTGCCACACCGGCGCTTTGAATTCAGGCTGATAGGCTGCACGATCCAGAACCCATTGGTCTGGAGAAGTGA
The DNA here is from genome assembly GCF_056231245.1 of Microbulbifer maximicatervae (SeqCode). Taxonomy (NCBI): domain Bacteria; kingdom Pseudomonadati; phylum Pseudomonadota; class Gammaproteobacteria; order Cellvibrionales; family Microbulbiferaceae; genus Microbulbifer; species Microbulbifer maximicatervae (SeqCode). The sequence continues at coordinate 4,682,202 of NZ_CP174334.1, forward strand.
TTCCTTTAAAAGCTTGGTCGTAAACCTCCGCAGAGATTCCACTCTTAATCGCGGTTTTGCGGAACTCCTTTACCCATTGTTCGAAGGCCGGATCGGCTTTCTCTTGTGCATGGGTATTGGAAGCCAGGAGAACTGCGCTTATCACGAGGATGGCAGACAGATATTGAAACCATTGCAATTTGGGCATGGAGTTACCTTCGACACAACTTTTGCTCGCTCAAGGGTAGAACGAGCCACTCTTATCCGAAAGGTGGATTGGCTGGTAACCGTTGAACTTCCCACCCACTATTAAACTGGACAGTCACATGAGAGGAAAGTTCGTGCTGCTCACCTTTAGGGTGAGCTCCGCCGCAAAACGGGAAGATTAGGGAATGACGTAAAACAGCACCGCAAAGAAGTGCAATATACCGCCCGCCAGCACAAAGAGATGCCAAATTGCATGGTGGAAGCGCAGGCTGCGCCAGAGGTAAAAAGCGATTCCGCCGGTGTAGCAGAGACCACCGAGAACTAACAGCCACAAACCGCCAGTTTCTAGGCTATCCGACAGCGGCTTGATAGCAGCCACCACGACCCATCCCATCAAGGCACTGAGAGTGATAGACAGAGCTCGAATCTTCTTCAGCGGAGTGAACTGAATAATCAATCCGATCAGCGCGAGCCCCCAAATAATACCGAACAGCCACCAACCCCAAGGGCCCCTCAGGGTAACCAGGGTGAAGGGAGTATAGGTTCCAGCAATCAATAGAAAGATTGACGAGTGGTCCAGGGTCCGCAGTATCGCTTTGGCGCCGATATGGCTGACTGCGTGGTACAGCGTGGAGGCTAGGAAACAGAGTATCAGGGTGGAGGCATAAACGCTGGAGCTGACAATATGCCAGGCGTCCCCGCGCAGGGCAGCAAATCCGGTCAATACACCCAGACCGGCAATCGCCAGAAGAGCTCCAACACCATGTGTCACACTATTGGCGATCTCTTCAGCAAAACTGTAACGACTGGCAACGGAAACAGAAGATGACATAAATTAGCCCGGTTAAATTCAGGTCATAAGCCTGCGTGTAGTGCACGACCAATAACTTGGAACAGGTCTAATGATCAGAGGCCTCACTTAAAATAGCAAGGCCATCACCAGACTGCACATTCACAACCGGGCGGTCAGGGCTTAAACGCTAGCGTTGTGAATACCCATTTCGCACAAAGCGGAAGATTCGCGAACAATAGTTTCGTTGCGATCGGGGCCTGTAGAAACAATGTCTACCGGAGCGCCCACCAGCTCTTCGATTCGAGCAATATAGGCGCGTGCATTGGCCGGCAAATCCGCTTCACGACGCACACCGACAGTGTTCTCTGTCCAACCGGGCATAGACTCATAAACCGGCTCGACACCTTCCCAACCTGCCGCATCAAATGGTACTGGGACTTCTTCACCAGCGCTGTTGCGGTAGCCCACACAAACCTTTACCTCCTTGAGGCCATCGAGAACATCCAGTTTGGTCAGGCACAGGCCAGAAATACTGTTGATTCGGATCGCGTGGCGCACAGCAACAGCGTCAAACCAACCGGTGCGGCGCTGGCGGCCAGTAGTAGCGCCAAACTCGTGACCTTTTTCACCCAGGTGACGACCAACTTCGCAGTCCAGCTCGGTAGGGAATGGGCCACCGCCAACGCGGGTGGTGTAGGCCTTGGTAATGCCCAATACATAATCCAGGTACAGAGGACCAAAACCAGAACCAGTAGCGGTACCGCCAGCAGTGGTATTAGAGGAGGTTACGAACGGGTAGGTACCGTGGTCAATATCCAGCAGGGAACCCTGGGCGCCTTCGAACAGGATATGCTCTCCGTTCTCGCGCGCTTTGTGCAGGTGGTCGGCAACGTCGGTGATCATCGGCACCAGTTGCTCACGCCAGATCTTGGCCTGCTCAACGGTGTCCTCATAACTGACCGGGTCAACTTTGTAGTATTCAGTCAGGGCGAAGTTGTGGTAATCAATCAGCTCTTTCAGCTGGTGGCAGAAGTTATCCCAGTTGCACAGATCACCCAGACGAAGACCGCGACGAGCAACTTTATCTTCGTAAGCGGGACCAATACCGCGACCTGTAGTACCGATCGCTTTGGCGCCGCGTGCTTTTTCACGGGCCTGGTCGAGGGCAACATGCACAGGCAAGATCAGCGGACACGCCGGGGAAAGACGCAGGCGCTCGCGCACAGGAACTTCGCGCTCTTCCAGCTCAGCCATCTCTTTCAGCAGCGCCTCCGGGGAGAGCACCACACCATTACCGATCAAGCAGGTTACGCTGGGGCGCAGGATACCGGAGGGAATCAGGTGCAGTACGGTTTTTTCGCCATCGATAACCAGGGTGTGGCCCGCATTGTGACCACCCTGGAAACGCACTACTAGCGAGACCTTCTCGGTTAGCAAATCGACAATCTTGCCCTTGCCCTCATCGCCCCACTGGGTACCCAGTACTACTACGTTCTTGCCCATCTGTATAAATCTCTAAACTCAGGTTTTTCTCTGCGGGAGCCGGGGCCCCACATAAATGGATGTCTGCGGGTAGGCCCGCGCGATAATAGGCACATCCACTGCGCCCGAAAAATCAGTCTCGTGGTTTTACTACCCACGAATCACCCTCAGCAACCAACTCGCGGTCACAGCGGGAATCCAGTTCACTATCGGCACCACCAGCGAGAGCTGTGATGACCACTTCGCCTTGAGCCCGCAGCTCGTGAATCGCCTTCCACAGTTCAGCGCCCTGGGAGCCTCTGACATCTGGCGCCAGTATCGCAGCGCCCTCTTCAACGGCGGCGCTGCCCAGATTACTCAATGCCACCAGGTCACTACTGAAGCCTGTTGCTGGGCGATCGCGCCCAAACACGGCTCCGATACCGTTGTAGCGTCCACCGTTGGCCAATGCCTGGCCGTGGCCCGGTGTGTAGGCGGCGAATACCAGACCTGTTTCATAGTCGTAGCCGCGTACTTCACTCAAATCGAAGAACAGTGTCACCTCTGGATAACGCTCATTCAGAGCCTCAGCTACCTGCCTCAAATCGGAGACTGCCGCCAACAAATTTTGCGGGGCTCCAGAAAAGAGTTCACGAGCCTTATCCAGGCATTCCCGTCCCCCAACCAGCCCCGGGAGTGCCTTCAGCCACTCGGCAGCCTTCTGGTCGCCAACATTCTCCTCGACCCACTCGCACAGATCAGCAGTCGCCTTGCTCTGTAACATTGCCAACAGGGCGCTGCGCTGCTCGTCATTGAGGCCCGCCGCTTCAACCAGACTCTGGTAAATCGCGACGTGGCCCAGGTCCAGGTGCACTTGGCTGACACCCGCTACCTGAAGGCTTTGCAGCATCAGCGAGATCACCTCGAGGTCTGCACCGAGGTTGTCCACACCAAACAGTTCGGCACCAACCTGTATCGGCGCTCGCGAACCCATCGGGGTTCGCGGCTTGGTGTACACCACCTGACCGGCATAGCAGAGGCGGTTAGCGCCTCTGCGGGGAAAGCTGTGGGCATCGATCCGGGCAGTCTGCGGAGTCATATCCGCGCGTATACCCAAAGTGCGACCAGATATCTGGTCGGTGACCTTAAAGGTGCTCAGATCTACATCATGGCCCATCCCAATCAGGAGGGACTCGGTGAATTCCAACATCGGCGGTATCACCAACTCGTACCCCCAACAGTGGTAGAGGTCCAGTAGTTGGCGGCGCAGAGTCTCCAATTGCACGGCATCCGCAGGCAGAATTTCTGCAATGCCATCCGGTAACATCCAGCGATCGGCTTGAGTCATGATGAAATGAATTCGTCAGCGAAGAAATTGCGGTGCCACAGCGCTTGCCACAAACGAGCCGCAGCACTTCCCACAAAAAAACCGGGCTGGGCCCGGTTTGCGTGATTTTAGCATCAAGTGCTAACAGGAAGGTAGGGTTATCGAATCTAACCCGGCGCCTATAGCACCAGTTGCCCAGTGCTACACAGCATTTTCAGCCCTACTCTCCTTTCGGGTCTTTCAGGTAGCGGAAGAATTCGCTATCTGGATCGACCAGCAGCATATCTGACTTGCTCCGGAAGGACTCCTTATAAGCCTGCAGACTGCGGGTAAAGCGGTAAAACTCCGGATTCTTGCTGTAGGCCGCAGCGTAAATAGCTGCCGCCTCTGCATCACCCGCACCGCGTAACTCTTCCGCCTGGCGGTAGGCCTCAGACTCAATCACCACTCTTTGGCGATTGGCATTAGCCTTGATACGCTCACTGGCCTCCTGACCCTTGGCGCGATGATCCCGCGCCTCCAGCTCACGGCCAGCGCGCATACGCTGGAACACAGACTCGGAGACTTCCGGTGGCAGGTCAATCCGCTTGACGCGCACATCAATCACATGCACTCCCAGGTCATCCTGAGCCACCTTATTCAGGTTCTTGGTGATCTCCGCCATCAACTCATCGCGCTCGCCACTGACTACCTCATGCAGATCGCGCACACCAAACTCGTTCCGGAGCTGATCATTGATCCGCTCCGACAGCAGGCGCACCGCATTGCGATCGTCACCACGAGTGGCGATATAAAACTTATCCACATCAGAGATTCGATATTTGGCATACGAATCAACCATCATGAATTTGTTTTCACTGTTGAGCATACGAACGGGGCTGGAATCCACCGTCTGAATACGCGCATCAAACTTGCGCAACCTTTCCGCAAAAGGGATTTTGAAGTAGAGACCCGGCTCGGTGTAGGTGCGCACCAGCTCACCAAAGCGCAGTAACACGGCTTTTTCAGTCTCTTTCACTACAAAGGCGCTGGAAGAAAGTACCAGTACTCCAACCAGGATGACAACAATGATACCCAGTGTTTTGTTATTCATATCATCCCCTCCTAGCGAATAGTCTGACTGCGACGGGTGCTGGCGTCATCCCGACGAAGGCGCTCAATAACACGCTGATAGACTTCCTCAATCATTACAGGCGAGGTGTCCTGGCTTTGGGCTGCTCGCGCTGCTCCAGCGCCGCCTTGTGCCAATTTATCTAGTGGCAGGTACATCATGTTATTGCCGCCCTCGACATCCACCATCACCTTGGAGGTGTTGGCCATCACGTCCTGTACCGCATCCAGGTAGAGACGCTCGCGGGTAACTTCCGGGGCACGCTCATATTCAGCCAGCAGTTTCTCAAAGCGCACAGCTTCACCTCGGGCACTCTCGATGACGCGGGCTTTGTATGCCTCGGCCTCTTCGATAATGCGCTGAGCCTGACCGCGGGCAACCGGGATTATCTGGTTAGCATCAGCCTGAGCTTCATTTTGCAGACGCACCTCGTCCTCACGGGCTTTGGTTACATCGTCAAACGCATCCTGCACTTCGCGCGGCGCCTTAGCATCAGTCAGGTTAACCACATCAATGCGTATACCGGTCTGGTACAGGTCCAGATATTCCTGTAATCGTTCCTGCGTATCGGCAGATACTTGGGTCCGGTTCTGGGAAATCACACCGTTTAAAGTGAGAGAGCCCACCACGTGACGAAGGGCGCTGTCGGTGGCTTCCTGCAAGCTCTTCACCGGATCGCGAACACGCAGTACAAAAGACTCAGCATCCCCAACCTGCCACTGCACAGTGAGTACCACTTCTACGATATTGGCGTCTTCGGTCAGCATCTGACCGGTAGTGCGCTCGGTACGCACCTCAGTCATATTGACCTTGGTGACGTTATCGATAAGCGGCGGATTCCAGTGCAGGCCAGCAGATTCCGTGGAGTGGTATTTGCCCAGGCGCAAAACAACCGCCTGTTCGTTGGCGTTGACCTGGTAAATCCCCAGGCCGCCATAAATCAATACGGCGAGACCAATAACCAGTACCCAGGGAAATTTGACAGAGTCGCCACTTGGGCTGCCGCTGCCACCACCACCAAACAGGCCACCTAGTTTCTGCTGAATTTTTCGCAGTAGTTCATCGAGATCGGGCGGGCCTCCGTTATTGCGGTTACCGCCACCACCCCAGGGGTCTTTATTGTTACCACCCGGCTCATTCCAGGCCATTTAACTTACTCCAACTATGATCACTTAATCTTTTACTTCGGCGGATTCTAGCATCCATTGCCGACAAAATATTGCCGACAGGCCCTAGCCTGAGGCAAGTGGGCAGTCTGCGGAGACCAACCCCGAACAAATTCGACTAAAGGTCGCAATATGACCTGAATTTTAAAATCAATGTTTATACGACAACTACTCAGCAATGGGTTCTTCCAAAACCCATTCCGGCGCGTCATTGCCAGCAATATGTGGCGCCAGCAGACGCTGGAAATCACTACGCGGCAATAATATTTGCAATTCGCAGTCACCATTGTCGCGATAGACTTCCGACTGTACCGCATTAATTTCAAATAGCTGCGCTCGCAGTCTGGACTGATGAGGCTTCACTACCAGTTGCCCGCGCACCATTTGCTCGCCCAGGCGCTCGGCAATAGCCTCAATTAAAAGTTCACAACCCGCGCCTGTTACCGCAGAGAGCCAAACTGCCCGGGGTACACCCTGATCATCCCGGTCTATACGCGGTTCAAAATCTGCCAGCAGGTCAATTTTGTTATAAACCACCAGTTGCGGCAGTTCTGAAGCATCAATTTCCTCCAGAACCGTTTGCACCTCTTCCATCAGGTGTAACCGATCATCTGCCGCAGCGTCCACCACATGTAGAAGCAACGTCGCACTGGCGGCTTCTTCCAGGGTTGCCCGGAATGCCTCTACCAGTTTATGCGGCAAGTGAGAGACAAATCCCACCGTATCAGCCAATACCATGGCGCCAACATTGGGTAATTCAACCCTGCGCATGGTCGGGTCGAGGGTGGCAAACAATTGGTCCCTGACATAGACATCTGCATCGGTCAGGCGATTAAACAGGGTCGACTTGCCCGCATTGGTGTAGCCAACCAGAGATACGGTGGCCATTTCTGCCCGGGAACGCGCGCGGCGCCCCTGCTCCCGCTGGCGGCGTACCTTTTCCAGCCGCTTCTCGATGGAGTCTATGCGCGCGCGCAGCAATCGCCGGTCTGTCTCCAACTGGGTTTCTCCGGGCCCACGCAAGCCGATACCACCCTTTTGCCTCTCCAGGTGGGTCCAACCTCGCACCAGCCGCGTTGCCATATGGCGCAGCTGGGCCAATTCCACCTGAAGCTTACCCTCGTGAGTTCGCGCACGCTGGGCAAAAATATCCAGAATAAGTCCTGTGCGATCCAGCACCCGGCACTTTAATTCGCGCTCAATATTGCGCTCCTGACTCGGAGACAGGATGTGATCAAAGATAACCAAGGCGGCTTCCTGATCTTTGACCACCTGGCGAATCTCCTCCAACTTACCTCGGCCAACAAAGGTCTTTGGGTCTGGAGTGGCGCGCTGGCCGAAAATAAAACTGACAGGATCTGCTCCGGCAGATAGGGCCAACTCCTCAAATTCACGAGGGTCGTCGGGACTGTCGATGGCGGAGAGTTCTAGGTGTACCAGTACTGCGAGCTCACCGGATTCCGGTCGATCGAAAAACAATGGGAATTCTCTATTGCGAAAAGGGCGCGATAAGCCCTGACTGAGGTGACAACCGGCAAGCCCTGCAAGGGGCTCACCGAGCTGCTGGCGCCCCGGCAAAACGGGGGGCAGGTGAAATTGATACGGATCTTTTAGCTAAAGGATTCGCGCTCACCGCCTTCACCATTACCCTCGCCGCCGTGCTGGGCTGCGGGATTCAATAGCGGTACGCGCACTGCACGCGACGGAACAACCGTAGAAATGGCGTGCTTATACACCATTTGGCTCACAGTATTTTTGAGTAACACCACGAACTGGTCGAAGGATTCAATTTGCCCTTGGAGCTTGATGCCGTTTACCAGATAGATAGAAACCGGAATACGCTCTTTGCGCAATACGTTGAGGTAAGGGTCTTGTAAGCTGTGCCCTTTTGACATCTTTTTTCTCCTTGTCAAAAAGCTGAATGCGGTATGCAGGCCGCAATCGCACCCGCGAAGAGCGCGGATCAAAAAACGACTGAGGTTGAATACGCGTATAAGTAGTGTAGTAGCGAGCCGGAAAAGGCCGGACTCTGTGAAAACTGACTGAACGGGCTTGTCGTTTAATAGCCCAACCACGTTATGGATGCTTAAGCGAGAAATTTCAAGGCTTCAGCCAATATTTCGTCATTCTCACGCACCCCACCTTGCTCATCCTGAGTGTACAAAGTTAGCAGGTCTGGCCAGCGCCGCAGCCAGGTTAACTGGCGCTTGGCAAGCTGCCTCGTCGCCGCAATTCCAGCGGCCACCATATCATCGTAATCGGTTTGGCCTTGCAAGTGTTGCCAAACTTGTCGATATCCCACCGCGCGAATTGCCGGTAAGTCCTCGTGCAGGTCTCCTCGGTCCAGCAGACCCTTGACTTCATCAATAAAGCCCGCCGCTAGCATCTTGCGAAAACGCAGTTCGATGCGCTGGTGAAGCAGGGAGCGATCGCGGGGCATAATGGCCATCTGGCACACCTGGTACTGCTCCTGTATTCCCCCAGCTTCCTGCTCGCGACGCAACTGCGAAAGCGGAACACCGGTGAGGCGGTAAACTTCCAGCCCCCTTTCGATACGCACCGAATGGTTGGGATGTAGCTCTGCCGCCAACTGCGGGTCCACCTGGGCCAGCTCTGCATGCAATGCGGGCCACCCTTCACGCTCTGCGCGAGCTTCTATTTCTGCTCTCACCGCTGCGTCCGCCTCAGGCAATTTTGCCATGCCTTCCAACAGAGCACGGAAATACAACATAGTTCCGCCAACCAGTAATGGCACTTTACCAGCAGCGCTAATTTCTGCCATAGCTTCCAGCGCATCTTTGCGGAAACGACCTGCCGAATAGGACTCAGACGGGTCACAGATATCGATCAAGCGGTGAGGGTATGCTGCTAGCTCTTCTACTGAGGGCTTGGCCGAGCCGATATCAAGGCCTCGATATACGAGAGCGGAATCAACACTGATTAATTCCACGGGCAAACGATCGGCGAGCGCCATGGCCAGATCCGTTTTGCCGGAGGCCGTTGGACCCATCAAGAAAATTACACGGGGCTGATCACCCGGCAAGCTGTTATTCAAACTACCACCCACTTCTGCCGCGTACCTATTGGCCGCGCATAAACCACTTATCCATATCTGCCAGTTTAACCTGGGTCCAGGTCGGGCGACCGTGGTTACACTGGCCACTGCGCTCCGTGCGTTCCATGTCCCGCAACAGAGCATTCATTTCCGGGATTGTCAGGCGTCGATTTGCGCGAACAGAACCGTGACAAGCCATTGTCCCCAGCACTTCGTTGATACGCTCACCAATACGGGCGCTGTCGCCTTCGCCGAGCAGGTCTGAGAGTACATCGCGCACCAGCTGTTCCACTTCCGCGCCGTGTAGCATTGTGGGTACCTGGCGCACCAGCAAAGTCTCCGGGCCGGCCCGCTGCAATACGAAACCAAGCGCGGTAAACACCTCGCTGCGCTCCTCGAAGCAGTCCGCTTCCCGCTGGCTGACGGCCAGGCTTACAGGAACCAGAAGGGGCTGAGCCTGGATTCCACCGGCCGCATAAGCCACTTTCATCTGCTCATAGACAATGCGCTCATGGGCAGCGTGCATATCGACAACAACCATCCCGTGCTCGTTTTGCGCGAGAATATAGATTCCGTGCAACTGCGCCAGGGCAAAGCCCAGCGGCGGCACTTCTGATTCGCTTTCAATGCTCGCACCGGCCCCTATGGTCGCCCCGGAAGACGCTTGGGGCACAGACACTGGCCGGCTGCTAGGGGCATCCTGCAGCTGTTGTGTCGCCGGAGATGAGTCCTCATACGGTTGGTGCAGAGCGCCGTAAGCATTCATCTGCTCGCGCAAATTTGAGGGCGAGGGGCGATTGCTGAGTGGCATTTTATGCTGCCCGGCAAATTCACCGGCCTGCAAACCCGTGACCTGTTCCTGGCGTTCCTGCTCCGGCTCGCTTTCTGTTTCCTCTTTCTGCCCCGGGCGCACATCCGCCAGGGCCCGATGCAAACTGCCAAACAGGAAGTCATGCACCAGGCGACTATCGCGAAAACGCACTTCGTGTTTGGTCGGGTGCACATTCACATCGACGGAAGCCGGGTCCAGCTCCAGGTAAAGTACAAATGCCGGATGTCGACCGTGGTACAAAACATCGGCGAACGCCCGGCGCACCGCGTGGCTGACCACTTTGTCGCGAATAGCCCGGCCATTGACATAAAAGAATTGTAAGTCGGCCTGGGAGCGCGAGAATGCGGGCTCCGCAACCCACCCCCACAGGCGCAGGCCGCTGCGCTCCACGTCGATATGCAGCGCATTCTGCATAAACGCCGGCCCACACACCTGGGCGACACGGCGCTCCATTTCCACCCGCCCGGTGCCCGCGCGCAGATTATGCACACCCTTGCCGTTGTGGCGCAGGCTGATAGAGACATCAAATCGGGACAGCGCCAAGCGCTTAATCGTCTCGTCAATGCGATTGAATTCTGTTTTTTCTGTGCGCAGGAATTTCCGCCGAGCGGGCGTATTGAAGAACAGGTCGCGCACATCCACCGTGGTGCCACGGGGGTGAGCCGAGGGCGCGAGCTGTGCCTGCATGTCGCGGCCCTCCGCACTTACCTGCCACCCCTTGCCGCTTTCATCGCGGCTGCTGGTCAATGCCAGACGCGCCACCGAGGAAATACTGGCGAGGGCCTCACCGCGAAAGCCCAGGGTGGCCACCGCCTCCAGATCCTCCAAAGCGTGAATCTTGGAAGTCGCATGGCGGGCCAGGGCCATTGGCAGGTCTTCCCGCTCTATGCCCTTGCCGTTATCGCGCACTTTCATGCGCTTGCTACCCCCGCCGTCCACATCGACCTCAAGTCGTGTAGCGCCCGCATCAAGGCTGTTTTCCAGCAACTCCTTGATTACTGATGCCGGGCGCTCAACGACTTCACCAGCCGCGATCTGGTTGGCAAGGCGGGGAGAGAGTTGCTGGATTTTATCGTGCATGAATCTGGCCTGTTAATGCTGCAAGGACCGCTCGACACTGAGGTCTCAGCCGGAAGGAATGCTCAGGATCTGCCCCACTCGAATCACGGAGTTCTTGATGCCATTCGCTCTCATCAGGGCGGCGACGGAAATATTATATCGCGCCGCGATACCCGAAAGGGTCTCCCCGCGGGCAATAACGTGGTTGCGAGACTTATCGCTCTGGTTGGCGGCGAGCCAGGTATCCGCCGGGGGGCGACTCTTAAAGTGCGCCACTATACCGTCACTGAGCTTTTGCGCCAGCTTGCGCTGGAAACTGGGATCGCGCAGGCGTTTCGCTTCCTGGGGATTAGTAATAAAACCCGTCTCCACCAAAATTGAAGGCACATCCGGCGAACGCAGCACCGAGAAATTGGCCTGCTCCACCTGTTTTTTATGCAGGTGAGTGACGGTGCCAATCTGTGACAGCACACTGGCGCCGATATCCAGGCTGGCATTCATGGTGGCAGTCATGGAGAGGTCGAGCAATACGCCGGCAAGGGTGTCATCCTTATCGCCCAGGCTCAAACTGCCGGCACCACCGATAAGATCGGATTCGTTTTCCCGCGCGGCCAAAAAGCGGGCGGTTTCACTGGTTGCGCCTCGGGAAGAGACCGCATAGACCCCAGCGCCACGGGCATCTTTACGGGTAAAGGCATCGGCGTGGATCGACACAAAAAGGTCCGCACGCATATTGCGCCCAATTTTTACCCGTTCCCGCAGAGGAATATAGTAATCCCCGGTGCGCACCAGTTTGGCGGTAAAGCCCTTCTCACCGTTTATCTTTTTGTGCAGCTGTTTGGCAATCGCCAGCACCACATCCTTTTCCCGCAAGCGACCGGGACCGGAAGCCCCGGGGTCTTCCCCGCCGTGCCCTGCATCAATAGCGACAATGATATTGCGTTCACTACTGACCTGCTCCAGCGTCTTCTCGCTGCCTTTAACCTCGTCGTAAAGATCGATCACCAATCGATCCGGCAGGTTTTCATGGCGCCGCAAAGCAAAGCTGCGCGGATTGGCCTGCTGCTTAAGGTCCAATACAACCCGTAGATCTTTTTTATTCTGACGGGCGTGGCGCACCCGGGCGATCGGCGTCTTCTCCAGGTCCAACTTGTCCAGCTCGGCCTTCAACTCGGTATCAGAGAGGTCGACAACCACCCGGTGGGGACTCTTGAGGGTGAATAACTTGTGCTCTGCCGGGCCGCTCAAATCTAAAACCAGACGCGTATGGTCGGGTGCTCGCCAGACGCGCACACCTTCCACTTGCGTCGCAGAAGCTGGCAGGAAAACTGCCAGCCACAGCGCGACAACGAACAGAGACCGCCACATAAAACTCATTACTTCCCAGCCCCTTTGCTTATTGGTATCAGTATTTCCCTGTGTTCAGGCGTTTTCAGGATGCTCGCAGCAGCTTTTGCAGCAGGTCTATTACGCGCTCCCCCTGGGGCGAGTGCGCAATTAACCTGAGCTGGCGACCACTTTCCGGCACTTCCAACTCAACTTCCAAGTCTGGAGCGGGCAATATGCCCTCGCCCCGCTCAGGCCACTCTACAAGGCTCAAGCTCTGCGCAGAGAAATAATCCCGCACCCCCATAAACTCCAACTCTTCCGGGTCACCCAGACGATAAAGATCGAAGTGGTAAACCCGGTGAGCCTCGAGTTCGTAGGGTTCCACCAAGGTGTAGGTGGGGCTCTTTACCGCACCCTCGTGCCCAAAGGCCCTCAGTACCCCCCGACAAAAAGTTGTCTTTCCCGCGCCCAGCTGGCCATTTAAATACAGCGTCAGCCCCTGTTGCAGGCCCGCCGCAAGACAGGCCTGCCCGAGCGAGCTGCCGCCGGATACGGTGGCTGCTTCATCGGCCAAATGTAATTTCAATTCACTCGCCATCAATCTACCAAACGTCTAATCCAGGGCAATAAATCCGTAGCGAGTAATCCCCGCATACCCTCTTCGGCAGCGCGATTACCCGCCTCTCCATGTAACCACACCGCCAGTCGGGCAGCCTCCACCAGCGGCAAGTGCTGGCCAATCAATGCTGCAACAATACCGGTGAGAAGGTCTCCCATACCACCGGAAGCCATACCCGGGTTACCGCTGTTGATAAGGTCAACACCACCATCATGTGCAATCAGGGTGCCGGCGCCTTTTAATATCACCACGCCACTGAATTTTTGCTGAACTGCAATAGCAGCTGCGCGCGGATCGGCGAGCACCTCGGCGGTATCACAACCCAGGAGGCGGGCGGCCTCCCCCACATGTGGGGTCAACACCCAGTCATCCCGCCGGACCCCGGCCAGAACCCGGCCCTCGGCGAGAATATTCAATGCATCGGCATCTACGACCAAGGGCGCCTCAGCTCGGCCGGCTCGCGCCAGCAGCTGCTCACTCCAGGGGGAGCGTCCCAAACCGGGGCCCACTGCAATTACGCTGGGGCCTTCGAGCAGCGGTTCCAGCTCCTGCCCGGAAATCACCGGATGGGCCATCACTTCTGGACTGCGAGTTAACGCTGCGGACAAATGCTCAGGGCGGGTCGCCAGGGAAATCAGCCCGGCTCCACAGCGCGCTGAGGATTGCGCAGCCATCAATGCAGCACCGCCAAATCCGGTATCACCGCCGACAACCAAAATATGGCCAAACTGGTTTTTAAAGCTATCGGCGGCACGCGCTGGCAGGCGACGGATGGCATCAGCCTCGTAACGCATAGCCAAAGGCTCAACTGCTCGGTAGGCAGCCTCAGGTGCCCCCAAGCCTTCGAAAATTACCTCTCCGCAGAGCGCCGGGCCGCGACCGCAGTAGAGCCCCATTTTGCGGCCGATAAAAGTCACCGTTATATCGGCACTGACCGCCTCGCCGGCACTGCCGGTATCGGCACTCAGACCGGAGGGGATATCCACAGCCAACACCGGGCCAGGGCTTTTGCGGATTCGCTCAACCGCATGCGCCACGCCGGAGCGCAGCTCACCGCTAAAGCCCGTTCCCAGCAATGCATCCACAATCAGTGTATTGGCATCCGCCGTATCCAGTTCTGCGAGAGAGTTCACCACCTGGACACCTTCCCTGCAGGCGTACTCATAGGCCTCCCGGGCATCGCCCCTCAGGTGCTGAGGATCGGTACACGCATAGACGGTGACCGGGATTTTCTTTTGCGCGGCGAGGGCGGCAATCACATAGCCATCCCCACCGTTGTTCCCACCACCGCAGAAAACCTGGAGGCGGCCGATCTCCGGCCAGTGCCTGCGTAGATGTGAAAAAGCCGCGCGACCGGCGCGCTTCATCAGTTGAATGGAGGGGATTTCCAGTGCAGCAATCGTCTGTCGATCCAGCTCACGTACCGACTCGGCACTGTATAGAGGTTGAGGCGTGTCCATGCAGCTCCCGCGATGTGGTCAAGAATTCATCTGTGGCAAAATAGGCAATTACATCGCCATCGTTTGCGCCAACCGCAAAGTATACCGCCCCGGCCAGGCATTGTGCTTGCAGGGAATATCGAGCCGCTTTATCTATGACCGAATCACTGCTCGCCGACTTAGCCCAACAGATCAAAATTTGGGGCAGAGAACTGGGCTTCCAACAAGTGGGTATTACCGATTGCCAGCTGGAGGAGGAAGGGGAACGCCTGCGCGCCTGGATTGATGCGGGCTATCACGCTGATATGGACTGGATGGGCGCTCACGGTGAGAAACGCTGGCGCCCCGAATTATTGGAGCCGGGAACACTGCGGGTAATCAGCGTGCGTCTGGACTACCTGCCGCCGGACACCCAGCCGATTAAAGTGTTGAAGGATTCGAGTAAGGCCTATGTATCCCGCTATGCGAATGGCCGCGATTACCATAAGTTGATCCGCAAACGCCTGGCCAATCTATCAAAGCAAATTGATACCTATTGCGCCGAGCGGGGCATTGAATCGAAAGGTCGGGCTTTTACCGACAGCGCCCCGGTAATGGAGAAGGCCCTGGCAGCCAAGGCCGGCCTGGGCTGGATTGGTAAAAATACGCTGGTACTGAATTCGACCGCCGGCTCTTACTTTTTCCTCGGCGAAATCTACACCAACCTGCCACTCCCCATAGATATCAGCGAGGAGCATGATCAGTGTGGCGACTGTGTCGCCTGCCTCAGGGTTTGCCCCACCGATGCCTTTATCGATGACCGCACCCTGGATGCGCGGCGCTGCATCTCCTACCTCACTATTGAAAACAAAGGCCCAATCCCTGAGGAATTTCGCGAGCCCATCGGCAACCGGATATACGGCTGCGACGACTGCCAAATAGTGTGCCCTTGGAATAAATTCGCCAAACCCACCAAGGAAAAAGATTTTCATCCACGACATGGACTGGACAATGGCGAGCTGCTGAAGTTGTTTACCTGGAGCGAAGAGGAGTTCCTGCGCAAGACTGAGGGTTCGGCGATTCGCCGAATCGGCCACGAGCGCTGGCTGCGCAACCTGGCTGTTGCCTTAGGCAATGGGGAGGCCACGCCCGAAGTCATCGATACCCTGGAGAGTGCCCGCGCCGACGCCACGCCCCTGGTTCTGGAGCATATCGATTGGGCGCTGGAGCGGTTGCGCAGCGGGCGCAGGCGCAAGCGTAAAATCAAACGCAAGCCCGCTGGCTAATCAGGGGTGGTCGTCAGAGGCGGAAAAAAGTCTCGCGGTAGTGGCGTAATTCCTCGATAGAATCGCGGATATCGTCGAGCGCCAAATGGCTGCTGTGTTTTTTAACCCCGTCCAAAACCTCTGGGCGCCAGCGGCGAGCCAATTCCTTCACCGAGCTGACATCCAGGTTTCGGTAGTGGAAATAGGATTCCAACTCCAGCATATATTTCACCAGGAAGCGGCGGTCCTGGCCGATAGAGTTGCCACACATGGGAGATGCTCCCTCAGGGACCCAGTGTCGCAAGAACTCCAGGGTCTCCCTTTCCGCGTCCCTTTCGGAAATACTGGACTCTTTAACCCGCGTTACCAGCCCGGAACCACCGTGCTGTTCGGTATTCCATTCATCCATTGCATCTAGCAAGGCATCGCTCTGGTGGATGACCATTGAGGGACCCTCGGCGAGAATCTCCAGGCGTGAATCCGTCACGATTGTGGCAATTTCAATAATGCGCTCTTTGTCCGGATTCAGGCCTGTCATCTCCAGGTCAATCCAGATCAGGTTGTTCTGATCCACAACGGGTCTCCTCAAACTTTCCGCGCAAGTTACCGCAACTACCCTGCAATAGCTATAATCCGCCGCTAGTCTCCAGGTGCTAGTGCATGAGTAAACGCAAATTAAATCGCCGCCAACAGTGGCGTATCAACAAAATCCAGCAGGAACGCGAAGCCCGCGCCCGCAAGCGCGAGCAATCTGCCGAAGAGGCCCTGGAAGAGGGGCAACTGGGGCAGGAACAGATCGGCCTGGTTATCGCCAACTATGGCACACAGGTTTTAGTAGAGAGCGAGAGTGATCCGAGCCTGCGCCAGCGCTGCCATTTGCGCGCCAATATCGAAACCCTGGTGACCGGCGATCGCGTTGCCTGGCACCCTGCCAGTGAAGATAGCGACGGAGGCATTGGTGTTATCGGCGCGCGCCTGCCGCGCAATTCCGAGCTGCAAAGACCCGATCGCTACGGCGACCTGAAAACTGTCGCAGCCAATATCGATCGCATATTGATCGTTATCGCCCCTTATCCCGAACCTTTTGCCAATGCCATAGACCGCTACCTAGTAGCTGCAGAGACCACCGGCATAGCACCTATGCTGCTGCTCAACAAAACCGACCTGATCGATGAGCGCAATCGCGATTCATTGGAGGAGCTACTCGCCCCCTACCCGGGGCTCGGCTATCCGGTTTTACGGTTATCCACCAAAACTGGCGAAGGCCTGCCGGAGCTGCTGGAAACCCTTGCGCAGGGATGTAGCGTTTTTGTAGGGCAGTCCGGGGTGGGCAAATCATCCCTGGTCAACGCACTGCTTCCCAGTGCCGGCGCCCGCACCGGTGCCTTGTCAGAGGCCACACAGAAGGGGACTCACACCACCACAGCGGCGGAACTGTTTCACCTGCCCAGTGGGGGTGATCTGATAGACTCCCCCGGTATTCGCGAATTTGGACTCTGGCATATGGAGGAGGCCGCCCTATTGGAAGGTTTTGTCGAATTCCGACCATTTATCGGGCACTGCCGCTTTCGCGACTGCCGCCACCAGGGCGAACCCGGTTGCGCTATCCATAAGGCACTGACCGATGGAAAAATTAGCGAGCGCCGCATGAATAGTTTTCTGCATTTGCGCAACAGCCTGGAATCGGAGAACAAGTTTTGAAACTGATCATCGAAGCTGAAGAACTCGCGACTCAGCTTGAGCGCGAAGAACTGCTTATTGTAGACCTCAGCTCACCCCACAATTATCTCAACGGCCATATTCCAGGGGCTGTTCACTTGCCGTTCCAGGCGCTGATGGCTGGCACCGCCCCCGCACCGGGCAAACTTCCCGGTATCGAACAGCTGACCCAGATTTTTCAAGCTATCGGCTTAAAGCCGGAACAACATGTGGTCGCCTGTGACGACGAAGGCGGCGGTTGGGCTGGGCGCTTTTTGTGGACCTTGGAAATGATAGGCCACCGCAATTACAGCTACTTGAATGGTGGCATGTTGGCCTGGCGAGGCGCCGGCCTTCCTCTCATTACCGAGGCACCGGATATTGAGCCGAGTGATATTCAAGTCACCGTCAACAACGCAGCTGCGATGGACGCCCAGCAAATCCAGGATCAACTGGGCAATGATGAATTCCTTGTTTGGGATGCTCGCTCACCCCAGGAATATCGCGGTGAGCGGGTCCTGGCCATGAAGGGCGGTCATATCCCTGGAGCAATCAATTGCGAGTGGACCCAATTGATGGACCCGCAAAAAGACTTGCGTATTCGTGCGGATGCCCGCGAATTCCTCGCTGCACTGGGAATTGATAGCTCACACAAAATTGTCACCCACTGCCAGAGCCATCACCGCTCCGCTTTTACCTGGTTAGTGGGCAAGTCCCTGGGATTGGATATTCGCGCTTATCCAGGCTCCTGGAGTGAGTGGGGCAATTTGCCCAATACGCCGGTACAGCAGTAGATACATTGAGAAAAGACGTAGATTTATGAACCCTAAACTTTTTGCCGCCCTGCAATACCTAACGCCGCAACACGCACTCTCCCGCGCTGCCGGCTGGTTGGCGAATACAGAACTCAAGTGGATCAAAGATCCTTTCACCCGCTGGTTTGTGGATAAGTACGGTGTAGATATGCAGGAGGCCAAAGAGAGCGACTGCACTGCCTACCGCACCTTCAATGAATTCTTTACCCGCGAACTGGTGGACGGAGCCCGCCCCATTGTCGAAGGGCAACACGCCCTCGCCAGCCCTGCCGACGGCGCCATCAGCCAGCTGGGCCAGATCCATAACGGCCGTATTTTCCAGGCTAAAGGTCACGACTACAGCCTGGTTGAACTGGTGGGCGGTGATCCCAAGGTAGCGGCGCAATTTAATGACGGACACTTCGCTACTGTGTATCTGTCACCGAAGGATTATCACCGTGTGCATATGCCCATGGCCGGCACCCTGCGCAGCATGACCTATGTGCCCGGACAACTCTTCTCTGTAAATACGGTAACTGCAGAAAACGTGCCGCGCCTGTTCGCGCGCAACGAGCGTCTGGTCTGCGTATTCGATACGGAAGCCGGCCCTATGGCAATGATCCTGGTGGGTGCAATGATCGTCGCCGGTATCGAAACCGTATGGGCCGGACAAGTCGCTCCTATCCAGCGCAAAGTCATCAATACAGATTATCTGGATAAGGCACCCATCTACCTGGAGAAAGGTGAGGAGATGGGACGCTTTAAGCTGGGCTCTACCGTCATAATGCTATTTGGCGCAGACCAGGTGAGCTGGCTCGACCAACTTGAAGCCGAGTCGCCCGTGCGCATGGGTGAGCATTTCGGTAATTTACTATCCAGCAAGGACTGATATTAGTAAGGGACAGCGGCAGTTTTAACTGCCGCCTCTGAAAAAGAGAACGTTTATTTTGTCAGGCGCGTCAGCAGCTGCCCCAGTCGGCCACCGCGGAATAAATAATTGTCGCGAATATTCGCCGCATCCACCTGGGGGTAAGCTCCAGGTTCTATATCCCTGAGGATACTGACCTTTTCCTCGACGCTCATCTTGCCACGCTCAATAAGCTTCTGTTCTCGATCCTCAACTTCAGCTAAGTCACACAGGCGAGGCTTGCTGAGCGTCTGTTTTTGCCCATCGAGAACGATCATTATCTTTGGTCGCAAGCGCCGGTCGTAGGTCTGTTCCACCACCACGCCGACTTCTCCGGTGGACAACTCTACCTGGGTACCTGTGGGATAGAGGCCAATAGCCTGAATGAACTCCACTACCAACTGTTCTTGGTAGGCAATACCCCGCAGGTCATATAACTTGGCAACTGCCCGGGATGGCGCCACCGGCTCACTGGAACCTCTAGGGTTAGTGGCTTCATCATAGAAAGTCACTATGCCGCACATGCGCGCCAACACTGAAATCCTGTCACCGCGCAAGCCCTCAGGGTAACCACTACCATCGTGGCGCTCGCAGTGGGCACTAATGACTTCGATAACCTTGGGATCTATTTGTGGGTCTGCCGACAGCATCTTGACGCTGTGCTGCACAAACTTTCGATACTCCAATTCACTGCGCGGGTCGCGCTGCTTCATCTGCAGCACTTCCCCGTCGATAGCCAGCTTGCCTACATCCTTCAGCAGGGTAGCCACCCCGAGCTTTAGTAAATCACTGCGTGAAAGACCGATATGGCGGCCGAATAGCACCGCCCAAATACTGGCACGTACCGAGTGACTATAAGTGTGCTCATCCTTATCTCGTACACGAGCCAGCCAGGCAAACGCATCGGGACTGCGCAGCACACTTTCTACTAAATCCTCAACGACTTGGTTGACCTGCTGTACCGGTATGGGCCTGTTGTTAGCGACAAGCCCCATCACTTCACTCATACCATAGAGGATCTGGCCGTGAAGCTTACGCGCATTACTGGCTTCTCGCTGCGCCGGCTGCGGAGGGGGGTATTTTTTATGGGAAACAGTGACAGGCTTACAAGGGATAGTGACCGCTGTGCGGCCAGAAGAACGACCTCTTGCGGAAGTGTCGCTGCCTCCGAGCAATCGGCGCAGGGTAACACCGGCACTACCGACAGTTTTGTGGATATCGACATAAACAAACCGGCAGTATTTCTGTAGTTGACGGATTTCTTCCAAATCGCGGATATAAAAACCCTGCAGCGCAAATGGGGTTCGCGTCCAAGGCCGGTCAAGCTTGGAGACAAACATGCCGCGCTGTAAATCACCGACAGAAATTTTTGCTTGTTCGATTGCCACTGGGGAAGGTGCCGACAACTGTAGTTAACGCTAAAACGCTGCCCAGAAAGACCCCGTGGCGTAAGATCCTCGGTCCTCTGGGCAAGCTCACCTTTATATCATGGAGAGATATTAAGGTTCACCCGCCCAAAGTGAGACTGTATTCACAGACTCAGAGATCAGTGGCCAGTTTAGGCGTGATATTGGGCTGACAGTTCTACCACAGCTTCAATCATGGCTCCGGCATGTTTGGGGTCTACCTTCGGGGTAATTCCGTGACCTAAATTGAAAACGTGGCCACTACCCTGACCAAAAGACTTCAAAACAGCCGCCACTTCTGTGCGAATTCGTTCGGGACTCGCATAGAGAACAGCCGGGTCCAAGTTGCCTTGCAGGGCCACCTTGTCTCCCACTCGGGCGCGGGCGCTGCCAATGTCTGTCGTCCAATCCAAGCCCAGGGCGTCAGCGCCAGTATCAGCCATTGCTTCCAACCACTGACCGCCTCCCTTAGTGAACAGGATGGCCGGCACTCGACGACCGTCGACTTCTTTAATTAGCCCCTGGAGAATTCTCTGCATATATTTCAGGGAGAATTCACGGTAAGCACTGTGGCTGAGTGCCCCGCCCCAGGTATCAAAGATCTGTACGGCCTGGGCTCCAGCGCGAATCTGGGCGTTCAGGTAATCGGTAACAGAGTCGGCCAGCACCGTGAGTAACTGGTGCATCAGCTCAGGGCGGTTGTAAAGCATTTCCTTACAGCGGGCAAAATCCTTGCTGGAGCCACCTTCAACCATATAAGTCGCCAGCGTCCAGGGGCTGCCGGAGAAGCCGATTAGCGGCACGCGACCATTCAACTCGCGGCGGATGGTGGACACGGCATTCATCACATAGTCCAAATCCTTTTCGCTGTTCACCACTTCCAGGGCTTCGATATCGGCCGCCGTGCGCAGGGGCTTGTGGAACTTCGGGCCCTCTCCTTCAGAGAAGTAGAGGCCCAGGCCCATGGCATCGGGAATAGTCAGGATATCGGAAAACAGAATGGCGGCGTCTAGCGGGTAGCGCTCCAGGGGTTGCAGCGTTACCTCACAGGCCAGTTCGGTATTGCGGCACAAATCCATAAAGCTGCCCGCTTCGGCGCGGCTGGCTCGATATTCCGGCAGGTAGCGCCCCGCCTGTCGCATCATCCACACAGGCGTTCGATCCACTGGCTGGCGCAGCAGGGCGCGAAGAAAGCGGTCGTTTTTCAATTCGGACGGTTTGGTATCAGACATAGGCACACCGAGCGGGCTAAAAAAACGGGCATTGTACAGGGGCTTGGCCGCTATACACAGGGTGGCAAAGATATTGCGAGGTGCCTATTGGGACTGGCACAAATGTGCACGGAATAATTGGGCAGTGAGGGACCCTGCCCCCACTGCAAATCAGAAACGACTAAATATCCAGGTAATCGAGAATACCTTCACCGGCTTGGCGCCCTTCCCAGATAGCTGTCACTACCAGGTCCGAGCCGCGCACCATATCGCCGCCGGCAAAAACCTTCTCATTGGAGGTCTGGAATTTGTATTTTTGTTTTTCTGGAGCGACGACACCACCCCAGTCGGCAACTTCAATATTGTGCTGCGGAAACCACTCTGCCGGGCTGGGACGGAAGCCAAAGGCCACCAGAACGATATCCGCCGGGATAATTTCTTCAGAACCGGGCACCACCTGAGGGCGACGGCGGCCGTTTTCATCGGGCTCACCGAGCTCCGTAGTGACCACTTTAACCCCGGCCACCTTGCCATCCCCAACGATCTCAACCGGCTGGCGATTGAACAGGAACTGTACGCCCTCTTCCTTTGCATTGGCCACTTCCCGACGCGAGCCAGGCATATTTTCCTCATCGCGGCGGTAGGCACAGGTTACGCTCTTAGCGCCCAATCGAATCGAGCTACGGTTACAGTCCATGGCGGTATCACCACCACCGAGAACCACCACGCGCTTGCCCTCAACCGAAACAAATTCGGAAGCATCGCGCTCCCAGCCCATATTGCGATTTACGTTGGCAATCAGGAATGGCAAAGCATCGTGAACACCGGGCAAATCTTCACCGGGGAAGCCACCTCTCATGTAGTTGTAAGTGCCCATCCCCATAAAGACAGCATCGTAGTCATTGAGCAGCTGCTCAAAACTGATGTCCTTACCCACCTCAGTATTGAGACAGAACTCAACGCCCATCTCAGTAAACACTTCCCGGCGCTGCTGCATTACCGACTTCTCCAGCTTGAACTCGGGAATACCAAAGGTAATCAGGCCGCCAATTTCCGGGTGCTTGTCGAACACCACCGGCTGCACGCCGTTGCGCACCAAAATATCAGCGCAGCCCAGACCCGCCGGGCCGGCACCAATCACCGCCACTCGCTTGCCCGTTTTCTCAACATGACTTAAGTCTGGACGCCAACCCAGGGCGAAGGCTGTATCAGTAATGTACTTTTCCGCATTGCCGATGGTGACCGCACCAAAGCCATCATTGAGGGTACATGCGCCCTCACAGAGACGGTCCTGAGGACAAACCCGGCCACAGACTTCCGGCAGGGTATTGGTTTCGTGGCAGAGTTCGGCTGCCTCAATAACATTGCCCTCGCTGATCAACTTCAACCAGTTGGGAATGTAGTTGTGTACCGGGCACTTCCATTCGCAATAGGGGTTGCCACAATCCAGGCAGCGGTGCGCCTGGCTGGCCACCTGCCGCTCACTGAACGGCTCATAAATTTCAACAAACTCGCCGGTGCGGGTGATGATGTCCTTCTTCGGCGGATCGATGCGACTTACGTCGATAAACTGGAAGTCATTGTTCAGTCTGTCTTTCATACTGTTTCTCCACCCCGCCTTTATTCGCCGCGCTTGCGCACGTCGGAAAGAAGATCTGCAAGGCTCGCCGCCTTTGGTTTAACCAGCCAGAAACGGCTCAAGTAATCATCGAAGTTATCCAATAACTCGGCGCCCCAGGTGCTCTGGGTCTCCGCCGCATACTCTTCGATAACTTCGCGCAGGTGACTCTGGTGTGGCTCGAGAATTTCGCTGCTGATTCGGCGCAGCTCGATCAACTCATGGTTGCAGCGATCAAAGAAATCCCGCTCCATATCCAGGACATAGGCGAAGCCACCGGTCATACCGGCGCCGAAGTTAAATCCGGTGCGCCCGAGAACCGCGACCATACCCCCGGTCATATATTCACAGCAGTGATCTCCCGCCCCTTCGACTACCGCAAAGGCACCGGAGTTGCGCACAGCGAAGCGCTCACCGGCACAGCCCGCCGCAAATAACTTGCCACCCGTGGCGCCGTAGAGACAGGTATTGCCGACAATACTGGTTTCCTGGGAGGCGAACGAGCTACCTTGCGGCGGTCGTATAACCAGCTTGCCGCCAGCCATACCTTTACCCACATAGTCGTTGGCATCGCCATCCAGGTACATTTCCAGACCACCGGCATTCCACACGCCGAATGACTGGCCGGCGACCCCTTTGAGGCGCAGTTTCACCGGAGCTTCAACCATGCCCTGGTTACCGTAGCGCTTGGCGATCTCACCAGACAGACGCGCACCTAAGGATCGGTCACAGTTGGTCACGTCGTAGCTGAACTCGCCACCTTTAAAGCCTTCGATGGTAGGCAGGATATCCGCCACCATCCGCTCCGCCAGTTCGCCCTTATCCCACGGATCATTGGTCGCGGACTGACAGGTTTGCGGCTTGCTGTCCAACAGCTCATCCGTATGCAACAGAGGCGCGAGATCCAGCTTTTTCTGTTTGTCAGTTTCGCCATCCAGTACGCGCAGCAAATCCACACGCCCCACCAGATCCTCCAGGGTCCGCACGCCCAGACGCGCCATCCACTCGCGGGTCTCCTCGGCGACAAAACGGAAGAAGTTCATCGCCATTTCTGCGGTGCCGATATAGTGCTCGTCACGCAGGTCCTTCTTCTGGGTGGCGATACCGGTGGCACAGTTATTCAAGTGGCAGATGCGCAGATACTTACAGCCGATCGCCACCATGGGTGCCGTACCAAAGCCGAAGCTCTCGGCACCGAGAATTGCCGCCTTGATCACATCGAGGCCGGTTTTCAGACCCCCATCGGTTTGTACCCGAACCTTGTCGCGCAGATCATTGGCACGCAGGGTCTGGTGGGTTTCCGCCAATCCCAGCTCCCAGGGCGACCCGGCATAGCGAATCGAGGTTATTGGGCTCGCCGCTGTGCCGCCGTCGTAGCCGGAGATGGTGATCAAATCCGCATAGGCTT
Organism: Microbulbifer maximicatervae (SeqCode); assembly: GCF_056231245.1. Taxonomy (NCBI): domain Bacteria; kingdom Pseudomonadati; phylum Pseudomonadota; class Gammaproteobacteria; order Cellvibrionales; family Microbulbiferaceae; genus Microbulbifer; species Microbulbifer maximicatervae (SeqCode). Next base: position 4,706,865 of record NZ_CP174334.1, read on the forward strand.
TGGCAACACCCGCTGCAATAGTGCCAACCCCAGGCCGCGATACCAGTTTTACCGATACCAAGGCATCGGGATTTACCTGTTTAAGGTCGTAGATCAGCTGCGCCAAATCCTCGATAGAATAGATATCGTGATGGGGCGGCGGGGAAATCAGGGTCACACCGGGCACCGAATAGCGCAGCCGCGCGATCAGTTCGTTGACCTTGCCACCGGGCAGCTGACCGCCTTCACCGGGCTTGGCGCCCTGGGCTACCTTAATTTGCAATACCTCGGCATTTACCAGGTAGTGCGGTGTTACGCCAAAACGACCGGAGGCAATTTGCTTAATCTTGGAAACTTTATCAGTGCCAAAACGGGCAGGATCTTCACCGCCCTCGCCACTGTTTGAACGCCCACCCAGGCGATTCATCGCTTGGGCCAAAGACTCATGGGCTTCGGGGGACAGGGCCCCCAGTGACATGGCCGCCGTATCAAAGCGACGCAAAATCTGCTCTGCCGGCTCCACGTCTTCCAGAGCTACCGGTTCGATGTTCTCCTTGAAGTCCAGCATATCCCGCAATGTCGCCACGGGGCGCTGGTTAACCAGCTCCGCGTAGTCCCGCCACGCGGCATAGTCACCGGTACTGGCAGCGCGCCGCAGGGTAGTCACCACATCCGGGTTAAATGCGTGATACTCCTGGCCGTAGACAAACTTGTGCAGGCCGCCGGGGGAAACAGGTTTGCGGGCTTTCCAGGCTATATCGGCACGGGCCGCCATATCGGCTTGCAGTTCAGGGAAGCCGGCACCTTCGATGCGAGTGGGCGCTCCGGGGAAACACAGATCCACCACATCCTTGGAAATCCCCACCAGCTCGAACAGCAGTGCGCCGCGATAAGAGGCAACGGTGGAAATGCCCATCTTGGACAGGATCTTTAACAGGCCCTTGATAATGCCGTTACGGTAATTTTTCTGCGCCTCAGCGGCATCCAGCAGCAATTCACCGGTATCGATCAGGTGATTGATAATGCTGTAGGAGAAATACGGGTGTACTGCGGTGGCACCGACGCCGACCAAACAGGCCAACTGATGCGCATCTCGGGCGCTGGCAGTATCCACCACAACATTGGAATCACAGCGCAAGCCTGCATGTACCAGGTGGTGGTGCACCGCGCCTGTCGCCAGCAGTGCATCGATTGGCAGGTGCCCCTCGCGAATGTCGCGATCGGACAACACTACAATCACAGCCCCCGCCCTCACTGAAGCCTCAACTTTGGCGCAGAGCTGTTCAATCGCCGATTTGAGATCCTGTTCAGCGGGGTCGTAGTTCAGATCGAAGATCTCCGCTTCGAAGCCCGGGCGATCAAGGGATAACAGTGCCGTGTACTTCATATGGGAAAGTACTGGCGAAGACAGGATTACCCGGTCCGCGTGCTCGGGAGTTTCCTCAAATACTGATTTCTCTCGACCCAGGCAGGTCTCCAGAGACATCACCACGGTTTCCCGCAGGGGGTCAATTGGCGGGTTGGTTACCTGGGCAAACTGCTGGCGGAAGTAGTCGTAGAGCGAGCGGTTGTAACGGGACAAAACCGCCATCGGCGTATCATCGCCCATTGAACCGACCGCTTCCTGGCCCGCCTCAGCCATGGGCCGGACGACTTTATCGCGCTCTTCCAGGGAGGAGCTGAACAGCTTTTGGTAAACCTTGAATTGCTGGTGGGAGAAGTTGTTGTCCACCGGCGCAGTAACCAGAGTAGAGCGGATACGGCGTGCTTTATCCTTGAGCCAACGCTTATAGGGCTGTGCCCGCTTGAGCATATTATCGATGTCAGCGGTGTGGTAGAGCTTACCCTCTTGGGTGTCCACCGACAGCATCTGCCCCGGTCCAAGGCGGCCCTTAGCCACAACATCTTCAGGGGCATAGTCGTACACGCCCACTTCGGATGCCACAGTGATCAGGTCATCCTTGGTAATCACCCAGCGCGAGGGGCGCAAGCCGTTGCGGTCCAGGGTACACACGGCATAGCGGCCATCCGTCATCACCAATCCAGCCGGCCCATCCCAGGGCTCCATATGCATGGAGATATATTCGTAAAAAGCGCGCAGGTCCGCATCCATTCCTTCAACATTTTGCCAGGCCGGTGGCACTAGCATGCGCACGGCCCGGTGCAGCTCCATGCCGCCCGCCAACAGCATCTCCAGCATGTTGTCCAGGCTGGAGGAGTCGGAACCCTCACGGTTAACCAGGGGCACCAGCTCATTCAGCTCTGGAATCAGGTCAGTGGCAAATTTACTGGTGCGAGCAACAGACCAGTTACGGTTGCCGGTAATAGTGTTGATCTCACCATTGTGTGCCAGCAAGCGGAATGGCTGAGCCAGGGGCCAGCGGGGCATGGTGTTGGTAGAGAAGCGCTGGTGGAAAACACAGATCGCGGTTTCCAGGCGCGGGTCGGCCAGTTCTGGGAAAAACTTGGGCAGATCAGCCGGAATCATCAGGCCTTTGTAAGAGAGGACACTGGTTGAAAGGCTGGCAATATAGACTTCGCTACTTAAGCGCAACTCGGCTTTGCGACGGGCCACATAGAGACGGGCATTGAATTTCGCCTCGCCGAGGGGCTCGTCTGCATTGTTGATCAGCAACTGCTCAAAGTGTGGCAGGCAATCCCGGGCAATAGGGCCCAGGCATTCCGGGTTAGTCGGTACGGTGCGCCAGCCGACGGTCTTTAGGCCCTGAGCTTGCAACTCAGTTTCGAGAATTTTGCGGGCTTTATCGGCTTCGGCTTGATCTAGTGGGAGCATGATTGATCCCACTGCGTAGGTTGCTGTCAGCTCAGCACCAAACAGGGTCTTGGCTTCTGCGCGGAGGAAAGCATCCGGCTTTTGCAGCAAAAGACCGCAACCATCACCGGTTTTACCATCGGCGGCAATACCACCCCGGTGGGTCATGCAAGTGAGGGATTCAATGGCCGTCTGCACTAACTTGTGACTTGCCACACCGTGCAAATGAGCGATCAGACCAAAACCGCAGTTGTCCTTAAACTCATCCAACTGATACAGACTGCTACCCATAGAATTCCTCGTCGCTATCGATTGGGGGACCACTGGCGCTTAAAAAAAAAAGAAGTGCCTGTTATGGGCGAATGTCACTTTAAGCTTCGCGCTACGCTCTCCTGCGGTCCCTTGGAAAAAGATCCCGAGATAAAAAAAGCCCTCTGCTGGGGCTTTTTTTGTTGTTATTGGCGGTTTTTTGCCCCGCCTTTCCTTTCGGGGGGGCGCAATATTACTTGTCCAACACTACATTTTCAACTTTTAGCAGTGTATTAGTCTGTCAAATCAAATAAAACCAAACTTATCTTCTAGCAGCTAACCTTTCTGGTACTCAGTCCTATTTTTTAGACAATAAGAGCAGGGTTATCACTCGGCACCACAATTTTTCAGTGCATTTATAATCATTTTTCTGGGGGTATCATCGACAATAATTGCTTCTCCCAGTGCCTTTAGCAGCACCAAGCGCAATTTTCCGTCCAGCACCTTCTTATCCACCTGCATTACTTGGAGGAATTCATCGGTTGTCATGCCCTGCGGTGCCTGCTGCGGCAAATCAGCCGCCTCTAGCATCGCTCGCAACCGTTCCACCAGCTCTGCATCGATATCTCCGCGCAACCTGGATAACTCCAACGCCATAACCATGCCGGCGGCAACGGCCTCACCGTGTAACCAACTGCCATACCCCTGGACTGCCTCAATAGCGTGGCCGAAGGTATGGCCAAGATTCAGTATCGCCCTACGACCACTCTCGCGCTCATCACTGGCAACAACATCCGCCTTGTCGGCGCAACAGCGCTCAATAGCGTAAGCCAGTGCTGCGGGCTCCCTCGTTAATAACTTTTGTAAATTCTCCTCGATCCATTCGAAGAATGGGCTGTCACAGATCAATCCGTATTTAATGACCTCGGCGAGGCCTGCTGAAAATTCACGTGCAGGCAATGTGGCAAGGGTACCGGTATCCGCAAGGACAAGGCGGGGCTGGTGGAAGGCGCCAATCATATTTTTACCAAGGGGATGGTTAACGCCGGTCTTTCCCCCAACAGAGGAGTCAACCAAAGACAGCAGGGTAGTCGGTACCTGGATAAAGTTAACCCCGCGCTGATAACAGGCTGCAGCAAAACCGCACATATCTCCAACGACACCACCGCCCAACGCGATTAGTGTCGTAGTGCGGTTGTGACGCTTTTCCAACAGCACATCAAAAATTCGATTCACTGTGTCGAGTGATTTGAAAGCTTCACCATCGGGGAGCTCGACAACATCCACTTTATCGAGCCCTTTTAGCCCTTCCAATAATGTCGCCAAATAAAGAGGAGCAATAGTTTCATTGGTAACAATGCAAACTTGCCGGCCTTTAATGTAAGGGAGGATATATTGCGGGTCACCGAGCAAACCTGAACCAATAATTATCGGATAACTACGCTCGCCGAGTTCTACGTTAAGGCTTTGCATACTGCTCTCAATCCCCTAGTGCTTATCTCAACAGAAGTGAGACGCACTTTAGCACAGACGCTTGGGACTAATCGGACAGCAGGCTGCCTAAGTGTTCTGCGACCAGGAGGGATGCTTGTTTGGGGGAGAGGTCATTGGTGTCGCAAATAATATCTGCAACCTCACGATACAGAGGCTCGCGTTCCTGCAAAATTTCCGCAATACGCTGACGGGGGTTGGGTACACGAAGCAACGGGCGATTGGTATTCTTTGAAGTGCGCTCCAGAAGCTGATCGATATTGGCCTGCAAATAAACTACATGGCCATATTTTTGTAGCTGGCGTCGATTCTCCTCGAGCAAAACTATTCCGCCACCGGTACCAATAACCTGGCACTCACCCTGGCAGAGCTCTTCCAATATTTCAGTCTCACGACGGCGAAATCCGGCTTCGCCTTCCACATCAAAAATCCAGGGAATATCCGCACCAGTGCGCTCTTCCAGCACTTTGTCGGTATCGGCAAAAGGCAGCTGCAATTGAGCTGCCAACAACCTGCCGATAGTAGACTTGCCGGCCCCCATGGGGCCGACCAGGAAAATAGAGCGGGTGATCACTTAGAGTAGAAAGCCTCATCTTCAAGAATACGCGGTGTGATAAACATCAGGATCTCACGTTTATCGTCCGTGCGTATAGTCTGTTTGAACAAGTTACCGATATAAGGAATATCACCCAGTAAGGGAACCTTGGTTTCACTCTCTACAGCGGTACCTTCAAAAATACCACCTAGAACAATTGTTTCACCATTGCGTACCAATACTTTGGTCGCCAAGGTGTTGATATTAATAGAAGGGACCTGGCCATCACCCACACTTACATACTCACCCACACTATTCTGCTCAATATTTAGAGACATAATAATGTTATTGTCTGGAGTAATTTGAGGGGTCACATTCAACTCCAATACCGCCTCTCGGAAGGTAATAGAAGCAGCTCCAGAAGAAGTGGTTTCCTGATAAGGAATCTCGACACCAGATTGTATCGTGGCTTCCTGTTTATCGCCGGTAACAACTTTTGGCTGGGAAACAACTTCTGCGAGTCCACTATCCTCTAAGGCGGATAATTCCAAGCCAAGGAAGAAGTTATCCTTCAAAATATGATAGGCAAGACTACCGGCTGGGTTAGTGACTCCAAGATCAACCAACATTGGGTCAAATTCAGTACTTAGCTCTGCCAGGGAAGTGTCTTCTTCCAACCAGTTACTCGCCGAGGTTAGGCCATAAGTACCATCACCAATTTCGGTAAGATCAGCATAATCCCACTGAACACCTAGTTCTTTCTGGAAGTCACTAGTAGCAGTTACAATTCGCGCCTCGATCATCACTTGCCGGATCGGGATATCAATTGCCTCAATTAATGCTCTAAACTGTACAATTTTATCTTCAGTATCCGTCAAGATAATTGTATTAGTGCGTTCATCCACAATTGCACTACCACGGGCAGAAAGCATTGTAGGAGTGTTTGAGTTTCCACTACTACCACCTCCCGCAAATCCACCTTGGCCAGCACCTCCGCTCTGTCCCCCAGAGAAGAGTTCAAACAACTCCCCTGCGTCAGCGTAGCGGACACTAATGTATTCCGTTCGCAGCGGAGCCAATTCCTCTAACTGCTTTCGGGTTTCAAGCTCCTGGCGCTCTCGTTCAGCGATCTCAGCCGCTGGCGCAACCATAATGACACTGCCTTCCTGGCGCTTATCCAAGCCTTTAGCCTTAAGAATAAGGGCTAATGCTTGGTCCCAAGGTACACCATCTAATCGAAGTGTAATACGACCTTCAACAGTATCACTGGCCACTAAATTAAGGTCGGTAAAGTCGGCAATTACCTGCAATACTGAGCGAACTTCGATATCCTGAAAATTGAGCGAAAGCTTCTTACCATCAAACTGAAACTCTTTCTCTTTTTCACGAATTTCTTGAGCAGAGAGCGGCTTAACACTTAATACATATTCGGTGTCCGCCTGATATGCCAAGTAATCGTACTCAACATCGCTTGGATCAACTGAAATAACAGTGTTGCGCCCATCATAATCTACAGTAATTGAGCTAACAGGAGTCGCGAAATCTGTAACATCCAGCCTTTGGCGTAAAGACTCGGGCAGTTCAGCCCCAAGGAAAGTCAAATAGATTTTTCCGTTTGTACGCTCAACATCAATATTTACTGCAGGGTCTGTGAGACTGACTATTACCTTGCCTTCACCCTCTTCACCACGGCGAAAATCAACATTATTTACAGCCACACTCCCTGACGCTCGGAACTGTTTGTCACCGCCCAAGCTCATGCCAGCGTCATGTTGCGGAGCCGCAGCAACACTAGCTTCACCTTCAGAAGAATCTGCTCCTATCTCCATTACCAGCTGATTACCTTGACGCTCACTAGAGTACACTGGTAATTCATCTAGATTAACAATAAGGCGTGTGCGGTCTTCGCTGGACACAATGACAGCACTCCGCGCGGCTCCAATGCCTAGAGAGTATTTCTTTTGCGGAAGCACACTTTCTACTCCAGCAAAATCTAAAACTATTCGCGCGGGTTGCTCTATTGTGTAACCCGTTGGTTCTGGAGGTGTATCACTGAAGGTAAGACGAAGCTGAACCCGACTACCAGGCAGCTCAGCAAATTGAATGTCATTGAGCTGGCTTACCTGAGCATTCGACGCTATTGGAAATAACAACAAACCCAGCAGCATCAGCTGGAATCGAGTCATTAAAAAGGCGAACTGTTTATTGTTCATTATCCGTTGTCCCTCTCTTCCAACGCCAGAGCCCGCGGCCGTTCAATCCAGCCTCCGGTGCCATCCGGTATAATTTCTAAAATATCGAGCTGTGCATCAGTGGCATTCACTACTCGGCCATGATTTTTTCCGAGATAATTGCCAACAGTTATGCGATGAATTCCGCCTGCGCCATCGTCTATCAGAGCCCAAATCTGTCCATCACGCGACAAGCTACCAACCATAGATAGCACATCAATATTAACGCCCTCCAGTAGCTCTCGCTGACGAGTTAAATCTGGAGCAACATCTAACCTGCGTCCCACTATACGCTGTTCGGACTCAAGAACTGGCTTGGTAAAGGGGCTTCGCTGGGCAGTGGCAACATAAACATAGGGGCTGTAAGGAGTAAATGTCGGTATCGGCTCAATTTGACCTTTCGGCCTACGTTCCACTTCAGCCATTCGCTTACGCAACTCACTGTGATCTGAGTTTAATTCACACCCGACAATTGATAGCAGAGCAACTGCAACCGAGAGGTACTTAATCATCCCTCTTCACCTTGATCTTTATAGCGATAGGTCTTGGCGTTAATTGTCATACTGAGCAAACCGCCTTCTTTATCATTTACTATCTTAAAATCATGCAAAGTCACTATTCGGGGCATACCAGCAATACCACTCACAAAAGCACCAAATTCATGATACCCACCTTTAACGAATATCTGGATCGGTAACTCTACGTAAAATTCACCAACCCGCTCCTGTTGCAAGTCAATATCACTTATCGTTAAGCCACTTCCCCGTCCATACTCATCAATATCTTCGAGTAAACCAGGAACTTCGGTGTCTTTGGGTAGCTGCTTAAGCAATGCACCAAAAGTTTGATTCATTTCCTCTAATTGAGCCCTATAGGCCTCTAGGTTGTGGGCCTGCTCTTGCTTCACTTCAAACTGCGAAAACAGCTGCTGCTCTTTACTCTCAGCCAGCTCAAGCTGCTGATATCGATCACTAATTAAAAAGTGATAACCAAGTCCAACAATGATTGCCGAAATAACAACCAGCAGGGCTATGCGCCCAGGTAAGGGCCAAATTCCCATACGGGAAAAATCGATATCATTGAGGTCAAGCTCATTGATCTGCTTCAGCGTATCTGCCAGTGCCATGGTGCGGTCCCTTATTTTTTTGCAGCGCCTTGGTCATCTTCCTGCTTTCTACCTGTGACATTAACCGTCAACTCGAAAGCACTCGCTTGTTCGCCATGTCGCGGACTAGCAGTAACCCCTGCTAAAGCTGGAGACTCGTACCAATCAGATTGATCCAGATTTCGCATAAAAGAAGAAACCCGATTATTAGATTCTGCCACACCTGACAGGGATAACTTATTGCCCACTCGCTCCATAGAGCTGAGCCACACACCTTCAGGCGTAGCCTGAACTAACTCATCAAAGTAACGCACAGCAAGCGGCCTGTTACCCTGTAACTCCTGGATCACCCGCATACGATCAATCAATTCCTGCCGGCGTTTTTTCAGGTTTTTAATTTCTTTTACCTGGATGTCCAACTCACTTATCCTGTTTTTCAGGATTTGATTGCCGTCATTTTGATAGATTATTTGCTTATCAACTGTTTTCATCCAGCCAAAAACGGCGGCAGCCACAGCAAAAATAACGACTACCATTATTTGCTGAAATTCTTTTTGCTTTTGTGCACGATATTCCTGACGCCAAGGCAGAAGGTTAATCTTTGCCATATCAGTAGTCCTTCTCCCTCATCGCCAACCCTGTGGCAATCATTAGTGAAGGGGCTTCATTTGCCAAAGCCTGGCGATTAACCCGTGAAGACACACTCATTTTGTGAAATGGATTAGCAATCAATGTCGGTCGACCCAGCTTTTCACTAACAAGTTCACCAATTCCTTCCATCGCCGCAACTCCACCGCCGAGAAGGATATGGTCCACATCACTATATGAGGTAGAGGAATAAAAGAATTGCAAAGAACGGGTTACCTGTTGAACTACCGCGTCTCTGAAAGGCTCCAACACTTCAGCAAAATAGTCATCTGGTAAGCCACTACCTCCCTGGCGTTTCGCCAGAGTAGCTTCTTCTACTGAGAGCCCATAGCGACGCTGTATCTCGTCGGTGAGCTGACGCCCCCCAAAGAGTTGTTCGCGGGTATACACTGTTTTGCCATCCACAAGAACTGACAGGGCACTCATCGTCGCTCCGATATCAATAACGGCTACGACTAGTTGCTCTTGAGGAGGGAGCTGATCTTCCAGCAATGTGTAAGTTCGCTCTATTGCGTAAGCCTCAACATCCACCACACCGGGTTCCAGTTCGGCCTCACCCAACGCAGAGATCCGCTGTTCAATGTTTTCTGTGCGGCAAGCTGCAAGCAGGACCTCCATTTGACCTTCCCCCTTCTCGGAAGGCCCCTGCACCTCAAAGTCCAGGCTGACTTCTTCAAGCGGATAGGGAATATACTGGTCAGCCTCGATTGCGATCTGGGCTTCCAATGCTTCCTCAGTGAGGTCCGCCGGCATTTCGAGGGTCTTGGTGATCACCGCTGATCCAGACACAGCAACGGCAGCTTCGCGTAAGCGCGTCTTGGAGCGTCGTACAACTTTGCGAATAGCCTCAGCCGTCGCCCCCACATCATTGATATTCTTATCAACTACAGCATTGGGTGGGAGAGGTTCCACGGCGTAACTTTCGACACGATATTTGTCGCCGTTGCGACTTAGCTCCAGCAACTTGACCGCAGTAGAGCTAATATCGAGTCCCAACATGGCCTTGGGGCCTTTGCTCAGAAAAGGGAAAATTCCCATTTTTTCTTATCTTTTCCGTGGGTTATGAGGGTTTGATGTTATAGCACTTTAAATTAACGCTTCAACCTGCATTTGCATAGGTAATAGCGCACAATATTCGTATAATTATTCACCTAATCACTTTGATGAAGTACACAGAAGCAGTTTCATGACCGTAAAAGCCCGCAATCGTCTGCTCGCACTGCTTTGGCTCGGCCTTGCCGGTGTAGCCGCTACAGCAATGGCCCTGGCCAGTATCTATCTCTACCTCAAACCGGGGTTGCCCTCGGTCGAGAGCCTCCGCGATATCCGCTTACAGACCCCTCTGAGGGTCTACTCACGGGATATGAAACTGATCGGTGAGTTTGGTGAAAAGCGGCGCAACCCTATCACGATCGAGCAAACGCCAGAACCCTTTATCAAAGCGATTCTCGCCGCCGAAGATGCAAGCTTTTACTCCCACAATGGTGTTTCCATCAAAGGTTTGATGCGGGCGGCCTCGCAGCTGATTAAGACCGGCTCTATCCAGTCTGGTGGTAGTACACTGACAATGCAGGTGGCGCGCAACTTCTTTCTCAGCCGGGAACAGCGTTTTGTGCGCAAGTTCAATGAAATTTTACTATCGCTGCAAATCGAGCAGGAGCTGACCAAAGACGAGATCCTCGCCCTATACATCAATAAAATCTTCCTCGGAAACCGCGCCTACGGTTTCCAGGCTGCAGCTCAGGTGTATTACGGCAAAGATATCAAGGACCTCAATCTGGCCCAGTGGGCTATGATGGCGGGGCTTCCCAAAGCGCCATCGACCTTCAACCCTCTCGCCAACCCCTCCCGAGCCCTGGTACGCCGCAACTGGATCCTGATGCGGATGCTCGACCTTGGCTATATCAATCAGGATCAATATAACCAATCTATTACTGCGCCAGTAACAGCCAGCTATCACAGCCGCGACCTCGACCTGGATGCACCCTATATCGCCGAGATGGCACGGAAGGAGGCAGTAGACCTCTTTGGCGACAACGCTTATACCGACGGCTACCAGGTCATAACAACGGTAGACAGTCGCCTGCAAGAGTCGGCTCGCAATGCGCTTCAGCACGGTCTGGAAACCTATGATGCGCGCCACGGCTATCGCGGCCCAGAACAGCGTCTTGCACCGGAATTGCTGCAAGATAGCGACCAGCTTATCGATTTACTCAACGAGATTCCGATTCTCGGCGGTCTGGAACCCGGCGTTGTCACTGCGGTAGAACCCAAGAAACTTCAGGTTCAACTGAGAGATCGGCGCGTAATTGAATTGCCTTGGAGCAATGGACTCAGTTCTATCAGGCCCTATATTTCTGAGAGCGCCCGGGGCGCACGCCTTCAGTCCGCTGAAAAAATGTTTGCTCCCGGAGATGTCATTCGATTACGCAAGGTCGTTAAGGAAAAGAAAGAGAGCAACTCCAGTAGCGAGATGATCGCCACCGCTGTAGATGAGCCCCTTCAGGCCGATCCGTTTGCGGATCCCGAGAGCGGTGATACCAAGCCTGCTGAACCCCAGGTGACTGAAGAGTGGGTTCTAGCCCAGGTCCCGGAAGCACAGGGCGCCCTGGTATCTATTGAGCCCGAAGATGGGGCTATCCGCGCCCTTGTCGGTGGTTACGACTTCCGCCAGAGCCACTTCAATCGGGCCACTCAGGCTGCCCGGCAACCCGGCTCCAGTTTCAAGCCCTTTATTTACGCCTCGGCGATCGAGCGCGGATATACAGCGGCCAGCATTATCAATGATGCCCCGATTATCTTTGAGGAAACCAACCTGCAAGATGTATGGCGGCCTGAAAATGACGGGGGGACCTTCCTCGGCCCAACTCGCCTGCGTATGGCTTTGTACAAGTCCCGCAATATGGTCTCAATCCGGTTGCTGCAATCCCTAGGACTGGACTACGCCCTAGGCTTTGTCGAAGGCTTTGGGTTTGAGCGCAGCAAGCTTGCCCGCAACCTGACCATTGCTCTGGGTAGCTCCGCTCTCACGCCCCTGGAGATGGTGCGAGGCTATGCCGCCTTCGCCAATGGTGGCTACCGAGTGGAGCCCTACCTGGTTGAGCGGGTATTGGATGTTAATGGCGAAGTCCTGTATCAGGCACTGCCTCTCACTGTGTGCGATAACTGTCCCGAGCCGGGCACAGGCTCTGAAACCCTGTCCGCTGAACCCGTCGATCTCGCGGAATTACAACTGGAAGGACAAGGGGTCGATCAAGGTGAAGAGCCAGCGGAACTACACGTACTGCCCGTTGGCCCCCTCGACCCGAGCAAGAGCCAAGCGCGCCCTCGCGCTCCGCGAGCCATGTCCGCAGAGACGGCATACATAATGGATTCGATGCTTAAAGATGTTATCAAAAAGGGCACCGGGCGCCGCGCTCTGGCGATGAAGCGCGGTGATATTGCCGGAAAGACCGGTACCACCAATGGTCCACGGGATGCGTGGTTCTCGGGTTATAGCCCCTACCTGGCAACCAGTGCCTGGGTTGGCTTCGATTCCTATGGTGAACTGGGTAAAAATGAATACGGTGGCTCAGCCGCCCTGCCTATCTGGATCGATTTTATGAGCAGTGCCCTCGAAGGTCTTCCCGAGCGCCACCTGGCTCAACCAGATGGCATAGTTACGGTACGCATCAACCCTCAAAATGGCTTGCGCACCTCTTACGGGGGCATGTTTGAGATATTCAGGACCAACCGGGTGCCCGGCCGCGAGGTATATAACCCATATCGCAATCGCTACACCGATGAAGATATGGATATGCCCAGCCAGGATGGCCGGGAGGATTCTTTACCGGAAGAGCTGTTCTAAGCGAACAGCTCAATCAAAAAAGGGGCCTCTGGCCCCTTTTTTGATAATACATTGCAAAACAAGTCAGTCACTGCGATAGCGCAGGCAGGCCCGCTCTAATCCCTGCAGGTCGGGAATAACCGCCTCCTCACCAGAAAGCGCCACATGCATTAACTCTCCAGGGTTTAGTGGCTGCTCTCGCAGCGCCAACTCCTCAGGGGTAACCCGCACCAGGCGCGGAGTGCCGCGCAAGAGCAATGCAAAATACGGCAGCTCGCCATCGGGATTTCCCGTGCTCAGCACCGCAATACGCCCCTCTTCTGCAACTGCTCCCAAGGCACCACCACGCATCACTTCAAAAGATACCACCGGCAGGCGCTGTTCCCGCCAGATCAGATCTCCCAAATACCACTCGGGTACATCTTGAACTGCCATCGGCGTCTGCATTGCAACAACCTCTGAGAGGCTGTCCACCGGCACCAGCAGCTGCCCCTGCTCAAGGGGCAATAACAGGCTGCTCACTTCCTGGGGGACATCTACCGGCAGCGCTTCAACTTCACTCATTGCCTATCTCTATATTATTCCTGATATTTGCCGTCTCAGCTTCCGACAGCTTCGGCATCCGCGTACTCACGAATAGCCGCCAGCAGTACATCTTCCTGGTAAGGCTTACCCAGGTAGTGGTTAACTCCCAGGGACATAGCGTGATCGCGGTGCTTATTACCGGTACGCGAAGTAATCATTACTATAGGAATATCGCGCAGGCGACTACTGGAGCGAATATGGCGGGCAACCTCGAAGCCATCCATACGCGGCATCTCAATATCCAGCAAGATCAGATCCGGGATCTTATCCTGCAGCTGGATAACCGCATCCTGACCATCCTTTGCAGTGCTAACCAGATAGCCCTCTCGCTCCAGAAAGCGCGTAGTTACCTTGCGCACTGTAACCGAGTCATCCACAACCATAACGGTCTGCTGGCGCGCCTCCTGCTCGGACTGCACTTCAGGCTCTTCCTGAATTTGAAGCTGCGGCACTTCCGGCCTTGCCAACTGAGTGGCCTGGCGACGCAGCAGGGCGTGTGCGTCGAGAATCACCACGACGCTACCATCACCAGTTACCGTTGCACCTGATACCCCTTGAACCCCGGAGAACTGCGGGCCGAGGCTTTTCACTACAATCTCGCGGCTGCCCTTAATGGCATCCACCTGTAATGCCATAGCGTGCCCTTCAGAGCGCACCAACAAAACGGGCAGTTGCATATCATCGACACTGAGTTTGGGTTGAGCACCAGACTTCAGCAGAGTACCGAAATAGCTAACCTGGTAGAGTTCTCCGGCGTATTCGAAACGCGCATCATCTGAGCGATAGTAGTGCTCCAACTCAAATGGGCTGAGGCGCACAATACCTTCGATGGTATTCAGCGGCAATGCAAACAGGTCATCGCCAATTCGCACCATCAAAGCGCGGTTAACCGAAACTGTGAACGGAAGACGAACGACAAATTCTGTTCCTGCGCCTGCCTCTGAGTTGATATGGACGCTGCCACCAATCTGCTTCAGCTCGGCGGATACAACGTCCATGCCCACACCCCGGCCAGATATCTGGGTAACTTTTTCTGCAGTGGTAAAACCGGCCTGCAGAATGAACTGAAGAATCTCATTATTCGAGAGCTCAGCATCCGGCCTCATCAGGCCATTTTCCACCGCCTTTTCACGCACCCGGATCAAATTGACACCGGCACCATCATCGCGGATGGTGAGGACTACTTCACTGCCCTCCCTTTTCAGCGCCACATCGATACGCCCACGCTCAGACTTGCCGGCAGCCAAACGCTCCTCTGGCATTTCAATGCCGTGGTCCACAGCGTTGCGCAGCATATGCTCCAGTGGCGCAACCATACGCTCCAACATGGACCGGTCCAGCTCGCCTTCAACGTTGGAGAATCCCAACTCGACCTGCTTGCCCAGCTCAGCACTTACTTGGCGCACGATGCGACGCAGGCGCGGTACCAGACGGGAGAAAGGTACCATGCGGCTGCGCATCAGACCTTCCTGCAATTCGGTATTTACTCGGGACTGCTGGAGCAACAGGGTCTCTGTATCCCGCGCCTTGTTATTCAGAGTGGAGCGCAGCTCCATCAAGTCAGATGTGGACTCCAGCAGGGAACGGGATAACTGCTGAATAGACGAGTAACGGTCCATTTCCAGCGGATCGAAGTCGCCGTCCTGTTCTGCCAACTGCTCCTGGCGGAACAGGATCTGAGCCTCGGTCTCGCGGTCAAGGCGGCGCAGCTGTTCGTTGAGACGAACCAGCGTCACATCCATCTCGTCTAGGGCGAGACCGAACTCACTCATCTGCTCTTCAAGACGACCACGGGAAATTGCAGTCTCACCGGCGAGGTTTACCAACTCCTCCAGAAGTTCAGCAGCTACACGCACCATCTCCTGGGGCTGGTTCCGGGTCGGTGCCGCTACCTCCTGCTCTGCATTACCGGCCTTGCGGATAAACGGCAAAACGTTATCGCTTTCCTGACCTACAGCGATCTCGGGCAGCTGCGTAGCAACTACATCAGCATCCGGCTGAGTACTCTCGGCCGCAATGACTTCATCACCTTGTTCCGCATCCGCTACGAGAACAGTGTCTTGAGGTTGTTCGTCTGAAACTTCAGATTCAATAACTGCTTCTGCAGCTGCCGAGTTAGCCGGCTTCTGATCCGCCCAATCGGTGCTGACCAGCTGTACAAAAGCATCAAGCTGTTCACCAGCCATCCAGGCGCGAACTGTCTCTACTCCATCGGCGAGACGATCGTGGATACCATGGGCATTGGCGAAGAAATCTGCGGAGGGCCGATCGTTGTCGCGCATGCCTTCGATCACCGTTTCAAAACGGTGAGCTACTTCACCCAACCCCATTAGGCCAGCCATACGTGCACCACCTTTAAAGGTGTGCAATACACGCTTCAGGGCCTCACCTTGCTCGCGGCCTTCCGGCTCCTCTTCCCAACTCTGGATCAGTTCCTCCAGCTCATCGGTAAGATCTCCCGCCTCCTCCATAAAGACATCGACAACATCCGGGTCAATGTCTGCCAACAACTTCTGTAAATCGACTGATTGAGCGGAATCCTGTGATGACACCTCGCTACCCGGTTGCTCGATAGCCAGGTCGCCAGCAGGTTCAACATCAGGTGCAGAGAAGGGTTCTTCAAATTGAGAAACGTCCTCAACGGCGGCCTCAACTTCTATGGCCTGCAATTGAGGAATTTCCGAATCCTCAGCTTCACCATCGAGAGATTCCCCATCGTGCGACACCTGTAATACAGGTGGCTCAATCCACTCATCAGGGGATGTTTCTGAAACCAGAAGCTCGGTTACTTCCGTGGGCTCCGGCGCCTGCTCTTCAGGCTCGGCAATAGCCAGTGCTTCGCTATCGATTCCCAGTTCATCGAGGTCGTAGTCATCTTCTGCTGATGAACTGGTTTCCTCACCCTGAGCCAGGTAGCGAAGCGCCTCTTCCACAGCTTCGCTGACTTCAGGGAGGTCTTGTGCTGCTGCTACTGCATCGATTAAATCAAGCAACTCGTTGTGTCCCTGCTCAAGAGAGGCCCATAGTGCGGGCTCCTGCTCAAGGTCACCAGCAAGGACTTTGCGATAAACATTCAGCAACAGCTCAGCGAGCTCGGCCAGGATCGGCAACTGCGCCCGGCTGGCCGCCTCCTGCAGAACATTGAGTTCGTCAGCGACCAATACAACACGACTTTTATCTGCCGGGTCGACGCGCCACTCAGTAAGCATTTGGTCTGCATCAAGTAGCACCCGCATGCCATCAGCCATCAAGACTTCGAGAAGCTGGGGATCGACCGCGCGAGGTTCATTCGCCTCGCGCTCGCGAATCAAGTGGCCTACAGAGCGCTCCTGCAATTCAGCAACGCGAGCAAGGAACTGTTCCGATTTCTCTATTGCGAGAGGCTCGGAAGAGCGAATCTGTTCCAGCACTTCACGCACATAGGTGGCGCTATCATTGATCAGATCAAAAATATCTGCATCGATAGGCACCTGATAAATACGCAGCTCTTTAGCGAAGCGCTCCAGTGGCGCCATAATTTCGGCAACCACTTTGACTTCCGCCATATGTGCGGAGCCTTTTAGTGTGTGGAGTGCCCGGTGCATTGGATCGCTCGGAACACCATACAAAGGCGCGGCAGCCTGCATATCCAGCAGATACTCATCTACGACATTGAGGTGCGTCTCTGCCTCCTGGGCAAAAATTTCCCAGAGTTGAGCCAGGTCTTCTCCGGTGTCCTCAACAACGTCAACTGCCGCGACACCGCCTGCACTTTGGGCTTCCAGATCAGCGGGCATCTCTCCCGCACTCAGCTGCTCAGCCCAAGCTTGTAACTGCAGGGTAAGCTGCTGATCGGGGTCGCTCTGTCCGTGTTTAAACGCCTCAATCATTGAGGGGAACTTCTGATACACCTGCTCAATCAGGTATACATGGGCAGGCCCGGGTTTCACACTGCCATCGATAACCCGGTTGAGCATATTCTCCACAGACCAGGCCAGTTCACCAATATCCAGGGCCTCGACCATACGGCCCGACCCCTTCAGGGTATGGAAGCCCCGACGAAACTCTACCAGGGCATCCTGATTGGCAAAATTGGCAGCCCACTCCGGGAAGTAGCAACTGATATGCGCAAGAACTTCCCCGGCTTCTTCCAGGAAGATCTCGATAATTTCATCGTCAATCAGGCTCTCAGTGTCATCACCGAGTTCCTCCGTCGTATCCGCGACCTCTGCAACTGCAGCAACCGGCTCAACCTCAGCAGACTCTACCATCGGTGCAGCTTCAATGAAGTCAGCAATCTCAGCAGGCGCTTCCTCAGCTTCAGGAGCCTCTATCCCAGTTTCAACTTCAAGTACTGGAGCAGCTTCAACCTGAGGAGCCCCATCAGAGAACCAAGACTCCTCCGGAACAGACTCTCCATCGATTTCCAGCTCGGACTCCACAACAGAATCTGCTTCATCGACAGGCAGCTGCAAAGTTATGGCAGATGACTCTTCCGCTTCTTTTTCAGCTTGAGAGTCCAGAGGTTCGTCAGAAACCACAGCGGCTTCGTCATCGGGGATTAAATCGTAATCAATAAGATCTGGCAGTTCGGGTTCTGATATCGGAGACGCTTCCAGACTGGCGTCGGCCTTACTCTCGTCGGCGATCTTCAGCGAAACGCCCAATGCTTCTACGCTATCTTCAGCCAGTGCCAAAAGCATTTCTGCATCAGCCAGACCTTCCGCACGGCGCTCCAGGTAGTATTCAACACTGGTAATGGCATCTGCCAGAGTATCCAGCATTGTCCATTCGGGCTGTTCTCCAGCCTCAATCAGGGAGTTGCCAATATAGCGATTGCAAGCGGAGATAATTTCACCCGCTCGCTGGTAACCCACCATTTCAAGGCCACCACAGACTTCCTGTAAACGCTGTGGCACACGGCTCAGGTAACTGATATCCCAGTGGCTGGCCACATACTCCATGACCGCTTCTTTTACCGCTTCCAGACCGAGTCTGGCCTCGCGTAATACAGAGTCAGTGGCGTCGCCCATAATGGGCTGCTCATCATCGACTTTTTTATTGCGATCGACGGTGGCGGCAAGCGCTGAATCGAGCTGAACCAATTCCCCGGCGGCACGCATCAGGTACTCTTCAACGTCAGTACCACGGGAAGCATCGCGAAGGTCTTCGTAGACACTGCGAGCGCGAACCCGCTGCGCCTCCAATCCCAAAATACCGAGTGTATCCGCGAGACGCTTGGCCACTGCGGCAGTGTCAGACAGCGAGGGTTGTTCTGTATCAGTTGTACTGGGCTCCAGTGCTTCACGCACCATCTGCAGTTCATCGCGCACTGCAGCAATTGCACTGCCCAGGGCCTCTGGCCCCATCGCCAATACGTCTTCAGTATCCGGGCGAGGCGTACCGGGAACTGCCTTATCTAGTGCGAAGCGCTGGTAAAGTTTTTCGCAGTGCGGCCCATTCGGGCCGGCGAGGTAGACATAAAAAAGTAGGTTGCGAAGAAAGTCCTGATCCAGGCGCGCATCCAATACCTTTGCGCCACGCCCCTGCAACAATCTGAATTCAATATCCACCTTGCGCAGTAAATGGCGCAGTGCGGGCTGTACATTAATACGGTGCTCGCCGAGCGCCTCCAAAATACCGAACAGTACTTCCCACAGGGATTGGCGGCAGCTGCCACTGTAGAGCAGCTGCATTTTTTCAATAATCTTGGTGAGGTAAGCCAGGCTTTCGCCGCTGTTTACATCCCGGATCAGACCCGCAGCCGCAACGTGATACATCTTGCGCAACTTGGTGACCAGGTCATTTAAGCGGGCGCTATCGGCGACGAGGGGCTGGCGCTTTCCAATCACCGTTGCCAATGAAGACAATTCTGGCGAGAAAAGTGCTCCTTCACTGATCAATCGCTCGCGGCGCACTGCGCGCAAGTCATTCATCAGGGGAAGTAAGAGAACGGCATTGTCACGACGCTGAAAAGAAACCTTTTCGAGGTAAAGGGGCAACTCCAGCAATGCGCGCATCAAAAATTCGCGCGTCTCGTCGGTATTTTCAACCGCACCAGTGGCCAGGGCCTGGATAAGTTGCTCCATCTCTTCTGCTAACATCGCGGCACCACTGAGCTGTGCCATATGCAAGCTACCGTGCACCTGGTGCACCAGCGACAAGCTGTTTTGCAGAAGAGAGGCACCCGCATCGGGTTCGACAGCGAACGTCTCAAGAAATTGGCGCGCTTGTGCCAAAGTCTCGTTAATTTCACCGATCAGCCAATCCAAGGCCATAAAGTTCGGGTTGTCGTGACTCACGCCAAGTCCCCAATAATTTATTCAGTACTCAAGCGCTACAGTTTTCTGCGAGAAAAACCCGCGGATTTATCGGAAGCAATTCCGTGCGCCCCTTTTGCACCCGGCCAACTTTCATAATGGCCGGGTATTATTGTGTGGGTTAGGCCAGGGCCCGGTCTTCGCGGGACTCCAATGAATGAGTATCTTCACCTTCAATAGCGAAAGTATCTGTATCCATTTCCGGCAACTCCACGTCATACAGCTCGCTGTTGCTTTCAACACTTTCCTCTTGCGGAAGTTTGAAGCCGGCAACGGATTCGCGCAGTGCACTCGCGGTCTGCGCCAGGTTACCAATGGACTGGGCGGTAGCCTGGGTACCCGCAGAGGTCTGCGAGGTAATTTCCTGAATCACGTTCATCGTGTTGGAAATGTGGCCTGCAGACGAAGCCTGCTGACGTGCAGCGTTAGAAATGTTCTGAATCAACGATGCCAGGTTGTTGGATACATTCTCAATTTCTTCCAGTGCAACACCCGCATCCTGGGCCAGACGAGCTCCACGTACCACCTCACTGGTGGTTTGTTCCATGGAGATTACCGCCTCGTTGGTATCAGACTGAATCGCTTTTACCAGACCTTCAATCTGCTTGGTTGCAGCTGCAGAGCGCTCCGCAAGTCGCTGTACCTCATCCGCTACCACCGCGAAGCCTCGACCGGCATCACCGGCCATGCTCGCCTGGATCGCGGCATTCAATGCAAGAATGTTGGTCTGGTCGGCAATGTCGTTAATCAAACTTACGATATCGCCAATTTCCTGGGAGGATTCACCCAGGCGCTTAATTCGCTTGGAGGTATCCTGAATCTGCTCGCGGATGTTATCCATGCCTTTAATGGTGTTCTGTACCACCTTGGCGCCATTACTTGCGATATGTACCGAGCGCTCGGCTACCTGGGCAGATTCGGAGGCGTTGGCAGATACCTGGTCAATGGTGACCGCCATTTCGTTAACCGCGGCAGAAGCTCCGGCAATTTCCTGTGCCTGGTGCTCAGAGGCCTCGGCCAAGTGCAGTGCAGTCTGCTGGGTTTCCTGGGACAAGCCAGATACTTCCTGTGCAGCACCATTAATCCGCGATACCAGCACACGCAGCTGGTCAATAGTAAAGTTAATGGAGTCGGCAATCGCACCAGTAAAGGCTTCGGTTACCGTTGCAGAGGTGGTCAAGTCACCGTCGGCGAGGTCGGCCAGCTCGTCCAGCAACTGCATAATCGCGTGCTGGTTACGCTCGTTGGTATCTTCCTCTTTTTTCAGGTTTCGGCGGGTACCGGAGAATGCCATCGCCATCATACCGAAGATCAACAAAACGAAGACCAAAGCCAGTGCAGCAATGGTCAAGTTGTTGGGCTGGCGATCATCTGAAAGGTTTACGATTCGGTCATTCAGCGTACTCAATGCTTCGATCAGCTGGGGAGATGACGCGATAATGCCGTCAGAGGCCTGGCGGGTAGCAAACAGGGCTGGAGTTGCTTCGAAGATATCCCGTACGGAGGTGCTTACAAAGCCGAACAGCTCAGTAATTTCATCCAATGAGTGGCGAGCCTCTTCATCGGTGATACGGGAAATCCCCATCACCACATCGCCGCTCTTCATACCGTCAACCACCTTACCGAAAAGACTGGCGTCGGTATTAAACTGGTCAGCGGCGGCTTCAGCATCATCGCCACCTTGGAGCATTTTATCGATATTTCGACCAATACGCTCCGCACGCCAAACCTGCAACTGGGCCTGTTCCACCTGATTTGCCGGGGCGTTGTTAGCCAGCAGAATTTCTACAATATTGTTGTGCTCAGCCTGTAATTCCGGAAGCGAGTCACTCAGCGTTGAAGCGATATCGTTAAGAAATACGATGGTTTCCTGGTTGCCGATAATCGTATCGACCTGCTCGCGCAAGCTGCGCCAAACCTGATCGTAAGCAGACAACTGAGCACCCAGGGCGCGGCGACTATTGTCATCCATTCGCTGAAGCTGGTTCCAGGCATTAGCCATTTCTTCGGTAACATTTTCCAGCTCGGTAAAGGCCTCACTATCGCCTGCGGTTGCCGCCGGCGCATAGGAAACTACCTGATAGGAAAGGGCCCGCAACTCGGCGACTTGCTGCAGGTACTCTTTATCCTGCTCGTCTCGAGTCTGTACCAAATAAATACTGACAATAAGCCCCGCCAGCGTGGCGAGTACCAGTAGACCTAATACCAGCGCGGCAGGGTTACTGCGCAGCGCGGAAAAGGAACTCTGGGAGCCTGGTTTCATAATTTACTCCTAGCGGGCCATTGCATTAGGCCGGTTTAATACCACTTTAGTTTTAACGCTTTAATGACAAGACCCCTCAGTCAGTGCTGTACATCCCTGCACTAATTGCGGGCCATCCGGTCGACCACCCTCGGCTACCGGAAAGAAAGAACTGGATTAGTCAGCGTAAAGCTGCATCCATAAAACGCGCATCCTTGATCAGTGCCCGCATATCGAGAACGAGCCAACGATGCTGCTGTAAAACAAACTGGCCGTGCACCATTGGCGCAAATGGTTCACTCAAATCTGTCGGTGCCTCACGGGCATACTCAAACGCCAAGTGCTGCATCCCAAACAATTTATCCACGATAAGCCCCACGTAGGTCTTATCCCTCTCGAGCACCAAAACACGACGTTGCTGGCGCGGACCTGAGAGGTAGCCGCCATAAAAAGCTGCGAGATCAATAAGGGGAAGCAGGCGACCACGAACATTAGAGACGCCTTTTACCCAAGGCTGAACGCCCGGAATAAAGGTGTGCTGTGGCACTTCGAGCAATTCCACAACGTCATCCATGGAGGCGACAAAGTGGTTATCCAGAAGAGAGAAACCGATACCGGTCCAGTAGGGTTTGATTTCCCGGCGGCCAGGCAGGCCAGTGGCCTGCGCTTTGGCGCGCCGTGCAATATCAACCAGAGCTAAATAAGGTGTTTGTGACTGCACTTTTCGCAGCTGGCTATTAGGCCAACACCTCCCCGATCGCATCCAGCAATTTGCTCTCATCGACAGGTTTGGTCAGGTAAGCCCTGGCTCCCTGGCGCATACCCCAGACACGGTCTGTATCCTGATCTTTGGTAGTTACCATAATGATCGGAATTTCACCGGTATTGCTGTCTTTGCTCAATTGGCGGGTGGCCTGGAAACCGTTGAGACCCGGCATCACAATATCCATCAGGATCAGGTCGGGGCGTTCGGCGCGGGCTACTTCAACTCCGCTTTCACCGTTTGGAGCGGTGATTACTGCGTGGCCATTTTTTTCAAGAATGGTTGTCAGCTTATGTGTTTCTGTAGGAGAGTCATCAACTATTAGTACTCTTGCCATCATTTCCCCCATGACATCTTTTCGGCAACAACTACTGCGCTCGGCGGTTTTTGTTGTGATTATCCTCGCTAGCATGTGCCGAGATGCACTATGACTACCGATAGTGTGGGTACAAAAATCAACCGGTATGTAACAACCGGAAAATCTGTACTCAAATTAAATTTTGGTACCGAGCTTGTGGGCACAATGCCCACAATGGAGTCCGTTATCTATATTTTCTTTTTCTGTAGGCCACTTATGCGGCATGGTGCGGCTTGGCATGAGCGGAAATAGCACCCAGCAGCTCGCTCTTACTAAAAGGTTTGGTCAGATATTGATCGCAACCAACAACACGCCCTTTTGCCTTATCGAACAAACCGTCCTTACTCGACAACATTACAACAGGGGTGGAGCGGAATTCGCTGTTATTTTTTATTAACGCACATGTTTGATAGCCATCCAGGCGCGGCATCATAATATCGACAAAAATGACATCCGGACGGGAGTCCGCGATTTTTGCTAACGCATCAAAACCGTCTGTCGCGGTGACCACGGTACAGCCCGCCTTTTGCAGCAACGTCTCCGCAGTGCGGCGAATTGTCTTACTGTCGTCGATCACCATGACAGTCAGACTTTCCCAGTTAAGCTCCATAGTCTTTTTTGAATCCCCTGTTTACTTATTTTCGGGCACGCGAAAACTTTAGTTGCGCCCTTTTTTCAAACCGCTTGCGGGGTCCGGGCGCCTAGCCTGGCGAAGGTCGCACGCTGAGACGAACTTTTATCACAGAACCCCAGGCGAATCTAGCTGAGTCGACACACTGCAGGCGACGCAGTTCAAATTATCACCACTTATACATTCATTGGAGGTATTGCGTTAAGAAGGTTGCACCTTCGCAAAGCTGCTCTTACCTTATCTATCCAACAACGCTGGTAGCGGCCACAAATTTGGGAGCAAAACCAGTGATAACTGGGATAGAAATACCCAACGATTTGGAAACCCGTATGAATTATTCCCTCGGTGTGGTGATGGACCCCATCGCCCAGATCAATTTTAAAAAAGATACGACGCTTGCACTGTTACAAGCCGCACAAGATTGTGGTTTCCAGCTATTTTATTTCGAGCAGAGCCATCTTTACCTGGAGAATGGGCGCGCAACTGGGCGCGGCTGCCCTATGCAGGTTTTTGATGATGAGAATCGTTGGTTTTCTCTGGAAGAGTCCAGAGAAATGCCTCTCGGCGAGCTGGATGTAATCCTGATGCGTGTCGACCCCCCCTTTGATAATGAATATATTTATTCCACTTATATTCTCGAAGCCGCAGAGCGCGAAGGTGCAACGGTAGTCAACAAGCCCCAGGCGCTACGCGACTGTAATGAGAAAATTTTTGCGACAAGTTTCCCCCAGTGCTGCCCACCGGTTCTAGTCAGTCGCGATATGGCCAAGCTGCGGGAATTTCACCGAACTCATCAAGATGTCATTTTTAAACCTCTAGACGGTATGGGCGGTGCGGGCATCTTTCATTGCAAACCGGACGGCGCCAACTTGGGAGCAATTCTGGAAATGCTTACCGAGCACGGCCGCCAGCAGATTATGGCGCAGCGTTACATCCCCGAAATCAAAGACGGTGACAAGCGTATCCTGGTCGTTAACGGTGAAGCGATTCCCTATTGCTTGGCGCGAATTCCGGAAGCGGGCGAGACTCGCGGCAATCTTGCAGCCGGCGGGCGCGGCGAAGCACGCCCTCTGACCGATAGAGATCGTTGGATCGTTGAGCAAGTCGCTCCCACTTTGAAGGAAAAAGGTCTGTTATTTGTCGGGCTGGACGTTATTGGTGACTACCTAACAGAAATTAACGTTACCAGTCCCACTTGTGTACGGGAAATTGATGCCGCTTACAATACGGACATAGGCGCGCGACTAATGAGCGGCATCACACACCTGCTGGCACAAAAAAGGTAAACTGGGCGTTTGATAACTCTCAGGGCGGTTTACCACTGAGAACAAGGCTGTGTGAAACGCACGCCCGAATAAGTAGTAGTTGATAATAGATAATGAATTCCTCTGCCAACGCGACACAGTTTCATGCAATGCAGCGTGAACGCTTTGTGTTCTCATTATTTCTAGCCGCCGCGTTACATGCGCTAATTGTTTTCGGAGTGGCTTTTGCTGCTCCGAAAGGTGCACAGGCGCCACCGACACTTGAAGTCACACTTTCTTTGCAAAATTCCGCTCAGGCCCCAGAGGATGCTGACTACTTTGCACAGCACAACCAATTAGCCAGTGGTACCGCAGACTCTCGGAAAGAGTTATCCACTAAGCGCCGTGCCGAGTTTGCCGATACGCAAATTCATCGCGTGACGCCTTTGCCACAACAACAATCTGCGCGGCCAGCAGAGCAGCGCCGCCTGTTAATTACCACAGTTGGTGAGAGCCCGGTTCAGGCTCCTGAACTTTCGGCAGAAGATAAGTTATCCGAGGAAAAGCGCGGCGACGCACCCAATGACCTGCCATTGAGCAACCCTAAAATAGCTAGCCTAGAGGCGCGTCTCGATAAAATTCGCCAAACTATTGCCGAGCGCCCCCGAGTACGCAGATTGACATCTGTAGCTACCAGAGCCTCAGCCGATGCCGCTTATTTACATGAATGGCGCCAGAAGATAGAAGCTGTTGGCAGTGATAACTTTCCCGAAGAGGCCTTGGAAAAACAAATTAGTGGCGAGTTACGCATGATGGTGCGGTTGCTTCCCACCGGAGCCGTCGAGAAGGTTGTTATTCTTCAATCCTCCGGGGAGCGCATTCTCGATGATGCGGCCCAACAAATTGTGCGTCTGGCTGCTCCCTTCGCTCCCTTCCCAGTAGAGATCAAGAACGAGGTTGATCGACTAGAAATTATCCGTACCTGGCAATTCGAAAGAACCGGGGGACTTACTACTTCTGCGGGGGATCTGCCCAGCCGAGGCTAAAATGGGCTTTCAACTGGCGGTTTATTACTGATCTATGCCTAATTCGAATATCGATAGCGACCTGACTCACGGAAACCTGCGCGGCCAGTTCCTTCTGGCTATGCCCGGTATGGAGGACCCGCGCTTCAAACACGCTATCGCACTGATTGTTGAGCACAATAGCGACGGTGCCATGGGCATAGTGATCAATATGCCCAGTAAAGTGCACTGGCACGAGGTATTCGAGCAGCTGTCTCTGGAGGATCTCAGCTTGCGCGGTGACGAACCAGTTCTACTGGGCGGCCCTATGTCACCAGAGCAGGGATTTGTACTGCACGGCACCGGCATGCACTTCGACTCTACCACCGAAATCAATTCAGATATCAGCCTGACTGCCTCCAAGGACATTCTCGAATCCCTCGCCGCAGGGCGCGGCCCTGACGATGTACTACTCGCCCTCGGCTACGCGGGCTGGGGGCCCGGTCAGTTGGAGCAGGAGCTGACAGAAAACGCCTGGCTGACACTGCCGGCAGAGCCCGAAACCCTATTCGCCACACCGGTCGAAAAACGCTGGCAAAGCGCCGCCGCCCGCCACGGCATCGATCTTTCCGGCCTCGGCTCCCAAGCTGGCCACGCCTAACAGAAAAATTACTGACCCCTATGAATAAACCCGTCACAGCGCTAGCTTTTGACTTTGGAACCCGTTCTATTGGCGTAGCTTACGGCCAGAGCCTTACCGGTGGAGCACGGGAACTGGCCCCACTGCCCGCCAAAGATGGCAAACCCAATTGGGACTCCGTCGAAGGCCTGATCAAAGAGTGGCAGCCCCACCTTTTACTGGTTGGCCTCCCCCTCAATATGGATGGCAGCGAAAGTGAATTTGGCGTGCGTGCGCGAAAATTCAGTCAGCGCCTGCACGGTCGCTATGGACTACCGGTAGAGCTCATTGACGAGCGTTTAAGCACCCGAGCCGCCAAGGAAGAGGCCAACGAACGCGGACATCGTGGCAACTACGCACAAGACCCAGTGGACTCAATAGCCGCACGGATAATTCTCGAAGACTGGCTGCGCACCAGGGGCTAGCCCCTCGGCTACAGAGAACCTCACGGCATTGCGACTCTGTTAGAATGGCCGCTTCAACCAATAAGTGATTGAGCCGCATGTCTATAGATCGTATTCGCATTGCCACCCGACAGAGTGCTTTGGCTCTGTGGCAGGCCAACTATGTCAAAGACCGCCTGCAACAGGCGCATCCCGAACTTCTTATCGAGTTACTGCCCCTGACCAGCCGGGGTGACCAGGTTTTGGACATCCCACTAACCAAAGTGGGTGGCAAAGGCCTGTTCGTTAAAGAACTGGAAGTGGCGATGCTCGAAGGCCGTGCGGACATCGCAGTTCACTCGATGAAAGATGTCCCCATGGAATTCCCCGAAGGACTTCACCTGCCGATTATTTGCGAGCGTGAAGACCCCCGCGATGCCTTTGTCAGTAATCTTTATGACAGCCTTGATGACCTGCCCCAGGGAGCAGTAGTCGGCACTTCCAGCTTGCGCCGACAGTGCCAATTACTTGCCCGTCGCCCGGACATCAAAGTCACCTTTTTACGGGGCAATGTGAATACCCGACTGACCAAGCTGGATGCCGGCGATTACGACGCAATCATCCTCGCTGCGGCCGGACTGCTGCGACTTGAGATGCCGGAACGCATCCGCAGCTTCCTGGCAACAGACATCCTGCTCCCCGCTGGTGGACAGGGCGCAGTGGGTATCGAGTCGCGCCGCGATAGCGAACTGGAAGCCTTGATCCAACCGCTCCACTGTCCGGAAACCGCAGCCCGACTCAGTGCGGAGCGCGCCCTGGTTAAGCGCCTCAACGGCGGCTGCCAAGTGCCTATCGGCTGCTACGCCGAGCTGGATGGTGACACCCTGTGGTTGCGCGGACTCGTTGGCAGTCCCGATGGCAAAACCATGATACATGCCGACAGTCGCGGCCCTGCCGCTGAGGGAGAGCGACTGGGTACTGAGCTCGCGGAACAGTTACTGGCCGATGGTGCCGATAAAATCCTCGCCGCTATCTGACATGAGCGATCTCACCTCCGACCTGCTGCAGGGCAAACGTATTCTCAGTACGCGGCCAACGCAGCAGGCTGATAACTGGTGTGCGCTACTGCGCAGCCTGGGGGCCCAGGTAGATAACATCCCCATGCTCGGCATAGAGCCAATTGAGGATCAAGCTGCCATACAGGCCTTAAAAAACTCAATTCTCGATTTCGATCAAACGGATGTCGCGATCTTTGTTTCCCAGAACGCCGTGCGCTAC
This sequence comes from Microbulbifer maximicatervae (SeqCode), assembly GCF_056231245.1. Classification (NCBI taxonomy): domain Bacteria; kingdom Pseudomonadati; phylum Pseudomonadota; class Gammaproteobacteria; order Cellvibrionales; family Microbulbiferaceae; genus Microbulbifer; species Microbulbifer maximicatervae (SeqCode). The sequence goes on from NZ_CP174334.1 coordinate 4,735,168, forward strand.
GGCATAGACTGGCTTGAAGATTATTGGCCACAGTTTCCCCAGGGTCCTCGCTTTCTGGCGATCGGCGCGGCAACCGCAAGCGCCCTGGAGAAGCGCGGTATACCCTGCGAGCAAAGTGGCAATACGATGAACTCCGAGGAGTTGCTGCGCCTACCCTGGTTACAGCAGTTGGACGGGAAAAGAGTCCTTATTTTTCGTGGCTCCGGTGGCCGCCCTCTTATCGGCGACACCTTGAGTGATAGGGGTGCGCGAGTAACTTATTGCGAACTCTATCGGAGAGTGCTGCCACCGGAGGCTGCAACCTCCCTGGCTGAGTATAAATTCCAACCCGATATTATCAGTGTGCACAGCGGTGAAACACTCGATAACCTGGTTACCTGTATCCGCCAGATAAACCGCAATACACTCTTTGAAACCGCTCTTATCTGCCCGAGTATACGAGTTGCCACTCGGGCAAATGAGCTTGGTTTTGCCCATTGCTATAGCGCGCTAAATGCCGGCGATAACGCTATGCTGGAAACACTGCGTAAAGCCCTCGGCTGATTTGCAATCGAATTCTCGACCGCTTTGCGCTAAAAATCTTAAAACGGCGTTTAGCCCGCTATTAAGGCTCGCGCCACTCGTTATAATCTGACGACATTTTCCACCTGCGCCGCCATACCCATGACCGATAAAAAAGATCAAAATATAGCCGCGACCAATGAGCCCCCGGAAAACACAAAGCCTGTAAAAGGCAAAAGTAATTTCGCCAAAGCCTCAGAGGAAAAAGCCTCTACTGGTAAAGCCAGCGGCGGTGCTGCGGCCAGTAGATCCAATGGGCTGTGGTGGTGGCTACTGTTCATCCTCATTTTGATTGCTGTGGCCTCACTGGCCTGGTTTAACTCTCCTCAGCTGCGCGAACACCTTGGCGCTTACCTCAACTATCTACCCGGAAAAACGGCAGTCCCGGAGAGCACCACCACTATTACCCCTGCAACGGAAGTGCCGGCTGCCGCTGAAAACACCACCCAAGCGCCGACCTCCAATACCACTTCGGAAACCCCTGCTGCTACCCCAGCCCCAACTGAACCCCAAACCCCAGATTATTCCGGGGAGTTCAGTCAGCTGGAGCAGGCCGATACCAATTTACGCAATCAACTGGAGCGACAAAATCGCACTATCGCCCAACTGCAGCAGCAACTGGCTTCCATGCAGCGCAGTGTCACCGCACAGGGAAACCGTTTGGGTCAGCTGGGAAATGTAAGCCGCGACGATTGGCAATTGGCTGAGGCAGATTACCTGTTGCGTCTAGCCAACCAACGCCTGCTTCTCGAAGACGATAGTCGCGCTGCGCTGGGGCTGGTCGTCCGCGTGGACGAGATATTGCGCGATGTGGACTTACCGGATCTATACGGAGTACGCCAACAGCTTGCCCGCGATATCACCTCACTGAAACTGGTCCAAAACATCGATCGCCAGGGTTTATACCTCCGTCTCAGCGCCTTGGAAGAACAGCTAATCCGCACAAATATTCAACCACAATTCGATATGGCTTCGGCAGAACAAACCAGTGAAGAGCAGCCCAGCATTGAGGAGAGTGCCCCCCTGTGGAAGCGGGAGTGGCACAACTTCACCCGCTTTATGCGCGAATCGGTACGCCCCATTGATGGAGACATCAATCCGGTAATGCTGTCCCCTCAGAGTGAAGCTCGCTTTCGCCAGACTCTGCGCCTTTATATGGAGCAGGCCCAACTGGCATTGCTTCGCGGCGATACCACGGTTTACAGGGACGCTCTGGATAGTGCGCGGTCGCTACTACTCAGTTACGGCACTGCCAGTCCGCAGCGCGATGCGCTGGCCCAACAACTAACGGAACTTAGCAAACAGCGTATCCAGGTCGAAATGCCTGACCTCAGCGCCTCCCAGCTTGCCCTGCGCAATTATATTGAGCGCTTACACAAAACATCCGGCACCGCCACACCAACTGCCTCGCAACAGGAGGAGAACCAGTGAAAAAACTGTTCTTCACCGCTCTGGTACTACTGCTGCTCGGCGCTTTTCTACCGGAGGCTATTAACAATTATCCCGGCTACCTGGTAATCGGTATTGGCGGTGAGCTGAATAAAGGCTACGAGATGAACCTCTGGTTCGCAATTTTCTCGCTGGCAGCAGCTCTAATTATCCTCTTCTTTGCCATTTGGCTGGCTCGCAGTATCTTTCGCGGATTCCGAGGTAGTGTCGACCGGCTGAGGTTTGGTCGCCAGCGTGTAGCGCGTCGGCGCTTGACCAGCGGTTTGGTGGAGTTTATGGAGGGCAACTGGTCCCGGGCGCGCCGTCAGCTGCTGAAGAGTGCCCCTCGATCTGAAGCCCCGCTGATCAATTATTTGGCGGCAGCGCGCAGCGCCTTTGAGCTGGGCTTTCGTGAGGAGGCCAATGAGTTACTCGCCAAAGCGGAGGCCTGTGGTGAAGATACCCGCCTGGCTGTAGCCCTAAGCCAAGCTCGTATGCAGCTCCTGGATAAACATTACGAGCAGTGTATTGCCAGCCTGGAGCGCGCCAAGCAGCTCGAGCCGAAACATCCTGCCCTGTTACAACTTCTCAAGCAGGCTTATTACCTTCTGGGTGACTGGAGCCGTCTTCGCGCACTACTGCCCGAATTGGAGAAACATGCGAACATGCCCGAAGCAGAGCTACACCAGCTCGAACTCGAGGTGTATCAACATCAGCTGACCGAAGCAGCTAATCGCAAAGATGTCGATAAATTACACGATACCTGGCAAAGCCTGAGTGGCCGCTGGCAACGCAACGAAGCCCTGCGCAGTCTCTACGCACAGCAACTGCATCGGATTGGCGAAGACACAGAGGCAGAGAAGCATTTGCGCTGGCTACTCAATCGAGCTTGGGACCCCAATCTTGCCGAACTCTACGGCTGCCTGGTGGGGGCCGCCCCTGCGGCACAAATATCAGCAGCTGAAGGTTGGCTGAAAGAGTATGGGGAGAGTGCCGCACTGCTAACCTGTCTCGGACGCCTCTCAATGCGCAATGAACTTTGGGGCAAAGCGCAGCAGTATTTCGAGAAAAGCCTGTTGTTGCGCCAAGATCCCGCTACCTCCGCTGAACTGGCTCGCCTATTTCAATCCCTTGGGGAAAAAGACAAAGCAGCAAAACTCTATGAGGAAGGTTTGCTACAAGCAGTCAAGGACTTGCCCCAGTTGCCTATGCCCAGCCAGGGCACTCCCCTACTAGGCGCACACGCCTGAGTCATCCCCCTGAAAGGCCGACGGGCCTTTCAGCCACTCCCCAATTGCGCCTATAGTGAACTCCCGTTTACCAATAAGGACATGGCTGTGACCCTCTTTGTGCGCTACATAGTTGCCTTACTTTTTACCGCCAGTGTGTTTTTTACCGGCCATGCATCTGCTGAATATTCAGTAACACCTCAAGATAAAGCCTTAACTGATTACGAATATCCCTATCCAGTTCATCACTTTCATTTCGAACAACAGGGGCAACCACTGGCAATGGCCTTTATGGATGTACCGCCTACAGAGGGTAGAGATGCAAGAGGCACGGTACTCCTGTTACACGGTAAGAATTTTTCGGCGGCTTATTGGAAGGAGACTATCTCCCAACTCAGTCAGCTAGGGTACCGGGTTATAGCACCGGACCAGATCGGTTTCGGAAAATCCAGTAAACCGCTTACCCAATATACTTTTCAGGGGCTTAGCAACAATACCAAAGTTTTATTGGATAAATTGAAAATAAGAGAAGTTATGGTAGTTGGGCACTCTATGGGAGGTATGCTGGCTACCCGGTTTACCCTGATGTACCCGGAGCGAGTCAAAAAGTTAGCACTTGTAAACCCTATAGGCCTTGAAGACTGGAAGCGATGGATTCCCTATGAACCTTTGGACAAAGCCATTACTCGCGAGAAAAAACAAACGCCAGAATCTATCAAACGCTACATGAGTAAAGCCTACTTTTCTGAGCAGTGGCGCGAAGAATATAACCCGCTACTGGATATTCAAGCTGGCTGGACCCTGGGACCCGATGCGGCTCATATGGCAACCGTGGATGCCCTAACCTCCGAAATGGTATTCACTCAACCGGTACTTTATGAGTTTGCCAATATCAAGGTGCCCACCCTACTGATTATAGGTACCCGAGATCGAACAGCTATTGGCCGCGCCCGCGCGCCTGAAGCTGTACAAGAAAAATTAGGCTGGTACGATCAATTAGGAAAGCGTACAGCAGCAGAAATCCCCAAAGCCGAATTAGTTGAGATGGAGGGGGTTGGACATTTACCCCAGTTCGAAGCCTTTCCAACTTATATTGATGTTTTAAGTAAATTTCTTGCGGCTCCTATTGGAAAGTAGGACCTACAGCCTGCCCAATAGAAACCCTATCCAGGAAACACATCATTGGCACGGAGACTGATGTGTAGAGCATCCATTTTTCAGAAAGTTATAGCTTGTACGCTAGGAAACTATTAGTAATCAATGATAGTGCAAATGGCGATTTAACATTCAATAAGTCGCCGCTTGCAGACTTTCTACGAGAATTTATTTCGTTCTTAAACAGCCCAGGGCAAGCCCACAAAAAGTAGCATGGCAAAATAAGTAATTACCCCTTGTAAAAGTGCAATTAGAATAGCCTTTAAAAAACCCGTACCAAGTACCAGCATATAGGCAATAGCAGCCAGGGGAATTGTCATTAAAATTCCAGCGCTATCCGTCACACCCGGCAACATGCCGCCAACAATTCTTTGAATAATTAGGGCCAACAGCAAAGCGAAAAGACAATAAAATACACCCGTATTTTTCGCCCCCAACATGGCAGCTGCCAACTTCAGAGGCAGAACAAGAACTGCCACCATAATAATTACAAAAATAATTAATTCCATTTGTTACCTCTCCATTTAATTTTAGTTATTTACTCACTTCCAACTTCTACCGTTTCCCAACCCCAGGAATTAGATATCCACTTGTTTTCAATGCAGCATGTCGTCATACGCAAAAACACAACCCGGACACAGCCTGCATTGTCACCCCATGCCAATATAATGGCAGCAGCATGCAAATTCAGTCGCGAATCATACTTATATAAACCAAAACCACAATAAAGTTCACAAATAAAAAAGCTGGCGCGAATTTCGCTCCAGCTTTGAGAAATAATACATCTAAACTATCAGTTAATAACGATTTGGCAGCTTATTTACGTACCAGGGTCAGGGATGAGGGTAACTGCTCCCCGTTCTTCAAGTAAGTCTCTTCCCGCTGTAACTTGCCGTTACCTAACCAGGTAAAAGAAAGGCTATCCAGACGACTCTTACCGTCCAAAGTAAAATTAGTTACATCCTTGAAAGAGAATGCCAAAATATCTTCAGCACTATTTTTTTGCCAGCTTAACCTGGGCTGATTACCCTGGGGGCAATAGTGCGTCACTATTAAATTATCGTTATCCAAGTGGTAGGCCGTCAGGGAATGTTGGTGCCCGTTATAGAGCCAACTTTCCAGTACCACACTTCCCCCAGCTGTATCAGTAAAACTAATAACAAAATCGTCATTTTCCGTCCCTTCCTCTCTCCATTCTCCAGCTAGCCCTTTGATCTTCTCAAAAATTGCCTCTGCATCATTATCCTGGCTGGCAATCACAGGCTGAAATATTGCTATCCCCAAAAATAGAACTACTAGTTTTGATAAATTTCCTATCATATTCCTGTCCAACCTTAGAAAAATACACAACAAGCCCCCTCAAAATAGAAATTTCGGGAGTGGGCATTCCACAGTTGTTTTTTTATATTTTCATGAGACGAATAGCAATACGCTTCATCGCATTGGCCGAGTTAATATCCATATCTCTGTTTATCAAGAACATTAATTATATTTAATTTCCAATTCAAAAATAAATGGCGACAAATACGCTCGGATTAGCCCCCACACTTTTATTCTGGCAATGGCTATTCAAGGTATGGCTGCATACCAATTAACTACAGATATAAACTCTTCGATATTGTTATTTCCAGTATTTTATTCCTGTTCACTTGGTACTAATACCAAAATACGAAAACAACTATCTCTATCAGGCGTACTAAATAAATTCTCCTCATTAAAGCATTCCTTATAGTTAATTCAGAGCCACGGTCGAACCCATACCTAGCTGCGACGCCAGCAATAAAATTATATATGTAGAGAAAGAGGAAAAATAAAGAGTGACCGCTAAGCGGTCACTGTACTGAGCGCCACCAGAGGCGCTTATTCGGACAGGAGTACTGAGAATATAACACCGTGCTTATTCGAGGCCCAATTTTGACCACATTTCATCAATCTTTTTAACCACATTCGGGTCGCGCTCAATAGGTACACCCCACTCACGACTAGTTTCACCTTCCCATTTATTAGTCGCATCAAAACCTATTTTTGAGCCTAAACCGGAGACCGGTGAAGCAAAATCCAAATAATCAATCGGAGTATTTTCTACCATCACCGTATCCCGCGCCGGGTCCATACGTGTGGTCATCGCCCAGATTACATCTTTCCAATCCCTGGCATTGACGTCTTCGTCAGCGACAATAACAAATTTGGTGTACATAAACTGACGCAGGAAGGACCAAACACCCATCATTACCCGCTTGGCATGACCCGCATACTGCTTCTTCATGGTGACCACGGCGAGACGGTAAGAGCATCCCTCCGGCGGCAAATAGAAGTCGACAATTTCAGGAAATTGCTTTTGTAGGATTGGCACAAAAACCTCGTTTAAAGCCTCTCCTAAAATCGCAGGTTCATCCGGTGGACGCCCGGTATAGGTGCTGTGGTAAATGGGGTTTTTACGGTGCGTAATCTTCTCTACCGTAAATACAGGGAAGCTATCCACTTCGTTGTAGTAACCGGTGTGGTCTCCATAGGGCCCCTCATCAGCCATATCATCGGGATAGATAAAGCCTTCCAGAACATATTCGGCACTGGCAGGCACCTGAAGATCACTGAGTAAGGCATCGGTCACTTCTGTCTTATCCCCCCGCAGCAGGCCGGCAAAGGCATACTCAGACAAAGTATCCGGCACTGGGGTAACGGCCCCCAGAATTGTGGCGGGATCGGCACCCAGGGCAACAGCTACCGGATAGGGTTCACCGGGATGCTTCTTGCACCAGTCCCGATAATCCAGCGCCCCCCCGCGATGACTGAGCCAACGCATAATCAGGCGGTTCTTTCCGATTAATTGCATCCGGTATATGCCCAGGTTTTGCCGTTTCTTCTCAGGCCCTCGGGTAATTACTAAGGGCCAAGTGACCAGCGGAGCGGCATCTCCCGGCCAGCAGGTTTGGATTGGCAGCTGATGCAGATCAACCTGATCCCTCTCAAGGACTACCTGTTGGCAAGCTGCACCCTTTACGACTTTTGGCCCCATATTCAGGACCTGCTTAAAGACCGGCAACTTCTCCCAGGCATCGCGGAGATTTTCCGGTGGCTGCGGCTCCTTGAGAAAAGCCAGCAGTTCTCCCACTTCACGCAGTTCGGCAACACTCTCTCTTCCCATCCCCAGGGCGACTCGCTCTGGTGTTCCGAAAAGATTGGCAAGAACTGGGGTCTCAAAGCCTACCGGGTTCTCAAACAACAATGCAGGCCCCTCAGCTCGCAATACGCGATCGGAAATTTCTGTCATTTCCAAAATGGGGTCAACAGGGTGCTTGATTCGTTTTAGTAGGCCGCGCTTTTCCAGCAACTTAATAAAGTCGCGTAGATCTTTATATTTCATGGGCTAACAAGGCGTGACTATAAACCAGAGCGCAGTGTAAAACAGAAGGCGCAGGATGGGTAACAACACACCAATTGGAATGAAGAGAGAGGCGGGAGGGAGTCGCGGCTCGCAAGCCTAGGCTGCGAGCCGCGGAAATAATAAGCTTTTTACAGCTTAGAAGCGGGGGCGACGCGGACGATCTTCGCGAGGCTTAGCTTCGTTAACGCGGATGTTACGGCCAGACAGCGGTTGGTCGTTCATCTCTTCGATAGCTTTGCGCGCTTCATCGTCGTTAGGCATTTCTACGAAACCGAAGCCTTTAGAGCGGCCAGTCTCACGGTCGGTGATAACAGTAGCCCGAGAGATCTCTCCGAATGCACCAAAAGCTTCGTGCAGGTCGTCAGAGGTTACCGCGTAGGCCAGATTTCCAATATAGATATTCACAAAAGGTTCTCACTAGGTGTGTGGGCTGTCGTGCAGTCACAAATGGATAACCAGCTCCACCAGATTAACCATTTGAGATTGGCCCTTTGCGGAGAAATAAACCCCTGGGCCAATTCAGTAAGGCGCGTTGCCTAAAATCCATATCAAGCGCCACAATGTGGAACTTTATATGCCTAATGGCTCGCCTTTTCAACAGTAATAGACGCAATTAATCGTCTTATTCTGCTCCTAATAAATAAAGAGCGCCTTTTTAGGCGCTACTTTATATACAAAAATTATTTCCGTTTCATGGATAGGAAGAATTCGTCATTTGTCTTGAAATCTTTCAATTTATCCACTAGGAATTCAGTCGATGCAACATCTTCCATATCGTGTAACAGCTTACGCAAAATCCACACTCGCTGCAGCTCGCCCTCAGGCATTAACAGCTCTTCCCGGCGAGTGCCGGATCTGCGCACATTAATGGCTGGATATACGCGTTTTTCAGCAATTTTGCGATCCAGCTGCAATTCCATATTACCGGTACCTTTAAATTCCTCGAAAATCACTTCGTCCATTTTCGAGCCGGTATCGATAAGTGCAGTAGCAATAATAGACAGACTTCCGCCTTCTTCAATATTTCGCGCTGCCCCAAAGAAGCGCTTCGGGCGCTCTAAGGCGTGAGCATCAACACCACCGGTTAATACTTTACCGGAGCTAGGAACTGTTGTGTTGTAAGCGCGAGCCAGGCGGGTGATAGAGTCGAGCAAGATAACCACATCTTTCTTGTGCTCAACCAGGCGCTTGGCTTTTTCAATTACCATTTCCGCAACTTGTACGTGACGTGCCGGCGGCTCATCAAAAGTAGAGGCAACAACTTCACCGCGCACGGAGCGCTGCATTTCTGTCACTTCCTCAGGACGCTCGTCAATCAGCAGTACGATCAAATGGCACTCTGGATTATTGCGCGTAATGGCCTGTGCCATATTTTGCAACATAATCGTTTTACCGGCCTTCGGCGGCGCAACAATCAAGCCGCGCTGGCCTTTCCCGATTGGAGCTACAAGATCAATAATACGACCAATCAGGTCTTCGGAGGAGCCGTTTCCGCACTCGAGGGTGAGGCGATCGTTGGGGAATAGAGGAGTGAGGTTTTCGAAAAGAATTTTGTTACGTGCGTTTTCCGGTTTGTCAAAATTAATTTCGTTAACTTTTAATAAGGCAAAATATCTTTCGCCTTCTTTCGGTGGGCGAATCTTTCCGGAAATTGAGTCACCCGTACGTAAATTAAATCGGCGAATCTGACTTGGAGATACATATATATCATCCGGTCCCGCAAGATAAGAGGAGTCAGCAGAACGCAAAAATCCAAAACCATCTTGAAGGATTTCTAATACGCCGTCGCCATAAATATCTTCACCGCTTTTGGCGTGGCGCTTGAGGATATTGAAAATAATATCCTGCTTGCGCGAACGGGCCAGGTTTTCAAGGCCCATGCCTTTGGCTATTTCAATCAACTCTTCAATGGGTTTGGTTTTTAATTCGGAGAGATTCATACCAATTGCTTATTAATGTTTCTGTTGTCATATGGCGCGGACACGCCTGAAATTTTGAGGAGGGGTTTGATATTAGAGATTAGCTCGTTTATTTACCCGATACACCTAGGTACCTTTTCCTACCAAGACCACAGTACTCAGTAAACTTTTGCTCTCCATAATCAATTTATGGAGCATTATCAGAACAAGTTCAACTCGAGGAGTATACGCGCCGGGGATGGTCAGGGACCCTGTGGAGGGGCGTTTTGTCAGCTCGTCTCATTTAATTCAAGACCGCTGAACTATTTCAGAATTACAGCCAGTATAACGGGTGTTTCCAATCCTGCAAAGAAATTTACCCCCTTTGCAGGATGGAAACGACAGTCTTACAGCTGACCGTCGATAAACTCAGTCAGCTGTGCGCGGGACAGTGCGCCGACTTTAGTGCCTTCGACATTGCCGCCTTTGAACAGCAGCAGCGTGGGGATACCACGGACATTGTATTTGGCCGGGCTCTCTTTATTCGCATCAACGTCTACTTTTACGATCTTCAACTTATCGCCGTAGTGGCCTGCCAGGTCTTCCAGCACTGGAGCGATCATCTTGCACGGACCGCACCACTGTGCCCAAAAATCTACCAACACCGGGCCTTCAGCTTTGAGAACTTCTGCTTCGAATTCAGCGTCAGATACGTTGACGATTGAGTGCTCGCTCATATTGCATTCCTGTTCTTTAGTTACTCGATGCGTGGGCACCGCCAACGCATCTTCTCACGGTCACAGCGGTGGTTATACAGCTGCGATGCACCATTGCCCTCAAAATTGGGGCGCAAAATGGGATTTCAAGTCTTTCCTGCCACAGACTTACGCCTGCTCCAGGAAGCGCTGCAAAATCTCATCGATGTAGTCAAAGCCAAAAGCCGTGGCAGCAATCCGCTTATCCAGACGCTCTACAAGCTCCATTGCCATCAGGGTAGGCCATTGTTTTTGCAGCTCGGACATCGGCAGCCCGGTGTGGCGGGTAAAAGTATCACTGGGAACACCATCCGCCAGGCGAAGGGCATTCATAAGAAACTCCAGTGGCAAATCCTCATTCTCAACCCTGTCAGTATGGGGTTCAGACAAGGCACTATGCAGCAGCTCGGGATCTTGCCTGGCGATAGACAAGTAGTCCCTCGGAGTGCGTGTGCGACGACTGCGCAGAATTTGCCCAGTTTCAGCTAGGGTTACCTTGCCATGAGCACCGGCACCAATCCCCAGATAATCTCCGAATGACCAATAATTAATATTATGGCGGGATTCAAGTTCGGGTTTGCTATAAGCCGACACCTCGTAACGACGATAGCCCTCGGACGCCAGTAGTTCGCGTCCGCTGCCCTGCATACTGGCTATCAGCTGGGAGCCGGGGGTGACTGGTGGCGCACTGTAGAATGCAGTATTTGGCTCAATCGTTAATTGGTACCAGGAAATATGCTCTGGAGCCAAGGAAATTGCTCGGCGCAAATCGCCAAGGGCTTCCACCTCGGTCTGATTGGGCAATCCGTGCATCAGGTCGAGGTTAATATTGTCAAAGCCCGCACGACGCGCCATTGCCAGGGCACCTTCGGCCTCTTCTCCGCTGTGAATACGTCCCAACTGTTGTAGCTGATTGGAATCGAAGCTTTGCACTCCAATAGAAAGACGATTAACTCCAGCAGATCGATAGCCAGTGAACTTGGCTTGTTCAAAAGTGCCGGGGTTGGCCTCCAGGGTTATCTCGACCCCTTCAGCAAAACCCACCACCTGCTCAGCAGCCTCCAGGATCTGCCCAATTGCTTGGGGGGAGAACAGGCTCGGCGTACCACCACCAAAAAAGATGGACTGCAATTTTCGCCCCTGCACCCAGGGCAACTGGCTGATCAGATCCAGGCGCAACTGCGCCACATACTCGGATTCCGGTAGGGCGTAGTCCGAATTAGCCCGGTCTCTATCAGCCTGGTGGGAGTTGAAATCACAGTAGGGACATTTGCGCACACACCAAGGGATATGGATATACAGGCTTAGTGGTGGCAGCTGTAATTCAGCAATCTGATCAGGCAAGGTCGGCACCCTGCATATTTTGCTGCCATAAAAGCTCAAATTGAGACATAGCCTGGGCCCTGTGGCTCAGTCGATTCTTCAAGTCTCTCGGCAGTTCAGCGGAGGTCATTCCCTCAGATTCAACAAAGAACAGCGGGTCATAACCAAAACCCTGCTCTCCCGCCGGCTCCCGCAAAATTGTCCCGCTCCACTTTGCACTAGATACCAAAGGCACCGGGTCATCCCATTGCCGTACAAAAGCCAGCGCGCAGTGGAAACTGGCAGTGCGATGCTTAGATTCAACATCAACCATGGCCTCCAATAACTTCGCATTGTTTTTTTCATCAGTCGCCCCGGCACCTGAGTAGCGTGCAGAGTAAATTCCCGGCGCACCACTCAATGCATCTACCGACAGCCCGGAGTCATCGGCTAATGCCGGCAGGCCACTGATACGGCTGGCGTGGCGGGCCTTAATCAAAGCATTCTCAATAAAGCTCAATCCGGTCTCATCAACGTCACTTACCCCAAAGTCAGACTGAGGAAGAACCTGTATATCCCATGAGGCGAACAGCTGTGAAAATTCGCGAAGTTTGCCGGCATTACCGCTGGCAAGAACAATTTTATTTACCATATTGCTTCAAACAAAAAGCGGGCCTCGGCCCGCGGTGAATCTTAAAGAAGGGGTTTCGACCAGCTCTCAGCCAGCGGAACCTTGGCAGATGTCTATCGGTTCAATCTGCGACGGAAAGTGATCGTCTCACTTTTACCATTGGGCAGCTTGATATCTACGTTAAAGGTAAGGGTCTCCTCATCCTCAAAGCGCAGGGGTGCGAGATAGTAAACAGCATCCCCTTCCCGAATTTCTTTGAACTTAAGTGGTCTTGACTGCTGGATCAGGTTGGTAGCTGTGCCAGACATCTCAGCGCTGAGGCCATGGGTTCCGCCCTCTTTCTTGACGACAGAGACATTTACATACGCCCGATCTTTTGCTCGAGCCAACTGGTACTGACGGGCGATATCCGGCTGGATAAAATCGCTATTGAACACTGAATAGACTACTCGATAGTCGCCAAAATCAGCGTAGTTCTTAATCGTACGCGCTTCTTGCGCGGCAGCGCCGACAGATAAAAATAGCAAGGCCACAGAAGCAGCCAGGGTAAGGATGCGTTTCACGCTCCACCTCCAGTTGTTATAGGCGCCACCTCTCCCGGTAGGTTTGGTGGTCAATTCCAGTCAGGCCCCCTCAGGAGTGCCCCTCTCGATCTATTTATCGCGCCAAAGTCCTCCACAAAAGAGCTGGCGCAAATCTTAGTTTAGCGAGTTAGATGATAGATGGCTGTCTCACCAAACAAATTTGGTAAAAAGTCTTTGAATGCCCGCCCAACCGTGGACTCAGAAACCACTTGCCGATGCAGAATCGCCCAGCCATTTTCTCGGCATAACACCTCAAAGTCTGTAAAAGTACAAAAGTGAATATTGGGAGTGTCATACCATTCGTATGGCAATAAGTCGGATACTGGCATGCGCCCGGAGAATGCGAGGTGCCAGCGGGCCTTCCACTGCCCAAAATTGGGAAACGTAATAATGCAATCCCGCCCAACCCGGAGCATTTCCTCTACCACTAAATGAGGCTGACTCAAGGTTTGCAGTGCCTGGGTCATCACCACAGCATCAAAGCTACCATCAGCAAAATTTCCCAGCCCTGTATTCAGATTTTGCTCGACAACATTGACCCCACGAGCCACACATCGCTCTATTTGCTCGGGATCAATCTCCAGGCCATAGCCTTTCACATTTTTATTTCTCCCCAGCTGATCGAGCAGTGCACCATCGCCACAGCCGAGGTCGAGAACCCGGCTGTTGGGAGCGATCCATTCCTGGATCACATCCAAATCTATCCGCATCAGTACACCTCCTCAGAAATTTCTGCCGCAACTCTCTGCATATAGGCACGAAATACACCTTCATAACGACCATTGGGCAGCAGGAAGGCATCGTGTCCCATTACTGACTCTACTTCGGCATAGCTGACTGGAATATCCGCGTGCATCAGGGCATCGGCGATTTCCCTCGAGCGCTCCGGCGCAAAGCGCCAATCAGAAGTAAATGACACCAATAAAAACCGGCACTTGGCATGGGAGAAGGCCTCTACCGGGTCATCCCCGTATTCCCGAGCTAAGTCGAAGAAATCCAGCGCTCGAGTCATCAGAATGTAAGTATTGGGATCGAAGGTGGTGGAAAAACTGGCTCCCTGGTAGCGCAGATAACTTTGTATCTGAAACTCCACTTCTTCATCCGATCCTTGTTGAAAGCTGCCACTGCGCAATTCTCGACCAAACTTGCGCCCCAATCCATCGTCAGACAGATAAGTGATGTGCCCGATCATACGCGCAACGGCCAGGCCTCTACGGGGTAACTTATCCTGTTGGAGGTAGTGCCCATCACAAAAGTCTGGATCGGATGTTATCGCTTGGCGTGCGGTCTCATTAAACGCGATATTCTGTGCAGATAACTTCATGGCAGAGGCAATCACCACACAATTACGCAGGCGCTCAGGGTATTCCAGTGACCAGCGCATCGCCTGCATTCCACCGAGACTGCCGCCAACAACCGCCGCCCATTGTCGAATACCTAGCATATCCGCCAGGCGCGCTTGACTGTGGACCCAGTCGCGGACACGCAGTGATGGAAAATCCGGCCCCCAGGTAGTGCCGGTATCCGGGTTGATGGATACGGGGCCGGTAGATCCGTGGCAACCGCCGAGATTATTAACGGACACCACATAGAAATGATTAGTATCTATCGGCTTACCCGGACCGATATAGTGGTCCCACCACCCCGGGCGCTTATCATCGATACTGTGTCGCCCCGCAGCGTGATGATGCCCAGACAGAGCATGACAGATCAGAACTGCGTTAGTCTTTTCCCTATTGAGTTCACCGTAAGTCTCATAAACCAGAGTGTAATTTTTCAGCACTCGGCCACAGGCCAATTCCAGCGGTTCACTAAAGTTATGACTTTTAGGCTCAACAAGGCCCACGGAGCCTGGGTCACCGGTAGTTGCAGTTTGGGCTTCCGCAGAAGCGATAGGATTTTCCGTTGACAAGGCACTGTATCTGTCAGGTTGATAGGTGCTGCCTGGCAAATTGCCGAAGCAGTCAGTGAATAAGATCACTGCAACTTATAACAAATGCCAGTCAGAACCAATATCAATTAGCACCCAATTCAGGTGGTATGCGAGGCCTTCAAGGGGGTTACGTTGTGCGCGCGCGGCGCCGGCGCAACCGGCTGTGGTGCAGAGCTGTTGTGCCGCAGTAAATCCTCTAACGCCACCAGCGCCTTATCATTGCGCTGAACCTCATCCTCGAGAGTTCGAAGATCCGTGCGACGACTGCGAGTTTTCTGTTTCAACTCGGTGAGCTTAATCAAATGGCGATTGAGTAATTGTTTCTGATACTGCGCATGCTGTTTAAGAGGCTCAAGAGCCTGCTCTAACCAATTTTCCGCTTTGTTACCCATATCGTCGTAAAGCCGACCCACTTCACTGGCAAGCGTGGTAATAAAGCGCTCGCTGAGACGGCTGCGGCGCGCCAATAACAGCTGCGGGGATCGCCTCAGCTGAGCGGCCTGGCGATGCAGTCCCCGCAACGCGAAGCGAAATTTGCGGATAGTAAAATACTGCTCAGCATCATCGACTTTCTTCAAGCTGGAGCGCTCAAATACAGCGTCGAGCAAGCGATTAGCCTGATCCACTTCCCGCTCGAGGTTAGACATCTGATGGTCTACCCCTTCCATAAAAGTATCGATAGCCCTGGCCATGCCCATGGGCGTCCAACGGCGATTGAGAGTAGCCAGGGTATCGTCAATCAGCGCCTGCAACTGCTGTCTGGATATCGGCGCCAACAGAGAAGTGCTTTGTCGTGTAAGCATTCTCTGGCTGGATTTGAGCGTCAGCAATTCCTGATGACAAATCTTATGCTGCTCGCGCACGGTCGTCTGCAACTGTTCCAACTCTGCCAATTGCTCTGAGGTGTTGCCACTATTGCGCTGCAGGTGAGCCAACGCTGCCCGGCCACTATTCAAACGACGCTTGAGTAGATCGCGGGTATCAGCCATCAGGGTGAGAGCTTGATGCAGTGAGCGGTGCTCGGCCATTTTATGCCGGTGCTCCAACAGGCGCTGAACCAGCATCCTTTCAAACTCACCGAAGCGGCTGCTTCGCACCAAATCCGCATCCCGCTGCTGGCGCCCCAACAGAGCCATTTTTGCAGAGACTCCGGCAACATTTTCCTGAGGCAGAGACAAGAGACCGGCCACTTCGCTGCGCATGCGTCGCAACAGCAGCTCAGCATCCTCCTCCGGATCATCCCAAAGCACATCCATCTTGTTGAGCAGGGCCATCACGGATGTTCCGCGATGCTCTTGCAGTGGCGCCAGGTGAGTCTCCCACATGCTCATATCGGTACCACTTACCCCAGCATCGGCAGCCAGCAGAAAGGCAACCGCCTGGGCCCCGGGCAGTGTACTCAATGTGAGCTCCGGCTCATTGCCGAGGGCGTTCAGTCCCGGGGTATCAATAATACGCAACCCCTGATCCAGCAATGGGTGCGGCAGACAAATCAAAGCAAAACGCCAGGCGGGGATCTCAACTAGATTCCCTTTGCCATCCAAGTGGCGCCGATCGAAGCCATAGCGAGCGGCCTCTTCCGGCATTACTGACTTGGTCGAGGCAACCTTCAATAAAGTCTCTCGGGTCGCCTCGGGATCATTGGCATCAAACTCGTGAGTTACCCACTTTTGCGGAATTCGACGGAAGCTCTCCAGGCTGGTATTCGTCGCCAGGGTCTCAATCGGAAGCAGCCGCAAACTGGCGCGCTCGCCGCCATCACTGAAAATTTCCGTGGGACACATAGTGGTGCGCCCCGGTCTTGAGGGCAGTAGACGCTGTCCGTAAGTTTGCGACAACAGGGCATTGAGCAGTTCAGTTTTCCCCCGTGAAAACTCCCCAACTAAAACCAGGGTGAACTGATCATCTGCAAGTAGGGCGCGGGCCTGCTGTACAACCTGGCAGGCACCAGCAGAATTAGAGAAGTGCTGTTCAAGCCATTGGCTGAAGTGGGCAAACTGGCGATCGAGATTCTTTTTCCAACGGTCGTAGTCAGAAATATGCTGGCGTAAAAGTGCGTCTTCCATTTCACGGTGTTCTTGTTATTGAGACCCGGAACTACCGGCCCCTACTAAGACAAGAGAAAGAGCCGTCAGTCGATAGTATAAGAGTCTAACACCGCGCCAAATACGATCTAGTGCGCACAGGTGAAGAAATGTTCAGCCGGTCACAATTTAAGAAACCTTCGAACAACTGCGCAAGCCCCAGAGGGCGGGGCTTGAAAGGTGCAGGGGATATTTTGGGGTGATCAGAGTCCGGTTAAAAGCCGGGGATATGCCAAAACAGGCTGTACACGAAAGCCGGCATGTTGGCCATTTGGGCAAAACCAATAAGCAGCCTGTTAATCACAGTGAGCAGGATAAAGACAAATATCGGGCTGATATCAATCACCCCCAACGGCGGGATCAAGCGTCGCACAGGTCCGCAAAATGGCTCCAGGAGTTGGTGCAGTAAAATTAGAATTGGATGGCCGCTATTCGGCGCAATCCAACTGGCAACGATGGAGACCAATAAGCCGACAAACACCATCGCTATCACAGTGGAGACACAGCCGATCAACGACCACAGCAGGGCACTGAGGGGGTTAACCAGGCCGTAACCTGCGATCATGGCGCAAGCCATAATCATCGCCCAACCGACTATCAACGCCAGTACTACTGAGGCCATATCGACGCCAAAAAGTCCTGGCACCACTTTGCGCAGCGGCAGCAACAAAGGGTTGGTAACCTTCACAACGCCCTGAGATATGGGGTTGTAAAAATCCGCACGGCCCAACTGCAATAGGAAACGCAATAACACGGCGAAAAGGAACAAAATGCCCAGTATGCCCACGACATAAACGCCGATATCGCTGAAGGTATTGACCATGGATAAACCCTAAACAAAAAGATTTTCAGCAGCCACCGCTGCACCTACCCAATTGGACCGGAACCTGTTACCGATCCAATTCCTTTGCCATTTCCGTCGCCCGCTCCTCGCAATCGCGCATGGCATCGGCCACTAACTGCGGCAACCCACCCTTCTCGAACCGTTGAACAGCACGCTCAGTGGTTCCACCTGGTGACATCACATTGCGCTTCAACTGGGCGACGTCAACATCGCTGGCGACCGCCAGTTTGGCGGCGCCCAGGGCAGTTTGCAACACAAGGCGCTCCGCATCCGCACGGGCAAGGCCACCGGCGGAAGCCGCATCAATCATGGCCTCCATAAACTGGAAAAAGTAAGCCGGTGCCGATCCCGCTACCGCAATCACCTGATCGATGCCGCGCTCTTCCTCAACCCAATATGAGATACCTACCGCATCGACGATGCGCCCGGCAAGTTCCTTCTGTTCGCCCGTAACCTTGCTATCGGCATAAAGACCGGTAACTCCGGTTTGCACCAGGGCCGGGGTATTAGGCATAGCCCTGACAATAGGGAGGTGCATTCCCATCCAACGGTGGTAAGCCGCGAGCGGAATTCCCGCAGCAAAAGTGATAATCAAGGGCGAGCGATCCACCAAATGGGGTTTCAGTCCCTCACAAAGTTCTCGCATAACTTGCGGTTTCACCGACAGTACAATTACATCGGCATCAACAATAGCGGCAACATTATCGTCACTAATAGCTACCCCATGGCTCTCGGCAAAAGCATTAAGTTTGTCCCGATCACGGCCTGTAGCAGTGATCCGGTCCGCCGGATAACCGGAGGCCACCAAACCACCGATCACTGCCCCCGCCATATTGCCGGCGCCACCAATAAAAACCATCTTAGGGATCGCTGTACTCACTCATATCACCTTGGGCGGTTACAAAAATTTTGTTGCTTTTCCCCGTTCGGGGCACTCCGCTAATATGTGGCCGCCAGATTCAAATAACAAGAGAGCCATACCAAGTGGCTCCTAACGGAGGACAGTATGCAAAAAGGATGGCGTTCACTGCTTATAGCGACACTGATCACTGCGACCAGTGCCGCTGGTGCAGTAGAAACTCGTACGCTAAACAACGGCCAATTGGTACTCGAAGATGTGCCAAACATTCCCCAAACTATCATCAATGAGCTCAATCGTTATCAGAACGTACGCTCAGCTAGCTTCCGGGGCTGGGACCTTGACGGTAACGGTATCTATGTCAGTACCCGCTTCGGCGAAGTTTCTCAATTACACAAGGTAGAGAATGCAGGTGGCGCTCGCCGACAGCTAACCTTTTTCGAAGAACCTATAGGTGGCATCTCTACCCGCCCGGAGCACCGCCAACTGGCATTCACCATGGATGCCGGCGGCAATGAATACGCCCAGATTTTCCTGTTTGATACAGAAAATGGCACTAGCGAGATGATTACCGATGGTGAGTCTCGCAATGGCAGTATTCTCTGGAATAAGCAGGGCTCCGCTATCTCTTACCAGAGTACTCGCCGAGATGGCAGGGCCAATGATATATGGCTAACCACTTTCGACGGTGACAAAAAAGAAGACCGCTTGATCCTTAAGTCTGAGGATGGCAGTTGGTGGGGTCCCAGTGATTTCTCACAATCCGGCAGCCAAATTTTGGTCATGCAATATATCTCCTCCACTCGATCTAATGTCCATTTGCTGGATCTCGACAGCGGCGAAGTCTCACTACTCGCCGGTACGGGCGATGAAGAGGCTGATTCCCGCAATTTCCCAGCGGGTTTCAGTTATGACAGTCGCTCGGTTTATATCATCTCTGACAAAGGGCGCGAATTTACCCAACTGATCCGCAAAGACCTGGAGAGTGGCGATGAAAAGATAATTACCTCCGATATCCCCTGGGATATCAGTAGCTTTATCCTCAGTAAAGACGGTCGCCGCGGCGCTTTTGTCGCCAACGAAAATGGTATGTCCTCCCTCTATCTATACGATCCACGCAATGACCGCTACCGCAAGGTCGACTCGCTGCCGATCGGTCTTATCGGTGGAATAGAATTTAACCCCGAAGGTGATAAGCTGGCCCTAACCCTAAACACGCCTAAAACTCCCTCCGATTCCTTTGTAATGGACCTTGGCCGCCGCCCGCTATCCAGTGGTGACCTTACCCGATGGACATTTAGTGAAGTCGGTGGTCTCGACAGCGAAAGCTTTGTCGAACCCGAACTGGTGCACTATCCCACTTTCGACGAGGTGGATGGAAAGCCGCGTGAAATTCCCGCATTCGTCTATAAGCCGCGCAATGCCAAAGGCCCCGTACCTGTGGTTATTTCAATCCACGGTGGCCCTGAAGGACAGTACCGTCCCATGTTTTCCAGCACATACCAGCTGTGGCTAGAAAAACTTGGCGTTGCTGTAATTGCTCCAAATGTACGCGGGTCCGCTGGTTATGGTAAGAGCTACCTAGCCATGGATAACGGCTACAAGCGCGAGGACTCAGTTAGGGATATCGGTGCTCTTCTGGATTGGATTGCTACCCAGCCTGATCTGGATCCGGAACGCGTTGCTGTGTTTGGCGGCAGCTACGGTGGTTATATGGTGCTGGCCAGTAGTGTTTACTACTCAGATCGTTTAAAAGCAGCAGTGGATATCGTCGGCATCTCTAACTTTGTCACCTTCCTCACCAATACCAAGAGCTATCGTCGCGACCTTCGTCGAGTCGAATACGGTGATGAGCGGGATCCGCAGATGCGCGCTTTCCTGGAAAAAATCAGCCCCAACAACAATGTAGACAAGATCCAGGTGCCAATGCTCGTAGTGCAGGGACAAAATGACCCTCGGGTACCTGTCACCGAAGCTGAGCAAATCGTGGCTGCACTTCGCGAGAATGGCAATCGAGTCTGGTATATGAACGCACTCAATGAAGGGCACGGTTACCGCAAGAAAGAGAACAGTGATGCCTTTACCCAGGCAACAGCGCTCTTTTTTGCCCAACACCTGCTGAGTGAAGATCAAAAAAAGCAGCTCAGCTTGAATGAACAATAATTATTTGTTCCCAGAGAAAGAAAACGGCCTTTAGGGCCGTTTTCTTTTTAGAACTTAACTATGTAAGGAGCCCCTGATTAACTAAACAAAAAAGGAAATGTTTCCACAATCGCGATCAAGTTCAGAACAATCGCCAATATCCAAAGCCAGTAGCGGCTTTTATCTCCGAATATCCCAATAACTGCCGAATTCAAAAAACCGGTAACCAATGAGATTTTGGGAGAAACAAATGCAATCAGGCAGATAAAAGCCAACCACTCAAGCGCCACCCAAGTCACCAGTACACTATTTGTTACAGACAGAGATAGCACCGCGCTCACTGACAAAAGCAGCAGCAATACATCTACAGTCCCAGATTTTGTCATCCCGTATCCCAAAAAATCTACTTGCGTACTAATTCTGTCATGCAGAATAGTTTCGTGCCCCAAAAATATCTGTGCCGATACGCACAATAGTGGCGCCGCAGGCAATAGCAGCCTCCATATCTTTAGACATCCCCATGGATAGAGTATCGAAGGTCTGCTCAGGAAATTCTTCACGAAGACTTTGCAGCAACCCTGCCAACTGGATAAATGGTTTTTCCTGCTCAAATACATTGTCACGAGCAGCGGGAATCGCCATCAAGCCACGCAGGCATAGCCCCGGCAATGTCATCACTTCACGCGCCAGAGCCACCAAATCCTGTGGAGCTATGCCAGACTTGCTCTGCTCGCCATCGATATTCACCTGCAAGCAGATATTGAGTGGTGCCATATTACTGGGACGCTGTGCCGACAGACGTTGGGCGATTTTTAAGCGATCCACCGTGTGCATCCATTGGAATCGCTCTGCCACAGCGCGGCTTTTGTTCGATTGAAGCGGTCCAATAAAATGCCAGTGAATATCCAGGTCGGACAGGGCATCCTGTTTTTGCAGGGCTTCCTGTAAATAATTTTCGCCAAAGTGATGCTGGCCAGCAGCAAAAGCAATCCGCAGGTCTTCCGCCGGTCGTGTTTTGGAAACCGCCAACAAGGTAATTTCTGCGGGGTTGCGATCGCAGTTGTTGCAGCATGTCACAATCCGCTCACCTACTGCATTCAGGTTTTCGACGATTGTCTCTTTGCGCATATACTGATGCCCTTACCGATTTGAGCGGCGATTTTACCTGAGCCCAAACAAGAACCATAAGGTAGCAGTATGGATATCACTGAACTCCTCGCCTTTAGCGCCAAGCAAAACGCCTCGGACTTACACCTCTCGGCGGGCCTGCCGCCGATGATCCGTGTCGACGGCGACGTGCGCCGTATCAACCTGCCCTCAATGGAGCACAAGCAGGTACACGGCCTGATCTACGAGATCATGAACGATAAGCAGCGCAAGGATTACGAAGAACTACTGGAAACAGACTTCTCTTTTGAAGTCCCCGGTGTCGCCCGCTTTCGTGTAAACGCCTTTAACCACAACCGGGGTGCCGGCGCCGTATTCCGGACCATTCCCTCCAAGGTTCTCACTATGGAAGACCTGGGAATGGGTCAGGTGTTTAAACAGATCTCAGATACTCCCCGTGGCTTGGTACTGGTGACCGGGCCCACGGGTTCCGGTAAGTCCACCACCCTGGCGGCGATGATGGACTACATCAACGACAATAAATACGAGCATATCCTCACCATCGAGGACCCGATCGAATTTGTGCACGAATCCAAGAAGTGCCTGGTGAACCAGCGTGAGGTGCACCGGGATACCCACGGCTTTGCCGAAGCGCTGCGCTCTGCACTGCGTGAAGACCCGGATATCATTCTCGTGGGTGAGATGCGGGACCTGGAGACCATTCGCCTGGCGCTGACTGCGGCAGAGACCGGTCACTTGGTATTCGGCACCCTGCACACCACTTCCGCCGCCAAAACCATTGACCGTGTGGTGGATGTATTCCCGGCGCAGGAGAAAGCCATGGTGCGTTCAATGCTGTCGGAATCCCTGCAGGCCGTTATCTCCCAGACGCTAATGAAGAAAAACGGCGGTGGCCGGGTCGCTGCCCACGAAATTATGCGCGGTACCCCAGCCATCCGTAACCTGATCCGCGAAGACAAAATCGCGCAGATGTACTCGGCCATCCAGACCGGAGCCAGCGTCGGCATGCAGACCATGGACCAATGCCTGGAAGACCTGGTGGCACGCCGCATCATCAGCCGCGAAGTGGCTCGCGAAAAAGCCAAGATGCCGGAGAACTTCTAAACGGCCAAAACCCGCCCCCAATCTGGGGAAGAAAAGTCGAGATAAAACGCGGTAATCACCATGGATATTGAAAGACTTCTACAACTGGTTGTAGAGAAGGGCGCTTCGGATTTATTTATCACGGCGGGCGTCCCGCCCTCCATCAAACTGCACGGCCGAGTTGTGCCCTGTAGCAGCACCGCGCTCACGCCAGAGAAAGCGCGCGAGCTGGTGGTGGGAACCATGAACGAGAAACAGCGGCGCGAGTTTGCCGAGCAAAAGGAATTGAACTTCGCGATTGCAGTGCGCAACGTGGGGCGTTTCCGGGTATCGGCCTTCTTCCAGCGCAATCTGGTGGGTATGGTGCTGCGTCGCATCGAAACCAAAATCCCCACTATCGATGGACTCGGACTACCCGACGTACTCAAAGACCTGGCCATGACCAAACGCGGGCTGATTATTTTTGTGGGCGCCACCGGTACCGGTAAGTCCACATCCCTCGCCTCCATGATCGGCCACCGCAATGAGAACACCAAGGGCCATATCATCACCATTGAGGACCCGATCGAATTTATCCACCAGCATCGCGGCTGTATTGTGACCCAGCGCGAAGTGGGCCTGGATACCGAGTCTTTTGATGTAGCCCTGAAAAACACTCTGCGTCAGGCACCAGATGTTATTCTGATCGGTGAGGTCCGCTCCCGCGAAACCATGGACCACGCCATCGCTTTCGCCGAGACCGGCCATTTGTGTCTGTGCACCCTCCACGCCAACAATGCTAACCAGGCCCTCGATCGGATCATTCATTTCTTCCCGGCAGACCGCCACAAACAGTTGTTTATGGACCTGTCCCTCAACCTGAAGGCGATGGTGGCCCAGCAGCTGGTACCGACCCCCGATGGCGATGGCCGCCGTGCCTGCCTTGAGATCATGATCAATACCCCGCTGATGTCGGACCTGATCCGCAAAGGCGAAGTGGATAAGATCAAGGAGTTGATGAAGCGCTCTGGTGAGCAGGGAATGCAGACCTTCGACCAGGCACTCTACGAGCTCTACGATGGGGGAGAAATTACCTATGAGGATGCCCTCTCCCACGCCGACTCCGCCAATGATTTGCGCCTGATGATTAAGCTCAAATCCGAATCCGATGCCGAGTACTTAAATAGTGCCGCTGGCGAGTTGAGTCTACAAAATGATTCAGAGTACGGAGACGGTGGTCCTCAGCTCTACTAGCCCCCGATCCAGCCAGATCAAAACCGTTTACAGACATATCAAAGGTCCCCAGCCTGTAAACGGTTTTCCCCCGGTATAATCCGCTGCGGATATTTCCGCGATGCAAAAGCTGATCCCGCCCAATGATTGAATGATCTCGCGGGCTCTTTTCTGCAGCATTTTTATTGGAAGAAAATAGCCTTTCAATAATCCTCTATTCTCCTGCGCAATATCCCGTTAAAAGAGTGACCAATCAATATGAATTAAAAAGTCGCCTTGATCACTGGTGGCAACCGGGGCATTGGTGCCGCGACAGCCAAATTACTTGCCCACAGGGGGTACCAGATTGCCATTAGCTACCGGCAGCGCAAGCAGCAAGCGGAAGAACTGATCGTCGAACTTCGATCTTTTGGTGTTTTAGCAATAGCCGTTCACGCCGATGTCTCCTCAGAGAAAGATATTGTTCAGCTATTCAATACGGTCTACGAGCAACTAGGCCCAATTAGCTGCCTGGTTAACAACGCGGCAATCATTAAACCGCAAATGCGCGTCGAAACGATGGACGCTGAGCGCATCAATGAAATCCTGCGTACCAACATCACCGGCACCCTGCTCTGCTGCCGGGAAGCAATCAAAAGAATGTCTATCAAAAATGGGGGCACTGGAGGAACCATCGTGAATATTTCCTCTGCTGCCAGCCGTTCGGGATCACCTAACGAGTACATCGACTATGCAGCGAGTAAGGGCGCTGTCGATACGCTGACCATCGGGCTCAGCCAGGAAGTTGCCGATGAAGGGATTCGCGTAAATGGTGTTAGGCCTGGCTTTATTTATACAGAAATGCACGCTGATGGTGGCGAAGCAGACAGAATTGAGCGAGTAAAGTCTGCGATTCCACTCAAGCGTGGGGGACGAGCAGAGGAAGTGGCTAAAGCTGTGGCTTGGCTACTCGGTGATGAATCCACCTTTACTACCGGTTCATTTATTGACGTTGCAGGCGGGAAGTAGGACCAAAAAATATGTTAGAAGCACTCTTTTCACTAATTGCAGCAACCGCTCTATTACTCGGCTCCCCTGGCCCGGCACCACTTGCCCTGGCCGCATCGGGAGCGACATTTGGAGTGAGAAAAAGCAGCGGTTTCCTTATCGGCATCCTGCTTGGCCTGAGTGTCGCCATTGTCGGGGCAACCGCCGGCATCGCCGCACTGCTGGCTGCCTGGCCAGAAGCGCGCTTGGCGGTTCAGCTTTGCGGTGCCTTATATATTGGCTATATCGCGATCAAAATTGCCACGGCCCCGGTACTGGAGCAGGGCGAATCGGCGACGGCTCAGCCTCCGTCGCTGCTGGATGGGTTTATTTTTAACTTATTGAACCCCAAGGCCTATGCCGCCTTCCTTGCCATATTCTCCCAATTCTTACTACCGATTGAAGAGAGTGGCCTGAGCTATTTAGCCACAGGGTTGGTCTGTTTACTGGTAGCCGCTGCGGTGGATTTTATCTGGTTGTGCTTAGGAGGAAGCCTGAGGCCGGTTTTTCATAAACCCAGGCAGGCGCGAATAATCAGGGTAAGTTTTGCGGTATTAATGGTGGCAGCCGTACTCGCTGTTTTTATCCGCGGAAGCATTTAAGCTCTAACACATCTCTGCGATCAACCCTTTTACCGAAGGCAGCATGCGCCGGCTCACCAGCGGCGCTGCTGTTACGCCATCCAGCTCTACCCGGTAATTTGTACCGTCCCTGCGCAACCCAACAATATATTGCACAGCCACCAGCGCGCTGCGGTGAATACGCACGAAACGCTGTCCAAACTCACTCTCAAGCTCTTTTAGAGACTCATCCAGAATGGTCTCTCCAGCGGCGTGATGGGCTACAACATACTTGCTGTCCGCAACCAGACAGCGGATAGAATCTACATCCAACAGCTCCACCCCCAGGCGACTTATCGCCTTAATGCGGCTGCGGCCACTGGGCTCCTCCAGATCCTGCTTGGTTAACAACTGCTGCTGCGGCTTACTCAGACGCTGCGCTTTGGAAACTGCCTCGCGCAGCTGTTCGACATTCACAGGTTTTAATAGATAACCAACCGCTGAGGTGGCAAAAGCGGGCAAAGCAAACTCATCGTGAGCAGTGCAGAAAATTATTGCCGGCGGACACACGAAGCTGGATAACTGCTGAGCCAATTCCAGGCCGCTACCACCGGGCATTTCAATATCCAGTAGCACAAGGTCCGGGTCGAGTTCGCGGATCTGTGATAGTCCTGCTTCAATATCTGCCGCTTCTCCTACAGCAATACAATTATCGATCCTCTCCAACTGCCGGTGCAGACGGGCACGAGCCAAAGGCTCATCATCAACAATCAGTACGCGCAATTGGGTCACTCCATCACCTCGATAGTCTTCTTGGAATTTGTGGTGGACTCTATTTCCCGCCGGTCCACTTCCCGGGGAGATAAGGGTAGCTGTAGTATGACCCGGTACCGGCCCTCCTCCCGACGGGCGGTAAATTTGAAGCGATCGCCGTAGTATGCAGTGAGACGCTGGCGAATATTCTCTGTCGCCATGCCATTACCTGTCTTCGCAGGAACTGCACTGTCCTGTGGCAATGGGTTTTCAATAACAACTTTGAACATGCCCCCCTCTTGCGAGAGTTGTACTCTGATCTCTCCGCCTGCCCGCAACTGTGCCACACCGTGCAACACCGCATTCTCCAATAGGGGTTGAAGCAACATACTGGGCAGCTGAACCTTATCCAGGCCCGCGTCTAGCTGCCAACTCTGGCGTAAACGCTCCCCCAGACGCAGGGCTTCAATCTCCAAATAGCGTTGGGCTAGAGTAATCTCTTGCGCTAAAGGCACCAGCTTTGGATCGGCGAGGCTTGCACGAAATAATGCACATAAATCCTCTACCAATCGCTCCGCGCGATCAGGATCAACAGCGATCAAACTAGCCAGGCTGTTCATACTGTTAAAGAGGAAATGGGGGCGAATCCGCGATTGAAGTGCCTCAATTCGGGCACCGAGCTCCGCCTGCTGCTGGTTGTAGAGTTGCTGCTGAAGATAGGCGTAGCGCAATACCACCCCCGCACAAATAGCCCCAAGCAGGCAGTCGCCCGCAAACCCCCAGCTGTCAAAGCTGGTCTGCAACAACACCGCGCGCAGGGAGCGCTGCACTGCCATCACCAATATGAGCACCGACAGCACTGCAATAAAACTCAAGCCGCCAGCGAGTTTGTGGGGCATTTTCGCCAGGCTCGGCCGAAGCCGGCAAAGTAGCGCGGCCGAGGGCAATATCACCCATTGGATCACCAGAGAGATCAGCCCCAGGCGCTGCCAACTGAATTCCGGTAAACCATCCAGGGCCAGGACCAGCACCAATGCCAGCAATTCCCCCATCAACACCAGCACCGCCAGAGAGGTGACACTGCAGAGGTCTGGCAGAAACGGAAGCTGCCCAGATAGCGCAGAATCCTTATTTCCTGTGCGATATTTTCGAATTTTCTGCGTTATAATGCCCGACGGCCAGGGGAATGACATGCAGTTGTTATTCTTGATTGTCCCAAAGTTCCAAGCGCAAGATATCACCAAGCTCCCCAGCCTTTCATCTCACTGCAGCCAGGAAAACCATGAGTAACGAAAAATCCCCCTCCGAGTCCGCCAACAATCCTGCCGCCAAACTCTGGGGCGGCCGCTTTAGTGAAGCCACCGATGCCTTTGTCGAGCGATTTACCGCCTCGGTGACTTTTGACCAGCGCATGGCCATGGAAGACATCCAGGGATCACTTGCCCACGCGCAGATGTTGTCAGAAGTGGGGGTATTAAGTGCTGATGAATATCACAAGATAGCCGACGGCCTGAAGGGCATCGCCGAAGAGATAAAAGCGGGAGAATTTCCCTGGTCTGTGCAGCTCGAAGATGTCCATATGAATATCGAAGCGCGCCTGACCCAACGCATTGGTGCCACTGGCAAGAAACTGCATACCGGCCGCTCGCGCAACGATCAGGTGGCAACCGACATCCGCCTGTGGCTGCGTGGGCGCATCGATCTGATTGCTGCCGAACTGACCCGCCTGCAAAATGGCTTGGTCGATTTGGCGGAGCGCGAAGCCGATACCATTATGCCCGGCTTTACTCACTTACAGAGCGCGCAACCGGTGACCTTTGGCCACCACTTACTGGCCTGGAATGCCATGCTGAGCCGGGATTTCGAGCGCCTGATGGATTGCCGCAAACGGGTTAACCGCTCACCGTTGGGAGCCGCAGCACTGGCCGGCACCAGCTATCCGATCAATCGCGCACGCACAGCGGAGTTGCTGGGCTTCGATGCCCCCACAGAAAACTCCCTCGACTCAGTCAGCGACCGGGACTTCGCTATCGAGTTCTGTGCTTTCGCCGCGCTGCTGCTCACCCATCTGTCCCGGGCCAGTGAAGAGCTGGTGCTGTGGACTTCCAGCCAGTTCGACTTTATTGACCTTCCCGATCGCTTCTGCACCGGCTCCTCAATTATGCCGCAGAAGAAAAACCCCGATGTTCCGGAGCTGGTGCGCGGAAAAACGGGCCGGGTTAACGGCCACCTGATTGCGCTGCTGACACTGATGAAGAGCCAACCGCTGGCCTACAACAAGGACAACCAGGAAGATAAAGAGCCACTATTCGATGCCGCCGATACCGCACTGGATTGCCTGCGCGCGTTTGCCGATATGGCGCCGGCACTGAAGGCAAAAAAAGAAAATATGCTGGAAGCTGCGGCCAAGGGCTTCTCCACCGCGACGGATCTGGCCGATTATCTGGTACGCAAAGGGGTGGCCTTCCGCGATGCTCACGAAATTGTCGGGCAGTCCGTATCCTTTGCTATTGAACAGGATAAAGACTTATCCGAACTCAGCCTGGCCCAACTACAACAGTTCTCAACAGAAATTGGCGAAGATGTATTTGAGGTGCTGACTTTAGAGGGCTCGGTTGCGGCTCGCGATCATATTGGCGGTACCGCACCGAACCAAGTGCGCGCGGCCTGTAAACGCGCACGGGAAGAGATTTCGCAGCGCACTTAAGCGCTGTTTAAGCGGATAATCCGAGGGAAACCTGTTCGCCTTGCTGCTCGCTCAATACGCGGTCGAGCAAAGTCGGCAGGTCCTCACCGGTCGTGGTGCACTTCCAACCGGGGTTTTCAAAAGAAAGATGGTAGCCACCGGATTTGGCGGCGACCCACAACTCCCGGTTGGCAGACTGGCGCGAGAGAATTACCTGGCTGCCATTGTCTTCCAGGGTCAGGGTCAGCACCGCATCACTGCGTTCGTAGTCAATATCCCAATCACAGTGATCGAGTGCATCCTCAATACCGATTAGAGTCTGCTCCACAGCCGCATCATATTCCGCTTGGCTCATCTTTGGTTACTTCTGTTACCGTGTAATGTGTTGAATCAGGTGGGCCGCTATACTATCAGGCTTTTGCCGGTTGCCGCTGCGAATCTCCGACTCTCAGGATGTTATCGATGCTCAAAAAACGACTCTCTCTATTAACCATCACCATCGGTGCCACCGCACTGTTACTGGGCTGTGGCCAAAAAGGTCCTCTCTATCTTCCACAGGACCCCGCCATGCCCGCCTCCAATATTCCAGGTGGCCCGCCGGAGACAGTACCCACCAGTGGTGCAGCACAACCCGGCGAGCCCGGCTCTGCAGCAGAGCAAGCGGTGGAAACCGTTGATGAAATTGAATCTGAAGACGGCTACGGGCCCGATTTTGATATCGATGACACCATTGAGACCGGCCCGACTATCGAAGTCGACGACGAATCGGGCACAGCGGATGACTCCAATGTCGAGGAAGATTTAGAAGAGTAAGAACCGGTCATATGAGAGAGTTTAGTTATCGCGACGGTAGCCTGTGGGCTGAGCAGGTTTCACTGGAACAAATAGCTGAGAATTTCGGCACCCCCACTTATGTCTACAGCCGCGCACACTTTGAACGGCAATATCGGGATTACGCCGAGGCCCTCGGCAATCGCCCCGGATTAATCTGCTACGCAGTAAAAGCCAACAGTAACCTGGGCATTCTGTCACTGCTGGCACAGCTGGGGGCGGGCTTTGATATTGTTTCCGGCGGGGAACTTGAGCGAGTGCTGCTCGCCGGCGGCGACCCATCGCGAATCGTATTTTCCGGAGTGGGTAAAACCTCAGAGGAAATGCGGCGCGCTCTGGACGTTGGAGTGCACTGCTTCAATATTGAATCAGAAGCGGAAATTGACCGCCTTGAGCGCGTGGCCGCAGAGTGTGGCAAGACCGCCCCGATTTCCATCAGGGTCAATCCCGATGTGGATGCCCAAACCCACCCCTATATTTCCACTGGTCTCAAAGAAAATAAATTTGGCATCGCCATAGACAAGGCGATCGAGGTTTATCAGCACGCGGCGGATTCCGAGCACCTGAAAATTACCGGTGTGGACTGCCATATCGGCTCCCAGCTCACCGAAGTCGCCCCCTTCCTGGATGCACTCGATCGCCTGCTGGTCCTTATCGATCAGCTCGCCGAGCTGGGAATTACCCTGGAACACCTGGATCTGGGCGGAGGCCTCGGTGTGCGCTATCGGGGTGAGGAACCACCCCCTGTCGGGGATTACCTGACGGAGGTCCACAAGCGTATCGGCGAACGCAATTTATCCCTGATTCTCGAACCCGGCCGCTCCATTGCCGCCAACGGCGGCGCCCTGCTGACCCGGGTCGAATACCTGAAGCGTACCGAAGAGCACAACTTCGCTATCGTCGATGCCGCCATGAATGACAACCTGCGTCCGGCCCTTTACCAAGCATGGCAGGATATTGTGCCAGTGACACCGGACGAGAGTGAAAGTACCCTGTGGGATATTGTCGGTCCGGTATGCGAAACGGGCGACTTCCTGGGTAAAAACCGCTCCCAATCTCTGCGAGAGGGGCAGCTGTTAGCCATGTTGTCGACCGGTGCCTACGGTTTCACCATGAGTTCCAATTACAACAGCCGCTGTCGCGCTGCTGAAGTACTTGTGGATGGCGACAAAACTTACCTGGTGCGTGAGCGGGAGACTTTTGCCGACTTGGTTCGCGGTGAGACCACTGTCCCCAAAAAAGCCTGATCAGCTACTTGCATCGCAGTGGGGTCCATTTTTCAGCCCGGGCCCCAAACCGCAGCTAACGCCGCGGAAAATCAGTACGAACAGAGAAATGGAATGCGCGTTAAATTCAGCAAGATGCATGGGCTCGGCAACGATTTCGTGATGCTCGACGGCGTCAGCCAAAAAATTAAACTGACCCCGGAAAAAACTCGTCGCCTGGCAGACCGCTGCCTCGGCGTGGGCTGCGACCAGGTACTGCTGGTGGAGCCGCCCCGCACACCCGAGGCGGATTTTCGCTATCGCATATTTAACGCCGATGGCAGCGAAGTGGAAAATTGCGGCAATGGCGCCCGCTGTTTTGCCCGCTTTGTACGTGAACGCCGCCTTACCGGTAAGAAAAATATCCAAGTAGAAACTGCCGCCGGTTTACTGCACCTGAGAGTGCTGGACGGGGATCAGGTTAGTGTCGATATGGGAGCACCGGTCCTCGAGCCCCAAAAAGTACCTTTTTCCGCCGATCGCCGTGCAGAGTCCTATCCCCTGGAAGTGGACGGGGAGACCTTCACCATTGGTGCTATATCCATGGGCAACCCCCACGCGGTTCTGCTGGTGGAAGATATCGCTTCCGCACCGGTAGAAAGACTCGGGCCCCTAATTGAACGCCACCCGCGGTTCCCACAAAAGGTCAACGCTGGCTTTTTGCAAGTGGATACACGCACCGAAGCCCAGCTCAGGGTATTTGAGCGCGGGGTTGGCGAAACTCGTGCCTGTGGCACAGGCGCCTGTGCTGCCATGGTATACGCTCGCCTGCGAAACCTGGTGGATGACAAAGTCCAAATTCAGCTCCCCGGCGGCACACTGACAATTCACTGGAGCGGACCCGGCCAGCCAGTTACTATGACCGGGCCCGCAACCACGGTTTTTCACGGGCAGATTATTCTCTAAACAATTGTCCGGGTATTTGGCAGTAAACCCGCCACAAGCGGGTACGGGATAACTCAGAGAGCAGAACGCTTCGCCACATCAGTTGTCCGATGCCCCATCCCCGTGCCAGAAAAAGCAAACACAATGGAACACACAGACGCCAATCAGCCCCCCGAAGAGATTGCCGGCGACACTCACAAGGAAACCCAGCGTGACGATAAACTGCTGGCACGGCAGGTAGCTCGCTACCTGATTCAAAACCCGGAGTTCTTTGAAGAGCGCATGGAACTGCTAGAAACCATCAAGTTGCCGCGGGAAAATGGCAAGACCGTGTCGCTGATGACCCACCAAACGAATTTGCTGCGTGAGCGCAATATCGAAATGCGACAGCGCCTCGACCAGCTCTTGCACAACGCCCGGGACAACGACCAGTTTTTTTTCAATAGCCGCCGACTTATCCTTGCACTGCTGGAAGCTGAAAATATCGGTGAAGTCACAGAAGCTCTCTACGCCAGTTTCGCCGCTGACTTCAATGTTGAGTTCACCAGCCTGACTCTGTTCGAGCCAATATCTGCTTCCCGCCAAAGCCTGGGACAAGTTCAGACCAGCACATTTTCCGATGCCGAGACGGCAATTGGCGGAATAATTCGTAACGGCCGTCCCATCTGCGGTGTTTTGCGCCAACGGGAAAAAGAATTCCTGTTTGCGGAAAAAGCGCAATATATCGCTTCAGCTGCCGTCGTTCCTTTGGGCAATCAACTTGGCACCCTAGCGGTAGGCTCTGCTGATCCCCAGTACTACCGGTCTAGCCTGGGCACTTTATTCCTATCCTATATCGGCGAAGTCCTGGAGCGCCTGCTACCGAAACTGCTCAATCGGTAAAAGCTCTGAGAGGCTGAGAGGGGTTTGGCCAACTGTCACTCCTCCTGCTGGAGGAGCAACAGCGACCAGAGAGATTAGATAGGGCGGCTGCCGTATTTTGGCTGCGGTTTGCGCGGGGGGTCGGCGGTAACTTCTGGATCAACTTCACTAATCGCGCCGCCACCGGCGAGAAACTCCTCTACATCGGAACTTAACTGGCTTCTGGCGCGCTGGCGAGAGGTGATACTGCGTTCTTCTGCAAATTCCTCGGAGTCCTTGCTGCGAGAGTTCTTACCCTGATCTTCATAACCATCTTTCATAGCTAAAACCCTGTAACCTTTACTCCTGTTACAGAGGGAGTACCTCTGTGCCGCCCCTTTCCCGCGGCATCTACAAAACTGACAACCACTTTTCAGTGGCGATCCCCTACCGCGTCAATAGCGGCGATTAATTTATAGGCAGTTCCCCACCCCCGTGCCAGTAACACAAGGAGGAGGCTGTAGAGTTTTTTGTTGGGAAATGAAATGGGAATATTTCAGTTAGTTATGCAGATTTTTGCGCCTGCCCCCGTAGCAGGTATTTCAAGCAAAATAGATAACAAAGATCGAAGGCGAGATAGCGGGACTTATCAGAAGTGCGTATAAAGCCCCTTGCGGGGCTTATGATACTCAATCGCTACGTTATGAAAGAGTTATCAAACAGGTTACACAGCTTCGCTACCGGTTTCACCGGTACGGATACGAATGACTTCTTCGAGAGCCGTGATAAAGATTTTGCCGTCACCGATTTTGCCGGTTTGCGCCGCCTTGGTGATTGCCTCAACAGCGGAGTCCACCATCTCATCATCAACAGCGAGTTCCAATTTTACTTTCGGTAGGAAGTCCACCACATATTCGGCGCCACGATAAAGTTCTGTATGGCCTTTTTGACGCCCAAAACCTTTTACCTCGGTGACGGTCATTCCCTGCACGCCCACTTCAGACAGGGCAGTGCGTACATCATCCAATTTGAAGGGCTTTACTACAGCCGTAATCAATTTCATCTTGAGTATTTCCCCTGATTCGTCCTCGTCGAGAGAACCTTACCCAGGCCACTGCCCCGCCTATGGGGCAGCACCGACACTGTTAACTTACTTGTTCATAAATTCCGGGTAAGCTTCCATTCCGCATTCGGTCAAGTCAACACCCTCTTGCTCCTCATCTTCGCTCACACGGATACCAGTGACGAGCTTGAGGAGGTACCACACTGCAAATGAACTGACGAATACCCAGCCAAAGATGGTCAGTGCACCAATCAATTGCCCGCTGAAACTGGAATCATTGTTAGTCACAGGTACCAATAGCAAACCGAGCAAGCCGACAACGCCGTGTACAGAGATAGCGCCCACCGGATCATCAATTTTCAGCTTATCCAGGGTGATGATAGAGAAGACCACCAACACACCGGCGATCATACCGAAGAGGGTTGCCTGCAATGCAGTCGGGGTCGAAGGCTCCGCTGTAATTGCCACCAGACCGGCCAGGGCACCATTTAGCAACATGGTCAGATCCGCTTTACCGAACAGGATACGGGCGGTGATCAGTGCAGCAATAGCACCACCGGCAGCAGCGGTATTGGTATTCACAAAGACCATGGCTACGGAGTGTGCACTGGCAGCATCTCCCAGTTTCAGCACCGAGCCGCCGTTGAAGCCAAACCAGCCCATCCACAGGATAAAGGTACCCAAGGTTGCCAACGGCAAGTTAGCACCGGGAATAGCATACACCTGACCGTTGGGGCCGTATTTGCCTTTACGCGCGCCCAGCAGCAAGACACCAGCAAGCGCAGCCGCTGCACCCGCCATATGCACGATACCGGAACCGGCAAAATCAGAGAAACCGAGATTGCCCAAATTGTACAGGCCGAAAACCTCTTTGCCGCCCCAGGTCCAGGCACCTTCCAGTGGATAGATGAAACCGGTCAAAACTACTGCAAAGGCCAGGAAGCTCCACAGCTTCATACGCTCGGCAACCGCACCAGAAACAATAGACATGGCGGTAGCTACAAAGACCACCTGGAAGAAAAAGTCTGAAGCTCCGGAATAAACGGAGTCACCCTCAAAACCATTTTCTGCAGAATCACTGAGAACGCCTTCCAGACTAAACGCCTCAATACCGGACAATGCCCAGCCACCATCGTACATAATGGCGTAGCCAGTCAGCAGATACATAATGCAGGCAATCGCAAACAGGGCCACATTCTTGGTGAGAATTTCCGTGGTGTTTTTGGAGCGCACCAAGCCGGCTTCCAGCATGGAAAAGCCGGCGGCCATCCACATTACCAAGGCGCCGCACATCAGAAAGTAAAAAGTATCAATTGCATACTGCAATTGAAAAATTTGGTTCTCCATATTCCTCTCCGTTCAAATCTGGATATTTATTAAAATTATGTTTTCGGTTTTTAATTAAATTGCTGCATTACCGGTTTCTCCGGTACGTATACGCACAACCTGCTCAAGCTCTGCGACAAATATTTTTCCGTCACCGATCTTGCCACTCTGCGCGCTGGAACCAATTGCTTCGATAACCGCATCCAGTTGCGAATCTGCCACCGCTATTTGCAGCATGGTTTTCGGAAGAAAATCCACCACATACTCTGCACCGCGATACAATTCCGTATGCCCTTTTTGGCGACCAAAGCCCTTCACTTCAGTGACCGTTACACCATTAACCCCCGACTCCCGCAGGGCATCTCTCACAGCATCCAGCTTGAAGGGTTTAATGATTGCAGTGATTAATTTCATGGTATTCCCCTAAAGAAAACGAGCCCTCGCATTAACGAAGGCCCTTTTGTATTACCAGGTATAAGTCGCGCCGGCGAGCAATGTAGGTTCGCACCAGTCAGTCTCGTAACATTCGCTATCGCTAACATCGGTGCCCACGAAAGAAGCGCTCAGGCTCAAGCCACCAAATTCTTTACTGAGGGAAACGGAGTAATCGATATAGGAATCAGATCCATCGAGAAAACCTTCTTCTTCAAAGAGGTTTAATCCCAGATGTAGATCGAGAGAAAGATCTGAGGGAAGAGCGAAACTATATTCCGCATAAGGGTAATAAAATTCACCGGTATCCGCCCAATAATCATCGGAATAGGCAAACCCCAACGTTAAATCTGAAAAACTCAGGCTGCCGTATATTTCCTGATAATCTTCATCGGCATTACCGCCGTGATAGGCGTAATAGATGTAGCCAACATCAAAGCTGACACTGTCATTGATATCTCCGCTATAACCGCCGTAAAAATCCTGTTCATAATCGGTTTCATCGGAGCCGTAATCAAAATCCACTTGGGATGCCCAGGTGCCAATATAAATGCCGTTTCCAAAATCAACATCGACACCACCCTGTACTGCGGGGCCTCCATCAGTCTGGCTAATTCCACGGAATCGATAGTCAGAAACAAGACCCACATTGGCACTAATGCTGGGACCGCCCTCGGCAGCCATCGATAAATTTGCAGCGCCCAGTGCAAGAACGGCACCGGTGACGAGAGTGGCAACTTTATACATTTTATTTTCCACTTTGATCCTCCAAGGCTTTTGAAGCTGTTTTTTCGAGTGCTTTTATGGCGCCGCCTGCAATCAGTCCTTCACTGTCGGGTGTGACAGAGGGTCGCTTGCGTCTCGTGAACTGCTACTTTCCCAGACTCCCAATGATCGTTAATGGGACACCTGCACAGATTGTTTGCAGACTTGATGCCAACACTGCAACCACAAGCAAAATCAATAAGTTAGGAGTAACTGAATTATTAAAATTCGTACGAATAGAAACTCGAAGGCAAAGTGTTGCACCAACATGGAACTGCCTTTCTTCCTTTGCACTGAAGTGGGGAGGTAAAGATTAAGGTGCGCTCAGAACGGTGCGCTGTTAGGCTGCTTTTTCCAAAAAATGCACTGGGTTACAATCCCGTGCTATTCATATCCATCTTATTTAGCGAGGAAATGCCCGTGGCAGCAGATAAACTGCAACAGCTGCTGAAAGAGCTACAACAACAGGGCGCCGTGGTGACCAGTGACTTGCGCAGTGCTCTGGAAGTATCACTGGATAAATTGCCATTGGTCTCCCAGCGAGAGTTCGACACTCAGGTGGAGATACTGCGCCGGACCCGGGAAAAGCTGGCACGACTCGAGGATAAGGTCGAAATGCTGGAGCAAGCCCTGGCGCAGAGAGACAGCGCCGCCAAGGACTAAGCCCAGGGAGCCACTTCAAGGATGAAATCGTGAGCCTCTCAGTCACCTACTCCCGAGCTCAGCTCGGGGTCTCTGCACCTCTGGTTACCGTAGAAACCCACCTGGCAAATGGCCTCCCTGCTTTTCATATTGTGGGTTTACCGGAAGCGGCGGTGCGGGAGAGCCGCGACCGTGTCCGCAGCGCCCTAATCAATAGTCATTTCGACTTCCCCCAGCGCCGTATTACCGTCAACCTCGCCCCCGCCGACTTACCCAAGGAAGGTGGCCGCTACGATCTGGCCATCGCCATCGGCATTCTCAGCGCCTCGGGACAGGTTCCCACCGAAACTCTGGAACGTTATGAATTTATTGGCGAGCTAGCACTCACTGGCGCCTTGCGGGAAGTAAGTGGTAGCTTACCGGCAGCCGTAGCCTGCACCAATGAAGACCGTAAACTCGTTGTGCCTACCGAGAACGGTGCGGAAGCCGCGCTGGCAACCGGCGAAGTCAGCATTGCCAACTCCCTGCTGCAGGTTTGCGCCGAACTTCATGGACGTGAATCTATGCCTAAAGCTGTTGTAGAGCCTATTGCCGAAGAGCACCTTTGCGCAGACTTGGCCGATGTGCGCGGCCAACTAAAAGCCCGCCGCGCTCTCGAAGTGGCAGCAGCCGGGAGCCACAATCTGCTTTTTTACGGTCCTCCCGGCACCGGCAAAACCATGTTGGCCAGCCGCCTGCCGGGTATATTGCCCCCGCTGACAACTGAAGAGTCACTAGAGGTAGCGAGCGTTTACTCCAGCGCAGGCCTACCTCACCAGAGCCTGCGCCCTTTCAGGGCCCCGCACCACAGCGCCTCACCAACAGCGCTGGTCGGTGGTGGCAGCACCCCAAGGCCCGGTGAGATATCCCTCGCGCACCGGGGAGTCCTTTTTCTCGATGAAATGCCCGAATTTCCCAGGCACGCTCTGGAGATACTGCGGGAACCCCTGGAGAATGGTGAAGTGCGAATCTCCCGCGCCCGAGCCCAAGTCACCTACCCCGCCCACTTTCAGCTGGTTGGGGCTATGAACCCCTGCCCTTGTGGGTATTTAGGCGAGCCCCGCTGTCGCTGTACCCCAGACCAGATAGATCGATACCGCAACAAGCTTTCAGGCCCGTTGCTAGATCGTATCGACATGCAGGTAGAGGTGGGCGCTATGAATGCTGTGCAATTACAGGATTCAGCTCCCGGAGAAACTTCCGATACCGTGAGAGAGAGAGTTTGTGCCGCACGCCAGCAACAAATACAGCGGCAAGGTAAGACAAATAACCTGTTAAAAGGCGCAGAGCTGGAAAAGCACTGTGCCTTGGGGGAAAAGGAAAAGCACCTCTTACGACAGTCGGTGGAAAAACTGGGGCTATCCGCGCGTAGTTACCATCGGGTCCTTAAAGTAGCCCGAACCTTGGCAGACCTTGCTAATTCTGAACGTATAAGCACAACTCAAATTGCTGAAGCTTTGGCGTATCGCAATCTGGACAGGCGCCAAACGGCTACGGCATAACTTGCCTATATGAACACTTACACATCCCGAGGAATCTATACCGGTCTCGATACCTTTATTCGTAAACTGAGGTGGATACTCAATATCAGCTCATGAAGTAATTTAAATTAGGATCCCGACTATAAGACCCCATTTCCAAAACATGGAGCACTTTACGCCCCAAATATTGTGCACCTTGTTCACGTCCCCCAACCCCATAAGGAAAGATCACATCGCTTAAAAAATTCCTCAGGTGCGCCAGATAATTAAATTGGAAAGTCCCAATATTTGGATCAAAAAATATCAAACTTTCAAGATCCAAGGCCATAGTATGCGAATGAAAACTTCGAGTGGAAATTATTCGAAATTGATTTATATCTGGCCCCTGACAGCAGTAATCACCAACCCAATTTCTAAGTCTATTGACATATTCTTTACGGGGCATATTTCCTACGAAACCGTGAGTATTCATCCACAAATGGGCATCCTTCATCTGAGTATTCGCAGCTTTTGTGGCATTAAATAATTCTATTGCCGGCGAAAGAGCATCAGCAATAACTCTCTTATTCTGCCCGACCATAGGGTCTAGATAGCCCCTGTTTTTAATTTGCCCCTCAAGCCAATAAAGTGCTAGTGCTATACATATACCATCTCCAACTCCCCTTTTAGTGAGTACAGTGTGAATTTTACTTCCAGGGGATTGTGAAAACTCAACAACTCTAATACAACCCCGAGCTCTTGCTGCTAAGATAACTCTTTCTATAATTCTGCGAGTATCTCTTGCAGTTCGATTCATCCATAAAGGCATATTTATCCTCACCCAGTAAAAGCTTCGATCATTATTCGACAAATTGTTGCAACTCAACTTGTCGACAACTTTTCGTCCGATTGCATGTACATGAACAATTAACCTTCATCCTACAGTGAGGCTTTACTGTATTTTTGATTTTTCTTGCTATTTCTCCCCCTAGTGATTTCAGTATTTTATAAACCCAGCCCACTTAAAATAGGCCTGTATTCATTCCCATTAATCATTGCAATTATTGACATGGCGATCAGTTGACATAACCACCCAAATAGTTATCATGATAACCATCGCTATATAAAGGCACTATGTATGAACAAGCATCTATTCATTATTGCCAAGATTTCCCCCAAGGCTGAATTCTTCATGCAAGCCAAACAGGCCATCCTGTCCATAGTGGCTAATACATTGGAGGAAGAGGGCTGCCTGCAGTTTTCTGTGCACGAGGATAGGGAAAACCTGTTTTTATACGAGGAGTGGCGCAGTCAGGAAGACTTAGACAAGCATTACGCTATGCCCTATATCGCTCCGATATTCGAAGCCTATAAAGAGTGGCTAAAAGAGCCTGTGGAGATCAATAAGCTGGAGAGGTTAGCTTAATACCCTTATGTTTTTTCTCAAAGAACTTCCCTCACAACAGATGGTTGAGGGATATTCCAAACGATTTTCTGTAAAAGATCCCGCTGCCGTTCAGGGCGCCCTTACCATGATGCGGGATGCGAGTCTGCTATTGCGGGAGCTGGAGGG
The DNA here is from genome assembly GCF_056231245.1 of Microbulbifer maximicatervae (SeqCode). Taxonomy (NCBI): domain Bacteria; kingdom Pseudomonadati; phylum Pseudomonadota; class Gammaproteobacteria; order Cellvibrionales; family Microbulbiferaceae; genus Microbulbifer; species Microbulbifer maximicatervae (SeqCode). The sequence goes on from NZ_CP174334.1 coordinate 4,775,527, forward strand.
ATATTTTTCTGAACACGGAACCTCCCAGCTGCGCTTCCTGGTAATGATCGTTATCGACCGGGAGCCTCAAAGAGATAGTTTGCTGGCTTCAGAAATCGCAGAGCGTATCGATGTTTCTCGCCCGGTAATGACACGAACCCTGAAAAGCATGGTGGAAGATGAGCTCATCGTTATGGAAGCAGACTCCAGCGATGGCAGGGCAAAATGTGTAGCACTTACTGAGAATGGAAAAAAATTTCTACAGAAAATCTTGCCCGGATATTTTAAGACAATTTCTAAATTTATGGAGGAATTGAACAAATGAAGAAACCGATACTACATGCTCTGTGCATCTGGGCATTGGTTTACCCTATTGTTACTCTATTACTTCTAGGGATGCAGGCACTGGAATTGCAAATTGCAATTGGTTTAAAAGCGCTAATAATGACCGTTATTCTGGTCCCACTAATGTATTTCTATCTTGTGCCAAAGGTGCATCAATTTTTGGCCCGGCATTAATATGCCGAGCCATGTTTTGTAGCGCAAATATCTAGTCAGCTGGATCTTTCTCAGCTTCCAGCTTTTCACTTAATTTTTCTTTCGCTTTCTCTGCATATTGATGACAGCTTACTGATTTTTTCTGTATAGCTTTGTTTTTAAACTCCCAACCGCTGGCAGGTGCATGAGGGGTAAGTAGTAAATCACAAGGTAAATCCCGCACACGGGCAAAGCTTGTGCGGAAGTCCTCTAAGATATTGGGATAGCGGCGGTTATCAATCAGTTGATAACCGGGCGCTGTAAGGCTATCCACATAAGCTATATCTTTAGTTTTACCATCAACTTTGTCTTCCCAGGTCCAGGCCATACTGCCTGGTGTATGGCCTGGGATAAAATGTACGCGTAGACGCAAATCCCCTAGAACCACTTGCTCGCCATCGTGCAGGATACGATCCGCCTTTATTGGCGGATATAAAAGTTCGTCGGCAAAATGAATATCATTGGCACCACCGCGAGCCATTAACACCGCTGACTCGGCATTGGTTACTACCTGTGCACCAGTTACGCGTTTTAGCTCGGCTAAGGAACCTACATGGTCTGCATGGGCCTGACTGTGCAAAATTAACTTGAGATCCGAGGGGGCGACTCCCAACCTGCGCATATTCTCCAATAAATGCTCAGCCGTCTGCTCCATGCCACCATCAATTAGAATCGATCCCTCTTTGCCTTTTAATAACAGTGAGGTAATTCCCTCGGTACCTATTTGCCACGTGTTACCTGCAATCTTTAGAGGCGCTACCGGCTGACGCCAGGATTCTGGTACCTTGTAGGTTTCCAGTTGTGGTAAGACAGCATAGTTTTCCGCTGCCGAAAAACTGGAATAAGCGGCCATCACTATTGCGGCTAATTGGATTCTTATATTCATTGATCAGTCTCAACTTTTACCGGCATCAGAGATACACCCGGGAGCTCCATTTAGTGCAGTCTTTTTGATCCATCCAGAAATTCTTTCAAAAACTTCTCCCCGGTGATTTACACCATCCTTATCCGTCATATAGTGATCGTAACCGGGGTACTCCCAATAAGTCAGCTCACAACGTCCGGCTGATGCATAGGCATCTTGTGCTGCTCGGCCGGAACTGACCGGGGCAGATTTATCTTCTGTACCCTGGATCAATAATACGGGGGCATGGCTGTTCAATAAATCGTTAACTGGTACCCGATCGACGACATCGGCCCACCAACGCATAGAGTTTCCACCCCAGACTTCCGCGCTTTCTGGGTTAGCTCGGGCATAGGCGAGTTTGGCATCTACCTCTTTAGCTACGTGGGGCGGAACCAAACTCTTTAGCACTTGAGCAAAGGATTCCCCCAATCCACTTGAAAAGACCACTGCCGCATCGGGATTTAGCCTCGGCGCCAGTCGTGCAACAAGATCACCACCCTCGGAACCGCCGAACAAGACCAGCTTGCCATTCCACCAATCAGCCCCGCGCAGTTCGTCGACAATCTGCTCTACATCTACCGCACGCTGCTCAACGGTATGGTTAGCTACATACTCTTTTGAACAATCTTTAAATTGCTCTTCCGGGCTGTCAGAGTGAGTTACACTATATTTTTCTACCAATAAAACAGCATATCCTGCCACTAACTCTTTAGCCTGTTGGATAGTAGTATTTTTAACAGCTGGCAGGCAGCCAGATCCCTGGGCTATCAGAAACAAGCCATATTTCCCGTTAGCCGATGGTTGCTCTAAAGACCAGTAAAGCGTTGATCCATCAGGGCGTTTACTAACTTTAAGTAAAGGTTCGGCGGACACGCCGGTATGCAAAGTCGCTAGCAGAAAACCAGTTGCCGTTATAAAGGCCGATTTAAGACAACCCATAGCGAGAACTCCCTGCCCTCACCTGAAATTAATGGTGGGGCTATATTTGCTTGGTTATTGTTGAAGAGGGGGTGAACCTCATATTCACCCCCTCTCCGAACCCAAGAAAAAGTAATGGTTCCCGAGCTAACTGAAGCTAATCACATCAAGATTTTTTCCAATCATCAGCACTTAAGCGATAAAGGCAGTGCCGCTGCAGATGGCTTTCGCTGGGGACCAGTGGATGTTCAAAGACGAGAGAATCCCGCCGCATACCCAGCCGCTCCATCACCCGCTGGGAACGAAGGTTTTGCAGTGCAGTAAAGGAAACGACTTCGCTGAGATTCAGGACATTAAAAGCTACATCCAAAGAGGCTTGTGCGGCTTCCGTGGCATAGCCTTTTCCCCAGTAGGGAAAGGCCAAGCGCCAGCCAATCTCTACCGCTGGAGTGAAGGGCAAATCTTCGGTCACATTTTTCATGCCGACAAATCCAAGAAGCTCTTTAGTCTCTCTCAGCTCCAAGGCCCAAAAGCCCCAGCCGTATTTCTCAATATGCGCAATACTGCGATCCACACCGGCGTCGCTCTGCTGTCGCGTCAGCAATGCGGGGAAGAACTCCATCACCCTGGGGTCGGCATTCATTTCCGCAAGTACAGGCTTATCTTCCGCTCGCCACTGGCGCAGCTGTAAGCGCTCTGTCATAGGTTGTATTAATTCAGGCATGGAATATTCGCGCTATTCAATATTTTGTTTCTGCTGAAAATCTATAGACGGTGCGACCATAAAATCGCACTGATCCAGCCATTTTCGCTGCCCTGGGTAAGCCGCTTCCTCAAAGCCCAATTTCTGGTAGAGAGTCCGTGCCGCTAGATTAGTACGCAGGACAAATAAAGAGCACTCGATTGCATCCAGGGCTCTGGCTCCTGTTTGCGCAAGCTGTACTACCAGCGAACGCCCTAATCCGGCTCCGCGATGATTAGGCGAGACAATTAAGCGACTTAGGTGGCAGCGGCCCAGGTGTTGGTAATACTGCCCAAAAGCCAGCACGTCACCGCTGCTATCCTGAAGCGCGTAGCTGGGCAACTCCGGCCAGCGACAATCCTCCAAGAAGGACCTCCCCTCGAAGGGAAACCTGAAATCAGGACCACCCCACTGTTGGCACTGCTCCCTATCAGGTAGCCAGGACATCAATGTTGGGAATTGCCACTCTTCCATTGGCTTCAGTCTCAAGTTCTCCACGGCAATTCTCCTTAAAGTTACTTGCGACTCTTTGCCAGCCATCTATCTAACTGATCGGCAAAATCTTTGCGGTCGGCCTGGCTAAGGGCCGGTGGTCCGCCGGTATGCACACCGCTGGAGCGCAGGGTATCCATAAAGTCCCGCATATTCAGACGCGCGCGGATATTGGCTTTGGTATAGCGCTCCCCACGGGGGTTAAGGGCTTCAGCACCCTTGTCGATCACCTCTGCCGCCAGGGGGATATCGCTGGTAATAACCAGATCCCCCGCCTCACAGCGCTGTACAATCTCGTTATCCGCCACATCAAAACCGGCTGTCACTTGCACGGAGCGAATATAACGCGACGGCGGCACCCGCACCGCTTGGTTAGCAACCAGTGTCAGTTCTGTGGCTGTGCGCTCAGCGGCGCGAAACAGGATTTCTTTGATGGCAACCGGGCAGGCGTCGGCATCGACCCAGAGTTTTGTCATGGCTATACAACCTTTTCGAGCGTATCGGGCGGTGCACCCTCATCGCATTTCTTGCAATTGAGCTGGAATCCCAGCATGGACTCGCGCCCTTGTTCAGTGATCACCCAGGGCCGGTTGGTCCAGGGAGGGTTGTGGCGTACATGTTGGAAGTGGCCACAGGCGAGCTCCGCCACCCAGTGATTCTCTTCATCCAGGTGGTAGCCGGCGATGGGTTGTTGCATGGGGTTACACAAGCAGGGAATAAGGCGCAGTTATAGCCAATCCCAATGGCAAAGTATACGTGTGGCCGGTGGTTCGCACTGGTACTGGGATGATTCGAGCCAAGACTGCTAGAATCTCCCGCTTTTCCGCGACGCGAAGATGCAGCCCCATCTATGACCCAGCTCAATCCCCGCCAATCCGAAGCCGTGAAGTATGTCGATGGCCCTTGCCTGGTACTGGCCGGTGCCGGCTCCGGCAAAACCAGCGTAATTACCCGCAAGATCGCCTACCTGATCGAGCAATGTGGCTACGCCGCGCGCAATATCGCCGCCCTCACCTTCACCAACAAGGCGGCACGGGAGATGAAAGAGCGGGTCAGCAAACTGCTGGCGGGCCCGGATGGCAAGCGCTCCAAGGCAAGTCACGGTCTCACCGTATCCACCTTTCACAACCTTGGGTTGAATATCCTGCGTAAGGAATACCGCGCCGCCGGCTTTAAGCCCGGCTTCTCCATCTTCGATGCGGAAGACGCCCGCGCCCTGATCAAGGAGCTGATGCTCAGGGATGGCGACCTGGATACAGACCTGTTGGATCGGGTACAAAACCAGATCTCCAACTGGAAGAACGATATGCTCACCCCGCGCCGTGCCCTCGAGCAGGCACAGAGCCCCGGTGAACAGGCCATCGCGGTTGCCTACGATCGCTACTGTGAAGCCCTCAAGGCCTACAATGCCGTCGACTTCGACGACCTGATCCTGCTGCCGGTACAGCTGTTCGACAAAGATCCAGAGTTACTGCAACGCTGGCGCAAAAAGATTCGCTACCTACTGGTGGACGAATATCAGGACACCAACAACTCCCAGTATCTGCTGGTAAAGCTGCTGGTGGGCGGGCGCGGTGGCCTCACAGTGGTGGGAGACGATGACCAGTCTATCTACGCCTGGCGCGGCGCGCGCCCGGAAAATATGAGTGCGCTGAAGACCGACTTCCCCAACCTTCGCCTGATCAAACTGGAGCAAAACTACCGCTCCACCAGCCGCATCCTCAAAGTGGCCAACCACCTGATCGCCCACAATCCTCACGAATTCGACAAAGCATTGTGGTCCGATCGCGGTCTGGGTGAGGAGATCCGCGTGCTCAAGGTGGCTAATGAAACTGAAGAAGCAGAACGAGTCGCCAACGAGGTTTTCCTACAAAAGAGCCGTCGCGGCTGCAAATTTATGGATTTTGCCGTGCTCTATCGCGGCAACCACCAAGCGCGCCTGATCGAAATGAAATTGCAGGAGCACCAGGTTCCCTACCAGATGTCCGGCGGTACTTCCTTCTTCGCCCGCGCCGAAATCAAGGATGTGATGGCCTACCTGCGCCTGTTGGTGAATCCGGATGATGACAACGCATTCCTGCGCATTATCAATACCCCGCGTCGCCAAATAGGTACCAGCAGCCTGGAAGCCTTGGGCAACTACGCCAAGGGCCGCGAGATTTCCATGTTCAAAGCCTGCTCGGAACTGGGCTTTAAGGAGCATATCAACGAGCAGGGTTACGAGCGCCTGAATCGCTTCGCCCTGTGGCTCGAAGGGGTACAGCGCAACTGTCGCGATACCACCGCCAATGGTGCCCTGCGTGAAATGCTGGAAGATATCGACTACGCCGGTTGGCTCTCGCAAAACGCCAGCAGCGAGAAGGTGGCCGAGAAGCGCATGGAAAATGTGTATTGGCTGCTGGAGAGCCTCAACAAGATTATGGAGGGCACGGACGATGAGTTGGAGCAGGATATCCGCCTGGAACAGGCCATCTCCAAACTGATCCTGCGGGACATGCTGGAGCGCCAGGAAGAAGAGGAAGCCACCGATAAGGTCAGCCTTATGACCCTGCACGCCGCCAAGGGCCTGGAGTTCCCCCACGTGTTTATGATCGGTATGGAAGAGAACTTACTTCCCCACCGCAACAGTATTGAAGACGACAACATCGAAGAGGAGCGCCGCCTCACCTACGTGGGTATCACTCGCGCCCAGCGCACCCTCACCATGACTTTGGCAGGCAAGCGCAAACAGTTCGGCGAAACCCAGGACACAACACCCAGCCGCTTTATTGACGAATTGCCGGAAGAAGATGTGTTGTTGGAAGGATTTGGTAAGGCGACGCCGGAGCAGAATCAGGCGAAGGGAGAGGAAACTTTAGGGTCTTTGCTGAGTATGTTTGATTGAGGCTGCAAATGCAGCCTCAATTTCGATGGCTCAAAGTACTATTGGGAAATAATCACCATTGAGCCCGTTTGTTCATCGATTTCCACTACACTATTCGGAATAGTTGTTATTCCAAACAAACGGTCTTCATACTTAGCGAAACCTAATATCCTAATCGATGCATCAGTTCCGGCATATGGCTTCTTCACTAGCTGCTTAGTGCTCAAGTTAAATTCAAAATACCCCGAATATTCATCTCTAGGGATAAGCAATAACCGCTCTGTGTCTTTATCTAAGAAAATACGATTGATAGATGGAACATCTGACCACTGATCCTCACTGGTTAGAATTTCCCTATCACCTGTACTTAAGTCAACTCCATATAAAGTTGTAATTGCTCCAGTTTGGTATCCTAAAGCATAAACAATTCCCGCTTCAAAATCTGTTTCAATATCACCTAGCCCATTCCAACCAGGACCAGAACCTGCACCCAGAAATTCACTAGATAAGATAGATTTTGTGCCAGTATTAACATCAACTTTGAGCAAATAATCCATATCATTAATAACGACAGCCGTTACGCCTGCAGGATCAACATCAATCGCATTTGATAACTCAATTACATTGCAACATCCAACGTCTGAACTAATAAAAATTTTTCTATCCCCAGTTGTAGCATCAACTTCTTTGAACGAATCATCGCCGTAATCAGCCACAAAAATTCTGCCACCATCTGTGATAGATATATCCCTCAAGTTAGAAAATTCAGGACCAGACCCCGTGTTCGGCCCAGAAAGTATTTCTCGATCTCCACTATCAACATCAATAGAAAGTAATTTCCCACCAAAATCAGACCAAACCGAAGAGGCAAGAACAACCAAGCGGTTTAAATTTGTATCGTATTTAATATTTTTATCAACACTACTACCCGAAATAGCTGGTCCCTGGCCACGAAATCCAGAAGACACTTGCTCAAGTGACTTTTCCTCTAAGTCAATACGATACAAATGGCTAGAACTATGGGATAGCACATATGCAAAACCATTATCTTGATCAACTTGCAAGCTAGAAAATAGGAAATCTGCGGAAACATCTTCTGCTTCTACTAGGTCAAAAACTTTCTCGATTTCCTGGCGAGATAAATCAAAGCTATATAGATTTTCAGCTCCCTCAGAAGATAGTTCTGACTTAGCTATTAGGTACAATCTTGATTCTCTAGGATCGGAGTCAACCGTTATAATCTCCGTGATCTTCTCATCAGACTCGTACAAGTCTGCAATCACCGTACGGTTTCCAGTATCCTCATTTACTTGAATTAAGTCAGAACCCGAAACTGCATAAATTGCCTGATCACTTACCACAACCAATGCATCAGGGTTTAAATCAGGGCCAGTACCTCTGTCGAAGCTAGATACAGTTTCTGAAATTCCTGTACTTGGATCAAACGAGTTTATACGACCATCTGCCCAGTAAAGCTTTCCAGATTGCTGATCAACATCAAGAGCATATGTAGAGGGTCCTCCAGCATCAAACTGTTGCACTACCTCTCCAGTCTGCGGGGAAAATTCAACTAAATTATCGTTAGCCATTCCATATAATCTCCCCCTCTCCGGATCAAATACCAAGTGAGTAATCACCAAATCTAAATTAGGATACAATTCAAATTCAAATTCAGTGTTATCTATTTTGGTAAGCCTTGGCCCTGCGAATAAATTGCCACCGTTTATATCAATAGATAAAGCACGAAATGCTCGCTGAGAATTCCCCTGATGTGCATTAACAACTAGAGAGTCCAACTCTGTTTCATTGCCATCAACATCAACTACTGTCACTGAAAATTCTGTATTTTTTTCAGTGATAGATACTGGTAATTGCCAATTTTGAAAGTCATCAGATGTTTCCGCAAGTACTCCATTTACATATACAGCCTCAATACCCCGATTATCTGTAGCAGTTCCACGAATTATTAATAATGGCTCATATACCCATGTATCTTGTAATTTTGGAAATTCAATTTTTGCACTAGGGGCAACCTCATCCGCTCGGGTAGTGACCTCAAAACTATCACTGACACCACCTATTGTTAGCTCTGCGGACGTCTCTGCGCTCAAATCAGACGATGATAAAATACGAACCCGAAATTCATCTTCAGGGGAGATTTTTCCTGCTGCAGCCGTAAACCCTCCATTATTAATTGAATACTCCCCGCCCTCTATTTCAATTGAAGTTTCGCTATTAATACCCTCAACAACGATCGCCTCTGAAACAACAAGCGTATTTGTTTTAGCATTAGCAACATCTACAAAGGAGAATGCATCAGGTGTCGTGTCGGAGACTTCAGTCTTAGTGTCTGAGTCACCACTTCCCCCACCTCCACCACAGGCAGTCAAAAAAGATGAAATAATGATAAATGAAAGAAGCTTCCCCAACTTCATGCCCAATATCCTTGTGTTGTCATATAAATCTATTTTTCGAGCAAGCGCGGATAATACAGAATTTTCAAAGTAGGAGGGATGTAATGCCTGATTACGGCTTATTACGTATTTGATTAGAAGATATTCAGTAAAAAGTTTTACATATAGTCAGTTTAGGCAGAAAAGTAATTTGCCCTTGCATGACACTCAATACAAAAGAAAAATTCTGGAATTAATTAAAATCCCAAACCGTATAATCAATTGATTGAAAATGTACTTTTACCGAAGAGAAACAAAAAAGGCCGCTCAATGAGCGGCCTTTTTCCAATAGTGAAACAGCTTACTTGCTGTTATCCACCATGTAATTCACAGCAGCTTTGATCTCGTCATCGCTACAGTCCATACACAGGCCTTTGGCCGGCATGGCATTGATACCGTTAATGGCATTGTTATAAAGAGTGTCCATGCCCTTGGCAATACGGGGCGCCCAAGCTGCGGCATCACCAAATTTTGGCGCACCTGCAACACCCATTGCGTGACAGGTCTGGCAGCTTGCGTTGTAGATATCCTGACCACTGCGAGCAGCGCCGCCGCTAGCGCCCTCAGGAGCTGCCGCTACTGCTGCTGCGCACTCTTCACCTTTCATGCAGGTTTCACCTGCCGGAGCAATTCGCTCTGCGATTTCTTCATCAACAGACTGCTGGGCCACTGCCGTAGCCGCACTGACGGCCAATGCCGCCACAATACCCAAAATACGCTTCATCATATTCCCCCAAAAGGACCGAAGTGAGTTGGCCCACAAACGTTCAAAATATCGTCGCAAACTCCTACGCCGCGCATTATAAGCACTGCGCCGCCACCTGCCAAAGACTATATAAGCCAACAGAATGTCCTTTAACCCACCCCCCAGCTTCTGTATAATCCGCCTCCCATTGGCACAGATAGCCAATTAAACCGCCCGTAGCTCAGCTGGATAGAGCGTCGCCCTCCGGAGGCGAAGGTCAGAGGTTCGAATCCTCTCGGGCGGGCCATATACAAAAAAGCCCGCATAAGCGGGCTTTTTTGTATATGGCTAACTCCCAGGGTTTTGTTCGAACTCAGGTTCGACTCGGAGGCAGCAAAGCTGCCGCAGAGCAGCACCCCAAAGGGCGAAGCAAACCCTCCCCGCCTTTATTAACTTCAATCAAATTAATTTGGATATAACTTATACGAGCCCATAGCCAATACGAAAGCAGCTATAAAAAACCCTACCCCAACGGCACTCTCAAAGGCTCAATCACCACCTGCTCCCCAGCCTCTACACTGCCACTCTCTCGCGCCAAAACGATAAAGCAGTTAGCAGCAGCCAGACCGGAAAGAATATGGCTCCCCTGGGTACCAACCGGTTCTACTACCAACATCCCGTTTTCATCACTGCGATATACACCCCGCTGGAAATCGGTACGGCCGGGCTTTTTATTCAACGGTTTTAACAGTTTTGCCTGTAAGGTCTGCGGGCCAGTCCACTGATCGCCTTTCATCACACTCAGGGCGGGGACGGCCAGCTGATAGAAAGTTACCAGGGCGGAAACTGGGTTGCCGGGTAGGCCGAAGAAGGGCGTTCCCTGTATGAAACCAAATGCAAAAGGTTTGCCGGGCTTCATCGCCACTTTCCAGAAGCCGATCTCTCCCAGCTCTTCCAACACTTCACGGGTGTAATCCGCTTCGCCAACGGAGACTCCACCGGAGGTGATAATAGCATCGGCCTCTTCGGAAGCGCGCTGCAAGGCATTGGTAATAGCCTGTTTGTTATCGGGCAATATACCCAAATCCAAAACGTCCAGGTCCAGCTGTTCCAGGGCGGATAACAGGGCAATGCGATTGCTATCGTAGATATCGCCCTTACCCAGGGCTTCGCCAGGCTGGCGCAATTCATCGCCGGTGGAGAAAAGTGCGATTACCGGTTTGCGCACTACAGTCACTGTGCCCACACCGGCAGCAGCGAGCAGGGCAATATGTGGAACGCTGATACGCTCTCCGACCTTGAGCAGGCTAGCTCCTTCAGCCACATCTTCACCGCAGCGGCGAACATGGTCGCCAGCGCGAACTTCACAATTTATTCGTATCGACTCCCCCTGGGCATCGACATTTTCCTGCATCACTACCGTATCTGCACCGGCCGGTACTGCGGCTCCTGTCATAATGCGCACGCAGGTGCCGGGGTTCACCACACCGTCAAATGGTGCACCGGCAAAAGATTTGCCGATCAGTTCCAGTGGCAAGCCACTGGCCAGGTCTTCAAAGCGCAGGGCGTAACCGTCCATTGCGGAGTTGTCGCATGGCGGTAGGTTTACTGTGGAGATAACATCCTCAGCCAATACTCGACCGGCGGCTTGTGCCAGGGGCAAAGTCTCAGTGCCACTGATTGGGCTCAGTGCCTCAAGAAGTTTTTCGCGGGCGCTTTCGATGGGCATCAGGCCCGGTTGGCTACAGCAGTCGATAGTGGGCATGGACAATATCTCTTACTTCATTCCTTTGCGGTTGGGACAAATTAGTGGCTGCGGTTTTGGGATTCCGGTCGCTTCTGATTAACCATCCACACAGCAGCTTCTACGCGGGAGCGCATGCCCAACTTTTTCAATAAGTGTTTAACGTGAACCTTGACAGTGGCATCACTGATATCCAATTCACGGGCGATTAACTTGTTACTGAGGCCATCGGCGATCAATTGCAAGATCTGGTATTCGCGACTGGTCAGCGTCGACAGGGTATCCGCACCGGAATTGTCCGGCTTGCGCAGAGCGGAGGCGAGGATCTCGGTAAGGCGCTGGCTGATAGCGAGCTTGCCGTGTGTGGCCTGGATAACCTGATCGAGAATATCTTCCGGCTCCATATCCTTGAGCAGGTAACCATCGGCACCGGCACGAATACAGGAAACTACGTCCGCATTGTTATCGGAAACAGTGAGTATCACGATGCGAGAGGCTACATCGGCTGCACGCATTGCCCGCAGGGTATCCAGCCCGTCCATACCGCGCATATTCAGGTCCAATAGAATAAGGTCCGGCTCGTGCTGTTTGGCCAGCTCCAGCGCTTCCTCCCCGCTGCTGGCCTCAGCTACCAACTCCAGGCTGGGCTCCATAGCAAACAATTGCTTGAGACCTTTACGAAACAGAGGATGGTCATCAACCATCATTACCGTGGCAGAAGAAGTCATGGGGTGTCCTGCTTCATTGCTGTAAGTTGTACTAATTCTGAACAGTGACTTTAACACAGGGCTCAGTGCCTGCGCTTACCCCCAAATGGGTAGCTATTACGCGCGGGGGCAAAGGGGTTACTTACTGTTGGTAATTGAGCAGGGATAAGCCCCGGCCCATAGTGGCCGGACGAATCATTTCGAGGAGGAGTGGCCGCCGTGTCTGACATCTACGAGTGGGCCCCAGAGGACAGCAAGTTCTGGCAGTCCAAGGGCAAAAAAATCGCAAACCGGAATTTGTGGATATCCATTCCCAGTTTGCTGTGCGGCTTCGCCGTGTGGCTCTACTGGGGCATTATTACCGTTCAAATGCTCAACCTTGGCTTCCCCATTGCCAAAGCCGACCTGTTTACCCTGATGGCAATTGCCGGCCTCACCGGCGCTACCCTTCGAATACCCAGTAGTTTCTTTATTCGATTATTCGGTGGGCGCAACACCATTGTCTTTACCACGGCCCTATTGATGGTCCCTGCCCTAGGCACGGGTATCGCCTTGCAAAATCCTGAGACCCCATTGTGGGTATTCCAGCTGCTGGCTCTGCTGTCAGGTATTGGCGGTGGTAACTTCGCCTCTTCCATGTCCAATATCAGCTTCTTTTTCCCCAAGGAAAAACAAGGGTTGGCACTTGGCCTGAATGCGGGCCTGGGTAACTTCGGTGTTACCACCATGCAGATCCTGGTACCGCTGTTTATGACCTTCGGTGCTTTCGGCGCTGCTGGCGGCGACCCCATGACCCTGGTGAGCAGCTCTGGCTCCCTGATTGGTAAAGTTCCAGCCGGTTCTGAAGCGTGGATTCAAAATGCCGGTTTTGTATGGCTGCTGTTCCTGATTCCTCTGGCCTTTGTAGGTTGGTTCGGTATGAACAACCTGCGCACCGACGAAGTCACCCCAGATGTGGGCAGTTCTATCGGCGCGATGTTGAAGATGACCATGATGTTGGGAATCGGCCTCTTCACCGCAATCACAGGTCTGTGGCTGTTGCTTCCCGAAGCGGCCAACGGTTCAGGCTGGGGTGTGCCCAAGGAAATCGTTCTGGTGCTGGTAATCGCCGCTACCGTGTTCGGCTTGAAGCTGCTGCCCGGTGAGATTAAAACCAGCTTGCAGCGTCAGTACCGTATCTTCAACAACAAGCACACCTGGGTGATGAGTGTCATTTACACCATGACCTTCGGCAGCTTTATCGGTTTCGCAGCGGCCTTCCCCCTGGCTATCAAGGTGATCTTCGGATACAGCCACGTGATGGTGGACGGGGTTATGACTCACGATACCATCAATAACAATGGCCCCAGCGCCCTGATGTACGCCTGGATGGGTCCGTTTATCGGCGCTCTGATTCGCCCGGTAGGTGGTTGGATCTCCGACCGCATCGGCGGAGCCCTGGTTACCCAAATCTGTGCTGCCATCATGGTGGGGAGTGCCCTGGGTGTGGCTTACTACATGAAGGCCGCCTACGGCTCAGCCACTCCGGAAGAGTTCTTCCTGCCCTTCTTCCTACTGTTCCTGGTGCTGTTCGCCGCTACCGGTATCGGCAATGGCTCTACCTTCCGCACCATCGCCATGGTGTTCCCGAAAGAGCAGGCAGGCCCGGTATTGGGATGGACTTCAGCCGTTGCCGCCTACGGTGCCTTCTATATTCCCAAGGTCTTCGGCGAGCAGATCAAAGCCACTACCCCGGAGTACGCTCTGGCAGGCATTGCTATCTTCTACGCGGTTTGCCTGGTGGTTAACTACTGGTTCTACCTGCGCAAAAACGGCGAATTCTACAATCCATAATTTGGTCTCACGGGCGGGGAACCGCTGTTGCGGGGAGGTTTAACCTCCCCTTTTTTATTTCACCTGAATCAATATCGGCGTTATATCCGAACCTTCAAACAGGCTGGAAATCAGCTGTCTATCGGTATCCCTGCGATAGTAGATCGTCACTTCATCCAAGTCTTCAACGGTTGGCATCGTCGGGCATAGATGCCTGGCAATAGCTATACACATCTGCTCATAAAAATCTAAATCGTGCAGCTTATCCAGATAGATATGGCACCCTGCGATATCTTCAGCACTAATCGTATAGTTGTAACCTATGGGCGGCTGAAAATAGTAGGCCTGCACAGTAATAGACCCATCTGCATTTTCAGTGACTTCGTATTGGACAGGTCTGCCGCAGATACTCTGTTGGTACCCAACAAGATCCTCCGCAACTGAGGCAAGACTGTCATCCGTCTCAATGGTGCTCTCAATTTCACTGTAGGCTTGATGGATAGCTTCAAAGCAGCTCAAGCAAGACTTAACACCCGCTTCTTGCAGCTCTGGCAGCAGTTCTGTCGCCATATCTTCAAGCAATTGCACCAGCTTTTCTGCCGGGATAGCGTCGCGAAAATAGTAAGAGCCTTCTCTCTCCACCGCCAACTGGAAGATTTTTAGCTTGCGCTCCGGGCAATAGAAATCGAGGTGGTAGAGAGGCTGTTCTGGATCGGAAGTGTGGTTACTCAGCTCTACCTTGCCCAAATACGGGATAAAGAAGGTAAAGGACCAGTACTCCGGGCAGTGAATAAATCGCCGGCAGTGCTCTTCGATATAACCGGGCAAATATTGAAGGTCAAAGAAATTAGCCAGATGGTAGTTACCACCCTGGTATTCCGCTATGGAGTCATAGTTATAAAACGGGTGCTCGCCGTGGAAATCTATCTTAACTCTCTGCCCACTGGCTGCGCGGCAAGCCAGATGAAAGTACAAGGAATCGTCTTTGTAAGTAGAGCGGATAACGATAGCGTCGCCCTTTCGGCGAAGCTGATAGCGGAAAGCATCGATCCGGTAGGGCTCACAATCCTCAAGTAGCTCGGCAATTTCCAGCTCACCCGATTCCAGGCGGCTTACTCGATAGTTGTGCCCGCCTTCTTCTATGCAGCGAGTAAGTACCGGGTGTAGATCCTCAATGGTCACAGCTTTCGCTAAAGGTAAGCCCTCGACCTGTGCTTTTTCCCGGTAAAACTTATCGCTCTCGTTAAAGAGAGAAATTCCCAACAGAACGCCCATAGGAGCACCACTAAGTTAGCTGATGTTCAAACTTAGCAAAAAAATTGCTGGGGTTTTAGGGATCGAAGAAATGCACTTTCAGAAATTGCCCTGAAACTACTTACAAACCGGCAAGACTACCGGCCTTAAACTGGGCAAAGTAGGTAGTGCCTTCACGCAGTTCTAGACGCTCGCAGGAGAGACGGGAAATATCTGCGTAGAACACCTGATCAGCAGCGGCTAACTGTAAACGAATGCGGCCGTCGGTAAGGTTCTGCTTAGCAACTAAAGTTACCGGCAAGCAATTGAGGATACTGGACAGGCCCGGCTTCTCTACACTGAGGCTAATATCTCCAGCTTCCAGCAGAAAAGCTGCGGTATCGCCTTTGCGATAATGGCCTGCCACCCTATCTGCAAAGATAGAAATCCCCCCCAAATCCAAAGTCAGCAGGCCATTGTTTAGGGATTCCACTCGCGCTTCAATCCGGCTGCGGCAGCTATCCCCTACGCCGTGGTTATCCAGGCGCTGGGCAACTTCAGGTAAGGGAAGTGGCGCGGACAAATTGGCAGAATCCATCCACAAACAGCGCTGGGCCAGCAACTGGATTTCATCAAAGTCGTGACTGGTCCAGATTACCAGCGCAGGATATCGAGCCCAGAAATCCCGTAGGGTCGGCAATAGGCGCCGCAGTACTTGGGCGCGGTCAACCGCTGAAAGCGGCTCATCAAATAATTGCAGCGGCGCGTTGTTAAAAAGCTGGCGTAATACAGCCACACGCTGCGATTCTCCGCCAGACAATAGCTCTACCGGCTGATGGAGTAGCAGTTCAATACCAAAAGCCTTTAGCAGCCGATCACACTCTTCCTCGGGCAGTGGCCTGCGGCCGTAACGGCGGGCCAGTGCCAGGTTATCTGCCACTGACTGGCCGGCAAACAGGCGGCTGTCCTGAAAGCCCAAAGAAAGCGTCCTTTTGTGGGTAGCCAGGGCGCGGCGTCCGCGCTGCCAAACCGTATTGGCAAAAGTGATATTGCCACGGCAGTGGCGCTGGCCAGCCAAAGCAGCCAGTAATGTGCTCTTGCCGCTGCCGGAGGGACCGGTAAGACCAAAAACTCCAGAGGCTGGCAGCTCTAATTGCCAGGGAATCGCAGCGTTAAGCGGAGTCACCAGCCCTGAAACACTCAGTCCGGTGGAATCAGAAGTGGTAGACGCAGTACCGAAAAGGGGTAAGGTGATTTCCATTAGCCCAGCACCCCCATTACCGGTTTAACGCGCTCGCTGTTTGATCCGCGCGAGGCCAAACTATGTCCCAGCCAACGGGCAGCGAGTAGCAGTACCGTAGTAATTCCCATCAACATCAAAGCCAGTCGGTGCGCCGCACCGTATTCCATCGCCTCCACATGTTGATAAAGAGCGATAGAAACCACTTGGGTCTCACCGGGAATAGCGCCACCAATCATCAGCACTACCCCGAACTCACCGAGGGTATGGGCAAAGGTTAAAGCGCAGGCACTCACAATAGCGGCGCGACTCGCCGGCAAAAGAACTTTTAACAATGCCGCCCAGGGCGGTATACCCAGCACTGCGGCAGCCTGGGTCAAGCGCTGGCCATTGGCATTAAACGCGGCCAACAGCGGCTGCACCATAAACGGCAGGGAATAAATTACTGACGCAAATACCAGGCCGGTAAAGGAAAACACCAAAGGGCCATCAAAAAGTTGTGACAGCCACTGCCCGGGGGCGTAGTTAGGGGAAAATAAAAGCAGTAAATAAAAACCCAACACCGTGGGTGGCAGTACCAGCGGCAGGGTAATTAATACCTCGATACCGTGGCGCCAGCGGCTCTGCCATTGGCTCAATTTCCAGGCCAGGGGCACGCCGATAATAAACAGGAGTAAGGTGGTTAAGCCGGCCAATTTCAAAGTTAGCCACAGGGCCTGCCAGTCGGCAGCGGCGATATTCATAAGCCACTCCCTCCATCTCTACTTCGATATTGAGTTGGCAAAACACCGTAACCCAAGTGCTGTAGTTGCACCTGCACTTCCGCTGAACGCAAATAGTCGGCGAGGGACTGTGCCTCTTTAGGTCGGCGACTCTGGGTGGGAATCAGCAGCTGCTGTTCAATGGGTTTATACAAATGCTGCGGCAGCAACCAGTAGTTATCGCGGCCGGCTGCTTGCATCTGGCTGGCGGCGACAAAGCCCAACTGCGCATTGCCGGAATCCAACATTAAGTAGGCTTGGCCTGCATTGTGGGCCCGGGCCAATTGAGTTTGTTTTTTCTTCCACAAACCCAGGCTTTGCAGCGCTTGCCGGGCGGCACTGCCGAACGGCGCTACTTTCGGATCGGCTAATACAATTTTATCGGGCCAGGTTTGCAGTAACTGCTCGATATTCGATTCCGATTTTGGGTGCCAGAGGGCCAGTAAACCCAGGGCGTAAGTCTGACGACTGTTGGCCAGTGCCCCACCCTGCTTTTCCAACAGTTCGGGTCGCTCGCGATCGGCAGACAGGAATAAATCGAAGGGCGCGCGGTGCGCTATTTGTTGGTAAAGCACCCCGGAGCTGCCACTGCTGATTTGCACCACACAAGCATGGCGACGCTCAAATTCCGGCAGTACCTCTTCCAGTGCCGGGCGGAAGCTGGCCGCTACCGCCACCCGCAAGGTGCAGTTATCCGCGTTAACCGGCAGCGCGATGGCCACCAGTAAAGCGGATAGCAGCAGGCTCAGCCGGCGGACCACTTTTCCATCTCCGCAGCATCACTGGCCCGGGCTTCGACCCAGCGCTCTGAAGGCTTACCGGACTCATCCGCAACCGCTTCGCGCTTCCAGAAAGGCGCCTCCGTTTTGAGGCGATCCATGATGTATTGGCAGGCAGCAAAGGCAGCTTGACGGTGGGGGCTGGTAACACCGACAAAAACAATTTCATCGTTGATCTGCATGGGGCCAACCCGGTGGACGATAGTCACACGCCCCAGGGACCAGCGATCGCGGGCATCATTGATAATCCGTTGCAGGCTTTTTTCAGTCATGCCCGGATAGTGTTCCAGGGCCAGGCCGCAGACATCACTACCGGCATTGAAGTCCCGCACCGAACCCACAAACAGGGCGCAGGCACCATCACCACTGTTGCCTTGCAGCGCAGTATATTCAGCCGCTACGTCGAGGGGCGTTTTACAGACTTCAATACGATCAACAGCTGTCATATTGGCACCACTAACCGCCGGTAACCGGCGGGAAAAATGCAACTTCATCCCCAGCCTTCACCTGGGCTCCGGTTTCTGCCAGCTCCTGGTTCAGGGCCATACGAATATCGCCTCTTTGCAGATGCGAGCTCCAATCCGGGTGCTGTTCACATAGGGTTTTGCGCAACTCGCTGAGACTGCCGGAAAAATCCTTCAGGGTAATCTCGCCCATGCCCAATTGCTGGCGCAGACGCGCGAAAAACAGAACCTTTACCATCGCTTTACACCTCTGAAATTTTTACGCCTTGTCCGCAGCATCGCCGCGCCAGTGGCCGCGCTTACCGCCGGTTTTTTGCAGCAGGCGGGTCGGACCGATTTCCATCGCCGGGTCCACGGCTTTGCACATATCGTAAATGGTCAGCGCCGCTACCGAAGCTGCGGTTAACGCTTCCATCTCTACTCCGGTGCGCCCGGCCAGGCGGCAGAAAGCGGTGATATGCACACTGTGCTTTTCCGGCTGTAATTCGAAATCCACCGCTACTTTGGTCAACGCCAGCGGATGGCACAGGGGAATTAAATCCGAGGTTTTCTTCGCGGCCTGGATGCCGGCGATACGAGCTACAGAAAGCACATCGCCTTTTTTGTGCGCCCCTTGGCTCAGCAGTGCAAAAGCCTCTGCACTCATACTGATACTACTCTCGGCCAGGGCACTGCGGTCAGTGATGTCCTTCTCGGTAACATCCACCATGCTGGCTTCGCCGCGCTGGTTTAAATGGGTTAATTGGCTCACAAATTACCCCCGGCTCTCGCAGGGCGCGCTGGCAAAGCGCACATGGGGAATAAAGTTACAGGGCTTGTGGCGGGCATCCAGCTGCTCCAGCAATATGCCTTCCCAAGCTGTGCGACAGGCTCCGGTGGAACCGGGCATACAACATATCAGTGTACGATTCGCGAGGCCGGCAAGCGCGCGGGATTGCACGGTGGAGCTGCCGATATCCCCCAGGGAAATATGGCGAAACAGCTCGCCAAAGCCGTCGACGGTTTTGTCGAACAGCGGGCTCAGGGCCTCCGGCGTGGAGTCGCGATCGGTAAAACCAGTACCGCCGGTCACCAATACCACCTGTACTTTGGGATCGGCAATCCAGGCGGAGACCACCGCGCGCATCTGGTAAACATCGTCCGGGGTAATGCGTTTATCTGCGAGCTGATGGCCGGCAGTTTTGAGGGCTTCCACCAGGTACTGGCCAGAGGTATCAGTCTGCTCGTTGCGGGTATCGGATACGGTAAGTACCGCGATATTGAGCGGTACAAATTCTTTGCTAGCGTGTGCGGACATAATCAGTGGTCTCTCAAAAAACTGTTTTCTGGGGTTTTATCCGGCGTACTCAAGCCGAGATAATCTGCCGGCGTATTGATATTACGATGCCAATCGCCAGCACTTTTTATGGGTATGGATTTGGCCCCCAGGTGACGCAGCAGCGCGCCGACAGAATTGCGCGCACTGCCTTCGACGGCACGGCGCAAATAATCCAGGCAATCGCCATTTAAAGGCAACCACAGGGGAAAAAAGAAGTTTTCAAAATAACAGGGCCGGCCACTTGCCTGCCCCTCTGCCAATAACTCTGCGAGGTGCTTCCGCCCGAGCAGAGGCATATCTACCGGGATCACCAGGGCCGCATCAGCACCGGTTGCCAGGGCTACCGAATAAAGGCCGCCCAGTGGACCCCGCTCCGGCACCAGGTCTTCAATCGCTCCGGGGCGGGCGCCGCTGGTGACGACTTTTTCCAGCGGAAGCTCACTCAGCAATGCCTCAGCATGCTGTAAAAAATTGCCCCGTTGGGGGTGGGCCAGCAAGGCCTTATCTCGGCCCATCCGGCTGGAGCGGCCGCCGGCCAGCACCACGCCGATTGTTGATTTACTAACAAAAGCCCTGGCCATAACCCTAGCCCCCCAGCATCGCCAGGTTGCGGGTAGCGCCGGTAAAACCTTCGTGCAGCTGGTGGCCTGCGGTCTTATCCACGATCAACTCGCGGATATGGGCCGCCAGCGCCTCGCTATCGCCATCGGCGATGATCTCGCGCATATCAAAGCCCTGGTCGGCGAACAGGCATAGGTGCAGCTTGCCCTGGGCCGATACCCGCAGGCGGTTGCAGCTTGCACAGAAGTCTTTGCCGTAAGGGGTAATCAGGCCGATACGGCCGGCGTAATCCGGGTGGAAATACTCCCGCGCCGGACCGGCATCGCGGGTGCGGATCACCAGCTCCCAACCTTCCCGCAGCAACAGGGTTTCTATATCGCCACCGGAGACATGGTTGCTGGCGAAGAACTCGCGGTTATCGCCGGTGCGCATCAATTCAATAAAACGCAGGGTCACCGGAGTCTCGCGAACCCAGGCGAGGAAGTTATCCAGCTCGGCCAGATTGTACTGGCGCATCAGCACTGCATTGACCTTGGTATCGATACCCAAGGCCAGGGCGCGATCCAGGCCTGCTAAGGCTTTATCCAGGCGATTGTGGCCGGTGATATGGTGGAATTGAGCCGGGTCGAGGCTGTCGATACTGACATTCACCTGATCCAAGCCCGCGCGGTGCCAGTCGTCAATCTGACTGGGCAGGCGGTAACCATTGGTGGTGATGGCTAAGCGGCGAATCTTATCGCTAGCGCGCACGGCTTCGAGCAGCGGCACCAGGTCTTTGCGCAGGGAGGGCTCTCCGCCAGTAAGGCGTACCTTTTCCGTACCCAGTGAAGCGAAAGCGCGCACTAATGTGCCCACCTCAGCGACTGAGAGAGGATTTTCCCCTTCCAGGGAACGTCCGCAACCGATGCCCTCAGGCAGGCAATAGTTGCAGCGGTAGTTGCAGATGTCCGTCACGGACAGGCGCAGGTAGTAAAACCTACGGCCAAAATTGTCTTGTAACATTAAACGCCTTTCCAATGTCGGGAGGCCGCGCAGTTTCCCGCTAGACCCTGGTGGCCGGTACGGCCACGGTCCCGGCACCTTGTAGCGACAATAAAAATCAGCGCTGTTTAGGTAGCGGGACTCGGTGTTTAAACTGATGTCAGTGTATCAAGCTGGTTAATTTATGCTTGGGGCAAAGGTGGTACTCCCTTGGTGCTCGAACTGATGCTCCTTGGGGAGACATCAAAACGTGGAGCTTCAGTCGATTAAAATTTATAAATTATAAAAACAGGTTCAAGGTGCAGGGAAAACCCCGGCCGAAGCCGGGGGCCTCGCTAAGGAGTTCTTTCAGCCGCTTAGAAATTAGCGGTTACCATGATCCAAAGCTTATCGGTATCAGTACTGTACTCATCAGCACGATAAGTTGCGTACTTAACGAGTGCAGAAATGTCATCGGTGATTTTGTGCCCGTAGCTCAGGTTCCACTCATCACCGTAACTAACGGATCCCTCGGCTGCTTCAAAGTTGTGATAGGTCAAGCCCAGCTTGCCACCGGCCACTTTCATAGAACCGCCAACATACAGATCTTCGACACCGTCAGCGGGGGTTCCCAGGAATTTATCAGTGAAACCCTGGAACTTGTGCAAGGTTGCCAGCGGGGTTTTAAAACCAACGTCATTGTCGGAACCCAAAACTTCATAACCGAGTTTTGCCGCAACAGGACCCAGATCAGCGCCAAGCTCTGCCAGGTAATAATTAGCACTATAGTCATACTGGTTGTCACCAATATCTGACTGGTGCGCATAACTCAGGTTGGCTTTTACCGGACCAAATTTACCTTTGTAATCTACCCCATAAGTGCGGCTGGCATTATCGGTGAGATCTTCCAGATCCAGATTGTAAACAAAAGCGCTGATTTTATGGTTTTCAGCTACTGGATAAATCGCGTGTAGCAGTTGGATATCGCCGCCCATATCGGAACCAGCACTGTCTTCACCGAAAATACGATTAACGTTGTAGACGTAGCTATAATCCAACTGGAAGCTATCAGCACTGCCGTACTGATAACGAACACCATCGTAGGTCTGCTCGTTTTGTCTCCAGCCAACACCGCCGACAAATCGCTGCCCGTCCAGGTTAATGCGCTGGCGACCGGCGGTAATTATGGAATTTCCACCGCTGTAGCGAATATAGGCCTGGTTAATTTCAGTTCCTTCCGGATCAGCCACTACCGGGTATTCGCCCTCACCATTAACGGTGGAGTTGTAGCTGTCATTGCCAACTGCCGTAACATCATCCATTTCCAGGAAGCTGGTAAAGCCACGATAGCTGCCACTGCGCCAGTTGAGGCGGGTTCTTAAAGTGGATGCAACTGCTTCATCATCAATACCATCCTGATCAACAGTCTCTACGCGGTAACGCAGATTCAATCCGACTTCACCGGATTTCAACGCATCCACCAGAGTGGCATTTTCACTTTCCTGCGCAGCGGCCTGCAATGCAACAGTGCTGCATGCCCCCAACAGTAAGGCACCGAGAATTTTTGGGAATTTGGAAACGGTCATGACGCTTTTCCTTTGCAACAACGGAGTGAACAGTGACAAATTACAATTTTTCAGACTCGACTGAAACCATAGATTTTTTCCTGCCTAATTAATCTTTACTCCCTAGCCTTTACTCAGGCGTAATCCCTTATTGGTAGTGGGCACTACCTATCCGGCAAAGCCTCGGTTTCGCTGGTTTCCTCAAGCAGGAAATTATTTTGCTGTGCGTACTGTAAACGCTGCATATAATTTTCTCTTTGAATCGCCAAATACATAACCAACATACAAATAGCGAGCACACCATAGAGCAGCATAAAGGCCGCACTGTGGATACCTACTAAGTCCTGAGCGATACCAAAAAGAACAGGCAGGGTAAAACCACCGAGGGCACCAATAGTGGCTACGGTACCGCCAACACTCCCCATATGCGCGGGGAAATTATCGTGCAGCGCTTTGTAAACAGACGCACGGCCAAATCCCTGGGCGATACCGATAACCAGTAGCAGTAAAGTGAACAGCTCAATACCCACTTCAATATTTAAATGCACATCCCGTTCCACCCCGTGAATTGTCATGCTGGTGGGCGGATAACTGAGGAAGAAAAGACAGACCAGGCAGGTCCAGAAAACACTCCAATTGACGGTGCGCGCACCGTAGCGATCGGCAAACCAACCCCCTAAAGCGCGCAGTGAACTGGAAAGGGCCACAAACAGCAGGGTGAGTGCCATTGCTACCGGTGTACTGACTTGGTATACCGACAGATAGTAATTCGGCAACCACAATAAAAGCGCGAGAAAACTGCCAAAAACAAAGTAATAGTAGAGCCCATAACGCCAAACCCGGATTTGCGTTAGCGGCTTTAAATGACTGCGCAGATCCGGTTTTCCCCGGCTGCGCATATAGCGGGTTTCCTCTGGTGCAAAAAATTCGAATAAAACCATCATCAGGATAATCCCGGCTCCATAAGCCGGCCCTATCCACTCGCGGCCAAACCAATTTTGAATGGCTGGAGCCAATGCCAAGGTAATTGCAGCTCCTGCATTTCCTGCACCAAAAATGCCCATCGCAGTACCCTGTCGCCCTCTTTCGAACCACGGGCTGATATAGCGAATTCCCAAAACAAAAGACACCCCGGAAATACCCAGCCACAGCCCCGCCAGCAAATGGGCCCCGTAGCTATCGATAAAGGGCAACAAAAAGAGCACCGGCAGCAATAACAGCATCTGCAATAAAATCAGCTTTTTTGCAGAAAAATATTCCACCAGAAATCCCGCCGGAAAACGCAACAGCGCCCCACTCAAAATCGGCGCAGCCAGTAGAACCCCGTATTCAGTTGCAGACAGATCCAACTGCCCGCGAATCTCTACCCCCAATACCGCGTAGAGCGTCCAAACAGAAAAGTTAGCGGCGAACATGGCCGAGGCAAATATCAGCGCGCGCCCGGCGAGTTGCTGTGTATATTGCACGGCAGGCATCTCCAAAATATTGGCTGTCGAAAATTAATTGCCACCCCGGTTATTCACCGCATTGGCCCCCCGCCCAAGAAAAGTGATCACAGAAATACAGCGGAGGCGAGAAATCTACAGAGGCAAGCTATTGGCAAGATGCACAAAAAATCGGCTAGCGACAATTACTCCCAAAAACCCTTTTTAATCATTATCAATTTCCGCCAACTACCCCCACAGGGGTAGAAACGCACTAAAAACCGCCCCTACCCACTCCGAGCTACTAACCCCAAGGGGTTACTCCCTTCCATATACAAATCCATTTCCCTTCCACTTACCCCTTTTGCGCGCTTTCCCTCTGGCGCTGCTCAAATACTATCGGTCATGACCCTATCCACCTCTAAAAATTTCTGAGAAGCCGGAGAAAATAGTCATGAGTCAATCCAGCGGCCTCAATTTATTTAATTGGGGCGATCCCAAAATAAAGACGCTGCACGTTACTTGGTTTGCGTTTTTCCTGACTTTCGTGGTGTGGTTCTCCCACGCTCCGCTGATGGTCTTTATCAAGGAAGCGTTCGACCTCACCAGCCAGCAAGTAAAAGCCCTGTTAATCCTCAATGTGGCACTCACCATCCCCGCCCGTATCATTATCGGTATGCTGGTGGATAAATTGGGGCCGCGCCTGGTGTACAGCGGGCTGCTGATGACCTCATCTTTAATCTGTTTGGGCTTCGCCACCGCAGACAGTTATGAATCCCTGGCCCTGTTCCGCTTCCTGCTGGGATTTGTGGGTGCCGGCTTTGTAATTGGTATCCGCATGGTGGGTGAATGGTTCCCAGCCAAACAAGTCGGCCTGGCAGAAGGTGTTTACGGCGGCTGGGGGAATTTCGGTTCTGCTGCCGGTGCCATGACCCTACCCACCATCGCCCTGCTGTTCGGCGGTGAAGACGGCTGGCGCTATGCCCTGGGCCTCACTGGCATCATCGCCGGCCTGTACGGCATCATCTACTACCGCGTTGCCCGCAACACTCCTAAAGGTTCCACTTACTTCAAGCCGAAGAAAAGCGGCGGCCTGGAAGTGACCAGCAAGCGGGATTTCTACTTCTACCTGCTGATGAATGTGCCCATGTACCTGGCACTGGCAGCGCTGGCTTACAAACTATCTCCCAGCGGCGTAGCCCTGCTGAGCCAGAATGCCACCTACGTGATGTGGGGACTGCTGGTAGCACTGTTCGCCTTCCAGACCCGTATGATCTGGAATGTAAACAAAGACCACCTACGCGAAGGTGTGCCCGAGCTGGAGAAATACAACTTCAAGCAGGTAGCCATCCTCGACCTGGCCTACTTCGTCACCTTCGGCTCAGAGCTGGCCGTGGTTTCTATGCTGCCTCTGTTCTTCCTGGAAACCTTTGAAGGATTGAGCCCGGTGAAGGCCGGCCTGCTCGCCTCTGGCTTCGCCTTTATGAACCTGGTGGCTCGCCCAACCGGTGGATACTTCTCTGACAAACTGGGACGCCGCCGCAGCCTGATGTTCCTGATCGGCGGCCTCGCAGTGGGTTACTTTGTACTGAGCCAGATCAACGGCGGCTGGTGGATACCCGCTGCGGTAGTTGCCACCATGTGCTGCTCTTTCTTCGTGCAGGCCGGTGAGGGTGCCGTATTCGCCGTCGTACCCCTGGTGAAGCGTCGCATGACCGGGCAGATCGCCGGTATGGCCGGAGCCTACGGCAACGTGGGTGCGGTTACTTTCCTTACCGCCCTGTCTTATGTCAGCTACAGCCAGTTCTTCCTGATTATCTGCGGCGCAGCAGCGGTGATCTTCTTCGCCTGCCTGTTCCTGGAGGAGCCCAAAGGCAATATCGCCGAAGTGCTACCGGATGGCACAGTGCAGCTGATCAGCGTGGAGTGATCGGAAAGCGGTTATCAAGCAAAAAACGCAAAGGAGGGCCAATGGCCCTTCTTTGTTTTTCGCCGTTGGTCTGAGGGGACGAAAAGAGATAGGAGAAAGCTGTGAGCGAAACCAATTCCGGGGTGCAAACAGAAACCGAGGCAAACCCCGAAGCCCAGACACCGCGATTGAGCCACGGCCTTTGCACCAGTGCCGGCATCAAACCACAGAACGAAGATGCCGCAATCTACCACTGGCCAGACAACCCGCACTTGCAGGAATACCTGGGCGCAGTCGCCGCACTGGCAGACGGCGTCAGCTCTGCCGAAGCCGGCGCCCTCGCTAGCCACACCGCCACCGAGCAGTTTGTGCGGGACTACTACAAGGTGCCGGATACCTGGTCTGTGGCCCACGCCGGACAAAAAATCCTCGCCTCCATTAACAGTAAGCTATACCGCAAGAGCCACGACTTTCCCCAACAGGAAAAGGGCTTCCTCTGCACCTTCTCAGCCCTGATTTTTAAATCCCGTACCGCCCACTACTTCCATATCGGCGACAGCCGTATCTATCATCTGCGAGGCGACAACCTTAAATGCCTCACCCGGGACCACAACATCACCCTGGCCCACCGCCAGCAGATGCTATCCCGCGCGCTGGGAATGGATACCGGCCTGCAAGTGGATTACGGTCAGCTCAGCCTGGCTAAGGACGATGTGCTGCTGATTACCAGCGACGGCGTGCACGACTTTATCAAGCAGGATCTACTGCGGGAGCTGCTGGCAGATACCCAAATAAGCGAACAGGAAACAGCGGAAACCCTGGTGCGCCTCGCCGAGGAAAACGGCAGTGATGATAATCTCTCCGCATTAGTGGTAAAGGTAAAAGCATTGCCACAAACCACCCTGGACGACTACAGCCGCCAGCTTACCCGCCTACCCTTCCCGCCGGAGTTGGAACCGGGCATGGTATTGGATGGTTACCAGGTGGAACGGGAGCTGTTCTCCTCCCAGCGCAGCCAGCTGTACCTGGTGCGCGACAGTGCCACCGGGGAAATCCTGGTAATGAAAACCCCCTCGGTAAATTACGAGGACGATATCCACTATATCGACCGCTTTATTCAGGAGGAGTGGATAGGCCTGCGTATTCGCAGCCCCCAAGTAGTGCGCCTGCACCGGCAGACCCGCCCACGCACCGCGCTCTATTACCTGATGGAGTATGTGCAGGGCAGCACCCTGGAGCAGTGGATCACCAACAACCGCTTTCCCAAACCGGCGGAAGCGTTTCGCATCCTTAAGGAGATTGCCACCGGGCTACAGGCCTTCCACGATCAGGAGACCATTCACCAGGATTTGCGCCCAGCCAATATCATGATAGACCGCAACGGACGGGTAAAAATTATCGACTTCGGCTCAGTTTATGTAGCCGGCAGTGCCGAGATTTTTCGCCCCCTGGAGCACCCGGAAGCGCTGGGCACCGCCAGCTATTCCGACCCCCACTATATCCTTGGGCACAACAGCGGTATTCGCGGCGATATCTATGCTCTCGCCACCATTGCCTACGAAATGTTTACCGGAGAACTGCCCTACGGCGAGGAAATCGAAAACTGCCGCTCCCACGCCGACTTCGAACGCCTGCGCTACCGCACCGCCAGCCAGTTTAATCCTGTAGTCCCCATCTGGTTCGACCGCGCCCTGGAGCGCGGATGCAGTATCGACCTGGAACAGCGCTACTCCACCCTAACGGAATTTATGCGCGACCTGGCCAATCCGAACCCGGATTACCTAAGGGAAGATCCTACTGAAAAAGGGGATGCCTCTTTGTTTTGGAAGATTCTTTGTGGGATTTGGGTAGCTACTTTGTTGGCGGTGGCGGCGTTGTTTTCGTCTAGTGCTTGAGACTACAGCTCTCTCTACAATATAACTATCCAAGGAGTCTTAAAATCTCTAACAAGTTGATGCTATTCATTCCCTATTTATGAGCCCCTGCCAAATATTCCTAGCTTCGAGTAGTCCGTCTTAAACAAAGACTTTATGAGCATGATGTACATCAGTCCAACTCTGTTTTATCAATAAATAGAAATTTAAATTACTTAACTCTCTTTCAAATAGAAAATATTATAGGGTCTTCTAGGTCAACTTAACTAAATAATTCAAGTTAAAAAGCTATGCCAATAACTCTAACACCTTATACTTCTGGGGAGCTTTGCCAAGGACATTCTTGGGACATCACAAATGAAGATTTGTTAGCGCAGATAGTTGCTAAAATTCTCATGGGAAAACAGCTACATGTTGAGAAGATTCTGAATGGCATTGTAGGCAGCACTGTCAATTTCAGAGAAAATACGATTAATGATGCGATTAATAAGCTAACTCTCGATGACCCTGAATATCCCTATCATCGAGACGGTCTTATTTTCCAGATATTTTCATGGTTAGCTGCATATTTATCTAAGGGAAGCTCCTCAATACTAAGAGCTCCCCATCTAGTTGAAGCTCAAAAAGGTTTTGACGGCCTTCAAATTAACATTGTTGACAGAAATGTGCAGGCGGTTGTTATTTTTGAGGATAAGGCTACAGAAAACCCAAGAGATTTTATAAGAGATAACGTATGGCCTGAATTTGCAGAGTTCGATCAAGGCCACAGAGAGAGTGAATTACAGCAAGAAATAACCTCAATGCTAGGCACTAGGCCTGATATCGTCGATGATATAGAAGAAGCAATTGAAACAATTTTTTGGGATCAAGCTAGAAAGTATAGAGTGGCAGTTACTGCTAATATTAGTCATATGACTGATGTAGGTAAAAAAAGATTATTCAAAGATTATGATAAGATAATTCCGAACCGTACAGTTGACTTCAGAAACGCTGAATGTGTATACCTACCTGAGCTTCGAGACTGGATGCAGGAATTCAGTGAAAATGCTATCGAGCACTTAAACTCATTTAGAGATAATAATAATGTTTGATTCTAGTGCCGTAGAGCTTATTAGCCAAGCCCCCTCTTTTGGGGACCTAGACTTACCAAATTTTTCAAAAGAGTTGACTGAAGGCTACACAGAAATTATTTCTGCAAGAATGGCATATAGGGAAAACATTGGTGATGATGATGAATTAATTTCGTTACTAGATAAGGTAAAAAAAATCGCCTCTACATATGAGGCTTATGTATTCTTGCTTAACGAAGAAGATGATCATAAAGCAGCAGCATTTGTAGCAGCATCAGCTCACCAATTGGTTTTCCAACTAAACAAAGAAATAAATACTGAGCACACCTGCGACGCACTAAATGACCACTATATTGCTCCGCAGATTTCAGCTTCTTTGCTTTATTTTATCGCCGGCTACACTGCTGATTCATCAGAGATGATCGGTAAAGTCGATATCGAAAATAGCCGTGATATAGAAGTAGAACTAGTAACTGCATTGAAATCATTATTAACAGGTCATCTAAATAATTTCGATAACAATCAGCCTAGCTATCCTTTAGAAAGTGAATGGGGAGAGGTCGCTGCTTCGAATGCATTATGGGCGCACATCCACCAAGGGGTAAATATTCTCTTAAGCTCTATTTCAAGCGATCCAGATAATTTCTATGATTCCCATGAAGAGGCAAACTCAATATTTAATCACGTAAAGGAATTATCTCAAAGCAATGAACAGATAACCTTGGAGGGTAGCGATGCTGAGTTTATTTACCAAGGCATTTATGTAGGGCAATTTTATTTGGCTAGTTTACTGAGTGTTGCCAGTGAAACTATCAAAGAAATTGCTTTGGTAAACTCACCATTACCCAACGGGGTTAATAATGAACCTTGGAAGAATATTCTAAATAGCATATCAAAGAGTCGTCCGTACCTATGGCCTAATCATATTGAAGCTATAAACCAAGGTTATCTAGATCAAGGTGTTTCTTCAGTAGTTAGTTTTCCAACTGGTGGAGGTAAATCTACACTTTCAGAATTGAAAATTGCTACCTCTTTAGTTCGTAACGAGCCAGTAGTTTTTATAGTTCCTACTCTAGCGCTAGTTGATCAAGTTTCAAAATCTCTTAAAGCTGCATTCCCCACTGTTACAACTAAAATGAGCATAGAGGAGTTCGACATTGAGGAGCTAGAAGTAGAGATGCTACCAGATATATCTGTAATGACACCTGAAAGTGTACTGGTAAGAATGAGCTTCTCTCCAGATGCATTCGAATCGGTTGGTTTATTTGTTTTTGATGAATGTCATCTTATACATTCAAGATCGTCAAATATTGCTGACAGAAGAAGTGTTGATGCAATGCTCTGCTTGCTAAGGATAATTAATTTGGCTAACGATGTAGATATATTGCTCATGTCTGCAATGATCGAAAACAATAGCGAGCTTGCTAGTTGGCTTAGACAGCTGATAAATCGAGATGTACTCGCACTTAATATCAAGTGGAAACCAACTAGACAAGCGAAAGGCTGTGTCGTGTATGACTCTCATCGAACAGCAGAATTAAGTGAATATATTCGCAACGCAGACCGGACTCCAAGTGGTCAACTAACCACCTCTGAAAAAAGAGAGCTGAGGGCTATCCCTTTTAGCTTTTTCTCTCTCAATCAAACTTGGCACTCAAACAGCTCAAATGATTATAAGCTAACAAAACTCTCTAATAGCGAAGTAACTCTTGGAGTAAATAATTACGACGTTTTGATAGCAAATAGAAACCAGGTTGCTGCATCAATTGCGAAAAACTCGATATCAGCAAACATAAAAACACTGATATTTGCAGCGGATACAAAATCATGTGATTCAATTGTAAAAAATATCAGTTTAACAGATCCAGTGGATATAGAGCTAAGTGATATCGAAATAAAGTTGAAAGACCTTATCGATTTGGAGTTTGGTGGCAATCATTCTTACTATGCATCAGATTCTATTTCTTTGCCTCATCACGGTCTTTTAATTAAAGAAGAACGTCAGCTCCATGAGTCGCTTTTTAGTAGAGATAGCGGGATTAATTTAATTGTTGCCACCTCCACTCTAGCACAAGGAATAAACTTGCCTGCAGAATGCGTAATTATTGCAGGGAATACAAGATTTGATCCATTGGAAAATAGACAGCAAGAACTGGATGCGCATGAATTATTAAATGCCGCAGGCAGGGCTGGCAGAGCCGGAAAAAATGCAACAGGTGTCGTTTTGGTCATCCCAGGTAAAGTTGTTAGTTTTGATGCTAAAAGAACTAGGATTACAGGTTATTGGAGAGAGATACAGGAGGTTTTCTCAAATGAAGACCAGTGCTTGATTATCGAAGACCCTCTACAGCTGGTGCTGGATAAATTACATATCTCAGATGACATTGATGATGAGGACGTAAAATATTTTATTCAAAGACTACCTGTCAACGAAGATGGAGATTGCTCAGAATTCATTCGTTCAACTTTCAGTGCTTATCAAGCTCAATTAAAAAATAACAACAATTGGATAGATGATAGTATTGAGGTTGCTAATCGTGCTTTCAGAACGATTCGAGAGAGGGATGATAATGATGGTAACCTGGAGTGGCATGATCAATTGGCTTCGGCATCAGGAATAGAACCTGATTTAATTCGCCAATTAGAGCAAGACTTTACGGATATATTGTTTAATCTTCACACGCCCATTGAGCATATAGTATGGCTCATGGAATGGATGGCAGAATCATATGATAGACTTGAAAGATTCATTCGAGTGGAAACTCTGGAAAGAACATTTCAGGGGGGATTTACCAATCTGAGCGAAGATGAAAAAATAGATTATTTCAAGTCTATTGTCATTGATGCCTTAATCTCCTGGATGAAAGGCTCAAGCTTGAAAGAGATTGAGCTAGGTATTGGTACAACTGAAAATAGACTTAATAAATGTAGCAAAGCCCGTCAATTTGTTATCCGTGTTGTACCTGAAATTGCATATGCCGCTGGAATTTTAGCGCATGTATATCACTATGTGATTACAGAAATCGAATTTGAAACCCAAAGCAACAATCTTAAATACTTAAGCCAGATGACTCGGCTCGGTTTCGATACATGGAGTAAGTTAGCATTAAATAGGATCATTGATGTACCGACCTCTAGGGTTCATACACATAATCTATTCGTTGAAATAGAAGGTGGATTAGGGCATGTAAATGAAGAAGCAAGTTTCTCGGATTTAATGTTTTCCATTGGCCAAGCCTATCGACGTTGGAAGTCGGAGTTATAACTAGGCAATTTAGTAGTTTGTTATTATTCGTCGAGCGAGCGATCTCATATGATATTAGAGATGGGATTTGTTCGTAAAGGTGGCATTTGGGAACATGTCGAGCATGTAAAGAAATTATGCAGTGGAATTAAATTAGCTTTTATTTTTTATTTCTGAGGAAAAAAGCAAGCTTTTTTAATCCACTGATAATGGTACTCCATATTCACGATCAGATTTTCAACGATTTCTATTCCTCTGCGCTCGCTCCTTTCGGACATGAAAGTATATTTCTTCACGATGAACAGGTAAAGATTTGGGAGCACGTATCCCTATCTTCACCTGATTACCCTTAACCTCCAAGACTGTAACTGAAACATTGGCCCCAATTCTTAAGTTCTCACCTGTCCGGCGCTTTAAGATCAACATATTGATTTCCTACTGATACTCAAACCATAGTTAGGCCTTCCTTGATGGAAGGGCTGAGAAAGTAACGTTGTGAGGAAATACGGGGTGGTGCGCGGGAACGGTAGGCATAGAAGAAGAAAAGGCAGGCACAACGCTTCCAGAGCTTGGGGAGTCGCT
This sequence comes from Microbulbifer maximicatervae (SeqCode), assembly GCF_056231245.1. NCBI lineage: Bacteria > Pseudomonadati > Pseudomonadota > Gammaproteobacteria > Cellvibrionales > Microbulbiferaceae > Microbulbifer > Microbulbifer maximicatervae (SeqCode). The sequence goes on from NZ_CP174334.1 coordinate 4,808,350, forward strand.
CCAAGCCGCTGAATGTTCTCCACTTTATTGAAGACGAGCGGGTTTCTAGCGTATGATCCATATAGCCATTTTGATAGTTACGTTATCAATTTGGTCAGCTGGCCCCTGGTGTTGCTGCACCTTGGGTCAGCGCCTTTTACTGTCTCTTACGTCACGCTACCGTTCTCCTTTAAGAAGATGGTTCTTTAGAAAACTCTTAGATGTCTTGATTCTCTCGAATCTCTTTGGTCCTTGGTCATCGGCCTACAAAAGGCCACCCAATTCCGGCCAAAATACCAATAAATATCAATCGATTTTACGCAGCTTTGACACTAAAACAAACTGAATAAAATCCAATAAGATCATTTTTGTGCCTATATTTTCATAGATCTATGCATATGATTTCTCAATATCAATTGATACTAAAATTAGTACTTATTCATCAGTTCTTACTTTAACACTTGCAAAGTTCATTAGTTCTTTCTTATAAACGTTCGTACTGAATTGATAGATATAGCTGTCGATAATCTAAGTGAAAATATTTTTGTGATAATCCGCTATTCCTCTATTGATTAAGTACTATTCCCCCCAATAATTGTCAACGCTACCATACGGTAGTACTTATTCCCTAAAAGTCTTCTTATAAAAGCACAAAGTGCAATATTCTACATCTATCCTATTCTAAAATTATATGTAGAAAACAAATTGATAACTTGTCATGTATCAAAAATAAATAGCAAAAGTAGTCAGGTGACACAACCTATCACCTGGACGAAATCGTAAAATTCTTAACTTGTTACTCCTGAGACATATTAGCAATATGGTATGATATGGCCTCCTTTACAATCGTCGTTCTGAAAGAATCACGACCAAGCAAGAGATATGGAAATGAGTTCCGAAATAAAAGATCTGGATAATATGAAGCACGAGCTCTCATTAGAAGAATTTCAGCACGAAAGAGATCTTTTAAATGAAAGAATTGATAAAATAAAAAACGCTGAAAAGCATACAACAGAAGAAGTGAAGGCAAAAGTTGAAGCACTAAAGCATGAACTTGATCTTGAAGGTAAACTTTTAGAGACTAAGTTCAATAAATTAAAACATGAAGAAGAGGCACGCTCCAGGAAAAATCTCTTCTATATGATACTTGCAACAACGGCCCTGATTGTAATGGTGTTTTTCTCATACATCTTTTTCGTTCAAGACATAGAAATAGCAGAAACCGGAAAAATTCTAAACCAACAAGCGGCCATTAGAAGTGATGAATTACTCGAAGAGACAGAGAAAGTTAGATCAAAGATTGAGAGTTTGATTTTTGAATTAAATGAACAAGCCAAAGCAGTTGATTCAATCGGAATCGTCGAGCCAGGAAAAATTAATGAAAAAATACATTCAGATATTATTCAATTAAATGCTAGACTAATTTTTGTAGAATCCTCCCTTAGAAAAATTACATCATCAGATATCGAGAACAAGATAAAAGCAATCGAAGATTCAATCGAAGGGAACCCTATGGAGGTTTTATCTGTACCTCTTATAAAAAATGACCTGAAAAATTACAAAGTAGTTAATGATAGAGACTTACACCGTCTTGAAAAGCATTTAGAGCGCCTGGATTCAAGACTTGATTTCTTTGTCACTACAACAATTACTTTAGTGTTAGGTATATTTACTTCTATTTTTGCTCCTTTATTTATTTCTTTCCTTCAAAACCGTAGCGAGCGGCATAAAGCTTAAACTCAAGGTGATTACAGAGAAGTCACAACATAAATACGAATAGTTTAGTGTGTAAGAAATCATGGAATTTTCCATACCAAATATCAACCTGGATATCCATAGTTTTTGAATTCATGAGGATAAACCTATGAACAAAGCAAATATCGAAGAAACATAATCATTTCTTTACGACAGGGTCGAACCAACTCGCCAGAATAAAAAAGAAAAAATCCAGGAAAAATATCAACCAGAAACGGTCATCTTTGATGTTCTGGCTTCCATTAAATATGAAGGGTAGATCGCGTACAGAAAGAGCTTTGATGAATGGCAGCCATCTCTCGCCACTCCATACCTGTTCGAGATATCGGAACTAGAGAGCCTCTGAATAACTCCATGATACCTCTGGCATGCAGAGCGGTTCACAATCAAGGCGTGGCTTCGCAGGAATGTCTAGACCTTTCAAGAAGTCGCAACGCGGAGTGTGAATCGCTCTGCAAGCCCCGAAGGGCGGGCCTTGAAGGCCACAGCTGCTGCGTTGCAGCTCTTGCAAAGGGCTACGGCCATTCGCGGCGAGCTGCGCCTAACATCTGCAGCCTTCAAAACCCGCAGAGGCATTACGGAGTTATTCAGAGGCTCCCTAGATATATAAGTTCGAAATGCCGGGGGCTTACTTATTGTCTTATAAATTGTGGGGGGTACCTTACCGGATGGAAAACAGGTCAGAAACACCGTTCGTATACCCTTTTGCTTTGTTGAAACTGAGAGTTCATGGCAATTTAGTCACCAACATATTTCATCACCAATGAATGTTGACGAATAAGCAGAAACTTATAGCAAAGTAAATATACTCAACACCCATAGATCAATGAATGCTTAACTACATGGGTTTCTCTCATATTTGGTACATACTATCTAGTATGACAATCAATACCACACTAATCAGGCGGTTCTTAAGCTCTTTTGATTTGTCAGCAGGTGATATGATATAGCTTAGTTTGGATACGTTGTGAACCTCAAATGGAAAAGCGCAAGAAATTACTTTGGTTCAGCTTTCTTACTGTCTCTTTAATTGGAGTCGGATTCATACTTGGCATGTTTGGCAGTGCCCTAAAGCCTCCAGCAGATGCTGGTGAACTATCTCCTAGTATTGATGTAGCTGACCTGGATCCTGGTGAAATACTTACTCGGGATGTAAATTATGAGGCGGGAGGGAAGTGGGGCTTTAGATACATAATTTATAAAAACTATGAGTCCGAAATCACAGTTTTTGGCGTTCCCCTCAGAGAAGGCATGGTAAATATGCCAGATATAAAGTGGTGGAGGTGGGGCACAGACTGTAGGAATTTTGGGCCGACCATGAAAAACGGTAAGGTAGTCCCACAAAGCCAGTTCAAATGTCATGATCACGAATTAAATACGTGGTTCGCCAAAGAAAATGTCTGGGATCTTGATGGGAATAACCTCGGCAAATATACAGAAGACATGGAAAGAGTAAGATTTTCAGTAAAAGGCTTTGACCTTTTATTACATATGTATTACTAAAAAATCAATCAACCTCTACACCTGCTGTTATTGGGCTTTTTAATATCTGACCCGCTTCATTATGCGAGAAGTAAAATTAAAAACTAATATGGGAAGAACAAATTATTTCATATGTAGACTTAGTATCGCGATGCTATGTGGGTTCATCTCATATTTATTGGTAGCTACTTTTCCAGCTCTTATTGCTCCAGAACTAGCGGATTTTTATAGAACACTAGGGATGTATTTCCTTTATACAACCGTTGCTCAAATAGCAGGGTTGTTATTTGTGATATTTGGGAGCAAGCGATTGCTGAAAATCGCAAACTTGGCTTTAACCTTGATTTGTTTCATACCTCTAATAATTTACTTCATAAAAATAGCACCAAACGGCCTAAATTAATAAAATTTGTATAGATGAACCTTTGCTGTTCAACAGCTGTCGCTTTGCTGCTACAGATCTTACTGTGAATTTTGAGCAATCCATTGGAATAGCAAAGAAGAAATAATACTAGCCCCCCATAGATCTGTGAGTGCTTATCTGCATGGATGCCTTTTATATTTGGTACAAACACTAGCTATCACGATAATCCATATCATCCTACTTAGACAATATTTAAGTTCTTGAAATTTGACGATAAATGATATGATACAGCTTAGTTTGAATACGCTGTTGTATAAAAGGAAGGGGCCGTGGAAGACACTAGGTTTTGGGATATTGTTGAAAGCGTTACAAACCGAGCGTCTGAAACTGAATACGTCTTCGAGGGGTTAGTTGAGGTTGTAAGCAAGCTCGCCCCTGAAGAAATTATCGAATTCAAGCAAAAGCAATATGAGGTAAGTGACCTCGCTTATCGTTGGGATGTTTGGGCAGTAGCTTATATCTTAAATGGTGGCTGTTCCGATGACGGCTTTACTTACTTCAGGGCCGGCTTGATCTCTGGAGGGCGAGAGAAATTTGAAGCAGCACTCAAAAATCCTGAATCGCTTGCTGACTGGCTACCTGAAGACTTCGAAGCTGAGGACTTCATGTATATAGCTAATGATGCCTACGAGAAGGTCACAGGAGAGGAGCTCCCCTATGACCGCCTTACTTCTGAAGAGGATGGAGGAAGTGATCCGGCTGGCGAGGCATGGGATGAGGACGATTTACCAAAGTTATACCCAGATTTATATAAGAAGTATTTTTAACTTCAAGTATTTTTTGCGATAAAAGTATATGACGTATATCCGTTAATTTCATGGCAAGTGCTATTTAGATGTGGCACAAGCATCTATCTCAAGTGCAATGATACCGGCCAAGTCTCGTGTGCTGATATCAATACACCGGCAGCAGTGCTCATATTTCTTCTTAGATTGAGTACCTTTTCCACAAAGAAACATCCTGTCTGCACAGCGAATCTGTGACACAGAATGTATATTAAGCTATTTCAATACCCATTATTTTTATGGCGGCCTTTGCATTATTTCAGAAATTGTGGCACCTTGCTTTCTCTGATGGGTGTACAGCAGCGTTTTCCGAGAAACATTGTCTACATAATTTCTACCTGCAAGGTCTTGTGAGAAGAGGCATATCTGCCCCGACAATCATGCTTTTGGGCTCTAATCTAGTCAGTAGTATTGATAAAGCTAATTCATAACGCTTTATCAATTCTGTTTTTATCTACAACACGACGCATGAAAATTTCTTTCGTATTAAGACTAAAGAGCTGAATCAACTTCGTACAGCCATAGCAACCTTAAGTTAACCTATTGATTTTTAATCGTTTATACATTTGATCAAAAGGAACTACGCAATACGATTCAATACAACCGCAAGATATCACTAGAGCTATTTTGCGTCAGAGTGAAATAACATGCTGATTTTATGTTACTTTAGCTAGATTGATTTCGTACTCTTAAAATATAGAGGATGTATTTTCCAAAAACTCGTTATATGTCTTGAAATATTAACCATATTTAGATTTTTAGCATATAGGATAGTCAAATGAATACAAATGCAGTTTGTTGGTTTGAAGTTTATGTAAATGATATGGCACGTGCAAAGTCTTTTTATGAAGCTGTTCTTAAGCAGGAGTTAACTCGTCTAGACAATCCTGACGAGGTAAAAGATTTTCCACAGCCCGAAATGTGGGCATTTCCTATGAAGCAAGAGCCTGGTGCAAGCGGAGCAATTTGCAAAATGGATGGTGTTGAGGCAGGAGGTAATAGCACTCTTGTGTATTTTGATAGCGAAGATTGTTCCGTTGAACAGGCCAGAGTCGAGCCAGCCGGTGGAAAGCTAGTTGTCCCTAAGATGTCTATCGGAGAGAATGGTTATATCGCTATAGCGCAAGATACCGAAGGGAATAATATCGGTTTTCACTCAATGAAATAGCCAGCTCTTTTAGGAAATATAAATTCACATAATAAGTTACTTAGATATCGTGCACTGCCTTCGGCAGTGCACAGTTAATTTTTATAATCAGGTTTTAGATTATCAAACAGTATTCTCAGCTACTAAATTTACGACTTTATATGCCGGCAAAGATGAAAATCAAGTTTACAAAAATAACAATTATTACACTATTTTTCATGCTGCTATCACCTTTTTCATTTTCTAGCACGGTAATGGATAGTGTTAGACTTTATAAAACTGAGGTTAGCGTTGTATTGCGGAAATGGAACCAAAAAGGATTTCACAATAAGGTCGAAACATCTATTCTAACGATTATAACTACACCAGGTTATAAAGGTGACATAGTTATTCTACGCAATAATAGAGAGAAAGCCGGTTTCACTGCGGAAGTTTACAAACCAAACCCAAATGCAATGAACCCTGTGCTATGGGAATTTGTATCTGGTGATACTGAGAAATCTATAGTGAAACAACCTGACGGCAAGCTCCATTTATCTGAAGTAGTTGATAACGGAGTAAGGATAGAAGTTATTGACCTTAATTATATTAATCAATGAGATCCGTATTCAATTCTGAAGTACATCAGTTAGTCATATGGGGAAGAGTGGTCAGCTGAAGGTAATACCTTTCGTTTATTCTCTACCCCGAATTTAAGTGATGCACTTCAGAGTTGAATATAGTACTTGGGGTAAGGTAAGATAACTAATAAATTCTTTCTACTACATTCACATCGATCATATTATACCGTAAACAATCAGACAGTATCTCCAATAAAGTACCAACAACCATTCAAAACATAATTCTTAATATACTAAATAGCCATATCGTATGAATAAAGAGATTTTAGAGTTAGGAAGAGAATGTCTAAGAATCGTAAAAAGCGATAGAGAAACCAATAGCTTTCTTGGCGGACTTCCAATAGTTTCTTCAAATATTGAGTGGCCAGAAAAAAATGGTAAACCTCTTAGCTTCATAGGTCAGCTGGATTTATCTGAAATCAATAAGAATAGTACTATAGATTGGCTTCCAGATTTTGGTAGGATTTTATTTTTCTATGATTTAAATGAATGGCCTTGGGGTTTTGACCCAAAAGATAGGGGCGGTTGGGCTGTACTTTTTGAAAATGGGGTTTGTGAGCTTTCAGAACAAGACCCACCTCTAGATCTTGACTCGGAGTTTATTTCCGAGGAAGTGAAATATGTCAGGGCTATTTCTTTCAAAAGCTATCCAGATCCCCAGAGGATTAACTTGGCAGAATATGGTGTTTCAGAAGATGAAGAGTATTATGAGTTTATTCAAGAAATATATGGCGATGAACCTCATCACCAAGTAGATGGATTTCCTGACGCAGTTCAGAACGACACTATGGAAGAAGAATGTCATCTGGTAAGTAATGATGTTTACTGTGGGAATCCTGAAGCATATAGAACTGACAAAGCAAGAGAGTTAATGAAAGAGAAAACAGATTGGAAATTATTATTCCAATTTGACTCTGATGATGATATCGAAATCATGTGGGGTGATTCAGGTATGCTTTATTTTTGGGTCCAAGAGTCAGAGGCTAGAGATTTGAACTTTTCTAATACTTGGATGGTTTTACAGTGCTGCTAGTGGAATCAAACCGCAGGAAATCTACTCAACAAAAATACACAATTGATTTATTTACCATAACTAGTATCTACCCACACAAGAATAAAGAATAACTTCACTGTTATATGAACCAAGCTGCGGCATAATTTTGGATACATGTGATCCATGCAGTTAATTGTATAACTAATAATCTTCTAGCTATAAAAAATTAGACTTTAGAAGTACACATAAGGAACCAAAATATATTTCCTTAAATGATATTACTTTCCACATGACCATTGACGGCTTTGCATCTATTTGTTAGGCGTTTAGGCAGAAAGATTTAAGATCAAAAATAGAGTTCGAAAGCTACGTTTTTCGAAAGAACTTGCTAGAGAAATTATTGGATTTGCATCAATCTTCTTGTGGTTCTATTTGACGCTTCAATTCTGGCGTAGCGAATATATATAATTTGTTACCCAAGCTCGGACACAAAAATAGATTCCGATTCTTTGCTGTGCATTTTTATGCCATTCAGCCCTGGCATTTTGTATAAACATAATGAATATATTTCCATAAACTCTCAATCTGAATCCTTATCTTATACGGTCCAGTGTTCGATATATTTTTTCTCTTTCCTTTTAGGGAATTTCACTTTTAGCTAGTTTCTATAAGTAAGCTAAAGACGCTGACGAATCTTTCAGGCGCGCTTATCAACAATGTTGGCTTCAAGCGTGCCCAATTTTTGTGCGCTACCTAAAAGAACTAAATTTTTTAAACTGTCGGCCACTTTTTTACCCCCCCCTATTCTATTTTTTTTGCGTCTTCAACCTAGTTGAGCCCAAGGAAGGCAGTTTTGGCCTTGAAAAAAAATAATAGTGAGCATAAGAGAGAGAAACTCAGTATGATGATGCGCCTTCGTAAACAAAAAAATTTGATTGCTCAAGCAATCCCCGCCGCAAACCCTAGCGACTATTCAACCCCCTGGTACAGTGTGGCGATTGCCTGTTTGGTAATAAATACTGCATCTGTGGCAGCATTTGCCCAGGATGGGCAAGGGGACAAGCCCAGTAACTATTCTGGTTCGGCTATTGAAGAAGTTACGGTTACCGCACAGAAAATTGAGGAAAGCATTCAGGATGTGCCTATTGCAGTCTCTGCGCTATCTGGGGATAACATGGATGATTTAAAGATTGAAGGGGGCAATGAACTGCTGCGAGCCGTTCCCAATGTTAACTTCTCCAAAACAAACTTTAGCTCATACAATTTCTCTATTCGAGGAGTGGGAACTCAGTCAATTTCTGCCAGTAGTGATCCTGCCGTTGCAGTAAGTTTTAATAATGCTTCTTTAATCAGGAATCGTCTGTTTGAGCAGGAATTTTTTGATGTACAGCGGGTAGAAGTTCTGCGTGGCCCTCAGGGCACATTATATGGTCGTAACGCCACTGCTGGTGTGGTTAATATGTTACCAATCATGCCGGAAGATGAATTCGCCTCAGAGATTGAGGTTGAAGTGGGCAATTATAATAGTAAGCGCACCAAGGGTATGTTGAATATACCATTGGGTGAAACCATGGCTTTCCGCTTTTCTGGAGCCATGACCAAGCGGGATGGCTTTGATTACAATACTTATACCAAGAATGATGTTAACGACCGGGATCTCTACTCAACGCGTGCCATTTTTGAGTGGACTCCCAGTGATAAGTTTAATGCTAATTTGATTTGGCAACACTTTGATGAAGATGACAAGCGATCCCGCACCGGTAAGCAGCTTTGTACTACTGACCCCGGTGATGCAATGGTCGGTGATACGGAAACAACACAGTTTACTCAAGCAATGACAAGTCAGGGCTGTTTGCCTAGCTCGCTATATAGTAGTGATGCTTTTAGTGCACCCAATGGGGCTGGCCTTGCTTATATAGTTGCACCGACAATGCTTATCCACCCAAATCTTTTTCAAGATGGTAGTCTCACAAATCTCCCAAATCCCTACAGTGGGGTTGATCAATCACGTGATTTACGTGAAATATCCACTAGTTTTGACCCGGTATTTCGTGCAGAAAATGATTTAGTACAACTGAATTTTGAATGGGCTTTATCTGATACTCTGACATTTTATTCTCAGTCTACCTATGCTAAGGACGATTACTACTCCTCTCAGGACTATAATCGTTTTACAACCGGCGCGGTCTTTACTGACTCAGCAGAACTTGGTGAAAGTTGGGCATTGGGCCCTACACCTGGAGGAATTTATACCGACCCACAACTCGGTGCCTCTGATGGTATTTTGGCAGTAGATATAAGCCGCTCTGATAATGAACAGTGGAGTCAGGAGTTCCGTTTGCAAACAGCTTTTGATGGCCCCTGGAATTTCTCCGTTGGTGCAAACTACCTGAATTTTGAAACCCAGGATGATTACTTTGTTTTTAATAACATGTTCACCATGATTTCTGAATATGTTTACAGTCGGGGATACGATGAAGATGGCAATATCATTCCGATAAATTGCATTGACCCCGCCACAGATTTATCTGGGGATGACTGTATATATGTAGACCCTAATTCGTTAAACAATGTTGATGAAATGGGTCATAATTATTTTCTTAGCCGTAATTTGGTAGAAACTAGTTCCTGGGCTGTATTTGGTGAGGCATATTGGCAAATTACTGACGATGTAAAACTTACCACTGGTCTACGTTATACCAATGATGAAAAGACCACAAATCCTGTACCTAGCCAGTTATTACTTGGTAATTATTATGAAGATGGTGAAACTTATTCAGGTCGCAGCTCAGGTGGTTATTCCAATATGGGATATCCTGAGGGTGAGGAGTTTTCTCAGGATTGGCAAGAGTATACCGGGCGGGCAGTGCTAGACTGGCGAGCAGATACTCCCTTTACCGATGATACTATGTTCTACGTTTCTTTTGCCCACGGTTATAAAGGAGGCGGTTCTAACCCACCACGTGCGGTGATTGATCCAGCGCGGGTTCAATACCAAGATTTACCTAATACTTTTGAACCTGAATTTGTAAATTCCCTTGAGTTCGGTACCAAGAATGTTTTGCTTGATGGCCGTTTAAACTTAAATGCAACAGCTTTCTATTACGACTATACCGATTACCAGGTTTCCCAGATTGTTGATCGTATCGCATTAAATGAAAACTTTGATGCAGAAAGTATGGGACTGGAGTTAGAGCTGGCATGGCAAATGACAGAGAGCACCAGGATGAATATGAATGTGGGTTACTTGAGAACCCGCATAGCAGAAGGGGAGGAATCTATAGATGTTATGGACCGCACCCAGGGAAATGAAGACTGGACAGTTCTGCGGCCTAGCTTACAGGTACCCTCCAACTGTATTGCTCCGGTAGAATATGTAGAAGCTGCTATGACTGCCTTGGAAGGATTTTTTGGTGTAGTCCCCCTTTGGGCATTATGTGCGGGCTCACAACAATGGGGCGTTTACTCTGATTCTATTGAAAATCCAAATTTCCGATGGGATCAAATGCTGGCTCTTTTCGGTTACGATCTGGGCGAATATAATCCACTTACTGATGCCCCCAATGGCGGGCGCGGTTTTTCTGCTGATCTAAGTGGCAATGAACTACCAAATGCTCCTAAGTTAACGTTTAACTTAGCAGTGGAGCATGTCATTCCCCTTTCAGATTGGGATTTAGCTTTACGTGCCGATTACTATCGACAGTCTGAGAGTTATGCGCGGGTTTATAATACCGAGTATGACCGCTTAAAAGCCTGGGATAACTTCAATGCATCAGCGACCCTAACCCATCCGGAATCAGAATTGCAAATGCAGTTATATGTGAAAAATATCTTTGATGATACGCCTATCACAAGCGCCTTTACCAATAGTGATGACTCCGGCCTTACTACCAATGTATTCACCCTAGATCCGCGTATTATAGGCTTTAGTCTAAATAAGCGTTTCTAATTTTTATATTTCCAGTAAGGCACTAATAGTTCTATAGTGTCTTACTGGTTTTTCAGACTGGCTATGCCTGAAAACACCTCTATTTCTAACCTTCTTTTCACTCATATAAATCATCGATCAATCGTGTAGCGGGCGGTTGATGATTGTTTGCTAGGACTAGCCACACACCTCCCAATTGTACTTTATTTTGGGAATAGCCTAGTCTCTCTGCATTGTCTTCTTATTAAGGCCTAAAGTAACTTTGAGCCAAAAATGCAAGTTTATACAATCTATAAACAAATAGTTGAGTAAAAACTATATAGCTGTACATTTGGTACATTATTAACATGCCGAGTTAATAAAGCGAGCGGGTCAACTAATGGCAGGCATATTAAAAAAGAGGATAAGAATTTTTTTGCAGATAATGATTGATATTTAGAAACAGATATCTTGGTTTTTTTATGAATATACAGACGGGGAAAAAGTAGAGCAACCAGTACTTTCTGACTACTCTACTTTAGATATTGGCCTTTTAAAGGTTACTTATGGCACGAAAGATGCCTGGGGATTTGTGGAGATAGTACCGGTTATTTTGCAGTCGCTACCAATACCAACGCTTGGGAGTACCGCGGCATTAAAAGTAATTTCTCCGGTAGATTGGTTAAAACTACCGGTAATATCACCAAAACAATTGCCGGTAATAGCTGCAACAGTTACATCTTTTAGGGTAACGGTATTCCCTGCATTACCTACCAATGTATAGGGCAGATTGGTAAAGCTAACTGCTCCACAAAGGAAACCAGTATTCAGTGACAAGCTGCCCACAGAGGCGTTACCTGCTGAATTTGTTGTAGAACTACCGGATAGACCACAAGTAAGGTTTATACCCTTAGATACTTTTATATCACCGACATTGGCCAGGCCAATGGTACCTTGGGGAGACCAGGTGTCAGCGGCTGCGCCGGTGCTAACAATTGCCAGGGCGAGCGCGGTAAGGATCTTTTTCATGTTCATTATTTCCTATTTTTAGTAATTAGAATAGGTAGAAGCATGAATACGCTGAGTATTCATCCCTTACGGGTAATGCATCTACATTAATCATCGCTGGAGAAGCAAAAAATTGGGCCCACTTAAACTGCAGTAATATTCAACTTCCAAGTCCTCTTATCTCCACTCCTATAAGACGCTCTTCTTCGTCAGTTCGGAGGGATACAAATTTTGATAAACATGGTATTTGATGCCAGTTTTAGTTATATTTTTTTCATGAGGATAAATATCGGGAATGTTTATTAATTTTATGAATTTATAAATTACTTAATGATTTTCATTTATTCGCGAATATATTTATTTATAATAAGTAAGCCACAATCTGGGGGCGCAAAACTCTTTATCTTTGTCTGCTTATCCTTAATTTCTTGTTACTAAATTTGAATATTTTTCAAATATTGAGTTTTCAGTAATCGAAGGTTTTAAGATAAATATTTTGTCTCCTATCGATGTTCGAAAATCAGATAGACTTCAGGCGATAAAGTGGCATAGAAAGTAGCGTTTTAGGAAAAGCAGAGTGCTACGGGGAGCAGCAAGCGCAGAATAGGAGAAAGAGAGATTTTAGCGTATAACTCACATATCCAAATTGATGTTCAAATGATCAATTTGGTTTTGTACTTCTAAAAGTTACTCAGCTCGTTCTAGGGTTTGGCCTTCAATTTTTGCTAACGGATTATCTCCTCACCAAAATCTATCTCTAGCTCTTATTACGCCAGTATCCCGCGATCTTGAGTGCATTGGCTTTATTTCGCAGCTTGGGTAATTCTGGTATTTGAGGGCCATATCAGTAATAAACCGCTATTTATTTATCATATTAGGGATTTAATCGCTGTGCCTTGCACTCAGTGCAGTATTGGGAGTTAGAAGAAATAGAGATAAGCATGGGGCGAACATGTGATTGAGGATAACGGTATTTATGGTTACCCTCTTTGCAGTTTGGAAAGAGACGGCGGTATCGCTCCGCCCCACCTGATGCTGATAGCCGTCGGCTTTAGCAGAAGCCAAGTAGAATCGAACGTAGTATTACTATAAAATATTTAAACGCAACTGCGCTATTTATACTTATGGTCTCGAAGGGGGTAAAGCAGTTATAAACTCACCCCTCCTCCTGCACCTCACCATAAACATGATAAATCTCTGGCACCTGGCCGCGGTCGTCCATCCGCATTCCCAGATCTCTAATCAGGCCGTCGCGAATATCGTAGATCCAGCCGTGCAGGCTGAGGCGTTGGCCTCGGTCCCAGGCGTGTTGGACTATCTTGGTCATGGCCAGATTTTGTACCTGTGCCATTACATTCAATTCACAAAGGCGCGCTGAGCGGGATTCTTTATCGAGTGATTCCAGCTCTTGCTGGTGGCGGGCGTAGACATCCTTGATATGGCGCAACCAGTTATCCACCAGGCCACATTCGCTGTGGCCCATGGCGGCCTGTACGCCGCCACAACCGTAATGGCCACACACCACCACGTGTTCCACCTTGAGTACTTCTACGGCGTATTGCAGCACCGAGAGGCAATTAAAGTCTGTGTGTACCACCACGTTGGCGATATTGCGGTGAACGAACAGCTCCCCCGGTGCCATGCCCACAATCTCGTTGGCGGGCACGCGGGAATCGGAGCAGCCGATCCATAAATACTTGGGTACTTGCAGGCGGCTCAGGCGTTGGAAAAACTCCGGGTCCTGTGCCGTCCTATCTTCCGCCCAAGCGCGATTACGCGCGAACAGTTGGCGAATCTCTGCCACCTCAGTGGGCCTCCCCCGATAAGTCCAGGCCGGATATTTGCGCGGCTTTCACCATTTTTTGCAGGTAGTCACTGGTCATCCGGCGGCGGCGTTTTTCGGTCAGGTATTCCTCGATTCGCTCCGAGACATATTCGTATTCCAGTGGGCGGCCCGGTTCGCATTGCTCCACATAAATCAGGTGCACACCGTAGGGGGTCTCCACGGGTTCCGCTACCAATCCGGTGCCCTGCTCGAACACTGCGCGCTCGAAGGAGGCGACGGTATCACCGCGCCCCACTTGGCCGAGGCTGCCACCGGCTTCGGAGGAGGAGCAGGCTGAGTGAGATTGGGCCAAACGAGCGAAAGATTGCAGCGGATTGGAGTCGGCGCGAATCTGTTCCAGCATATTCTCGGCTGCGGTGCGTGCCTTGGCGCAGGCCTCGGAGTCATCCGGTGCGGCCGGGATCAGGATATGGCGTACTTCTGCAAGGGGATCGGAGCGGAACTTATACGGGTGGGCTTCGAAGTAAGCGCGGCACTCGGCGTCGGTTGCCGGGTTCACCTGTAGCTCGCCTTTTAATAGATCTGAGACTGCGCGATCGAAAGCCTCACTGTGCAAGTCTTCGTCGGCAGCGCAGAGGCCCTGCCCTGCAGCTCGATCTCGCAGCAGCCAGCCTATAACCAGAGCGCGTGCGGCGCAGTAGATCGCCTGACGCGGAGAATCGGCAGGCTGGTACTGCATCTCTTGGTAGATCAGGTCGGCGGGGATTTCAGTTCCGTTGACGGCCACTACCTCGGCCATCTCAAATTCACCGCCGGCAGCATCAGTGGCCAGTAATGTATTCATGACTCAACTCCACACTGGGCCCGCTCATGGCGGGCCATTTAATAGTTGCAGGGATTAGCGCGCGGCTTTGGCGCGGACTACCTGGTAATTGCGGCGGAAGTACTGCACCGGAACACTCCATACGTGTACCAGCCGGCTGAAGGGGAACAGCAGGAACAGTGTCATGCCGAGGAAAATATGCAGCTTGTAAATGATGTTCACTCCGCTGATTGCAGCAGCTGCACCGGCACCATCTAGCGTGACAATGGACTGAGCCCAAGCCATCAGTTTGAGCATTTCAGCACCGTCCATATGGCCAGCAGATACCACAATACTGATCAGGCCGAGGATCAATTGCGCGTAGAGCATCAGCAGTATGGCCAAGTCCATTTTGGAAGTGGTGGCGCGTACGCGCTTGTTGGTGAGGCGGCGCTTAACCAGAATGGTGAGACCGATAAAGCAGATCACCCCGAAGAAACCACCGATCCCCATTGCCATCATCTGCTTGGTGGAAGCTTCAATGCCAAGGAAGTGCCACACTGCCTTGGGTGTGAGTAGGCCGACAAAGTGGCCCGCGAGAATGGCGATCACCCCGATATGGAACAGGTAACTGCCGATGCGTAATTGCTTGCGCTCCAACAACTGACTGGAGCCGGTACGCCAGGTGTACTGATCCCGGTCGTAGCGGATCAGGCTACCCACCAGGAACACCGTGAGGGCGACAAAGGGGTAGATGGCAAAGAGCAGCGTATTCAGATAGTTCATCTTGTTACTCCTGTGGTGCGGGCTGGGCAGAATTCTGCGCGGCGTTGGCCCAGTTAAGGGGCTGGCCGTCGCGCAGCTGCGCATTGCTGGGCCGCGTTATTGACTGGTCGCAATTGTTGGCGCCGCTAAAGCTAACGGCCTCTTCCTCCCAGATCTTGTCCAGCGCCTCGGGGGTATCGTCACGTTCTTCGTTGGCGACTTCTTCCTTGAGTGCTGTCAGATCGACATATACCCCTGCCATCTGCAAGAGCGCATCCATCAGCAGGTGATAGGGACTCTCACGCTTGGACAAGCGCGCGCTCAACAGGGCAATCACATGGGTAATATCGTGAACCCAGCCGTAGGCAGCTTCCCCCTGGGTGGCACAGAACTCTAAGTAGGTGGGCAAGTAATCCGGCAGTTCGCGCTCATTCAGCTCAAGGCCGGCGCTGCGATAGCGCGCGGTCAGGTCTACCATGGCTTGGCCACGATCACGGGATTCGCCGTGGATGTGCTCGAAGATATGCAGGGATACAGCGCGGCCGCGCTCAAACAGACCGTCGTATTCGCTCTGCCAATCGAGCGCATCCATACGCTCGTAATGGGAGATAAATGCCAGCAGCTTGTCGCGCAACGGAACATCCAGATCCTCGGATTCAGCCAACCAGCTGGTCAGCTCATCCAGGTGCGCCACCAGCTCATCGGACGGGTAATCCAGCAGGCGGGCGATCAGGTTTAGTACTTTCATCGGTATTCTCCGCTCGACCTTAGTCGACTACTTTGGCGGGTATTACTTCGCGCACCGCTTGTTGCTTGCCACCGAAAATATTGGTGCTGTCGTTGCCGGTGCTACAGCCGTTGCCGAAGCTGAAACCACAAGAGGACTTCATGTCGTAGGCGTTTTCGGCGTAGGCCTTATGGCTTGAGGGCACCACGAAGCGATCCTCGTAATTGGCCAGTGCCATGTAGCGATACATCTCTTCTACTTGGGCTACGGTCAGGCCAGCCTCTTCCAGCAATTCGCGCTCCTGAATGCCGTCCACATGGATGCCGCGCATATAGGCGCGCATCACAATCATGCGTTCCAGGGCACGGGCCACTGGCTTCTCGTCGCCGGCGGTGAGCAAGTTGGCCAGGTATTGCAGCGGGATACGCAGGGTGGAGAGATCGGGGATCTCGGCGCCGCGACCCACGGTAACGGTTTCCACTTGGCCGGCCTGTACTGCGTTCTGGATCGGAGACAGGGGTGGCACGTACCAAACCATGGGCAAGGTGCGGTATTCCGGGTGCAGCGGCAGGGCGATCTGCCAGTCGATAGCCATCTTGTACACCGGAGATTTCTGCGCAGCTTCGAGCCAGGCTTCGGGGATACCTTCAGCGCGGGCAGCTTCCTGGACCTTGGGATCGCTGGGGTCGAGGAAGATATCGCACTGGGCCTGGTAGAGCGCTTTTTCGTCTTCTACAGAAGCGGCTTCCTCGATGCGGTCTGCGTCATAGAGCAGTACGCCCAGGTAGCGGATACGGCCCACACAGGTCTCGGAGCAGATGGTTGGCTGACCCGCCTCGATACGTGGGTAACAGAAGATACACTTCTCAGATTTACCGGTTTTCCAGTTGTAGTAGATCTTCTTGTAGGGGCAGGCGGATACGCACATGCGCCAGCCGCGACATTTGTCCTGATCGATCAGAACAATGCCGTCCTCTTCGCGCTTGTAGATGGCACCGCTGGGGCACGCAGAAACACAGGCCGGGTTGAGGCAGTGTTCGCACAGGCGCGGCAGGTACATCATGAAGGTGTTTTCAAATTCACCGTAAATGTCGGCCTGCACCTGCTCGAAGTTTTTGTCCTTTTTACGCTTCTCGAATTCGGTGCCGAGAATCTCTTCCCAGTTGGGGCCCCATTCGATCTTTTCCATACGCTCGCCAGTGATCAGCGAGCGCGGGCGGGCTACCGGCTGGTGCTTCTGCTCCGGTGCCTTGTGCAGGTTCTGGTAGTCGAAGTCGAACGGCTCGTAGTAGTCGTCGATCTCCGGCATATCCGGGTTGCCGAACAGGTTGGCTAGTACGCGGTGCTTGCCACCGATCTTCGGCTGCAATTTACCGTTCTTCTTGCGGGTCCAGCCGCCGTTCCATTTGTCCTGGTTCTCCCACTCTTTGGGGTAGCCAACACCGGGTTTGGTTTCGACGTTATTGAACCAGGCGTATTCAACCCCCTCGCGGGAGGTCCACACATTTTTACAGGTCACCGAGCAGGTGTGACAGCCGATACATTTATCGAGGTTCAGCACCATGCCTATCTGGGCTCTAACTTTCATTGCTACACCTCCTCTCGCGCCGGCTCTTTGACGTCTTCGCCATCCAGCCAATCGACCTTGTTCATTTTCCTGACCACCACAAATTCATCCCGGTTACAGCCCACAGTGCCGTAGTAGTTGAAGCCGTAGGACTGCTGGGCGTAGCCACCGATCATATGGGTGGGTTTCATCACCGCGCGGGTTACGGAGTTGTGGATACCGCCCCGGGTGCCGGTAGTTTCCGCTCCCGGTGTATTCACGATGCGCTCCTGGGCGTGATACATCATCGCCATACCGTCGGGCACTCGTTGAGATACCACTGCGCGGGCAGCAATGGCGCCGTTGACGTTGAAGATTTCGATCCAGTCGTTGTCCTCAATACCCGCCAACTTGGCGTCGTACTCACTCATCCAAACGATGGGTCCACCGCGAGACAGGGTGAGCATCAACAGGTTGTCGGAGTAGGTACTGTGGATGCCCCACTTTTGGTGCGGGGTGATCCAGTTCAGCAGGATCTCCTTGTTACCGTTGGGCTTCTGGTTCAACACCGGTTGCACGGTTTTCAGGTTGATGGGCGGCTTGTACACACACATGTTCTCGCCGAAATCACGCATCCACTCGTGATCCTGGTAGAACTGCTGGCGGCCGGTGATGGTGCGCCAGGGGATTAACTCGTGCACATTGGTGTAGCCGGCGTTGTAGCTCACATGCTCATCTTCCAGGCCAGACCAGGTGGGCGAGGAGATAATCTTGCGAGGCTGCGCCACGATATCGGCGAAGCGAATTTTTTCGTCTTCCTTGGGCTTGGCCAAATGGGTGTGATCGCGACCGGTAATCTCACCGAGGGCTTCCCAGGCCTTCACGGCTACCTGGCCGTTGGTTTCAGGGGCCAGTGACAGGATCATCTCCGCAGCATCTACCGCACTGTCGATACGGGCGCGGCCATCGCGGCTTGAATCCTCAGACCAGGTTCGGTTGAGCTTCTTGAGGAAGTCCACCTCATCATCGGTATTCCAGTTGATGCCCTTACCGCCGTTGCCGAGTTTCTCCAGCAGCGGGCCGATTGAGGTAAAGCGGTTGTAGGTCTCGGGGTAGTTGCGTTCCACCTCGATCATGCTCGGCGCGGTTACGCCGGGGATCAGGTCGCACTCGCCTTTCCACCAAGCCTGTACACCGAACGGCTGGGCGATTTCTCCGGGGGTATCGTGGTGGATCGGCAGAGTCACCAGATCCTTCTCCACCCCCAGGTGGCCATCGGTCAGGTTGGAGAATTCCTTCGCTATGCCTTTGAAAATTTCCCAGTCACTTCGCGCTTCCCAGGCCGGGTCCACCGCCTTGGTGAGCGGGTGGATGAAGGGGTGCATGTCTGAGGTGTTGAGGTCGTCCTTCTCATACCAGGTGGCCGTCGGCAGCACTATGTCGGAGTAGAGACAGGTGGTGGACATACGGAAGTCCAGTGTCACCAACAGGTCCAACTTGCCTTCACTGGGCGTATCGTGCCAGGCCACGTCTTCTGGTTTTTTGCCTCCCTCTTCACCCAGGTCTTTGCCCATCAAACCGTGCTTGGTACCAAGCAGGTGGCGCAGCATGTACTCGTGGCCCTTACCAGAGGAGCCGAGCAGGTTGGAGCGCCAGATAAACATATTGCGCGGGAAGTTCTGCGGGTTATCCGGGTCCTGGTTGGCGAATTTGAGCGCACCGCGCTTGAGCTGCTGCACCGTGTAGTCTTTGGCAGACATACCGGCGGCGGCGGCATCTTTAGTCAGTTGCAGCGGGTTCATACCCAACTGCGGCGCAGAGGGCAGCCAGCCCATACGCTCGGCGCGGCTGTTGTAGTCGATAATGGACGCCTGCCACTTGCTCTTGTCGGCCAGCGGCGACACCACTTCATCCATCTCCAGCTTCTCATAGCGCCATTGGCTGGCGTGGTTATAGAAGAAGGAGGTGCCGTTCATATGACGCGGTGGACGCTGCCAGTCGAGGGCAAAGGTAAGCGGGGTCCAGCCGGTTTGCGGGCGCAGTTTTTCCTGCCCCACATAGTGGGCCCAACCACCGCCGCTCTGGCCGATACAACCGCACATCATCAGCATATTGATGATCCCGCGGTAGTTCATATCCATGTGGTACCAGTGGTTGAGACCAGCACCCAGAATTACCATGGAGCGTCCACGGGTCTTGTCGGCGGTGTTGGCAAACTCACGGGCTACCTGGATGACATTCTCACGACGACAACCGGTCACCTTTTCCTGCCAGGCGGGGGTGTAGGGCTTGTCTTCGTCGTAGCTCTGAGCACAGTTGGGGTCGTCGAGGCCATGCTCGACACCGTAGTTAGCCAGGGTCAGGTCGTAGACACTGGCTACTTTGAGAATCTCACCGTCTTTGTTTTGAACAAGCTTCACCGGCACCTTGTAGTCGATCACTTCATCGTGATCAGTGTGCTGGAAGTAATTGTGCTCGTGGGTCTGGCCACCGAAATAGGGGAAGGCGACCTGTGCGATTTCATCGGCGCAGTCTTTGAGGCTGAGCTTCAGCTCCAACTCTTCGCCACTGCGACCATCGCGCTGCTCAATATTCCACTTGCCACGGCCTTCTTTCGCTGAGGGCTCTCCCCAGCGATAACCCATGGAGCCCTGAGGGGAAACCAGCTGGCCATCGTGATTAACACCGATGGTTTTCCATTCCGGGTTGTTATCCTGGCCGAGGTTGTCCGCCAGGTCAGAGGCGCGCAGGAATCGGCCCTGTACCAGCTTGCCGTCGCGCTCTTCCAGGGTCACCAACATCGGCATATCGGTGGTGGTGCGCACATACTCGGTGAAGTAGGCGCTGGGCTTGTCGACGTGGAATTCTTTCAGGATCACATGGCCAAAGGCCATCGCCAGGGCCGCATCGGTACCCTGGCGCGGTGCCAGCCAGGTGTCGCCAAACTTGGAGCACTCTGAGTAATCAGGGGTGACCACACAGGTTTTGGCGCCCTTGTAACGCACTTCACTGAGGAAATGCGCATCCGGGGTACGGGTTTGAGGCACATTGGAGCCCCATACGATCAGGTAGTTGGAGTTGTACCAGTCGGCGGACTCCGGCACGTCGGTTTGCTCACCCCAGACCTGCGGTGAGGCGGGCGGCAGGTCACAATACCAGTCGTAGAAACTCAGGCAGTTGCCGCCGATCAGAGACAGATAACGAGCACCAGCGGCGTAGGAAACCATGGACATGGCGGGAATCGGCGAGAAGCCGGTCACCCGGTCGGGACCGTATTTCTTGGTGGTGTAGACGTTGGAAGCGGCAATCAGCTCGTTAACTTCATCCCACTTGATCCGCACAAAGCCGCCCATACCGCGACGCTCTTTGTAGGACTGCGCCTTGGCCGGGTCTTCGACAATACTGGCCCAGGCCTCCACCGGATCACTGTGTCTCAACTTGGCTTCGCGCCAGAGTTTTACCAGACGTTTGCGGATTTTCGGGTACTTGAGGCGGTTAGCCGAGTACATATACCAGGAGTAGCTGGCACCACGGGGGCAGCCACGAGGCTCGTGGTTGGGCAGGTCCGGGCGGGTGCGCGGGTAGTCGGTCTGCTGGGTTTCCCATGTGACCAGGCCGTCTTTGACGTAGATCTTCCAGCTGCAAGAGCCGGTACAGTTCACCCCGTGGGTGGAGCGCACAATCTTGTCGAACTGCCAGCGACGACGGTAGCCATCTTCCCAGCTGCGGTCGTCATTCGTCTTTTCCCCGTGTCCTCCGGAAAAGGGCTCTTTTTGTTTCTTCAGATATTTCAGTCGGTCCAGGAAATGGCTCATGCGGTACTCCCAGGGCATCGGCATGCGGTTAAAGCATCGGTTTACCGGGAATATAAAAGGGAGGGCCGGCGGGATCACCTGACCAAAAAGGGGTAGAAAAGCGACGAACTACCCCCGAATAGGTAGGGAAACGACGCCAGGGGGCCGCTATGGTGGAGCCCTATCCCAGCAATAACAGGGCCTCTGTGTAAAAAACAGGCGCCAGGTTAAATTATGTGCAAAACTGGCGATCTTTAGTGGTACCCACAACTTTGTGCGCCAATGGACGGCACAATAGAGATCAGCCATCCACAACCGCCCCAGGGCGAAGTGAATCCGATATGCTGAACCGAATTCGACAGTCCATCGTCTACCGCATCGGCACCCTGATGCTGCTCACTGTGCTGGTAGCACTGAGCTCTATGGTGGCGTCCTATATTATCTCCGATGCCGCCGAAAACGATGCCGCCGCCGTTAACCTGGCCGGCTCATTGCGGGCTATGAGCTACCGACTTGCGGCCACTGCACCCTCTGGGGATGTCGAAGCCACAGCTGAGTTGGCAGACGAGGTGACCGCACGCCTGACCCGGGTACTCAGCATCTCCGACTTCACTGCCAGCGATAGCCTGCCCGCAGCGCGCAATTACCGCAAGGTAATCGAAAGCTGGGAGGGAGAAATCCGCCCAATGCTGGAGTCCATTGCCGCCGGGCGCACCTCCATGGACTCCTTGCAGTTAGCCAACCGCCTAGAGCCCTTTATCGGTGATGTGGATACACTGGTGTTCGATTATCAGACCATCGCCGAGGAAAAAATAAGCCTGCTGCGTTTGGTGCAGGTGGGCTCACTGTTTGCCATTGTGACCCTGGTGTATCTCTCCCTGTGCATACTGCACCGCTCTGTGGAGCAGCCTCTCAAGCAGCTGACCAATCGCTCCCTGAGCATCGCCCAGGGAGACTTCAACCAAAACCGTCTGGAGATTAACAGCGAGGACGAGCTGGGAGTATTGGCACGCACCATCAACTATATGAGCGATGAAATTCACGCGACCCACCGGGATCTTGCCCACCGCGTGGAGTTGAAAACCTCTCAGTTACAGAAGAGCCATAAAGCCCTGGACTTCCAGTATCGTCTGGCTCGGCGGATCAGCGAGGGTCCGCTCTCGGGAGCGGAATTGGGCCAGTGGCTGGGGGAGTTTGCCAATGTCGCCAGCCTGGACAACCTGGATCTGTGTCTGATGACCCCGGAGGGCGAGGCCCCCTACGAGCATCTGGTACAGGGGCTAGGCAACACTCAGTGCACAGGAAGTGAATGCCATATCTGCGTAAACACCTGCGGTCCCTCTGATGAAGACCAACAGCGCGTGTACCGATTCCCGCTGGAAGTGGACAAACGCAATTACGGCGTACTCACCTGCACCCTGCCCCGAGGTGAAAGCCTTGATGAAGAACAGCAGCAGCGCCTGGCTACCTTTGCCGACAGTGTCACTGCGGCCATCGCCATTAATGAGCGGGAGGCACAGGAGCGCCGTGTTGCCCTACTGGACGAGCGCGCGATCATCGCCCGGGAGCTACACGATTCCCTGGCCCAATCCCTGTCCTATCTGAAAATTCAGGTTACCCGACTCAACCGCGCCAATCGCAGTGAGCAGGTGGACAAGTCCAAAGTAGAAGAGATTATTACCGAGCTGAAAGAGGGTCTGGATTCCTCTTACCGCCAGCTGCGCGAACTGCTCACCACCTTCCGACTGCAAATAGGTCCCGGCGGCCTGCGCAGTATCCTGGAGCAATCTATCCTCGCTTACCGCGAGCAGCACCCGCAAATTAATGTGCTGCTGGATTACCATCTGGACGAGGTGCCCCTAACTCCCCACGAGGAAATTCACCTGTTACAACTGGTGCGCGAGGCCTCGCAAAACGCTGTGTACCACTCCCAGGGCGATATGGTGCAGATCAGCCTGACCCAGGCCGACAACCACTCCCTCAATGTACGCATCCTCGACAACGGCATCGGTATCAGCAACGCGCCGGAGAAACGCAATCACTTCGGTATGTCGATCATGCAAGAGCGCGCCAGCAACCTAAATGGCAATCTGAATATCCGCCGCCGCGACGAAGGGGGCACCGAAGTGCGTTTCAACTTTATTCCCCTCTACGCCCGCGAGCGGGAATTGGTGTGGAAAGACGTGGGGTGATAACTCTCTACCTTTATGAAAGGTCACTTGGGGCGAGCACATAATTGCCGCCCCTATCATTCGAAATCCGCCAGTATCTTTATTACTAAAAAGGGAGAAGGAGAAAATACACCGCACTCGGGACCCTATGAGGCATGGATGCCGATTAGGAGCTTACAGGGATGTATTCACTGCGTGTCTCGAGTGCGGTGTATTCTTTCCTTCCACCCAAGTAGTAACTATCTTCAACGACCTTATTACCTATCCAAGCGCTCTTCCACCCTGAAGCCCCTCCGACACCCAAGTAGCTATCGTCAAAAATACTGACTCTTAAATTGACCCCCAAGGGCCAATTGCTAGCCCATATGCTACAAGTACTTATCGCTAGCCTATCCCGTGATTCACACCGATTACATTGGTGAATATCAGCTTCCTCGATGGCCTGGCATCCAACCATTCCATCAAGCAATGACTATATCGATTTAATAGAGAGGAGAGGTTTATGAAGCTGAGTTCATTGCCCAGAGCCACTTTCTTAATGCTGGCAGTATTTCTGCTGGCCTATTCTGCATTCACTGTTTCCGATAGCCATAACAAAAAAGAGAAAGATCCATCAGCTGCCAAGCATGGGGCTGGTGGTGAGAAAGCCTGGTCCAAAGCGGGCAATGACAAGATGTTCACCATCTTTAAATCTGACTTAACCACTGCTAATGAGAATATGCTCGGCAAGAAGGTGAATCCACAAACCCCTAAAGATGCCGATGGATTCTTTATTGGCGCCTACGACAAACAGTCACATATGCTGCACTTTATGGTGGGCTACAGCGATCTATCAAAGGGCGGGGTGGCAATGTCGCACTTCCATATGCAATGTGCAGGCGATGGCAAAGAGCCCCCTATTTGCAAGCCGGGTAAACCCAGTGGCCCAATTATTCAAACTATCTGCGGAATGCCCAATCACCCGGGTATGATTCCCGACTGGCCAGAGACTAAAACTGACAAGGGCAAGCACGGCCTGGCAAAAAAATGTGCTGAAGGCACCAGTGGATATATCATGGGCAAGTGGATGGTGGAGGAGCCCTATCGCAAGGCGCTAATGGATGGGAAGGTCTTTGTTAACTTGCATACCCAGCTGGACCCCAAAGGTGAGGTTTCCGGCCTGCTAACAATGGATAAGTAGATTGCAAATTTACTGGCGCATCTATAAGCCAGAGTTTACTGCTGAGACAAGAAAAGCTGGGCTTCGTTATGTACAAGCCCAGCTTTTTTATATCTACCTAAAAATTGTTAATTAACAAAAATCAGAATTTTGCTGTAAGCATCAACCAGAGCTTATCGGTATCCTCACTGTATTCATCTGCATCGTAAGCGGCATACTTTACCAACGCTGAGAAATATTCATTAAACTCGTGACCGTAACTGATATTCCACTCAGTCCCGTAATCTGCTGAACCTTCATTGGCCTCAAAACTGTGGTAAGTAATTCCCAAATCTCCCCCGGCAAGCGCCAGGCTGGCACCGATATATAAATCTTCAACACCATCTGCTGGAGTTTCAATGAACTTATCTGTGTAGCCTTGGAATTTGTGTAGTGTCGCCAGTGGTGTGCTAAAACCCACACCGTCGTCAGAACCCAGAACTTCATAACCCAACTTGCCTTTTACCGGCCCCAATGGTGCGGCAACTTCAGCAAGATAATAATCGGCTGCAAAATTACTGGGATTATTGCCGATATCCTCCTGGCGGGCATAACTCAGCTGAGTTTCAAACAGGCCAAAATCTCCCCGGTAAGCGGCACCGAAAGTACGGGATGAGAATCTCTCAGCGTTATCCAGATCCAGGTTGTAGAAGAAGGCAGTTAACTTATGCGCTTCTACCAGTGGATAGCTGGCATGAAATAGTTGAATATCACCATCCAGGTCCGATAAGTCACTGTCTTCACCAAAAATACGGTTTACGTTGTAGATATAGCTGTAATCCAGTTTTAACTCCCCTTCCCCGCCAAATTGGTAACGCAGGCCGTCATACGTCTGTTCATTCTGGCGCCAGCCCACGCCACCGATAAAGCGCTGATCATCCAGGTTAATTCGCTGTCGACCAGCAATCACCATGGAATTAAAACCACTGTACTTTAAGTAAGCTTGATTAACCTCTGTGCCCTGGGGATCGGCAACCACGGGGTGCTCGGTATTGCCATTCACTGTGGAATTGTAATTGTCGTTGCCAATTTCACTAATGTCATCCACTTCAAAAAACGCATCAAAACCACGGTAGTTGCCACTGGTCCAGTTCAGCCGGGTTCTCAGGGTCGAGGCGATAGCAACATCATCCATATTGTCCTGGTCAACGTTTTCTACCCGGTAACGAAGATTCACTCCCACCTCTCCTGAAGTCAGTGCATCAGTGAGTGTGGCGCTTTCATTCTCTGCTGCGATAGTCTGGTAGCTGGAACTCCCAAGGATGATGGCCGCGATTACGGTGGACAATTTCTGTTGTTTCATTCGCCGTTCCTTTGCAAAAGATTAAGTAGAAGGCAACCGCTGAAATAAGATTTATTCCATAAAATAATTCCAATATTCAGCAGCCATCCCAGGTGCGAGGGCATTATGCAGCTCAAGTAGCAACTTAGCTATTGATATAAATCAGTGAAATTGCCTTCTTCTAAAAATATGAAGCTTTTTAAAATTTAATTTAATTGAGAAACATCAACCACTTGAAATAAGATTTCCCATAGTTCAATAAAATAGGCAAAATCAGCTTAATGGAGCATTTTGAACAAATTTAACTAATATAGGCATTCAAAAATTATTATGGACAACGGTCACTATGAGTGGAACAAAAGAGGGATACCATGAGGCCATCTCAATAAATCAAATAATTTCAGCTTAAACACTTGCAAGAATAGTTTTCAACGCTAAAACTAATAATCTAAATCTATCCAAAGAAAAACCTAAGTGGGAGAGAGTTATGTCTGACTACACCGTATCTTTCTTTAGCCCAGTTACACAAGAAAGAGCTTATCTGGCAGTAACTAAACAAATGCCCAAGTGGTGGACTCCCACAAGTGCTCCTTTCTTGGCCGTTGACGATGTCGCCAAAACTGGTTTTAAAGGGAAGTCATATTGGATATTTCGCGCCAAAAGATTAATACCTATGCAGCTGATAGAGCTCGAATGTATACAGTCTTTTATGATCTCAGAATTTGTTGATGATCCTAAAGAGTGGGAAGGAACTACACTACGTTTTGAATTTAGCAGTGCCAACAATGGAACCGAAATCATATTCACTCATATTGGCCTATCCCCTGACATTAAATGCTGGGATATGTGTAAGAGTGGTTGGGACCACTATCTACTCGGCAGCTTGAGAGACTTCCTGGAAAGTGGTGATGGCAGGCCAAATAGTTATTGATGCTACTGGGCTGAGTTCGTGACGCCGTTTACGTATTAATACCTGAGCTAACCTGACCGTAACAAAAGAAGAGATAAATAACTACGAAATCCAATAGTCAGTTATTGATTTTGACAACTGTAAAAACTATGGAATTTTACACGGATTTGACTACTTAAACGGTATTTCAAAATCCATGCTATGCATTATTTTTAAAAATAAAAGTAGATAGGTGCTTAAACTTGTAGCAATCCCCATCAGGGATAGGGATTGCCAAACTTAATCAAGTGTACTTGAGTTTATAACTCTTCAAGGGCCTCCGACAGCACACCCAACTCCATATCTACGTTTTTCACGTCCATATGAGATGGTCCTGCACTCACCGGATCCCAGCCATCCTCACCTTCTAAACGCTGGCAGAGTTCATCTATCTCGCAGATAACACCATCATTATCGACATCAGTACCAGCCATCACACCAAAGCCTGATTCCGAGGTCGCATCCAATGATGGTGAGGTGTAACTATAACTTCCCAGCTCAGGATCATAAGTTGCCATCACCCGACCAACAGCTTCGCCAGTTGCAATATCTACAAACTCCACATATATGGCACCAGCATAAGAATTTGAAGCAACATCCTCACTGATAACCTGCACCGACACCCACAGATCAAATCGGGTATCTGTAGATGCTGTAAAACTCACGGTGCCGGTATAGCGTCCGGCTTGCATGGCATCGGTGTCTACAGCAACTCGATAACTACCAAGTCCGCTTGATTCCTCATCCAGGTAAGTAGCACTTAACCAAGAGTCCGACACGTTAACTTCAGCCACCGAAACTCCCGATGTATCGGAGAGCAGCTCAATATCCAGCTCGGTCTGGGTCCACAACTCTCGCTGGTGGCCATTCTCGACATAAAGGCGACCAGCCATAGCCGAGCCAGTGGCCTGGGCTCTGGCCGAAGCCACAGCGAGCTCCGCATCAATTTCACCATATCCGTAAAAGGCATCCGGTGTCTCGCCGTATGAAACCTTGAAGTCTGTGACTAGCCCATCAAAGTCGTCGGGGGTCATTGACTCCCACTCCTCTTTCATAAGAGCAATAACACCAGCCACGTGAGGTGCGGCCATGGAAGTGCCCTGCATCCCCGTATAGGTAAATTCTATTTCCCCAACTTCGGTTTCTTGCCCGACCGTGCTAATCACACCACCGTCGGCATTGAACCCTCCTGTCTCCCCCCCCGGGGCAGTCAAATCAACAACGGACCCATAATTGGAGTACCAGGCAGATTCGCCTCCCTCTCGAGTCGCAGCTACCGTCACAACCCCGTCTAGGCCTGCTGGTGAGTAATTAGTAGCATCATCTGTAGAATTACCGGCAGCCGCAACCACTATGACGCCCGCCTCACGAGCTGCACTTACCGCATCCTGCATAGTCTGGGAATAGCCCCACCCACCGAGACTCATATTGATAACATCTGCTTTGCGATCAGGGACTGTACCGGAATCATTGGTAAGGCCAGCCGCAAAATATATTCCTTGAGCGATATCATAATCGCTCCCGCCACCGGAACCGAGTACACGCACAGGCATAATTTTTGCGTTATAGGCAACCCCAGCGATACCAACTCCGTTATTTGTCGCCGCTGCAATAGTCCCTGCAACATGGGTCCCATGCCAGGAGTCAGAAGTGCCACCTGGATCATCTCCCGGATCTTCTGGATTAGGATCAATACCATCCCCATCCACCGCCATATCACTGTCACTGATCATATCGTAACCAGCAACCAGTTGGCCCTGCATATCCGGGTGCCCGGATAAAATACCCGTATCCAATACCGCGACAATTGCCCCTTCACCCGTGGAAGTTGTCCATGCATCTGATACAGCAATTTGCGAGTAGTGCCACATCCTGGGGTAAAGTGGGTCATCAACTGACTGATTTTGGCGAATACGGTTTAATTCCACATACTCAAACTGACCGCTGGCATGAAGGCCCTTGAGTGCATCAATGGTCTCCAACTTGATCTGCACTTCACTAGGAACTTTTATTCCAATGCGGCTTAAATCTGTAACAGTGCCAGTTGCCTTAGCCTTACCAAACCCGATTGCAGCCTGATTAGCATCTAATAGCATTGGTCGATGCGCTCCGGAACCTCCCTTAATCGCACCCATTAAGTCCAGTGCTTGAATACCCGTAGCCTTAACACTGGGCTTAAGACGAGCTACTAGCTGATTGGCCACAATATTGTCACTAGCCCGGATTCCTTTTCTTGCGCCAGCAACCGTCGGAACTGAAGACAATCGCATTCGGTATGCTGAGGCACCCCCGTAAGCATATGCAACTACATAGTAAGTACCGTCTTCAGGTACCAGCACAGACTCCTCATCTTCAATACCATATGAACCATCTACCAAACTTCCAGATTCATCGATGAGAGACAGGTCAATATCTGCACTGCCGCCATTCCATTCCTGCATGTGGAGGAATACTTCCTGATTTTGTTTTAGGGTAGCGAGATAAAAATCGTATCGATTTTCCTCTGAGCTTCTGTCTAATCGGCTTACAAAACCAGACACTTCGCTAATACTTGAAATCGCCTGTGCATCTTTCATGTAATTATTAGGCGTGTGCTCGGTGTTTGAATCATTGGTGTCGCTATCAACAAATACACCCTGCAAAAGCGACAGCTGGCCCGAGATAAGAAACTCTCCATTGCTAACGATTACGCTAATAGACTGTTCACTAGTCAGCCCCGTTTGATCGTCCACCACAAGATGAACTTCATATTCTCCATTTTCTTGGTATTCATGCTCGGGCTGTATACCCTCACCGGTATTACCATCACCAAAATCCCAGGTGTAGAGTAATTCGCTACTTTCCTCATCTGTACTTTCTGATGCGTCAAACTTAATTGAACGAGATTTTGCATTTGGTTGACTGTACGAAAACTTTGCAACCGGTTGTGAATTTTTTAGTGCTGTAAACGTTATCTCAGCTGTATCTGTGGCTCCATCATTATCAGTTACGGTCAGCTTAATCGTGTACTCCTGATCGACGGTGTCGTCCGCATGAAAAGTATGCTCGACATACTTCCCGCTCGCGCTACTACCATCACCAAAATCCCAGCCGTAGCTCTTGATACTGCCATCACTATCACTGGACGCAGACGCATCAAATGTCACAACTGCCGGCGAGAGCCCAGACTCAGGAGATAAAGTAAAACTGGCTACTGGTGCCTGATTCTCTTCAGGTGTTGATGACCCTCCGTCACCACCACTTCCGCCACATGCGGTTGTTATCAGGGCTAGCAGTGGAACTGCTAGCTTTAGGAAATTAGTACTCATTCCTATAAAGTCCTTTTATAAGTTTGTAAAAAGTTCATCAAGAAAAAATGTCACAGAAAGATAAATTTAAAAAGATATTCACAAGTCTGAGTATTGATGCCAAAGTCAGTACAGAAGCACCACTAACACTTGCGGAAATCTCCTTTATGTTCCTTGCAATATGAGTAAGCAAAAACTTCTATGAAGGGGGCCTATAATAACCTAAATATATTTTTATTTGATAACTTAATATTTTCTTTGCCCCGCCTTAATTACAATCAACTAAAACCTCCCAGCCATTGTCACCAAATTCCATTATTTGTATTTCCGTACCGGTAATATTCCGGATTACCTGGATATTGGTCAGAAGGTGTTGGCTAGGATTTAATGTTCGAAAACGACCACCCGCCCCTAGGACCATTGGCAGCAACAACTGATCAGCCAGATATTCACCGACCGGCACACCAGAATTTAAATATCCCTGCATCTGTGAGATTCCGCGCTGAGCAACTCGCTCGGCACTCACCCCAAGTTCCCCCACAGACTCAAAAACTTCTGTAACATTTTCAAATTGCAACCGCAGCGACAGTAAATTACCCGGCCCCTGAGATTTCACCCGCTTTTGGTACAAGCGATCCGATTGCCAGTCGCACTTCTTGCGCACCTGCGCTAACTCCCGCTGGGCTACATGAGCGGGAATATGGGCAAAGGTAGCCACTGCTTCGCAATCCACAATTTCACCACGCTCTGTCAGCTCCAGTTTTGACAATTGCGAGAGGGGATGGATTCTAGCCCTCCAGGAGCCCCCCCCGGCAGGATAAAAACCGTAATCATCCAGGGCCACTTCCACACCGGCGCCCATACGAGCCAATAGGGGCAAATATGCATGAGCAATAAAATCAAAGCTGGGAGCCTTTTTATTGTGAGTGCCGCCTTCAAGACACAGCTCACTGACACCATCAGATAATAACAACGGTAGCAATACGGTTTGAAACACCAAACTGGTACTACCGGCCGAGCCAATAGAGAAGTGGTATTTACCGGGACGCACTTTTCCCGGTGCAAAAGTTATTTCCGAAGCACCCAATTGTTCGCCGCTAACTTCGGCATGGCTAATCGCTTTGGCTGCTCGCAAGCAGGCTAGGTGCTGACGCAACAAACCGGTTTTTTTACGACCCGCTCGAATATTCTTAATTCGAACCGGTACCCCTAAACAAACAGACAAGGTGAGGGAAGTCCGCAAAATCTGTCCGCCGCCCTCCCCCTGGGCGCCGTCTATCTCAATCACTGTTTAATTCCTTAAAATTTACATCTTTTTTTGGTGAGTGGCGCCTTTAAGCCGTAGGACGTAACTTCACCAACTCATTCATCACTCCATCGAGACCGCCATATACGGAAATTTTATCGATGCGGGTACTGACCCTCTCCAAAGCCTCCAGTTCTTTCAAGCGCAACAGTACCGGGTTGTTATCCATCAGCTTGGCGGTATTGTGCAGAGATCTCATTGCTTGGGTTTCTTCTCTACGCTTAATCAGATTTGCCTCAGATTCCTTCTGCGCTTCTACAACCTGATTAAGGATCATCTTCATATCACCGGGCAAAATAATATCCTTGACTCCCACACTGGTAAGCTCGATACCATATTTCGCCAGCTTGTCGCGGATGCCGGTCGCAATCACAATATTCAACCTGTCCTTATCAGCCAGAAGGCTATCCAGGGTTTGAGTACCCACGGCCTCGCGCAAGTGCAGCTGCAATTCGCGATAAATAAAACCTGTACTATCGCTGAGCTTTAGCGCTACTTTTTTTGCATCGGCAATTTTGTAAGCGCCAGTCAAGTTGATACGCAGGCTGACCCGATCCTTGGTCAGAATTTCCTGGCCGCTAACTTCGATGGTTTTCAACCGCAAGTCCAGTACCTTGACCTCGATAGAGCGGTTGTATTTCCAGTAGCCATAACAGCCGGGCTGTAACACCTTTTCTAACTTACCGTTGACCATTAACAGGCCCACGTGCTCATCGGGAATCTCGTTGTAGTTTACCGCCTGAAGGGCGGTGCGCATTTGTCCAGCACGTACACCTCGCCCCAGTAAGCCCAGGACTTTTTTATCGATGGCGTATTCCTCAGAGATGTCCACGATTTCCACCCGCACGGATTCACCGCCCTTCCACACAGCGCGAAAAGTACCCGGTGGCAAAATATCGACCAAGTGATTATCCCGGTAAAACAATCCCACCTGATGGTCTGACAATTCATAGGATTGCAGGTATTCACCAAGGATCTCACCATAGGTGTTTAACAAAAATTTGGCTTTGATTTCACCGAATACCACATCGGTAATATCGTAAGTTTCTGCCCGTACATCACCGGACAATAGGGATATACGATGGCTGCCAGGTGGCAGCACCCCTTCAAAACGGTTGCGGCGAAATAGCAACACTCGCTCGCTATCCGCAACATCCACGTTCTTCCATATTTTGAACAGAGATATCATGGTTCTTATCTTTTATTCCATTTCTATACTGCGCTACCCCATTGGGCCGCAAGGGTGGGGCCCGTCCAGCGACAGGTGGTAAACCGTTTGTGCCGAGCGGGGCCCAGCGGCAGAGGACTTACGATTTCCCCCACATGGCTCCCCCTGAGCCTGCAGCCAAAATCCTTGGCCAGGAGACACAATCATAAATCTTGCCGCTGGATCGCACAGGGCAGACCCACGATTAACGACACAGTTGCCAGAATGC
Organism: Microbulbifer maximicatervae (SeqCode); assembly: GCF_056231245.1. Taxonomy (NCBI): domain Bacteria; kingdom Pseudomonadati; phylum Pseudomonadota; class Gammaproteobacteria; order Cellvibrionales; family Microbulbiferaceae; genus Microbulbifer; species Microbulbifer maximicatervae (SeqCode). The sequence goes on from NZ_CP174334.1 coordinate 4,841,500, forward strand.
CTCCGCAGTAAATCGCTAAATCTTATTTACCGTATCGAGAGGCTATCGGACCCCAGGTAGATTTTTAATGGGGAGTCGAACCCCAGGCTCTCGCCTCTTTCCAGGTCGTTTGGATAACGATGGGACTTTGGCAGGAATCGAACCTGCTACCAATCGATAAGTTATCGACTGCTCTACCAAATGAGCTACAAAGTAGGCGTTTGAACTTCTATCCCGTGGGTACACCTGCCGCCATAGGCGGTGGTGCCGGGCCGGGATTCAGAACCGGCTCCGCTGACGGACTAAAGGCCTCAAACTCGGTTGCGGCAACCCGGCAAATTCGCCCGGCAACCTGCATGCTTTGGCAATTGCCTTAGTTCGGCCGATCCCTGGCCTAAAACGCGTCAGCCTTTGACGCAAACCACTTGCTTGAGGGTGTAGACGATTTCCACCAGGTCTTTCTGTGCTGCCATAACCTTTTCTATAGGTTTGTAGGCCGATGGGGTTTCATCGATCACACCCTCGTCTTTTCGGCATTCCACATCGGCGGTGGCCGCGCGATGCTCTTCCAGGGAGACCAGCTTTTTGGCCTTGGTACGGGACATCACTCGTCCGGCCCCATGGCTACAGCTACAGAAGCTTTCTTCGTTACCCAGCCCCCGCACAATAAATGACTTGGCCCCCATACTACCGGGAATAATACCCATTTCGCCGGCACGCGCTCTTACAGCGCCTTTCCGGGTCACCAACACATCTTTGCCATAATGATGCTCACGGGAAACGTAATTGTGGTGACAATTCACCGCTTCCATCCGTGCCTCAAAATCCATCCCCAGGGCCTGCTTCACCGCGCTAATAGTTCGCACCATCATTACTTCGCGATTGATACGGGCAAACTCCTGCGCCCACTCCACCGCCTGCACATAGTCATCAAAGTGCTCTGTACCTTCCGGGAAATAGGCCAGGTCACTGTCCGGTAAGTGGATATGCCAGCGCTCCATATCCCGCTTGGCTTTCTCAATAAAGTAAGTACCTATTCGATTTCCCACTCCCCGAGAGCCACTATGCAACATCAACCACACGCTACCCTGTTCATCCAGGCACATCTCGATAAAGTGATTGCCTGTGCCAAGTGTTCCCAAATGATTGATATTATTAGTATTTTTTAATACTGGATGCCTCTCTTTGAGCAGTTCAAACTGGGCGGCTAGAGGCACCCAACCAGCAAGTGCATCGTCCGGTGGGTTCTCCCAGGCCCCCTTATCCCGCCCTCTCCCCCGGTGTCGTCCAGTACGGCCGTGGGGCACAGCGCATTCGATGGCGCTGCGCACTCCAGCCAGGTTGTCTGGCAGTTGCGCCGCCGTCAGGCTGGTGCGAACCGCCATCATGCCGCAGCCAATATCCACCCCTACGGCAGCGGGAATTACTGCCCCCAGAGTTGGGACCACGCTGCCAATGGTGGCGCCTTTGCCCAGATGTACATCAGGCATCGCCGCCACCCATTTATGGACGAATGGCATCTGCGAGATATTTTTGAGCTGCGCTTTGGCTTCATCTTCAAAAGGCACACCCAGGGTCCAAGACTTAATCGGTACCCCACCTGCCTGCATTACTTCATATGGCATTGGTTTCATCTTCCACTCCTTTTGAAACCGCGCTTGGTATTCATGTGTTTCATTTAGTTATTGATATAGCGAATTGGGTGCCAACTTTTGTAGACAGCTGAAAAATACTTGTAACCCATTGTTTTTTAACGATTTATTTTTTATCTCAGGATTTTTTAGTAGATTTCTTGAGACAGGGGATTCATAAATATCTATCTTTTTTGATAGTTAAATCATATTTTAGATAGCATGAAGACAATCGCTATCAGTATTCTCGGTACCAGTAAGGACCGGCGCGGCAAAGGCGACAAGCGCTGGGATAAGTGGCGCCCAAACATTTCCATGTGCCAGCACGATGACCTATTGATCGATAGGCTGGAGCTCCTTTTCGACAACCACTCAAAAAACCTGGCTGATCAGGTCACAGAAGATATTGCGCGGGTCTCTCCAGAGACCGAAGTGGTCCACCACCGGGTGAACTTCAATGACCCTTGGGATTTCGAGAGCGTGTATAGCAATCTGCTGGATTTCGCCCGCGCCTATAGCTTCAAGCCGGATGACGAGCAGTACCTGGTGCATATCACCACCGGTACCCATGTAGCTCAGATCTGCTTGTACCTGTTAACAGAGGCGGGGTATTTCCCCGGGCGTCTGCTGCAAACTTCCCCGGCGCGAAAGAACAGTAGCTTGCCGGGCGAATACCAAATCATCGATTTGGACCTGTCCAAATACGACCAGATTGCCTCGCGCTTCCAGAGGGAACACCAGGAGGGCACCACCTATCTGAAGGGGGGAATCGAGACCAACAATCTCGCTTTTAACCAGATGATCGAGCAGCTGGAGCAGGTATCGATTCGCTCCGACGCCCCCATACTAATTACCGGTCCCACAGGGGCAGGTAAATCCCAGCTGGCCCAGCGTGTCTTTGAACTACGCAAGCAGCGGGGCAAGCTGGAGGGTGGCCTGGTAGCCGTTAACTGCGCCACCCTGCGCGGCGAAAATGCCATGTCCGCCCTGTTCGGCCATCGTAAAGGCGCCTATACCGGTGCCACCACCCACCGTCCAGGCTTGCTAATGGAAGCAGATAAGGGCCTGCTGTTTCTCGATGAAATCGGTGAGTTGGGACTGGACGAGCAGGCCATGTTATTGCGTGCGATTGAGCATAAACGCTTTATGCCTTTCGGTTCTGATAAGGAAGTAAGCAGTCACTTCCAGCTGATCGCCGGTACCAACCGGGATCTGGTACAGCTCTGCCAAGAAAGTAAATTTCGTGCGGACCTGCTCGCCCGTATCGATCTATGGACCTACCGACTGCCCTCTCTACGAGAGCGCATTGAAGACCTGGAACCCAATATAGATTTTGAGTTAGAGGCTTTCTCCAGGAAATCCGGGCATCTTGTCAGCTTTAATAGAGCAGCACGGGAAAAGTACCTGAGTTTTGGGCGCTCCCGCGAGGCCAGCTGGTCTGCGAACTTTCGCGATCTTAACGCCAGTATCTTGCGTATGGGTACCCTCGCCGACGGTGGGCGTATCACGACTCAAGTGGTGGAAGAGGAACTCCATAGGCTGCGAATTAAATGGCAAAATCCACTAACAGATTCATCACTACCTCTTGCCCACATTGAAGCACTGTTGGGCCCTGATCAGATCGAACAGATGGATTACTACGAGCAAATCAAACTTGCTGGGCTAATTCAAGTTTGTGAAGAATCCAACTCGATGGCCGAGGCCGGACGCAAATTATTTCAAGTGAGCCGCACCTCAAAAAAATCCAACAACGACTCACACCGGGTACGCCAACTTTTAGATAAATACGGTCTTAAATTCGACCAGCTGAATAAAACATAGAGGCCACTTAGCATCATTTTTTGTTAGTCTGATTCCAAAAGCCGGATGCTGGATCATGGAATGAAATACACCTATTTAACCCCGTTTATTTTCTTACTCAGCGCCTGTGAGCCAACCCAGTTCGCAGGTGGTACCGCCTTGCCAGATGGCTCTGTTTACAGAGGCGAGATGCTTAACGGTCTGTTTCATGGACGGGGTCAGCTCGAATGGCCCAACGGAAGCCATTATCGTGGCGACTTTCAAGAAGGTCGCATGACAGGTGAAGGTGAGTTAACTGGAAGTGATGGCTGTAGCTATAAAGGGGAATTCCTCAATGGAGAACCCCACGGCAAAGGTCGCTATAACTGCGATGAAAATGAATGGGCGGGAGAATTCCATGAAGGGGAGCTGCAAAACGGTACTTTAAATTGGGATGAAGATGGGAGCTATCATGGTGAGTTTTTAGACTTTGATCCCCACGGCGAAGGCAAACTCACTGCGGAAGATGGCAGCCTTTATTTGGGCACCTTTGAACACGGATATTTAATACAGGGCAGCTACTCAGATAGCGATGGCTATCGCTATACCGGCAGCTTCGAGTACGGCTCCTATTCCGGCGAAGGTGAACTCACCCAGCCTGACGGTACGATTATCCGTGCCACTTTTCGCTATGGAGAAGCAGAAGGCGAAGGTGTACGAATAAGTACGGATGCAGAAGGAAACACTGTCGAGGAGTCTGCCTATTTTTCCGGTGGTACCTATTACCCCAGCGAAGACGCCTGGCGCGCACAGACGAATATTCCCGGTGCCCAAGCAGAAATCCGTCTCTATAGCGAAAGTGAGCGCTTACATGACGCTATAAAAGCCCTCCCCTCGCAGAGGCCCGGCGTGCGCGATATTTATACCCTACTGATAGGTGGTGATGGCACCTCTCCAGTATTCGCAAGGGAGCTGGACTGGGTGGCAGAGCGCCTCGACGAAGCCTTTAGCATTGACCAACGTATGCTGCGCCTCAGTAACGGCGGCGGATACGGTTTCCCCCTAGCTACCCGCACCAGTATCCAGGAAAGCCTCAATGCTATTGATCAGTTAATGGACCCCAAAGAAGATTTACTTCTTATACACCTGGTCAGCCATGGTGCTCGAAATGGGGATTTCAAAATTGCCGAAGGGGAGATTCCCCTAAATGATTTCTCACTGAAAGATGGGCAACGATTGCTGAACAATATTAACGCCCAGTACCAGTGGATCGTTGTTTCAGCCTGCTTTTCCGGTCAATGGGTAGAAGCCCTACATAGCCCCAATCGGGTCATCTTTACTTCGGCCGCTGCGGATCGCAGCTCCTTTGGATGTAGCGATGATTCCGAGCGCACCTGGTTTAGTTCCGCGCTTTACGGTGAAGCCCTCAATCAGGGAGTGAATAATCCTGAGGCATGGTTTGAAGCCGCCAAGTTAAAAGTAACCGAGATGGAACAGGAACAGGGGATTAAAAGAAGCCGCCACTCCCTGCCCCAATATTCAGTGGGAGAGAATTTCCTAATGTGGTGGCATGGAAAAAAATCGATTTATTAATTTTGGAATTCCGGTGCAAACCGACTAAAAAATTATTTTTGGTACTAATCACTATCTACCATAATACCAAGCGAAAGGAGATACCTTCTTGGAGTTCGCTAGCCTCTCTGTAGAGTTATTGTTTATATTGTTTTTCGTCGCCGTTATTGCGGGCCTACTTGATACACTAGCAGGTGGGGGCGGCCTGATAACTGTACCGGCCCTTATTCTTAGTGGCGTCCCGCCACTAGCTGCCTTGGGCACCAATAAATTACAAGGCAGTATTGGTACTGCAACTGCTACCTACATGATGCTTAAAAACAACAAGATCAGTTGGGATGGAATTAAAAATCTAATGTTATTTGCCTTTATTGGCGCAGCCATGGGCACAATAGCAGTACAGTTCATCAATACTGATGTTTTGTCATTTATTATCCCTGCTGTTCTTTTATTTATCGCTATTTATTTTATAGTTTCTCCATCCTTTACTCATAGTAGTACTAAACCCAAGGTCTCAAGGAAGAAATACCAATATGGCGTAATCCCATTTATTGGTTACTATGATGGTATGTTTGGCCCCGGAACTGGATCATTTTTTGCCTTATCAGGCGTTGCCTGTAGGGGACAGGATTTACTAACCTCCACGGCCAATGCAAAACCTCTCAACTTTTCCACTAATATCGCATCTTTAATCGTATTCTTATTCGCCGGTCAAGTTTTATGGGCTGCGGGAATCTTAATGATGATTGGACAAGTTATAGGTGCCTGGCTGGGATCTCATTTTCTATTTAAAATTAATCCTGGTTATTTACGGGGAATGGTAGTTCTTATGTGTGGTGGAATGTTAATAAAATATATCCACTCTATGGGATGGATAGATTATATCTTCTGAAAGGTAAGGAGGTGGCTGGAACTCAGAAAAATCAGATTAAATATTAAGACTTTGGATTGTTTTATGGAGCATCTAAAAAGATCTTTAATGAACTTCTTTTTTAAGCTCCATCAACTCCTTCTTGATCTCGGTGACTTGATTCGATAGCTTGCTTTCAAAATCTTCATTGATTATCGACATATACTGCTCAAACCGTCCCTGTTTTATTAGATATTCTAATCTCTCTAGTAATTCATCATTGGAAACTCTTCTCTTGGCTCTTTTCCTGGTAAATTTTATCAGTGACTTTACCCAGTCAGGCAGTCGATAATAAGTATTTTGAAACCCTCTGCTCATGGAGTATCTAAAACCATTATGTCGTATATAGCTAGATAGCTTTGATGGCAGCAACCTATAAAATAGATTTAAATATTTATCCATCTTATTGCAGTCAGAATACCACTCTCTCACCAAACTCTGCTTATCTCTGTCTAACTTCAGAGCGCCTAAAGCTTCATTAAATTCTCTTTCTGTATATTTCTCTATTAATTTTGACTTAATTAATAGAGAAATTACTTTTTTATCACCATAAAGCGGTCGTAATTCTATCAAATACAGCAACCAACATCCCAGAAGATCATTCTTATAATCCGCATCTCTAGCATTTTTTGTTAAGTAGTCAAATACAAAATGGTATTGATTCACCAATCGCTGAATCATTAGATCACTTTTCTTTTCATCTATGTTGACTAAACTATACGACCCAATTTCTGGCAAAACTAATATTGATTTAGCCTTGACGGTTGTTATCCAATGTAGAGAGTGACCATTAACGCAGGAACCCAAAATAAATTCGGATATTTTATTTCCACAAACAAAGTCCCTGCGATAAAACCTCCTGACATTTATAGAATTTATTTTTAAAACAAACCTGGATTTATCACCAATGGATTCTGAGAATTTTTGTAGGGGTTTATTATGGCTAAAAAATACTATATCCGGATTCTCGCTATTGACTATATCCTGTAATTTAGGGATCAATGTAGGGTACCAACAATCTCCCTCATCGATAAATCCAACATACTCGCCAAAAGTATTTTTTATCCCAAATTCAAAAATTAACTGGTCATCAACCTGTGAAGTACTCGGAATATGAATACTTCGAATTCTGGGCATTGAACCTGTAAATTTATTAATTCGACTGCGCTCATAATTTTCGCAAAAATGAAGAACAAGAATCTCTATGTCCTTGTATTGCTGTCGAATAATACTCTGCAGACAGGTATTGAGATAGACACCGCTAGACTTTGAAATAACGACAATCGAAATCATGCGCATACCACTGAAGTTCGGTAATCTAATACTGAATTAGCAGTATCTGGATCTTTATCAAAGAGTATTCTCAAATCCGCATTACTCAATGATAGAAAAGATCTTGTAAACTGAGATTGAAAGCTCCCCCTATACTCTTCGTCAAGATTACGCCAGCACCAGTTAAACAATGCTAACTTGCTTTTGACATACAAGTGGTAAAACCTATCTCTAAGATTAATATTCTTATTAAAGAAGTCTTCAATCTCATCAAAAACCTGTAATACAGATATACGCCGTGCATCTGATATATTTGACAACCTATTTCCTGTGGAGTCGACATTATGAATACAGAAAGGGGATTCAAATAATGCAATATCTTTAGCATTTGTGAGCAAATTCCAATGTGCTAATACATCATTATGTACAGGCGTTTGTGAAAATCTAAGGAAAACCCTTTTCGCATAACTGGTTTTAATCAATCTATTCCAAGGGAAGGGTGTTAAACATAGAATGCCATCATGATCAAAAGCGGAGAAAGTCCTGTTACCAAAGGCTCTAAGCGCTCTGTAGAAAATGGAATTGTCATCACCTGCCATACCAAGATTAATAGTGCTTCCTGGAAATCTACACTGATAGGCCATCAACAAAACATCACTGTTAATTTTTGTAGCAATTGAAACAGATCGATCCAACATATTTGGGAGGATTAGATCATCGGCATCAAAAAATAAAGTCAGCGGTTCAGCTATTTGATCGAGAGCACTATTCCTACAATAGCCTGCCCCATTGTTACCATCGTTTAAAATAATTTTATATGGGATTCTATTTTTCTGAAGAAAATCAGCGGCCAACCCAACCGTGGTATCTGAGGAATTATCGTCAGATAAGTAGATTTTTACATCAGTCGTATTATTATGAACAATAGAGTTCAACGTATTAACAATATTATTTTTTTCATTGTATGTTGGTATTACCACCCCAACTTTACTGTTAGGCATACAAATTCTCTTTACAATTCTCTCTATTATCCCAAAACAGCAGAGTTAAATATAAACACGATAAGCAAATTAATTTGAATACAATCAAGTCTGATAAACGCTGTATCACTTAAAGTAGACAGCTATACACCTTTTTTCAAACTTATTAATCGATGATTTTCTTAAGCTAGATGCTTTCGGGAAGGCTAGAGTATGTAACAAGAGAATTAGACGCCTACTCAAGGCGCCTAGATTTGCCAGAACCAACTCTTAGAGTTTTGATTAGGTTCTATATGGCAAGAATAATATCTTCAATCGGCTTATCAAATATTATTAAATCTTTATTTTTCTCATCTTTATAAAGCTTAATATAGGCTTTAAACATAGCTGAAGGTGATTCCTCCAAAAGTGAAATCAGATAATCCCTACCCTTTAACTCTTCGATTCTGTTACCGATATAGAAACCTACAAAATACAGAGGACTATCCCATACTGCAGAAAAACCCAAATGATAGATTTTGTTGAAGTCTAAACTTGAGTCACGGCATGCACGAAAAAGCATTGTTTCAAATAAAACAAAGTTACTATCTATTCGCTGTAAATTTCTTTTAAATTTTTTCTTAAACCATTCTGTGTACTCTTTTCCGTCTGCAACACTTAATGGAGAACCCACAATAGAGGCTATCCCCTCCAGGCGGGTTTGATTTAAGATTTTCTCACAATTAGAGCCTGGATTTTTTTCCTTCCCATAAAAATTTGACTGCGCAACATGATACAATTCATGTGTAGAAAGTGTCAGTAAACCTTCATAATCGCCTTTAAAATACTGCAGCGCAATATAAAAGTTATCATCATGGGCCCAACCGTCAGAAGTTCCCCCGACTACCATAAAAATATTGGTATCAAAGAAAATATCTTTAGGAGAATAATCACCAATTCCCCTCTTTACACTATTTAAGTATTGCTGAGGATTGCGCTTTATTATCTTGAGTATATCTTTAACTTCGGACAACCGTTCATTTAACTGTTGAAACCTAAAGGGATCATTTTTAACTGGATTACCTTCAACAACATCGATCAAACTAGACCGAAATGACTCTGCATTCGCTTTATTGTCAAATCTTGAGGTTTGATGGATCGTTGCTTGTATACCCTGCAAACTCATTAGCTGATCTAATTGGTCATCAGATACTTTGTCTCCAGATAAAATATCAACTAATCTATCAGCACTCTCAAAATCAATTGTTATATTATCAGTTACTTTCGCTGAGGAAAAAGCCGCAAGGCTTATCAGTAACAAGCCTAAAAAAATCACGCACTTAAAGATATTCATTTTACCCCTCGTAAAAATGTAAAAGAAAAGAATAACTAGGTATTTAATCTAAAAAGAATGCTTATTGTGTGATTATTAGGCCTTTATTGTCTACACAACCTCCACTCCAAATATGAGACAAAAATATTGCATTTTATGCCACTAAAGGGGCTTGTGTTTTTCAGCTATCTAAAAGAAAGTTTTGCTTACGACAGAGGATATCTTGAAAAGATTGAATCCCACCCACAGATTGTGATGGGATTCAGGGTAGGCTTAGGCAGACTTCTGTTCTTCAATAAAGCGCTGCATCTGCTCTTCCAGCATCGAAAGAGGCAAAGCACCATTACTTAGCAGTGCATCGTGAAATGATCGCAAATCAAACTTATCGCCAAGCTCTTTTTCCGCAAGGGCTCGCAGTTGTCGAATTTTAATTTCCCCCATCTTGTAAGATAGCGCCTGCCCCGGCCAGGATATATAGCGATCTACTTCTGCACGTACATTAGCCGGAGAGAGGGATGTATTATTGGAAAGGAAGTTTAATGCCTGCTGTCGTGACCACCCCTGAGAATGAATGCCAGTATCAATGACAAGCCGCGCGGCACGCCACATTTCATAGCTGAGCCGGCCAAAGTGCTCGTAGGGAGTGGTGTACAGTCCCATCTCTTTACCTAGTCGCTCTGAATAAAGGGCCCAACCTTCTCCATAAGCGCTCAGGTAAAGGTTGCGACGAAAGTTCGGTACATTCTCAAGCTCTTGCGAGAGAGCATTCTGTAAATGATGGCCCGGCACAGCCTCATGCAAGGTAAGAGCAGGTAGCTCATACAAGGGACGCTGGTCCAGCCCGTGAGTATTCAACCAGTAGGCACCACCGCGAGTACCACCAATGGCGGCTGGATTATACGAGGCCGTAGTGTAGTTAGGTGCTATTTCACTGGGAACTGGTACCACGCCATAGGGAGTACGCGGCAATAAGTTAAAGAACTCTGGCAATACATAGTCAATACGCTTGGATATATAGGCCGTTTCCTTGAGCAACTGTTCCGGCGTTTTAGCATAAAACTGTGGGTCTGTGCGCAGGAATTGGGTGAATTCTGTAAAGCTGCCCTTAAAGCCTGACTCCTTGATCAGAGCTTTCATTTCCGCACGGATTCTCTTCACTTCGGCAAGGCCCGTGCGATGAATCTCCGCAGGGCCCAGATCCAGGGTCACGTAGTAGCGGATGTTGTGGCGATAGTAATCGCTACCACCAGGCATCTGTTCAGCACCCAAAGTCTTTGTGGCCGCCTTTAGATATTCTCCCTCCAAGAAGCTCGCTAACCGCTCAAAAGCAGGCATAGCCACCCGCTCAATGGCAACACGTCCCTGCTCCTGCAGACGCTTCTGATCAACGGTACCTATGAACTGGGGGATCTCAGTAAATGGCTTGTAAAGACTACTTTTAGTCGGGTCTTTGTATACCTGAGCCCGCACGGTCGGCGCTATGCCCTCGACAACAATTTTGGGTAGTACAAAGCCTGTACGAATCCCCTCGCGCATATTCGCAATATTCTCGTCGAAGTATCGACCAAACTGACCTATACGAGCGATATAGTCTTCGTAATCAGCAATATCCCTCATCGCCACTCCATTGTTTGCTTCCAATGCAGTGGTGTAAAAACTCGAAAATGTATTTAGAGGGATTCGCTCGAGGTACAGTTCTTTTGACTCAATCGCACTGCTTAAGACCCAGGAAAGTAGTTCACTATTTACTCGATCAGAAGCGCTCAATTTACTGTTGTCGATAGCTTCGAGGCGCTTAATAAAGGCCTGCTCTGCTTTAATACGGCGCTGACGATCTTTGGCAGTTACCCCGGGGAGCTCGTGGTTATAATCGGAAACGCCAACCCGGCCGGCGGTTATCGGATCCTCTCTCAACGTGTACTGCCAATGATCGGCAATCACACTTTGTAGCTCTTCGGTGGCATTCACGGCCCAGGCCGGGGAAGTCATCAGGCTCGTGGCAATAATTGATCCTACGAGGGACCTTAAGTAACAGATAAAAGATCTCTTGGATTTCACCCTGGGCTCCGTAGCACTGTTAGTGTCATAGAAGAACAATAGAAGTTGTTCATTTAGTACTTTATAAAGATTGTAGAAGTGACAAGTTTGTACCAGCACTATACACGAAGGAAGCTCGGCGGGGGCTATAGGATAAAAATACTGCCATAGAAACGGCGGAGGAATAAAAATCTCTCCGCCATACAATCAAGCTATCTATTAGCCGTTAAGTTGCATGCGCATAACAGCGCACGTCATAGCTCCCACTCAGACCAATGGCATACATAGATGTATTCCAGAAAGAGTTTACAAACCAGTTGCGGAATGCGTTCTTGGTTGGGAACCAGAATTCTCCAAAATTTGGGTCGAAAAACAACACATCTTCCGCAACCCAAGCTGCCATGGCGTGGGCACCCACCTTACCTGAAATACCGATTTTCTTGTAAGAGCCGGCGCTTCTCGTCGGCTCCCTAATAATTTCGTCAGCAAGCGCTGCAGAGTTGCGCATAGTAGTTTGCCCACGATCTAACCGAGGGCCTGTGACCACGTGAATTTGGCGCTGACCATTTGGCCCAGCAATACCCACACCGCCATTATTCTGAAGAGGCAGAATATTGTGAGATTGCAGCCATGTCTCTGAGACCTGATCCTGGTTTGGTGCATTTCCACCAATCTGGTGCAAGGTCATCACATGAAAAAGATGTTGCTCACTCAATGTATTATTGGGGAAGAGCCAATTCCAAAGGCTTCCATCCTCTGCGTGAAATTTGATCCAGTGGGCACTCAGGGATTCACAGACTCCGCCAGCAGTATCCTGGTGTATGGTGATCTGTGCCTTCACCGGATCCAAACACTGACTGAAATTATATTGAAGTGTGCCACCGTGCTGGGCCACAGATCTCTGAACAGGACCTACCCTTGTCCCGGTAAGTGCAAGTACTGTTTTATCAAACCAAATCGGCATGTCCATCTCCCCTGTATTCACAATGTAGAAACACTTATTCAGCGAATAGTTAACTGCTTCTGAGAAGTGCTTTCCGGTATATGCATTAGATTGAAACAGAAAATTTACAGGGCAGATAGGTGTCCATTTTTTTTTAAAATCGACTCTGGCACTCTTTTCTCAGGCCATAGATAGCAGTTCGAAATAGATTGAAGCGCTGGTATTTATTTGACTCTGGCACTATTTTTTATGGATAAGAATGTCGTAGCTATTTACGATTAATTGCATGTTAGAACAGACCCAACTACGCTTGCCAGTCAGATTACACGGGTCCTTTAATTCGACTCTGGTACTATTTTTGGTACAAAAAAATTGACCTATGACAAGGAAACTATCTAAATGGAAATATTTTTTGTAGTTGGCGACAATTGGTTTTATCTTTTTAGAGATAGAACTTGTTACCTCCAGATAATTACGACTTGAAAATGAGTCAATGAAAAGAAGTGAAATAGGTAGAAGTGGTAACAACTAAAAAAGGCAGCCGGGTGAACCCGGCTGCCGAGCGCCCATGGGGGAAGGGCTAAGAGGAAAAAATTGGTAGTGGATTGCTAACCACTAAAAACAGCTACTGCCAATTTATGTGCGGCGAGCGTAAGAGCGAACTTCATAGCCACCGCTTAGCCCTACTGAATACATAGAGTTATGCCAAAATGATTGGGTAAACCAATTAAAGAATGAATTTCTGGATTCAAACCAGAATTCACCAAAGTTGGGGTCAAAAAAAGTAATGTCCTGCGCAACCCAGGCAGCCATTGCATGACCTGCAAAAGTGCCATCAAGGCCTATCTTCTTATAGCATCCAGCACCACCCGTCTGATCCAAAATAATCTCCCTGGCCAAAGCATTGGGAGAGAAAACGCCACTCTGGCCTTGCGCTCTACGGGGATTGTGAATACCCCGGATAGTATTTCCTCCCCGGCCATTCGGGAAAGCTCCACCAAATACATTTTGACTGGTAGGGAAGATATTTTGTGTGCTCAGCCAGGCTTCTGTAGTTCTGTCCTGGTTATTCTGTGTGCCCGCCTGTTGCAGGGTCATTACGTGAAATAAGTGTTGCTCATCCAGTACACCCGCAGGCATTAACCAATCCCACAAGCTCCCGCCATCAGAGTGATGCTTGATCCAAAAAGCGGAAAGCGCTTCACAAACACCACCGGAAGTATCTTCATGAATAGTGATTTGTGCTTTTACCGGATCTTTACACTGGCTGAAGTTGTATGTCAGTTGACCCCGATGATTGGCTACAGATTGTTGTACGGGGTTTACGCGTGTTCCAGTTACAGCGAGAACGGTTTTATCGACCCAAATAGGCATATTCGATCCCTCATTTTATGAGATAAAAACGCTGCACAAATCCTTTTTTAAAAACTGAAAATTTGTAGCGCCTGTGAATTGGGCGGGCATTGAACCAGAAAAGTTCCAGGGCCAACAGAGTATAAAAGCGCTTTTTAAATCGACTCTGGCACTATTTTTTTATCTAGCGTTAATCTTGCCTGAATCCTACTTTGTTGAAATCTATTAGCCAAAAATAATCTGGCAACAGACAATATTTATCCGTTTCCAACTGCGAAGACAAAATAAAGATAAGAAGATATTTTTACTTATAAATATCTATCATTCTTAATCTCAAATAGGACGCATAGCAATTTATAGAAAGTACACTTTTACAAAACTCACCAGTTTAAAAAAGTGGCTTGTAACAGCAAACTGCTAGAGTAGGTGTGCAAGTAAAAAGCTATGCAATAAATTGCATAAAAAACTAAGCAACAACGTCTGTGCCGGTCTCGTTGCCAGCACACTTTTAGCCACTCAATACAGCACTATAAGTTAGTTGTGAAAAATTTAGGCAGGAATGATTCAACAGCAAAGTGGTAGGTAAGATGCCTCGACCAAATTCTGTCCCTAGGTCGTTAACTCCAGGGGATGAAATCCGGTCGAGGTTTGGCTAAGCGGTGTTAAACCTGCTCTACAGTCTGCTCAATACGTCCAAAGATAGATTGCCCTTGATCATCGAGCATTTCGATGGAAATGGTATTTCCAAAGTCCATAAATGGCGTGCTTGCAGAGCCATTCTGGATGGTCTCAATCATGCGAATCTCGGCAATACAACTGTAACCAACACCACCTTCTGCTACAGGCTTACCGGGACCGCCATCCAACTTATTGGACACCGTTCCAGAGCCAATAATGGTGCCTGCGCAAAGTGGACGAGTTCTGGCCGCGTGGGCGACCAGTTGCCCGAAGTGGAAGGTCATATCCACACCGGCATTGGGCTCGCCAAACTTCTCACCATTCAGATGGGAAACCAGTGGCAGATGCAATTTACCCTCGCTCCAGTTTTCACCCAGCTGTTCAGGGGTTACGCAAACAGGGGAGAAAGCACTAGAGGGTTTGGACTGGTAGAAACCAAATCCTTTGGCCAGTTCCGCAGGTATCAATCCGCGCAGGGATACATCGTTGACCAACATTACCAACTTGATATGGGACAGTGCATCCTCAGCGGACACCCCCATAGGAACATCGTCGGTGATCACGGCAATTTCTGCCTCGAAGTCGATGCCAAAGCCATTGCTTTGCGGCATCTTTACCGGCTCGCGTGGATCCAGGAAGGTATCGGAACCACCTTGATACATGAGCGGATCGCTGTAGAAGCTCTCCGGCACCTCAGCACCGCGGGCTTTGCGCACCAGCTCAACATGATTCACGTAAGCACTACCGTCGGCCCAGTGATATGCGCGCGGTAAAGGCGAAGCACACAGAGTTTGGTCAAAGGCTTCCCCTTGAATCTCACCATTTTGCAGGCGCTCGTGTAACTTCTCCAACTCGCTGCTGACAGATACCCAATTGTCCAACGCACTCTGCATGGTGGGGGCAATATCCCCAGCTGGCACCATACGGGTAAGATCGTCGCTAACAACAACCAATTGGCCATCGCGGCCGGATTTAAGGCTGGCTAACTTCACTGTGCCTCCCCTTCAGTTTTTTCCACAAATTCTTCTTCCCCATGCATCCAGGCGGCGTGCCTTGGGGCTTTTTTAGTACGTGACCACTCTTCCAACATATCCTCAGCAACCCGCTTCAGCTCTTTATGCATTCCGGGCTTGGCGGTATTGGCGGCCAGCTCGATACGATGGCCGTTGGGGTCGAAGAAGTAGATCGACTGGAAGATAGTGTGATTGGTAGGGCCGAGTACGTCGACTCCGGCCGCTTCCAGTCGCGCTTTGGTCTCAAGCATTTCTTCCATGGACTCTACTTCGAAAGCGATATGCTGCACCCATTTGGGTGTGTTCTCATCGCGCCCCATCTCCGGGGAGTTGGGGATTTCGAAGAAGGCAAGCACATTCCCCATACCCGCATCCATAAAGACGTGCATGTAAGGGTCCGGCTCACCGGTTGAGGGTACCTCGTTTTCGGCAATGGCCAGCTGGAAGTCCATGCCGAGAAGATCGCGGTAGAATTCCACTGTCTCCTTGGCGTCCCTACAGCGATACGCCACGTGGTGAATGCGCTTAATGCCCATTGAAGCCTCCGTTATTATTCCTTTTCTTTAATGACGCCACGCTTGAGCTGGTCGCGCTCAATGGATTCGAACAGGGCCTTAAAGTTACCCTCACCAAACCCTTCATCTTCCTTGCGCTGGATAAACTCAAAGAATACCGGGCCGAGCATATTAGCGGAGAAAATCTGTAGCAGCAGGCGTGGTTGGCCGCCCTCAGTGGTGCCATCCAGCAGGATGCCACGGCTCTGGAATTCTTCAGTAGGTTCACCGTGCCCAGGCAGGCGCTCTTCCAGCATTTCGTAGTAGGTGTCCGGCGGCGGGGTCATAAACTCCATGCCGCGCTCTTTCAGGCGATCCCAACAGGCAATTAAGTCATCACAAGCAAAGGCGATATGCTGGATACCTTCGCCGTTGTACTTCATCAGGAACTCTTCGATCTGGCCGCCGCCACCAGCTGCTTCTTCGTTCAGCGGAATACGGATCTTGCCATCCGGTGCAGTCATCGCCTTGGACAGCAGGCCGGTGTATTCGCCTTTGATATCGAAGTAACGAATCTCGCGGAAGTTGAACAGGTCTTCGTAATACTTGGCCCAGTAATCCATACGGCCGCGATACACGTTGTGGGTAAGGTGATCCAGGGTGTGGAAACCACAACCTTCGGGGCGGCGCTCTACGCCCTCTTCCCAGATAAAGTCGATATCGTAGATGGACTCACCATCTTCGTAGCGGTCAATCATGTACAGGGTCGCACCGCCAATACCTTTGATTGCCGGCAGGTGCAGTTCCATCGGGCCAGTATTCACATGAACAGGCTGTGCACCTTTACGCAGGGCCTCTTCGTAGGCGAACTTGGCATCTTTTACGCGGAAGGCAAGGCCACAAGCGGAGGGACCGTGCTCTTGGGCGTAGTAATAGGCGTGGCTGTTGGGCTCGTAGTTAGTGATGAAGTTGATATCACCCTGGCGCCACAACTCCACTGCCTTGGAGCGATGACGGGCGATTTTCTCAAAGCCCATGGCGGTAAAAACGGTTTCAAGGATGCCTTTTTCCGGCGCTGTAAACTCTACGAATTCGAAGCCGTTAAGTCCCATCGGGTTTTCAAATAAGTCGGCCATGCGGTCCTCCATTTCTTATCATCGCAGCACTTCAAAGCCGGGCTGCGGATTGTGGATTTAAAGCGCAAACGAAGTTAGTTGCAGATGTAACTAATGTCAAGAAACTCTGGATCAGCTAACAAATGAGTACTAAAAGAGTATTTTTAGTCACCAGCCTCCAAAGCTAGCGCCTGGGAGAATAACCAGCTGGCAACGGGTCCTTGGACAGGATCGGAAGAGTAATCGGGAGCCGGGTGCGACACATTGGCTGCGCCACACCCGTGCACAGCCGACCTTATTTACGCGTGCATTTTCCGGTATCGGTACGACACATATGATCCTTGTGAAACTTGCCGGTCATCTGGTCGCACTGGGATTTGCTCACATCTCCGGCACAGGCATTTTCGGCATGCTGGCAGCAACCAGTTTCAGCGGTACCCATTCCCTTACCGCCTTCCATACCTTCATCTTTCTTGCGCTGTTCGCAGGCAGATAGGGTCAATACCATCGCTGCGGCCAGTATCCCAATTGAAGCTTTGAGTCTCATTAAGGCCTCCTAAATACCCGGCTTAGCGGCCGGTGACATGGATATCGCGGAATCTGCCGCGCATTGCTTTGTGCGACCCGCGTAGATTTACCCGACATCTCCACCAGCTCAGGGATTTTGCGATTAGGCGCGCCATCCCATTGTCACCCTGCAGATTTACCGGGCCATGCATTGACTGTAGCCCACACTGGCAGCGAAACCATCTGACTGACGGGACATTTACGTTAATTTGCCCCTGACAGCCCATCCAGATAGCTGAATACCTTTTTGTATTTGCCAGAGCCGGTACAATCGGCCCCCGTTTGTCGGGTAAAAAGCCCCGACAGGAATGTATTTATTGAGGACCCCCTATGCTTCTCGCCGCTGCTGCCATCATTGCCGGCTTTATTGTGCTAGTCTGGAGTGCCGACCGCTTTGTGGATGGAGCTGCCGCCACGGCCAAACATTGCGGCATGCCCACATTATTAATTGGTATGGTGATCGTCGGCTTTGGCACTTCTGCCCCTGAGATGGTGGTCTCAGCCATTGCCGCATTAAACGGCAACCCAGGCCTGGCCCTGGGTAATGCCTATGGCTCCAATATTGCCAATACCGGTCTGATTCTCGGCTTCAGTGCCCTACTGATCCCCCTCTCGGTCCACTCAAAGATTGTGCGTAAAGAGCTGCCACTGCTGCTGGCAATCACCCTGCTCAGTGGTGCCTTCCTGTGGAATGACCGCTTGGAGCGCTGGGAGGGCATTGTTCTGTTATTCGGTTTCTTCGCCTTGATCGGCTGGAGTATCTTTTCTGCCATGCGCAATAAAGGTGACCAGCTTGAGGGAGAAGTAGAAACTGAGCTGGAAGACAACCCTATGCCACTCGGAACTGCCATATTTTGGTTGGTAGCGGGACTGGTGCTATTGATTGTCAGCTCCCGAATTCTCGTATGGGGAGCAGTCACCATTGCTGAATCTTTGGGGGTTAGTGACCTGGTAATAGGCCTGACTATTGTTGCCCTGGGAACCTCACTGCCGGAACTGGCCGCAACCTTAGTGGCCGCACGAAAAGGTGAGCACGATATCGCCATCGGTAACGTTGTCGGCTCCAATATGTTCAATCTTCTGGCGGTGGTTGGCATTGCTGGCACCATTGCTCCCATGAACAACGTACCCCACGAGGTGCTATCCCGGGACTGGCCGATGGTTCTGGGCCTCACAATCGCCCTGTTTATTTTTGCCTACGGCTTCAAAGGCCAGGGCCGGATCAATCGCTGGGAAGGCTCCGCGCTGCTTATGGCATACCTCGTATATACCGGCTACCTAGTGGGAACCATTACCAAAGCTGCACTCTGATAATATTTGGGGTGGTGCCGCACCACCCCATAGTTACCGCCTGAATTAACCGTAATTCACCACCTCTGCGCCCATTTCTCTTCCCAAAAACTGACTAATATCTGCAAGTACTTTCCAAGGAAAAGTGCTGAGCAGCTTGATGAAGAGAAGCACCATTGGCAAAACCGTCGCGCTAACGGCCCTATTTGGACTCGGTGCAATTTACCTTCCCAATGCCTCTTGGCTGGCGACAGCCCAGCAAGGAAAACCGATCCTGATTGCCCATCGCGGTGTCTACCAAACTTACAACCGGGATAATTTAGCCCGTGACGAGTGCACCGCCGTCCGTATCCATACCCCGCAACACCACTACCTGGAAAACACGATTCCCTCTATGGAAGCTGCCTTTTCCCATGGCGCGGACATTGTCGAAATCGACGTCCATCCCACCATTGATGGCGACTTCGCAGTATTTCACGACTGGACCATAGACTGCCGCACGGATGGAACAGGTGTGACCCGGGAACAGTCCATAAAGGACTTAAAGAAGCTGGATATTGGTTACGGCTATACCTTTGATGGCGGCAAGACATTTCCCTTTCGTGGCCAAGGGGTGGGCTTACTTCCCACTTTAAAAGAAGTCTTACTGCACTTTCCCAGCAAGCAGTTTCTGATCAATATTAAGAGTAATGATCCGACAGAAGCAGACCGATTGGATAACTATCTTCGGCTACACCAATTGCCTATTAATTCCCGGCTTATGATCTACGGCGGCGATCGCCCAATTAAAAGGATACGGCAGCTGCGGCCAAATGCATTGGCCTTCAGCAAGACAAGCGCCAAACAATGTGCTTTGCAATATGCACTGTTCGGTTGGAGTGGCTACTTTCCCGAGTCTTGCCGGAACAGTATTGTTGTTGCACCCAATACCTGGCGATGGGCTTTGTGGGGCTGGCCCAATCGCTACTCTGAACGAGTGGCCAAAGCCAATAGCTTGGTGATGGCAGTGGACCATAAAAATGGCAAGCGGGGCTTGCCCGGTATTTACACACTGGAAGAGCTCAGTTTTCTACCCGAAGGATATAGCGGAGCTATTTGGATTGAGAAGATCGAGCTGATTGGCCCATATCTAAAATCAAGACAATAGATAACCTTAGCGTTTTCGACCTTTCTCCAGCCGTGCCAGATGCGCCTGAAGACGCTCTATTTCTTCCAGCAGCTCTATCGCTAATGCAGCGCCGGCAAGATTTACCCCCAGATCTCGCTCCAGGCTGTAAACCCGGCGCACACGGCGCACACAAATTCCGCTAAAGCGCCACTGCACTTCCCTGCTACGCGGCTCAATAATTCCCTCCTCAACCAAGGCAATAATGCGCTCCGCCGGTACACCACAAGCCCGACACAGTTCACTCAAAGTTAACTCACTCTCTTCATCCAGGAGAACACCGCTAAGCTGCTCAACCTTTTTAGGCATCACAATTATCCTCCCATGGACTGGCGGGGATTGAAGTTGAATGCGTCGCCAAACTGACGGTATGCCTCGCGTTCATTATCAGTAGTGGCTGGCGGCGTAACAGTTTGCATCACTATATACATATCCCCCGGCTGCTTTGCCGGGATACCGCGGCCCTTGAGGCGCAGTTTTTTACCATTGGTGCTGTTTGCTGGAATGGTCACTTTAATGGGACCATCGGGAGTGGGTACCTGAACCTTGGCTCCAAGCGTTATCTCCCAGGGAGCCAAAGGCAAATCCAGGTAAACCGTTTTACCTTCTGTATGGAAAAGGGGATGAGAGTTGAAAGCAATTTCCAGGTAGAGATCACCAGGCTTACCTTCTCCAATGCCAGGCTCACCCTGTCCAGCCAAGCGAATCTGTTGCCCTTCAGTGATCCCCTTGGGAATTTTTATATTAAGAGTGCGCTCACGCAGTTGCGGTCGCCCATCTGCACCCAATACCGAGTGCTTTAAGGTTACTTGGCGTGTACCGCCACGATAACTATCTTCGAGATCTACTGTGATGCGGGCATAGGTATTTTCACCCTGGGCACTGTAAGAGCGGCGCTGCCCTTGCCCATAAGCCTGACGAAACCCGCCGCGGCCAAACAAGCTTTCAAAGAAGTCACTAAAAGCTTCAGGATCAGCTTCGGTATATCCACCACCGTGAAACTCAAAACCCTGGTCCCAATTGGGGGGTGGTCGGAAATCCTGGCCAGACTGAAAACCACTGCCGAGCTGATCGTAAGCAGCTCGCTTCTCTGGGTCCTTCAATACTTCATAGGCCTCATTTACTTCCTTAAAGTGTTCTTCGGCGCCCTCCTCTTTGCTGACATCCGGATGATATTTACGTGCTAATTTTCGATAGGCACGCTTAATCTGTGCCTGATCCGCACTCCGATCCAGGCCGAGTATTTTGTAATAGTCCTTGTATTCCATGGCTTTAATAAAAGCCAAAGATGGTGCATTTTGCCATGCATAATTTAATTAACTAGCAGAAGAATATGTCAGTGATGAGTGTATCCGCCAACCTAATTTAAGAGTCATTAGGATGCGGAACAAACAGCATTAAGGTGAAGACACTGAGGATAATTATTAAACTTCGATATGGCGCATTTATACTTTAAGTCCAGCAGGCATACCGCAATACATATATTATATTTGACGCCGAATTAAATTCGGCGCCAAATACCACAGGTTAATGACCTGTTTCATACCACATATCAGCACTCACATACTCAATACTGCCATCAACATAGTGAATATATGCTTGGCCTTGATTTGTTGAATAGGCTCTTACTGTCACATTGCATGAGAGGCCTGAACTACAACCTTTTATCCAATTTATTCGATCAATAGACTTGGTTATATTCGTAATAGTCCATTTTCCAGAGGTGGAATTTCCAAAACTAAAATCTATCCCCGTGCAGCTAGAGGTGCCATTGCCAAAAACTTGACCTCCAGACTTTACATTGAGCTGACACACAAGATTAGCAGATAGCGCAGGCAACGAAATAGATGCACCCACTAATAGTAAACTTGCCAGTAATAATTTTTTGATATCCATATACCTAACCTTAAGTTTAAATGTCTCTATTATTTTTTTAAGTAAACAACGAAATTGAGGTTATCATTGAATAGCTGGGCTTCCTATACGACTCCAAAAATACGCCAGAAAAATAAGCTAACCAGTTATCAAATCAAGACAATTAAATTCCATTAATTCAAAAAAGCAATGTAATCAAATTAAATCTGTAATTTTTACGAATATGATCACTTGAAAATAAATCTATTTGTACATGAGAGTATAATGGAGCTAATATTTCAGGGAAGCCACGTTAGTCAGCCCCACTGAAACAGGACATATTGATTAGGCGTTAACGTTCAGCAGAGTAAGGATCTTCCGCATTTAAATAGGCCAAAACATCTACTTTCTGTTCGGTTGAATTCAGCCACTTGCGAACTTTTTTAACTTCATCATATAAGTCATCGCCAAATTTACTCCGATACATTTCAGAAAAAGTCTCTTGGGCTTTGTTCTCCCTGATCTTTTTCTGCCATTCATGAGTAACTAAAAAGTTAAGTGAGCCAGCGAGCCCTTCAGCTTTTAGTAAATCCCACTCGCCTTTATCTAACCAAACTCCACCGACAACAGTGCTGTAATCAATACGATGTTCACTACTAGCAATAATTTTTATCTTTTGCATTATGGAGCCAGACACAGGGCACAAGATAGCTCGCTTAGTATCTTCGGCAACTACATCATTAAGATTACTAATGTCTTCTGAAAATTTGTATTTAGGATTTTGTCTTTTCCAGCTTAAGTAATCTTCAATTAGAATCCAGTTACCTTCACAGGAAGAACAAGTATATCCACGAAATAACTTTTCGATAGATCCTGGTTTAAGAACGCCATCTTTACAGCTGGTACAATTATGCATATTAAACTCTAAAATATAATTCCCTAATTACGAATAAATATGACACAAACTAAACCATCTTACAGACAATTTAATTAACTAAGATTAAACACACTTAATTTAACTTCCAATTTAACACTCAGTTTCTATGTGCTTTATAAGAAAGGCCGCCAGGACGGCCCTTTCAAGTTCAATAGAAGTTATTTTAGGTTTTCAAATCAGCACTTAACATATTAGAAATTTTCTCCCCCCCTACTTCCTTAGAGAAGTCATATAGGGAAATGCCTTCTTCTACATAGAAATTTGCATTTGCTCCAAAACTTAACAAAAGGCTAACCATTTCAAAATCTTTTAAGTAAACCGCGTATGTTAACGGGCGATAATAATTATTTATAGTGCTCTTGTTTACATTGGCACCATTAGTTAAAAGGCGACTTACCCTATCTATATCACCGCTCTCTATCGCCAACAATAAAGCTGTTTTACCACCATCAAGTTCATGATCTATATCTTTCCCTAAATCAATTATCTTAGGAATTATTTTTGATACTTGATCACTATCAGCAAGTTCAAAAAATAGGTGGCCGTCTGAATCACCAGCAGCCTCCGCCCGTCTTAAATTTGATTCTGCTTGTTTTCGGTTAAAATTATTGTCTAGCTGATGTACCCACTTCATATAATACGAAACAGCGAGAACTGGACTATTCACTTTACAGCCGGATTTTTTAGCTTTAATGGAACTATCTATTGCCCCATCATACCATTGCATATAATGAAGTCTTAGCTTTGCCTGCTGCTGTAAAAAACATTTTTCAGAGTGAATTTTGTCAGCAGAAAATGAGTACAAATCATCAGCTTTTTTTAATTCACCTTCAGAAATTAAGAATTCAAATAACTTGCTATTTCTTAGAATCCAATAAATTGGCCTCTGATTACGAGATACATCTGAAGACTTATCAATTGCCATCAAATATTGATTAATAGATTTAGCTTTTTCGCCTTGCATTTCATAGTTCAAACCCCAATTTGCATACAACCATAAATTGTCAGTTCCAAGTTTTTCAGCAAGGATATATTCATCATTTGCAGCCAAATATTTTCCCTGATGTGTATATACATATCCCAATAGGACATGAGTATCAGCAAATTCAGGTTCAAGATCATTGGCAATAAGAATTAATTTTTCAGCTTTTTTTACACCAGCTGGCCAGTTCGTTTTCATATGAAATCTAGCCAACTCTAAGTACGCCCTATAGTACTCTGAATTCAAACTTAATAATTCATCCAAAATTGCTTTAGCTCTATATATGTTATCCCTATAACCTGTATTAATTAAACTATAGGCTTCCTTGTACATTCTATCTTCGACTTCACTACCGTTTGGAACGTCAAAATTAAGGATTCGAGAAAGACTATCGACACTTAAATTCTTTTGCTTTAGAGAGGTTAATTCTTCAGTTTTAATTAAGTTATCGTCTGATATATGCTCGCCAGATCCTATATAAACTTCCCCAGCTTTCACCTCATTATTTTTCACTTTAATTAAAGGTGTACCGTTTGTAGATATCGCAAAAACTCTACTTATGTTTTTAATCGTATTGACATCTAAAAATCGACTTAATGTTAAATTATTTTTAGAGAAATCATATGCAGGCCTAAATGTATCAAGCTTTTCAATTGGGAAACCGTTAAGCAGAAAATTTTCTATTAAGTTTTCAGAATATGAGAGATTTCTATTTACATTTAATTTATCCACGCCTGCATATTCTAACTTATTAATAGTTCTAGATTTTAGGATTTTGTCAGCATATTCCGGACCTGGCCAGGTAATCTGTAGAGGAACAATTTCCTTTAAAAAAGTGTCCTCGCGACTATATATATGTACTTCGATTTGAGAAGTTTTTACAGCAGAAAACTTATTTCTATTTCTCTGTATATACAACTTTAATGTATTAAATCCTGGATTAACTCTCAGCGGCGCATATCCCCCAGTTATTTCAGAGATGTCGTAGCCTAAATTTGCATGCCCTATATTTTCACTTACCCATATATCCAGAATAACTTCTGCTTCAAAATAATCTACCCTTGCTAGGGATACATCAAGTACTTTAGTTCTATTATCAGAAAAATCATTGGCTAAAATATTTACAGAAAATGAAAAAATATAAAGAACAGAAAGAATAATATATAACTTCCTTTTCATAAATGTACCTATAGCTTCCGCAATTAAAATCTATGTAAGGTACAATTATAAAAAGAGTTTTTATTAATAGATAGAATAAAGGACAGTGATGATAACTATATCACAAAAATGTTACTCAAAGGTTAATCACAATTCAGCTAATATCTAGAATAATAAAGAGAGAGTGCTCTCTCTTTATTATTTAATTAAATATTGACCAAATTATTAAGATTCTATCTCTCTTGAAGCACTGAAATCAGCTACACCAGCTTCTTTTAACAACGAATCGACTAGTGGCGCCATAGCCCGATGTTTTAGAGCACTACCCACCAGAGCCTCAGGCAAGCTTTGTCCTTTGGATTCAGCCTCGCCATCTAAAATGCCGCTGCTTGCTCTACCATCAACACTATTTAAGCCTTCAACAGAAATAATTTTCATGCCTTCAATACTCTCCATCGGCTTAACGCTTTCTCGGATAATATTGGGCAGATTTTCGTGCAAGCTGAGCACCTTCTTAAGGGCAATTTGGGCTTCATTCAGGCTGTTATAGGCTTCATTCATCAGGCGCTGACCCTCAGCGTCCACTGCATATTTTTCACGATCAGCTTCAACTTTAATACGAATAGCCTCAGCTTCAGCTGCAGCCTGCAAGCGCAACGCTTCGGCCTTATCTTCAGCAGCCGCTTTCTCCGCATCGGCCATTACTTTAATACCCGTGGCCTGACGTTCCGCTACTTTTTGAGCTTCAATAATTTCAATGCGCTTATCACGCTCTGCAACTTCAACATCCTTGGCAGTGCGGACTTGTTCTTCGGCTTTTACGGCTTCAGCCCGGGCCACGTTTGCCTGTTGGTCAGCAAGGGATTGCTCTTTTGATTTCTCCGCAACGGCAATGGCACGTTCCTGTTCAGCAATTTCTACCGACTTCTCTTTGGAAATACGCTGTTCATCGAGAATACGCTCACCTTCAATCTCTTGTTCTTTCAAGCGACGCTCTTTCTCGATTTCCAGCAACTTAGTTGCCTGTTCCGCAGCAATTTGGGATTGACTCACTTCACGCTGGGCTTCAATTTCAGCCTTGCGTGCTGCGCGTTCCTGCTCTGCTTGTTCACGGGCAATATCCGCCTTCTGAGCAGCTTCACGATTTTCCAGCTCGCGCTGCTGCTCCAGATGTGCGTAACGTTTTTCTTTATCAATTTCTAACTTTTGGCGTTCAGCTTCGAGGTTTTTCTTCTCGATCTGTACCATAGTTTCTTGCTCGACATCATTGACCTCTTTACGACGCGTCTCAATAGAGCGGGTCATGCTGGCGAGGCCCTCAGCATCAAACACATTATCCTGATTGAAGAATTCTTTATGGGTTTGATCCAAACCGGTCAAAGATACAGCCTCGAGTTCCAATCCATTTTTTAATAGATCTTCGGAAACTACCTGCTGAACTTTTTGTACAAACTGACTGCGCTGCTCATGTAATTCAGCCATTTCCATTTCAGCTGCTACAGAGCGTAACGCATCAACAAATTTACCCTCGATCATTTCTTTTAATGCTTCGGGGTCTAAAGTACGCAGCCCCAAAGTCTGTGCAGCATTGGCTATCGCATCTACATCCGGCTTTACCCGCAGATAAAATTCAGCAAGTACATCAACACGCATACGATCCTTGGTGATCAGCGCTTGATGCTCTTTACGGGAAACCGCCAGGCGTAAAGTATTCATGTTCACAGGAATAATTTCATGTAGAACCGGTAGTACCAATGCACCTCCATTCATTATGACTTTTTGACCCCCCATACCAGTACGCACAAATGAGCGCTCTTTTGAGGCTCTTGTATACAGGCGCGCAAAAATAGTTCCAATAACAATTAAGGCCACTAATACAGCCCCGGCAATAAATACCATAACCGGTAGGTTTCCTATCACTTCTAGATTCTCCATTTAGTTATTCTCCATAAGATGTATACTGCTGGGGCGTGTTACTCGAAAATGTGCTCCCAGCTCTTCAACCAGTAACACCTTATCCCCCTGATTAAATGTTTCACTTTCATCCGGTTCCACCATCACATAATGTGTAGTTCCGTATTCATCACTAAAACGTGCTTCTGCTGGTGAACCGATTTCTGCTTTACCGATCGTAATAATAGCTACACGGCCAATAAAGGAATTTCTCTCAACTGCCTCGGATTCATCACCCACAGCAAAGCGCCGCATAATGTTGCCAACAAAACGTACCTGAGGTAGCGCAAGAAAAAAGACTGCCACAGCAAGTAAACCGCCTGGCAATAAATATCCAACAAGAGACTCTATGAGCATTTGGGCTACTAGGCCGGTCACTCCAAAGCTAACCAGAAAAGTTACTAACAGTATAAGTGCAGGAACTTCACCGAAACGCAACCACCCAAGCAGCTTAGTCATCCCCCCAGACAACCCTGTATCTGGCACGTCAACATCAAAATCTGGTAATAAATTATCCAGTAAATCTGAAATACCAACACCAATCAATGTCATGATGCCTTCAAGAAGCGCTATCATAAACATTAAAATCAGCGCACCGGTAAAGATCAGGTTTTGGTCTTGCAATAAAAATATCATCAGCCCCCCGATTTAATCTTGGCTAAACGTTCTTTCACACGATTATTTCGCGCGAACTCCTCAAGTTCTGCTAATTTGCTGGCATCTATCCCAGAGTCAAATGTCGATATAGCTGTATTACCTACTGCTCGATTAAATGCATCGGTAGCTTGTTCTACCTGGGCTTTTGGCTTTCTATCCCTGCCATATTCATCCGCAGTAACTCTACTACTTACCTTTTTATTGACTGCAATAAAATCTTGTAACTGCTCACGCATTTCACGTTTCTTACCTTGCAGGGCAAGAATATAGGAACCTAGTTCCTTTATTTCTATCTCATTTTCATTGATCGCTTTTTCTAAAATTGGAAGTTGCGCCTCAATATCCATTTGTTTGGCAATGGCGACTTCAGCCAAATCATCACGACCTTCATTTATAGCAATATCAATTTGTTCAGCTAAACGCTTATGACGAGCATTTTCATCGCTTAACGCTCTACTGTTTAGATACTTGGATGCCTCCACCTTCCCTAGCTGATCTCGCACATCTGCAATTGCATCATCCACCTCCCGAATTGCCTGCTCCATCACTGACTCTGGTGCAGCGGCTTCAACCGAGTCCACGACGGCATTGGCGGACACAGAGATTAAACGTGATATGCGCTTTATAAACCCTTCACTCATAACTTATCTCCTGCTCCCAAATAGAAAAATCCACCTTATTATTGGCTACAAACTTCAAATGATGTCGAAACAGTGTCCAATCTCTCACCAAAGATACTGTTTATGCTTTCCTGCTATGACGGCAAGACAATTTTTCCGCAAAGTATTACGAGTCTGCAGCAGAGTTTTTATAAGTAGCGCAATAGGATTGGAATCAATACTAAATTATATCAATGCCGTATTCTCTACGAGCAATTCCAATATCATTCAAATTAGTAAACTGCGATGACTTTTTCCCAAACAATAAGTCATTAATGGAAGGAACGCTTCTACACAGGAAAGTTATGACCGGGCAGATTTTTTTGCTCTGCCGAACCTCTCTCTACAGCAACCAATTTACGCATTTTTTACTTTGTGTGACAGCGCTACTGTGATCGATCGACACCATGGTAGGCATAGTCATCCGCCGGTAAACACGCCGAAATTTACTGGAGTTCATTGAGCATGACGTTCCTTTGCCTCACATGCATATAAATGTACACATACCAATAGAGTAGGTCAATCAATAGGAGGTAAAATGAGTGGATGACAAGTTTTTAAACGTGGGTCGCTTGCTTTTATGCTTTGCTTAAGTAGCAGCTATTAGCGCTGTAAAACTGAACATTGTGGTTGGTATACAATTCAAAAATCAATTACACGCTATAACAGCAGGAAAATAGTGACATAAAATCAACGCCAACTTATGGTTTTGAAAATATGAACGCGCCCGGCTCTAATTCATCCTTTGAGTGCTTGGGAAATCCTATTCTCAATGTCGATAGCTATAAAACTAGTCATTATCTGCAGTACCCCCCAGGAACATCACATATTAGTAGTTATGTAGAGTGTCGTGGCGGTGAATTTGCGTCGACGGTATTCTTTGGCTTGCAGGCGTTTATCAAGCAATACCTAAGCACCCCCATCAGTTTTCATCAAATTAATGAAGCTGAAAATATTTTAAAACCCCATGGACTGCCATTTAACCGTGATGGATGGAATCATATTTTAAACGACCACAATGGTTTAATGCCCCTTGAAATTACAGCGATAGAAGAAGGACAAGTTATTCCAGTAACCAATGTTTTAGCTCAGGTTGTTAATACCTGCCCCTCCTGCTTTTGGCTCACCACTTATATTGAAACTGCACTTTTACGGAGCATCTGGTATCCATCAACCGTAGCTACCCAGAGCCGCGAAATAAAGAAAATTATCTCACAGTATTTATTTGAAACAGCGGAAAATCTGGATACGCTGGAATTTCGTTTACATGATTTCGGGGCTCGGGGAGCCAGCAGTCTCGAAACAGCGATGCTGGGAGGTATGGCTCACTTAGTTAATTTTAAGGGGACTGATACGATATCTGGAATATTAGCCGCAAAAAGATTTTACAACGCCGCTGTACCTGGAGCTTCCATTCCCGCCGCTGAACACAGCACAATTATCGCTTGGGGACAACAGCATGAGGAAGATGCTTACCGTAATATACTTGAGCAATTTTCTGGGGAAGGAAAAACTGTGGCTGTTGTCAGCGATAGCTACGATTTATGGAATGCTATAGAGAATATCTGGGGAAAAAAATTAAAGGATAGAGTTACTCATAGTGGCGGCACATTAGTAATAAGGCCTGACTCCGGCAACCCAGAAGAAGTCGTGATAGAAGCAATAGAAAGGTTGATGCGGATATTTGGCTCGCAGAAGAATAAAAAAGGGTATCGATTACTCC
Source organism: Microbulbifer maximicatervae (SeqCode) (assembly GCF_056231245.1). Classification (NCBI taxonomy): domain Bacteria; kingdom Pseudomonadati; phylum Pseudomonadota; class Gammaproteobacteria; order Cellvibrionales; family Microbulbiferaceae; genus Microbulbifer; species Microbulbifer maximicatervae (SeqCode). Next base: position 4,871,513 of record NZ_CP174334.1, read on the forward strand.
CCCCCTTTATTCGCGTCATACAAGGAGACGGTATCACTCGCTTTGTAATCCCGAAAATTCTCCAAGCAATGAAAGAAAACAATCAAAGCACTGAAAATCTGACCTTTGGTATGGGCGGAGGATTACTACAAAAAGTTGACCGCGATATGATGGGATTTGCTATGAAAGCTAGCGCTATCTGTATCAATGGCCGTTGGTACGATATTTTTAAGAATCCGAGAACCGGACCCGAGAAAAGGTCCAAGGGTGGCCGCCTTGCCTTGATTCGCGGCGATGATGGTGCACTTCGAACTATTGCGCAGAGCGATCTAAAATCAGGGGCTAGCCTGCTAAGGCCCGTTTACCGCAACGGTCTCCTGCTTAAGGACATTACTTTCGACAAAGTTCGAAGAAATGCTGCCCTCTGATTCCCGTTCCACCCTCACAACGTCTTACCCCTACGAAACTTCACTTTACCGAGCGAGTACTTTACAACTTTAGGTTGGTCCTGTTAGTTGTGCGTATCCAAAGTCTGACCTCCGTGCACACAAGGCCTCCAGCGTCAGTCGTAATAACAATAAGTACCCGCAGAGAGTGCTCGTGCTCTCGTGGGGTAAAGGTAGCCAATGGAAAGAAGAAAATTCCTCAAGATCGCCGGCGTCGGCTCCAGTGGTATTTTGTTGCCTCTACAGGGCATTCAGGTCAGCGCGGAGCAGCTGCTCAATGAGGGCATGCACAGCTCCCATAAAAGACACCTGGCTGATGTAGTCCTGAATACCGCGCGCAAAGCCGGGGCCAGTTATACCGATGTGCGTATCGGCCGCTATCTGAACCAGTATGTTATGACCCGCGAAACCAACGTGGAGAATATCGTCAACACAGAATCCCTTGGCGCTGGTATTCGTGTGATCGCCAATGGTACCTGGGGCTTCGCCGCCACCAACGACCTTACAGCGGATGGCGTCGCCCTTGCCGCGCGCCAAGCAGTTGCCGTAGCTAAGGCCAATGCCAAATACCAAACTGAGCCCGTGCGTTTGGCACCGGTAAAAGGGGTGGGCGAGGTTTCCTGGCAGACACCTATCGAACAAAATGCCCTGCAGGTCCCCATCAGTGAAAAAGTCGATTTCCTGATGGATGTTAACAATGGGGCACTCAAAGCTGGGGCCAGCTATATCCGCTCTTCCCTGTATTTGGTGAATGAGCAAAAGTACTTTGCTTCTAGCGACGGCTCCTATATTGACCAGGATGTCCATCGCCTATGGGCACCTATGCAGGTGACCGCTGTTGATAAGCAGAGCGGTGCTTTCAAGACTCGCAACGGTCTCAGTGACCCAGTGGGAAGAGGCTATGAATACCTGGCCGGTCACGACAAAGACAAGATTCCTGGTCAGACCACGCTCTATAGAGCTTCCTATGATATGGCCGAGGATGCAGTGCTTGCAGCCGAGCAAGCCCAGGCCAAGCTATCAGCCAAGTCCATCGATCCGGGCAAGTACGATTTGGTACTGGAACCCTCGCATCTGTGCCTGACCATCCATGAATCTGTGGGTCACCCATTAGAGCTGGACCGCGTGCTGGGTTACGAGGCCAACTATGCGGGAACTTCCTTCGCCACCCTGGATAAGTGGCGCAGCGGTAAATTCCAGTACGGCAGCGATAAGGTCACCCTGTTTGCCGACAAGGTGCAACCGGGCTCCCTCGGCGCCGTCGCCTATGACGACGAGGGGGTAAAAACCAAGCGTTGGGACTTGGTAAAAGACGGCATCCTGGTGAACTACCAGGCTACCCGCGATCAGGTGCATATGATCGACCAAAAGGAATCCCACGGCTGCAGCTATGGCGATAGCTGGTCCAGCGTGCAATTCCAGCGCATGCCCAATGTCTCCCTGGCTCCGGGCGAGAAGAAGTACTCAGCCAAAGACATGATCCGCGATGTGGAAAAAGGCATTTACATCGTCGGACGCGGCTCTTATTCCATCGACCAGCAGCGCTACAACTTCCAATTCGGCGGGCAGCTTTTCTATGAGATCAAAAACGGCGAGATCGTCGGCCAGGTTGAGGACGTCGCCTACCAGTCCAATACCCAGGAATTCTGGAATTCCTGCTCGGCGATATGCGACAGCAGCGATTACCGCTTGGGTGGAACCTTCTTCGATGGCAAGGGCCAGCCGAGCCAGGTGAGTGCGGTCTCCCACGGCTGTTCCACCACTCGTTTTGACCAAATTAATGTAATCAATACCAAGCGCAAGATTTCCTGAGCGGCGCACAAGAATAAGTAATTGGAGAAAAGGCAATGGCCATTCTGAGTAGAAGTGAAGCGAAGCGCATTCTCGACAAGGTTTTAAAATACAGCCGCGCCGATGAAGCCAGCGCGCAGCTGGCCGGCAGCGAAACCGGCAATATTCGCTACGCGCGCAACAGCGTTTCCACCAGTGGTATCGTCAATGATATCGAGCTGGCCGTAGAGGCCCGTTTCGGCAAGAAATCCGGTGTGGCCACTATCAATGAATTCAGTGATGCCTCCCTGGAAAAAGTGATGCGTCGCGCCGAAGAGTTGGCCAAGCTATCTCCGGAAAACCCGGAAGCCATGCCGATGCTGGGACCGCAGAAATATGTCAGCGTAGACGGCTTCGCCAAGTCCACTGCAGATATCACTCCAGACCAGCGCGCCAAGGCTGCGGCAGATTCCATTATTGCAGCCAAGGAAAAGAAAGTGGTTGCCGCAGGTTACCTGGAAGACCAGCGTTCTTTTGCTGCAGTCGCCACCAGTAAAGGCTTGTTCGGCTACCACGCTTCTACCTCTGCCAATTTCACTGTAACTATGCGCACCGAGAATGGCCTGGGTTCTGGTTGGGCCGAAAGTGACGTTACCGATTTCGGTGCAATGAATACCGGCAGCACCTCCTCTGTCGCCATCGACAAAGCGGTCCTGTCCCAGGAAGCCCGTGCCCTGGAACCGGGCAAGTACACCGTGATCCTGGAGCCCAATGCGGTGTCCGGCCTGGTGGGTTACATGATGAGCGGCTTCGATGCGCGCAGTGCCGACGAGGGCCGCAGCTTTATGAGCAAAAAGGGCGGCGGCAACCGTACCGGCGAGAAGATGTTCGACAAGCGAGTAAATTTCTACTCCGACCCCACCAGCCTCGATGTGCCGGCTCAACCCTGGACCGGCGGTGATTTTATGCAGCTGGGACGCACCGAATGGGTGAAAGATGGGGTAGTGAAAAACCTGGCGCGCAGTCGCTACTGGGCCGAGCAAAGCAAAGGCGAAGTGGTCCCTGAGCCCAACAACCTAATTATGGTCGGCGGTGATAAATCCACCGAAGAACTGATCAAAAATACCCACCGAGGCATTTTAGTAAGTCGCACCTGGTATATCCGTATGGTCGATCCGCAGTCCATGCTCCTGACCGGCCTCACCCGCGACGGCACCTTCTATATCGAAAACGGCAAGATCAAATACCCGGTGAAGAACTTCCGCTTCAACGAGAGCCCGGTAATCATGCTCAACAATATCGAAGATATGGGTGTACCCCAGCGAGTGGGTATGTGGGGCATGTCCGCCATGATTCCCGCGTTGAAAGTGCGCGACTTCACCTTCAGCAGCCTTTCCGACGCCGTATAACAGCCAGCACCCATCGAGGATAACGAAATGGAAAGAAGAAAATTTCTCCAGCTCAGCGGTGCCGGCCTGGGTGTTTCCATGTTGCCGCTGTCCGGCAATCTGGTCGCCGAGAGCAAACTGACGCAAAGCGGTATTGATCTCTCGGTAAAAAAAGAATTTGCCGATGTCGCCCTGAATACCGCCACTAAACTCGGCGCCACTTATGCCGATGTGCGTATTGGTCGCTACCTGAACCAATATGTGATCACCCGCGAGATGAAAGTGCAGGACGTGGTGAACACCGAATCTATCGGCATGGGGATTCGGGTTATTGCCAACGGCACCTGGGGCTTTGCTGCCACCAATGACCTGACAGCCGATGGCGTCGCTCGCGCCACCCGCCAGGCAGTAGCTACCGCCAAGGCCAACTCCAAGTACCAGCAGGAGCCCGTACAGTTGGCTCCGGTAAAAGGCCACGGCGAGGTGAGCTGGCAGACACCCATCCAGAAAAACGCTATGCAGATCCCCCTGGCCGACAAGGTGGACCTGTTAATGGACGTGAACAAGTCCGCTATGGATGCCGGCGCCAGCTATATCAACTCCATGTTGTACCTGGTGAATGAACAAAAGTATTTTGCCTCTACCGACGGCTCCTATATCGACCAGGACGTTCACCGTTTGTGGGCGCCCTTCTCGGTCACCGCAGTGGACAAGAAAACCGGCGGTTTCCGTACCCGCCAGGGCCTCAGCCAGCCGGTAGGACGCGGCTTTGAATACCTGGATGGCCGCGCCGAAGACAAGATCCAAGCACAGACGGTGCTCTATCGCGATTCCTACGATATGGCCGAAGACGCACGCCTGGCGGCGCAACAAGCCAAGGAAAAGCTCACGGCTAAATCGGTCAAACCGGGCAAGTACGACCTGGTGTTGGACCCAAGCCACCTCTGGCTCACCATCCATGAATCCGTCGGCCACCCACTGGAGCTAGACCGCGTGCTCGGCTACGAGGCCAACTTTGCCGGAACCTCTTTCGCCACTATCGATAAATGGCGCAGCGGCAAATTCCAATACGGCAGCGACAAGGTCAACCTGTTTGCCGATAAGGTACAGCCCGGCTCTCTCGGCGCCGTCGGCTACGACGATGAAGGCGTGAAGACCCGCAACTGGGATCTGGTAAAAGACGGTGTGCTGGTGAACTACCAGGCCACTCGCGATCAGGTACATATGCTGGGGCAAAAGAAATCCCACGGCTGCTGCTACGCAGACAGCTGGTCCAGCGTGCAATTCCAGCGCATGTCCAACGTTTCGCTGTTGCCCGGCAAGGAGGAGCTGAGCGTCGACGATATGATCAAGGATGTGGAGAAAGGCATTTATATTGTGGGTGCCGGTTCCTTCTCCATCGATCAGCAGCGCTACAACTTCCAGTTTGGTGGACAGCTGTTCTACGAGATTGAAGACGGCAAGATTACCGGCATGGTGGAGGACGTCGCCTACCAGTCCAACACCCAGGAATTCTGGAATGCCTGTTCGCAGGTCTGCGACAAAGATGATTACCGCCTGGGTGGTTCCTTCTTTGACGGTAAGGGACAACCGATGCAAACCAGTGCGGTATCCCACGGTAGTTCCACTGCACGCTTCGACGGTATCAATGTGATTAACACCAAGCGCAAGCTGGGCTAGCCATTGATCCAGGCGGGAGCTGGCCAGCAAACCAGTCAGTTCCCAGCATTGAAAATAAATGGGTAGAAGGAAAGAAGGTGCTCCGTTCGAGACCGTATGAGGCATGGATGCCGATTACGAGCGTACAGGGATGTATTTACAGCGAGTCTCGAACGAAGCACCTTCTTTCCTTTGCTCTCAACAATAAAAACCAACGCAGTAACAGAGTTATCCCGTGTCCCTCACCCGCAAGGCTTTTCTCCAGCGCCTGATCCTGGGTAGCTGCGCCGCAGCGCTGCCGCTGGGCACACGCGCACAAAATACCGCACCGGGTAGTGCGCAGGAGCACTACGATTTTTATTTCACCCGCTTAATGTACGAGTCCGGTGACTGGGATGTAGATCAGCGCATGCCCTCCAACGTGCTCAATTCGCTGGTGGAATACACCAACCTCAGAGTCGACCCCAAAGAGCACATAGTGCCGCTGGCCGATAAGAAAATGCTGCTGGCGCCTTTCTGCTACCTGGCCGGACACAAGCTGGTGCAATTCACCACGGAAGAGGCAAAGAATTTTCGCGATTACGTCAATCGCGGCGGCTTTGTATTTGTCGACGACTGCAACCACGATATCGACGGTCTCTTTGCCAAATCCTTCGAAGCGCAAATGGCCGAGCTGTTTGGCGAAGACTGCCTGCAAAAGCTCCCGGATGATCACGACCTCTACCGCTGCTTCTTCCAATTCGACGAATTGCCAGTAACCAGCTTTGAATTAAATGGCTGGGGTGATGATCTGGTACACGACTACCTGAAAGCCATAGTTGTTAACGGCCGTATCGCCGTGCTCTATAGCAACAAGGATTTCGGCTGCGAATGGGACTACGACTACCGCAACAAACGCTGGCTCGCCATCGATAACACAAAATTTGCGGTGAACATTGTTATTTACGCACTGACGAGCTGATTATGCTGACCACCCTGGAAAATAGTATCGAAGAACAACTGCACAGCCTCGACAATCTTCAACAGGAAATTGCACGGGTGATTGTCGGCCAGAAACCTGTGGTGGAGCAGATGTTGATCTGCCTGTTGGCCGGCGGCCACGCCCTACTCGAAGGGGTGCCGGGGCTGGGTAAAACCCTGCTGGTAAAAACCCTCGCCGATGCCAGTGCGCTGGATTTTAAGCGGGTACAGTTCACCCCGGATTTAATGCCCGGAGATATTCTCGGCAGTGAGATCCTCGAAGAGGATCACAGCACCGGCAAGCGCTTTTTTAAATTCCAGCAGGGCCCGGTTTTCACCAATATCCTGCTCGCCGATGAAATTAACCGCACACCGCCGAAAACCCAGGCAGCCCTATTGGAGTCCATGCAGGAAGGCTCAGTAACCGTGGGCGGTAAAACACTGAAATTGCCCGATCCTTATTTCGTACTGGCCACACAAAACCCCATAGAGCAGGCCGGCACCTATCCGCTGCCGGAAGCTCAGCTGGACCGCTTCCTGTTAAATATTCATATCGACTATCCCGATGAGAGGGATGAAGTTGAAATCCTGCGCTCCACCACCGGTGTCAGCAGGGGCAAACCCAGTCCCAGCCTGGATGCGGAGCAATTGCGCGAAATGCAGCAACTGGTGCGGGAAATTCATGTTAGCGACGATTTGTACCGCTACGTGGCGACACTGGTGCGCGCTACCCGTATGGAAACCAGCGGCAGCGATACCCTGCAACAGTGGATCAAGTGGGGCGCCGGCCCCCGCGCGGGGCAGGCTCTGATTCTCGCCGCCAAGGCCCGCGCCCTTTTGCAACGACGCCTCGCCGTCACCCGCGAGGATATCCGCAGCCTGTTACTGCCAGTGCTGCGCCACCGGGTGCTGCTCAGCTTCCAAGCCCAGGCCGATGGCGTGCAGATGCCACAGCTGATTGACGAATTACTGACGGCGGTGCCGGAACCGGGCAGGGACTGATCAGCGTGGAATACCTGTCCCCCAAAACCTTGGCCAGTTGTCGCGATCTGGTGTGGCTGTCGCGGCATATCGCCGAGGGCGTGATGCTCGGTGTGCAACACAGCCAGCGCCGTGGCACCGGCCTGGAATTTCATCAATACCGAGGCTATCAAGCGGGTGATTCCATCCGCCATATCGACTGGAAACTGTTTGCCCGCAGTGATCGCTACTATGTGCGCGAGACCGAGCAGGAGAGCCGTATGCACGTGTGCTTTGTGCTCGATAGCAGCGCCTCCCTGGGCCAGGCAAGCTTTGTCGAGCCCAGCCTGAATAAATTGCATTACGCCAAGTGCTGGATTGCCAGCCTCTGCTGGCTGCTCAACGCCCAAGGAGACAGCTATTCCCTATTGGCATTTAACAGCAGCCGGACGGTTTATGTGCCCGAAGGCCAGGGCGAGGGCCACCAGCGCCAAATCGCCCTTCAGCTACAACAACTCGACGCCAGCGACCACTGGCCAGATCACACTCAACTGGCGCCGCTGTGGCAATACTTTGAGCGGCCCTGTCAGGTGGTGTTACTGAGTGATTTTTTTCAACAGGGTAATGAGATCGGCGATTTTGCCGCACGCCTGCATGCCGCCGGCCGCCCCTGCCTGCCACTGCAATTGTTAATTGAGGCAGAACAGACTTTTCCTTTTGTCGGAGAGCTAAAGCTGCTCAATCCAGAAGTAAGCGCCAGTACTCCCGCAACTTTAGAAGTAGACGCCGAGCGGCAACGCCAGTCTTACCTGGATGCTTTTGCTCAAGCGCAGAGCGAGTTAAAAGCACGCTTTGCCACACAGGAGTGTTCACTGCAGACCGACCTTATCGAGCAGCCTGTGGAAAAGTCACTGCGCCAATTTATTCAACTGCACGGCAGGTTGTGCTGAGATGTTGTGGATAAATAACTTATTTCAATCCCCACAGTGGCTATGGCTATTCACAGCCCTGATTATCCCTATCGCCATTCATTTGCTGCGCCGAAGTAATCCACAGCAGATCTCCTTTGCTGCGCTGCAATGGGTACAAAGATATTCACAGAGTCGCGCGCGCCGCCCTATTGTGGATAACAAGTGGTTGCTGCTATTGCGCCTGCTAATCGTCGCCCTGCTGGCAGGTTTATTGGCACAGCCGCTGATTAAACGGGAAATTTATCCCCAAGAGGGCGTGATACTGGTAGACCCCAGAATTGGGGCGGGCGAAGCGAATACATTTATCCACAATTCACTGCCACAGCTTGTCGGGGAAGGTTATAAAGTGCTGTGGTTATCCCCAGAAACACCCTCAGTAACCTCACCTCCACCACAAAATGTGGACCTGTGGAAAACTCTATCAGCACTATCACGCCGGGCGGATTTGCGCAGGGCTCATATCCTGTTGATAAACAACGGAGTTCCAGCATCCCACCAGGCACTAAGAGTCAGTCCCCATTGGCAGTGGCACGGCCTCAACAAAGCATCCACAGCTCCGAGCCCGGTATTACCGAGTATCGCTTTAATGGGCAAACCGCCCAGCTGGTGGGCGCCAGTGCTGGAAGACTGGCACAGCAATATGCCGGGACTACCGGTGCATATTCAGGAACAAGAAGAGACCCCCAATGCCGAGCAGGCAGATTGGTTGATCTACACGGGCCCCGCTCCCCTGCCACAAGCCGTGCTGGAATTTGTTTCAGATGGCAGCCTGTTAATCACCGACAACAGCATCCCCCCTGCCGATAATCTCAACTTCGTTGCTGTGGATAACAGCCAGTCAGCTCAAGCGGCCTCAGTGGGACGGGGAAGTTGGCTGCGCTACGAAAGTGACTGGTACAGCGAGGCCTTTTATCGCCGCGCAGATTTACCTGAACGTTTATGGCAGCACTGGTCTGGGCAAGACTGGGCTCTGCAACACCAAAATCGTGGCCACTGGTCTGCCAATAAAGTAGTGGCAGGCCTTCCTGTAGAAGACAGCGAGGTAGAAAACCGCCGTATTGAACAACTGCAACCCTGGTTAATAGCCGCCCTACTGTTACTTCTGGCTTTTGAACGCCTAATTGTCCTATCGCGACCCGCAGTCATCATGGCAACCGATAGTAACGGGGAGGCCGACCATGGATAAGCGGGAGTCCACCCTTAACGCTGTGCGCAGGCGCTGGCAACTGACAGCCCTGCGGCCCTATCTCTGGCTTGCCACTGGCCTCAGCCTTCTGGCTGGCTTGGGCATTTTTGTATTCGGCTGGCCACAGTGGCTATTGCTCGCCTGGCTCGGAATTACTGTTGTAGCAATTCTATTGGATCGCAGCTGGCGCCCTAGCCCTGAAAGCCTATGTCGACAGTTGGATGGACAATATCCACAGCTGCAAGACAGCAGCCAGTTGCTTAGCCAACAGAAAACCAACCTAAGTCCATTGCAGCAATTACAGCGCACGCGTATCGAAACAGAGCTGCAACAACTGCTGGAAAGTGGCGACCGGTCGTCTTTCGGTCCAAAAAAACTCCGCAGTACCCTGACAAATGCCTTCGGTGCCTGCCTGGGACTGTTGTTATTTGTGCTGAGCAATTCTCACTTCACTGGGGATAAAACCGAGACCACGCAACAAAATACAGCTATTCCCGTTGCCGAAAAGCTCGCCATAACACGCGCGGCAACCCATATCCAGCCGCCCGCCTACACTGGGCTCACAGCCAACAACCAATCCCTACAAGTCGATGTGCCGGAGCAGTCTGCGGTCGAGTGGCTACTTGAATTGAATCAACCGGTGCAAGGGCTGGAAATGCTGGCCGAAACTGAGTGCTTCGCCTTTTCTCCACTAGGTGATCTACCCAGTAAAAAATGGCAATTACAACGCACAATCGCTAAAGCAGACTTTTACCAGCTCTCAGTGCAACTCGCGGAGAGCCAAATGCTATTGCCGGAAATTCATAATATTCGGGTGCAAAAAGACAATGCTCCGGAGTTTACCTTTGAGGCACCCAGCCTGCGCGTCGATACCATTCAAGGAAGCACCCAGGGTATTCCCGTAAAAGTAATCATTAATGATGATTACCAGGTGAGCTCTGCAGATTTATTGGTCACCCTCGCCAGCGGCACCGGGGAAAATTTACGTTTTCGCGAAGAGCGTATTGCACTCACCAGTTTGCAATCCACTGCTTTATCAACAAACTCCTCGGAAGATAAGAAAGCAGCTCGCTACGATTTCCTCCTGCCCATCCACCAGTTTTCCATGGAAGCGGGAGATGAACTCTACTGGTATCTGGAGGCCAGGGATAACCGCGAGCCCAGCGCCAACGTTGCCAAAAGCCAACACTTTATCTTGCGCTGGCCGCAAGAAGAGATTTTCGGGCTGAGTGACAGCGAGGGGATGGCGATTAAGATATTACCGGAGTACTTCCGCAGCCAACGCCAGCTGATTATTGACACCGAGGCCTTGCTAGCCGAGCGAGAGCAGCTGCATCCACAGGAGTTTCGCAAGCGCTCCGAGGGTTTAGCCTATGAACAGAATTTGCTGCGCATGCGCTACGGCCGCTTTCTCGGCGAAGAGGATTCGGAAGCGGAGCATTCTGGCGCAGATAGCGAGAAGCACGATGATAAAGAAGAAGCCGAACACGGCCATGGCCACGATCATACAGAACAAGGTGAGCACCAGGCACATGGCGAAGAAAATACCACTCCCTTTGCACAGCGAGACTCCCATTTCCAACAGGCAGAGCGCATAGCTGCTTCTGCCGGGCATCAGCATGACAGCTCTGAGCATGCCACCCTGTTTGATCCCCAAACCAAGGAGCTACTGCGCAATGCACTGAATGCCATGTGGAGTTCCTGGCGCGACCTGTCGGTTATAGAGCCCCAAGCCTCCCTGCCCCATCAGCACCGGGCTCTGCGCTTTATCAAAGAAGTACAGCAGGCTTCGCGTATTTACTTACAGAGAGTCGGCTTCGAGGCGCCGCCCATAGACGAAAGCCGTCGGCTTAGCGGTGAACGGGAAGACGTAGCGCCAGAAACTGTCGACAGTGCCTTTGAACAAAAACAAAGAGCACAGGTGCTCGCCCTAATGGCCCAAGTAGACTCTGGCGCCGAACTCGATACCGATCTGCTAGTGCAGATAAATGAGCTAGCCACAGAGCAATCATTAGATCTTGGCCTGGAGCTCGCCAAACAGCTGCGTTTATACCAGCAGCGCCACCAACAACCGAACTGTGTTGATTGCACTGACTCCCTGAGCCAGCTGCTCTATCAGCTACTACCAGTACCTGAGTCTGCGCCTTCACTGCCTTTGCAAGCTGAGGCCGACGGCCATTTCAATCGTTGGCTACATCAGCAAGGGGAGAAGTCATTGTGATTGATTTCTTGATACCCGGCCTGTGCCTGTTGGCCTGCTTAGCATCACTCGTTCTGTTGCACCGCCGAGGTGCCAAGCCGTTCGACTATGGCCTGCAACTGGCGATTTGGTTGAGTGCCTGGATGCTCTGGCAGCCGCCGGCAATCATTCCCACCGAGCGCAATATCTCTATCGACAGCAAACAGCTGGCGAGCTCACATCCAATGAATCTCAATGGTGTGGAAAATATCTCTCTCAGTGGGGAGCCACTCGGCCGCGACAAACTTCGGGACCTGGCACCGGTGCGTCTGGAGTTATCGAAGATCCTGGAATCTGATGGCCGCTGGGAATTGGACTGGCAGCGGCAAATTACCTTGGGTGATTCTTTAAAGTTAAAGGTTCACAACAACCAGCCACTGACTGAAAACGTAAAAATTAGCCTGCTCAATCCCTACGGCCATATTGAAGACAGTCTTGAGCTGAAAGTGGGAGAAACAATTCAGGCACAACTCACTGCCACTCCAAAACTCGCGGGCCCCCAGCTATACCGGGTACGGACGGAAAGCGAAGCCGGCGAAACCCATACAGATCCTTTACCCATCCTGGTGCGAGAACCGCTCCAACCCAAATTATTACTGTGGCTGGCACGCCCCTCTTTTGAGACGGCAGCCCTCTCTCGCTGGCTGCGCCAATCCGGTGTAACAGCACAAGTGATGACCCAGTTGGCACCTGAAATCATAAGAAAAGAAACTCTCAACGGCCTTCCACTTACCGGGTCTGCAGATTTATTCACGAATGAAAGTCCCTTCGATTTAGTGATACTCGACAGCAGTTTGTGGCCACAATTTTCTGCTCTGCAAAAGCGTCAGCTCAACGAGCTGGCCACTACAAAGTCACTGTTGTGGTTAGTCAGTGACGATAGCTCTGAAGAGTTTCTCCAATACGCTGCTGCCCAATCCATGCCTCTACAAAAGGAAGAAGCCACCCACTTACATTCCGGCTTTGGCTACCAAAAAGCGGACAATCCGGAGATTCCCCCACTGCGTAATCTTGGCTTCAAAGTCACACAGCCCGGCTCCTACGACTTTTTACTGGGCAATGGAGAGCCCCCACTTTTCTGGGGGCGTTCGACTGAGACACAACACCTGGGGTTTATCCTATTTAGTGACAGCCATCGCTGGCTAACCAGTGGCTTTACTACTGAATTCGCCAGCCTGTGGAAGTCCATTATTGATTACCAACTCAAGCATTTGGGTAGTCAGCAGCCAGTAATCCTCTCCAATGAGTTACCGCGTACACAAGAACGCATCACCCTATGCAGCCCACTTTTTTCTGATCAGAGTCCATTCTTATCAGAGTTTCAAGATAGCTCCCGCTCTACCAAAGGAATCGCCGCAAGCAGAAGTTCCCAGGGTCAGTGCTACAGCTTCTGGCCCCAAAATTCAGGTTGGCACCAGCTTTGGACTGAATTGGAAGGGGAGTCGGTACTAGACTTCTATATCTTTGCCAAAGAGGACTGGCCTCTATGGCAGCAGTCCCTGAATGCCAGGGAAACCCAACTAATGGCTGCCGCACGTTTGGGGCCAGAAGCAAATAATCACGCAAACAGGGTTTTGTTGGGGCGCCAATGGCCGGCCCTTATATTGCTGTTACTAGTGTGTATAAGCTGGTGGCGGGAACGCAGGCTTTTGAACAGATCACGACCCTGAGGGCTGCACCGAGGGCTTATTTCCGGGCTTAGCCTCTTGCTTGGGAAATATCATCTGGTCGACGGGATACCCCAAAGCTTTGGCCTTCTGTAAAAACTGCTCCAACACATCCTTGGGCATGGTTGGGGTGCGGGACAATATCCACAGATAGGATTTATCGTAGCCAGATACCATCGCGTATTGGTAGTCATCCGATAGAGCAATCACGATATAGGATGAGTAAAAGGGGCCAAGAAAAGAGACTTTCAAATGGCCCACATTTTTCGGGCCGACAAACTCGGCCCTCCCCTCCGCCATTTGCCAGGCATCACGCGCTTTTGAATAGCCGGTATTGATCACCGCGACAGAACCATCATGGTTGAGACTGTAGTCGGCAGTTACCTGGGTCAGGCCGCGCTCGAATGAGTGATCCAATCGAGCAATCTCATACCAGTGACCTAAATATCGCTGTAGCTGGAAGTTTTGGACAGGCTCAACCCCCTCCGGCACCCGGGTACAGGCACCCAGCCAGAAAAAGGAAATCAGTAATACACCCAGTGAAAACAGCTTCATCTAGCCACTCCCAGCAAGCTCCCCTCAAGTCAGAATAGAAGGCAGGGGTTTCACAAGATCAGGATAGTTTCGGGAATCTGTATTTCACCCATAAAAAAACCACCGCGAGGGTGGTTTTTTTATCGCTGGACTGACCAACTTATTTTTCGACGAAAGCGCGCTCAATCACATACTCGTGAGGTACACCTGCGCGGGTCTCCTTGAATCCCCAGTCATCGAGGATATTGGTGAGATCCTTCAGCATTGCCGGGCTGCCGCACAGCATAAAGCGATCTTCCTCAACACTCGGCTTGGGCACACCCAGATCGGTGAAAAGCTTTCCGGACAGCATGAGATCAGTCAGGCGGCCAGTATTCCGATAGGGCTCACGGGTAACGGTTGGGTAGTAAAGCAGTTGCTCGCGTACCATCTCGCCAAAGTACTCGTGTTCCGGCAATTCGTTCTCGATCTGCTCCTGGTAAGCCAGCTCAGAAACATAGCGAACACCGTGAGTAAGGATTACCTGGTCAAAACGCTCGTAGACCGTGGGATCTTTGATGATGCTCATGAAAGGTGCCAAGCCAGTACCCGTGGACAGCAACCACAGGCGTTTGCCCGGCAGCAGGTGGTCCGCCACCAGAGTACCGGTGGGTTTTTGGCTCACGTAGATCTCATCGCCCGGCTTAATCTTCTGCAGGCGGGAGGTCAGGGGGCCATCGGGAACCTTGATACTGAAGAACTCCAACTCGTCTTCGTAGTTGGCACTAGCAATAGAGTAGGCGCGCAGCAGTGGACGGCCATTGTCCTGCTGCAAACCGATCATCGTGAAATGTCCGTTCTCAAAGCGAAAACCCGAATCCCGGGTGGTCTTGAAGCTAAACAGTGTGTCGTTCCAGTGATGGACTTCCAACACCTTCTCTATATTCAATTTGGACATAAACTTAAAACCGGTTATTCCACGAGTCTCTTGATAGTTGAATTTTAGCCCTAGAAGATCTATTGGCAAAGTGGGATATTTCGATATTCCTTATCTATTTTAACGATCACTGGAGATATCCCTTTGCGCTACACGCTCCGCCAGTTAGAGGTGTTCCTTGCCTGTGCCCATCACGAGAATGTCAGTCGTGCTGCGGAGAGCCTGAGTATGTCCCAGTCCGCAGCCTCCACAGCGCTGAAAGAGTTTGAACAGCAGTTTGAGTTGCGCCTGTTCGAGCGCACCGGTAAGCGATTGCGTCTCAATGAACTGGGACGGCAATTGTGGCCAAGGGCGGAAGAACTCCTGGAGCGAGCCCAGGAACTTGAGCAGACACTGGCCACTCACCGGGAACTGGGAAGCCTGAAGATCGGAGCCACCCTAACCAT
This sequence comes from Microbulbifer maximicatervae (SeqCode), assembly GCF_056231245.1. Taxonomy (NCBI): domain Bacteria; kingdom Pseudomonadati; phylum Pseudomonadota; class Gammaproteobacteria; order Cellvibrionales; family Microbulbiferaceae; genus Microbulbifer; species Microbulbifer maximicatervae (SeqCode). The sequence goes on from NZ_CP174334.1 coordinate 4,886,634, forward strand.
TGGCAACTACCTGACTGCCAGCGTGATGGCTCGTTATATGGAAGAGCAGCCCGGTACTCAAGTACAACTGGAAGTTGCCAATACCGCAGCGATTGCCGAGAGGGTGCTCAATTTTGAATTGGACCTGGGATTAATTGAAGGAGAGATCAATCACCCGGATCTGGAAATCATCCCCTGGCGCCATGATGAGCTGGTTGTTTTCTGTGCACCAAACCACCCATTGGCAAGCCGCAAGCGCCTCGCCGATAAAGACCTGATCAGTGCAACCTGGATCACCCGGGAATCGGGCTCTGGAACGCGACAGACTTTTGAGAGAGCCATGGCAGGGCTATTGCCACAACTACATATCCTATTGGAATTACAACATACAGAAGCGATCAAGCGAGCCGTAGAAGCGGGGCTGGGAATCAGTTGCCTTTCCCGTGTTTCATTAACTGATGCTTTAAAGCGCGGATCGCTTATTGAGCTACCCGTACCACATAGAGACTTTCATCGAGAGTTCTATTTTGTCCTGCATCGACAAAAATACAGAAGCGCCGGAATTAAACGATGGATGGAATTATGTGACTCAGCAGGATAAAAAAAGATTAATTATTTGAGAAAATTTGTATTTAAATCATAGAGTTATCTAGTTTGCTTAAAATCAGTAAAGTTACATCATTTCAGTCTTTAAGCCGTATGGGCTAACCCTGCATTTTGCGTATGATGAATTCTTATCCACCTCTACCATCAATCCAAGATCTACTACCTATCTACTTATTTTGGTAAATTACGCAACCTAAGACGACCTCCCCAACTTATAGTTTTATCTATGATTATTTAAGTGGTCTGCTCCTTACTTACAAAGAGATTATATGAAGATTAAAGGAATCTTATTGTTTTGTGCTGTTTTCAGCCTCTCACTATCCGCTTACGGAAATGGCCTGATTTCCATCAATAAAAAAGCCGAATATCACGACGAAGAATTAATTGCATCCAATATAGTTAAAGAGTGTAATAACCTTGCTTATCAATTTTCAAGCTCAACCAAGAAATTTCTTGGTAAGCATGGATTTGCCAGTTCACTAGACCCAGAGTTGGATATTCAATCAGAGGGATACAGTCTTAAATTAACAATTCTCAATGCATATAGCGGAAGATATATTTCAGGTAGCCATCAAAAATCAGTCTCAATTGAGGCTGAACTTTACAAAAACGGCGACTTGATAGATAACTTCAAGACCACCAGAAACTCAAACGGAGGCTTATTTTATAAATTCAAAAGCTCCTGCAGTGTTCTTGAACGTTGTGTTAATACCCTTGGCAATGACGTAGCTAAGTGGATCTCTAGAAACCATAAAATTTAGCCTCACCCCAATAAGGAAATTTCATGAATTATATTATTAAGTCTATATCTATTGCGGCCTGCGTATTGATTATATCTGGCTGCACAAGTAATCCGATCATGAATATTGAAAGTAGACTAATTCCCGATCGTCTTGATGGATCAGCTCAAACTCAAGATTCAATTAAAACATCAATTATTGCAGGGTGTATCGCGAGAAACTGGACTTGCCAACAAGTTGCTCCTGGGAAAATATTAGCCACCATTAACGTTCGCAAGCATCATGCTGAAGCAGATATTATATATAACCTTAATAGCTATAGTATCACCTATAAAGACAGCGATATGCTTGACTATAGTGAAAAATATTACACCATTCACAGAAACTACAATCGCTGGGTCAGAAATTTGAATGACGCAATTATAAAAGAACTGTCCATTTAATAGCTTTTATATCTATCCCCAGTAGCTGTGACTATTGGGGAACTATCTTAACTGGAAATTAGATTTTCATGCCCAAATTAATAACAAACGGAACATCTATTCCATCATTGTTACTGAACAGGTTGGCGTTGGAGAAGTGTTTCCAGGAAACCATTAGCACCAGATCTTCTTTCCCTCTCCAGTTAATTCGCGCAGCATATCCAACCTGTGCCTGGAAAGAAAAGTTATTATCCTGACGACGGTTTCCCAATTGGTTGCTGGAAATATAGCTAGGACCCAACGCTCTAACAAAGAAATAAGGTTGCCCCCAACTTCTTTGCCTGGGATATAAATTTAATTGAGGATAGATGGAAAACGCTCTTATACGTTCATTTTCATCGGCATCAGTAGTTAGCTCCGTATAGCTAACACCTATATCAATATGCTGACGGTAACTCTTTTCAAATGTTTTAAAGGAGTAATCTATCCCGTAGGTTTTATTATTCTGACTTGAATCAGGTTGCGGGCCACCGCCAAAACTCACTAGGAGTTCATCAGCAGTAACTGGCTGAGCCAAAAGAATTGTCGAAACTGCAGCCTGTATCCACTTCATATGCAATCCCTAGATTAAAGCTCTTTAAGAGGAAAATTAAATACGTCTTTTAAATATTAAAGAAGTATTGATTCCGCCAAAGGCAAAATTATTACTCATCACATACTCAGTATCGATGTGCTTTCCACTGCCTTGGATATAATCCAATTCCGCACAGTCAGAATCAACCTCTGCCAAATTAATCGTGGGATGGAACCAACCGTTACGCATCATCTGAATGCTTGCCCAAGCCTCCAATGCGCCACAGGCACCCAGCGTATGACCGGTATAGCTCTTAAGTGAGCTTATGGGTACTGCACGCCCAAATGCATTACGGGTTGCGTGACTTTCCGCAATATCGCCTCGGTCCGTAGCTGTGCCATGCGCACTGACATAACCTATTTCGCTAGTCTCTACCCCAGCCTGTGCTATTGCCTGCTGCAATGCCACCTGCATAGTTGCCGATTGAGGTTGGGTAACGTGGCTGCCATCAGAGTTGGTTCCAAACCCTACGACCTCTGCATAAATCCTGGCTCCACGGGCAATCGCGTGCTCATACTCTTCCAAGATAAGTGTACCGGCGCCCTCGCCGATAACTAATCCATCCCGGTTGCGGTCGAAGGGACGAGGAGACAATTCAGGGGTGTCGTTCTTTGTTGAAGTCGCATATAAGGTGTCAAAGACCGCAGCCTCAGTTGCACACAACTCCTCTGCACCACCGGCCACCATAATGGTTTGGCTACCATTGCGAATTGCCTCATAGGCATACCCAATCCCCTGGCTTCCAGAGGTACAAGCGGAACTTGTGGTATAAACCCGTCCACACAAACCGAAAAATACCCCAATATTGACCGCCGCCGTATGGGACATCATTTTTATATAACTGGTCGCATTGAGGCCGTCGGTGCGGTGATTTATCAACATATTGCCGAAATCAGCCACTGCTGACGGAGTGCCTGCTGACGAGCCATAGGAGACTCCGACAGCACCACTTTTGAGAATGGGGTCATCCAACAATCCCGCATCCTCAAGCGCAATCTCACTGGCGCGAACCGCCATTAATGAAACGCGCCCCATGCTGCGCACACGTTTACGGTTGTAGTGAGCCGGTTTTTCGAAGTCCTTTACCGGCGCGCCCAGTCGGGTTTCAAGCCCCTCATACTTATCCCAGTCTTCCATGTAGGAAATGCCTGAAAGACCGCTCTGTAAAGCCTGACTAACCGAGTCCCAACCCTGGCCGATAGGGGATATTCCGGCCATTCCTGTAACAACCACGCGCTTCATTAGCAGAGACCACCATTTACTGAGATAACTTGACGGGTGATGTAAGCGGCACGTTCGTGCATCAGGAACGCTACAGTTGCCGCCACTTCTTCTGGTTTACCCATTCTGCGGGCAGGCACCATTTTTAAAATTTCTTCAACGGGCAAGTCTTCATCCAACATATCGGTGTCAATGAGGCCCGGAGCAACACAATTCACGGTAATCTTTCGCTTGGCTAACTCCAACGCCAATGCCTTACTCGCACCGATCAAACCCGCTTTGGATGCGGAGTAATTTACCTGGCCGCGATTTCCAGCAATGCCGGATACAGAAGTCATCACGACAATACGGCCGGGCGCACGGCGCCTGACCATTGGCATGGTTAAGGGGTGTAAAACATTGTAGAAACCATCCAGATTGGTGTGTACAACAGAATCCCAATCTTCTGCAGGCATCGCAGGGAAAGCATTGTCAGCAGTAACACCAGCATTGCACACAATGCCGTAGTAGCAGCCATTACTCTCGACATCTTCCAATAAGACATCCCGTGCTTGCTCCCGGTCGGCAATATCAAACTGCAAAATTCTGCTTTTTCGCCCTAACTTAGCAATCTCTTCTGCTGTTTCCTCTGCTTGATCACGGCGGCTGCGGCAATGTAAAACAATATCGTAGCCATCTTCAGCTAACTGAAGTGCAATCGCCCGGCCAATACCACGACTGGAACCGGTAACTAAAACCCACTCTGACATTTAGTTTCTTTCCTTCAAATACTGTTCTACGTTATCCGGCTGATAAACATTAAGCCGCGCGCTCTGCTCGATAGATGAGCCGGTTATCACACACTCAAATGTCGCCATGCCATTTTCAGCCTGGAGAATGCGCTGGACATCAATTGTTAATTCTTCCCCGCAGCGATAACTCTCGATATTTGACAGGAACTTGCGAGTACCCAGTAAAAAACCCAGGCGAACGTCTTTACCCTGTTCTTTTGCATGATATCCGGAGAAGGCTGCGATGGATTGGGCCATATATTCAATGCCCACGTAAGCGGGAACACGACCGTTGCGGGAAAATATTCCATCATCACGAACTCGCAACTTTGCCTGTAGCTGCTCCTCGCCTACAGAGATCACTTCATCGAGGAGTGACATATTTCCACTGTGTGGAACCAGTTCTTCAGCAGTATATTTGTGCATCTATTTTACCTCTGACTGCCCAAGATTACCGAGCAATTACTCCCACCAAAGGCAAAAGAGTTACTCATTACATAGCGCAATTTTCCAGGAGCCTCGTGGCCTTGATACAGGTTCAGTCGCACTATCTCCGGATCATAGTGGCCATCATACTGATGGCGGGGAAATTGATCATATTGTAAGGCAAGCCAACAAAAAGCCGCTTCTAGAGCGCCTGCAGCACCCAGCGTGTGCCCGGTGAGAGGTTTTGTGGAAGAACACGGTAGCTTGCTTCCAAACACTCTTTCAACGGCTAGAGCCTCCATAGAGTCGTTATGTGGCGTTCCCGTACCATGAAGATTCAGGTAATCAATGTCGGCGGTATCCAAGCCAGCATTCTCCAGAGCCCCGCGCATACAGGCTTCCGCACCACGTCCTTCTGGGTCTGGGGCCGACATATGGTGGGCATCAGACGTGGCAGCAACACCGGATAGAACCACAGGACCAGGCTCTTTGCTAAGCACAAACATTGCTCCAGCTTCACCGAGGTTAATACCATCCCGATTAACGCTGAAAGGATTGGTCTGGCCGGCACTAAGTGCCCCCAGGCTATGAAAACCCCGGACTGTCATGCCACAGAGGGAGTCCACACCGCCAACAACAACGGCATCACAAGTACCGGTTGAGATAAGGCGCCGGGCACAGGCAAAAGCATTGGCACTGGACGAGCAAGCTGTGGAGACGGTGAGCTGAACGCCTTGGATTCCCAGGTACTTCGCAACAAAGGTACTTAAACCAGCCATTTGCTGTTGAAGCCGATAATTATATCCGGTCTCTTTCTCACCACTTAAGTAGGCCTCACCTGAGTCTATTCCCGAGGTTGAGGTTCCCATCACAACGCCAATTCGGCCCGCACCATGTTTTTCTATTAGTTCAGCGACTGCACTTTCAATTTGAGTCAGCACAGCCATAGCCAGCTGGTTATTGCGGCAGTGGTAATCTTGCAACGAACTCGGTAAATCAGGCAGCTTCCCCTGTACAATACCCAGATTCCCTCTGTATTGTGGCAAATAGGTTTCATCGACCTGCATATGAGAACTCTCATCACCGAACAAGGAATTAGCTACTGCCTCAGCAGTATTTCCCAGAGTGCAGATGATCCCCATATGATTAAGATAGAAATTTTTCATACTTAGAAATTCCTAATGCTTAACCTATAACCCAGTAGTTTGTGCTCCAGCTCAATTTGGGCCCTCCAAATATCTTTACTGCTATAGCGAGCCACTGAATTCACTTCACCATTGCGTGAGAGTTTTCGCGTGTAAATTCCCTCGACAATAGCCTCGTCCAAATTCCAGCCTACGGGCAATACTTCACGAAGCTGGGCAATTGGCCAGTATACAAACTGGATATCTGCCAGCAATTTCTCTGGTGGCACTCTCTCTGCTCTACTCATGTGGTAATGGGTGCTGACCTCATTACCATCGTATGTAACATCCAGCAGGCTTATCCCTTCAGGGCTGAGAAGAGATAGCTTTAAACTCTCCATAGTGTGGAAAGTAGCCGCCATCAATTCATACTCATCGCCTTGATAGACAATGCGTAAATGTTGATTGAGCTGGCGCGGTCCCTCGCTCAATAACGGGGCCAAAGGCCAACTTTGCAGCTCTTCTTTCCTCCCCCCTGTGGACATACACCCCACCAGAGTAAGAAAGCTCAAAAACAGTATTACTTGGCGGAACATATTTCTACCAGCGTATTCAATCGACGCTCAGCAGCGGCAACAAACGGATTTTTTTTATCCCATGCATAACCAGCCAAGATTGAGCAAATCATGCCTTTTATTTCTTTTTGGTCGGTTTGATAAAAAATTACATCCTGGAAACGACCGTCATACCAAGCTTTGACATAGGTTTTAAAAACTTCCACACCGTGCTTCAGGGGTTCAATAAACTCTTCATCCCAATCAACCGCTTCCCCTGAGAGCTGGCGATGCAGGCACTCAACTGCTAACTCTGAAGATTTCATTGCAATGGTAACACCGGATGAAAATACCGGGTCTAGAAATTCACCGGCATTCCCCAAAAGCGCAAAACCAGGGCCGGCCAGTTTGGTCACATCACTGGAATATCCGCGAATACGTTGTATTTCTGTATCGAATTTGGCATTGCGCAGAGTTTTTGCCAACTCGGGGGCGGAGGCAATAGCCCCTTTCAATATCTGTTCCGGATCCTGCCCCCAGGTCGAAATCTTTTCTTTCTCACCTACAACCCCAATAGAAGCTCTTCCATCTGCAAAGGGAATCAACCAGTACCAAATATCCCGCTCACTGGGATGCACAGTGATTAAGATTTTATCCCGGTCAAAATGGCTATCATCAATATTGTCTTCAACATGTGTAAATACGGATTCTCGAACAGGAAACTCTGACGGACGATCGAGATCAAGTAATCGCGGTAAAACCCTGCCAAAGCCACTGGCATCCAATACAAAGCGCGCCTGGAAAACCAGGTTTTCGCCGTCATTCTCGGCAATTAACTTTGCGTTATTCTCAGCAATATCAACTGACACTACAGAATGGCGATAATAGACCTTAACACCCTGGCGCTCTGCTTCATCAGCCAGGATTTTATCAAACTTAGCTCGCTGTACCTGGAAGGTGGTGCCATGCCCAGGGGAGAACTTCTCCCGGAAATCAAATGATGTACGAGCACCATCCCACTCAAAAGCAGCACCATTTTTATATTGAAAGCCCGCTGATTTCACAGCTTCTAACATATCTGCTTTTTCAAGATACTCGATACATTGAGCCAGTAGGCTTTCACCAATAGAAAAGCGAGGAAATTCTTCCCGCTCAACTATCGAAACTTGCCAACCTTTTTTAGCCAATAACGCACCTGCGATAGCTCCGGCAGGACCGGCACCAATAATAACAACGTCAGACTTAATTTCTTTCATTGGCTAATATCCCTTACCCCGTGTACAAAAAAATAAAAATGCCAACAACAAAGTTAATACTGTGCCCACAGCCAGGACTAACCCAAAATTTGCTATCGCCGGTGTGCCAGACAATGCTAACAAACCAAACCCTAAAAAAGTTGTTAACCCAGCCATAGCTATCGCCAGCAGGGTATAATGCTGCTCTGCCTTTCTGCTTGTATGGCTAAATATTGCGTAATCTATACCAATACCAAAGACAAGTAATAAAGCCGCAACATGAAATAAATTAATTGCTGATCCCTGTAAAATCACTATCGCCAGGGTGCCTAGTACTGCGCTGGATGGAAGTGCAACTATACTTAAGGCTTGCTTTATTCCTGTTTTAGTTGCAGTTACCAGAAATACAACAATAAATATTAATGGCAGTAATTGCAGCAACAGATCGCGCTGTTGTGACATAACATTAGAGATACTTCTAGTAGTATCAACATAGGTTACTCCAGGCAGTAACTCTAAAGATGACAAATCCTCTTTTAAGCCATAAATACGTACCACAGAATAACAGTGATTATTTTCACAACCCAGCCATAACCCTTTATATTGCCGACCTGCAACTGGCAGCCATTCAGAGAAATTAAAGGTATTGAATGGCTGTATTTTAGAACTTAACTGCTGGTTAATATCTTGTTCAGAATAACCCAATTGCTGATAAAAAGACCTGACAGCATCCCCACTGTAAAACTTCGACAATAACTTCCAGTCAGCTTCTTGAACCTCTTTTGGAGGTATCCGGTTAGTTACCCCCTGAAAACCACTAATAATTTCCTTTTCTACTAAATAGCCTAGTTGATTTCTAAGTTCCCATTCTCGTGTTATTACTTGCTGTTCATCTTCACCAAAAACCAAAAAATAACGGGAGTCTGGCCGGGATTTAATCAGAGAATTTAGATCTATTTCATCTTGTGTAAGAAATTCTGGAGGCTGGTAAAACAGTTTTAGGTCATCATTAAATTGAATTTTCTGAAGTGCCGCAGATCCAAAAATCAACAGCCCAACCAATGGAAACAGGTAGTACCTAATATTGAGTTTAGGAAACTGACTGGAAAACGATAAAGGCCTATGCTTAATATTAATCCAGCGTGGGAATAGCAGGATTACAGTCAACCAAGCCCCTATTAAACCACAGCCGACAAAAACCCCTATTTGTTGTAAAAGCGGAAAAGGTGTTAATGCAAGAGAGAAAAATGCCAAGCAGCTTGATATCAAGCCCAGCAATAGCCCAGGTAATATATCCTTATCTTTTGGCTTGCCCAGCCTCAATCTATTACAAATAAAGTGAAATGCGTAGTCAATCGCCAATCCAGAAACCGTTGTACCAAATACAAAAGCCAGTATATGAATTTGGCCCAAAATAATAATAACACCAGATATACCACTGGCCACGCCACATAGAATTGCGAATGTACAGGCTAGTAAAGGTTTTAATGAGCGAAAGACAACAATACATAGACAGCAAATAGCAAGGATCGAAAGGGAGCCAATCAGGCGTATTTCATCCTGTGCCATAGCAGCAGCATACTCTGTATGCAGGGGGGCTCCAGCTACCAGCAGCGAATAACCATTTTTTTGAGCCCATTGCTTTAATTCTGACTGTAAAGAAAGAAGTGATATATCGCTCTCTCCAGTCAAATCAACTGGTGCGGCCAGCGTATAAAGCAGGGTAAAAACTTTATGTCCTTCTGTATGTACCGGAATTCCATCAAAGACTTGTGGAGTAACTTCAATATCAGCGGTAAAGTAATTGCGAAAAGTTGAGAAAGTATCTTTCTCCAAGTCAATTCCAGCGCCGTCAGGCCCGTATAATTTACTCAATTGACGCTGTATAAGTTCCTCTGGCGTAGCGTCTAATAACGCCCTATCTTCAGGGCTGAGTAGCTGTTGGCGCAGAGGAAAGAGCAGCTCCCACTCCTCTTTATAGCTTTCAGAATCGGCCCAACGATATTCAACAGACTCTAAAGATTTAGCGGCCTTTAGTTTCTGCGCCAACTCTTGGGTATGCCTGGCCAGATGTTGTGATTCTTTTCCTTCAGAAACTAAAACCCAAATTAAACTTCCCTGTAATTGCTGACTGACTTTTTTCTGGATGCCAGCACTACTTACCGAGTCGGAGTTATTTTCAGCTAATAACAAAATATCTGTTTGTAGCCAGCTGGATTGATAGCGTAATACAGTTATCCCAATAATTACACTAACAAAGGAAAGCCAAATAACAACTCGACGTGACATGAGATTATTTCTGGTTATCTTCTGAGAATTCACTCAGTAGTTGACTGTTATTAGCTTCAACTGAATGTAAATTCAAAATATCTATTTCAGTAATTGCCATGTTGGCTTCAGCTAGTACTATTTTCCGAATCTTTTTGTCTCCCACGACTTCTATTGATTCAATAACCTTTCTAAAAGCCTCTTGCTTGGGAATTAAGTTAATTCTCCATTGCTCTTCTGCGATCTGTGGTCCCACCGTAAAAGTCTGATCCAGTTCGCTAAAATCACCACTGATAATCTTTAATAGAGGATCAGCCACATGATTTCCTACAATATTGCTATTGACCCGATTCCCAGAATCAGCATCATCTAGCTTAAATATTCGATGGGATTCTATTGGATTCTCTATTCGCCAGCTTAATCCTAACTCTTCAGAAATAGCCAGGATGCCTGAAGAAACCAGAGGCCTGGGCAATTGGGGCAGCCTCTTTGTCTGGGAAAAAGTGCCAAGCATCTGTGGAGATGACACAATATTTTTCTCTATCTCCCGCAAAACTGCCTGCTGCTCCGAAGTCAAAGCAGAAGTTACTGTGGAAAATAGAAAACAAATAAAAAATAAAACCAAGCGCTTGGCAGTCATCACTAATTTACCCCCAATTTTTCCAGCAAAATTGGAGGCGATGCAAACAGCATTTCGGCACTGCTTATTTCGACAGCTACCTGTACGGTATGTCCTTTTGTTAAGCGTACACCGGTATCTCTATCTGTTATCGTATAATTGATCTTAAATCGATTTTCATATTCAGAAACCTCAGCGCGAATAACAATCCACTGCTGAAATCGCAAAGGCTTGGCATATCGTACGCGCAAATCTATGACCGGCCAGGCAAAACCTGATTCCTTCATCTGTTGGTAGTTATATTCCAACTGTTCAAACAATGCACATCGGGCTATTTCAAAGTACTTTGCATAATGCCCATGCCAAGCTATCTCCATCATATCCACATCGTGGAAAGGAATTTGTAGTTCAACTTGTGCCGTCCATTTTTCAGGGCGCATAGGTTTATTAGTTTTCATATAAGCGCCAATGTCTTTGCTGAATTAACGAAACGAATTTTCTCAATGGCTGTTCAAGCTCTCTATCTTCCTCCAGAAAAGAAAATTCATCTCCTATCTGCCTGATTGTGGTATTAAGAGCGGTAGATAATTTTTCCAAATCCACTCCTCCACTACGAACTCGAAGCTGAATGCCCTGCCAAGCAACCATCAGTGCCGCTGCGGTTGTTTGCTCCGTTAACTGTAATACCCTGATACAGTCCCTGGCAGCAATGGTGCCCATACTGACCTTATCCTGGTTATGACACTCCGTTGATCTGGAAAAAACGCTTGCGGGCATGGTCTGCTTTAGTGCTTCAGCAGTCCAGGCACTCACACCAATTTGAACAGCCTTAAAGCCATGGTTAATCGATCTTCGAGGCCCGGTTACACCTGATAGGTTTGCCGGGAGTCCATTATTGAACTTAACGTCTACCAGTTGGGCTATTTGTCGATCCAGTAAGTCAGAGAGGTTTGCTACCGCATTCTTCAGGCTATCCATGGCGAAGGCTATATGCCCACCATAGAAGTGCCCACCATGAAGCACCCTCTCGTTTTCACCATCGATGATCGGGTTATCATTGGCACTGTTTAGTTCGTTATGAATAAACTGCTGGAGCCAGGGCAGAGAGTCCTGTAATACACCCACTACGTGGGGAGCGCACCGAAGTGAATAGCGATCCTGCAATCGGCTATTTTGTCTTGGAGCAGCACCAACATTGAGATCGTCATGAATCCACTTTGCAATTTGGTTTTGACCGGGGTGAGGCTTCACTGCAAAAAGCGCGCTATCGAAATGATAGGCATTGCCATCCAGTGCAATGCTCATCATGGAGGTAATACGAGCACTCAGCTGTGCTAGATACTCTGCCCGTTTGTAGGCTAAGCACGCCAAGCCAGTCATTGCGGCGGTGCCATTCATTATTGCTAAACCCTCTTTTGGATGTAGCTTTAATGGCTCAATCTGTAATTCATCGAATACCTCAGCAGTATCTCTCTGGTGGCCTCGGTACCAAACTTTGCGCTCCCCGCACAAAACCGCAGCAACATAAGACAGTGGGGTCAAGTCGCCACTGGCTCCCACAGAACCCTCTTGGGGAATTACCGGAATAATGTCTTTCTGAAGTAACAAAACCAATTGCTGCAACAGCCGATATCGGACCCCTGAACTGCCCTTTGCAAGGCTGGCAATCCGGGCAGCAACAATCGCTCTACTTTGCTCAAGAGTAAAGACTTCCCCCATTCCACAACCATGGAAGGTAAATAACCGATGAGGTAACTCTTCCACCAGGTCTGCTGGAATACTTTCGGTACAGGAATCACCATATCCAGTGGTTACTCCGTAGATCACACCTTCCTTCTGCCAAAGGCTATCCAGGAACTCGGCACCGCGATTTATCCTTGCGACAAAGCCCTCTTCATCAGATAGAGAGATATCGCCACGGCCAGCTGCAATGGTGTTTACCTGATCAATAGATAGATCTGTGCCATCAAAGACTATTTGGGTTCGTTGTAGTACTGCTGAATTCATTTTTGCTGATCCCAGAACGGGTAAAAGTTATACCATTGCAAAGGTGCTATATGACAATAGCGTTCCAACCGTCGTGCAAACTCCTCGACAAGAGAGCGAATATGCCCCTCTCTGTCACCGCGTTTCATCACAACGCGATCGCAGAGTTTTTCCATATAAATATCGTATCCGGAAGTACTGCGCAGACAGAAAAGCGTGTACACCGGGCATTTGAGCAGCGCAGCAAGAATATATGGCCCCTGGGGAAAAGGCGCTTTTCGCCCTAGGAATTCTGCCTCGCAGGTGCGCCCCATAGAGTTAATAGGTGTTCTATCACCGACAATAACAACCAGCTCCCCGGCTTCAACAGCCTCGGAGAGTCGCATCGCTAGAGCGGGAGTTACTTCTGTCACCTGGATAAGCCGTACTTGACTCAGGGGATTGAGCATCTTCATCATGCGATTAAATTTCACCGCATGCTTTGTATGCACTAGCACATTTACCCGTACCTTTGTCAGGCTGCCAAGCGCTCTGCAAACCTCCAGGTTCCCGAGATGGGAGCCAATTATTAATCCACCCTGGCCACTAGCCGCCAACTGATGAAGACCCGCTCTTTTTGGGAAATTTACCTGACTATCCGGGATACCCACAAACCAGGCTTCAAGCTTTTCTCTAGCGCTGTTAGCAAAATTAAGAAAAATTCTAAATCCGGTTTTCCAATTCGGTTCTATACCGCTAGATGGGTAGCGTTTGGTGAATAATTCCAAGTACTCACGGATCGAATTGCGGCCACTCTGATTTTTTAGGTAATAGCATAAAACTACCGGGTATACCGCAACTTTAAAGGCAATCGGACCCAACCAGTGATGCAACCAGAATAAGAACTTGATGCCCAGGAAAAAGCCTTGTTCCCGGTATTTTGACCAGTGTAAATTACTCACGCTTTTCGCCCTACTGTCGAAATACGCAGAGTTCTGGCCAACATGCCAAAAAATAGACGGGTGTGCATTGCCGATATAAGGAAGTTATCCTCAAATCCCCGGAAATGGGAAACGCCATCTATTGGGTAGCTCACATTAACAGGTACCTGGCAAAGACCGCCTTTGCTCCAATACCACCGTACCAAGATCTCTGGATCAAAATCCATTCGATCACCGGTATACTCGTTATCTAACAAATCTACAGTTCGAGATAAGGGATAACAACGCAGCCCACACATGGAATCCTTAATCTCCAGAGAAAGAGTATTAATCCAGATCCATACATGAGTTAGATAGCGTCCCCACAAACGAACTTTAGGTACTGATTTATCGTATTGCGGATAGCCACAAATCAGTGAATCAGGGCACTTTCTGCTTTTCTCTAGGAATTGAGGTATGTCAGCGGGGCTGTGTTGACCATCGGCATCGACTTGAATTCCATGACTATATCCAAGCTCTTTCGCAGCTCGCAGACCACTTTTTACCGCAGCACCTTTTCCACCATTAGCCTGGCGAACAACCAAGTGAACCCGGGGACCATAGCTCTGCTCTAAGCGTTGTAGTTCAATTCTACAGGGTTTATCACAGCCATCATCTACCAGAATGTAAGGCAGGTTAAAGCCATCCAGAGATGCCAGCGTCTGTGCGATCGCCCCCTCATGATTATAAACGGGTATTACAAAACAAAAGTTAGACATGGCTGAAGCACAACCTACCACTGCTATATTCTATATTGCCATCTTGAGTGTTTCGAAAAGAATAATTTAATTTGTTCTTTTCCTGGCTGAACTCCAAAGATAAAGTGACAGCATCACCGGGCATCATTAACTGCTTAAATTTAATCACTTCCATTTGGGTAAACGTACTGCCGGCTTTTACAAGTGGGCGGCCAAAATGCATAGCCCAATCCAGCTGTACCACTCCCGGCACTACCGGTGAGCCTTCAAAATGACCATCCAAGCAAGGCAAATCGTCATTAACCGTAAAATTAACTTGACGAGTATTATCTAATATTTCGCTGCTAATAATCTGTGGCACCATTGCTGCCGGAATTTCATCAAAAAGTTGCATTAGCAGGTCTCTCGTTATTTTTCCCTGTAAGTTAGTGGGAATTTCATCAACAAAACGCCAAGAACGTGGCACAGCCACGCCATCAAGATCCTTGGCCAGGGTTTCTCTAAGTTTACGAACAAGAGAAGCCTTTCCTTTCTTTTGCAATAGTTCTTTCCCGGATTCCGTAAGTGTGGCAACAGCGGCAACTACTTTTCTTTTACGCTCCAGGACAAGTGCATTGGCTTTTACAATATATGAGCTACCAACTAGTAGGGACTCAACCTGTGTAAGAGAAATTCTTTTCTCTTCAATCTTAATAATGCGATCAGCCCGCCCCTTAAGTTCGAACATACCGTCTGTACTTATTTGTACTTTGTCCTGACAAATAAACTCCTTGGGTAACCACGGAGAAGAGACTTTGAGTAACCCATCGCTGTTTTTTGCAATGTTCACTCCTTTTAGTGGAATCCAACTTTTCTGACGCAATTGATTACGCCAGGCAATCCCCCCGGTTTCAGTGCTTCCATAGACCTCTATGGGCTGGATTTCACACAACTGATCAATCGCCTTTGCATCTACTTCCAGTAAAGGCCCCCCAGAAGAAAAGATATCCACTAAGGACTTTCCTAACTCCCATGGCCAGGAAGAAATACGGCGGCTTAATTGTGCAGGGCTTGCAACCCACACGGCAGGCCCCCATTTCTGGGCGTCTTGGAGTAATCCCACAATATCCACATAAGTCTTACTAACAAATCGACGCCCGCTGGCTAGCGGCCACAGTAATTTAAACAGTAAGCCATATATATGCTGGTGGCTTACTGTTGCCAAAGTAGTTGTATTAACCACCCGGGATGACCACTTCAGATTATGGGCCTTAACCTCGTTGAGCAATTGATATAAGGTTTTATCAACGATTTGTGGTTCACCACTGGTTCCTGATGTGAATAATTGAATACCAGCATCAAAATAACTGGGAACAAAAAGCTCTTCGCTATATTGATCCGGAATATTTATACTAAATGCCGAGCTGTCTTCCCAGCTGCCCAGTAATAGAGTTTGCTCACCCAGTTTTTGCTGGGTAAATCGCTTGTTATTTGCCGGAATAACAACGACTTCACAACAAGACATAGCGGCAAAAAAAAGTAAACTAAACTCGTAACTATCTTCACAGAAAATGGCAGCTTTTTTGATCCCAGCTTCGCTTAGGGATTTTTTTAGCTTTCGCTCAACAAATGCCAATTCACGCTTAAATTGTGCGAATGAAATTCCCCCACGACTTGAATAGCTAACTACTGCTTGGTCATTCGAGTAACCAAACACCTGTTCAAACTGTACTTTGTCCACGAGCTTAACTCACACCTTATTTTGGATGCGACGACGCAGTAGCCATTCACCACCCATCATAATTCCCATTAGCACATATGAAACAAGGCCATTGTAAAGAGTCCAGACTTTCATATCGCCGTTTAAAACAGTTGCCAGTGCGAGGCTTCCATTAATTAAAAAGAATAGACACCATGCCTTGGTAACCTTTCGTGTATATAGGACACCTTCAGGTGGTAAATCTGGAGTCGTAAGGCGAGCAAGCCGTTCTACTAATGTTTGCGGTTGACTCAAACTGTAAAAAAACAGTGAAAATAGAATCAGATTACAAAGAACTGGATACCAAAGAAGTCCGTTTGAGTCGCCCCTTAACCAGGAAACCCCAACAACAAAAGCCAAGGCCACAGCCATTAACTTGGTGCCAATCGCCTTATTCGCGCCGCCAAACAATACCCTTAAAACCGCAACTATCAACAGCAGTAACAGAATACTACTTAAAGACAAGTATTCTATGCCAAAGTAAATTGCCATAGGGTACAGTGTCAGAATAATGACCAATATTAGCTGCGCGAATCGACTCACTTCTCTGCCATTACCTTTTCAATTGCACCAACTACATCTCCAACAGTTCTTACACTTTTGAACTCTTCAGGTGCAATTTTCTTTCCTGTTACTTCTTTCAAGCGAACAATTAGGTCCACAGCATCAATACTATCTATATCAAGATCATCAGAGAGGTGGGCTTCTTCTGTTATATCTGCCTCATCGACCTCAAACATCTCAACCAGAATTTCGGTCAACTTTGGTAAAATTTCTTCTCTGCTATTCAACATAAATACCTCTATTATGCGCGGCTGCTGCTGACAAAATTTGCCAGGCTATTCACATTAGCAAAATGCGATTTTGTATCTTCGCTTTCTGCATCTATTGATATGTTGTATTTTTTTTGCAGAGCAAGACCTAACTCTAGTGCATCAATAGAATCCAGCCCCAAGCCCTCTCCAAAAAGGGGCTCATCTGCTACGATTTCTTCTGGAGTAATATCTTCCAGATTTAATACATCAATAATCAGAACTTTAAGCTCTTCAACTAACTCTTTCACGCAGCACACTCCTCGGTAAAAAATGCTTTTAATTCTTGAGTAACCTCTCGGGCTACTTGTGGTGTTTCATCTTTTTCTTTTACTTGAATAAAACTCTCTGATTCATTCACATCGAATTGAAAATGTGGTCGACTCAGAGGAATACTGTACCAAGGAATATTTTTCATCAGCATCGGTGGATTACACCGTATTGTTACCAGAGTTGGGGTCACCCCGGAGCGTAACGCCATGTAGGCTGCCCCACGCTGAAACCTAAACGGTTGTCCTGGTACAGAGCGAGTTCCCTCTGGAAAGAGAACTACTGATTCCCCTTTTTGTAGTGATTTCGAAGCCAGTTCGATAATCTGTTCCGGGTCATCATTAGGTATATAGCCTGCAGTCACTACTGCGCCGCGCATAAACGGGTTTCTAAATAAACTGGCTTTTACAATACAGTTGGCATTCGGTATTCGGGATATTAGAAATACCACATCAATAAGCGATGGATGATTTGCCAATATCAATTGGCCTGGTTTAGCTAACTTTTGTTCATCACGAAATTGATAGGTGTAGATTCCCGTGATATGCATAAAGCCAATAAACAATCGAAAAGCGTTGTGGATACACAAACGAGCCTTGCATTTTCGAACTTCTGTGTCCCGATAGATCACCTTTAATGGTGGGAACAGAACAAACCGCAGTATCAATCCACCGATACCGAACAGGCTAAATGCTATCGCCGTAGCGACCAACCTTAGCCAATACTTGTCTTTTTTCTTTGCCGGCAATAAGTTAACTGGCATTGATCTGTAGCTCCCATCTCTCTGAAACAGGTATACGCCCCTCGCGATCAATCAAAGATCTAATCAACGGAAGCTGGTAATCAGGCTCTGCAAATACTGACTCAGCTCCAGCACATTCACTGGCAGTTAACGATAGTTTTATATCTGTATCACTAGATTTATGTTTCGCCAAGCGCATAGCCGTTGCGCAAATATATGTTGAGCTCTCAGCGCTGGGATAGTACATCTCAGGCAGTGTTTCTTCACAGAACACTAAAAGCAATTCCTCAGCACCCTCTTGGAGTAGTCCAGCAGCCTCTATAAAACCCGACTGCATAGGAAAATCTCCCCCAGCTAACGCAAGTGCTGGAGACCTGGTTTTACAGGCAATAGAGAACTGTCCTGCAATTGCGTTGTGTACAGAAAGTCCAAATGCAGTTGGCGATAGGTCTTCACTTGCTGCAACGCCTTGTAACAAGGAATAAGTCCTCATTGCTTCGCCATGCACTGAGCAAAGCAGTAAAGGAATATCTTCCTGCTCTAATAGCGGAAAAGCGGTATTAAAAACGGCTTTAGCCAGCGGACTCAAACGACGGCGCTGCATTGCAGGAAGAAAAGACACATCCGCCTGGCTATTTCCACCAAGCTGCTTTTCTCCTCTACGCCAACCCTGCCAATCCGATTGATCTGATATTCCCGAGCACCATGCTCGCCAATTACTGACAACAAATTCCATAACCAAACATTAATTCTGAAGCAGAGCTCCATCCCCCAAAATCAAAAAGCTGAAGCTGGCCTTTCCCACCATTATTTTTAGTTGGCTAATAGGTATTGCGCGACCAGAGACAGGGCGGGAATGGTACACAAAATGACCAATAGCCGCCAGTAAAAGCGCTGAATTATAGGTCGATGCGCGGCCTTAGATTACAGTGAAATACACGGGCTTTTCCGGCCACTTATTCTCTCGTACTATGGTACACATTTGCCATGGGAAACTTGTATTGCACAGCCCCCCAGCCGTTAAAGTGAAGGTTTTTTAAGTCGACCAGATTCCATCGCTTCCAAAGGGAACAAATTCTTAGGGGTTATCAAATGCCTTACTTTACCTGCTCTTCCTTCAATAGCTGGTCAGGAAACTGGCAGGGAGATTCCATTCACCTGCTGGGAAGCACTGAGCTCTCACGGCTGGAGAAAATACACAGTATTAAACGCCGAGCCCAGTTCCTGGCCGGGCGAATATTACTGCGCACTTTAATTGCGGAGCAATACGAGTATTCACCTTGGGAAATTACAGTTGAGGCTGAAGCACCGACCATTGCTATGGTTAGAGGAAAACCCCTTTGTCATATTTCCATAAGCCATTCCGATGACTTTGTTGCCGTAGCAATAGCGGAAACTCCAGTAGGTATTGATTGCGAAAATGAGTCCCGCCAAAGGAATTGGTTGGCCATGGCTAAGCAATACTTCCACAAGGCGGAGATAACCGAACTAAACTCGCTCCCGACATCGCAAGTAGCTGCTTGTTTCCTCACTAAATGGACCGCCAAAGAAGCATTAGCTAAATGTTCTGGTGTCGATTTGGGGCAGCTGCTGGCCTCAGCTCCTATAATTAATCGACCTCAGCAATTGAACCATCCGTACAAGAATTACCTATTGTGGACAGGACAGCCGAGGCCTGGAGCCTACCTAAGCCTTGCGGTTAAACACAATCAAGCCACCTCTGTCGTAAACCCAATAGGCACATTTAGAGCTAGCCACTGCGGGAGAACAAGCGATAGTACTATCCTGAAGCCAATCAATGGTTTCAGTTAGGTTTGCTCCCAGGGTGTTCAAACCGCTCAATCCCTGGAAAATAAATCCCCAAAGAAATCACCTTCGTACCAATATGGTTGACTGTCGGCATCGGCAACTTGCCGGGCAATCAGGTAATTTACCTTGGTAAATTGCTCAGCCGCCTCATAATTAATCTGCTCGTCCGCAGCATCCCCTGGCTTGTGGTAGCGCTCGCGGAAGAAAGCCATCTGTGCAGCAGTACCATCCACACTGGGGTCTTTTGCCTCCCTTCCGGTAATCAAGTAGATTGAGGGCACTCCGCGACGGACAAAATTGTAGTGGTCACTGCGCACGAAGATAACTTCCTCCGGCATAGGATCGGGACTGAGTTTAAGCCCGGAACGGTTTGCAGCCTCCTCCGCAACTCGCCCCAAAGATGAATGTTCAGCACCGAAAGCAATAATATCGCGGAATGGATAGAGCAGCATGGGCATATCAAGGTTGATATTGGCTACGATCGATTCCAGTGGCACCGTGGGGTACTCGGCAAAATAATCCGATCCCAGCAAACCTTTTTCCTCTGCGGTAACAGCAACGAACAGCAGTGATCTTCGAGGATTTTGCCCAGATTCAACAAAAAGACGTGCGGTTTCCAACATCACCGCGATACCGGCAGCGTTATCCTGGGCTCCGTAGTAAATCTCGCCGTCCTCTTTCTTTCCAACATGATCCAGGTGTGCGGAAAAAACAACATATTCATCTTTCAGGAGTGGATCACTTCCCGGTAAAACGGCCACTACATTCGGGCTGGTTACGCGCTTGTGGTTAGAGCTGCTGCTCATTTTTGCACGGTAACTAAGGGGGAAGCCTTCTGGAGTTTTTCCTTGCTCGATATCGGCAAAAATACTTTCAAGACTGCGCTCAGCGCCATCAAACAGCTTGCCGCCTGCAGTGATGCTCAACATAACTCCCGGGTGCATCCCCGGGATTGCACTACCGGGCATACCAGTCTTTTTCACCCAGTCAAAAGTGTCGTCAAAACGGTGCTTCGCATAGTAGTCAAATGGGCGGCGTTTCTCCCGCTCAGGCGTATACAGGCGAACAAAACCCACAGCGCCATGTATTGCGGCAACCTGGCGTTTGGTGCGAGGAGAGGAGTGGTGAGCCCCCACTTCACTGGGCAAGCTCTGCGGCCGGCCTGCTAACACAACGACAATCTTTCCCTGTACATCCAGGCCGTGATAGTCATTAATGCCAAAATCCGGAGCCTCAATACCGTAACCGACAAATACCAACTCGGCATTGATCTGCGAGCGCTCACTCAGTGCGGAGGGCGATGCTAGAAAGTCCTCGCCAAATTGCATGGCGATTTCATCGTTCTGGCCCTCTAAGACAAATTCAGGATCACTCCCATCCCAACTGGCACTGCGAAAAGGCACTTCCTGGAAGTAACCTTGCTCCCCTGCTGGAATCAGCCCCATCTTTTTAAATTGGCCAGCCACATACTGTGCCGCTTGGCGATAACCCTCGCTACCGGTATCGCGACCCTCTAGTTCCGCTGATGCGAGGAAATTGATATCTCTACGGATGTAATCACTATCTGCAATGGGGCCAGTGCTGTTAATGCTGGAGGTGGTACAAGCCACCAATAGTGCCATAGCCAGGGCACCCAATAGACTTTTAACTCTCATGGGGAGTGCTACTTCTCAGGAATACAAAGCGTGATTGTTGATACGGACAGGTCATTTGAAATCGCACCACTACAGGTGCTTGTGGACCGTCGAGCAATTGCCCATCTTACCACGATTTAGGGCAATCTAAGCTGAGGCCCAGTGAGCTGCGCCCTGACTGTACTCGCTAAACTCATCTATGCAGCCTTCCCCAAACCGGGGAACGCTTGTCCAACCGCATAAGCTACTTTCTCGTAGGCATTATCCGCACAAAAATCTCCATGAGCCGCAAGAAAGTGCAAAAATGGCTGCCTTAGGATTTGTTCGAAGTCGTACTTCAACCACAGCCTGGGATTTTTATCACTTGGTGTCACCCTTGCTCTCCAGGAGGGAGCAATCTGCATACCTCGGCGGATACCAGAAAACCTCAGCAGGTTTTTACCAAACCAGGTACATCCATTCCATGACTGCCAGTACTGCAGGGCATCACAACTGACCAGTAGTCCGCCACTAAACGGGAGCCACAATACGGCTTCTGGAAACTGACTTTGGGAAAAGACAATAAAGCGCCCCCCCGGTATTGGACAAACATCCTCCTGTCGCAACACCTTATCTGCTTTTGGCGGATAAAAATCTGAGCCGCGCTGTGTCCAAAAGGTAAGATCAAAGTGGTCTCTGTAGTAGAGATCATCACGTCCATGGTGATAGCCGAGCCGTATCGCGTGACTCACACGCCCAAGATCTTTTAACTTTTCCTCCTGCTGTGGACGCAATCTGATGGGATTAATCAAGGTAAGGTGATCCTGCCAGCGAGCGATTCCCATATTGCGATTGATAGTGACCCCCGGCGCTAGTTTGATAGTTCCGGGAACATAAAAAAAATTAGGCAACAGTTGGCGAATCTCGCCGTGGGGCTCTGTGGGGGGATAGTTGATACGCACTGGCAGGCTACATATCAGCTATATTGAACTCGATTTCGAATACCGCGCAGAATTTTTACTGCAAATTCCGCGCGCTCATCAGGGACAAAAATGTGGTCACGGTGTAGTGTGGATACCACGCTGGTATCTATTCCAGCCTCCATTAATTCCTGGGCGACCACAGGAATAACCCGCACCGCATCAAGACCAGCCAGGATCTGCAAAGTGATTTGGCGAAAGGGGGCGCTTGCGGCAATATCTAATTGCCGAGCCGAACGTTGAGGCAGTATCACACTCATTCCCTCACCTTCTCGGAAGAAACACAAACTCTCTGACAAAATATCTGTAAACCGACTATCTGAAACCTGACAAAACACATAGATTTCATCGTGCAGCTTGGGATACAAAGTTCTCAATGCTCTCACTACGGATAGATCAGCTTTCATGCTTTCTTTGCCGTCTGGAAGTTTTCTCCAACCTGATTAATACCTGTTTTCAGGTGAAAATAGTCCAACTCTAAAACTACTTTTTGTGGGCTCTCTATTACCCGGCAGAGTATTTTAATTTGGAAAAAATAAGATCACGCATTTTTTTAGAATTATTTTCCTAACAGAGCTGGCAGTTTAATAACTAAATCTTTTTATGAGTTTTCCTGAAGCTTAGAAAAGTCGGATTTTAGCTGGTGGAAAGTTAAAAATATATTAATGGGATTACTTCTTATTGAGAGAAGTTGACCCAATGACTGTGAGAAGTTACGGATTTCTCAGCTCTTCACCATCAAATTCCGGTTCATTGAGTGCCGGAGTTGTATCCACTTCCGACGAATCCTGTTCAACCTCCCAGCTCTTCAGCACCGCATCAATATCCTTTTCCAGTCGCACACGGGGAAATTTGGGGCAGGGTGAATCTCTATCTGGATCATGCCATGCGGATAGGGGGGCTACAAAAACTACGTAGGATTTATGCAGGCGATTTCGCCCAATACTCACTTCTGTCCATGTTGTTTGCCAGGCAAACTTTCCCCTTACCGCATAGTCGCTTTCGTAGGATTTTAAAGTGAGAAAATAGGGGTAAATCTTCCCTCGCTTGCAAATAATTCTGCGTCCGGTCTTTATATTGGCCATTTGAGTAAATGGATCAAAATACCAATTAATATCGTATCCAAATACGAATTGCATCTCTCCATTTTGCCTTAAAAAAGCGTAGGATCTCCCAGTGCCATCGGGCTTGAGACTCCAGACATGCCGCGCTTCACCATCGCGGGAAATCAGCCAGGCCCCAACCCATTGACTGGCATCGTAGCGTGATTTTGCATGCCAGCCTTCATTGAGTGTTTTTCGTTTCCCTTCACTGGCATTTGCACTTACGACAAAAATTAGCAGTGGCAGGAAGAGATAGAATTTTATCCATTCCCACCCACTACTCATCTTTTCCACGCACGGATTAAATAGCGTTCGCACGGAATTAAGCTGCTAGCGACTGACAATATCCGGGCAACTTGCACCGGCCTTGGGGGTTCGCCAATCAGCCAACCGACGCTGAAAGCTCAGAAGTCCACCGCCCGCCTGCAGCCAATGACGGCCATCAATCACTGCAAATAGGAGGGTGGCACGGCTCCAATCTCGAAATGCGACAGATACAACCCCGCCCTTACAGCGCACCGAGGTTCCCGTTTTAACTCGCACCCGGTCACCATCCAATTGCCAGTTAATGGCAAAACCATGGGTCAATAGGCCTTTGGCATTAAATCCATAGGCATATCCGGAGCCATCGGCATGCAGTTGCCACACTAATTGATCATCGCCTTCACTCACAACCAGCCAATTTCCCGCCCACTTTTGCTGGGCGGACTCCGCCGAGGCCCACATTGGTATCGCTAGGAAAATTGCTGTGACAAATGGAACAACCGGCTTGATAAAATGCCGCTTTGGTAAAAGACGCAAAAACTTCATGCGCTGCCCTACGGTATCGGCCCCAGTGCATTACAGGGGGCGGGTTATTCAAAAGACGACTGGGGAAGTCGCCAATTTTCCTTTCCGATTACGGGGCTAAAGCCTCACTTATCGGCGTGAAAAAACGCTCAGGCGCTATTTTTCACATCCCTCGAAAAGTAAGGCTAGACGCAATTTACAACGGTGGCAGGTTAAACGTTAAAAATATTCAAATTTACGACAAATTCACAAAAAGAATGGCAAGTCATTTTTACCGGTAGTCCAACTATCTGGATTTTGCTTCGGAAAAATTCTTGTCTGCTCTCCACACCCGATACTTTAACTGCACGCCCTGTGGCAGATATATAACCATTGGCAACTTACTACTATAAGGCAGCATCAAGCCATCACCGCGCACGGTGATAAATCGCCGGGATTCACTGCCTTGGGCACAGACCTTTTGCGTATCTGTGGTCGGGGTCAGGTCGGACAGGACATAGAAGGGGTAACCCCAGCCTGGGAGTATGTCCTTGCGCAATGGGGCGCTAAAGCTTTGCAAGTTGCATTCCGCGACTTGGCTTTTTCCCGGTATCAACTCAACCCTGAAGCGACTTTCATCGACAACCTTGGGCAGCTTGATAACGTGACGTAACTTGCCATCAACCTCCTCTGGAAATGCATCCAGAGGCTCAGAACTGTGGCAATCCAGGGCCAGTAACATCATGAAGGCAGTGGCAACTAATTTTGACATGGTATGGCCTCACTACTGCGCCGGGAAATGGCGGACAAAACTTTTTAAAGTCTAGTTCGCTTTTGTCTTCGCAGTCCCCACCAGAGCAGCGCCCCCAAACCGATTGCCAAAGCAAACAGAGCGGCAGTCCATAGGTATCGCCCCTCCCCCATCGCTGGTGGCTCCAACTTGGAGTGGGCCAGATTGAGATCCGCCCGCAGATTTTGAAACGCGGCAATAACTTCTGTGGAACTGGCACCACCAATCAAGTCATCCCGCAATTGCTGCCATTGGACCTGAAGCTGCTCCACCAGTACCTTGTCACGAATCAGCAGCTCCTGTCGTAACGGCCTATACCCATCACGATAAGCCAGCATTAACTTACCGTATGCCGCTGTTATATCTCCTCCTCGATAGTCCGTCTCCGCCAGCTGCAGCAAGCCAATTGCGCTGATAAGAGGGGGGATCAGAGTGCGTACAAGGTGGGGGTTTCCGCGCCACCACATCAATGCTTGTTGCAGAGTTGGCTCAAGTTCCGCCGGTTTAGTGGTCGCCATTCCCGGGAGTCCCAGTAACCCGGAGTAACGGGTCGCCAAGTCGGAAGAGGGTGGTAACTGATTCGCCACTGGAAAAGCAGCGACAGTCACCGCTAATGCCCAGCGCTGTAGGCCGGTCAGATCTCCATCAATGTCGACTGTGTGAATAGAGTCAGTTTCTGGGTCCAGGGTGTTATAAAGATCATAGAGACTGAACCCCGCCATTCTCTCGAGATCATTGAGGGCTGGGCCTTCATTACTACCCTCACCGTCGACACCGTGGCAGATGGCACACCGCTGCTGATAAACAGGCATCATAAAACCCGGCGAGGGCAAAGAGTAACTGGGTGACCGCTGCAGCTGATACAAAGCAGCAAGGCGATCGGCGATTGCATTGGCTCGACGGCGCACCTCTGCGCTGGAATCCTTATCCTCAATCGCCTTACGCAAGTCCGAGAGGCTTTTCTGCAAACCCTGCCGACCAGGCCGATCGGGGAGTTGAGTGACCAGGCGCAGTACTTCTTCTACCTGTTGCTTCTGTAGTTCATAAAGAGGAGTGTCCAGTCGCTGCCCTTTCTCTACGGCGTCGCCGTAGTCTACCGCTATATAGGAGAGAAGATTGCTGGCCTGAGCGGCCACAGTATTGCTGCTTGAAGTGTCCTGGGCTGAAACAGGTGCGATTAAGCCAGCTAGGAGGGTAAACAGTAAAATCCATTTGAATCCCATTAGTGGCTTCCGGATCGGGCAAGTTTGATCGATGTTAGGAGCCTCTCGACAGATTGCGGGGCACCTTTCTTAGGGTAGAAATAAAAAACCCCGCTCGAGGCGGGGTTTCTTCAATCGGAAAGCTTAGCCGCGATCCGCTCGCTCTTTGGCAATTAGGTAATCTGCCACTTGCAGCATCAGCTCCTGGCCATTGCTCTTACCTTTATATCCGGGGAAAGAGGAACTGATGCGGTATTTACCCGCAACAACAACTTCCGGGGTACCAGTCATTTTGTAAGCGCGCTGATTGGCCATACCTTGCTTAACTTTGCTGTTGATAGCGAAGGAATTCATCAGCTTCGCAGCTTTGGCACCATCTTCACCATGCTTGTTAAACAGAGCCTCAATAGCCTTTAAGTCAGGCACCCAGTTGCGACCTTCGCGGACAGCCAGCATCTGGCGCTGAGTGTAGATGGTGTTAAAGATAGGGGTGTGCATCTTTTCCAGAACACCCATGGAATCTGCTACGTAGTAAAGACGAGCGTGTACATCCATAACCGGCTGCCAAATTGCTGGCAATTTCAGCAGCGCAACATCGCTGGGCATCTTTTCTTTCCAGCGCTCCAGAGTTGGCTCAAAAGTGAAGCAGTGGGCACAGCCGTACCAGAACATCTCAGTCACTTCGATCTTGTCGTTGCTCTTTTGTGGTACAGCCTGCGGCAATACTTCATAGTGCTGGCCCGCTTTGAACTCGCCACTTTCCTGGGCGCAGGCAACGAGGCTGAACATTACAGCAAAAACCATCGTGATCGGGGCGAGAAATGCTCTCATAAGTCTTCTCCAACTTTTATTTAGTGGTGCGAACGCCATCTAGCGGCGGGCTGTCGAGCCACTGAGGACACAATAGACAACGCAGATTATTTAAGTTCCCGGACCCTCGTGCAAGGAAACACTGCAAAAACTGCCTAATACGTCTATGGAAAGCGGCTTTATGCTCAGGCGACAGGCACAAAAAAGGCCGGTTACAGACCGGCCTCAGTGTACTCAAACCCTGTGACTATTAGTCAGTCAGGCCTGCGATATAGTTGGCCAGCGCCTTGATCTCTGCATCGGAGAGTTGCTTGGCCACGGTGCGCATAGTGCGAACTTCACCGTCATTGTTGCGGGTACCCGCACGGAATGCTTTCAGCTGGGCTTCGATGTACTCTGGATACTGACCGCCCAGACGAGGGTAACCGGCCGGTGCATTGCCCAGTCCAGCAGGTGAGTGGCATCCCATACATGCGGGAACACCAGTCTCCATATTGCCACCACGGTAGATTTTACGTCCAAGCATCAGGCCGTCGACGTTCTCACCGTTGTTTAGCATCACGGAAATAGCCTCAGATCCGGTCAGCTGCATTGGCTGCGAGGCAAAGTAAGCGGCGATATCCTGCAGGTCCTGATCGTTGAAGTTGTCCAACTGACCGATCATTTGCGGCACATCGCGGGTTTTGCTTTTGATATCCTGTAACTGCTTAAACAGGTATTTTTCACCGAGTCCGGCAATCTTTGGAAAAGCCGGAGCAATACTGTTACCGTCTGCACCGTGGCAGGCTGCACATTGAGCGGCCTTTGCCTTGCCCGCAGCAGCGTCACCCGCAGCCAGCGCCAAGGGCACGGCGCCCAAGCCGAAAACTAAACCGAGTGCCAGAGCAGTGTTCTTGATAATGCTGTTCATACGTCGTCCCGTTGCGCGCTGAGAGATGGCGTTTCGCACCGCCCCCGATAGTCCTGCGACGCGAAAACGGCGGCATTATATACTTGCGCGCCAAGCGAGTGTACCGAATAAACAGACTTATACGATGTCAAATTCAGATTTTAAAGCCCAACCACCAAAACTGAACTACCGTTCCATACAATTTCTCACCAGTGCCCCCACCCTGACTGAGTGTCCGGAGGACTTTGGTGCCGAGGTGGCCTTTGCCGGTCGCTCCAATGCGGGGAAGTCCAGTGCCATCAATGCGCTCACGGAAAACAACAAGTTGGCGCGTACCTCTAAAACACCGGGACGCACCCAGTTGATCAACTTCTTTCGCCTCTCCGACCAGCAGCGCTTGGTGGATCTGCCCGGCTATGGCTTTGCCAAGGTCGCCCGAAGTATGAAAGATGAGTGGCAGCGCCATCTGGCCACCTACCTTGAGAAGCGAGAGTGCCTGCGTGGACTCGTATTACTAATGGACATTCGCCAACCCCTCAAGGAGTTCGATCTGCATATGCTCACCTGGGCAGTAGAGGCCGAGCTCCCAGTGCACATCCTGCTAACCAAGGCCGACAAGTTGAAGAATGGTCCAGCCAACAACACTCGCTTTGCAGTAGAGAAGACCCTCAAGGAGCAGGGACTCAATCACGGGGTCACTCTGCAGATCTTCTCATCGACCAAAAAAACAGGCCTGGACAAACTCGAGCGCAAGCTCAATGAGTGGCTGGAAATCCCAGAGGAAGCCGCCCCCACTGAAGATTGAACGAGCCGAGAACCCGGGGGCAGCGCCCCCCGAGCAATACAAGCACTTCAATTTATCTCTCACCGGAGAAAATTCCTAAAAGCGAACTCCGGGCACACCAGTTGCCGCTGCTTTGCGCTTCTGTTCGGGGATCAGGGAGCGAAGCAGTACCCGGTGCAGCCGTCGGCGTGCCCCCGGAGTTAAACAATGCAATTCCTCTGCATGTAAGTACCTCTGCGCGAGAAGAGCGGCAAGGGTTTCTTCGTGTATGGCAATCGTCAGCAGACGGGAATTGCCATTGGCATTCATCTTTTCATTCCCCTCAGTGCACTCTGTTTCCACCATTGATACAGGCGGATATTCTGGCTGTGGAGAACTCGCGTACCTGCTGCTGTGTCTCTCCGGGGTAGAGTGAGCTGATGCAATCCGCCGCAACCCTTTGCTTATGGCTATCGCCCAACTCGCGGGCGAGTACTGAGCTGGCGCCGGCAAGTATGTAGTTTCGAAGTTTTTCATCACCCAGCTCCCGGTAGGCAGCCATTAACCAGATAGCGCTTTCACTAAAACGCGTTGCCGAAATGGCATAAGTTGGCCACTGCTTTTCCAGAAGAAAGCTGGCCAGATCGAAGGCGCATCCCAAATAAGGTATTGCTTCGGCGTAATTGCACTCTTCAAGCAAAAGCTTGCCGCGCTCAATCCAATCGAGCCACGCCTTTTCCGCACGATCCGTGTCAGCGATCAACCATTGGCGATGGTTGGCACACAAGTAACGTAAATTCACCGATAACCCCCCATATTTGATTTAACTTAAAGATAATGCGAACCATTATCATTTGCAAGCGCATTCACAAGCAACTTTTACTTTCTGCTGTGATGGCATCATTTACTGAAATAAAAAAAGCCGGCAGATGGGGGCTGCCGGCTAGGGGACAGTGCCCTTGGGGTGGGGCACTTGTCAGACGCACCCAGGGGGACGGGTACGCCTGAGGGTTCTTTTCATCCCAAAATTTCTTTACCTGCATCGATATTAGGCTGAACTTTCATTCTTCCCAAGCGCATGTTTGAGCCTTTGGGTTAGCCCTACGCCATGCCCCCAAAATCGATTATGCCGGAAGTGGATAACAGGCAATGTAGTCGTGGGACCCAGGGGTAACTGTGAAAAACCTCTGCGGGAGTCTCGGGGAGAGCCAATCTAAGGGCCTGCTCGCCGTATACGAAAACTTAAAGTAGCTGAGCGGCTCATAAAACGATTTAAGGTCTTAACTCAAAAAGGAAAGGACAGGTATCCCGATGGATGAAACTGCAGAACTCTATGAAAGACATAAAAAAACCCCGGAGTTGGGGACCATCCGGGGTAGAAAAAGCTAAACGCTTTGGGGTTAGGGAGCAACAATGAACTGATTACTTGGATAGGCTCTCAAGCCCGATGGTTCCCGCCCCTTTGGTAAATAAGTGTAAACAAAATACGTGTTTTGGCGCCTCATACGTTCTTCTATGTAAAGGCGGTCGATTTTTATCAAATTGTTAACTCAGCCACTGGCCCATTGCTGTGGAGGCGGCGAATACAATCTGCAATCAACGGCGCACAATCTACCCACTCACAGTTTCCTCGCAGCTGCGACTGAGGAAGAGAATTAGTCACCACAATTGATTCCACCGGCAAGCGCGCCATTGCTGTATGGGCATCGCGACTAAATTGTCCGTGAACACAAAACACCAAAATCCGCCTCGCTCCCGCTTTTATCACCGCGTCCACTGCCCGTGTAACTGTGTGGCCAGTAGCAAGTAAGTCATCGACGATAATGACCGTGGCATTCTTAACTTCCCCAATCAAAGTTCCCCCACTCAACAGAGCACCGCTGCGATACTTCTCCACAAATGCGCTAGCCACCGGCACCCCCAACTGATCCCCAAGGGCCAAACGGAATTTTTCCGCACGCTTTATCCCTCCTTCATCTGGAGACAAAACAACCAGGGGACCCGGGTCTCCGGACAGGCGCATTCGCGCTACTTCAATCAACAGGGGGTTGGAAACCAGGTGAACGGTGCGGCAGCGGAATGCGTTCTCAAAGGCCGCCAGGGAGTGAACATCCATAGTCACGACTACATCCACTCCGGCGGCTTCCAGAAAACTGGCTAGATAGCGACTCGGCAGGGGGTCGCGCAATTTGGTTCGCCGCTCTTTTCGTGCATAGCAAAGGTAGGGGATGACCGCAGTCACTCTCGCGGCACCGGCATCGCGAAGCGCCCCAATAAAAAACAGGCAGCGCATAAGTTTCTGGTCAACACAGCTGCTGGTATCGGTGTAAAGGGATTGGACCAGAAAAACATCCGCCCCTTCCACGTCATCCAGTGGCCGAACTTTGTGTTCACCATCATCGAATTGACGCTCTTCATGGCGAGATACCGGTTCACCGAGACTCGCGGCGACACGTCCGGCGAAGTCTGCTCCCACATCGAGACTGAATAACTTAATGCGGCTCATAAGCTCAGTACCCTGCCTGACGCCTCACACTCGCTAAGCGCCTTGCCCACGTTTTAATAGAAGTATGGACAGTGAAATTTAGGATCTGGAGTACTGCGGGTGTTGCAGTTGTTGCGGCTTGCGTAGATAGGGAGGGTCAGGGCTGAAAGACAGGCAAAAAAATGCCCCGGACTTGGGGGAGTACCGGGGCAAACATCTGACTTCCTTGGGGGATGATGACGCATTCCAACGATCTTGCCTTTTTAGAGGGGCTGTCGCCGGAACAGTTCCACGGAATTTCAAAAAGATTGTAAAAACGCCTAACAAAACACAAAAATTGGCATTTTATTCATCCGTACCAACAAGGACGCGCCAAATCATTCCGGACAGCGCGCCTACCCTCAATTCTTAGATGGTTTCTTCAGTCAAATTAGTGCGCCTGATCCCAATCTCGGCCCTGCCCCAGATCCACAATCAGGGGAACGTGGAGTTCTGCCGCGCCTTGCATCAATTCAACAATGCCATCGGCCACAATTTCGACCTCATCCTTGGGTACTTCAAGAACCAATTCATCGTGTACTTGCATAATCATCCGGGTCGCCAGCTTCTTCTCCCTGAGCCAGTTATCCACAGCGATCATGGCCCGCTTGATAATATCGGCGGCAGTACCCTGCATTGGCGCATTAATTGCGGTCCGCTCTGCTGCTTGGCGCTGCATGCCATTGCGTGAGTTAATTTCCGGCAGATAGAGACGGCGTCCAAACAGGGTTTCCACATAGCCCTTTTCTGCGGCCTGTGCACGGGTATCTTCCATATAGCGCAATACACCCGGGTAGCGCTCAAAGTAACGGTCGATATAAGTTTGGGCGTCAGCCCGGGGGATATCCAATTGCTTGGCCAGGCCAAAAGCCGACATGCCGTAAATCAAACCAAAGTTGATCGCTTTGGCCCGCCGGCGCTGCTCATCAGTCACCTCATCCTGAGCCACTTCAAAGACTTCTGCCGCCGTCGCGCGGTGAATATCTGCGCCTTGAGCAAATGCATCCACCAAACCTTTGTCCCCAGACAGGTGAGCCATAATACGCAGCTCAATTTGGGAGTAGTCCGCAGCGATGATCTCACTGCCACCATTGATTCTTGGGTCAACGGTGAAGGCCCGACGAATACGGCGCCCCTCCTCTGTACGAATAGGAATATTCTGCAAGTTAGGGTCACTGGAGGATAGGCGCCCGGTAGCAGCTACTGCCTGGTGATAAGAGGTATGTACACGACCGCTACCCGGGTCGATCATTTTTGGCAGTTTATCGGTGTAGGTATTCTTCAGTTTGGCCAGGCCGCGATACTGCATTATCAGTGCGGGCAGCTCGTGGTTGTGGGCCAATTCCTGCAATACAGCCTCAGCGGTAGAGGGCGCACCTTTGGGGGTCTTCTTGATCACTGGAATCTGCAGCTTTTCAAACAGGATCGCCCCCAGCTGCTTGGTGGAGCCCAGATTGAACTCTTCGCCGGCTACTTCGTAAGCCTGCTGTTCCAGCTCTCGCATTCGCTGCTCAAGTTCAGCACTCTGCTCCGCCAACATCTTGGCATCGATATAAGCACCATTACGCTCCATACGGGCCAGAACTGGTAGCAGAGGCATCTCAATTTCATCGAGTACCTTTACCAGAGTTGGCTCTCGCTCAAGACGCGCACTCAACTCATTGTGGAGACGCAGGGTGATATCTGCATCTTCAGCCGCATAGGGGCCCGCTTTGTCCAGCTCGATCTGGTTAAACGTCAGCTGTTTCGCGCCTTTACCGGCAATATCCTCGAAGTGAACCGTGTTCTCCCCCAGGTACTTGAGTGCGAGACTATCCATATCGTGGCGGCTGCCAGTGCTGTCCAGAACATAGGACTCCAACATGGTATCCCGTGCGATGCCGCGCAATTCAATATCGTAGTTGGCCAGGATATGACTGTCGTACTTCAGGTTCTGCCCCACCTTCTTCTGCTGTGGATCTTCCAGCAGGGGTTTGAGTTTGGCCAGTACTTCGTCAAACGGCAGTTGCTCTGGTGCACCCATATAGTCGTGGGCCAGGGGAACATAGGCTGCACGATAGGGCTCCACCGCGAAGGACACCCCCACTAATTTTGCCTGCATATAATTGAGGCTGGTGGTTTCCGTGTCGAAGGCAAAGATGTCTGAACCCTTCAGTTGTTCCAGCCAGGCATCGAACTCCGACATTTCTGTGACGATGACGTAATCGCGCTCAACGGCTTCCGCCATGGCTTCTTCAGCCTCTTCACTGGTTAGCTCTTCTAACCAGCCGCGAAATTCATTCTGCGTGAATAGCTCAACCAGTGCCTCTGTATTGGGCTCTGAATTGTGCAGTTCCTGGGGGTGATAAGGCATCTCCACATCGGTTTTGATAGTGGCGAGCTTATAGGAGAGTTCTGCCGCCTCGCGGTGCTCCGCCATCTTTTTGCCGAGGGTTTTTGAGCCACGGAACCCCAGCGGTGCAATGGCATCCAGGTCGGAATAAATGGTCTCCAAGCCTCCCAGATTCTGTAACAGTGCCAGAGCGGTTTTCTCGCCCACACCAGGAACTCCGGGGATATTGTCTGATTTATCTCCCATCAGGGCGAGAAAATCGATAATCAGTTCTGGACCTACGCCAAATTTCTTAGTCACGCCCTCGCTGTCCATTTCGGTATTGGACATGGTGTTAACCAAGGTAACGCCCGGACGCACCAGCTGCGCCATGTCTTTATCGCCGGTGGAGATTATGACTTGCTGCCCCTGGCTCTGGGCCTCCAGCGCCAGGGTGCCGATCACATCATCAGCTTCAACACCGTCGACCACCAAGCGCGGCAATCCCATAGCGTCGATGATGTCGTGAATGGGCTGAATCTGCTCACGCAGGTCATCCGGCATAGGAGGGCGATGGGATTTGTATTCGGCAAACATCTCATCGCGAAAAGTCTTGCCCTTGGCATCAAAAACAACCACTACAGGACTGCCTGGATGCTCCTTGAGGTGGCGGCGCAGCATACTAATCACACCGCGCACCGCACCAGTAGGCTTACCCTGGCTGGTGGTCAATGGCGGCAGCGCATGAAAAGCGCGATAAAGGTAGGAGGAACCATCCACCAAAATCAACGGGGCGGCTGAGGTGTTTTGTTTACTCATAGACGATGAATTCTTGCTTGCTTAGTTTGGCGTTCAGGACGCGCGGCAGGCCGATAGGATAACGCCCTTCGCTCTGTTTTTCCGCTTACTGATTCTTTCCCGCCAGACACCGTAGGCAACCTCTGCACAAAAGCCCACTCGACTTACCCCGCCGATTAAAACTATCGGCGCATCGATCTCACCAAATCCCCAGGCTTGGCTAGTCTTGCCGGTAGCGACCTTATGCGTTCGCTACTCCCCGGAAATCAAATTGTCACAGGCTGCCCCCAGGCAGTCAGGGATCTTTTATTTCCAAAAAACTGTGCCACCCGATGTTGAAGGAAGGATTCGAAAGATGAGAGGAGTGATGCGCGCCACCCTGTTGTTTGCCGCAAGTATCTTTGCCATTTCGGCAAGTGCCGGCTCGGATTGCAGTGGAGAGCATACCGCTG
The DNA here is from genome assembly GCF_056231245.1 of Microbulbifer maximicatervae (SeqCode). NCBI lineage: Bacteria > Pseudomonadati > Pseudomonadota > Gammaproteobacteria > Cellvibrionales > Microbulbiferaceae > Microbulbifer > Microbulbifer maximicatervae (SeqCode). The sequence continues at coordinate 4,921,249 of NZ_CP174334.1, forward strand.
AAGCCGAGGCGACTGATGAAACACACTCACAGCAGTCTGAGGTAGAAGGCCATGAATTAATACTCAGGCAGGCTATCCGTGAAAGAGAGAATGATTTGCTGGAGAGACAAAAACAGCAGCTGGAGAAACTGCAAAAACAAGCGGAAAGAGATGCTGCCCGGGTAGAGAAACTACAGCAAATAACCAATCGTTCCTAGAAGCCACCCTACCAGGTCCCGCCTCCTCCCTGGGTAGGCGGGATACTTGGTGCCCTCAAGGAGCCTCTGATTTATCCTTGTTGCGGTCGGGAACCTGACTCAAGCAAGTGCGGGCTTGAGACAAGAGGGACTCTATCAATTCCCTGTAATCAGCATTTTCACTCAACTGATCTCCCAGCAGATCCAAAGCGGCGTAACGCAGCCCCAAATTTTCTGCCAACTGTTGATCTCGTTCATTAGCCGGCATATCTCCAAATAGACAGCCGTCGCCAATCTGTGACAAATCCAGCATTGCCTTGGCACCATAGCCCCCGCCACTGCCATCGCCCAGGGCATGGGTTTTCACTCCTGCGGAACCAAAAAAGTGACCATAGGCATCGTGCGTAACAACGATGGGAACTTCACGATACCCGTACAAGGCCCGATCGAGTACTTTCTGCAAGTTGGCCATCGAACTGGAAAACTGCCGTGCACGCCCCATAAACAATTCCGCCTGCTGCGGCTGTAATTGCGCCAGGCGCTCAGCGATCTGCGCCGCAGCTATTGCCGCATTGCGGGGACGCAACCAGAGGTGGGGGTCGGTAGCACTGGCTCCCTCATATTCAAGGGTCTCTATATCCAGCAGCTGCATTTGCCGGCCCGCTGGTAACAGCGCTGCCTGTTTTGCCAACACCCCCTCCATTTGCGGCCCCAGCCACACCAATAGTAAGGCGCGCTCAAGTGCAGCCCGATCGGAAACCGTAGGGGCATAATGGTGAGGATCTGCTCCCTCAACCAGCACCCGAACAGGAATATCCTCACCGGTTATTTCCCGGGCGATCAGGGCTAAAGGGCGCACGCTGACGACCAGCTCTCCACCACTGTCGGATTCCGGTTTGCTACAAGCCGGGAGAAAGAGCCCGAATAGAAGCACCGTGGAGATTGTAAAAAGACGTTTGAAGGGATACATCAGAGACATTAGGCGGCGAAAAATTGCGATATAATCACAACCAGCGCCAAGCTGCCAGCCTGGTTGTCCATATCCGGTAAAGAAGGTATGGAAGCAAACATCTTAAAGACTTCCCTGCGGAGATTGAATTCTGAATCCACCCCAGCCGCTTATCACAGCTGACAATATCGCCCTTCAAGTGGGCGGCAGGCAGTTACTTAAAGATATTACAGTCGAATTGTCCCAGGGGGAGATTGTCACCTTAATAGGCCCTAATGGAGCCGGCAAAACCACTCTCCTTCGCCTTCTGCTGGGGCTCAGCCAGCCGACCCAGGGCCGCGTGTGGCGACAAACTGGGTTGCGTATTGGCTATATGCCCCAACGGCTTCATATCGATAGCTCAATGCCCATGTCAGTTGAACGCTTCTTGCAGCTTGGCCAACCGGCCATGAAGCCCGAGCAAGCGCAGTCGGCATTGGACAGGGTGGGCGCAGGGCAGCTTAGAGGCGCCTCTCTGGCAAATCTATCCGGTGGAGAAATGCAGCGGGTCTTACTCGCCCGTGCCGCATCGCGCAAACCTCAGCTGCTTGTCCTGGATGAACCCACGCAGGGAGTCGATATCGGTGGTCAAAGTGAGTTGTACCAGTTAATTGCCACTCTGCGCGACGAGCTCGGCTGCGGTGTGTTACTGGTTTCCCACGACCTTCATTTAGTTATGGCTGCAACCGACCGGGTCCTTTGTTTGAACCAGCATATCTGCTGTCACGGACATCCGGAGCAAGTAAGTCGCCACCCTGCCTATCTGGAATTATTTGGGGACAAGGTCGCCCCCTATACCCATCAACATAACCACCAACATAAATTAAGTGGAGATATTGCGCCCGCAAGCAGCTGCAATCATCAACACACTCACACAAATACAAAAAACAAAGAGCAAAAATAAGTGGTCGATTTCGGCGAATTACTGCATAGCCAATTTCTCTGGTACGCCCTCGCCGCCGGCCTTATGGTCGCTGTTGTCAGCGGTCCTTTGGGCTGCTTCGCCGTGTGGAGACGTATGGCCTATTTCGGCGACACCCTGGCTCACTCAGCCCTTCTCGGAGTGACGCTGGGTTTTGTACTTCAAATTATGCCAACGGTGGCCGTCGGCATTACTTGCTGTGTACTGGCACTGCTACTGATGTATTTACAGCAACGCCAAAAGCTCGCCGTAGATACCCTGCTGGGCATATTGTCCCACTCCATGCTGGCACTGGGGATTGTCACCGTCAGTTTCTTCAAGATAAAGGTGGACCTCTTATCTCTGTTGCTGGGAGATTTACTCGCAGTCAGTGGCCAGGATCTGGTACTAATGGCCATTGCCGCCGCCACAATCCTGGGACTGCTTTATTTCCTGTGGGAACAGTTACTGGCTTTCACCCTGCACGAGGAATTGGCTTCAGTAGAAGGTGTCCCCATCGAGCGATTGCGAATCGCTCTGATGTTGATGCTGGCAATACTGATCGCGATCGCAATGAAAGTTGTCGGGGTTCTGTTAATTACCGCCCTGCTGATTATTCCCGCAGCTACCGCGCGAAAACTGTCGCACACTCCAGAGCGTATGGCGGTGCTGGCCTCATTGATGGGATGCTTAGCTGTAGTACTCGGCCTTCTTGCCTCCATCCTGTGGAATACACCGGCGGGCCCCTCCATTGTTCTGGCCGCAGCACTGTTTTTCCTCACTTCACAACTGCGAGCCAGCTAAAGGTGGCCTGCCGGTTAATCTCATCCTAATTTCTTATTTTATTTCGTTATTTGTCGCACATTGTCGCCTAAATCTACCCATTGGTGAGATACCTGTCACCGTTTATCGCAATAAGCAGATGGTTAGCCGCTAGCTAATTGTGTCAATTTTCCGTCGTTGCTAGTGTTGCCCGACGACCAGCCGTATTAGGCCGGTCACCAATAATGACAAAAAAATGGACTCACAACGATATGGAAAAGTTCTCTCTTCGTCGCAAGGTATTAACTACAGCCATAGTGGCGGCAACCGCTGCCACTAGCCCACAAACACTCTTTGCCGCCGAGGATCAGGCGATGGAAGAAGTTGCAGTTGTGGGTTCCCGTATTAGTCGAAACGCTGAATTTGAAACAGCTACCCCGATCCAGGTAATGGATCGCGATGCCATCGAAAAGTCCGGTTACACCAATCTGCAGCAACTTTTTGAGAAAAACCCCGCCGCAGGTAATGGCACCTTCTCAACCCGGGGTAACAACCAGGACTCTACCGCAAACGGGGCTGCCGCTGTGAGCCTGCGCGGTATGGGTGCCGACGCCACTCTAGTATTGGTAAATGGTCGCCGGGTGGCTATCAGCGCATTTGCTGAGAGCATTACTACCAACTTTGTGGATATCAACAGTGTGCCCCTTGCGGCGATTGAGCGGGTCGAAGTCCTAAAGGATGGCGCCTCCGCAATTTACGGTTCCGATGCCGTTGCTGGTGTAGTCAATCTGGTATTGCGTAGAGACTTTGAAGGTACTGAGGTATCCGTAGATTACGGCGGTGCCGATGGCTATGACGAGCAATCCATGTCCGCCGTCTGGGGCATCAATGGGGATGACTCAAACCTGACTGTTATTTTTGACCACCATAAAAACAGCCGCCTATCCAGCACCGAACGCAGTGGTTTGGATACCGCTAACCAATCCAGCCGTGGCGGTATGGACTTCCGCTCCTCCAGGGGCTATCCGGGTAGCTTCAATGTGGGCGGTACCTTTGTTTCCGACCCCAACTGTCCCGAAGAGCGCGATACCGGTGAAGTCTGTGTCTATGATTACGGCCCCTGGACTTTGATCACACCCGAAGCCGAACGCACTGGCCTATTAATGCTTGGCCATACCCAGTTGGCCGAAGGCGTGGAGTTCTTTAGCGAGGTCGCTGTTCAGCACAATACCTCCGTAGCCCAGGGTGCACCCACCCCCCTCGATGGCGACGCGGGTCTCTATGTACTGGCAGATCATCCAAATAACCCATTCGGCGAAGATGTGGATATTTACCGCTATCGCACCGTGGATGCAGGCGCCCGCCAGTGGGATATCGAAACCGATAACTTGCGCGGTGTCTTCGGCCTGCGCGGCTCTGTCGCTGACTGGGACTGGGAGGCTTCTGTGCAGCGCTCCCGCAGTGAAACAACCCAGACCGGTGACCGCTCCCAGGGCTGGGTGCGTACGGACCTGTTACAAGAGCAGATTAATGCCGGTAACTACAATCCGTTTGGCGGGGTTCAAAATCCGGACTCGGTCATTGATGCCATCACCACCAGCCTGGTCCGCCAAGGTAAGTCCGACCTCACCAGCTATAACTTCTCAGTCAATGGAGATTTAGTCGATACCGCCAGTGGCACCATCGCTATGGCCGCAGGCCTGGAATACCGGGAGGAAAAGGCTTCCGATATCCCTGATGACCAGTTCCAGCGCGGTTTGATCTTCGGTACCGAATCCGTATCCGCCAGTGCCAGCCGGGATATCTCCTCAGCTTATGTGGAAGTTGCTATCCCCCTTCCTGCCAGGTTCGATCTGACTGTGGCCGCCCGTTACGATGATTACAGCGACTTTGGCAGCACCACCAATCCAATGGCAAATCTGCTGTGGACAGTAACCGACCAGCTATCCTTCCGAACCTCTTGGGGTACCGGTTTCCGCGCGCCTTCCCTGGCGCAGGTCGGCTTAGGCCCGTCACAAGAGTCCTTATTCTTCGCTGATACCTATGGCTGTGAAGTTAACGATGCCTACTGTGCAAAGACCGACTACACCATTGTCTTCTCCGGCAACCCGGATCTGGATGCAGAGGAGTCAGAATCCTTCAACATCGGCGCTGTTTACGAGCCCATAGAAGGCCTGCGACTATCTCTGGATTATTGGAATATCACCCAGGAAGGTAAGATTGACGAGGTCCCCTTCGGCTATATCTACAGTCTCTATTGCTGGGATCAAGACAGCACCGTGTGCCGCCGCGATACCCCGATTGATGGTGAAACCCTTGGCGCCCTGCAATCTATCGACAGCAGCTTCACCAATATTGGTGAACAGGACGTATCGGGCGTCGACCTAAGTATTGTCTACAGCGGATTTGAGCTAGTGGGCGGAGAGCTTGGCCTGCGCCTGGATTACTCTTACCTGGCAGAATTTGAGCGTGTTGAACTGAATTCCAGCGGCGACGCATTTATCACCCGCGATCTGGCCGGTGAATATGAGTATCCACAACACCGTTGGAACGCTACCGCTGACTGGACCTTTGACACCTTCGGATTTAGTGCCGGGCTCAGCTACATTGGTGAGTTCGAGGATACTCCGGATATCGATTTCGACGGGACACTCGACTATGACAGCAATAACTCCCGCACCGTAGACTCTTTCCTGACCATGAATATGCAGGCCCGTTATACCGGCTTCGAGAATATGGTGTTGAGCCTGGGTGCGGATAATGTCTTCGATGAAGAACCGCCCTTCGCTATCGGGGATGGCGACGGAGACCTCTATGGTTATGTACAGTCACAACACGATCCCCGTGGTCGCTTTATCTACGGCAAGATGACTTATAGCTTCTAAGTTTTTTGTAAACCATAAAAATTACAAAGGGGAAGCATTAGGCTTCCCCTTTGTAATTCCTAACTAAGAGTAGTTAAGGACGACAATCATTTTTCTACGCCATTCTTCCGCACTCTTATTGCTGCCGACTCCAAAGAAATACGCTGTTTAGTCAATTCTTGCCCTGCCTTTCGAAACTCACGAATGCCCAGTAGAATTCCTATTAACTCAAAAAGCGAAACCGCCACTCCAATCAATAACAGATAAATTTCAGGCACAACTATCTCCTGCGAGCTAGCAAAGCCGTCACTTTGAAATAGATGCCCAGTGTCAGAATAGTGGGAACCCAAAGTGCGGTAAAAATTCCTTGCTCCTTATAACCGCTAAACCACAAACTCGCGGATAATATCAAAGAGATTAAAACTGCCAGTAAGATAAAGAAATCTGATACTTTGAGCACGCACCATATCCTCTAATCTTCATCAAATTCCCAGAATCCAATTGCCGCCATCAGCAAACCAAAAACTGTAATACCAGCTGGAATCCGCATCCACAATACGCCAAAAACGTCCAGCATTGAGGGAATAAATGAAAGAAATCCTAAAATTCCCCATAAAAAGAAAATACCGGCAATCGACAGTCCAGTCCAACCCACTATCAATCGTACTTTCTTAGATCGAAAATAACCGGCCAAAAGTATTTTCTGCATTAATAATACAAAACAAACGGGATTTGCCCGTTTTAACATTATTGACAGAATAGTGCAGCCTCAGATGGTTAGAGGAGTGTGAGTCTCATCCTTTATTGCGCTTGGCGTAATCTTCATTAGCTTGCCAAACTCTAACTAAATTTCCGCCTAGAATTTTTTTAATATCCTGCTTGCTATACCCACGCTTCAGCAGGCCTTCAACCAAATTAGGATATTGAGAGACGTCTTTTAAGCCGACGGGCAAGCTATCTCCGACACCGTCAAAATCCGATCCAATGCCTATATGATCCACTCCCACTAAATCACGAATATGGTCGAAATGATCAAGAACATCTTCCAAATCTGCAAAAATGAACTTCTCAGTTGAAAGCTTATCGGAGTACTCCTCAACTTCCTTACTATCTTTGGGTAAATCCTTTTTTTTAGCAAATTTCTCAACCTGATCAGTTATTTCACGATATGAATTCAGTGATTCACCACTAATAAAAGTAGAGCCAAAATTCACCATGATAATGCCGCCATTGTCAGCCAACGCATTTATCATTTCATCATTCATATTTCGTTCAAATCCCGGCGTAAAATGCCTTGCCGAAGAATGTGAAGCGATAACAGGAACAGCAGATAAATCAACAACTTGCCAAAAAGCTGCATCTGATACGTGGGAAATATCGATCATTACTCCCATCCGATTCATCTCTCGTACCAAGCGCTTTCCGAATGCACTCAAGCCTTCCCAGGGCCTGTTTTTATCATACGAGGAATCAGAGATATGATTGCTCTTTGAGTGGGCTAAGGTAATGTACCTCACCCCTCTATCAGAGAAATACTTTAAATTGGCAAGATCCCCCTCAATAGGAGCCCCGTTCTCTATACCCAAAGGTAAGGAAATTAAGCCGGCATCGACTTGCTTTTGTAGATCATTTATTGACTTAGGTATTGCAAATTTATCCGGGTGCTGTTTGACCATTGCCTCCACTTTATCAATCAAAGTATCTGCATACGATTTGGCAACACCCTGGTCCTCCTTTTCTGCAGGTACATAAATAGACATAAAGGGCGCATTTAGTCCACCTGCTTTAGCTCGAGGGTAATCAAAGTCTCCCTTATCCGTGCTAAGTCCAACATCTTCTTCACCTTGTTCGAGACGATAGGGAACATCTACATGTCCATCAACAATCAAATACTCTTGAACCAGCTCTTGGGCCAGACTTTTACCTTCATCTGCAAATACAGGGGTGCAAGTTAGTGCACATAATGTCCCAACTAAAAAATAATTTTTCAAATGACAATCTCCCTATTTATATGAATAAATCTAGAAAATTTACCGTAGATGGTGCTCATCTAGAACCACATTTCTTAAATACATTACTTTGATTTGTTAATCTACAAAGATTAAATCGTTGTCTTTCTTTTAACTGCAGATTGGCTGAATCTTAGGGGTAACAATAAAACAATGATCCAAAGCAGTTGATATATGGCCTAGCCGGGTAACGGGTAAGGCAACAAGATCATATGCAAAAGATTTACCCCCCAATGCGTCATTACGCATATCCAAAAATTCTGCCGCAATGTCCAAATCAATGCATAACAGATTGAGGCAACTATCAATAATAGAACTGCGGAGATATCTGTTGACCACCCTCCATGTAGAAGCACAAACACCGTAGCTACAACTGGTACGGATAACCAGCGCCAGCGCCCTAATAGTTCTTCGGTACCCCGCTGTAATATCCACCGGAAGAACCCCTCTTCAGAAATGCAAACAATTACTAAGTTTATCATTACCGCAACGGCGATAGTGCCAGTAAATTTTATCGAAGGCATACATAGGAGTAGACCCAATGCAACGGGAGTAAATATAGCCAATAAAAGATAGGGTAAGTCCGTAAAACGGAAGGTCTGCTTCATGCGCAACATAAAAGCCAATAAAGCAATAGCAATAACTGCTTTACCGCTGTTTATGCTGGCATAGATAAGATTACCACTTGCATCTGTATAGGGTGGCAACACCTGGATATGTTCACTACCGGGAAGCAAATTTAACCCCGATACCAGCATTAAAACTGCTACAGAAAGAAAAGACAGCGCTCTCGGCCAACTGCTGGTAGACTCAATTGCTCGCAGGAAAATCCAGATTAAAGGGGCTATAAGCCCACTCCAGCCAAAAGGAATTATACAAAGTGATAGCAAGATAGGCGCAGCCCAAGGACTCACCATACCAGATGGTGTCTGATCTCCTCTTCTCCTTAAGGCAGCAACTTCATTTTGCATCGATTGACCCAGAATTAATATATTATTTGATAACAATAGCTCATGCGATTCCTTCACTATCCATTAAAGGTCGCTCGTATTGAACGATAGGTCAACTTCATTTTTGCAGGATCTAAAGGTGCCTTAAAAAAAGCGTGATAATGCCCTCTAGGATTAATTAATACAACTTGAGACCCATGATCGATAGTATAACCGCCCTCAGCAAGAGAAACTTTATTAAAAGGTACATTTAGCTGAGTGGCAAATTTCTTCAGCTTAAAAAAATCACCGGTAATACCACGGAATTCAGAATTAAAATAACGGACATACTGCCCTAACTGCTCCGGCTTGTCCCTGCTTGGGTCAACCGATACGAGTACTACGTCTGTAGATGCTCTGGTACTTTCGTCTAAAGTTTTATAAAAATTATTAAGTGTAGATAGAGTTGTTGGACAGATATCTGGACAGTGGGTAAACCCAAAAAATACTAGAGTCCACTTACCTTGAAAGTCTTTGGTATAGAAATCTCTACTGTCATCAGACAATAATTGTATATCTTCTATGATTCTTGGTCTCTGCAGTTTTACAGCGCCATTAATTCTAAGCTCCTCATCAGTAATAATACGAGGCTGTCCGAGCTTATGTATGAATCCTGCAAGCACAGCAAGAATCAATACTAAAAGAACAATAACGGTAATTCTAATTCCACGTTTCTGTTTATCGATGGCAGAATATTGATTTTCCACTTTTCCCTCACACTTCAATTAAATAATGATCTAATAGCATGATAAAAAATAGTGCCATTAAATAAATTATCGAATATTTGAAAGTCTCCATACCAGCATTGGGGTTTTTTCCAATGAGCATTACAAAGCTCCAATAAACAAAACCAAACCCAAGTACAACAGCACCCAGTAAATATAACCACCCAAACATCGCGGTAGCAAAGGGCAATAGGCTAACGGCCAGTAAAATAAAGGTATACAAAACTATATTTAGGTTTGTATAGGGTATTCCATGCGTAACCGGCAACATAGGAATATCAGCTTTTGCATACTCTTCTTTTCTATGTACGGCAAGGGCCCAAAAATGTGGAGGAGTCCAAGCAAAAATAATCAATACTAACAACAATGCATGCCCATGCACTTCCCCAGTAACCGCAGTCCATCCCAGTAAGGGCGGAGCGGCTCCTGCAAGCCCACCTATAACAATGTTTTGTGGTGTGGCGCGTTTCAGAAACATGGTGTAAATCACCGCATATCCGAGAAGAGATATTAAGGTTAGCCAAGCGGTAAGGGCATTTACAAAAACCAATAGGATAAACATCCCCGTCACGCCCAAGCTAAGAGCAAAAGCAATAGCTTTAGTTGGCTCAACCCGTCCTTTCGCAATCGGGCGATTACTGGTACGAGCCATTTTTGTATCAATATGACGATCAACTAAATGATTTACTGCCGCAGCACTACCCGCACAAAATGCAATTCCCAAATTACCAAATACTAAAATATCTAGCGGCACCATTCCTGGAACAGCTAAAAACATTCCAATAACAGAAGTTAACAGCATAAGCATAACTACTCGAGGCTTAGTAAGCTCATAGTAGTCCCGCCATTGAATTTGATGTATTCCCGTGGAATTTATGGCCATATTCGCACCTATTTTTATATTTATATACGCTTAATATCTAATTAAGATTGGATACGGTAGTTAAACCTTCTCCCCGCTCTATTACTTCCACATCGACTACCTCTTGTTTATTTATAATGACAGCATTCATTGTGTATATTCGGTAACAAAAAGTTAGCAGACTAAGAAGTAGAAGAGCTGCACCAGCATTGTGTGCCACAGCAATCCCTAATGGTAGAGACATAACAACATTTGCTATTCCCAAGCTGACTTGAAGAAGTAGTACCCCGTTAAGCCATAATGACCAACCTCTCAACCCAGACCTCCAAGCTAAAACTGAAAGAATGAGTACAATTGCTGTTGTAATCAGTGCTCCAATACGATGGGCAAGATGTATTGCCGTACGTGCATCACTCTCTAATGCACCACCTAAATAATTTGGGCCAATTTGTTGAAAAATATTAAAGCCTTCTACAAAGTTTGCCTGTGGCCACCATTGGTTATGACAAGTTGGAAAATCTGGACAAGCTAAAGCTGCGTAATTAGAGCTGGTCCAACCACCGAGTCCAATCTGTAGAATTACTATTGCAACTGCAGTCAGAGCAAGTAGCCGTAATCGCCTTATTCCCGGCAAATACCTCCCATGTAATTGTCTAGGTTTATCAGCCAACCTTTCACAGAGAATCCACAACATAGATAATGTTGCCATTCCACCTAATAGATGAGCAGTAACTACCTGCGGCCAAAGCTTCAAGGTTACCGTCCACATCCCAAAAGCAGCTTGCAGTATAATAATAATTAAAAGAATATGTGTTTGCTTAAAGGTTGGGGCTTGCCGATCTCTCCAAGCAAGATAAGTGAGTAATACAACGAATAAAAGTAAAGTTCCTGCAAAGTATCGATGAACCATTTCCGGCCAAGTTTTACTAACATCTACCGGAGAGTCCGGAAAAATCATATTGGCCGTTTTAATTTCTTTTATATCATTCGGCCAGGTGAGATGACCATAACAACCAGGCCAGTCTGGACAGCCCAAACCGGCATCCACCAACCTAGTAAATGCACCTAGAACAACAACTACGACAGCTAGAATACAGGCCGCCCAGGTAATGATATGTCGCCAATTCTTAGGGGTTTCTTGTTTAGACACTACTGAAAATCTCCGAATACTAATCTTATTGCTCGTAGGAGTACTTCAATAATCTTTTTATATCTTTAAGTAATTGGTTTCCGCTATGCTGCCGATCATAGGCCATCATTGCATAACCCTCCTGATCAACCAGCAATGCCTTGGTTGAAGTCACACCGTCATGATCAGTTTTCTGTACCAACTGCTTAAAGTTTTCATCATCCAAATTAACTATTTTTAGTTTCGGATGCTCAGTTTGTATTTGTTCTTGTCGTTTTTCATCCAAACTATCACCAACCACCAGTAGCCTCTCAACCCTATGAGCTTTTTCCCCCAGCCGAATATGAACCTGCCTACTTATATACAAGAGATCTTCACAATCTTTACCACAATCACTGTCACTTAATATTAGATAGCGCCATTTTGATTCTCCCTCTTGTGCCAGGGATTGCTGTTGTCCTTGAAAGGTGATTTTTATTTCAGTGATATCAAATGGGGGCTGCAATAATTCACCTTGATTAATTGTCTCTTTAGGCATGCCTAAGCCCGTATAGTAAACGACATAGGCAGCTGTAATTGGGAGTACGACGGATGCTAGCACTGAGAGTCCTTGAATGATTTTATTCGCTGGCTTCCTTTTGCTCAGATTTCTTTCAGGTGAAACTGGCTGACTATTTGATTTCATTTTAAAACTCCTTTTTCAAACTTCTACTCAATCTACGACGTAATCTAAAAATAATATTTGTGGCTGAATAAGCCCATAAAAGCCAGACAGCTATTGCCATCGTGAACCACTGGAAAGCATACGCTTGATGTTTTTCAGGGCCACTATTGAAAAAATTCCAATCAGTAATTAAAGCTGCACCTGAATCCGCAAACAAACGGATCGACCATCCATTGTTAACTAAGCCTATAGTCTCAATGAAATTTGAATTTATTTGTTGAATTCTATTATTAAAAACCGGGTCTAGACTAACACTCGAGGAGGTTTCAGTATCGATAGGGTATAAGTAGCCCTGAAGTGATTTCACATCAAGTGAAGCTGTTACTTCAGGTAAGCTATCTCGGTCGCCAGTAGAGGGAATCCAACCTCTATTGATAAGCCAATCAGTACTTTCTGTTGAGAATACTTGTAGTACTTCATAGCCAACACGACCGTTTCTTGTTCTGTTATCCAGAAAATATATTTCCTTCTGGAAAACTCCCACTAAAGTTACAGACGCATACTCTTGATAAGAACTTAGATTTGAGATTTCCTGCGGTTGCAGAGAGAGCCTACTCTCTACCTTTTGTATAAGTTCGACTTTCTGCTTTGCCCTATCAAGCTGCCACAATCCTAAAAAGATAAAAAGGATGAATGCACCCAGAGAAAATATCGTGATGGGCCAATTGCGAATCAGTGGTAAACTGATATCTTTCGCAGAAGCTGATGGAATATCTACTATCATGCGCAACTACATAAATAATGGAAAATAATAAAATGTGGCTAAAGATTGTTATTGTTGTCCTATTCCTTTCCGTACTTGCAAGTCTTTCAAGTGCACTTTTTTTTCTACTTAGAGATATGGGAACACCTCAATCCAAGCGCACACTCTACGCATTAGGTATTAGAATACTCCTAGCGTCACTCTTACTTCTTGCCATTTGGTACGGCTTTGAAAGTGGCATTTTGGCAAAAACGGCACCTTGGGCTGATAAATATTAAGAAAACAAAGGCTTTCTATTAATACGATAGAAAGCCTTGCCCACATTAAGCACCTAGAACATATACAAATATAAACAGCCCGACCCAAACTACATCGACAAAATGCCAATACCAACTTGCTGCTTCAAAGCCAAAATGATCATCAGGTCTAAAATGATTGGCTATCACAGACCTTAACAACATGATCAACAACATAATTGTACCGAGTGTGACATGGGCACCATGAAATCCGGTCAGCATAAAGAATGTTGTACCATAGATTCCTGACTCAAGTGTTAACCCCAAGTGTTGATAGGCTTCGTAGTATTCTTTACCTTGTAAAAAAATAAACGCCCCACCCAATGCCACAGTGATTGCCAGTAATATATTGAAATTTTTTCTTTGATTCTTTTTCAGGAAAACATGTGCGAAGTGTACAGTTACACTGGAAGTGAGAAGTATGATGGTGTTCCATAGTGGCAAGTGCCATGGGTCTATTACATCTTTAGGCCCCATAAATTTTGCCGTTTCTCCGTTTGCTGCCGCGTCAGGAGTCACATATAGGGGCCAGCTACTTTCGAATCCCTCCCAAAGCATATTGGAAATTCCACGATCACCTTCACCACCTAGCCAGGGAACTGTAAAATTGCGTATGTAATATAGTGCTCCAAAGAATGCAGCAAAAAACATCACCTCAGAAAATATAAACCAGCCCATCCCCCAAACATATGATCTCTTTAACTGTTCACTATTGAGCCCTGCCATATTCTCCTTGATTACGGCAGCAAACCAAAACCACAAAACTGCGGCCATCGCTAACGCACCGGTGAAGAAAATATAGGAGCTTCCTCCATTAATCCAATTTGCTGCGCCGAACGCTATTAGGAATAGACCTATCGTCGCAAAAATTGGCAGCCTGGATTGTTCGGGCACGTAATAACTGCTTTCACTAGCCATAATTTTTATCCCTCTCGCTCGGGGTCGATATCATTCTTATCGGTTTTATTGGCAAACCTTTCCGTTACATCAAACAACGTATAGGAAAGCGTTACAGTATTCACACTTGCGGGAAGATCTGGATCCACAATAAAACGTAGTGGTAATTCTGCACTCTCTCCCGCTTTTAATTCTTGCTGGTTGAAGCAAAAACACTCTGTTTTATGAAAGTACTCAGCAGCCTTGAAAGGAACCATACTGGGAATTGCCTGACCAACCATATCCCTAGATGTCTTATTTTCTGCAATAAAAACAGTATCTTTAATTTCTCCAGGGTGTACTTTCAAAGACATTACACTCGGGCGAAATTCCCATGGCATATTTTCATTATTGTTTGCCACAAATTGCACCGTGACCAGCCTATTTTTATCAACCGCAGCTGGCACAGCTTCATAACGACCACCGGTTTTACCATTAAGTCCTGTGATTTCACAGAAGACATCGTAAATAGGCGGCATAATGAAGATTGCAAATACCAGCATGCTGGTCGCCACGGCCAGCAGCTTGATAGTTACCTTTGCATTTGCTCCAACTTTCATAGGTCAACGTACAACCGGTGGCGTACTAAACGTGTGATATGGGGCCGGGGAAGCAACCGTCCATTCCAGTCCCTCAGGATCATCCCAAACCTGATCGGATGCTTGTTTCCCGCCCATTACAGTTCGTACCACATTAAACAAAAATACTATTTGTGCGGCGCCAAACAGGAAGGCACCGATACTGGATATTTGATTGAAATCCGCAAATTGCAGTGCGTAATCAGGTATCCGACGTGGCATACCAGCCAGGCCAACAAAGTGCATTGGGAAGAAAGTTACATTGAGACCAATAAATGCCAGCCAGAAATGTACCTTGCCCATAACTTCGCTATACATATGGCCAGTCCATTTGGGCAACCAATAGTAAACACCAGCAGTAATTGAGAAGATTGCACCAGGAACCAGCACATAGTGGAAATGGGCAACCACAAAGTATGTATCGTGATATTGGAAGTCTGCAGGCGCAATCGCTAGCATCAGACCAGAGAATCCACCGATGGCGAAAAGGATGATGAATGCAATTGCAAAAAGCATCGGGGTTTCAAATGTCATGGATCCCCGGAACATGGTGGAAACCCAGTTAAAGATTTTCACTCCTGTAGGTACAGCGATCAGCATTGTGGCGTACATAAAGAACAGTTCACCTGCAATCGGCATTCCCACAGTAAACATATGGTGCGCCCATACGATAAAGCTCAGGAATGCAATTGCTGCGGTGGCATATACCATGGAGCTGTATCCAAAAAGAGGCTTACGAGCGAAGGTGGGGATAATTGCAGAGATAATGCCAAAGGCCGGCAAAATCATGATGTAAACTTCCGGGTGTCCGAAGAACCAGAACACATGCTGGAATAGAACCGGATCACCGCCACCGGCTGCACTGAAGAAACTTGTGCCAAAATGAATGTCCATCAACATCATGGTCACTACTCCGGCTAACACCGGCATTACAGCAATCAAAAGGTAAGCAGTGATCAGCCAGGTCCATACAAACAACGGCATTTTCATCAAGGTCATACCAGGAGCACGCATATTCAAAATGGTAGCGATAATGTTGATCGCACCCATGATGGACGAGGCACCCATAATATGAATGGCAAAAATGAAGAAGGTTACGCTGGGTGGCGCATATTCCGTTGAAAGTGGTGCATAAAATGTCCAACCGAAATTAGGCGCTCCCCCTTCCATAAATAAGGTCGATGCCAACATTGCGAAAGCAAAGGGCAAAATCCAAAAACTCCAGTTATTCATTCTTGGCAGTGCCATATCTGGCGCACCAATCATCATTGGTATCATCCAATTAGCCAACCCCACAAAAGCCGGCATTACGGCACCAAATACCATGATCAGACCATGCATAGTGGTCATTTGATTGAAAAATTCCGGCTGTACAATTTGCAAACCGGGCTCGAATAATTCAGCGCGTATAACCAATGCCATACATCCGCCGAGCAGGAACATCGCAAAACTAAACCACAAATACATAGAGCCTATATCTTTGTGGTTGGTCGTATAGAGCCAACGCTTTATACCGGGCTGAGGACCATGTGCCATTCTTAAATTCCTCCGGGCGCTTACTGCTTATTCTTAAAGTTGAGGATATCTACGGGTTGGACGGTATCACCCATCTCATTGCCGAAAGCGTTTCGCTGGTAAGTAATTACCGCAGCCAGATCCACTTCTGATAGCTGCTCACCAAAAGCCTGCATTGCGGGGTTTACCGTAGAACCATCGATAACGATATCTAAGTGGCCATTGAGGGGACCGGTAGCAATTTTTGAGCCAGCAATTGCCGGGAATACTCCGGGTACTCCCTGCCCGTTCGGCTGGTGGCAGGCGGCACATGTGCGTGTATAGACTTTTTCACCCTGAGCAAAAAGCTCTTCGAAGGTAAATGTCTTCGCTGTAAGTTCACGCATTTTTATGGCTTCTGCTGCACGAGAACTCAACCAGGCATCGTATTCAGCCTGTGGTACTGCTTTCACAACAATAGGCATAAATCCATGGTCTTTTCCGCACAATTCAGCACACTGCCCGCGATATATTCCCGGCTCCTCAATACGCGTCCAGGCATCATTGATAAAACCGGGGATAGCATCTTTTTTAACGGCTAGATCTGGGACCCACCACGCATGTATCACATCATTGGCAGTAATCAGGAAGCGGATTTTTTTCTTGATAGGAACAACCAGGGGCTCATCGACTTCTAGGAGGTAGTTAGCACCCTTAGGCTGGAGGTTATCAATTTGAGCTTTGGGAGTGGACAAGCTGGAAAAGAATGAAACATCAGTGCCCCGATATTCATATTTCCACTTCCACTGATAACCGGTGATTACGATATTGAGATCTTCTTCCTCAGTATCGTAAATATCATAGAGCGTTTTGGTGGCCGGTATCGCCATCAGAATCAGGATGACGGTGGGAATAATAGTCCACACCAATTCCACAACCGTGCTCTCATGAAATTGGGCCGCTTGGTATCCCTTACTTTTGCGGTGACGCCACATGCTGTAGAACATGATGCTGAACACCAATGCCCCTATAGCCACACAAATCCAAAAGATCAGCATGTGTAACTCGTAGGTGGTCTGGGCGACTTCTGTCACCCCCTGGGGCATATTAACCCCCCAGCGCTCAACGTCCTGCTCATTCGCTAACACCGCTTGTGCAGATAGCGAAGTAGCCAGCAAGGCGAACAGCCGATCAAAGCCTTTCAACATCGCCTACAGATCTCCGTGGTTGCGGGTCTCTCAGGGAAACCCGTAATTTTTATTTTGGCCACTGGCCTTCACGGATAAGCGAATTTTACCTGTATCAACTGCCTAACAGGATTAATTCCACACAAAATTTGTGGACATACTGTAGTAACACAAGACTACATACACTGGGCGAGGAGACCACCTCGCGTTACTGCCGTCAGTGCAACTTGTTATTCTTAGTAAAAGATTTTTTACTCCAGATGCCGTCGTCCGGAAAGGTACAACCAACAACCAGTTTCTTTATTTGTCGCAACTACTGCAGGTACAAAAGGAACACATCGACACGAAAAAGTCAATCGGGATCATTTTTGAATAACGTTGTCGCTTTGTGAAAAAATTCGGTGATTAACAAATAAATTTAACCACTTTGATAGGATACTTTTTCACAAGCAGAAAAAAGTCGCACCAAATAGAGACATGGCAATTTATTTGGTGAAAGATGACAACTAATCAAGCATTAACAATGCTGCCAAGAGAAGTATAAATCCTCGGGTTCAAGTGCCCCTGATTGCTTTTACACAGGTTGACAACGATTTTTAATCTCTAATACTAAATTCTGACTGCTTCACACAACCAAGGCAGATTAGTTTCAATAAGCTTGAGGATTATCAGGCAGATCAATACAGAATCCTGTACTATCTACACTCAATCAAAATGATTTTTCCGCCAAATATTTCGTTTCGATTTTGTAAGCGTTACCAAATGAATTGCTAATAGCAGTATTTGGAGACCGATTTAGGAAAAGGATCTTATCAGCTCTGTACTGTTACCATTGGTAGAATCCGCCTGCACAGCTTTTCTTTTTCCGATTTCGGCTAGAAGCCAATCTATCCGTTAGTTGTTATGACTTATGCCTTCTTCTACAAAACTTGAATCCCAACCCATGTCTCGCGTCTGGAATCTGGCTTGGCCAATGATACTGAGTAATATTTCAGTGCCCTTACTCGGGATAGTAGATACCGCAATTCTTGGTCACCTCCCATCTGCAGAGTACCTATCCGGTGTAGCTATCGGGGCTAGCGTAATGTCGATGCTTTTATGGGCATTTGGGTTTCTGCGCATGGGTACTACCGGACTGGTGGCTCGGAGTACAGATCTTGGGATTCAATGGTTAGTACGTGCACTAGTATTAGCCATGGGGTTGGGAATCATTCTGTTTATTGTTGCCTCTCCTTTAATCTACTATATCGTTGAGTGGATGAATGCCAGTCAGGAAGCACAACCCCACGCACTGGCCTACCTACAAATACGTCTGTTATCTGCCCCACTGGCTCTGGCAAACTTTGCCATTCTGGGTTTTTTTATTGGTCGACAAGATAGCCGTGCGCCTCTATATATACTTTTCGCTGCCAATCTACTGAACATAGCCCTCGATTTCCTATTTATTCTTGGCCTGGGCCTAGGGGCAAAAGGTGCAGCAGCGGCAACGGTACTCGCTGATATTTTTGCATTTCTACTGGGTCTCTATCTTCTTTCCAGGGTTCATGTTGGTATCTGGTCCTATATACGCAAAGAAATTGGGCAGAAGAAACTTCTCCCCTGGATCGATTCATCCCCATGGATCAATCTTTTAAAGATAAATACAGACTTGTTTATAAGAACCTGTTTGCTCTTGCTAACACTCACTTTTTTTACTGCACAAGGGGCAGCCCAAGGTGATAATGTACTTGCTGCAAATGCTATTCTTATACAGTTATTAATGATGACTTCCTATGCCCTGGATGGTTTTGCTCATGCTACCGAGGCCTTGGTTGGGGAATCCATGGCAAAAAGATCAACGGCTCTATTCAGAAATACCGTTCGCAGTGCAGGTTTGTGGGCCCTGGGAAGCGCTGTCCTGATTACGCTGGTTCTAGTTTCAGGGAAACCCTTCATTCTATCTTTATTTACAGATATCAAACCAGTAATTCACCAAGCGGAACAGGTATATTGGTGGCTCTGTGCACTACCTTTATTAGCGGTTTGGAGCTATCAGCTCGATGGTGTTTTTATCGGTGCTGGGAGAAGTCGCGATATGCGTAATACTATGTTTATAGCCTCAGTACTGGTTTTCTTTCCCGCCTGGTGGTTTACAAGGGATTGGGGGAATACAGGCATATGGTTCAGCTTGTTTTTGTGGATCGGAGCACGATCTTTAGGACTCATAGTATATTTTCAATACTACATTGTAACCAATTCCTGGATACGTAAATTACAGTAAAACTGTGGCAGGATATTTAGAGTTATTTTTTAATGTATAAATAACAGAATGTGACAAATTTTGCGATTGAGAAATTAACTATTTCAGTCAGGATTACTCACTATCAAAATAGTAAATCTCTTACGATGCTACAAACACATTTAAAGCTATAATCTCAGGTTGGTAAATAATGAGCGGGCAAAGCAACAAATAATAAAGCCCGCTCACATTTTTAATAGCTTGAAGACCGCACCTGTTTTTGCACTAAAATTTGCTTAAAATTTCCATAAAACGCTCCTTCTCCCTGGATGACAGCATTATATAAGTCTTCAACCTTCTGCTTTAATTCTTGGCTATAAAAATATAGGCTGCCATTTCGGACACTGTAGGACTTTGGGTTCTCGGCCATGGTTTTGTAAAAAAGAGATACCCTTTCCAGATAGGTATCTGCCTGCTTTTTGGAAAAATTACCTTGTTGGTAATTATCTAAAACCTGAGAACTGATTCTTTGAAGAGTTAATTCGCGCTCTTCATCTGAAAAACGAAAGGCTTTTAATTGCGTGTTGATATCACGCTTTAGGTCTTTCATATAGCGAGCAGCAGCTTCTGCTGATTCATATAGTGCGTGAATAGTCTTTTCCCGCTTCCGCAGAGCACCGCGATCTTTCAAGGTATATATATTGGAGATTTCCTTTTCGGAGAAATCGCCTAGGGGGCGAAAAATAGTGACATGTTGCAAATTGCTATTCCTTGTGAGCTTGTCACAAATCTTTATTGCATGTCTCCACTTTTCAAAAGATTCTCCTTTAAGGATTTGATCAGGTAAAGCTTTTACAGCCACTCCCAACCTATTTTCCTCTTCAATGTAAAAATCTGGATGGGCTTTCCAGTCATTAGCCTGTAAACGGAATAACGTAAGTATCCCCTGATTCACACAGCTCGTTAGTAGATAGGCAACTTGTTCTCTCTGCCGTTCTGTATTTTTTCGATGGCGATCAAGGCCATAGAGACCTATGATCGCAACCGTAATAAAAACCACCAGTATAAAAAATATTTTTTTCACTTTTTACGGCTACTTGTGGGTTGGATAAGTTTCACTGGCTCCTCGTGAATATCTTTCTCTGTATCTTGGTTAACACGAGTAGACAGTTCTGTTGGCGCTGACTGCAATCGAATTTCATCCTTAAACCCACAGGCAACACATTCCCTATAATTTTTCCCATCCTTGTGATAGTTAATAATTTTATCCATTTCGCTACAGCGGGGGCACACAGCCCCTGCAATAAAGCGTTTTTTAACGATCTTACCAGACTCAGCCGAATCTTCTTTCTTCATCATGACTACTACTCAATATTTCATGACTGACTTATCCGTTACACAGGACTGATATTCAGCTCTTGCTGCTCGATACCAGAGTGACGCAATAGGGCATCAATTTGCGGCTCTCGTCCACGGAATTGAACAAACAGCTCCAACGCATCACGGCTACCACCCTGTTCCAAAATACTGTGCAGAAATTTATTTCCCGTCTCTCTATTAAAGATACCATCTTCCTCAAATAGAGAAAAAGCATCTGCCGAAAGCACTTCTGCCCATTTATAGCTGTAATATCCTGCGGCATAACCACCAGCAAAAATATGGCTAAAAGCATTTTGGAAGCGGTTTTCTGCGGCGATAGGCACAACAGCAATCTCTGCTCGTACCTGATCCAGTAAAACCTGAACTTTATCGGCGGTCAATGCCTCTTCGCTGGCATGGAGGCGAAAATCAAAAAGTGCAAACTCCAACTGGCGTACTGTAAACATGGCAGATTGGAAATTTTTCGCTGCCAGCATTTTATTCAGTAAAGCTTCGGGAAGGGCCTCTCCAGTTTCGAAATGTGCAGAAATTATGGAAATAGCCTGGGGTTGCCAACACCAATTTTCCAGAAATTGGCTGGGCATTTCCACCGCATCCCAAGCAACACCATTAATACCAGAAACTGCTGCCACATCAATCTGTGTCAGCATATGGTGGAGGCCATGGCCGAATTCATGGAATAAAGTGGTTACTTCCGTGTGGGTTAAAAGTGAGGGGATATCACCTGCAGCCGGACTGAAATTACATACTAGATAAGCTATAGGCAACTGGAGTCCGTTGAGCGTGTGGCGACGACTACTTACTGTATCCATCCAGGCCCCGCCACGCTTTTTCTCACGCGCGAACGCATCCAAATAGAAACCAGCTATCTTTTCGCCATCTCTCAGCAGCCAAAAGAACTGCACGTCGGCATGCCAAGTAGCAACGCTGGTATCTTCTTCAACTGTGATTCCGAATAATTTATCCACCACAGTAAAGAGGCCGTCAACGACTTTGGCGTAAGGGAAATAGGGCCTCAATTCCTCTTGGCTGATGGCGTATCGCTGCTGTTTGAGCTTTTCTGCGGCCCAGGCCACATCCCATGGTTGCAACTCTTCAATACTGAGTTGGTCTGCAGCAAACGCTTTCAGCTCAGCCATTTCTCGTTGGGCAGCTGGCCTGGCTCGTTCTGCCAGATCCTGTAGAAATTCCAAAACCCGCTCTGTATTTGGAGCCATTTTGCTGGCCAATGACAACTCCGCATAGCTGTTCATTCCCAGTAAACTGGCCTGTTCAGCGCGCAATGCGAGAATTGCCTCCATCACTTCGGAGTTATCGTATTCACCTGCCTGGGGACCAACTTCGGATGCGCGACTAACAAAAGCCAAATGGACATCCCGACGCAGAGATCTATTTTCAGCGTGGGTCATAACAGCGAGAAAGCTGGGCCCCTCTAAGGTAATCAGCCACCCATCGAGGCCTTTTGCCTCAGCTGCATTCCGTGCAGCGGCAAGAGCAGTTTGAGGAAGCCCCTGAAGCTGAGCTTCATCATTTGTATGCCAGGTCCAGGCATTGGTTGCATCGAGGACATTGTTGGCAAATTGGCTGGATAACTCCGCCAAACGCTGACTGTTAACGGCAAACTTTTCACGGGCCTCTCCTTCAAGGCCTACACCACCAAGTTCAAAGTCTCTGACTCCCAGCTCCAAAGACTTCTTGCGTGCCTGTGGCCAGTTTACAAACTCGGGCGACTGCATTAATTGGAGGTACAGGTCGTAAAGTTCACGATTTTGCCCCTGCTTTGTCCAGTAAGCCGTCACTTTGGCTAAAGCGGCCTCATAGGGCGCCCGCCAGGGGCCACTTAGAACGCTATTCAGGTGACTGACTGGGGAGAAGGCTCGATTTAGCTGGTCTTCCGCCTGCTCCAGAGGCACCAGCGTATTATCCCAGCTGGGGGTCTCCAATCCCTGTTGAAGGGTTTGCTCACACGTTTTAATCAGTTCGGCGATGGCGGGTTCCACCTGCTCGGGCTCGAGATTATCAAAAGGCGGCAGCAGCGGGATATTCAACAGTGGATTGGACATATAAGACTCTGTGCTCGAATTAGGATAAAGCTATGATAGAGGATTCATTGTACAGGAGCTTATTTATGTCCCCACTGCGCAGCCACGATGATTCCCACGGCGAGAAGTTTCCAGAACTTGGCGACAGCGTATATATCGATCCGCAATCCGCAGTCATTGGTGACGTTACCCTGGGGGATGATTGCTCCGTATGGCCCATGGCCGTTGTGCGCGGTGATATGCATAAGATCCGCATCGGCGCGCGAACCAGTGTACAGGATGGGGCTGTTCTCCATATCACCCATGCGGGACCATTCAACGCCGACGGTTGGCCGCTGACCATTGGCGAAGATGTCACTATCGGTCATAAAGCCTGCCTGCACGGTTGTACCATCGGCAACCGGATCTTAATTGGTATCGGATCTATTGTTCTCGACGGAGCCATTATTGAGGACGATGTCGTACTGGCAGCCGGAGCACTGGTTCCGCCCGGTAAAACCCTGGAGAGTGGTTATCTCTACGTAGGCGCCCCCTGCAAAAAGGCGCGCCCCCTGTCTGACAAGGAAAAGGCTTTCTTTAAGTATTCCGCTGAAAACTACGTGAAACTGAAAGATCAGTATCTCCTTAAGCAGCAACCATAGTCACAGCCGGCTCCCCGCTATGCTTAACCTGAATATGGACCAGCTGCATATTTTTGTGCGCTCCTGTGAAGTCGGATCTTTTTCGGCGGTTGCTCGCGAAGTGGGCCGGGCTCAGTCTTCTGTAAGCAGCTTGATTCAAAATCTTGAACTCGACCTGGGGCTGACTCTATTTAACCGCGAAGGGAAATATCCCCAACCCACCGCCGCCGCTTTGGCATTACTACCATTAGCACGTCAATCGTTGGGGCAGTTGCAGCGCTTCCAACAAGCGGCAATTTCCTTCCAGCGGGGAGAGGAGCCCCAGCTCAATATATTATTTGAAGAGCTGGTAATGCCAGATCGACTCAACGATATGCTGGTAACTTTCAGCGAGCGCTTTCCGCATACTGAGCTTCAGCTCGGCAGTGTTACTGGGGAGGAAGCAGTCCAGCAGGTGACACTGGGTGAAGCCGATTTTGCCTTTGTCACCTCAAGGGATTCCTATCCCAGCTCGCTGGATACCAGTAACCTGGGACAACAGCGGGTACTTAGCCTGGCCTGCCCGGAACATCCCCTTGCCCAGAAAAAACAATCCTCATTGAATGAAGCGGCCCAGCACCGACAGATCACCACAGCACCAGAATCCCAAAGGTACCGTTGGCAGCTCTCTGCACAGACTTGGCGGAGTGATTCTCTGCTACAGGCCCTGGATCTGGCATGTAAGGGGGTTGGGTGGGTCAATGCGCCCTACGAACTGGCCCGGCCCTTTTTAAAAAGCGGCAGGTTGGTTGAGCTCAACTTAACCGGTTCTCTCAATACCTGGAGCCTCGGTGTGGATCTGCTCTGGTCCAAGCAGACGCCACAAGGCTTAGCTGCGCAATGGTTTGCCCGAGAGGCCCGGCGACTCTACGGTAACTTTTACAGCCCACCTATCGAAATATCCGATAGAAACTAATTTTTACCTATCAGGCTTTTACATAAGACTTGGCGTTGTAGGCCGATGGTCTGTGACTCAATCCGACTTGATTAGGAGCCAAACTATGTCGAAAGAGCAATACCTCCAGGAAATGGAGGCCTTCTCCCAAAAATACCGCTATGACATGGACTACTTGCGCGAGTTTCTTCAGGGCTCTCCTGAAGGCTTTGAAAAATTTAGAAATTTTCAGCCCCTATCCATGCACAGGGAGTTTTTACCTATTGATGTTTTTTGGGTGAGTAAGATAGCGGCAATGCAAGTAGCTGATTGCGGCATGTGCCTGCAACTGAATGTGCGTATGGCCCTAGAGGCTGGTGTTGAACCCCACTTGGTGAAAGCTTGTATCCAAGGCGGCAGCGGCCTGCCTGAGAACTTGCAGGACATTTTTGATTTTGCAACAGCCGTGGCCAGCTACAAAACGATCGATCCTGTTCTCAATGAACGGATAGGTGCACAACTGGATAACCGACAGAGAATCGAGCTGGGGGTCAGCGTCGCTACCGCGTCGGTCTTCCCCACAATCAAGCGGGCTATGGGATATACCCAAAGCTGCAGCCTGGTTGAGATCGAATTTAAACAGTGATGTGGCAGGCCTTGGCAACCAAGGCCTCCTCACTATTTACCCTGTAGCCGCAGCAGTGCCGATGCACCTATGCCGCCAATGGCACAAGCTAGAACGATAACCAGGGGCGTCATTTGTCCCAGTACCAGAGCACCGTAGTCATAACCTCTCTGCGGCAGAAGATACAACAGCATCAACCCTGCCGGCACCAGGGATAAGAGGAAGCCCCTTATTAACCAGGCGTTGCGCAAAGGCAACAAAAACAGCAGCCCGAAAACTCCACCCCAAACTACGCGCTGGTACAGGTAGGCATTGCTCAGGGATGGCGCCAAATCTACCCCTAGAAACTGGGTGAAGCCATACCGCCCCATGGCCCATAGCCCCACGGCATAGCAGAGCCCACCGAAACACCCCACAGCAAAACAAATCGACAGGTTTCGCACAATATCACGCACAACGCTTTCTCTCTTTTAATTATCGGTTGTCTGATTGAGGGCCCGGCGCAACTTGGCCATGATCGGCGCTGTTTCAGGACGTACACCACGCCACAGTAAAAATGACTCAGCGGCCTGCTCTACCAACATCCCAAGGCCATCAGCACTCTCTGCGCCCTGTCCACGCGCCCATTGTAAAAAAGGCGTTGGCTCGGCGGCGTACATCATGTCGTAAGCTTTACCATGACTGGCGACACAGCCTTCAGGAAGCGGCGGCAGCACACCGCCAAGGCTTGCGGAACTCGCATTGATAATCAGGTCGTAGCAGCCTCTCAATTCCTCCAGGCCGCCACCACTTAATTCGCCCAACTGGGAAAATTCTGCCGCAAGCTGTACCGCTTTTTCTGAGGTGCGGTTGGCAATATGTAAATGTGCTGGTTTTTCCGCAAGGATTGGCAGCAATGCTCCCCGGGCGGCTCCGCCAGCTCCCAGTAAGAGAACTTTCCGATCCTTAATTTCCCAGCCCAAGTTGGTACAAATATCAAATACCAGGCCGGTCCCGTCGGTGTTGTCGCCGAGAATCTTTCCACCTTCGGCCAGTGCCAAGGTATTCACCGCTCCCACTGACGCAGCCCGCTCGGTCAAGTTATCCGCCATCTCAAATGCTTGCAGCTTGAAGGGCACCGTCACATTGAGGCCACAACCACCCTCAGCAAAAAATGTTCGCGCGTAATCAACAAAGCCATCCAGAGGGGCAAGCAGTTTCCTGTAATCGATATCCTCGCCTGTTTGCGCGACAAAGGCTCGGTGTATCTCCGGTGAGAGGGAGTGCTCTATAGGGTTACCCACCACCGCATAGCGGTCACTCATGATTCCGCCCTTTTGCGCTCTCTCGCTGCCTCACGAATCTTGGCACTTTCATCGACAATTATTAAACCGTCAATTTTGAGGCCGTCGGCAGCTTCGGTGACTAAATAGCGGGTTTGTGAGCTGTACAGCTCTACCGCCTTTTCTTCCCCCTGCGGGTGTAACAGGGTCCAGCGCAAGCTCGCAAGGGTGCTGTAATTATTCAGCTCTATCACCTCGGTAACAGTGCCGAGAATCTGACAGACACCAAGGCGTCGATAAGCATTGAGGAGCTTAACCACCTGCTGGATAAACTCATCCCGTTCTACGGTGAGCTTTACGCCATCTTCCCGGTAGTAGTGCAGTGGGAAACGATAAAAGTCAGCAATCTGCTCAACATCTCCCGTTTCAAAATGCCGCCTGTAATCGAGAAACAGGGAGTTGATTCCTTCCAATCGCGATGGGTGCACAACAAACCTCCATTGTGACAAATTGCTTGGCTATACCCAGTCTCTGTGTGGCAGAAAATCAGTGTATAGCTTCTCTTCCGCAGATCCCGGCTCTGGTTGCCAGTCATACTTCCAACTCACCAGTGACGGCAAGGACATCAGAATGGATTCTGTACGCCCACCACTTTGCAATCCGAACAGAGTGCCACGATCAAAGACCAGGTTGAATTCCACATAGCGCCCACGGCGGTAGAGTTGGAATTCACGCTCGCGCTCACCGTAAGCAGCCTCTTTGCGCTTCTGCACAATGGGTAGATAAGCCTCCAAGTAACTATCGCCAACAGCGCGCATAAGCGCAAAAGCATTGTCGTAGCCACCTTCGTTAAAATCATCGAAAAAGAGTCCGCCGACTCCCCGAGCTTCATCCCGATGCTTCAAGTAGAAATATTTGTCACACCACTGCTTAAAGCGAGGGTATACCTCCCTGCCAAAAGGCTCACAGGCCTGCTTGGCCGTTTGGTGCCAATGTACGGCATCCTCGTGATAGCCGTAATACGGGGTCAAATCATAGCCACCACCAAACCACCAGATGGGCTCAGCTCCTGGCTTTTTCGCCACAAATAGACGCACGTTTGCATGGCTAGTGGGTACGTAAGGGTTGCGCGGGTGAATGACCAAGGAGACGCCCATTGCTTCAAAAGAACAACCGGCCAGTTCGGGGCGATTAGCCGTGGCCGAAGGCGGGAGTCCATCCCCATAAACATGGGAAAAGTTCACTCCGCCTTTTTCGATCAGATTCCCCTCTTCCAGCACTCGAGTTCGACCACCGCCACCACCGGGCCTGTCCCAGTTATCCTCACGAAATGACTGACCGTCTTCTTCGCTCAGGGCATTGCAAATACGGTCTTGTAGGCCGAGTAGATAGGCCTTTACTTCCTTGGTATCGATATCACTCATAGGCGAAAACTACGTCTCTGTTTGAGGTTAGGCACCCGCCCTCAGCACACGGCCGCTTTGCAGATCGCGAATTTCACTGGGGGCGCTGCGGCCGCCGGTCGAGCCGCCGCCGACAAAGTCGAGGTCGCGGCCGAAATAGCGTAGTACCTGGTACTTATTACGGGCGGGCTGAGACCCGGCCGGGTTTGCTGAAGTGGATACGATAGCACCGCCAAAGGCGCGTGTT
Organism: Microbulbifer maximicatervae (SeqCode); assembly: GCF_056231245.1. Lineage (NCBI taxonomy): Bacteria > Pseudomonadati > Pseudomonadota > Gammaproteobacteria > Cellvibrionales > Microbulbiferaceae > Microbulbifer > Microbulbifer maximicatervae (SeqCode). The sequence continues at coordinate 4,949,282 of NZ_CP174334.1, forward strand.
AACGCAGCAGTAAACGGGTGATCGGTGCAGCGCAGGGCCACAGATTTATGTACTCCACAGACCCAGGCAGGAATTAAGCCCCGATGGGGTACGAGCCATGTCACCGGTCCCGGCCAGCTGCAATCCAGCTGCTCCTGTTGTTGATCACTAAGGTTTCTAAGGAGCGGATCAAAATGTCTTCTGTCACCGGAGACCAGGATCAAACCCTTCTCAAGTGGGCGATGCTTGAGTTGTAGCAAGCGCCTGACAGCCAGCAGGTTATTGGGGTCGCAAGCCAAGCCCCATACAGATTCAGTGGGATGGGCAATAACACCACCCGCTGCCAGGGCGCGGGCAGCCTGTTTTACGGAAAGCGGTGAATACTTCATTTTTAAGCTGGTCTTACTTCATTTTTAGGCCGCTGCCAATCTTGCTGCAACGGAAGATGGAATTTATCCAAGGCGCCAGGCAACTTTTCCTACAGGCAGATCGAAGTCAAAATCCACGAGGATCGCTCCAAAAGGCTTCTCTTTCGACTTACTTTACTGCCGAGCGAGGTAAACCACTGCAATCTAGCGGATTGCCCAACTGCGCACAAGTTGTAACCGCCTTGCTCAGCCCAGCTTTCTATTTGAGCAAAGGCTGTGGCAATTTATATTAAACAGGGCCTGCGAACAGCTCCTCAAAGCGCCATTTTTACCCCTGACGCATAGCTGGGATGTACTTTGTGGAACTCAGCCAATTGTCGCTGAATTATTTCATCCGGTACACCCGCCATCGCTTCTGCAATATTGTTATATAAGCGCTGTTTTTGTTCATCGTCGAACAAATCAAAGAGCGCTCGAACCTGACTGTAATCGTCATTGCCTTTGCGGTGGTCATATCTATCTGCCGCACCGGATATTGGTAACGGGGGTTCTTTCGCTTTTGGGTCCTCCTCTGGTCCAGAAAAACTATTGGGCTCATAAAAGGCATCCGGGTTGCCGCTTCGGATACCCGTACTATTCATTTCACCATCCCGGTAATAATTATGGACCGGGCAGCGGGGAGCATTCACGGGAAGACTCTCGTAGTGAGTCCCCAAGCGGTGACGGTGTGCATCGGCATAAGAAAATATACGCGCTTGCAACATCTTATCCGGTGAGAAACTGATACCCGGTACGATATTGGATGGAGAGAAAGCTGCCTGCTCGATTTCTGCAAAATAGTCTTGCGGGTTGCGATTCAACTCCATGGTTCCCACCTCGATGGGAGGGTAATCACCGTGGGGCCAAACCTTGGTGAGGTCAAAGGGGTTGTAGCTTGTTTTGCCAAGGTCTGCCTCGGGCATGACCTGAACTTGGAATGTCCACTTCGGGCATTCCCCATTTTCTATCGCGCTGTACATCGCCTCCTGGTAACTCTCCCTGGAGCGTCCAATCACAGCTTCAGCTTCCGTATTGGTGAAGTACCTATGTCCCTGCTGAGTCTTAAAATGAAATTTGACCCAGAAGCGCTCTCCATTGTGATTCCACAGTGAGAAGGTATGGGAGCCATAACCATTCATATGCAACGGGGATATGGGCAAACCGCGATCGGAGAATAGTATGGTCACTTGGTGAAGACTCTCGGGGCTCAGCGACCAGAAATCCCACATGGCCGTAGGGGAGCGCAAGTGAGTGCGGGGGTGGCGTTTTTGTGTGTGGATAAAATCCGGGAACTTGTAGGGGTCTCGTACAAAAAAGACCGGCGTATTGTTGCCGACCAAATCCCAATTGCCCTCCTCCGTATAAAACTTCAGTGCAAAACCACGAACATCCCGTTCCGCATCAGCTGCACCTAACTCGCCGGCCACAGTTGAAAATCGAGCCAACAGTGGGGTCTCTGCTCCAGGCTGCAGCACCCGGGCACAGGTGTAGTTAGAAATATCACCGGTTACCCTCAAAACCCCATAGGCGCCCCAACCTTTGGCATGTACCGCCCGCTCGGGTATACGCTCACGATTTTGATGCGCCAGTTTTTCGATAAGCTGATAATCTTGAATCAATAGTGGGCCATCTGGCCCCGCTGTAAGGCTATTTTGATTATCGGGAACCGGAGCGCCGGCATCAGTGGTGAGTTTGGGTTTATCCGCCATAATTAGACTCCACTTTTGGAATCCACTGAGTATTAGCGCTGTCCCAGAACTGCGCGAATTGATCGGCGGCTACACCATCAAACAAGGGGATTCTTACTAATTCTTTCCGTAACTTCCGAGCAAGACCTTTAGAGGCTCACTGGCTCCGCAGGGGGTTTAGCCAGTTTTTTCCCTTCTGTATAACGGCTGCCCTTCATTGTTAGCTGGTAAGACCCTGTGAATTGCTCTACCAAGCCCTCTAACTCCAACTCCATCAATACAGCCATCAATTCACCCGCCTCAATCCCGGTATCACGAGACAATAGCTCGATACTCCGAGGCCCTCCGGCAAGCGCTCTGATGATATGTTGCTGAAGCTCGGGCAGTGGTTTACCGGGGGGGAGTTCAGTGGGTGTGGGCTCTGCCAGTAAACCGCCGAGCTGGCCGGCTACATCTGCGCTGGTTTCAACCAGTGTCGCACCTTCTTTAATCAGGTAGTGGCAACCCCTGGCCATTGGATTGTGGATAGAACCTGGTATCGCAAAAACCTCTCGATTCTGCTCCAGCGCCAAACGTGCCGTAATCAGAGAACCTGAGCGCATTGCTGCTTCTACCAGTAATACCCCCATTGAAAGGCCACTGATAATCCGGTTCCTCCGAGGAAAATTCTTCGCTTCAGCATTGCTGCCAAGAGGCAATTCGCTTATTAGAGCACCGCCTGCAGAGAGAATATCCTCCGCCAGGGAGCGATTATGTTTTGGATAAATGCGGTCAACTCCACTACCCAAAACTGCGATCGTGGAGCCCGCTCCCTGCAGCGCCCCCCGGTGAGCTGCGGCATCCACGCCCAGAGCCAGCCCGGAAGTGATAGCAAATCCGGAACCTGCCAATTCCGCGGCAAAGGCCCGGGCATTATCCAGACCCGCCACAGTGGCCCGACGGGCACCCACCATCGCTACCTGCGGTAGATTTAGAGCGCTTTTTTCACCACGGATATAAAGCACAGGCGGGGGGCGCGACGTCTCCGATAAAAGGGCGGGATAGTCGGGATCGCTGTGACAAATCAGCTGCACGCCCAGATCTGCGCAGCGGGCTCGCTCAAGCTCAACCCAATCAGCGAGCTCACTGGCGGCAGATCGGCTGGAAAATTCCCGCCACTGGTTTTGGGCCCGCGGTGATAACTTTTGCAGAAGAGATTGAGGAAACTGCTGGAGAGCCTCTTCGGCAGTGGCAAAGTGCTCCAGTAATTGCCAGTAGCGAGCCGGGCCAATTCCCTCGAGACGCAGCAACGCCATAGTAGCGGTCAATGCATCCATGCGACTTACCATTTTCTGTTTTGAAGGTTGTGCGGCAGGGCAAACAGCAACACCAGCCGCGAGATTTTCTGGGATCGCTTAGGGGTTGCGCACCATATCCATCACTGCCAGCGGACGACGGGCGTCCAGTACCAGGGCTAGGCTCATTTTTTCAAAGGTGCGGAATACCATCAGCTCACCGGCACGGGTATCTGGAAGCTTCACTACGTCACCAGCAATACGGTCACGCACTGTTGAACCCGCTTTGTATATCGCCAGGACATTACCCGGCAGCAGTCCATCCCGATCACCGACATTGAGAATTACGACATCAAATTTACCAATTTGAGTAACCCCTTCATCGACTCCTACAATCAGGCTATCGATAGCGATAGTGGGCGCGCTGGGGTGGAACAGGGCTTCAATTGAGCGCTCCTCCACCGGCATCAACCGATCATCAAGGCGAACCTCACGGGCAGTGCTGCGCACGCCCATAGTCGCAACGGAAAAGGTCGGGTTGTTGTCTGGGTCCAACTGCAGCAAGTCGACAGAACCTACACCGAGGGCTTGTCGACCGAGGACTTCTCCGGATACAGGGTCTGTATAGACCGGGCCGGGGCGATAAATGCCATAAGACGGCAGTGGAGCACCAAAATTACCGCGCGCATAGATGGTGTCACCCGCTCCCATCAGAATGTGGTCATCGGAGCCGGAAACAATGTAAGGAGTACCTTCAAAAGCACCGGGCTCCACAATACGGGTACGGGATAAGAAAGCATTAATCGCATCCAGCGGAATCGCCGAGATCGCGTCTTCTACCGCCTCGCGACGGATCGAGGGCGACAACCGATTACCATCAATCCCCGGGGATAGTTGATACGCCCGGGGGCCGCGCTGCAGTTGTAATTGTGGCTGGCCATTGATGTAAACAAGGCGCAGGCTATCTCCTGGATAAATCAGGTGGGGGTTTTCCACCTGTGGGTTCACTTGCCAAATCTCCGGCCAGTACCAGGGTTGCACCAGAAATTGACTGGAAATATCCCAGAGCGTATCGCCCTTTTGCACCACATAAGCGTCGGGGTGACTGGGGTTCAGGCGAACCTGATCCTGTGCTTCGACACCAAGGGCAACCGCTAACATCGAGATCGCGGCCAGGATAATTTTTTTCATGGAAGCATTCCTATGCTCTTTATCGCTATAATTCTCAGCGCCGGGCCACTCCCGTGAAGGGAGCGAGACCGGACCCGGGCGCATAGCGCCAGCAAAAACAGGGGTCCACTCGGTAAATTTTGAGCGCGATCATAATGTTATCAGCGCACGTTCAACGAATACTAGAAGTTTGTCACAGGTGTTATGGCTAAACTCGAGATACTGGAATTTCCCGACCCGCGCCTGCGCGAGGTCGCTAAACCCGTCGCTGAAGTGACCGACGCCCACCGCCAATTGCTCGACGACATGTTTGAAACCATGTACGCCGCGCCCGGCATCGGCCTCGCCGCCATCCAAGTCAATGTGCAGGAGCGCATTGTAGTGGTGGATATCTCTGAAGACGGCAATGAACCACTCGGGTTTATCAACCCTGAGATCGAAGTGCTGGACCCGGAGATCCACCAGTACGACGAGGGCTGCCTGTCAGTTCCCGGTTTCTACGAAACATTGGAGCGCCCGCGCAAAGTGCGTGTTAAAGCCCTGGACCGCAATGGCGAACCTTTTGCCCTTGAGGCCGAGGGATTGTTGGCGGTCTGTATCCAACATGAAGTCGATCATTTGGACGGCAAGCTGTTCGTGGATTATGTCTCGCCACTGAAGCGCAACCGCATCCGCTCCAAGCTGGAAAAATCCCAGCGCCGCCGCGCCTGATCTGCGCCAGCCGCAGGAGCCTGGAGCTGCCGCCTTACGGCAGCTCTCCCACCCCCATTACCTGAGAGCAAGTCAGTGAATATTATTTTTGCCGGCACACCGGACTTTGCCGCTGTGCACCTGCAAGCGCTGCTCGACAGCGAGCACAATGTCATTGCCGTTTACACCCAACCGGACAGGCCGGCTGGGCGCGGTAAGAAATTGCTCGCCAGCCCGGTGAAACAGCTGGCACTCTCCCACAATATCCCGGTGTACCAACCCCTGAGCCTGCGCGACGAGACGGCCCAGGCGGAGCTCGCTGCCCTTGGAGCGGATATTATGGTGGTGGTGGCCTACGGCCTGATACTGCCGCAGGTGGTGCTGGATACCCCGCGTTTGGGCTGCATCAATGTGCACGCCTCTTTGTTGCCACGCTGGCGCGGTGCCGCGCCGATCCAACGCGCGGTGGAAGCAGGCGACAATGAAAGTGGCGTCGCCATTATGCAAATGGAGGCGGGTCTGGATACCGGCCCGGTTTTGGTGGAAAACCGCTGCGCCATTACCGAATCCGATACCGGTGGCAGTTTGCACGATAAGCTGGCGGAACTCGGCGGCCCATCCCTCCTCCAGGCCTTGGCTCTACTGGAAAGTGACAGTGCCAACCCTCAGGTACAAGACGATACCCAGGCTAACTACGCCAACAAAATTACCAAGGAAGAGGCGCAGATCGACTGGCAGCGCCCCGCTGCTGAACTGCATCGATTGATACGCGCTTTTAACCCCTTCCCGGTGTGCTGGAGCACTTATCGGGATAAGAAGGGCGAGCAGCGCCTGCGTATCTATAGCGCAGCCATCGAACAGGGCTGCCACAGTGATCAGCCCGGTACCATTCTTTCCAGTGACGACGAAGGTATTTTAGTGGCCTGCGGCCGCGAGGCCCTGCGCCTCCAATTAATACAGCTACCGGGTAAAAAAGCGCTTCCCGCAGCAGAAATTTTGAAAGGCTACCGGGAGCAGTTCGCCCCGGGTACCAAACTGGGATAATTATGAGCAGAGATGTACGCGCCGAGGCCGCCCGAGTTATCGCCTCACTGCTGGAAGAACGTGGCTCGTTGGCAAGACTTCTGCCTGCCGCCGAGGACAAAGTCGAGGAGCGCGACCGCCCTCTGTTGCGGGAGCTCTGTTACGGCAGTGCCCGCACGGCACCGCGCCTGCAATTGATCGCCGCCAAGTTGCTGCGTAAAAAAGTCTCGGATATTGAGATCAATGCACTGATCCTGCTGGGCATTTACCAGCTCGAGTACACTCGCATACCCGATCACGCCGCCATATCTGCAACCGTCAATGCCGCACGCAGCCTCGGTCTGGACAGAGCGACCGGGCTGATCAACGGGGTGCTGCGCAACGCCCTGCGCAACAGTGAGCAGCTTCAGCGCAAACTGTCCGGCAATCCACAGTTCAGTTCTATGCACCCGGCCTGGTTACAGCAGCGGATTAAAGCCGCCTGGCCTGAGAAGGCGTCAGACATCTTCCGCGCCAACAATGCCAACCCACCCATGACCTTGCGGGTAAACAGCGCCAAGATCTCGCGCGCGGATTATTTACAACAGCTCGACGAAACCGGCCTCTCCGCCGAGCCCTGTACTATTTCTCCGGTCGGTATCACCCTGGTTGAGCCGGTTTCAGTCACAGTGCTACCGGGCTTTGCCGAGGGCTTGGTCAGTGTTCAGGATGAGTCCGCACAATTAGCGGCGCTGCTGTTACAGCCGCAGGAAAATGCCCGGGTGTTGGACGCGTGTGCGGCACCTGGAGGCAAGAGTTGCCACTTATTGGAGCAGGAATCCAGCATTCAGCTGAGCGCGTTGGATATTGAGGAGGACCGCCTTGTGCGGGTCGAGGAAAACCTCGAGCGCAACGGGCAGAGTGCCGAGCTTATTTGTGCCGATGCCACGTCTCCGAATGAGTGGTGGGACGGGCAGCAATACGACCAGATACTACTGGACGCACCCTGTTCGGCAACCGGGGTAATTCGCCGCAACCCGGATATCAAACTATTGCGCCGGGAAGAAGACATTGCCGAGTTAGTGGCTTTGCAGGGCAAGATCCTGCGCGCTCTGTGGCCCCTGGTTAAACCGGGTGGGCAGTTGCTTTACGCCACCTGTTCCAGCCTACCGGCGGAAAACAGTGAAGTCGTCGCAGCGTTCATTGCGGAGACTGAGGATGCGAGCGACAATACCCCCGAACTGCTAAACGATAAGCCCTGGGGTGAGAAACAAGTTGCCGGTATGCAGCTTCTACCCCAAACCGGCGGCGGTGACGGTTTCTACTACGCTCTGCTGAGCAAAGCTGAATAACGGCGTCGCTAGTCGCGAGTCTCATCCGATATGAAAATTGTCATTCTCGGCGCCGGCCAGGTGGGCGGCTCTCTGGCGGAGGCCCTGGCCTCCGAGCGCAATGATATTGTCCTGGTGGACAGCGACGAGAAAACCCTGCGCGAACTGCGCGACCGCATTGATATCGGCGTGGTACTGGGCCACGCCTCTCACCCGGATATTCTGATGGAAGCCGGGATTGAGGATGCGGATATCCTGGTTGCAGTCACCAATAACGATGAGACCAATATGGCGGCCTGCCAAATTGCGCACTCTCTGTTTCGCGTACCCACCAAAATCGCCCGGGTACGGGCCTCTTCCTACCTGCAATACCCGGAATTATTCGATACTCAGGCCATCCCTATCGATGTACTGATCAGCCCGGAGCAACTGGTTTCAGAGTATATCTCCCGCCTGATGGAACATCCCGGTGCCTTGCAGGTGTTAGATTTTGCCGGCGGTCGCGTACAGCTGGTAACGGTTTTAGCCGTTCAGGGCGGGCCTCTTGTTGGGCACCAACTGCGCTATTTGCGCGAGCATATGCCCAAGGTAGATACCCGGGTTGCTGCGATTTATCGTCGCAACCGGCCAATTATTCCCCAGGGTGATACGGTGATTGAAGCCGGCGATGAAGTGTTCTTTATCGCCGCGCGAGCAGATATTCGCGCGGTAATGAGCGAACTGCGTCGACTGGAACACGGTTATAAACGAGTAGTGATCGCCGGCGGTGGCAATATTGGTTTGCGCCTAGCCACTCGGCTTGAGAATCGCTATTCGGTAAAAATTATTGAGCAGAGCCACAAGCGCTGTGTATTTTTATCCGAGGAGCTGTCTCACACCATTATCCTGCACGGCAGCGCCTCCGATCAGGAGTTGCTGCTGGAAGAGAGCATCGAAGATACCGATGTTTTTCTTGCCCTTACCAATGACGACGAGGCTAATATCATGTCGTCACTATTGGCCAAACGTCTGGGCGCACGCAAAGTGATGACCCTGATCAATAACCGCGCTTATGTGGACCTGGTACAGGGCGGTGAAATCGATATTGCCATTTCACCGCAGCAAAATACGATTGGCAGCCTGCTCACCCATGTGCGCCGAGGAGATATGGTCAACGTCCACTCCCTGCGTCGAGGTGCAGCTGAAGCCATTGAAGTTATCGCCCACGGTGACGAGCGCACTTCCAAGGTGGTGGGGCGCAAGATCGAAGATATCGACTTACCTGAGGGCGCCTCGATTGGCGCCATAGTACGGGAAACGGAAAATGGCAGCGAAGTTTTGATGGCACACGATGATGTCATTGTGCAGAGCGATGACCACGTGATTGTCTTCCTTATCGACCGCCGCCAGACCCGCCATGTAGAACAACTGTTCCAAGTTGGTTTTGGCTTTTTCTGAGCAAATAATATTTTCGTTTTCCGGCGATAACGGTCTCCGCCGTCCAGATAACATTGCAACAAATAACGATAGGCTGATAGGCGCCAATGCGAATTGCGGTAATTGCGCGAGTTTTTGGAATTCTCTTGACGGTGTTCAGCCTGACTCTGCTGCCGCCGATTGGCGTATCCCTTTGGTATGAAGATGGTACTCATAGCGCATTTGTCGCAGCTTTCGTCATCACTCTGATCACCGGCCTGTTCATGTGGCTGCCAGTGCACGATTTGCGCGAAGACCTGCGCACCCGGGACGGGTTCGTAGTGACATCTTTGTTCTGGCTGGTACTGGGCAGCTTCGGTGCCCTGCCCTTTATTATCAGCCCACAGCCTGACTTGAGTATCACCGACTCTATTTTTGAATCCATCTCAGGGCTAACAACCACCGGCGCCACGGTGATTACCGGGTTGGACTCACTGCCTCCTGCCATTCTCTACTACCGCCAGCAGTTGCAGTGGTTTGGCGGTATCGGCGTAATTGTTATCGCCCTGGCCATCCTGCCGATGCTGGGTATCGGTGGTATGCAGCTGTATAAGGCGGAAATTCCCGGCCCGGTAAAAGATACCAAATTGACCCCACGTATTGCCGAGACAGCACGGGCACTAATTGTTATTTATGTGATTCTTACAATCCTCTGCGGCATCGGCTACTGGTGGGCCGGCATGACGGTATTCGACGCCGTTGGCCATGCGTTTTCCACTGTGGCCAATGGAGGCTTCTCCACCCACGATGCCAGTATGGGGTTCTACGCCCACAACCGTGCGATCATGATTATTTGTATCGTGTTTATGTTTACTGCTGCCATTAACTTCGGTCTGCATTTCTTCGCATTTCGCAACAGGACCCTCAGCCACTATTGGCGCGACTCAGAATTCCGCTTCTACGTTATGCTGATTCTCGGTGCCGGCCTGTTGATCAGCTGTTACCTGTGGATATTGAATATCTTCTCCCCCGGTAACAGCCTGCTACACGGTTTCTTCCAGGTGGTCTCGATCAGCACCACTGCCGGCTTCGCCTCGGAAAATTTCTCAGCCTGGCCAGTATTCTTACCCTACGTCCTCTTGCTGTTAGGTATTCTCGGTGCCTGTGCCGGCTCCACTTCAGGGGGCATTAAGGCGGTGCGCGGTATGCTGATTATGAAGTCCGGCATGCGCGAGCTGAATCGCTTGGTACATCCCAATGCGGTTATCCCTATCAAGATCAACCGCAAAATTGTCCCCGATCGAGTTACCGACGCAGTATGGGGCTTCTTTGCGGTCTATGTTTCATCCTTTTTTATCCTCGCCATTATAGTCATCGCCACCGGTGAAGACTTTGTGACCTCCGTCACGACAGTAGCCTCCTGCCTGAGTAATATCGGACCCGCCCTCGGCGAAGCCGCTGCCCACTATGGTGCGGTTAATGAAGTCGCCAAATGGTTTCTCATCCTGGCGATGCTGATGGGACGCTTGGAAATTTTTACCCTGCTAGTACTACTTACCCCGGCTTTTTGGCGCCACTAACAACACAAGATGTCATGGCCACGCTAACGCGTGGCAATATTTTTTAATTTCTGCCACAGTTGCTGTTTACAGGAAGTAACTAATAAAAACAGGCTGTATGAGCAGAGATACTAGTGCGCTGCTCGGTCAACTCAAAATTGATCGGGAAACAGCGCCCGAACCCAGTTCCCCATCGCGCAAAGTTATATTGGCGGCATCTGTCGGCCTAGTTACTGGCATAGTTATAGGCCTTGCCGGCGCTTCTCTATTTGCAGAAGACAGTACACCAGTGCTCCCCCAAAGTAGCGAACCTCAAGCCAAAACTCTCAGCTTAATTCCCAGGGAGGAAAAATTTCACGAGACCATTCTCAATGCTTCCGGCTATATCACACCAAGGCGCATGGCTACCGTCTCTGCTGAAGTAATGGGCCTGATCAGTAGTGTGGATGTCGAAGAAGGAATGCAGGTCGAGGAGGGGCAGGTTCTGGCCCGCTTGGATGATGCCAAAGCGCGGGTCGCGCTGGATTTTGCCCAGGCACAAATTCAAGTGCTTCAAGCCAAGGAAGCGAGTATTCACGCGAAGTTAAAAGAGGCTGAACGCCAATATCGGCGTTTTGCCGGACTTCGAGACAAAAATTATTCCAGCAAAGCGCAGCTCACCCAAAGTGAATCCTCGGTAGAGGGGTTACGGGCAGACTTAAAAAGTGCCCGCGCCAATATTCAAGTCGCCATTCTTGAAGCTGAGAGGCAGCGCGAACGCCTGGCAGATCATATTATCCGCGCGCCTTTTGCCGGCGTAGTCACTACAAAAAATGCACAACCTGGCGAGATAGTTGCCCCCAGCTCTGCCGGCGGAGGTTTTACCCGTACTGGAATCTGTACCATCGTGGATATGAATTCACTCGAAATCGAAGTGGATGTGAACGAGGCCTTTATCGGCCGGGTCGCCAAGGGACAGAAAGTTAACGCCAACCTGGATGCCTACCCGAACTGGGACATTCCAGCTACCGTTATCGCCATCATTCCAACGGCCGATCGAGCCAAGGCGACTGTCCGGGTACGAATCGCTATCGACGACAAAGATGCTCGAATCCTGCCGGATATGGGCGTTAAGGTGGGCTTCCTCGCAGGCGAGGCCGCAGCTCCCTAGCAAACACCAATAAAAACACAACAGTATTTATAAGAGGGAATTTGAGATGTCAGAGGAAGTGTTGTTTCAGCTGAAGGATGTCAGCAAAAGTTTTACCAAGGGCAAAGAGACCATTTCCATTTTTGAATCCCTGAATATGGAAATTGATCGCGGTGATTTCGTTGCCATTATGGGGCCTTCGGGCTCCGGTAAAACAACGCTGTTAAACATGTTGGGCGGCGTCGATCAACCCAGCGGTGGAGAGATATGGTTTGACATCGAGCGCATTGACTCCCTCAATGAAGGCGCCCTAACCCGCTGGCGAGCGAGAAATATTGGTTTCATTTTCCAATTTTACAATTTAATGCCGATGCTCAATGCCCAGCGCAATGTAGAGCTGCCGCTACTGCTGACAAATCTGTCCAAATCTCAACGCCGCCACAATGTGGAAACCGCACTGGCCCTGGTGGGATTAAGTGATCGGGCAAAACATATGCCCAGTGAAATGTCCGGCGGCCAACAACAGCGTGTTGCCATCGCTCGCGCCATCGTTTCCGATCCAAAACTGATTCTGTGTGATGAGCCCACCGGTGACCTGGATCGGGCCACAGCAGATGAAATACTGGAAATGCTGCAATTGTTAAACCGCGATCACGGCAAAACCATCGTGATGGTTACCCATGATCCCGCGGCTGCAAGATACGCCAAGCGCACCCTGCATCTGGATAAAGGACAATTTGTGCAGAGGGAAATAGTGGCATGAGTGATTTTTATTTGGTTTTTAAAAATATGACAAGGAAGCCCTTGCGGCTATTCCTTACTTGCTTTGCTATTTTTATCGCCTTCTTGATTTTCGGTGCGGTTACCAGCCTCAAGTCCGCATTAAATTCCAGCGTGGAATTATCCGCTGATAATCGTCTGGTGGTATTCAATAGAATTAACTTTACCCAGTCACTACCCATTGCCTATGTGCAAAAGGTTGCAGCCGTCGAGGGAGTGAAACATGTAACTCATCTCAACTGGTTTGGCGGTTATTTTCAGGAACCCAGCCGGCAGGTCGTTTCAATGGCTGTAGATCCAGAATCCTATTTAAAAGTCTATGAAGAAATTGTTATTCCCGAGGAACAAAAGCAGGCCTGGTTTAACAATCGGCAAGGGGCCTTGGTTGGGGAAAAACTCGCGCAGATTTACGGCTGGAAAGTGGGCGATAGGATTCCTTTATCCTCCAATATTTTTTCGCACAAAGAAGGTGGCTACACCTGGGAATTTGTAATTTCCGGGATTTTTAAAGGGGATACGGAACAGTACGATACACGCCAATTATTGTTTCATTATAAATATTTTATGGAGACACAGACTTTCGGTGGCGACTGGATTGGCTGGATGGCACTAACAACCGATGATCCCGCCATCAATGAAAACGTCGCAAAAACTATCGATGACAATTTTGCCAACTCGCAGAGTGAAACCGATACCAGTACCGAGAAAGCCTTTAATAAAGCCTTTATTGAACAAATCGGAAATATTGGCTTAATTATTTTTTCTGTGGTGTTTACTGCCTTTTTCACCATATTGGTAGTGGTTGGCAACACTATGGCGCTAGCTATTCGCGAGCGTACCGGGGAAATTGCCGTATTAAAAACCCTGGGTTTTTCCAGCACCCGTATTTTCCGAATGGTGCTGTCGGAGTCCCTGTTAATTGCCTTTGTCGGCGGCCTTTCCGGCCTGGCCGCAGCCTGGCTGCTGGTCGAAGGGGTAAAAACCTTCCTTGCCCGCTTTTTGCCCAACTTGATTTTGGATGGGGATATCGCCCTGCAAGCCATTCTATTTATGTTGTTGTTGGGTCTGATTACCGGGCTGATGCCAGCCTTTCAGGCTCTGCGACTTAACATAGTAACTGCATTTAACCGACAACAATAAACTGGTGCCCCACTGAAACTACACAATGGTTTTCACTGGGGAAACCTTAAAGGAGAAGAAATTATGGGTTCTCTTATTGCTCAAATTGTTTCGGTAACCCTGATGAATCTGGGCAGCCTGCGCCGGCGCCTGTGGATGTCACTGGCCATGGTATTTGCCTCGGCAGTTGTCGTCGTAATCCTGCTGGCGTTTCTCGCTATGGCCAAGGGATTTGAGGCGACCATGAGTGGGGCCGGCTCCAGCCAGATCGCAATCCTGATGCGAGAGGGGTCTGCCAGTGAAATCAACTCTGTAATCCTGCAGGACCAGGTCAACCTGATTGCGGAATCGGCCGGTGTTGCCAGGGATACGAACGGCCCGCTGGTATCACCGGAGCTCTACGTTATTGTCGATGGCCTGAAGAAATCCACCGGCACCGAAGCCAATATCCCCTTGCGCGGCCTCAATGAAACCGGCATGGCCATGCGCAATAACATGCGTATGGTAGAGGGGCGTATGTTTACTCCCGGCACTAACGAAATGATTGTTGGTGAAGGGGTATTGCGTGAATTTAATGGTTTCGAAATCGGTAAAGAAGTGCGCTTTGGCAAAAACCTGTGGACAGTTGTTGGGGTCTTTTCCACAGGGGGTAATATATTTGAGAGCGAGCTGTGGGCAGATATCAAAATTATCCAAAGTCACTACAACCGCGGCAACAGCTACCAGTCAATCCGTTTGCAATTGGAGAATGACGGCGATCTCAAGCCCATTCAGGAAACCATCAAACGCGAGCCCCGCCTAAACCTGGAAGCGCAAACCGAACAGGAGTACTTCGCCAGCCAGGGTAAACAGCTGCAATATATCGCTACTTTTGGCTGGATCATCAGCTCTGTGATGGCGCTAGGCGCACTGGCCGGAGCTCTCAACACCATGTATACCTCGGTAGCGGACCGGGCTCGTGAAATCGCCACGCTGCGCGCGTTGGGATTCAGCAACTTCTCCGCGTTCTGCGGCACTATTGCTGAGGCAATGGTTTTAGCCCTTGCCGGCGGGCTTTTGGGTTCCCTGGCTGCTTACCTGTTTTTCGACGGTCTCAACACCTCAACTCTGGGAGGCAGTTTTACCCAGGTGGTGTTCAGTTTTGAGATGTCCCCAGACCTGTTTGTGCAGGGCGCCGTATTGGCGCTGGTGATCGGTTTTATCAGCGGCTTCTTCCCAGCCTGGCGCGCGGCACGCATGCCGGTTGTGGTCGCTTTCCGGCACGCGACTTAAATAATTTTATGTGGGGGCTTCTATGAAGAGCCCCTACTTTTTCTTGCGGTAAATTTTACTCTTGCCTTCCGGCTGTTTCCTGAAGCGCTTGTATTCCCACTGATACTGCTCTGGTGCCTGGGCAATACAGGCCTCCACTCCCCGATTCATCGCCGCCAGGGAAACTTTCTGCTCATCGCTATAAATGGCCTTTTCCGCAGGAACAAATACCAGCTCAAATCCACCTTCAACGCGCTTGCCGAAACCAAACACCACATGGCAGTTGGTGCGCTGAATCAAGTTGTGGGCGAGGGTCATCGTCAGGGCCGGGCGGCCAAAGAAAGGAGCAAAATCACCGCCCATATCCGGCTCCTGATCGGGAAGTATCAGGGCAAAATTACCGGCTTTGAGAGCCTTAAGTAGCGAGCGAACCCCATGTACGTTGGTGGGAACCATCTTGCCACCGGTCACTTCCCGCCCATTGCGAATAACCGGGTCCAAGGCTTCAATTTTGGGAGGCTGGTATAGCACTGTGCAGGGAGCCAGGGTGCCTACATGCAAGCCAAAAATTTCCCAATTGCCCGTATGCGGCATCAGTACAATTGTGCCGGTCCTGCCTTCTTCACTCCCGTCGAGCAAGTGCTGGTTGCGCACTCCCACAATCGCATTCTTACTTTTGGCCCAGGGGGTGTTCCATAGGGCCGCCATCTCAAAGCCGGTCATTGCAGTACTGATCACGCTCTCTCTGGCGAGCCGTTCGCGCTGCTTTGGGTCCATGGCCGGATAGCACAACTCCAGGTTTATACGGCTCAGACGCAGCCCCTCGGAGCGCGTCCACACAGCAATTTTGCCAACGAGTAAACCGAGGCGTCGCGACCAAGACAACGGCAGTTTGCCAATGATTTTCAGTGCCCCTACTGCAAGGCGCCCTTTAATATCCACTGAATTACTTCCTATCCACAAAAGCCATTTTGAGACGGCTATCTAGTTCGAGAATGAACATTGACACCTCCGAAGCGGCTATAGCGCTTTAAGCACAGGAGCCGCTGCCGCTATAATTGCGTCCCTTTGCCCACAGCAGATACTGATCCGGAGATAGCGGTGTCCAAGCAATACGATCTCAGTACCTTTCAGGGACTCATTTTTGCCCTGCAGGATTATTGGGCGCGCCAAGGGTGCGTCATTCTACAGCCTCTGGATATGGAAGTGGGCGCCGGCACCTTTCATCCAGCGACCTTCCTCCGTGCCATAGGCCCGGAAAACTGGAATGCGGCCTATGTACAGCCCTGCCGCCGCCCTACCGATGGCCGCTACGGTGAGAACCCCAACCGCCTTCAGCACTACTACCAATACCAGGTAGTAATGAAACCATCCCCGGACAATATCCAGGAATTGTACCTCGATAGCCTTCGCGCCATGGGCGTAGATCCCGCTGTCCACGATATTCGCTTTGTTGAGGACAACTGGGAATCCCCAACCCTGGGCGCCTGGGGCCTCGGCTGGGAAGTTTGGCTGAATGGTATGGAAGTTACCCAGTTCACCTACTTCCAGCAGGTTGGCGGCCTCGAGTGCTACCCAGTTACCGGCGAGATCACCTACGGTCTTGAGCGTATCGCCATGTATCTGCAAGGTGTCGAGTCTATCTACGATTTAGTGTGGACCCGCAACCCGGATGGCAGCCCCGTCACCTACGGCGACGTTTTCCATCAGAACGAAGTGGAAATGTCCCACTACAACTTTGAACACGCCGATGTGGAGTTCCTGTTCGCGACCTTCGATCACTGCGAGCGCGAGAGCACACGCCTGATTGAGCTGGGCCTGCCGCTCCCCGCTTACGAGCAAGTTATGAAGGCCTCCCACGCCTTCAACCTTCTGGATGCGCGCCACGCCATCTCAGTGACTGAGCGCCAGCGCTATATCCTGCGCGTACGAACCCTGGCCCGCGCCGTGGCACAGGCTTACTACGATGCGCGCCGCGCCTTAGGCTTCCCCATGGCAGATAAAGCACTGCGGGCAGATATTTTGGCGGAAGACATCGAGCAAGAGGAGAAGCAGTAATGGCTCAGGATTTTCTGGTAGAGCTGGGCACCGAAGAGCTGCCGCCCAAGGCGTTACACAAATTAATGAGCGCTTTCGCCGATGGTATTACCCAGGGCCTCAAAGGCGCCGAGTTGTCTTTTGGCGAAGTTAAAGCCTACGCAGCCCCCCGTCGCCTGGCCGTAGCAGTATTCGGTTTGGCAGATAAGCAGCAAGACAAACAAATTGAAAAGCTGGGCCCGGCTGTCAAAGCCGCTTTTGATAAAGAGGGTAAGCCCAGTAAAGCCGCTGAGGGGTTCGCCCGCAGCAACGGTGTAACTGTTGAAGAGCTGGGACGCAAAGAGACCGACAAAGGTGAGCGCCTGGCCTTTATCAGCGAGCAAAAAGGCGCTGAAACCGAATCCCTGTTAGCGGGCATTGTCGAGAAAGCATTGGCTCAACTGCCAATTCCCAAGCGTATGCGCTGGGGGGCACGCCGCGAGGAGTTCGTGCGCCCGGTGCACTGGCTCGTCATGCTGTTTGGCAACAAGGTAGTCAACGGTGAAGTACTCGGCTTAAAAGCCGGTAACACCAGCCGTGGTCATCGCTTCCACTGCAATCGCGAGCTGGAGATCCACTCCGCCTACGACTATGCACAGGTTCTGCGCGAACCCGGATACGTAATGGCTGACTTCGCCGAGCGCCGCGAAGCTATTCGCGCCCAGGTGATCGCCGAAGCCAACAACGTCAATGGTGAAGCGGTCATCGATGACGATCTGCTCGACGAAGTGACTGCACTGGTTGAATGGCCTGTAGCCCTCACCGGTCGCTTCGAAGAGCGCTTCCTGGAAGTACCCGCTGAAGCCCTGATCTCCTCCATGAAGGAGCACCAGAAATATTTCCATGTGGTAGATGAAGATGGCCAATTGCTGCCTTTCTTTATCACCGTGTCCAATATCGAGAGCCAGGATGCCGCTCAGGTTATCCACGGCAATGAGCGCGTAATCCGTCCGCGCCTGGCGGATGCCGCCTTCTTCTTTGAGACCGACAAAAAGACCAGCCTGGAATCACGCCGCGAGAAACTGCGCCAAATCGTGTTCCAGCAGCACCTGGGTAGCGTCTACGACAAGACTGAACGGGTAGCCACCCTCGCCCGCACCATCGCTGAGAAAACCGGAAGCAACGGCGACTGGGCCGAGCGCGCCGGCCGCCTGTGCAAGTCGGACCTGGTTACCGAGATGGTGTTCGAGTTTGCCGATATGCAGGGCATCGCCGGCTACTACTACGCCGAAAATGACGGCGAGCCGTTGGATGTGGCCAAGGCCATGTACGAGCAGTATATGCCCAAGTTTGCCGGTGACGAGCTGCCCGCCAGCGACACCGGCACTGTAATCGCCCTGGCGGATCGCCTGGATACTTTGGTCGGCATCTTCGGCATAGGCCAACCCCCCAGCGGCTCTCGCGACCCCTTCGCCCTGCGCCGCGCCAGCCTGGGGATCATCCGTATTCTCGTAGAGAAGCGTCTCGACCTGGACCTGCGCGAATTGCTGGAATTGGCCCGCGACAACTACCCGCGCACCGCCCTGGGTGAATATGACAAGGTGGTGGAGCAAACTCTGCAGTATGTACTGGAGCGCTTCCGCGCCCGTTACGAAGATCAGGGTATCGCCACCGAAGTATTTATGTCCGTTGCCGCGCGCAAGCTGTCGCGCCCGCTGGATATCGACAACCGCGTGCACGCGGTCAACGCGTTTAGCCAGCTGCCGGAGTCCGGTGCTTTGGCCGCCGCCAACAAGCGCGTTTCCAATATCCTCGCCAAGTTAGACAGTGCTGTACCCAGCAGTGTTGATGAAGCTCTGTTGCAGGAAGAGGCGGAAAAGGCTCTCTTCGCCGCAGTACAGGTTGCCCGCACAGAAGTCGAGCCCCTGTATAGCGATGCGCTCTTCGCCGAGGGCCTCGCCGGTCTGGCTGGCCTGCGTGAAACCGTAGACAGCTTCTTCGACCATGTAATGGTAATGAGTGACGACGAGCAACTGCGCAACAACCGCCTGGCCCTATTAGCCCAGCTGCGCGCACTGTTCCTCGAAGTTGCCGATATTTCCCTGCTGGTTCCTGCCAAGTAATGACTTGCAGAGGCGGGGTGTTAAACCCCCGCCTCGCAAATCAGGGAGATACGAATATGGCAATTATCATTCTCGGCCGCGACGGGGTGATCAACGAAAATCCCGATAAATTCGTCAAATCCGCCGACGAATGGCAACCCCTGCCCGGCAGTATTGAAGCGCTGGCAGCGCTCAGTCAGGCCGGCCATCAACTGGTGATAGCCACCAATCAGAGCGGCCTGGCGCTGGGCCAATTTGATCTGGATGACCTGGAAGAAATGCACGCCAAAATGCGTGCTCAGGTGGAAGATGCCGGTGGCGAAATCGCCGCTATTTTCTACTGTCCCCACGGCCCTGAAGATAATTGCCGCTGCCGCAAACCCCTGGCGGGTCTGCTGGATGCCATCGAGGCTGAATTTGATACCAGCCTGCACGACTGTTATTTGGTCGGAGACAAGCTGGCAGACCTTTATCTGGCGTTGGAGAAGGGGTGTAAACCCGTTCTAGTAAAAACTGGTGCAGGTGATCAGACTTTGCAGCACCTAATCGAGCAGCCGGATCCTCGCCTAACCGCCACTTCAGTTTTCACAGATCTGGCACACTTTTCTAATTTTTTTCTCACCCAGTAGTCAACTCTTAGATGTAGCCCCACAAAATCAAAAAGACGTCATATCCCGAGCTTCACGCACTATATTCGACACAACACGTTTAGCTACACGCCAAGTTATTGAGTTGCACGACACATTCCTATAAAAGCAACTAGCGGGAAGGTGAGCCCATTGTTGTATTAATGATTCGTGCTAGGCCATGGATGGGTAAGACTTGAATGAAGCTCTGAGAAGTTCTACTGGGGAAACGGAGTATTGCCCCTGAGAGACGAGCTCTTTTAGGCCTTTTGTTGCCGCCTGCGCAAAATAACAAAAGGGATATTCCAATGAAAAGAAAAATTTTTTCTGCCCTGACAGCGGGAGTGTTGCTATCGAGCATCGTATTTTCTGCGTCAGCAGCGGAAAAGTTCGCCCCCAGTCAAGAAAAACCAAAAAAAGTTTACATTGTTCAACTGGACAGCGAACCTCTGTCCTCCTATAGCGGTACCATCCCCGGCTTATCGGCCACCAAACCGACCAAGCGTGGCAAAATCGACCCCCAAAGCAGTAGCTACCAACACTATTCCAATTTCCTCCGGTCGCGGCGGGAACAAGTTCTATCCACCGTTCCCAGCGCACACACTGTTCATGAATACGACACCGCTTTTAATGGCTTCGCCGCCGTAATGAGTGAAAAGGAAGCGGCTGCTCTGCGCGGTCGCGCCGACGTTAAAGGTGTTTGGGAAGATGAAATACTAAAGCCCCATACTGACTCCACTGCGGACTTCCTCGG
Organism: Microbulbifer maximicatervae (SeqCode); assembly: GCF_056231245.1. NCBI lineage: Bacteria > Pseudomonadati > Pseudomonadota > Gammaproteobacteria > Cellvibrionales > Microbulbiferaceae > Microbulbifer > Microbulbifer maximicatervae (SeqCode). The sequence goes on from NZ_CP174334.1 coordinate 4,969,554, forward strand.
CATCACAGATATGCCCAGTCCATGGCTTTGGGGGATTACGGGTGAGGATATTGTTGTAGGTGTTATCGACACGGGGATCCACCCTGAACACCAGAGTGTCGCAGATATAGCTACACCGTTACAGGGCAACCTGGGGCCCCAAGTTCCCTACGGTTCAATACCCGACAGCTTTACTGGTGACGGTTGTGAATTTGGTAACAGTGACCAAAACCCCAACGACGCTGCGTTTACCTGTAACAATAAGCTGATTAAGGCCAAGTCATTTTCCGATGCCTTCCTGACCAACAACGAATTGGCAGATTACGAATTCCTGTCAGCCAGGGATGCAGACGGGCACGGTACCCACACCGCGACCACTGCCGCCGGTAACTATGGCGTTATTACCCCGGATGGAAAAACCCTTACCGGAATGGCGCCACGAGCCCGCATCGCGGTGTATAAAGTGTGCTGGGATGCTCCAGACCCCGATGATAGTGGTTGCTCGTCCGCCGACTCCATGGCGGCTATTGATGAAGCCGTTGCCGATGGTGTGGATGTTATTAACTTCTCGATAGGTGGCGCCAGTACCACCTTTAGTGGTGCCGATGACATCGCATTTTTATTTGCCGCCGATGCCGGCGTTTTCGTCGCCACATCTGCCGGTAATAACGGACCAGGCCCAGAGACCATGGGAACCCCTTCAGGGGTTCCTTGGATAACCGCAGTCGGCGCCTCTGAAGATGACCAGAGCTTCGGCTTAGCCCTACAAGTATCCTCACCAGAGTCGGTTTCCGGCACTTACGAAGGACGCGAGGGTAACGGCACAGTAAGTCTGGAAGAGGTTGGAGCAGTCTCTGCTGAGGTTGTTCTCAGCGAGCCGTTAGAAGCTTGTAGCGAAGTCACTAACAGCGAGTCTTTGGAGGGCAGTATTGCTCTGGTAAGACGTGGGGGTTGCTCCTTTACCGATAAATATAACAATGCTGCCGATGCCGGAGCCTTGGCTATCGTCGTTTACAACGATGGTACTGCAGACGATCGCATCAACCCGATTTCCATGTCAGCCCCTGATACCCGTATCCCCGGAATGATGATCTCGTACTACGAGGGCGAAACTCTCGCAGCCAGTAGCGAAGTTTCTGGGGTTATCGATCCATCTCAATTGATCCCCAGGGAAGACCGCGTCGCAAACTTTTCATCTCGCGGCCAGAACGGCGGAGCTCCGGATATTATCAAGCCGGATATCAGTGCCCCGGGGGTTGGCATTATCGCGGGGATTTCTCCAGTGTTAAGCGGAGGAGAACTATTCGGAGCCCTCAGTGGAACTTCTATGGCCAGTCCCCATGTCGCCGGTGTAATGGCCATGCTGAAACAGGCCAACCCCCACTGGAGCCCGGCAATGGCCAAGTCCGCATTGATGACGAGTGCACGCAATGACCTGCGCAAGTCTTACGGACTAGCGGATGCAACACCATTTGATATTGGTGCCGGTGCCATAGTGCCCCGTGACGCCTTTAAACCGGGTCTGGTTTACGATGCGGGCTTCAATGATTATCTCGCCTTCCTATGTGGCGCTGAACTCCAGCCCGAGATGGTCGATAGCACAACCTGTGATGCTTTGACGTCCCTGGGATACTCTAGCGATTCCAGCGACCTGAACCTCGCTTCTATGGGGGTCGCCGACCTCCTCGGCAGCCAGACCATCAAACGCCGGGTTACTAGCGTCGCCCCCGGCCAGCGTTGGTATTGGGCATCCATCAACGCGCCACTCGGTATCGATGTAGATATCAACCCGAAAGTGCTACGCCTCAGGGAGGGAGAGAGTGCTGAGTTTGAGGTGACCTTCACCGCCACAGAGTCCGCCGAAATGAATACTTGGGTCTTTGGTGACCTCACCTGGCAATCCGTAGGCTCCCAGATCAGTGTGCGCAGCCCAATTGCTATTCGGCCTGTTCCTCTAGCTGCACCACAGCAATTAACTGGCAGCGGCACCGATGGCAACCTAGAACTCAATGTGGGCTTCGGCTACAACGGTGATTTCCAGGTGAATGTCACTGGCCTGGCGGAGGGTGAGGCCACTACAACCACTGTTGAAGATGGCGATGTTCAAGTAATTTTCTTTAATATACCTGAAGGAACGGAGCTTGCGCATATCGCTATGTATGATGCCGATGTGGGCGATGGTAGCGGAAGTGACGACCTGGACCTGGAAGTTTATGGCCCAGCGCCAAACTATCCCGAAGTCGGTACCAGCGGCAGCGCCACTTCCGCAGAGTCAGTTTCCCTGGCTAACCCCTCTCCCGGTCAATATGCAGCCGTTGTTGTCGATTATGCGACATCCGCCGGCCCCACCAATTTCAGCTTATTCAACTTTAATCTGAACGGGGACAACGGAAATACCGCAGTGGATGCGCCAACTCAAGCACAGATTGGGGAAACTGGAGTAGTTTCTTTGGAGTGGATTAATCTTGCCCCCAACACTCGGCATCTTGGTATTTTGACTTACGGGGATGGTGAAAAAATATTTTCTGGAACTAATATAATGATCCATACCCGATAACCTATTTATTTTATTGTCTATAATTAGTGGTCTTTTCATCTATAGATGACTAACAGGGACAGAGGCCCCTACTCAAAAAAACTAGTAGGGGCATACTTTTCAATTTTATAAGGCGGTTTCTTCTTTTTTTGTAAAGTTATAGGTATTAATGTTAAGGCGTGTAACCTCACCATTATTAGGACTATAAACTATCCTTTGTGCCCAAAATTTGCCTTGCTCTTGCATTTCCTTCAAATCCCATTCCTCCCAAAACCATGGCTGGCAAGAAGCATATTTGTCGTATGGGCCAATGTCCCATGAGTCAGGTATGCACTTATTGTAATCAGACATTTCATATGGAAGATAATAAAAACCTATAACAAGATCTCCGTTAGTAGTTATTTTCCATACTAAAGGACTGTTAAACCCATCTAAGTCCAATTCACCAGTTCCATCACTATTTAACGTGTAAATAGAATTATCACGCTGATATATGGCGGGAGTGGTCTCTTCCTCCCACATATAATCTCCACCTGAAATTAAAGGAGGGTAATAGGACGATATTTCATGCTGAAATTTACTTGTATAAAAGAAAGTATCTATCTGATTTTTACTGGGCTTTTCATAAAAAACATATGTTAGTTTTTCCGCACCCGGCATTTCAATTGTTAGTTCTCTATCGTTAACATACCAGTTGGCGGCTATGGATAAAGTAGAAGTTTCACCCGATAAATAAAGCAGAGGATAACCAACGTTCACTACTCCACCATTTTCAAAATCTCCACTAAAATTTATTTCTAGAGATTCAGTGTTAGTGGTATAAGGTGAATTAGTTGTATTTTCTATTGAAGGGGATGGGAAAATATAATTTTTACCTATTTCAAGCGCATTGCTTACAGATAAAAGGCCAAAATTACGTATTGCATTTAATGGTACACTACTTTCATCTTTCGTAATTGTATTATATTCGAAATTAGTTTTGTACTTAGTGTATTCGACAAGGATGGAATCGATAGATTTTCTGCTAGAAATCCACTTTAATTTATTAAGTACTAATTTAATTTCATATTCATCGTTCTTTGAGTCGATTAATTCTGCTCCCTCAAGCTCTATTCCATTTGAAGTCTCCCGCCAGGTAAAATTTTTAACTCCTGTAATATGGCTTAAACTACCCTCATTACTAGAACCTATGAGAAGTTTCACGCCGTGGAAATCAGAGGAAGATAAATAATAAATATCTTCAATTAACTCCCCCTTCCCTGGAGAAGAGAAAACAAGATCTTCGTTGTTTACTATGTCTTCTGTAGTACTTTCAATCAAATCGCTATTAATTAAACTATGATAATTAGATATAACCGATTCATTGCTTGCAAGTAAGTATGTATCTTCGATTTCAGAGGGAAATTTTATATTTTTTGATTCAAGCTCCCAAGGATTAGAAATCAGTAGGTTAATAATTGATGCCACTGTAATAGCATATGGAGTATCAATATTTTTAGAGTAGGTATATAAACTCTCTCTATTTTCAATTCCGTTGTTTGAGCCACCTGTAATTTGCGCTGAGATAGCTGTCGACAAACTCGAAAGATTTACTTCTGGGAGTTCGAAAGCTTCAAGCAACTCATCTTCACCAGCAGCGAGCTTTAACTCTTCTATAGAACCTAAAATACTTACAAACTTTATTTTTTCTTCACTTGAATGTTTCGCTATAATATAAGCTACATCATCTTCTACTACATTATCTAATTCAATTTTTAAAGTATATGTTCCATCGCTTTCTGATTCAGTAGAAAAACTTTCATCTCCCACCAACAACTCAATATCTGAAGCTCCATCAACTCCACTAATAACTTTTCCTGTGACAGTTAAAGTTGTTGGTGTGGGGGATACGCCACTACTATCACTACCACTACCACTACCGCTACCGCTACCGCTACCGCTACCGCTACCGCTACCGCCACAAGCAACTAACGTTAGAAGCTGAATTAGCACTATTGTTTTAATAAAAACCTTCATAAAATCCCTATAAAATGAAAATTCATCCCTTATATACTAAATCATTCTGTATAAATTATCATTAGCGAATACTTATTCGCTCACCGTAGATAATCAATCTCATAAATTACATTTAGTGGTGGTTGGTACATAGGTAGTGACTAGAGATTTTGTATACAAATTATCCCAAGGTTGTCCGAACAGTGTTTTTAAGAAAATCATTTTCTCCAAAAACCTAAATAAATAAATCTCTAACCTTCAACACTTGTAATAAATAGCGTCCTGTTCAGCTGACTGCTCCACTTCGACTAACTGCCAACGGCACCGATGGCAACCTCAATCTAAATATGGGCGTCGGCTACAACGGTAATTTCCAGGTAGACTTAACTGGCTTGGCAGAAAGTGAAATCAACACAGCCACTGGTGATGGTGATGGTGATTTTCTTTGATATCCATGCAGGAACGGAGCACGCATATATCGCCATGTTTGATGCGGATGTAGGTGACGGTAGCGGAAGTGATAACCTGAATCTGTCAGTTTACATTCCTGCCCCAGACTACCCTAAAGTCAGCACCAACGGTAACGCGGCTTCCGATGAGCCAGTTTTTCTGGTTAATCTCTACTGGATAGTGTGCCGCAGGGATGCACCGATTCAGGCATAATCGGTGCTGCTAGTATGGTTTCACTCGAGTGGATGATTTTTGCCCCAACACTCGTCATCTGGGACTTTGACTCACTAAGGCGGGTAAAAAGTACTTTCGCAGACCCAAACTATAGTAAATACTCTGTAGGACTCACCCGCTAGCCATTCGTGGTAAGAAGAGCGAATTAAAACCGATCAGAATCTGGCCGGTTTTTTAGTCACATTTAAGATCATCCTGCTGGTGAATAAAAGCGCTCGCTATGTCTAGGGATACTCGACCAAAGTCCCAAAAATCTTTTGTCTTTCGATTGATATTCACAGCAACAGAAAGCTGATATTCCGGTAATATCATTAACCAACTCTGACTGCCACGACTAACTCCGCCGTGATTGGCCACTTTTGTTAATCCTACCTCAGGGATTTCTACTTCAGTCACCCGCCAACCCAAGGCATAGTTTTGTTCATTCACTTCACCATTGGCCAATTTTTGTGGCGCCCAAAATATCTCCCGGACTCCTGGGGACAAGTAGTCTGCTTTCAGGAACTGAGCACCCAGTCTCACCAAGTCACTGGGTGTGGAAATAAAGCCTCCCCCCGGCAGGCGATGACTTAAATCCACTGGACGCCATTCCCGCAGGCGAAGGGCACTGCCAGACAAGCCATTACTTTTGTAGAAACGAGCAATATTACGTTCTATATCACCATTCAGTGGCGATACCTCTGTGCTGTTCATTCCGCTAAGCGTAAATACCTCATCATGCATCACTTCCAGATAAGGTTTGTCCTCAGCACCAGCCAAAACGGCTCCCAGAAGAACTGTGCCCAAAGTACTGTAATAAAAATCGGTACCCGGTTCGAAAAGTAATTCACTAGCATCAAAAATTCCCAGAGCCCGATACATATCCTCGTAGTGAACATCCAGTGCCAGAGTTTGATACAACCCCAGCCAATCGGAGTTCTTTTTATAATGTGGCAAGCCAGACATATGGGAAGCCAATTGGCGCGGGGTCATTGACGCCCAATCGGGGTTTGGTAAGGGTTCCAGATAATTTGAGATAGGTTTATCCAGATCAATAGCCCCCCTCTGTACCAAACGCGCCAATGCAGTTCCTGTTAAAGCCTTAGAGGTGCTACCAATACGAAAGCGTGTCTCTGTAGAAACAGGTACTTGCTCCTCTAAATCAGCCCAGCCGGCAGCCCCAGCCCAAACTACTGCACCACAAGCAGATACTGCCGCAGAAATTGCCGGAGCACCGATTTTCTCACGATGATTTTCAATTGCTTTAAGCGATTGCCCTGCGGCAAGCTGCAATCCACTATCGGAGAGCTCTTGAGTGGACGGCGCCTTTGTAGGTAGAGCCTGCCACCCCAATGGACTTAACGGCACTGTATTTAGTGACCAGGCATAGAATTGATAAACTGGCCACAACATATAAGTAAAACCACACAGAAGTGTGGCCACGCTCATCAATATGAGCTTACGTCTCATACCCCCTCCGAATTAAGCTTTAGGTCTGTTGCCCGATTTAAAAGCAAGCTTGACACAATTAAAAGTGTCGCAGGAGACACATTTACGACCAATTCCGACACGATTTTAGATCGGCCCTAGGTCTCAAGTTTTATTCTATTCCCACGTTTCCTAAGCGGTGAACAATATCGAAATTTATTTTTAGATTTTTCCATAAAGAAGTATTTTATTCGCAAACTAATAAACTCTAGCGCCATTAGGGTATTCATAGGTTTACCTCCAACTCAGTAAATTTTCTCTAAAGTTGAAAACTAACCTTCAATAAACAATTATTAAAAATGCCGTTTGGGAGAGATTTAAAGAATCATTTACTTTTTAACTAGGCTAAATATAAATCTTCCAATTTAAATATTAACAATTGGCTGCAAGTAATTAATAATTATATTTTTAGTGAAAACGCTTTCGATATTCACTCGGCAAAATACCCTTGTGCTTTTTAAAGGCTCTTCTCAATTGCTCTTGGGATTGAAAGCCACAGAGTTTTGCCACTTTATCCTGTGACTGATTTTGTTCGGAAAATAATTGGCAAGCTCGTTCCACTCTTATCTGCTCTAGAAAACGAGCAGGTGTTACACCAAGTTCTCGCACAAAGCTCCGGGCAAAATTCCGTGGGCTCATAGCGGCTTCCTGAGCCAGCCTCTCCACCGTTAAAGGTTTCCTAATATTCTGGTACATCCATTCAATTAAAGTTGCAAAACGATCGCTGTTTATCTGATTTTCCAATCGCACACTAAATTGCTGCTGTCCTCCATCTCTCTTTAAGTAGAGAACAAGAATTCGAGCCAGGTTGAGTGCCAAGCCCCTCCCATGGTCCTCCTCAATCATCGATAGAGCCAAATCAATTCCAGCAGTAATTCCGGCCGACGTATAAACATTACCGTCGCGGACAAAGATGGCATCCGGATCCACTTCTACCTGGGAGAATCCCTGCAACTCAGGAACATCCGCCCAATGCGTCGTAGCACGCCGCCCATTGAGAATGCCTGCGTTGGCGAGCATCAAGGCCCCACTACAGATTGAACCAATACGAGCAACTTTTTTCTGCTGCTCAGCCAGCCACTCCAGAACAGAACTATTGGCACAAGCTCGCTGACAGGAGTCCGGTGGCATGCCGCTCACTAACAGGGTATGAATCCCCTCAGCTTCATGAAACGGGAGGTCTATAAAAACCTTAACCCCTGTCGAAGTCGTAACCGGACCAGACTCAAGTCCCACCAACTGAATATCATAGAAATCCTGGTTGGAACGCCCTTGTTTGCGCAACTGATCATTTGCCAAGGCAAAAACCTCTAGGGGACCTGTGATATCCAGGCTAGTTGCACCCGGGCAGACCACCATGGCGACTTTCCTAGCTCCATTTTGTGTTTGTTGGTGCTTATTCATCTCGGCAGTTTTCCACAACGGCTGGGGATAAGAATGATTTACAGGCGCCAGATTCTGCCAGTTATAACCATCTTAGACACCCTGTTACCCCAAATTGATAGTCATTTTCTCCGGTACTGACGTATAAACTTTGACGGATATGAGTAACCCTCGGGTGACTATTGGTTCTTAAAGCTCCGAACGAGCCATACATCAGCTTGAGGCTTGACCTTCACTTAGCTGTCCGCACAATTGGCCCCTAATTTGTACACATCAACGGAGATCCCCTTTTGGTGGAGTTAATACTGAATCGAGGCGCAGAGCGCCGACTCAAGCGTGGCCACCTATGGATTTACAGCAATGAGGTGGACACTAAGCGCTCTCCATTAAAGGGAATTGATGCGGGTAGTCAGTGCCAAGTTCACGATAGCCAGGGCAAGCTGCTCGGCACAGCCTTTGTAAATCCGAGCCAACTTATTTGTGGACGAATAGTCAGCCGTAATTCTGACTTTTCCACAGATACTGTTTGTGAGCGCATACAAACTGCATTTGAACAGCGCCAACGGTACTTTTCCCACCCCAGCTACCGGATGGTATACGGTGACTCTGACTGGCTTCCGGGCTTGGTAGTGGATAGGTTTGGGGATTATTTAGTAGTCCAGGTCAGCAATTGGGGAATGGAGCGCTACCAACAAACGGTTGTGGATAAGTTGGTGGAGATGGTTAACCCCAAAGGCATCCTGCTGCGCAATGATCATCAGGGGCGCGCAGTTGAAGATATGCCGCTGGTACACAACGTGGCCTTTGGAGATGTACCCGAGATGGTCCCGTTCGAGGAGAACGGCGTTCCACTTCTGGCCCCGGTACACCAGGGGCAGAAAACCGGTTGGTTTTACGATCACCGGGAAAACCGCAGGCTGTTGAATCGCTGGGTCAACGGCAAAAAAGTATTAGATCTGTTTTCCTACGCGGGCGGTTGGGGTATTCAGGCACTGGCCAATGGTGCGGCAGAGGTAGTGTGCGTAGACGCCTCTCAGCAGGCCTTGGACTGGTGTTTGCTCAATGCGGATCACAATGGATTCGCCGACAAGCTCAAAACCATCCAGGGTAAAGCACTGGATGTCCTCAAAGGGTTGGTCGCAGAGGGGGAGAGGTTTGATGCGATTGTGCTCGACCCACCCGCTTTTATTAAGCGGAGGAAAGATCATAAAGCCGGCTTGGCGGCCTATCGCCATATCAATGAACTCGCAATGCGTTTGTTGGCGAAGGATGGGCTGTTAGTAAGCGCTTCCTGCTCTATGCATCTGCAATCTGATGAGCTTCTCGACTGTATCCGTGGCGCCGCTCACCGCTTGGGGCGCCCAGCCTCAATTCTGGCCAGTGGTGGTCAAGGGGCTGATCACCCTATGCATCCAGCAATTCCGGAAACCAACTACCTAAAAGCTCATTTTGTACATCTCGGGGGAAACACCAATAAGTAGGTGCTCATGAACCCCACAAGGCCCCGGTAATGACCGGGGCCTTGTTCTCAGATCGATGAACCTACTTCAGGTCAAAAGACATACTTCATGCCTAAAGTGGCAGTGCGGGGTCTGTTTGCACGGGCGCCATCTGGACTGCGACTAATAATAACCTGCTCATCCAACAGATTATCCACTTTCAGGTAACCGGTCAGGTCAGCCATGAAATCATAATGCGCAGCAGCATCTACAACCCAAAGTGACTCGGTATAATCAAATTGGTCGGTATCTCCCCGGTTGCATTGGGTATTAACACACATCTCGTCCTGATAGGCTGCAGTCAGGTTCAAACGCCAAGCAGCGCCGCTATCCAGACCCGCAGATATCGCAAAGACATTTTCTGGGAGGTATTCGAGGTTGTCGCCGGCAAGCAGGTCATTACCATCACTATCTTCACTGATTTCTGCATCAGTAAAGGTATAGGTTGCCCGCACCGGTAGTATCCAACCGTTTGTGAGCACCCACTCACTTCCAAGCGTAGCTTCCAGCCCTTTGATTTCTGCTTCACCCAACTGGTAGGTACCACTCTCGGCACCATTGGGACATTTCACCGCCACCGAGCAGTTTTGCACAGCATTTTCATAGTCACTGTAGAAGGCGATCAATTCAGCATTCAGGCTTCCGTTATCGAAGCGAGCACCCCATTCATAGTTTGTGGATAACTCCGGCCCCTGGCCATCGGCTGCACCTGCGCCGGGAGGGGCGAAGCCACGGTGCACACCTGCCAGCAGGCTCCACTGTTCGCTTGCCTGGTAAACAAGTCCCAAGCCTGGCAGCCATTCATCCACCTGATTGGAGCGATAGCTGCCCTTCTCTGTACGCTCAGCGTCGTTATAACGCTGCTGCTCGGTCTCTATATCCTCGTAGCGAAGAACAGCGGTGAGAGTCAGCTTATCGTTCAGCTGGATATCGTCGTAGATAAAGAACGAAGTTGCATCCGCTTCTTCAACACGGTTATTGCTGCTTTCTTCAGCGGTATCGGGAATATCTGTGCTCAGATACACCAATTTGCCATCAACCTGCTCATAGTTTTCCACAGGCTGGAATCTATCCACCTCATCTCGATGCTGGCGCACTCCAAAGGACAGCTCATGACTAACGGAAGCAGTATTAAAGCGCCAATCGGCACTGATCTGCAGGCCCTTGGCCTCGTACTCACGATTGTTGTGCTTAACACCGAAGGTGTAATCTTCAGTGCCATCCAAAACCGCTTGAGGGTCTAAAACTCCATCAACACTGCCGCCGGTATTAACAGCATCTATCAAGTCACCCTCGCTGACCTTAAACCAGTCGCGTTTAAACTTGTTGTAGTAAGCCTGGGTATGCAGGGCAAAACTGTCACTCAGTTCGATACTGTGGTTCAGCTGGATAGTGCTGTGGCGATTCTGCATTTCATCCAGGGCGCTGATACCGTATCGACGGTTCGGATCTTTCTTAAAGTCGGCATCCGTTAGGCCCAGATAACTCATGCCAGACTCCTCTTCGGAGTACTGAAGCTTGATATCCAACTGCTGGCGATAAGTTGCGTCTCTATCGGAACTGATACGGCCCTTTAATAGATAGTCTTCTTTAGCAATATCTGCGCTGCCGGCACTATCGATTTCTCTGAATCCATCTGCATACTGCTGCTGTGTTTCCAACAACCAGCCAGTATTTTCTGTACTGGCACCATAATGAGCATGCAAACGGGTCTCACCGAATTCTCCGGCCTCTAGTTGCACCATACCTTCACTGGCAGTGGGAATAGGTGTGCTCAACATATTGACTGCACCACCCACGGTGAATGGGCCATATTGCAGAGATCCGGGGCCTTTTAACACCTCAATTGCATTCATGCGGCCCGCACTGGGGAAATAATAAGCTTCTGGTGCAGAGTAAGGAGCCGGAGCCACTAACACTCCATCTTCCATCAAGGAAATTTTGGCGGAGCGTCCCCCTTGGGCACCGCGAATCCCGATATTCGGACGCAATCCGTAGCCATCTTCTTCAAGAATGTAGACCCCAGGAACTGAGCGCATCATGCGATTGATATCAACAAACTCGAACTCGGCTAACTCATCAGCATCAACCAAGTGTGCAGAGCCAGGCAACTTGGAAATAGATGAGGAGTCGCCGATTGCTGTTACGCTCTCCAGCTGTTGCTCGGCTAAAGTCGGCGCAGCACTAAGAGTGGCTATCGTAAAGGCCAGGGGTGTAAATGGAATGTGCTTCATGAACCCTCCAAGGATTATTAGTAACCTTGAGTCATTGTTTTTATAAATACGAATGATTGTATTTTAACATTCCCATTACACTTTATTTACACTCTTATTTTTGTTGTTTAGCGTCACGAACTTCGCTGGGGTGCCTGCAACTTTAAGGTTTTGCTTATAAGCAGATGTTTTCTAGGATCTACTCTTCGATCTGACTAGCATTGGGCTCACGTATCCGCTTCGGGTGTGCCCATGATTAGAAAGGCAAAACTCAAAGAGCTGGACAGGTTGGAGCAACTTTGGCTACATGCATCAGCGAACTCCCACCCCTCCATACCCCGCCAGTTTTGGGTGGACCGTATAGCTCAATTTCGTAAAGACTGCCGTAACGCCACTCAATGCCTGGTTTATACCGATCGCAACAACGCTGTCGCGGAAGCCTTTATCACGCTTCTTAGTGACGGTACCGTCACCCACCTCTGTGTCAGTCCTTTATTTACCGGTTGTGGAATCGGCACTAACCTCATTTCTGCAATTCGTGACCGACGCTATCCACTAAAGGCTGAAGTACTTCGTGAAAATCTTCGCACTCGATACTTTCTACAAAAGCATGGTTTTGTGGAGGTGGAGCGCAGCTATCACGTGGAGTATGGCCAGCATTCAATCTCCATGCAGTGCCCCAAGGCATCTGCAAGATAAAATTTGCCGCACTATGCCCATTGAATAGACTTTCCCTTATAACTGAAGCTTATTGAATCACTTCTTTTTATTGTTTCTACGCGACTCTTGAACCGGGTAGCATGCCTCCCATCATAATTTTCCTGAGCGCTGAATTTTTATGGGACGCAACGCTTCCAGCCAAACTTTACAGCCTATTCCAGAACGCACCTTTCATCACGATGCGGATCTGGGGTCCATGAACCTTCGTTTCGCTGGCGCCAAGCCAAGCGAAATTATGCAGTTCACCATGGAACACGCTCAGAACCCGGTGGTTTTTACTAATTTCCGCCCATTGGCGATAGCTTTTCTTCACTTGGTTACGCGCGCCAAACCGGATATCCCGGTAATTTGGGTGGATCACGGCTATAACACCCCGGAAACCTATCGCCATATTGAAAACGTGGTCAAATCTCTCGATTTGAACCTGCGCACCTACTCACCGAAGATGTCCGCGGCCCACTACAACGCTGTATACGGGGGAATCCCACAGCTGGATACCCCTGAACATGACTTCTTCTCCAGGACCGTTAAATTGGAGCCGTTTAACCGCGCTATGCAGGAATTGCAACCGGATGTATGGCTAAACGGTATCCGCCACGATCAGAATTCGCATCGCAAAAACCTGGATATTTTCACCCAGGGCAACCACGGTACTATTCGAGTGGCACCGATGTTCCACCTCAAGGAAATCGATGTGGAAGAGTATGTTTATGAGAATAACCTCCCCGATAACGATATTTACTTTGATCCAACTAAAGGTGAGGAGCACCGGGAGTGCGGATTGCTGTTGGAAAAATAGAGTGGAATACTCGGCGAGGACTAGCGTACTTCGCCTATTTCTTTAACAAGGCCTTCTATCCCAGCCGTTTATAAAGTGAATACTTTTTGCGTATTTACCGAATAATAAAATCTATTACAAAAGGCGAGCCTCGACTCGCTGTATTTTTTCAAAAAGGAGACTCTTCTATTTACTTCCGCGTAAATCCAGAAGAGTCTTTAAATTACTTATCATGCGATAGGCTAGGCAACTGCCCCTTTTGCAAGATGACCTCCTTTTTCCATGTAAATTTTCAGGTCCTTCAGCATTTGCTCAAATTGAGAGCCAGTCATCTTCTTCACCACAGGACTCAACACGCCTCCTAAAGCATTTAACTCCATATTTGCAGTGAAATTCACTGTTGTGCCTCCACCAACAGAGGGGCTTAATTTAAATTGAGATAAACTCTTTTTAACGGGGAATCCCGGTGGCGAATTTTTTGTTTCAACCGAGACATCCAGTTCATAGTTTTTCTCATCAAACCTTGTAATAGTTTCATCTGCGACAAGACCCGACGGTCCCTTATTTGTCAGCACACAAACCCGGCCTTCTACACTCGCATTTTCAACAGGTTTTCCCTCCTTAGCGAAGGAGTGAGGGATTAACGTCATCCACTCGTAAGCTGTATCAAAATCAACGGCGAGGACTTTCCAGACCTCATCAATTGGGCGGTTAATTGCGATTTCTCGGTTTACTTGGGCTTCTTTCATCTCTGATCTCCTGGGTTTCTCTACGGAGTGCTATTGACGGGAGACAGATTAACTGGACACTATATGCAACGGAATACAGCAAAATAGGACAATGTGTTGCATAAAGAGTCCATCGATTGGGGAGATATCCAGTTCTTTATCGCGGTAGCCAGGAGTAAGAGCGCTCGCAGCGTTGCTGACGACTTTAAAGTCAGCCATTCCACAGTTTCTCGCCGTATTGATGCCCTGGAGGAAAAACTCCAGGCCAAGCTGTTTTATCGCAGCTCCAAAGGCTATCAGCTGACGGAGGATGGCAAGGCGATGCTCGACTACGCCCAATCGGCAGAGCAGTATCTAAATGCCGCGCAGAAGCATTTACAGGGGGGGAGTAACCAGCTGTCCGGGGAAGTTCGCATCACTATGCCGGATGTAGTCGCATCGCACTTAATTATCCCCTACCTAAATGACTTCTCACGTACGTATCCAGAGATCAACATACAGCTACTGGTTACTAGCCACGTTCTCGATTTGGAAAGTCACCAAGCCGACATAGCACTTCGTATTCTCCCCAAAGGCGACGTCGATATTTCGGATCGACTTGTTGCTCGCAAGCTCGCCGACCTACCCAGTTGCTGTTACGGTTCTCCGAGGTATATCGAGAAATCTGTACCTGACGATGGCCACTGGCTCGGCTGGAGTGGCGATGACGCCACATTGAATTGGGCCAAAGACACGCCCTATCCGCAGATGCCTTATCAGCACCAGATTAATCATGGCTTGATACAGCTAGAGGCAGTTAAGAGTGGACTGGGGCTGGCCAGGCTGCCCTGCTTTCTTGCAGATGGTGCTGAAGGAGTCATCCGGGTCCCTGGGGCAGCTCCATCCAGCCTGCATGAACTGTGGCTAGTCTCCAACCCAGAGCACCGCAATGTTATGCGTTTTAAGGTTTTTAGGGAATTTATCGTGAAGTTGTTTAGCCGCCTGAATGATAAGTTAATAGGCAAGGCTTAACTGCATCGACTGATATTATTCTAAAAGTGATGGGATGTATTGTGACTTTAGTGATAACTCAATACTGATTTACACGCTTTTTGGCCATAATTTTTGCCGACCAATACCCAATTTTCTGGGAGCTGATTGTCAGAGTGGATACTTGGTAATGGGGTAATCGGCTCATCCACTCTCATCACCAAGCTTAATATTGTCGCAAAGCAAGCTCTATTACAGCCTACTTTGCGCCTTACCTAACGCCCACTGGATAATTACATCCTCGTAGTTGAATTCACCAATACTTCACCTTCCGCGTAGAGTTCACAGCGATCCCTTATCTGGTACTGCTTTCGCTGTTCCTCACAGGCCTGAAGAGCACTTTGACTCGCCTCAGCTTGGGTGCTTCCACCATCTTCGTTAAAACCGGCCACAAATGCGCCACGATAGTCCACAGCCATTGCCAGGGCCTTGTTTCCTGAGTACTTCCTGTAAGTTGACATTAGTTGGCCCAAACCACTGATCTCAGGCTCGAACTCCAATCCCTCTTCCTCCTCCAACTCATCCAGCATCGACTGCAACTGTGCCCGCGAGCCCTCTTCTGCAATTTGCATGAATAGCGGTTGGGAGACTTTTGCGAAAAGATCTTTATCTCGGTCCAGGTAAAGCTCCAGCACATACCACCAAGCAATTCCTGTTTCTCTCGGTGCGCGTAGATACGCCTGCTCCAACATTTCCGTATACTTCTGGCGGGGATACCCCAAAACTTGCATTGTGATCGCCAGTTCATGCCAGTACGCCGGTACTTCCCCATTGGCATTTACCAATTGAACATATTTATCCCGGATACGTTTCATGTTTCTGGGACTGGGGTGTCCCTCCTCCGCCAAGGCTGCCGATAAATCATTTTTTGCCTGGGCTTCAAGATACCAGGTTTCTCCCTGGTACTGCGCCGGAATAGAGTTCAAGACTTCCTCAGCGCGGGAATAGTTTTCTTCACCTGTCAAGGCAATGGCCAGTGCGGACTTTAACGATGGGCTAGAAGCCTGCTTTTTATCTGCATAGGCAATATATCTCTCTAGTGCTTCGGATCCCTGCTCTGAAATTGCCATAAAGTAGGCCAGTTCTGCGACTGCGGTACTACTTTCCATCAGGTTAACGGTGGGGGACTTAACGATACCATTATCGGAAAATTCTCCCTCATAATAATTGAAATGACTTTTCGGCAATTTCTTATACTGCTCATTGAGCTCGTCAAAAGTCATTCCCAGAGCTTCAGGTAGGCCCGCAATTGGATCATCGCCGGCGTTGAAAGCCTCCAAATAGTTATTTAAGGCTTTATTTCTACCTTTATCGAAAATCATCCAGTGAGCTAACATCCATCCACTGGCATAAAGTGCCTCGGTATCCCTTGAATTCAGCGAACCAGGAGTGGCTGAAAGCAGCTTATCCAGTGGTAACTCTCTCGCTCGAGTAAGACTAATCGCTCGATCAACAGGTATTTTTCCGAAGCTGTACTTTTTATTTTCCTCAAAATCTACCGTGGAAAACACTTCAGCAATACCTTCACTAAACCAGTAGGGGTAGAGGTGCTGGCTTCCGCTGTAGGTCAAAAAATGCGTATATTCATGAAACAACGTCTGGCGAGCCGGGTTGTCAGGAAGGACGCGATTTCCGTTTAGGTTTAATAATGCAAAACTCCCATACGCAGTATTATGGAATTGTCCAATGACAGTTCTAGACGACTCACTACCGCTGACTCCTTTAAAGCTGAGCCGATCATCCAGGGCGTATATCGTCAACTTTTGTTGATCTGCTGAATACCTGATGTATCGTTTTGCGAAAATTCGAAATCGTTCCAAGTCTATTGCCAGCTTTTCAACTTGCTTGGGGTTGTCATTGGTAACGATCCGAAAATGCTCGGTTTCGATCTCATACCATTCGGAATTCACTAATTTCTGCGTGCTTGTGCAACCGTATAAAGCCAGTGCAATCACACCACTAGTAACTATCAAACGACGAGCATCGCCGAGAATAGAAGAGATTAGGTTCCCCATAAGCCTTATGGTCCGTTTAGTTTTATTTTTTCGTAGAAATAGATAAGTAGAAAGGTTACCTAAAATTTTTTTCTTTTTAAAAATACAACAAAATTATTGCTTGGCCAGAATTTACTAAAAATTTTACTGTTTACTTTAATGGTTTGTCAGTAATTTTAAGCTTTAAAGGAAGGGTAGGTGCCCAATCGGCGTGACGCTTTTGATAGGGGGGAAAAAAGACCGAATTTGTCGCAAGTTATTTTTAAGCGGAAAAAATATCCACAGTAATTCCCCTTTTGGGGAATTACTGTGGGATTTTCAGAAAAATGGCAATTAGACGTCGAGGTTTTCTACTGCCAAGGCGTTGGTCTCGATAAAGTCACGGCGTGGCTCTACCTGATCACCCATCAGAGTTGTAAAGATCTGGTCCGCGGCAATGGCATCTTCAACGGTTACCTGCAGCATACGGCGACTCTCCGGGTCCATGGTGGTTTCCCAAAGCTGCTCCGGGTTCATTTCTCCCAGACCTTTATAGCGCTGGATACCGTAGCCTCTGCGGCTCTCGCCCATCAGCCAGTCCATCACTTCAGGGAAGCTGCCAACAGGGTGCTGCTTCTCGCCGCGCTGGATAAAGGCACCCTCTTCCAACAGACCCACCATCTTCTCACCCAGAGCGCAGATAGACGCGTACTCAGCGGAATCGAAAAACTCGTGGTTAATCAGGTAGTCACTGCCAACACCGTGAGCCACGATATGGATATGGGGCAGGAATAGGCCGCGCTCGGTGTTCTCCTGAACCGTCACTTCGTGACGACGGGTTCCACCACTTTCTTCGTCACCGAGTTTCTCCTGGAGCTTCTCACTCCAAGCTGCAACTTTCTCCTGGGACTGCAGGTCTTCCTGAGACAAGCTGGGCAGGTAGATCATGCTGCGCAGCACTTCCTCGGGGTACAGACGCGACAGGCGGTCGATTGTCGCCAGTACGCTGCGGTATTCGCCTACCAGGCTCTCCAGGGAGGCACCAGAAAGCCCTGGGGCGTCCGGGTTCACAAACAGCGTGGCGCCTTCCAGGGCGGCGTTGGTGAGGAACTGGGTTAGAGCGCCCTCATCCTTCAGGTACTGTTCCTGTTTGCCCTTGGAGATCTTGTACAGCGGCGGCTGGGCGATGTAGATGTGACCCCGCTCGATCAGCTCAGGCATCTGACGGAAGAAGAAGGTGAGCAACAGGGTGCGAATATGGGCTCCATCTACGTCAGCATCGGTCATGATGATGATACTGTGGTAACGCAGCTTGTCCGGGTTAAACTCGCTCTTGCCGATGCCACAGCCCAGTGCGGTAATCAGGGTACCCACTTCGGCACTTGAGAGCATCTTGTCGAAGCGCGCTTTTTCCACATTGAGGATCTTACCCTTCAGCGGCAGGATCGCCTGGGTGCGGCGATCGCGGCCCTGCTTGGCAGAACCACCGGCGGAGTCACCCTCCACCAGGTAAATTTCAGATAGTGCCGGGTCTTTTTGCTGGCAATCTGCCAGTTTTCCGGGCAGGCCGGCAATATCCAGCGCTCCCTTGCGGCGAGTCATTTCGCGGGCCTTGCGGGCCGCCTCACGGGCTTTGGCCGCATCGATCATCTTGGTGACGACAGATTTGGCTTCCTGTGGGTTCTCCATCAGGTAGTCTGTGAAGTGGTGGCCCATCTCCTGCTCTACTGCGGGTTTCACTTCGGATGAAACCAGCTTGTCCTTGGTCTGGGAGGAGAATTTCGGGTCCGGGACCTTCACAGAGATAATCGCGGTGAGACCTTCCCTGGCGTCATCGCCAGTGGTGTTCACCTTGTCTTTCTTGCCCAGGCCTTCCCGCTCGATATAGCTGTTCAGGCCACGGGTCAGGGCTGCACGAAAGCCCGCCAGGTGGGTACCGCCGTCGCGTTGGGGAATATTGTTGGTGTAGCAGAAGATGCTTTCCTGGAAGCTATCGTTCCACTGTAATGCCACCTCTACTGCAATGCCGTCTTCACGCTGGCTCTGGAAGTGCAGAACCTTGTTAATCGGGGTTTTGTTCTGGTTGAGGAACTCCACAAAGGCACTCAAACCACCTTCGTATTCATAGACCTTCTTCTTTACCACTGCGCTCGTCCTTCAAGACAATACGCACACCGGAGTTCAAGAAGGACAGCTCGCGCAGGCGCTTGGCCAGCACGTCGAAATGGAATTCGATATTGCTGAAGGTGTCCTCTGAGGGTTTGAAGTGCACCGTGGTGCCGGTGGTATCGCTGTCACCCACGACTTCCAGGGGTGCCTGGGGCACACCGTGGTGGTAGATCTGCTCGTGGATCTTGTCACCGCGACGGATAATCAGCTTCAGCTCCTTGGACAGAGCATTTACCACCGATACCCCTACCCCGTGCAGACCGCCGGAGACCTTGTAGGTGTTGTCATCAAATTTACCACCCGCGTGAAGGACGGTCATAATCACTTCTGCTGCAGAGACCCCCTCTTCCGGGTGAATCTCTGTTGGGATACCACGGCCATTGTCCGAGACGGAAATGGACTCATCCGGGTGGATGGTTACACGGATCTCATCACAGTGGCCGGCCAGCGCTTCATCGATGGAGTTGTCGACCACCTCGAATACCATGTGGTGCAGACCGGTGCCATCGTCGGTATCACCAATATACATTCCGGGGCGCTTGCGCACCGCATCCAGGCCTTTTAATACCTTGATACTGCTTGAGTCATAGCTTTGCTGCTCTGACATTTATTCGCTCCATTAAACTTATTGTGCGGCCGAAGCTTCGGCACTGATCTTCCCATGTTCCACGTGGAACACTTTCGGGCAATTCCAAGGGGCATCTAGTTGCCGCCAGGGGCGACTTGTAGTGCCCTCCTCAATTCCGGTTACAAGCACCTGGCTGGCACAACGCCCAACCCAATGCGCAAAAATCTGTTGGTTACTGTCATCCAGCTCTGCCGGCAAGTCATCTACCAGGAATACTGGCATATCCCCCAGCCTACAGACTACCTCCGCCATGGCAGTGCGCATTGCACACACCAACATCTTCTGTTGGCCGCGAGATAGGATATTGTGAGCCGACTCACCGGCTACGCTAAAACGAATATCCGCCCTATGGGGACCAATACGCGTATGCCCCTGTGAAACATCTGATTCCCGTGATTCAGATAGAGCGCCACGCAGGTCAACTTCTTTACGCCAACCGCGACGGTAACTCATATCGACACGGCTCAATAGGCTCTGTGGTAACTCACCAAGCAGTTGTGAAACGGCAGACTGCAATTGAGAAAACTGAGCTAATCGCAGATCGTTTACACGCTCGCCACTAAGGGCCAACTGCTCTTCCCATACGCCGATGCTGGCCTCATCGATTTTACCACGACGCAGGAGAGCATTTCGCTGCCGCAATGCGATTTGATAATTTTTCCACTCCTGGGCAAATAAATGTTCCACGTGGAACACTGTCCAATCCAGCAACCGGCGTCGAACGCCGGGGCCACCATCAAGTGCGGAAAAACTTTCACTGTTTATCAATTGAAGTGGCAGGCAACTAGCAAGCTGTGAGCTGGATTCAGCAGGAGCCTGGTTAACCTTGATTCTGCCCGAGCCATCGGCGAGGCGCTCTACCCCCAAGTTAAAACCTGTATCGAGCTGGGCAAAAACTGTAAGCCCACCAGTATCATGCTGAATAACTGACTTATGCTGACGAGAGCGAAAGGAACGACCGGTTGCCAGCATATGTACCGCCTCTAGCAGTGAAGTCTTACCACTGCCATTCGCACCACAAAACACATTAACGCCAGGACCCAGTTTGAGATCGGCAGAGCAGATATTTCGAAAATTAGACAAGAGAAGACGGGTCAGCGCCACAGACACCTCCCCCAGAGTGAAGAGCGCGATGCACAGGCATCGGTTTGTTTATCGGCTACCCCACCGAGCGGGGAGGTAGCCTCAATCCATTCAAAAAAGAGCAATGGGTGGGCTGCCTTACAGGCGCATAGGCATAATCACGTACAGAGCATCACCTTCTTCAGGTTGCTGCAGCAGAGCACTGCTGTTGGCATCCGCCAGACTGATACGGATCTGGTCACTGTGAATAGCACCAGTGACGTCCAGCAGATAGGAAACGTTAAAACCAATCTCCATTGGCTCACCTACGTAATCCACCATCATCTGCTCTTCCGCCTCTTCTTGCTCCGGGTTGTTGGCAACAATCTGCAGCAGCCCCTCAGAAACCTGAAGGCGCACCCCGCGGTATTTCTCGTTGGAGAGAATCGCCGCTCGGGAGAAGGCCTGGCGCAATCCCTGGCGATCCGCATAAACCACATTGCCCGCGCCTCGCGGCAACACGCGCTCATAGTCAGGGAATTTTCCGTCTACCAATTTAGAGGTGAAAGTAAACTGACCACTAACCACACGAATATGGTTGTTACCCAGCACCACCTGTGCCTGTGCATCG
This sequence comes from Microbulbifer maximicatervae (SeqCode), assembly GCF_056231245.1. Lineage (NCBI taxonomy): Bacteria > Pseudomonadati > Pseudomonadota > Gammaproteobacteria > Cellvibrionales > Microbulbiferaceae > Microbulbifer > Microbulbifer maximicatervae (SeqCode). The sequence continues at coordinate 4,991,028 of NZ_CP174334.1, forward strand.
CTGTCCTCAAGCAAACGACCCAGCTCGAGTACGCCTTTGCGCGGCACAATAGCCTGGATAGGCGTGGAGACATCCAGGCCGGGGGCATCGCGATCGCAGAGTGCCAAGCGGTGGCCATCAGTAGCAACCGCACGCAGCTGCTGCGGGCGGCATTCAAGCAGCAAACCATTCAGGTAATAGCGCACATCCTGCTGAGCCATAGCAAAACTAGTGGCTTCTATCAGGCGGCGGATCTCGCGCTGGGAGATATCGAAACGGGTCTGTGCACTGGCCTCTTCCTGGTTCGGGAAGTCCGCTGCGGGCAGAGTCGACAGCTGAAAACGGCTGCGGCCACTGCGCAGTATCAGGCGCTCACCATCGCGCTCAAACTTTAGTTCAGCACCATCGGGCAGAGAGCGACAGATATCCAGCAGCTTGCGTGCGGGAACGGTCACCTCACCTTCCATTTCTACACCGTCTACACCGAGACGGCCGACAATTTCCACTTCCAGGTCAGTACCGGTCAGGGAGAGTTCCTGGCCCTGTAACTGCATCAACACATTGGCCAGGACTGGCAGTGTTTGGCGTTTCTCAACAACACCGGCCACCAGTTGTAACGGCTTCAGAAGGGCGTCCCGGCTCACATTGAATTTCATCGGTAGTTTCGCCTTGTTTTGTCAGTTATTCGATTAAGTGGTCAGCGACCGTGTCAGCAATTTAACGTCCTCGCGAATATCCGCGTCGGACTCCTGCAACTCACGTATTTTGCGGCAGGCATGCAGTACTGTTGTGTGGTCGCGACCACCGAAGGCATCGCCGATCTCCGGCAAGCTGTGATTGGTCAGCTCCTTGGCCAGGGACATAGCGACTTGGCGGGGACGGGCCACCGAGCGACTGCGCCGCTTGGAGAGCAAATCCGCCACCTTAATTTTGTAGTATTCAGCGACAACCCGCTGGATATTATCCACACTGACCAGTCGATCCTGTAGGGCCAACAGGTCTTTTAGTGCTTCGCGCACAAGGACATCGTCAATAGCGCGGCCGGTAAATTGCGAATTGGCAATTACGCGGCGCAGTGCACCCTCGAGCTCCCGCACATTGGAGCGAATACGCTGCGCAATAAAGAAAGCGGAGTCGTGAGGTAAATCCACACCCACCTGCTCAGCCTTCTTCATCAAAATAGCTACCCGGGTCTCGAGCTCCGGAGGCTCTACAGCCACCGTTAATCCCCAGCCAAAGCGGGATTTCAAGCGCTCTTCCAAGCCGTCGATCTCTTTCGGATAGCGATCACAGGTTAGGATAATCTGTTGACCACCCTCCAGCAGGGCATTGAAGGTATGGAAAAACTCCTCCTGAGAGCGCTCCTTACCGGCAAAAAACTGGATATCATCAATCAAAAGGGCGTCAACAGACCGGTAATAGCGCTTAAAGTCGCTGATGGCATTCAGCTGTAGCGCTTTCACCATATCTGCAACAAAGCGCTCGGAGTGCAAATACACCACCTTAGCATTGGGGTTGCGCTCCAGCAGTGCGTTGCCAACCGCGTGCATCAAGTGAGTTTTCCCCAGACCCACGCCCCCATATATAAAGAGGGGATTGTAGGCGCCGCCCGGATTGTCAGAAATCTGTTGTGCCGCAGCGAGGCCCAGCTGGTTGGACTTACCTTCAACAAAGGATTTGAAAGTAAAGTTGCGATTGAGTGAGCTACCGTGCTTGATGGCCCCCTCCACCTCAACCTGCCTGGCCGGCTGCTCCGGTACGGGGCGAGCCATCCCATTCATAGCCGTTGGTCGCAGATCTGTCAGGGCCAGTTCGCCTGTCGTCATTTGCTCGGCAGTAACCTCCTCAGCCATCGCGGGGTGAGGCACCGGCCTGCTGGCACCAAACCCAGACCCCAGCGGTGAAGTCACCGGAGGTGGCGCAGTGGCAACAGGTGGTACAGATACCTGTGGCGGTACTACTGCCGGCTGGACTGGAGGTGGTGGCGGAATTGGCGCCGATGGCGCGGGTGTCGGTACCGGTGTCGGAGGGGCATTATTTGTTACATGGCCGCGCTGGAAGCGAGCCGGCCGGCGAGCGGTAATCTCGAGCGCCACTTGCAGAGGGCGTCCCGGTGCAAACTGTTGCACCAACTCGCGAATGCGGTTCAGGAATTTATTGCCAACCCAGTCCAGCACAAAGCGGTTCGGTGCGATCAGGCGCAACTCGCCCTCCGCACTGACGGGATTGACGCGCAACGGTCTGATCCAGGTATTGAACTGCTGAGACGGCAGCTCGTCCTGTAAACAGCTCGCGCACTGCTTCCATACGGATTCAGTCAAGAAACCCCCCAAAAAACCCCAAAATGGTAAGACCAAGGAGAGACGGCAAGGCCGGATTAGGAATCACCCGGGGCCATCAAATAAGATCGGCGCAGTATACCTTTCCACCTTTAGGTTATCCACAAGAAAGACTGCATCTGTTGAAAAAACTGCGCAAAAAGATCCACACAATCAAGGATTTGCACAACAATTAGACAATTGAGGTGGAAACCCTTCGAAAGTTATCCACAGGAGGCTGTGGGTATCTTGGGGTCAATCAGTGGGCATTCAGAGATACCCCTGATGACTCAACGACTTGTCTAGTTGGCGTAAAAAATTACAGTAAACTCGCGCACCAATAAAAAGAATTTCCCTGATTAGCGCGTTGCTTTCGCTGCTGGCTTTCTATACAATCCGCGGCCTTCGCAGCGCGTAGCTCCGTCTGCACCGGCTTTGTGCCGGACCGGAGTCCAGGCCGCAGCCGGGAAAGGTCCCGAGAAATTTTGAACACAAAGTCTCAGGTAGCAAGACTATGAAACGCACATTTCAACCAAGCAACTTGAAGCGCAAGCGCACTCACGGTTTCCGCGCTCGCATGGCAACCAAAAACGGCCGTAAGATTCTGGCCCGCCGTCGCGCTAAAGGCCGCAAAGTACTGTCTGCATAAGATCTCTTCCCTTTTAGAGATATCTCTTTATGCAGCAGGTGCGCAGCAGCTTCGGATTTGCCAAGACGCTGCGCCTGCTCAATGCGGCGCAGTATCGCTTGGTATTCAATGAAAACCAGGTGCGCGCCGCACACCCTCATCTGTTGATCCTCGCCCGTCCAAACTCCTTGGAACACCCGCGTCTCGGTCTCGTTATTGCTAAAAAGCATGTACGCAACGCCTCCGACCGCAACCAAATCAAGCGTATAACCCGGGAAACCTTCCGTCTGCAGCAATACGATTTGCCGCCGCTGGATGCCGTGGTGCTCGCGCGCCCTGGGGTCGCAGATCTGGATAAGGCCGAGTTGGCGAAACTACTGAATAAACTCTGGCGTAAACTGGCCAAGCGGGCTCGACAGCCGCAACCCCGACCATGAAGTGGATACTGATCAAGCTGATCCATGTATACCGCTACCTGGCCAGCCCCTGGGTAGGCAACCAATGTCGCTTCTACCCCACCTGCTCCCGGTACTCTGAAGAGGCCATTGAAACTCATGGAGCGATAAAAGGGGGTTATTTAACTCTGCGCCGCCTTATAAAATGCCACCCCTGGCACCCTGGTGGATTGGACCCGGTTCCCCCCACCAGACACAAGAACACGCTCTAGGTAATAAGATGGATTGGCAACGCTATACGCTGCTCGGCGGAATTCTCGCGGTTCTCCTGGCACTTATCTTCCAGTGGAACGCATTTCAAGAGCAACACACTCCTGAACTCGACCGCGAAACCGTCGTGCAGACTGGCGGCGAGACTGTCAGCCAAATACCCCCCGAAACACCCGCAAGCACCGGCGACAGTGATGTTCCCCAACTTCGCTCCCAGGTGCCCGCATCCAATGAAGGCAGCAGTACTGAGAGCAAGCTGATCAGTGTCACCACCGACGTTTTTGATCTGCTCATCAATCCTCGTGGCGGCGATATCGTCAAAGTGGCGCTGCGCAAACAGCAAGAGAAGTTGGATACCCCGGACCAACCCCTGATCCTGTTGAACCAGACCCGCAACCATACTTATATTGCCCAGAGTGGTCTTATCGGTAAAAACGGGACCGACAGCGCCGCTGGCCGCCCGGTTTTCAAGGTGGCAAAAACCGAATATGCGATGGTTGAGGGCGACGATACCCTGATAGTAGACCTGACTCTGCAACAGGAAGGCGCCAATATCACCAAGCGCTTCACCTTCAAGCGTGGAGACTACCTGATCCAAGTGGCCTACCTGGTGGATAACACCAGTGACAAACCCTGGTCCGCGGCCATGTTTGGTCAGATTAAGCGCGATGCCAGTGAACCCGCAACCGACACCGGTTTCGGTATGTCGCCTTTCCTCGGCGCTGCCATCCGCACCAACGAAAAGAACTACTTCAAGCAGGACTTCGAGGAGATTGCTGAAAGCCCCACCCGCGAAACCATCGAAGGTGGTTGGGTAGCTATGGTTCAGCACTACTTTATCAGTGCCTGGATCCCCCCCCAGGACGAGCGCAATACTTTTGAATTGAAGGAGCTATCCAACGGCCTCTTCCGCATGGGTTTTACCGCACCTCAAGTGCAAATCCCCGCTGCCACCCAAGGCGAGCTGAGCGCTTCTTTCTACGCTGGCCCCAAAGATGTCTACCGTCTGGAAGAAATCTCTCCCGGCCTCGACCTGACCGTCGATTACGGCTGGCTCTGGTGGATCGCCAAACCGCTGTTCGGTGTTCTGCACTTTATCCAGGAACATATTGTCAGCAACTGGGGCTGGGCGATTATCCTGCTCACCGTATTTATCAAGACGCTGCTTTTGCCTCTGTCCGCCGCTGGCACCAAATCCATGGCGCGTATGCGCAAGTTTGCGCCGCAGATGAAAAAGCTGCAGGAACAGTACAAGGATAACCGGCAAAAGCTGGCGGAAGAGACCATGAAGCTCTACCGCCGCGAGAAGATCAATCCGATGGGTGGCTGCCTGCCGATCCTGTTGCAGATGCCGGTATTTATCGCGCTCTACTGGATGCTCACCGAAACCGTTGAGCTGCGCCACGCGCCCTGGATCTTCTGGATTCACGATCTGTCAGCGAAGGACCCCTACTTTATCCTGCCGGTACTGATGGGCCTGTCTATGTGGTTTATGCAAAAGCTTAACCCGGCTCCCACCGATCCAACCCAAGCCCGCATCATGCAGCTGATGCCGGTAATGATGACAGTGTTCTTCCTGTGGTTCCCAGCGGGTCTGGTTCTGTACTGGATCGCCAACAACCTGATTACCATTGCGCAAACCTGGTATATCAATAAACAGGTGGATGCCGGTAAGTACTAACCAGTACCGATCTGCAGCAACACAATAAACAAGGGCCGCTAATGCGGCCCTTTTCCGTTCTGTCGAGTAAACTCAGCCGATGATACAAGAAAGCCTCAATCGCGACACTATTGCCGCTGTTGCCACCGCGCCCGGGCGCGGCGGCATCGGCGTTATCCGACTGTCGGGCGCAAGAGCCCTGCAAATTGCCCAACAAATCTGCGGGGAAAATTCCCTCCAGCCCCGTTCTGCCCACTACCGGAACTTTACCCACAAAGAGCAGTTAATCGATCAGGGATTGGCGCTCTTTTTCCCCGCCCCCAACTCCTTTACCGGGGAGGATGTGGTGGAACTCCAGGGACACGGCGGCCCAGTGATTCTCGATCAGTTACTTCAAGCAACTATCGAGTTGGGCGCTCGACAAGCCCGACCCGGAGAATTTTCCGAGAGGGCTTTCCTCAACGACAAAATGGATTTAACTCAGGCCGAAGCGATCGCCGATTTAATCGACGCCGGCAGTGCCCAGGCAGCGCGTAATGCCATGCGTTCACTGCAGGGCGCGTTTTCCGAGAAAATCGAAGACTTGGTGGAAAACCTTACCCATCTGCGTATCTACGTGGAGGCCGCCATTGATTTCCCCGAAGAGGAAATCGACTTCCTCGCCGATGGCAAAGTGGCAGCTGATATAGAAACCCTACAGGCACAAATGGTGGGTGTGGAAACCCAGGCGCGTCAGGGCGCGATAATGCGCGAAGGAATGCGAGTTGCTATCGCAGGACGCCCCAATGCAGGGAAATCCAGCCTGCTCAACACACTGGCCGGACACGACGCCGCTATTGTCACCGATATCGCCGGTACCACTCGGGATATCCTGCGCGAAAATATTCATATCGACGGTATGCCCCTCCAGTTTGCCGATACTGCGGGATTAAGGGATGCCCCGGATAGAGTCGAGCAAATTGGTATCGAACGCGCCTGGGAGGAAATCCACGGCGCAGATAGGGTACTTCTTGTCATGGATGCAGAGCAGCTCCACTCCCTGGACCCCACACAAGTTTGGCCAGAATTTACCAGTCAGCTAAAAGATCTCAACAAACTGACATTAGTACTGAATAAGATTGACCTCACCGACTACAGCGCTGGCCTTCAGGCACACACTGAAGGCGTGCCAGTGATTGCCATCAGTGCAAAAACAGGTGCCGGGCTCGATGCGTTAAAAGAACATTTAAAACAGAGTATTGGTTTCAGCGGCGCTGGAGAGGGAACATTCAGTGCCAGGCGCCGACACCTGGACGCACTGGGCCGGGCACAAGCTTTTATACATCAGGGCCAGCGGCAACTTCACACTAGCGGTGCAGGCGAACTGCTCGCCGAAGACTTACGCCAAGCCCAGCAGGCTCTGGGAGAAATTACTGGCACCGTCAGTGCCGATGAATTACTCGGCAAGATCTTCGGCAGTTTTTGTATCGGTAAGTAAACGCCCCATCCCAACTTCCAAGTTATCCCAAGGGGGAGGCTACTTTATCCTCCCCCGCTTCTCTACTTCCAGCTTCCCAACATATTTCTCACTTCTTTTACACAGGCTTAACCCCGACTTTCAGGGCGGGTAAATTAAATCCCCAATTTTTCCCGATCTTATTAAATAGATTCGCGAAAAAATCTGGCAAAAAACTCTGCAAAATAAGATATGGCGCCGATCGAGTTATACATGTCCACGGGGATTTCCCGTGGATATCTTTTCACTTGCTTCAATCACCTATAAATCACATAGATACAGCAACAAAACTCACAGACTTATACAATATTCACTCTTACGCACAATTAACCCCCAAGTCTTATCACCCTCTACGCACAAGCTAAAACCTGAAATTGCCAGGTGTGAGTAAAAAAGGGGATAAACACCTGCGTAAGCAACGAATGCTATGATGATAACTTTCCCGCCAGCACGAGGCGCGCAAAGTTGTCCCGGCTTTCCACAATCGTCTACCGGGGTTGCTCCCCCTTCAGCCAAGGGGTTATTGCCCATGTTTTCATCAGTGTAACCTTTTGATTTATAAGACTTTTTTTTGCTTATACATGATTTGCCGGACACTAATAAAAACAACTAAATCAAAAACCTCTCTCTAAGAAATACATATATTCATTTATATAAACTTAAGAGAGCCAAAAAATAATTTGCTCTAAAGCTAGCTCTAGAAAGTTTCATTGGAGAGAGAGTCCCAATAGCATGGAACTGGATAGTCTCAGTTTTTACAGCTTTACAAGCGTCTACCAACTAGAGTGCAGGAATATGCTTGTAGCCAATTGCTGACTCACACCTACTGCCTATAAAATGTGCGCCCCCAGTTGTAACCAGTAGCAGCCACTATGGAATTCCCTAAGACCTATGATGTGATCGTGATCGGCGGAGGCCACGCAGGTACCGAAGCCTCACTGGCAGCGGCACGTATGGGAGCTTCCACTCTGCTGCTGACCCACAATATCGAGACCCTTGGACAAATGTCCTGCAACCCGGCGATCGGCGGTATCGGCAAGAGTCATCTCGTGAAGGAAGTCGATGCCCTCGGTGGCGCTATGGCAACGGCAACAGACTTGGGCGGAATTCAGTTCCGGGTCCTCAATGCCCGCAAAGGCCCCGCAGTAAGGGCAACTCGTGCCCAGGCCGATAGAGCCCTGTATCGCGCCGCTATCCGTTCAATCCTGGAAGCACAGGAAAACCTGGAGATCTTCCAACAAGCGGCGGATGACCTGATTGTCGAAGGTGAACAGGTTGTGGGCGTTGTCACCAATGCGGGGGTGCGCTTTCGCGCCAAGACAGTGGTACTGACCGCCGGGACTTTCCTCGGTGGGCGTATACATATCGGCTTGGATAACCACGCCGGCGGCCGCGCTGGAGACCCGCCCTCGATTGCCCTTGCAGATCGTCTGCGCGAACTGCCTTTCCGCGTCGATCGCCTCAAAACTGGCACCCCTCCCCGTATTGATGCCCGCTCGGTAGATTTCAGCGAGCTGGAGGAACAGTGGGGAGATAGCCCCACACCGGTGATGTCCTATTTGGGCAGCCGCGATCAGCACCCGCGCCAGGTCTGCTGCTGGATTACCCACACCAATGCCCGCACCCATGAAATTATCCAGGGGGGGCTCGATCGCTCGCCCATGTATTCCGGCGTGATTGAAGGGATTGGCCCGCGCTACTGTCCCTCCATCGAGGACAAGGTGCACCGCTTTGCGGACAAAGATAGCCACCAGGTGTTTATCGAGCCTGAAGGGTTGACCACCAACGAGCTGTACCCCAATGGTATTTCCACCAGCCTGCCCTTCGATGTACAGATTGAGCTGGTGCACTCCATCAAAGGCTTTGAAAAGGCGCATATCACCCGCCCTGGCTATGCAATTGAGTACGATTTCTTCGACCCGCGCGACCTTTTGCCGTCCCTGCAAACCAAATTTATCCAGGGGCTCTACTTTGCCGGCCAGATCAATGGCACCACCGGCTACGAGGAAGCGGCTGCCCAGGGACTCCTGGCTGGCGCCAATGCCGCCCTACAGGCCCAGGAGCGCGAAGCCTGGGCCCCGCGTCGGGATGAAGCCTACCTGGGCGTGCTTGTGGATGATTTGATCACCAGCGGCACTAAAGAGCCCTACCGCATGTTTACCAGCCGCGCGGAATATCGCTTGCTGCTCCGTGAGGACAATGCTGACCTGCGCCTGACCGAAAAAGGTCGCGAATTGGGCCTGGTCGACGATACCCGCTGGGCAGCGTTCAGTGAAAAGCGCGAGGAGATCGCTCGGGAGACCCAGCGACTACAAGATACCTGGGTGCACCCAAAGACGCCCCAGGCCGCCTCTGTAGAAACCAAATTGCCGCAGCCATTGGCGCGGGAATATAGCCTGATGGACCTGTTGCGCCGTCCGGAACTGGGCTATCAGGATGTGGCGGGCCTCAAAGGGGAAGCGGTAACCGACGAGCAGGTTGCCGAACAGGTGGAAATTTCGGCCAAGTACGCCGGTTATATCGATCGCCAGCGCGAGGAAATTGAGCGTTTGCAGGCCTACGAAGATACCCCGATCCCGGCGGACTTCGACTACAGCGATATTTCTGGTCTGTCCAATGAGGTTAAGCAAAAGCTGGGAGAGACCCGCCCAGATACCCTGGCGCGGGCCTCGCGAATACCGGGCGTGACGCCCGCATCCATATCCCTGCTGTTGATCCAGTTGAAAAAGCGCGGGCTGCTGAAGCGCAAAAAAGCGGTATAAATCGGTTTTCCACAGGGTATCCCGCGAGGCCCTGCGGGGTTTGAATTTCGCGGGACTACTGGGGGATAGACCCATTTCTCACTCAATGGAACAGTTTCGTCCGCGCCTGTTAGAGGCGGCGGCACAGATGTCGGTGGTACTCAGTGACCGGCAGCAGGATCAGCTACTGGAATACCTGGCGCTTTTCGCCCGCTGGAACAGTGCCTACAACCTGTCCGCCATACGCGACCCGGAGCAGATGCTGGAGCGCCATATTATCGACAGCCTCAGTGTGGTAAATCTCTGTGGCGAAGGTTCTTTAATCGATGTGGGTAGCGGTGGCGGCCTGCCAGGGATTCCCCTGGCAATTGTGCATCCGGAGCGCGCCATCACCCTGCTCGACAGCAATGGCAAGAAGACCCGCTTCCTGTTCCAAGTCGCCAGCACCCTGCCCCTGCCCAATATCACGGTAGTCAATGAGCGGGTAGAAGCCTTTGTGCCAGAACAGCCTTTTGCCGGTGTGGTGTCCCGCGCCTTTGCCTCCATCGAAGATATGGTCAATGGCAGTGAGCACATGTTGGCACCCTGGGGTCGTTTTTATGCCATGAAGGGCAAGCTGCCTGAGGATGAGTTGAGCGCTCTGCCAAAAGGCATTAAGGTCGAGCAGGTGCACCGGTTGTCGGTGCCCGGCTGCGACGGTGAGCGACATATGATTCAGCTCTGTCGCACAGAGTAAGATGATAGTTTGGCGGGTTTGTCGCCCGCCCAATCCTGCTCCCCTATCGTGGGGCACAACAGCTGCCGCCCGAAGCCGAGCCGGCGTCGGGGCAAACGCACCCGGAAACAACAAAGGACAAGAATCTTGAGCAAGATATTTGCTGTGGCCAACCAGAAAGGCGGGGTTGGCAAGACCACTACCTGCGTCAACCTGGCCGCATCTTTGGTTGCCAACAAGCGGCGCGTATTGCTGATCGATCTGGACCCCCAGGGCAATGCCACCATGGGCAGCGGTGTGGATAAAAGTGACCTTGAGGTGTCCGGTTACGATGTGCTGGCCGCTGAATTACCCGTTGAGCAGGCCATTGTATCCACAGAGAGCGGTTTTGATTTGATCCCGGGCAACGGTGACCTGTCTGCGGCAGAGGTGGAGTTGCTGAATCTGGAGGGCCGCGAATCCCGCCTGCGCCGCGCCCTGGCTGCGGTGAGTAATCGTTACGACTACGTGATTATCGACTGTCCGCCATCGTTGAATATGCTGACCGTAAACGCCCTCTGTGCAGCTCACGGCGTATTGATTCCCATGCAGTGTGAATACTATGCCCTGGAGGGGTTGTCAGCACTGGTGGACACCATCACCCAGATCCAGCAGGCCGCCAATCCGGACCTGAAAATCGAGGGTATCTTGCGCACCATGTACGATCCGCGCAACAGCCTCACCAGCGAAGTGTCGGCGCAGTTGCAGGAGTTTTTCGGCGATCGCCTGTATCGAACCTGTATCCCGCGCAATGTCCGTTTGGCAGAGGCTCCCAGCTTCGGCAAGCCGGCGCTGGATTACGACCGCCATTCGAAAGGGGCTATTGCCTATCTGGCACTGGCTTGCGAAATCAATCGCCGCCATCCCGCCAATCAATCTTCCAATAAGAAAAGCCGCCCTGTGGCGGAAGCCGTATAAGGGGTAATTACTATGGCCGCCAAACGCAAAGGACTGGGCCGGGGTTTATCCCACCTGATCAGCAATAAAAACAGCACCGCGATCGCCGAGGCTACCGGTGAAGCTGAAACCGAAACCGCCGTGGTCGACGGTGAGCTGAAGGAGTTGCCGATAGAGTTTTTGCAGCGCGGCCGCTACCAGCCACGCCGGGATTTTCCACAGGAATCCTTGCAGGAGCTGGCGGACTCGATACGCGCCCAGGGCATTATGCAGCCGATCGTCGTGCGCGGTATCGGTGAGCAGAGCTATGAAATCATCGCCGGTGAACGGCGCTGGCGCGCGGCCCAATTGGCGGGACTGGAGAAAGTGCCGGCACTGGTGCGCAGCGTTTCCGATGAAGCTGCCATCGCTATGGCGCTGATTGAAAATATCCAGCGTGAAGACCTGAATCCGGTAGAGGAAGCTGTAGCCCTCAAGCGTTTACAGGATGAGTTCAAGCTGACCCAGCAGGAAGTGGCCGATGCGGTGGGCAAATCCCGTACCGCAGTAACCAACCTTTTGCGACTGTTGAGTCTGAGTGAAGAGGTACGGACTTTCCTGGAGCGTGGCGATCTGGAGTTGGGGCACGCCAAAGCCCTGCTCGGTCTATCCGGTGCCACCCAGCGCTCTGCTGCGCGCCAAGTGGTCGAGCGCAGCCTTACCGTGCGCCAGACAGAGGCGCTGGTGCGCCGTTTACAACAGCCGGCTGCCCCCGCACCGGAAAAACCGAAGCTCGACCCCAATATCCGTCGCCTGACTGAGCGCCTGGCAGAAAAAGTCGGAGTGCCCGTATCTATCGATCACAACGATAAAGGCAATGGCCGCCTGGTACTCAAATACACCACTCTGGAAGAGCTGGATGGAATCCTGGCCCACCTGGGTTACGCCGAGGACTGAGGCCACAGGGAAATGCGCGTCCTAGTGGCGCGCGCAATAACTGTTGGCAAATACTCACTGCGGCGAGTAATTCCGTGCAAAACCTCCTGAAAATCAAATAAGTTGACGACATTTGCCGGTTGAATCGGCGATGCTGTTGCCGCATAATTCGCACGCCCAAATTTTGGGCGGACAGCGCAAAAAAAGTCGGCTTATCCCGTCTATGACAAAACCCCCGGTATTACGAATAGCCGCGGTACAGCTTCTGCTGATATCGGTGGCCAGTGCGGCACTGCACTTGAGCGGTAAACCGGTGACTGCGCTCTCCGTATTTATCGGCGGTGCCCTGTGTGCACTGCCCGGAGCATATTTTGGCAGGCGCGCCTTTCGCGATAGCGGTGCGCGCGCGGCCCATCGCGTGGTAGGCAATTTCTACCGCGCGGAAACCGGCAAATTTATATTGACCATGGCAGGTTTTGCAGCGGTGTTTGCCACCGTCAAGCCACTGAATGCCGCGGCGCTTTTTATCAGCTACGTCCTCTGTGTAATCGTGCAGTGGATCTTGGTAGCGCGCATGGTCCGCTAGCCGGTGGATAAGAAAAAAGAATTCTTACTTTTACGATTGTTGAGGAACTATGGCAGGCGAAGCTCAAACCGCGACGGGGTATATCCAACACCACCTGCAAAACATGACTTATGGCAAGCTGCCGGCCGGGTATACCCGCGCCGACGGTACTGTGCTGAATGAGTCTACTTGGACTATGGCGCATTCCTCCCAGGAAGCTGCGGATATGGGCTTTTGGGCCCTGCACGTAGATACCCTGGGCTGGTCTATCGGCCTCGGTCTGATTTTTTGCTTCCTGTTTGCCCGCGCAGCCAAGAAGGCCAGTGTGGACAAGCCCACAGGCTTCCAGAGCTTTGTGGAGCTGGTTACCGACTTTATCGACAAGCTGGTTAAGGAAACCTTCCCCCACCGCAACACTATGGTTGCCCCGATGGCTCTGACCATCTTTGTGTGGGTGTTCCTGATGAACCTGATGGACCTGGTACCGGTGGACTGGCTGCCGATGGCTGCCGCCAAGATCTCCGGCAACGATCACCTCTTCTTTAAAGTGGTCCCAACCACCGACCCGAACGCCACTCTGGGTATGGCCCTGGCGGTGTTTGCGCTGATGATTTTCTTCAGTATTCGCGAAAAAGGTGCCATCGGCTTCCTTAAAGAGCTGACTCTGCACCCTTTCCATACCGGCAAGTTGTTCTTTGACATCCTGCTGATCCCGGTGAACTTCCTGCTGGAAGCAGTATCCCTGATCGCCAAGCCGATCTCCCTGGGCCTGCGTCTGTTCGGAAACCTCTACGCCGGTGAAATGATCTTTATCCTGATCGCAATTGTCTTTGGCGTTGGCGTTCTCGGCTTTATTGGTGCGGGCCTCCTGCACATGGGCTGGGCGATCTTCCACGTACTGGTAATCGTGCTGCAGGCGTTCGTATTTATGGTATTGAGCACCGTGTACATGGCGATGGCACACCATCGCGACGATGAGCACGAGCACGATCAATAAGTTTTTAACCCTTTTTTCGACCTTTACAACAACTCTTTAACTTTGATTTGGAGAACACAATGGAAGCATTAGGTCTGGTTTACATCGCAAGTGCACTGCTGATCGGTCTGGGCGCCCTGGGCACCGCAATCGGTTTCGGTACTCTGGGTGGCAAGCTGCTGGAAGGTTCCGCTCGTCAGCCTGAACAGGCTCCGGCTCTGCAGGGCAAGATGTTCCTGATGGCTGGTCTGCTTGACGCGGTTCCGATGATCGGTGTTGGTATCGCTATGTACCTGATCTTCGCCGTAGCTCCTGGTCTGGTTTAATTACGCCGTTCCAATTGCCCTTAACCCTATTTAAAGAGCAAGAGGTGTCGGAGTGAATATCAACCTGACTCTAATCGGCCAGTCGATTACTTTCCTGTTTTTCGTCTGGTTTTGCTGGAAGTTTGTTTGGCCGCCGCTTTTGGGCGTGATGAAAGAGCGTGAGCAGAAGATCGCAGATGGTCTCGCTGACGCTGAACACGCACAGAAAGATCTGGAACTGGCCAAGCGCAAAGCTGCCGAGCAGTTGAAGGAAGCCAAAGATCAGGCTAACGAGATTATTGATGGTGCCAACAAGCGCGCCAACCAGATTCTCGATGAAGCCAAGCAAGCGGCTCAGTCTGAAGGCGATCGCCTGAAAACTGCGGCCAAAGCTGAGATCGACCAGGAAGTGAATCGCGCTAAAGAGCAACTGCGCAGCCGTGTGGCAGACCTGTCTGTCCTGGGTGCGGAGAAGATTCTCGCGGTCAATATCGACGCTAAGGCGCACGACGACCTGATCGATAAACTGGCAGCCGAGCTGTAAGCGAGGAACCCAATGGCGGAACTCAGCACACTGGCCCGGCCCTACGCTAAAGCTGCATTCTCTTATGCGCAGGAAGCCTCCCACTTAGGTGGTTGGAGCACTGCGCTGAGCACTGCGGCAGCGGTCAGCCAGAACGAAAAAGTGCGTGAGCTGCTGGATAATCCCCAGCTCACCAGTGAAGAGCGCGCAGATAAATTCCTGTCGATCTGTTCAGACGAACTCGGCGAGCACGGAAGGAACTTCATCCGGTTGCTGGCGGAAAACAACCGCCTGCAGCTGCTGCCGGAAATTTCCGAACTGTTCGAAGAGCTGAAAGCGCAAGCGGAAGCCACCCTTGAGGTGGAAGTTGTTTCCGCGCACGCCTTGAGCGATGCACAGGCGCAAGCACTGGGCCAAAAGCTCAGCGCGAAGTTTGAACGCGAAATACATCTGCACAGCTCGGTGGACGAGAGCCTGCTGGGCGGCGCGATCATCCGCGCCGGTGATACAGTCATCGACGGTACCGTACGCGGCCGTCTGGCCAAGCTCGCCGAGGCGATGAACTCCTAAATTACTCTCCCCGTTGGCGTTAGCCGGCGGGGACTTGAGGAACAGAGCATGCAGCAACTGAATCCCTCTGAGATCAGTGAAATCATCAAGAGCCGCATCGAAAATCTCGATGTGAGCACTGAAGCCCAAAATGAGGGCACCATTGTTTCCGTATCCGACGGCATCATCCGCATCCACGGCCTGGCCGATGTGATGTACGGCGAGATGATCGAGTTCGAAGGCGGCGTTTACGGTATGGCGCTGAACCTGGAGCGCGACTCCGTTGGTGCTGTAATCCTGGGCGACTACAAGGCGCTGGCTGAAGGCCAGAAGTGCCGTTGCACCGGCCGTATCCTGGAAACCCCGGTTGGTCCGGAACTGCTCGGCCGCGTTGTAGACGCGCTGGGTAACCCGATTGACGGCAAGGGCCCGCTGAACAACAAGCTGACCGACGCGGTAGAAAAAGTAGCGCCTGGCGTTATTGCTCGTCAGTCCGTTGACCAGCCTGTACAAACCGGTTTGAAAGCGGTTGATACCATGATCCCGATTGGCCGTGGCCAGCGCGAGCTGATCATCGGTGACCGTCAGATCGGTAAGACTGCTGTGGCGATCGACGCCATCATCAACCAGAAAGGCACCGGCGTTAAGTGTGTCTACGTTGCCGTGGGCCAGAAGCAGTCCTCTATTGCCAACGTAGTGCGCAAGCTCGAAGAGCACGGCGCTATGGATCACACCATCGTAGTAGCCGCTGGCGCCGCCGATCCGGCAGCGATGCAGTTCCTGGCTCCCTACGTCGGCTGTACCATGGGTGAGTACTTCCGCGACCGCGGTGAAGACGCCCTGATCGTATACGATGACCTGACCAAGCAGGCTTGGGCCTACCGTCAGATCTCCCTGTTGCTGAAGCGTCCGCCTGGACGTGAAGCCTACCCCGGTGACGTTTTCTACTTGCACTCCCGTCTGCTGGAGCGCGCCGCGCGTGTTAACGCCGACTACGTAGAGAAGTTCACCAATGGTGAAGTGAAAGGCAAGACCGGCTCTCTGACCGCCCTGCCGATCATCGAAACCCAGGCCGGTGACGTATCCGCGTTCGTACCGACCAATGTGATTTCCATTACCGACGGCCAGATCTTCCTCGAGACGGATCTGTTCAACTCCGGTATCCGCCCAGCGATCAACCCGGGTATCTCTGTATCCCGTGTAGGTGGTGCGGCGCAGACCAAGGTGATCAAGAAGCTGTCCGGTGGTATCCGTACCGCTCTGGCTCAGTACCGCGAACTGGCGGCATTCTCCCAGTTTGCCTCTGACCTGGACGAAGCTACCAAAGCCCAGCTGGATCACGGTGAGCGCGTAACCGAGCTGATGAAGCAGAAACAGTACTCTCCGCTGTCTATTGCGGACATGGCTGTTTCCGTTTACGCCGCCGACAAGGGTTACCTGAAAGAAGTAGAAGTTGCCAAGGTTCTCGATTTCGAAGCCGCCCTGCTCGCTTATATGAACAGCGAACACGCAGAGCTGATGGAGAAAGTGAACAGCACTGGTAACTACAACGACGAAATCGACGCAGCTTTCAAAGCCGCTATCGAGAAGTTCGTCGCTACTAGCAGCTGGTAAGAACTCCCTGGAGAGCGCGAGAGAGCGGCGTGTCCGCTCTTTCGGAATCTAACTTCCAGCGAACAAGGTAAATCACTATGGCAGGCGGAAAAGAAGTACGCACAAAAATTGCCAGCATCAAGAGCACGCAGAAAATTACTGCCGCAATGGAAATGGTTGCAGCCAGTAAGATGCGCAGGGCTCAGGATCGCATGGCACTGGGGCGTCCCTACGCCCAGCGCATACGCGCAGTGATCGGCCACGTCGCCAACGCTTCGGCCGAGTACCAGCATATTTACCTGCAAGAGCGCGAGGCCAAGCGGGTCGGTTTTATCCTGGTATCCACTGACCGCGGACTCTGTGGTGGCTTGAACGTCAATATGTTCAAAGCCGCTATTCGCGAGATGCAGGCGTGGTCCGAAAAGGGTGTCGACGTCGAAGTCTGCGCGGTAGGTAACAAGGCGGCCAGTTTCTTTAATGCCATCGGCAGCAAGGTTGTCGCAGCGGTACGCGATCTGGGCGATGCGCCCCAGGCCAACCAGCTGATTGGCTCAGTTAAGGTAATGCTGGACCGTTACGCAGAAGGCGATATCGATCGCCTGTTCCTGGTATCCAATGAGTTTATCAACACCATGTCCCAGAAGCCGCAGGTTGAGCAATTGCTGCCGCTGCCGAAGGACGAAGATGAAAAACTCATGCACGAGTGGGACTACCTCTACGAGCCGGATCCGGTTGAATTGCTGGATGGATTGCTGGCTCGCTACATCGAGTCCCAGGTATACCAGGCAGTAGTTGAAAACAAAGCCTGTGAACAGGCAGCGCGTATGATCGCGATGAAGAGCGCCACCGATAACGCCGGTGAGCTGATCGATCAGTTGCAGCTTGTCTACAACAAGGCGCGCCAGGCGGCCATTACCCAGGAACTGTCCGAAATTGTCGGCGGTGCGGCGGCGGTTTAATCCGCTGCCAGTAATGGTCAGCCTAGAAAGAATTTAAAGCTGAGGATCCGGAAATGAGTAACGGGCAAATTGTGCAAGTGATCGGAGCGGTCATCGACGTGGAATTCCCACGCGATTCTGTTCCGAATGTATACGACGCACTGGTGGTTGAGGACAAGAACCTCACCATGGAAGTGCAGCAGCAGTTGGGTGACGGCGTGGTACGCGCTATTGCCATGGGTTCATCCGAAGGTGTCAGCCGCGGTCTGTCCGTGCGCAATACCGGCGCTCCGGTTTCTGTACCGGTTGGCCTGGAAACCCTCGGTCGCATCATGGACGTGCTCGGCAACCCGATTGACGAGTGTGGCCCTATCGGTGAGAAAGAGCGCTCCTCTATCCACCGCGCTGCACCGACCTACGAAGAGCAGTCCAGCTCTACCGAGCTGCTGGAAACCGGCATCAAGGTAATCGACCTGGTTTGCCCGTTCGCCAAGGGTGGTAAGGTTGGTCTGTTCGGTGGTGCCGGTGTAGGTAAAACCGTAAACATGATGGAACTGATCAACAACATCGCTACCGAGCACTCCGGTCTGTCCGTGTTCGCAGGTGTTGGTGAGCGTACCCGTGAAGGTAACGACTTCTACTACGAGATGGCTGAATCCGGCGTTGTTGACCTGGAAAACAAAGCCAACTCCAAAGTGGCGATGGTTTACGGCCAGATGAATGAGCCGCCCGGCAACCGTCTGCGTGTAGCCCTGACCGGTCTGACCATGGCGGAGAAATTCCGTGATGAAGGCAAAGACGTACTGCTGTTCGTCGACAACATCTACCGCTACACCCTGGCCGGTACCGAAGTATCCGCACTGCTGGGCCGTATGCCTTCTGCGGTAGGTTACCAGCCGACCCTGGCGGAAGAGATGGGCGTTCTGCAGGAGCGTATTACCTCCACCAAGACTGGCTCTATCACCTCTATCCAGGCGGTATACGTACCGGCGGATGACTTGACTGACCCGTCTCCGGCGACCACCTTCGCGCACTTGGACTCCACTGTAGTACTGAGCCGTGATATCGCCGCTAAAGGTATCTACCCGGCTGTTGACCCGCTGGACTCCACCTCTCGTCAGCTGGACCCACAGGTAATTGGTCAGGAGCACTACGAAGTGGCTCGCGGCGTACAGTCTGTACTGCAGCGCTACAAAGAGCTGAAGGATATCATCGCGATCCTGGGTATGGACGAACTGTCTGAAGAAGACAAGCAGACCGTAGCCCGCGCCCGTAAGATCGAGCGCTTCCTGTCCCAGCCGTTCCACGTTGCGGAAATCTTCACCGGTGCACCAGGTAAATACGTTTCCCTGAAAGAAACCATCCGTGGCTTCCAGGGCATCCTGAACGGTGAATATGACCACATGCCGGAACAGGCCTTCTACATGGTGGGAACCATCGACGAAGCTGTGGAAAAAGCCAACAAAGCCAAGGGCTAATCGAGAGAGGCATATACTATGGCCATGACAGTACATTGTGACATTGTCAGCGCCGAGCAGTCTCTCTTCTCCGGGCTGGTAGAGATGGTGATTGTGAGCGGTATCGAAGGTGAGCTGGGGCTCTCCTACGGTCACGCCCAGTTGCTCACCGCTCTGAAAGCCGGTCCGGTGCGCATCATCAAGCCCGGTGGTGAAGAGGAAGTACTGTTCGTCAGCGGTGGCTACGCCGAGGTACAACCTAATATGGTGACTATCCTCGCTGATGTAGCCGAACGTGAGATCGATGAAGACGCCGCGCAGAAGGCCCGCGAAGAAGCGGAACACGCCCTGCACAAGGCACCGTCTGAAGTCGACTACGCGCGCATCTCAGCCCAGCTGGCCGAAGCCGAAGCGCGCCTGCGTACCCTGCAGGCAATTCGTAAGGCGGCCGGTAAGTAAACAGTTCTTGCCTTCGTAAGGCCTGTTTCCAGGCGACAAAAAAGCAGCTTCGGCTGCTTTTTTTATACCACTTCTAAAGCCGCCCTTACCCATATAGTTGAAAACGTCTTACGAGCACATCAGTACAGCCCACCCCATCCCGTGTAAGAGGTAATTACATTGAAAACCCCATCTAGAAACTATTTATTACTACTTATCCTGCTGTGTTTACTGACCGGATGTGGAGGTGGGGCATCTTCAGGGAGCGATGATGCTCCAACAACTGAGGAGGAAATCGATAATGAATTTCCCACCGCAAATATAACCTTTCCTTCGAGTAACGGGCTATGGAGCGACAAAGAGCAGCTCACTGTACGCGGTAGCGCAAGTGACAATATTAAGGTTGTAAGTGTCCGGGTTAATGGGATTGAGGCGTCGTCGGACAACGATTTCGAAACATGGCAGGCAAAAATTACCCTTGAGGAGGGTAGCACGACCGCAATAAATGTTGAGGTTACTGATGTAAATGGAAATACGTCTGCAAATGCAGCCTCAATCGGCGTTAACAGCTATGACGATTTCTATAGTTATAGACTCTACACTCCGTTGGCATTCGATTCCGACAGAAACTTGGCCTACACCTTTAATCCCACCAGAGAGTTAAATCTTGAGACGATGCAGGAACGTCATGTAGATTCTGAACTATCCGACGTGCAAGGAGCTAAATTTGATCAGGGTTCTGGTAATTTTTATTTAATCAAAAATGATGAATTACTCTCAGTAGATCGTGAATTTAATACCATAGAGGTAATTTCCGCAACAGAGGATCAATCCCTTTCTTTTGGACGTCGATCCCATATTTCGATAGATTATGGGACGAGAGATATCTATGTTCAAAGCTACTACAAAAATTATCTGATTAAGGTCGATCCCGCTACTGGAGAACGAGAAAAAATATCCTCAATTACCTATGAAGATGGAAGATCCGTAGGGAATTTTATTGGAGGAATTGAAATTGTTGATGGGCGCTTTTTTCTAGTAAGTGATGACGGATTACTCGAGTTAAATCCAGACACATGGCTTGCAACAGAAATATCGGGAAGTAACATCGGCTCAGGAGATGATTTTATACGCTTAGCGGGGCTGAGTATCGATTTAATTAATAATTTAGCTTATACCACTGATATTCATAGTAAGGTGTTTGAGATCAACTTGGTAAGTGGTGATCGAAAATCAATATCGTCAGGATTAGAATCCGATAATGAAAATTTGATTTTTTCCACTGCACTAAGTGGAATTATCGACGTGGGTGAGTCGCTAATTGTGAACTCGTCTTTTTTAACTGGGCATACATTATTAATCAATAAAAGAGATGGTAGTCGAGCACTAATATCAAAGAAAACAAGAGGAAAAGGTCCCCTACTCTCGACCACTTCCGAATTAGTATATGATGAATTCCGCAAACAAACAGTTATACTTAATGATATCTATACAGATTCTTGAGACTATAACTCTGAGTTTGATAAAGTCCATCAAATAATAGCAATAGATCCAGTAAGTGGAGATCGAGAAATTATATCCGGGCCCAATAACGGAGGGGGTATAGTGCAAGGGTACTTGCGCTATATGGCGATTGATAACCGTGATGGACATATCTATGTTAAAGAGCTTGAATCGGATACGATAATTAGAATTGACCCTTTAACGGGAAATAGAACTATTGTGTCTGGTGATGGTACGGGCACAGGAGATGATTTTAACGGCTTAAGTGGACTCTCTGTAGATACCATGAAAGATAGGATACTAGCTATCTCTAGTAGTTCGTTAATCTCAGTAAATTTACAGTCTGGAGACCGAAATACAATTACTTCATTCCCAGATATTGGATCTTTATCATTAGCTACTTATACCACAATAAATAACGAATCTTCAAAAGTCTACATTGTCGACCTTTTTAAAGGCATCGTAGAGTTTGATTTAGAGACAGAAGTAGCGAGAATTGTATCCAGCGATGAAGTGGGTAGTGGACCAGAGCTAAACGAACCTACCCATATTGCGGTCGATAGAAAAAATAATCGACTTTTTGTAGAGGATTATAATGATAGAGCTAATGAAGATGATCCAATTAACGTTAAGCTGTTGGTTGTAGACATAGAAACGGGTAATAGGATCCAGCTCTTGAGTTTATTTGAGCAGGAGTATGAACAGATGGCCCTTACGCCTGCAGTGGATCAGGCTAATGATCTTCTCTATATATCGATGCCCAATCGTGGTGTAGCTATTTTTGATGTCGAAACAAAACAATATTTGATGATATCACAGTAATATCTCAATTAGGTATCGGCCTTGAAAGCCGATACCTAATTGTATGAATTGGCAACTTCACTGCCATGAATCTATTTTAGACAATTGAATAAGTTACTACTTAATAATGGCGGTTGCTACAATAATCACTAGAAATGACTTATTTCTTTGTTTAAGAAGTTTTATACGATGAAGTGTTTAGTGGCTGGCGTATTGATCTCCTTTTTTATTACTCTAATTTTCTTGCCTGAAAACTCTTACGCCATTGGTATTATAAAATCCAGTAGTAAAGCCACATTAGCTGAAGATTTAAAACATCCGAGACACGTTTTCTTACATGGAAATATTGTTACTCCCTCGTTAATATATAATGACATTAAAGTTCCAGAGCATTTAACAGAATTTGGGTTCTTTCACTCTGGGTGGACCATAGATGAAATCAGTGAGGTGTCGCAATTTACAACTTTTGTTGACGTCTATTACAATGAAATAGATATTATGAAGGCTGCAAGGAGCCATGGACTAAAGGTATGGATACAAATAGCTCCGATATTTTTTGATGGTTATCCGACCTATAGGAAGCGAGCTGATTATTTGGAGCGGTGGGAGCTAGCAAAGAAACGATTAGAACCATTTAGTGATATAATTATAGCGTTTGACCCATTAGATGAACCCTTCCATCGATCAAAATTAACTAATCAAACGCTAAAGCTATATCTTGAAGAGATTGCTCAATTAGTAAAAGAAAGCTTTCCTAAAGCAAAAAGAGCAATTACATTTATGAATGAAACAGTTAGGAAGTCAAGCTTCAAAAAAATCATCCCAAAAAAATATAATTTGTTTGCTGTAAATTACTATGTAGGAGAGAGTTTTCAACGACAACTGGTAGAAAAGCTAATGGCCAAAACATCACATTTAGATGTTGAATATTACTTAATACCAAGGGCATTTAAAACATCGAATAGAGCTTTCGGTAGCATTTCAGAATCACAATTAATTAATCAGGCAAAGCAAGCCTACAATTTTGCGATAGCAAACCCCAAGGTTATCGCTATTTATCCTTTTGTTTGGGAAAGTATGTTTGGCGATGGTGAAGAGTACTACCTTGGGGTTGATAACTTAAATCGAGTGCAAGATGAATATCGAAAAATAGGTCATGCGATATCAAATTCCAGATAAACTATTTTTTATCACCCATTATATAAGTGCTGTATATAGATCTGTCATCACCAAGAACCTGAAGAGCAAATAGCTTTTCTTCAAGTGTCTTTACAGACTTCATTCTAAACTTCATTAAATCAGTTGACTCTAAATCAATAACAATAAAATCTGCCTCCTTTCCTTTTTCAAAATTTCCAACTCTTTCATCGATATCCAGTGCTTGTGCAGATCCTAAGGTCGCAAGATAGAAAGCTTTAAGTGGAGAGAGTGTCTTTATACTACTGGTATCTTCAATCGACTTCTGTAGCTGAACTACCTTATAGGCCTCATCCATAGTCTCTAACATCGAGAAACTGGTGCCGGCCCCAACATCGGTTCCCAGGCCCAGACTAACATTGATTTCTTCAGTTTTATTAAGCGGGAATAATCCACTCCCTAGAAACAGATTAGACGTTGGGCAAAAAGCTATAGCGCTACCTACTGAAGCCATACTTTCCATCTCTTGGTCATCCAGGTAAATACCATGAGCAAACACTGAGTGGTCGCGATGTAATCCATATATGTTATAAACATCAAGATAACTATTTGCTTCTGGGAACAATGATTTTACCCAATTAATTTCATCTTTATTTTCAGAAACATGGGTATGCATATACACATCGGGATATTCATCTAGTAACTTAGCTGCCTGCTTAAGCTGCTCAGGAGTACTTGTAGGGGCAAATCTTGGAGTAATGGCATAGCTCAATCGATCCTTATTATGCCAACGTTCGATCAGCTTCTTGCTATCGGAATAGGCACTTTCGGGTGTATCTTGCAGGTATTCTGGGGCATTGCGGTCCATCAGTACCTTACCTGCAATTAGTCGCATGTTCTCCCGTTGAGCAACTTCAAAGAGAGCATCTACAGACTCTGGGTGAACGGTACCAAATACAAGTGCTGATGTTGTGCCATTCTTTAGTAACTGACTAATAAAGAACTCTGCAACCTCCTTTGCATGTTCTTTATCGGAAAATTTCCTTTCAGTTGGAAAGGTGTATTCTTTAAGCCACTCTAATAATTGCTCGCCATGAGCCGCAATCATTCCCGTCTGTGGATAGTGAATATGAGAATCGATAAAGCCGGGAAGTATTAACTTGCCGCGATAATCTACAATCTCTGCGCCTCTTTTTTTTACCGAAATTTCTTCTTCAGAAATTATCCCGGCAATTATTCCATCTTTGACAATTAATCCGCCATCCTCAATATACTCATAAGCATCATTAGTCTTCGCCGGGTCGGAAGTAAAATGAAGTATGTCACCTTGAAATATAGTTGTCTCTGCATAAACAAAGTTGCTAGAGGTTGAGAGTAATAGAAATAATTTAGCTATATTGGACTTTATATTGCTGCTTAAGGATAAATATTCGACCACCAGTTCACTCCGTTAAAATAATAAGCAAACCTACATATTTAGCATTTGAAAGATAATGTGACAAATTTATTTCGATTGTCTCTAGAAGAACTGGAATACAAAACAACAAATTAACTAATATATTGAGTAATAACCTACTTAAAAATACAGAAATTTGATTTGTATATTTTGTATTTGGAAAAAACTTAATAAATTCCATCTAAACTTGTACTTAAATCCAGATTGAAGGCTCTCAATCCATGTTTAAACATCCAGATCACGTAACAGTAGTTGTTACGAAATTAGAGGAAAGTGTCAGTTTTTTTGAATTGCTGGGTTTTGAGCTTCTACTCAAAAATTTTCTAACTGGCGAGAAAGCGTCACGGTATCTCCAGGTGGATAATGTAGAAGCAGATCACTTTACGATGGTACTAAAGCAGTCATCTCCGAAATTTGAGATACAGCTACTTCACTACCGAAATCCAGTGGTTAAAACCAATCCATCACTAATTGACTTGGCAAGGCCCGGTTATAACCATCTGTGTTTAAAGGTAGATAATTTGAATGAAGCTTTAGAGTATTTATCGAAGCAAGGAATTAGTACAAGAAGCGGAATATTGGAGTATCAAGATAAAAAATTAGCTTTTCTCTTGGGGCCAGAGAATATAACTGTTGAATTAGCCGAGTGAACTATCCAAGTAAATAGATAGTACTTTTACTTAGTAACTTGACATGTAAATCTCTCGAAGAAATGATACTTGCCTAGCTAAAATTTATGTATCCACATAAATTCGAGATATTGACATGGCAAATGAAATCATCTTTTATACGAACCCTCAATCGAGAGGCTGTATTGTTCGATGGATGCTAGAGGAGATATCAGTACCCTATCAAACCAAAGTACTTGAATATGGCGAAGACATGAAATCGCCAGAGTATCTTGCTTTGAATCCCATGGGGAAAGTTCCAACACTAGTGCACGACAACAAAATAATAACTGAAGCAGCAGCAATATGTGTCTACTTGGCAGATGTATTTTCCGATTCAGGTTTGTCTCCGATAAATAACGAAGAGCGTGCCAATTATTACCGCTGGATGTTTTACTCAGCTGGACCATTGGAGTCTGCCATCGTGAATAAATATATCTTTGATGAAGATGTGGCTAAAGATAAACAGCAAATGTTGGGTTACGGTAATTATAAACTTGCACTAGATACGCTATCTAGTGCAATAAAATCAAACCCGTATATTGTTGGAGAACGTTTTACAGCAGCAGATGTATATATTGGTGCACAGCTGGGGTGGGGGTTACAGTTTGGAACTATAGATGGACGTGAAGAGTATCAGGAGTATGTAAATCGTTTATCTCAACGTAAAGCATTTCAACGAGCTCAAGAACTTGATGCAGCTTTGGAAAAAGACATGAATATAAGCCCAGCTTAAATATAAATACATTTTGTTTGAACTAAAAGGTCAGAAACTATATTTCTGACCTTTTTGATTTATCCCAAATACTAGTTTTTAACTAAAAATTCCGCTTTTTATTTGCCGAACAGCTCTGTTGAATCGAAAACGATCATTTCTGTCTATAGAAGTATTTTCATCCATCATATGCTCATAATCACTTTCAACTACTTTGAGATAATCTAGTGCTTCATCTTTATCCCCCTTCATTGCAATAAGATATGAGCGAGACAAGCACATTCTTAATTTGTGAGCATCTGTTAGATGTTCTTTAGGATGATTATCGTGGAGCTTCAAGCATTCCTCTAGGCTAGCTTCGGTGAATGGGTCGTATTCAGCTACTTCCTTAGGAATTGGTTTTTTACACTTATAGATTGAGCTTGAGAATACTTGCCCATACCAGTCGAAATAATCTTCAAGATATCCCATGGTTACTTTAATCCATGGTAAACGATCAAAGAAAAAATCTTGATTAATGAAAAATGATTCGCCCTCAATAAGCTTTGGCATAAACTCTGCTGAAACATGTTTATTTAGGTCCTGAGTTTTACATACATCAATAAAACAAATTTCAATTGGATTATCAGGCCAGGAAAACTCATTAAAATCACCGATATTTAGTTCAATCAATGATTGAAATGGAGAAATACTATTTTCTAGTATTGGAACAAAAGATTCACCAAACTTATAGGTTAGTGAGTCACACTCCCAAACACGATCCGAACCATTTGCAGGTTTAGGTAGAAAACCCAATTCATAACTACTAATAGGTTTACTATCCAATATATTTGAGTTTCTGTTGTTTGAAAAATCTGAGTTACTCATCAACCCATGTGCGAGAGAAACCACAGATGCTCCCATAAAGCTTCCGGCATCAACAATATACCCTTTTTGCTGGAAGTTTTTTGACGCCAATGAATAGAGTAATTTGCGTTCGGCAATCGAAACCATTCCTGGTGTCTCAAATACGCTCTGTGGAACTTCAGTTTTAGAAAATGAAATTTCTGGGTGTACATAACAACCCCTTGCAATTTCCGCATCATCAATTTCGTACATTATTTTGCTCCGGAAAAAAATTGATTACTTAGCGTAAGCTACACAAAAAACAACATTTGCCTTCATTTCATCCAGTGTAATATCAGGAATTTCTTCTCTTACCCTGGTCTCTATTTCCGGAGTTAAACGCTCTAAAACATTACTATGGGAAGGCTGTAGTTCCCAGGTTTCGATATTAAAATACTTACGTGTTAATGCGCGTAATTCATCGATTCGAATGCGATTTAGATGTGTGTGTAAATAGTGGTCATGTGGCAAATGGCGAACAATATTAATATGGTTCCAATCACAAAACTTAAGATGATCTGGATTCCCTTCATCCAAAACTGATGGATTATGAGGAGGCATATGGTGCCCACTCCAGCCATAAAAGTTGTGATGCAGAAATATAATTTTTCCTCCTTTGGTTAACAACCCCGCAATATCCTCGAATACACCCTCAATTTCCAATAGGTGCTCAGTGACATTGTGTAGGCAAACCGTATCAAAGGTCTTTATACCGACGAGATCGCGGGTAGAGCACTGGCGTAGATCAATATCCGGGATCAAATCCATGATGTCCTGGCCGGACATTGGAGCGTTAACCCACTTTCTTATCCTTTTATTGCGAACCCTCCTGGAGTCTAAAGACATTGCTGGGTCTACACCGGTATAACTGTTTGCTCCAGCACAGAGGTAGCCCATGGCATAGCCACCAAAACCACAACCGACATCTAAAACATTGCACCCTTGTACATATTTATGTAATTTTCTTGGCCATGAGCAGTAGCCGAGTTCAACGGCACTAGTGATGAGATCCGAATCAAAATTCTTCAGTGCGTGGCGTATATTAGTGCAGTTGTGGAAAAATGCGATTTTAGCCTGCAATTCATGATTGTCCCAATCTTCTAAAGGTTCTATTTTCTTCAGTTGTTTTGCTGCCTTTGAGCGGGAAAGTTTTGAAAATGCAGGGTGAGAACGGGAAGTGTCTAAAATTTCAATCGCTTCCCTGGCGTTATTTTCGATACGTATCAATTTGACTTGGTCAAAAACTTTCAGCGCTCGTTTATGTTCTGGGTTGCACTTGATTGCTATTTTTATATCTTTTTCAGCTTGATCTATGTCTCCTTTAGCTATATTTAGCATAGCGGAGATTATTCTCATGCCTACATGGTGTGGATGTCTTGAAATGAAGGTCAGCGCATACTTATCACAATTTAGAATCGAACCATTTTTTGATTCGGCATAGCACAGAAAATAAGTAGCCGGATGAAAAGGGTTGAGATCGGCAATTGGACGCAATAACTCTCTCGCCAGGTCTATTTCTCCAGCTAATGCAGCTTGCTTCCCTTGTTCAAAGTTATCCAGCTGATTGATTTCTAAAGTAGACATTTAATTTTCCAAGTAATGGTAACCAGGTTTTTTGGCGTGGATATTGACTTGCATGCTGCAAATAGGTGCAGTTGCGCTCGATTTAAATCAAATATAATAAGATTGCTTATTATTGAGTACATGCTCGCAGCTAGCACTGATTTTCTTAAGCTATGAAAATATTCATAAATGTGAAAGTTGGAGCTGTCAAATAATAAATTTATTTTCTCTGAGAAAACTATTCAAGGTGCAATCTATAAAAGTTGGCGCGGATGCTAACTCGTATAATCGGTAAAGCCGGAAAGCCTGTGTTATAAATTGGATTTTGTAAGATTCACGTTATCCAATTAAGCAGCAGACGATAACATCTCAATCCTGAATAAATTGATCTGCCAACGGCCTGGTTGGCAAAACTTGTGGAGGTGGCTCTTTGAAACTGATAATAGTCGGTGGCGATGGCTTTTGTGGATGGCCAACCTCATTACATCTGAGTAATTTAGGTCATGAGGTTATTATTATTGACAATTTTTCTAGAAGAAAAATTGATAGTGAGCTCAATGTAGAATCATTAACACCGATTCGAGAACTGAAAGAGCGTATTGATACCTGGTTTGAATTAACGGGAAAGGTTATTCGCTTTGTCGAGTTGGATGTTTCCCAGAAATTTAACGATCTTGTAAATCTCCTAGAGGAGGAAAAGCCAGATAGTATAGTTCATTTTGGTGAGCAGCGCGCTGCGCCCTATTCGATGAAAAGCAGTGCTACTAAAAATTATACGATCGCTAATAATATTTGTGGTACTCATAATATTCTCAATGCGATTGTAGAGACGCAGCTTGATATTCACTTGGTTCACCTCGGTACAATGGGTGTGTATGGTTACGGCCATGAGGAGCCCATACCAATACCTGAAGGTTACTTGGATGTAAAAATAGAGACGATTGATAATCGTCAAATTTCAGACTCTATCGTTTATCCGCCTAATCCTGGCTCCATTTACCATATGACCAAGACGATGGATTCGCAGATGTTTCAGTATTATGCGAAAAATGACAGGCTTCGTATTACTGACCTTCACCAGGGGATTGTTTGGGGAACGCAGACTGAACTCTCTAGTTTGGATGAGCGTCTGATAAATCGTTTTGATTATGACGGGGACTACGGCACAGTCCTAAATAGATTTCTAATGCAAGCGACTGTCGGTTTCCCACTGACTGTTCATGGCACAGGTGGTCAAACTCGCGCATTTATCCATATCTCTGATACTTGCAAATGTATTGAGCAGGCACTTTTACATCCACCGGAGCTCGGTGAACGACCACTGATTCTCAATCAGATGGCGGAAACGCAAACACTTTCCGATCTTGCACAATTAGTTCAAACACTGACAGACTGTGAAATAAGTTATCTGCCAAACCCGAGGAAGGAGGCAGAGAGAAATGATCTCAATGTAAAAAATGATTTACTTCGTTCATTCGGATGGCAGCCGATTCTTATTAAAGATAGTCTTCTAGAAGAAATTACAGATATAACAATGCAATATCAAGATCGGGCTGATCATACAAAAATACCTTGCGTTTCTTATTGGACAAAAGGTAATAAACTTGCCGATATTTCCTATCGGGAAAAAACTAGTGAAGTTACTGAAACCATTTCCTAGTGGGTAGCTTTAGCTATGTCTACGCGAATCCTTATTACTGGTGGATGTGGATTTATAGGTTCAAATTTAGTCAAATATCTCAGTAATTTGAGTTTATATGACGAAATTTTAGTTTTAGATAATGAGGTCACTGGCACTACCGCAGCATTAGCCGGAATACCTCACCAATTTATTAGAGGAGATGTTAGAAATCAACGGGATGTAGATGAAGCTGTAAAGCAAGCTGATGCTGTTATACATTTAGCTGCAGATACACGTGTTATTAATTCAATAAATAACCCTGTCTATAATTTTGAAGTAAATGTACAGGGGACTGTCAATCTTCTGGAAGCAATGCGAAGGTATGAGGTTGGACATCTCATTAATGCTTCTACAGGTGGGGCGATCATTGGAGAAGCTGATCCACCAGTACACGAATTAATGCCAGTGAATCCCGCATCGGCTTATGGTGCGTCTAAGGCTGCAGCAGAGGCCTACTGTTCTGCATATTCTCAAAGTTATGGATTATCAATAACCTCTTTACGATTCTCTAATGTTTATGGTCCGCTTTCCTTTCACAAAGGAAGTGTGATAGCAGCCTTTATTAAAAATATTCTGAAAGGTCAGGTCTGTGATGTCTACGGAGATGGCTATCAGACTAGAGACTTTATTTTTGTAGGCGATCTCTGCCAGGGAATAATTAGGGCGCTGGAAAAGAGAGAAAATGGGGTATTTCAGCTGGGTAGCGGCCAGCCGACGTCAATTAACGAAGTAATTAGTTTACTAAGGGATGTCTCGGGCTGCCATGACGATCTTGAAATAGCTAACCACCCTTTCAGGGCAGGTGAAGTGCGCCATAACTATACGGATATTACTAAAGCAAAACAGTACTTGGGCTTTAGGCCGGAGGCATCATTAAGGGACGGTATTCAAATTACATGGGATTACTTTGTCAATAAGGAGGATGTTCTGAAGCCTAGCCTCTCGCAGAGGGCCCTACAGAATGCAGATTGACAAATTTTCAGTAGAATCATTCCCTGATTTAAATACTTATGCAGGTTTTGAGTCGGACCAGAAGCTCAGAGTTTGTATAGCCACAGAAGAAATCCTAGGTCCGGTGAGAAATGGAGGGATTGCTTCAACCTACTATCACTTAGCGAAAGGACTGGCAGCACATGGGCACGAAGTACATGTGCTCTACTTAAAAGGTGAAACAGTTGAGAATGAAACACCTGAGTATTGGGTTGAGGAATATTCCAATTTTGGTGTTTCACTGCACTACTTGGTGCACACGGATGAAACAATAATCGGCCCCTCACAGAGTTGGCAGCGACGATATAGTGCGGCATACCGCTGGTTAATTGAACAGAGACGTTTTGATGTTATCCACACTTCCGAATGGCGAGGTGGATTAATTTATGCGTTGATGGTTAAGAAGTTGGGTTTGGCGTTTAAAGATACATTATTTATTGTAAAGACATCGTCCCCGCACCTCTGGAATCGTCATTATCAAATGCAGCCATTGGTAAAAAGGGAGCTGTTACCAGCGAGTTTTGCTGAGCAGAAATGTGTTGAATTTGCCGATATGGTAATTGGTGGTAGCGCACACCTACTTTGCTTTATGCGCTATGTTGGCTATAAGCTGCCAACATCAACTTATGTTCAGCCAAATATTCTCGATTTTTCCGAAGTTCCCGTTGATGATAAACGCATTAATCGACAGCCTGG
Organism: Microbulbifer maximicatervae (SeqCode); assembly: GCF_056231245.1. Classification (NCBI taxonomy): domain Bacteria; kingdom Pseudomonadati; phylum Pseudomonadota; class Gammaproteobacteria; order Cellvibrionales; family Microbulbiferaceae; genus Microbulbifer; species Microbulbifer maximicatervae (SeqCode). The sequence goes on from NZ_CP174334.1 coordinate 5,022,519, forward strand.
TGATGTAGTTCGCACTAACGAATTGACCTTCTTTGGTCGTTTGGAAATGCGGAAGGGATTGGAGCTCTTTTGTACCGCTCTGGATTTACTTGAGCGGGCGGGGAATTGTCCTACCAGAGTTAATTTCCTAGGTAAATATGGTGAAGCCTTACCTAATCAAAACAATGAGAAGGTTGCGGACTATATTGAGCGAAAAGCGTCTACCTGGAGTTTTGAAGTCAATTGCATCACAGATTATAACCAGCCGGAAGCTCTCTCGTTTTTATGTTCCAGGGATATGATAGCGGTAATGCCCTCCCTGATTGAAAACTCCACCATGGCAGTATATGAAACACTAGAGAATAATATTCCTTTTATTGCAACGCGAGTAGGGGGAACTCCAGAACTTATCGCAAAAGAAGACCATGAAAGTTGTCTCATCGCACCCTACGCTTTTGAGCTTGCGAAAAGGCTAGAAGAGGTACTGAAGAATGGGCATAAGATTGCGCATTCCAGTTTTGATAACAATTATAACCTTCAAGTTTGGTATGGTTTTCATGCCTACTTAGCAGATCTTTTTAAGCAGTATAGTGGCGCTGAAGCGATCACCAAGATTACAGGCTCTCCCACCTTAACAGCTTCTAATGAGATGGAGCTACCGACCCTAGAAGTGGTTGTTCTATTGCGGGATACTGAGAGTGTTATGGAGTTTTCTGAGGCACTTTTAGTTGATAGACCCGACTCCATCAAATTTTTATTAATTGATCCCTATCTTGAAAATATTGCTGAGAGAGCTTCTAACTTTCTATTGGAAGCCGGTCTCAATTGTAGTTTGGTGGATTTCATTGGATTTCCAGCAGGGATTGCACTGGCAAAAAGTCTTTCTGAAAGTACTCTAGATGCTTGCATTCTCTGTGATGGTACATCCTCTCGATTAGGTGGAAAATTTTGTGGTGAGTTACGCAAAACTCTTCAAATAAATCATGAATTCATAATCACTAGCTTTTTATCTCTACCTGAAAACAAGGTGGTAATGCCGATAGGTGGAGATATCGTCTCTGAGATCAGCTTTGGAAATGCAATAGGCACAAATATTATTTGTATCCCAAAACTGGTATCAAGCAAGGTGGGGTCAATACTCCCTTATGATATTCGCTACGGTTTGGTACAAGAATATATTTTAAGGGCGAACAAAGAATTTGGGTTTGAATTGATGGTTATTCCTGAGTGCCATCTTCGTAGTGATTACTATTTAGAGGAATTGGAAGAATCTCGAAATAACGCTAACTCTGTCTACCTTCGCTCAATGTCGTTGATTGAAAATGATAATATTGCCTATCGTAAACTAGCCCTTCTTCCTTCAGCTCAGCCTATTGGAGCTAAATTAAGACCAGCACTTTATCGGGATAAGAATCGTTTGGATGAGGAACCTGTGTGGCTTTTACATGCCGACCGGCCTCGTAAAATGAAAAATCGTAATCCGAGGGTAGTTGTTGGTTTGGACGAGAGAAATTCCCATTTGCTCTGTGTAGCCAAAGGTCCGGGAAATAGGCAATTAATTGTTAATGGCGAGCCCCAATCAATTTCTTTGGAGCTACAAGATAATGAACTTACTTTACATAGATTCCCAATTCCAGATAAATGGGAAGAAGGTGAAAAATTTAATATTAAGTTTCTGTTAGAAGATCAAGAAATGACTTACACCCGTTTTATACGGGTTATAAAACTATCTAAAAATGTATTTGCAGCTATCTCTGGAAGTCCAATACTTAATGAGGTAGCTGTTGAGGAGATATTTAACCAAAAATATACCTGGAGTTTCTTCTCTAAAACAGAAAATAACACACCTGAAAACATTCAAGGGATAGATACCGAAGATACCACTTTATATGGGCAAGATCACGCAGAGGTAAGAGAGTTTGTAGACAAGGATTATACAGTAGAAGGTAAGGATGAGCCTGAACATGATATTGCAAAAATTATCCATGAGCAGGGAAAAATCAATGAAACTGAATTTAAACCCAAGTTTAGTTTTCAGGCTGTGATTCAAAAATCAGGTACTACCTTGCAACGTATATTTAAGGGATATACTGGCTCACCTATTAAGGGGTCAATTCCACCACGAGAGCTTTTTGCACTCGATCCACGGGTTCTTGAGGGATGGGCATGGGATAGAAGCAATATAGCTAAAAATTTAGTGATTGTCTTAGAGGTAAACGGAAACATTGTAGCTGAAGCCACGGCGAATCGTTATGTGGAACGTTTCGGTACTCGAAACCCGAAACTAGCTTGGTATGGATTCCGGTTCTCATTAACACCTGAAATAAAGCAGGAAAACTCAGAGATTACCGTACGTGTTAAGGAAAATGGACTTGTCTTACGAAATGGTCGATTGCGTTATCTTAAACAAATGCTAGTTGCGATCTAAGGTGGCTTGAATAATGAAAGAGCTTCACGAGGATTTACGCCTTGAAGCTGTTCAGAAACCTAAACGTATATGCATCCTAACGGAGGATATGTTTGGTCCAATAAAAAATGGTGGCATTGGAACGGCTTACTTTCATTTGGCTGTTTTTCTACAGAGATCTGGTCACAAAGTCACCGTCTGTTTCGTTAATGGTCTAGCAAAAAATCCTGTGAAAATGAAAATCACAAAAAATTTTTTTGCAAAACTTAATGTTGAATTTCATGGTGTTGCACCGCAGGCACTAGCTAAAACGACAATGGCTCGCACTATGGCAATGCCCTATGCAGCCTATGAGTGGCTCAAGAGAAATGATCGCTTTGATATTGTCCATGTTTCAGAATGGCGTGGAATGGGTTATATAGCATTACTTGCCAAGAGTCTTGGTATTGCATTCCAAGATATACATTTTGCTGTTAAAGGTTCTTCCCCAACACTCTGGTCTGCCGAAGGTAATCAACAATTCCTTAAAGAGGAACGGCAATTGGGGTGGGTATTTATGGAGCGTAGAAGTGCTGAGATGGCAGATACTCTGATCTGTGGGAGTCAGCATTTAGTCTGCTGGATGAAAAATAATAAATACCGCCTGCCTGAGCGCAGTTACTATTGGCCAAATGTATTTTTGGACGATCTATTACCTGATAATGAAGCCATAAAAAATAGTAACTTAGAGACAAAAGAATGGGTGTTTTTCGGGCGTCTTGAACCTCGTAAGGGGATTATTCTTTTTGTGAATGCATTAAACACTCTTGCTAAAAGAGGGGTTAGATTACCATCGATTACTTTTTTGGGAGGACACTCTTATCGATTTGATGCGCGAAAATTCATAGAGGAAAACCAGAAGCATTGGAGTACAGAAGTCTCATTTATAAGTGATTGTAATGCTATACAGGCTGTAGAGTATTTGAGTGGAGAAGGACGTTTGGCTGTGATCCCAGCTTTGTTAGAGAATTCCCCGATTTCTGTCTACGAATGCCTTGCAACTAAAGTACCATTTATTGCTGCTGATACTGGTGGTACTCGAGAGTTACTTGATGACGAAAATGGAAAAAAAATCCTCTTTAAGCCAAATCATATTGCTTTAGCGAGAAAGTTAGAATTACATGCAAAGAAACTGCCTGCGCCGGGTATAAAACACCAGAGGCTTAAGAAGTCGTTAGATGTATGGAATAAATGGCATGGCCAAGAGCATTCAATTATTAAAAACGCCCGATCTTCCAATAGACATGATCCCTTGGTTTCTATATGCGTAACTCATTTTGAGCGTCCAGACTTTCTCTATCAAGCGTTAAAAAGCATTAAAGATCAGACTTATAAGAACATAGAAGTTATTGTGGTTGATGATGGTAGCCATTCACAAGAAGCGCTACACGCGCTGGAAATTATAGAAAGTCACTATCAGAAGAATGGATGGCAGTTTGTATACCAGGAAAACCGATATGTAGGGGCTGCTAGAAATACTGCAGCACAAAATGCAAGTGGAGATTATCTACTTTTTTTTGACGATGACAATGTCATGATGCCGGAAATGGTAGATAAGTTGGTAAGCGCGGCAACTTTTGCAGATATTGATTGCCTGACTTGTAGCTCTATCCGATTCAGCGGCAAGGGGGCACCTAATACTCCAGAAGGTAAGCTCGGAACTCAAATTCGTTTTATGGGGCCAGCTAGAGCTTGGGCAACGAAAGTAAATATAGTCGGTGATGCGACGTGTCTGATAAAAGCTTCTAAGTTTAGAGATCACGGAGGTTATACAGAGAGATATAGAACAGGTAAGGATGATATTGAATTCTATAGCAAGCTAATTTTAGCAAAGGAAAATGTATCCTATTATCCTGATCCTTTATATTACTATCGCACCGGTGACAACTCTATGAAATCCAGAAATCACCTTCAAGAAGAAGGGGATTTCAGGCAAATAAGTCCTTACCTTGAAGGGCTCGACTCGGAAGAGAAAAGCCTTCTACTACTAAGAAAACAGCAAAAAGATGCCAAAAAAAATAAAGGGGAAAAATATAAGCCAGGGTTTTTAAAGCGAACGATTCGAAAGCTGCGTAAATTCGCTAGGGTGAAAGTTTGAAAGTAGTTAAGTACATTGAAAGTGCTAGTGAAACACGCTTCCCCCTTATTTGTATCTTCCGTGATGAATTGGATATTCTCCCGGCTTTTCTCGACCACTACCGGTCTTTAGGTGTGACATGTTTCCACCTGGTGGATACGGGAAGTAGCGATAACTCGGTAAGCTATCTACTGAAGCAGAATGATGTCCAGCTATACGAAGTTGATTGTGGCTACCCCCAGGCAAACGCAGGTGTAGATTGGGTTAACAGAGTTGCCCGGGACTACTGTCAGGGAAAATGGACTCTTGTGGTAGATGCTGATGAATTTCTCTGGTTACCTGAAATTTTAGGTAAAGCTTCACTGAAGGTTACGACTCAACTTATGCAGAGTGAATTAGCTTTTGCTCTATATACTCCACTAATAGATTTCTTTAGTGACAACCTTCAAGGGAATGCATATGACATAAGAAATCTTTCTGAGTTAATGGAATCAACGCCTAACTATGTATCTTATAAAAACTTTAAGAAAAAAAGCATATTAGCTTTTCCTTTTTTTGAAATTCGCTCCAAAGCCAGAGCGCAAATATCTGGCATTTCTGATTATTTTGTTAAATCTTATAAAATTCCGTTGGTTTATTGGCGGACGGGTTTTCAATATTTACGTTCAACCCACTCATGTACGCCGGTTCCTCTCAGTAAAAATTGCGCTCATCTTCTCCATTTCAAATTCCGGTCCGGCTTTCAGCAAAGGCTTAGTCGGGAATTGCAGAACCCTGACCGGATGAATGCTGATGTATATCGCATTTCCAAGGCCATCATTAAAAATCAGATAACTATCCCGCAATACACATCGGATCTGCGCAAGATAGATGGATTCGGGGAAAGCGATTGGCTAACAAAGATGGATTTTGATACTGATTGGCAGAATGAAAATAAGTCCAAAAGCCACTATTTCGAACTGCTCACACAGCAAAAGATAGCCTCGGAGAGCTTTCTCGCCGATAACTTAAACCGTATAACCAAGTCTTTTAGTTGGCGACTGAGCCGGCCTTTACGCAGATTTCTGTTTCATCGGGGCATATTGCGACACGATCACTATCCAGAAAGGCTCGACCAGGATCATCCATTAGTGGATCAGACGATTGCCATCTATGAGTCATTTTGGTGGCTGGTTACGGGAATCTTTAGACTGCCTGTCGCAATCTATCGCGCCATTCTCTGGCATAAGCTGGGAGGACGTCGCCGGACCAGGTAGGGCTTTATACAAAAAAGGCCGGGGAGGTTTGTCCCCGGCCTTTTGTTTGCATCTCAGTTTGTGCCTGAGGTTAGTGTACCCAGTGGTGTCGTTCCATCTTCTCCTGTACCGCTTCCGCCGTAGGAGCGGGCATAGCACTGATAGGCAGGCGTTCGTGGAAGAATGCCAAGCGTTCGCCAGCCCCTACTTCGTTCATGGTTTCCGCCTCAAACACACGGCCATTAATTACCGTGTAGGTAATGTTCTCTGACAGGCGCAGGTTATCCAAGGGGTTGCCGTCAACCACGATCAGGTCAGCCAGCTTACCAGCCTCAATGCTGCCGATATCACCGTCCATACCCAGGTAGCGGGCACCATCGATGGTACCGGCGCGGAAGGCTTCCCAGGGAGTAAAGCCGCCCTGCTCCATCATCCACATTTCCCAGTGGGCTCCAAGCCCTTCGCGCTGGCCGTGGGCGCCGATATGTACGGTGACACCTTCGTCGCGCAGCTGCTTGGCCTGACGGGCCACATTAAAGTGGTTGTAGTGGGCATCCGGCGCAGTGGGGCGACGGACAGAGCGGGGGTTAACGATAAAATCGGGGGTAAAGCGGGTCAGGCGCTCGTTCTTCCATACCTCCGTGCGGTCATACCAGTACTCCTCACCCCAGAGACCGCCGTAGGCCACGACGAAGGTCGGTGTATAACCCACTTGGGTTTGGCTCCACAGCTGCTCCACATCGCCGTAGACATTGGCGATCGGCAGTGAGTGCTCGATACCGGTGTGCCCGTCCACAATCATGTTCATATTGTGCTGGTACTTACCGCCGCCCTCGGGCACTACCATAATGCCGGCTTCGCGGGCTGCCTGCAGCACTTGCTGGCGCTGGTCGCGGCGGGGCTGGTTGTAGCTCTTCACCGAGATGGCGCCCATTTCCTTGAGGCGGTTCACGTGGAACTGAGCGTCCTCCAGGGAGTTGATCTTGGCTTTGTAGCCTGGACCTTTGGCGCCATAGAGGATGGTGCCGGTGGAGAAAATACGCGGCCCAGTAATCAGGCCGGCCTTTTGCATTTCAGCGGCGGAGAAGATCTCGCTGCTGTCATTGGAGGGGTCGTGAATAGTAGTCACTCCAAATGCCAGGCTGGAGAACAGGTTCCAGTTCTGCTGCGGGATAATTTCTTCGCGACCCTGAGCACCGTGGGCATGAGCGTCAATAAGCCCCGGTAAAACGGTTTTGCCGGTGATATCGATACGCTTCGCTTCCGTGGGAATCTCCACTTCCGCTGCGGGTCCCACGGCGACAATGCGGTTGCCCCGGAACAGAACCACACCATTGTCGATAATTTCACGGGTGTTTTCCGCATCGCGCATAGTGACAACCTTGCCGCCGGTGAGGGCAACGAGACCTGCGCGATTGTCGAAGGACTGTTCAAAGCTCAGGTCGATGCCTTCAGAAACTGGCTCTGGCAGTTCCTCCGGAGCGCCGGCGACAAATTCGAAGGCATCCTTCAGTTCACGCTCGAACAGTTTGGGGCCGTGTGCCCAGCCCAAAGTATCGCTATCGGCAGACCAATGCAGGTTTTCACCGGCGCGCTTGGATACCTGGGTGACTTTGACTGCTTTGCTATCGGGGCCGATAACCTCGGATTTGCCGGTATGCATAAAGGGCGCGACAAAGGCTTTGAAGTCCTGGGTGAAGGCAACCCACTTGCCGTCCGGAGACAGGCGGAAGGAAGTAATCTCAGCGCCGTGCAGGTGCTCGCGCTCATCCTTGCCTTCCAGGTTGGTGCTCTTCAGCACGCGCTTGCCGCCGTCAGCGTTTTGGTACTCGGAGAAGTAGATACGATCTTCGCTGGCGCCGAAATGAGGCTCATAGCCAGACTTCACGACCCGGCGTTGCCAGTCGCCGTCGGCGTCTGCCAGGTAAATGCCCGGTTCCAGGGAGTACTCGGGGCTGAGCAGATAGCCGCCGGTAAAGCGACGGTAGGCCACAGCGTCACCACTTGGAGAAAAGCTTGGTTCAACGTACAGGCCCGGCTGCTTGGTGATGTTTTTACCGCGACCGTTGCGAGCGGAAACTACCCTCACATGGCCCAGGTTTTGGTCGTCCCAAGAGACATAGGTGATCTCGCGACCATCGCGGGACCAGCTGGGATAGAACTCAAAGTGGTCGTCCTGGCGGGTCAGACGACGACGCTCACCACTGGCGACATCCTGAATATAAATCTTGCCCAATGCCTGGAAAGCGACCTGCTTGCCGTTGGGGGATTTCTGCGCCCAGCGAATCATCTTCACATCGAAGGTTTCCGGCGCTACGTCTACCGGGAAGCGCACCGCATCCGCTACCTGTTTCTCAACTTTCACATGGGCCGCAATCGGTGCGACGCTGTCGCCGTTGATGGAGATGCGCAGGAATTTACCGCCAGTCCAAACGACCAATGACTCACCATCGGGCATCCAGTCGTATTGAACGTAGTTGCCATGGGGCCCAAAGATTTCCTGCAGGTCGCGTTCGAGGCCGGAGTAAACCGGAGTTTCCAGTCCTGTGTCCAAATCTTTCAGGAACAGGGAGGTCTGGTTGTCCTGGCGGCGAATAAAGGCCAGTTTACTGCCATCCGGGGATGGTACAGGTGCCACTGCGCCACCGGGACCGGAGACAAAGGTCTCCTCTTCACCATCCTGGAGGTCATAGCGGTTGATGGCAAAAATTTCCTGGGTGGAGTTTTTGTTGTACTTCCACACGGTGCCGGGGGTGGTATCGATGGAGTAATAGACATAGCGTCCATCTGGAGAGAAAGCTGGATCGGCAATATTTTTCTGGGCGATATCGCCACCGATGCGCTCTTTCAGTTGGCGACCTTCACCCCCACCGTAGTGGTACATCCAGATTTCACCGGCGGGGATACTGCGGCCAGACATAAAGCCTTTACGCGCTACCAGGTACTGGCCATCGGGGCTCCAGTTGGGCGAGTGCAGCAAGTTTTCCTTTTCTGTCGTGAGCTGGCGAAGGTTGTCGCCATTGCGATCCATCAACCAGATGTTGTCGGCGCCGTCACGGTCGCTGATAAACACGATGGTCTTGCCATCCGGGCTGAAGCGCGGCTGCATATTCCAGGCGATTTCATTGGTCAGGGCTACCGCCTCGCCGCCTGCTACCGGCACTGTGTAGATATCGCCGAGCATATCGAACAGGATGGTTTTGCCATCTGGGCTGATATCCAGGTTGCTCCAGGTGGTCTCGCGGGTGTCGAACTGGATCGGTTTGAATTCGTAGGGTGGCTTGTTGATATCCCAGGATTGGGCTTCCGCCTTTTCTACTTCCTTTTCTTTGGTAGCTTCGAGAGCGCTTTCGGCTTCTGCCGCAGCACCCATCGGCAGGGTCAGTGCCAGGACAGCCAGAGCCAACAAATGGTGGCGCGGCTTGTTCTGCTTGGTGGTGTTCATTGAAATATCCCTCCGCCCGATTCTGTGTTTGGCGGCTATATTTGTTTTGTTGGGTTGAGTAACCGGTTGATTTCACAGGGGGTAAATTACCGGGATCAAAGCGGCGCAGCAATCTTAATGCGTTGAATACCAGGGCCCCGGGGCGAACTGTTGTTCGCTTGAGTAAACCGGGTCTAGTGGCCACAATGCACTCAAATTTTGTAGACGATTGGAATATCGACCCGTTATGACTATCGATGTTGTGATTTTGGCCGCTGGAAAAGGCACCCGCATGCACTCTGACCTGCCTAAAGTGCTGCATCCTATTGGCGGTATTCCCATGCTTGAGCGGGTAATTGATACCGCCATGTTGTTGGGAGAGGTACAGATTACCGTGGTAATCGGGCATGGCGCAGACCTGATACGTGACCGCTTTGCTGATCGTGGTGTCAGGTTTGTGGAGCAGGAACAGCAATTGGGTACCGGGCATGCCGTGGCCCAGGCGGTGCCCTATTTCCGCGAAGGAGCCACCGTTTTGGTGCTCTATGGTGATGTGCCTCTGGTCAGGGCCGGCAGTTTGCAATCACTGCTATCGGCAGCGGATCACGGACCTGCCCTGCTGTCAGTTGAAATGGCCAATCCCGCCGGTTACGGGCGTATTGTGAGGGATAACAGCGGCTGTGTGCAGTCGATCGTTGAGGAAAAGGATGCCGATGCGGATACCCTGGCTATCCGTGAGGTCAATACCGGCATTTTGGCGACTCCTGGAGCACTGTTGGCTCGCTGGTTACCGGAGTTGTCCTGTGACAATGCTCAAGGTGAATACTACCTGACCGATATTATCGGTCGTTCGGTCAGTGAGGGGATTCCTGTAACGGGAGTAATTGCCAGTGATCCGCTGGAAGTGGCGGGAGTAAATAGCCGTGCGCAGCAGGCACAGATGGAGCGCGCTTTGCAGCATAACCATGCGACCAGTCTTATGAATGCGGGGGTGACTTTATTGGACCCCATGCGTATAGATGTTCGCGGCAGCCTGGAGTGCGATACCGATGTCTCTATCGATATTAACTGCATTTTCGAAGGGACAGTTTCACTGGGTAAGGGGGTACAAATTGGACCTAATTGCCTGCTAAAAAACTGTCGCCTGGCAGATGGCACCAAGGTAGAGGCCAATTCCATTATCGAAGGCGCTGAGATTGGTGAGGCTTGTACTATTGGTCCCTTTGCACGTTTGCGTCCGGGCACAGAGCTGGCCACTGGTGCCAAGGTGGGTAACTTTGTCGAAACCAAAAAAGCCAAAATTGGTGAGGGCAGTAAGGTTAATCATCTCTCTTATGTCGGTGATGCCCTGGTGGGCGAAGCGGTCAATATCGGTGCTGGCACCATTACCTGTAATTACGACGGTGTGAACAAGTCCCTGACCGAGATCGGCGACAATGCCTTTATAGGTTCTAACACAGCTCTGGTAGCCCCAGTAACTGTGGGCGCCGGAGCCACAGTGGGTGCTGGCTCCACCATTACCCAGGCTGTGGGGAGCAAAGAGTTGGCGGTAGCGCGTAGCAAGCAGCGCAATATTAACGGCTGGCAGCGTCCGACCAAGAAAAGCTAAATAACCCTTACCGTAATTGGATTGCCCCTCGGAAACTATAATTCCGGCGGGCCTTCCCTCTCCACGCCTGTTGATAGCCACCCTATCCATTAAACTTGCGCTTCGGGAACAAAAGGAATGGCCCGATGCACAAGCCCAGATTACAGCTGCTTGCCAGTTTTGATATTGCTTCGCTGCAATATTTGGATGAACAGGGACAGACGACCCAAGCCCTACCGGAATTTGCCACCCCGGATACCCTGATTGCTTACTACCGCCAGATGACGTTGGCTCGTATGGTGGATGATCGCGCGGTAAAAATGCAGCGTACCGGTCAACTTGGCACCTATCCCTCCAGCCTCGGCCAGGAAGCTATTGGTGTTGGTCTCGCAGCCGCCATGGCCAAAGAGGATATCTACTGCCCCAATTACCGGGAGACAGGCGCTCTTCTGGAGCGGGGCGTCACTATTGAGGAGATCTACGCAATCTGGGGGGGCGATGAGCGGGGGCAGAACTTTCGCCATAGCCGCGAAGATTTGCCCTTGAGTGTGCCTATAGCCACCCAGATGTTGCACGGTGCCGGTGTAGCCTTTGCCCTGAAATATAAACATGAGCATTTCGGTGAACCCATGCGCGTCGCTGTTTCGACCGGCGGCGATGGATCTACTTCGCGGGGAGACTTTTACGAGGCGATAAACCTGGCTGGGGACTGGCACCTGCCTCTAGTGATCGTTATCAACAACAATCAATGGGCCATTTCCCTACCGCGAGATGAGCAAACTGCCTGTAAGACTCTGGCACAGAAGGCTATTGCCGCCGGCATACCCGGCTTGCAGGTAGACGGCAACGATGTGATTGCCGTTCGTGAGGCGGTGGGTGATGCCGTGGAGCGGGCGCGCAGTGGTGCTGGCCCAGCTCTGATCGAGGCGATTAGCTATCGCCTGTGTGACCACACCACCGCCGATGATGCCAGCCGCTACCAGCCCAAAAAAGATGTCAGTGAAGCCTGGTCCCGAGAGCCTTTGCGGCGCCTGCGATCCTACCTGGAAAACTGCGGTGCCTGGGATGATGCGCAGGAAGAAGAGATGCAACGGGAGCTGACACAGAAGCTGGAGAGAGCGGTCCACATCTACCGGGAAACCCCCAGAGATGCCGCCACAGCAATATTCGACCACCTCTATGCAAAGTTGCCGGAGCCTTTTCTGGAGCAGTATCAACAGTTGCAGGGAGATAGCTAATGGCTGAGATAACTTTGGTCGAGGCTGTCACCCAGGCTCTGGCTTACGAGATGCAAGCAGACCCGATGGTGGTTCTATTTGGTGAAGATGTTGGTCTGAACGGTGGCGTATTTCGCTCAACCGAGGGGTTACAGGCCAGGTTTGGCCGGGACCGGGTGATGGATACCCCCCTGGCCGAGACCATGATTGCCGGAATGGCTGTCGGTATGGCGGTGCAGGGCCTGCGACCGGTGGCTGAATTCCAGTTTATGGGTTTTATCTATCCCGGTCTCGATCAGATCCTCAGCCACGCCTCGCGCTATCGCAATCGCACTCGCGGCCGCCTCTCCTGTCCGATTGTCTATCGGGCCCCCTATGGAGGTGGAATCCATGCACCGGAGCATCACTCCGAGAGCACCGAGGCCCTGTTCGCCCATATTCCAGGTCTGCGCCTTGTGGTGCCCTCCTCTCCTGCACGGGCTTACGGTTTACTATTGGCGGCAATTAGAGACCCGGACCCGGTCATTTTCCTGGAGCCCAAACGTATTTACCGAGCCGTTCGCCAGGAAGTGCCCGACACTGGCGAGGCTCTGCCACTGGATCGCGCCTTTGTGTTGCGGGAGGGCCGCGATATAACGCTTATCGCTTGGGGCGCTTCCCTCAAAGAGACCCTGCAAGCCGCAGAGCAGCTCGCAGAGGAAGGGGTAGAGGCTGAGGTTATCGACCCGGCCACCCTGAAACCCCTGGATATCCACACGGTAATAGACTCCCTGGAGAAAACCGGGCGCTGTGTCGTTGTGCACGAGGCGGCCAGGTTCTGTGGCCTGGGTGCCGAGGTGATCGCACAGATTAATGAGTATGCCTTCGATCTTTTAAAGGCACCGGTACAGAGGGTGACCGGTTTCGATACAGTGATGCCCTACTATCAACTGGAGGATGAGTATCTACCCGGAGTGCCGCGTATTTTGTCGGCCGTACAGGAAGTGCTGGACTACGCCAACGGAGGGCCACAATGAAGACTTTTACCCTTCCGGATCTCGGTGAAGGTCTGCCCGATGCGGTAGTGCGGGAGTGGCATGTCAGAGAGGGAGATACCATAGCTGCCCATGAAACTCTGGTGACAGTGGAAACCGCTAAGGCCTTGGTGGAAGTGCCGGCTCCTTGGGGCGGCACTATTGAGAAGCTATTTGCGGCAGTGGATGAGACCGTGAATGTTGGCGATCCCCTGGTGGGATTTATGGCCGAGGGAGAAGTCGCAGATGAAAGCCCGCCCACTCAAGCTGAAGAATCGGAACAAGAGACTAGTCCTCGGGCCGACAGCGGTACGGTGGTGGGAAAAATAGAGCAAGGGCAAGGTGTATTGGGGGCTGAGCGGGGGCCGGAGGTGGGCTTAAAGCGCCTGGCCACCCCGAGAGTACGGGCCCTGGCCAGGCGTTTGGGGGTAGATTTACAGTCAATATCACCAGCGGGTGCACTGGTAACGGAAGCCCAGGTACTTACTGCGGTGGGGCCGGGAACAAAGCCCAAAACTGTGGCGAAGGGGCAGCATCCATCACCTGCCCGCGCTTCTGCCGTACAAACTACAGCCGTTGCACCCCAATTCGATTCTGAGTCCGAAGTCATGACGCCTGCACGTCGCGCAATGGGTTTGTCCATGAGCCGAGCGCGAGATGAGGTAAAGCAGATAACGCTGTGTGACGATGCGGATATTTCCAACTGGTGGGGTAGTGCTCCGGCGCTGCTGAGATTGATTCGTGCAGTACAGGAAGCTTGTGAGGCGGAACCTACCCTCAATGCCCTGTATCAGGATGAGAAGCTGGCGCCGCAGGGCAGTATCAATATTGGCTTAGCAGTGGATTCTCCACGAGGACTCTATGTGCCGGTACTCAGGGATGTCGCCCAGCGTACTGATGAAGATCTGCTCCAGCAGGTGGCGGACTTTAAGCACCAGGCCCGCGAGACCGGAATCGCCCAGCGAGACCTTCAGGGGGCAAGCATACTTCTCTCCAACTTCGGCTCCATAGCCGGTCGCTATGCCACCCCAGTAGTCATGCCGCCCACTGTTGCCATTGTCGGTGCCGGGAGGGTGTGCCAGGGAGTTGTGGTGGTCAATCGATGGCCGGCACTTCGCCCCTTACTCCCTCTCTCTATCAGTGCCGATCACCGGGCCGTTACCGGTGGAGAGTTGGCGCGCTTTCTTCAGACAATGTTGGAAACTTTGTCCCTCTAACAGCCTGAGTGAGTCCTATACCGGTATTTAATCAGTTGAGTAATGGTTATTGATAAAAGTTGTGGGAACTTTAGTTTCGTTTTGCTATCTTTAAGTTTCGAAATGAAACTTATCTGCCTATGTCCAAACGCAACACCCAACAGCGCCGCCACGGTATTCTCCACTTGCTAAATGAAGTAGGAGAGACCAGTGTCGAGCAATTGGCGCGGCAGTTCGGAACTTCGGAAGTTACGATTCGAAAGGATCTGACGGCAATGGAAAATCACGGCTTGTTGCTGCGCCGCCACGGTGGTGCTATCCCGGTGCCGAGGGAGTTGGTCAATGAAGAAGGGCCCTCTGGGAGTAAGCGGGCCATTGGTCGAGCCGCTGCTGAGCTGATACCGGATCACCACCGAATTGTGATCGATTACGGTCGCACCACGGCGGCAATGATTCCTGAGCTTGAAAGCAAGCGCGGCCTAGTGGTGATGACTAACTCGCTGCATGTGGCCAATGCACTGCGCGAACTTGAAAACGAACCGACGCTGTTGATGACCGGAGGCACCTGGGACCCACACTTTGAGGCCTTCCAGGGGCAGGTTGCAGAACAGGTACTGAGAGGATACGACTTCGATCGCGCTTTTATTGGTGCCGATGGAATCGATTTGCAACGCGGCACCTGTACATTTAATGAACAAATTGGCCTCTCCCGCGTAATGGCGGAAGTTGCGCGGGAAGTGGTTGTACTGGCGGAGTCCAGTAAAGTGGGGAAGCGGATTCCCAATCTGGAATTGTCCTGGGAGCAGGTCGATATCTTGGTAACTGATGATGGCCTGGCGGACGCCGTGGGCCAAAAACTGGAGCAGCTGGGTATCCAGCTCATTTGTGCCGCTGAAGACAGGAGCAGAGGCGCTCAGCCTGAAATGTTAATGGGCGGCGAGACTCCCGGGTTAATGAGGAAATAATTATGTGCGGAATCGTAGGTGCGCTGGCACAGCGCAATGTGACGGGGATTCTTCTGGAAGGGCTGCGCCGTTTGGAGTATCGCGGTTACGACTCAGCCGGAGTCTGCTTAAGCAGTGGAGATGGCCAGCTGCAATTGCGCAAAAGCCTGGGCAAGGTCGCAGATTTGGAAGCCAAATTAAGTGAGGAAAGCGCCGAGGGCCATATTGGCATTGCCCATACCCGTTGGGCTACTCACGGTGTTCCCTCCGATGAAAATGCCCATCCCCATCTGTCAGGCCATATCGCTCTGGTTCACAACGGCATTATCGAAAACCATCAGGAATTGCGTTCAGAGCTTCAGGGAAAAGGTTATGAGTTTGAGTCTGAAACCGATACTGAAGTTGTGGTTCACCTTATTCACTCATTAAGTTCTGAGGGCCGCAGCCTGGTCGACTCTGTGACTGAAGCCACGCATATACTGGAAGGTGCCTACGCCCTCGCGGTGGTTAGTCATGAAGAGCCGGAAGTTTTGGCCTGTGCCCGCTCTGGTAGTCCGCTGGTCCTTGGAGTGGGTATTGAAGAGAACTTTATTGCCTCTGATCCTATGGCCCTGCGCCAGGTGACTGATCGCTTTATATTCCTCGAAGAGGGCGATGTGGCGGAAGTGCGTCGCGGTGGCATCGCAGTTCGAGACAAGTTGGGAGAGGAAGTCAGTCGCCCGGTGCACAAGTTGACCGGCGGTCATGAAGCTACCGATAAAGGGCGCTACCGCCACTTTATGCAGAAAGAGATTTTCGAGCAGCCCCAGGTGGTCGCAGCCACTCTGGCGGGCCGTATCGGTGAGCGCTCAGTGTTGGCCCAGGCCCTTGGTGCCCGCGCCCAGGAGATTTTGCCCAAGGTGCAGCAGGTACAGATAGTAGCCTGTGGCACCAGTTACCATGCGGGAATGGTAGCCCGCTATTGGCTGGAGGACTGGGCCGGTATTCCCTGCTCGGTGGAAGTGGCCAGTGAACTGCGCTACCGCAAGAAAGTGGTGCGCCCGGGAACCCTGTTTGTGAGTATTTCCCAATCCGGGGAAACGGCTGATACCCTCGCCGCCCTGCGCCAGGGCAAGGACCTGGGCTACCTGGCCTCCATGACCATCTGCAATGTGCCCAACAGCTCATTGGTGCGAGAGTCTGAGCTATCGCTAATGACTGAGGCGGGCCCTGAGATTGGTGTGGCCTCGACCAAGGCCTTTACGACCCAATTGGTAGCATTACAACTGTTCTGTATCGCCCTCTCCAAGGTCAACGGCCTGTCGGCGGAGCGTGAAGCTGAGCTGGTCAGCGCCTTGCACCAGTTACCTGAGCTAATGGAGAGTTTTACCGGTCTGGATAAGGTGGTTAAAAACACCAGCAAGGCCTTTGCAGAGAAGAACCACGCGCTTTTCTTGGGGCGTGGTGTCGAATTCCCCATTGCTCTGGAGGGCGCTCTAAAGCTGAAGGAAATTTCCTATATCCACGCGGAGGCCTATCCCGCCGGCGAATTGAAGCATGGCCCCCTGGCACTGGTGGACGGCGATATGCCCGTGGTTGTCGTTGCCCCCAATGATGAGCTGCTGGAAAAACTCAAATCCAATTTGCAGGAAGTGCGTGCACGGGGTGGGCAACTGTTTGTTTTCGCCAGCCCCAAGGCCGGATTTACCAGTGAAGAAGGTATTACCGTGGTGGAAGTTCCAGATTCCCCAGAGAGTCTGGCGCCGATTCTCTACACCGTGCCGCTGCAGCTATTGAGTTACCATGTGGCGTTGCTGAAAGGTACTGATGTGGATCAACCCAGAAACCTGGCTAAATCAGTCACGGTTGAATAACTGTTCACCTGCCGCAAAAGGTTTATGCACAAGCGAGTAAAGCTGTGTGAATTTACTACCTCTGATAGCGTCACCCTGCGCTATCTAGAGGCCGGCAGCGGCCCCATATTATTGATGCTACACGGCTGGTCCCAGGGGGCGGTGTTGTATAAACATCAGCTCACTGGGCTCAGCGATCAGTTTCGTGTGATCGCGCTGGATATGCGTGGTCATGGTCAGTCTGACAAGCCCAATCATGGCTATCGAATTTCCCGCCTCGCCAAGGACTTGCAAGAGCTGATCTCAAGTCTGCAACAGGAACCCCTTCATTTACTCGGCCACTCCGCCGGCTGCTCGGTGATATGGAGCTACCTGGAAATGTTTGGTGGGGATAGGGTCAGTGCACTAGTGCTAATTGATGAACCCCCCTGTCTACTGGCAGATCCCGCCTGGAGTGAAGCGGAGCGATTGGCCGCTGGAGGCATACTGACCCCGGAGAGCCTCTTCCAGTTTGTGGATAACTTGGTTGGAAAAAAAGGTGCTGAGGCCACCCGCCAAATTCTTATGTCTATGGTCACGCCTTTAATGGGGAAAACCCAACGGGATGAGCTGGTTGCGGTTAACCTGCAGTGTCCCCGTCGCTGGGCTGCAAAGCTTTTTGTGGATAACATAACAAAGGACTGGCGGGATTTTATCCCCAGGATTGATAAGCCGACGCTAGTGGCTTTCGGTCGTGCCAGTCCACACCCGATAGAGTGCCAGCAGTGGATTCACCAGCAAGTTGCGGGTTCCAGGCTTGAGATCTTTGATGTGGCGGAAGGAGGAAGCCATTTCCTGTTTCTGGAAGCAGCGCAAAGATTTAATGCCTTGGTGAGTAAATTTCTTCTCAAGTTTTCCACAGATAGCCATTTCCCCGTGCCCTAGTTCAGCTTTGTGGATAACTGTGGATAGAGTTATCCATAGTTACTGGAATTTAAAAAAATAATTGAAACAGCTTCTGCGAGAAGGCAGTTTTTCCTGTGGATATTCCTTTTTAAGATACCTTCACACCCGTTACCCCATTGGAAAAGGATAAAATTGATGATGAAGGCCGTCGGTTATCAACAGTCTCTGCCAAGCAGTGATAAAGAAGCGCTACAGGATATAACCCTCCCCATACCGCAAGTCTCCGGCCGGGATCTGCTGGTAGAAGTACAGGCCGTTTCGGTTAACCCGGTAGATACTAAAGTGAGGCAGCGGGCTAGCCCGGACACCGGTCAGTGGAAGGTACTTGGCTGGGATGCTGTGGGCATAGTGAAGGCGGTAGGCCCGGAAGCGGGACTCTTTAAGGTTGGCGATCGGGTTTGGTATGCGGGCGATATCTCCCGTTCGGGCAGCAATGCCCAGTACCAGCTGGTGGATGAGAGAATCGTTGGTACTGCCCCCAAGACGGTTGGCTGTGCCGAGGCGGCGGCGCTGCCTCTCACTGCGATTACCGCTTGGGAAATGCTATTTGACCGCCTGCAAGTTGCGGTGGGTAAAGGGGCAAACAACAAGTCACTGCTGATCATTGGTGCCGCTGGTGGCGTGGGTTCGATCATGGTCCAGTTGGCCCGTCGTCTGACCAATTTGACTGTGATAGGCACTGCCTCCCGCCCCGAAACCAAAAGCTGGCTTGAAGAGCTTGGAAGCCACCATGTGATCAATCATCGGCAGTCTCTTAGTGAACAGTTAAGTCGCGAGGGTATCGATGGCGTCGACTATGTTGTTAGCCTCACTAATACCGAAGAGCACTTGGCGGAAATTATCAAAAGTATCAGACCTCAAGGCAAGTTTGGTTTGATTGACGACCCCACCTCCTTGGATGTTGTGGCACTGAAGCAGAAGAGTCTGTCCCTGCACTGGGAGTTTATGTTTACTCGCGCGCTGTTTTCTACCGAGGATATGGTTGCCCAGCATGTTCTGTTGAATGAACTTGCGGAATTAATTGACCAGGGATTAATTAAAACCACTATGGGGCAGAATTTTGGGAAAATAAATGCAAATAACCTTTTAAAAGCACATCAGCTTATCGAATCCCAGGCTGCAAAAGGAAAGATAGTCCTGGAAGGTTTTTGATAGAGTAAACTCTCTCCTACTCAGAGTCATATCTATGACATCTGGGTGGGAATTTACTTTGAGTAAACAGTCCTAATTATTCAGTAAAAGAAACTAAGTGCAAGATACTAAATTTTCATTATTTGGCAGTAAATTTTTGCTTATATTTCTACCGCGCGAAAATAAACTGATAGAAAAGACATCAAAGTCACTTTTATATTTTTCCGCATTAAGCAGTCACCATTTTATTAAGTTATTAATCCTCGCATAGAAAATAAAAGTCATGCTATAACCATGCCTCGGCATTTTCCAAAGATGAGAGGGCCGCTAGGTGGCTACAACAGAAAAAAATAAAACAAAAACCGGTATTGATGCTGCTGTTATGAATGGCGACATCAATATGTTGCTTGGCGAGCCAACCCAGCCGCCAGAACAAGTTCGTGAAGAGCGTAAGAGGAAGCTGACGGCGGCTTTTCGGCTGTTTGGAAAATTTGGTTTTGATGAAGGCGTAGCCGGTCATATCACTGTCCGTGACCCAGAATATGACGATCATTTTTGGGTCAACCCCATGGGGGTTTCCTTTAAACAGATGACGATGTCACAACTGTTGCTGGTCAATCATCAAGGAGAGGTGGTTGAGGGGGATGGTTACCTTAATGGCGCAGCCTTTACTATTCATTCTCACATCCATAAAACCCGCCCGGATGTGGTAGCCGCTGCGCACGCTCATTCCCTTTATGGGAAAAGTTGGTCTACTCTCGGGCGCCTTCTGGATCCCATTACCCAGGATGCTTGTGCCTTTTATCAGGACCACGGTTTGTTGGATACTTTTTCCGGCGTGGTATTGGAAATGGGAGAAGGTGCGGCCCTTGCTAAAGCCTTGGGTAACCACAAAGCACTGATATTGCAGAATCACGGCTTACTGACGGTGGGTAAATCCGTTGATGAAGCTGCCTGGTGGTATATCACTATGGAAAAAAGCTGCCAGGCTCAGTTACTGGCGGAAGCAGCTGGGCAGCCTATTTTGATCGATCCAGAGGTGGCAATACGAACCCGGGCGGTTGTGGGAACTGAACTGGCGGGATTATTTAGCTTTCAGCCTCTTTACAATGTAATTGCAAAAGAACAGCCGGATATGTTTGAGTAAAGAAACTCCAAAAACTCTGCCAAATTTGCAGAGTAATTTTTTGGAGCGCTGCAAAGCGCCGGCACTTTTTCTCAGAATTTATTCCCTGTTTTCTATTCTAGCATAAACTTCCTGATATTGAGTGAGCAGCAATAGTTGCTCGATAGAGATCTATTTCAATAAGGCGTCACAGGGAACTGTAGCGAGTAATGCACTATCTGGTTATTGCGCTGGTGCTGTTGTTAGTTGTGGCCATTACCCTGGTTATTGCGCGCCTGTTGCCTTTACCTATTCCACTGCCTCTATTGCAAATTGCTGCGGGAGCAATACTGGGTAGCTTTTTGGGAATAGAAATACCCCTCGAGCCAGAAATTTTTTTCCTGCTGTTTGTTCCGCCCTTATTGTTTATTGCCGGTTGGCGAATACCGAAAGGCGCCCTGTTTCGTGATATCGGTGCCATTGTTACCTTGGCTATTGGCTTGGTGCTTTTTACCGTTGTGGGTATGGGATATTTTATTTCCTGGTTGGTGCCTGTCATGCCACTGGCGGTGGCTTTTGCAGTAGCGGCAATTTTGGCACCGACCGATCCCGTGGCGGTATCGGTGGTCCACGGTGGAACTTCTATGCCACCACGGCTGGAGCATATCCTCGCCGGAGAGTCCCTGTTTAATGATGCCTCGGGATTGGATATTTTCCGTTTTGCAGTGATTGCTGCCCTCACGGGGACCTTTTCATTTCCCCACGCACTGGCTGGTTTTTTCTGGGTCGCTATCGGCGGTGTGGTTATTGGTGCTGGAGCGGCATTTGCCTGTGGATATATTTTGCGTCTGCTGGTCAGAATTGGCGGTGAGGACACTACTGTACAAGTTCTAGTGAGCTTATTAGTGCCCTTTGCGGCATATATCGCCGCCCATACTTTACAGGTATCGGGTATTTTGGCGGCTGCCAGTGCTGGAATTGCGACTCACTATACCACCTTACACGGCGCGGAAATGTCGACTACACGGATGGACCGCCGTGCAGTATGGAAAACAGTACAAGCAGTTCTTGACGGTATTATTTTTGTTTTGTTGGGAGAGCAATTGGTTCGAATTACCGGAGCGGATTTCTCCGGCGCGCGCCACACTGGTGACTTAACAATTATTTTTTATGTCCTGGCAATATTTGTTGTACTACTTCTCCTGAGATTTGTGTGGGTATGGGTCTCCCTATATCTCTCACGTTTTGGGCAGAAAGTAGAATCTTTTGGTACCCATTTTTTATTGGTTAGCGTGTTGACCATCGCCGGGGTAAGAGGGGCGATTACATTGGCGGGAGCCTTTTCCCTTCCCCTCGCTATGACAGATGGAAAGCCGTTGCCCGGTCGTGATTTAGCCCTGATTATTGCAATGGGCGTTATCTTACTCTCCTTATTGCTGGCAAGTTTTTTATTGCCTGTTCTACTGCGCCGTTTACCCGAAGCCCCCAATTTTGCCGCTATCGGTGATGAAAAAGGTGCGCGAATATCTGCTGCCACAGCGGCAGTGAATCAGCTGATGAATATGCGTCATGATATTGATCGAGGTGAAAAAGATCGCGATCTCGCTTTTGAGGCGGTGGATCACCTTTTAGCTATTTATCGGCGGCGCATAACCCTAGGAGAAGATGAAAGCGAGGATATTATCTGGATGCGTTCCAGGGTTGAGCGTCATTATCACCTTGCCGCACTTTCTGCTGAGCGCGAACAACTGTTGGAATTGCGTGTCTCCAGGAAGATTGATGATGAACTCCACCGCAAATTGGTTTTGGAGGTTGATCTGGTAGAGGCGAGCTTAATTAACAAAGAATAAATTTTCTCTTGTAATAGACACGCTTAAATTGGTGAAAACTTGATATGGAGTTTGTAGAGCTGTGTTCAGTTAATGGGGTTTCCCTTTTTCAGAAAAGAAAAATAGACAGTCCCCAGCGCGAGCCCCTGGGTAATTACTCAATCCCCTATCCCGCCAAGCAGGTGCAGTTCCGGGAGTTTAGTGAGGGACAGCGTTTTGATTGGCACTGTGCCCCGCAGGCGCAGTTTATTCTTTATCTTGAAGGCAGGGTGAAGCTCACAACCAGCTCCGGTGAACAATATACCTTTGCTCCCGGAGATATCTTATTAGCCAATGATTTACACGGAGAGGGGCATATCAGCGAGAGTCTGAGTCCGGGCAGGGCTGCCATTGTCGTGCTTAATGACAGCCCCTGGGACCAATAACCGGCTTACTGTTTTTCCATCTCGGGCTTGGCTTCTTCCCAGTAGTGATCCAGATGCAGGTCCTTATCGCGGCGGTCTTGTTGTAACGCCTGTAAAAGCTGCTCGCGATAGATTCGGCTTTGCGCAATATGCTGGGACTCATCGCGCCAGTAGGGGAAAAGTGCCTCCAGCATACGTTGGTCGTGCTGCTTGAATTTCAAGGCGGCGCGGCGCGCCTGTATGGGACTGAGTCCCAATAGTTCCAGCGCCTTTTCGCCGATGGTCAGGGCCGAGTCCACAGTCTCGCGGAAGATATAGCGGACCCCGGCTTCCATCAAAGCATATTGGTGCATACGGTTGCGGGCCCGGGCGAGGATGGTCACATTGGGGAAGTGTTTTTGCAGCTGGGCCACAATTTCCAAACAGGCGGCCTGGTCGCTCAAGGTCAGGATAACCAGCTTTGCATTTTGGGCTCCGGCGGCGCGCAGCAGATCCTCTCGCGAGGCATCCCCGTAGTAAGCCTTGATACCATAGCGGCGCACCAGATCCAGTTGTTCTGCATTGCGTTCGAGTAAAGTGGTATTGAAACCGCAGGCATTTAGAAGTCGCCCGGCGATCTGCCCGAAGCGCCCGTAGCCAATAATGATTACCGGTGAGCCGGAATCCACAGGCGGTGATGTATCTATGTTGGCGGGAACCTCTGGGCCGGTGACAAACCGCGGCTGGATAAACTGTTCGTAGATCAGCAGCAGCACTGGTGTCAGGGCCATGGTCAGAGCAATTTGAGCTACTAACAGATTGCCGATGTCCGCACTCAGGACCTGAAGCTGGGTAGAGAACGCTACCAATACAAAACCGAATTCACCGGCTTGCGCCAATGACAGAGCGAACAACCAATCCTCGCCCTTTGACATTCGCAAGGTGCGCGCCAGGGCAAACAGCACGGTAAATTTTACCAGCACCAACGCCAATGCTAATCCGATTAGCACCAGCGGGTTGTCCGCGATCAGGGAGAAATTCAGGCTGGCACCCACGGCGATAAAGAAGAGACCCAACAGCAGGCCCTTAAAAGGCTGTATATCCGCTTCCAGCTCATGGCGGAACTCGCTCTCGGCCAGCAGTACCCCGGCGAGGAAAGTACCCAGTGCCGGCGATAGGTCCAGCCAGGTCATTACCGCAGCTGCGGCAAATACGATCAGTAGCGCGCTTACGGTAAACAGTTCGCGAACTTGGCTGCCTGCCATTAGACGCAGCAAGGGACCGAGCAGGTAACGTCCGGCGAAAATAAAAGCCAGCATGGTGCCGATAACCGCCGATGCGTAATACCAACCACTCAAGCCACTTTCATGGGGGCTGGCAGCGGTACCTGCCAGCAGTGGCAATAGCGCGAGGATGGGAATAACAGCGATATCCTGGAACAAAAGTACCGCAAATGCAGCGCGCCCGCCCTGGCTTTTCAACAGGCCCTTTTCACTGAGGGATTGCAATACGATCGCAGTTGAGGATAGTGCCAGGATCAGCCCGATAGCCACCGAAGAGCGCCAATCCATCTCGGAAAAGGCGAGAACCAACCCAGCGATGGCCGCAGCGGAAAACAGTAGTTGGGCACTACCGGTGCCTAGGATAGCACCGCGCATTTTCCACAACTTCCTCGGCTGCAGTTCCAGGCCGATCAGGAACAGCATGAGTGCAACACCAAACTCGGCAACGTGCATTTCATCGCTGGCATCGCCGACCAGGCCTAGGGCACTTGGGCCAATGGCCACACCGGCGAGTAAGTAACCGAGGACTGAGCCCAGGCCCAGGCGGGTGGCAATGGGTACCGCAATCACTGCAGCAGCCATGAAAATTACTGCCTCAATAAGGAAGCCGGAGTGTTCCATTTAATCGTTATCGCTATTTGGCTGTCGGTTGCTGGGGCTCGTCGCGTTCGGGCTCAGAAAACTCCCGGCTGCGACGAATCAATGGCGCTATGGTAGAGCCCTGTACGACGATAGAAAAGAGCACCACTCCATAGGTCATGACCACCCACAGGTAGCGAAGGTCCTGTCCCTGGACGAAGGCACTGCCGGCGGGAATAGACATCGCCAGCGCCAATGCCAGACCACCTTTCAGCCCTCCCCAGATCAAAATCCGGTTGGTATAGGGGTGGTACTTGCGACGACTTTTTAAATACAGGAAGGGGATGCCGACAGCGAAAACCCGGGCGGTGAGAACAATGACAATGCCCACTGCCATCAGCAGGTAGTCGGAGGGGCGCAGGTCGATAGTAATCAGGAACAGGCCCACCAGCAGGAAGAGCAAACCGTTGAGGAAATCTTCGGTGATGCTCCAGAAATTATCCAACTCGTGTTGGCTCACCCGGGAAAAGCCGCGCTCGCGGGTAAAGTTGCCAATAATAATGCCACTCACCACCATTGCCAGGGCGCCGGAGACTCCGAGTACATTGGCCAGGGAAAAACCGGCGGTGGGAATAACCATGGTTAGCATCAATTCCAGGCTGTGATCATTGGTACAACAAATAGCCCAGTGGAAAACGCCACCAATGATCAGTCCCAGCAATATGCCCCCCAGTGCCTCGATGGCGAATAGCTCAGCCACTGCCGGTACCGTAGGTTGGCCGCCTTCGAAAGCGAGTGCGTAAATCACCGCGAAGATCACGATACCGAAGCCATCGTTGAACAGGGACTCACCTTCCACCTGAATGGAAACCTGCTCCGGGGCCTTCAGGTTTTTCATAATTGCCAGTACGGCGATAGGGTCGGTGGGAGAGATCAATGCACCAAATAACAGGCAGTAAACAAAAGCCACCGGCATATTGATCAGCATCAGGAACCAGTAAAGAAGGGCCCCGACCACAAAGGTGGAAATGAGGGTACCGACAATGGCGAGAAGACCGATCTCCAGTTTCTGGTTGCGCAGCTCCAACAGATCGATATGCAAACTGCCGGCAAAAAGCAGAAACCCGAGCATTCCCTTGAGCAGAATATCCTCAAGGTTGAGCAGCGGCAGAAGCTGATCTGCCCAGGTGCGCAACTCCACCACCCCCAACTTGCCCAGGGCGGTGACCAATAGTGATAGGGCCAGGGCACCGGCGGTAATAGCGATTGTGGTTTGGGCGCGCAATACGTATTGGTTCAAGAAGCCCAGAAAAACTGATACGGCGGCAAGAAAACAAAAGGTGTAATAAACTTCCATGCCGTGTGTGGACTCCAGCGCTGAAATATTCTCGGATGGTTTAATGCCATTTTGGGGAGCGCCCCGGTGGCAATTTATATGATGGTGAGTGTGCCGTTATTGTAGTCGTGCAGAGGCTGCTCGATTTCCCTTGGAGTGGATCTAGGGCAACAGGATTACACCGGGGCGGACCGCGCAGGCACAAGCGGCCAACTCCCTTTTATATGGGCGCGCAATTGTAGCGGCTCTAGGGCGCCACACAACTGCATTTTTCAGTTTTGCGCTCAAACGGATCGACTTCCCCTACCCACTAAAATTCATTAATGCTTTAGCTTTTTAAACATTACTTCATTACTTTCTAACTGCCAATTAGTAGATTCCTACTGACTATTGAAAATAAAAAGGATGATTGTCACGCCAATCTAGTGGTTTTTATCCCTCTTGAGTAAAGGCAGCTACCGACTATCTCATGAATTTTCACGACAGTGTCTACACTGGTAGATAGTCCATACCCATAAATGCGCAATTGAGGAAGTAGTAGTGAAGCATTCGATGTTGTGCGACACCTCAAAGCTGATCGGTCGGGTGCTGATGTCGCTGATCTTTATATTTGCCGGCTGGAATAAAATTGGCGGCTACGAAATGACAGAGGCCTTTATGGTTTCCATGGGGATACCCGGCTTCATTTTGCCCCTGGTCATCGTTATAGAGTTGGTGGGAGGACTCGCGGTGTTACTGGGGATATTCACCCGGATTTCTGCTTTTGTCCTTTTCCTGTTCTGTCTCGCTTCGGCCTTCCTGGTACACCTGTCCCCTGGTGATGCAACAGAAATGACCAGCTTTATGAAAAATATCACGATTGCCGGTGGTTTCCTGATTCTGACCTGTGCCGGTGCCGGTCGCTTTAGCCTGGACCATTGGATACGCGGTAAGTAGATTTCAGCAACAGTTGTAGAGAGGAATTCAAGCCAGTTTCAGTCGAGCTTCAGTGGGGAGAAATTAGCCGGGCCTATACTGCCTGGATATAGGTAATGACTCAACAGGATTACCATGAAGCTTTTTTATGCACCGGGTGTTTGCTCTCTATCGCCTCATATTGTCGCTTGTGAAGCAGGGATCAATCTGGGCCTGCAAAAGGTCAATCTAAAAACCCACGAGCTGGAAAACGGCGACGACTTTACAAGGATTAGTCCTAAAGGGTACGTGCCGGCACTGCAACTGGAAGGCGGAGAAGTACTGACAGAAGGTCCGGCAATCGTCCAGTTTTTGGCGGAGCAAAAGCCCGACGCGCAACTGGTGCCACCAGTGGGCACCCTAGCCCATTACCGGCTTCTCGAATGGCTCAACTTCCTCAGTGCTGAAGTCCACAAGCTATTCAAACCACTGTTTTGGCATGGTACAGAAGAAGAACAGGAGGATTCCCGGGTTAGGCTTATCCGCTGGTTTGACTATATCGAAGGACAGCTTGATAAAGACTACTTAATGGGAGACGGTTTCACGGTTGCCGATGCCTACCTGTATGTTCTCTCTCGCTGGCTGA
Source organism: Microbulbifer maximicatervae (SeqCode) (assembly GCF_056231245.1). Lineage (NCBI taxonomy): Bacteria > Pseudomonadati > Pseudomonadota > Gammaproteobacteria > Cellvibrionales > Microbulbiferaceae > Microbulbifer > Microbulbifer maximicatervae (SeqCode). The sequence goes on from NZ_CP174334.1 coordinate 5,049,601, forward strand.
AACATCAGCAGTTTGATATGCCCCGGTGGCCCCGGCTTCAAGCATTCCAAAAGAGAATGGAAGAAAGGCCCGCAGTGCAGAGGGCGCTTCAGGAGGAAAGTTTAGAGCCGGTGTAAAGAGCTGCCATTAACGCGGGGTAAAGCGCCGGGTCGCAGGGATATCGGACTCGATCGGTTGGCGAACCTTCGCGACAAATAGTGCAGAGAGTAGTGCCACAAAAGCACAGCCCGCCATAGACCCTGCAATAGGTGTCAGGGTCCCGGTGTGCAGGCTGCTCGCCATTCCACCCAGTATCCCCCCGGTAATAAACAGAGCGGCGCCGTATAGCGCGTTGGCACTACCGCTGATTTTGGGGAAGAACTCCAAATAACAGGCGGCGGCATTGGGGCCGGTAATACCGATACAGCTCATCACCAGTACCAGGGGAATCATCCACAGGGTCAGTTCTTTGACACCTGTCATAGTTCCCAGCAGCAGCAGGCCGCAACCCAATAGCTGCAACACAATACCCGCCAGCAGGATATTGCGCGGCTCAAAAAAGTTCAGTAAGCGGATATTCACCTGAACCATGCAAATTAGCCCGAGCACGCAGATACCAAAAAACAGTGGGAACTGATTCGCGCTAACACCGAAGTAATCCATAAACACAAAGGGCGCGGTGGTGATGTAGATAAACATCGAACCGCTGACACAGGCCTGTGCAATCAGGAACCCAATAGCGCGGGGATTGCGCAAAACCTGGCCGTAGCTGCCCACGAGAGACTTCAGCGGCATCATCTGGCGGCGTGCGCGGGTAAAGCGGGAGACAGTCTCCGGTAGCAGCAGCTGTACTAGAACGAGCATTGCAAGAGCGTACAGTAACAAAAAGACGAAAATACTTTGCCAGCCGCCAACGGCTAGTAGTGCAGAGCCGATCACCGGGGCGATCAGCGGTGCAATCAGCATGATGGTGCTAATCAGGGAAATAATTTTTGCTGCCTCACGGCCACTGTGTAGGTCGCGCACAATTGCAGCACATATTACTGTGGCAAAGCCGCCGCCAACTGCCTGGCAGAAGCGCAGGATAATCAGTTGGTCTACATGGTCGGTAAACAGGACTAACAGGGAGCTGGCTATATAGATACTGAGGCCGATGGTTCCTACAAGGCGCCGTCCCCAGCGATCTGATAATGGTCCGCCAAATAGTTGTCCGAGGGCAAAGCCCAGCAGAAAACTGGACACGGAGTACTGCATCCGCTCGACTTCTGTATCCAGGGCCGCCGCCATCGCCGGAATGGCCGGCAGGTAGCTGTCGATGGAAAAAGGTGTCAGAGAAACGAGTGCGGCCAGCCACACCACTAGCCAGCGCGGGGCTTTCTCGTCTGGGTTAGAAGCGATGGGTGTCATTATGTTGCTCAGGTACAGCCTGGAAGGATCTTCCCGGCAAAGCCCAATTGGCGGGAAATGGCTTTGGTAGAAACGGGCGGGCACATTGTCCCTTGCCCGCTTTGGATATCAGGGAGTTTAGTGCTTGTCTTCCCGCAATGTGTACAGTCCCTGTTTCAGTTTCAACAGGTGCTCCTGTAGCTGAGGACCTTTGCGCTGGGCTACGCCGATAGCGAGAACATCGATTACCACCAGGTGGGCGATGCGCGAGGACAGCGGCGTATAGATCTCAATATCCTCTTCCACATCCACTTCCAGTGGGATGCTGGCTTGCTGTGCTACCGGCGAGCCGCTGGGTGCCAAACCAACCACCAGAGCGCCCTGCTCTTTTGCCATGCTCATGGAGCGAAGTAACGCCTTGGTGCGACCGCTCTGGGAGATAGCTACTACTACATCCCCCGCTTGCATGGACATGGCCGACATATTCTGGATGTGGTGGTCCGAGTGAGCAGCGGTGGCCAACTGTAGGCGGAAGAACTTGTGCTGGGCATCGGCGGCGACGGCACCGGAGGCACCAAAACCGAAGAATTCCACCCGCTTGGAAGCGGCCATCGCAGTGACAGCGGCCTCGAGGGCACGGTCGTCAATTCTATCGCGGACTTTCAGCAGGGTATCCACCGTGGAGTCGAAAACCTTGCGCTTGTACTCGGCAATGGTATCCGTTTCCGTAACCGCAATCTGGCCGAAGCTGGGGCTGGAAGCCAGCTGCTGCGCCAGGTTCAGCTTGAACTCCTGGAATCCGGAGCAGCCCACGGCGCGGCAAAAGCGCACCACGGTCGGTTCACTAACCTGGGCTTCAGTGGCCAGGTCGACGATGCGCATATGAATGATTTCATCGGGGTTGGCGAGAATATACTCCGCCACCTTGCGCTCTGATTTGCGCATGGATGACAGTTGTTCACTGATTCGTTGCGTTACTTCCGCCGGTTTCACAGGACTTCCTTCTCTATGCCAGATGGCGCAGTTTAGCCGCTGTGCCCTCTGCTGGCGAGCGACATCACATTACATTGTCAGGCGGGACAAAATCCTGTTTATTTACACAGGTCTTGTGCATCAGCTCTGGTACAATCTTCGCCCATGGACGTATCTCAGATTTTAGACCCCCTCAACGACGCCCAGCGCGAAGCAGTAGCTGCCGCGCCCGGCAATCAATTGGTTCTGGCCGGTGCCGGCTCGGGCAAGACTCGGGTGTTGGTACACCGCATCGCCTGGCTGATGCAGGTGGAGGGCGCCTCGCCCTACTCCATTATGGCGGTAACCTTTACCAACAAGGCGGCCCGCGAGATGCGCGCCCGTATCGAAGAGCTGCTGGGGGTGAACACTTTTGGCATGTGGGTGGGCACCTTCCACGGCCTGGCTCACCGCCTGCTCAAGGCTCACTGGCAAGAAGCCAAGTTGCCGCAGAACTTCCAGATCCTGGATTCCGACGACCAGCTTCGCCTAATCAAGCGGGTACAGGCAGATCTGGGTCTGGATGATAAAAAGTGGTCACCGCGTGAAACCCAGTGGTGGATTGGCGCGCAGAAAGATGAAGGCCTGCGCCCGCAATATATCAATGCCGGCGCCGATCCCTGGTTGCAGACCATGGTGCGAATCTACTTCGCCTATGAAGAGGCCTGTCAGCGCGGTGGATTGGTGGATTTCGGCGAGCTGCTGTTGCGCGCCCACGAGCTCTGGCTGAATAACGATGCTATTCTGGCCCACTACCGCCGGCGCTTCCCCCATATCCTGGTGGATGAGTTCCAGGACACCAACACGATTCAATATGCCTGGTTGCGCTTACTTGCCGGTGAGCAGTGCCATATCACCGCCGTGGGTGACGATGACCAGTCTATCTACGGTTGGCGCGGTGCTAAGATCGAGAATATCCAGCACTTTTCCACAGACTTACGAGAAGTGCAGACGGTGCGACTGGAGCAGAACTACAGATCCACCTCCACCATTCTGAACGCGGCTAATGCGGTGATCGCTAATAACAGTGGTCGCTTGGGTAAGGAGTTGTGGACCAAGGGTGAAGAGGGTGAGCCCATCGCCGTCTACGCGGCCTACAACGAACAGGATGAATCGCGCTTTATTGTCGAACGTATCAATGACTGGGTGCGCGACGGCAATCGCCGCGACAGCATCGCCATCCTCTACCGCTCCAATGCCCAATCCCGGGTACTTGAAGAGGGGCTTTTGCGCGAGCAGGTTCCCTACCGTATCTATGGCGGCCAGCGCTTCTACGAGCGCCTGGAAATCAAGAATGCCCTGTCTTATTTACGCCTGATTACCAACCGCGATGATGACACTGCGTTTGAACGGGTGGTGAATACACCCACCCGTGGCATCGGTGCGCGCACTGTAGAGATGGTGCGCTCTTATGCCCGGGAGCAGGGTTGCTCCCTGTGGCAGGCGGCCAAGCTGATGTTGCAGCAACGGGTATTGGCTGCTCGCGCCGGCAATGCCCTGCAGAGTTTCCTGGACCTGATTAACCAGCTGGCAGCGAATGCAGAAGATAAAGAGTTGGATGCTATTGCTGAGGATGTGATCGAAAACAGCGATTTGTTGGAGTTTCACGGCAAAGAGAAAGGCGAGAAAGGCCAAACACGGGTGGAGAACTTGCAGGAACTGGTCACTGCCTGTCGCGGCTTTACCGGTGCAGGCCTGCCCGAGGGAGAGGAAGAAGAGGAGGAAATCCCGCTTCTTAACCAGTTTCTCGACAGCGCTGCCCTTGATGCGGGTGAAGGTCAGGCGGATGAGTTTGAGGATGCCGTCCAGCTGATGACCCTGCACTCCGCCAAAGGCTTGGAGTTTCCCCTGGTATTTATGGCGGGTGTGGAGGAAAACCTGTTCCCCCACAAGATGTCGGCGCAGGAGCCCGGCCGCATGGAGGAGGAGAGACGCCTCTGCTACGTGGGTATCACCCGCGCCATGCGCAAGCTATACATTACCTACGCGGAAAACCGGCGTCTGTTTGGCAGCGAAACCTATAACAGCCCTTCCCGCTTTATCGGCGAAATTCCACCTAATTTGGTGCAAGAAGTGCGCCTGAAGACCGAAATTTCCCGTCCTCTCTATCAGGCGGACTACGGCAAGGTAGGCCAGTTTTCCGACCCGGCGCCAGACTTTGATGATTTGCCCCCGCTGGTCCTGGGCGGGCGAGTGGACCACGCCAAGTTTGGTGAAGGAACTGTCATTGAGTTTGAGGGAACGGGTCCTCGAATGCGGGTGCTGGTTAATTTTGACGATGTTGGCGACAAGAGGCTGATACTTTCGATGGCCAAGTTGCAGCCGCTTTAAGTGATGGCTTGAGCTGGCACTAAGCATTAAATACTGAGTGCCGGAGCATGTCGGTACTGAGAGGCATGCAGAATTGAAAGTTAGATAGTGGTGAATGGATTCCAGCTATAGCGGGAATCCATCCAAAATACCAGGGTCAGATCACAGAGGACTTCCCCTGAAGACCTAAGTTGGCGACCAAAGCGTCTGCCGATAATTTGTACAATACAAAAATAACGATAAATTAGTAGCAATGAAAAAACTCAATTGGTACCCGGCTATCATTCTCGGGCTCTTAGCCCTGCTCGCCATAACCTTCGCCGCCCTGGTAGCTTCCCGTGCAGAAATGGGCCCTGCCCAGCACTTTTCCGCAGAGGGCAATAAAGAGCTGTTCGAGTGGAAATTAGTTACTACCTGGCCCAAGAATTTCCCTGGCCTCGGCAGTGCGCCGGAGCGTTTTGCCAAGAAAGTCGAGGCGATGTCAGCCGGGCGTCTCAGGTTCAAAGTGTACGGTGCCGGTGAATTGGTACCTGCCCTGGGCGTATTTGGTGCTGTATCGGAAGGCGCCGCGCAGATGGGACACGGTGCTGCCTATTACTGGAAAGGCAAGGTGCCTGCAGCCCAGTTTTTTACTGCGGTGCCTTTTGGCTTGAATGCCCAGGAAATGAATGGCTGGTTGCATCACGGCGGTGGTCTCGAACTCTGGGAAGAGATCTACGAGCCCTTTAACCTGATTCCACTTGCGGGGGGCTCCACCGGCGTGCAGATGGCGGGCTGGTTTAACAAACCGATTGAGTCGGTGAAGGATTTAAAGGGCCTAAAGATGCGTATTCCCGGCCTGGGTGGTGAGGTTTTAAACCGCGCAGGCGGCACTGCGGTGACCATTCCCGGTGGAGAACTCTACACCGCCCTCCAGACTGGAGTGATCGATGCTACCGAATGGGTGGGGCCCTACAACGATCTCGCTTTTGGTTTCCACCAGGTCGCTGAGTATTACTACTACCCCGGGTGGCATGAGCCGGGCTCTATCCTGGAATTTATCGTTAATAAAAAGGCGTTCGAAAAACTGCCTGCTGATTTGCAGGAAATAGTGCGAGTCGCCGCCCGTGAAGCTAACCAGGATATGCTGGACGAATACACGGCACGCAATAACCGGGCCCTCAAGGAGCTGGTAGAAGAGCACGGGGTAAAAGTGGAGCGCTTGCCGGAGGATGTTCTGTCTCACCTGAAGAAGATCAACAACGAAATTATGCAGGAGACGGCGCAGCGGGACCCGGAGTTTGCCCGTGTTTACAAAGCCTTTAAGGAATTTGAACGGGATGTGAAGCCCTACCACGAGATCAGTGAAGAGGCTTACTACCAGGCGAGAGAGTTAAAGGAAGATTAGCGCCCAACTACTGGGCCGATGATATTGCCGGCTGTGTTGCTCTACAGCCGGCGAACTCGAAATCTACAATCAGGGCAGCGGCCTGGTGCGGCCGGCATCGTCGATCGCGACAAATACAAACTCACCCTCGGTAACCTTGACCTGCTCACCGGAATCCACCCGTGTCAGCCAAACCTCAACCATGGTACGAATTGAGGAGCGCCCTTCTTCAATGGCTTCCGCATAGCAGCTGACTGTTGAGCCAACCGGAACCGGGCGCAGGAAAACCATGCTGCCCACCGCAACAGTTGTGACACGGCCGCGCGCCATGGTTTGCGCGAGAATGGCGCCAGCGAGGTCCATCTGCGACATCAGCCAACCGGCAAAAACATCCCCCTGCGGATTGGTATCGCGGGGCATAGCCAGGGTTTGCAGGGTTAGCGTGCCTGTGGGTTGCGGATCTTCATCGAGAGCTGACAGTGCGGACATCGGGTACTCACAGATTGTTAGAGTTATTGGTTTCCACTACTGGAATGGTGGCGCATTCTAGCACAATTTGGCCAGTAATTGACCAGAATAAATTTCGGCCTTTAGTCGACCGCAGACGCGTTTTTGGCCGTTGGTGCCGCCTCTCAGTCTATGGACGGCTCCCACGTGTCGCAGATCACTATTGCTGAACCACCCCCGGCAACCAAGTGGCCAGGGCCGGCCAAATCGCCAGCAGGCAGAGCAGTAAAAGTTGAATGGCAATAAAAGGTGCTACCCCGCGATAGATGGCCGATGTGGCCACAGAACTGGGGGCCACCCCGCGCAGGTAAAAGAGGGCAAACCCAAAAGGAGGCGTTAGGAAAGAGGTTTGCAAATTGATGGCAATCATAATGCCGAGCCACACTGGATCGACGCCCATTGCCAGCAGTACCGGCCCCACAATTGGTACCACTACAAAGGTGATCTCGATAAAGTCGAGGATAAAGCCCAGCAGGAAGATTACCAGCATCACCAACAGGGTCGCGCCGATTACCCCTCCGGGCAAGCTGTGGAAAAATCCTGTCACCAATTCTTCACCGTTGTAACCGCGAAATACCAGAGAAAATAATGAAGCGCCAATCAATATGGCGAAAACCATTGCCGAGACCTGAAGTGTACTGCGGCCGATTTCCCCGGCGCGCTTAAAGCTTAGTGCTCCGCGACTGGATGCCAGTAACGCCGCCCCCAGTGCGCCGACGGCGGCCGCTTCTGTAGGGGTGGCAGCGCCAACGATGATTGATCCGAGCACAATCAGCATTAAGGCAATCGGGGGCAAAAGACTGCGAAGCAGCTGGGCCTTATCCACTTCTGGAGGCTCGCTGCTCTCTGTGGGTTTGGGGCGACGGGCGATAAATAATAGATAAATGATATAGGCGGCCACCAGCAGTAAGCCGGGAATAATTGCCCCTACAAACAGATCCCCTACGCTGACTGGCTTGGGATTGAAAATGCCCGCAGACAGTTGTGCCTGTTGATAGGCATTGGAGAGGGTGTCACCCAGTAGAACCAAGGCAATAGAGGGAGGGATAATTTGCCCGAGGGTACCGGTGGCGCAGATAGTGCCGGTGGCCAGTTTGGGGGAGTAGCCATTTTTTAGCATGGTGGGCAGTGACATCAACCCCATGGTGACTACAGTTGCACCGACAATACCAGTGCTGGCGGCGAGCAGCGCGCCCACTACTACCACGGAAATGGCGAGTCCTGAGGGAGCCCCCATAAAGGCTTTGCTCAGATTAACCAGCAAATCTTCGGCAATCTTGGCTCGCTCCAGTATTACCCCCATCAGCACAAATAGCGGAACGGCAACCAGAGTGCCGTTTTGCATAATGCCGTAGAGGCGATCGGGGAAGGCGCGCAGCAACTCAGCATCAAATACGCCATACACAATACCCAGGCCCGCTGATAGCAGGGCGGTACCCGCGAGGGTAAAAGCTACTGGGTAGCCGAACATAAGCAGAGCGCAGACGGCTGCAAACATCAGAAAGGGGATTAGCTCAATCACACTTCGGCCCCTTCTACCTGCTTCAGTACTGCTTTTGACGACGACATTGGAATGGATTGTTGTTGGGGCAGCATCAATTGCACCAGCGCGCGAATAAACTGAGCCAGCCCCGCCAGAGCCAAGGTGACCGCAGACAGAGGAATCAGGCTCTTCAGTAAAAATACCCCAGGCAGGCCGCCGGCGTTCGCACTGTCTTCAAAAACTGACCAGCTATTCAGTACAAAGTGCCAGCTGCTTACAAATAGAAAGACGCAAAGCGGTAAGAGGAATATCAGATAGCCAATTGCATTGATCCAGGCTTTGGCCCTGGCGCTCATCCTGCGGTAGAAGACATCCACTCGCACATGGGCATCGGTCTGCAACGCATAGGCCAGCCCCAGCATAAAGGCGGCACCGTGCAGGTAAATCACGGATTCCTGTAGGGCGATAGAACCGGTATTGAAGCCGTGGCGCATCACCACAACACAGCTTTGTAACAGAACCATGGCCCAGGTGAACCAGGACAGCAGTTGCCCGGTATGACTGGTCAGGCGCTCGAGTGCCTGCGCGCTGCACAGCAGAAAACGCATGGGGGCTTCTCTCTTTACATCTTATTGTTATTTATGTTGCTCGAAGGTTAACCCTTTGCCCGCTCTCATGCCAGCAGGGTAAAAATACAGCTGTAACCTTTTTGTAATCTTTTATTCATAGAATCGTCACCCGTTGTTCCTAGCATCGCCGCGTGAAATAAAAACACTCATCGGAGTTACACAATGAACAAGCAAATTCTGGCGACTTCTCTGGCAGCCCTGACCCTGGCAACTTCACAGGTTGCTATGGCAGCGCGCGATTACATTAGTGTTGTAGGTTCCTCTACTGTTTACCCGTTTACTACGACTGTGGCGGAGCGTTTTAGCCGCGCAACCCAGTTTAAAACTCCAGTCGTTGAGTCCACTGGTACTGGTGGTGGCATGAAGTTGTTCTGCCAGGGTGTTGGAGAAAGCACTGCGGATATCACCGGTGCCTCCCGTCGCATCAAGCAATCCGAATTGGAAATGTGTAACAGCAACGGTGTTGATGTTGTTGAAGTGCAAATCGGTTACGACGGCATCGTTCTTGCGAATGCTAAGAAAGCAGCTCCCTTTAAGCTGACTCGTAAGGACATCTTCCTGGCCCTGGCTAAGGAAGTACCTAACCCAGACGGTTCTGAAACTCTGGTAGCCAACCCCTACAAGACCTGGAAGGACGTAAACCCAGCTCTGCCCAACACCAAAATCGAAGTTTTGGGTCCGCCCCCCACTTCCGGTACTCGCGATGCTTTTGCCGAGCTGGCAATGGAAGGTGGCTGTAAGAAGTTTGGCTGGATCAAAGCCATGAAGAAAACAGACAAGAGCGCTTATAAAGCGATCTGTCACAACGTTCGCGAAGACGGTGCTTATGTTGAAGCCGGTGAGAACGACAACCTGATCGTGAACAAGCTGGTTGCCAACCCCAACGCCCTAGGTATCTTCGGCTTTAGTTTCCTCGACCAGAATGCTGACAAGGTACAGGGCTCCCTGATCGAAGATCAGGCCCCTACTTTCGACTCCATCGCTGACCAGAGCTACCCGGTTTCCCGTCCGCTGTTTATCTACGTTAAGAAGCAGCACGCTGACGTGGTTCCCGGTGTTAAGCAATTCCTGGCTGAATTCACCAATGAGCGCGCCTGGGGTGAAGATGGCTACCTGGCTGACAAAGGCATGATTCCTCTGCCCACCGAGGAGCGTCAAAAGATTGCTACTGATGTGCGCAAGCTGAACGCACTGAGTAATCTCGCAGCCAAGTAAAAAAATTCTGGAGTTGTACTGTCAAAGGGAATTGACGGCCAAGCTCGAAAGGGCTTGGCCGTTCTTTATAAGAAGACTCACAAATTGTCGCCCCCCCCTGTGATGGAGCGCGGGGATAAAGTCTGGATAATGCCAGCGACGATATTTTTAGTACGGTAATTCAATGCAAACCCCCACACTGTTCGCACTTTTGCTGCTCCTGATATTAGTGGCCTACGGCACTGGCTTTCGCCGTGCAGTGAACGCTGCTCGCAGTCTTGGCGGCGTTCGCAATCTGGCCGCCCTGCCCAGTTACTACGGATTACTCACCGCCCTTTGGTGTGGTTTGCCAGCACTGATATTACTCTGTGGCTGGTTGGTGTTTGACGATTCGATCATCCGTGCGATGGTCATGAATAGTATTGCCGATAAGCCGGAGAGCATCTCCGGGCAGAACCTTCTCTACGCGCAGATCCAGAATCTCGCGGCGGGCCACCTGATAGGTGAAAAGTCCCCACAATTGCAGAGTGCTGCGGACTACCTCAGTCAGTTGCGTTCCAGCTCTAATAATTTACAGGCCTTCCTGAGCTTGGTATTGGCCAGCGGCCTTGCCGCTTTCACACTGCTGCGCTTTTCTCCCAAGCTGCGCGCTCGCGAAAAAGTTGAAAAAGTGCTGCGCACGGTGCTGATTGCCTGTGCCAGCGCCGCGATTCTAACCACTGTCGGTATTTTGTTATCGGTATTGTTTGAATCCCTGCGCTTCTTCCAGTCCGTGCCGGTGAGTGAATTCCTGTTTGGATTGCACTGGAGCCCACAGATGGCCCTGCGCGCAGACCAGGTGGGATCGAGCGGTGCTTTTGGTGCTGTCCCGCTGTTTACCGGAACCCTGATGGTGTCCGCGATCGCCATGTTTGTGGCGGTACCTGTGGGATTGATGGCGGCTATTTATCTGGCGGAGTACGCCAGTAAGCGCGTGCGTTCCCTGGCCAAGCCAGTACTCGAAATTCTCGCCGGTGTACCCACCGTGGTATACGGCTTTTTTGCTGCCTTAACCGTTGCTCCATTTATTCGCGAGTTGGCCACCTCTATGGGCCTACAGGCCTCCAGTGAAAGCGCACTGGCCGCTGGCCTGGTGATGGGAATCATGATCATTCCCTTTGTTTCCTCTCTGTCCGATGACGTGATCAACGCGGTGCCCCAGTCCCTGCGCGATGGCGCCCTGGGTTTGGGTTCCACCCAGTCCGAGACGGTGCGCAAAGTTGTGATTCCTGCGGCACTACCCGGCATCGTCGGCGGTGTATTGTTGGCCGTTTCCCGCGCAATTGGTGAAACCATGATTGTGGTGATGGCTGCCGGGCTCGCGGCAAACCTCACCGCAAACCCGCTCGAATCGGTCACGACTGTGACGGTGCAGATAGTGACTCTGTTGGTTGGCGACCAGGAATTTGACAGTCCCAAGACCCTCGCCGCTTTTGCTTTGGGCCTGATGTTGTTTATCTCCACTTTGGTGCTGAACTTTATTGCCTTGCACGTAGTGAAAAAATACCGGGAGCAGTATGACTGATCTTACTCAGGCGCAGGTTCGCGAGCGCATAGAAAAAAGCCTCGCCAGCCGTCACCGCAAAGAAAAGCTGTTTCGTGGGTTGGGTATTGGCAGTATCGCCTTTGGTGTACTCGCTGTACTGATTTTGTTCACTGACATTATCAGCAAAGGCAGTGGTGCCTTTGTACAGACAGCTATCCAACTGGAGGTGCACTACGACGAACAGGTTCTGGGCATCGATAAGGTCGATGATGAAAGTCTGACCTGGGCAAACTTCACCGGTGTTATTCGCCAATCCCTGCGCGAACGCTTTCCCACTGTGACTGGTCGCAGTGACAAGCGCGAGCTCTACAGCCTGGTTTCCTCGGGAGCACCTTTTACCCTGCGCGATCGCTTAGCTGCGAATCCGGAACTGTTGGGTAAATCCGAGAAAGTCTGGCTGTCAGTCGATGACGATGTGGATACTTTCGTCAAAAGCCTGAAGGACTCCAAAGAGGGATTCCGTGGTCGTACCTCGGACCAGAAGGCCGGTTGGATTGAACAGCTGCTGGACAGCGGTGAACTGAAGAAGCGGTTCAATACCATCTTCTTTACCAATGGCGACTCCCGTGAACCAGAGCAGGCGGGCATCCGCGCAGCCTTGATGGGCTCCCTGTTTACCCTGTTGGTAACTCTCGCACTGTCATTCCCTATCGGTGTGGCGGCGGCGATTTACTTGGAAGAGTATGCGCCCAAAAACCGTTGGACCGATTTGATTGAGGTGAATATCAATAACCTCGCGGCAGTGCCTTCTATTGTTTTCGGTCTTTTGGGCCTGGCGATATTTATTAATTTCTTTGAGTTACCGCGTTCGGCACCCCTGGTAGGGGGCTTGGTACTGACATTGATGACCTTGCCCACGATTATTATTTCCAGCCGCGCGGCTTTGAAGGCGGTGCCACCCTCAATTCGCGAGGCGGCAATGGGTATGGGGGCTTCACGTATGCAGGTGGTTTTCCACCATGTGCTGCCCCTGGCGATGCCGGGTATGTTGACCGGCGCGATTATCGGTATGGCCCAGGCCCTCGGTGAGACGGCGCCCCTATTGATGATTGGTATGGTCGCTTTTATTGTCGACGTACCTGCTGGGGTAACCGACCCGGCCACCGTGCTGCCTGTGCAGATTTTCCTGTGGGCAGACAGCCCGGAGCGCGCCTTTGTCGAGCGCACCTCCGCAGCCATTATGGTGTTGCTGAGTGTGTTGATTGTGATGAATACCAGCGCGGTATTGCTGCGCAAGAAACTTGAGCGCCGCTGGTAACAGAGCGCGGATTATCAGAAAGCGGGATATTATATGAGTACCATGACCCTGGATGCCGCCAGCCAAACTGATGCGGCGCAATCCGATGTTGCGGGTAGGCAAATGATGAATGATCGGGCTGATGTTAGAGAAACAGTTGGCCAACCCTTCTGTGACACCGCCAAGTTGCGTATGCGCAATGTGAATGTTTTCTATGGTGAAACCCAGGCGATCCACTCGGTCGGCCTCGATATTGGAAAAAATGAAGTGGTTGCCATGATCGGCCCTTCCGGCTGTGGTAAGTCGACGTTTTTGCGTTGCCTCAACCGCATGAATGACACCATTGAAGGTTGTCGCGTCGAGGGCGAGTTAAGTCTGGATGGTGACCCCATCTATGGCCCCAAAGTGGATGTGGTACCCCTGCGCGCCCGCGTCGGTATGGTATTCCAGAAACCAAACCCTTTTCCCAAGTCCATATACGAGAATGTGGCCTACGGCCCAAAAATCCACGGCATTGCCAGCCGCCGTGCCGATCTGGATGAGATCGTAGAAAACAGCCTTCGCCGCGCCGGTCTGTGGAATGAGGTTAAAGATCGTTTGGACAAGCCGGGCACGGGTCTGTCCGGTGGTCAGCAGCAGCGTCTGTGTATCGCCCGCGCAATTGCGGTGAGTCCGGAAGTGATCCTGATGGATGAGCCCTGCTCTGCCCTGGACCCAATTGCGACGGCGCGAATCGAAGAGCTGATTGATGAGCTGCGCCAGAACTACACTATCGCAATCGTTACTCACTCGATGCAGCAGGCTGCGCGGGTGAGTCAGCGTACAGCTTACTTCCATTTGGGGCATTTGGTGGAAGTTAACGATACTGAAACGGTGTTCACCAACCCCGAGCACGAACTCACTGAAGCCTATATCACCGGCCGCTTCGGCTAAGGTTCCTGCTCGGAGGGAAAACTATGGAAATGCATTTCGATCAACATATCTCACGCCAATTTAATGAAGACCTGGAAAGCCTAAAGACAGAGATGCTGGAAATGGGCGGCATGGTCGCTCGCCAGGTTGCCGATGCGGTTGATGCCCTGGCTAATGCTGACAGTGAGTTGGCCGAGGAAGTGCTGCGTATTGAAGAAGTCATCGATAAGAGTGAGATGGCCCTGGATGAGCACGCCACGCTAATTATAGCCAAGCGCCAACCGGCGGCATCCGATCTCCGTATGGTGCTGTCTGTCATTCGAATTGCCCGCGACCTGGAGCGAATTGGAGATGAGGCGAGCAAGATTGCCAAGATGGCCATAGCGCTGACAGATGAAGGTACGTCGCCGCGCGGGTATACCGAAATCCGTCATATTGCCAATGCTGTGCGCAAAATGCTCAATGACGCCCTGGATGCCTATACTCGTTTCGATGTGCAGTCGGCTCTGCAAACTCTTGCTGAGGACCAGCAGGTTGATATGGATTACCGTACGGCCGTACGTGAACTGGTAACTTACATGATGGAGGACCCGCGCAGTATTTCCCGGGTCATTAATGTGTTGTGGACCCTGCGCTCACTGGAGCGGATCGGTGACCATGCGAAGAATATTTGTGAACAGGTTGTTTACTTGGTGGAGGGTGCTGATATCCGGCACGGGCACCAGGAAAATCTGCGCAAGTCCTAAAGGGATTTGCTAATTTAAAAAGGCCGCCTAGTGCGGCCTTTTTTTTTACGGAAAACTATTTGTTAGTCGTTAGGTAATACAGAGCATGAAATTTATCTTCGAGGTTCAACTACAAAATGGGTTTAAAGCTGAGGATTATGCCGATGCCTGGATGCGCGCTTCTGAGATTATCCAGCGCTCCCCGGGAGCGATGGGCACAGAGCTTCATCAAAAAATTGATGACCCCAATGTGTTGATAGCCATTGCTAGCTGGCGATGTAAAAAAGATCGGGATGCTATGCAAGCTGAGCACAGTAAAAAAATTGATGAAATCATTGCCAGTGTGGCCCCTTTTGTAAAAATTAATCTAATAGGGGAGTTTTATGACCCGCAATGGGTTGTAAATATTAATAGCGATTGATGTTAATCAATTCAACCTGAACACAGCCTGAATAAATATATGTTCGAATATTAAAATAAAACTTTTTATTTTATTCTTTTTAGCTGGAATTTATTTGTTTGGTGCATTACAGCCAATTACAGCGTTTGTTTTTTCTGGTTGATACGTTCTTTTATCGAAAAAAAATATTCGCTTTACCGCAAATTTGGCTCTAATTGCTTATCGTGTAATTTGCTGTTGTTGCGCACCAAAAAACTTTTGCTACAATCCGCAGCCCAATTTGGATCGCTACGTTAACGAAGGATTTATCAAATGAGATTCAAGCTTGCTGCTCTTCCCTTGATGCTTGTCGCCGCAACTGCAGGCGCTGAAGAATATAATTCTTTTACTAATGCTACATACTCTAATACCGAGTATGGTTATAAGGGGGATGGTTTTAATTTTAGCTCTGATGCAGATGATTTTGGTCTTGGAACTACTTACTATTTTGGTGGTAAAGAAACTCTTGGCCCCTTGAAAGAGTTCGAATATATCAACAAGGTGAGTAATGTTTCTGCTGGCTTCTCGCACTCTAACAGTGGTAGTTATGACTCTGATATTTTCGCGGTAAGTGGTGAATATTTTGCATCCAATGGGGTCGTTATCGGTGCCGGTATATATGACCTTTGGGAGTCTAATTTAGATTATCAGTCTATCGGATATCTCTTTTCTCCAGATTTTCTGGTTAAGTTGAACCATGTTGATAACGATAGTGATAATGAATTTTCGGTGGAAGCTCGCTATAACCACCAGTTGAACTCAACTGATTATGTTGGTTTTAATATTTATGTGGATGAGGAGTCTGACAATCGCGTCTTGTCCTCTAAGTATTTCGTTCACCTGAGTGGAGAGCAGTACCTGACTGCAGAGTTGGCTTACAATAGCATCAAGGAATATGATGATTTCTGGACGCTGAGTACTGAGTTTTTCTTCAATCAGTACACTTCTGTTGAGTTTGACTATAACGAACAAGAAGATTATAAGCTGGGTATGACTCACTTCTTTAACCGCAATATTGCTGTTGAAGCAGCTTATCTTTCTAACAATGATGTTAAGGGTGACCTTGATATCTATCAGTTGGGCTTAACTGTTCAATTGTAAGCTAGATTAAATAAAGGGCTATCATTGATAGCCCTTTATTTTGTATGTATAGCTTGGGTAAGCTCAAAGCAACTTAGCTGTACTGCTTCAATCCTGCTTGGCACATTGGTGCCAGATTTCTTCTGTATCCAGCTGTTTTTATGTAATGGTTGGAGTACTTTACTGATTTTCCTTTTTATTAACGAACTCTAAATAAATCTGAAATCTCTTTAGATCTCTCGCTATCGAGAGATAATCCTTCCGAAATTTAGCTTAATTCTTATGCGGGCTTACTAAATGAAAGCTTGTCGCTTCGAATGTTTCGTAAAAACCTGTGGGTGAATAACTTTCATCGATAGGTATCTCCAGGCGAAAGGTTGCTTGTCAGTTCAGTAGAACTATATGAGCAGTGGAAGCATAAAGAACCTGTTGTGTGAATTGAATTATCAAGGTTTGGTGATAATAGCATATTTACCGAATAGTTCATTTATATGTGGATTCTGCTTTTATCTCATACAAATAGTATTTGTTGCGCAGTAAAAAATTCTTGCTAGAATTCGCACCCCAATTTAGGTCATTATGTTAACGAAAGGTTTTGGAAATGAGATTCAGTCTCGCTATTCTTCCCCTGTTACTTCTCTCTGTAACAGCTGACGCTGAGAAATATAATTCAATTACTACAGCTGGCTATTCTAGCTTGGATTATGATCTAGATGTTTTGGGTGGTGAGTTCGATTTAGATGGTAATCAGTTTTTGGCTGAAACTACTTATTACTTTTCTGGAAAAGAAACTCTAGGCCCTCTAAAAGAGTTTGAATATATTAACAAAGTAAGCAATGTGTCGGCTGCCTTTTTCCACAATGAGGTAGATAATAATAATGCCGATAATTACGCCGTGACCGGAGAGTATTTTTCTCAAAATGGTTTGATTTTCGGTGTTGATTTGACCGAAGTTAATGATCGCAATATTAACACGGTTGCTCTTGGCTATTTATTCACCCCGAACTTTTTATTAGAACTTTCCCATACTGATTTTGAGTCTGATGAAGAGACTTATGTTGAGTTTCGATACAATCACCCGTTGAGCGGTACTGATTATATTGGTTTTGATTTTGTCAGTGACGATGGATTCGATGTGGCTGTCTTTTCCTCTAAATATTTCACAAGTCTGGGAGGTGGGAGGTATTTGACCACTGAACTTTCCTATGCCGACTATGAAGGTGATGACGATTATTGGCAGATCGGTGCAGATTATTTCTTCTCACAAAGCACCTCGTTTGGTATGAAACTGGACGAGAAAGACGATATGAAGCTGGCTTTCACTCACTTCTTTAGTCGGAATATTGCCTTAGAGGCTGCTTATAGCACTATGGAGGCAGATGATAATATTAATATTCGCAGCTTTGGTAGTGATACCTATCGTGCTGGATATACCTCAACGCTTGATGTAATGCCGGATCTTGAAAATGATACCGTGCTTAGCTTTTTGACTCCCTTTATTGAACTTGATGTAGAAAAGTTCGAACTTAGCGTAATTTTTCAGTTATAAGCAAAATTAAAAAAGGGCTGTCTGAGACGGCCCTTTTTATTTATAAATCGAATTTATTTACCCTTTGTTGGTGATGGCTTTTATTCGGTTTTGTGCCATGGTGCCAATTTCTCCTCCAGCCCCAGCAGCTTCCTGATAGTGCTTGTAAGCACTTTGCTTATTTCCCTGTCTCTCATAGGTCTGGCCGAGGTAGTAGTGAGCGTAAGCTGTATCAAGATAGCGTAGTGATCTGGTTAGGTCGCCCTCTGCAGAGCTGTAATTTTTTAATTGGATATTAGTGACTCCCCGTTTTAGCCAATACGAAAATAGCGCCGGATTCTTTTGAATGGCACTGTCGTATGCCTTTCGGGCATTTTTATATTGTTTCTTTTGGCTGAGTAAATCGCCTTCTAGCGCAAAAAAGGCAGCTTCTTTGGGTTGCTGTTTTTGAGCTTTTCTTACCAGCGTTAGTGCAGAGTCAAACTTTTTATTATTGGCTGCGGCAACCGCATTGTCGTAATTCTTGTAAGCATCGGCATCGCGCTTTAATTGCGCTATGGCTTTTTGGTAAGAGGCCCGGTTGGTGATTCCCCCTTGGGGTAGAGATTGACTGTGCTTGATATTAGCGCTGACACGAGACTGTGAAGGGGGATGGCTGGCAAAGAGCGCTTCCAGTCCACCAGCTTGCCGCCCCTCCGACAGTTCAACAAATTTGCTTTGCAGGCGTACGGCCCCCTGGGGATCATACCCCGCAGCGGCCATATATTTCATACCGTATTGATCTGACTCTAACTCATTGCCGCGACTGTAGCGGGCAATATAGGCGGAGCCCCCCAGTTGAGTCCCGGTGGCAATCAAGTCAGAGTAGCCAGAGTCCTGGGTGGCAGCTCCCACGATTGCCAGGCCTGCGCCCAGTAATTGTTGTTGGGACATTGCAGTTGCGGAATGTCGTGCAGCAGCGTGAACTATCTCATGGCTCAGTACGGCAGCGAGCTCAGCTTCGTCATCGAGTAACACCAGCAGGCCTCGATTGATAGCGATTTTGCCGCCGGGCAGGGCCCAGGCGTTGGGAACCGAGTTGTTCAGAACTACAAACTCGTAAGGTAGCTGGGGACGGTCTGAGACCCGCGCCAGCTTTTGGCCAACCTGGCTGACGTAGTTTTGCAGGGCCGGATCAATGGTGTATTGGCCGCCCTGCTGTTGTTGGTTGGCAGCGTAGTGCTGTTGCCCCAGTTGAACCTCCTGCTGCGGAGATATCAGCGAAACCTGTTTCTCACCGGTGACTGGGTTGACAACACACCCGCCGAGAATGGATGTTGTCAGAAATGCGACACATGCCGTAAGCGCCTGGGTACGCGAGATCATTACCTCCCTCCCTGTATAATGTTGAGTCATTAGAATGGTTACTCATTGTACACAGTACGGGAACTGAGGTTTATGACGGCACTTCAAGTCATTGAGTTATTTGCGGGCAACAACCCCGAAGGTGAGCCCGTGGTGGAACGGCTACAGGTTCGTGTGAGCGAGGATGATAGCTGCCAGCTGGTGCGATCCCCTGTCTTTATAAAAGGAATCGCCAGTGGGGATTACATTAAGGTCGATAAAGACACCCAGCAATTTGAGTTGGTAAAGCGCTCGGGCAATTTGGCGGTGCGTATTTTTTGTCGCGGTGATAGCACGGAACTGTCTGATAAGTTAACCCCACAGCTGGAAAAACTCGGGGGTGAGTTGGATCTCGAGGCACCGCGCGTATTGGTCTACAGCATTCATGTCAGCTGTGGATTCGATAAGATTGAGGAGATCCTCAACAGTGCCTGCGATGGGGCTAATAGCGTTTGGTATTACGGCAATGTTTATGACCCCAAAGATGGGCAGACCCCGCTCAACTGGTGGCAGGACGTCCTAAAGCCGGAGTAAACATCCGCGATATATTTGGGCCACCCACAATAGCTTGGTAGTGTGTGGTTGAGGCGATAGCGAATTGAGAAGGCACCCGATGTTAATAGTTATTTCACCGGCGAAAACCCTGGACTATGAAAGTGATATTCCCTCACTGGAAACCACCCAGCCGGACTTTTTGAAAGAGTCAGCAGCCCTGATCAAAGAGTTGCGCGAACTGAGCCCGCAGCAGGTTTCCAGCCTGATGAAGATTTCAGACAAGTTGGGAGTCTTGAATTACGATCGCTTCCACACTTGGAAGCGCCCGTTTACCGATAACAACGCCCGCCCCGCCCTGCTCGCCTTTAAAGGTGATGTTTATACTGGATTGGAGGCGGAGACTATGGGTAAGCGGGACTTTGCCTATGCGCAAAAGCACTTGCGTATGCTCTCTGGCCTTTATGGTTTGCTGCGCCCGTTGGACTTGATGCAACCCTATCGCCTCGAGATGGGCACTAAATTTGAAAATGCCAAGGGTAAGAATCTCTATGAATTTTGGGGAGATAAGATTACCGAAGCATTGAATGCGCAGTTGCAGGGTGTGAAGAGTCGCGAGTTGGTAAACCTGGCTTCCAATGAATATTTCAAATCAGTCAAAACCAAGCAGCTTGATGCTCAGGTGATCACCCCGCATTTTAAGGACCTGAAAAATGGTCAGTATAAGATGATCAGCTTCTTCGCTAAGAAAGCCAGAGGCATGATGAGTCGCTGGGCGATTGATCAGAGGGTAAAGAAGGCGGAAGAGCTGAAAGGTTTTGATGTGGCTGGTTATGGTTTTAACCTAGGTTTGTCCACTGAGTGGGATTGGGTATTTACCCGGGATGAGCCGCAGTGAGCAGCACTGAATTGCCCAATGCGCCCTCCTGCGGGCGCAATCGCGAGCCGATTCTCCAGCAACTGACTCGCCTGCTGGCTTCAAGTCGTAAAGTGCTTGAGGTTGGCAGTGGTACTGGTCAACACGCAGTATATTTTGCTCCGCATTTACCGCATCTTGAATGGCAAACTTCAGAGCGATCGCAACAGCTGGAGGCAGTAAAGTCCTGGCTGGCGGAGATACCCAGTAGCAACCTGCCGCAACCGCTGGCGCTCGATGTTGGCGATTCTTGGCCTGAGATTTCGGCTGATGCTATTTTCACCGCAAACACCTTGCATATTATGTCCGCTGAACTGGTGCAGAAGTTCTTTCTGCACAGTGCCGATATTCTGGAGCCCGGAGGCTTGCTGCTTGTCTATGGCCCCGTGAAGATTGCAGGCGAGTTTATCGGTCCCTCTAATGCTGACTTTGATCTCGAGTTGAAGGAGCGTGATCCCAAGCGGGGGATTCGCGATCTCGAATGGCTCGATCAGGTGGCGGAGAGTGCGGGGCTCAGTCGCGCAGAACTAAATTACCTGCCAGCCAATAATCAATTAATGGTTTGGCGCAAAAATGATAATAAGGAGTAACTATGCCTGAGTGGTTTGAAATAGTGGTAATTGTGGCTTTTGCCATTGGAGCGGTATTCTTTTTTGCCAAATACCGAGAGACAGCGGCGGCACTGCATGAGAGTGAGCGCATGAAAGCCCGTTTGTCGAATGACTTGAATCGCTATCGCGATGTGCCCAAGCTGCGCGCTCTGCGAGATGCCCTCATTGGTGCTAAGGCCCTGCCTACCGATGATGAGGGCAATGAGCACCTACTGCTGCGCGATGGGGATTTGCAGTTGCACCATTTGGTTTTGCGCCGGGAAGCAAACGCTCTGGGTAAAGAGGGCACGGCCAGCTATGTCAAAGACGGTAAAGAAGTAGAACTGCAGGAACTGGAGTAATTGAAAGCCGCTTTAATTAGCGGCTTCAGAACTCAATCTGGGTGCTGGCTTTTGAGCCAGCTTTGCTGGTGGAAAGTGAAGGGTGAAGAGACTGCCCTGCCCGGGCGTACTTTCTACACTCATTTCTCCATTGTGTCGCAGCAACACATGCTTAACGATCGCCAACCCGAGACCTGTGCCGCCACTGTCCCGTGAGCGGCCTGGATCAACTCGATAGAAGCGCTCAGTCAGGCGGGGAATATGGATCGAATCAATACCGATACCATTGTCCTCTACGGAAAAGTGCCCGCCTTTGTCATCCTGCCACCAGCGCAATTGAATTCCGCCCTCTTCGGGGGTGTATTTCACTGCATTTAATACTAAGTTGGCAAAAGCACTGTGTAATTCGCCGGGGTCTCCATTGAGGTAGCAATCCCCTTTGCAATCAACTTCGATATGATGATGCCGATCGCCACTGAAGCTGCGCGCTTCCTGGGCCACCCTCTCAATCAGTTCTGGCACTGCCACAGCCATATCCCCGCTTTTGCGCTCAGAGGTCTCCAAGCGAGCCAATAGCAGCAGGTCATTGACCAGCGTACTCATGCGGCCAGTCTGCTCCTCCATTTGAGCCAGGGGTTTCCTCCAGGGAGGTGGTGCCATATCACTGCTTTGCAGTGTTTCCAGGTAGCCGGCAATTACCGTGAGGGGGGTGCGCAGCTCATGGGAAACATTGGCGACAAAATCCCGACGCATCTGCTCGAGATTGTGTAAACGGGTGATGTCGCGAACAATGACCAATGCCTCATCTTTACCGTAGCGGGTGACTTCCAGCTGTAACATGCGGGCTTCATTGCCAGGTGCGGGCAGAGTGAGGGGTTCCCCGTTGTTGTCACTGTGCATATAGCTGACAAAGCCAGGGTCGCGGACAAAGTTGACTAATGACTGGCCGGAGTCACTGGCCTGTAACCCGAGCAGTTCACCGGCAGCAGGGTTCCACCAGGCCAGGTTATCGCCGTCTTCCAGGGCTACAATGCCCTCGCGCAGTGCGCTGGTACTGTCCTGTACCCGGCGCAACATCACATGCAGCTTCTGCTTCTCGCGGCGGTGGCGCCGCTGCATACGGTAAAAGTCGTCGTAGATTTCGCCCCAAATTCCAAAGGCGGTTGGGGCTGGGCCGCGTCTGCCGTTTGCCAGCCAGCGGTTGAAACGTTGCTGTTGCCACAGCACTGAGATTAGGTAGCTGGCCAATCCCGCAATCAGGGCGAGAGACCAGCTGCCGGAGGTGACACCGAGAATGGTGCACCCCAGGGCGATAATTACGAAACGCGAGAACTCGCCAATACTGCGATCCAACATAGAGTTGCCGTGTTGCCTGATAGATGGCGGCAGTGGCACAGCCTCTTCCGCCCACATTCAATACCTCATGGAACCAGGCCCGCACCCGTTAAGTGCGGAGGTTTGATTCTGCAGGGATCGGTACCGATCCAGAGAGGATTGTCACACTTTTTCTGCGGTTTGCACAGAAAACCGATACCCGGTGCCGCGAACTGTCTGGATATAGCGGTCGTGGCCATCAATGGCCAGGGCTTTGCGCAGACGGCGAATATGGACATCCACGGTGCGCTCCTCTACATAGACATTCCCACCCCATACATGATCGAGGAGTTGGGTGCGTGTATAGGCGCGCTCCTGGTGGGAGAGGAAGAAGGTAAGCAGGCGAAATTCTGTTGGCCCCATATCTACCGGCTGCCCTTTGATAGTGACCCGGTGACTCAGTGGGTCCAATATCAGTGCGCCGGCACTGAGCGGTTCTTCCGGGGTTGCCGGGCCCGCGCGGCGCAGTACGGCCTTTAAGCGTGCAACCAGCTCCCGGGGGGAGAAAGGCTTGGTGATGTAATCGTCGGCCCCGGTCTCTAACCCTTTGATTTTATTGTCTTCTTCACCTTTTGCCGTGAGCATGATGATTGGCAACGAGGTGGTGAGTTCATCGCGCTTGAGGCGCCTTGCCAGCTCTACCCCGGAAACATCCGGCAGCATCCAGTCGAGCAGCACTAAGTCTGGCTTCTCGTCGATAATCAGGGCGTGAGCTTCCTGGGCGTTTTCCGCCTCAAGGCAGCGGTAATCTGCCATTTCCAGTGCGACCCGCAGCATATCGCGCACTGCGGATTCGTCATCGACAATCAGGATCGTTTTACTGTGCATTTGCCTGCCATACCCGCTCTGTTGTCAGGGTTTCCCCAGTTATGGCCGAGGATTAAACGGGATTTATATGACAAATATATGACGCTCCACTTCTGGGGCCCACTCATCTTTCAATTCAGCAGAAAATGCAGCGATATGCCGGCGAAAATGGCAAACCCTACCCAATTATTGTTGATAAAAGCCTGAAAACAGCCCTCTCGCCCTCTGTCCCGAATCAGCCACTGCTGATAAACGAATAAACTGCAAACCGGCAATAGCGCCAAGTAGTAAAAAATACCGAGTGAGAACCTTGATCCAATAAGCAGCAGGGCTATTAGAACTAAAAGTTGTAAGGTTCCGGTGATGACCTTGTCCATTTCCCCAAACAAAATGGCGGTGGATTTAACGCCGATCTGAAGATCGTCATCGCGGTCCACCATCGCATAGAAAGTGTCATAGCACAGGGTCCAAACCAGGTTGGCGGTATAGAGCAACCAGGCCTCTGCTGGTACTTCTCCTGTAACCGCTGCGAAAGACATGGGGATTCCCATACTAAAGGCGGCGCCCAGGACCATCTGGGGTAGGTGTGTGTGGCGCTTTGCAAAGGGATAACCGAATGCCAGGGCCAGAGCTAAAAACGAGAGGAGAATCGTGAGTGTGTTGGTGGTGAGTACCAGTAGGAAGGCGGCAGCGCTGAGCCCGGCGAAAAGCGCCAATGCAGACTTTGGCGTCAGTGCGCCGGTGGCCAGGGGGCGCTCTGCGGTGCGTTTTACATGGGCGTCAATTTTGCGATCGGCGAAGTCATTGACTGCACAGCCAGCCGCTCGCATCAGGATCACCCCAAGTGTAAATACGATAAACAAGTGAAAGCCCGGCCATCCCTCAGCGGCTAGCCATAGTGCGCACCAAGTGGGCCAGAGTAACAGCAGTGAACCTATGGGCTTGTCCATCCTCGCCAATTGCCAGTAGGGCAGCGCTGTGGGCCAGTGTTGTGAGATCTGTTGGCTGATCACAGTGAATCCTCAGTTGCGATAGTTTTGGCAGTTTCTTGCGCTATGGGGTCACCTGTCGGTGTGAAGTTGGGAAGAAAAGCCTCCGACACCAGTAAGGGCTTATCCCGCAGCCAGAATACCGAGCGGCGACCCCAGACTTCAGAATCTCTATCCCCAAGTTCACGATCGGCGCAGCCAGGGGATTGCTGCAGTAAATTTAGGGCGATCTCGCCTCTGCGAATACCCGGTTCACTAAACAGCAGCTCCCCCAGCGGGCGAGTATCCAGGCTGCGCAGATTGCGAGATTTTCCCTGCAGGCTGCGCTCGGGTAAAACGCTGCGGGCGTACACCCAGGGTTGTCCGCAGCCGTAGAGCAGTACTTCCCGAATCAGGGCCCGGTTGCCATTGTGTAACCCCAGTACAAGGCATTCTTCAGGGCGGGGTGTCTGCCACCCCTGATACAGCACGCGAACATAAAAGTCTCCGTCACTTTGCTGCTTGAGAGCGGCGGTGAGTGATCCGGAATAGGTCAGCCAGGGCACCAGATTTTTGGGTGGTTGCTGCTGGGTTTCAAGAGGCAAACTCTGCCAATCGCCAGAGGGCACAAATGGTGATTGGTGCAACGATAACTCCGCAGTCTGGATAAAGGCCCCATTGTATCCCGGTCGGTGGCAACAGGTCTCTCCCTGTTGCATTTTTGCTCCCCAGCACGGCAATGGATATAGTGCTCACTGCAATGAAAACAACGATTCATAAAGAGAAGCTTGTTATGGGGCTTACGACCAAAATTTTAGTGGGAATGTTTGCGGGCATTACCGTTGGGGGGTTAATCAACTCCTTGAATGAGACCCAGCTGCTCGGTGCTGGCGTGAACAGTGCTATTAATCTTTACCTGACCGAAGGCCTGTTCGATGTTATCGGCCGTATCTTTATCGCGTCACTAAAGTTGATGGTGGTACCTTTGGTTCTGGTCTCGCTGATCAGTGGCGCCTGTGCCCTATCGGAAGGCAGCCGAATTGGGCCGCTGGCGGGTAAAACCGTCCTGCTTTATATGGCGACAACGGCCATTGCCATTACTCTGGCACTGTGTCTGGCATTAATCTTCCAGCCTGGAGTTGGTGTTAATGAAGCTGCAGCTGAAGCCGCTTCAACATTTGTGCCGAAGGAGTCCCCACCTCTTTCAGAGGTACTGGTCAATATATTCCCGACCAACCCTGTTGCCGCTATGGCTGAGGGAAATATGCTGCAGATTATCGTTTTTGCCCTGTTGATGGGCTATGCGATCTCTCGTTGCGGGGAGCCGGGTCAACGTATTGCCGCTTTCTTTAATGACCTCAATACCGTTGTTTTGCGCATGGTCGGTGTACTGATGGTTTTTGCCCCCTATGGCGTTTTTGCGTTGCTGGCGAAAACCTTTGCCGGTCTTGGGTTAGGAGGCTTGATACAACTCGGAAAGTATTTCCTGGTCGTGGTCTGTGCCCTGCTTCTGCATGCATTGGGTACTTACTCGGTGATTCTGAAGCTGCTGAGTGGGCTCAATCCCCTAGAGCTACTGAAGAAAATGTGGTCGACCATGTTATTTGCCTTCAGTACCGCTTCCTCTGCTGCCACTATCCCGGTGACTTTGTCGACGGTAGAGAAGCGCCTGGGTGTGGATAATAAAATTGCTGCATTCACAGTTCCCCTAGGTGCGACTATCAATATGGATGGCACCGCGATTATGCAGGGTGTGGCTACGGTCTTTATTGCCCAGTTCTTTGGAATTGAGATCGGCCTGACCGGCTTTCTGACGGTGATCCTGACAGCAACTCTGGCGTCTATTGGTACTGCTGGGGTGCCCGGCGTCGGCCTGATTATGTTGGGTATGGTATTGCAGCAGGTGGGTCTGCCACTCGAGGGGATTGCCATTGTGATCGGCGTAGATCGCCTGTTGGATATGGTGCGCACGGCGGTCAATATTACCGGTGATGCGGTAGTAAGTAGTGTGGTGGCGAAGAGTGAAGGTGCCCTGGACGAAGAGACTTACTACGATGCCAATTACAAGAGTGTCAGCATTAACGACAACAACACAGTAGGCGCCCACTAGGGCGCTCTCCTCAAGCCTCGGCAAATCGGGGCTTGTTCTGTAACCAGCGTTTAATCAACTGTTGTCGCATGCCCTCTGTCAATTGAGGGGAAATAGCAATTTTTTGCACTTGCGGCAGCAGCTCAGCATCCCTCTGCAAGTCTGCGATGCGGTGCTGGATCTCCCCTGTCTGGCGGGTGCCGAGGATTTCCCCGGGACCTCGCAGACGCAGGTCTTCCTCTGCAATAGCAAAACCATCACTGTGTTGACGCAGCGCTTGCAAGCGGGCGCGGCCATTCTGCGATAGCGGTGTGCCGTACAGCAGCACACAGTGGCTGGCGATGGAGCCGCGCCCGACCCTGCCGCGCAACTGGTGCAATTGGGCCAGGCCCAGGCGTTCGGGGTTTTCGATAATCATCAGGCTGGCATTGGGCACATCTACGCCCACTTCAATGACCGTGGTTGCCACCAGCAAATCCACTTCCCCGGCCTTGAAGGCGCTCATCACCTGCTCTTTTTGCTCGGGCTTCAGGCGGCCGTGTACCAGGGCCACGCGAACGCCTTCGAGCATTTCAGCGAGTTCTTCAGCGGTGGATTCTGCGGCCTGGGCTTGCAGGCTTTCCGACTCCTCGATAAGGGTGCAAACCCAGTAGGCCTGGCGGCCCTCGGCGATGGCGCTTTGCACCCGTTCCATAACCTGGTCGCGCCGATCATTGGCAATGGCAACGGTGTTGATGGGTTGTCGCCCTGGCGGCAGCTCATCGATGATTGAGCAATCCAGGTCAGCGAAGGCGGACATCGCCAAGGTGCGGGGAATCGGTGTAGCGGTCATAATCAGCTGGTGGGGTTGCAGCCTGCCGGTAGCTCCACTTGCCGCCCCTTTCTCACGCAGCTCCAGGCGCTGCTGTACGCCAAAGCGGTGTTGCTCATCGATAATCACTAACACCAGGTTGTGGAAAGCCACCTCTTCCTGAAAAAGTGCGTGGGTGCCCACCACTAACTGGGCATCGCCACTGGCGATCTTGCCCAGCTGTTTACGCCGCTCGGCAGCCTTTAAGCTGCCCGTTAGCTGAGCAACTTCAATACCCAAAGGTTCCAGCCAATTACAAAAATTGATCCGGTGCTGCTCTGCCAGGATTTCTGTCGGTGCCATGACTGCTACTTGAGCACCGGTCCCAATGCCCTTTAGGGCAGCCATAGCGGCGACCAGGGTTTTTCCCGCGCCCACATCTCCCTGCAATAAGCGCATCATCGGGGTTTGTTGAGCCAGATCCTCAGCGATTTCCTCGCAAACTCTCTGCTGTGCGCCGGTGAGGGAAAATGGCAGACGCGACAAAAAGTCTCGCTCCAGGGATCGGTTAACGGACAGAGGTGGTGCCGCTACCCTAGCGCTATTGCGCCTCAACTCCAGCAGGCTCAGATGGTGTGCCAGTAACTCTTCCAGGGCCAGACGCTGCTGGGCGGGGTGAGTACCTGCTGCCAGTTGATCTAGCTGGGTGCCAGCAGGAGGGGCGTGCAAATACAGCAAGGCGTCCCTGAGGGGGTAGCGCAGAGATTTGGGTAATAGCTCTGCCGGCAAGAACTCGGTAACAGCGCCGTTTTTCAGTAGAACCAGTGCTTGCTCCACCAATCCTCGCATACGGGCCTGGCTCACCCCCTCTGTTAGCGGGTAAACCGGCGTAAGGGTATCTGCGGTCTCCGCGTTTTCGATACCGACGATTTCCGTTTCCGGGTGGTAGAGCTCCAGGCCGTTGGCTCCGCGACGGGCCTCCCCAAAGCAGCGTATTCGGGTTCCTCGGGCAAAGCGGCTTTTCTGTGCGGCAGAAAAATGAAAAAAGCGCAGAGTTAAGGTGCCGCTGCCATCCTGTAATCTGACCACCAGGCTGCGGCGGCGGCCGAATACGACATCGGCGGCACTGACCTCCCCTTCGATTACCACATCCATACCGGCGGTGAGGCCGGCAATAGGCACCACCCGGGTGCGGTCCTGGTAGCGTAGGGGCAAGTGGAAAACCAAATCCTGTAGGGAGTTGATATGGAGTTTGGCCAACACCTGAGCAAATTTATCCCCCACGCCTTTGAGGGTGGTAACGGGCAGCTCGGCCAGGTTGTTATCTATCCCACGGTCAGGTGACACTGGCTGATGGCCTCTCGCAGTATGTCGATTGCGCGGTGTCGGGGGAAGCTTGCCCGCCAGGCCAGTGCTACGGTGCGGCGTGGGCCCGGTGCGGTAAAGGGGCGGGTCTCCAGCAGGCCACTGGCGTACTGTGATGCGGTGGCGGCTGAGAGTGGCAATACGGTTATCCCCAGCCCTGAGGCCACCATATGGCGGAGTGTTTCCAGTGAGCTGCCATCTGCGGCTGTGCGTATGCTGCCGCCGCCGGCTTCTTTTTCCATGGTTAGTTGCAGGTGCGGACAAGCTTCCAGTACCTGATCACGGAAGCAGTGGCCCTCACCCAGCAGAAGCACATTGTCTTCAGTGAGTTGATCCGGGGAGATAACCTCCTGCTTTGTAAGTGGATGGCCTGCGGGCATCAATACAACAAATGGCTCGTCGTACAGGGGTTGGGTGACAACGTCGGGCTCGGTAAAGGGGAGCGCGATAATGATGGCATCCAGTTCGCCCTTGCGTAGCCTCTGTCTCAGCGTGGCGGTATATCCCTCTTCAACATAGAGTGGCATTTCTGGTGCCAAATGCTGTAGTTGGGGAATAAAGTGTGGGAACAGGTAGGGCCCAATAGTAAAGATGGCGCCAACTGACAGGGGGCTCGCCAGCTGGTCCTTGCCGGCGCTGGCGATGTCTTTGATGGCTGCTGATTGTTCCAGAACCAGCTGGGCCTGGGCGACAATTCTCTCGCCCAATGGGGTTGCCTGCACTCGAGTTTTTGAGCGCTCAAACAGAGCGACACCGAGCTCTTTCTCCAGTTTCTTTACCGCGATAGAGAGTGTCGGTTGGCTGACGTAACAGCGCTCGGCGGCACGGCCAAAATGCTGTTCCTGGGCGAGAGTTACGATATAGCGCAGTTCATTGAGAGTCATGGTCGAGGCAATTAGATGGCCATTAGTAATAGTAATTATTCATAAATAATCGCCGCTGGCCAATACCCTGTCTCAATCTGTAAGCTGAGAGCGAATATTGGGAAAATTTACTAGTTTTGGGAATTCAGGTGGGATTGAGGCGCAAAATTTTGCTATATCTGTAAGGGGCACACCGAACGGAGATACGTCATGGGAGTTCTGTCCTGGGTCATTCTCGGGTTGATTGCCGGCGCTTTGGCAAAGTGGATTATGCCCGGGAGAGATCCTGGTGGTTGGATAGTCACTATGGTCATCGGCATTGTCGGTGCCTTTATTGGAGGCTGGCTGGGTGCCTTGATTGGGTTCGGTGGCCCAGTGACTGGTTTCGGAATTGGCGACATAATAACGGCTACGATTGGTGCGATAATTTTTCTTGCGATCTATCGCATGTTCAAAAGGCGTGGCAACTAGTCCGCCTTTGGGGAGAGCCTCGGCGGCGAACTATAAGCATTCCGAATTTGATATTTGCCCAAATGACCCCAGCACCTTAGGACTGAATAGCACTGAATCAAGGGAATAAGGTGGACAGCAAAGATTGTTCACCGGGAACTATATGACACAACAAGAAAAGCTTTGGATCCTTGGGTGTGGTGACCTCGGGGCGAGACTGGCACTGCATATAGACCGAAAGCAATACGCGGTTTATGGAATGCGGCGCAATCCCCTGGTAGCTCTGGCGAGTAAGCGCCGGGCAGATGTGGTGAATTGGCGCCGGGGGGATGCCACTAAGAAAGAAGATATTGAACGCTTGTTGTCTACGGGGGCGGATGTCATTCTCGCGACATTTACCCCCACTGAGCACACACCAACCGGCTATCACCGCGCCTATGTGGAAACGGCAAAGGCAGTCGCTGAAGTTGTTCCGCACCTTCCATCCCCACCGCGCTTGGTTATTTGGGTTTCATCTACTCGTGTTTATGGCCAAAGCGGTGACGACTTTATCGATGAGCAAACCTTACCCCTGCCCAGTGGTTTTCAGGGAGATAGTTTGCTGGCAGCTGAAGAGATCATTCGCAACGCAATTCCCAACAGTTGCATTGTGCGCTTTGCGGGAATTTATGGGCCTGGTCGAGATCGCTTGTTGTCGCAGGTTCGCGCTGGTCGCTGCGCTCCTCCCCAGCCACCGCAATATAGCAATCGCATCCATGTCGATGATTGTATTGGTTTTTTATTGCACCTTATTGAAAGGCACAAACAGGGGTGGGTCCCGGAGCCCCTTTATATAGGCGCCGATAGCCAGCCTGTGCCGATGTACGAGCTACAACAGTGGTTGGTAAAAGCGATGGGATATACCAGTGCCCACCTGCGCGAGATTGTGCAAACGAGCGAGCGCCGCTCGAAAAAGCTCAGCAATCAGTTGATGCTGTCCAGTGGTTACGAATTGAAATATCCAGATTACAAGGTGGGCTATAGCGCTCTGTTGGAGTCGGAGGGCTGAGCTGCCCTCCTCAATTATTGCCACAGCATCGGCGAGAACTTCTTGCCTCAGGTCACCATAATCGCTTCGGCTTCAAAAAGGGCTCCCCGCGGCAACTCCTTGACGACGACGGTTGCCCTGGCGGGATAAGGCTCTTCGAAAAACTCTGCCATTATCTCATTTACAGCGGCAAAGTTGCTGCTGTCGGTAATGTAGAGATTGAGTTTCACAATATGCTGAAGCGATCCGTCAGAGGCCTCACAGACTGCGCTGAGGTTGCGAAAGACCTGGTGGACTTCATCGCTAAAACCTCCGCTAATCATCTGTTGTGTCTCTGGGTCCAGAGCGATTTGTCCCGACAGGTAAACAGTATTATCCACTTTTACTGCCTGGGAATAGGTACCAGCTGCGGCGGGTGCCCGGTCGGTTTTAATAACGGCTCGATTGGGCATGGGGTACTCCATTACTTATCAATATTGTTGAAAAGGAAGACCTATACGGAACTTCCGATTAATCCCTTACTTATTTGCGGGGCTTTCAGAAGTCGGTTAAATATATCGCGCTTTGAAGCCTAATGGCAGTTCCCAATGGGATTCCCTTGTGTTCCTCAAGGGCGGGCGATGCGTATGACAGAAGGGAGGTTGCGCAGGCGCTTCATAACCCGAGCCAAATGTACACGGCCACTGACTTCCAGGGTCAGGGAGATCACGCTGTTGTGAGCATCCTTCTCATCCACATTGATCTGCTCGATGCTGGCGCCCTCTTCCGTAATACGAGTAGCCAGTCGGGCAATAATCCCTCTCTCTGACTCGACTTCTACCCGCACATCACCGAGGAACTCTCCTGTCACATCCGGTGACCAGTTCACCAGCATGATGTTTTCTGGGTGCTCGCGAAAATCACCGGTATTGCGGCAGGTGTCGCGGTGTACTACTACGCCTTTGCCCGAGCTGATATGGCCGATAATGGCATCCCCGGGAATAGGACGGCAACAGCGAGCGAAGCTGATCATCATGCCCTCTTGGGCATCGATCGTTAAGGGAGAAGAGATATTGCTGGCTTCAGTCTCTTCACTGGTGACGGGCGCGAGTAATTTAGCGGCAGAGAAGGCCACTTTACTGCCCATACCTATCTCTTCCAGCAGCTTGTCCAAAGTTGCGCATTTCGCCTCTTTGAGGCCCGCTTCTAATTGCTCTGGCGATAGCGCGTCTAGGCTCGTGTCGAACTTACTGAGTGCTTTTTCCAGCAGGCGCCGGCCCAGGGTAATGGAATCGTGGTGACGCTGGTGCTTGAGGAAGTGACGGATAGCACTGCGCGCTTTGGCGGTTACTACAAAATTGAGCCAGTTAGGGTTTGGCTGTGCAGTTTTGCGCGTGAGAATCTCGACTTTTTGCCCGCTTTCCAGAGGTTGGGACAAAGGGGCCAGGCGCTGATTGATACGCACGGCAACACAGGAGTTGCCGATATCCGTGTGTACGGAATAGGCGAAGTCCACGGCAGTGGCTCCTGCGGGGAGGTCAACGATCTGCCCTTTAGGGGTAAAGACGTAAACTTCATCCGGGAACAGGTCAATTTTTACGTTTTCAATAAACTCTAACGAGTCGCCGGCGCGCTGCTGCATCTCCAGCAGTCCCTGGACCCAGCGCCGTGCGCGCACCTGGCTGGTGCCACCGGTATTGATCACCTCATCGCCGGAGGCTTTGTACAGCCAGTGGGCGGCAATGCCACTGTTGGCCATTTCATCCATTTCCTTGGTGCGGACCTGAACTTCAATGGGCACCCCGTGCATACCCAGCAGCACTGTGTGCAGTGACTGGTAGCCATTGGATTTGGGGATAGCGACGTAATCTTTAAACTCGGAGATTACCGGTTTGTACAGGCTGTGCATAACACCGAGAACCCGGTAACAGGTATCCACACTGTCCACAATGATGCGGAAAGCGTAGACATCCATTATCTCCTTGAAGGACTTCTTCTTGGCGCGCATCTTTTGGTAGATGCTAAATAGGTGCTTTTCCCGACCAATCACCAGAGAGCTGATGCCCTCCCGCTGCAAGCGCAGTTCTATAGCATTCTGAATCTGTTCCAGCAGCTCTTTGCGATTGCCGCGGGCGGCGACCAGGGCGGCGCGCAAGCGGCTGGCACGTAGTGGGTAGATGGCAAAAAAAGCGCGATCCTCGAACTCGATACGAACGTCGTTCATACCCAGTCGGTGGGCGATGGGTGCGTAGATCTCCAGCGTCTCGCGGGCAATACGGGCACGCTTCTGCGGTTTCAGTGCACCAAGAGTGCGCATATTGTGCAGGCGGTCGGCCAGTTTGACCAGAATCACGCGGATATCGCGGGCCATGGCTAGCGCCATCTTCTGGAAGTTTTCCGCCTGCTTTTCTGCAGGGCTGTCGGTCTCGAACTGGGTTAGTTTGGA
Source organism: Microbulbifer maximicatervae (SeqCode) (assembly GCF_056231245.1). NCBI lineage: Bacteria > Pseudomonadati > Pseudomonadota > Gammaproteobacteria > Cellvibrionales > Microbulbiferaceae > Microbulbifer > Microbulbifer maximicatervae (SeqCode). The sequence goes on from NZ_CP174334.1 coordinate 5,082,852, forward strand.
GACCCCATCGACCAGGTCGGCAACCTCTCCACCAAACTGCTCGGCCAAAGCTGCCTTGGGGATACCCGTATCCTCGATCACATCGTGCAACATGGCTGCCGCCAAGCTCTCGTGATCCATATGCATGCCCGCGAGAATAGTGGCAACTGCCAGCGGGTGGGTGACATAGGGCTCGCCGGAACGGCGCTGCTGACCATCGTGAGCCTGCTCCGCGTAAAAATAGGCGCGGCGGACGATTTGGATCTGGTCGGGAGGAAGGTATGAGGAGAGGCGGTGGGCCAAACTATCTATGGTGTGCAATGCCGCGCGCGCCTCTCGTAAAACACAAAAAGTACCCAGTAAGAGACCTGATCAGACTTGCTGATCTGTTAGGTAGTTGGGGGCAACGATAGGAGCAGGTGCCTCTTCGCGTTCCGGCTCGTCGAGGATGGCGGCATCCACCAGGCCCTCTTCGATTTCGCGCAGGGCAATTACCGTGGGCTTATCGTTTTCTTCGGGAACCAATGGATCCCTGCCGCCTGTAGCGATCTGACGGGCGCGTTTGCTGCCGACGATAACGAGCTCGAAGCGGTTGTCCACATGCTCAAGGCAATCTTCAACGGTAATACGTGCCATAAACTTTCGTTTCCATTTGCTGTGCCCGAAGGCAAATTCTGTACAGGGGACCGGCTATTTTACCGGACCGGGAAATGTATGCAATTCGATCAATTGGTTCAGTGGCGCAACAGTGCCTGAAGTAGATCGCCGTGGCGCAGTTGCTGCAGCTCTAAGCGCTGTCGCTGGGCAACGATAATGGCACGCAGCTCTGTTAACGCTTGCTCGAAGTTATCGTTGATTACCAGGTAATCTGCGGCGACATAATGGGTCATTTCGTCGATGGCCTGGTCCATACGGCGATCAATGACCGCTTGATCGTCCTGACCGCGTCCGGTGAGGCGCTCACGCAGGGCTTCCTGGGACGGAGGCAAAATAAAAATACCCACTGCATCAGGGCGCAGGCGACGAACCTGTTCGGCCCCCTGCCAATCGATTTCCAGGATTACATCGCGACCACTGGCAAGAGTCTCTTCGATCTCAGCTTTGGCGGTGCCGTAATAATTATCGCCATAAACTTGGGCGTGCTCAAAAAAAGCATCGCGCTCCAACATTGCCAAAAATTCTTCTCGCTCGACAAAGTGATAGTCAACGCCGTGAGTTTCGCCTGGGCGCATGGCACGAGTGGTATGGGAAACCGATACGGTAACCTGGCTGTCGCTGTCTACCAGCGCTTTGACCAAGCTGGTTTTTCCTGCACCGGAGGGAGCGGAGACGGTGTAGAGGGTTCCTGTTTGCACAACTGATCCTGTTCGCGAGCAAAGAGCCCATTATAACCGAAGCTTGCGTCTGGAGATGAAAGAGTGTCATGAAGGGACAAGGCTAGCCCCCGACCGGGGTGGGGGTATCTGTTGGGAGATTCAGGGCGCGTTACCACCTGCGCGCCTGGGCCCGGCCGGGATAGCCTCGCGGGAGTTTCTCAATCACCGCCAACCACCTGTGATTAAGGGGATCTCCCTGTTGTTAATCGCTAACGAAAGTGACTCTATCCTCTTTGCGCCGGGTTGCCAACCACCACCATACCAAAGAGCTTGCGAGCAAGTAGGATATGAAGAGTGGTACATATGTATTGTTTAGTAGCGGAATAGCGCAGATGAGTGCTGCGAGTCTCAAAGTTTCGAGGCGCCCTGAAATAGGATGACCATCCAGTATCCTTCCATTAATTGCCAGGCAAATAATCAAGGCAATAACCGAGCCCATAAGTTGCCAGAAACTCAATACGCTGGTGAACCAGAGGAGAGATAAGGTTGTGGCGGTGTAACAGAGGTGTTGTGCGAATGCGTAGTTGCGCAAACCAGGGCTAATTTCAGGGTTGAAACGTTTAAAGTTTGTCAGATCGGTAGAGGCTACTGGCATGGATTTTTCTACATCTGCGGGTCTGTAGCCTGTGGGGCGTAACCAAAGAGTGCACTTGTCCCACCAGCTTTTCGTATGCCAGGCATCAATTGCCATGCGCTTTAAGTGTTGTAAATTGGCTGCTACAGGATCAAAGGTATTCAGGGGCTTACGCACACCGTAAAGACAGGGCTCAGTTTCGAGTTCCTGCTGGTAGGTGCCAAATAAGCGATCCCAAAGTATTAATATTCCGCCGTAGTTTTTATCTACGTAGACAGCGTTCTGGGCGTGGTGTACCCGGTGATTCGAGGGGGTAATGACAAACCACTCCAACCAGCGGATCTTGGGTATTTTTTGTGTGTGAACCCAAAACTGGTAAATAAGATCAATTGCGCCGGCGACAATAACAATTTCTGCCGGCAAACCAATCAATAGAAGCGGTAGATAAAATATCCAATCCAGCTGTAGCCCCCCCGAAGACTGGCGCAATGCTGTGCTCAGGTTGTAGTCCTCACTCTGGTGGTGCACCAGGTGTTCTGCCCAAAAGATGTTTACCTCGTGACAGATACGGTGCTTCCAGTAGTAGCAGAAGTCGTATGCGAGAACCGCCAGGGCCAGGTGCCAGACATTGTCGATAGACCAGTTGAAACCAACCCATTGATAGTAGGGTTGTAGCAACGTAAACAGCGGGATATAGATAACGAGGAATAAGCTTTTATAGGTAAGCCCGATAATACGATTGAGAATCCCCGTGCTGAGATTGCCAATAGTGTCATTCAGCCTGTAGAGCCCCCAGCCTTTCCAGCGATCCAGGGCGAACTCCATAAGCATGGCGGTCAGAAAAAATGGAATAGAGAAAGTAAGCAGGTCCACAGAAACCCCATATTTTTATTATTAGATAGCGTATCTATTGAACTCTGCCACACGGCTACTGGGCCGCATATGCCAGTGATGTATGGATTCTGAAATCAGTCAGTATTCGCTGAAGGGATTTTGACGTAATTAACTTTCAGGTTTACAAAAGTGGTGCCTGATTGGCACTAACCAAAAGATTGGCAAGAGCATGCGATACGTCGAATTGGTACCACGGCTAGGTGCGACTTTCGATGTTTAATCATGGTTTTCTTCGTGATAGGATTTTCTTTGGAGTTTATAAATAGAAAGACCGGCAAATGCCGGTCTTTTTTTACTCTGAACGGGTCGCTATTTACTCGCTAGCTTCCGCTTCCAAAGTCACACCGCTGTAGGATTCATACCCATAGACACTGATGTACCAGGTGCCGGAATCCGGGTTGCTAATGGTGCAGCTCTCCTCGTTACCCCAGAGGTATGGACGACAGTCATATCGACGCAGGGTAGGATAGTTACCGTGGCGCACGTAGAGATCAACTTCGCCGGAGCCACCGGACATCTCTATAGTAAGGGTGGAAGTCCCAGACTCAACATCAATAGTGAAGTCATTCCAGCTGCCCTGGCTGCCAGAAAGGTTAGTTTCTGTCCAACCTGAACCATTGCTGCCACTGTCGTCATCGTCGTCGTCGCCATTACCACTATCGTCGCCGCTCGCCATAGCTACAGCTGCTGCCGCGTCCACAATACCGGAGCCGCAGTTGTTGCAAGAAGAGGGGAAGCTGCGAGCAGTGCTGGTGAGGATCGACTCAACTTCATCCGGAGTAACGTCGGGGTTAACCGAATAAATCAGCGCAGCTGCGCCGGCGACATGGGGGGCCGCCATACTGGTACCCTGGCTGTAATAGTAGCTATCGCTGCCCGCATCGGTAGAGCCGTTGTTGTAGGTGGAAAGGATACCGTCGGAATCGTTTGCGAAGCTCTGTGCGCCACCGGGTGCAGCGACATCAACTACATTGCCATAGTTGGAGTAATAAGAGCGGCCGCCGGTACGGTCAGTTGCCGCAACGGTAATAACCCCATCACAGCTGGCGGGCGAGTATTGGCTTGCGTTGGCACCACTGTTACCAGCGGCGACAACCACGGTAGCGCCGAGGCTGCGCGCAGTGTCGATAGCACTTTGCGTGGTAGTGTCGCAGCTACCGCTACCGCCGAGGCTCAGGTTCAATACTTGGGCTGGGTTTTGGTTGCTCGGTAATCCGCTGACAGAACCGCCGGCACCCCAGATGATTCCGTCGGCAATATCCGAGGTATAGCCACCACAGCGTCCAAGTACGCGCACGGGCACGATCTTCGCATCGTAGGCAACACCGGCGATACCCATGTTGTTGTTAGTAACCCCGGCGATAGTGCCTGCTACATGGGTGCCGTGCCAGCTGCTATCGCTCTCAGAGGTATCGTCGCAAGTGCCGGCTTCATACCAATCACCTGGGTCAGTGGGATCGTCATCACGTCCATCTCCATCTACGGAGACGAAAGTGTCAGAAATCATATCGTAGCCTGGCAGGATATTGTCTACCAGATCGGCGTGGGGGAGATAACCGGTATCGAGTACGGCAACCACTACGCCATCGCCCTGGGTAACGTCCCAAGCTGAGGGCAGGTTCAATCCGCCGGTGGACTCGTAGTAATGCCACTGGCTGAGATAGCTCGGGTCATTGGGCTCGGCCATCGCTTTCATAATCAGGTCCGGCTCTGCGTATTCCACATCCGGATCCTGTTTCAGGCGATCGATGATCGCGTTTACTTCAGCTCTACTTTTACGGCCTTCCAGGCGCATTACCTGGGCGCCAGTGGCCATACGGCGGAGGTGGCGCATCTTGTGGCCGGCGCGACGGGAAGCTTTTTCGACCGTCTCTGTGGCCATGGTGGCCGCCTTCCCAACCTTAGCGCTCTCCTTGTACTTTACGATGATGCGGTCGGTTAGCAGTGTTTTTTCCGCGTCCGCTGCGTGAGTAGCGAAAGGGGTAGCACACAGTAACGAAAACGCACTCGCCAGAGTCGTCTTTTGCAAAAGACTTTTCAATGATGATTTCATTATTGTTATATCTCCGAGATATTTTAAATCCGGCTATCAGTATTCCGATAGACCGGAGACTCCTGAAAAACTCCGCACTAACAAAATAAATTTGCTTAACGGATAGGCCTAGAAACTGTCTTTCTCACAGTCGGTAAGTCAGTTTGACCAAAATTGGTACCAAAGTTTCAAAATGGTACTTCTTTATAACGTTCGTGAAATTATTATCCTCAGCTTAAGCCTTTAATTTTGTGTGGCTTTTGGCGACAAATTTATAAGTTTTGGGAAAAAAATCTGATAGTGAGAATTTATCTACGGGAGAGATGTGGAGGGGTTCACAGGGGGAAATTGGTTAATAAGCGAATATTTTCAGATAAAAGAATTATCGTGCGTAGAAAAGATGAATCGCTAAACGCTTCTTAGTGACGTGTACGTAGCATTTACGTAGCTTGGCTTTGGGGCCTGTTTCCTGAGGGTACCCCAGTAATGAAAACCTTTGCTGGCTACTACTGGGGTTTGAGGTTGAAAGGTTGGTGTTAGGACTTGTGTTTATCTGGCCTTGCTATAACTGGGAACTTTGGCCCACAGCTTTGCAGCCAGCAACCCAAAGATAAATCCAAATAGGTGGGACTCCCAGGAGATAAAACCACCCCGTGGCAAGACACCGAAAATAAGCCCTCCATAAAGGACGGCTACCACAATAGATATTAATAAACGGCTAAATTTCCTACTGATAAATCCCGCAAGAAGCAAAAAGCCGAAATAGCCATAGATAACTGAGCTAGCTCCCAAATGATTGCCCCTGCCAGCAAAAAGCCAAACGGCCAGTCCGGTGGTGATCACAATGAACAGGGTCACTTTAAGGTAAGTTTTTACCCCGTACTGCAGCACTAAGAAACTGAAGATGCACAGAGTGAATATGTTCGAGAAGAAATGCCAGCTATTTCCATGCAGTAATGGTGCAGAAAAGATATGGGGGAGGTGGTTGATTGAGCGGGGAACAATACCAAAGTAATTAAGCGATCGGCCGCTAAGAATATTAATAATTTCAATTGCAGCAAGCACTAAAAAAATAGCGCCGACCCACTTCAGGTTTTGTCGCATAAATATTCCTTAAAAGGTGAGCTATCACAAATCCCCCTGTCTGGTGGTAGAGGGGCATCCGCAGTCTCGGTGAGAATGCCCCAGAGGATTACTCGATGTTTTGTACTTGCTCGCGCATCTGCTCGATCAATACTTTGAGCTCTACCGCAGCTTGGGTTGTGTCGGTAACCACAGACTTTGAGGAGAGGGTGTTGGCTTCGCGATTAAACTCCTGCATCAGGAAATCCAGCCGCCGGCCGATTGATCCACCGCCGGCTAAAACCCGACGTGTTTCAGAAGTGTGCGCACTGAGGCGGTCGAGCTCTTCATCCACATCAGCCTTCTGGGCCAACAGGACGATCTCCTGCTCGAGCCGGTCCTTGTCCAGCTCCACCTGCAACTCTTCCAGGCGGCTGCGCAGCTTGTCTCGCTGTGCTTCAAGAATCTGGGGAAGCAGTTCTCGAACATTGGCTACCTGCTCTTCGATTCCCTTGAGTCGGGCCTCAATAAACTTGGCTAGCTCAGCGCCTTCGCGTTCACGGTTTGCGCGCAGCTGTCCCAGTGCCTCGCGAAAAGCCTCTAATATCGTTGCCGTCTGTTTATCGGTATCTGCTTCAGGTTCACTGATAACACCGGGCCACTGGAGAATTTGCAAGGGATTGAGTGGTTGAACATCCTCGCCACCCGCTACCTGTTTTGCTGCTTGAATCAGCGCCTGGGCGAGGGGTTGATTGATTTCCAGCCCAGTATCTTCGGCGCTATTGGTCTTCAGGCTCAGGGTCAGTTCAATTTTGCCGCGGGACAGCGTCTTGCGCAGCGTATCACGCAGTTGTGTTTCCATGGCGCGAGCCGCTTCGGGCAAACGGAAATGTGGTTCCAGGTAGCGATGGTTGACCGAGCGCAGTTCCCAGATAGCAGTGCCGTTTGCGTAATTGGCCTCGGCGCGTCCAAAGGCTGTCATGCTGCGCACTTTGTTCTGTTCCCGTTGACTGGCCATAGCTGATCCCCTACAGGCGTATTAATCGGCCCGGCATAATAACACAGCGTTTGGATCGCCATGCTGGGGTATATAATGCGGGGCTTTCATTCAATATTTGAGGTGGACTATGCAGCGTCCCAGTGGCCGCGCCCCTGCGCAATTGCGCCCGGTAAAAATTACCCGCAACTATACCCGTCATGCGGAGGGGTCTGTGTTGGTGGAGTTTGGTGATACCAAGGTTTTGTGTAATGCCTCTCTATCCAGTGAAGTCCCAAGGTTTTTACGCGGCCAGGGCAGCGGTTGGATTACTGCAGAGTACGGCATGCTGCCACGCTCCACAGGCTCTCGTATGCCCAGGGAAGCGGCCAAGGGCAAGCAGAGTGGGCGCACCGTGGAAATTCAGCGCTTGATCGGGCGCTCACTGCGGGCAGCGGTAGACCTGGAGAAGCTGGGTGAGAATCAAATCACCGTCGATTGCGATGTTATCCAGGCCGATGGCGGTACCCGGACCGCAGCAATCACAGGTGCCTGTGTGGCGTTGGTTGATGCCCTACGTCATATGCAGAGAGAAAAAATCATTGCCGATGATCCGCTCAAGAATATGGTAGCAGCGGTATCAGTGGGAATTTATGAGGGGGAGCCGCTACTGGACCTGGATTACCCGGAAGACAGTTCAGCGGATACCGATATGAATTTGGTGATGGCCGAAGATGGCGGCATGATCGAGGTTCAAGGCACTGCAGAGGGTGAGCCATTTACTGAAAAGCAGTTTGCGCAGATGCTGGGGTTGGGCAAGGCGGGTATCGATGAATTGATCGCTTTGCAAAAGCGGGCGCTGGACGAGTAAAGCTGCCGCCCCTTGGTTTGTATCCGGCCCTCTCTCAATAGGGAAGGGGCCGGAACTCCGTGTGATTCAGACTTCGATTTCGTAGTCCATGATGACCGGCAAGTGGCTGGAGAATTTCACATTCTTATTGATTGCACCGTACTCAATGCGATTTTTCAGACCGTGAGAGACGATCTGCATATCAGTACGCCAGCCATCTCCTTCTCCGACAGTACCGCTGGGCCACCAGCTAAATTCGTCGGTATCTTTTACTACACGGCGAAAAGCATCGACATAGCCAACATCATTAAACAGTTGGTCCAGCCAGCGCTGTTCGTGACGCATAAAGCCGGGAGAATCCTGATGATCCTGCCAATTCTGTACGTCTGCACGACGGTGAGCCATGCCCCAGTTACCACAGAAAATAAAGTCGCGGCGTTTGCGGCTTATTTTTAGCAAGTGCGCCTGCATGTCCTCAAAGAATTGGACTTTTTTCTCTAACGACGTCTCATCGGAGGCGACTGGCGCGAGCAGAGAGCCAACGCTCAGTCGCTCGAAATCCGCCTGTAGATAGCGGCCGTACATATCTTCACCATTGGCGAAGCCCATGCCGAATATGATGGCTTTGGGCTGGCTGCGGGTGTAGATAGCCACACCATTTTCGTGGGGGGTTCCCGAGTCGAAAAAGTAACTGTAATAACCGTCGGGGTGAAATATTGGGTGGTCCAATTCAGGCTCGAGAGAGCGCAGATCCTGAAGGCAGATAATATCTGCGTCCTGCTCCGCCAACCAATCGTAGAGACCGCGTTGGGCGGCCTGATGAACGCCGTCTACCGACAAGCTTACTATTCGCATTATTAGCCCCTTACCAGCGGACTGTGTATCATTAGAAACATTATATGCATGCCTACCCCCGGGAATGCTACGGGGAGGTCTCCCTTCACCTTAGCCAATAGTTAACAATTTTCCATGCAGCAATATCAGCGCGATTTTATCCAACTTGCCCTGGATCATCAGGTTTTGTGTTTCGGCGACTTCACATTGAAGTCGGGCCGTCAAAGCCCCTACTTTTTCAATGCCGGCCGTTTCCACACCGGTGCTGCACTGGCAGCGCTGGGGCAGGCCTATGCCGAGGCGATAATCGCTTCGGGAGTGGAGTTCGATGTCATTTTTGGACCGGCCTACAAAGGTATCCCGCTGGGTGCGGTGACTGCTGTGGCTCTAGCCCAAAAGGGGATCGATAAGCCTTTCTGTTACAACCGAAAAGAAGCCAAGGATCACGGTGAAGGCGGAACCTTAGTGGGTGCGCCGCTTAATGGCAAGGTTTTGATTATCGATGATGTTATTACTGCGGGCACAGCCGTACGCGAAGTGATGCAAATTATCGAATCTCATGGCGCAGAAGCAGCGGGAGTTGTGATTGGTCTCAACCGCCAGGAAAAGGCTAGTGAAGATTGTGAATTCTCCGCTATTCAGCAAGTTGAGAGACAGTACAATATTCCTGTGGTCGGCATCGTGCAGTTAGACGATGTGATCAGCTTTCTCGAGCAGGAGTCGAATGATAGCGATACTCTGCAGAAAATTGTGGACTACCGGCAGCGCTACGGTGTCGCGGGTCAATAAATATTGCCCCCCCTAGCTGTGGGCCGGTTAATTCAGAGAGAAGAGCGATGCGAATCGCCCCTTTAGTACCTCTATTGGTCAGCACCCTTTTGATGTTGGCTGTAGAGGCTTATGGTAACAATAGCCGGGTTTTGTATCGATACACTGATCACCAGGGAGTCCTGGTGATCAACGATGCTATTCCACCGGAATTTGTTCCAAATGGATATGAGATTCTCACTCTTACCGGTCGTGTAGTTGAAGTAATCGCACCGCAGCTCAGTCCTGAAGAGTACCAGGCCCAGCTTAAGTTGGAGGCCCAGCGTGAGGCGGATCGTAAGTTGCTCAAGCGCTATAACAGTATTGCGGATATTGAGAGTGCTCGGTCGCGCAAGTTGGCTGTCGTAGAGCAGGATATGGCTATCATGCGGTCAAATATCAGCAGTCTACGCCGGCAAATTGCCCAGGAAGAAGCCTCTGCTGCGCGCACGCAGCGGGGCGGCCGTGAGGTGGCTCCCGAATTGTTGCAGAGAATTGCAGATCTACAAAAAGAAATGGAAGTGCTTGAGGAGCGCCTCAGCCGGCGTGCGGCTGAAGCGGATACCATAGGGGTTGATTTTGATAAGGCGGTAGCCCGCTATACCGAACTTAATGCTGAGAGCTAGCTAATTTCTCAATGCCTGAATAATTTCGGAGGGCTACCGCTAAACAGCCCTCATGAGGAAATGGTTATCTGGCTGCAGCCACTGTCTCACGGAAGAAACCAGCCGTTAATACGGGCCACTGTTCTGCCCAGTACTCTGTAGGCTTACGCTTAAAACCGCTGCGCACGTATTGGACGATACGCCCCTCCGCGCTCGCCAAAAGCAGGTTGGCAGCACCACCGAGAGGAAGAGTCGGGCGCAGGTGTTCGCGCAACTCGGCTTCGCGCAAGATCTGTCTAATTTGAGTTTCCAGTCGATCAAACAACTGCAGGATTCGTCCATGTAGCCTTTCAGTTTCACCGGTAAGCGCGTCGCCTGTGAGTAGGCGAGTGATTCCTGGGTTGCGCTCACAGAAAGCTAGCAGGAGCTGCAGAATTTTCTGGCAGCGATTGAGAGCCGAGGGCTCCTCCTGCAGGATCATTGCGATACGGCTGAAAATGGTCTCCTCAATAAATTCGATCAGCCCTTCAAACATCTTGGATTTACTGGGGAAGTGACGATATAGCGCGGCTTCAGAGAAACCAACTTCCTTGGCCAGTGCTGCTGTTGTAATACGTGCGCCGGGACTGACTTCCAGCATATGTGCTAGAGCTTCCAGGATTTGTTGACGCCGATTGATTTTTTCGCTGCTCATTGACTGCCTTTGGTCCGCTTGGGGGGCGGAATTTAGTTTTGCTCTTGTCGTCTTATTTTGACGGCGGCGGAATCCTACCGATTCGCCGGGCTGTCTTCAATTGCCAAGGGGCTAGTGGTCCACAGTTTGCGCTTCGATGTTGGTAATCAGGGTACCCACGCCTCGATCTGTAAATATTTCGAGCAATATGGCGTGGGGCACACGGCCGTCGATGATGTGAGCGGAATTTACCCCATCCTGAACAGCGTCCAGAGCGCAGGTGATTTTTGGCAGCATGCCGCCATAGATGGTGCCATCCTGAATTAAGCCCTCTACTTCATTGGTAGTCAGTCCGGTGAGAACCTCTCCCTCCTTATCCTGCAGGCCGGCGACATTGGTGAGCAACATCAGTTTTTCTGCTTTCAATTCTTCGGCGATTTTCCCAGCGACGAGATCGGCATTAATATTGTAAGAAACCCCATTGCCGTCGACTCCAATGGGCGCGATAACCGGGATAAAGTCACTGTGGACCAGCATATTGATCACATCAATATTAACTTTCTCGACTTCCCCAACCTGGCCAATATCAATGATTTCAGAGGCATGTAGTCCCGCGCTCTCATTTTTTCGGGTCAACTTTCGCGCTTTAACCAGTAATCCGTCTTTACCGGTGATACCTACCGCGCGGCCCCCATTTTTGTTAATCAAATTGACGATCTGTTTGTTGACGGTACCCCCTAACACCATCTCCACAACATCCATGGTTTCGCTATCGGTGACTCTCATTCCGTCTACGAAGCGGGACTCAATACTGAGCTTATTTAGCAGCTGCCCGATTTGAGGTCCGCCACCGTGCACTACCACTGGGTTCATACCTACCAGCTTCATCAGGATAATGTCTCGCGCGAAACTGTTTTGTAGTTGCTCATCCACCATGGCGTTGCCACCGAACTTGACCACAATAGTTTTGCCTGTAAAGCGCTGGATATAGGGCAGTGCTTCATTGAGGACCTGGGCACTTTTCAGCGCAGAGTTTAGATCTAGGGACATGGGCAGTTCCTTACACAGGGCGACAGGCAATCAGGTTTGGGGGCCTGACTTGAGTCGCCAACGATTTAAAGCAAATGTGGTGGATTGTTTTCTAAGCAATAGGGGCAGTGGCCCGATGGCGGCGCAGTCTATTCCGCCGTTTTATCTTAATCGAGCAGCTGCCAGTCGGGTACAGTAATTGCGGGAGCAATCTTTCTGAGCTGTCCCATCACCTCAGTACGGATGCGCTCCAGGGCCTGTTCATTTTCAGCCTCAAAGCGCAGGGTTAGTGCGCTAGTGGTATTGGAGGCACGTACAAGCCCCCAGCCATCGGGAAACTCTATGCGCAGGCCGTCGATAGTATTGATATCGGCATTGCCAAAATTCCCCTTATCGCGCAGCTGGTCTATCAGTGAAAACTTCTCAGTTTCCTCTACTGGTAGCAGGATCTCAGGGGTGCTGTGCATTTTCGGCAAGGTGTCGAGGAGTTCATCAAGACTTTGTTCGCGTAGTGCCATAATTTCTAGTACCCGCGCAGCAGCGTAGATACCATCGTCGAAACCAAACCAGCGGTCCTTAATAAAGATATGTCCAGAAAGCTCGCCGCCCAAAATGGCTTTGGTCTCCAACATCTTGGCTTTCATGGGCGAGTGTCCGGTCTTCCACATAATGGGGCGGCCCCCATACTGGCTGATTAGCTGGGATAAACTGCGACTGCTCTTAACGTCGAAGACAATATTTTCTCCTGGATTGCGCGCAAGGATATCCCTTGCCAGCAACATAACCAGTTGGTCTGCCCAAGCGATACGGCCGCTGCTTGAAATCAGGGTAACACGATCACCATCACCATCCAGGGCCACGCCCAGATCTGCTCCTGTAGCCAGAACCTTTTCAGTCAAGGCTTCGAGGTTTTCTGGTCTGGAGGGGTCCGGTGCGTGATTGGGGAAGTTGCCATCCACCTCACAATAGATCGGTGTTACAGCACAGCCGAGCTGCTCAAAGAGGCGGGGAGCCAGGTTAGAGGTGGCGCCATTGCCAGCATCGATAACCAAGTGCGGTTGCCCGGCGAGGGCGACATTATTGAAAACTTCATCGATATATTTATCGGTGATTTCTTGCTCCCGATTGGCGCCTTCCCCACTTTTGAATGGGCCTTTTTTCATCAACTGGTAGAGCCCCTGCAGTTTGTCTTCCGCCAGGGCGCGACCTTTCAGTACGATCTTAAAGCCGTTGTATTCCGCAGGGTTGTGGCTTGCGGTAACAATGACCCCACTACTGGTATTTTTTCCTTTCGCACAAGCGTAATAGAGAAGTGGTGATGGAATCAGGCCGAGATTAATAGAGTTGCAGCCACTATCTAGAATTCCCTCAATCAGGCACTGGCTAAGTGTCTCACTGCTATTGCGTCCATCTCGGCCAACTAGTAAGAGATGTTCTCCAGCGTGCTGTGCCAGGGTGCCGAGCGCTCTGCCTAGTTGATAGGCAAAAGGTTCGTTGATTTCCTGCCCGGCGATTCCACGGATATCGTAGGCGCGGAAAACATGCTGGGGATACTCAGAGGTCAGAGGCAGCTCGGGCTTGTCATCGTCACTTTCTGGCAAGTCCTTTGAACTATTTTCTTTTTCTTCGGACTCTGAGTTCTCTGAATCAGAGTCCGAGATACTGGGTGCTGAGGCCAAGCTCTGCGGCAGAAAATCTGTATTGGGAGCCTGTGTAGTTCCTCCATCAGAGGCTTGTGGGTGCGCCTTATTAAGCTCGCTGCCACTAGCATCCTTACTTCTTTCCCATGGGGCTCTCGAATCGCGAGGTAGGAACTTCAGTAGGGCGAATAGGCTCACCAATATTCCAATGCCGGCTCCGATATAAATCCAGGATGTGGGCAGACTGTGCTGTTCGACAAAGGTTTCGGAGGGACTGAAGTGGAGGCTTAAATAGCTGTCCTCAAGTTGCTCTATAGTGTTGTGGCCTTTTCCTGTGCCTGCGCGCCACAGAGTTTGTCGGTGGGCATCGGGAAACTTCTGCATTAACTGAACTTGTCCATGACCACCGCCCAGACTTTTTAAAATGTTTTCCAGCACGGAAAAGGGTTGGGTAGCCAGTAGTTGTTCATTTTCCAGGTTGATAACACTATGAAGTTGCCAGCTATTTTCCACACCTGTACGCAGTACTTCCATCGGTTGCTCAGGTGTTTCCTGACTGCGCTTTAACAGATCGACCAAGGCAAAGTTCAGGGAGGGATTTTGCCCTGAGCCCACTCGAACCTGTTCGGAAGAAAAGGCCTGGAGGGATACCTGCTCAGGTAATTTGGTAGATTCAATCAGTGTTGCTGCAGGGAGCTTCCTTGATCCAAGGGCCTGCAGGCGCTTCGAATAGTCTGCGACGTAAGACTGCACGACTTCAGCTAGTTCGGCAGTTTTTTGCTTGGCGGCTAGCTCAATCTGCGAGTAATTGTGGGGTATTACAAGATACTGGATTAACAGATAGGCACCGCCCAGCCAAGCGACAACTACTAATAATAACGGTAAAAATAACCCTTTCTGCATGGTACCGCCTGGTTTCTTTTTGTTGTTGGAGCCCACAGATATCCCTGATTTGAGCGTAAATTTTGTCACTGAGCCTTGGAGGCGATGAGTTCAATGAGTTGTCGGGCTAGGTCGGTCTTCAATGCGGGAGCCAGTCGGCTCTGACCATCCGCATCTATCACAGTGACAGCGTTGTGATCGCTGTTAAATCCCGAGTCCGGTTGGCTCACATCGTTGGCAATGATCATATCGAGGTTTTTCCGCTGCAGCTTGCTCTGGGCGTGGGCGAGAACCTGTTCTGTCTCTGCGGCGAACCCGATAGTGAACGGCCGCAGCTCAGTACGCGTGGCTATGGCTGCAACAATATCGGGATTTTTGATGAGGGCAATTGCATCATCATCTTGCCCGTCTTTCTTTTTGATTTTCTGCTCAGCGACTTGGGCCGGACGGAAATCAGCAACGGCTGCTGCACTGATAAAGATATCGCAGTGATCGGCGGCACTTTTGGCGGCCTCATACATATCCTGGGCGCTGATAACATCGATACGATTGACCTTTGGCGGCGTATCCAAATTTACGGGGCCGGCAATCAACGTCACTTCGGCACCGGCACTCTGCGCCGCTGCGGCCAGGGCGAAGCCCATTTTTCCAGAGCTGTGGTTGCTGAGGAATCTCACCGGGTCGATGGCTTCCCTGGTAGGGCCGGCAGTGATTACTACTTTGCGGTCCTGCAGTGAGTGGCTTGTGCGAAACAGGGACTCAGTGTGTTCCGCCAGGTTTTCTGGTTCCAACATACGGCCGGGGCCCACGTCGCCACAGGCCTGGCTACCAGCGCCCGGGCCCCAGAATATGACTCCGCGCTCCTTTAGGGTCTGAGCATTGGCTGAGGTAGCTGCGTGGCGCCACATGGCCTGGTTCATGGCTGGTGCCAGGGCCAGGGGGGCTTCGCTGGCCAAACAAAGGGTAGTTAGGAGGTCATCAGCCATACCGGCAGCCAACTTTGCCATTACCTGGGCACTGGCTGGAGCAATCAGGATAAGGTCAGCCCATTTCGCCAGTTCGATATGACCCATGGCGGCTTCTGCCGAGGGATCCAGCAAGTCTGTATGCACCGGATTACCGGATAGCGCCTGAAAGGTCAGTGGCTGCACAAACTCCTGTGCTCCGGCGCTCATTACCACTCGGACATCGGCACCGCGCTCTTTGAGCCGGCGAACCAGGTCGGCACTCTTATAGGCGGCAATTCCACCGCTGATACCTAAAAGTATGCGTTTGTCGGCCAGAGAGGACATAAATGCTGTTTCCGATTTGGTGCGAGCCGGTAAGATTAGCATTTCTGTGTCGTTTCTTATAAGACTGCAGTAGCGCCTCACAAGGGCAGCATGGAAAAGGTGTTCAGTAGATGTGCGATAGATAAGACACTGACTAACTGGGCTACAAATGAAAATAAAGGACTGGCCGGCAGGTGAGAGGCCTCGGGAAAAGCTGTTGGAGAGAGGGGCTGAAGCCCTGTCGGATGCAGAGTTGTTGGCAATTTTTCTGCGCGTGGGGCTACCTGGCCTCTCAGCAGTGGATCTGGCCAGGGGACTACTCAATGACTTTGGTGGCTTGCGCCCCCTATTAGAGGCCGAGCGAGATGACTTTTGCCGCGCGCGAGGGCTCGGCGACGCCAAGTTTGCTCAGTTGCAAGCGGCGCTGGAAATGGCCAAGCGGCACTTGGCGGAGACGATACAGCACGGCAGCGCACTGTGCAGTCCCGGGGCGGTCAGGGATTACCTGGCAATCCAGCTCAGGCACCGGCGCAGGGAAGTGTTCTGCTGCCTCTACCTGGATAATCAACACCGGGTGATCGCTTTTGAGGAGCTGTTCGAGGGGACTCTGAATGCAGCGAATGTCTACCCGCGCGAAGTAGTACAGCAAGCGCTGTTGAAGGGGGCTGCGGCGGTTATTTTGGCGCACAACCACCCTTCTGGTGTCAGTGAGCCCAGCCAGGCAGATATCTGGATTACCGAGCGGTTGACCCAGGCACTAGAGCTGGTGGATATCAAGGTTCTGGACCATTTGATCGTCGGTGAGGGCAAGGCGCTATCCTTTGCAGAGCAGGGATTGATGTAAAGGTGTCGTTCCCGGCGTTGAAATGTTGTACAAAACTTGCTCCCTACGGGCTCTTTTGGTATAAAACGCCGCTCTTTGCGGCCGGGCCAGATTCTGCACAGGTTCCGCCGCCATCCAGGAACCGGATTAGAATCCCGATTTTTATGTTCCCGCACTACCTTTTCCTCTTCAGGATTGGCGCCATGCGGGCACAAGCGTTTTGAAGAGGCCAACAGATGTCCAAGGTATGTCAGGTAACCGGTAAGCGTCCGGTCACCGGAAACAATGTATCCCACGCTAAGAACCGCACCAAGCGTCGCTTCGTGCCGAACCTGCACAGCCACCGTTTCTGGGTTGAATCCGAGAAGCGTTTTGTGAAGCTGCGTGTTTCCGCGAAAGGCATGCGCGTTATCGATAAGAAAGGTATCGACGCTGTCCTGACTGAGCTGCGCGCCCGCGGCGAAAAAGTGTAACGGCTGTAGCCCAGCTAATAGATTGGAGATAGAGCAATGCGTGAGAAGATTCGTCTGAATTCCAGCGCCGGTACTGGCCACTTCTACACCACTACCAAAAACAAGCGCAACATGCCTGAGAAAATGGAGATCAAAAAGTACGATCCCGTTGTACGCAAGCATGTAATGTACAAGGAAGGCAAAATTAAGTAATTGCCTACCGCTACTGTACAGAAAGCCCGGTTTTAACCGGGCTTTTTTGTGCGTATTGGAAATTGAGCAGCCAGTTTACACAGGGTAACTCCAGACGATGCCAGAGCTCCCAGAAGTAGAAACCACTCTCAGAGGCCTGCAACCTCACCTGGAGGGGCATAAAATTCGCTCCGCAAAAGTGCGCCAGCATCAGTTGCGCTGGCCCGTGGAAGCAGACTTTGAGCGCCGTGTCCGCAATGCCCGGATACTGAAACTGGAGCGTCGGGCTAAATACCTACTGGTACATACTGACAAGGGCTGCGCTATTTGGCACCTGGGAATGTCTGGCAGCCTGCGTATGGTCGAGGCTGCACAGGCACCGGAAAAGCATGATCATATCGACTGGCGCCTGGATAGTGGTCTCACACTGCGTTACCGCGACCCGCGCCGCTTTGGTGCCCTACTGTGGACAGTGGCGGACCCACTGGCCCACGACTTACTCAGCCATCTGGGCCCAGAGCCTCTCTCGGAAGAATTTAGTGGTGAGTATCTGTTTGAAACCTCGCGCAAACGTAAGCAATCGGTCAAAACCTTCATCATGGATGGCCGTATCGTTGTGGGGGTGGGTAATATTTACGCCAGTGAATCTCTTTTTCTGGCGGGCATTCGCCCAGATCGACAGGCCGGTTCTATTTCCAAAGCCCGACACCAGCGCTTGGCTGAGTCCATAAAGCAGGTTCTCAGTCAGGCAATCGCCCAAGGTGGGACTACCTTGCGGGACTTTATTGGCGGTGATGGAAAACCTGGCTATTTCGCCCAACAGCTAAATGTTTATGGCCGTGCGGGTGAGTCCTGTCCCTCTTGCGGCCGAGCAGTCAAAGATATGGTTTTGGGCCAGAGAAATACCTTTTTCTGCTCTAGCTGCCAACGTTAAATCGCATCCTTCTGGCAGCTTTAGACAATACTAATATCATCGTATTGTCGATAAGGAGCTGCTTAGTGGTCATGATATTGCCTTTTCTTACGGTCACCCTGTCGATTTGGGCCGTTTGGAATGGTCGTCGCCGCTCTGCAATGGGCTGGTGGTTGTTGACCTTGCTGATCTTCATTACGTGGTGTGGATATCATATGACGCGAGCACTGTCGCTGTCTTTCTAGGGGCCGTGCCCATGATGGTGTTTATGGTCAGAAGGCTGGATAGCTTGGCGCTGTTAGCGGTAAGCATAATCCTATGGATTGCCTTGATCATGGAGTTGGCATCCCACCAACACCCCTGCCCTCTCTGTCTCTTACAACGTGTTGCCTTTGCCATGATTGGCATGGGATTGATGTTGAACCTGCGCTTTAGTATTCGTGCAGGGCATTACGGCGTTGTTATTCTTTCGTGTCTAGCCGGTCTGGCTGCTGCTGTAAGGCAGGTATTGCTGCATATCACCCCTGGCGATCCAGGGTTTGGCAGCCCAGTCTTGGGCTTGCATTTATACACTTGGTCTGCACTGATTTTCTTTGTCTTACTGATCTACTGTGGCGTTGCATTAATGTTTGGCTTTAAGCGACGAAGTTTTGCCACTAGAGAGTTAACTTTGATTGAAAAGTGCATTGCCATCTCTTTCTTCACTGTCGTGTTGGCCAATTTAGTCGCGGTTCTCCTCGAGTGCGGTCTGGGTCCCTGCACCAGTGGGTCATTTGGGTATCACTGGTTGTGGTCTCGAGGTTAGGCACACAAATGTGTCCGAGCTTTCTACACTTTTCCTGATAAGACCCGAGTCCCGGGGAATTACGGAAAACTGTGAGGAGTCCCTATGCGTCTGGCCTGCCTGCTCATTTCACTATTGTTAATTGCTTGTGAACGAGCTGAATCCCCCTTGCCGGCCGCCAGTGTTGAACCCGCCCAGCACGTTTTAAGGAATGCGTATATCTATACCGTCGACCCGGCCCGTAGTATTGCCTCGGCAATGGCAATTCGCGATGGGCGCATAGTCTATTTGGGGAATGAAAATGGAGTGAATAGGTATGTCGGAGTTCACACTCAGGTTAATGATTTGAAAGGAAGGTTAGTACTTCCCGGTTTCATCCAGTCAATTTCAAACAATACCGATTATAGCGGTCTGGATTTGTCTCTGTTTCAATCAGTTGAAGCCTATCAAAATAAGATTCAAGATTACATTCTCAATAATCCTGAGGCCCAAATTGTCGTCGGCCGTGGCTGGAAAATGGAAGTATTTGGTGACGACGAGCCCCATAAAGCAATGCTTGATCAGATTAATGATCTAGTACCAATTATTATGTTCTCAGCGGATCACTCATATGTGTGGACTAATTCTGAAGCTATAGCGGCGGCTGGAATAGATATGAGCACCAATAGTTCGACTGAGAATTTTATTAAAAGAAGTGATGATGGAATTCCTATTGGCCTATTTCAAGGTAGGGGAGCAGTAAGTGTTTTTAGTAGTCTAATTCCTGAAGACAAGGTGAGCAAAGAGTTTCATAATCTCAGTGAGCTAAAGGATGTAGCCCTTTCCATGGGGGTCACGACTTTACATTCATTTCATATTCCTTTTTTTGAAAGTGAAAATAAAGCTGAAAAATTTAAAAAATCAAATTCTTTGGAAAATCGTGATGTTCGTATTAGAGCGTTTTTAACGGTTCCTATGAACATGCCTTCTGATCGATTTATATCCCTTAGGAATTATGCGGATAAAATTTCTTCAGATGATTTTAAAGTGATTGCTATTAGTTTCGTAATTCCAGACTCTATTTCAAATTATAATTATCTAATTCAAGACGAGCTGGGAGAAAGTGTAAAAGATACTTCTGCATGGCTTGTCGATCTTTTTCATCAGGCAAATTTATATAAGTTTCAGGTGCATTTTAGCCTTCCTGAAGGGAGTTATGAAAGTGGCATATTAAGGGGCCAAGTTGAAAAGTTAATTAATGCGGAGTATCAGGGGGTCCGTAATATCGTATCAAATATTCCAGAATTCTTACTGGTTGATTTGTTGGAGAAAAATAATGCGGCAGCAATTGTTTATGAGGGTAAGTTGCCAACCTTTAATGTCGATAAATTAACAGAAGGCACAGGTTCTTATATGGGGGGTAAAATTTTATTTTTTGCAGGTGATGGGAAGCTAGAAGGGCAGATGAATAGCCTAAATGTGATACGAGATCCGATTTCCATTATACACACAGGAGCTAAGCATAAGGTTCCAGTTGACCTTATGATAAGGTTGCTCACAATTAGGGGGGCTTATGCTATTCATCTGGAGAATGAAGTAGGAAGCTTAGAGGTGGGAAAGTGGGCTGATTTTATCGTTCTGGATGGAAATTTATTGAAAATAAAATCAGCTGAAATTGATAAAGTTAGAGTGTTAAATACCTACTATAAAGGTAGGCAGGTATACTAAAAAATCCATTAATAAATTGGTGGTTGCACTTTAGAGTAAAATATGAAGCTTATGTGAATGTCCTATATTCTGCTTTATAGCTTAACTCTTCAATGAATTTATATAGATTCTTGGGCTCTTGTATTTCGGCCAGACCAAGCTTGAATATTTTTTCACTTACCCTGACAGCAGTGTGCAATGACACTTTAAGTATGTCCGCTTGTGGTGGAAATAAGCAGCCTTGATCAAGAAGTTCGTTTGCGACCTGTTCTGCAACACCAATAGCCGCCTCTATAAATAGCTCATCTGGGATTCTTTTTGCTTTGGTCGCATAGATTGCAAGAGCAACTGCAGGGAAGATGTAGAAATTATTTGCCTGTCCAGGTAAATAATTTTTCCCATTAAAGTTGTAATTTGGAAACTGAACTCCAGCAGCGTAAATAGCTGTGCCTTGAGACCACTGATAAGCTTGCTCCGCTGTACATTCAGCGTGCTCGGTTGGATTGGATAAGGCAAAAATTATTGGTTTTTGATTAAGTTTTGCCATAGTCTCTACTACTTGCCGCGTAAATAGCTGCCCAACAGTACTGACGCCGATAAGAGTAGTTGGCTTATGTGTATTTACAGCGGTAAACAGGTCATTGGTAGGGGGTAAATCATGCGCATAGGGTTGCTGAAAATCATATAAATCTGTCCGACCTTTAACCAATAGGCCATTTTGGTCAAACATAATAATTCTAGCTCGGGCATCTTTTTCATTTAGCCCATCCTCGATCATTTTACTGACGAGTAAGTCAGCTATACCTATGCCTGCCGACCCTGCTCCGGCAAAAAATATTCGCTCATTTTTTAGCGTACTACCTTTGATTTTCAGTGCATTGAGCATGCCTGCGAGAACTATTCCGGCGGTTCCCTGAATATCATCGTTATAACAGCAAGCTTTGTCCCGGTAGCGTTTCAGCAGGTGTACAGCATCACTGCCAGTCCAGTCCTCGAAGTGCAAACAACAGTTGGGATATTGCTCCTGAACAGCAGCAACAAACTCATCGACAAAGGGATATAGGACTTCACTGGTGGGACGTTTTTCTCGTAAGCCGATATATAAGGGGTCACTGAGAATAGCCTCGTTATTCGTCCCCGCATCTAAAAAGAGCGGCAGTAAATGTTCTGGTGGTATAGCTGCCGCCACGGTATATAGCTGTAATTTTCCAATGGGAATGGCCATGCCATTGGCTCCGATATCGCCCAGTCCTAGAATTCGTCCACCGTTAGTTACGCAGATAAAACGGATTTCCTGATCCGGCCAATGGTGCAGGTATTCGGCGACTTTGCCCCGGTGGTTAGTGCAAAGGTAAACGCCCCTAACCCGGCGTATGATATGGCTAAATTTAACGCAAGCTTCACCGATGGTAGGGTCATAAATAATAGGTAAAAAGCGCTCTGGGTCGGACATAACCACGCGGTAGAAAAGCGTTTCATTGGTGTCCAATAGCCCAGTGAGGTAAACAAAGCGATCAATGTCTGAATGCTTGTGACTCAACTGCATCATTACCCGTTCTACTTGGGTTTCTATGGTTTCAACCGCATCTGGAATTAAGCCTGTGAGACCAAATTTTTGTCGTTCTGCTGCAGTAAAGGCTGTGCCTTTGTTGGTTATCGGGTTGTGTAGGAGTCTGAGTCCCCCCAACTCGGTTTTTGGTTTTTTCACTTGCCAAGCTCTCTTACTCGATTAAGCAAAAAGAAGTATGGACTAAGGTGGACTCGGTTAATGGCAGGGTTGGCGGGGGATCAATGGTTTTTGCTTGGGAGCGTGAGTGGGCAGGCTAATCACCACGAGGGTGGGCCATTTAGCGGCCCACTGCGCTGCCCTCGCGGCGGGGGTCGGCTCCACCGTACAGCTTGTTATTTTGCAAAGCGATGGCATGGATACCACTGTTGAGGCCCCTTTCGACAACCTCGTGTCCACGGGCTTCGAGTTTCTCGATAGTATCGGGGCTGAAAAAGCCGGGCTCCAATTCGACTCTCTTACCAATAGCGCCGATATTTCCCGCAGAAATCGCTTCGGCAATCGGCATATTCAAGCCCAGATGGTAGAGAATGGTGCGCGCGGTGTAGTCAATAATTCGTGAGCCGCCGGGGGAACCCACCAGAAGGCGCATGCTGCCATCTTTGTTGAAAACGATGGTGGGGGACATGGAAGAGCGTGGTCTCTTGCGCGCTTGAATGCGGTTGGCCACCCGCTCCCCACTACTGTTTTTTGGAGTGAAGGAAAAATCGGTGAGCTGGTTGTTGAGCAGGAAGCCCTTTACCATCAGGCGCGACCCGAAGCCGGTTTCAATACTGGTCGTCATACTGACGCCATTACCGTAGCGGTCGACAATCACTAAATGACTGGTGTTGGGCAGCTCTGGCGATTGGGCCATCACCCGCTTCACCCCGAGTTCGGCTGGGGTACCCGGAGTCGCAGCTGTGGCGGAGTCCGGGTCGATTAACTGCGCGCGGCGAGCCAAATAATCCCTGGACACCAGCGATTTACTGGGTACTTGGACAAAGTCGGAATCACCGGAGTAGGTGTTGCGATCGGCAAATGCCAGTTCCGAAGCTTCGATAAATAAGTGGGTGAGCAGATCACTGCCAGGCTCGAAGCGCTCCAGTGGGAACTGTTGCAGCATGCCCAGAATACCGCCTACCGTGGTACCTCCGGACGATGGGGCATCGGCACCACACACACGATATTCGAGAAACTCCGAACACAGGGGCTGGCGCTCCTTGGCCCGGTAGCTAACCATATCTTCGAGACTCAGGAGCCCTGGGTTGGCACTGTCATAGCGCACAGCTTTTACGATAGCCTTGGCAATGTCGCCGTGATAAAAGGCATCCGCACCGCCCTGGGCAATTGCCTCCAGGGTTTCCGCGTAAGCTGGGTTCTTCAAGTTGTGACCCACGGGCAGAGGTTTGCCATCACTGTTGAAGAAGTAGCTGGCAATTGCCGGTCGAGCAGCCACCTTCGGCATGCGCAGTAACAGCTGGTGAAGGCGCGGTGAGATCTGAAAGCCGGATTTGGCCAGGTGTATGGCCGGCTGAAATAACTGCTCCCAGGGTAACTTGCCATCGCGCTCGTGAGCCATTTCCAGCATTCGCACAACACCGGGAACGCCGACCGAGTAGCCGCCGATTACAGACTCAAAAAATGAACGCGGCTTGTTGTCGCGGATAAAGTAATTTTCGTCTACCTGAGAGGGGGCTGTCTCGCGCCCGTCGTAGTACTTGAGCTTCTTTGCCGCAGCGTCATAGCTGAGCATAAATGCTCCGCCACCAATCCCGGAGGATTGTGGTTCTACCAATCCCAATACCATCTGAGCGGCAATGGCGGCATCCACAGCGCTGCCGCCCAGGGCGAGAATCTGCTCGGCAGCCCGGCTGGCATGGGGGTTGGCAGTGACTGCCATATAGAAGTTGGCCGTTGAGGACTTAACGGCTGTGCGACCGGTATCAAACTCCGGTTGTGGTTCATCGGCAAAAGCGAAAGCGGGACTCAGAACCAGTGCAAAGGCGGCGAGAAGGTTGCGCACGTAACACTCCGCAGATTGTGGATAAATCCGCTCGAGTGTATCAGAAATAGCCAGATTCCGGCTTAACGAAATTTCTCTTCCAGCGCGCTTTGTACAGCAGCCGGAACAAACTTGGTGACATCGCCGCCCAGGGAGGCAATTTCACGCACTAAAGAGGATGAAATGTAGGACAAATGTTCTGCCGGTGTCAGGAACAGGCTTTCCATATTGGGCGCTAACTGGCGGTTCATATTGGCCAATTGGAACTCGTATTCAAAGTCGGACACCGCGCGCAGACCGCGCAGTACGCCATAAGCATCTACCTGGCGCACCAGGTCGGCGAGCAGGATATCGAATCCAATGACTTCGACATTGGGCAGGTGGCCGAGAACTTTTTGTGAAAGTTCTACCCGCTCCTCTAAGGTGAACAGGGGGTTTTTGCGGTTGCTGGCAGCCACAGCCACGATAACGTGGTCAAACAAGCGGCATGCGCGCTCCACCAAGTCCAAGTGACCATTGGTGATGGGATCGAAGGTTCCGGGATAGACGACTTTTTTCATACGCCAGGGCTTAAATGCGGGCCGAATGGGATGCGAATGGTAAACAATTTACGGCTAAGGTCAAAACCGAATCTTTTTATTCTTCCCTAAACCGATGGGCCGGCGCGGCGAAACAAGCGCATACACACCTGTCCTGCACGTTTTTCTTTTTCCTGTTCCCAGCCAGGTACGGATGCAACCACTGTGTCTCGCGGTGTTTCCACATAGATTAATGCATCCTGCGAAAGATGGCCGGACAGGGCGCCTAGAGTTGCCTGCCAAAGATTGTCAGCAAAAGGGGGATCGATAAATACGAGGTCGTATTTACTTCCATTACTTCCGAGGAACTCTTCTGCACTACAGTTATGGACTTTGGCTTCCCGGGCGTTTAACTGTTTTAACTGTTCCGCCAGGGTTCGCGCAGCGCGAGTATTCAGCTCGACAAAATCTACCGAACCGGCGCCTCGGGATAGCGCCTCCAGACCCAGGGCTCCTGAACCGGCAAAGAGGTCCAGGCAGCGGGCGTCGGGCAGGTAGAACTGCAGCCAGTTAAACAGAACCTCCCGCAGTCGGTCGCCGGTAGGTCTCAAGCCCTCCACTGGGGCAAACTGTAATTTTCGCCCGCGCCACTGTCCGCCAATGATGCGTAACTGTGAAAGGTTTTGCGGGCTTTGCTTTCGGGATGAACTTCTGGCCAAGGTAACTCTCTACTGGGGGCTTAGCGATGCTAAGATTAGCGTCTTTCTGCAAGCGGTACATCCGGACATACGAATGATTTTTGACTTCCTGCGCAAAAAGAAGAAGCGCAAGCCCGAACAAAGTGAGCCCCAGCAATCCCAGGCGGAGGTCACTGCTGCGTCTGAAGAGGAATCATCGGCGCAGAGCCCAGAGCCTTCAGCGCTAGAGAAAGAGCCTTCAGCTCTAGATAAAGAGCCCTCGGCGCTGGACAAAATGCCCTCAGACATAGAGGAAAAGTCGTCTGCCCAGGGAGAAACCTCCGCTCTGGAGGAGGCAAAGGCCCCTATCGATGAACCCACTGCCCCAGCTTCTGTCCCCCAAGAGGAAAGTGCCGGCTGGGCGCAGCATGCTGATGCGGCGGGCGAGCCGGAGGCCGTTGTCGAAGCCCCCCAGGTGGCTGTAGCAGCAGAGCCTGTAAAAGAGGAAGCCGAAAAGCCAGCCCCGATTCAGCCCGAGCCAGCTCCAAAACCCAGAGCCAAAGAGCAGCCGAAACCGGAAGCCAAAAAGAAAGAGGGTTTCTTTGCGCGTATTCGTCGCGGCCTCAGCCGCACCAGCAACCAGTTTGTCGAGGGGATGGGAAACCTGTTCCTCGGGGCCAAGGAAATCGATGAAGATCTGCTGGAAGAACTTGAAACACAGCTGTTAATGGCAGATGTAGGAGTTGAGGCTACCAGCGAGATCGTCGAGCGCCTGACCGAACGGGTATCCCGTCGGGAATTGGCCGATGGCGATGCACTTTACAAGGCACTGCAGCAGGAGCTGGCTGACTTACTCGATAGTGTTGATGCTCCCCTGGAAATCGATATCAGCAAGAAGCCTTACGTCATTCTGGTAGTGGGCGTAAACGGTGTGGGTAAAACCACAACAATCGGCAAGCTGGCCCACCGCTTTCTCGGTGAAGGCAAGTCGGTGATGTTGGCTGCCGGTGATACATTCCGTGCCGCAGCAGTTGAGCAGCTGCAGGTTTGGGGGCAGCGCCACGATGTACCGGTTGTAGCGCAGCATACCGGTGCTGACAGTGCGTCAGTTATTTTCGATGCGGTTCAGTCTGCCCAGGCGCGCGGCGTCGATGTGGTAATTGCCGATACCGCCGGGCGCCTGCACACCAAATCCAACTTGATGGAGGAGTTGTCCAAGGTGCGCCGGGTGATGGGCAAATTGGACCCCAGTGCGCCCCACGAGGTGCTGTTGGTACTGGATGCTGGCACTGGCCAAAATGCGATTAACCAGGCCTCTCAGTTCCGTGAGGCGGCCGGCGTTACTGGCTTGGTGCTGACCAAATTGGATGGTACTGCCAAAGGCGGCGTTATCTTTGCCCTGGCTCGTCGTTTCGGTATCCCGGTGCGTTTTATCGGTGTGGGTGAGCAGGCGGAAGATCTACAGCCATTCCGCGCTCGTGAGTTCGTATCCGCCCTGTTTGGCCGCGATAAGGCCTGATAATTCGCCTAGGAAATAACAAGAACAACAGAAGCCGTGATCACTTTCGATAATGTGAACAAGCGTTACGTATCGGGGCAGGATGCCCTGGTGCGAGTCAGCCTGGAAATCCCCCGTGGCGATATGGTATTTCTCACCGGTCACTCCGGTGCGGGTAAAAGTACTTTACTGAGACTCCTGACCGCGATTGAGCGCCCTACTAAGGGCAGTATTCTTGTCGCCGGACAGAATCTCAACCGCCTGCGCAATGGCCAGATCCCCTACTACCGCCGCAATCTGGGTATTGTCTTCCAGAATCACCAGCTGCTATTTGACCGCAGCGTTTTTGACAATATTGCCCTGCCCTTGTCTGTTGCTGGTTGCAATAAGCGCGAGGTGGGGCGTCGGGTTCGCGCAGCCCTGGATAAGGTCGGCTTGCTGCACAAGGAAAAGCAAAATCCCATTATGTTGTCTGGTGGTGAGCAGCAGCGGGTTGGGATTGCCCGCGCAGTCGTTAACAAGCCCGCGATATTGGTTGCCGATGAGCCCACCGGCAACCTGGACCCAACACTCTCGCAGGAAATCATGCAGTTATTCGCCGACTTTAACGCAGTGGGAGTTACGGTGCTGGTGGCGAGCCACGACTTGGAACTGATTGCACGGATGCGCCGACGGGTATTGACCCTACAGGCTGGCCAACTGATATACGACGGAGTTCCGAGCCGTGAAGTACACCCAAGCTAAAGCGCAACGGCAGGCCAACCCTGCCGCAGACAAACGTGTGCGCAGCACCGGCGCTGTTGTTGCACAAACAGGGTTGGGCGATCGATGGAATAGCTGGTTGGGGCATCACCGTGAGATGGCCGCCGACTCTGTCAGTCGATTTTTTAGCGCACCGATGGCCAGTGCAATGACGGCGTTGGTGATTGCTATTGCCCTGGCCCTGCCGGCGGCATTGCAATTGGGCCTGTTGAATTTCCAGCGCGCGGTGGCTGGTTGGGATGGGCAGCCACAAATTTCTGTTTTTCTGCACAAAGATGCGAGACAGGCTGCGGTTAATTCCCTGGCCGACAAATTGCGCAGTGACCCCGCTATCGCGGAGGTAACTTATGTCTCCCCGGAAGATGCCCTGGCAGAGTTTGAACAGGCCTCGGGGCTTGGGGATGTATTGGTTGGCCTGGATGCCAACCCCCTGCCGGCAGTGCTGTTGCTGCGGCCAAGGGATGCGAAGGACGGCGATAAACTACAGGCTTTGGTGGAGAATCTGAGAGCCCAGGCACTGACGGATTCAGTGGTCTTGGATCTTGCCTGGGTCCAGCGCCTCGCCCAGATCACCGAACTGGGACAGCGTCTCTCCGCAGGTCTAGCCCTGTTATTGGCGCTGGGAGTGGTATTGGTGGTGATCAATACCATACGACTGCATATCGAAAGTCGTCGGGAGGAGATCCTGGTAGTAAAGCTCGTTGGCGGCACTAATGCGTTTGTGCGACGGCCGTTCCTTTACAGTGGCATTTGTTATGGGCTATTTGGCGGGTTGTTGGCGTGGCTGTTGCTTACAGGTGGTGTGGCTATGTTGTCTGGGCCAGTTGAGAGTCTGTCATCAAGTTATGGCAGCAGCTTCGAACTGAGAGGGCCGGGCGCCAGTTACTTCTTTCAATTAACTTTGGGGGCCTCCTCGCTGGGCCTATTAGGGGCTTGGCTTGCGGTAGCGCGACACACTCGCAAGATAGAACCCCGCTGACCGGTGAGTCTGATCAAGAAGGGTAAAGTGTTCTGGCAAAGGGAACCTGAGGCGTAAAAAGCCCCTCTAATTCCGCGAAATACAACAGAATACGGTAGTTGTTGGCGGGCTTTCTTATCTGCCCGTGCAAGTGCTACACTGAGTCCAGCTTGTCGCCGGATACAGTATCCGCCGGCAGCGGCCGGTAATATCGGCCGACTAATAATGACAGGAGAGACCTGAATGGGAACCAGCCTACAGCCAGTGCATACGCTGTCTCCGGGCGCCAACCTGGGAGCTTATATCCAGACCGTCAGTGGTTTTGACGTACTGACCGCTGAACAGGAAAAGCACCTGGCAGAAGACCTCTATTACCGCGAAAATCTCGATGCTGCACGCCAGCTGGTCATGTCACACCTGCGCTTTGTAGTGCATATCGCCAAATCTTATTCCGGCTACGGGCTCAATGAAGCCGACCTGATTCAGGAAGGTAATGTCGGTTTGATGAAGGCCGTCAAACGCTTCAATCCCGAAAAGGGAGTGCGCCTGGTATCCTTTGCGGTACATTGGATTAAAGCTGAAATCCACGAATTTATTCTGCGCAACTGGCGTATTGTTAAAATTGCCACCACCAAGGCGCAGCGCAAATTATTCTTCAACCTGCGCGGTCAGAAGAAAAAACTCGCCTGGTTGACCAATGCAGAAGCTAAGGCCGTCGCCAAAGACCTGAATGTGGATGTCACCCAGGTCCATGAAATGGAAGGCCGCCTGGCTGCACACGATGCGGCTTTTGATGCGGGTGTCGATGACGATGACGATACCGCCTGGCAGGCTCCGGCTCACTATCTGGAAGACCGCAGTTTTGATCCGGCCGCCCAGCTTGAGCGGGATAACTGGCAGGAAACCAACTTGACCAGCCTCGCCAGTGCCATGGCACAACTGGATGATCGCAGCCGCGATATTATTCAGGCCCGCTGGCTCAGTGAGGAGAAATCCACATTGCATGAGTTGGCTGATAAGTATGGTGTTTCCGCTGAGCGAATTCGCCAGCTGGAAAAAAATGCCATGAAGAAAGTGCGTGCTGCTATGGAAGCCTAAATCGGCGTTCTGGTACACGGGTAGAAAACCGCGCAGTAGCGCGGTTTTTTTTGTCCCGCCTGTTACAGGCATACCTGTCACCACTAGGTAAAACAAAAAGGGAAGGTAATGGCCAAACTCTATCTGCTGCTGTGCGCACTCTTTGGCGCCAGTGGTGTGGCTCTGGGGGCGTTTGGGGCTCACGGCCTGCGCGGTAAAGTGGCAGAGAACCTGCTAGAGGCCTATAAAACCGGAGTCCAGTACCAGATGATCCACGCCCTGGCGCTGTTTGGTGTGGTACTACTCATGCAAAACTGGGGAAACCGTTTATCGCTGACCCTGAGCGGTGCTCTTTTTACTTTCGGTATTATCTTCTTCTCCGGCAGTCTCTATGCCCTGGTACTGGGAGGCCCCCGATGGTTAGGTCCAATCACCCCTCTCGGTGGGCTGATGATGATTGCCGGTTGGGTAGTCCTGTTTTTTGCCGCATTTAATTTCTCTAAGTAGCCAGCTTTTCAGGGCTTACACTCAGATACCGAGCCCGAATAAAACATCAAGATATAAACCGTTTCGCATAAGAGGTCGCGAACAATGCAAGACGAATCTGCGGAAGATTTTCCCTACCGCACAGAATTTAAGAAGAAATCTATCCGCAGCTATGTGATTCGCGCGGGGCGAATGACAGAGGGGCAGCGCAATGCCTTTGACAATTATTGGGGGCAGTATGGACTCTCCCTATTTGATGGACCTCTGGATCGCCAACAGGTCTTTGGCCGCGAGGCGCCACTGGCGTTAGAGATCGGTTTCGGTATGGGTGACTCCCTGCTGGCCATGGCTGAAGCCGAGCCAGATAAGGATTTTATTGGTATTGAAGTACACCCGCCGGGGGTTGGCCGGTTGATCAATAATGCCGGCAAGGCAGGTATCAAAAACCTGCGTGTTTACATGGCCGATGCGGTCGATGTCCTAAACGATTGTATTGCCGATGGGAGCCTGGATCGTTTCCAGCTGTACTTCCCTGACCCCTGGCACAAGAAGAAGCACCACAAGCGCCGGATAGTGCAGCCGGAATTTGTTCGCCTGATTTGCAGCAAGTTAAAAACCGGCGGTCTTATGCATATGGCGACAGATTGGGAGAATTATGCCGAGCATATGCTGGAAGTATTGCAGGGTGAAAACCTGCTAGAAAATACCGCTAGTGAGGGTGATTATGTCACCCGGCCAGAATGGCGCCCAGAGACCAAGTTTGAGCGTCGAGGGCAGAGACTGGGGCACGGTGTTTGGGATCTGGTATACCGCAGGTTACCTGGTGAAGCGCTGCCGCTCACTACCTCTGACGTAGATGCGTCAACCGCTGAAGAGTCCAAAGGCGAATAATTCGCACTGACGATCAATGCTTGCTACCGGTGCTAACATGGCACCAGTGGCAAGCAACAACCCACCTCTATTGTTAGAAAAACTCATTCCAGTTTTTCTTGGCGGCTTCCCATCGGCGCTTGTCTTCGACAACATTCAGGTTGCGGATGGTGTTACTGTCATAAGACATCCAGTCCGACAGTTCAATATTATTTTGGGTGCCCGCAAAATAACGCATGCGAAAGCGGCGAATAAATTGGTTGGGAATAGCCATAAAGGCAACTTCACGTCCCTGGGTGACAGTGGAAACCTCTACGCATTGGTGGTTTCTTTTATCGAGTTCATAGATAAAACCGGTAGTGGCTAAATCACCCTCATTTGTTCCATGCACAAAATAATACCTTTTTGGGCAATAAGTTTTGTTGTGCCAGGCAAAGCGCGCAACAATATTTGCATTGGTAGTGGTTGAGATGACTTGGTTAGATGCTCCGGTACCCAAGTGCGGATCAAAGCGGCCATTTTGATTCATCCAGGGAAAGAATCCCCCGGCTTGCCACAGCTTCTGTGGTGGGCGGGTATCGCCACGGTATAACAGTGTTGTCACTGTGTGCAGATTAAAACCACTGCGGCTAAATCGGTAATTAAATAGTGAGAAAGGGACGTCCAAATGGGCTTCGATGTTGGATATTGCTCTCCTCTCAGAGCTGAAAGCTTCACTGGCCTGTCGATACCAGCAGTAAGCTCCACCGAGTAAAGCTAAAACGGCATCTTTACGGCGTGTTATTCCATCGCTATCGAGTAGCTTGGTGGGTGTGGAGGGATCAAATCCAGTAAGCCAGGTATATAGGGTTTCCACTAGTACTTTGGCGACACGGGTAATCCTTCCATAATCATTTGTTTGAATTTGTACTGCCTGGCTTACTAATTGGTCGATCCGGGTTAGTCCATCACTACTGCGCTTGTGATACCACTTACTGTTGCTATTGGAATTATTTTGGAAGTCCTGTGCGTACTCACGGATACTTTTGGGGACATAGCAGGTGGTTTGTATGTTTTGTGGGTGAACCAAGTTCCTAACATAGTTATCGATATTGGGTGCCAGCAAGGGTTAACTCTCCTGTCTTTATTACTGTTTTTCGCCACTAGCCGTCTATGCTTCTAGTGGTGCTGTGATTATCGAATTTTATTTCCAATAAGAACCGGATTCAGGAAGCATCGCGAAAACAAAACCGAATTATTTTTATTAATAGATATTGATGTTAATAATAATTTGGGGGGTTGATCAAGGAAGGAATCTTGGTGTTTCTAATGAGAAGGCGTGACCCTCTGCTTTCATTTCTCTATAGCCTGCCGTTTATCTTACTCTTTACAGTTTCTGAAGTCCGTGCTGATTTTGTTGGAACTTTAAACCTCTATGTTAATGGGGGTAAGCATTGGTTTGATGGCGACCGCCTACAAGGCACACCATTTCGTGGTTTTGAAATGCGAGATACCTCAGGTGTCGGTGCCGGTTTTGGCTTTAACATGACAAATCATTGGGCGATGGAAGGGGTTGTCGACTATTTCGTCGTGAGTGTTGCGGATACGCCCGAGAAAGTAGATGTGTATAACTACCGCATAGATCTCCTATATCAATTTGGAGGGCAGTTCTGCGGTAATTTTTGTTGGCAGCCCTATGTCGCGTTTGGCCTGGGTGAAATGCGTATTAATTACGACCGGCGTTACCGTAAAAAACACTGGCATCCAGATGACCCAAAGTATGTCTATGATCCGGATCATCCCTACGACCCATACTATCCCTATCCTTGGGATTGTCGTAAGAAATTCTATGTCCCTGAGGATCGGCCAGACGGCCACCATTATCCCTACCCGCCTAACCATTGTGACTGGCATGACCGGCAAAATATGGTGAATGTGGGAATGGGAATTAAATATCACCTGGGGCCCCGTTGGCAGGCCCGCGCAGATATACGGCTTTTCCAGGGGGTCGAAGAAGGTGGTGTCGATGGTTTTGCCAGCTTGGCGGTCGGCTATCAATGGCTTGAATATCCGGATTTTTGGTATGACGAAGATGCCGATGGTGTTATTGATGCCACTGATCAATGTCCGCAGACCCCAGTGGGAATCGATGTGCAATTAGATGGCTGCCCGCTGGATACAGATTTTGATGGTGTACCCAGCTATATCGATCAATGCCCAAATACACCGATTGGTATTGCAGTGGATGAATACGGTTGTATTCGTTAAGGGCAACTAAAATCGATTTCTTCAGCGGGCGGCAGAAAAGTTCTGAAGCCCGCTGAAGATATTGTTTAAAATGATTTTCTATAAAATTACTCGCTGCGAATTTCTTCGAGCTTCTCAGAAATTTCCAGCCATTCCATTTCCAGTTCTTCCATTAATTCCTGCTGCTCCGACTGCTCTTTATTAAGTCGAGCTATTTCTTCCTGCTGGCCGCCGCTATATAGCGCTTCATCGGCAAGTTTTTCCTGTACTGCGGCCAATGCCTTTTCTGCCGTAGCCATCTGTCGCTCAATATTCTTGAGTTTGTTGGTCAGGGGCTTCAGTTGTTCGCGTAGAGCGGCGGCGGCGCGCCTTTGGGCCTTCTTATCCTCAGGGGCTTTTTCCTCTGTGCCAGTAACAGTGGAGGGGCTCTCCTCTTTGCGTTTCTTTTCCCGGTTAAAGCCGAGCAGCCACTGTTTGTAGTCATCAAGGTCGCCGCTATAGGGTTCGGCGCGGCCATTGGCCACCAGAATAAATTCGTCGGCAGTATTGGCCAGTAGATGACGATCGTGGGAAACCAATATGACGGCACCGGGAAACTCCGCCAGCGCCAGGGTCAGGGCGTGGCGCATTTCCAAATCAAGGTGGTTTGTCGGTTCATCGAGAAGCAACAGGTTAGGTTTTTGCCAGGCCAGTAGTGCCAGGGCTAAACGGGCTTTTTCACCGCCGGAAAAGCCCCCTACCGTTTCGAAAACCCGATCGCCGATAAAACCGTAGCCGCCGAGAAAATCCCGCAGCGATTGCTCCGAGGCATCGGGGCTCAGCCTTTGCAGGTGCAGCAATGGGGAACCGTTGCTATCCAGTGCTTCCAGCTGATGCTGGGCGAAGTAGCCGATGGCCAAGTGTTCGCCACATTGGCGCTCGCCGCTGAGGGGGGCGAGTGTGCCAGCCAGGGTTTTGATTAGAGAAGACTTGCCCGCACCATTGGGGCCGAGCAGGCCGATACGGCGTCCCGGTTGAATGCCCAGCTGAACGTTCTTCACCACTATTTTTTCGGCATAGCCGATATCCGCCTCGCGCAGGTCGATTAACGGATTAGAGGTTTTCTCTGAGGATGGCAAAGTAAAATGAAAAGGGGAATCCACATGGGCTGGGGCAATCAGAGCCATCCGGTCCAGGGCTTTCAGGCGGCTTTGTGCCTGCTTGGCCTTGCTCGCTTTGGCGCGAAAGCGCCGCACAAAGTCTTCCATATGTGCGCGTTCGGCTTGCTGTTTTTCAAACTGTATTTGCTGCTGGGCCAGGCGCTCAGCGCGAGCGCGCTCGAAGGCACTGTAATTGCCGCTGTACAAGACCAGTTTTTGCTGTTCAAAACTGACAATGCCGTCGACCACTGCATCGAGAAAGTCGCGGTCGTGGGAAATAATCAGCAGGGTACCGGGGAAGCGTTGCAGCCACTGTTCCAGCCAAAGGGTGGCATCCAGATCCAAGTGGTTGGTGGGCTCGTCCAATAGCATAAGATCTGCGGGGCACATCAGGGCACGGCCCAAATTGAGGCGAATACGCCAGCCACCTGAGAAGCTGCGAACGGGGCGCTGTTGCTCTTCGTGGGAAAAGCCGAGCCCGTCGAGGAGTTGCGCGGCGCGCGCCGGGCCACTATAGCCATCAATACTGGCCATGCGCTCGTGCAGTTCTGCCAGTTTGTGACCGTCGGTATCGCCGCTCGCTTCGGCCTCTGCCAGTTGCTTTTGCAATAGCCGCAACTCGCTATCGCCGTCTAAAACGTAATCCAGTGCTGACTGCTCACTAGCTTCTACCTCTTGAGCCATATGGGAGATACGCCAGGTGCTGGGGAGGTCTACCCGCCCTGCATCGGTTTCCAGTTGTCCAAGCAGCAGTTTGAACAGAGTTGACTTGCCACAGCCGTTGGCACCGATAATTCCGACTTTGTGGCCGGGGAAGATTCTGCAATCTGCGCTGTCAAGCAAGTCGCGCTCACCTCGGTGCAGAGAAACCCCTTGTAAATTGATCACTGGAAAAACCTCATATGAATAGGCCGATGAATGCTAGGCTATTGAACAGACCCGGACTCCACAGAGACTGGGGCACTATGCCGATCAGCAAAGGGTCGGGATTCTAACGTGACAAATACTTCACCTCCATCTTCCCCCAAGGAAAACCCCCTCTGGCAGTTCAGCTTGGACTTTTATGCCTACCAGGATGTCGAACAGTTCCTACTTGACTGCCAAGACAGAAATGGCGCTGACGTGTGTCTTCTACTGTGGGCGAGCTATACAGCCGTTTGTGGCAAGGAAATCAGTGAAGAGGGATGGAGAGTCGCAGATCGAGGCGTTGCGCCGCGCAGGCGAATGATTCGCAGTGTGCGGCACCTGCGTCGTTGGTTGGGGAGTTTGCGCCCCCATACCCAGCGGGCCTACGCACTGTGTAAACGCTATGAATTGAAGCTGGAGCAGTTGCAGTTGGCTGCGCTGTGGAAAATTTATGCTGAGGACTGGCCGGGGGATCGTTCTGCACTGGAGCTAGCATCCCAGCAATATGGTTTGCAGCAAAAAGATCAGGCCCGCTGGGCGGGCCTGATCGAAAGCTACTTGGCTCACAGGGGGGCAGCGGGTTAAGCCACTGTTACACCCCTCTGGGCACTGTACTTTCTGGGGTCGCCGGTAATACAGTCGTGAAAAGTACAGAGCTCAATTAAGCAGCAGCGTATTTGGCTGCGAGGAGTTCCGAGACTACTCGCCGCTGGGTTGCTCCGAAGAAAACAGGCTGTTTGCCGGAGTGCTAGGAGTAATCGTTGCTGCTGGGCGCGGAGTATCCATAGGTTTCTGCTGCTCAGCTGGAGCCATGGTTTTTGAATCGTCTTTGGGCTTCTCTACGGTTTCTGGCTTGCTGGCAGCCTTCACCTTCGGAGTTTCCACGCTTGGCTTGACTGTTGCAGGCTTGGCTTCCGTAGAGGGTTTGCTCGCCGCTGGTTTTTTGGCAGCAGTAGTTTTAGCTGGAGCTTTCTTCGCTGAAGTTTTTTTCTCGGCAGTAGAAGCTTTCTTGGCTGGCGCTTTTTTCGCAGCAGAGGAGGCTTTCTTTGCGGGAGTTTTCTTTACTGCTTTAGTGGCAGCGGCGGTTTTTGCCGGCGCTTTCTTGGCACTAGTTTTCTTTTCTGTGGCTTTTTTTGCCACTGTCTTTTTCGCTGTTTTGGTGGTGTTGGTAGTGCTTGCTTTAGTGCGGCTCTTTGCTGCTGTTGCTTTAGGAGCGGCTACTTTTTTTGAGGTGGTAGCTTTACGGGCTTTTGGCTTGGATTTGTTCAGCAGTTTTTCTGCTTTTACACCGGCCTTACGTACAGCTTCGGCAGCTTTCAGCTCGGCTTTTGCCTGGGACTCAGTACCCTTTGCTTCGGCGTGTGATGCCTTTGCTTGCTGGAGTACTTCGTTATGCTTTTCTACATTGGCCTTGGCGGTTTCTACACGCTTTTGAGTGGCAGCTGTCTTTCGTGTCTTGGCTGCAGTTCTAGCGTCTACTAGTTTGGTTTTCGCTTTAGCTAATTTTTCTTTTGCGGAAGTCAGTGCTTTTCCGGCTTTTAAAACACTTTTGCCGGCATCGGTAACTTTCTTGTTGCGGGCTTTGTCCAGCTTGACGGTTAGCTTGGAAATTTGTGCTTCCAGTTCTGCGACTGAATTGACAGCTCTTTGTTTGGCAGCCATGAGTAAATGTCCTGACGTTTATTATCAATTGGAACATCCGGACAGTGTACGGATCAGATCTATCTGTAATAGACATATTTAAATCGGGGATCTGAACACTGTAAATTGTTCTGAAACTGAAAAGCACCTCAAACAGTCCGGAACAATAACCGGCGACTGGTCGATAATAGCGCTGTTTTTAAAAAAAATGTATGCCGTAAGCAGCGAAAATAGTGCTGTAAATGTATTTTTTTCTCGCTGGTCCCTGGAACCTTAAGGTGGAATGTGGTGTCCTGCACAGTGTGCGCGTCATCGGTATGCACTTGCAGTCGCCTTAGGTTAGACTTGAGCGGACTGGCGGAAAAGGTGCGCCTGGAGGCTAAGGGCCGATTCAGGATTACTTGATAAGCCGCCGCAGGCATTGACCCAGGGTCAAGCGCGAATCATTCAACGCAATACGGACAAAGAGACAACACCCATGAATAAATACCCTTTGGCTGCAGCAATTGCCCTTGGCCTGGCGCTGACCGGCTGTAACGAACAGGGATCTAAGCAGGAAAAAGAAGTTGCCCTGGACACCCAGGAGAAGAAGGTCAGCTACATCATTGCCGAAGATATGGCGAAGCGCCTTGAAGCTCAGGATGTGAAATTAGATCCCCAAGTAGTGATGATGGCTCTTAAGGATGTCTCCAGCGGCCATGAATCCCGTTTGACTGAAGAAGAAAAGCAGCAAACTATCGCTGCCTTCCAAGAGCAAATGCAGAAGAAGCAGCAGGAAATGCTGGCTCAGCAAGAGAAAGAATTCAAAGAAACTGCTGATAAAAACCTGCAGGAAGGAAAAGCCTTCCTCGAAGAGAATGCCAAGAAAGATGGTGTTGTTACCACTGATTCCGGCCTGCAGTACAAAGTGATTACTGAGGGTTCCGGCGGCCAGCCCAGTGAGAACAGCACTGTTGAAGTGGACTACAAGGGTACCCTGATTAATGGTGAAGAGTTTGATAGCTCTTACGCCCGTGGTGAGCCGGTCCAGTTCCCGGTTAATGGTGTCATCAAAGGTTGGACCGAAGCGTTGCAACTGATGAAAGAGGGTTCCAAGTGGGAGCTTTACATCCCCTCCGAGCTGGCATATGGCCCGGGTGGTGCAGGCGGTAAGATCGGCCCTAACGCAACGCTGATTTTTGAAGTGGAGCTGCACAAAGCCAATGTTGGCAAGGAAGATGGCGCCGAGAAAAAAGAAGAGAAAAAAGAAGAGCCCAAAAGCGAGTAATTAAATTTACTACTTTGGATTCAATAAAGGCGCCCAATGGGCGCCTTTATTTTTTACCTTGAAAAATCAACAGCAAAAATATTCGATTAAAGGCGCCGGCTTCCCATCGCCTTTACAGTGATGAATTCAGTTTTTTAGACCAGCTGGTTTTTATGGGCTGTGTGCAAAAGTGCGATCATTCGATCCTCGGAACTAAAGCGGGTTTCCAGTGCTTCCCCCAGCTGTGACAAATCCGGGTTCAGGCTGGATAGATCGTCGGTTTCCTGGTACTTATCATTGAAATCGACAGCGACATCAGTGGTCACATCAATATCCCGATAGAGTTCCCGCGCTTGTTGCAGCCCCTGTTTATCATCAAAAGCCTGGCCTTCAAGTATGAGCTGTTCGTATACCTCAAAGTGTCCCGCAGAGACGTAGTCCACCAGCAACTGGCAAAGATGACGAACACCGTTCTCGGTCTCCGAATCCCCATCGTTAAATTCTTTCTTCTCAGATAGATGGTAGTAACTTACCAGCAGGATTTGTCGGGACTGTAGCCAGCGGTCAATGATTTCACTGACGCCACCCCAGCGCTCGCGCGCAGATTTACAATTTTCCAGCATCTCCAAGAATCCTTTGGTTACTGTTGCCGTGATAGCCAGCTTTATTGCTGATCCCGAAGGCCCTAAGAAGATAGGAGATTCCCCCGCCGACGGCAAGGCGCAGAGTGTGATCTACGCCAGAATACAACGATGCCTGCGGCGATCTTCGGTGGAGCAAATCTAGGGTGTTTTATCCACTGATAATGAGCGGCAAAATCAGCGCGGTGAGCGCACCGCAGGTACCCATCGCCAACGCTGCACAGGCGCCGCACAGGGCGCTGATTTCTAATGCCCGCGCGGTCCCCACCGCGTGGGCATTGATGCCGAGTACGATACCGACAATGCGCTCATCGTGAATATTGAGCCTACTCATTAGAGCTGGGCCAGCGATAGCACCGACCACCCCGGTCAAGACCACAATAGCTGCAGTGAGGCTGAGAGAAGCGTGGATTGTTTCCGCTAGGGCCAATGCGATGGGTGTGGTAATAGATTTGCCGCTCAACGCCAGTAGTACTGACTTGCCCGCGCCAAATACCAAGGCGATTAATACCGCTATAACTGGGGCCAAAATCGCACCCACAAAAATAGTGACAAGTAGCGGCCAGCCGGCTTTGCGGATAATCACTAGATTTTGTTTGAGAGGGACAGCCAGGGCAACAACTGCTGGCCCTAGCAAGCTGTACAGTAATGCACTGGAGCCCTGGTAACTCTCATAGGGGATATGGAGAGCACTCAATGTTATTGCGGTCAAAATGCTAGCGCTGATGATAGGGTGCAGCAGAACAGTCTTGTAGCACCGGTAAAGGGTAACGCCGACAAGAAAAGCTATGATATTCAAGGGCAATACAAAGATTGGGCTCGCCAGAAATTCATTCACTCTCTATTACCCCCAGAGCGAATCAGCAATTTCTTTAATAGCTGTGCGCAAATAGCGATACTGATCAGTGTGCCAATCACAATAGCGGCGATTAAGGCTAGCCAGTCGGATAGAGTCAGGCCCTGGAAAAAAAATACCCCGACAGCCGCCGGTAGCAATAACAGCGGCAATAGATAAAGCAGTTGTGAGCTGACTTTGGCAAGGCCTGCGGGAGCCCCACCATTGAACACGAGAATCACCAGTAGCATCAGCATCCCTATGACAGATCCCGGAATGGGTAGTGACAGGCTTGAGCTGGTGAAATTGCCCAGCCAGGTACAGGCAACCAGAATGGCAGCTCCCCCCAGCCAGCGGAGTATGTTGTGCAGCGTGGATTTTGACATGTAGGAGATGGCGGCCGGTAAAGCCGCCGGAGATTGTTAAGCTCTGCGGAATGCTTGCCAGCCACCGAACAGGATCAGACCGGCAAAACCGATAGCGGCCCAACCGGGGATACTCAGGCCCATCATGGTCCACTGTACTTCAGCACAATTGCCATCGCCGCTCAGCAGCGCCTTGAGCACATCGGCCATCGGGAAAACTTCAATCATATAGCTGACGCTTGGACCACAGGCCGGCACTTGGTCTTCCGGCAGGCTTTGCAGCCACAGTTGGCGACCGGCAAAGTAGAGACCGCCCATTGCCCACAGGGATACCAGCAGGCCGTAGACACGACGGCCAATGGTGGCTGGGTTGTGCAGGAATGCGATCAACGAAACTACACCAACACCCAATAGCATTACCCGCTGGGTAATACACAATTTGCAAGGCTCCAGCCCCTGCACGTACTCGAGATAAAAGGCGGAGCCGAGTAAAAAGGCCACCATTAGGAAGACCAGAAGAAAAGTGATGCGCGGGTTGGGTAAGGTCATGGTAATTCGGGTCCTGAATAGTGCTGTCGAAAGCGGTTCGCTTCGAGATTCAAGTCGGTTAATAGTTTATTGAAATTGCTTTCCAGTTTGTTCCGCCCGGCGATAAGTTCAGGCAGTAGCTCCTGCAGTGCTACCGGGCGGCGCAACCGCTGTCCAACCCGCTCCAGGGTCAGCTCGATTACCCGCTCCTCGCGGTAACTTTGTAGCAGTTTAATTTGCTCGGCGCGCTCAATAAATGCCATTGCGCGTGGCGGAATATACCGGCTGTCGAAATGAAAGTCTCTCCAACAGCGCCGGCAAAACTCATCCAGCGCTTCAGAGTGCCACTGCTGCCAGTTTTCTGCCAACAGGTGATCAAACCATATATCCAGTGCGATACCGGCATAGCGACGCCAGCGCGGGTCCAGTTGTGACAGGGCATCCCGGTAGGCCGGGTGAGCATCGGTGATGGCATCGATGCGACGGTGCAGGCGAATACCATGCTCAATATCCGTTGGCCAACTGTCATCCAGGGGACCTTTAACAAAGTCCCCCAGGAGCCCGCCCAGTCGCCAGCGCGGATTGGGCCCGGACAGTAACAGGTGTGCCAGATAGTTCATAAGCCTCGCTCAGGCTGCGGCACTGTATCAGCCGCTAGTCCTGGCAGCAGTTGTATTGGGCATAGTAACGGCTCAGGAATGTTTCAAAAGTACCGCTATCCTGCGCTTCAATTTCTTTTTGCTTGAGCAGTGAGGTTTCTGCCTGCTGTAGGAAGTCTTGCAGATAGTCGCTGTCCAGAGGGCGCTCCAGGAAGTAGCGGCGGTGCTGTTCGGCTTTATCCATAGCCCACTGGGAAAAGGTAATGTTTTGTCCGCGCATCTCTGCCAGTATCTGCTGTGCCGGTGTGAGGATATCCCCTTTCACCTTGGCCTTCTGCACGCCCACTGAGCCGCGGTATTGCGAGCCGCCCCAGGCGTTATCCAGCAGTTCTGCCACTGAGTCGACCTCTTCCAATAATTGGGTGGCCCAGTCGCTCAGTTTACGCTCGCCACCGTTATCCAGCAGTGTTAGTTCCGGTTCGTGACCCCGGTAGACGATACGCTGTTGGTTCTCCTGGGTACTGCGGTAATCGGCATCACTGGTTTTGGGGCTGTCAGTGAGCAGGCAGTGCAGCAGGAAGCTATCGAGAAAGCGCATCTGCTGGGCGTCAATTCCCAGGGGGGCGAAGGGGTTCAGGTCGAGACAGCGCACTTCAACATATTCAACACCGCGATTATCCAGGGCAGACAGCGCTGTTTCGCCGCGTTTGGCGGGGTTTTTGGGACGGATCGGTGAGTAAAACTCATTCTCGATTTGCAGTATGCCTGTGGACAATTGCTGGTAGTCGCCGCCTTCATTTTTAACCCCCATTTCCTGGTAGGGGCCGTAGGAACTGCTGATCGCTGAACAGAGCGTCGATAAATAGCTGCGCAGGTCGTTGTAGCAAACCACTAGTGACTGCTGCACGTTGCTGTTGTAGCCCAGGTCGCCCATACGCAGGGACGTAGCGTGGGGCACGTGCAGAGTGTGGTCATCCCCATTGAAGGGCTCAAGACTGTGCTCGCGACCATCGACAAAAGAAGCGCATACCGCAGGTGCGGCGCCAAACAGGTAAATCAGCAACCAGTAATTGCGGCGGAAATTACGAATTAGATCGAAGTAGCGACGGGTTTTAAAACTTTTTAAATCCTCACTGCTGCCTTCGATTTCATGCAGCCACAGCCAGAACTCTTCAGGAAGCGAAAAGTTGTAGTGGATACCGGCGATAGTCTGCATGGCGCGGCCGTAGCGCAACCCCAGGCCCAGCCGGTAAATAGTTTTCATTGTGCCGCTGTGAGAGCTGCCGTAGCGGGCAACGGGAATATCTTTATCTTCGCCAATCGCACAGGGCATGCTGTTAACCCACAGGCGCTCGTCACCGATCTGGTTGTAGGTGTAGCGGTGGATACGATCCAAGACCTGTAACGCTTCCTCAGGGGTCGCTACTGGCGGCGTAATAAATTCCAGTAGGGCCTCGGAGAAGTCGGTAGTAATACTCTCATGGGTGAGTGCGGAGCCCAGCGCTGTGGTATGCGGCGTTTGCGCAAGGGCGCCATCGGGAGCGACACGCAGGCTTTCTTTCTCGACACCGCGGAGGATGCCTTTGAGCAGTTGGGCTGGTTTGGCTTGCGATAGCGCGGCCAGGTGGGAAATGGGCACTCGAATCTCCTTGGTACTACCGGAACGCTTCTTTATCGCTGCCATCTCGGGCGACTCTCTGTGCCGGTGCTGAATGTTCTGGCGCTCAGGCGGCGGATTCAGATTTGTTTTCGTCAGGCTGTGCGGGCGTTTCAGCGGGCGCTGGTTCCGGGGCAACCTCAGGCGCTTCTTCCGGTGCGACTTCAGGCGCAGGCTGGGGTTCTATCTCCGGGTTGGCCTGCTCTGGCAGTTCCTCAGGTGTTGAGGGGGTGATTTCAGGGTCACCCTGACTCACATCACTGGATACCGGTGCCAGAGCTTCCTCGGGGATCTGGGGCTGCCCCTTAATGCTGAGTTCGCACAGTAGCAATTCAATGCGTAGGCTCACATTGCGAGTATTAGCCTCGAACATCTGGTTGATAGCGACGTCTTTATGCTCGCTGCGAAACAGTTTGTTCGGCTCGCGGCCATCGGTCCATTCGCCGCTTTTACTCAGGAACTGCTGGTGCTGATTGGTCAGCACGTACACATGACTCATTATGTTGGGCAACTTTGATGCTGTGACAGAAAGGCAGTTTAGCGACGGGGGCTTTATGGCTCAAGAACTCCGTTAGAGCGAAAGCGGTAAATGCCTGCTCTAACGGGTTAAGTGAGGAAATCTGTGATCTTTACAGGGTTTCCAGGGGATAGTTGTCCGGGTAGGGCAGGCGCGCACAGCCACTGTCTACGGCGGCTCGAGCTACAGCCGAAGCCACCTCAGGCAGTAAACGCGGGTCGGTTGGCTTGGGCAGGATATAGTTGGGTCCGAAGCTGAGTTCGATACCGCCATAACCTTCGCGCACTGAATCCGGCACCGGCAGGTGGGCAATTTTGCGGATCGCCTCGATCGCTGCCAGTTTCATCTCTTCATTAATGCGCGCAGCGCGAACATCCAGGGCACCCCGGAAAATAAACGGGAAGCAGAGGACGTTATTAACCTGGTTCGGGTAGTCGGAGCGGCCTGTGGCCATAATCAGGTCGTCGCGCACACTGTGAGCCAACTCGGGTTTAATCTCCGGGTTGGGGTTGGAGCAGGCGAAGACCACCGGTTTTGGTGCCATGCGCTGTAGCTGCTCGGCGGAGAGCAGGTCCGGACCGGACACACCGAGGAATACATCCGCACCGGCGATGGCGTCGTCGAGGGTGCGCATATCGGTATCCCGCGCCCACTCTCCTTTGTAGGCGTTGATATCCGTGCGACCCGAGTGGATAACCCCACGGCTGTCGAGCATGGTGATCTGCTCTTTGCGCGCTCCGGCGGCCAGCAGTAGTTTGCAGCAGGCGGTCGCGGCGGCACCTGCGCCCAGGCAGACCATATGCACTTCACTGATTTTCTTACCCTGAATCTCCAGGGCATTGAGCATACCGGCAACGGTCACAATGGCAGTACCGTGCTGATCGTCGTGAAAAACCGGTACCGGGCAGCGCTCGATCAGGGTCTCTTCAATATGGAAGCACTCGGGCGCCTTAATATCTTCGAGGTTGATGCCACCGAAGGTGTTGGCGATCGAGGCCACGGTCTGAATAAATTGTTCCGGGCTGCTGGCATCAACTTCGATATCTACTGAGTTGATATCGGCAAAGCGTTTAAACAGCAGAGACTTGCCTTCCATCACGGGTTTTGAGGCCAGCGGGCCCAGATTGCCGAGACCGAGAATGGCACTGCCATTGGAAATGACTGCTACCAGATTACCTTTGCCGGTGTATCGATAAGCTGCTTCTGGGTCCTTGGCGATTTCTCGCACCGGTTCGGCAACGCCGGGACTGTAAGCCAGGGACAGGTCTTCCTGGGTTTCGGCAGGGGTTGTCAGTTCTACTGAAAGTTTGCCGGGACTGGGGAGCGCGTGGTAATCGAGCGCTGCCTGGCGCAATGAATCCGTCATT
Organism: Microbulbifer maximicatervae (SeqCode); assembly: GCF_056231245.1. Lineage (NCBI taxonomy): Bacteria > Pseudomonadati > Pseudomonadota > Gammaproteobacteria > Cellvibrionales > Microbulbiferaceae > Microbulbifer > Microbulbifer maximicatervae (SeqCode). Next base: position 5,127,250 of record NZ_CP174334.1, read on the forward strand.
TGGGGGCTTTTCTCTCGAATACTGTGGGCAACACTTAAGTGTTATCCCGGTTACTGCGGGGGCCAGAGAATAACCGAGGGAAGCTTGGCGCTACAAGCGTGAAAATCTGCAATATGTGGTACGGGCTTCTATTTTTATCGTGCCTATCGACGATTTTCGGGATAAATAGCCGCAATATTTTGATTTATAAGGATAAAATGGTCGCCAATAGCGGTAAGGTTAAGCGATTCAAGTCGATTTTGATTTTGTACACAGACGCTTACGGCTGCTGGATATGATGGGGAATGAGTAGATACAAAAAAGGCACCATCGCAGAGCGAGGTGCCTTTTTGGAATGGACCCTGCCGCAAGCGGCGGGTCCATTCGAGCGAAGAGCCCGGATTATTTGCCGATACGGCTGCCGAAACGCTTCTTGAAACGGTCAACACGACCACCAGTGGTAGCCTGCTTCTGCTTGCCAGTGTAGAAAGGGTGACACTGGGAGCAAACGTCGATTTGCAGGTCTTTGCCCAGAGTGGAGCGGGTTTTTACAACATTGCCGCAGGAACAGGTAGCGGAGATGTCGGTGTAGTTAGGATGGATATCTGCTTTCATGATTGCCTCTTTTCGAAACCGCCACTCGATCTTTTGCCGAGCACGGCATCGTCATTGGTGCAGGAACCAGTATGGTTCCAGGCTGTTTAAAAAGTCGGCGCATACTATCAGATTAATGTCGCGGTTCAAGCACAATTGGGTGGCGAAATAACTGAGGATGGCCACTTGTTAGCATTGCACAACAGCTTTGATAACAATTGACCTCACTAATTCCTCAGTGACGCCTAAGTCGCCAATTCGGTCATAACAACCATTATCCCCGACGAAGCCCTGCAACTTGCCACATCTGCTATTACACTAGCGCCTTTTGTTTGAGTGAGTGGGGGCCAGGTGCAGGAGTCAGTCCAACAAAGAGTCATTTTAAGGCTGGCAGTGCCCGTGCCCCTGAGGCGCTTGTTTGACTATTTGCCGCCAGAGGGACTGTCGCCGGAGTCACTGCGGCCCGGCCAGCGCCTCTGGGTGCCCTTTGCCGGGCGTAAGTTAGTGGCAGTACTATTGGATATAGTGCAGGAGTCGCCGCACAGCAGTTTGAAGCTAGCGCTGGAACTGGTGGATTCGGAGGTCCTGTTTGGTGATGGCAGCCGCAAGCTGCTGTCCTGGATTGCCGACTATTACCAGGCGCCCCTCGGCGAGGTCTACGCCGCTGCCCTGCCCGTGGCGCTGCGCAAAGGTAAGCCGTCTGATCATTGGGCGGAGCAGTGGCTTCAGCTCACGACAGAGGGAAAGGGCTTACCGGAAACTGCACTGGCGCGCGCGCCCAAGCAGCAGGCTCTGTTCCAGTTGCTGTTGAGTGATGGCAAGCAGAGCCGAACCCACCTTAAGGCCCTCGGCCACAATACCCCCGTGATTCGTGCCCTGCAGGATCGCGGCCTGGTGGAGTGGATTCTAGGCCCTACCGTACCTGCGCCATTGCCCGCTGCAGAGAGCACAGCGGCCCCGGAGCTGAACAGCGAACAGCAACAGGTGCTCGACAGTATCGATTGCAGCAGCTTTTCTGCCTCACTACTGGAGGGCACCACCGGCAGTGGCAAGACCGAAGTTTATCTGCGCCTGATGCAGCGGGTTCTGGATGGCGGCCGCCAGGCATTGTTATTGGTGCCGGAGATTGGACTTACGCCGCAAACGCTGAGGCGTATTGCCGCACGATTTCCCAAGCACAGTATTGCAGCGCTGCACTCTGGCTTGGCCGACGGCGAGCGCGCTCAATCCTGGTTGGCGGCAGCGGGTGGGCAGGCAGATATTGTGATCGGCACCCGTTCAGCCATTATGACCCCCCTGCCCAGGCTCGGCGTTGTGATTGTCGATGAAGAACACGATGCTTCTTTTAAACAGCAGGACGGTGTGCGCTATTCGGCCCGGGACTTGGCCGTGGTTTTGGGGCGCAATAATAATGTGCCGGTGGTTTTGGGTTCGGCCACGCCCTCTCTGGAAACCTTGCACAACGCTCTGAATGGGCGCTATCAACACCTGCGTATGCGCTATCGCGCCGGTGATGCCAAGCCGCCGCAAATTCACGTAGTACCGACACTGCGGGAGCCTTTGGAAGAGGGATTTTCTCCCCAGGTGCTGCGCCATATCGGCGATACCCTAGCGCGAGGTGAGCAGGCCCTGGTGTTTATCAACCGGCGCGGCTTTGCTCCCGCGCTGACTTGTGATGATTGCGGCTGGCTGGCGGACTGCCCGCACTGCTCGAGCAAGCTGACTATGCACCGGCGGCAACGCCAGTTGCGCTGCCACCACTGCGATTACCGCCGCCCGCTGGTTGATAGCTGTCCACAATGTCACAGCCGTTCGATCTCGGCCCTGGGTGCCGGCACGGAGCGCAGCGAGGAACTGTTGGCCCGTCGCTTTGCCGACTACCCGGTGATACGTGTGGACCGGGATACCACGGCGAGCAAACAGGCGCTGGATAAATTGTTAGCACCGGCGCGAGAGGGGGAGCCCTGCCTGTTGCTGGGAACCCAGATGCTGGCCAAGGGGCACCATTTGCCCAAGGTCACTTTGGTAGTGATCCAGGATGCCGATGGCGGCCTGTTCAGCGCAGATTTCCGCGCGCCAGAGCGTACCGGCCAGTTATTGGAACAGGTGGCGGGTCGTGCGGGGCGCGGCAGTCTCAGTGGGCGGGTATTGGTTCAGAGCCGCTTCCCCGAGCACCCGCTTTTACAATTGCTGCTGGAAAAAGGCTATGGCGCTTTTGCGCGCCAGTTGCTGAGGGATCGCACGGTTGCACAGTTGCCTCCCGCGAGTGCTATGGCACTGGTGAGAGCGGAGTGTGAAGAGCCTGGTTGGGCTGAAGAGTTTCTACAAAATGCGCGACTCTTTATGCAGTCCCTGGCACCCCCATCGCCGCAGATCCAATATCTGGGGCCGGTGCCGGCACTACTGGAACGCAAATCCGGGCGCTTCCGATTTTATATTCAGGTCACTGCACAAAACCGAGCCCACTTACAGCCGCTGCTGGCGCGAGTGTGTGCTTGGGCGGAGGGCAATAAAAATCGCCGCCTGCGCTGGGCTGTGGATATGGATGCGCAGGAATTATCGTGAATATGCGCTGGGTTACGCGCCTGGCACTAAATTGGCGGTACAATTCACAAACCGCTAAAACCTTGCAGGGAAGAAATTTTCGATGAGCCGTCGCACCAGTAATCGCCGCAGTAAAAAAGCCGCAGGCAAACCCGCATGGGTTTGGTTTGTCCTGGGGAATTTTGTCGGTGGCTTTGCGGTGGCCGTACTGTTTCTTCAGGGCATGGACAAGGACAGCCGGGGAATAAGCAGCATTAAGCCAAAGGCGGTACAGCAGCGAGAGGAAACATCGCCTCAACCGCGTTTTGATTTTTATACAAAATTAAAAGAAAACGAAGTCACGGTACCCCCGCCCAAAGTGGCACAACCGGCGCGCCGCAGTGACTCCACCAACAATTCCCAGAGTAGTAGCTCGTCGGAACCCGATCGCAGCACCCCGGCACAGGTATATATCCTGCAGGCGGCATCGTTTCGCGATGCCTCTGAAGCGGAGCGCCTGCGCGTTGAGCTGACCCTGGCCAACCTGGATGTCAAAGTGGAATCGGCCACCGATAACCGGGGAACCTGGCATCGGGTACTGGTGGGCCCTTATAGCAACCGCTCCCGGATGGCCAAAGCGCGCCAGACACTGGCTGAGCATCGCCTGATGCCGCTGGTGCTAAAACGCCCGGCGACCCAGTGACCATCAATTCCGTTTATTAAGGTGTGTTGCCCCACTCAGTAATTGTGACCTCTCTTATTGAAATCGGCGCGAACCGTCCTCACTTACCTAGTCTGAAGATAATTCCCCGGCGCGGGCACTTCGATGCCCGCTGCCAGAGTACACGCGCAATCCGAGAGGTCTCCATTGGAACAGTATCGCGGAACTACTATTTTATCCTGTCGCCGCAACGGCAAAGTTGTGATTGGCGGCGACGGCCAGGTGTCCATGGGCAACACCGTTATGAAAGGCAATGCACGCAAGGTGCGTCGCCTGTACAAAGATAAGGTTATTGCCGGTTTTGCCGGTGGTACTGCAGACGCTTTCACCCTGTTCGAACGTTTTGAAGCCAAGCTTGAGGCCCACGGTGGCCAGCTGACCCGCGCCGCTGTGGAGTTGGCCAAAGATTGGCGTACCGACCGCGCCCTGCGCCGCTTGGAGGCCCTGCTGGCGGTTGCTGATTCCACTGCCAGTTTGATTGTGACCGGTAATGGCGACGTGATTCAGCCGGAAGACGACCTGATTGCTATCGGTTCCGGTGGCCCCTTCGCCCAGTCGGCAGCCCGTGCGCTGCTGGACAATACCGATATGGATGCTCGCTCTATTGTGGAGCAGGGACTGAAGATCGCCGGTGATATCTGTGTTTACACCAACCAGAACCACACCATCGAAGAACTGGCTTATTGATTACCGGGTACACCTTAGAGTGACCGGCTGGCGGGCTGTTTAAGCCCCCGCAAGAATTTTTGCAGGAATTTGTATGTCCCAGATGACACCCAGAGAAATTGTCCACGAACTCGACCGCCATATTGTTGGCCAGCAGGAGGCCAAGCGTGCGGTAGCCATTGCGCTGCGAAACCGCTGGCGCCGTATGCAGGTTAGTGAAGACCTGCGCGCCGAGATCACGCCGAAAAATATTTTGATGATCGGCCCTACCGGCGTGGGCAAGACGGAAATTGCCCGCCGCCTGGCCAAACTGGCGAACGCGCCCTTTATCAAGGTAGAGGCGACTAAATTTACCGAAGTGGGCTATGTCGGTCGGGATGTAGAGTCGATTGTCCGCGATCTTGTTGAGATGGCAGTGAAGCAGGAACGCGAGCAGGCCATGGCTGGTGTTGAGCAGCGCGCTATGGATGCCGCAGAAGAGCGCATCCTCGATGCCCTGTTGCCTCCGGCGCGCTCCACCGAGCCCACCGATAAGGATTCCAGCACTCGCCAGCTGTTCCGCAAGAAGTTGCGCGAAGGTGATCTCGATGACAAAGAGGTTGAGGTGGATCTGGCCGCTGCGCCCATGGGCGTAGAAATTATGGCCCCTCCCGGTATGGAGGAGATGACCAACCAGCTCCAGGGCATGTTCTCCAATATGTCCCAGGGCAAGACTCGCAAGAGCAAGCTGCCGGTCAAGCAGGCCCTCAAGCAGCTCACCGACGAGGAAGCGGCCAAGCTGGTCAACGACGAAGATGTTAAGACCCGTGCGATCCGCGCTGCCGAACAGAATGGCATCGTATTTATCGATGAAATCGATAAAGTCGCCAAGCGCCAGGAGAGCGGCGGTGCCGATGTTTCCCGCGAAGGAGTACAGCGCGACCTGCTGCCACTGATTGAAGGCAGCACGGTTAACACCAAGTACGGCATGATCAAAACCGACCACATCCTGTTTATTGCCTCTGGCGCCTTCCACCTGTCCAAGCCCTCGGACCTGATTCCCGAGTTGCAGGGTCGTCTGCCCATTCGCGTGGAATTGAATTCGCTGAGCTCCGCAGATTTCGAGCGCATCCTCACCGAGCCGTCCGCTTCCCTTACCGAGCAGCAAAAAGCATTGCTGGCCACTGAGGGGCTGGAACTGCAATTTAGTGAAGACGGTATTCGCCGCATCGCGGAAGTGGCCTTCGAGGTGAATGAGCGTACCGAGAATATCGGTGCACGCCGACTGCACACGGTATTGGAGCGCTTGCTGGAGGAAATTTCCTTTGATGCGGGCGATGGCAATACTTCTCTGAATATTGATGCCGCCTATGTGGACAGCCATCTGGGCGAGTTAAGCCAGAACGAAGACCTGTCGCGTTTTATTTTGTAAATCAATGAAACCGCAAAAAATCCGATTAAATCGCGCAGAGAAAAGCCTGCACCTGGTATTTGGCGATGCTGAATTTACCTTGCCGGCAGAGTACCTACGCGTCTACTCCCCCAGCGCCGAAGTGCGTGGCCACGGTGCCAGCGAACCGGTGCTGGTCAGTGGCAAAATACATGTGGGTATCGATACGGTGGAGGCGGCTGGCCGCTATGCGCTAAAAATCGATTTCGACGATGGCCATGACACCGGTATTTTTACCTGGGAGTATTTGCACGAACTAGCTGAAAACTATTCGTCCAACTGGGAGGCTTACCTTCAGCGCCTGCGCGATGCCGGCCAGGGCCGCGACCCGGATGAGAGTGTGGTGAAATTTATCGGCTAGTGGCAAATTAATCGGTAATGACAACCGCTCCCCAGGGGGCGGTTCCACCCTTCTCTCTCTCAATATCTCCCCACTCTTCTCAATAATTTATTACCGAAATAATTAATTTTTGGTACGACTGCACCAAATATTGTCGCTTCTAGGTAGTTCTTTGATATTCATTGATTTTCAGAGCAAAGATATTAACAACGTAACCGGCGCGTAATTCTTTTGTCACATTTTGGAACTCTAATGCTCGCCAAATTAACGAGTTTCGGAGGCCCCCATGGCAAAAACAATTGTCCGCGCACTGAGCGCCTTTTGTCTGATTCCTCTCGCTTCCGCTGTTTCAGCGGCAACCCTGCCCGACTACCAAACCAATAGTGCCTGGTACACGGAAAGTGCTGACCGATTGGAAGAGCGCGCTTCGCTTTCCCGAGAGGCAAAAACTGCGAAGAATGTAATTCTGTTCGTCGGCGATGGAATGGGCATTTCCACACTAACCGCCGCCCGTATCCTTGAAGGCCAGCTTGTCGGTGAGAGCGGCGAAGAAAATGCGCTCTCCTTCGAAGAGTTTCCGCATACCGCACTGATCAAAACCTACAACACCAATCAGCAGACCCCGGATTCTGCCGGTACCATGACCGCTATGATGACCGGTGTAAAAACCCGCGCCGGTGTAATTAATATCGACGGCGATGCACTGCGAGCTGATTGCGCCAGCACTGAGGGTAAGGAATTAAACACCTTCCTGGAAATGGTGGAGAGCCGTGGCAAGGCCACCGGCATTGTTTCCACTGCGCGCCTGACCCACGCCACGCCCGCAGCCACTTACTCGCGCAGCCCGGAGCGCAACTGGGAGTATTCCGCCGAGGGTGATTGTTCCGATATCGCCTCGCAGATGGTTGAGGTGTCTGCCGGCGACGGTATCGATGTCATGCTCGGCGGTGGCCGCCGCAACTTTGTTACCACCGACAACGACGGTAGGCGTGAAGACGGCCGCGACCTGACCAGTGAATGGCTGGAGCGCTATGACGGCGAGCAGACTGCTGTGTACGTGGAGAGTGGCTCCGAGCTGGAAGGCGTCGATATTGCCTCCACCGATAAGTTATTGGGGCTCTTCACCAGCAGCCACATGAGTTACGATGCGGACCGCATCGCCAAGGACAGCGATGAGCCGAGCATTGCCGAGATGACCGATACCGCCATCGAGCTGTTGGAAAAAGACAGCGATGGCTACTTCCTGATGGTAGAGTCCGGGCGTATCGACCACGGCCACCACGCCGGCAATGCCTACAACGCCTTGCACGATGCCATCGCCTTTGCGGATGCGGTACAGGTTGCTTTGGATAAAGTGGATCTTGAAGATACCTTGATCCTGGTGACCGCCGACCACAGCCATGTGATGACTATCGCCGGCTATCCGACTCGCGGTAACCCGATACTCGGCAAAGTGATTGAGAATGACAGCAGCGGTGCCGCAGAAGCGGAAGAAGGTCTTGCTGCGGACGGTAAACCTTACACCACCCTGAGCTATGCCAATGGCCTGGGTTATGCCGATTTAGGTGAAAATACCGACGCGGATGAGCGCTACGATATCGCCGCCGATACCGGACGCAAAGATCTCTCCGGCGTGGATACCGAAGCGCCGGGCTTCCACCAGGAAGCAATGGTGCACCTGGAGTCTGAGAGCCATGCGGGCGAGGATATCAGCTTGCACGCTATCGGCGCCGGCGCCGAGCGGGTACAAGGTAGCCTGGAGCAGAGTGCAGTCTTCCACGTGATGACTGCTGCGACCGACCTGTCGCTGACAGAAGAATAACTGGGGGTAATTCACCATGAGATATTTTAAGAAAACGGTACTGGCTTTCTCTGTCGCCCTACTGGCCACCGCCTGTAGCGACGACAACTCAAACTCTGACGACGTAGTGGAATTACCCGAAGAGGAGCATGTCGGTGTTTCCTCTGCGCAGAGCAACAGCAGCTGGTTCCAGGAAGCCCAGCAGGCGATCGAAGAAGCGAGCGCTGTAGAAATCAACAACACCCCTGGTGCCGCCAAGAACATTATCCTGTTCGTTGGCGATGGTATGGGTATCTCCACAGTGACCGCCGCCCGTATCCTGGCGGGTCAGCAGCAGGGCCTCGATGGTGAGGAACACCAGCTGAGCTTTGAGCAAATGCCGTTTGCTGGCCTGGTCAAAACCTACAACACCAACCAGCAGACCCCGGATTCTGCCGGCACTATGACCGCACTGGTAACCGGTGTTAAAACCAAGGCCGGTGTATTGAGTGTTGCTGAAAATGTTGCGCGCGGCGATTGTGCCGCCAGCCTCGAGTACCCGCTGACGACGGCTATTGAACTGGCCGAAGACCTGGGCAAGAGCACCGGTATTATCAGCACCGCGCGTATCACCCACGCCACTCCGGCGGCTACTTATGCCAAGGTACCTGAGCGCGGCTGGGAAGAAGCAGCCCCGGATGGCTGCACCGATATCGCCGCTCAACTGATTGAGTTTGAGGCCGGTGATGGTATCGATGTGGTAATGGGCGGAGGTCGTCGCAACTTCCTGCCCAGCGATATTACCGATATCGAAGGTGAAGCGGGGCGCCGTGAAGATGGGCGCAACCTGGTGGATGAGTGGAAGGCCCGTTACGACGACGGTGTAAACAATATTGCCTACGTTGAAGACACCACTGCTTTTGAAGCCGTAGATGCCTCCGCAACCGACAAGCTGTTCGGTCTGTTTAATTCCTCACACATGGAATATGAAGCCGTTCGCGAGGACGATAAAGCCGGTGAGCCCTCCCTGTCAGAGATGACCGCCAAAGGTCTCGAGATGCTGCAGAAAAATGAGGACGGCTACTTCCTGATGGTGGAATCCGGTCGTATCGACCACGGTCACCACGCCGGCAACGCCTATCGCGCGCTGACCGATGCGGTGGAATTTGCCGAAGCGATTCAGTACGCCATGGATAATACCAGTGCAGAAGATACCCTGATTGTTGTTACTGCGGACCACAGCCACGTGATGACTATCGCCGGCTACCCCACTCGCGGTAACCCGATTCTCGGTAAAGTGATTGGCAATGACGGCCATGGCGAAGCGGAAACCTCTCATGCCCTGGCGGAAGATGGCCTGCCCTACACGACTCTGAGCTATGCCAATGGCCCGGGCTACAGTGCCGGTGATAGCGGAGCGCGTCCGAGCCTGGTGAGCACAGATACTGCTGCCCTGGATTACCAGCAGGATGCCCTGGTTCCCATGAGCAGTGAATCCCACGCGGGTGAGGATGTGGGTGTTTGGGCGCGCGGACCGGGTGCGCACCTGGTGAGCGGCACCAACGAACAAAACTTCCTGTTTCACGTAATGGCGCGCGCTGGCGGATTATTGGAACAGTAATCCCATCAGCTGTCGGTGTGGAAGACATGTTCATCCACACCGAAACTTTCCCCGGTCAGATCTTGAATTGAGGCTTGGAGAAAAGCGCCCCACAGAGTGCTTCGGTCTTTTTCATGAGTAGGCTTTGTCGGTGCCGGATAATTTTTAGCACCGTGCCAAACTCACTTTGCAGCTTGTCTCCCTGAGTGATTACCAGCCGTGCCAGCAAATGGAGATCACGCCAGTCACCCAGAACTTCTCCCAACTCCTTTAGTGACTTGCAGCGCTCGCCCACAGTGAGCGGATAACGCTTCCTCAATAAGCGGCTCTGGTACCAGTGATCCTTGGCTCTTTTACGCAATAGATGCAGGCGGTTTGCATTTTTGTGCCTGCGTACTTTACGCCATGCGCTTGCGGCTTTTCGGTAGCCGCGCAGGTAACCGGCTTCCGCATCATGCCAGCCGAGCTGTTCAAGCGGCCACGATGGAATTCTTATTTGACCTTTATCGAGGAGTTTCAATGCCGCTTGAACCGCTGAGTGGTTTTGCTCTGCCTGGATCAGTTCGTCGAGGAGATGGTGTAACCGGTGAAAGTGATGTAGCGGTGCCAATCCCAGTAAAGCGATGCGCAGTGCTGTGAGGTCGCGGGTGTGGGCGAGAGTGTTTGCCAATTTTCTGTAGTGGGTATTTTCACGCTGAAAAGTGCTAATGATTTGTGGGCGGACCAGGCGCAGTAGCGCGCGAATTTTCTTGCAGCGTTTGCGCAGTTCGTGGACAGCAGTTTCCCCTCCGTTGCGGAGCAAGTATCCGTTTGCCGCCGTTACTTCTGCCTGGGCGATAGATTTGATTTGCTCGGGAAAAGGAGAGTCACATTGGAATTGATAGCTCATAGAACAGTCCCGGGTGATCTCACTAAATTTTAGTGGTTACCGCTCTGCTTGATTTCAAGCGGTGCCCCACTGGCTCCGGCAATGTACAATGGCCTTTTAAAGTTTTCGCTCAGCAGGCATAGCATGAAGGATCGCAAGACCACCCACTTCGGCTACCAGGAAGTGCCGGTGGAAGAAAAGGCCGGTCGTGTGGCAGAAGTGTTCCACTCTGTAGCAGCCCGTTACGATGTAATGAACGACTTGATGTCTGGAGGTGTTCACCGCCTCTGGAAGCGCTTCACCATCGAATTGTCCGGGGCCCGACGGGGCCAAAGTATTCTCGACATCGCCGGGGGTACCGGTGACCTCACCGCGCGCTTCTCCCGTATTGTGGGTGCCAGCGGCCAGGTAGTATTGGCGGACATCAATGAATCGATGTTGCGAGTGGGTCGCGATCGCCTGCTCGACCGGGGAATCGCCGGCAACGTGGTGCCGGTGCAGGCGGATGCCCAGTACTTGCCCTTCCCGGACAATACCTTTGATTGCATCACGATCGCTTTCGGCCTGCGCAATGTCACCGATAAGGACCTGGCGCTGCGCTCCATGTTGCGCGTGTTGAAACCCGGTGGCCGATTGTTAGTGCTGGAGTTTTCCAAGCCCCAGTCGAAGCTGTTGGAGAAAGTCTACGATCAGTACTCTTTCCGTCTGTTGCCATTTATGGGCAAGCTGGTTGCCAATGATGCGGACAGCTATCGCTACCTGGCGGAGAGTATCCGCATGCATCCAGATCAGGAAACCCTCAAGGGGATGATGGCGGATGCCGGTTTTGTCGATTGTGAATTCCACAATATGACCGGCGGAATTGTCGCTTTGCACCGGGGCATCAAGCCCTGAAAAACTGCATAAGCCTATTTTTTCTCTGAGCGCAGGCACGAGGCCGTAAACCGCCATGAGCGACCCCACTTTTCGCGCGGGCTTTGATGCCGCGCTGGAAACCACAATTAATACTGCCCTCCAGTATGACCCGGCGACACGCGAGCGCCTTTCCGCTCTGGATGGAAAGACCATGGCGCTGGATTTAACCGCCCCGCAACTACAGTTTTGCCTGTGTATCGAGGGTGACCAGGTGCGGGTGCGCCAGCATTGGGAGGGGGAAGTTACCACCCAATTGAGCGGCTCAGCGCTGTCTTTTGTACGCCTGATCAAAGACCCGGATGCAACTCCTGCCGGACTGGGGGTGTCAGTGAGCGGCTCAAGTGCCCTGCTGGCAGAACTGCAATGGATCTTGAGTGACCTGGATATCGATTGGGAAGCGCCGTTGGCGCAAGTGGTTGGCGATATTCCCGCCCACTCAATTGGCAATGTCCTGCGCGATGCTGCCCGCTGGTTGGGAGGCAACCTGAATCGAGCGCCTGAAGTGGCGGCAGAGGCTATCAGTGAGGAGTGGCAGCTGACTCCACCCCAGGCCCAGTTCGAAGCATTTGTCGAAGACCTGGCCGAGGCCTCTCTAGCTGCTGAACGGCTCGAGGCGCGCGTACGCTTGCTGGAAGAACAATTTTCCCGCAGGGAGGCCGAGTAGTTTTGCCAGTTCGTCGAAGTCTCACAATTGCGCGGGTTTTTCTGCGCTATCGTCTCGATCAATTATTGCCAGCCGAGGAGCGCCCACTGTGGTTGCGGGGGTTGCTACTTCCGGTGAAGTTGCTGCCGCAGTCCAAGATGCCACGGGGCGAAAGGCTGCGCCGAGCCTTGGAAGAGCTGGGGCCCATTTTCGTTAAATTCGGCCAACTTCTCTCCACTCGTCCCGACCTGCTACCACCAGATATTGTCGAGCAATTAGATTATTTACAGGACAAGGTGCCGCCCTTCCCCAGTGACCAGTGCACGGCTCTGATCGAAGAAGCCCTTGGTGCCAAGGTGGATGAGGTCTTCGCCAAATTTGATCAGCAGCCACTGGCAGCGGCTTCAGTTGCACAGGTGCATGCGGCTGAATTAAAGAGCGGCGAATCAGTGGTCGTCAAAGTACTGCGCCCGGGCATTGATGAGGTAATCCAGGAAGATTTGAAACTCCTGGGGGTGATCGCCCGTGTAATTGAACGCTTTGTGCCCGAAGGGCGCCGCATGCGCCCGGTGGAGGTGGTTGAGGACTATCGGCACACGATTGAAGGTGAATTGGACCTAACTCGTGAAGCGGCCAACGGCACCCAGCTCCGCCGCAACTTTACCAACTCCCCGCTGTTGTATATCCCCGAAGTGCACTGGGATTACACCCGCGAAAATGTCCTGGTGTTGGAGCGTATCGACGGTATCCCGGTCACCGACCTGGCCCAGCTTCGCGCCCAGGACACCAATATGCAGCTGCTGGCTGAGCGCGGTGTTGAGATCTTCTTTAAGCAGGTATTCGAGTACAACTTTTTCCATGCGGATATGCACCCGGGCAACATTTTCGTTTCCAGGGAGCACCCGCAACGCCCGCAATATATTGCGATTGATACCGCAATCGTCGGTAGCCTGACACGGGAAGACCAGTACTATTTGGCGCGCAATCTCCTGGCGATGTTCCGCCGCGATTACCGTATGGTGGCGGAGCTGCACGTGCAAAGTGGTTGGGTTCGCTCCGACACGCCGATCAATGCCTTTGAGTCCGCTATTCGCTCGGTCTGTGAGCCCATTTTTGAAAAACCCCTGGGAGAGATTTCCTTCGCTCGGGTGTTGATCAGTCTGTTCCAGACTGCACGCCGATTCGATATGGCGGTACAGCCGCAGCTGGTACTGTTACAAAAGACCCTGTTGAATATCGAAGGTTTGGGTCGACAGCTTTATCCGCAGCTGGATCTGTGGAAGACTGCTCATCCATTTTTAGAGCGCTGGATGCGCGATCGAATCCACCCCAAAACAATTGTGGGTGAGATAAAGCGCTACGGTCCGGAGTGGCTTGAGAAATTCCCGCAGATGCCACAGCTGGTGTACTCAGCTCTGGAGCAGTCGCGGGAACTGGCGCCCCAGTTAGAGGTAATTGGCGAGCAGTTGGCGGGCTCGCAACGCCGAGGCTTGCGCCAATATATTCGGCGGGTCGCCGGAGTTGTGTTGGGCGTTGGCGCCATCGCCGTCAGTAAACCGGAATGGCTGGCTCAGTTGCCGCCGACTGGTTGGGTACTGGGCGTTGCTGCACTAGTGCTACTGCTGTGGCCCTAGGGCGCTTCGGCCTACACTGGAACTTCTAAGGATTGTTAGACATTGACTCAAATTCAAGCAAAGGCCGGTTTTCTCGATAAAGTCAGCTGGAACAGTGATGGCCTGGTTCCTGCGATTGCGCAGGATTTCAAAACCGGGCGGGTGTTGATGATGGCCTGGATGAACCGGGAATCGCTGGCGCTCACTGCCAGTGAGGGTTACGCCGTCTACTGGTCCCGATCCCGCAAGGGCCTGTGGCGCAAAGGAGAAACCTCCGGCTTCCTGCAGAAGGTGCGTGAATTGCGCCTGGATTGTGACGGGGACACCGTATTAATGTTGGTCGAGCAGGAAGGTGGAATCGCCTGTCATACCGGACGCAGTAGTTGTTTCTATCACCTCCTTCAAGATGAAGAGTGGCAGGTGAATCAGCCGGTGATTCAGGACCCGAAGTCCATTTATAAGTGAAACAATTATGAAAGATGTGCTGCAACAGCTCGATGCGGTGTTGGAAAGCCGTAAAAATAGCAGTGATGCTTCTGAATCCTATGTGGCCAGTCTACATAGCAAAGGCCTGAACAAGATTTTGGAAAAAGTCGGTGAAGAAGCCACTGAAGCTATTCTTGCAGCAAAAGACGCACAGAGTAGTGGCGATAATCGAGACCTGGTTGCCGAGACAGCGGACCTATGGTTTCACTCGCTGGTCATGCTATCTCACTTGGGCGCTGATTCTCAGGACGTGGTTCGAGAGCTTGGGCGCCGATTTGGTCTTTCTGGCCTGGACGAGAAAGCTGCGCGAACTAAGTAAAATTTGAATCACTTGTGGCACCACCCCTGATGGCGGGAGTGCCCGGTAAGAAACTCAAGCCATCCTATTGAATGTAATGGAGACAATTATGGGATTCGGTGGAATTAGTATCTGGCAGTTGTTGATTGTCCTGGTCATAGTCTTACTACTGTTCGGAACCAAGCGTTTGAAAAACCTCGGAGGCGATCTGGGGGGCGCAATTAAGGGTTTCCGCAAAGCGGTTAAGGATGAAGACAAATCCAAGGATGCTGATGAAGACAAAGATGTCGAGCGTCTCAAGCACGATGAGGAAGAGAAGCCAGGCCAAGACAGTACTGTCAAAAATAAAGATAAACAGTCTCAGGACAAATAATCGGCAACGACTAAGGCGAGTGTCACTCTGTGTTTGATATCGGCTTTTTAGAACTATTGGTAGTTGCTGCCGTGGCCCTGTTGGTGGTTGGCCCTGAGCGACTGCCCGATGCGGTGCGTACCACTTCCCGCTGGTGGTCCGGTTTGAAGCGGACCTTACATAGTGCTCGCGAAGAATTGGAGCGAGAGGTTGGAGCCGATGATATACGGCGTGAACTTCACAATGAGCGCATTATGCGTGAGATTGAGGAGAGTCGTCGTGAGATGGAGCAAACCTTTAGCGAAGCCAATAAGGAAGTTCACGACGCGCTTAATCAGCCTGAAAAACCACAAGTTGCAGGGACACCAGTAGAAAAACAGGCAGCTGGAGTAAATCATCCTGAGGCACCAAAGCCTGAAAAGGCGATAGAAGAACCTGCTCATCCTCGTGCAGAGCAGGAGGATTATTTGCCAGAACAGGATGAAACTGCCGAGGAGTTACAGGATCCGGAATACCCGGAGCATTGGCATGATTTTGGGGACCCGGATTTAAACCCGGACCATCCTGAAAACATCGATGAAGATGAAGAAGAAAAACAAGGCGAGAAGAAAACATCGCAACAGGAAAAAGATAGCCAGTCATGAGCGATCAGTCCCAAGATAAACATCAGCCTTTTATCGACCACCTGATCGAACTGCGTGATCGCCTACTGCGAATCCTCTTAGTCGTATTGGTCTTATTTGTCTGCTTGATGCCGTTTGCGTCTGAAATTTATAATTTTATTGCCCACCCACTACAGGAGCGTTTGGCGGGTGATGTTGGAATGATCGCTACAGAGGTGACTTCCACGTTCCTTACCCCGTTCAAAACGACCTTTATAGTTTCTTTTTTTATTGCAATCCCTTTTGTGCTTTACCAAGTGTGGTCATTTATTGCCCCGGGACTGTATAAAAATGAAAAACGTATTGCTATTCCATTATTAATTAGTAGCGTCGCACTTTTTTATATCGGCATTGCATTTGCGTATTTTGTGGTCTTTCCCCTTCTTTTTGATTTCTTTGTTGGAACTGCTCCAGAAGATATTAAGGTAATGCCAGATATGCGCAGTTATCTGGATCTGGTGCTGAAGCTTTTCTTTGCTTTTGGTTTTGCTTTTGAAATCCCTATCGCGACAGTCCTACTGATCTGGAGTGGGGTCGTGGATGCCAAGACCCTGGCAAGTAAGCGCCCTTATGTGATTGTGGGATGCTTTTTAATTGGGATGCTACTGACACCGCCGGATATAATTTCCCAATCCTTATTGGCCTTCCCCATGTGGCTATTGTTTGAGATTGGCATTTTATTTGGGCGTTGGATGAAGTCTTCACCCAAAGACAAGCCTGCTACCTGAGATAAAAAGTCACCACTGGGCTTTCAGCGGTTAGCTTCACAGGTAGCGCTTGAGGTGTTGCAGTTGCGCTCTCGATAGGGTTACTCACCTGAGAGCGCTAGCTATACGGGCACAACGCCGCACTCTCTTCTCAGTAGAATCAACTCCACCTCTTCCATGACAAGAAGCTTGATTACACGGTTATTTCCCAGCTACAGGGAGGTTGACCACCCTACCGGCTGTAGAAAGCCCGCTATTAGATACCAGATCGAGAGATAAACGCTAAACTAGCTTGTGCTTGGTTGCTTACAGCAACGATGGAAGCCTAGCTATTTATTGGAACCGGTTGCTTGTGCTGCGATGCGTTCCTGCTCGGCAACAGCTTTTTCAACATTGTTGCGAACCAAGCGAACGAAAAACGCTGCCATCAGGAATATAAAGGCAATAACGGCCAAGCTGAGAAGGCCAGAAAAGCTGGTAAACAGGTCAATTAAAGCATCCATTTTTCTCTCCAAATAGGCTAATGCTTCACCTATGCAGTCTAGGGAGCTGTAATGGAAACCTCTTGACCTAAATCAAGCTGGATCGACTTATTGTAAGAACGACGGGTTGGTCAACGCAGGGTCAGGGCTGCTAGCAGGCAGAGTAAGGACGTGCCACATAAAGAATAAAGATCGCTATTTTCTCGCCTGTCAGGCAGAAGCAGCAAAAGCGCCAAAGGTGGCATAAATAGTGCTATCAGCCCCGACAAGGGGTCGCGACTAAAACCAATAAATAGCAGTCGCAACCAGGCAACAGCACCTAAAACCAGGGCAAATACTGTTAAGACGGCTGCCACTGGTGACATGGAATAACCTTTTGCACATGGAATCGTTTGACTGGTGGGTTTCTCTAAGAAAAATACTAATAGGAAAAAGAGTGTATATCAGTATTTCTGATCTTAGGTTTTTAGCGCGCCCCAGAGTTTGGCTGCTCGTATTAGTATTGTTAGGGCTCTACGGGTGCGAGACTGCGGGCTATTACTTCCAGGCTGCAAGCGGTCAATTGCGGATACTCTCTGCCCGGCAGCCGATTGAAGAGCTGGTTCAAGACGGCAATGCCAGTGATCAACTCCAGAAGCAATTACAGCTCGTTCAGGAAATCCGTGCCTATGCAGCACAGGAGTTAAAACTACCAGTGGGGCAAGCCTATAGCTCCTATGTTCAGCTCGATGATGAGTACCCCATATGGAATGTATTGGCCGCACCAGAGTTTTCCCTGAGCCCCAAACGATGGTGTTACCCCATAGCTGGTTGCGCTAGCTATAGGGGCTACTTCCGCAAATCAGCGGCTATGGCCAAAGCAAATAGCCTGCGGAACCAGGGTTACGATGTCTACCTGGGAGCCGTGCCGGCCTACAGCACCCTGGGTTGGTTTAATGACCCTGTGTTATCAAGCTTTGTGAATTGGACACCGGAGAGACTAGCCGGACTCTTATTTCATGAGTTGGCCCACAGAAGAGTTTATGTGCCGGGTGATACCCGCTTTAATGAGAGCTTTGCTACAGCAGTGTCCGAAATTGCCCTACCTGATTGGCTTCGTAGCCAAGGTCTCTCGAGTTCTGCTGAGGAGACTAAGGCTCAGGCACTGGCGGTACGACAGTTAATGACAGCGACGCGTAAAGAGCTTCAACCAGTTTACCAATCCAACTTGCCAGACGAGGAAAAGCGCCAAGAAAAGGAGGAAATTCTGAGTCGATTGAGGCGTTGCTATTGGCGTATGGCAGCAGAGTGGTCTTACCCCGCGCGCTACCAGGCTTATATAGAGAAAACCAATAATGCTACTTTGGCGTTGGCGGCAGAATATGAATCTTTGGTTCCAGCTTTTCGTCAGCTTTATATTGATAGTAATGGTTGGGAGGATTTTTATAATGCAGCTGAAAGATTGGGTGAGCTCGATAAGGAAGATAGAGAGCAGAGTTTGTTGCAGCTGGCTAGCGAGTACAAACGAGAAAATAATATATCAAAGCAGAGTATTGATAGTGATGTAATAGCCTGTATTCATAATGGGAATTGATTTCTTAAATGGGGCTGAGTATTTCCATTATATAACAATCTGTATTTTTATCTCCATGTTGAATTTTGGGTGTCGCGAAATGGCAAATACATGATTGTCGATACGCTTTATTTAGTAAAAAAATAGCCATGTTTAATTTTATCTTTGGAGAATAACACTAGTTGCCGGGCCATCATTTCAAGGAGTCACTCCATATTTTTAAGTTATACACTTTTATATTTTTGTAAGCGTCTTTGTTCAAGCTTTGGATATATTTATCTGATCTTATTTGATGTGATAGGTTAATAGATGTTTACATAGTTATTATTTTTTAGGGCTATCCATTCAGTCCAATTAACTATCTATGCTTATAGTAAGTACTTAAGAATCTCCCTTCCAATGTTGCTGCACTTTCGTACAGATTAGGTTTTGTCAGGATTGACTTTTTGTCGATAGATTTTCCCTGCTAGAAAAATTATAGTGCTGCTCTTTGTTAAGTTGTGTAAAGGAAGAGTTTGGTAGAATGAACAGATACGGATTATCGAAGCTTTTAGGGGCTTGCGTTGTTAGCTTAATAGTAGGCTGCAGTGGTGGAAGTGGTGGAAGTGGTGGAAGTGGTGGAAGTGGTGGAAGTGGTGGAAGTGGTGGAAGTGGTGGAAGTGGTGGAAGTGGTGGAAGTGGTGGAAGTGGTGAGGAGGGAGTTTCGCTTTCTATTCATGGCACCTTGATAGATGGGCCAACTACAAACGCTGATATTGAAATATTCATAGGTGATTCATTAGTTTCCTCACTTTCCAGTAGCGATGGTGGCTATACGGCTGAAATCGAGTTGGATGAATCTGAATCAGATGAAGTTGTTAAAATTTTTGCCACTTCTCAAGAAGACAGCAAGATTAAATTTGCGAGCACTCTAGGAACTTTTAGTTATTTAGTCGAAATCGCTGGAGATGATGGTGTTCTTGAACAATCGGAAAGTCATGCTGTAAATATTAGCAGCGTATCTACCGCTATTTCAGCAATATTAGAATCGAAAAGTGACTCAGTTATTGAGTCTTCTGATGAGTGGGATGAGGTATTTAAAAAAGTTGATGCTGAAAGAGCCTTTTCTGTCGCTGCAGCAATAAAAATATTTATAGATTACTCAGAGAGAGGTATATCAATACCTGAAGAAGTAGAAGATACCTATCAGTTTGCTTCAGATTTTGATCTTTCATCTCAATATGTATCTATGTTTATGAATCAGATGGAGGGTTTATTTAAAGAAGTTAAGGTTGCTATGGCCCAAGAACCTGGCCTGTTAGGCACTTCTAGCAATAATTTAAACCCTATTGAGGGAACATATTACCTTCCATCTGAAGGCGGAAGAATTACATTAAATACAAATGGAACAGGTGAATATCTCAATGGCAGTGGGTTAGTTGAATTGACTTGGACTCAAGGGCCTGAAGGGATATCTTTGGAGTCTGTAGAGCCCCTTGTAGAGCGTATTCCTATGGAAGTTGGTGAGTATTATCTTTCCGCTGTGAGGGAAAGACAGTTCGACCGATTGTTCTGGATGTTGGATTCTAAAAATCAAGGAATGGTAGTTTTAGAAACTTCCGATACTCTTAAATTCCCTGATTGGGCTGAGGTGGATGATATATTTGAGACAAATTATATTGCTGCAAACAGTGCTCGCCAATCTGATCTTTTGAGTCCGAAAGATATACTAGTTATTGGTAATTCATATAGTATGCCGACTCCTGATAGAGATGGAGAGGTAGTGAACTATATTGAGAATTTCCAGCCTATTTCTACACTTAATTCATTAAAAATGAGTTTCTTAGGTGATTTCGAGAGTGGTGGCAATGTGAATGTTAAAATTCCAGTTGCTTCCGGAAATGGAGAGATAATTGAGAGTGATGCTTCTGCTACCTGGATTGTCGATGATTTAGATCGCCTCGTAGTTAGCTTTTCTGATAATGAGAAATTATATTTCTCTCTTTTAAGTTTGCAGAATGGAGAAATTCTTACTTCGTTTGTAGAAAGAGTGTCTCCAGATGGGCTGCACTCCTCTGCAATATCAACTATTTTTTCAAAGGATATTGAAAGCTGGGCTGATAACGAAATTGAAGGTGTTTATATTTATCCAAAAAATTTCTTCGAGCCACTTCATAGATTCTATTTTGATATTTCTGCAGATGGTACTATTTCAACGGTATCTCTCAATGATTTAGATAATGATGGTACCATTGAAGATAGTGAACGTCAGGAGCTTTCTGGGCTATGGGAATTAAAGACCAATGGTAATCTGTCTATCAGATTTTACAGGTCTGAGTCTGTGGCTGAGCCCTGTATATCAGATTCTTGGGACCCAGAGGTTGATGCAGAGTGTGCTTTATTCCAGGAGCGTGAATGGGATATTCATCAAGTAGACAGTGATGATAAGTATTGGTTTCAATACAATGTAAAATATTTTCAAGATGTTTATCTTAGCCTTTATGGTGAAGATATAGATGCGGATGAACATGTTTTAGGTACTAATAGAGTTTACCATTCTGGCTTGATTAAATTGTCTGAAAGACCATTTTAAATTCTAAAGATATGGTTTCCAGATTTAACTGAATTTTTATTTTCTGGCGACACCTTGTGTCGCCATTTTTTGTGTTGATCCAAAAATTAGATAGGTAGTTTACTGTATATCTTTTTATCGAATATTCTATTTTGAGGAGGTTGCTTTGATATTGCCAGAGTTTATGCTGTAGCATAAGCTTTAATTGTCTCAGATTAGACTGATATTTAAATTCGCAGATTATAAATCGCTTAGAGGTGCGGCCGACACCTGATGTATGAGTTCAAACGCCATACTATTTATCGTTATTTATCGTTATTTATCGTTATTTATCTAGTTGTTAAGTTTGCGCCATAAACATTACTCCCGGAATATATTTCCAGCTTAAAATGTTGTATCAGTAACTTTCCAGATGATGAGGTATAGATGTTTTTTAGATTATTTTTACTAAATCCAGCATCCGATTCGCAAATCCCCACTCATTATCAAACCAAATCAAAATCTTGGCTAAGCGATTCCCTGCTACACGAGTTTGGCCTGCATCAATAATCCCCGAACGCGGGTCGTGATTAAAATCACAGGATGCGAGGGGTTCTTGGGTGAAGCCAAGTACACCATTAAACTCAGACTCAGAAGCTGATTTTAATAAAGCATTAATATCTTCCCGACTTACTTCTCTTTGTAGTGAGACTGATAAGTCGATAGCAGAAACATTGACTGTGGGAACGCGTAGGGCCTGGGCTTCAAATTTACCTGCCAGATTGGGTAGTATTCTCTCAATACCGCGTGCCAAAGCGGTATCAACCGGGATAACAGAGGTTATCGCCGAACGCGTTTTTCTCAAATCAGTATGGTGATAGGCATCACTTACCGGTTGATCGTTCATCGCAGAGTGAATAGTGGTAATGACCCCGGCCTCAATGCCGAAGGCTTTATCCAGGGCGGCGATAACTGGAACACTGCAATTAGTTGTGCAGGAGGCTGCCGAAATTACCCGTTCCTTGCCCGTCAAAATATGGTCGTTCACCCCGTAAACAATCGTGGCATCGACATCCCGGCTGGCAGGTTGGGAAAATAGTACTTTCTTGGCTCCTGCGGCAAGGTGCAACTCCGCGCCTTGTCGCTGCTTAAAGCTACCGGTACATTCCAGTACGATATCTACCCGGTCCCGTCGCCAATTCAGATCTTCTAACCGTTCGCAATGAGTAACGGCAATAGAATCTCCATTAACTACAAGGATATCCTCATGCACGGAAACTTCGCCTGAGAAGCGGCCGTGGACAGAGTCGTACTTTGTCAGATGTGCAATGGTGTCGCAGTCAGCCAGTTCATTGATGGCGACTATTTGTAAGCTATCGCGGGCGCCAGACTCATAGAGTGCGCGTAAAACGGAGCGGCCGATACGGCCGTAGCCATTGATGGCAATTCTAGTGGTCATAGCACAACTTTAGGCAGGAGAAAAAATGTCAGCTCAGCGTCCCCGCGCGGCGCTGAGGCAGTGCCGCGCGGGGTTGATACCTAAATGATATTCAGTGGAGAGAACAGTATTATTTCAGCAGTTTTTCTACCGCTTCAGCCACATTGTCCACAGTGAAACCAAAGTAGCGCATCAAGTCGCCGGCAGGGGCCGATTCGCCAAAGGTTTCCATACCGATAATAGCGCCATCGAAACCGACAAACTTATACCAGTAGTCTTTGTGGCTCGCTTCTACCGCTACTCGCGCACGTACAGAAGAAGGCAGTACGGATTCGCGATAAGCTTCTTCCTGCTCCATAAACAACTCGGCACAGGGCATGGAAACAACGCGAACTTTCTTGCCGACCAGTTTTTCCTGGGCCGCCATTGCCAGCTCTACCTCGGAGCCAGTGGCAATAATAATGGCTTCAGGAGTACCCTCGCAGTCGGACAGTACGTACCCACCGCGCTCAATCTGAGCCAGCTGTGCGCTGTCGCGATCTTGAGGGGCCAGGCCCTGGCGACTAAATACCATGGTGCTGGGGCCTTCTTTGCGCGCTATTGCCATTTTCCAGCTCACTGCGGATTCAGTGGCGTCACAGGGGCGCCAAGTGTGCAGGTTCGGAGTGGCGCGCAAGGCGCTGAGCTGTTCTACCGGCTGGTGAGTCGGGCCGTCTTCGCCCAGGCCAATAGAGTCATGGGTATAGACAAAGACCACACGTTGCTTCATCAGTGCGGCCATGCGCACAGCGTTGCGGGCGTATTCCATAAACATCAGGAAGGTAGCGCCGTAGGGCACGAAACCACCGTGCAGAGCGATACCATTCATAATGGCGCTCATACCGAATTCGCGCACACCGTAATAGATGTAGTTGCCGGAGGCATCTTCGGCGCTGACGCCTTTGGAGCCTGACCAGATAGTGAGGTTAGAGCCGGCCAGGTCGGCGGAGCCGCCGAGGAATTCCGGCAGCAGCGGGCCGTAGGCGTTCAGAGCGTTTTGGCTGGCTTTACGAGAGGCAATCTTTTCTGCACTTTCCTGGCAGGCTTTGATGTACTCATCTGCTTTGCTGAGGAAGTCTGCGGGCAGTTCACCGCTCATGCGGCGCTCAAATTCGGCTGCCAGCTCCGGGAATTCTTCGCGGTAATCGGCGAGGATATCTTTCCACTCGTCTTCCTGGGCTTCACCTTTGGCTTTGGCATCCCAGCCAGCGTAGATATCTTCGGGGATTTCAAATGGGCCGTGGGCCCAACCGAGGGTTTCGCGAACCAGGGCGATCTCTTCGTCACCCAGCGGTGCTCCGTGACACTCTTCGCGCCCTTGTTTGTTCGGGGAGCCGAAGCCGATCACGGTTTTGCAGCAAATAATGGTGGGCTTATCGGTAACAGAGCGAGCTTCTTCAATAGCGGCTTTGATAGCGGCGGAATCGTGGCCATCCACATTGGGGATTACGTGCCAGCCGTAGGATTCAAAGCGCTTGGGCGTGTCGTCGGTGAACCAGCCTTCCACTTCACCATCGATGGAGATGCCGTTGTCGTCATAGAAGGCGACCAGCTTACCCAGGCCCAGAGTGCCGGCCAGGGAGCAGGCTTCGTGGGAGATACCTTCCATCAGGCAGCCATCGCCCAGGAATACATAGGTGTGATGGTCTACCAGCTCGTAGCCGGGGCGATTGAACTGGGCACCCATGATCTTTTCTGCCATTGCCATACCAACAGCGTTGGTGATGCCCTGGCCCAGTGGGCCGGTGGTGGTTTCTACACCAGGGGCATAACCGTATTCGGGATGGCCCGGAGTTTTGGAATGCAGTTGGCGGAAGTTCTGCAGCTCTTCTATCGGCAGGTCATAGCCGGACAGGTGCAGCAGGGAATAAAGCAGCATGGAGCCGTGACCGTTGGACAGTACAAAGCGGTCGCGATCGGCCCAGCTGGGGTTGGCCGGGTTGTGCTTTAAGTAGTCATTCCACAGCACCTCGGCGATATCCGCCATACCCATGGGCGCACCGGGGTGGCCGCTTTTGGCTTTTTGGACCGCGTCCATAGACAGGGCGCGAATGGCGTTGGCCTTTTCAGTGCGAGAGGGAGTAGAAGACATAAGAAGAGCTCTCTGGTTTCTTAGCTAGGGTGCGGCGCTGCTCTGCCGGCAGATTCCCGCAACAACGAAAATGGTGGCGTATTTTCCCGTAAAGGGCGGCCCTGCGCAAAGCCTTGGTGGGGGATTTGTTGTTGAGTGCAGCAACAAACTTCCAATTCTATGCATCAGGCGGCGCCATTAACATCTATATCAAAAATATTTAATGAAGCTATATCAAAACATTTTGATATAGATGTGCTCCCCTGCTAGACTTCGCTCCATGTCTGAAAATGAGCCAGCACCCGAACTGAGCCCAGCCGAGGCAATTCCTCAGCTGGCCTTGACCCTGAAAGCCGCCGGAGATCCCCTGCGGCTCGAAATTTTGCGCCTGCTTAGCCAGGATTCTTACAGTGTGTTAGAGCTGTGCCGAATCTTTGATTTGCGCCAACCGGCCCTGAGTCATCACTTGAAAGTGCTCGCTCAGGCAGGTCTGGTAAACAAGCACCGCGAAGGTAATAACCTTTTCTACCGGCGCACTGCAGCTACTCCACTGCTGGCACAGCTATTTACAAACCTGGATCATTTGCCTCTGGCCGATGTGCGGGTGCAGGCGGTATCCCGGATTTCTGAGGAGAGAGCGGAAGCATCGCGACGTTTCTTTGCCGATTACGGCAACCGCTTTCGCGAGCAGCAGGAATTGATCGCCAGCTATGACGTATACGGACCACAAGTGGCTCAGCTGCTCAAACCTGGTCGCCATGCCTTGGAAGTTGGGCCTGGAGAAGGTGAATTTCTACAGGAGTTGGCTCAGCGTTTCGCGACAGTGACAGCACTGGATCTGTCTTCTGCAATGTTGGAGCGGGCCCAATCTTTTGCCGATGAACAGGGTATTAAAAATATCGAGTTTGTCTGTAGCGATACTCGCGCTGCTGCGGCACGGCCGGCCAGTGCCGATACCATCGTGGTGAACATGGTGCTGCACCACACTCCTGACCCGGCACAGATATTTCACGATTTGCACGGCGCCCTAAAAAAGGGCGGGCAGCTTTTAATTGCAGAATTGCAAGAACACAGCCAGGACTGGGCCAGAGAGGCCTGCGGAGATTTATGGCTGGGCTTTGCTCCAGAGCAGTTGAGTGACTGGGCCGCGACTGCCGGCTTGCAAGATGGGCGCAGTATTTATAGCGCCCTGCGCAATGGCTTTCAGATCCAGATAAGAGAGTTTATTAAGCCCTGACGGGGGTTTGTCAGGCACAGCCTGAAGTTAAAAGATATTCAACCGCTGCGGCGGGACAATGGAGACCTCAAAATGAGTGAATACAGACTGTTTACCTCAGAATCCGTATCTGAGGGGCACCCGGATAAAATTGCCGACCAGATTTCCGATGCTGTATTGGATGCTCTACTGGCCCGTGACAAGCAGGCGCGGGTTGCCTGTGAAACCCTGGTGAAAACCGGTATTGCTGTTATTGCCGGTGAGATTTCCACCTCTGCCTGGGTAGACCTGGAAGAGCTGGTGCGTAAAGTTATCACCGATATCGGCTACACCTCCTCTGACGTGGGTTATGACGGTGAGACCTGTGGTGTTATCAATGTGATCGGTAAACAATCTGTGGATATCGCACAGGGTGTAGACCGCGCTAAGCCGGAAGACCAGGGTGCTGGGGACCAGGGGTTAATGTTTGGTTATGCGACCAACGAAACCCCCACCTTTATGCCTGCGCCGATCTACTATTCCCACCGTCTGGTTGAGCGCCAGGCTGAAGTGCGTAAATCCGGTCTGCTCCCTTGGTTGCGTCCTGATGCAAAAAGCCAGCTGACCTTCCGTTACGACGAACAGGGCCGCCCCTGCGCGATTGATGCGGTTGTTCTTTCAACCCAGCACAACCCGGATGTCAGCCAAAAAGATCTGCGCGATGCAGTGATGGAGCTGATTGTTCACAACACCTTGCCGCTGGAATGGCTGCATAAAGACACCAAGTTCCATATCAACCCGACGGGTAACTTTGTTATTGGCGGGCCAGTTGGGGACTGCGGTCTCACCGGGCGCAAGATTATCGTCGATACTTACGGTGGCTCCGCTCGCCATGGCGGCGGTGCGTTTTCCGGTAAGGACCCCTCCAAGGTTGACCGCTCTGCCGCTTACGCAGGTCGCTATGTGGCTAAGAACATTGTCGCTGCAGGCTTGGCCAAGCGCTGTGAGATTCAGGTTTCCTACGCCATCGGTGTCGCCGAGCCGACTTCCGTAGCAATTAATACTTTTGGAACCGGTTTGGTAGCAGAGGATAAGCTGGTAGAGCTGGTGCGCGAAAACTTTGACCTGCGCCCTTACGCCATCTCCAAATCCCTCGACCTGCTGCACCCGATGTATCAGTTGACCGCAGCTTATGGTCACTTTGGTCGCGATCCGTTTACCCACACTTACAATTGGATTGACAGCAATGGCCAGGAACGCAGTGAGAGCTTTACTGCTTTCCCATGGGAAAAAACCGACAAGGCGGATGCGCTTCGCTCCCAAGCCGGCCTCTAAGTTTCAGAAATAAATATTCATGCCTGCGCCAAAAGCGCGGGCACACAAAATATGCTGGGTACCACTCGGCAAGCAGATAATTTTTGGACTCAAAAACGATGAATCAAATGAGCACTGAATTTAAAGATTACAAAATCGCGGACATTTCCCTGGCCGAGTGGGGGCGCCGTGAAATTGAAATTGCAGAAGGTGAAATGCCGGCACTGATGACCCTGCGTGAGAAATACCGCGCAGAGCAGCCGCTGGCGGGTGCCCGTATCATGGGCTGTATCCACATGACAATCCAGACTGCAGTGCTGATCGAAACTCTGGTCGCGCTGGGCGCTGAAGTTCGCTGGTCCTCTTGTAATATTTTCTCCACCCAGGACCACGCTGCTGCTGCCATTGCTGCGCGCGGAATCCCCGTATTTGCGTGGAAAGGTGAAACTGAAGAAGAGTATGAGTGGTGCCTTGAGCGCACTATTGGTGCCGATGTTGCCGGCTGGCAACCCAATATTATTTTGGATGACGGTGGCGACCTCACTGAGTTGCTGCACCGCGAATACCCGCAACTTCTCGATGCTTGCCACGGTGTGAGTGAAGAGACCACCACTGGCGTACACCGCCTGCAGGATATGCTGCGCGAAGGCACCTTGAAGATTCCTGCGATCAACGTCAATGACGCTGTGACCAAGAGCAAGAACGACAACAAATATGGCTGTCGCCACAGTCTCAACGACGCCATCAAGCGCGCCACTGACCACTTGCTCTCTGGTAAGCGAGCGCTGGTTATTGGTTACGGCGACGTAGGTAAAGGTTCCGCAGCATCCCTGCGCCAGGAAGGCATGATCGTACGGGTTTCTGAAGTGGACCCGATCTGTGCAATGCAGGCTTGTATGGACGGCTTTGAGCTGGTTTCCCCCTACATCGACGGCGTTAATACCGGTACCGCTGAGGGGATTAACAAGCAGCTGCTGGCCAATACAGACCTGATTGTTACTACAACTGGCAACGTAAACGTTTGCGATGCCCACATGCTTTCCGCCCTGAAGAGTGGTGCGGTGGTTTGTAATATTGGTCACTTCGATAATGAAATCGACACCGCCTTTATGCGTGAAAACTGGGAGTGGCAGGAAGTTAAGCCTCAGGTACATAAGGTGGTTCGCAATAGCGAAACCAATGATCACTTGCTGCTGCTGTCTGAAGGCCGCCTGGTAAACCTTGGCAACGCTACTGGCCATCCGAGTCGCATCATGGATGGCTCTTTTGCCAACCAGGTTCTCGCCCAGATCCATTTGTTCAAAGAAAAGTTTGCCGACTTACCGGCAGATCAAAAAACTTCAGCGCTGTATGTAAAAGTACTGCCCAAGCACCTGGATGAAGAAGTTGCACGCTATATGGTTGAGGGTTTTAGTGGTGTTATTACCCGTATGACCGAGCAACAAGCTAACTATATCGGTGTTTCAGTTGAAGGTCCGTTCAAACCTGAAAGTTATAAGTACTAATCACCCCTAACTAAAAGGTGCCGGTATCGCCGGCACCTGAATTGTGCGGGGTTGGAGAAATATAATGAAAGACTCCATTCGCATAAGTTTCGAATTTTTCCCTCCCAAAACGCCAGAGGGTCGCGAGAAACTATACAAAACTCGTGAAGCGCTGCAGGCATTTAACCCTGAATTCTTCTCTGTAACTTATGGTGCCGGTGGTACCACAAGAGAGACAACGTCGAGTATTGTGACCAATATGCGGCGAGATGGTATTTCAATTGCTCCTCATTTGTCGTTTGGTGGTGATAATGAAGAGACAATACTGGGTTTGTTAAATGATTATAAAGAGGCGGGAATTAATCGAATAGTTGCACTGCGTGGTGATATGCCGTCGGGCATGGGTGCAGTGGCGCAACTGGTTTATGCGAATGAATTAGTCGCCTTTATTCGCCGACATACCGGTGATCAATTTCATCTTGAAGTAGCTGCTTATCCAGAGATCCACCCGGAGTCGAACAGCTATGATGATGATATTCGCTATTTAAAAGGTAAATTTGAGGCAGGTGCTAATAGCGCTCTGACTCAATATTTCTATAACCCGGATTCCTATTTCTACTTTATTGATCAGTGTGAAAAGGCGGGTATCGATGCGCCCATTTATCCAGGCATTATGCCGATAGCTAATTTTGCCAACCTTGTGCGTTTCTCTCGCAATTGTGGTGCAGAAATTCCGAGGTGGTTGGTTAAACGCATGGAAAGCTTCCGTAATCCTGAAGACGTTCGAAAGCTTGGATTAGAGGTTGTTACCGACCTCTGCGAGACCTTATTAGAAGGGGGGGCACCAGGTTTACATTTTTACACAATGAATCAGGATGCAATCGTTACTAAGATTTTGAAAAACCTCAAGCTTTAATTGAAAACTCGAAAGCTATTGCTTTCGAGTTTTCTGTTTATGAAACATTGACTGAAATTTTCATATCGTTTGTTCAGAGTTTACTGGCTGGAAATTTAGTATCTTTTCTGGGCCATCTGAAATATTTTTAAATTCCGGTAGGTTGGTATAAGTGCGGAATTATAATCCCCCCCTGAAACCATTCCTCTCAATACTATATGAGGATGAAGCACTACTCATCTTAGAAAAACCCAGTGGGCTTCTTAGTGTTCCGGGAAGAAGCGCTGATCATAAAGACAGTTTAGCTGGTCGAGCGCAATCACTATATCCAGATGCATTAACTGTCCATCGATTGGATATGGATACTTCAGGACTAATCGTAATGGCACGCAGTGTTGAGGTACATAAGGCACTGAGTACTTTATTTCAAAATCGTGAAGTCGAGAAAGCCTACTATGCGCGGGTATGGGGTGTGCCTGAAAATGTAAGTGGTGAAGTGGATTTGCCGCTTATTTGTGACTGGCCAAATAGGCCGAGGCAAAAAGTAGATTTTGCCGAGGGCAAGCCATCTCTAACCCGCTGGGAGAAAGTCTCCAGCTCTGAAAACAGTAGCTTGATTCGACTTATGCCAGTTACTGGGCGCTCTCACCAACTCCGGGTGCATATGCAGGCAATAGGACATCCAATATTGGGGGACCCCTTTTATGCCCACCCTGGTGCGTTGAAGGGGGCTTCGAGGCTACTGTTACATGCTAGCGAGCTGAAATTTTCTCACCCTGTAAGTGGAGAAGCTTTGTATTTTACTAGCGAGTTGCCCGGAGAGTTTTTAATTGAATAATATGGCAAGAGGGGCTGTCAGAGAGATATAAAAAGGGCGGCCATTTGGCCGCCCTTTTTATCGGTTATTTTTTATTCTTCATCGCCGCCATCAAAATATCACCCATGCTGCCACGGCCATTGCCTTGGCCCCCTTTCTGGGAGCGGTTGCCCTGCTGCTTGTTGTAGCGCTGGGCTTGGCGGTTTTCGCGCTGGTCACCCTTTTTAATACCGCCACTACCCTGCTCACCGGGCTCGTCAGATAAACGCATGGAAAGGCCGATACGTTTGCGGGCAACGTCCACTTCCATCACTTTAACTTTGACAATATCACCGGCTTTTACGACTTCGTGAGGGTCTTTAACGAACTTCTCTGAAAGTGCAGAGATATGTACCAAGCCATCCTGGTGAACACCGATATCCACAAAAGCACCGAAGTTGGTGACGTTGGTGACAGTCCCCTCGAGTACCATTGCTGGGCGTAGGTCTTTTATTTCTTCTACGCCCTCTTCAAATTTTGCCGTGCGGAATTCCGGGCGCGGGTCTCGGCCAGGTTTTTCCAGTTCGGCGATAATATCGGTAACGGTAGGTACACCGAATTTTTCGTCGGTATAGTCTGCCGGATTCAGCCGGCGCAGAAAGCCGGAGTCGCCGATAAGGCTGTTAATTTCACGGCTATTTTTTTCGGCAATGCGTTTAACCACGATATAGGACTCGGGGTGTACACCGGATTTGTCCAGCGGATTTTCACCGTTATTAATACGCAGGAAGCCGGCGGCCTGTTCAAATGCCTTGGGTCCTAAGCGCGGAACTTCCATCAGTTGCTTGCGATTTTTGAAAGCGCCGTTCTGGTCGCGGTAGCTGACAATATTGTTGGCAATAGATGCAGTCAGGCCGGAAACCCGAGCCAGCAGCGGTGCAGAGGCGGAGTTCAGCTCAGCGCCGACCCCGTTTACACAGTCCTCAACCACGGCATCCAATGAGCGAGCCAGTTGAGTCTGGGAAACGTCGTGCTGATACTGGCCAACACCAATGGATTTGGGCTCGATTTTCACCAATTCTGCCAACGGGTCCTGCAGACGGCGGGCGATGGAGATAGCTCCACGGATAGTCACGTCAAGATCTGGGAATTCCCGCGCAGCAAATTCAGAGGCGGAGTAAACGGAAGCACCGGCTTCGTTAACCACAACTTTTTGAGCCGTCAGCTTGTATTGTTTAATGGTTTCCCCGACAAATTTGTCGGTCTCACGGCTGGCGGTGCCGTTACCGATGGCGATCAGGCCCACATTGTATTTATTACACAGGGCGGCAATAACTGCTGCAGACTCCTGGTGACGATTCTGTGGCGGGTTGGGGAATATGGCGGTGTGATCGAGTATCTTGCCAGTGGCATCGACCACGGCGACCTTGACCCCGGTGCGCAGGCCCGGGTCCAGGCCGATGGTGGCTTTTTGCCCGGCCGGAGCTGCTAGCAGCAGGTCTTTCAGGTTGCGGGAGAATACCTTGATGGCCTCCTCTTCTGCTTTCTCGCGCAGCTCACCCATCAGGTCAGTTTCCAGTGCGGTCAGCAGTTTGATTCGCCAGGTCCAGCGCACCACTTCGCCGAGCCATTTGTCTGCAGGACGACCTTCATCGGTGATATCCACATGGCGGGCAATCATGGCTTCGCAGGGGTGGTTGGCGGTTGGGGAAGCCCCCTCCTCTTCGGCAAGGCCGACACTGATAGCGAGCACGCCTTCGTTGCGGCCACGGAAAATAGCCAGGGCACGGTGCGAGGGAACCTTGGACCAGTCTTCGGCGTATTCAAAATAGTCGCGGAACTTGGCCCCTTCCTCTTCTTTGCCTTCGAGCAGTTTGGATTTCACCTGTCCATCGCACTTGAGGAATTCACGTAGCTTGCCCAGCAGCTCGGCGTCTTCGGCAAAGCGTTCCATCAGGATAAATTTGGCTCCATCCAGAGCGGCTTTGATGTCTTTGACGTGAAGGGAGGCGTCTTCGTTGTCGGTGTTGAGGTATTGCTCTGCTTCGGCTGCGGGGTCTAGGGAGGGGTTGTTGATCAGTGCATTGGCCAGCGGTTCCAGGCCAGCCTCGATGGCGATTTGCCCTTTGGTGCGGCGCTTGGGTTTGTAGGGGAGGTAGAGGTCTTCGAGGCGATTCTTTGTGTCGGCACTGTTGATTTGTTGTGACAACTCTGGGGTCAGTTTGCCCTGCTCATCGATGCTTTTTAGGATGGCAGCGCGGCGCTCTTCCAGTTCGCGCAGATAGCGCAGTCGGTCTTCCAAGGTGCGCAGCTGGGTGTCGTCCAGGGCCCCTGTCACTTCTTTCCGGTAGCGCGCAATAAATGGGACTGTGGCTCCTTCATCGAGCAGGGATACTGCGGCGGTAACCTGTTGTGGTCTGACATTGAGTTCTTCGGCGATGCGAACGTTGATATCCAGCATTTGATGTTTACATCCGTTTTCCGGGAAATTTCGTACCGTTAAGGGCGATGTAGGACCAGTAAGTAGCCTTTCAGTTTCCGTGGTATTTGGCGGGTAAACGAGAGGGCCCTTACAGGAGTAATTTTGGGTCGGCATTATGCGTTACCCGAGCGCAGCGAGGAAGGTTTGCGGCAGGGCACAAACTTGTGCGGCAGTCTGCATCCAAATTGCCTCTTATGTGCGTCGAACTCCAGTAGAATGCGTACTAACTAAAATTTGACCAATTCAGGTCAGGGAACGGGGTAGAGGGTACCTGTGAAAGTCTCGAGTAAAAACAAGCTGTTATTCATTGTATTGTTAGTCGGGGTGGCTGTTATTGCTGCGGTGGTTGTATTGAAACCGAAGCCGGAGGAAAAACCGCCAGAGGTGGTGGTACCGCCAATGGCCGATGTTCTCTATATAGAACCCAGTCGCCAGACACTGTTGGTACCCAGCCAGGGAACCGTCCATGCCCGCCATGAAATCGATGTGATCGCGCGAGTCGGCGGTGTGATCGAAAGCGTCGATGAGGCATTTGTTCCCGGTGGCTTCTTCAATAAAGACGCCCGTTTATTGCAGCTCGAGCAAGCAGACTATCGCTACCAAGTCACTCGCGCGGAATCACAACTGGCAAATGCTAAGTCCGCCCTTGCTCAGGAGCAGGGCCATGCCAAGCAAGCTAAGCGCGAGTGGCGTGACCTGGGATCTGAAGCTGCCAATGCCCTGTTCCTGCGCAAACCCCATCTCGAAGCTGCCCAGGCTGCAGTGGAAGCCGCGAGAGCTGACCGCGACCAGGCAAAGCTGGATTTGGAGCGCACATCACTCAAAGCCCCCTTTGCAGGTCGTGTAGTTGAGACTTTTGTCGACCTGGGGCAGTACATTACCCCCGGCACTCCTCTGGCAAAAATTCACAGCACTGGTATCGCTGAAGTCCGCCTCCCTCTGACTGACCAGCAACTGGCCCTGCTCGATCTTCCCCTGGGTAAAACTATTGAGAATGGCCCCGCTGTGCGCCTGAGAGCTGTTGTCGCTGGACGTAAACACGAGTGGCGTGCACAACTGGTGCGAACCGAAGCGAGTATCGATCCCAACAGCCGCTTTATTTTTGCTGTTGCCCAAGTGCAGAAGCCCTATGAAGGGGATGTACCGCTGATGAATGGCCTGTTTGTTGAGGCAGATATTGCCGGTAGAACCTTTGATGATGTTGTGGAGCTGCCCCGTCAGGCACTACATGAAGGAGATCACTTGTTGGTTCTGAATGACGAGAGCCAGCTGATCTACAAAACTGTTGAGCTGTTACAAACCATCGGTGACAGAATCTGGCTCCGCGGGGATATTGCTATGGGTGACCGAGTGATTGTTTCAAGCTTGGGCTACTCCCGTGAGGGTATGGTACTTACCGCTAACCCCCTCAATGAGCGGCCAGCGGGCCTGGGGAGTCTTCCTGAGGATTCAGCAGATCCCTCTACAGTATCCGCTGCTGGTGATGCCGGTGGTGTTAGCAATGCTTCCCAGGGAGGCAAGTAATGAGCGGAATCATCCCTTGGTTTGCGCGCAATAGTAAGGCGGCAAACCTGCTGATGATTATGATTATCATCGGCGGATTCTTTGGTATATCTGGTATCGACCGGGAAGTATTCCCAACGGTGCAGCTGGGTATTGTCGATGTGGATATTTCCTATCCTGGTGCCGGTCCTGCTGAAGTAGAGCAGCAGGTAACTGTACGTGTTGAGGAAGCAATCTCCGAAGTAAAAGGTATTAAGGAAGTGAACTCCGCTTCCCGGCGGGGCCATGCTTCTATTGAAGTTCAGGCGATGGATGGTTACGACGAACTGCGACTGCTCAACGATATTAAGGTGCAGGTGGACAGTATCAGCACCTTTCCGGATGGTATTGAACGTCCTGTTATTCGCTTGATCGAAGCTAATGCCGAATTAATGATGATTGCTATCGGCGGTCCGGTTTCCGAGCGTCAGCTCAAGGAAACCACTCTTGACCTACGCGACAAACTCAACTTGATTCCGGGTGTGCGCCGCGTTGATGTTTGGGGTGATCGACCAGACGAGTTATCTATTGAAGTTTCCGAGCTGGATTTGCGTCGTTATAACCTGAGCTTTAACCAGGTTGCCGACGCGGTGCGCCGCTCCTCCCTGGATTTGCCTGCCGGCATGGTGCGCTCGGATCGCGGTGATATCCAGGTTCAAACCCGAGGCCAAGCCTATACCGCTGAAGACTTTGAGCGCATCCCCGTGGTTAGCCGTGCTGATGGCTCTGTATTGTTACTGCGTGATGTAGCGACAGTACGGGATGGCTTTGAGGAATACAACAACGTTATTCGCTTTAATGGCAATCCTGCCATGAACCTCCGCATTATTCAGGGCGAGCCCCTGGATGTGGTAAAAACGGCAGAGCGAATCAAAGATTTCCTAGAAGAGACTCGCGAGCAATTGCCTCCGGGTATGGAACTGGATATCTGGTTCGACTTCTCCAAGGCATTTGAAGGCCGCATGAATCTGCTGACTACCAATGCCCTGAGCGGTTTTGCCATGGTGTTTGTCATGCTGATGCTGTTCCTGCGCCCGGCACTGGCCATGTGGGTAACCGTGGGTATTGTTGTCGCTTTCCTTGGTGCTTTCTGGCTGTTGCCGGTGACCGGCGTCAGTCTGAATATGCTGTCGCTGTTCGCTTTCCTGTTGATACTCGGGATTGTGGTGGATGACGCCATTATTGTGGGAGAGGCCGTGCATGCTGCCCACGATAGAGGTGAATCTGGCTTAGCTGCGGCCGAGCAAGGAGTGAAGCAGGTAGCTTCGCCGGTAATTTTTGCCGTGACTTCCACCATGGTGTTCTTTATTCCCATGCTGTTCCTGCCCGGTGTCACCGCACAGATGATGCTGGCCTTGCCGGTGGTAGTATTGCTGTGTCTGGTGTTTTCACTGGTAGAGTCCCTGTTAATCCTGCCGGCTCACTTGGTAGGCATGAAGCCTGAGAAGCCAGCCAAGTCGACACTAGGAATTAAATTACAGAAAGTGCGTGGGCGTTTTGCCGGCACTATGAAAACTGCTGGCGACAAGTATTACTTGCCGCTGCTGAAGAAGTCCCTCAGCAATAGCCGCACCACAGTAATGAGCTTTATGTTGGCGCTTGGTTTGTCGATCGCTGTTTTTCAGAGCGGTTATGTGGGCTCTTCATTCTCCCCCCAGGTCCCCTCTGATTTATTGCAATTGCGAATTTCTATGGCCTCTGGTGAGCCTTTCAGTGAAGCTGAACGGGTAATGGAGCAGGTACTTAGCGCAGCTGATAAGTTGGAATCTGATGAGGGAATGCTGGAGCAGAACAAGGGTGAGCCTTTCTTGGAGAACTCCTTGGTTTTCAATTGGCGAGGCAACATCTATGTAACCTTGCAGCTCATCGATGGAGAGATGCGTGATGTTACTTCTGAATCTTTGGCGCTGCGTTGGCGCGAATTGATTGGCGAGCTGCCGGCTAGTGTCGAAGATATGAATATTGATGCCACTATTAACAATAGCGGCAATGGTATGAGTCTAAACCTGAGCACTGCCTCGGGGGATATGGAGGAACTGCGTGCTGCGGCTGACCTAGTTAAGGAAAAGCTGGATAGTTATGTCGGTGTTTATGATGTGCGCGATAACCTGACCAGTGCCCGTCGCGATATTGAAATCCAGCTGAAGCCTTACGCCACCACGATGGGCATTAACCTGTCAGATGTGGCCAGGCAGGTTCGCCAGGGTTTCTATGGTGAGGAGGTTCAACGTATCCCACGTGGTCGTGAGGATGTTCGCGTAATGGTTCGCTACCCCATGGAGGAGCGCGCCAGTGAAGAGCAGATGGACCGTATTCGTATCCGTACCAACGATGGGGAGGTACCCTTCTCAGCGGTAGCTGATGCGGTTTATGTGCCAGGCTACACCACGATTCGCCGCAACGATCGCGAACGCACAGTTCGGGTAACCGCTGAAATAACACCGAATACTTCCAGCACGCAGGATATCCTTAAGGATATGCGCGAGACCCTGGTACCTGAACTGGAGCGCCAGTTCCCCGGCTTCTCTCTCAGAACCGCAGGAGAAATGCAGGAAGAAGAGGAATTTAATGGCGCTATCCTGGCCTTCTTTGTGCTGTCTTTGTTCGCTATTTACGCATTGCTGGCGATTGCCTTTCGCTCCTACTCTCAGCCGCTATTGATCCTCACTGCTGTACCTTTTGGATTCTTCGGTGCCTTAGTTGGTCATCTGTTAATGGGGCACAACATCAGCATTATGTCGATGCTCGGCTTCCTCGCAGCGGCGGGCGTGGTTGTGAACGACAATCTGGTATTGATGGATCGTATTAATCAGCTGCGCGCTCAGGGTATGGCGGTGATGGATGCGGTAGTACACGCGGGCCGGGATCGTTTCCGCCCGATTATCTTGACCTCGATTACTACCTTTATCGGTCTGGTACCGATTATGTTTGAGCGTTCAATCCAGGCCCAGTTCCTGATCCCGATGGTGATCAGCCTGGCATTCGGTGTTCTTTTTGCGACGGCAGTGACTTTGATTCTGGTCCCCAACCTGTACAAAGTGATTGAGAAGTTACGTCCGAAGCGTAAAGCCGCAGCGCAAGAGGATGCCCCGGTCTCATTGGAGGCGGTGTAGCGTCGAGTACCTGGCGCAAGGGTGGATCGTCTCCACCATTGCGCCTATGGGGTATAAATGCCTAAACTAATTGCCAACAAAACGCCGACATTCCTGTCGGCTTTTTTATGGTGTTTGAATAGGATTCTCCCATGCGCATCCCGCGTATTTTTTCCAAGCAGCCTCTGGCTTCCGATCAGGAAGTAGACCTGGATGAGCTGGCTTCCCGTCACCTGGTAAAAGTACTTCGCCTGAATGCGGGTCATCCATTAGTTCTTTTTGACGGCAATGGTGGTGAGTACACGGCGGAGTTGATTGAGACCGGTAAACGCGCACGCGCACGCACGAGAGGGTACTGTGCAGAAGATCGCCAATCACCGTTGGCACTGACCCTGGCGATCGGTATTTCCCGTGGCGATCGTTTCGATTGGGTGATACAGAAAGCTACAGAGTTGGGGGTGGCGGCAATACAGCCACTGTTCACCGAACGCTGTGAAGTGAAGCTGTCCGGGGACCGCTTACAGAAAAAGCTGGGTCACTGGCGTCAGATTGCTATCAGTGCCTGTGAGCAGTGTGAGCGCAACCGGGTGCCGGAGATTGCCGAACCGATAAAGCTGGCGCAGTATTTACAGAGTGAATCTGCTGAAGCTGAGCCCCAAGCCAAGTTGGTACTGCATCACCGCACCGAGCTGGATCTGCGCCAATGGCAGGCGGAGCGCGGTACACCGGAATCCGCCCTGCTACTGGTAGGTCCAGAAGGCGGGCTATCGCAGGTGGAAATCAATGCGGCACTGGCGCAGGATTTTATGCCTCTGCGTTTGGGACCAAGGGTGATGCGCACTGAGACAGCGCCGATAGCGGCATTGTCGGTATTGCAATTTCAATGGGGTGATTTGTAAGTCACTGAAGGATTGGCCGCGAGAGTATTCAGGGAGAGAAGAGCATGATAAAAGCATTTATCTGGTTGTTGGGCATTGTCATCGTTGTGTTATCACTGGCGATTATTGCCAAGCCGAAGCTGGCCAAAGCCTCAGCGAACGGCTTAACGAAACCGGCTATGCCCTCTCCGCCTGGGCGCGAATTATTATTGGCCTGATCCTTTTACTAATTGCAGACACTCGCCACTGGTATATTTTGTTCAATGCCCTCGGCGTACTGGTGCTATTGAGTGGTGCCTATATGCTGCAAATTGGTTTTGAGCGGGGCAAAGAATTAGCGGTTAAAATTTCCCGTGGCAATGAAAATTTCCTGCGTATTAGCGGCGTCATCGGTGTCATCCTCGGCCTGATGCTGCTCTCTGCGCGTTAACGATGTAGGTTCCCATGTCTTCTACCGATTTAATTATTTTTGACTGTGATGGTGTGCTGGTAGACAGCGAGAGCATCGTCTGTCGCATATTGGCAGAAGAAATGAATCGCCTGGGCTTGCAGACCACCGCCGAGGAACTGGACGAGCAATTCAGCGGTCGCCCGGCCAGGGACTGCTTGGTGGAAATCGAGAAGCGCTTTGGCGGACCACTACCGGATAATTATTTTGGCAATACGGAGCGGCGTATCCGCGAGGCGTTCCAGCAGGAATTACAGCCGGTTGTGGGTATTGAAGGCCTGCTCGACCAACTGCAACAGCTGGGTCTGCGCAGCTGCGTGGCTTCCTCGGGCTCTCACCAGAAAATGCAGCTGACACTGAATAAGACCGGTTTGTACGATTATTTCGACGGGCGGATTTTTAGTGCCGACGATGTATCCCGGGGCAAGCCCTGGCCAGAGCTATTCCTGCACGCAGCAGATGCCATGGGGGTGGCGCCGGAGCGCTGTCTGGTAGTGGAGGACTCCATTGCCGGTGTCTCTGCGGCCGTCTCTGCAGGTATGCGCGTGGTTGGCTACAGTGCCCATCCAGTAAGGGGTCCCCAGCTGGAACAGCAGGGTGCCCGGGTAGTCACAGACATGATGGCAGTTCTCAACTTTATTTAATGGCCACAGTGGCCGAGACTTCCGGTTGATCAGCGCTTTCGCTGTTCTACACTGAATTTGACGTCGAGAAACCGGAAGCTGTACCTATGGCGGGTAAATTCTTGTCTGCCAGTTGCCTATTCTTATTGGCCTTTACTCTGGTGGGCTGTGACCAGTCCGAATCCCCAAAGAAATATACGCTCGAACCTGTCGATGGAATACAGTCAGGTGACAGTGAGAAGACTGCCCGAGCAGCGGCCCCCTTTGCCGATGAGCTGGTGAGGTTTTTACGGGGAAATAACCGGTCCATCGGGGACACATTCCGCCTGCGCCTGGAGTTCGATCCCGGCGGTTTTGCCCCCCGCATAGAAACCATTGCCGATCTGGAAGCCTTGCTGGTGATCATGCGCGATTTTTCAGAGATGCGAATCTCCATTGAGGGGCATACAGACAGTGGCGGCGATGCGAAGAAGAATCTCAGCCTGTCCCAGCGCAGAGCGGATTGGGTAAAGCATTTCCTAATAGAGCGAGGCGTCTCCGCTGACCGTATGGAAGCCCAGGGCTACGGCGATACTGATCCGATTGCGGATAATGAGACAGAGAAAGGCAAGCGGGAGAACCGCCGCCTGATGATCCGGGTACTAAATTTTGATCGTGTTCCCAGCAAACTGCCGAGGCGCTAACCCCGAACAGTTTGCTGGCGAAGAAGTCGCTTAGAGTAGTGTCTCAGCTAGAGGCATTACCCAGTTCCTCACTGGAATTTACCGGCGTCTTTGGGGCTTGGTTGGAAAATATTTTCTTCATTAATTTTCCAGTTTGACGCAATCCAATAATACTCTGCGCTGTGAGCATACCGGAGATCATTGCACCGGCTACGCCGCAGCTCATCACATCCTGCCCTGTAAGGTAGAGCCCTTTGACCCGGCTTTTGGGTCTCAGCCAGGATTGCTCAAAGCGGTTGGGATCGTGATCCAGTCCGTAGATCTCTCCCCGTGGGTAGAAGCAGAAATAATCCGTGGATAACGGGGTTGAAAGCTCGTAGTAATCAATTTCCCCACGCAACTGCGGCATGTGCTTATACAAATGCTCCAGCAGGCGCTGGCTAAATGCCTCCTTCAGGTCCTCGTAATCATCTCCTCGCTTGCCCCAAGGCTTGTCGTGCCACTGGGCAAACCAATCGTAGTTGGCCGGTGCCACAATTTCGATAGTGGCGCGGCCCGGGTAGCGCTGGGTAAAGGTGGGGTCTTTCGCAGACGGGAACGAAATATAGACTAGCGGTATTTCCTTATCCTGATCGTCGATAAAGGCCTGCATATCCTCTTCGTACTGATCGCTGGAATAGATCCAGTAATTGGTCTTGGGCAGGTTTAATTCTTCCGCTGTTTTTTCCAAGCCAATATACAGACACAGGTGAGACATGGAGCGGTTGACGGTGTCCAGGTCGCGGATATATCCCATGCGCTCACTGGTACTGCGCGGTAACAGCTTCTCGAAGGTATTAAATACCCCTGCGCCGGAGACAACTAATGGTGCTTCGATTTCATGTCCGTCGGACATTCTTACACCGCGAACCTGATCCCCATTCATCAGGATGGTTTCCACCTTGGCATAGGTAAATACATCTCCACCACTGGCCTGGATTTGGGGAATAATCGTTTCGGAGATTTTACTGGCGCCGCCGACAGGATAGTAACCGCCATAGAGATAATGCTTGGCGATCAGGGCGTGAATAATAAAGCTGCCCTCGGATGGGGTCATGCCATTATCACCCCACTGCCCTGTCAGCACAGAGATCAGCTTTTCATTGCTGGTGATTCCACTGAGAACTTCGCGGGTGGTTTTATTGAGCCAGGCGGGTTCGCGCAGCTTTCTCCACAGGCGAATAAAAGGCCCACACCAGGAGGGCAGCATTTTTTCCATTGCCAGTCGCTGCATGGCTTTGGCAACCACATTCAGCCGTTGCAGGTACTCCTCGATATTCGCGCGCTCATCGGGGAAGTGGCTGACCAACTCATCGATAAATTGCTGGCGGCCGGCTTTCAGGTCGTATTGTTTATCGCCAATACAGATGCGGTCATAGGTGCTGTCCATTGGCGCCCAGTGCAACTGGTTATTGGAAATAAAGTCGAAGATCTTGCGGGTCATGGTGGGGTGTTCGCCCACATCGCCGATATAGTGGACGCCGACATCCCACTCATAACCATTGCGGTCATAGGCGTGGGTGTATCCCCCGGCAGTGTAGTGTTGCTCAAGGACAAGTGCTTTCTTGCCCATGGCACTGAGCATCGCAGCACAAGTCAGACCGCCAATGCCTGAGCCGATGATAATGGCGTCGTAATTGCCTTCCAGGCGGCTCGGGCGATAGCGCCGACCAATACGCAGCCGGCTTGGTTTTGGGGCACTGCGCTTCTTCTCAGGGGTCTCTGTCATGATGGCCTCGCCACTATTGTTTTTATTCCTCAACCATAGCGCCCCCTATCGAGCTATGCAATAAGTTGCATATTAATATTCTGTTTATCTATTGTGCACTTTTATATGTTTCGTATACAATTTATATATAAAGTATATCAAGGTTAGGGTTATGGGCATCGTCAAGATATCCGATGAGCTACACGATGAGATTCGCAAGGCCAGTACGGTGATGGCCCGTTCAATTAATTCCCAGGCGGAGTACTGGATCAAGATTGGGATGCTGGCGGAGCTGAACCCGGAATTAAGCTACAGCGACTTGTGTAAGAAGTTGCTGCGCAATCAGGCATTAACCCTGGAAGAGCTGATACGTGAGTGAAATAAAAATAAAGACTCCTGATGAGCAGGAGTTAATGCGCCAATCGGGCCAATTGTTGAGTCGTGTATTTGCCATGCTGGACGCCTTTATTGAACCGGGGGTCTCGACAATGCAAATTAATGAGCGGGTAGAAGAATTTATTGTCAATGAACTCAATGCCCGCCCCGCCAGCAAGGGGCAAT
The DNA here is from genome assembly GCF_056231245.1 of Microbulbifer maximicatervae (SeqCode). NCBI lineage: Bacteria > Pseudomonadati > Pseudomonadota > Gammaproteobacteria > Cellvibrionales > Microbulbiferaceae > Microbulbifer > Microbulbifer maximicatervae (SeqCode). Next base: position 5,169,257 of record NZ_CP174334.1, read on the forward strand.
ATGATTATCCCTACGCTCTGAACACCTCAGTCAACGAAGTAGTCTGTCACGGCATGCCCAGTGATAAGCAGCTACTGCGGGAGGGAGATATCATCAATGTGGATATTACCCTGGAGAAATCTGGCTATATTGCGGATTCCAGCAAAATGTATAGCATCGGTACCGTGACCCCTATTGCCAGAAAACTGGTAACCACCTGCTATGAAGCTATGTGGGCCGGTATTGCCACGGTAAAGCCGGGAGTTACTTTTGGTGATGTCGGCAATGCAATCCAGCGCCATACCGAGCGCAACGGCTTCAGTGTCGTACGGGAATATTGTGGCCACGGTATTGGCCGGGAAATGCATGAAGCACCTCAGGTTCTTCACTTTGGGCGGCCTGGTTCCGGTGAAGTTTTGCAGGAGGGAATGACATTTACCATTGAGCCCATGATCAATCAGGGAAATCGTAAAACCAAACTCAAGAAAGATGGCTGGACTGTAGTAACTAAGGATAAAAAGCTATCGGCCCAATGGGAGCATACGATTTTGGTAACTTGTGACGGTTATGAAGTGCTAACGCTTAGGGATGAAGAGAGATCTTCTAAGATTAAATAGCGGCCAATTAGTGATCGTTAGGTAGATAGCAATGGGTAGCGAGACACTTTATATTTTCGCTACCCACTGTTTTCAATAGATATTTTAATCCAGGCATGCAGGTTCTGCTGCGGTAAACGTGTTAAAGACCCAAGTATTGGTGCCGCTGCAATCGCCCGGATCGGTATCATCTTCCAAATCGTAAGGTGAGTTATTGAGAGAGGTATTTCGAACAATCTTGTTAAATTCACTACCCTCGATAAATATACCAATTCCTCCCTCGCCATTATCCTCGACAGTATTTTGAGTGATGAGAGTACTTGAAGTAAATCTAATTGGAATTCCTAGGCCGGCATTTCCGGTTACAAGATTGTTTGAGACTGTAGAGAAGTCAGCTTTATCTCCCTCATCGCCTTCCCCTACGGCAATTCCATCATTTAAGCCATCGGTAACAATATTTGAAAATACATTGGTGAACTGTCCATTCACCTCGATACCCTGATTGCCGCTACCACTGATATTATTAAAAGTTATACTATTAAACATTCCCCTTAATTCAATACCTGAATTGTCAATATTGGTAAGGGTATTTCTAAGTACTATATTTGAATTCCCCCTAAGCTCTACACCATCCCCACTTTGAGTTGTAGAAAGGGTGTTATCTCTTATAACTGTATTATTAGTTTCTACATAAATTAAATCACCAAACATATCAGTAAGGTTCATAGAATAAATGACATGCCCTCCCTCCCCTTCAGCAACAATACCTCTTCCACAACCGGTGATCGAACCATCAAATACCTGCGCGCCAGTTCCGGTAAGAAGTATTGCTGCGTCTGCTTGATTGCTCTCATCAATACAGGTGAGTTGATAACCATCCATATCAAAAATTCCAGTGGGGCCATCTACGGTCAAAACTATCTGGTCTGGCTCTGTGACTTCACAAATAAGATCCTCTGTCAGTGTGGTTGGTGAAGTAATCGTATCACCACATTCAACGGCGACTGCTGAAAGTGGAATAAGTAATCCAGAAAATATAATCGTTACGTGAAATTTACATTTTTTCATCAGGATGTCTCGCGAAGTGGATTTCTAAATAAAGGTGGTTTGCACGATTTTGCTATTCGCAAAATTTATAGAATTTTAAATTGATTTAATCTTTCCTGGATAATATTCAAATGAAATCTGTTTTCTAATTCTTAGAAGAATTCTAGATTTGATTGTGATCTTTATTAATTTACGCGCCAGGTTTTGCTGGTGTCATCATTAGATAAAGCTATTCGGCGCCTTTGGAAGTTGGCAGCGGTGCCAGTTCGCTATTGGCTTGACAGATCTGTACTTTCTCAAGATATACTGTATTTTTGTACAGTATTATAGGTGAGTTGTTATGCGCCCCAGAGTTATAGTTTTTGATAATGAACCCATAAGAATTTGCCGCTATAGGTCCAGTTATGACAGCCGCCCTATGTACGCGATTAGTATTTTGAACTATGAAAAGTACGTACGTCGGTTTTCTGTTGCTGTGGGAGTGGATTTGCGCAAGGAATTGGAGTTAACCTTGTGTCAGATGAGAGGGATCGAGAGTAATTTAAGGTGGCTGTCCGAATATACTGAAAAAACCAGTTCAGCCGGATAAGTGGGAGGCTCTGGGTGTGTAGTGTCTTTGATGTCAGTGGTCATGCGGGTATGGAACGCTTTCTCGATACTTATGGTATTCGGGGTGCCGGGCATATGATTTACGGTAGACGCCGGAGGCCCACCCAGCAGGTGTCTATTGTAACTACACGGAATGGTGCTGCTGAAATAGAAAATGCCATTTGGCATCTCTACCTTGAGAGGCATGGTGATACTTGGCGGCCCCATAAAAAATACTGGTCCATCAACAGTAATTGGAAAAAACTGGACTCCAGGCCGGAATATCGCAAGTCCCGCTGCTTAATTCCCGCTACAGCCTGGGTGGAAAGCCAAGGTGGCAAGCACCCGGTGGAATTCAGTTATGGTGAGCCTTTTTTCTTTTGTGGTTTGTATAAAATCTGGGGAAATTTACTCAGTTGCTCAATCATTACTTTGGACTCCCACCCAGCCACTAAGCGCTACCATGAAAAGTCACTTCCCATGATTGCGCCCAATCGCCCAGATTTTGTAGCGTCCTGGTTAAATTGTTCGGGGGTGACAGAAGATTTTAGCCCTTTCTTAAAACCATCCATTGAGTACTCGGGGAAAATATTGACAGCCCACCCTTTGCTGCGGGCAACTTCGACTGAGTATATCGATGATCCTATCCCCGTAATTGGATAATTATTTACTTTTTGATACAGAGCAATCTAAATTATATTTCCTGCGCAGCGTATCAATTAGCTTCTGCCTTGAACTTATACTTCTTTCGTGAGGCGCAAAATATGCGCTGGTTTCATCTAGAAGATCTACATAACGATTAAGCCGATGTATTTGTTTTTGGTTTAAATTATCTTGAGCAAGAAGTGCATTGATTTCTGTGCTAGACAGCTCCTTTGCTGCTATATCTTCTGGCAGGCCACTGCGAGTACATAATCCATAAGTCCCCTCAATAAAGTGTTGCCATTCCTCTTCGATATGTTGAGAAATTCCGGATGAAAATTTTGGGTTGCTGGATTCGTATCTTAAATTTTGCAATTGAGCTATTTTAGCCATATATCGATTAGCAAAGCATTGATAAATAGAGTTAAAGTCTTGCTTAGCCTCTATGATACCAATCCAGCTGGCGTAGCCTTTTGCAAAGTACTCAACTGCCTGTTTTTCGGAGTGGGGTCCAAAAAAGGATTCACAGTCCCATTGAATATTAAGCTTATAAGAGGGCTTTGGCATAACACCCTCATCCTGGTAGCGCTGCAATTGTAGTTCGCTGATTTGAGTAGCCTGAATAAGCTGTTCTTTGGTCAGGAAGTGTTTATCCAGATAATTAAGCAATTTCACTGAATGTGCTCCAAGGTAGAAATCAAATGAAATTCTAGCGCCTGGAGCACTTAATACTTCGATGTGAGCCGAAGCATCTTTTCCCTTTTAACAGGTCTTGGAGAAGTTATTCCTGCAGGAAGAGAATATCCGTTCTAATAATATATTTGATTCCTCGGGTGATTGGAGTAGAGCTGTGAATTCTGTGTAAGGGATGCATTCCATGAGGGAAGCACAGTACGGCCCCGGCAGGTGTGCGGACATCGATGTCTAATAAAGAGTCTCGGCTGGGTTGTTTTAGGGGGTCATCTGCATTCACCCTGAATCGGGTTGCACCACCTTCAAAATCTTCACTCAGCAGTACTAAAAACGTCATTTCACTATAGCGATCGGGGTAGCCATTGGTGATCAACTGGTTGTTGTCAATGCGGCTACCGGGCCAGGCGCCATCGGTGTGGAACTGGAAGAAATCTCCCTCACCATAGCGATAAAAGCGGAAACGCCGATTGATGCCGACAGCCTCTCTTCCACCAAAGTAACCATTTAAGTCCTGCGCCAGGTCTCGGCATCGCTGCCAGATCAGCCGCTCTGTAACCTCGTCAACCACCCAGGTCAGGTTGTCGTTATGGCGGACCTCCCGGGGCAGGGAGACGGCTGCATCCGGTGAATAACCCACCGCTTCAGTGATATCAATGAGCCGTTGGCATTCCTCTTTTGAAAAGACATTGAGCAATTGGAAGGCTCCGGGTACCTCGGCGATATCTCGTCGTGAAACCGGTTGCGGAGCTTGCTCGGCCAGGGCCGCCGGGTTTTTACTGCGAGTAGCCCAGGTAGGTAGGGCCGGATGTTCTGCTCCAGGTTCGCGAGCGATAACAAAAAAGTCATCCAAGTGGGTGACAGTATCAATACTTTCAGTCGTGGACATCTGCTGTACTTCTATAGAAAAACTTTTAAAAGACTTAGCGGTTTAAAACGGTAATTTGGGCAAACTGCCGGTGCCCTTCAGCTCCACCGTGGAAGCCAAAGCCACTTTGCTTGGCGCCCACCCAAGGTGACCCGCCGGCGCCCTGGTTGATGCCAATCATTCCCGCTTGCAGCTGGCTGGCGACTTGCTCGGCCTGTTTGCTTTCACCAAACACAACCGCACCGAGACCGTAAACAGAGTTATTGGCCCGCTCGACCACATCGTCTACTGAGCTAAAGCGGTCGATGGCTACGATAGGCCCAAAAGTCTCATCATCTTCCACCAGCATGCCCGGTCGAATACCGCTGATAACTGTGGGCGGAATAAACGGCACCTGTGGATCGCGCTCCCCTAGAAGAAGCTTTGCGCCTTTATTCAGGGCATCGTGGATATGCTCCACTACCTTTTGATGTTGGCGGTGATTAACCAAGGGGCCGATATCCACCTGTGGCTCCTGCCACCCGCCGACACGATATTGCTTCGCTAATGCCACCACGGCATTTTCGAATTTATCGGCAATTTTTTCGTCCACATAAATACGCTCTGTGGAGGTGCACATCTGGCCAGAATTCTCAAAACTGGAGCCAACGGCAAATTGTGCAGCCTGGGGAATATTGGCGCTCTGCAACACGATCATCGGGTCATTGCCACCCAATTCCATAACCAGGCGTTTCAATGCCGGAGCGGCATTGGCCATAATTTTTTGGCCCGTTGTTCGCGATCCGGTAAAGGCGACCATATTGATGGGGGATTTCACCAGGGCTTCACCGGTGGCGCCATCGCCGTGAGCAATTTGTAAAATGTCCTGAGGCAGGGTTTGATTGAGTGTTTTCACCAATAAGTCAGCGACCAATGGCGACTCTTCTGAAGGTTTTAAAATCACAGCGTTGCCGGCGATCAGCGCGGGAACAATCAGGTTATTGGCCATGGCCAGTGGATAGTTCCAGGGGGAGATAACCGCAACAACGCCCAGTGGCCGATATTGAATTTCGCTACCGCCACTGCGTTTTGCCCGCAGGGCCTCTCCGGCATCCCCCGCTAACCAGGCACCGCCTTGGACTACGCCGCCGGCTTCATACTGTGCACGCCGGGCATCTTTGCCCATTTCACGGCTGATAAGTTGTGCCAGCTCTCCCTCTTCCGCATTCAGTTTTGTGTAAGCCTGCTGAAGTAGTAGTACCCGCTCCTGAAGAGATTTACTCGACCACACTCGCTGCGCTTTGTGGGCTTTCTCCACCATGTCCTGAATATCTTGGGGCTTGCTGACAGGTAACGATCCGATGGCCTCTCCGGTTAGTGGATCAATCGATCGAAGTATATTTTCCATAATGGGGTCTCACTTAATCCGGCCACTTTATTGAGTGGCCGGGTGTTTTCTTAAAAGCGTTGGTGTTATTGGTCAAACAGGACAATAGTGCGAATTTCCAGGCTGGTTCTGCGTGGTGCCCCTGCACTTCCCGGCAGGTCGAAAGCGCAGTGGGGAACACCGGTTACATCACCTCGGTGCTGGCTATCGAAGACCCGCAGTAAAATGCCTTCGCCGGGCTGCATGTCGCTAAACCAAATCCAGCGGTGAACCGGGTTGAAACTCAACACCGAAATCTGCCCTTTTCGCTCTGGGTAAATTAATCGCATATTGTGGAAATCACTGGCGGCGACAGTGCGCAGGTCCACCATTGCCAACGGTGACTCCTGCACCGGGCGCAATAGGGGTAGCCAGAGATTAATAAACTGGTAGCGCGGATAATCTGATGGCTTGTACCCCCGGGCCTCCAGGGTTTCCTTTAGCTGGCGCTCTGCGGACCAGGGTGTGTAGTCGTTGTGCACCAATTTCACCGGGGATCGGCGACTGCGGCTCATCTCCGGTGTCGCATCAGTCGATGGTTGGGCTCGTAACGTGTGGTCAAAGGTCAGTACCTTTGCTGCACCCAGGTGAGCGCCTATCCAGGATTCAATAGCTGGATACCATTGGGTGCGAATCAACTGGTCGCGCTCCTCAGGGCTGGGGCTACTCCCTGAGGGTTGGTCCAGCGCGTGTAGCGCATCATCCAGCTGGCGCAGGTTTATGCCGAGCATAGGGCGTACCAGCTCAAATCCCTGGGTATCGAGACGAAAACGCTCCCCGGCGGTTTTCAAGGCGCGACCATCGTAGATGTGAACCTGCTGGGAAATAACATTCTCGACCAGATTGGCAGGCCCAGGGCCCTCTGAACGCTTGTCGTACACCAGATCGCTACTGGGATCAGCGTAGTGAATAATTGCTGTAACTAATTGATCCTGAAAGGAGGATCGGGCTGCGGTTTGCATAGTGAACTCTCCCCCCACCGAAGTGGATGCCATACGGGCCAATCTACCCACAATGCTAGGGTTACGTGGATACAATGAAAATCAAGTAACAGTTGTGAGTGATACAGGTTTGAGCAGAAATCATCGGGCGAACCCACTGGAGAGGCTGGAGTTACGTCAACTTCGCTTAATGAACGCTATCTTGCGGGAACTGAACTTATCCCGGGTGGCTGACCAGCTGGGTGTGAGCCAGCAAACAGTCAGTGAACAATTGAAACGCCTGCGGGAAATCTTTGATGACCGGCTTTTTATTCGCACCAGCAACGGTGTTATTCCCACCCCCCTGGCCGAGCGCCTGGCTCCCAAATTGGATGAGATCCTGAATAATGTCGCGGCGCTTCTGCGTACGGATGAATTTGATCCGGCACAGCATCGGGGCATCTTTACCATCAGTGCAACGGACTTTGAGCAGCGGGTGGTATTGCCTGTTCTCCTCAACCAACTGCGTCAGCAGGCTCCAGATATAAAAGTCGTGGTGCTTAAGTTGGAGATTGATCGCATGGCCCAGCAACTGCAAACCGGTGAAGTGGATCTGGTGTTTAGCACGCCGGGATTTGTGCCGGATAACAGTCCCAGCATGTTGTTGTATCGAGAGCACTACGTCTGTGTATGTTGTCAGCACACCGATATGCTGCACAGCGCCAATCAGCCTTTGGAAATGGAAGAGTTGGCGGCATTGCCACAGCTGGTGGTATCACCTTCCAGGGGAGATCTGCGGGGCATGGCGGATAGTTGGTTTGAGCAGTTTGGTTTGGAGCGCAATGTGGTGCTGTCTGTCCCCTCTTTTGCCGCCGCAGCCGAGTGCATTGCCTCTACCAATACCGTTGCCTTTTTGCCCTCGCGACTGTTGCCTGATCCCCGACTAAAAACACTGCCTATTGTCGAACAGCCCCCGGGATTTGATGTAATTGCCGCCTGGCATACCCGCAGCAGTCAGGACCCTTTGCACAAGTGGATTCGCGCCCTGTTAGCACAACAATTTCCCAGTAATTAAGGAGCCTCTGAATAACTTCGTGATACCTCTGCAAGCCCCGAAGGGCGGGCCTTGAAGGCCACAGCTGCTGCGTTGCAGCCCTTGCAAAGGGCTAGAGCCATTCGCGGCAAGCTGCGCCTAACATCTGCAGCCTTCAAGACCCGCAGAGGCATTACGGAGTTGCTCAGAGGCTCCTTAGCGAGGGAGGTAGCGCTGCTAAACTTGAGCATTCCAAGTGTTCAGGTAGTGGTCGCCATGCGTGTAGCATTTTTTCTGCTGATATTTTTGAACTCTTCTGTTTACGCTCATTCCGATTTTACCGAGCAAATGGGTATCCCCCACTTATTTGCCAAAGACGCACTGGTTGAGGAAATTAAAAAAGTGGATTGCACCCTCTCTGAGGGGCGCAAGACCCAATGCTGGATGATTGTGGTAAAGGCTGAACCCAAACATAAAATGGGGCCCTGGTGCCCACACAATGTTGTCGACCCAATTACGTCTGGCGGCATGATGTTTATCAAGCAGCAGATAGTGCCGATTGATGGACCTTTCGTTAAAAATGTTGCGACCTTTTTCTCTGATCCAAAATGGAGCCTATATGATCCTAAAACTGGGGCGATAAAGGTTACCGATTCGAAGCAGGCTTGCGAGATGGCCGCGCGGCCTGATGTGGCGTCGCAATACAACAATTACTGTGTGGAGTGCCTGGCCAGCTATATGGGCCCGGATTTTCATACCCGCTACCTGATTCCTGTACAGCCTGCCAAGGCCAAGTCAAAGCAGAATCCCGATGGTTTTTCCGGTTATGGAGTCGCTTTTAATGGGGTTAAATTTGATATCGCCGCGCCTATCGGCGCAATTTTAGGTGCACACACCTTAGCGCCAGTGGATGCCTGTGGTGGTCATGTAAACCCCCATGTGGGCTATCACTACCACGCTGCCCTGGGTTGCAGCCAAGCCTACCCGTCTGCCGCAAGCCATGCAGCGATTGTCGGTGTCGCCATAGATGGCTACCTGATCTATACGCGGGAGAATGCCGATGGCCGCGAGCCCGATGACCTGGACGAATGCCGTGGCCACGAGTTTGCCGACCTGGGCTACCACTACCACGCCAACCTCGCTGCAGAAAACGATATCCTGCATTGCCTAAAAGGGGAGAGAGGTTGTGCCCTGGCCGGCAATCAAAGCCAGTGCGATTTCTCCCACCGGGGACCTCCCGGACCACCCAGGCGTTAACTCAGGCCCAATTGTTGCTTTAAATAGTGAAAGATGAAGAGAGCCTCAGCGCTCTCTTTGGTATTGATATCAATAAATGGCGTCGAATAACTGTCTTATAAGCCCAGGACTTGATCTGACCGTCAGGTTTCCTTAATGGCCCTGGGAGATAATGCCTCTAACTATTTCAGGTAATCCGGAATACCAACAATGAGCAATGGTACAAATTTCTATCTGATCCGAATGGTGGAATCCCTCGGTGTGCTGGTGCGCACTCGCCTGTGGATGCAGATAGTGGTCGCCATGATCCTGGGGCTAACTGTCGGCCTGCTGCTATCTCCTGAAGGGGCCGCGCTGGTGAGCCAGGATCTCAGTGCGGCATTGGCCAGCTGGTTTAAGCTGCCGGGCTCCATCTTTCTGAATATGATCCAAATGGTGGTGATACCGCTGATTATGTCTTCAATCATCCTGGGGCTCAGTGGCAGCGGGAATGTCAGTCAGCTTAAACGGGTCGGGCTGCGCATCGCTCCCTACTTTGTCGGCACTACCACTGTTGCGGTGATTATCGGCATTATCCTGGTCCAGTTGATCCAACCCGGCGACTATATCGATGAGTCCCTGCTCAGCGCCGCCACTGAGTTACAGGTTGCGAGCGCCCCCCAGGTGATGGAGACCAAACCGCTTCCCGAGCGTATTGCTGAATTGATTCCCGCCAACCTCAATGAAAGTATCGCCATGCGCAATATGTTGCAGCTGGTGGTCTACGCGATTTTTATTGGTGTTGCAGTGATGCTGTTGCCGCAAAAGCAGCGGGAAACCGCAGTATACGCTTTTGGCATTATTCAGGAGGTGGCACTTAAGGTAGTTGGTTGGGCCATGCTGTTTGCGCCCCTGGCCGTATTTGGCCTCCTGGCAGATATTGCTATTCGCGTGGGTCTCACTGCAATTCTGGGAATGTCTGTGTATGTGGGCACCGTGATTCTGGGACTACTTATTCTTCTCAGTTTTTACTTGATAATTGTTTCCCTGGTGACCTCCGTCGGCCCGATCACATTTTTGCAGAGAATTAGCGGAGTGCAGCTGCTGGCATTCTCCACATCCAGCTCTGCTGCGGTAATGCCGCTGTCAATGAAAGTTGCAGAAAGTCCCCTGGGAGTAAAACCATCCATCGCCAAATTTATTGTGCCCCTGGGCGCTACTGTGAATATGGATGGCACAGCGCTCTATCAGGTAATCGCTGCGGTGTTCTTAACCCAGGTATATGGAATCGACCTGACAACCGCGCAGTTAGTGGGGCTGACAGTGACTACCGTTGGCGCTTCAATTGGCTCTCCCAGTACGCCGGGCGTCGGTATCGTAATCCTGGCGACAATTCTGGCCGGTATTGGTGTACCGCCGGAAGGTATTGCGCTGATTCTGGGGGTGGATCGGATTCTCGATATGTGCCGTACCGCTGTGAACGTCACTGGTGATCTGACAGCCTGTCTGGTGATGGACCGCTTGTTGGGCAGCGACAACCTGGAGGAGGAAGCCGCCCAAACGGCCTGACTGTTAAAGTGATGGCTTAAATGAGGGTTCCCGGTTTCTATTGCGGCATAACTAGAATTTCCAGAGTACGAGGGTCTTTTTGACCTTCGTAGTATTTCTCCAGGATTGTATTAAACAAAGTTCTGCCCTCTTCTGCCAATGCAAATAAGGCCATAGAATATTTCATCTTCAAATCTTAATTACTTCTAGTGTATCTAAAGGAAGCTTGAAATAGAAAAAATTGGCATATGTAAAGTATGGTTGATCTTTATGATATGAAAAAACAAATATAAATTATTTAATATCGTTCCAGTCTTTATATTTTTATAATTTTTCTGATTGAAAAATATGTAGAAATACTAAAAGTAATTTTTAGAGATAAAATTCCAAGTCTGTTCATACAGTAATTGATGTCCCTTGGGGTTTGCATGGAGGCCATCCTCTGAGAGAAGGGTAATAAATTCCTGGTCTCGCCATAAATTGTCAAACTCCAGTATGGGGATCATTTCGGCAGTGGCAGATTCTCTCATAGCTTGGTTATAAAGGTCCGCATCAGCCTGATAGAAATAGCTATCACTATTCCGAAAGGGAGTAGTTCGTTGCTCATCGAACGGAATACCTGTCATTAGGAAGGACGGCGCGATGGTTTTAGAAGTTTGTAACAGCTGTCGCACTGTTTGACGGAAAGAGTCCAGCGCTACAGAGTTCTCAGCCTTTGGTCCCCCAATACGGCAAATATCATTGAAACCAGGATATATCCCGATTAAGTGTGGACTTCTTGGAGGCAGTTCTCGGGAAAGTCTTATGGCTAAAGAGTTCGCGTTCTCTCCGAATATTCCCAGAGCGTAAACTATATTATGGGGATCTAAAGTTTCGAACCGAAACCGGAATCGTTGAACAAATCCGCCTAGTTCTGTATCACCTTTTCCATAGATAGAACTGGAGCCAATAAAGACAATTTTTTTGGGGACTCTTCGTGCCATAGAAAGTCACTAATTTGACTGAACTTTGGATTTTATTTGCCGTTACCATTATAGACAGCGACCAGGTCCGGGTTGTAAGCATTAGTATCAAATCGTGATTTCTAAAAATTGAGAGTCCAAGGCTGGGGTAGGAATAGCCTTGTTAAAAAACAAATAGAAATTGAATGGAGAGAGTTCTAAGGTGGGCAGAAGATTTACAGTTTCTTTGGGGGTAAAGAGGTACTTATCTGTTCAGCTTTTAATGGTGAGGGCAATTTAATACGGGTAGGGTATTAGATTCTCTGGGTATGGATACTACAGCTTGTACGCCAATATAGTGGTTCAGATAATGATTACCATCCAGCCTTTCGATCATAAAAAAGCCCCATCCTTGTGGGCAACTAATGTTGGACAGGAACTTTCAGTATCTCGAAAGTACGAAGGTCCTTCTGTCCTTCATAGTATTTTTCCAGCACTTCATCAAATAGCTTATTTTTGGGATCGGCGATAGAAAATAGCGTCATGGATGATTTAAGTTTTACATCATCCGGTGAGCCAAATATCTGGTAGGCGGAGTAATTATTCAGTTGCAATAACTCCTTGCAGCACTCTTTGAGCCTGGGGCCGAGCACAGGGTGCTCCAGGTAAGCCCGGGCTTCATCCAGGTTTTTAATTGCAAAATGTTCGGATGTCGCGCTGTGCCCCAGGCCGGAGATCTGGGGGAATATATACCACATCCAGTGGGAGCGCTTATGGCCGCTATGTAACTCACTCAGGGCACTTTCATAAGAGCTTTCTTGCGCCGTCACAAAACGCTCAAGGTGAAATGGTTGGGCCATGCTTTGATTCCCTTTATTCTTATTCCTTTGCAGGCCCAAGGTTAGCAGTAATAAGGATGAATGCGAGAGGATGAACTGCCTGACGGCTGAACTTCCACCAATTAATGGATATTCATCATAATCTCAGCAAGGGCAGGATCAGCAAGCACACAGACGAAAATTGCGACGGAAGTCAATGGATACTTCTGTGCTATAAGGAAAATAAGTAATAACAGTATTATAAATATAACGTACCTTTATTAAGGTGGCATTACCTGGAGAGTGCTCAGTCTATATTTTTGCACCTAGTTTTTTGATGGAATAATTTTACAAAACAGCTATTAATTTATTCCAAGGAAAGTGAAGGTAAAATGAAGAAATATTTGTAATTGAGGAAAGTCTATTTGTGTTTATGAATGGATTTTCTGCAAATTACCTCAAAGGAGAAATATGAGATGACAAAGTCCGAGTACGACTCAGTTGCACGACAAGTCATGACGAAGAACTACGAGACTTGGCTCGCTAAAGATCATGATGGATGGAGAAGCACATTCCATGATGATGTTACCTTCATTATTGAACCGGAAGGTGCCTTCACAATCCCTTGGTGTGGAGTTTATGTTGGATTTGAAACGGTGAATACATTTAATGCGGTTATGACAGCATGTATGTTGTGGGAACTGGATAAAATATATTATGGAAATTTCAAGCCAAATTCAGCTGACCCAGAAAATAGCAATTTATGTGAATTGGATGTAAATGTGATTGGGATATTTGCTCCAACAGGGAACAAGTTTGATTTTTGGATGCACTATTATGTTGAGGCACGTGATGGGGTTTTATATAGATTATTAAAAACCTTCGATGTTAATGATGTGTCAAGACAATTTTGGGGGAGTTCACAGCTTCCAGTTGGCCAGGCATTGGATGTATTAAAAATTAAAAAAATGTCGAGTAAGGACGTTCCTTTGAGTATTGCATCTGTTTTAAGTACAGGCTGGCAGTAATTGTAAGAAACATAAAAATTCAACTGTCTTGATGTAGATATTTATTTATTTGTTTTTCTTGAGTTTGGTTAATAAGCGTAATTAGTAAGGGAAGACTACAGCTGGTAGGACCGGAGTTCCTATCGACCAAAAGGGGGGATCTGTTATCAACTGCGTAAAGCTAGTAATACAAAATTTATAACCTCAAAAAACCCGAATATTCTCAGAAAAATAACATAATTGTTGGGGCGGCATCCCTCAACAATCAGTTGAGAGTTGCAACGCAATACTGACTTTTAGGGGGTAGTCCTGGGTAAGCATAAATTTACGGATCTTAGAATTTGGAATTTTTCACCTGCATTCTTCTCTTGGATATGAGGATCAATAGAAATTCTAAGGATCTAATTCGGCAATGTTTACCAGAGGATGCTGACTTTTCTTAAAAACAAATTTTTAGGTAAGTAACTTTATTTTAAATTTTTATTTTGGTTCAAATAAATATGTTAAGAATTGCTTTATGATATGTCATTTTTTTAAATTGGCTTGATATTTAATGTGTGTAAGTATAGATGTGTAATTTTAACTTGTCAGATGTAGGTGATTATTATTTTTGGAGTCAAGATTGATTGGTGTATTGTAAATCCAAGTTGAAAATAATGTGTCCATTAGTTTTATTGATTAGGTGCAGAAGAAGACTAGCCTATAAAATTTACTTTATATTAGTTCTATTTTTTTGGAGTGTATAATATTATTTTCGTCGTTTAAATCTGAATAAATATATCTACCAGTTTCTGGTTTGAATGCTGGGATAGGTCTTCTGTAATCGACGTAGGTTATTCTCCACTGTGCTTTTGTTTGACTGTGATCATATAGAAGATGGAGTAGCATTGAGCTCGATAGTATAGATTAAAGAAAGCCTCAATCGTGGGGTAGAGAAAGTGGTAGGGATATGCCGTCAAGTGAAACGATAGCACCACTTGTAATCAATAAAAACTCTCACCAATAAAGAAGTGTTAGCTTTTTTGATGTCAGTAATCTGGTACTATGTCAATTGTTGTATTGAAATTAAAATGGATCTTTATGGCTAAAGAATTAAGTAGCCTTCTCGAAAAGAGGGCTAATAGTGGGTATTTTAAGTATCATTTTCCCAGGTTTGAAATTCTATTTGATACAGTCAGCCATTATCATAAAGATGGATTTCGTATCTTAGATATTGGTAGGTCTGGCTTTACTGAAGCTCTGAAAAGTAAATTTCAAAATGTGGATACATTGGGTTTTGAGCGAGAAAATGCCAACTCTACTTCCCGTCATTTTAATTTTAATTTAAATGATTGTAGGGATAGATCTTTATGGAGAACAGACATTCCTAAATATGATATAATAATATTTTCTGAGGTTATTGAGCATTTATGTACTTCTCCAAGTCAGGTTTTGAGTTTTCTCAAGACTCGGCTAAATAAGGGAGGGGTTATTATAATTCAAACACCTAATGCCGTAGCTTTACATAAAAGGCTACAGGTTATATTTGGTAGAAATCCATATGAGTTGATTCGAGAGAATTATAATAGGCCAGGACATATTCGCGAATATACCAAAAAAGAGTTAAGTTCTTATTTGGTGGGGGCCGGCTTTAATCTACTAAAGTTTAGATATGAAAACCATTTTGATTATAGGTTTTCAGATCATTCAAAAAAAAACGTCCTCATTAAAAATGATAAAAGGAGGGTTTTCAATGTTATCTCCTCGATCCTCCCTGGGCCGCTCAAGCCAGGTATGTTTTTTGTTGCTCAAAATCCTTGAATGCAAAGAATAAATTTGTCTGGAATTGATTGCCGGAAAGTTGCCGCTAATGTGATTTGAAGGCAAGGGCGCTAGCTGGGGAAGTACTATTCAAAACTGTATTCAGGGAACCGCTTTCTTTTAGTGTTTTTAAGTTGCTCTGATTATTGACCTACTTTTTCTGCTGGCCCCTACCGTGAGTTTTATCTGTGAGCTTTGCTAGTGGCAGTTGCACCGCTGTGGCGGTGATGGGGAGGCAGTTTAAAGGCATAAAAAAAGCCCCATCCTTGCGGATGAGGCTTTTTAATATGGTGCCCGGAGGCGGAATCGAACCACCGACACGGGGATTTTCAATCCCCTGCTCTACCGACTGAGCTATCCGGGCTTTGCGATCTTGCTGGGCTTCCCCTGCGTCGCGAGGCGCGTATTAAAGCCCTTCCCCGGGTCAGAGTCAACCCCTTGATTATAAAAAAGTTTTTTTTCTTTGCCGGGGAAGCTTCGGGGCCTTGTGTTACTGCTGTTCCGGCGGAACGTAACCGTCGGCTGCGTCGTATTCCTCGCCGCTCAAGAACTTCATCATCTGCTCGCTCAAGTAGGCGCGGCTTGAGGGTTCCATCATGTTCAGGTGCTTTTCGTTAATCAGCATGGTCTGGTGGGACATCCACTCCAGCCAGGCTTTTTTGGAAACGTTCTCGAAGATATCCATGCCTTTGGGGCCGGGAAAGGGCGGTGCATCCAGACCTTCCAATTCCTCTTGGTACTTGCGGCAGAATACGGTTCTGGACATGGACTCCTCCTGGTTTTAGTCGGCAGTGGTCGGCGTGAGCAGGGGAGCCTGCAGCGCCAGTAGTTGTTTTGCCAGCTTGACGATAGGGGCGGGTAGCCCCAGTTCCTGGGCCGCACGAGGGCGGTTTAAACGCCGCAGTTTATACCAGCCAGCGCCGCTCTCCGCCACCTGTGCTGGGACTTTGCTCAGTTGTACCCACACCGGGGAAATATCCAGGTGAAAGTGAGTGAAGGTGTGTCGCAGGGTCGGCAGGGTTTGGACGTCACTGGCACGCCAGCGCTTTGCCTTGAGCCAGTCGCTGGTATTGTCGGCTTCAGGTGGGCTCCAGAGTCCTCCCCAGATACCGCTGGGCGGACGCTGTTCCAGATAGATTTCACCTTTGTGTTCAAGCAAGAGCAGGGTGGCACTGCGCACCGGCTTTTCCTTGCGCGGTTTCTTGCCGGGGTAATCCTGTGGGTTGCCCTGGGAGTGAGCCACACAGGATTTTTTCACCGGGCACTCCTCGCAGCGTGGTTTCGAGCGGGTGCACAGGGTGGCACCCAGGTCCATCATCACCTGGGTGTAGTTGTTAACGCGTTGGTTTGGGGTATAGGTCTCGGCCAGTTGCCACAGTTGATTGGCAACTGCGGTCTGTCCGGGCCAGCCCTCCACTGCGTGAAAACGGGCCAGCACCCGTTTGACGTTGCCGTCGAGGATCGGCGCCCTGAGTCCCATACTGATACTGGCAATAGCGCCAGCGGTGGAGCGGCCTATGCCACTCAATTCGGTCAGTTCCTCTACGTCCTGGGGAAACTCCCCGCCATATTCCTCCAGCACCGTCTGGGCGCATTTGTGCAGGTTGCGGGCGCGGGCGTAGTAGCCGAGGCCGCTCCAGTGAGCCAGGACTTTGTCCTGGGGAGCGCGGGCGAGACTTTCTAGGGTGGGGAAGCTCTGCATAAAGCGCTCAAAGTAGGGAATAACCGTGGTGACCTGGGTCTGTTGCAGCATGATTTCGGACACCCAAACCCGATAGGGGTTGATGTCTTGCTGCCAGGGCAGGTCTTTGCGCCCGTGTTTGTCGAACCATTTCAGGACGGCATTTTGGAACTGCTTTGGGGTCATGGGGATACTGCGGGCTGGAATCTGTGGTTGAACGCTGGAGTTGTGCACCGGGCGGGCCCCGGTGCACTTTAGCGGGGCCTTAGCGGCCGAAGAGATTTTTCAATTTTTCTTTCAGTTCGTCGACCTTTTCTTCAACTTTATCGCCATATTTCTTTTCGGCTTTGTGCTTCAGTTCTTCCCGCAGCAAGTCGTCGAGGCGGCGGCTGTCGGGTTTACAAGTGCTGATGTTCACATCGTCGAAGTCGCCCTTGCAGCGCAGCGGCAGCGGGCGGTTGCGCCAGCGCTTGTTGCGCACGGTACAGCCGTCGGCGGAGGTGCTCTCGCCCACCAGGGCCAGGCCGAGCTTGAAGTCGAAGTCCTGTTTCTTCAGGTCCACCTCTCCGTCACCGGTCAGGGCGATATTTTCGATACCGGCGAGAATTTCGCTCACATCCACCTGGTCGCCTTTCACCGCGATGGTGGCGCGAAGGTCCTGCAGTCCGGTGCTGTTGGGCCAGTCCCGGGTGGGCATTTCGGTATTTTCCGCGTAGCTGAACAGCTGGCACATGTTTTTCTCCAGATTGAATGGAGAAATCGACATTTCCTTGCTGGAAACCTCAACGGAGGCGCGCAGGTTTTTCTCTAAAGCTGTGGATGTTTTACCTTTGGTGCTGGCACTCCAGTTAACGCTGGCTTCCCCAGCCAGCTGGACTTCTTCACTGGGGAAGAGGGCAGCTTGGACCTTGCCGATATCCACATTGGTGAGACCGCCGCGCATCTGCGCCTCGGCGGACTGGGCGCGAGCGTTGAGCTGGCCATTCGTGTTCAGCTGGCCACCATAGATATCGGCGCTCAATTTTTGCAGTCGGTAGAGGCCGTTATCCACAGTGAGTTGGATTTCTGGGCTGTCCATTTGCAGGTCAGCGGCTTGCAGTTGGTCCAGTGCCAGGTTGATATTGGCGTTGAAGCCGCGCAGGTCGCTCAGTGGCAGGGGTTCTGCTGCGGGCGGTTTGGCAGCTACTGTTCTCTTTGGTTTTTCTGCGGTTTCAGTTTGATCGCTCTGTGCCGCCTGCTCTCCCTGCTTTTTGCTTTCAGCGGCGGGAGCCTGCGCACTCTGTGCTTCCACTCCCTCGGTTTGTTCCGCCGAAGCGGCTCCAGCCTCATCTTCGTTCGAAGGGGGCAGGTAGTTATCCAGGTTAAAGGCGCCGCCGCGCAGGTTCAGGTCCAGCCCGGGCATTTCTGCGTTGCGCAACTGGGCGTTGCCGCTAAAGGTGACGTCGTCCAGTTTCAATTGCAGTGGTGTCAGGTCGAGTTTTTGCTCGGTACCTTCCACGCTCGCTTCGATACTCAGCTTTTGCAGTGCCGCTTTATCGCGGGTATCGATTTCCGTGCCCGTCAGTTCAAACCAGGGGCGCAGAGGGTCGGCATTGGCGTTAACGTTTAGTTGTATACGCCAGGGTTGGGTGTTGCTGTCCCTGCGCAGGTAGCCGCGCATATGCAGGCTGGCCTTGGCGCTGTTCTCAGAGGTGAGGTCTACTTGTAGCGGTTGCAGGCGCAGCCCATTGAGGCCCTCGTCCAGGGCGAGGGTACTATCAATTTTTAGCTTCAGCGGGTGTTTGAGGTCGCTGCCGGTAAGGTCTGCTGCGGCAGTGAGTTTGCCCGGTTCGCCACCCGGTACCAGGTTAATAACGCTTACCTGCAGGTCTTGGACTTTGTACTCTTTGTTAGTCTGGGCATCGCTGTAGAGCACCACGCCCTTCTCGATACGCAGCTTTTGCAGGCTCAGGTCGACCTGTTGTTGTGATGGCTCTTCCTGTTCCTTGGGGATAGAGAGTTTGGGAGGTTGCTTGCTCTGAGCTTCCAGGGCCTCGCTAATCAGCTCCCAGTTGCCGCGCCCTTCTTTGTCGACGGTGAGCTCAATTTGCGGAGCTACCAGGACTATCTCCTCAGCCTCTACTTTGCGTTGCAGTAGTGGCTTGAGGGCCACGCCAATGGCAATTTTTTCTGCTTTCACCAGAGTTTGTTTTGGCAGCTTTAATGGTGCCAGCTGTACATCTTCAAGTTGCAGGCCGAGCTTGGGCCACAGCTGCCAGCCGATATCACCTTCCAGTTGCAGGGAGATGCCCTGTTTGGCAGCGAGTTTTTCTAACTGGGGTTTGTATTGGTTGATGTCGAGTCCTGCTAACAGCCAGGCGACGGCGCCAGCGAGTAGCAGGAAAACGATTAAAAGTGCGATAAAAGTGCGCTTTATCCAGGCCATGGAGAGCATTGTCCCTGTGTATTTGTCGTGTGGTGTCACGCATATGACGCCGCAGCGCGGCTCGATGTTCCCGCGCACTTCTACAAATAGGTTATGCCGGAATTGTAGGAGATGCAGCCCCGCGAGGCTGGGAAAGCACTGCGGGGCCATTGAAGCAGGTGTTTATTAGAAAATAAACCGCACACCGGCTTCGACGCTGCGACCAGCTTCAGGAGCGTAGTCGCGCAGTAGTGAGGTGGAGTTGCGAATTTCTTCGTCGAGCAGGTTGCGGGCGCTGGCGAAGATCACCGCGTCGCTGCTGCCGATGTTGAAGTTGTAGTGGGCACTCAGGTCCATACGGGTATAGCCGTCGGTTTCTTCTTCGTAGGCGCCGGCGCGATCCTGGTCCGCAGCTTCGACTGTGCGCCATTCCCAACCCCACTGGTCGTACTCTGCTCCCAGGGCGAGACCCAGGCGCAGGGGAGGCATGCGCGGCACATCGGAACTCTCACCGGCGATATCTTCGTCGAAGCTCGCGCGCACAACATCGCCAAACAGAGTCAGGTAGAAGTTGCTGCGCAGGGGAAATTTCACCGAGGCTTCAGCACCGTAGAAGGTGGCATCGCGGTTGCCATAGGCGTAGATGGGCAGCTCTTCTTCAAACAACTCATTGGTGTTTTGCGCGTAGATGTAATCGCCGATGCGGTTGTAGAAGACGCTGGCTTCAATCTGCGCTGCATGCCAGCCACTGGCCGCTTCGTTGTGGTGGTGATAGCCCAACTCCAGATTAATGGATCGCTCTTTGTCCAGTTCACTGTTGCCAATTAAGTATGTGCCCTCGGCTAGGTGCTCGCCGTCGGCAAACAGCTCTTCGGCTACCGGGGCGCGTTCGGAGCGGGTGGCACCGACGCTGATATGCTGGTGCTCTTGCAGGAAGTACTGCAGGGTAGCGCTGGTGCTGAACAGGTTGAAGTCACGGTCTTCTTCGTACTCAGGATCGACATCGACACGCTCAATACGCGCGCCCAGGTCCAGGTGCCAGTTGCCCCATTCGCGTTCCTTCATGGTGAAGAGGCCGGCGCTGCGGGTGCGGGAGGGCTGGATAAATGCCCCTTCGTCAGAGGTAAAGTCTTTATCGGATAACTGCAGGCCATAGGCGCCACGCCACTCGCTACCGCTGTCGTGGGTGATTTCCAAGCGCCCTTCCCAGGCTTCGTTGGCATAGCGGGTACCGGCTGCGTCCTCTTCCAACTCTACGTGCTCGTAGTCGTTATAGCCGATACGCAGGCGTAACTTGTCCCAATAGTTGCTGTTGAAGCGGTGCTCGCCTTTGAGGTCGTAGCGAGTCTGCGCCATATCGATACGCACAGCTTCGACTTCGCTCTCCTCCTCATGCTCTTCGTGTTCCTCGTGATCGTCCTCGTCGTGCTCCTCATCATCGTGGTGGTGCTCGTGAGTGCCGAGAGGAATGCCGTAGTTGTTCTCAAGCTTGTTTACTGACAGACCGATATAGCCACTTTCAGTAATCCAGGAAACTCCACCGCTGTAGCTGTGGGCGCGGGCGTTGGTGTTGCCGACGTAGCCGTCGGTGTTGAATTCTTCCTCGTGCTCGCCTTCGTCCTCGTCGTGTTCTTCGTGTTCCTCGTGCTCGACAATAGCGAGGCCGGGAATTTCCGTGTCGTCATTTTCGCGGTAGACACCGTCGAAGTACCAGGCCAGCTGCCCGGCACCGCCGGTAAAGCGGAATACCGAGGCATCCTGGTTGTTGGCAGTGTCGTGGCGCATCTCAACCGCGCCTTCAACTTTCTCGGGTACGTCAGTGGGGATGCGACCGTCGATAATATTTACCACCCCACCGATAGCGCCGCTGCCGTAGCGTAGTGCCGCCGGTCCGCGCAGTATCTCGATGCGCTCCGCCAGTAGAGGTTCGATACTGGCGGCGTGATCGGCGCTGGTGTTGGAGGCGTCAGAGACATCCAGATTGTCGTTCAGGATCTTCACCCGGTTGGCGCTCTGGCCGCGAATAACCGGTAGGCCCACGCCACTGCCAAAGGAGGCGTTGGCCACTCCCGGCTGGTTCTTCAGGGTTTCGCCCAGGGTGGCGGAAGCGGCTTTGCGCAGGGTCTCGCCGGAGAGCACCGATACCGGCGCAGCTACTGCGTCGGCGGGCTTATCCAGGGGAGATACGGTGACGTTAACTTCTTCCAGTTTGTTGCTGTCTTCTGCGGCGCAAATAGCGGGCACGGCCAAGCTGGCAATAGCCAGGGCCAAAGTATTGAACTTAGTCATTGTTTTTAATTCCTGTCACAGGCGGACAATGCCATACGCGCTCCAGCGCGGGCATTCACTAAAAAATATCGGTTTTTGGGTGTTAGCTGAGTGACAGGAAGAAGGGAGGGGCGCGCGCACTCTGGCGCTCTGGCTGGCGATCGCGCGCGGTTGGCGCAGAGGGCCGTTCATAGTGACTTTGGGGCTCAGCCTGTACGAGCAATGGCTCGCTGCCGAGTGCTGCAGGTGAATGCATGCAACACAGGTCACACATCTCTACCTGGGTATTGCCCAGGTGAAAGTGCTCCGCCCACAGCGGCTGAGCTGCTACTACGGCGAGTAACAGGAACAGGCTGGCCCAGTAATGGGATTTTCGGCGCTTTAGAGTAACCATGCGGAGCATGATAGGGCTAAACAATTACGAATCAAGTTTCATCTGACACTAGAGAGCCACAGGGGATGTCATTCATCCTATAATTTGCGCCCTCTGTCTTATCGTGCAAATAAGGATCGCTTTCGATGCGTACAGCTAGCGTCACCCGTGACACCCTGGAAACCAAGATTCAAGTCAGCGTTAACCTGGACGGCCAAGGTCATGGCAAGTTCGCGACTGGGGTTCCTTTCCTGGAGCATATGCTCGATCAAATTGCCCGCCACGGCATGATCGACATGGACATTAGCTGCGATGGCGATATTCATATCGATGACCATCATACGGTGGAAGATATCGGCATTACCCTGGGCAAAGCCATTACCGAAGCGCTGGGAGATAAAAAGGGGATGACCCGTTACGGCCACAGCTATGTCCCATTGGATGAGGCGCTTTCCCGGGTCGTAATCGACTTCTCCGGGCGGCCCGGCCTGGTTATGGATGTGCCTTTCACCCAGAAGCGGATCGGCAACTTTGATACCGAACTGTTTTTTGAGTTCTTCCAGGGCTTCGTCAATCACGCGCTGGTAACAGTACATATTGACTGCCTGCGTGGCCACAACGCTCACCATCAGGTGGAAACTGTATTTAAAGCCTTTGGCCGCGCCCTGCGTATGGCGTTGACCCCGGACCCCCGTATGGCCGGCACCATGCCCTCCACCAAAGGAGTCTTGTGATGGGTAAGATTGCGGTACTCGATTACGGTATGGGCAACCTGCACTCGGTGGCCAGCGCCCTGAACAAGGTGGCGCCGGAGGCCGAGGTGGTGCTGGCACAAACTCCGGAGCAGGCCGAGGGCGCAGAGCGCCTGGTGGTGCCCGGTGTGGGTGCCATTCGGGATTGTATGGCAGGGTTTGTCGATGCGGGTTTTTCGCCGCTGCTTCGCGAGGCCATCAGTGTGGGTACCCCGGTGCTGGGTATCTGTGTGGGTATGCAGATCATGATGCACCACAGCGAGGAGAATAATGGCGTTGATTGCCTGGGGATTTTCCCGGAGCCGGTGAAATTCTTCGGCGACAACATTCCCCCGGCGCAGAGTGCTGAACGGCTCAAGGTGCCCCATATGGGCTGGAACAGTGTTCAGCAGCGGCAGCCGCACCCCCTGTGGGCCGATATTGCCGATGGCAGCCGTTTCTACTTTGTCCACAGTTACTATGTGCCGGCTGCTGAAAACCCGGATATTGCCGGGCAAACTGAATACGGTGTCCCTCTGGCTGCCGCAGTTGCCAGGGAGAATATCTTCGCCACCCAGTTCCACCCGGAGAAGAGTGCCGAGGCTGGCTTGCAGCTGTTAAAGAACTTTGTCCACTGGAACGGCCGGGCTCAATAGACCCAGCTCACCGATCACACTGAAATTACTGCCGACGTAAGAAAAGACATGATTGTAATTCCCGCGATAGATTTAAAAGACGGCCAATGCGTGCGCCTGCGCCAGGGCGAGATGGATGACGCCACTGTATTTTCCGATGATCCCCTGGCGACAGCCCAGCACTGGGTGAACGAGGGGGCTAAGCGCCTGCACCTGGTGGACTTGAACGGCGCCTTCGCCGGCAACCCGGTGAACGGTGAAGCGGTAACTGCTATCGCCAAACAGTTTCCCGATTTACCGGTGCAAATTGGCGGAGGCATTCGCGATTTGCACACTATCGAGCGCTATCTGGATGCCGGTGTGCAGTGGGGGATTATCGGCACTGCGGCGGTAAAAAATCCCAAGCTGGTGGAAGAGGCGTGTCGCGAGTTTGAGGGCCATATTATTGTCGGGCTCGATGCCAAAGATGGCTTGGTGGCTACTGAGGGCTGGGCTGAGGTCTCCGAGCTGAAGGCGACAGAACTGGCCAAGCGCTTTGCCGATTGTGGCGTCAGCTCTATTGTTTATACAGATATTGCCCGCGACGGGATGATGCAAGGCGTCAATATTGAGGCGACTCTGGAAATGGCCCGCGCAGTGCAGGTGCCTATTATTGCCTCCGGCGGTGTCAGCAGCATTGAGGACATTGAACAGCTGTTGGATGCCGGTGAAATCTACGGTGCGATTACCGGCCGGGCGATCTATGAAGACAAGTTGAACCTGCGCGAAGCGCAGCAGCTTTGCGACCAACGGAACAAATAATGGCTCTGGCGAAACGTATTATTCCCTGTCTGGATGTGGACAACGGCCGCGTGGTGAAGGGCGTTAACTTTGTCGATATCCGCGATGCCGGCGACCCGGTGGAAATTGCCCGCCGCTACAACGAAGCGGGCGCGGATGAAGTCACTTTCCTCGATATCACCGCCACCCATGAGCAGCGCGATACCATCCTGCACACGGTGGAGAAAATGGCCCATGAGGTGTTTATCCCCCTCACTGTCGGCGGCGGTGTGCGCACCTTGCAAGATATCCGCAATCTGCTGAATGCCGGTGCGGACAAGACTGCAATCAATTCAGCGGCGGTGAAAAATCCCGAGTTTGTACGCGAGGCCGCCGAGCGCTTTGGCAGCCAGTGTATTGTGGTGGCCATTGATGCCAAGCAGGTGGGAGAGGGCCGCTGGGAGATCTTCACCCATGGCGGGCGCCAGCCCACTGGCATCGATGCTGTGGCCTGGGCCCGGCAGATGGCCGAATACGGTGCCGGCGAAATCCTGCTGACCAGTATGGATCGCGACGGCACCAAGAACGGTTTTGACCTGGCCCTGACCCGGGCAGTTACTGAGGCGGTTCAAGTGCCAGTCATTGCTTCCGGTGGTGTGGGAGATCTACAGCACCTGGCGGATGGCGTATTGCACGGCGGTGCGGATGCGGTATTGGCTGCGAGTATTTTTCACTTCGGCGAATACACCATTGCCGAAGCGAAAGCGTTTATGCACAGCGCAGGGATTGAAATGCGCTTGTAGGTAGGTGTAGGTCTTGCACGGCGGGCCCAGGGCCCGCCGCACTCTGCTTACTGCTGTTCGTCTGCGCGGGCAAGGCGCTCGCGCAAACCCCTGTCCCTGTGAGCGTAGAGATTGAGGCCCTTGAGTACATTGAGGGCTTCGAAGATTTGATTGTCGCGATCCATCCAGTCTTCCCGTTCTTCCTGTTCTCTCGAGCGGTCTTCAGAAGTCCGGTCGGCACCACCGTTACCGTTGTCCAGATGCCCGGCCAAATCCGCTTCAGTGGGTCTGGGAGAGTCGTCCAAGCGGGTAACTTTCACCCGCTCTACCACGATATCTGGTGTGATGCCCTGGGCCTGTATTGAGCGGCCATTGGGAGTGAAGTAGAGCGCAGTTGTCAGCTTGATGGCGCGCTCATTATTGATAGGGATCACCGTTTGGACCGAGCCCTTGCCGAAGCTGTCGGTGCCCATCACCACTGCGCGGCGGTGGTCCTGTAGGGCGCCGGCGACAATTTCCGCTGCAGAGGCGGAGCCCGCGTTGATTAATACAACCAGCGGAGCGCCTTCGGTTAAATCGCCCGGCTCGGCGGAATAGCTCAGGTTGGCGGCTTCATTGCGACCTTCGGTGTAGACCACCAGGCCCTCTTCCAAAAATGCATCCGCTACTTCCACCGAGGATTGCAGCACGCCACCGGGGTTGTTGCGCAGGTCGATAACTAGCCCTTTCAGTGCGCCTTTCTTCTGCAACTTGATCAGCTCGTCGGCCACATCGGCGCCGGTGTCCAGCTGGAACTGGCTGATGCGCAGATAACCGTAGCCATCATCGAGGACTTTGCTGCGCACACTGCGCACGCGCACGGTGTCCCGCTTGAGAGTTACATCGAAAGGTTCTTTAAAACCTTTGCGAGCGATGGTCAGGGTGACACTGCTGCCCTTGGGCCCACGCATCCACTCCACCGCTTCATCCAGGCTCACGCCCTTCATGGATTTGCCCGACAAGCGCAGTATGACATCGCCGGCCTTGAGGCCAGCGCGGGAGGCGGGGGTGTCGTCCATGGGGGTGACGACGGTGATATGGTCGTTTTCGATGCCCACCTCGATCCCGAGGCCGGCAAACTCACCGGTGGTGTTGGCTTGTAAATCGTCAAAGGATCGGCGATCAAGGTAGGAGGAGTGCGGGTCTAGGCCTTGCAGCATGCCCTTGATGGCGTATTCCAGCAGGGTGCGGTCGTCCACTTCCTCGATATAGCCCTGGCGAATTTGCTCGAAAACTTTGGCAAAGCTGCGCAGATCTTCCAGCGGCAGGCGGGCTTCAGTGTCTGCAGCCACCTGGGAATGGCTATCGCCGTCGGTCAAACCCATTAAAGGCAGGGCTGTCAGAGCGGCTGCGCCGATCAAGGTTGTCAGCGCCTTGGGGATAAACATGTTGTTGTGACCTCTGCCTTATTTCTTCGCTGCTTTGCGAAAGTGTAGACCGCAGAGATTGGCAGGGATTCTAAGCGGACGCCAAATTCTACAGTGTCACGATCTTAGTCGTCATAAGCCCAGGGGTCTTACACCTGGGTTGGCTCCCGCTCTTATTCTCTTTTGGCGATAAAAAAGCCGCTACTCCGCAGCTTTTCGTCGTGGTGCTTTCTCATTTAATTAGCACAGCGGCGGGAGTCGTGAGATGAAGTGGAGAGCATTAGGCGGGTGTGTAATCCCGATCGCTGTGATTTGCGAGGGGGCTCTATAACGGGTGCGTGGAAAATGCCCGGGATTTTACGCCTCGTATTATGCCCTCTGTGCCAGCTCCGATCAGGAGCGGCACCAAACTGTAGGGTCCTGCGCTTTACCCCGGTGGCGAATTTCGAAGTAAACACCGCTATGGCTGAGTCCACCGCTATTGCCAACCCGAGCGATGGTGTCACCACTTTCCACCCACTCGCCAATATTGCGGGTGAGGGACTGGTTGTGGGCGTAGAGACTCATGTACTCCTCTCCATGATCCAGGATAACCAGCATGCCGTGGCCGCGCAGGTAATCGGAGAAAACCACGCGGCCGCGGTGGATCGCCCGCACCGGCTCCCCTTCATTGGCGCGCAAGGTGACACCTTTCCAAGTGATGCCATTGGCGCGGCGCTGTCCATAGGCATTGGCGCGGCGGCCATCAACAGGCCACTGCATCTTGCCCCGCTGGCGCGCAAAGGGTTTTTGCTCGCTGGGGTTTACCAGTGAGGCGATGGCGCGGCCTACTTCGTCGATCAATTTTTGCAGGCGTGTGCGATCCCCTTGGAGCTGCTTGAGTTCACCGCTGCCATCGGAGAGCCGCGCCGCAAGTTTATCCAGCGTGTCCTTGCGATTCTGCTGTGCGACGCGCAGTTTGCTCTGGCGTTTCTGCAGTTGCTCTCGCTCCGCTTTCAGGGTCTCGCGCTCGCGCTCAATGGAGGCGGATACGGTTTCCAGTGAGGTGAGGGTTTCAAGGTAAGTGTCTATGATGCGGCTGCGTTCTTGGAGGAAGTAATCGTGGTAGCGGAGATGGCGGGCGACGTTCTGTGGATCTTGCTGGTTGAGCAGGAGCTTGATCTGCTCCTGTCGGCCTAGTCGGTATGCGGCGGCGATCTCCTGCTCGACCCGCCGCTGCATACTTCGTCGCGACTCTTGCAGTTGCTGTTGTTCCTGCTGGAGTTCGCGCAGCTTGTCCGAGCGGCTGCGCATATCCTGTTTGATCTTGTCTATGCGCTGGTGCAGCCCAGAAATATCTTTCTCGTTCTCTTCCAAATCCTTGAGCAATTGGTCGCGCTGGCCCCGCACCTGGTTGAGTTCCTGTTGCAGGGACTCAATGCGTTGCTTGATTTGCGCCAGGCGCGCCTGCTCATCTCCCTCTGCCTGGCTCCAGGCGGGCAGGGAAATCAGGGCGATCAGGAAGAGTACGAGAGTTTTCATCAGTCCATTTTTACCAAACTTTGGCCGGTCATTTCCGCCGGTTGTGGCAGATCCATCAACGCTAACATGGTTGGTGCTACATCCGCCAGACTACCTCCGTCACACATTTGCACATTGCGCTCGCCGATATAAACAAAAGGCACCGGCAGAGTGGAGTGCTGGGTGCTGACTTGGCCGGAGTTGGCGTCGAACATCTCTTCCACATTGCCGTGGTCGGCAGTAATCAGCACCTCGCCGCCGGCAGTCAGAGCGGCGTTTACGACGCGCTCTACACACTGGTCCAGGGCTTCGACGGCTTTTACCGCCGCCTCGAAAACACCGGTATGGCCGACCATATCGCCGTTGGCGTAGTTGCAGATAATGGCGTCGTACTCGCCGCTCTCAATCGCCGCTACCAGTTTGTCAGTGACGATTGGCGCATTCATTTCCGGTTGCAGGTCGTAGGTGGCCACATCCGGTGACTTGATCAATTCACGGGTTTCGCCGTTGTAGGGCTCTTCGCGGCCGCCGCTAAAGAAGAAGGTAACGTGGGCATACTTCTCTGTCTCGGCGATGCGCAGCTGGGTTTTGCCCTCTGCAGACAAGTACTCGCCGAGGGAGTTGACTAGGTTTTCTGGCGGGAAGGCACAGCTGGCGTGGATATCGGCAGCGTATTCGGTCGTCATGACAAAGTCCGCCAGCTGCGGCTTGGCTTTGCGCTCGAAGCCGCTGAAGTCCTGCTCGGTAAAAGCGCGGGTTAACTGGCGCGCGCGATCCGGGCGGAAATTCATAAAGATAAGGGCATCGCCGTCCTGGATCGGAGCGGGCTCGCCAATCACCGTTGGCGCGACAAATTCATCGTTTTCACCGCGCTCATTGGCCGAGGCCAGTCCTGCCAGGGCGTCACTGGCACTGTGCTCTGCTGTACCCAGGGTCAGCATGTCGTAAACGGACTCGGTGCGCTCCCAGCGCTGGTCGCGATCCATGGCGAAGTAGCGCCCGGCCAGGGTAGCCATATGGGCATTGCCGACGGAGTCACACACCTGCATCAGGCGCGCCAGGGATGGTTCGGCACTGCGCGGTGGGGTGTCGCGGCCATCGAGAAATGCGTGTACATAAATAGCGCGGGCGCCGCGCTGTGCCGCCAGGGTTATCATGGCGACAATATGGTCTTCGTGGCTGTGTACGCCGCCTTCGGATAGGAGTCCCATAATATGGACGGCGCCGTTATTGGCGATAGCCTTATCGACCGCAGTGGTGTAAGCGGTATTGCGGAAGAAGTCGCCGTCCTGGATGGCTTTGTTGATCCGGGTAAAGTTCTGGTAGACCACTCGACCGGCACCCAGTGTCATATGGCCGACTTCCGAGTTGCCCATTTGTCCATCGGGCAGGCCCACCGCCATCCCGGACGTCTGGATCAGGGTTTTTGGGCGGGTCGACCAGATATTGTCCCAAACCGGAGACTTGGCTGCGTGAATCGCATTGTGCTCGGGATTGTCGCTGTGGCCGAAGCCGTCCAGAATCAGCAGGACCAGGGGGCGTTTTTGCGGGGCTTGCGTAGCGGCCATAGCGACAGTATTCCTCTTCCAAGGGTTAAATTGCGGACGCGGATTTTAACCTGTGGGGCTGGTATTTCACCATGTTATTTAGCTTAAGCCGGATTACAAAGAGGCTGGGGCGGAGGGATTTGGTTGATTAGAATTTCGCCATGATCGTGTATACTCCCGCCGGCATTGGGCGCCGTAGCGCCCTATTGATTACCACTTGAGGATTTTGGGGGCGAAGTGGATTTTCTCGACTTTTTAGCTGAGCAGTGGCTGTTGGTCGGCCTGCTTGTGGCATTGCTTTACGCATTTGTTTTGACTGAGCGATTCAAGTCTGGCGAGCCGGCATCACTTCATGAAGTGACCAAGCTGATCAATAGCGACGGGGCCAAGGTGCTGGATATTCGCGATCGCAGCGAGTTCACTGCCGGTCATATTGTCGACTCCCTGCATATTCCCCACGGGGATGTGGCTGAGCGCATTGCCGAGCTGGAACCGTTTAAAGACAAGACCATTATTGTCGCTGACAAGATGGGGCAGCACGCAGGTCCGGTGGGGCGCATGCTGAAACAGAAAGGTTTCCAAGTGCGTCGCCTGCAGGGCGGAATGAGCGAGTGGGCTAACCAGAACCTGCCTGTCGTTAAAGGCAAAGGTTAACCTGAAGTATCAGTTTGACGGAGTTTTGTCATGCAGAATGTTGTCATTTATACCACCCGTTTCTGCCCCTACTGTATTCGCGCCAAGCAGCTACTGGATAGCAAGGGTGTCGCTTATCGCGAAATCCCTGTGGACAATAATCCCGGCTTGCGCGCAGAAATGGCTGACAAGGCGGGGCGCCGCTCTGTGCCGCAGATTTGGATTGGCGATAAGCATGTAGGTGGTTGCGACGACCTGATGGCGTTGGAGCGCGGTGGCCGACTCGACAAATTGCTGAAAGCAGCGGGATAAGCGGAAAACTGACGCGGCCGCCAACATGCGGTCCCCAGTTTTTGCTATTTATCCGGTCTGGGCCTTGAAACGTTTTATCGAGGCCCCAACTGTTGAGTTATTACCGGAGTCTTTCTCACGGAAGGCATCAATAAACTTTTTATAATGAACAGGCTGTAACATGGCTGAAGAATTAAATGGCGCAGCGGCAAACGCAGAGGCTCCACAAGTACAATTTGCGATGCAACGCATCTACCTGAAAGACCTCTCCTTCGAAACCCCGATGGGTGCCGAGGTCTTCAAAAAGCAGTGGAAGCCCCAGGTTAATCAGGAGCTGAACACCAAGACTGCGAAGATCGAGGACGATCTGTACGAAGTGGCTCTGACCCTGACTATCACCGTAAAGCTGGAAGAAGACACCGCTTTCCTGGTGGAAGTAAAACAAGCTGGCCTGTTCGGTATCAAAGGCCTTGAAGGTCAACAGCTGGCCCAGGCCCTGAATACTGCCTGCCCGCAAATTCTGTTCCCCTACGCTCGCGAAGTGATCGATAACGCTGTAGTTAAAGGTTCTTTCCCGGCACTGATGTTGCCGCCGGTGAACTTCGACGCTCT
Source organism: Microbulbifer maximicatervae (SeqCode) (assembly GCF_056231245.1). Taxonomy (NCBI): domain Bacteria; kingdom Pseudomonadati; phylum Pseudomonadota; class Gammaproteobacteria; order Cellvibrionales; family Microbulbiferaceae; genus Microbulbifer; species Microbulbifer maximicatervae (SeqCode). The sequence goes on from NZ_CP174334.1 coordinate 5,199,976, forward strand.
GTTCGCTGCTGCCCTCGATAAGGCACAGAAAGAAGCAGAGGGCGCTCAAGCGAACGCTTAATTCGTTTTAGCCCAGCTGGCACGATAAAAAGGTCCCTTAGCGGGGCCTTTTTTTATATCTGTAATCTCCCCGGGGATAGCGTCCATTTTACTGACTATCCCTCCGCAACCGCAGCACAAACCTGGAGCCGCTTATGCAGTGGGATCTGCCAAACCCATTTATCACCAAAGTGACGGTTGGCGCCGAACATGTGGATGGTCTGAGTCATGCCAACAATGCGGAATATGTGCGCTGGTGTGAGGCCACCGCCTGGGCGCACAGCGCAGCCCTGGGTCTGGATGTCACGAATTATCAGCAGCTTGACCGGGGAATGGCAATTCGTCATGGCGAGTATGACTATATACTGGCGGCCAGAGAGGGGGAGGAATTGCTGTTTGGCACCTGGCTCACTGAGGTGGACGGGCGTCTGAATATGACTCGCCGCTTTCAGGTGTTTCGCGCCGCCGATAAGGCATTGGTATTGCGGGCCGAATGGCGGATGGTGTGCATTGAGCTTTCCACTGGCAAGCCAAAACGTATGCCGGCGATCTTCAAGGAAATTTACAGTCCGGCAGTGACTGCCCCGGAGGCTGAAAAAAATGAGTGAAGAGTTTGTATCCCTGACCAACAATTCAGGGGCGCTTAAGGACAAGACCATCTTTATCACTGGTGCCAGTCGTGGCATCGGCCGGGCGATTGCCCTCAAATGCGCGGCGGATGGTGCCAATATTGTGATTGCCGCTAAGTCGGCAGAACCACATCCCAAGCTTCCGGGAACCATCTTCTCGGTGGCGGAGGAAGTGGAGAAAGCCGGCGGCAATGCCCTGGCCCTGCAGGTGGATGTGCGCGATGAGCAGCGAGTAGAGCAGGCTATGTCGGAGGCTGCCGAAAAATTTGGCGGCATCGACGCTGTGATTAATAATGCGGGCGCGATCAACCTGACCAATGTTGAGTCGACACCACCCAAGCGCTACGACCTGATGCAGAGTATCAACAGTCGCGCGGTGTATCTCACCGCCCACTTGGCGACTCCCTACCTGAAAAAAGCTGACAACGCCCATATCCTCAGCCTGTGCCCACCGCTGAATATCCAGCCCAAGTGGTTGGGGCCCTTCGCTCCTTACGCCCTGTCAAAGTTTGGTATGACCATTCTCAGCCTGGGTTTGGCGGAAGAGCTGCGTGAGGCGGGGATCAGCGTGAACACTTTGTGGCCGCGCACGCTGGTGGCCACCGCTGCGATTGAGTTTGCGGTGGGTAGTCGCGATATGTTTGAGCAGAGCCGCAAGCCCTCGATTATGGCCGATGCGGCCTACGAGATACTGACGACTAAAGATGTCGCCTTGAGCGGTCGCCAGCTAATCGATGAAGAGCTGTTGGCAGAGCGCGGTGTGAAGGATTTCACCGGTTATGCCCACAATCCAGCCAATGCAGACAATTTAACCAAGGATTTATTTCTCGACTGACGCTGGCAGGGGGTATTTGTGAGCAGCGACAGCAAATTATTTAAAGACGCTCTCGGTGAAATGGGAGACGTTAAACCGCTGGCGCAGGAGCGCCGCGTCAATTTGCGCAAGGAGCCGAAGCAATCTGAGTCTATGTTGCGGGAGCGCCGCGCCGCTGCCACGCGCCTGACAGAGCGGGAAATGAACCCCCTGTCCGGTGAATATATTGATCTGGTAGAGCCATGGGATCCGTTGGAATTCAAGCGCGATGGTGTGCAAAACGGGGTCTATCGCAATTTGCGCCTGGGCAAATACAGCATAGATGCGCGCCTAGATTTACATCGCCACTCTGTGGAGATGGCGCGCAGGGCCGTGATGGAATTTATCCGTGATTGTGTTGAAGCGGATGTGCGCTGTGCCCTGATTACCCACGGTAAGGGTGAGGGGCGTAAGCAGCCGGCGTTATTGAAAAGCTGTATCAATCACTGGTTGCCGCAGCTGCATGAAGTATTGGCTTTTCACAGTGCGCAACCCCAACACGGGGGCTTGGGAGCGACTTATCTGCTGCTGAGAAAGAGTGAACGCAAGCGGCAGGAGAATCTGGAGATACATCAAAAACGCCGTTAAGGTTCTTTTGTAACTTTTCTGTCACTTATGCAAATTAAGATGCGCCGCTGAGGCTTTCCCCTCAAGAGTGCTTTTTTAGACTCCTAAAGCTCATCTTTTTGATTCTTCTTGATTGTCATTCTGGCGACCCAATGGGTCGCCTTTTTTATAGGGTTGGGCCTGGCGATAGCTGCGGTCTACTTGTTCAAACTCAATATAGGCACTGCCATCGGTATTGCTGATCATCATCTTGTTACCCACGATAACAATCAAATCAGACTTTCTCAGGGCATTGAGGTAATCGATCTCCAGTTCATCGCTGGGGTGTGCTCCCCCCATGCGCGCAATAGCGGGAATCCGCTCCCAGGTGAAAGCACCGCTGCTAGTGAGAGAAAATCGCCCCAGGTACGGATTGGTGCCACTGTTGCCCCTAACATAACCAAATTGATCGCATTTGAAAAAGGGTCTATCCCGCCAAAACCTGCTCCAGCTCAGGGTTGAGTCATAAGTGCGCCCGGAGTAATACAAGCTCGATAGCACCCACTCGTGCTCACAGGCAGACCAAGCTGATCGTTGGAGTTGGGGAATAGGGGGATTGGGGGTGCTGCAGCCTGCAAGCACCAGGTTGCATACGATAATACTCAGTAGTAAGTAAAAAGCACGACGTGGCATGATGTCGTTCTCATTGATTTTGCGACATTTAACCTAAAAATTTACAGGTCTTCTGTGGCGGCGTTCAAGGTCCGGCCTTTACGTATTCTATATAGATATCACCGGAGGGGTCACGAAGTATCAAACGATTCCCGCGCGATTTGGTAAATGCCTGGCGAGTGGCGGCGAGGGCACCGAGGTAGGCATGCTCTTGCCGCAGCAAGGGTTCGGGGCCGCCCATCTTGGTAGAGACAAAGCTGGAGGTATCCCAAAGTAACTGCCCGTTATCGGTTACCTGCACCTCTCCCCGATAGGTGTTTATGCCACTCCTCCCCATGACATTGCCTTGGAGATTGCACACAAAGGTAAAGTCCGCAGGCCTCTGGATGTCGACCACCCCACCATTGACGCGCAGGCGCACCAGCTGCCACTTCTTACCACAGACTGCTCCCATACTGCCTGAGGATTGAACAACTTGGGCTTCTTCTATTCGGTTTGTTAGACATCCGCCGACAACTAATAGGGCTCCCAGAAGCCATATTTGTACCAACCTACTCATCGACGAATAACTCCCAAACACAAACCCTTCTCCAGCCCACACCCAAGCCAGCCACTTTTCGGCTTTCACAAAAGCTTAGTTGTTGGCTGCCGTGACGAGACGACAGCAGTGACAAGCTATGCTTGCACTGATGTAAAAAAATAGTATTTGGCCATCGATTAAAGGACGGTCGTCGATATGATCAGGCGCACCAAAATTGTTGCCACCCTGGGTCCAGCTACCGATAAAGAAGAAACACTTCGGCAATTAATCAAGGCCGGTGTGGATATGGTTCGCCTGAACTTCTCTCATGGAAAAATTGATGATCACAGGCGTCGGGCAAAATTTGTCCGCGAGGAAGCCGAGCGTCAGTGCAGACATATTGCCCTGCTGGGAGATTTGCAGGGGCCCAAAATTCGTGTCGGAAAATTCACTGATGGGCGTATATATCTGCGCAAAGGTGAAGAATTTATTTTGGACCCGGATTGGGATAAAGATAGTGGCAGTCCTGAAGGTGTCTGGGTTGATTATGAAGCACTCGCAGAAGACTGTAATGAGGGAGACCGCCTGTTACTGGATGACGGCCGATTGAGTTTGCGCATCAAAAAAATTATTGGTTTGTCGTTAAAAACTGAAGTTGAAAATGGTGGCTGGTTATCTGATAGAAAGGGAATAAATAAGCAGGGAGGTGGCCTTACTGCGCCGGCACTGACAGAAAAAGACCATCGGGATATCAAAGTTGCCGCCGAGTTACAGGTAGATTATTTAGCCGTTTCTTTCCCTCGCGATGCTCGCGATATTCACAAAGCGAGAAAGTTACTCAGAGAGGCGGGTGGCACAGCACATATTATTGCCAAAATTGAAAGGGCTGAAGCGGTATCCAATGATGCTCGACTCGAGAAGCTTATCTTGGCCAGTGATGCCATTATGGTAGCGCGCGGTGATCTCGCCGTGGAGATTGGTGATGCAGAATTAATGGGAGTACAAAAACATTTAATCAGCTATGCCCGCTATCTCAATCGGGTAGTTATTACTGCGACACAAATGATGGAGTCGATGATTTCGAGCCCGGTACCTACTCGAGCAGAAGTCTGCGATGTGGCCAATGCAGTACTGGATGGTACTGATGCGGTAATGTTATCTGCTGAGACAGCGGCAGGTGAATATCCTATTGAAACCGTTAAGCATATGGCTGAAGTGATTCTTGGGGCAGAAAAACACCGTAAAATTTATTCCACGCCGGAAAGCCTTCGCGGCGATTACCCTGCGGGTGATGCGTGTATCGCCATGGCCGCCATGATCATAGCGAATCATTGCCGAGAAATTAAAGCCATTATTTGCCAGACCGAAACTGGAAATACTGCGTTATTGATGTCGAGAGTATGTGCATTAATTCCTATTTACGCTTTTTGTCGGCACCAGAAGTGCTGCAATCGTGTAGCCCTCTACAGCGGCGTTGACCCTGTATTAATGGATGTTTCTAATATGGACGGCCCGCTGCGAGATCAAAAAGCAATTTCTTATTTGCTGGATCAGGAACTGCTAATTTCAGGGGACTTCGTTTTGATATCCCGGGGTTATCAACAGGATATTGGTGGTCACACCGATACCCTGCGTATTGTCCGCGTGCCCTGATACAAACGATTAAATTACAAATTCTTACAGTGCAAATAACTTACCCCGCACGAACACATCTAACCAGTACCTTGGTCTCCAATTCCTGCTCAACACAGCGAAACTTCTGACCGTCAAGGGTTAATGACTTTGGGCTTCCCTGGGGCGCGGTTGTCGAACAACCGGCAACTCCTGTCGCCAGGGCCACGGCAAGCAGAATAAGTAGTATTTTCTGCACCGCAGTTACCTCTTTGAGTGGTGTGAGTGACGCATTCCCGAAGAACTTGTTTATTCAGGGTAGAGGTAATAGCTGTCATTGAGATGTATAGCGCGCCAATTTGTTAAAAGTGGCGACAGTGAGCTTGGATGGTGAGGCTATTTAAGTGGGCGGTTGCACTGAGGTTGGCGATTAACTTACCCCGCTGCGTCTTTTGATGGTTTGCTACAGCGGGGTTAGTTACCTAATAAAGCTTGGAGTTAGCGTCTACCGCGATGGTGTCCACCGCGAACACGATAGTGGCCTCTATGGCCCCGGTAGCCGCGATAACCGCCGCGGTGATAACTTCTATAGCCTCTGTGATGGGCCCGGTAGCGGGCGTGGGGTGACCGAGGATAATAGAAACGGTTGTAGTAGGGCATTCCGCGATAGTAGTAGCGAGCCCGGTAGCGAGGGTGGCCGCGGAATGATGCGGATCGGTAACTGGCGTAGCCACCGCGGTAATAGTAAGTATTCACCGGAGTGAAACCAACGGTTTGGTAAACCGGTGTCCTGTAGGAAGTTAAATAGATATTACTCGAAGCGTAATAGTTGGGCGTGGCATAGGGATAAGCGTAGGAGGAGGTGTAAGCGACTTGCCCTCCACTAGGGCCACCGTAACTGGTGTAGGTGGTGTAGTAACCATCGGTGGCACAGGCACCCAGGGCTAGGGCTGTGCACACCGTGGCGGTGAGAATCACCGTTTTAACAGCTCTATTCATAGTGCTTTCTCCGGTAAGTGGAATTTCCCCCCGGAGAGGCCCGGCAGGGGCCAAGCCCCTAGGCGCGCCAACTAGGCGAGCACAGAATCTCAGGTTTAGTAAGGTCTTGCGCGCGGCGGTGGATCGACAATTTGATACTGGGTATTTACAACCGCAGGCGGTCTTAGGCGATAAAAGTTGCCGTCCCAGTAGAAGTTACAGTGCTGCATATTGTGACAGGTGCCATCCGGGTGGCAGTGGGCATAGCGACCACGCAGGTTGTAATACGTCTTGTTGTAATAAGGGCTGTATCCGTAATAACTGGCGGAACAATCGTTGCCTCCGCAAGGATAGCCGGATGTTCCATTACAGGCCGACAGAGCCAGTCCTGCTGCGATGGCGAGCGCACAACCTGAGCCTCGCAGCAATCTAGTGGGCAGCGGTTTCATCAAGACCTCCACACCTATTGGCTGGTAACACTTCTACATTCAGCCTAGCATTTTTGGCGCGTGAATCATCACGGGGCAGAGTAAATGTTCTAGCAAAGCTGAATACCGAGGCAGGTCTGTATTGGTTGATGGAAACTCTTCAGTTTCGATTTGATAGACCTACTTGTTCGGAGTCAAAAAAGGTAAGGTCGGCAGGCGGGTGAAACCACTAAAAATTCACGCATTGTGAGAAAAATGGTTCTCTCGCAATGCGCAAATCAAGCCGTGAAGGCTCTTTAACTTAGTGACTGATGGGCAGGAGATTGGGGTTTATTGACTCTAAGTAGGCGCCGCTGCTCAGCAATTGCTTCGCCTCTTCAATATCCGGGGCAAAGTAGCGGTCCTTGTCATAGAAAGGTACTCGGGCGCGCAGTTTTGCCTTGGCGGCCTCCAGTTTTTCCGTGGATTTTAACGGCGCGCGGAAGTCCAGTCCCTGGCAGGCAGCGAGTAGCTCCACCGCCAGGATGCCACAGGTATTGTCGGCCATATCCCGCAGGCGACGGCCAGCAAAGGTGGCCATGGATACATGGTCTTCCTGGTTGGCGGAGGTGGGCAGTGAGTCCACGCAGGCTGGGTGCGCCATGGATTTGTTCTCACTGGCAAGCGCCGCTGAGGTGACTTGGGCGATCATAAAGCCGGAGTTCACCCCGCCATTTTCCACCAGGAAGGGAGGCAGGCCGGATAGGTTGCTGTCGATCAACAGCGCCATGCGACGCTCGGATAGGGAGCCGATTTCTGCCAATGCCAGCGCCAGGTTGTCGGCGACCATAGCAACAGGCTCCGCGTGGAAGTTACCGCCGGAAATAATGTCGGAGTTATCCGGATTTTCCTCGTCGGTAAATACCAGCGGGTTATCGGAAACACCATTTGCCTCGGCCAACAATACTTCGGCAGCGAAGCGCATCTGCTGCAGACAGGCACCCATTACCTGGGGTTGACAGCGCAGGGAGTAGGGGTCCTGCACTTTTTCACAGAACTGGTGGGAATCACCGATCTGGCTGGTTTCACCAAGCAGGTCCCGATAAATTGCCGCTACGTCGCGCTGAGCCTGTTGGCCGCGGGCGTTGTGAATACGATCATCGAAGGGGCGGCGTGAGCCTTTGGCGGCTTCCAGGGTAATGGCACCGGTTACCAGGGCGCCGGCGAACAAGTCTTCACTGGCGAACAGGCCGAGCAGGGCAAAGGCGGTAGAAGCCTGGGTGCCGTTTAGCAGGGCGAGGCCCTCTTTGGGGGCCAGGGTAATGGGCTCTAGTCCCGCGGCTTTGAGGCCTTCGTGAGCACTCTTGCGCTCGCCCTTGATAAATACTTCCCCTTCACCGAGAAGTACCACGCTCATATGAGCCAGCGGCGCCAAATCGCCAGAAGCGCCGACAGAACCTTTCTCAGGGATAGCGGGGTAGACACCGGCATTGACCAGTTGCATTAAAGCTTCGATGACCTGCGGGCGCACGCCGGAGAATCCGCGCGCGAGCGAGTTGATTTTCAACACCATCAGCAGGCGCACGGTGGCTTCACTCATAAAGTTGCCGGTACCGGCGGCATGGCTCAGAACAATAGCGCGCTGCAGGTTTTCCAGGTCGTGCTTTTCAATACGGGTGTTGGCCAATAAACCAAAACCGGTATTAATTCCGTATACCGTGCGCCCTTCGGTAATAACCTGGGCAACAGTGTGGGCAGAGGCTTCAATAGCGGGGTAGGCGCTTTTCGCCAGGGACAGCTGCACCGACTCGCGGGCTACGCGGCGCAGTTGCGCAAGGCTCAATTGACCGGGATCGATTTCCAATTGATACATAAATTCATTCACCAAAAAATATTTACTGCTTAGCAGGCTGTTGAAAAACAGCCTGCGCGGGCGGTGCGAAAGCGCCTGCCGTAAAATCAAGCACTGCAAATGCCTGATTTGAGTGCCCATCTTTGTGGACATGTGCCGCAAAGATGGCTTGAAAAAGTTGCTTGTTGGCTTTTTCAACACCCTGTTAGGCGCCGGCGGCGCAGCCCGATAAAAATTATTCGAGCTGTAAAAGATTTCCGCCGGCGGTATTTTTATTGCGGTAAAAAATCAGTCGTTCAGCATAGGCAGGTCCAAGCCCTGCTCTTTTGCGCATTTTTTTGCGATCTCGTAACCGGCATCGGCGTGGCGCATTACGCCGGTGGCGGGATCATTCCAGAGAACCCGCTCAATACGTTTGCGCGCAGCTTCGGTACCGTCACAGACAATGACCACCCCAGAGTGCTGGGAGAAGCCCATGCCTACGCCACCACCGTGATGCAGGGATACCCAGGTAGCGCCGGAGGCAGTGTTCAGCAGAGCATTCATCAGCGGCCAGTCGGAGACAGCGTCGGAACCATCTATCATGGCTTCAGTTTCGCGGTTGGGGCTCGCTACAGAGCCGCTGTCGAGGTGGTCGCGGCCGATCACTACCGGTGCTTCCAATTCACCATTGGCTACCATCTCGTTAAATGCCAGTGCCAGGCGCGCGCGATCTTTCAGGCCCACCCAGCAGATACGTGCGGGCAGTCCCTGGAAATGAATCCGCTCGCGGGCCATGTCGAGCCAGTTGTGCAGCTGCGGATTGTCGGGAATCAGTTCCTTAACCTTGGCATCGGTCTTGTAGATATCTTCCGGGTTGCCGGACAGGGCCGCCCAGCGGAAAGGACCGACACCTTCGCAGAACAGAGGGCGAATATAAGCGGGTACAAAACCGGGGAAATCGAAGGCATTTTCCACACCTTCCTCAAGGGCCATCTGGCGAATATTGTTGCCGTAGTCGAGGGTTGCGGCTCCGCGCTTTTGCAGCTCCAGCATGGCTTCAACCTGAACCGCCATAGACTGTTTGGCTGCCTTTACTACTGCGGCTTCATCTTTCTTGCGCATCTCCGCTGCGTATTCCATGGTCCAGCCCTGGGGCAGGTAGCCATTTAAAGGATCGTGAGCGGAAGTCTGGTCGGTAACCGAATCCGGCAGAATATTGCGTTTTACAATTTCCGGGAAAATATCTGCTGCGTTGCCCAGCAGGCCAACGGAAATGGCTTCGCCTTTTTCCATCGCTGCTTCAATCATTTGCAGGGCTTCGTCGAGGCTGGTGGCTTTTTTGTCTACATAGCCAGTGCGCAGACGGAAATCGATACGGGTTTCGTCGCACTCTACTGCGATCATGCTGAAACCGGCCATCGTCGCCGCCAGTGGCTGAGCGCCACCCATGCCGCCGAGGCCACCGGTAAGAATCCATTTGCCTTTCGCTTCGCCATTAAAGTGTTTGCGTGCGATGGCGGCAAAGGTTTCATAGGTACCCTGGACGATGCCTTGGGAGCCGATATAAATCCAAGAGCCGGCAGTCATCTGGCCGTACATGGCCAGGCCTTTTTTATCCAGCTCGTTAAAGTGTTCCCAGTTGGCCCAGTGGGGTACCAAGTTGGAGTTGGCAATTAATACCCGGGGTGCATCGGCGTGGGTTTTAAAGACTCCGACAGGCTTGCCGGACTGCACCAGCAGGGTTTCGTCGTCTTCCAGGCGCTTCAGCACTTCGACAATCTTGTCGTAGCACTCCCAATCCCGCGCGGCGCGGCCGATACCACCGTACACCACCAGGTCCTCCGGGCGTTCAGCTACCTCGGCGTCCAGGTTGTTCATCAACATGCGCAGGGGAGCTTCGGTGAGCCAGCTTTTGGCATTGAGCTCACTGCCGCGAGGCGCGCGGATTTTGCGGCTGGGATCGTGGCGTTTGTCGGTAGACATAGCTTCCTCGTCAATTTTTCTCGTAAAAAAATTCACACGTCCCGGATTTGATTGTTTCTTTTCCCAGGGCGCGCGGGATAAATCAATAACTAGAATCTCAGTTGTGCACCGAGGCGGTATCGATTGCCTGGGTGAACCAGGCGCGCGAAGCTCACGGTGCCGGCACTGCATTTAGTGCGCCGCCAAACCTGGAGGCACGCATCTCCGGGGGCAATTTCCAGAGCGTGGGCGATAGCGGCTTCCGCAGCTATGGCCTCGACGGTTGTATCGGCCTCGGTCAGCGGTGCGACTTTGGAAAGATAGGCGTTGGGGGTGGTGTGGGCGAAGTCCTGGTCCAGGTAATCTGGAGCCAAGGCTGGATTGGTAAACCGCTCTTCCCACTGCACCGGCAAGCCGTTGTCACAGTGCACAATAATGGAGTGAAACACTTTTGCCTGTTCGGGCACTTCCAATGCCAGGGCTACATCGGCGCTGGCGACACAGGGCTGAGCTAACAGAATGCGGTTGCTGTAACTGTGCCCCCGGGCCGAGATCTCGTCGGCGATATTGCGCACTTCCAACAGTGAGCTGGCGGGCACCGGCTCGGCGACAAAAGTACCCAGCCCCTGGGAGCGCATCAGAACGCGCTCATCGGTTAACTCGGTGAGTGCCCGCCTTGCGGTCATCCGGCTCACACTGAATTGCTGTGCCAGTTGGTTCTCCGAGGGCACCTGGGAGTGAATTGGCCACTCGCCAGACTCAATTTGTTGGCGGATATGGCGCTTGATGGCCGCGTATCGGGGTTCACTTGCAGTATTCATAGACTCAGGTACAGTGCTTCCGTGGCTTGTATATTGTTGTATATACAAGAATAGTTACGGCTACTATGGTTTCCCTGCTGCGGGCTGTCAAGTCGAAGAGGGGAGCTGTATCCTGCCCGTTACTGGTTTGTCGGTCATCGGGCCGAGCATCTATGGTTTAAAAGGAAAAGCGTGCCGCTAAAAGCTTATGTCAGAACGCTGTGATTTGCTGATTACCAATTTGAATGCCGCCACAATGGACCCATCCATTGCCGGTGGTTACGGTGTTATCGAGGATGCTGCAATTGCGGTAACCAAAGGTCGGATCGTTTGGATTGGTCCCCGCCGGGATCTGCCCGAGTGCACCCCAGACCGCATTGTTGATGGCGAAGGTCAATGGGCAACTCCGGGCCTGATCGATTGCCACACGCATCTCGTATATGGAGGCCATCGCGCAGGGGAGTTTGCCCGTCGCCTGGGGGGAGAGAGTTACGAAGAAGTGGCTCGCTCTGGCGGGGGTATTATTTCTACCGTGCGGGCGACACGGGGTGCCAGTGCCGAGAACCTGTATAAGTTGGCTGAGCCCCGTCTGCACGCCCTGATGGCCGAAGGCGTTACAACCGTGGAAATTAAATCCGGTTATGGCCTGGACCTGGATACTGAACTAAAGCAATTGCGCACCGCGAGACGCCTGGCGCAACACAACTCAGTGGAAATAGTAACGACCTGTCTGGCAGCTCACGCTCTGCCACCGGAATACGACGGTCGTGCCGATGAATATATCGACCTTATCTGCGAGCAGATATTGCCCGCTGTAGCCCGCGAGCAACTGGCCGATGCCGTGGATATGTTTTGCGAGACGATTGGATTTACTGTCGATCAGTGCCAGAGAGTTATCGATGCAGCGAAAAAACTGGACCTGCCAGTAAAAGTGCACGCCGAGCAGTTGGCGCGTACAGGGGCTACTGAAATGGCGGCAAAGTCCGGGGCATTATCGGTAGATCATATTGAATACATCAGCGATGCGGATGTCCGGGCCATGGCGGAAAGCGGCACCGTGGCCGTCCTCCTGCCGGGTGCTTTCTATACGCTGCACGAAACCCAGGTTCCGCCTATTGAAAAGTTACGCGAGGCAGGGGTTTGTATGGCATTGGCTACAGACCTTAATCCCGGGAGTTGTCCAATCGCTTCCCTGCGTTTGATGATGAATATGGGTTGTCAGTTGTTTGGCTTAACTCCGGCAGAAGCTCTCGCAGGCGTTACCCGTGCAGCCGCTCGGGCATTGGGTTTATGTTGTTCTCGCGGTGTACTGCGCGAGGGGCTGCGAGCAGATATTGTTCTTTGGCCGATGGATACCCCGGATCAGCTCGCTTATGAAGTGGGCGCCTTAAAGCCTGCAAGAATTTTCCTGGAGGGGCGCGATGTCACAGCTTGCTGATATGCAACTGAGAATCGGGGATGTTGATTCTTAGGGTGGATGTACATCGGAATTAAGGATAAGTTGGTGCTAAATGAGTAACAATATTATCAACAATTTTTATAAGGTTTTTGCGCCCATTATTATCCGAGATTTGGAATGTTGATCTCTGTTTAGCGTCTATCGTGGGCTTTATTTTTAATTCATGGATATCGCTTTATATTTATACTGGGCGGCACTTTTTAAAACTGCTAGCCAATGCCTCAGCGTTGACTGATAAATAGGGCATACTAAGGATTTGCAAGCCCTTTAGATCTACAATCGGAATAAATAAGCGGTCCCCTCCTAACATTAATGATCAGGGGGCTGTAACCGATAAATAAGTAATAAGGATTTTTATATACCTTACATTTTCACAGGAAGTGCATCTTGCCTTTGCAATATCTCTATATCAGTTAATGCACACTAAATTCATTACTCTAAAGCTAGGAGCTCTTGAAAATGAGTAATTCCAGTCTTTCAGGAGCAGTGGTGCTCCCGCAAGAAAATCCTCGTATTTTGGCCTTTGATCTGACCCGAGGCATTGCCGTACTGTTTATGATTGCTATTCACGTCTTATATCATTATGGACGAACAGACGTGGCAGACAGTGCTATTGGTGTTGCTATCCAGGTATCTGCGGGAACTCCGGCAGCTTCAGTGTTTATGCTGATTATGGGTATTTTCATTGGCTATAGTTCGAAGCCGAGTCTGAAACAGGATTTGTTTCGTGCTGCTGGTCTTTTTGCAATAGGGTATTTACTTAATTTCGCCCGTGGCACAGTGCCTATGTGGCTTTCTTTACAGTTTGGTCTTGTCACACAAGAGCAACTGGGAGAATACACACCGCTGAGTGAATTTCTTATGGTAGATATTTTCCAGTTTGCTGGCCTTGCGCTCGCTATTTGTGCACTAGTCAGGCACTTCTTGCCTCATCCTATATACTGGCTCGCTGCGGCAGCTATCGTAGCATTCGGCTCCTCACTCGTCTGGGATATCGGCAGTAACTCCGTTGTTATTGACGAAATTTTACAGTTGTTTTTTGGCAATAAGCGCGAAGGGGTAATGTTCCCGTTATTTTCCTGGCTTGCCTATCCCCTCGCAGGCATGGCAGTTGGCTACTGGTTTAAAAATACAAAAAATATAGATGTATTGTTCTCACGCAGCATATGGATTGGCTTAACCCTAATGAGCATAGGTGGCCTTCTAATCATGTTGAATACGCGATACTTTTTTGCCGAAAACATGAGAGGTGGCCCAGGTCTAATTATTCTGCTTATTGGCTATACTTTCCTTTGGCTTTGGATTAGTAATTTCCTCTTAAACAAAGTAAAGAACAGAAAGCTCATTGACGTAATGGTGTTTTGGGGTAAAAACATAACTCCGTTCTATATCGCTCAGTGGTTGATAATTGGATGGGGATTAATGTTAGTTGGTTCCCAGCAGCTTGGTATGGCCAGTACGTTAACAGCAATGTTTATCGTACTCCTGCTTTCTCATTTTGGGACTCGAGCTTGGGTTAATTTCCGTTCCCATAAAGGGAAAGCTATGGAGCAGCCTGCAGCGTCTGCTGTATAGTACCGACATGCAACACGTGTTGTTGAAAAATGCGGCACGTTAGTGTTGTAGAAGCGCAACTTAAATGCTTCTTTTTCGTGACAAATTTTAAGGTACTCGCAGAGGGCATTGCTTGATCGTCTACTTCCAAAAGTATCGGCAGCTCTCGCGTTGGGGCTTTACAGTTCCCATAGCCCACTGTGCGAAGGTTTGCGCGCGCATATTGCGCACGGCCAATGGATATTCCGGTTCAACTTGCCTACAAAGTGGGGGCTTGAAGCCAATAAAGATCTTCCTCGGAGGTATTGATGTTACAGCTTGCTGATATGCAGTTATGGAGTGGTCGCACCGACTCTGAGGATGGACGTGCAGGTGAGCGCTGGCACCAGCGGATTTCACCTTTGCAATTGGATGACCCTCCCGGCCTGACTATTCTCGGCTTCGCTTCTGATGAGGGTGTGCGTCGAAATAAAGGGCGAATTGGCGCGGCCAAGGGACCGAGAATATTGCGTTTGGCCATGGCGAATTTGCCGGCAACTTTTGATGCGCCCTTATACGATGGGGGTAACGTCAGAGTCGAACGGGAAGACTTGGAGTCTGCCCAATCGCTATTGGGTGCCCGTATCAATGAGTTGCTCGGTGCCGGTCACTTTCCTCTGGTATTGGGAGGAGGCCATGAAATTGCTTTTGGCAGTTATCAGGGGATTGCCCGCTGGATGCGCGAGCATCACCGCGAGAGCAGTCTAGGTATTATCAATTTTGATGCGCATTTGGATTTACGCACACCTGCGCCAAAGGGGTCATCGGGTACGCCATTTTTCCAGATTGCAGAGCAGTGCAGGATAAATGGCCGCGAATTTAATTATCTCTGTGTGGGTGCGGCGGATAACGCTAACACACCTGCTCTCTATCAGAGAGCTGATGAATTGGGTGCCCAGGTTATTCGGGACCGTGAAATCAGTAGTTGGAATCTGAATACAGTTCAGGCGCGAATCCGCGACTTTATCGAGAAGGTGGATTTTGTCTATCTGACGGTATGTCTGGATGTATTGCCGGCGGCAGTAATGCCAGCGGTGAGTGCCCCCTCTGGCAGGGGAGTTTCCATGGAGTTTTTGGAAGTCTTGCTGGATACCGTTTTGGAATCCAATAAAGTTTGTTTGGCGGATATCGCTGAATTTAATCCTTATTTCGATATTGAGGATCATGGTGCGCGTACCGCAGCCCGCTTAGGTTTTCAAATTGCAAATCGTGCGGCCAGAAAAATTCCCTGAGTATTTGTAATAATACAGCGCGGCCACTATGGCTTTGGAGGTCGCGTTAACTTCAGTATTAGAAACCACTATTTTAATCCTTATCCACAGCCGTAAGTGACTGGCAGAAAGCTCCGCTTTTGCAGTTGATATGATCAAAGATCTTGAAATTAATCACTTAAAAACCCTGGAAATACTATTCAGGGTTGAAAGTATCTCCCTTGCCGCAGAGCATCTGCAGGTTTCGCAGCAAGCTATCAGTTTGCAACTGAAGAAGATTAGAAAAATAGTTGGGGATGATCTATTTGTGCGTACTGGGCATGGGATGGCTCCCACCAGTTATGCAAAATTTATAGAACCACAGATTCGACAGGTGCTGACGTTACTCAGTGAGATTCCCGCTCCGGGCTCTCTTGATTCAAGCCAGACTTCCCGGACCCTGGTGATCTCTGCTACAGATTACGCGCAAAAAGTGGTTGTTGCCGAGTTGATCCAAAGGGTCAGGCAATATGCGCCGAAAGTGAAATTTATTGTCACTAATATTGAAAGCGTCTCGCTCACCCAGAAAATGCATCAGGGAGAAATTGACTTAGCTTTCACATCAGCGGGGTATGTGCCTGATGGAATTAATACACAGGTGCTCTTTAATGAGCGTTATGTCTGTGTATCGGCTAATCCTATGTATAGTTTAGATGAGTTGGTCCCTATTGATCAGTTGATGCAATCTGATTTTGTGATTACATCGCCAGGGATTGGAGGCTTGCGCGGTTCAGCCGATCGTTGGCTAGAGGGGCAAGATCTAAAAAGAGAGATTGTTGTTTCGGCGCCCTCTTTTTATATAGCCCAGGAGTTCTTGAAAAGGACGGATGCCCTGGCCTTTATTCCCTCTAGGTTGATGCCTTGTGAGGGCTTGGTGGAAATTACCTTGGACAAGTATCCACCTGGCTACGAAGTTGTAGCCGCCTTTCATCCCCGAGTGGAAAATGATCCATTGGTAAGTTGGATTCTCAATGATCTGCACCAACGATTTTCTAAGTCAATAGCTTCCTGATTGTATCCGTAACAAGCTTTACTCCATAGCTTTGGCAAAGCTGCCTTTCTACTATGATTTTTTTAAAAGCTAGAAAGCATACAGGTCTGTTATGAGTATTCTGAATATTAATCCTTCTTCACTTTATGATGGCAGTTCTTCCTGCCTATCCCACGCCCGAGTCGATACCAAAACAGGCTTGGTATTTGTATCGGGTCAGGTGGATTGGGATAGTAATTGTGAAGTTAAAAACATAGGGGTTGGTGCTCAGGCGGAAAGCGCCATGCAAAACTTATTGACAGTATTGGATGAGGCCGGATCGTCGGTAGAGAACCTTTTGCAGTTACGTATCTATGTGCGTGGAGAAGTTAGTGAGCATCTGGGGGAAATAGTCCCCGTGCTATCTAAATATTTGGGTACTACTCGCCCGGCAATCACGGGGGTGGGAGTCATATCCCTGGCGTCGCCAGAGACATTGATCGAAATTGAGGCAGTGGCCAAAACGCTACTTTAAGTACCTGAATAAAAAAGCCCCGCATTGCAGGGCTTTTAAGTTTTACTTGAGGTGTTCCCTAAGCTCGGAGCCTGCTTGATCAAGAGCATCCTGCACTGCGGGCACGTCACTCAGGGCATTTAGTAGGCCGTAGTCGTGAATCATGCCGTTATAGCGAACAGCGGTTACGGTCACACCAGCTTCGTTAAGTTTGCGGGCGTAAGCTTCGCCTTCATCTCTCAGCACATCCATCTCAGCAGTCTGCACCAGAGCGGGAGGCAAGCCGACCAACTGGGATTTGCTTGCGCGCAGAGGTGAAGCATAGATCTCGTTGCGCTGTTTGGGGTCGGTAGTGTAGTTATCCCAGAACCACTTCATCATATCTCGTGTCAGGAAGTGATCCTGGGCGAACTGCTTGTAAGAAGCGTTGTTGAAGTTGGCATCGGTAACCGGCCAGAGCAGCAGTTGGAATTGCAGATCCGGTGTTCCTTTCTCTTTCGCCATCAAGGCAACCACGGCTGCCATATTGCCACCGACACTGTTACCGGCCACGGCAAGACGGGAACCGTCGACACCGATCTTTTCGCCATTCTCCGCGACCCACTGGGTAGCCGCATAAGCCTGGTTAATTGCAGTCGGGTACTTGGCCTCTGGAGATGGGGTGTAAGCCACATATACCGCAGCGGCGCCGGAGCGTTGAACCAGATCGCGGATCAAGCGTTCGTGGGTTGGGTAGTCACCCAAGACCCAGCCTCCGCCGTGGAAATACATAAAGGCGGGAATCTGGCCCCGGGTGTTTTTCGGTTTAACGATAGTCAGTTCCAGCTTTTCGCCATTAACCGTAATGGTTTTCTTGCTGACTTCAGCGGGCGGCAATTGCGCACCCTTTTGGGCTTCGACCAGGACGGCGCGGGCATCTTTCGGTGATAGTTGCTCAATGGGTTTGCCGCCACCTTGCGCCAGTGCTTGAAGGAACCCCTGGGTATTTTTCTCAACACCAGGGGAAATAGAAGCAGACGCAGAAGTCATACCAAGAGCAAAGAAAAGGGGTAGTGCCAGCTTGGAAACTTTTAAGCCATTCATAACGGATACCTTCAATTCTCTACCGGTTGCTTAAGAAGATATGTGCAGGCGCACATCAACATTGCCTCGGGTTGCATTGGAATAAGGGCAAACTTCATCGTGAGCGGTGTTGGCAATTTTTTCTGCCGTCGCTTGATCCAGGCCGGGAAGATCGATATAGAGGTCAATATCCAGACCAAACCCCTTACCCTGGGGACCGATTCCAACTTCAGCGCGCACAGTGGTTTCTTCCGGGACTTTTACTTTCTCTTTACCGGCGACAAACTTAAGAGCGCCAATAAAGCAGGCAGAGTAACCCGCAGCAAACAGTTGCTCTGGGTTGGTGCCATCGCCACCGGGGCCGCCAAGCTCTTTGGGAATACTGAGCTTGACGCTTAACTTTCCATCTGATGATTGAGCTTCGCCATCACGGCCGCCATTTGCCGTTGCTACTGCGGTGTAAACTGTTTGCATTAACCTGTCCTCATTGATGTGTGTTTGTCTGTCAGAAGCCGCCTGGAATGGAGTCCAGTCCTTTTCCCGCTGGATTTATTGAGCTGGGGGTAGTAGTCCGGATTTCTAAGTCAGCTTCTAAACAGTGCGTCAGCTTGGACGCCAGATAAAGTTATTGCGATAACTATTATTGCGATAATTAAATATCGCTATAAGGACGATAGCTATAACAAATGGAGCCAAAGCGGGGGCCCCGCTAATGGCGGGGCGATAAAAGAGGGGAAGATCAGGGGTTCGCTAAATATTGGCGAAGCGTCTCTATTTGCGTCTTTAGCGCCCGTGCAGACTGAGGATTCAAGCCACAGGCATTCAGCACTTGAGTGGGAATTGAAGCAGCCTCTTTTTGCATCGACCTACCGGCATCAGTCAGCTCGATAATGACTCGACGCTCGTCCTCCGGGTCTCGGTGGCGGTTGATCAGCTTTTGATTCTCCAGTCGTTTGATAACTGGCGTTAGGGCACCTTTATCCTGGCCAAGCCGCAGACTCAGCTCCGTAGCGGTGATTCCGTCGTCTTCCCAGAGCACCAGCATCATCAAGTACTGGGGGTAGGTTATTCCCAGTGTCTCCAATAGAGGCTTGTACATCTTGCTCATTGCCAGGGAGGCAGAATACAGGCTGAAGCAAAGTTGGTTATCGAGTTTTTGGTCTTCGTTTATGGACTTGGCCATAGGCACACCCTACTTACCGGTGGCAGTTTTGCGCCAGTGTAGCGCAAGTATGGACTTACCACGCTCCTTCATTGTTTCAGAACCGACACATACTGCCAATCGAGAGCAGCGAAACTTTTTGTAAGGTTTTATTTGAAGCCGGTACAGTAATTTGCATAGACGATGGAGTGGCCGGTGGAATTACGGGATCAATTATTTCAACAAGCGACTACGGAATATACCGAAGGGGTTTCCCGGCTGGTACATAGCTATGTGCGATCAAAAGCCGAGCATGATGATCTGTTACAGGAAATCTGGCTGGGACTCTGGCGGGCCCTGCCGACATTTCGCGGTGATGCCAGCTTAAAAACCTTTGTATATCGTATCGCACATAACCGCTGTGTGACCGAGCTGACCCGTAGAAAAACTTATCATGGGAGTGATGATGAATTACTGGAGCTTGAGGACCACCAGCCGGGCCCCGCAGAGCGATTGGTAGCCGAACGCAAGTCTGAACAGCTGGTTCGTGCAGTGCAGAAATTACCCTTAGGACTCCAGCAGACATTGACTCTTCGCCTGGAAGGCCTGAGCTATGCGGAAATCTCTGAAGTTCTGGGTATTACCGAGTCCAATATTGCAGTGCGGCTCAACCGGGCAAAAGAGCGTCTCAATATCTGCCTTTTGGGAAGTGAAAAATGAATGAATCAGACACAGAAAAACAGTGGCTAGAGCTGGAAAGTATCTGGAAGGGGCAACAGACCAGCGCAGAAATCCCAATTACAGCGCTGAATTGGGTGCGTCGCCAGGAGCGACGAATGCGATTGGTGGTCGCTTTTGAATATCTTTTTGCAATAGCTGGGGTAATCTATTTGCTAGGAGTAATTCTTGCGAAGAACTACCCAGATACCATGTACCGAGTAGCTTTTGTTATTGCGACGCTCGTTTCGGCAATAGTATTTTCGACAGTTAATCGGCGAGGTCTTTGGGCCCCGCTAGAAGAATCGGCTAAGGCCTATGTTGAATTAGGTCTGCTGAGGCTTAGGCGAAAACGTCGAGAAGTTTATTTCAGCTGGTTATTCCTGGTCCTGCAAATATTTATTATCAGTTTGTGGGAACTTAGCAGGTTTCTTCGTGGAGCGACGGAACCTTTGGTCCGTAATCCTC
>NZ_CP174334.1:5225000-5227065 GCF_056231245.1 Microbulbifer maximicatervae (SeqCode)
CCCCGTGAACCTTTACTACAGCTTTGCACTGAACTTTGAGCCTATTTGTGTAGGATAGGTGGGAGGCTTTGAAGCAATGACGCTAGTTGTTGTGGAGCCGTCCTTGAAATACCACCCTGGTATGTTTGAGGTTCTAACTCTGGTCCGTTATCCGGATCGAGGACAGTGTATGGTGGGTAGTTTGACTGGGGCGGTCTCCTCCCAAAGAGTAACGGAGGAGTACGAAGGTGCACTCAGCATGGTCGGAAATCATGCAATGAGCATAATGGTATAAGTGCGCTTGACTGCGAGACAGACATGTCGAGCAGGTACGAAAGTAGGTCATAGTGATCCGGTGGTTCTGTATGGAAGGGCCATCGCTCAACGGATAAAAGGTACTCCGGGGATAACAGGCTGATACCGCCCAAGAGTTCACATCGACGGCGGTGTTTGGCACCTCGATGTCGGCTCATCACATCCTGGGGCTGAAGCCGGTCCCAAGGGTATGGCTGTTCGCCATTTAAAGTGGTACGCGAGCTGGGTTTAGAACGTCGTGAGACAGTTCGGTCCCTATCTGCCGTGGGCGTTGGAGATTTGAGAAGAGTTGCTCCTAGTACGAGAGGACCGGAGTGAACGAACCTCTGGTGTTCCGGTTGTCACGCCAGTGGCATTGCCGGGTAGCTATGTTCGGACGGGATAACCGCTGAAAGCATCTAAGCGGGAAGCCTCCTTCAAGATAAGATCTCCCTGAGGCCTTGAGCCTCCTGAAGGGCCGTGGAAGACTACCACGTTGATAGGCTGGGTGTGGAAGCGTTGTGAGGCGTTGAGCTAACCAGTACTAATTGCCCGTGCGGCTTGACCATACAACAGAGATGGTTACTAACGACTAGCTAAGCTAGCGGATTGTGAGTTAGAGACATACGATCGCTTGCGGTGTATTACTACAGATTGTTTTACCGACTTATTTGGGGTTATCGCCGGTCAATAACATGACCGAGGCAAACAGCGATAACGCGGCAGGCCAAGCACTTTGCTTATAAGACCAACGCCAACCCAAGCCAGTTTGCCTGACGACAATAGAGTTGTGGAACCACCTGATCCCTTGCCGAACTCAGAAGTGAAACGCAACATCGCCGATGGTAGTGTGGGGCTTCCCCATGTGAGAGTAGGTCATCGTCAGGCTTCTAATCCGAAAAGGGCCACCCAATAGGGTGGCCCTTTTTTTATGGCTAAAAATATTTAAAAAAAACAAAAGACAAAAAAACTAAGAAAGGGAAAGAAGAGAGACGCGCTGCGTGCAAAGTCATAGTGGTTCGAGCCTGTGGCTCTCACCCTCGGAGTGGCCTTCGGCAGGCTAAACCTTCACCAGCTGTCAGGTTTCTAATAAAAAAACCTATACCAGCTGCACTGCCAGGGTTTTCTTTTTAGGGTACGGTAAATATTTTCACTATTTCGCGTGCCTGCGCTGCTATGTGAGCCGTTCACAAATCCGGAGTCATGCACCGCAGGCTGACGAGAACTGCCCGCCTACAGTGTGGGTCCAGTGTTTCCGATAACTTGCAAAAATAGCTCTAGATAAATTAGTCAGTTTTCACTCCAAAAAATAAACCCCTAAAAGATCTTTACGTTTCTTCCTCAAGTTTTTCAGAGCTTCTGCAAAAATTTGCCACTGGATACACACTTAAAACTACTTTCGTGAACTTTAGGTTTGTATTTGTAATGGCTTCAAAACTACCAGAGTTAGTAAGCTACTAAATACTCCCAGAAAGTTATCCCCTAGAGCCTAGTATCCCTGATAGTTATTCAATCTGGCTGCCAAATAGTGTGGATAGTGCCGTGCATCTAAAAAACTACGCGTATATTCCCCGATAGTGATGTGGGGATTTTATTCATAGTTATATTTTCCATTTCCACCATCAGGGGATGCATTTACAGTCTGATTTTTAACCAAAAATCATTTTGGAAATTTATTACATAAAGTGCTTGCGGAGCCTCCCTGAAGTCCGTATAGTTCGCCTCCTCGCTGCTCAGGTAGTAGCGGGAAGAAAGCTCTAACTTATTGATTTTCTTAAGAAAATCTTTTGAA